>NZ_CP136864.1:0-2400000 GCF_045689235.1 Congregibacter variabilis | reverse complement strand
CCAACACGTCCCAGGACGAGTCCCAGCTCTGCTGGCGTCCCATGATCGGCAACTCGAAGCGCTCCTCGTTGCGTGTCAGGTCACCGGATATCGGCTGCCAGCTGTCACCGCGATTATCCGAACGCCACACGCGCTGGCTGGCAAAGTAAATGCGCGCAGGATCGTGCGGGCTGACATGGATTGGCGCATCCCAGTTGAAGCGTTCGTAATCCTCACCCTCTCTCGGTTGCGGCTGTATATCGATGACTTCGCCGGTGGTCATGTCGATACGCGAGAGCGCGCCCTCCTGACGTTCGGCATAGACGATATCCGGATTGCCTGGCTCGGTGGCGGGCGCGTGTCCGTCCCAATCCAGCACCAGCCGCCAATCTGCATTGCGAATACCGTTGACGCTGTCAGTGCGTGAGGGCCCACCCTGGGTGCCATTGTCCTGCGTGCCGCTGTAAATGTTGTAGAAGGGCGCGGCGTCATCTACCGCCAGCTTATAAAACTGCGTGATTGGCAGGTTTGGCATATAGCGCCAGTTCGCTGCCTGATCAAAGCTTTCGTACACGCCGCCATCTGTTCCTAGAAGCAGGTAATCCGGGTCGCTGAGTTTGAAGGCCAGCGCGTGGTTATCGCCATGACGGTGCTCACGATTAACCGGGCCCCAGGTCATACCGCCGTCGGTGGACTGCTTGAGTTGAGCGTCCATGAGGTAAAGATGATCAAAGCGATGCGGTGAGGCATAAAGCTCAACATAGTAGTGCGCGCCCGTGCCTCCTGAGATGACGTCGGACTGCTGTGTCCAGGACTCGCCGCGGTCCAGGGACTTCCAGATGCCGCCCTTGCGTCGATTAAGTTCAATCGCGGCGTAAACGATATCGGGCTGCTGCGGCGATATAGCAAGGCCAATCTTGCCCATCTTGCCCTCGGGGAGGCCTTCGGCAAGCTGCGTCCAGGTGTCGCCGCCGTCCTCGCTGCGGTAGATCGCGGATTTTGCGCCGCCGTCCATCAAGGATGCCACGCTGCGCTGATGCTGCCAGGTCGCGGCATACACCCGCTCCGGGTTTCGCGGATCAATGGCGATATCGGTCACGCCGGTGAACTCCTCGTCGCCAAGGGTTTTGCTCCAGGTCAGCCCCCCGTCCGTGGACTTGTAGAAACCGCGTTCACCACCCGGACTCCATAGTGGGCCCTGTGCCGCGACGTAAACGGTATTCGGATTGTTCGGATGGATAATGATCTTGCCGATGTGCTGTGAGTCTTTAAGACCCATGTTTGTCCAGGTCTTTCCGCCGTTGCTGGACTTATAGACGCCGTCCCCGAACCCGAAGTGCCGACCGCCACCGTGCTCGCCGGTGCCGACCCAGACCGTATTGTTGTCCTTCGGATCCAGCGCCAGGGCGCCGATGGAATAAGACCCTTCGTTGTCAAAAATTGGTTCGAAGGTGGTGCCGGCGTTGACGGTTTTCCACACACCGCCGGAACCGACAGCTACGTACCAGGTGTTTTCATTCTCAGGATGGATGGCCAGGTCCGCTATGCGTCCAGATCGGACCGCCGGCCCAATATTGCGCAGGGCCAGACCTTTGAAGGTCGCCTCGGACAAGACCGCTGTCTCGTCATCTGCGGCGAAGGTAGTGCCGCCAGTTGAGATGCCTATAGCCAGTGTGATCGTGGTCAGAATAGTCTTAACGCTTCTCATGATGAGTCGCCTTTTTCTAGATTGAGGTGATAAGGATAACCGGAAACTTGTTACCTTGGCCCGCGCTGCACCCGCAGGATGACGAACTTGGCGTTGGAGGCTATCAATTCGGCTTTGCCGAACAACCTTTTAAGCGCTGAGTGATAACCCAGGTGTCGGTTCCCAATGACCCACAGTTCTCCGCCCGGTCTTAGCACCTCCTGCGCCTGTTTAAACATGCGCTGGGCAATCTGGTCGCCTACCGTTTGCTGCTGGTGAAATGGCGGGTTGCACAGCACCAGATCCGCCGAAGCAGCTGAGAAGTCTTCGAGACCGTCGCCCACACAAAACGCTGCTTCGCGTGCCGCGCCGAACGCCCGGTTGAAGTTCTCCCGCGCCGACGCCACCGCCATGAATGATTCATCGACAAAATGCACCATAGCGGTTGGGTGCCGCGCGGCTGCTTGCAGGCCTAGTACGCCATTACCGCATCCAAGATCAATGATGTCTTGTGCCTGCGGCAGCACGGGCAGGTGTTGCAGAAAAAATCGCGTCCCGATATCCAGACTGTCGCGCGAGAACACATTGGCATGGTTGCTGATAAACCAGTCTGTACCCTCCAGTCGATACTGCACCGGGTAGGGATTGTCTGGCACCGTGAGCCCTGGGTCCGGGGTCACTCGAATCAGCTTTGCCTTCTTCCATGCAAGGTCCGTGTCGGTGGGCCCCAGTAACTTTTCCAGTAGCGTCCACACGCTGCGGGGCAAGGCTTTGACCATGCCTGCCACCAACACCTTGGTGTCGGCAGTCAGTAGCGGTCTTAGCTTTATCAGCTGATCTTCGAGCAAGGCCAAGGTCTTGGGCACCTTGATCAGTATCAGGTCAAGGGGACCTGTCGGTTGTTGCATGCTGTGCAGCAGAGTCACTGTCCCGGGATCAATGCCATTGGCCAGAAGATTATCGCGTGTTGCCAGTTGGCTGAGAAAGGAGTCCGACCAGGCCTGGCTTGCCCAGGGCGCCAAGGCTACGGTGAGTGCTCCAAAGCTGTCGTTAACGACCAGAATACGACGGTCAGCGCGCGCTGGTCTTTGCTTTGCGACTTCGCGCAGCAAATATTCGTCCGCCGCGTCCCAGGCACGCAGCAGTTCTTTGCGACGCCTGGGGCGGCGTTGCAGGGTGAAGCGGCCCTGGGCAACTTCCAGAGTGGTTTCGGTTGTGCTCATAAACTGCTCCGGGAACCTTGGATCTTGCGCGCGTCAGATTAGTTGCCAATGAATCGCATACAAAACGGCCTGGGTGCGATCCTGGCAGTTAAGTTTAGATAGTACCTCGCGCTCCGGGAAGCAGGCTCTGCGCATAGGATTGTTCCCCAGTTACGATAGCCACAAGCCATTTGAGGCTCAGGCTTTGCTTGGCGCCGCGGGGGGCTATGCGCTGCATAGCTATCTGGACTATGCCAATAAACGCAGCGGCATTGCGGTGCTTAGAGCGGCGGACCTGGCATCCGGTCCGGTGATGACGGCGGAGATGGATCGCGTGCTGCCCTTGGGTTTTCATGGGTGCTTCTTGGGGGCCTAGTTACTATGACTTATCGTAGAGGAAAGCCTAAGGCCTTACCTCTACTACGATGTCGCCAAGTTGGCTAGCGCGGTAGCTCACAATATCATCCGGTTTTAAAAAATGTCCCGAGGCTTGCTCATTGCCAATAAAGACCGGGATAGCGGTATCCATAAGGCTGTCTTCGCTAAAGGGGCCGCCTTTGAGCAGATAGGCCAGTATTATCTCGATGTAGTCGTGTCGTGAGGGGGGTGTAAAGATGACGCCTTCGGAGGTGCCGGACATCAGAGTCATGTCTCTGTCGATGCGCTGATTTGGTGTGAGCTTGTAGAATGCATCGTCATAGTAAAAACGCGGCGCCGACATATCGCCGAGCACTTTTTCGGTGAGTTCACGAAAATCAAGAATCATTTCGCTGCCCCGAGCATCCTGACGCGCTTCGCCGTTGACGTATGTCATCATTCGAGTGCCCGCAACAAATGCCTTCCAGTCTTTTGGGATAACCAGGAACGGACCTGTGGGAAAGAACCCGGGACCACTTTTTGCATCGCTGAAGCCATAGCCTGAGTCGAGATTGTCCGCATCGGCGAGCTTCAGGAGAGCGACCCGGTCCGTAAAGTCAGCGCAGAGGAAAACCCCTTTGACCGCAGCCTCAAAGTCTTTCAAAGACTCGATAGGGCGATCAAAGCGCATGCAAAGTTCGACCTCATAGTCCAGCAGGCCGTCTGCCGGTGCAGGCACCGTCGTGCGAGCGGGTGTGGCGGCTCCGAATTTCGGGAAGTTAAAGACGGAGTTACTGGATGCCTCAGCAGCGTGCTCAGGGAAGTTTGTTCCAATGCCTATGTGTCGTTTACCCGGGGGGCCGCTAGGCCGGAGGGCCGCGATATCAATCACATGCCGTTTTATCGTTGAAGAGGAAACACTCGCTAGTTGATCTTTGTTGATCGATGCTAGTGCAGTAAATGGATCGCTGACTTGAGCAGCACCAAGATCCGTAAGGGTGACACCGCTCACTTTAGAGCCGTCGATGGCCTCAACAAGTAACGTGACAATGTCTCCATTCGCAGCGGTGTACTGCGCAAGTGTTAGCGCTGTATCGAGATCAGCGATTTCTAGTGTAAGTGGCTCGTTCTCGAAGCTCGCTATGTTGAACTTGGGGTCTTCAGATGTCAGCCAGGCAATGAACGTCACAATGCCTGCCCCGAGAATTATGAAACTACTGTTTCTTAGCGTTCTTGCTGGCATTAATAGGTTCGCCTTTATAGCACCTTGTTTTTAGGTTCCGTCCGTATCGGCGCAAAAGTTGTAAGCTTCGCGCACCCACCGTGGCGTTTTCTCAGGCAGCGTCACGAGCCGAGGCCGCCATCTTTTGTTCGTTCTTAACGTCAGCCAGGTCCTCGCGCAAAGAGCGCGCTGCCATTACATAGTGAAAAGCCGACCAGACGTTGACCAGTGTGACTGCGCAAAGGGCGTAGCGCAGGCCTTGGGCGGTGGCAAAATTCTCCTCCATACCGCCTGCAGCGAGGGAGATCCGGAACATATCGCTCAACCATCCTGCCAGCGTGGGCCCAAGACCCAGGCCAATCAGATTGATGATCAGCAGCAAGACGGCGCCCGCTAGCGCGCGCTCACGAATGCCAGCCAGACTCTGCGTCATGGTGAAGGTGGGGCCCAGGTACATGTAGCCAAGCAGCTGCGAAGGAAGTATCAAGGTCAGGATGAGTACCTTGCTGGGAAGCAGGTAGATGCACAGCGCAATCGGCACGGCCAAAATCGTAGCGATGGCGGGTACGAGCATGTAGTAGCGCTCATCATCGCGTTTGCATGCAATACGGTCAGACAGGTAGCCACCCAGATAGATGCCCCCCATGATGCCCACAGCAGAGATCATGGAAAGCGCAAAGCCGACCTCTGCCACTGTCATACCATGAGAGCGGATCAAAAATGCTGGCACGAAGGAGCCCACACCGTAGCCGGCAAAGGCGTGCAGCGCTGCGGCAAGCGAAAGATGGCGAAAAGATCGCCGGCGCCAAAGCGCCGTTAAGGCCTCCCCTACGGGTGGCGCCTTTGCGGCCACGCTGATGTTGTCTGAGAATCCCCGGGGCGGTTCTCGCAGCGTCAGCTTTAACAGCAGTGCCAGCAGTACACCGGGTAGACCCACCACAAAAAATGCGGCGCGCCATCCGTACTGCTCGGCTACGGCGCCTGATACAAGAAAGCCCAAAAAGACACCGCCGCCGATTCCCATGGAGTAGATGGACATCGCCCGGGCGCGCTTCTCCGGCGCGAAGTAATCGCTGATCAGGGAGTAGGCGGGAGGGCTGCAGCCGGCCTCACCCACGCCTACACAAATCCGGGCGATCAGCAGGTGAGAGAAGGTTTTGGCAAAGCCCGTGAACGCTGTGGCCGCGCTCCAGATCGCGATCGAGAAAGCGATGATATTCACGCGACTGCGTTGATCGGCCAGTCGTGCGATCGGAATTCCTAACGTTGAGTAAAACAGCGCAAACGCCAGTCCGCCCAGCAGCCCCATTTGCGTGTCGGAAAACTGGAACTCCTGCTTGATGGGCTGCAGGAGGGTCGTGAAAATCTGCCGGTCAAGAAAATTGAAGACATAAACGGCAAACAGCAGCCAGATGACGTAGCGCTTGTAGCCTTCACTGGCGGTGAACTCGGCGCTGTTCGAGGGAGAGTCTAAGCCTGTGGCCGCTGCTGCATCTTCTGTGTGCTGCACGCTTGCAGTGAGCTCGGGTTTATCAGTCATCGGGTCTCTCTGCTTTTATTAGTTGGTTTGAGCCGGCGGTTCGTAGCATAGTCGATTTGTCGGAGGGCGAACGTTACCAAAAGTCCGTGCTCCACGATATTGAAATTCGTCTACCGCAGATGACACTTGCAGCCAGCGCCATCGCAACAAAGCTGCTTAGTAGTTTAGACGCGGAAGCACAGCCACCACTCCCCAGATGCATCGGACCCACTATCAACGGCAAAAACCCCATTCCTCTACTACACTCGTTCAGTCGGTCCAAAAACACACTGACGAATCGAATGCACAATAAAGTCTCTAGAGGAGGCAGATAATGAATAAATTGCATAGAGGTGCGGCGCTTACAGCCGCTGTTTTAGGGTTTTCTGCGCAAGCTAGCTTTGCACAGGTCACGGAAGATGGAATGGGTAAGATTGTTCCCGTTGAAATGTTTGTCTGCAACTTTGTCGAAGGAAAAGGTCAGGCTGATCTGGATATTGTCGTTGAGCAATGGTCCAAGTTTATGGACAACAAAAAGATACGTAACTACGCCGCCTGGCAGTTAACGCCCTACTATTACGGCGGCGAGCAAAATTTCGACATGATCTGGATGGGCGCGTCGTCCGATGGTAACGCCATGGGAAATACTACGCACGAGTATTTGATGAATGGCGGTGAAATCGCAGCGGGATTTGAAGAAGTGATTCAGTGTCGGGCGCATATTGGCCTTAGCTCTGCGATGTATCAGGCACCGCCGAAGAACTCCACGCCGAGTTCATCCGTCATGACGATGAGTGACTGCAAGATGGAAGAAGGCACGCGTTATTCTGACGTCCGGGCTGCAGAAATCGAATGGGCTGCTTACCGAAAGGAAAACGGTTCAAAGGCGGGAATGTGGCACTGGTATCCAAGCTTCGGCGGTGGTGATCAGGATCTGGATTATAAGATTGTTTACGCCTACCCCAGCTTTAAAGAGCTGGGATCTGACTGGGAAATGATCGCTAACGGTGGTGGCCGGGCAAAGTCCGACGACATCTTCGGTAACCTTGATGAGTGCGACGACGCACGCGTTTATGTGGCCCGAAGCATTAGGGAAGCACAGCTACGTAAGTAGCACTTTTACACGGCCGCCGCGAGGCGGCTTGTTTCGCCCTGTGCGTGGCCCTTTGAATGTAAGCCACTCGTTGCTGGTTATATTCCCAGAACTTTATGGGTTATTGTGAAACGCGCTAATGCTTAGTCAAAGCAGGAAATCAGCATGCAACCGACCTGTCCCTCCTGTCAGTCGCAATACAGCTACGAAGATCGTGGTCGGTGGGTCTGCCCCGAATGTGGTGAGGAGTGGTCGATGGATAGTGAAACCACTTCTGAAGAAGGGGCCACAGTAAAAGATACCAACGGCAATCCGCTGGCCGATGGTGACTCTGTGGTGGTTATCAAGGATCTGAAGGTAAAAGGCTCGTCGTCGGTGGTGAAGGTTGGGACCAAGGTCAAAAACATTCGCCTTGTTGCAGGCGATCATGACATCGACTGTAAAATTCCCGGAATAGGTGCAATGGGGCTCAAATCGGAATTCGTGAAGAAAGCCTGATGCCAGTTTTGCAGTTGGTCATCGGAAGCTCTTGCGAGGCTCGAACCGTTTTTACCAGGATGAGTGAATGCGGCGGCGTTTTATGAACTGTAAAGAGAGGGATTAGAAGTGGGTGTTGAAGTTCAGGGTGTTTTTGGCTTTCTCATATTGGTCGCGAACGTTTGGGCGATTATCAGCATTGTTCAGTCAAAAGCCAGTACCGGTGCGAAAGTGCTTTGGTCGGTGCTGGTTTTATTGTTGCCGATACTCGGTTTGATCATCTGGTTCTTTGCGGGCCCGCGAAGCGCCGCAAAGTAGAGAGTTCAGGTCACAGCCATCCCTCGACCCTTAACTCTTCCATAAGAGCCTGGAACTCCGGCGAGCTTCGAATTACATCGTAGTAGGGCAATAAGGGTTCTAGGTAGGGCCTCACGCCTGAGGGGCTCGCCAGTCCAGCGCGCAAACACGCTACTGTCTCCTGTACAGCCTGCGTTAGCCCCAGCGCCTGACAGGCGTCCTGTCTGACAAAGAACATCGCAGTGGGTGATTGGCCGTTCTGACGTAAAAACTGCATGACGTCAGCTTTTGCCGCTTCGGGATCACCCTCAAGGAGACGGAATATCGCATCTTCCGTGGGGAAAGTGGATTCCCAGATCTCAGCCGCAGCCAATGACTCCGTGCCCAGCCGGTCTTTCAGTGCCTCAACACCTGCGGCGAGTTGCTCGGTATCCCCGCGCAATAACAGTGGCATCAGATCAAATTCAATTTCTGAGCGAAGTCTTGCTGCGGTGTCCTGCTGTGGGTAAAGCTCTTTGAGTGCAGGAGCAATACGTGCCGCCTCGGCGTAGTCCTTTTGAGCCAGCAGCACGGTCCGGTAGTCGGACAGAATCCGGCGCTGGTCCTGGACAGTGCCTGCGTCGAGCTGTGCCTTCAGCTCCTGCCGATATCTGGCCAGGTCATGATGTTGGCTGTAGCGGAGCTCTGTGGTGACTAGCTTCAATCTAACATCGGTCTGCGGGCTGGCATCGGCCAGTTGTTTGGCCTCGTCATAGCGATGCACCATCATCAGACGGTAAATCAGTCCGCGCCGGAGACGCAGGTTGCCGGGTTCCAACTCTGCCGCCACGCGCGAAGCTTCGATAAAACCGTCGAAGTCGCCCTTCCGGCGCTTAATCCATGATTGTATTTCCAGTAGGCGCGTGTCCGATGGTGCGAGGCTGCGGGCGCTGGTGATGAGCTGATCGGCTCGATCGTAATCACGCAGAATGTAATAGAGGTAATACGCCTGAGCCGTTAAGTGCTCGGCGGTGCCTGGAGCCACCTCTGCGATGCGTGTAATCAGGTCCTCGGTCTGCGCGACCTCCGCGGGATTGGGCTCGCTGAAGTTGGCCTGGGCAATCACCCCCACCAATTCCATCATTGGCCGGACAAATTGCGGGTCCAGCGCAATGGCCTTCTCCAGCATACCCACCAGCGTGCTTCGATAGTCGTTGCTACCGGGGCTGGATTGCTCCTGATACCGCATGGCCTGGTGGAACGCCCGGTAGGCGGCAATGTTAGATGTGGGAACGACGGCCAGCTGCGCCTCGTCAGACGGGCTCAGACTGGTTTGTAATGCCTTGGCGATAGCCCTGGCAATCTCGGACTGCACCGCAAAAATACTCTCGGCGCTGAGCTGCCGGTCGTAGGTTTCTGCCCAGAGGTTGTCGTCGGTCTGTGCGTCAATGAGCTGTACGTTAATGCGCATCTGCTGACCTGCTACCCTCACGCCTCCTTCTAAAATAGCGTCTGCGTCGAGCTCCTTTCCGATCTGGGTTATCAGCTTTGTGGAGTTTGCATAGGCCATGGAGGAGGTGCGTGATATCACCCGCAGTCCCTGTATCTGCGCCAGCCGATTGAGCAGATCATCGTGCACGCCCTCGGCAAAAAATGCGCCGTCGTCGCCGCCACCGGACACTGTGAAGGGCAAGACGCCAATCATTGGAGGTCCGTCGTCGCGTTCTGCCGACGGAAGCACCACGCCAAGATCGTCAGCGTTCTCTAAAACGCCGAAGCCAATAACGCCAAGGACAGTCAGCAGAGCGCATAGCAACAAATAGTCGGCAGCACGCAGAGGTGCGGCATGATCCAGGTCTTCAGATGTGGCGGCGGGGGTGCGTCGAATACCCGTGGCGGTAATATCAAAAAACCAGCCGAACACCAGCGCAACCGGAAAGCCGGCGATCGCGATTAACAGCACATACCGTATGAGTGCTTCTGGCAGGGACAGCGCCGGCAGCAGCACATCGGCCACTTGCATCAGTCCCCAGGTGCCGACGATATATAGCGCCAGAGTCCTGAGGACGCGCCTGCGGCGAAGCTCGGCGAACAGCGAACTCACCACAACGTAGCGCTCGACTTCACAAGCCATGCGGCGGCGGTAGCGTTATTCATCACAAAGCCAGTGGGAGCGATAGGGTGCATGGAAAACGCGACTATCCAATGTCAAAACAGGGCTAAGCGTAGCAGATCAGCAGGATGGGAGTCTGTGAACCAGACCATTGTGCGGCCTTTAAAGCAGCTGTGTTGTGAGCGTGTTGATGACTCGGTGACGGGTCATGCCTTGCATGTAGAATAGCGCGGGAACCTGTTTTGGCTGTAAGTACATTGAACCTACGATTAGCTCCCTGTGATTCTCGCAGGCCCACGCCGCTGCGAAGCGGCCTGTGAAGAACGCTCTGATTCTCTCTGGTGGTGGCGCTCGCGCTGCCTATCAGGTGGGTGTGCTCAAGGCAGTGGCAGAGCTGCTGCCTGCTGGTGCAAAGAACCCGTTTCCGGTTATCTGCGGCACCTCAGCAGGCGCTATTAATGCGGTAACTCTGGCGGCCTACGACGGCAGTTTTGCCCAGGCAGTAGAGAGCCTGGAGTCCATATGGATGGATCTGAGTCCCGAGCAGGTGTATCGCTGCGGCTGGGGGGCAATGGGATCGAGTGTTGGCCGACTGATGCTCTCTTTAGTGAATCGTGGCGTGGGGGTCGGAAAGCCCATAGCGCTGTTAGATAACACACCGCTGCGCGGCCTGATCAAGCGTTCCATCAATTTTGAGAAAATCGACCGCGCAATTGCTCGTGGTGATGTCGACGCTGTTTGTGTGACGGCCACGGGCTATCAGTCGGGTAGGTCCATGTGCTTTTATCAGGCCAAAACGGGCACCGAGGACTGGACCCGATATCGACGCAGTGGTCGGCGTACTCTGCTCAATGCAGACCACTTAATGGCATCGTCTGCGATTCCCACCATGTTCCCCGCCACGCGCATTGAGTTTGAATACTTTGGGGACGGCGCGGTGCGGCAGTTGGCGCCCTTGAGTCCTGCTTTGCATTTGGGCGCCGACCGACTCTTTATTGTGGGTGTGAGTGCTAATCGTGAGCGCCCGGAGTCTTTGGCAGGAGCGAAGCTTACGCACTCCCCATCCCTGGCGCAGATCGTCGGGCATCTGCTTAATAGTGCGTTCATCGATAGTCTAGAGAGTGATATAGAGCGGCTGGATCGCATCAATAAGCTGGTGGAGCTTTTACCCAAAGAGAGTTTGGAAGAAGGATCGACCCTGCGCTACATCGATCGACAAGTTATCTCGCCATCTCAGGAGCTGGATATGATTGCCGGTCAAAACACGGCATCGCTGCCGCCAAGCGTACGGTTTTTACTCCGTGCTACGGGCGGGACAGAGAGCGGGGCCGGCTCCACGGCAGCATCTTACCTGTTGTTTGCAAGGCCCTTTGTCGAGTCGCTAATTGAGCTTGGCTATCGCGATGCCATGTGGCAACGCGGCGATATTGCGAAGTTTCTTGGAGTGGGCTTACCGGTCTGAATCAGAGTGGCCTTGGCGCTGACCCAGTTCGGCCATCAAAGCCCTAAAGTCTTCGCGTTCCCGTAGTGAGTTGTAGGCCGGCTGTAGTGGCTCCAGAAATTGCTGGGCGTTGCTGGGCTGAGTGAGCACATCTGTAAGACAGGCAAGTGCCTCGTCGGCGGCCCCCGGGCTCTTTATCATCGCGAGCATTTGACAAGCGTATTTTCGGTTGACCATCCAGAGGGTGTAATCACCCTTGGGGTCTCTCCAGAAATCTTTGAGAAGCCCTATGGCCTCCTCCTGCTGTCCCTCGATCGAAAGTATCGTCGCTCGATCAAGAGAATTCAGCCGATTAAGAAAAGCGGTCGAGCCGATGTCGGTCAGGTCGGCTATGCGCCGAATCTTCTCCACTTCTTCGGCGGCGCCGTTTGCATCACCTGTGATTAAATACAGCCAGATATGAGAGCTGTGATTCACAGGTAGGTAAGTTAGGGAGCGATCGTCAGGGAGCCCAATATCGCTTACTCGGTTTAGGGTTTCCTGCGCAGCTGCAAAGTCCTGGCTAGCCAGTTGCACTTCGAAAAGTGTTAACAGTACATCGTCTCTTCTTCCTTCGGGTACATCGCCGTTCAACACCGCTGCCACGTCGCGCTCCAACGTCGTCAGGTTCCTATGTTTGTAAAAACGGAGCTGGAGAAGCCCTTGCGTGGTTAGTGCCAAACTGGGGTTCTTTACACTCTCAGCCACAGACAGGGCTTCGTCGTAGCGATGCATATACATTAGCCGCAGAGCCAATATGGCTGCGTGCTGTGGTTCGCCAGGCTCCAGATCGTACACCTGCCGAGCGCTCTTCAAATAACCCTCAAAATCACCGCGGCGTCGTTGGATCCAGCTTTGAATGTTGATCAACTCAACGTCGCTGGGAGCTAGTTCCTGTGCTTTTTTGATTACGGCTGTAGCGCGATCGTAGTCCTTGAGCACGTGATAAATATATATACCCTGCGCGGTGTAGTAATCCACAGAATCTGGTGCGATCCGGCCAATGCGATCGATGAGTGCCTCGATGCGAGGCAACACCTCACGGTTGCTGCCGTAACGCGTTTGAAGGGTAAGGGTAGCTACCACCTCGACCATAGGCTGGGTGAAGTTAGGGTCAAGTTCGTAGGCTCTCTCCAGGCCTTTAATATACTTTTCGGTGTTTTCCGGGGTGAGATGAACGTCATTCCGCCATTGCATGATTTCATGGAAGGCACGATAGGCCGCCATGTTTGTAGTGGGTATTAAGTCGAGTTCGCGATCTTCCTCAGGGCTCAGCGTCGCCGCTAGCGCGGTAGATATGGCCCGGGCGATATCGGCCTGCACGGCAAAAATGTTTTCGGGGCTCAAATCCCGGTCGTAGGTTTCGGCCCACAAATGCTCATCGCTTCGGGCATCGATCAGCTGCGCATTGATGCGAATCTTGCTCCCGGCGATGCGCACGCCGCCTTCTAAAATCGCATCAGCACCCAGCTCGTTACCGATCTGCGGGATGCTTTTGGTGGTCTTCGCGTATTGCAGCACCGAGGTTCGCGAAATCACCCGCAAGCCACCAACTTTGGTCAGGCGTGTGAGCAGGTCATCGTGAACGCCCGTGGCAAAGAACTTACCGTCGCCAGTATCGTCGCCGTAGTCAAAGGGAATGACGCCTACCATGGGCGGTCCATCGGTCTTTGCCCGATCGGCGCTGACCGATGAAGAGCTGTCAGCCAACGGGATCTCCACCACGCCACCCATAAAGCTGTACAGGATCAGGCCCAGAACTACGGCCAGAGCACCGAGGAGTAGATAGTCAACGCTGCGCAGCGGCTCCGCCTCTGTCGTAGCAGCCCCCGCGACGGGAGCGGTCCGTTGGATTCCGTGCGCGGTGATATCAAAAAACCAGCCAAATACCAGCGCCACGGGCAGGCCTGCGATGCTGGCAAACAGCAGGTATCGAATGCTTGCTTCGGGTAAACCCAGTGCAGGAAGTAGCACGTCGGCAACCTGCATGAGTCCCCAGGCGGCGAGTATGTACAGGGCGAGCGTGCGAAACACCCGTCGACGACGAAGCTCTGCAAACAGGCCGCTACTGCTGCCTTCCATGCTAGTCATTGAGTTTGGCGCGCGCTGCGCTTACTTCGGCAATGAGCGCCTTGAAGTCCGCTCGTTCGCGTAGCGAATCATAAAACGGGAGCTGTGGTTCTACAAAAAGCATTCCAAGGCTGGGTTCGGTTAGCGCACTGCGCAGGCAGGCAAGCGCCTCAAGCGCAGCGGCTTCAGTTTTGATGAGCGCTAGCATCTCACAGAGGTACGAGCGGCCAAACCATTCCGCGCGGTCCCAGTTTGGGTCCCTCCAAATCTTGAGCGCGTTAAAAGCCGCATCTTGCTGTCCTTCGGCCAACAACATCAGGGCCCGATCGGGAGGTGTCAGTCGGTCCAACAGGGCCTGAGCGTCGCTGTTCATAGGTTCGGCCAAACGCCTAGCGGCTTGGGCTGATGCTTTAGCCGCCGCCGCATTTTCCGTTACCAGGTGCTGTGCCATTTGTAGGCGGTGCTTGGGCGATAGCCAGACGTTTACTGGGGTTTTGATCAGCTCGTCGTAGCTGATTTGATCGATGCTCTGCTGCGCTGCGGCAAATTCTCGCCGCGCGATCTGAACCTCCCATAAAGTGCTGAGCACATCGTCGCGCCTGTCCTCAGACAGATCGGTATTGAGCGCTGCACGAACCTCTTGTTCCCAACGTTGCAGATCGCCGTGCTTAAAGAAGCGCAGCATGGGCAGAGATTGCGCGCGGAGTCGGAGGCTGGGATTCTCGATTTGCTCGGCTATGGCCAGTGCTTCTTCATAACGATGCATGACCATAAGACGCCCGGCCAGAAGTTCGGCTGCTTGAGCGTTGTTGGGCTCCAGCTGATAGGACAGACGGGCACTTTCCAGGTAGCCCTCGTAGTCGCCCTGGCGTCGCTGAATCCAACTTTGAATGTTGAGTATGTGAGTATCGCTGGGCGCTAATGACCGTGCTTTTTTGACCAACGCAAGCGCCTGGTCATAGTCTGCAAGTACGTTATAAACATACAGCGTTTGCGCCGTGTAATAGTCTGCGGATTCTGGCGCGATGTGGCCGATACGGTCGATGAGTGACTCGATTTTTGGCAAAAACTCCCGCCCGCCTCCTCGGCGCGCCTGGAGAGTCAGAGTACCGATGACTTCGAGCATGGGTTGGATAAAGTTGGGATCGATCTCATAAGCTTTTTCCAGGCCTTGCACGAACTCGGGCGCATTTGTTGGCGTGAGGTGATTCTCATCTCGCCACTGCATAATTTCGTGGAAGGCACGATAAGCCGCCATGTTGTTGGTAGGGATGACGTCGAGACTGCGATCTTCTTCGGGGCTCAACGTAGTAGCCAGTGCGGTGGAGATGGCCCGGGCGATATCGGCCTGCACGGCAAAAATGTTTTCGGGGCTCAAATCCCGGTCGTAGGTTTCGGCCCACAAATGCTCATCGCTTCGGGCATCGATCAGCTGCGCATTGATGCGAATCTTGCTCCCGGCGATGCGCACGCCGCCTTCTAAAATCGCATCAGCACCCAGCTCGTTACCGATCTGCGGGATGCTTTTGGTGGTCTTCGCGTATTGCAGCACCGAGGTTCGCGAAATCACCCGCAAGCCACCAACTTTGGTCAGGCGTGTGAGCAGGTCATCGTGAACGCCCGTGGCAAAGAACTTACCGTCGCCAGTATCGTCGCCGTAGTCAAAGGGAATGACGCCTACCATGGGCGGTCCATCGGTCTTTGCCCGATCGGCGCTGACCGATGAAGAGCTGTCAGCCAACGGGATCTCCACCACGCCACCCATAAAGCTGTACAGGATCAGGCCCAGAACTACGGCCAGAGCACCGAGGAGTAGATAGTCGACGCTGCGCAGCGGCTCCGCCTCTGTCGTAGCAGCCCCCGCGACGGGACCGGTCCGTTGGATTCCGTGCGCGGTGATATCAAAAAACCAGCCAAATACCAGCGCCACGGGCAGGCCTGCGATGCTGGCAAACAGCAGGTATCGAATGCTTGCTTCGGGTAAATCCAGTGCAGGAAGTAGCACGTCGGCAACCTGCATGAGTCCCCAGGCGGCGAGTATGTACAGGGCGAGCGTGCGAAACACCCGTCGACGACGAAGCTCTGCAAACAGGCCGCTATTGCTGCCTTCCCTGTTAGTCATTGGCTTAAGGATTTCATATTGAGTGAAATAAAAGCGGGAAGAATATCAGACCTTATGTGCGCGCACCCACACGACCGCATGTATGAAGCTGTCTGCGCCATTTTGATGCGCTATTCTTGTTCGCTTTCATTGCCAATTTATACCGATTCGCTTGGCTATAACCTACTGATATAGGTATTGTTGAACGACTCGTATTCTTTATGCTGAAATCGACCATGAAACATCGCTTCGCGCCAGCTGTTATCACTTTAGTCACCTCTAGCGCCATGGCGGCATCTGCTGTTTTTGCCCAAGAGCAAAACACTCGCCTTAGCGCGAGAGCACCTGCTGGAGAGATTGAAGAAATCGTTGTCACCGGCTCGCGCATCAAGCGCAAGGACTTTACGTCTATTTCTCCGCTGGTCACCCTCGACGCCGAGCAGATCACGCTTTCGGGTGTTACCGCCATTGAGGATCTTGTCAACGAAGCACCTCAGCTCGTCCCCGACGGCAACCGAACCAGCAACAACCCCGGAAATGGGCAGGCGAGCCTGAACTTGCGTGGCCTGGGGTCTAACCGCACTTTGGTAACGCTCAATGGCCGACGCATGGCACCGGCGGATTCCTTTGGCGCCGCTGACGTTAACCTGATTCCCTCGCAGTTAATCAAGCGCGTAGAAATCGTCACCGGCGGAGCGTCCACCGTGTATGGCTCTGATGCGGTGGCAGGTGTAGTGAACTTTATCCTTAACGATGAATACGAAGGATTCGAGATCACCGCGCAGTACGACACCTTTGAAGAAGGTGATGGTGCCGTTGCCGATGTCAGCCTCGCTTTCGGTTTTGGCAACGATCGCGGTCATCTGACGGGCTTCTTAAACTATCAGGACCGAGACTCGGTGTTTGCGGGTGATCGACCGTTTACCGCCGAGGCCCTGCGCGAAGACCGCTTCACCGGAGAACTTGTTGCTCTGGGTAGTGGCACTACACCTGCCGGCAGGGTTGTGTTCCCTCGAGCGTTTCTACCCGGCAGTGATGCACCGGTGCAGGTAACCTTTGATGACAGGGGTACACCGGCGGCGGTAGGTCCCGATACGCCGAGCTACAATTTCCAACCTGTCAATTACCTTCAGGTGCCTCTGCAAAGATATTCCGGCGCGCTGTTTGGCAATTATCAGTTGAATGATCGGATAAAGGTTTTCGGAGAAATGCTCTACTCCGAGACCTCGACATCGGCGCAACTAGCACCGCCCCCGGCGTTTATCGGTGCTCGGGTAAACCTTGATAACCCGCTTCTTACCCCCGAGCAGGCGCAGTTGTTTGGGACTAGCTATGACCCCGACGGCGATGGTTTCGCTGATTTTGTATTTTCCCGGCGTTTGATCGAGACCGGTCCGCGGCAGTCAGAACGTGCGGCGGACACATTGCGAGCCGTATTCGGCGCAAGCGGTGATATCAACGCGCAATGGGACTGGGAAGCAACTTACAGTCTGTCGGAAGTCACCGGTGAGTTTATTACCGGCAATGCGGTTTTTGCCAGTCGCTTTGAACAGGGTTTGTTGGCTGATCCCGTCACGGGCGACTGTTTTGATCCTTCTGACGGCTGCGTGCCCTTTAACCCCTTTGGACTTACGATCCCTGAAGATGCCGCGGCCTTTTTGCGCGCCGGCGACATCGTCGAGAACTATACGGTCGACGAAGACATCTTCAGCTTTATTGTCACCGGGGACGCTTTCGAATTGCCTGCGGGCCCGGTGGGCATTGCCGGTGGTTTTGAGTGGCGCGAGACTTCGTCTGACTACCAGCCCGATCCAAACTTTATTGGAGCGGGTGTCTTAGGTGCGCTGGCCCAGGCGCCAATCTCCGGTACTACCGATGTTGCCGAGCTATATCTGGAGGCTTTGGTGCCGATTCTCTCGGGCCAGCCCTTTGCCGAGTATCTGGGCATAGAGGCGGGTTACCGCTATTCGGATTACAAATTCTCGGGTGTTGCTGATAACTGGAAGTTCGGTGTCGATTGGGCGCCGCTCTCGTCGCTGCGCTTTAGAGTTATGGCGCAGCGCGCTGTGCGAGCGCCCAATATCGAAGAGCTTTTTGCGCAAGCAGCAGAACAGCCACGAAACCTCTTTAACCCTGATACGGATTTTTGTGCCGCATCGGCCGATCCTATAGGTCGCGGCTTGACGGATCTTTGTATTGCGCAGGGTATTCCTGCTGCCCAGGTCGGCGTCTACCAGCCTACTCCGGACATCGGCCTTACGGTATTTGAAGGCGGTGGAAACACAGGGCTGGATCCAGAGACCGGCGATACCTTTACCGCAGGCTTGGTGATTCAGCCAAGCTGGGCAGAGGATCTATCTGTATCTGTTGATTATTACCGAATCGAGATCGACAACGCTATTGGCTCAACAGATTTTGAGGCTGCTCTCGGTCTTTGCGGAGATTCCAATGACCCCACGAGCCCATTCTGCAGCTCGGTGGTGCGCGGCCCCTCCGGTGATATCAGCCAGTACACAAATCCGCAGTTCAATCTGGCAACGCTGGGCGTGGAAGGAGTAGACCTCGCGCTCAACTATCGTTTTGACCTGTGGGAGGGACTGGCGCTTCCTGGATCAGATGCATCCATAACACTGCAAGTGCTCTTTAACTACGCGATGGAAAATACCGTTCAGGCAACGCCCACGGACAGCGAGCTTGACTGTGCCGGCTACTATGGCGGTGCCTGCGCGTTTATTGGTCCCGGGGTGTTGGTTCCTGAGTATCGCAGCAGCACCCGCCTGACCTACTATTCGGGTCCTTTGTCGCTGGCTTTGAACTGGCGTTGGATCGGTGATCTCGAAAGCCACCTGGATATTACCTGCGAGGAAAGCCCTCAGTTTTGCTACGAGAGTGAGCTTGGCAATTTGGGCGACCATAGCTATTTTGAGTTATCCGGGCGATTTGAGTTCGGTGAGCACGGCGAAGTCTATGGTGGTGTGAGCAACCTGTTTGAAGAGGATCCGCCGCTCATGGGCCTCGGTGCAACTCAGTCAAATACTGCACCGCAGCTATACGATGTTTTTGGACGCCGATTCTTCCTCGGCTTGCGGTATCGGCTATAAAAGGATTCTGAGTAACCAGTTATGCGCCTGATTGCCGAATTAAGGCAGCGTCGAGTGTTTCGCGGCGCGGGTTATTACTTACTCGCCGCCTGGGGTGTTTTGCAAGTCGGTGATGTTATTGCAGAGCCGGCGGGTCTGCCGCCCTGGAGCATGACCGCACTGCTGTATATATTGGTCTTGGGTTTTCCCATTGCCATGGTCCTGAGCTGGCGCTATGACATTGGTGAGCACGGTATTGTCCGCACCCAGCTCGATAGCGATGACGATAGCCCACCCAGCCCACTCAAAGTGGTCGACTACGTTTTAATGTTGGTGCTTTTGGGTGTCGGTGGCACCGCGCTTTATCAGCTTTTGCCGGTAGCACAGCAGGCTGAGGGGTCGCGTTCGGCCTCGCAAAAAACAGCGATGCAGGATTTGCCGGCGAACTCCATCGCGGTGCTACCTTTTGCAGACATCAGTCAATCTCAGGATCAAGGGTTTCTGGGGGATGGCATCAGTGACACGGTGATGCACGTGTTGTCACAAATTGCCGATCTTAAAGTGACCGCGCGCACGTCAAGCTTTGCGTTTCGGAATCAGAACATCAGTGTTGCTGAGATCGCAGCGGCGCTCTCGGTTGCCCATGTTCTGGAGGGCAGCGTGCAAAAAGCGGGCGACCAGGTGCGAATTATTGCCCGGCTTATTGACGCCCGTGTCGGGAGCGAAATCTGGTCTGGCTATTATGATCGCACCCTGGAATCGATCTTCGCGATTCAGGATGAAATAGCCCGGGAAGTT
Organism: Congregibacter variabilis; assembly: GCF_045689235.1. Classification (GTDB taxonomy): domain Bacteria; phylum Pseudomonadota; class Gammaproteobacteria; order Pseudomonadales; family Halieaceae; genus Congregibacter; species Congregibacter variabilis. The sequence goes on along the minus strand of NZ_CP136864.1, from coordinate 2,380,546 downwards.
TCTACTGCGCTCACCACAGAGGTGCTAAAGACCGGCGAGTCACCTTTGATAGATGATCAATACCGACCAGACTTTGACGCCTACGAAAAATTTATTTTAGGTAAGCAGCAGCTAGCGCTGCGCACCACTGCGGGCGCCCAGAAAGCAAAAGAGCTGTTTCAGGAAGCCACTGAGTTGGATCCCGACTATGCATTGGCTTATGTCTACCTGGCCCAAGCGTACGTTACGGCCTCGGGCCGGGAGGATCGCGCGGCCACTTTGGAGTCGGTCAGTGTTGTTATAGCCAAAGCGCTGGATCTGGACCCGCAGCTGGCCGAGGCGCATGGTGCTCAGGCGCAATGGTTGCTGTCTATGAAGCGATTTCCTGAGGCCGAAGCATCCCTTAAGCGGGCACTGGAACTTCGACCTAGCTATGCCGATGCTTATGCGACCTATTCCACGATGTATGCCATGCAGGGCATGACTGACGAGTCTCTGGCGCAGATGCGTAAAGCCATTGAACTCGATCCGCAGGAAAACCGCTACAAGACAGGCTTAGCCCATGCTCTGTGGTCTGTGAGTCGCTCCGAAGAAGCAATTGCTACCGTCAAGGAGGCTATCCAGCGCAATCCCGAGGTGCCTGGTAACTACGGTATTTTGGGTCGTTGGTACATGCAGCTTGGCGATATTGGAAAAGGAACATATTGGCAAGATCAGGCTGCGAAGCTCAACGGAATGTCTGAGTCTTCTAATTGGGGGCGCTGCCAGAATCTCGTGCAGTTCTGGGCGATGGAGAGGGCGCTGGTTTGTACCAGGGACTTTTTGCGCCAACATCCTGACGATACCGAGGCGACTCAATATCTGGCCATGCTTGAACAAGATCGGGACTTGGCCATACGGAATCTCCGTGACGCGGTCGAGGAGAATCCAAACTTTTGGTATCGCCGATTTCAGCTTGCGGACTGGCTCAATGCGGCAGGGGATTACGAACAAGTGCTTGAGATTCTCAAGCCCGTTGCACCACAGCTGTTTACCGAAGAACCCAGAGTCACAGACATGACCATATGGGCGGCGGTCAATGTTGGACGGGCCTACGCTGGCATGGGCGAAGCCGATAAAGCGACCGTGATACTGGAAGCCGGTTTGTCCTACATTGAGCGCAGACGAAAACTTCAGGGTTCCGGGTATGTGGCTGGCATAGAAGATGCGCAGTTCTTACTGCTTCTTGGCAGGCGGGATGAGGCGCTGGAGCGTCTTGAGCAAACCGTCGCTGCGGGGTGGCGGTTTTTTTCCTTTGGACTGACGCACGACTCTCTCTATGATTCCCTGCGCAACGATCCCCGTTTTGAATCTGTAATCGCCGCGCTCAAATCAGACCTTCAGAGCCAGCTCGCTTGGTATGATGCAAACAAAGACGTGCCGATGGAGTCTATGAACTTATGAGTTACCTATGAATAAATATCTCGCGATTATCGACTTCAAAACGCTGTTGCTCAGCGTGGTGTGCATAGCCGTCACGTATCTGTGCTTTCGTTTTAATATTGCCTACGACCTGAACATCACTTTATTCAGCATCGCGGTGATCTTCCCCTTGGTGTTCACCATCCGAGAGGCCTTTAAGCGTCGCGATAACGCGCTCAAGTTTCTCAGCCAGTTCAAATCCGGGCTGTGTTCGGTGCACTACTGCTTTGAGCAATGCAAAAAACTCAATGACGAGCAGCGTGCCGAGGTTTCGCAGCTTCTGGATAAAGCGTCTTCGCAGTTCTTCGACGCTTTAGGCTCTGAGGATGCAGACATACGCCCGGCAGAAGACACCGTGAACCAAATTATTCATTTTATTAAGCGTAACGATTCGGTCATTTCTAATGGCCTTGCGCTCAAAATCATCCGTTTTGTGCAAGACGTAAATGATGGTATGGAAAACACCATAAGCTTAAAGATGCACGGTACGCCCATTAGCATGCGAGCCTATTGCCTGGTGTTCGTGTTCCTGTTTCCGTTTGTTTTTGCTCCCACCATCGTTTACCACCTGCCGGACGCTCCGATACTGCTGACCTACGGCCTGAGCGTGCTCCACGGTTTTATTTTGATTGCGCTGTACAACGTGCAGGTGCAAATGGAAAACCCCTTCGATCAGATTGGTTTGGACGACATTCAATTGGATGAATTTCGTTTTCGAGCCCTGTCACCGTCTTAAAGATTCCCTGGCTTGACCGGCGGGTTTCAGACAACTGACCCATACTGAGGAGATTTTAAGTGATGTTACGACTCCTGATTGCTTTTGCTGTAATACACAGCGCCAGTGTTTTTTCTGCGCCATTGTTTGATAGTGATGGGCAGCTCGCAATTAGCCTGTCTGGCCCCTTCGAGCTTATCGATCAAGAGCGCGATAAAGAAAAAGAGTACCCCGGAAGCCTCAGCTACGAAGATCCTGAGCTGGGGCCTGTTACCCTCGAGGCCAAGTTTTCGGTGCGCGGCAATTTCCGTCTTCGTAAGGATATTTGTAGTCATGCGCAGCTGTGGGTCAACTTAAAGAAAAGCCAGCTTAAGGGCACACTGTTTGCCAAACAGGACAAACTAAAGCTCGTGGTTCAGTGTAAAGACTCTGATCGCTATGCCGAGTACATCGGGCGAGAGCAGCAGGCTTATCAGATATTTCAGACGCTCTCTGATCTGAGTCTGGATACGCGCATGCTCAAGGTGAGCTATGTCGACACCGATGGTGGAGAGAGCCGAGAACAGTTGGGCTTTTTTATTCAGCATCAGGACCGGCTGGCTAAGCAAAACGATATGAGCTTGTACAAAGAGATTCGTGCCGACAAGGCGCGTTTGGATCCAGATCGCAGTGCCCTTGTCGCTCTCTTCATGTACCTGGTATCCAATACCGATTACTCCTTTATTGCGGCCGCGCCCGGCGAGACCTGCTGCCACAACATTAAACTTTTGGAATCAGCGGACGGGGCTCTTTATCCCTTGCCCTACGATTATGACTCCACCGGCTTTGTAAACACCTCCTATGCAGAGCCAGCCGGGGGAATTGGACAAAGCAATGTGAAACAACGCATGTACCGGGGCTACTGCGCCCCAGAGGAAGTCACCGCTAAGGCCATCGCCCTGGTGCAGTCAAAGAGGGACGCTATCAGTGCCATCGTTGCTGACACGACCTACGTGTCTGCTAAATCGGTAAAGCGCACGCAGAAGTACGTCGATAAGTTCTATGGGGTGCTGGACAACCCCAAGAAAGTACGCCGGGAGATTATTGAAGAGTGTCGATAGCCATGCATGGTGAGCAGCCTGTATGGAGGTCGCGAATGCCGCGGCGCTTTCGCCATGTCTTAGCAGTTGGCTTTTTGATCCTTGCGGGGGCGTCCGCTCTCGCTGAGCAATCAGACTGGCAGGGTGTTGATCGCGTGGTAGCCGTAGCGGATTTACATGGCGATTATGAGAGTTACATCACCGTACTTGAGCAAGCAGGAGTGGTTAATAGTCGAGGGCGCTGGGCCGCAGGTAGCACACACCTAGTACAGCTGGGCGATATTCCTGATCGTGGTCCGGATACGGCAAAAATTATTCGCCATTTGCGGAAGCTTGAAACCCAGGCTGAAAAGGCTGGCGGTAAGGTACATCCACTCATTGGCAATCACGAAGTCATGAACATGACCGGTGATTTACGCTACGTGCATCCCGGGGAGTACGACGCACTTAAAACTCGAAAATCGAGTCGTTTGCAGGATGATTACTATCAACGGGTAGTCGCGTTTTTGTCCGGGCAGGAAAACCCTGTACAGATTGATGAGGCGTTTCGGGAGCAGTGGCTCAAGGAGCATCCTTTGGGATATGTGGAGCATCGTCAGTACTGGCATCCTCAGGGAGAGTTTGGCGCTTGGGTGAGCAGCCACAATACGGTGATTCGTATTAATCGCAGCCTGTTTGTGCATGCTGGTATCAGCCCGGCGTATGTGGATCGGGCTATGCAAGACATCAACGATGCGGTGCGCGCCGAGTTGCTTGTTCCCGGTGCAAAGGGGCCAAAGATAATCGATGATGAGCTTGGCCCTCTGTGGTATCGGGGCCTGGCAATGGGTGACGAAACGCAAGACGTGGCAGAGCAGCTTGAGACGCTGCTGCAGCGCTTTGATGTTGATCGCATCGTCGTAGGGCATACACCGGGATATGGCACGGTGGTGCCGCGCTACGACGCCCGGGTGATCGCGGCGGACAGTGGTCTTGCCCAGCACTATGGCGGACATTTGGCGAGCGTGCTCATTGAGGACGGTAAGGTCTACACCGTGCAGCGTGGACAACGCGTGCCTCAGCCGAGCTCAGATACTGGTTTGCTTGATTACTACCGGGCCATCAACGAGATCGAGCCCGACGTAAACAACCTTCTCTACCGTATCAAGCAGTTGGAAGCGGCTGTTTCCGCTGAGTGAACGTCTGAATCGTTAGCCTTTTAGGCCGGCTCTTGTTCGTAGCAGCCCGATGCCTGCTAGCAATAGCAAAAGGGTTGCCGGAGCAGGAACACTGGCCGATGCCGGAGCTGCGAATAATGCGGCGGCGTCGCTGGCGGACAGAGCTCGATCCCACAGTGCGATGTCATCCAGGCTGCCGTTGAAGTTGAAGCCTCCGCCAAGGTCACTGCGCTTGTCACCGAAAGCGATACCAGCGTTGAAATTACTTGGCGTGTCGGGACGGAAAGGCAAAGGGGAAGCAACTGCATTGCCATTAAAGTAAATGCTTTCCTGTGTATCACTGACGCTGTACAGCAGGTGATGCCAGGTCTGATTGTTTGCCGACTCCAGTAAGATTTTGTTGTCTGCTGAGGTGGTGTAGGGAAACAACCAGGCATTCACGGGATCGAGATTAGAAATCACGCCTCCAGTGGCGGTGTTATCGATTAAGCCTCTAACCGATGCAGTTTCATTGCCGCCAGCATCGCGCACATCAAATATCTGGCTTCGTCCCAGTGGCCCATTGTGAGAATCCATGCGAAACCACAAGCTCAGGCTGTACTGGCTGAGCGTTGCTAGATCGCTTGAGGAATCGACAATGATTGCATCCAGGTCCCCAGTCAGATCAAGCGCGCCACCCAGGTTGCCATCACGATCTGTCGAATAGCCACCATCCCAATTACGAGCAGTTGCGCCAATGTTTGCCACGCTATCGCTCAGCGTGCCGTCAAAACTCCAAAAACGAAGCGCCGAGTCTAAAAGACCCGCAGAGCTCACTCCCGGCAGCATGCTCAGGACCAGTATCGAGGCAGCGCGTTTCATCATCATGTTGTCTTCGGTTCCCAAGGGTCAGTGACAGCAAATTCTTTTTCAAACATTTATTAGGTTTTTCGCCTAAGCTGCTGTTTTTATTGTTTTATGCGAATTTGCTGGCGCAGAGTAAGTGGGTTTTTAGCTCGCGCCAAGCCCTCTATCTTGGGAATTGTTGGCAGGTTTTGTTTGTGGAGTGCTACCTTGAAGCGTTGTTTCTAACGCCGAGTCCGTGTGAAAACGTTTTTCTATAGTGTGCTGTGTTTGTGGTTTTGCGCATCTGCTTTAGCGAAGGAGCCCGCAGTGATTTCTGATCTTGATGACCTTCGTTGGCAGCACCGTATTTTGCTGATCAATGAGCCGCAGGATACCGATGCGTTGTTGGCGTTACTGTCCGCTGGCGCAGCCGCCTTGGAGGAGCGTCGATTGATCTGGTTTGTGCTTCAGGGTGGGACTGTGCAGACAAACTCTGTCCAGGCGCTGGGCAATGACTTAGCTACAAACGCTCAACTTCAGCTGGACGTTGGCCCCAACGAAGTGCTGCTGATTGGATTGGATGGTGGCGTGAAAGCCCGAGGGAGCGAACTGGATCTTGATGCGCTTTACGCGTTGATTGATGCTATGCCGATGCGGCGGGCCGAGCAGCGGGAGTGAGCTCCTAGTCCGACGGTAAGCAGCTGAGCACTCGAGCCATGTCCTCTTCGCTGTTGTAAAAATGCGGCGATAAACGAATGCCTTCTTTGCGAACGTCGAACTGCAGCTGTGCGTCGCGCAGGTTTTGGGCAAGCTGCTCCTGAGAGGACTTCAGATTAAGTACTACTGTGCCGCCGCGCTGCGATGCCTCGGCGGGTGATGCAAGCCACTCTGGATTTACCTCGCGACAGACTTGATCGATGAGCGCACGGTTATGTGCTTCGAGCCGCTCAAGCCCAATATCAAGAAGCGACTCTATGGCATGCGCAGCAACTAGCGCTGGTGCCACACTGGGAGTGCCGCCCCAGAATCGCAGGGCATCACCGGCGTACTCAAAGTGACGAATATCGAACTCAAAGGGATTGCTATGAGAAAACCATCCCACCTCAGAAGGTTCACAGTCGGCAAGTCGCCGGGGATTAACCCACATAAAGCCAGCACCGGGTCCGCCACATAACCACTTGAGGCAGGAGCCCACAATAAAGTCTGCATTCCATGCCTGGGCATCCACCGGGCGAATCCCAATGGATTGGGCAACGTCCACCACACTGATGGCGCCGCTGTCCCGCGCCAAGGCACATAGTGGGGCCAGATCGTGACATTCGCCGGTATTGGAATGTACGTGGGTAAACACCACGCAGTGCACTTGCTCGTTCAGATAGCGTGACCAAACGGTCGGGTCGAGGGTGTTCTCTGATCGGGGAATAATCACCAGCTCGAATCCATGGCGCTGCGCAACGGATAGAACAAAACCCAGAGACGGGAATGCGCGCTCAGCGATGAGCAGCTGATTCCGACCGGGCTCTGCGGCGATTGAATTGAGTACCTGGCTCAATCCTGCGCTCACACTCGGCTGAGGGCAGATCATGCCAGGTTCGTGATTGATGACTTGTGCCAGGGCATTACGAAACCGATCAAAGGCCGTCATCCAGTGCGTCCAAACCTGATCGTCACTGGCAACCCAGGGTCCGAACAATCCTTGAGTGAGTGCGTCCGCGGCATCGAGTGGCGGCAGTCCCGCCGAGTGATTCAGCAGGTAGCCACGGCCATCAGGCCATCCTCGGGCTGGGTCGTTAGAGTTATTCATCTATGTGGGCTACCTATCGCGGCCCGGATACTCGCGATATCTTTATAGCGACTTCGAATGTCATCCCGGGGCGCAGCAGTGCGTAGGTCTCGAAGCTTCTGCAGGGCAGCCATGAGTACTTCCAGTGGTGGTCCGCTGGCAGTGATATGGGCCATATGCTTTTGATCGAGTACCGACGAAGGCTGTTCGATAAAGCGGTCCACCAATTGGTTGTGATGCTGGGATGCGGTGTGACCGTGAGCCTCGCAAACCTCCAAAAACAGCCGGGCGTTGTGTTCAAAATATTCCCCGCAGGAATCTGGCGATTGCAGGCCTAGTAGTATTTGGTCCATGAGGCTCTCGCGGCGCATGCAGTCTCGCAGGCGCCCTTGATCCTCGGGCATCATGTACGAGAATTTATCCACCAGTAACTGTGAGTAAGACGGGTCCTCTGCCTGACATAAACCCAGCAACAGATCGATCTCGTTAATCCCGGCAAAGTCGCCGGCATTGGCGCCGCGGTACTCGCTTTTTCCTACACGATAAGGCTTGTAGTAGGGGCGCACCGAATAAAAGAAGCGTGCCGGGTCGAGTTGCGCAAACAATTGTTCATTGTACGCAGCTACATCCTCCAGAGCCTGGCGTGCAGCGATCAGTAGGTCGCCGGTAACCGGATGTGTGATACCCAGCGGTACTGTTCGGGTCAGGGCATCTGCCGCGCGTTTATAGGCAAAGATGCCCCGGGTATTAAAGTCCAAAAACAAAAACTCGTCTTTGAGCTTGGTAAAGCTGCGATAAACGCCATCGCGCGCAAGGTTGTGCGTCGAGAGATGGCTGGTGGCAAAGCGGGGCGCTACTCCCAGCGAGGCACCGATGTGTAAGGCCAGTCCCGATGCTTCGATGAGTGGCGAGCTTTGCTCCCGGGAGGGCTCGGTAATCTCATGGCGCCTGCAGGCACCCATGTAGAGGCCGACGTTACCCAGTAATGCAAAAGCCGCCTCGAAGCCTTCATCGGTATTGCCCTCGTTATGCAGGCCGGTGATGTGCTCGCGGCCTTCGTCGTGCAAAAGCGTTCGCAGGCTATTGCCCGCCAAACTCACATCAGCAGGGTCGTCTTGAGCGAAGTAAATCTCTTCGAGTTCAGTATTGATCTCGATAAAGCTGGAGCGAATCCATTCGTCATAACGTTCTGCGTTGATGCTCATGCCGCAGTTCCCTATTCGGCGTTGAGGTTGTATTTCATGATGCTCCCGTGCGGACCGCTCTTGTCCCGCTCCAGATCAAAGACGTCATCGGGTGGAATACTCATCTGCATCTTAATAGTCGCTATGGCGGCGCGATCCCCTGCATCCATTTGCAAGGCAAAGACCTCTTTATAACGATCAAGGTGCGCGGCATTTCGCGAGCCAATGATCACTGCTGCGACCTGTGCCTGCGCAAGAACCCAGTTAGACGCCACACTGGCTATGGTAACGCCGTGTTTTTTGGCAATGCGATCGAGTGTTTGAAGCAACGACTGGAAGAGGTCCCAACCCCCGATCTCATCGATCATTAGTTTGTACTTGATCAGTGATCGGTTGCTGAATGACTGTGGCTCTGCTTCACCCAGCCATCGCTCACTTAAAAAGCCTCCAGCGAGCGTGCCATAGCACAATAGATGCATATTGTGTTCAGCGCAGAGTCCGAGCAGCGCCTTCTCTGGTCTGGGGTCTAAAAGGGAGTACTGCACCTGGGTTGTTGCTAGCTCAACGCCCGCATCCAGAATCTCCCGGGTGCCCGTAGTATTAAAGTTGGTTGTCGATAGAAGCTCGATTTTGCCAGCCTGTTGCAGTTCCTTGAGCCAGCCGGCGGCCTCTACTGCGCCGGGAGCTGCGTAGTTCCACCAATGGAATTGCACCATATCGAGCTTTTCCAGCTTGAGACGCATTAACGAGCGGTCGATGATTTCTTCGACGTCAGACTTCTTAAGATGCCCGAGTTGATCGTAGTCGGGTACGTACTTGGTGTGCACTTTGATGGCCAGGGGCTCTGCACGCTTGGCGTTAGCCGACACAAACTCTCCGATCATCGCCTCAACACCGGTATAGATGTCTGCACAATCAAAGGTGTCGATGCCGCGCTCTACAAAAGCAAACATGTCGGCTACGGGATCGCTGGAAACCTCCTGACTATGGCCATCCGAGAGCTGCCAACCGCCCTTAATGACTCGGGATATCTCATATCCCGGTGTCAGTGAGTAGCGCTCAATCATTCTTTCCATGGATTGTTCTCAAGAAGTGGCTCGATGGTGGTATCGGAGCGCGTGAACACTTGCTTGCCAATACGGCTAATACGGAACCGGGCCCCACAGTGGGGATCCGGACAGGCGATGACGTGGTCCGTAGCCATCCAGTCGTATTCATTAAGCGGCCTTTGCTTGGTCGGCAATAGAGGCAGCAAGGCAGACAGGGCATAGAGTGAAAAAGGCTTACCTGTCTCGAAAAAAAGGTTTTCTCCCCGCACCTCAAAGGAGCTGCCGAGCTCGTGCCCACAGACAAAAGGCTTGTCGCCTTCAATCGTTTCGACTCGCAGGTCGTAGAGAGTGAATTGAGGTTCCGTCATAGTGTGTTGTTGGCCTTTTCTTTTGCGGTGAGTCAGTCGACGATGGTGAAGCTTCGACCGTCAGACAAGGTGAATGCGGAGGGACTTAAGGTTGCCGACAGCTCGACATCGCGGAGGTTTTTTACGGTTGTACCGTCGCTTTCTGCCCAGCGAACCGCAGTCATCATTAACTTGTCGTTAATCCGCTCGTAGCTGCCGTAGCCAGTCACTGCGCCGTTCCCATCGCCATTTACCAATATAAAATAGTTCTCAGTGAGCGCCAGATTGCCTTTGGCAAATGAGATTATCTGGGTGTTTTCGGCGTTACTCAGGTGTCTGAAGGTCTGGATCGTACTTGTGCCGCCGCCAAATTGCAGAGTTAGGTCTTTTCCGTCGCGGGTGACTTTAAGGTCATGCTCCATGGCACCTGCTGACGATAGTGGTGTTTTTTGCGTCGGGTCCATGCTGAGCGTCTGATTTGAGCGCAAACGGAGTCCGGCGCCTCCGGCCCAATAAGGTCCTGCATGTGCCATGGAGCCTTGCTCGGCGAATGGATCACCTTTAAAAATGCTCTGCTGTAGAAACATGTCGTTCTTGATTAAAAAAATCCCGGTGAGCGGTAGCGATTCGCCATCGCGCGTTATCAGGTCGGTGTACTCCCATAAGCCTTCAGCGGCTTTTAGGGATGCCTGGGTGGAATCCCCAAGGACGCCTGCGGAGCAGGCCGCAAGCAGGAGAGGCAGTGCCAACATTTGGAAAAATTGCCGCATAAGTGCGATCTCGATGCAGAATCTGGGATAGGCAGGAGCTTAGCATGCAGTCCGATTCTGCGGGGTGATGGCCCCTAAGAACATCCCGTTGAGCAAGAGAATACCGCTGTGGCTGTTCATGGCCTGGGCAAACGCATACTATCCAAGGCAAAGGCCGCCAGTTAAGAGCCTCGCCCGCAGAGCGTAAAGCCAGTAAAGCGTTGCAAGTTATTCAGAAAAGTAAAATGGGGAATGTAAAAATGACGAAAAGCTCAAAACTGGGTGTTTTTGCGCCAGGCACTATGGCGCTGGCGGTGTTTGCGGCATCTACAGGGGTAAACCTTGCCCAGGCGCAAAATGCGCCGGCTCTGGAGGAAGTAGTAGTCACCGCGCAGCAGCGCGAGGCGAGTTTGCAAGACGTGCCGATCTCTATTTCGGCGTTTAACGAAACAGATATTCAGAAAAACATGTTTCGCGACGTCACAGACTTTGTGGCTCGCACGCCTAATGCCAGCTTCATTACCAGTGGAGCGCGCTCACGCCGAGAGATCAGTATGCGTGGCGTGACCAACTTTGTTGGTGCGAATAACGCCAGACGAACGTCCTCTTTTGGCTTTTATGTAGACGACTTCAATTTGTCCAGCAGCAGTATTAATCCGCCGATCATGGATATTGAGCGTATCGAAGTGCTGCGCGGGCCTCAGTCGACTTACTTTGGTGCCAATGCGCTTGGTGGTGGTATCAGTGTCACTACCAACGCGCCCAATACTGAGGAAGTTGAAGGGTCTGTAATGGTCGATTACGGGCGTTTTGACAGCCTCGATATTGAGGGCGTTTTGAACGTCCCAATCATCAAGGACAAGTTGGCCGCGCGGATTAATTTCAAAGATTTCAGCTCTGACGGAAACATAGAGAACATCAATCCTCAGGGCGGAGGGAATGACGCCGATTATCAATATGTGCGGGCCACCTTGCTGTGGACGCCTACCGAAAACCTGTCTGTAACGCTTAACTACAGCGATGCCAGTGAGGATGTGGGCATGCGTGAGGGTGTCCCGTCCGGGGTGCTGTCGAGCTTTGGTAACGTGCTCTACGGCGATACTGCTGATCCCGATGGGGTGGGTTTCTTCCCGCAAAACGACAGCAAAGTTAACTTTAATGCTCCCCAGACAGTGGGTACTGAGTTCGAGTACGCCATCGCGCGCATCGACTACGACTTTTCGGACATGCGTTTTACCAGTATTACCGGTTACATGGAGTCCGACTTTTTCCTTCGCGGTGATATCGACGGCGGCAGCCTGGACTACTTTCAGGAATTTCGAACCATCCCCAGAGAAAGCATGACCCAGGAATTCCGTCTGCAAAGCATGGATGATGCCAGGCTGCAGTGGAACGTGGGTCTTTATTATTCTGATGACGAGGGGTCCATCGACAACAAAACTTTCGTGGGTGCTGCGGAGATCTTCGGCATACCAGAGGGATTCCTCATCGACAGCGAAGAGACTTTTGGTAGTTCCGAGGTCTATGCGGTATTTGGTCAGCTGAACTACGCCTTGAGCGACCGTCTGACTCTCACCGTCGGTGGTCGTTATAGCGAAGAGACGATTTTTGCGGATATTTCGGGCTTTGGTGGTGGTGTCTCTCAGGAGCAGACCTCCGAAGAGACCTTTACCGACTTTTCGCCCATGGCCTCGATTCGCTACGACCTGAGTGATGACTCATCGGTTTATGCCACGGTAGCCAAAGGCTTTAAGTCGGGTGGCGCCCAGGTGACGAACGATCCTGCGGTGAACAGCTACGACCCGGAAGAGCTATGGAACTACGAGATCGGCTACAAGGCAGAGTATCTTGATCGCACCCTGCGTGTGAACGCGGCGGCCTTTTATATGGATTGGACCGATCAGCAGACGTCGCAGCAGTTCTCTGGCGTAGACGAGAACGGTGACTTCTTTATTTTTGGTGCCGTGGGTAATGCTGACTCCGCAGAGTCCTACGGCGTAGAGCTATCGGTCACGTCGGCGCCCGTCGCAGGCCTGGTGATGAACCTCAATGTCGGTTGGCTTCAGGCGGAGTACGAGGACTTCACTACGGTCATTGACGGTGCGCCGCGAGTGTTGGACGGACTTACCGTGCCAAACTCGCCGGAGTGGACGGTGTCGGCGGATGCAGAATATAGCTTCCAGCTGACCGGTAATCTCGATGCCTTTGTGCGCGGTGAGTATATCTATCGTGACGAAATTCGCTCATCAATTAGTTCTTTGATTCGCGAAGGGTTCCCCTGGGTGGTTCCGGATTATGACATCGTGAATATTCGCGCGGGTGTGCAGCACGAAAACTACACCGTGGCGTTCTATGTTGAGAACGCGCTGGACGACACCTACTTTACCAACTCTTATCAGAAGGCCTTTATGGGCGGTTTGCATATTGAGCCGGGAGTTCAGCGGTATGGATTGCGGGCTCGATACAACTTCTGAGTAAGTCACGGGATCTGAGCGCGGTGTTAGCGGCCAGGCCAGGGGCAGCAGGCAAACCGGTAAGACCGGCACGCCTGCTGTGTAAGCTGGCCCTGCTAACCGCGCTGGGGAATTTCGGTGGAGCCTGTGCCAGCGCTAATGAGCCTGCGCTGGCACTCACCGGCCTTATTAGCGACTACATAGATTCCTGGCGGGCGTTTTATCCGTCGCAGGCCTTTGCCTATGGTGACGTGGATAGCGCGGTAGTTTTCGAAGACTTCGCTGACTCGCGCCTCAGCGACTGGCTGGCATTGAACGCCGCGACGGCGGATTCGTTGGACGCTATTCTTACTGGTCCCACGGGATCTGCAGATACAGCGTTGCACACAGATGCCTTAGTGCTTCGCTCTCAAGTAGCGGACGAGTTGGCCAGCTGGGCCGAAGATGCTCCCCTTACTCAGCAGCCCCAGTGGTATGCCGAACAGGTATCTCAGGCGCTAACTCACTTATTGGTTCGAGATCAGCTTTCTAGCAAGGCGCGTAGCGAAGCACTCATTGCTCGACTTCAAGGTGTCGAGAGGCTGTGTCAGCTTGGCATTGCATCCCTTGAGTCAGGAAATGCGATGCGTACCCGCAGAGCCCTGCGTATTCTCAGCAGTAGTCAGCAATTTTATGACCATGGTTTGCGTGACCTGGTGGCTGACTGGCCTGCTGCACCTCAGGAGCAGAGTGTCGATGACGCCATCGATTCGACGCTTCGGGCCATGGGTGAGCTGCAAAAGCATCTTGAGAATGCGATTCTGCCTTTGGCAAAGGAGCAGGCCGCCATCGGCAAGGAGGCCTATGCGGCCAAGCTGCACAGACGCACCTCGGGTCTTTACACCCCCGAAAGCCTCCTCGCTGCTGCCGGACAGGAGCTGCGAAGTGTTCGTGCATTGATGTATCAGCAAGCATCGCGGTGGGCCCGTTCTCACACCGATGCCGCAACGCGCTTTCGACTGTTGGAGCTGACTGACGATGAGCGGCTTGAGGCTGCGATCACAGCAATGGAGGACGATCGTCAAAGCAACAGCGCAGACTTCTTAGCGAGTTTTACGCAGTTGACCTTCGCTGCGGAGCGTTTTGTCCAGGAGCATCAGATAGCCACCGTCCCAAAACCCACCACATTACTTGTTGCCTTATCTCCCGCACATTTTAGCGGCGCTGCCGTGGGCGGGGTGTATCCCAGCGGCCCATTTGATACCCAGGCGAATACTTTGTTTTACGTGCCTTCGATTTCTGATGAAGCACCTCAGGCGGCTAAAGACGGTTTTTATCGCTCTTTTAACACGCACTTCAACACCATGATTCTGTCCCACGAGATGTTTCCCGGGCACTACCTTCAATACAAGGTTGCCGTGAGTGAGGCGCCGACCTTGCGGTCGTTGTTTTCTAATGGCTCCTATGTAGAAGGCTGGGGCAGTTTTGTTGAGGAGCTCATGTTGGACGCGGGATGGTCCGACAATGCGCCTTTGACGCGTCTTGCCCACCTCAGGAAGCGACTGGAAAATGCAACCCGCGCTTACGTTAGTGTGCAGGTGAATATCGCTTCTTGGGGTGAGGAGCAGGTTCTGCGATTTGCCCGGGAAGAGGGGCTTTTGGCGCCACAGTTTGCGATTAATTTATGGCAGCGGGTGGTGAACTCACCGCTGCAAATCACCGATTACTTCACCGGCTTTCGCGCCTTTAAGGATCTGCATAGTGATTATCTTGCGGATGCTAAAGAACTGCCTACTTACATTTGGGTTGATGCAGTTCTGCGCGCGGGGCCGCTACCAATGACTCTGCTTGAGCCCGAGATCAACAGACTGACAACACCCTAAGCCTTTTTGGGCTTCGCGGTGAACAAAAGGAATACCGTAATGAAAACATCCATGAAAATCCTAGGCGCTCTGGTTCTATTGCCCACGCTGCTTTTTACCCCGCTCGCAACTGCCGTGACTGCCATGGTTGGCGGCACTGTTGTGAACGTAGACGGCGGTGCCGCTTTAGACGATGCCGTGATTCTCATTGACGGTGAGCGTATTACAGCGATGGGTAGCCGTGCTGATGTGTCCATCCCAGCGGATGCCCAGCTGATAGATGTGTCCGGTAAGTGGCTGATTCCCGGGCTGATGAACATGCATGTACATCCGGGTTTGATATTGCCAGGCAAGATGGCTAACGAGCTGGCCAACGAAACCGACCCAGCCCTGGCTTTGCGCATGGCCGCGGCAGCACGTGGCATGTTAACGGCCGGAGTCACGACTATCCGTATTCCCGGTGATGATCGCCATGCCGACCTCGCACTGGACCGGTCTATTCGCAAAGGTGAGTCCGACGGCCCGCGTATTTTTTCGGCCGGTGAGTCACTCATCATTACCGGCGGCCACGGTTCAAAACCCGGGGTTGTATATGCCGATGGCCCCGATGAGTTGGTCAAAGCTGCACGACAACAGATTAGTCTTGGCGCCAGCTGGGTAAAAATCCTGATTTCTGGCGGTATTGCGACTGACGGCGGTGATATTGCCGAGGCACTCATGACGCCTGAAGAAATCAATGCGGTGGTGGATGCGGCGCATCGCTACGGCGCCAAGGTTGCCGCGCATTCCGGATCGTCCATCGCGACCACCGTGGCGGTGGATGCCGGGGTGGACAGCATTGAACACGGCTACACGCTGGATAAGAAGGTGCTGCAGAAGATGAAGCGCGCCGGGACCTGGCTGGTGCCCACCATTGTTGTCAGCCAGCCAGCGACGGCCCCCTTCTTTGAGCGCATTGGATCGCCGCAATGGTATCTGGATCGCCGGGATTCTGTGGGCAAGCAACACTGGGAAGCACTGCGTACAGCGGTTGATGTGGGCGTGAATATCGCTCTGGGTACGGATCAACTTCCCCAGGAGCCCAACGATGGTACGACGGCGACGGTGCGCGAGGCCGAGTATTACGTCGAAGCGGGTATGACGCCTTTGCAGGCACTACGCTCTGCAACTGTTCAGACCGCCAAGATGCTGGGCGCCGAGGATTCCATTGGTTCTTTGGAGGTGGGTAAGTACGCGGATATTGTTGCGGTGGGCGCCGACCCAAGTGCCGACATCAGCGCTTTGCGCAGCATTAGCTTTGTTATGAAAGGCGGCAAGGTTTATCGCGATGATGAAGATCTCGCCAACTAGACAATCGGATTTAACGGCCCAGGTGATTCAGCGATGATTCTGCGTGTGTTCAGTAAGCTTGTAGGCCCCGCCGCGGTGATGGCCGCCGGCACCATGGGCGCGGGGGCGGTTGCGTCTTTTTTGTTGGCCGGCGCCTGGTTTCGCTACGATCTTCTGTGGGTGATTTTGGCGATGCTGCCAGTGTTTGTGGTCTCTGTGGATACAGCCTCTCGCATCGGTGCATTAAACCCGGATCAGGGGATGTTTGCGCTGGTGCGAAGCCGCATCAGTGCCAGCTTGGCGTGGATTATTTTGCTGCTCATTGTCCCGGTGCACTTTTTGGTGACCATGGGGCAGATTTCGGTGATGTCATCCGCGTTTATGGCTCTGCTGGGTTTGCCAATGGCGCCCGCCGATTTTTCGCCAGGTATTTGGGTTCAGGTGTTGCTGTCACTCGTCCTCAGTGGGGGCGTACTTTGGTTGGTCTTCTCTCGGGGCTACGAACGTATGCAGCGCGTCATGACGTTACTGATGGTGCTGATGTTCGTCTGTTTCTTTGTTGTTGCGCTGCGTGGATTGGTAGAGCTGCCAGCGATCCTTGCCGGCTTTATACCGTCGCTACCGGCCGACCTCCCTGTACCGGGCAGTGATACACCTCGCATTGCCACCAGTTCGATCATTGCCATGGTGGGTGCGGCGGTAGCGCCGGCTGCCTTGTTAGGGATGCCGTATCTTTGCGCCGACGATGGCGGCAATCGCGAGCAACTGGCTCAGGCCTTTAGACAGGCCATCATCAATATGGGTTTTATTTTTGGCGCTTATGCAGTGTTCGTGGTCGTTGCAGGTGGCTATGCACTGCACTCCTTGGCCGGTCATGCGAGCTTTGCCGATGTGGGGCAGGCATCGGCGGTGTTCAGGGATGCGCTCCCCGGCGTGTTTGCCACCCTTGGACCGACGATATTCTCTCTGGGCTTGTTCACGGCAGCGATGACCACACTCGTGGTGGCGGCACAGGTCACTATTTACTTCATGCTGGATATGGCCGGTCAGGAGTGGCGTTTTTCTGCAGAGAACGCGCTCTATCACCGTGTTCTCACTGTGTTTGTACTGGCGGCCGCTGCGCTGGCGCCGTTTTGGGACTTTCCGGCCTTACTCAAGGTCATTCTGCTTATGGGCATTAACGTCGTTGTGATCCCTCTGGCCTTTGTGATTGTGATCCTGCTGGCAAACAACAGCACTGTCATGGGTGAGTTCAAGGCGCAGTGGTGGCGCAACGCCATATTGTTTATTGGTCTTGCGGTCTCCATCGCGCTGGCCGTAGATAAAGCACCTCACTACTATCGTTTGTTGATGGGCTGATATTCCCTCCGAGTATTAGCAAGAAACAAAGCCGTCTAATACTCTTTGGCCTAATGCCAGTAGACTTCCCGCCTCATAAATATCAGCGGGCAACGAGTGGATATCCTCGACAAAAAAGATCTGGAAGCGCGAGCCGATAAGGTGGTTGAGCAGTTGCACAGTTATCTGGATGCCGGCAAAAAAGTGTTTACTACCAGTTCGTTTCAATCCCAGAGCCTACCTCTGCTGCACATGATCAGCCGGGTAGATCGCGATATTCCCGTGTATTACACCAACACTGGATTTCTTTTTGCACAGACCATTCGCTTTGCCGATCAGTTGGCCGAACGCTTGGGTCTGAATGTGATCGCCCTGCGTCCCGAAGTGCCCAAAATCAAGCAACTGGATCGGGAGCGGCGCTTTTTATACGCCTCGGACCCCGACCATTGCTGTTATCTGAACAAGGTGCAGCCTCTGGAGCCGGTGCTCAGGGAGCATGACATTTGGGTGAACGGCGTGCGTTCGGATCAAAGCTCGGTGCGTGCGGCGATGCAGGTCGAAGAGCCTGCGCAGCACGGCTGTACACGTTTCCATCCCATGCTGGGTTGGGACTCACGCATGGTGTACTTCTACCGCAAGACCCATGATCTTCCCGAGCACCCCATGGAGGCGCAAGGGTACCTCAGCATTGGCTGTGAGCCCTGCACCATGAAGGCCTTTGGCGAAGGTAACTCTCGCAATGCGCGCTGGTTCGGCATGAACAAAACCGAGTGCGGTCTCAACACAACCTTGGTGTCGGGCGGTAACTGATGAAAGTTATGGTGACCGGCGGCGCCGGCTATATTGGTAACGAACTGGTGTATCGACTCTCTGCCGAGCCCAGCATTAAAGACATTCTGGTCTACGACAATCTGTGCAAGGGCAACTACAACCTGTTCACGGGTTTACGCAAAGTGCCGGGTAATAACGTGCGTTTTATTCAGGCGGATATTCTGGATTCGCGCAGTTTGCGCAGCTGCATGGAAGGCATGGACGTGGTGATTCATCTGGCGGCTAAGGTAGAAACGCCCTTTGCCGATCAAAATGCCCATGACTTTGAGCAGACCAATCATTGGGGCACCGCTGAGGTTGTCTACACCGCCGAGGAAGTGGGCATTGGTCGTTTAATCTACTTAAGCAGCCAGTCCGTTTATGGGCAAGGCGAAGTCACGTCCGCAGATCATCCCCGGGTGCCCAGCAGCTACTACAGTATTTCCAAGATGCGTGGCGAAGAGCACGTCATGCGGCTCATGGAAAAGATCCCCGTGCAGCTGCTGCGCTGTGCCAACGTTTATGGGTATTCCAAGAATTTGCGCTTTGAAACCATGGTGAATCAATTCGTCTTTGACGCACATTTTACAAACCGCGTGGCCATGCATGGCGACCCCAACCACACCCTGAGCCACATCAGCGTCTATCGTCTGGTGGAAGTGCTCGCGCGCATGATCAAGCGAGATATGGACTCGGATGTGTACAACCTCTCGCATCGGGATTTTTCTTCCATGGATCTGGTCGATTCACTGAAGGAGCTTTATCCGGATCTTGAGACGATCTTTGTGGATCAGCATATTCCGCTTTATGATCTGACTATGCGCTGCGATGAGCGCCTGCAAGAAATGCTTCCCGGTGGCTCCACCATGGCCGAAGATTTGGTGAAGTTTCGGGAGCTGTTTACCTTCTAGATTGAGGAACGCGCTATCACAGCTCTAGCCCTGAAAGTCGATATTGTCTCGGACGTTGTTTGTCCCTGGTGCGTCATCGGTTACAAGCAGTTCGAAAAAGCCTTAGCGGCCTTACCCGGCCGTTTTGACGTGAGCGTGCATTGGCGGCCCTTTGAGCTAAACCCCCAGATGCCGGCCGAGGGGCAGGATCTTCGGGAGCATATCGCGCAAAAATACGGATCTACCGCCGAGCAGAGTCAGCAGGCCAGAGCCCTGCTATCGAGCATTGGTGACTCTCTGGGCTTTCACTTCGATTATTTTGATGGCATGCGGGTTGTGAATACGTTTCGTGCGCACCAGCTGATTCATTGGGCAGCAAACCAAGGCAAGCAAACCGAACTGAAGCTCGCGCTGTTCTCTGCGTTTTTTAGTGAGCGTAAGGACGTTAGTGATGACCAGGTTTTGGTATCGGTGGCAGGCAGCGTTGGTCTGTCAGAATCTGAGGCCGAGCAGGTGCTGAGCTCAGAGCGTTACGCCGATGAGGTTCGCGAAGATCAGCGCTGGTGGCTGGATCGGGAGATTCACGCGGTACCGGCCTTTATCTTCAACGATAAATATTCTGTGCTCGGTGCACAGGAGGCCGATACCTTTGTAAAAGTCCTGACCAAACTCGAAGCCAAGGCCGTTGCGTAAAAGTCGGCCGCTTAACTCGCGGCCTTAATCAGTCCCTCGCTGTGCACGTGTTCCAGCGTGGCATCCAGCCCGATACCCAGCTTCTCTACCAGTTCATCGATCTGCGTTTTTGTGATGATCAGAGGCGGGCACAGAGCAAAGGCGGTTCCTGCCACGGGCCTGCCGATGAGTCCTGCTTCGGCACAGGCATTGGTCAGGAAGCCTGCAACCGACGGTGGAAATCCTTCTCCCGTTGATTTGTCGCTCACCAGCTCAAGGGCAGCGATCAATCCTCTGCCGCGAACTTCACCCACCAGTGGATGATCGCTAAAGGGCGCGAGTTTTTCCTGCAGGTAAGCACCGGTCTCGGCGGCTTTTGCAAAAATATTATCCCGCTCGTAAATCTCCAGTGTTTTTAGCGCCACTGCACAGCCTAAAGGGTGCCCTGAGTAGGTGTAGCCGTGACCAAAGACGCCGACTTCTGACACGGGCTCAACCAGGGCCTCGTAGATATCGCCACGCACCACCGATGCACTGATAGGTACGTAAGCCGAAGACAGCTGCTTAGCTAGCGTCATGAGCGCGGGCTTTTCGATATTCATGGTGGTGCAGCCAAAGTCGTTACCGGTACGCCCGAACCCGCAGATGACTTCGTCGGCCCAAAACAGGATGTCGTGCTCGTTCAGCAGCGCCTGCACTTTTTCGTAATATCCGGCCGGCGGAACGATGACGCCACTGGCACCGGTAATCGGTTCTGCAAGAAAGGCCGCAATTGTGTCTGCCCCTTCAGCGAGGATGAGCTTTTCTAGATTGCCCACGATGCGATCCACAAAAGCGTCTTCGGTTTCGCCGGGGTTGCGACCCTTGTAGTAGTGAGGATGATCTGTGCGCAAGATTCCCAAGGCATCCACCGGCGCATCAAAGTGCGTGAGGTTGGCGGGTAAACTGGTGAGGGCGCCGGAGGCGACGGTGACGCCGTGATAGCCGCGCTCCCGGGTGATGATCTTTCGCTTCTCGGGTCTACCGGTGGCGTTAGCGTAATACCGCAGGATCTTGATAAAGGTATCGTTGGCATCACTGCCCGAGTTACCAAAGAAAATCTTGGCATTGTCTACCGGCACCATGTCTCGAATCTTGTCGGCCAAAGCCATCATCGTCGGGTGGGTCTTGCCACCGAAGGCGTGGTAGTAGGACAGCTGGCCCATTTGCGCAGTGGCTGCGTCGATGAGCTCCTGATTGCCGTAGCCCAAAGAGGTGCACCACAGTCCGGCCAAACCTTCGAGGTACTGCTTGCCCTTGTTGTCGTAGACGTAAACGCCTTCGCCACGTTCCACAACGATCTGTTCTGTGGCTTTAAAGTTAGTGGTTGGATAAATGACGTTGGTCATAAGGATTGCCTCGTGCTTCAGCCCTTGCTGGTTTGTTGTTATTGCCCTGTTTCTAATGGAAGCATACCGCTGTCTATTGCCGCAGCAAAATCATGGGCAACAATGACCTCGGTGTTTGGCTGACTATCCAGGTCCCTTAACCACAAACGTAGTTCCTCGGTGCGCGCAGTGTTCTCGGGAACAAAGATAGTGCTATACAGCCAGCCCTTGCCGGTGTTGCTCAGCAGTTTGCTCTTTACGTTTGAAATATCACCACTCATTAGCCAAAGCGTTTCGCCGACGTTGACTGCAAAGAGCGTTGATCCCGGGGTATGACCGCCCAGAGCTACAATTCCAAGGCCTGGAAATTCGCTCAAGGTGCTGAGGCCTTCACCGGTGACAACCACTTGCTCCAGACATGATGACTCTAGCTGTGCGGCACTCTCTTTCGTGTGCATGTTGTGTTCGCCGGCTTGCCAGGTGGTCTGATAGACGCGAGCGCCCTTACCGCGAGTAGCACAGAATGCATCCACTCCCTGAACGTGGTCTGTGTGCAAATGCGTAAAGCCCACGCCGTCCACAGAGTCAATAGTGCCCCCCAACAGCTCTGCAGCGCTGTCATAAAATGTGACGGGACCCATGTCTGGCGATAGCTTTGCAATCAGCTCCCCGAACTCTTCACTGGCTTTGCGGTCCATGGCGGCATCGATCATGAAGCGACGACCATCGGGCCAAGTGATGACGACCACGGTATGGCCCAATGTTCTGCTGGGACCCGCCTGCGACGACGATTGGGCAATGCGAATAGAGACAGGTCCGTCGGGCACCGTAGAGATGTTTCGTAAATCGGATTCTGTGGGCAGTCGCGGTGCGATATCTCGAATTTGTAAATGTGCCGGACCCAGGAAAACGCCCAGTCCAATAACAGTAAGCAAAAATAATGCGACGAGTATTCGTAACAACCAGCGCATACGGGAGACCTCAGGTCCTGAGAAGGATTGCAGGCTACCATGGCGCAGCAAGCGGGCAAGTCTGGCATTCAATGCCGCTGTATTTTCTGCTCAGCGCGCTATAGTCTGGTGTACTAAAGTGAGTCGTGAAAAGGGTTCAACATGCTTAAGCTCAACGTCAACGGTAAATCTGTGGAGGCGGATGCCGATCCAAGCACCCCTCTGTTGTGGGTGCTGCGGGATCACCTGGGCCTCACGGGCACTAAATACGGCTGTGGTATCGCTCAATGCGGTGCCTGCACCGTGCATGTGGACGGTAGCGCGATACGTTCCTGCGTGTACCCCGCCAGCGCGGCGGTCGGTAAAGCTATCACCACTATCGAAGGCCTGTCCGAGGATGCCAGTCACCCGGTGCAGCAAGCCTGGGTAGAAATCGATACGCCCCAATGCGGTTACTGCCAGCCGGGCATGATCATGGCGGCGTCTGCCTTGCTGTCTGAGAATCCCAATCCCAGCGATGAGGATATCAATCAGCGGATCACCAATATTTGTCGCTGCGGCACGCTGCCGCGAGTGCGCGAGGGGATTCATCGAGCCGCTGCGATCGCCGCCGGTGATGAAGGAGCGAAGTCATGAATATCAGTAAATTGATGGGTTCTGCACAAGACGGTCACACAGCGCCATCCGGCCTTGTCGATATTAGCCGCCGCCGATTCGTCGTGGGCTCCGCAGCCGCAGGTGCTGGTCTTATGGTGGCCATGCAGCTGCCATTGGGTAGCGTGGGTGCGCATGCGCAAGATGGCGCCACCGAAGTAAACGCCTGGGTTTTGATTGACACCGACGAGACAGTGACGATCCGTATAGCCCGCGCCGAGATGGGGCAGGGCACTCTTACAGGTCTCGCGCAGTTGGTAGCCGAAGAGCTTGAATGCGATTGGGACAAGGTGAGTTGGGAGTTTGCCTCTCCCGCAGAGAGCCTTGCTCGTAAGCGCGTGTGGGGTAGTTTTGCTACCGGCGGCAGCCGCGGGATTCGTGGCAGTCACCAATATGTTCGAGAAGGCGGTGCACTGGCCCGCGAGCTGTTGATCATGGCGGCGAGCAAAGAATGGGGAGTACCAGCATCGGAGTGCGCCGCGAAAAAGAGCATCGTGACGCATACGCCCAGTGGGGCCACCATGACCTACGGTGAGCTTGCAGCGACGGCAGCAACACTCAGCGCACCAGATTCCGTGACGCTCAAAGATCCCAAGGACTGGGAGCTTGTGGGCCAGCCCGTAGCGCGTCTGGATACCCTCGATAAAGTCAGCGGCAAGCTGGAATACGGCGCCGACGTGATGCTGCCGGGTATGCTGCACGCTGCCATCCATGCCTGCCCGGTCTACACGGGCAAGCGCAGTAGCTACGACGCTGCCAAAGCCAAAACCATGCCCGGTGTTCGCGCAGTGCTGGAGGTGGGTGATGATGCCGTTGCTGTTGTGGCCGACAGCTGGTGGCAAGCCAAGACCGCACTGGACGCTGTGGAGATTGAGTGGGAGACCGGCGAGGTCGGTAAAGTTAACAGCGAGAGCATTCGCAAGATGCTCGAAGAAGGCCTGACTGCCGATGATGCCTTTGTGGGTAACGAGCACGGCGATGTTAAAGCAGCACTGGCCAAGTCCAGCAATACGCTGAGCGCTGATTACAGCTATCCCTACCAGAACCATGCGCCCATGGAGCCTATGAATACCACCGCGCTGTGGACCAAGGATCGTTGCGAAGCCTGGGTGCCAACGCAAAATGGCGAAGCGGCCCTTGAGGCAGTCGCCACTGCGGCGGGCTTGTTCCCTGAGCAATGCGAAGTACACCGAATGATCCTCGGTGGTGGCTTTGGCCGCCGTGGCGCCCACGACTTTGTGGAGCAGGCCGTACAGATCGCCAAGCAGATGCCCGGCACACCGGTGAAGTTGCTGTGGAGTCGCGAGGAAGATCAGCGGCGCGGCTATTACCATCCGGTCACCCGCAGTCGTATGACGGCGGGCATCGATAGCAATGGCAAACTCGATGCATTGCATGTGCGCATTTCCGGACAATCGATCCTGGCTTTCTTTAGGCCGGCACTGGGCGAACCCGAAAAAGATCCGGTGGTGTTTCAGTCCATGGCGCCCGAGGGTGATCACTCGATGATCTATGCCGTGCCAAACCTGCTTGCGGACCACGCCATGCGCAACACGCATCTGCGTCCCGGGTTCTGGCGAGGCGTGAACATTAATCAGAATGTGTTTTACATGGAGAGTTTTGTGGATGAGCTTGCGCGGCAAGCTGGCACAGACCCTCTGGATTACCGCCGCGAGCTGTTACAAGAGAGCCCACTGGCTCTTGCTGTACTGGAAGAAGTCGCCAAAAAAGCCGGCTGGGGCCGAAAAATGCCCGAAGGCCATGGATTGGGTCTTGCCGTGTGCAAGGCCTTTGGTAGCTATGTCGCGGGCTGCGCAGAAGTGGCAGTGGTCGATGGCAAGCTACAGATGAAAAAGATCTGGGCAGCTACCGACCCGGGCTTTGCGGTAAATCCCCAGCAGATCGAGGCGCAGGTGGGCGGATCGTTTGTCTATGGACTCAGTGCTGCGCTATACGGTGAATGTACCGTAGAGGACGGTCGGGTCGTGGAGGAGAACTTCGATAGTTATCCCTCCCTAAAGCTTGCCCAGATGCCCGAGGTAGAGGTGAGTGTTATGCCATCCGGTGGTTTCTGGGGTGGCGTAGGTGAGCCGACGATCGCGGTCGCGGCACCGGCGGTGCTCAATGCCGTGTACGCGGCAACCGGGGTGCGAATCCGTCACTTACCCGTGAAGGATCAGGCGCTGGCGTAAGCAAGGGAAGCTTAAAAGTACCAGGCCAGTTGAAGGAGTACCGAGGCGCCGGTTCCCAGGGTTCGGGCTTCTTCTGTGAAAGGTAAAGACAGTCCGCCGAACTCGGTGCCGGCGGGCCCCACAGGAATATTGGCAGCTCCAATAAGCTGCCAGTTGTCTGCCAGGTCCCAGTTGATGCTCAGTTGCCCCAGGGCAGAACGGTCGCCCAGATTGTAAAACAGGCTGGGTGTGAGCTGGATCAGAGGATGCATTTCAATACCTACTGATGCAGCCAGATAATGTCGTCCTACCGAGAACAACTCCCCGCGCCGAATGCGCGCCACAAGGTCCGGCGAACTTAAAAACCCCGCTGCGCCGTAATCTGATTCGCGCAGACCAAATCCGTTAAAAAAGTACTCGATGGACCCACTCATATTGTGGCCTCGTGCTACCCAGGACCATGAGCTGTTGATTACTGCGCTGGCTGTCCAGCCATTGATCCCGTCGGTAAGCACAAGGTCCCCGCGGAGGATGGCGTCGCCCAAGTTAGTGGATCCGCCGACACCGAGCATTGACTGTTCAAAGTGTTCGGCTACCAGAAGGTCGATCTCCCGCGTGGCCGAGAAACCGTGGTACTTGAGTGCGTAGGAGCGTGCCCGAGCGCTTGCGTTCCCCTGAGGGTCCCGGCGCTGCACCGCAACGGCCTGCCAATCACTGCCGTTGTCCAATAGCCGTTGTCCGTAGAGCATGTCGTCACCCAGCTTGTACTCCGTATCAATGGCTGAGGGGTCGAAGGGGTTAAAGAAGTCCATGGGGTTATAAAACAATCCATTGCCCCAGCTCACGGCCTGCCTGCCTAAACGCAGGACGGTTTTTTCGCTGCGCCAGTCCAGGTGCAGACGGTCCAGCCGCTGCACTGCCTCGCTGTCACTGCCCTCGTGGAGGGTGTCGCTTAAATTCATCCACCGAAGGGAGTCCAGCGGTAAAACCGGTTGGGCCAGGGCCGGATCAGGGAGGGCACGGTTCAGCTCTACCCGGGATCCTTGAACGGCCAGCAACTGGTAATGCGCCGAAAAACTCCAGGCGCCAAAGTCGGCCCGGGTGTTAAGGCGGATGGCCGCCCCCAAATCATGCGCAGGAGTTCCCACAAAGTTGCGATAGATGCTGTCATCTTCGAACTGCGTCAGCTGCCCGCGTACTTTGGCATGGCCCCGCTCGAGCTCGAGCCCCTGCGCCAGAGCCAGGGTAGGCAGCATCAGGACAATGCCAAGAGCAGCCCTCAACTTATGGTTCCATGGGTCGTGGTTCCTGGGGGCGGTCCGTATCAATACGTCCGTCAATCATGGTTATGCGACGAGTTGTGCAGGCCATTACCCGTGGGTCGTGGGTCGCGATAACGAAGGTGATACCATGCTGCTCGTTAAGGCGCGTAAACAGGGCCATGAGTTCTGCAGCACTATGACTGTCCAGATTGGCCGTAGGTTCGTCAGCCAACACCAGACGTGGACCGCTGGCAATCGCCCGCGCTACAGCAACCCGCTGTTGTTGACCACCGGATAACTCCGCCGGTCGCCTGTCGGCATGATCATCCAGACCCACTTCCTGGAGCACCGCCAGCGCTCGCTCTCGTCGCTGCGCTGCAGACATACCCTGTACCTGCATGACAAAACTTACGTTCTCTTCAGCAGTGAGTACGGGAATCAGGTTATAGGCCTGAAAGACAAAGCCGATGGAGTGCAAACGCAGTTTGGCCAGGGCGTTGCTTGAGAGCTGATCCAGGCGCTGGCCTTCAACGGTGATTTGGCCCTTGTCCGGGCGATCGAGGCCACCGATGGCATTGAGTAGCGTCGTTTTACCCGATCCGGATGGCCCTGAAAGACTCACAAACTCTCCAAAAGCCACATCCAGGTCGACGTTATCGAGCGCCACGATAGTGCTCTCGCCCTGATGAAAGTGGCGGCTGAGCTGCCGGCAAGCGATGATGGGAGCGGAATTGTTCATGACCAAGTAGTCTCCTTCACGGCTAGCCCTGGTGTGCGATTGCCTGAACCGGATCAAGGCGCGCGGCACGCCAGGCCGGCAAGGAGCTCGCCGCCAGCCCCAGCCCCATTACGACCACCGCCGACATAATCACATCGTCCGGGTACAGCGCTGGATACAGCACGCTATCCATCGTCATCATCTCCATGCCCTGTGCCACGGATGACAGATCGATACCATTGCGTAAGGACAGCACACTGCCTACACCGATGAGGCAGCCGATGCAGAGTCCGATGAACAGCAAAAAAGCGCTTTCCAGCATGACCTGCGTAATAATCAGCCCCGGACTCATTCCCAGAGCCTGCATCAGGCCAATCTCCCGGGTACGTTCAAACACCGCCATGACCAGCGTGTTGACCAGTCCGAAAGACAGCACAGTAAATATCACGAGAATAAAAATTAGCGCGAAGCCATCCTGTACGCCGAGCATGGTGCCCAAAAAACTGTCCAGTTCGTTCCAGGGTAAAGTCACTACCGTGTCGCCAGCTGCGGCGCGCAGTCCCTCAAGCCAGACATTCACGCTGCGGTAGTCGTCTCCCGTTACCGCAAGTTGAGAAATTCTGTCGCGCATATTTAACAGGGACTGTGCTGCATGCAGGCCGGTGTAAACATAGGCTTCCTCGCTGGCTTGAATGCGCGCGGTGTAAATACCCACAATTTGCGCGCCCCGTTCTACCAGCTCGTTGCTCGGATCCTGAGAGGACAAGACGATGCGTTTGCCAAGACCGGTCTCCAGGCGTTGGGCGAGGCGACGGCCAATCACGACGCCCCGATCATCGGGATCCTGGAGTAAACGGCCTTCGATGGCAGCTTTAGGGCCCGCACTCATTGCCTGCTCCCCCGCCGGGTCGACCCCGATCAGCAGTACACCCCGGGTGTCTCTGGCACTTGAAATAACGGCAGGAACCCTTACCCGTGGTGTCCAGGCAAGGATATGGGGTTCGGCTTTCAGCCAGCTCTCTAACTGCTCGCTGGGCTTTGTAATACTGTTTACGACGCTGGGGTCGCGGCCATAGTCCGGGTGTTGCAGCTGCGCCTGGCCCGGGAGCGTGTTCAGGCCATTACTGACCATTTGATCGGTCATGCCACGCATGAGTGCGTTCATAAAAATCATCGCCCACACGCCCATAATGATCGCGGCAAGCATCACGGCCGTGCGACGGGGTCGGCGCCACAAATTGCGCCAGGCTAATGAAAGCAGCAGCGTTATATTGCTCATACAGCCTGCATCGCTTCTACAGGACGCAAACGAAACAGCAGCAGCGCCGGATACACGGCGGCGAGCAGTACGCCCACAAATACAGTGAGTGGCCCCCAAAGTGTCGTAAGCACACTGACCTGGGGGTACATGCGACCAGAGAGATTAAAGCGCGCGGCCAATTCCTCCATGCCCGGATAGGTGAAGCCGTGGACACTGAGATACCAGGTGAGTGCCAGCCCCAGGCTTAAGCCAATGACCAGACCCAAAGCGCCCAGCAAACAGGTTTCCATCCCGACCAAGCGCGCCAGTCGCCCGGGACTCAGGCCCAGGGCCAGCATGACGCCAAACTCGTGAGTACGTTCCAGCACGGACATGAGCTGCGTGTTTAACACCGACAATGCGACCAGCACTATCAGTACCGCGTACATGAACCAGGCGCTGACCAGATCCGACTTGATTGCCTGTTTGAGTCCCGGCTGCAGCTCCTCCCAGGTGCGCAGAGCAAGGGAATCGCCTGACGGTAGAAGTATTTGGATGTTTGCGGCGACGCTGTCGAGGTCGTTTAGCGCATCGAGACGAATCACCACGCTGTGCGCTTCGCCACGCATAGAAAAGGTGTCATCGAAAAACGCCAAAGGAACTTGAGCCAGCGTTTGATCGACCTCGGGGAATCCGCTTTCGATGATACCCACGATCGTGGCGATGGAGGCTGCTACCGAACCATCGCGACCACTACCCAGGAGCACGAGTTCGTCATCCACAGTAACTTTTAGGTTTTCTGCCAAACGGGCGCCAATGACAGCCTCGGCTGCGGATCCATCCTTAAGATAGCGACCCTGTTTTACCAGTCCGGGCAAGGACGACACAGTCGGTTCCCCTGCGGGTTGAACGCCCACCACGCGAATACCAAAGGAGCGTTCTGTGCCGGCTGCCAGTGCAAAGCCTGTGGCACGCACGGTCACGCCGCGAACGCCCGGAATCTGTGCGATTTTGTCGGGCCACTCTGTTGCGCGTGGCACGGTCTGTCGCATGCGTTCGTCTTCGAGATACTCAGGATGCTGTATCTGCAGGTGCCCGGTAACTGATCCCAGCATGTTGTCGATCATCATGGCGTAGACCCCAAACTGCAGCGAGATCAGCCCGACCAGCAGGATGTTGCATAAAATCATTGCACCTACAGTGAGCCAGGTGCGGCGCCGGTGTCGCCACAAATTACGCCAGGCCAGCACCCAGGAAATGCTCATCTGCGAGGATTACGGAGATTGGAGAGAGTGAACTGCGCATCGGAAAGCGGCACGTCAAAGGCTAAATCACGTGTGCGCATCTCGGTCCATTCGTGCTCGTTGTCCGTGCGCGTC
The DNA here is from genome assembly GCF_045689235.1 of Congregibacter variabilis. GTDB lineage: Bacteria > Pseudomonadota > Gammaproteobacteria > Pseudomonadales > Halieaceae > Congregibacter > Congregibacter variabilis. The sequence goes on along the minus strand of NZ_CP136864.1, from coordinate 2,351,144 downwards.
ATACGCATGACCGAGGCGACCGGGCGACCGGAGAACTCACGGATCTGTGTGGTCTCCAGAGATTTTACCAAGGCCCCATCCTGATCGTAGAAGGCGTGCTCCAGGAGTACCCAGTCATCGCGGATGGTCAGCTCCTCGTGACCCCAAACCACCGCGGCTTCTGGCAGCGGTACAGACTTGATCTTATAAATTCTGTGCTCGCCGTCCTGGCGGGTTTGGCGTAGTTCATGGGTGTACTGGTCAATAATGTCGGCGCTGCGCGATACATCCCGGTTGGAGAAGTCACTGCCCATCCAGTTCTGATTCATCATCGAAGCAGGGATTTTGATGACGCGATTGATTTTTGGTGTGTAGGTCCACATATTGCCGTCGACAGACAGGGTGCCATTGCCGGCATCGCGAACCGGTTCTAGCACCCGAACAAGGCTGCGGTCATCGCCCGCCGTGAGCACAGACATGGCCATTGTTCGTTCCCAATCGGGCCGATGGATAGTCATGCTCATTTCGCCGCGGGAGCTGGTGCCACGAAAATGCTCCACAGCCGCTTTGACAATGTCTCGGGCAGAGTCCTTTAAAGAGTCCTGTACAGAGTCCTGTACAGAGTCCTGTGCAAAACCCAGTGTGGGAATCCAAAGAACAAGGACCAGTAGATAGCGCACGCAAGTCTCCAAAAGACTAATCCACCTTGAGACTAGTCTTTGGAGATTGGTTTTACCTTGATCTAGGTAAAGTTTTTAGCGGTTAAACACCGGGGGCTGCTTAGGGGTTCAGATCGCTCAAAAACGGGCCGTCTACGCAGATGCGGCGTCCGTCTGGCGTCGCGCAGGCACCACAGATGCCAACGCCGCACTTGGTCATGTAATCCACGGCGCTAAGTATTTGTTCTTCTTTGACAAAGTCGCGCTGTACGGCAATGGCTGCCCGCACCATGGGCTCGGGTCCGCAGTTGTAGAACACCAGCTGTTGCAGTTCTTCTTCGCTCATACCGTCCAAGCGCTCGCGTAGCATCTCGGTCACCCGGCCGTGATACCCGCGGCTGCCATCGTCAGTGGCTACGTGCAGCTCGGCGACTTCGGCGCATTCGTCTAAAAAGTACAGGCGGTCTTCGCTGCGTGCTCCCACAAAAAACTCTGAGTTGCCAAAATCCCGCGCAATTTGATACACCGCCGCCAGCCCCGTTCCGCCCGCTACGGCCATGATGTGTGCGCCTTCCGGCGGCGCCACGGGAACGCCGTGGGGGCCCCGCACATAGGCCTCGGTGCCGATTGGTAAGTCCATCAAGGCATGGGTAAATTGGCCCACATCAATCACCACAAGGGTGAAAGGGTTGTCCACAAGGGCCGAGAACGGCTTTTCGCCCAAGCCCGGTATCCATAAATAGATGAATTCCCCGGCCTGAATGTTGATGGGTCGGTCAAAGGTGAGCAGGGCAATGTCTTCGCAAACGCGCTTGTTTTCTACCAGCGTGACGGGCTCAAACTTCATGTCGATGTCGTAGCGAATCATTGCCTCGGCAAAGTCTGTGCGGCGCTCAAGGTCTTTTTCGATCTGCAAGAAATAGCTACCGATCTCTTCGCTATTCATGCCGGTAAGCGCAGACCCCACGCCGATCACATCAGCGCCCGCTTTAAAAGCCTCGTCGACATCTGATGCACTGGAGAATCCTCCGCAGCCGACAATAGGCAGGTCGCTGACTTCGCGGATCTCGCGAATGCACTTAAGCGCAATAGGCAGTACGCCTTTGCCGGACATGCCGCCGACGCCATTCGATAACACCGGCTCGCCGTGAGAGGAGGTATAGCCGGGCCCCACTGTATTGATGGCACAGAAGCCGTCTGCTCCGGCGTCAGCTGCAGCCTTGGCGATGGCGCCAATGTCCGGCGTGTTCGGCGTTAATTTGGGAATCACGGGCACATCTACTGCGGCCTTCACTGCGGCGACGATCTGGGCGACCACCACCGGGTCCTGTCCCATGGCCATGCCATAACCGCTGGCGTGGGGGCAGGAAAGGTTGAGTTCCAAGCCATCGGAGAACGGGGCCAATAGCTTTGCGACCTCTACAAACTCTTCGACGCTACCGCCGAATATTGAGGTCAGTAAAAAGCGATCGGCGGGGACTTTGAGGTCCCGTATGCCGGCCAGAGCCGCTTCTGCGCCGGGATTGGTGAGGCCCACGGCGTTCACAAAGCACCCCGGTGCGTACTGAGAGTAAACCGGCTCGCGGTTGCCCGCGCGCGGCGCTAAACCAATACTTTTTGTGGTGATGACGCCGAGCTGCGGCACATGGTCAAAAAAGTACTGGATGATTGACGGTGCGGTGGTCACGATTCCCGAGGGAATTGTGAAGTGGCCGGATAGGGTCTTACCAAAAAATTCGATGCTCAACGCAGCTGCCTTTCAAGATTGGGGATTGGGCGGATGTCTGGTTCCCGATTATACGGCGCGCGTGGCCTCAGGTCCCGCAGAAGGTGCGCGTTACCCGCTCCTGAGGCTTGGCCGGCAGCGCCAGGTCGTGATCAATACTGCTGTAGCTCACCGAATCAGCAAGGCGGGCCACTAAACGATGGAACAGCGCATAGTCACCGTTCTCGCCGTCTTCAATCGCGCGCTGAATAAGGTGGTTGCGTGGTATGAATGCCGGGCTTGCCGCAAACATTCTCTTTTGCCGCTCTTGGGGGTCAGCGCTTTCGACCTGCTGGCGTTGCATCCAGCGAGGCAGCCATTCCAGTAGTTTCTGGCCGGGGGAGAACAGCTCGCCTGCCCCCGTATTCTTGGCACCCGGATTGACCTGGTCGGCTAAAAATCGGAACGCCAGTGTAAAGTCGGCTTGATCTTCCTGAAGTGCGCTAAAGAGCGCGTCTGCCAGAGCATTATCGGACTCGTTCATATCGCTCAGGCCCAGTTTGTCTGCAAGACCTGTCTGATAGGCGGCCTCAAAGATCCCGGGGAAGCGCTGAAGGGCCGTTTTGGCATGGGTTACCGCGGTATCGGTGTCCTCATGGATCAACGGTAGCAATGTTTCGGCCAGGCGCGACAGGTTCCACTGGGCGATACCCGGCTGGTTACAGTAGGCATAGCGGCCTTGCTGATCGATGGAGCTAAACAGCGTTTCGGGGTGAAACTCCTCCATAAAGGCGCAGGGTCCGTAGTCCACGGTTTCTCCGCACAGCAACATATTGTCGGTATTCATAACGCCATGCACAAAGCCCAGCAGCTGCCAGCGGGCTATGAGTTTTGCCTGGGCTTCGATTACCGCTTCAAGGAGTGCTACTGCAGCGTTGTCGGCGCCCAGACGCTCCGGGTAGTGACGCTGGAGTATGTAATCGACCAGGGTTGCCAGAGACTGCCGATCCTCGCGCGCAGCAAAGTACTGCATTGTTCCGACCCGGATATGGCTGGAAGCGACGCGGGCAAGAACTGCGCCGGGGGCGATGCCATCGCGTACCACGCGCTCCCCGGTGGTCACCGCTGCCAGTGCTCGCGTTGAGGGCACGCCAAGCGCCGCCATGGCCTCGCTGACAATGTATTCGCGTAGCACAGGGCCGATCGGGGAGCGCCCATCACCACCTCGAGACCAGGGGGTTCGTCCGCTGCCCTTGAGCTGCAAGTCGTAACGATGTCCGTTTTTGTCCAGAATTTCGCCAAGGAGCACGGCCCGGCCATCGCCCAGTTGGGGGTTGAAGTGTCCAAACTGGTGACCCGCGTAGGCTGCGGCGACAGGCTCTGAGCCCTCGGCGATGCGATTGCCGGCTAAAACATCAATGCCGACCGAGGATTCCAGCCATTTGGGGTCGATTTGCAGTTGCCTGGCGAGGGGCTCGTTGATCGTGATAAGCGCGGGATTTTTTACCGGGTCCGGCTCTTGAGCGCTGCTAAAAGGCGAACCCAGCGCGGCAAAGCTGTTGTCAAAGGGGATAGGCATTGTCGCTCCGAAAATTCAGCGGTGGAATAGGCTTGGCTTGCACCCGCAGCATGGTTACCCTTCTGAGCTCTCACGGCAAGGATCGTCCGTAACGAATTTAAAGGAGATAGCAAGTGCAGTTGGTTGATCAGGACGGGCAGAACGAAACAGGCGAGATCGCCGACAAGGAGTGGCAGGACAAGGTCGATGACTTTGCCTGGGACGTCTTGTTTAGAAATGCCACGGTATTTGATGGAAGCGGTGATGCCCCCCGTCGCATGGATATTGCTGTTCGCCGCGGTCGCATAGCGGCAAAGGGCACCGCACTCCCCGAGGCACCCGCGCGGCGCATTGTTGATGCCAGCGGCCAGTGGTTGATGCCCGGTCTTTTGGACATCCATACGCATCTTGATCTTGAGGTTGACCTGGATCCGCGTCTCACCGAAGTGGTCCGCCATGGCACCACCACGGTGCTTTTCGGGAATTGCAGCCTGGGGACCTGTTTTGGCCATCAGCGCGATGACAGTGGTCAGGACCCCATCGTTGATTGCTTTACGCGCGTAGAGAACATTCCCAAGCCGGTACTGCGCAAGTGCGTTGACGCTATTAGCTGGTCTGACACCGGTGGCTATATGGACCATTTCTCACACATGCCTCTGGGGCCCAATGTGGGTGCTTTTGTGCCGCATTCGATGCTTCGGGTGGAAGTCATGGGTATGGAGGCCGCGATCAGCCGCGACCCCACTGAGCAGGAATTCAAGGAGATGGAGTCCGTGCTTGAGCGGGCCATGCAGCAGGGCTATCTGGGCCTGTCTACCGACGGGCTGCCCTTCCATTATCTGGCTAACGAGCCACACACGGATAAACGTATCCCCACGCAGTTTGCCAGTTTTAAGGAGTTGCGCCGCTTGCTCAAAGTCGTGCGCAAATACGATCGCGTTTGGCAGACCACTCCGATTATCGAGAACCGAGCTACGGCGCTGCTGTATTTCACGCTCACCAGCGGTCGTTTGTTTAAAAAGACGCTCAAAGTGTCTGCCTTATCGGCTATGGAGTTGGTGTTAGCGCCGCGTGCGACAAAGGCCTTTTTGGGCTTTGCCAAACTGATGAACAGCTGGCTGTTCAAGGGCAGTCTGCATTTTCAGGCGCTGGGCACCAATTTTCGCGTCTGGTCCGATGGCATCGTAAGTCCGCTCTACGAAGAACTGCCATCAACAGCGCAGCTTATTGCCCTTGAGTACGACGATGCCGAGGGACGTCATGCGCTCATGCACGACCCTGTGTGGGTAGAGCAGTTCAAGAGCGACTGGATGCACGGACGAACCGGTGGCGACTGGGCAAGTTTTAAGGCAAAGATGGGTATGCCTGATCATCTGGTGATTCGTGATCTGCATCGCCTGGTCTTTGACGGTGCGCCGGTCGCTGACTGGGACGGCGAGCGTTTTGATCAGGTGCATCAGCGCTTGCTTGCGTTTATGGACGGTGACGCGGCACAAGCCCGGTCAGATGCCGAGCGTGAGGCGTTTAGCTCGCTGGAGCAGCGTCCCGAAGACGATGCAGACTTTATGTTGTTTTTGATGCGTCGCTACGACAAGAGCTTTCGCTACTGGGCGGACGTCTCCAATATCGACAACCGCGCGACGATGGATTACCTCATGCACCCTCAGGCGCTGCCGGGCTTTAACGATTCCGGTGCCCATCTGACGAACATGGCGTTTTTTGACGGCAATCTCATGTCTCTTAAGCTTGCCCAGCAGCAAGGTGACGCAATGGTCGCCAAGATGGTCAAACGCCTGACCCGCGAGCCGGCTGAGTTTTTCAACATTGATGTCGGCACGCTGGATTTAGGTGCGCAGGCAGATATGGTGTTGATTGATCCAGAGGTGCTAAGAGACTGGGATTGCAACGACACTCGGGAATACATTTATCGTGATTTGTTTGGCCATCACCAGATGGTGAATCGGCCACCGGCTATCGTGCGCGAAGTCATGATCCGGGGGCAGCTGGTCTGGGAAGATGGGCAGTTCACCCAGGCATTGGGCGCAGAAACGCTCGGTAGGGCGCTGCGCGCTGCTTAGACTGAAGCTTCGGGTATTGTGACCTTAGGAAGCAAGCTTCCTAAGGTTCGCTCCTTCGTTTGCTTTCTGTCCCATGGCCATGGCCTGAGCGAGCAGTTCAAAGGAACGCACGCGTGCCTTGTGGTCCCAGACGGCAGCCGAGACCATGAGCTCGTTTGCGCCGGTGGCGTCGATCAATGGTTGGATTTTTTCCACAATCGTCTCCGGGGAGCCATAAAACGAGCAGGCCAGCATTGATGACACCTGTGCTTTTTCGGCACTCGACCAGAAGGTCTCTATATCGTCGATCGGTGGAGGCAGCTTGCCACGACCGCCGCGCACCATACGGGTAAAGGTCTGCTGTGACGAGGTGAAGAGCCTCTTTGCCTCCTCCTCTGTGTCGGCAACAATCACGTTGCAGCCGATCATCACATAAGGTTTGGCAAGCTGCTCTGAAGGCTCAAAGCGCTCCCGGTAGATTTGCACTGCCTGCATGAGCGCCTGGGGCGCAAAATGCGACGCGAAGGCATAGGGCAGACCCAGTGCTGCACCGAGCTGCGCGCCGAACAGGCTGGACCCGAGTATCCACAGCGGCACATTGGTGTTTTCGCCGGGGATAGCACGGACCGACTGTTGCTCCTGCGGGGGCCCTAGCAAGCTGCGCAACTCCATCACGTCCTGGGGAAAATGCTCCGCCGAGTCCGCCCCACGGCGCAGCGCCCGCAGGGTGTTTTGGTCGGTCCCCGGCGCCCGGCCAAGGCCGAGGTCGATGCGACCGGGAAACAACGTCGCGAGCGTGCCGAACTGTTCGGCGATCACCATGGGCGAATGGTTGGGCAGCATAATGCCGCCGGCACCCACCCGTATGGTGCTGGTGCCCCCGGCAACGTGACCGATGCACACGGCGGTGGCCGCGCTGGCAATGCCGTCAAAGTTATGATGCTCAGCCAGCCAGAAACGATGATAGCCAGCAGCCTCTGCGTGCTGTGCCAGGTCCAGGGCATTGGCCAGTGCATCGGCGGCGGTGAAACCTTCGCCGATGTTGGCCAGATCAAGTACTGAGAGTTTAGTCATGCAATGGACTTCAAGCCCAACCTAATTGTTGAAGGCTAATAGTGTCATTCCATATCTTCGTCATATGCTTAAGTTGCTCACCATCAAATTCCATGTGGTAAACGTAATCTCCGGCAATGCTCTTTCCTGTTGGCGGCACGGGACCACCCTCACCGGTTTGTGTGCCATGAAACACAGCGAACGCTGCCACGGATTTATCGGCCTCATCTGCGGCGAAAAACTTTAGTTCGTAGTGCCCATCAGGGATTGGCGTTAGCAAGCCCTTCATCCACTCACAATAGCCTTCGAGAGTAGAAATCTCAGCCAATGCAGTCGTTTGTGAGGAAAACGTCGCGTCAGAAGTGCAGAAGGCGTTGCAAGCATCCCATCCCTTGCCTGTTTCGCACGCTTCAAAAAATTGTCTTGCTGTCCCGAGGATATTACTCATTGCTTAGCTTCCTTTGATGAAAATCTTGAATGGTTGCTTGGGCCTCAGAACCGGCCGGTGGATCATCATAGATGAATGTCTCATCCTGAGCGAAGGCAATCTCCAGCGATGTCCCGAACAACTTGCAGAGAGTGCCAAGCACAGGGGATTCCCCATCGGTATTTCTTACGCAGTCAAATACAGTACCAGGGCGGCATACAATGCAAAAACAATGCTGATCACACTGAAATTGTTTGGCCGTAATACGACCCAGAGCATCAGGAGTGCACCAACGCCCGCCAGCATAACTGAGTAAAGCGGGTCATTACCCAGTAGCCGAATGTTGAAGTATGGACCGACGGCAAAGTAAGCAAGCATCGACGCAGCGGAAATCCGACCCAGGGACTGACTGTGACTGAGAAAATCCAATTCCTTATCGCTGGCTACATCGTAGTCTTCGACGGGCAGCGCCAACTCTGCGGCGCCGTAAACAAACACCGTGCCGGCAACAAGAAAGAAAAAGTCCACGATGGTCCAGTCCTGGAAATCGCGCAGCTCCCAACCGGCCCACCACATCTGCAGGATAAAGATCAGGATGCAGAACGCCCAAACAGCTGTTGCCCAGTGAAAGTTTATTCGCCGGTGCGCGCGGATAAGCCCGCCGACTTGGCCCAGCAGCCGAGTAAGAGCAAGGCCGAGGACAATCGAGATCGCGACGAACATGTATTCGTGCTGGGTCACTAGGTTCTTCCGGCGGGTTCTAAAGCGTCAATGTAGATTACAACCGGGAGTATTGACAGCCCATGTGCGCGCTTTGATGACGCCGGGTATGTAGATCCCGGCCATGCCATTTCCAAAGTTAATACCCAGCTAAAGCTACTCGTTAAACACGCTAAAGTACTCAAGGAAAAATGCTTCGGCGTTAACGCTGCTTGCGACCTCGGTCATACTCGTTGAGTTTGGTGCAAACGATGTCACTCCCGGTGTGGGTTCGCTCTGAAGGTCTACGCTTATGTTCCCAGTGACAAAGCTACACAGCTCGCGATTAAACAGCACTGCCGCCGCCAGCGGGTCGTGAAAATGCAAAAGCTCGCGCTCCTGGAACCAAACAGCTGACCAATCCAACACAATCTCCAGTAGCGGGTCGCGCTGAAAATGTCGGGCCACTTCTGCTGGACTCATACTGACCTGCCAGGTGATGTCCAGGCCTATAGCCCTGATTCGTGGTACCGGGGTAGCAAAAACCTGCTTGGCGGCGTGGGGGTCCACGATGATATTCCATTCTGTCGGGCCCCAGGGGGTTGGATAATCCGAGTATTTGCCGCCCATGACCACCAGTTCTGCGAGCAGCCCGGGTATTTCTGGATCCCGGGCAAACAGGGTGGCGATATTGGTTAGCGGGCCTACCGCCAGCAGGGTGATTTGCTGTGGGTGGGCACGAATGGTCTCGCGCAGAAAATCTATGGCCTGATCATTTGCGAACCGGGGTTGGGCGCCCTTGAGTCGCTGGGTTTGGGGCGCTTCGGTTTGCATGGACTCCACGACCAGGGGCGACTCGATGCCCGGATAGATCGGCACCTCGACCTCTGCAGCACGACATAGCGCCGCAGCTAACTGAGCGCGGCCCTGGGCATTGCCGCTAACGGTAGTGATGCCCAGCAGTTTGCAGCGGGGTTGACGGAGTAAGTACGCCAGAGCCACCGCATCGTCGATGTCACTGCCAATATCGGTATCGAGCAGAATCTTGCGATGTCCGCCCGATTCCCAGGCCGAGCCTGCGGATGCGTCTAAAGCGCTTAACAAAGGAAGCAGTAAGCTTGCGTTCGTAAACTGTCGTCGGTTTATCACGATCTCACCGGTGCTCCCTATGGATGTAGCTGTGATTGAATCCAGCGCTCGTTAGCGTGAGTGCAGCTTGTCGTTCTTGAGGCAGTATAGCGGCGACTCCTTTGTCGAAAAAAAACTACGTTATGCTTGCACAGTGCCAATAACAAATAAAAAGGGGTTTTTAATGTTTGGATTGATAAACGGCCAAAGAGCGCCATCACCCATGATCAAGACGCTCGCGAGCGTCACCTTGATATGCGCTACCGTTGGCTTGACCGCAACTGCCGCCGAAAACAGACCCGAGCCCGGAGAGGAGGGCATAGCTTCGGCGCTTGCTGCAGGCTTTGCCCCGCCAAAGTTAGCGCCTCTTCGGGGTGATGAAGCGCAGGGTCCTTTCGATCGATTAATCATTAAGAACGCGATGCTGGTGGTGGGCAATGGTGCTCCGCCGAGAGGGCCGGTAACTATCGAGGTTCGCAAGGACCGTATCTATTCCATCGGCGGTGGGCATTCAAACGATGCCGATGCTGCCGGCGCCGAGGTCATCGATGTTAACGGTGGTTATGTGCTACCCGGCTTTGTCGATGCCCATACGCACCTGGGAACCCCCGGGCACGCGCAGGCCGGGGCGCTGACAGACTCCGAATACGTACTTAAGCTGTGGCTCGCCCACGGCGTAACCACAGTCCGTGATGTGGGCGCGGTCATGGGTTTGGCTTGGACGCTTAAACACCGGGAACTCGCTGCAGCCGGTGAGATCAGCGCGCCGCGAATGCGTGTTCACGCAATGTTCCCGCCCTCTACCGCCACGGCGGATCAGGCCCGCGATTGGGTCAAGGCTGTTCGCAAACGCGGTGCGGATGGCGTTAAGTTTCGTGGCGCTCGGGCAGAGCCTTTTGCTGCGGCGATGGAAGAAGCCAAGCGTCTGGGTATGAAAACTTCTTATCACCATGCGCAGTTGTCGGTAGTGCAGACCAATGTGCTTGATAGTGCGCGTTTGGGCCTCGATAGCATGGAGCATTGGTACGGGCTGCCCGAGGCGATGTTTGATGATCGTGTGATTCAGGATTATCCCCACGATTACAACTACAGTAATGAGCAGGACCGTTTTGGTGAGGCAGGGCGTTTGTGGATGCAGGCCGCAGCGCCGGGCTCGGAGACCTGGCAGCGTACGCTTGCCGAGCTTGTGGACCTGGACTTTACGCTCTCACCAACCTTCACCATTTATGAAGCTAACCGCGATCTTATGCGAGCGCGTAACGCCGATTGGATGGAAGACTACGTACCGTCCTATATGGCGCGGGCCTTCGAAGCAGATCCGGATATTCATGGCTCTTACTTCTTTGACTGGACCACCCAGCGAGAAATCGACTGGAAGCAAAACTTCGGACGTTGGATGGAATTTGTGAATGACTACAAAAACGCCGGTGGACGTGTGGTGGTGGGTTCTGACGCTGGATTTATCTACAAAGTGTATGGTTTTGCCTACATCAGAGAGTTTGAGCTGCTGCAGGAGGCGGGCTTTCATCCGCTTGAGGTGATCAAAGCGGCCACCCTGGATGGCGCGGAGCTTTTGGGCCTTGATCAGGAGATTGGCACTGTAGAAGTGGGTAAAAAAGCGGATCTAGTAATAATGGATGAGAATCCCCTGGCTAACTTCAAGCTGCTGTACGGCACGGGACATCGGCGCTTAAACCTTGAGACCGGCACCGTGGAGAGAGTCGGTGGTGTTCGCTACACCGTACGCGATGGCATCGTGTTTGATGCGAAGAAGCTGCTGGAGGATGTGCGGGAGCTGGTCGCTGCAGAAAAAAGTGAACGCTAGGGTCGTTTTGCCGTCCGACAGATATGGGCGTTTAGGACGTAGAAGCTAAATGCTTTTGCTAACTAGGCGCTCAAATCCTGCTCAGCACGGAGTTTTGTTATGAATTTATGCACGCACATCCGCGGCACTCTTGTGGTCGTTGCCTTGATATTTCTGGGCGCCTGTACAACCACCGATGAGATTATCATCGACCGAAAAGGCGTAGACATGGCGCGTTACGCTGCCGATAAGGCTGAGTGTGAAGCCTATGCCGATGAGGTCCGCACTGGCGAGAAGGCCGCTCGCGGCGCCGCCTCCGGCGCTGTTGTTGGCGGCGCGGTGGGCGCAATTGTGCGCGATAGCAGCCAAGGCGCGCTGCAAGGCGCCGGCGTCGGCGCCGTTACAGGGGGCGCCCGGGGTGTCTCTGAGGGCGAGCGCGATAAGGTCCGCGTCGTAAAGCGCTGCCTTAGCGGTCGGGGCTATCGCGTCCTTAACTAGTCGCGGTCAAACAGCTTTTTGAATAGCTTTCCTGCTTCATCGGTGGCTTTGCGTTTCAGTTCTCCCTCAGCCAGATCTTTCACGATCTCTGTGGTGTTAACGCCACACCAACTCGCGGGGTCGCCCGCCAGGTTGCCCTTACACTCCACCGGCCAGCGTAAGTCTGCGTAGCGCTCGTTGATTTTGCAGGCGGGGTCCAGTTCGCCCAATGCCGCTGAGAGCTGGGCTCGGAAACTGGCGCGTAAATCCTGGGACTCCAGATTCAGCGTGCCCTTGCCCTGTAGTCCAACGGCAGCAAGCTGCGCCGTCAAGGGGTCAAGCGTTGCGACGCCGTTAGCCAGCTGAATTTGAGCCTCCAACGCATCAAAGCGTGTATCTACGGGAAATTCAGCGCTGAGCGAATCCTGGTTCACCAAGGCGACGCCCTGACAAAACATCTGTTCCATGGCGATCCCTTCCAGAGTGATCTCTTCGGTGGTGAAGCTGATGGGTCCTGTGAGAGATTGGCTCAGAGTGTTGCTAGTCGAGCCGCTCCCTGTCAGAGACCATTCCAGATTCGCTGCGCCTCGGGCTTGCATGCCCAGCTCCATAGCCGATACGGCTTTGGCAACGTCCAATCCAGTAACGCCGCCCTCGGTGTTTAGAGTGGCGAGGTTGTAGCGACCGTTAAATACGGCTTTAAACGCAATATCGCCGCCGTGCACCTGAGCAGAAACCGGATCGAGGGTGGCAACACCGTCCATGATGCGCAGGCTCGCACTCACATCCGTTAGTTCATGCGCATCCAGCACGACCTTGTCGATTTGTAGTTTCGCACGTGTATCGATCATGCGCAGGGCATGCAGTGGCAAAGGCATGTCCGCACCCGAGTCCTTGGGGCTGTCGGCAATTTCAGCACTAGCTTCGGGCCCGGCCAGAATCAGCAGAGCAGGATTGAGTTCGGTGAGCGCCAGGTCCGCATCAATCTGAGGGCTTTCAAAACTAGCGAAGCGAAGCGTGCCGTTGCCAGTCAGCTCGCCGGTCTGTAGTTGTAGCTTCAGGTTTGCGATTTGGGTATCCAGCGCTACCTCGCCACTCAAACCCAGCGTGAGAGGGTCTGCGGTGGCGCCGGTGACCCGAACATTCAGGCTATCGAGGCTGAGGGTCTCCGCGTTCAGGTCTGTACGGAACTCGCCGGCGATGGCAATTTCCATAGGAGGTGCCTCATTGGCTGATGGAATTATGATGTCTACCGTGAGGGGTACCGGGCGGCCGTCGAGATTCAGGTCACTCGCTGCGAGCTGTCTAAGTTGCAGCTCACTAATGGGCGTGCCCTGACTGTCTACCGTAATCACACGAATATTGCGCAAAGACACTTCCCCAATTTCCAGTGCCAGAGGCGCAGCCAGTACATTTGCGGCGGCCTCGGCTTGCGCCTTCCCTCGCGCTTGGGCTCGCCGGGTATAGAACTGATCCAGCTCTTCTTTGCTGAGCTTAGTGGTATCTACTGCTACAGCTTTTGCCGTCTCTTCATCAGCAGCTTCAGAGGTCAGCGTGAGTCCGTCCACATTGATACTGTCGATTTCGACACTGCTGCGAAACAACGGCATGAGTGCGACGCCGGCGGACAATGATTCAGCGACAATGCGCGTTTTGCTGTCCGGGACATCTAAGCTAACGTTCTTTGCCGCCAGAGCAACCTTTGGAAACAACGACAGAGCAATGTCACCGTTAACCTGCAACTCAACGCCGCTTTCGGCTTTGAGTTGATCGGCAGCAATATCCACCAAAGCTTGTTCGTCTAAAAACAGCGGTACAAGTACCGCCGCCAAAACCAGTAGTGCAACGGGAATACCCAGCACCCAGAGAATGACGCGCATGACTTAGATCCTTAACTTAAAAATGCAGTTAACATGAGCCTAGCAGAGAGTTGTGGCGACAGTTAGTTATGCTTTTCGGTATTCACCAAGAGCCTTCAGGCCACTGCGTAACAGTCCATCGGATACAGATACATCGTCTTGGCTTACCGCGTTGCCACTGTCACGCATCTGCTGCTCAAGCATGGCAAAGTGCTCACCCGCTTGCGCCAGACCCAGGCTTCGACAGGTGCTCGCCAAGGTGTGAACTTCTCTAATCATTGTGCCCAGCTCAGCTGCCATGAAGGCCTCTGAAAACGCTTCCCAGCGACTGTGTACCTCGGCTTCAAACTGGTCGAGCACGTCACCCAGGCTGGCGTCCCCTATCTGTGCTCGCAACTCGTCCAGAATGTCCTTCGCGAGTATGGGCGGGGCGTTACTATCGTTTGCTTCTTCAATGACGCTCGCGGTGATTTCCGGCTCGTTGTGCGAGTTGTCAGCAGTTAACCAGCGGTTAAGTTGTTCCGCCAGACGGTCCCTAACGATGGGTTTGGTCAGGTAGTCATTCATGCCGATGCGCAAGCAGCGCTCTTTCTCTTCGCTACTGGCGTAGGCCGTAAGAGCTACCACCGGTAGTGCATCTTCATTCCGGTGTTTACGGATTTTTGCGGTGGCAGCTACGCCGTCCATCACCGGCATATTCAGGTCCATGAGCACAAGATCGAAAGGCTCCTTAAGCGCTTTTTCTACGGCCATGGCACCATCGCAGGCCTCTTCGACGGTAACGCCAAGTGACTCGAGAATGAGACGACCAAGGAGCATATTGGTGCTGTTGTCATCTACCAGTAAAACTCTCCCGTCAAATCGCGTCGGCACATCCTGTGTTTGAGGTGCAGAGCCCAGATCTGTACTTGCCTCCTCAATGCCTATCTCCAAGGGAACCTCAAACCAAAACAGTGAGCCTCTGCCGATGTGTGACGCGACGCCCAGCGTTCCCCCCATCACATCAACGTAGCGCCGCACCAGGTCTAAGCCCAATCCAGTCCCGCGCTCCCTGCCCAGGGTGTCACTCATACCGGTCCAAAAGGGCTCGAAGATAAGGTGTTTATCGTCAACGCCGATGCCAGCACCAGTGTCCTCGACCTCGAATCGGACGGAGTCCTCGGAGGCAGAGGGGAGTGCCCGAACGGTGACGCTGCCGACATCAGTAAACTTAATGGCATTGGTAATAAGATTAAGAAGACATTGTCGTAACTTGGATTTGTCACCGATATACAGATCGCTGAGCAGCGGGCTTGTGGACCAGATCAGCTCCAGATTTTTCTCTACCGCGCGCGCTCGGACTATGTCAGTTACGCCGCGAAGCATTGCCGTCATTTCAAAAATCGTGCTGTCGAAGACTTCGTCTCCGGCTTCGATCTTGGAAATATCCAGAATGTAGTTGATGACATGCAGCAGGTTGCGCGAGGAGCTGTTTGCCAGCGCTAACAGTTCTTCGGCCTTGGTATTCATCTTATGGTCACCCAGCAGCGACAGGGCGCTCACTACACCGTTTAAGGGTGTACGCATTTCGTGACTCATTCTCGCAAACAGGGCGTTTTTGGCCATTTGCGCGGCCTCGGTATCTTGTTTGGCGTGCTGCAGTTCGCTGTTAAGTTTTTCGAGATCGCTGACCATGCGCTGTTCCGTCGTCATGAGGAACAACTGATCCAGCTGCGAGTCCTGTGCCGAAAAATCACCCATTCCCAGCTTTATGTCTGGGCAATGCGCGTTCATCCAAAAGACCCAGGGAGATCCGCAAAAGCACAGCACGTCGCGTCCTTCCCAAGTGGTTTCGACCATTTGACCACGCATGGCAAAACGTTCGCCCACGCTCTTGACCAAAAATAGCGACGATAGATGTTTGCGGACTTCAGCAATATTACGCGCGCCCGCAGGGCGCAGTAATTTGAATAATTCGAAAAACTGCGAGCCTTCGCTCAGCGTCGGAATGTATCGCTTGGGTGTTTCGCTGCTATAGAGAATCTCACCCTCATCACTAATACACATGATGACGGTGAACAGCTTCTCCAGCTGCGTCCAGGAAAGGCGTGGTTCTGTTTTCACTGAATACTAAGTTCAAATACGCTGTGGGTGCCTTCGCCATCATCGTCAATGGACACAGCAATAATTTCGAGTTGATCGCCGAAATGATCGGCCAAGCCGCCTAGCAAGCCAGTGACAAAAGACGTGAGACCTTTGCGCTCCGAATAATAATGGACCAGATATTTGCCAGCCTTGGAGTCAACGTCTTCAACGCGAAACTCCGGCGGTATGTAGTCCAAAAAAGTGCTGGCTATGCGGTCATGCAGAGAGTTGAGATTGTGTAGAAAACCCACGGTGTCGTTGCCGGTGGCATCCATGAGTGGTGCGAAGTTTCGTGTTGCGATGGCATCGACCCAGTGCTTGCCAAACATTTCCATGCAGGTTTCTATGGGCGCTTCCAGAATTTCTGATGCAGCGCCGGCCAGCTTATAGGTGGTCTCGTCATCGTAGCGACGCATGGTGAGGAACGAGTCGTCAGACACGCCCGAATGCTTATGCACTTCTTTCCAGCGCTCTTCGCCGAAGTGTGTAATCACCATGTCCTGAAGTGCGCTATTAATTAAACCGTACACGTATCAAACCTCGTTATCGTTTTCGTGAATCCATGCCTGACGTTTTCGATACAGGGTGGAGGGTGCGACTTCCAGCAAGCCCGCGGCGCGATTGATGTTGCCGTCGCAGGCGGCCACCGCCGCTTCTATGGCCCGCTTTTCAACCATCCATAAAGGTTCAATAGCACGTCGCTTCGCCAACTGGCCAGTTTCAGATTTCGCAAAGCCCGGGCCGTCGTGGTCATGGCTGGCACTGAGTGAGTCGTTTTCTTGGCGAGTTTGCTCCAGGCTTTCTATTAAGCCCTGGTGAACATCAAGCGCGAGCATGTCGATTTCGATTTGCTCACCCTGATTAAGAACGACCGCCTGCTGAATCACGTTTTGTAATTGGCGAACATTACCCGGCCACGCGTAGCGCAGCATCTGCTCCTCGGCAGCGGACGAAAACCCTTTAAATTGTTTTGCTGCCTGGGTCGTGTAAACATCGAGGAAGTGTCGGGCGATGAGCAAAATATCGCGATCTCGTTCGCGCAGAGGCGGAAGCCTCAGTGGGACAACATGCAACCTGTAAAACAGATCCTCACGAAACCGTCCTTCGCGCACTTCTATCAATGGGTCTCGATTGGTGGCGCAGACGAAGCGCACGTCTACAGTTTCCAAAGTGTTGCTACCGACCTTGCGAAAGGTGCCGGTCTGAATAAAACGCAGCAGCTTCTTCTGCAGATCAAGATCCATCTCGCAGATCTCGTCAAGGAACAAGGTGCCCCCGTTGGCAACGCTGGCCGCGCCCTCGCGTGCAGAGCTCGCGCCGGTGAAGGCACCCTTCACATGGCCAAAGAGTTCGCTTTCCATGAGTTCGCCAGGAATAGCGCCGCAGTTGATAGCGACGAGCTCTTTGCCCGCGCGATCACTGTGTGCGTGGATCGCCTCTGCGGCGAGCTCCTTACCGGTACCGCTCTCGCCAACGATGAAGCCAGTAGCATCACTGGGGGCCAAGGAATCAATCGTTTGGTAAACGGTTTGCATGGGATTGGATGCGCCAATAAAGCCGGCGTAATTCGAGCGTTGTTTGCTCGACAATTCTTCGATGCGCTTGCCCAGATCAAGCTGGGCAGCGGCATTGCCCAGGGTAACTTGCAGTCGTGCGGCGTCAAAGGGCTTGGTGAGGAAGTCCGAGGCACCCATCTGGATTGCGTTGACCGCCATATCTGAGGTGCCATGCGCGGTCATCACCACAACTTTGGGAGGCCTCTGAAGAGTCATCGCATGCTCAAGAAAATCTATGCCACTGCCATCGGGAAGTTCTATATCAAGGAGCACTAGATCGGGCACAAAGGCGTCCAGCGTAGCGTGGGCGCGTCCGAGCGAATCTACCGTGATAGTTTGGTAGTTCTCGTCTTTCAAATAGGCATTGTAGATTGCGGCAAGCGACGGACTGTCCTCAACCATCATAAGTTTGAGAGCATCAGTCATGGCGCTGGTCCGACGAACCTCTGTCCGCATTGATCATGGTGTTCAAGCCAATCAACTTTAAGTGCTCAGTATGGGGAGATTCGGCGATGGTGCAAGGGTGTTCTTGTCGCTTGCGGGGGCGCAGCGGACGCGGTGCAGGCTCGCAAGGGAAAGCGCGAGACTCCCCAGGGTAATCCCCTGAGCATAGGCGAGCCCCGGATTCAGGGCTAGATTGAAGGTCTGCGCTGTCATGAAGATAAACATACCCCACAACAGTGGATTGATGCGCCCATCGGTTGCCCGGCAATCCATATTTGCCGACCAAAGACGCAGCCATATTTTGCAGTGCATTGTGAGATACAAAATCAGTCCCAGTACACCGTATTTATAAGTCACGCCCATTAGGCCCAAGTCCGAAGGGAAGAAATACGGGGCGACAATTTCCTGATAGGACAGACCGTAGGCGCTGTCTTCACCCGCGCCGAGTACGGGGTGCATGGCGATATGGTCTATGGCCTTAAGAAATGCCTTGGCGCGGATACTGCCGCCGTCTGCCTCCATGAAGTTTTCTACTGCCAGTGATCCAACGACAGGAACTGCGAGCACTACCAAGGGCGCCATCACCACGATGAGTTTGAGCCGGTTGCGATGCGATAAGAGCAGGGGATACAACATTACAGAGAGGATCATGGTCGCCAAAGTCGAGCGAAACAGCACGATGCTCCAGATATAGGCCGCCAGAGCGACACTGGCGATTGCCGCGGTTTTTACGGCTTTGCCTCGCGACTGGAGGATCAGAGCGAGCGCTCCCAACAAGGCAACCATGATGGCGAACAGCGGTGGCTTAAGGCGAAACCCACGCCAGGCGTCGTAGGTCACGAGGTTGCTTACGGTGTGATCCGAGGAAAAAAACGCCGCGCGTAGATCCATGGTGAAGTAAAAGAGCAGGTAATTAATCATCAGGGCAAATAGCGCAAACCAGATGGTGCGTTCAACGTTTTGCAGGGGCAAGCCACAGCGACAGAGCAGATAAATTCCGGGCCCCATGAAGGCCAGGAGGAATTCTCTTGCGGAAAACGCGCTGTACAGCACACTGCCGGAGTAGTTCAGTACAAAGACTACGCTGCTGATGCCGATAATGCCTCCGATAAGCATAAGCGGGCTGAGCACCCAGCTTCGCCACTCTTGGTATGGAAGCCGAAAGAGGCCCTGCCAGCAGCCCATGACAAAGAGCAGTAAAGCGCAGGCGATGCCCAGCTCCTGCAGACGATTGGACATGTAATAGCGACCACCCTGGCAGCCCGCAAAGACCGCCATAAAAATAGTTGCGTAGATCAGGGGGTTGAGACTGATCTGAAAGGGTGAGCCCGCTGGTGCCGCATTATTCATAGAGCGAGTTGCGGCCCGGGGGAGCTCCGGGTGATTTCCCGGGCAATCACCGCCGCGTTTCGCCACTGTCCCTTAAGCAGACGCTTGCCAACGTCCAGCCAATTGCTCAGGGAGCAACGCCAGAGGTTCTGTGGGTAGTAGCTCTTCATAAAATGAATTCGGCTGCGAAACATGTGCAGATCAGATACCAAAGAAGGGCCGCGATTCCAGCTGCGAGATCCGATGCTGCCCCCTTCACGGTGATACAGGCGGGCGTCACTGGCAACTAGAAGATCAAATTGCCCGGCGGCCCGAGTGAACCAATCGATTTCTTCGTAGTAAAGAAAGTAGGCTTCGTTCATTAGTCCCACATTCTCCAGGAATTCCCGAGGCAACAGCATAGAGCAGCCGGTGAGGTAATCCAGCTTTTGTTCTGCATCCTTTTGTTCGCATAGCTTGCTCTCTTGAAGGTAGCGTCCTTCGGACTCCATGGCACGCCCGCGGCGCGCGTCAAAACGATTACCTCCAATACACTGAATGATCTGTGGGTTATCAAAAAAGTGAATAACCGATCCGCATACGGCGGGCCTGTCGTGATGTGTCAGTCGCTCACGCATATTGGTAAGGCAGTCAGGCTCTACCAGAGTGTCATTGTTGAGCAACCACAGATGAGTCATGTCCGTCTGTGCCAGTGCAAAGCGCATTCCCACGTTGTTGCCGGCGGCAAAACCGAGGTTTTCCCCATTGTCGATGAGTAGCAGCTGAGTCGCTGTATCCGCTTGGCCGGATTCCGCTTGCGAGCGACTGATGCGCTGGGTTTTTGGCTTCGCCAGTGCGTGGCTCTGCAGTGCCGCCAGACGTGGTTGCTGGGGTTGCGGCGAGCTGATGCGACCCGCTGCCCAGGACTCAATGTGCACAAGGCTATCGTCGCTTGACTGGTTGTCACAGACGATAACCCGGGCGCCCCTGTGAATATCGGGGAGCAGGCTGTCCAGGCAGGCAATGCTGTCGCGCCATCCGTTCCAGTTGAGCAGCAGAATGTAGGTTCCGCGCAGATCAGACACCAGAGCTCTCCTTGCTGATGCGCTCAAGAAGCTGTCGATCATTAATAATCTCAGCGGTGCAGTCGACTTCTGCCATGCGCAACATCTGCTTAATGTTATGACCCACACCGCTGAGGAACACATCAGACCCCTTGGGGCCGCGGTGAGTAAATAGCGGCATTAGTTCAGCGATGCCCGAGCTTTCCAGCAGATCCACGTTACGAAAATCGATGATGCAATGACGGTCGCGCACGCTATCGAGCAAGCATTCGACGAATCCAACTTCACTAAGGGACTCACGATTGATGCGTCCGGAGAGCATGACCAAGGTCGCGTCTTTAAGGGCGTAGGACTGGCAGGCGAAGGATGCTAAATCCGTGGGCCGAACGCTGAGGCGGTCCAGTGTGCCTTTGTTGTCGTTTTCCAGCAGATCCATGAGTCTTGCAGCGGTGAGTTGTCTGCGCACCTGCGATGACATCCCCATGAGTTGGATCTTGGCCCGTTGCGCGTGCAGCAGGCTGGCAAGATTAAAGAGTTCCTGCTGAGCATTCAGCGCAATGTGTCTGACTTCAGAAAAGTCCAGGATGCGCAGCTCATCGGCATCAGTCTCTTTTGCCAGATCTTCAACGATACGCTGCAGATACTCTGTACCCACGCGGCGGGGCAAGGGCAAGAGTGCTATGGACTGGTCCCGGGAAGACCACAGACGCCGCCAGGGAAGAGCGCCAGATCCTGGCAGCTCGGCTTTTCCAAACTGAAACGTTTCCGCGATGCGTTGCATGATTACGGGCGTCGCCAGAGCGCTGAGTTTGAACAAGCCCTTGCTGTAACGCTTCCACAGTCGGGCCGGATCTTGAAGGATGCGATAAACCCATTCCAGATTCATGCTCTGCCATGCGGCCGGGGCGCGGCGAACCGTCCCTATGACGAACTCGAAGGTGCCGCCGACGCCAATCGAGACCGGTGTTTTGAGTTGCTTGCGATTGCGGTTAAACCACAGTTCCTGTTTGGGATTACCCAGGCCAACCAGCAGAATATCTGCCTTGGATGCATGGATTTCTTCGAGCAGCGCGCGATCGTCATCTACGGCGGAGGCCAAATCCCGACCGGTGGTTTTTACAAAAGGTGCGGCGGTTCCGGCAATACGAAGACCGGGGTAGCAGGCTTCCAGAACGCGACCCGCCTCCGCAGCGACACCTGAGGCACCGCCAAGAAGAAAGATCGACAGGCCTTCCTGCGCTGCGCGTTCAGCGATGGCTGGCACCAGATCCGAGCCGCATACCCGTTCCTTGATGGGTCTGCCGAGTAGTCGGCTCAGCCACACGATGGGGAATCCATCGGCGGTTACGAGATCCGAGCTGCGCAGAACCTCCAGTAACTCGGGGTGCCGCGGGCGGGATAAAGCCGTGCCCAGACAATTGACGAGAAAATCTGCGTTCAGTGTAGAGACCAGTCGAGCTCGGCCATCTTTCGACGAAGCCATGGCGATTATTCGCTCTACTGCGCTGTCCAGGGTCAGATTGTCGACGGGAATTCCCAGGGAGTTGAAGCAGTCACGACCGGGGTTGTAAGTAAGCGTACTCATGGTGATTCCTCAGGAAAAATCTGTTCGGTTGGCGTTTTGGTTATGCAATGCGCGGGCCGTCTGGAAGCTGTTCCAGAGCTGCAGCAAAAGCGTGGTGGCCAAGACTGCGAAGACACTCAACATAAAGCCGACAATGCCGCCGACGATGATCTTCTTCTTTCTGGACATGTTTACGCTGCGGTAGGGGCGTGCTGCCGGGTCAATAATCTCAAGCACGTACTCTTCGCGGGCATTGGCTAACATCATGATGGCTGTCTGGGCTTCAATCAGGCGGTAAATTGATTTTTGGATTTCTACCACGTCTGACTGACGAAGTTTTTCTTCCAGAAAAGCTTGTTTGCGGACCACTTCCTGGGTGGTGCGGTCACGCATGTATTCGTTAAAGGTGTCGACGTACATGTTTGCCCAGTCCCGGGGTAATGTTGGCTCGGGCCAGCGCATTGCTACGGTGACAATGTCAGTTTCTTCATCGACGTTGATCATGCGGATCTCGTCGCGAAAGCGGGTAAAACTCTCACCGATGTCTGGTGTGAAGCCATCTTTCCAGGACTGTGTTTCTTCGGACCACTTGGCCGGATAGAAGTGGCGATAAATGTTGTGCGTGTCTAAAAAGTGCAGGGTGAAGCTGCGTGATCGCAGGCGCGCCATCATTACTTCGGCGTAGTTGTCGCGAGTGGTACCCATGACAAAGCCATGCTCGACCAGGGTCAAAACTTCTGAGGCGCGACGGTCGTCAGGAGACACACCACCGGGATCTGAGATGTCGACAATGCTGACCTTGGCGCCAGCTACGTAGCTGTACGGTGTCGTCATAGAGAGCCAGGTACCAAGGCCTGCGCCGATGACGAGTGCCGCTGCGAGTATCCACTTTGCGCGAAGCAGTGCATTCACAAAGGGCATCAAATCCAGGCTCGCAGCCGCTGTTTGATGTGCTGGTGCAATGTTGTTGTGCTGGGTCATTGACTCGTCTCCGTTCACAGTACGATGCCGGCAAGGATCGCCGCCTGAGCAAGCGTGCTAACCCAGGTCTGTGCTTTTTCTGTGGGATTCATGCGATCAACGTTAATTGGTACATAAATACGCGCGCCCGGCATAACGTTCTGGCGTGCGATGCTGCGGGAGCTGCGCTTGCCTTTAAGGTTCAGGACTTCGCCGTTGGCCTGAATCACATAGGTGTGGTCCAGACGACCCAGTACAGTCGATCCACCAGAGAGCTCCACGTAGTCCTTGATACTGCGGGACTCGTCGTAAAGGTGTGAGGTGGCAACATAAACCTGACCGGCTACCTGCACATGATTGGGTGCTCGGGGGACTATTAGCTCATCACCGTTTTCCAGGGCCAGAGCGTCGCGGCTGCGACAGCGCTGGACCTTATCCAGATTTATCACCATGCGCCCCGTTGCTTCTGCGCGCTCCAGCTGTTGTATAACCTTGAGTGTGTCCTGCTTGCCGCCCCATTCGCGGGAGGCCTTTTCGTCATTACGAAAGGAGTGGGACAGAGACAGCTCAACCATGAGGTCGTCGAGTTGATCGTGGAGTTCATCCAGCGTTTCCTGTTGGATGTCCAGAACCGACTGGCGGGTGAACTCTGCGCCAAACGGATAGGCGGCCTCAGTCAAGCCACCGGCGCGGCGCAGCACTTCGCATAGCGTCTCGCCCGGACCAATGGCATACACGCCAGGCTTGTGGATTTCGCCGCGCAGTGTCACGGATGCTGTTTCACTCCATCCGCTTCGCAGGCTCACCGCCAACTGGTCGCGGGCGGTGAGCACCGGGTTGATCACATCGTTGGCGTACTGTTGCATAAACGCGGTCTCGGCGGCGGCGTTGAGCTCACCACGATTTAGGCGATGCAGGTCTGCGCAGAGGGTCATCAGCTCGCGGGTATCCAATGACAGATGCTGCAAGGCATCATCAGTAGCGTTGCGACGGGACAGCTGCATGCTGAGGCCATCAGCACGTCGTGACAGGCCTCGCGCAGTACACAGAAGGTCGCTGGCTCGCATGTTGTCGGCCAGTGGGTATTCCCCAGGGCTCAGAACTTCCCCCAGGATACTGACTACACGCTCTACCTCGCCGTAGCGCGCCTGCTCTTTAAGCCGCTGTATTTCATCGGCGAGGAGTTGGCTGCGAGTGCCGTTTTCGCCCAGGAAGTAGAGTCGATCGCCGGGCTGAAGCAGAGGATTGGCAGTGCTGTCCGGATTCAATTGTGCGGCTGCAACACTAAAAGACAATGTCTTGATGGTCAGACCAGGCAGCTGTGTTCGAACGATCATGCCGTGGTTAAAGTCGCCGCCGCTTTGCATGCCACCACCCAGGTTCAAGGCATCCAGCAGGCGGGCGCCTTGGGCGAGCGGGAACTGGCCGCTATGGCGAACAGCACCACGGAGCTCCAATAAGTTTGCTGCACGGGGGTCTGTTGCCTGACGTGCAAGCTTGTCGCTCAGGCCCGCAAGCGAGTCTTCGCGGTTCTCGTTCGTGCGGAAAAGGCGAATGCGATCCCGAGCTTGAAGTAAGTAGTCACTACCTTCGCCTGGTGCTTCCAGAGCGGCTTTGGGCGAGATGTAGATCACTGAGCTTTGCAGAGTCTGACGATCTTCCCGCTCGATGATTGCAAAGCGCATATCAACGCCAGGCAAAAGAGCCTGGGTACCGCGCAGTAAGCTTGATACGCGCATGCCCGCTTCAAATTGATAAGCACCCGGGCGTTCTACGTGGCCATCAAGCATAACGACTGCATCAAGTCGGTCTTCCAGAGGGAGGATTCGCAGCACATCGCCGGAGCGCATTTTAGTGCCGAGAATAGCCGCCATGTTCTGCGCTGTGCCCCGGGCGTGAAAGTCGATGACCGTGCGGCTGCCACCTTCCTGGATGCGTTCGATGAGGGACTCACCCAGCGATGCAGACGGCAGTAAGCCTCCGGCCATGTTCAACACTTGCTCGAGCGTGCTCTCGCCGCGAAGTTCGTAGATGGCTGGACGTTGCACCTCGCCACCGACATACACAATGTCGCCAATGGCGGGCACAAAAATCGTATCGTTGTGACGAAGAAAGGCGTCGCTCTCACTCTTGCCGGCGAGCAATAGTTCGTAGAGATCCAGGTGAGTCACAATCTTGCCATCGCGGATAAGCTGAACGTCGCGCAAGGTGCCGGTTCCGGCAATGCCGCCAGTGGTCAGAAGCGCGTCGATGAGGCTGGACAGCCCACCGATGGTATAGATACCGGGTTGCTTCACGTCGCCCGCCAGGCGAACCTGAATAGTGCGCAGCTTTCCCATGGTGACCACGGCTCGGGCACCGATCATGCGCTGATCAAATCCGCTGGTGATCAATGTTTCTGCATCGTCAAAGTTCATGCCGCCAACCGTGATGGGGCCAAACTCGGGGATCAGAATCTTGCCTTCGCGAGTAACAATCAGGTTGTATTGAACGTTACGCTTGCCGAACAGCTGAATGACGATGTTGTCGCCGGGCCCAATACGGTAGTCAGAAGGAACCGGAATGCCCTCTACCGGAGCGAAGGTGCTGGGCGAGCGGTTGAAGATCGAGTAGCCAAACTGTTCGATCTCATCGGTCAGTGCCTGATCCTGAGAGCCTTCTTCCAATGACAGAGCCTGTTGCTTCTCCCGCGCCAGAGCTTCCAGGCGTGACTCTTCGTCAATGACGACCTCTACAGGCGCTGAGATTGGCGAAAATGGGACGCTGAGGGGCTCGTCCTGTCCTGTCGGTGCTGCCTTGTAATAGGCGCGATTCTGCGTGACCTGCAGCGGCTCTATAAACGGCTGGTAGTCGTCCTGTGCGAAGCTCGGTGTGCCATACAGGCTCGTCAGAACCACTGCGGCGCTTACAAGGCGGCAGATAGTAGAGCTGTTCTTGAGGCTTTTAATCGAGTGTGTCACGGGTCTGTTCTCTGAATACTTGTTACCGTAGACAGAGCAAGTGCGGTGCCAACTAATTTATTTCAATTAAAACAACAGCTTATTGTTTTTTGGTCGCTTCGAGAATCGACGTCTCGCTTGCTGCATTGCATATTGCAAGACCAATATTTGCAAAATGCAACAACAGTAGATGCTTTTGGCCCGGTTCAGACCGCTTGGTAGTGCGCAGACCAGGGCGGGGCGCTGATTCCCAGTGCCTCTATGCGCTGTGCGTCTTCGGCAAAGTGCCTGCGCAGCGCCTGCTCAGTTGCTGCGCTCAGTGGGAGAGGGTCTTTGCGTTTGTGACTGTTCCAGCGTTCATAGAGAAATCGAATCCGACCCTGCTGCTGTGGTGGTACCAGGCCCCACAAGCCACTGATGATGGAGCGCTCGCGCAGCCAGACACGCAGGCCGTGGGGTACGCGTGCGCCGCCGCCGCCCGCATGCATCACCTCGCCCAGGCCGCGCGGCTGGAATTCGCCGGGCAGATCCAAAAAAGCTAACACCCGCTCAAGAACTCCCCGGGGGTCGTCTTCCAGTTCGTTCGTGTAAAGCACTAGCAGTTGCTTATCGGCAAAGTGCTGACGATAACGCTCCAGAATGCGGCCGTACTCGCTCCACACCAGATAAAAATCGCTCTCTGATTCGTAACCATTGCTGTGGGTAGGTGCCACGCTCTTGCGTGCGCTATGCAGCGCCTCAGCAGAAAGCCGGTCATTCATTGCTTCATCAAACGAGCGGGTTTCGGTGTTGCGCCGCAAGGCCATGCGAAAGTGCGAGCGACTACGGTCAATAGGATCGCGAAGCACTGCGATCAGTTTGGTGCTGGGCATGAGTGCTGCAATACGCTTGGGAATATCTTCATCAGCCATGTACTGGGGGCTGGCTTTGCCCCAGAGCTTGTTATCAGCGCTGCTGTAGTAGCGATCTGCAAAGGAGTCCCAGGCTTGTGGGCCGCAGTCTTCGTTGGTGAAGAAGGGAACCTCTTTTTCGATGGGCATGCTGATACCCGGATGCTGCCTGAGTAGTTCGAATAAGGTGGTAGTTGCGCACTTTTGGGCGCCAATAATGACAAAATCCAGAGTTTTCATAGTTATTTGGATCCAAGCTTATAGATGTGGCGGCGCACTGCCAGGTAGCTGCAGACGTTGCGCAGAGCAATGCCGCCAGCGATCGCTGCCGCTATACCGTTTGCCCCAAAGGACAGACCCAGGGGGACTGCAAGCAGGATGGTTGCCGTGCAACTGGCAATGAGTAAGCGAAATTCGAGATGCGCGGCACCACTCATATTCAGTAGCACGCCGGACAAGCCGGTGGCGGCGTTGAGCAGTTGTCCACCGCAAAGCAGGACCAATAGCGGTAGCAAGGCGCCGGGGCTAAGGCTGAATAGCTTGGCCAGTGGCTCGGCCAGTGCCAGCATAAGCACGGCGGCCGGCACAAAGATCGCCAGTGAGATGCGTTGGGTTGTGGCCAGTAGCGCTCGAAGCGCGCCGCTATCTGCCACTGCGGCAGCCCGGGCAAAGCGTGGGCCGTATATAGCGGACAGCAGAATCAACAGGGTTGTGATGACGTTTAGGAGTTTATGCGCCACTGCATAGCGGCCAATGTCCTCTACGCTCACCAGCCAGGGCATGATCAGGAAAGGCAGTTGCAAGAACGCGATGTTCAGGAGTCCGTTGAGCCAGAAGTGCATGGATTCACCGCGCACGCTAATGGGGCTGGCACCATCGGCTGCGGAAGCACCAGAGCGGTTATCTGTATTGATACACCGCTGGCGTAGTGAGGTTGCCATCAGGATTAGCCCCAGCAGTAGCCCAATAACCGCCGAAGTGAGAATAGCTGTCTGGGAGACAGGAATGACGCCCAAGGCGATGAGCGCGCAGAGCCCCAGAATCATAACGGGCATGACGGTGTTTTCGAGAGTCACGGCCCACATTGCCTTGTCCAGCGCCTTGAGGGTTTCTGCAAACAGCCGTGTCAGTGCAAAGAGGGGCGCCGAGATTAAAATTGATGCCAATAGTGGTCCGGCCTTCAGGCCCAGAGCATCGGCAAATCCCGAGAAAACAAGAATGAGCGTAAATGCAGCGAGTGCTGCCGCGTACATCAGAATATGTTTGCTGGCTCTGATTAGCCCGCGTGTGAGCGCCGAGCTATTGCTACTGTTAAGGGAGTGATCGCGCAGCGCCCGGGTGGGTTCGCCCGCTCCGACGAGCTCGCCCAGAAGGCTGCCCCAGGCCATATGCAGCTGCAGCGCACCAATTCCCGCAGGTCCCGCCAGCGCGCCCACGGCGATTTGCACCGCCATTTGAGCAGCCATACCGGTTCCGCGGCTCACCGCCAGCGTCCCGGCACGCCACATTTTGCTGGCAAACCGGGGCTCTATGACGGTCCCAATACTGGTGGCGCTGTCAGGCATGCTGGAGTATTTCTGGCGAGGAGCCGCTACGTAGATCTTTGGCGTGTTTTTCTAAAAACGCATTGTCCAGCGCGTCATGCATGCTCGAGAACAGCTGACGCCAGGTGTAGCGATCACTAATGAGGCGTCTAGATGCGTCGCGCATACGGTTCCACAGCGTTTCATCAACGAGTAACTGCAGTGTAGCAAGCGCCATGTCGTCAGCATTTTTTGCAACGCTAAGGTGCCGATTGTTAATGTAGTCCACGCCTTCAGCGCCTACAGGCGTTGTCACCGTGGGAAGGCCGCGGGCCATAGCGTCGAGTACCTTTACCTTCATCCCACTTCCAAAGAGTAGCGGCGCAATAGATACGCGAGAGTCCTTGTAGACTTCCTGCAGGTCTTCTACAAAGCCGCGCAGACGAATATTGGGGTAGATCGCTACGGCGTCTATCAAGCGTTGATCTGGATTTTTGCCCACGACATCGAACTCCAGGTCGGGGTGTTCCTGCAGCAGTCGCGGCCAGACGCTTTCAATAAACCACAGCAGACCGACCACGTTGGCTTCCCAGCCCAGCAGGCCTACGTACATCAGTTTTTTGCGTGTCTGTGAGAACTCCAACTGCGGCAGTGCTAGCTGACTGTCGTCACCCAGGTGGTAGGTGTGGGAGATTTTGTTTGGGTTGATACCGCTCTCTACCAGGGTTTCGGTGTCGTTGGGGGATGCAAAGACCAGGTCGGCACGATCGGCTATCTTTTCTTCGGCACGACGTACGCGGCGTGATTCAGCTAGCGCAGCGACGCGAAATGCGGGATTGCCCGGGAGTCGCGCGTAGCGGTCCCATATCTGGTGATAAGCATTGTGCGCGTGATAAACCACCATGCCCTGATAGTTATCCGGCAGGTAGGCAGAAACTTCATAGTGGTCCAGAAAGATCACATCCTGCGATGGTGCAAGGCGGCGAACTTGCTGTGCGAGTGCTGCATCGTAGCTGCGGTGCACATTAAGTGGCTTGCCGCGAAGATAGCTACCCAGAAGGCTTTTTCCCGAGCGGGGTACATTTACACGTCTATGTATATGGTCGACGCAAGGCGATTGCTTCTCGAACGCTGGACGATGGTCTGCGTCGTCAAGCTTCAGCGGAGAAACCAGAGTGACTTCGTACCGTTCCGCGAGGGCTTCCAGGAGCTTGAGGCTTTTGACCTTGCCGCCGCTTTGCGGTGGGTAGGGGAGTTCCGGGGTGATAAACAGAAGCTTTTTCATAGTGCGAGTCCCTCCAGAGGGCGTAAGCTCGAAGCGTTCAGGTCACGCACAATGCGTTGCTCGTCCTGATCACTGAGCCCGAGATTTGATTGAAGCAGAACGGCGACGGCGCGTTCTTGTAGTGGGTTTGTGCCATTTGCCAGAGCGTCGGCTTCTTCTTTGAACCAACAGCAATGCACCGGATCCTGATCACAGGAAAAGTGCCCGCTTTTGTCTATCCCAACAACGACATCAACGTAGGCGCCGTACAAAATGTATTCAGATACTTTAAGAGCCCGCGCTACACCTTGGTACCAGGGGCGGCTGTGTTGATCTTCCAGATGCTGTTGGAGTCCCTCCAGATGACTGCGTCGCCAGGTGATTAACTGGCCGATGTAGTCATGACCAAAGTATTGTTTTTTGGCGCCAATCAAGTCTGCGGCTTTGTGGTGCCACAAAAGGTGCTCGCCAGTGTCTTTTGCTCCCGCGATTCTATGCAGTCGCAGTTGGCCATCGTGAACCACGTTGTCGCGGCTAAAGGGGCGAACAAACTGCAGGTCCGAGTCAGCAAAAATAATGAGCTCGGCGCTGCTGACGAAGTTGGCTGAAAGTTTTGTCACTTGTTGCATAACCCAGCCGCGCACGGGCCAGGCACGACTATCGAGCCACCAGCGGGTGCTTTTGGGGAGCTGCCAGAATTTGCCAGGCACGACATCCTCCACGGCAACGACATTTCTGCGCCCATTAGACAGGGTGCGAAACAGAGCTACGTCCCTGGCGGGTACCACCAGCCAGTGGGCAATATCGCCGCTGACCCAGCGATCGACAGAGCGGCACAAACGCTCGCAACGCTGGTAGTCGGGTGCATAAGAGCAGGTGATCATGCTGAGCTCTTCGTGATGTGTTGGCATGGCTTTGTCGTCCCTTGGTATTCGTGCAGTACACTACGCAGAGTACGTGCCAGCCGAGCTAAATCATCAATTAATCCTTTAGAATTCAATAGTTTATAATTATATTGGCTGCTGTTTTGCTGCTCCTGGTATGACATCCCGACGCAATATTTTTGTTGTGCATCGCAAAATGCAACTGCTTATGCAACTTTGCGAGTGCGTGCTTGAGCTGTGCGTGGGTCCTGTAAAAAAATAATTATATAAAACAATGGCTTAAAATTTATTTAGCACATGGCACGGTGGTTGCCCTATGAGTTGTATAGAACGTAATACGACTTATCTGGAGTAACTGACATGACCGCGCTTATCCGACCTGGCGAAGCAATTACCGCGGGCACACAACTTTTGGCCAGCAGCTACACAGGCTGGCTTCGTGATGCCCACGACGGTGTGTATCCTTTGATTAAACGCAGCATAGATCTGGCGGTGAGTTCGCTGGCGCTGCTGCTGCTTTTTCCTTTGCTGTTATTCACTGCGCTCGCGGTAAAGCTCGAGTCTGCTGGCCCGGTGCTGTTTTCTCAAACGCGTATCGGCCGGCGTGGACGTCCCTTTAAGTGCTGGAAGTTCCGCTCAATGTATATAGATGCGGAGGCGCGCAAATCAGACTTGCAGGCGCACAACGAAATGCATGGCGGCATGACATTTAAAATGAAGCGGGACCCGAGAATCACCCGGATTGGCCGCTTTATCCGTAAAGCTTCCATCGATGAGCTGCCCCAGCTATGGAATGTATGGATTGGCGAGATGTCGCTGGTCGGTCCGCGTCCTCCGGTCCCGGCTGAGGTTGCGCAGTACACGGCGATGGATCGTCTGCGACTCTCGGTCAAGCCAGGCATCACCTGCATCTGGCAAGTTAGCGGCCGCAGTGATATTCCTTTTGATGAGCAGGTTCAGCTCGATATTCGCTACATTCATGAGCGTTCTTTATGGATGGATATTCGCTTGCTTTTCGCAACGGTGCCCGCCGTTCTCTTCGCCCGGGGTGCTTACTAAGTTTTGATCTACTGCCACTGTTAGACTGGCGGCTACTCAAATTCAGTCGGGGAGTCGTTCAGCGTGGAGGCGTCCACAACACACTGTCGTAACTGTGATGCGCTCATCGATGGGCAGTACTGCCGCAGCTGCGGTCAACGTGAGGGTCGCGGCGATCTTCACTTCGCAGAGGCGGCGACCGATATCCTGGGCGATGTGTTTACCTGGGATTCCCGCGTGTGGCGGACGCTGTTTCCCTTATTGTTCCGCCCCGGCTTTTTGAGCGCCGAGTTCAATGCGGGTCGACGCATGCGCTATATGCCGCCGTTTCGCCTATACATCGTAGTTTCCTTCCTTATGTTTCTAATGATCTCTCTGACGGCCGGAGATGCGGTTGTCTCTGGCGAATGGGACGAGGAATCCACTGAGTCGGTGGTGACTCTGGGCGTCGACGTGGATGTAGATGCGTCCACCGAGGGAGTGGCCGGCAGCGATGCGTCAGCAGCGTCAGACAAGGATAAAGTCACCATTAATCTCATGGAGGATGGGCCGGCTTGGGTGCAGGCACTGGAAAAACGCATGGAAGCCAATGCGCAGCGAGTCAAGGAAGACCCCCGGGATTATGTTGATGATTTACTGGATCATCTACCGCAGGTCATGTTCGTGATGCTGCCCCTGTTTGCTCTGTTGTTAAAGCTGGTCTACTTTTTCTCGCCCTATCACTATCTACAGCACCTTGTATTTGCGCTGCACTACCACACCTTTGTTTATCTGCTTTTTCTCATATCCTCTGCCGTAGAGGCCGTCAGCTGGAACGTTGACGGCCTGTTTTCGATTTTACTGATTGTTTACCTGCCCCTGGCACTACACCGATGCTATGGGAGCAGCTGGGGTGCTGCCATCGGTAAATCCCTGGCCTTACTGCTCAGTTATACGATCGCCTTGTTTATAGGAATGGTGGCCGCTGCTATTGCTGTGTTGGCCGCTATGTAGCGCTTTGGTAGCGTTTCTCGATGTGCCGCGAGAGGATGCGTTTTCTTTCCTGGCGGACAATAGCGTCGTCCTTTAAGGCCCAGAGCTTGTCTCGGGCGCTGCGATAGGTGTCACTAACATCCACAATCGGTGGGTTGTAGGGTTTGCTATCCAGTCCATAGATTATCTGTTCCATAGGACTGAGGTCCCAGGGTCGATGAATCATTGGGGCCGGAACCTCTGCAAGCTCTGGCACCCACTGTCGAATAAATGAGCCGTCGGGGTCGTGTTCTTGTGACTGTTTTACCGGGTTATAGATTCGGATGGTGTTGATGCCGGTGACTCCGGCCTGCATCTGTAGCTGGGCAAAGTGAATACCCGGTTCAAAATCCAAAAATAGTCCTGCAAGATGCGCGGCGCCAGCGCGCCAGTCCTGCCACAGGTGGTGGGTCAGAAAACTCACAAGCATGGCTCGGGAGCGAAAGTTGACGTAACCCGTAGCCACCAGACAGCGCATGCTTGCGTCGATTAGTGGATAGCCGGTGTTGCCTTCTGCCCATGCTTTGATGCGCTCGTCGCACCGTGGTCGTGGATGGGCCAAATATCCACGGTTGATATCTTCGTGCTCCATGCGGCACTCCATTTCAAACTTTTGAATGAAATGACAATGCCAGTGCAAACGCGACTCAAAGGCTTGAAGTGCGCGACTGGGTCCGCCACGGCTCTGCGCCGCGCCCAAGGCTTGATATACCTGTCGAATACTGAGATTCCCCCAGGCCAGATAAGGCGACAGGCGAGAACAGCTTTCGCGGCTGGCCAGGGGTTTCGAGATGTTTCGGGCGTAGCCGGAGATGCGTCTTTGCAGAAAGTCATCCAACGTAGCCTGGGCCTGGCTCTCTCCTCCTTTTTGAAAGTTTTGGTCGGCGCATTGCCAGCTTTGCGGCACGTCCTGCAGATAAAAAGGAGCGAGGCTCTGTGCGCTTTGCGCGTCTACGCGCAGCGCCGAAAGATCTGTATTTGCACAGGGTCGGTTCATCTGACGTCCCCAATCCCGGTTCCAGCCTTTGCGATTGCGGCGGCCTCGTTGCACGCCGTTGCAGGCGAACTCCTGCCAGGGTATCTGGTGGTGACTTAGCATTGCCTTGATATCGCGATCCCGGGCAAAGGTTTTAGCCAGGCCGGTCTCTTCATAGGAAAACACACGCTGCAGCTGCCCGTCGTTGAGCAGCTTGGTAAAAATCTCCCGTGGGTCGCCCAGACAGACATGTAAAGCGCTTGCCCGCGGGCCAAGCGAGTCTCGCAGATCCTGTAGCGATTCCCACACAAAGCGCCAGTGTCTATCTGTGTAATGCGGATCCGATAATAGCTCAGGCTCGAAGCAGTACAGCAGAATGACCGGAGAGCCCGCGTTTAGCCCAGCACACAGCGGCTCGTGATCCCGTAGGCGCAGATCCCTCTTTAGCCAAACCAGGGAGTTCACGCGATGGAGGCTGCCCGGCCATTCGCGACCGACTTCTGGGCGTTTGACTGGCCTGTGTTTATGGCTTCTAAAGATATGGCAAAGGGGTTCTCGATCTTGTCGCCGCTGCGGCCATCCAGCAGGTGTCCGGCGCTTGCGCGCAAAGATCGGACGGCGATGCGATAGGTATCTCTATCAAAAATCAGATCGCAGTCACGTTTGGCGGCCTGACGGGCACGATCCCGTCGTTCGTAAGTTCCCAGGTAAGACCAGTGATGGAGTAAGTGAAACTGTCGTTTGGGCTGCAGAGCCAGTTCCTGGTCTACGGATTTGCTGCGGGTTCTTCTTTCTTCCACCAGCAATATGGGGCCGGAAAAAGGCCAGGCGGCGATACGTTGTTGTTCAAGCGCTGCGAGCAGTCGCGAATTATGCTCTTGGGGGCTCTCCTTGCCGGCGCAGGCGCCGCCGCAGCGTCCTATCTGATGCGCAAAGCAGGGGCCTTTACCCCGCTCGGCACCAAGCATGCGTAAGCACAGCCCCTGCTCCCGAGCGAGGCCTCGCAGCGAGTCATCGATGTGCCGCCGCGAGCGGAACAGGCCAAACACCGATTCGATACGCTCCCCCGCTGGGCAGAAGTCGCTGGGTACGACCTGCAGGAAGCCTTCGAGATCTTCCTGCAGGCGCTGGGTCCATAGCTTACGGCTCCGACGTTGGCGCCGGTTATAAAGAGGCGCCTCGGCTTTAATCGCCGCGTTTTCAATGAGCAATGCGCCCACTTCCCCTGCGGTTAACTGACAGTCCACCCGATCTACTGCCGACATCATGCGCTGCTGACGTCCCGGTTCCCGAGCGTCTGCAAAGTGACTGTTCAGCCGTGTGCCTATATCAATGCTTTTGCCTATGTACAGCAGTGCGTCATCTTCACTATAAAAGCGGTAGACGCCGGGGCAGCGGGGCGCTGCCTCAAGGACTTCGCCGTTGCAGCTGAATCGTGTTTTGTGTCGATCGATGAGCATGAAGTTCTGACTTTTTTCCTAGGCGTAATGGTGCAGGAATTTTTGCGCGAGGACTTGAGCCGAGAGCTCTGCGTCCATATTTTGTCAGTATGGTCGCAGATCACGGGCTGTTTTTTGCGAATTTATCGACGAATTCTGAGCTCAATCGCGGCACACTGTCGCACTACACGACAGGTATAGGGTGGTTTTATGAAGGCAACGCTTAAGGAACTGCGGTCTAAGCAGCTTGACCGGATTGTCGTGGAATCCGTGGACTTAAGTTTGTATATCGCGCATGCGGACGTGAGTGGCCAGCGAGTATTGATCGTTGCTCCCGACGGCAAGCCTCTAAAAACGCGTAACCTTCTGGATATGAAGTCTGCGCTGGCCGGTTTGCGTGGCGTGGACATGGTGTTGATTCAGCGTAGCGCCTACGACGAAATGGTCGGGCAGTCGTTTGTGCCTACGGACAACGCGCTGGAGGTTTCTCTGGCGCCCGGTTTTGAAAGCCTCCCAAGCTGGCAGCACTGACGGCGGGGCTCTCGCAGACGGCGGATGGCGGCTCGGCGCCGCTTTGCTCGAGCGTCCGTCGAGCGCGCTGTTTAATGCTCTGGCGCTGATGGAGATGCGCGAGCAGCTCGAGTGAAGTGGGGTTGAGCCGCCAATTCGAGATCGAAGCAACTAGAGACGATCCCTCGAGCCCGCGATCACGCTTTTCTAAGCCTCGGGATATTGCCGAAGCGTCAGGGTATTGCCGCGCTGCGTAAATTCAATGTGCTTGAGAAAGCTCATCCCCAGCAACACCTCGCGCATCTGCAGGCCCGGCGTGATCGAGGCTTCAACGTTCTGTAGCCGGATATCGCCCACCGCTACTTCCTCAAGACGCGTCAAATAGCTGCGCGTGCTTCCATTGGCCGTATTCGTGCGTATTGCTCGTCCCCGGGGCAGCGAAAGGCGTTCGGCCAGCGCTGCAGGTATGGCAACGCCGGTAGCACCCGTGTCCAGTAAAAAAACCACTTCTTCTCCGTTTATCGTGCCGGTACTGAGGTAGTGCCCCATGCGGTTTCGCCGCAGCTCTACCTCGCGTACGCCCTCGGCAGTCACTGCCGTGTTAACGCTGCGATTGGGGTTACGCTGTCGATCGAGTGCGTCGCTGAAATACATGGTTAGCAGCGCCATGATCGACAGCCAGGCAAAGACCTGCATCGTTCGGCCCATGCGCCGGCGCTCATGCCTTGGATCATCCACGGTCGCGTGTTACCTCTTGAGAGTATTTGAGTTGGTACGTGCTCTGTACAACATAGACCAGTTTAGGGATGCATAGTTGCCGTCCCGCGACAGTCTCTTGACTGGTATGATCAGTTTCGGATTGTTCGACACAATGCATAATAAAAAACCAGCCGCGCATCCCGCGGATAAAAGGGCCTACCTATGACAAGCCAGCCCTGGCAGAAATTGAAAGCAAGCGAGCGTGTAATCGCGGTACTTGACGTTGCCCATGGCGTGGAGCAAAAACACATCGAGCAGTTTTTGCGCGACTCCATTGCCGAGTATGGCATTGGCGCTGAAGTGCATGAGTGTGTGTTGCCCATCGTGCGGGATCGTGAAAACCCTGCGACCACGGCTTTGGTGCCACTGCTTGATTTACCCGGGGACACATTGGTGTTTCCTTTGCGTGTGGTGTGGCGAACCTCCCTGCAGGAAAAGAGCACGCGGCCACGGCCTCGGGACCTGCTATTTGGTAACCCCAGACGACCGGGCCCATCCCGTTCTCGACGTATCCTGCGCCAGCACCCCGAGCGGGTGGTCTGTATCGCGGGAGAGCCGGCGACCATTGATCAATTGCGTGATCGCCTGCAGCAACTCCAGGGTGCTGATGTAGATACCGATACCCTGGCCTCCTTTGTCGCAGGGCAAGCCGGGCTTGCTTTGGATGTGGCCGAGCGTCGCTTGCAGGGCAGCCGCTATAAGGTGCCTCGTCGCGTTGCGAATAACCTCTTGGCCAGTGCCAAGTTCCGCTCGGCGGTGGAGTTGGTGTCGACAGAGACCGGTCGCGGCATGGATGACCTCATGCACGAGTCTGAGGAGATTATGCGTGAGCTCATTGCCCGGCCTCAGCCGTTTTGGCTCGATGTGATGGCGCAGCTCAATCACTGGGTCATGCGCCTGGGCTACGACGCCGACGTTGTCATCGACCAGGAGGGCCTCCAGCGGGTCAGGCAATGGTCCCGGGAGTACCCCACGGCGCTTCTTTGGACGCACAAGACTCATGTCGATGGTTTTGCTGTTAACGCGATGTGCGCCGACAACGATTTTCCGGCGCCGCATATTCTCGGTGGTGTGAACATGGCCTTTGCGGGCCTGGGTTTTGTCGCCAAGCGTGCCGGGGCAATTTTTATTCGCCGAAGCTTTCAGGATGATTTACTTTATAAAGCTGTGCTCCGTCAGTACATCGGCTATTTGATGGAGAAGAGATTCCCACTGTCCTGGGCGTTTGAGGGTACTCGCTCGCGAGTCGGTAAGTTAATGCCACCGCGCTATGGATTGCTCAAGTACGTGATGGATTCGGCGCATGCCACCGGCGCCGAGAACTTACATATCATCCCTATCTCCATCAGCTATGACATGATCGGAGACGTCAAGGATTACGCCGCCATGGAAGGTGGGGCCACCAAACGCCCGGAGAGCCTGAGTTGGTTTATTGGCTACTTGCGCGGTTTGCGTCAGCCTATGGGCAAGATCTACTTCAATTTTGGGGAGCCGGTGGTGCTTCCCAAGGCGCCATCTCCGGAGGATCCCCGAGAGTTACAGCGCGTCGCCTTTGCCGTTGGGGTGGCCGTTAACAAAGTTTCTCCCATTACTCTCCCGTCGGTTATCAGCATGGTGCTTTTGGGCTCAGCCCCCCGAGCGCTGACCACCGATGAGTTGCGTTCTGAGGTTGTGGCGCTCACGGATTGGGCGCGCAAGCGGGGCATTACCTTGACCCGGGATCTGGATGAACAGGATCCCGCGCAGGTGTCTGATCTCACAGGCAAGATGATTGCCAGCGGCTTGCTCACGCGTTACGACGATGGCCCCGAGCAGGTCTACACCATTGCCGCTGAGCAGCACGGTGTGGCGAGCTATTACCGCAATATGGTGATTCATTATTTCCTTAATAAATCCATCATCGAGTTGGTGCTAGTAAATATGGCGCAGCTTGAGCAAACCGGCAGTGATGCCTTTTGGGAAGAGGCGGAGCGTCTTCGGGATTACTTTAAGTTCGAATTCTTTTACGCGCCTAAAGAGGAATTTCGCCGTGATGTCAGCGATGAACTGTCTCGATATCAGCCGGCCTGGGAGGCAGCCATTGACGAGCCTGGGGCACCGTCAGCAATTTTCTCGCGGCTGCAGCCGCGTATGGCCCACGCCGTGTTACTGCCTTTTGTTGAGGCTTATCGCGTGGTCGCTGACGTGGTCGCAAGACAGCCGCTTGGTGACCCGCTGAGCGAGAAAGACTGTGTACAGAAGTCCCTCGCTTATGGTCGCCAGGCTTATTTGCAAAGACGTATCAGTTCCGAGGCATCCATTGGCAAGCTGCTGTTTAGTAATGCCTACCGGCTGGTAGATAATCTTGATTTGGCGGCCGGTGAAGGCGACGATCTGGCGGAGCGTCGCTTGCAGCTGGCGCAGAACTTCCGTGAATTACAACGACGTATTGAGCGTGTTCGCGCGGCAGCGCTGCCCTGATACTCGTTCAAACATACAAGGTCTAGATGCATGCACCAGTTGAGCCCACAGGATGCACAGTTTCTCTATGCAGAGACCGAGCACAATCTCACCCACGTCACTAGCGTCGCGATTTACGATCCGTCGACGGTGCCCGGTGGTCAGACGGTTCGGTTCACCGACATTATTGCCCATGTGCGCGAACGACTGGCCTATAACCCAGTGTTCTTTCGCCGTTTGCTACGGCTTCCGTTAGAAATCGATTACCCCTATTGGGTCGAGGACGAGTACTTCGATCTTGAATACCACATGCAGCATGGCCGCTTGCCTGAGCCCGGGGATTGGCGGCAGTTTTGTATTCATATGGCGCGCTATCACAGCCGGCCTTTGGACATGAATCGCCCGCCTTGGGAGATCTTCGTTGTGGAAGGCCTGGATCATGTAGAGGGTCTCCCCAAAGGTTGCTACGCCATTGCCACAAAAATCCATCATGCAGCCGTCGACGGCGCATCGTTAATGAAGTTTTTTGCGAGTATGGCCGATGGTGACAATTTAGGAACGCCATTGGTGCCACTGGAGGAGGTGGTCGTTGGGTCCGGGGAGATTCCTGCGATGCCAGCGCTTATTTCTCGCGCTTTCAAAAACAATTTGCGCTCGCCGCTACGCATTGCCGAAACCGTAATGCGCGCCGCGCCGAGTTTGGTGCAGGCGGCACAGGACTCCGTAGCAAAGCGCGATGAAGACAAGCATCCAGTGCCACCCACCCGTTTTAACGTTGATTTATCGCCGCACAAGATGTTCGATGCCAGAGTAGTGCCACTGGATGATCTCAAGCGTATTCGCCAACTCCAGTCCGGGGTGACGATCAATGATGTGGTGCTGGCGATCTGTGCCGGCGGCCTGCGTCGGTACTTGTCTCATCACGGCGAATTGCCAGATGAATCAATCATCGCCTGGGTGCCCATCAATGCCCGTCCACGCGGCAGCGATGGCAGCGATTTACCGGGCAATAATATTTCGGCCATGACCACGCCGATCTTTACCGACGAGCCTGACCCTCTTAAGCGCTTACAGCGAATTCAGCAGTCCACCCGGGCCAGCAAAGAAGCGCGCTCGGGTATCTCGGCGCGTCTCATGACGGATGTCACCCGACATGTGCCAGCGGCGACTCAGGTGTTGGCAAGTCGCCTGCTACTGCGCAGCGGTGCGGCGGCCAAAATGTGTAACCTGTTTATTTCCAATGTACCGGGACCTCAGATTCCTATGTACATGAACGGCGCCAGAATGGTTCGCAGCGTGGGTTTAGCCCCACTCGCAGACGGTATGGGTTTGTTTATAGGCACGCCCAGTTACGACGGTCAGATGAGTTTCAATGTTATTTCGACGCGGGAGCTACTGCCGGACATCGAATTCTTTATGGACTGTATTGAAGAATCACTGGCAGAACTGCTGACACTTGTCGACGATAAGCCGCCAGCGACTAAAAAGCGTGCTGGGGCCAAGCGCCGTACAGTTGCAAAAAAGGCGCCTCGGACAAAGGCTCGGCCCAAGAAAACGGCCCGACCAAAGACAAAAGCTAAGTAGTACCTTTTACAGGTAGCTTCGTTTCTTGAGCTAGCTCAAGAAAACGCCATATAGCCGTGTGATCGCCTGTTCACGTAGTTGTCAGTGAGTATCCTGAAGAATTCCAATGATTGGATAAGGCTATGCTCCTGGACGAGTTTTCTCTGGCGATAACCGGCTCTGGCGGTGCCGGCGTGATGTCAGTGGGTGAGTTGCTGTTGCAAGCCTGGGCAGAAGAAGGCGGAAGAGGGCTGCTCAGAAAAGCATTTGGCCCGCAGATCCGTGGTGGCGAAGCGGCGGCTTTAATCACGTTGACCTCGCATCAGCGCTATACCGCGGCTTCGACGCATAATTTGCTGCTCGCATTTGACTGGGACAATTTCAATCGCTTTGGTGACGAGATCCGTCTTCAGCCAGACAGCATCGTGCTCTGTGAAACCCCGGCCAACATGCCAGATTCGGTGCTTGCGCTAAAGCCAAAGATTGTTGCACTCCCCTTTCAAGAGCTGGCCAAGAGCGCACATCCAGAAGGCAGAGTGAATATGGTCGCCTTGGGTGTTTTGGGCGCCTTGCTGGGTATTCCCGTTGCCACACTGCGGGCCCTGGCTATCCATAAACTTGCCGATAAAGTCGAGGATTACCGAGAAGCCGCTTTGGCCTGTATTGATGTGGGAGTTCATGGCGCGCCAGACCTCGCTTTGTCGCTTCCTGCTGTCAATGCAAAGAAGGGTTGGTATGTCAGCGGAAATCAGGCGGCTGCCTACGGCGCGTTAGTCGGTGGAGTGCGTTTTGTCGCGGCTTACCCAATCACCCCGGCGTCCGATGTACTGGAATATTTGGCAGCGCCCCTGGAGCGACTAGGTGGGACGCTGGTGCAGGCTGAAGATGAGTTGGCCGCTATTAATATGGCTCTGGGCGCCGCCTACGGTGGGGTACCCGCTTTTACGGCGACCTCGGGCCCCGGTCTTGCTTTGATGAGCGAGAGTATCGGTTTGGCGGTGGCCAGCGAGACCCCGGTAACCATACTGGATGTGATGCGAGGTGGGCCCTCTACCGGGATTCCTACAAAGTCTGAGCAGAGTGATTTGAACATTGCGCTTTTTGGGCTGCACGGTGATGCGCCACATCTTGTGCTGGCGCCTTTGTCTATTTCGGACTGCGTGTTTACCTGTGCCTGGTCAGTGCAGCTTGCCCAGCGACTGCAGACTGCGGCAATTGTTCTGTCCGATCAGTTTCTTGGTCAGTCCACCGCTATCATTGACCCGCCGCCGGGGCCTAAGGCAGCGGTTGCCGAAGCGTCTGCTACGCAAACAAACAACTATCTGCGCTATGCGATAGCCGATGACGGACTGTCATCTCAGTCCATCCCTGGAGATTACGACAAGCGCTTTACGGCCGACGGCCTTGAGCATAATGAGCGCGGCACCCCCAGCGCCGGCGCTCGGGATCACCAACAACAGCTGGATAAGCGCGCTCGCAAGCTGGCTGCGCTGGAGCCCGGTGATAACTGGGGGGAGACCTATGGCACGGGCCCTGTGGCCCTGATGTGTTTTGGTTCCGCCGCGGCGGCCTTGGTCACCGCTTACGATAAGTTACTGTCAGCGGGCATGGATTGTCGTGTGATAGCTCTCCGCCTGCTGGCACCCTTGCCGGTGGAGCAGCTTATGAACGCATTGGACGGATGTAGCCGAATCATTGTCATCGAGCAGAATCACTCAGCGCAGCTGCTGCATTATCTGCGGGGGTATCTCGAGTTTTCGGGCAAGTTTTATGGAGTCGCGACACCGGGCCCTGTGCCTCTGTCTCCGGCGGCTATTGTGACAGCAGTCAGTGAGGCTCTGAACGATG
The DNA here is from genome assembly GCF_045689235.1 of Congregibacter variabilis. Taxonomy (GTDB): domain Bacteria; phylum Pseudomonadota; class Gammaproteobacteria; order Pseudomonadales; family Halieaceae; genus Congregibacter; species Congregibacter variabilis. Next base: position 2,309,636 of record NZ_CP136864.1, on the reverse strand, counting down.
AATGAACCGCTGGCGATAAAACCACGGGACTACAAATCCGGCATTAAGCCTATCTGGTGTCCTGGCTGTGGCCATTTCTCGGTGCTCAATGCCATCACTAAAGCCGCTGCTGCCTGTGGTCTTGCCAAAGATGACACCGTGCTTGTGTCGGGAATCGGTTGCTCTTCGCGTCTGCCCGCGTACATCGACAGCTATGGTTTTCATGGTGTACATGGCCGGGGCCTGGCTGTCGCTCAGGGGCTCAAAGTAGCGCGGCCTGATCTTGCGGTGATCGCTCTTGGAGGAGATGGCGACGGCTTTTCTATTGGTGGAAACCACTTTATGCATGCCTGTCGACGAAACGTAAATATCACCTACATTGCCATGGACAATGAGGTCTACGGCATGACCAAGGGTCAGGCGTCACCGACAAGTCCTCAGGATTGGACCGGTAGCAAGCTCACGCCGCATGGACCGGGGGTGCGTCCCTTTAAGCCAGCGGCTATGGCTCTGGCCTCGGGTGCACCCTGGATAGCGCGGGGCTACTCAGGCAACCCCAATCAAATTGCCCGGCTACTGGCCCAGGCGCTGGCTTTTCCCGGTTTTAGCTTTTTACATGTCTTGTCCCAGTGCATTACTTTTTGTCCTGAGCAAACTGACTGGAAAGCGATTGTGACTGACTTTGAGGAAGAACCCCTGAGTCGTGCGGATGAGGCAGCGGCCCTGTTTTTGTCTGAGGATGGCTTTAAGACGGGGCTGCTCTATCGCGAGCCGCGCCCGCTATGGCCGCCAGATACGCCACCAGCAGAGGATGCTAAGCTCGTACTTGACGATCTGGCTGCGGAATTTCAGCGATGATGACAGACGAGTTTTTGACCTTCCTTGCCTATTCCACGGAGTTGGAACAGGAGTCCCAGGAGCGGTATCTGGAAATAGCAGAGTCAATGGAGGCTCACCGCAATGACGAGGTAGCCAGGTTTTTTCACCGCATGTCAGACGAGGCGGGGAGTCACCTAGCTGAAGTTAGTTTACTTTGTGAGGGGGCTGAGCTTCCTCAAATTAAGGCCTGGGAATTTAACTGGCCGGGTGCGGAGCCCCCTGAAACTACCAGTTATGAGGCTCTGCATTACCGTATGAGTCTGCACGATGCTATGACGTTGGCGCTGGCGAACGAACGCGCAGCAGAGCAGTTCTATCGTGATTACGCGCTTAACAGCAAAGACGCAGAGGTCATTAGCACCGCAAAGGATTTTGCCGATGAAGAAAACTCTCACGCTCAGGCACTAGAATTGATGCTTGAGGAGGTGCCGGTAGTCAGTGAGCTTGCCCGCGAAGAAGATGACCCGCCCACAATGCCTGAGTAGACGAATGCCCATGTTTAACACCAGTAGCCAATCGCAACAGCGTCTTGTCGTATCCCAGTTCAGGCGAGTCTGCGCGCTCATGCTGACAATGTGCCTATGCGCGCCGGCATTGACCTGGTCACAGAACTTGCGTCTGACTTTGGCAGCCCAGCCACCGGTGAGTGGGCAGATCAGCACTCGAGACGCCGGAAATTTAAGTCTGACGGTGATGTCCGGCAGTCGCGTGAGTTTTGCAAAGGCCAGTGGCAGAGATTATCAACTGCAGGCGAGCGGGGGATTTTTTTGGACTCAGGTACAGGAGCTCCCAAGAGATGCGGATTCCGTCGCCTTGGCGCCCATCATCAAGGGCGACGGCAGCATCGAAGTGCGTGTGGATGTGTCGCGCAAGGCGAGTGATCGCGCGCAAAGTTACAGCTCGACCCTGCTTGCCCAGCCTGGCGAATGGATACAGCTCTTGGGGCCTGCCGCCCAGCAACCGCGCGGCACCAGAGTTTACGGCACGCAAACGGTCTCTGAAGATTCACTGTTTTTATTAGTGGAGCCTTATTAGGTCTGCAGCACGCGTCTAGGCCGAGCGCAATCAGGGTGCTCGTAGTCATCACAAAGCCATTTGCTGTAAGAGACGCTTCAAAACGCCTCTAAGTGTTGGCTGGCTTTGCCGTGAGGTATCTGAAGGTAGTCATTGCTACTAGTCGCGTAACCTTGCCTCCATGGAGCATGGATCAGTTGCCCGCCTGCTCTGCTTCAATGGCGCTTGTTGCGTGTTTAGCCTGAATCAACATGTCGTTAAAAACTGGAATCCATAGCGAATGCATGCCTATCCAATAACGCAACTGGTCCAATACTTCAGGTCTGCTGCGAATGCGGTCTAGCATCACCCTTGTGCTTTGCGTCGACATGCCTGGTGGACAATCGGCAATCAAATACTCCAGATAACCATCGAGCTTGTGGCACTGACTCCAAAGTTGTTCATGGGCCTCGACCGTAATAAGTTCACGAAAGCTCACACGGTACTTAGGTGAACTGTCCACACCCAGATATGCGGTGGCGTTCAAAACATAGTAGTCATCAACGGCAGACCTCACCGACATTGACCTGGGAAAACCGAGCCGTTGCATCTCTTCATATACGGTTGTAGACACCGCTGGTCGAAAGACTTGAGATGCAACAAATAAGTCAACCAGAACACGCCAGCAGTCCTCTTCACAACGACGGTCTGACTGCAGGAATTCGAGCGCTCGCTTACCCGAAGACACCACATCATTCATTCCCTCTACTGTGCTTGAGGTGAGCTTTGTGTTTTGCGTTATCTCTTCATGAAGTTCAGCCAGATACTGAGCTTCTGATGCTTCCAGCGCTCGCATATCACTCCATTCCTGAACCTGGAGGCCGACATAAACACCAAATACAACGATGGCGAAGTCTAAGGCTACGGCAAACCAGTTTTGGTCTGTGACGTGTTTTGTCAGGCTGCGGAGAATCATGGATGCTCGCTGAGTTATGGCTGTTAGAAGCTCAGTGTAATTCGCTCGGCGCAGGATAACCGAAAAGGTCGTCGCTGGGTCTCAGTCAACGAACCCCCGCTCTTAGCTAAGGCTGGTTGGCGTGGTTATACTGGCCCAATGATGATACGTCGACTAGCCTTTGCAATGCGCCAGCAAGACTGAGTGACTTTCAGAGTTCATCAGAGGATCTCCGAGACGCACTGGAATACAAAGAGCGCCAGATTTTGGATATTCAGGAGCTATTGAGCAAAGGCACAAAAGGCATTGCAGAGCAAAGACTGAGTGAAATTATCCGTCGTGGTGTGTATTCGACAAACACATACATCCCCACAATTAGCGCCCTTCGCGATTTGGAAGCTTCAGGGAACCTTGCTCTTATATCAGATCCGACGATCCGCAGAGAGTTGTCTCAGCTTAGCTATCAGATTGATTCAGTCGACAGGTCTTTCGCGGAGTATCTGTTTTTCCATCAACACGACCTCGACCCCTTTATCGCGAGAAATCTTCCGATCGTCACTTTTCTGTCCAGTGCGAGTGGCGCGCCGGTCCTTGAAAAAGGCGAGGCCGACTGGTCGTCGCTTGACTCAGACTTAGCGCGGGGCCTGCTCGCCTTTAAAATGAGCCTCACACATAACTACACGCAAAGCCTTGAGAAGTTAGACCTGCTTTTTACGAATTTGATAGCTCAGATTGAGACCGCAATACAGCCTCTTTGATTGCCTAAGCCTTTTTTCCGACTGTATTGAACACCCGTCCCGCGGCGGATTGTCCTGTTCATTTACGCGCAGCTGGCAGAAACTGTGTCGTCAGACAACACTGTGAGAGGGGTACAAGTGAGCCAGAAAATCCAAAATATCGCAGCTTTTGGGGAAATCGTCTCTGCGGGAGCAATCCTGGTTACGCTGTTGATTCTTGTTATCGAGGTACGCGAGAACTCTGCACTGTTGCGAGCCACGGCTGCTGCCGACAATAGAATCTCATTTGCCCACTCCAGCGAATGGACAGCCGAGTTGTCAGACAAGACGCTGGAGTCACTTATCATTGCCCAGCAGCCGGACGCTGTGTCTGACGACTTGTCTGATGTCGAGCGGTATAGGGTTGTTTTGACCTTCCGCGCGTTTTTGCGCCGAGCAGAGGCTTCTTTTTTCATGTACAGGAATGGGTTACTCGAAGAGGGCGTTTGGCACAGCATCCGCTCGCGTGCCGCCGAATCGATTGAGGTGGGGCTGCCAAGGAAGATTTGGGAGAGTGAGGTGGCGGCCGGTACCGTGTTTACTCCCGAGTTCGTTGCCGAGCTTAACTCTCTTCTCGCATCAAAGGTAAATTAGGCGAAGCCGTCATATTATCGCCGTTCAGATGACTACTCGTTAACCTTCTCATCCATAAACTTGGCAAAATCCTGATCAAAGCCAGCGCGAGCCGCGCGCCAATAATCTTTAGCAAAATCAGTTCTATAAAAACCATAGCCCACTCGATCCAACGCCTCTGGCTCAAGCACTCCGCCTTCAACATGAAGATAGATATTTTCTACCCGTCGAAGAGTAGACCGAAGTATCATTTCCAGCCTGATTTTGTCCCCTCCTGTAATCTTGCTGGGATCTTTATGGGCCTCGGAATCCTTTAATGTCAGAAAAAGCAGATCAGCGAGTTTTTCATCAGTGGCAAAAGCGAGGTTACTCGCATTAGATTGATCGGCTATCGCCTGCACCGTAGCTGACCTTATGGCAGCGGTATTCTGGCGCACCTCGGCGCCAACGAAGATAAGCGAAGCAATAATTGCTGCCCCCCCAATGATTTCGGCCACAGCCGCCCATTCGCCGAGTTTCATAAAAACATCGCTCAATAAAGTTAAAAAAGCCGGCTTATATGATAGCTGCTCTTAGGCGTAAGCGTTCGTGTTGGTAACTTCCCCTGACACCTAAAGGCTGTGATTGGCTTCGTCGCAATTTGGATTCGCAACGGGCCAGAAGCAAACGCTCCTGAGGTGCTACTGTGCATTAAGGCCCTTCTTAAGCCGTCCACGCCGAATGTCGAACACGAAGTAACCACACACCGCGATTCCCGATAGCGTTATCGCGGCGGTAAACTCTACCCAGGGGAAATACCACAGCTGGGTACGTGCAAAGGCTGGGTGTTCTTCAAAGAGGGAATCAAACGCTATTAGATGAACTATTGCGACTAGAGCGAAAGACGACGACCAAACAAGATACAGGCCCACCACCATAATTAACTGCACTGCGGAAAGCTTGGCGCCGACAAGGTAAATCGCGGTCAGAAATGCAAAGGTCAGCGACAGGTAGATCGTGAATGCGTTCATTGCACTCGTAGCGTGTAGATTGATTACTTCGATAAATTCGGCTTCGCTCATATGAAATGGACCTGTGTCCTCCTGACTCCCAGAACAATGTAACACCTGGAACGCCTTGATGAGCTGCTCACTCGCGCCGCGACAAGCCTACAATTTTTCACTCCATGGTGTGAGTAGTGGCTCGCAAGCGGACATTGCTGGAATTAAATCCAATTTTGCAAAGTCGTCGGAAGTCGCCCCTGGCGTTGTCTCAGAGCACCTCATTACGGGGAAGTGCTTGATCCAGCCAAGCCGTGAATCTGGGGTGCAGAACGCCTTGTTCCCTATTTGACAGATAAAGTTTTCTTGCGACTGGAGTTTGAAGATATATCTTTACAAGGTTTGCGCGGGTGCCCCAATAGCCTTCATCCAATCCACCCTCGGCATGAAGCAGGAATGCCTCTTGCACATCGTACAGAACGCCGCGAATCACATAACTGAACTGAGTCTGCTCTTCTTGATTAAGTTCGACCTGGTTCTCCACTTTTGTGAGTACCCGAGCAACTTCGGGATTCATGGCAAACCCCTTCGTTGCGTCCAATGATCGGTTGACGAGCTGCTGACGATTTGCGGCACGCATTTGATCGGTATTTTGGTTCACCTGATAGCCAACATACAAAAGCGAAATCACGACTGCGACGGCACTTATGATCTCTCCAACGCTGGCCCATTCTTCCAAAGTCCTTTTAACCATCTGGTTGCTCTCAAAGTGATTGGGGAAGTTACGTCAATGATAGACCGAGAATCACAATTAGGAGATGCCGAAGAAATACGGAAACTGTCGGGGGGAACGCGGGTAGGCAAAAGCGGTCATGGTGCGGACTTCCGCTTTCACCTCATAACGGTCGGTCAGGAGCTGCAATCCGTATAGCCAACGGAGGAGAGTGCTAAGCTCGAGCCTGTCGGTTTTTTTTACACACACGTTAAATAAATCTTATTGAGATATTGGTTACTTACTGTATTTATTGAGTTTTTCAAGTGTTGGTCTCGAACCTGCATGTGGGTGCTACCTCACGCGCTTAGCTGAGTAAATGCATATGAAATCACTTCCCGCACGCATCTCAATTGTTGCCTTAATGACTCTCTTGATTGCACCGTCTTCCTTTGCCACGCTCATTTACAGCGATACGACCGTAGGAGGCCCCATCTGGCAACGGCCGACTGACAGTGGGCCGTCCCTCAGTAATACCGTGCGTTACTCGCTGGCGGGTTTTTTCACTGACACATCGGGCCTATACACAATCGACAGCGCTCAGAGCTTTGACGGCTACATTCACTTGTATTTGGGTAATTTTGATCCGCTTGATCAGCTAACTAACCTTTTGGCTGGCGACGACGATTTTGGTAGCAATGCTTCTCAAATCGCGTCGCAGGCGCTTTTGGCGGACACGCAGTACTTCCTCGTGACGAGCGGGTTCGGGAGCAGCAACCAAGGAACCTTCACAAATACAATTACGGCAGACCAAGGCGATCCCAATATTCAGCTCGGCATTATTGATGCCACGGGCGGGGGTACTGGAGTCCCGGCTCCCGCCACTGTGGCCCTTCTCGGCCTTGGCCTCCTAGGGCTGCGGCTGCGCCGCAAGGCTTAACCAAACTCCTGCTGTACTAGCCCACTTCGGTGGGCTTTTTATTGCCTCAAATTTGGGTACGGCTAAGGTCTCAAAATAGGCGAAAGCGGTCATGCTGGTAACTTCCGCTAACACCTCAGACTGTGTCAAAACTCGCTTCGCCACTTCTCGCACTGATTTACTGCGCACAGCAGATCCGCTCGACTCAATGAGCAGCCCTTGCAGCATCGTAGATTTCCTTGGCAATTATTGGGGTTTCAAAGTGCGTCGCTCAGGATCGCGCACACGCGGCCTCAGATCATGGGTTTCGAGAAGCAAAATGAGGCTGCTTAGCCTCTTATCGCTGCCATCAGCGGCACAACCCCAAACATCTGCAACATCCGTTTGAGATTGTAGGACAGGACATGCAGGCTCATCTCCGTGCTGACGTGTTTGAGCGTCTTCATCTGGAAGTGCGTCGGCCCGAGCCAGGATTTGATCGTGCCAAAGGGATGTTCCACTGTGCTGCCGCGAATGCGCATGCAGTTCGACAGTCGGTCCACCCGATCTTCCATGGCCTCTAATATTTCTTCATGTTCCCAGCGACCCATGCGGCGCTGCTTGCCCGTCGTGCACTTTGGTCTTAACTCGCATTGTGGACAGGCTGACGACCAGTAACGACGCATCGCTTTATCTGTGGAGTCATCCGTGAACCGATAGATCAATCGTTGGCCCGCCGGGCATTCGTACTCGTCATCTTCCGGCCGATAAACAAAGTCTGCTCGATCAAATAATCCTTTCGCCTGGTTGTTCGAGGTTTGGGTCTTGGGCACGTAGGCCGTAATGCCCGCGTTCGCACAAGCCAGTATCTCAGCCCCACTAAAGTAACCACGGTCCGCCAGCACTGACAGGTCTTCGCTGTCGAGCGCTTCTTTGGCTTGGATTGCCATGTTAGCCAGTTGCGAGCGATCGTGGCCGATGTTCGTCACTTCGTGCGCCACGATCAAGTGGTGCTCGGTGTCGACAGCGGCCTGTACGTTGTAGCCGACAATCGCTTTGCTGCGCGCTGCGGTGGACATCACCCGGGCGTCGGGATCAGTCAGGGAGATTTGTTGGTCCGGTGTTGCCAGCATCCGGACCTCCAGCTTTTTTAGTGCCTGAATCTCCTCTTTAAGGGCTGCGATTTTATGTTCCAGTCGATCGGTCTTGGTATGACTTGCTTCACTATCGCGCCGGTCGGCGCTGGCGATCTGCCCCAGATAGCGGGCAATGCTGTCATCGATCTGCTCCAGGCGTTTCTTGATCTTGGCTTTGCTGAAGTTGCGATTACGGTTGTTCACCGCTTTGAACTTGCTGCCATCAATGGCCACAAAGGCATCGCTAAACAAATTGAGCTTGCGGCACAGCATGACGAACTCCCGGCACACCAGACGAATCGCTTCGCCGTTATTCTTGCGAAAGTCAGCAATGGTTTTGAAGTCCGGCGTCAGTCTGCCGGTCAGCCACATCAGCTCCACATTACGCCCGACTTCACGCTCCAATCGCCGGGAAGACTGGATGCGATTGAGGTAGCCGTAGATATAGAGCTTCAACATCATGGCCGGGTGGTAAGCGGGCCGACCTGTGACTGCGGGCACTGTTTTGAAACCCAAACCGGAAAGATCTAAATCATTGACGAACACGTCGATAACGCGAACCGCGTTCTCTTCTGCGATGTAATCATCAATGCGTTCAGGGAACAGCGTCGCCTGTGATCGGCTTTCGCCCTCGATGAATCCACTCATGGCAGCAACTCTTCAGCGAGAAAGTCAGATCATATCTCGTCGAAGAGTTTTCACACAGTCTGACCTCAAAGGAGACCTTAGGCGACGGCCTGATGAAGCGGAATCAACGGCTGTAATCGGCCAATAGAGGGCATCCACGGGTTCGCAAGCCCCTGAATCGCATAGCGGCTACTGCACTGACTTTTCAGCCCAGCAACTTTTGATGTAGCGTCGAAACTCGTCGTTAAGGACAAACACATGCTCGTGTAGGGTTAACTCCATACTTTGGTGGTGTGGGTTAGAGCAGATGGTGGACTTATAGAGTTTCCAATCCTCGTCAGTCAGTGTTCCGCGGTGCCATTGTGAATATGCATTTTGCATTCGAACCCAAAAAGTGCGATTCCATAAAGTGAATCTAACATACTCGTTTTCGTCTAGGCTGGTCGGGTCAGCCACTCCCTTTGAAAAAATTCGAGCAAGCTCGGCATCTCCCGCTAGGAGAAGCACTGCATCGTTTGTGGCGTCAGTAAGACCTTGGAAAGTAGCAGCCTGAACAGCGTTGGTGTTCTGCCGTAGTTCTAGCCCAACAAACACAAGTCCCAGCAGAACTACCAATGCACTTACTACTTCCACGAGTAGCCTTGCTATCCCGCCTCTTTCCATATTGAGAGTTCCTTAGCAAACGTGCGCCGCACGGGTAAACGCTTGAGGGTAGTTTGAGCAGAATGAGCTTTGCAAGAGCGAAGTGTCGCTATGGGTCTTCAGAGGTCGTTCGATGCAGAATTGGCGAGGGTCCGCTTTCGGCCACGAAGAGACCTTAGCTGCTACAAATCGCAGACAATAAAAAAGCCCCGCGTCACGGGGCTATATATCAAGAGTTCTGTTTACGCTTTTTTGCGGCGTGACCACCCAAGACCAGCGAGGCCGAGGCCGAATAGGGCGAGGGTTGCGGGTGCGGGTACGTCCGTTGGCTCATCTGAATTGCGAGAAATGATGAAATCACCTTCACTGGCGCCCGGTGACAGCGTACCTCCACCAGAAAGAAGAAAGCGTACGTCTACGTTATTCGTATCGAACGATAACCCGCCCGTCACTACTGAAATATCATATCTGCCATTTATCCCAGCCAAGGTACTCAAATCACCAACTGCCCCGCCGCGGACTCCTCCAAATGAGCCATCGGCACTAAACACCCTGCTGAAATAAACGCTCGAGGTTGTTTCGCCTAGCACCGTAGAGCCGTCAAATAAGGCATTGGTAAAAATTGCAGATCCGAAGCCCGGGAGAAATTGGGTTACTCCACTGATAAATACATCCAGTCCAGCAATGTCACTTCGCACTGATGCGGCAGAGAAGTACTGACTAAAGGTATCTCCCTCATTCAGAGTGATAACTCCCGCTTGTGCCCAACTGATCGATCCTAGAAACACTGCTAAGGCGAGCGCGCAACCCTGCAACACTTTATAGATACTCATGACTTTCCTCCTGCCCCTAGGTGTATCGAATCGACAAGGGCCGTGTCAAGCTGAGGCAATAGTGTCGACTTCCGCTAGCACCTCAAGGCGGTCATTCAGCTTTTGGGTAAGACCACAGGTAGCAGGTCGGCAATTCGCTCGAGGTGTTCAGCAATGGCGCGGGTATTAAGTTGGAACCAGAACCGATAGCGCTGGTAGCTCGCTACCATAGTTAGGGCTCGTGGATCAGATTCCAGGGATTTGAAGTCGATTACGCAGTTGGCGAAACCACTTTCCTCTGTAGCGGGCCTCCATTGACGATATCGATCAATGAATCGAAATGTGCTCTTGTAGTCGTCGGAACTGTCCTCAAGTAGGTCGCGCCATATGCTCTGACGAGCTCGATACTCAGCTATGGACGCGCGTAGCGCCGCATTCTGGAGATTGGCCAGGACGCCGGCCGAGATCATCTCGTCCAATACCCCATTGTCATAGGCCGCCCCTAAAATAAAGCCCGGCGAGCAGAATACACCTAGCAGCGTGGCTTCCTCTACTCGCGGCGATCCCTCGCCGCTTAGATAATCGAAATACTGGGTGGCGGTATCACTTAGCCAGCGATTCCGCTCGCTGCGCTGCCGATAGATCTCGAGGTTCGATTGAACCTCCTCGCTCAGGCGACTGAGGTACTCGCGCTCTGTCGCAAGCGCCAGCCGCCTATCGTTCCAAGAGTCTGCCTGCAGACCGAGAAAAATCCCAAGTACGACAATAACCAGCTCGATCACGGCGGCTGGCCAATCGTGGACCCGCAGGGCATGTACCGATCGATGAATCAGAGTGACCATTCCCCGTCATTCTACTGCCAGAGTCACACCTTGTGCGCCAGGGCCTGTGGATTTGCTGCCAAGATTACAACACGTTCTGCCTTTTTTCAGAGGCTCAGGATTTGTTCCCGCTTCAACACGCAAAAAGACCCGCACGTCTCACCATTGTTGCTGTCCATACTGCACTTGATCGACCTCTTTCGATTTTCGACCCAATCTAAGGTTGAAAAAGCGATTCTTTACTAGTGGCTCGAATTTCCCATCTTCCATCTGCAACAACGTCGTTCTCTACATCCGTAGATGTCTAGGTGTTGCATCGACCGGTTGAATTCGCACCTCAAAGCAGACCTTAGATTACAGCCAGATTACGCGATATGGACGCCCGCAATCGAGTTTGAACGGCCGCTTTCTCAGGAGCGGACGCCCAGCGCCGGGGCCGCGGACGCATGCTCTCAGCCGAGGAGCACGCACCGCCGGGGGGAGGCAGCTGCCGCGCTGCTTACGGCAAATTCCTGGCTCACACTAATCGCCTCCAAATTCGGACACCAGGATCGCTGCCTGAGCCCGAGATAAACGGCTAGCGACCAACGGTTCCGCGAACACTCTCAATCAGTGCGTCCGCATCGAAGGCTACGCCGTCCTTGAACACGAGCTCGACGTGTTGTACGTCGGCGATGGTCCTGTCGGGCGTGCCATCAAGCAGAATCAGATTCGCGCGCTTGCCGACTTCGATACTGCCCACTTCATCTTCGACTCCCAGGAATCGCGCACCGTTGAGTGTTGCGAGAGATATGGCTTCCAGGGGAGTGAAACCGGCTTCTACGAGCAGTATCAGCGCCGCGTGAGTCGAATTTGGCGGGATCGTGCCACCCCAGCCCGTCGGGTCCGTACCGATGACGAGGTTGCCACCCGCTTCTACAAATGCTTTTTCAAAGGCCATTTCACGGCGTAGTTCCTCGCGCCACAGGGTCGCCTGCTCGGCGCGCTCGGGCCCAAGATAAGCGATCCATCGCTTTTGCGCGATGTCCCTCGAGCGCGGGCTCAAAAGATCAAAAGCACCCTGCGTGGGTATCGCGGGGTGAAGGCCGGCGGCGAGAACCGGCAGCGTGGAGGTGACCGTCACGTTTTCTTGAACCAACGTTGCGATCAGGTCCTGTACCGCGGGGTTGGCGACATCCATCAGTCGTACCCGCTCCTCTGCGTCCATAGTTGGGCAAGTGTCTTCAGTCTTGTCGGCAGCGAGATCGGACGCATCGATCAGTCCATGCTCGAGGTTGTCGATGCCCAGCTCCGCAGCCTCGCGGAAGCTGACGGAGCAGAGGTGGCCCGTGACCTGCGCGCCTAGCTTGTGAGCCTCGTCGATCGCTGCACCCAGTACTGCGAGGGAGACGTTCATGTAGGCCTTGAAGGACGTCGCGCCGGCGCGCACCCAGTAACGCACGAACTGCCGCGCCTCCTCGGGATCGGTCATCTCGCGCATCTGATAGGAGAAACTGCCAGGGCCCTCGATAAACGGAGCCGTGATGTGAAGATCCGGACCAGCAATGCGCCCCTCTTCGATCAGGGCCCTAGCCCTGAGATCAGCGTCGCCGTCGAAGGTGCCGCCCGTGCGGATCGTCGTCGATCCCGCGGCAAGGTACAGCGGCGGCATCGGGATATGTTCCGTGGTGTAGGCCTGCGGTCGTGCCGTCGGATTCAGGTAGACAAGATGCTCATGCAGCATCACATAGCCGGGAAGCACTGTCTTGCCGGTGCCATCGATAACCGTGGCTGTTTCGCTTGCAAGGGTACCGGAGGGTCCGACCCCCACAATCAGCCCATCTTTCAGAAGCAGAGACGCAGCCTCCATTGCCGGCGCGCCGGTGCCGTCTATTACCCGCACCTTGTCTATCAGAATCTCTGGACCCGCATGAACGATCAGCCGCTCGACGCTGTCATGATATTGCGCGCCTGAGACGGAGCTAATCGAGAGTGCGATCAGTGTGATCGTTGCAGGCAACAAGTTGGATAAGGCTCGACGCGAGCCGCGAGATTCCAAGTAATTTGTGTTCGTCACCAATACCCCTCAGATCTATCGATGGTTCTCGCCCAGAACGCAACGCAGCCAGTCTGATTCACGCGTGCAGATTTACTGGCGACGCTCTTCAGCGGAAGCATACCTCCGTTAAGCGGTCTTTCATAAGGCACTTCCCATTCGGCGGCAGTCGGCCAGGAGCGGCCGCGCAGTAATAAGCTTCACTGATCGGACGCGCTGCACCTAAGAAACTATCTTTCTAGCAGCGAGCGGTTTCTTCCCTATAATTCTTGAAAGGTTCATTGTAAGCGTGACTAGCCTCTGGCCAAAATCTGGCACAGGTGATTCCATGCTAGAGCAAATCAAGTGAAGCGAGAACAAACACATGGACTACAAGAAGCTCGTGCTGCATCACTATCCGGCAACCCGAAGTGTCAGGGCCCGATGGATGCTTCTCGAAACGATTGGTACTGACTTCGAGTTAAGGCGCGTCAACCTCTACGGAGGCGCACAGTATGAGCCCGAATTCCTCGCGCTTAACCCCAACCACAATGTACCCGCGCTCGAGATACACTGGAGTGATGGTAATGTTCAGGTGTTGCTCGAAAGCGCTGCAATTGTAGAGTGGCTTGCAGATTCTTTCCCTGAAAAGGGTTTAGCGCCTCCTCTCGATGAGCCACGCAGTAGGGCCGAATATCTGCGATATCTTCACTTTGGCGCAACGTGGATGGACATGATGCTTTGGCAAATCCGGGCGCACCGGCACCTCCTGAAGTCCGACGAGGCCGATCCACGTACTGTCGAGAGATACGAGAATAAGTTCCGCAATGAATGCGAACCGCAGATTGCTGATTGTTTGCATCAGGGAGATTACATCCTAGGCAATGACTTCTCCGCCGCTGACGTAATTATTGGGTACAACGTGTTCTGGGCTCGTGGTTACGGACTCTGTCAGGACGAGGTCTTCGGCAGCTACCTGAGTCGGCTGAAGGCTCGGACAGCCATGCAGCAGGCACTCAACGATTTAGCTGACTTTGCCATCGAAGCCCCCGAATCTGCGCCCGACCGCGCGATCTTTACCGGATAGCAGGTTCATTTTAAACGTCCGGCCTGGGTCGCTGAGAGACTCTCAAATAGACAGTCATCCAGGGACCGCTCATAGGCGAAAGCGGCCCCTGGCGAGGTCTCTTAACACCTCATAGCGGCCGGTCAGCGAAGGCCGAATTGGGTGTTCTCTTTGGCCGCTTCCGGCCAAAAGCTGCCAGTCGTTACGATGCTTGCTTAGCCAATCTGGCCCGACTCTCTTCAAAGAAGTCGTTGCTGATAGTCAGTGGCTTTGCCGCGCAGAGAGTTTCAAAATTGGTGGTTGCTCTGGCCTTGGCTTCATCAGGTATCGGTGCCGTAACGGCACCCACAAACGCTTGAAGAACAGGGTGCTTTAACTCGTTGTAGACGTCGAAAAACACAGGTACCTCACTCCTCTGTGCTATGTCGCTGGCTTGCTCTTGGGGAGCATCGCAAGCAAACACAACTGCTTGAACCGGAATTTTCGACGAAGTAGTAACGCGGCAACTGTCCGCGTTCACCGAAATTGTATTGCCGTCGTACATAGGGTGCGTGCCACACATAAGTGTGCCACAGCAGGATGACATGGCAGTTGTGTTGAAACCGTCAGCAGTGAGTTTCGAAAATTCCAATAGCTCCTCCGACTCGTGGTCAACAATGAGCGCATTGGTGAAATAAAACAAATCTACCCCACGCTCGAAGTTCGCAACCTCTTCTGGAAGGGCATTCTCTGGTCTCCTGCTCGCTGAGATGAGACCTCGCTGGCGGCAATCGAAGCAAAAACATTCGGTGCGTGAACGCATGGTTGGATCACTCAAGGTGATCCGACACGAACCACATCGACATTCGAGATAACTTTCTTGTTCGATCAATTTCGCTTGCCACTACAGACATTTTTCAAGAGATTAAATCAAATAGACTTCGCTGTCTTTCCTGGTCTTGGCGATGGCGGCTATGGGCCGCTAAGAGACTCTCAAATAAACAGTCATCCAAGCACCGCTCATAGGCGAAAGCGGCCCCTGGCGATGTCTCAGAACACCTCAAAGGAGGCATTAACTCGGCCAGAAGTCCAGCTGGGCACCGTTTGTAACTATTTGCTGAATAAAGGGCCGCTGCCGCCTCACAAGAGATATAGGGTTGTCGGAATATTTAACAGCAATGTTAGTAAGGCTATTACGCCGCGTTGCCGCAAAAATATAGACTTTTTCACTTATCGACCTTAAAACAGGCGTCCATAGTGTCAGAAAATCTTACATTGTAAGCATTTATTTTGTGCATTTATTAACGGTTATTGTTGCATGGAGTGCCGCTTTACCTCATTGGGGAAATTAATTTGGTCAAGGGGCGCCGGCGCAGCGAAGGTTGCGAACAATAGCCCTTACAGATGGCGGGAAGAATCAGGCATAGTCACTACAGCTTTTTTCAAGCCTATTTTCCTGCAAAAAAAAACACATTGAACTACTTATCTATTAGTTCAGACCTAGCTTGGCATACATCTTGATTGGTTCTTCTAGAGAGGTGAACCACGTAGCTAGGCTTGCCCTCTCCCGGTAGAGGCGAGATAACACCAGCTTTCGTCTTTGTTCTTTTACCTACAGAAAGCATATTTGGAGAAAGCATGACAGGCAGTAAGTTGTATAGGGTGGCAGTTGTGCTGGCGGCCGTATCTACGCCGGCGCTAGCGGAACCAGTGAAAATCGAGTTTCTCGGAACCCAACCCGAGCCAAAAGAGGCCTTTGCGAGGGACGCGATCGTTAAACAAGAGGTATTGGATGTATTTTTTGAGGGCTCAGAGCCTACGCCTGGCACTTATAGAATGAACGGAAGCTTTGTATATGAAACTGACACTATCGGTCAGTCGTTTGCACTTAATATTTTTCAGGGCCTGACGGAGTATCAAGTCAAGGTCAACGACATAATTTTCAACGGTATTGGTATTGGTTCTATCGATTTTAAAGTGCTCTCGGATGCAGACGGCGAATATGTACAGGTTACTTCGCGCATCAATAATGTCGACTGCCCGGTTTCTATCGGTGACAAATGTCCCGTATATTTATGGCACCAGATGCGTATCGACGATTACAACGACACTGCACAGGTGAAGCTCGACATTCAGGCAGGTACCTTTCCTGACATAGTATCCATTCTATCTGAGGGTTTCGTTCGTGGAGGGGCCGTTTCGGTTGGCTATCCTGATTACGACACAACGGATAGCTGGGGGCCCGGCCAGATTGTATCCCCTGTAGGCTCCTCGCTTGCGATCCCTGCAACGCCAGAGTTTTCGTGTGAGGGATTCTATGGGCCGGCAGCGAGCGAGATCGTGGTTCGCAAGCCCAACCGTGTTATCCCTCTGCGGATGAATGTGTTCAATGGCAGCATGGAGGTCACTGAAGGACCGGCGCCGATTCTCCAAGTCACATATGTCTCATCGTCTACCGCTACTAGCGAAGCGGTCGATGTCGAGTTCGCAGGTAAGGGAAGCGACGGAAACCAATTCGTATACGCAGATGGCGAGTGGGCTTTTAACCTCAAGACTAAAGGCCTGGCCTCGGGAAGCTACGGTCTGTCAGTGGCCTCAGCCACAGAGGGATATGTGATCGAGCCCTCCTGCGTAACGACTTTGATCGTTCAATAGCAAGCTTTAACTTCCGCTTCGCGGAAGTTATCCATTTACATACTGAAAAGCCCGAGGTGTCGGGCTTTTTTTTCTTCGGTTTTAAGGCCGCTAATGTCTCAGAGTAGGCGAAAGCGGTCTCCGGCAATGTCGCAAAACACCTCAAAGCGGTCCTTAGCACGGGCAAGAATCCCGTGATGCTAACGACCACTTCCGGCCACTAGCGGCCGATTACCTGTCAGCGACTTCAAGTAAATGCAATCATGGATTGCTCGGCACTGCGCCCCTTCGCTCAGAGGCTTGCTCACGTAGCAACTCCGGGGTCGGCACTTATCGCGCTTTTGTGCAAGCGCGGCCCATGCGTACCGCCCGCGGCTTAATCAAGCAGCCTCGATAACCAGTGCAGTGTGTTGAGGGCGAACTGGGCGTTCTGTGGCGCGACCGGCGAGTTCATCCCCATGGGCTGGCGCTCCTCTCCCACGAACTGGGCGCTGAACATGGCTGCCTCTCCAAACATCGCGACACGCCCATCTCCGTAGTGCATCGCAATACCCTGGTACCAACCCTCGATATCTATGCGTTGCGTGCTTGCGTTGAAAACAGCAGGCACCTCGGGATAAAGCAGCTCGGTGGAGGGCCCAAAAACAAGCAGTGGCGTGAAGTCACCCTCTGCCTGAAAAGCCTGGCCTGTAAATGTTGCTACCGATTCGATTCTTTCGGTTTTAAACCGACCACGAGTAATCTCGTGATCTTTCAGACCGCCACTCGCTCGATCGAAGATAATGGGAGGACGGGGTGACTCAAAACCCTTGCGGATGGCGTAGCCGTTTTCAAAGCGAACGCCAAACGCTGCCGCCAACTCCGCGGCCGCGGCTGGCATCGGCATGTGATCGGCAATCAGCAACAGAGCGCCCCCTTCCGCAACCCAGTCCACGACCGCGTTAATTTCCGCCGACGTAAAAGCTGGATGATTCGGCAGCGACCAATTGGTGACATTCTCTTCGGAGAGAGCGTTCGCAATCAGCAGTATCTTGCCGCGAGCGAGGGAGTCCGGAGTAAATTCGGCGTGGAGTGGCCGAACCAAGTAACCATCACTGCGCAAAAGTTCAGCAAAAGGTCTGTAACGACCTTCGGCGGTGTGGAAGTTATGGTGCCCCTCATCCACCATTACGATGGGGCCACGGCCATATGCAAACGCGGGATCGGCATTCGCGACGCGAAACCCGCGGTCTACAACTTGTGTAGTCTCAGAGCCACAGGCCGCCAAGCCCATCGCGATGATCAGAATGCATAGGCTGCGTCTGGGAACATGGAACATGGTGGCTGTACCTCGGGTTAGTGCCTACGCGAGGAGTCGGCCGTAGAACAACCGCTCACGCACCGGAGTGTATCGGAACGTCTCCGATGGGTCGAAAGCGGACCTATGAGGCACCAGCACACCAATGTCCCTTGCTAGGCCAGACTGTGTCAAAACTCGCTTCGCCACTTCTCGCACTGATTTACTGCGCACAGCAGATCCGCTCGACTCAATGAGCAGCCCTTGCAGCATCGTAGATTTCCTTGGCAATTATTGGGGTTTCAAAGTGCGTCGCTCAGGATCGCGCACACGCGGCCTCAGATCATGGGTTTCGAGAAGCAAAATGAGGCTGCTTAGCCTCTTATCGCTGCCATCAGCGGCACAACCCCAAACATCTGCAACATCCGTTTGAGATTGTAGGACAGGACATGCAGGCTCATCTCCGTGCTGACGTGTTTGAGCGTCTTCATCTGGAAGTGCGTCGGCCCGAGCCAGGATTTGATCGTGCCAAAGGGATGTTCCACTGTGCTGCCGCGAATGCGCATGCAGTTCGACAGTCGGTCCACCCGATCTTCCATGGCCTCTAATATTTCTTCATGTTCCCAGCGACCCATGCGGCGCTGCTTGCCCGTCGTGCACTTTGGTCTTAACTCGCATTGTGGACAGGCTGACGACCAGTAACGACGCATCGCTTTATCTGTGGAGTCATCCGTGAACCGATAGATCAATCGTTGGCCCGCCGGGCATTCGTACTCGTCATCTTCCGGCCGATAAACAAAGTCTGCTCGATCAAATAATCCTTTCGCCTGGTTGTTCGAGGTTTGGGTCTTGGGCACGTAGGCCGTAATGCCCGCGTTCGCACAAGCCAGTATCTCAGCCCCACTAAAGTAACCACGGTCCGCCAGCACTGACAGGTCTTCGCTGTCGAGCGCTTCTTTGGCTTGGATTGCCATGTTAGCCAGTTGCGAGCGATCGTGGCCGATGTTCGTCACTTCGTGCGCCACGATCAAGTGGTGCTCGGTGTCGACAGCGGCCTGTACGTTGTAGCCGACAATCGCTTTGCTGCGCGCTGCGGTGGACATCACCCGGGCGTCGGGATCAGTCAGGGAGATTTGTTGGTCCGGTGTTGCCAGCATCCGGACCTCCAGCTTTTTTAGTGCCTGAATCTCCTCTTTAAGGGCTGCGATTTTATGTTCCAGTCGATCGGTCTTGGTATGACTTGCTTCACTATCGCGCCGGTCGGCGCTGGCGATCTGCCCCAGATAGCGGGCAATGCTGTCATCGATCTGCTCCAGGCGTTTCTTGATCTTGGCTTTGCTGAAGTTGCGATTACGGTTGTTCACCGCTTTGAACTTGCTGCCATCAATGGCCACAAAGGCATCGCTAAACAAATTGAGCTTGCGGCACAGCATGACGAACTCCCGGCACACCAGACGAATCGCTTCGCCGTTATTCTTGCGAAAGTCAGCAATGGTTTTGAAGTCCGGCGTCAGTCTGCCGGTCAGCCACATCAGCTCCACATTACGCCCGACTTCACGCTCCAATCGCCGGGAAGACTGGATGCGATTGAGGTAGCCGTAGATATAGAGCTTCAACATCATGGCCGGGTGGTAAGCGGGCCGACCTGTGACTGCGGGCACTGTTTTGAAACCCAAACCGGAAAGATCTAAATCATTGACGAACACGTCGATAACGCGAACCGCGTTCTCTTCTGCGATGTAATCATCAATGCGTTCAGGGAACAGCGTCGCCTGTGATCGGCTTTCGCCCTCGATGAATCCACTCATGGCAGCAACTCTTCAGCGAGAAAGTCAGATCATATCTCGTCGAAGAGTTTTCACACAGTCTGAGGCGAAAGCGGTCGTTAGTAATCTTCCTCTAAGCAGTCCTGTGATGGGAGTCAAATCAAGCGGCGTGTACGCCGACAATCGGCCATGATCTGCCCATTCACTTGGCCAATGCTATCGCCAGAAGACCACCGGCAGTACGCCCTGGGAGAGAAGCACGAGACACAGCTGCAAGCTGGCAATAACAGCGTAAAGGTTGGCACGAGAAGGATTCTGGCTTTGAGCGAGTTGATACCACGATAAACACAGGGAAAGTGGCAGCAGCACGCTCAGTGTTGCCAGGATAAGACTTGCCGCCGTGACTTCCCCAAATCGCAGAAACGGCTGCGTGGTGTAAAGATAAACCGGCAGCGCAAAAGCCATGAGGCAGAGCCATGGCGGCAAAATAGCCTTGTTTTCAAGCAGACGGCCACTGAGTATCGACCATAGGCCCTTGAGTGCGATATAGAGCAGCCCGAGTGCGCCTAAAATTAGGCTCACCCATCCAAGGCACAGCAGTAGCGGCGATGCTTTACGCCAAGTTGTCAGTCCGTAGCTCAGCACCTCGTTACCAGTGCCAAAGAAAATATGGGAAGCCAAGCGGCGATCGGCAGCGCGAAACAAGCCGTCTCCCAACGGCAGGAGAAGTCGCTCCGGGCCTTGCAGCGAATGCATGACGAGACCACCACGATGTTGATCTACGCTCAGCCAGAGCGAGTTGAACATCCAATCGAGCCAGGCAAACTGCGCCATGTTAGATGGCGCCAATTGGTACAGGCCCGTGTATTCGTCGAGGCGGTCGGTCGGAACCCTTGGAATTGCAGATACCGGTGCTACGTCAATCTGTTCGATGAAGTATCGGTTCAGGCGCTCGTAGTCAGCATTTTCAGAGTCTGCGTTGACCGCATAAAAGAATGCTTTGCTCTGTTCGCGAAACACGCACAGATACGCTCGGAATCCGAAGGTTTCCCCCGGGTGACATTCACCCAGAACGCCGTGCCTGTCACGGGTGGCTAAAGCGAGGCCGTGTCCCATGGGCAAACCAGCGAGGTACGCGTCAGTTGTTGATGGAGTGCCCAGTGAGTCGAGATACTCGGCAGCGATTATCTCCTTACCGTCGACCATGCCGTTCCCGAGAAAGAACCGAAGTAGCCGCTGCATATCGTCGGCCGTGGTGGTGAATTGTCCGGCGGGCCTCAGAAACATCGTGACTGAGCTCTGCGCGATGCCGGCCTCCAGGTATCCCATTGCCAGACGAGAATCTTGACTCTGGACGATGTAGCGAAAGCTGCTGTCGTGCATGCCCAGCGGCTCCAGAATCTCTCGTGCCAGATAGTCCTCGTAGCGCTCTGCGCTTACATGCTCTATCACAAGCCCCAGCATTGCGTAGCCCATATTCGAATAAGAATACTGGCTGCCGGGTCGCGTCCTGATCTGCAGCAGGTGTTCATGATTTGGTGGAAAAGCGTCCGTCAGCGGGGTATCGGCAGTGACGTTCGTATTCAAGAATTGCCACATTCGAAGGTTGTCGATACCCGCGGTGTGCTCCAGCAGGTGCCGCACCGTGACAGGTGTTTCTGCGTGCCAGGGGTTATCCCAGTGCAGCTCAGGAAGCAGTTGCTCCACGTTGGTATCCAGACTGAGCTGCCCGGTGGACACGAGTCGCAGGACGCCCACAGCGACGAGCGTCTTTGTGACTGAGCCCACCTGCACCTTGGTCGCCGCCGTCATGGGTCGCTCGTCAGCCAGCTCGGCGTAGCCGTTGCCACCCGTCTCGACAGTATTCGCATCGATAGTTGCCCACGCGACGCCGGGCAGCGATTCTTCTTTGAGGATGCTATCAAGCTGGCTAGGGAAGGCCGGGCTCGCCAGCATTGTTGTGAGGAAGAGCGACAGCCCGCAAAGAAGCCTGATGCGCGGTAACGATAGCGCTATTTGGAACTTACTGTCTGAATTCATTCGCCCATCGTGAATCAGGCCGGGTTCTCGGGCTACAAGGTTTGTCCCAAGAAAAACTCAGTTGATCGCTTTTGCTCCCAGTGCGCTCAAAAAACTTATCCAAGCAACAATGCCTAACCCTGAGCAACTCTGCGGGTAGCGCTCAGACAGCCGCGTTATGGTCATCGCGAATTCGCTGCAATAACTTGGCGAATGCTTCTTTGGAGGTGTTTACTTCGTACTCCGCCAGCAGCTGCCTGGTCCGCTGTTCGATCGTGAGAATTACCTTGCCAAAAAGTTCGTCCATTTTTTGGGCAGAGGACTCGCGCGTTGGGTCTGGCAGCCCCCAATGGACTTTGATCGCTGAATCAAGCCATACGGGGCAGGACTCCTGGGCAGCGCGATCGCACACCGTAACTACCGCATCGGGTTTGAAGGCAGCCAAATCATCAAAGCCTTTGCTATGTAGACTGTCGATTGAGTAACCCCTCTCCTGGAGCTGTCGCAGCGTTTGCGGATGCACATTGCCTGAGGGCTCGCTGCCGGCGCTGGCGACTTCGATGAGGCCCTTGGCCCGATCTCTCAAAATGGCCTCGCTGAGCACGCTGCGACAGGCATTGTGAGTACACAAAAACAGAATCTTCATTCGTGGTTAGCTCTTCTCCCAGCGCTCGGAAGTGCGCTCCAGGCGTTCACAGGCCTTTTCCAGGCGTTCGGTGAGAAGCTCCGTTGGAGTTGCGGGGCTATCGCTATTGCTCAGGCCCTCCCAAAGTGGCTGAAGTAAAGCATCTACATAGGCGTCAAGACCTTCGGTGCCGTGGCGATACATATGCGTGCGCAGGCCGTATTCCAAAGTGCCAAAAAACAGGTCCCGAAGGGGGCGCGTCTCAAGATTATTGCGCAGATCGCCTCGTTCAACGCCTTCTCGAACGGCTCGGTCCAGGTGGCCAACGTAACTGCGGTTTAGATCCCGAAGCGGCGATTGTTTGTCCTGTCCCAAAATTTCCAGATCCACACCCACGTAGACCTGCAGCAGGCGCATCATCAAAGCATTATCTGCGGCCAGTGAAGAGACATGGTGCATAGCAAGAGCGCGTAGCCGGCCTCGAGTGTCCATGATCGTATCGAGTATCTCTGCGGCCCGGGGATTCAGGACTTCGTTATAGAAGCGATCCAGAATGCCCAGCATGAGCTCGTTTTTACTGCCAAAGTAATGAAACACCGTGCCTTCGGAGACACCTGCCGCCGCGGCGATTTTGCGCGTAGAGGTGGCATGAAAGCCTGCCGTGGCAAAAAGTTTGGTCGCCGCATCAAGGATACCGCGCTCGCGTTCTTCCAGGCGTTCCCGGGACCGGCGTCGGGCGTTGTCAGTCATGGATGTTCTCGTCAGGCATCATTGCAGCAGCATAGTGGGTCCATACACCGGGGTAAATATAACATTGAGCAATACTTGATAAATATTGAGTATTGCATAATATCTTGATCCCGCAGTGATGAAGTTGGGTCGGTTATGACAACCAAGAGCAGAATTCGTATCGGTGGCGCATCCGGCTTTTGGGGCGATGCGGCCCTGGCGACACCGCAGCTTTTAGCGTCCGGTGATCTCGACTACATCGTTTACGACTATCTTGCTGAAGTCACCATGTCGATTATGGCTCGAGCTCGAGCCGCGGACCCCAGCAAAGGTTACGCCACGGACTTTGTGAGCGCCGCCATGGCCCCGAATCTGGCTCAAATTACTTCTCAAGGTGTAAAGGTGCTTGCTAATGCGGGCGGCGTAAATCCCCGAGCCTGTGCCGACGCTTTACGCTCTGTAATTGCCGATCAAGGCCTAAACCTGCGAGTTGCGGTGGTTTTGGGTGATGACCTGTTGCCCCGGGCCGCCGAGTTTAGCGACGCGCGTGAGATGTTTTCCGGAGAGACTTTTCCTGACCCGGCGCGTGTCGCGAGCATCAACGCCTACCTTGGCGCCTTTCCTATCGCTGCCGCCCTCGATGCGGGCGCCGATATTGTGGTCACCGGCCGCTGTGTCGACAGCGCTGTGACTTTGGGTGCCTGCATACACGCATTTGATTGGCAGCGCGACGATTTTGATTGCCTCGCTCAAGGCAGTCTGGCGGGGCACATCCTTGAATGTGGCACCCAGGCAACCGGCGGTAACTTTACGGACTGGGAGGACATCATCGACTCTCTCGGATCAGCGGGGTACCCCATTGCTGAGCTTTGCGCGAGCGGTGACTTCACTGTGTGTAAACCGTCTAATACTGGCGGCTTGGTAAGTGTAGGCACCGTCGGCGAGCAGATGCTTTATGAGATTGGCGATCCCAGCGCCTATCTTTTGCCTGATGTTGTCTGTGACTTTAGTCAGGTAGAACTGGTGCAGTCAGGTCCGAATCAGGTTCAGGTCAGTGGTGCCCGGGGGCATGGCGCGCCCTCCACTTACAAAGTCAGCGCAACCTGGGCAGATGGCTATCGCGCCGGGCAAATCTGGACCATGGTTGGCCGTGATGCACGTAAAAAAGCAGAATATCTGGCAGCCAGTATTTTTGCCCGCACCGAGGAGATGCTCGCAAAGGCGGGGCTAGAGCCATTAACTGAAACCAGCGTCGAAGTGATTGGCGTCGAATCACACTTTGGAGCCGCGCTTCGTTACTTTCGAAGTCGCGAAGTCGACGTGAAGCTGGCGGTGAAGCATTCCAGTCCCAAGGGTGTGGGGATCTTTCTCAAAGAGATGGTGGGGCTGGCGCTTACTGCGCCTCCGGGGCTTACCAGCTTCGCCGGGGCGCGGCCAAAGCCTACCCCGGTGGTGCGCTTGTTCTCTATGTTGATACCCAAAGATCAGTTGCAGATCGCCATTGAGCTCGATGGTCAGGCGCTTCCTGCCCCCGAGGCAGAGCTGGGCCGTGTTGCCGACATGCCCGATCCCCAAGCTGCCCCTGCAGCGGATACCCCGCCCGATGATGGCGTCCAGGTTCCCCTGGAGCTTCTGGCCTTTGGGCGCAGCGGCGATAAGGGCGATAAAGCCAATATCGGCATCATGGCGCGACATCCGGACTTTTTGCCGTGGATTGCGGCCAGGCTGACTCCCGAGGAAGTCGCGAACTACTTCGCGCATTTTCTTGCGCCGGGACAGACCACGCCGGTTGAGCGCTTTTATCTGCCGGGCAGTCATGCGCTGAACTTTCTTCTTCACGATGTATTGGGTGGAGGTGGCACGGCAAGCTTGCGCGCCGACCCCCAGGGCAAAGGCTATGCACAGCTCTTGCTCACGGAGAAGGTTCTGATTCCCCGTTCACTTGCAGTGCAACACCAATTACCCGTTGGCGAATAACGCTTAGAGACTTAGCTTATGGCATATCAGGCACAGACCTTTCGCTCTTCCATCAGCAGCGCCAGTGAAGCATTTGCGCGCAATCGCGAAGACCATCTTGAACTCATCGAAAAGATGAACGCGATCCTTGAGCGCTCCCGCACCCTATCTGACGCAGCGCGGCCACGCTTTGAAAGACGCGGACAGCTGCTTCCCCGGGAGCGTCTGGCAAGACTTTTGGATCCTGGATCGCCTTTTCTGGAGATCGGGAACATGGCCGGTTATCTCCTGGATGACACTAATCCAGAGACATCGGTGCCCGGTGCCACACAAATAGCTGGCATTGGCTATGTGCAGGGCACGCGCTGCATGATTCAGGTGGATGACTCGGGGATCAATGCCGGTGCGATGACGCGTACCTCTACCCGTAAGGGTTGCCGCATCATGGACATCGCGCTGCAGCAGAAGCTGCCGTTTTTGCATCTGGTAGAAAGCGCCGGGGCGAATCTTCTGGAATACGAAGTAGAGATGTGGATGGCTGGCGGCGGTATTTTCGCGCGTCTGGCCAGGCTGTCTGCAGCAGGATTACCCGTGATCACAGTGCTCCATGGTGCATCCGCTGCAGGCGGGGCGTACATGCCGGGACTTAGTGACTATGTTGTGGGCGTGAAGGACAACGGCAAGGCCTATCTTGCAGGTCCGGCTCTGCTAAAAGCCGCCACGGGCGAAGTCGCGGACGATGCACAGCTTGGGGGCGCTGCTATGCACGCCCGGGTGACGGGCCTTGTGGAATATTTGGCAGAGGACGATGCCCATGGTTTGCAGTTGTGTCGTGAGGTAGTCGGGCGCATCAACTGGAATCGGCGTTGTGCGGTACCTCCAGCGGCAGAGTTCGACGAGCCGGTGTTTTCTCCCGAAGAGCTGTTGGGCGTGGTTCCGGTTGATTATCGCCAGCCCTACGATGCCCGGGAGGTGATTGCTCGCTTAGTCGATGGGTCCAGCTTTACGGAGTTTAAGCCAGCCTACGGAATCACTCTGGTTTGCCTGCAGTCGAGCATCCACGGCATGCCCGTGGGGATTGTTTGTAATAACGGTCCTATTGATCCGGACGGCGCCACAAAGGCAGCGCAGTTTATTCAGCTTTGTGACCAATCGGATACGCCGCTGCTCTTTGTACAGAACATTACCGGCTACATGGTCGGAACCCAGTACGAGCACGCAGGCATGATCAAACATGGTGCCAAAATGATCCAGGCTGTGACTAACGCCCGGGTGCCCCGTCTGACTTTGATGGTGGGGGCGAGTTTTGGCGCGGGGAACTACGGCATGTGCGGTCAGGGCTACGATCCGGATTTCGTGTTTTCCTGGCCGAATATCCAGATCGGCGTCATGGGTGGCGAGCAGGCGGCAAAGACCATGTCTGAGGTGTTTCGTGCCGGCGCTGCGCGAAAGGGGCGCGAAGTCGATGAAGCCATGCTCACCGCCCAAGAGGAGAAGGTTATTGCTCACTACGACCGGCAGTCTGATGCTTTTTACACCTCGGGGCGCATGCTCGATGACGGTCTGATAGACCCTCGGGATAGTCGCAAGGTCATCGCCATGGCGCTGCAAACCTGTTGGGAAGGGCGCCACCGTCAGGTCAGTCCCAACGCTTTTGGTGTGGCCCGAATGTGATCGTCCCAAGAATCTAACAAGGAAATTTTATGCTGCCCGCCGTTGAAAATTTACTACTGGAGCCGCAAGGCGACACGCTGACTATATGGTTTAACCGTCCTGAGACGCGAAACGCGCTGTCCGGCGCGATGGCCGATGAGTTGGCTGCAGTGCTTGAGGCACTGCCCGCGTCTGAGTTTCGCTTTGTGGTGCTACGAGGCAAGGGGGGGGCATTTTGCTCTGGCGGTGACCTCAAAATGTTTCGTAATGTCTTTCAGGCGGGTATGCCCCGAGAGGAGATTGTGGCCTTTAACGCCGATTTCGGACGGATGATGGTTGCCATCAAGCAGCTGCCGCAGTTGTTTGTTGTAGCCATCGAAGGTGCCGCCATGGCAGGGGGCTTGGGAATAGCCTGTTTAGCCGACGTGGTAGTGACGACGGCCGATGCGAAGTTCGCCCTGACCGAGGTCACCTTGGGTATTCCTCCCGCCCAGATCACGCCGGTTGTCATCAGCCGAATAGGTGCCTCTCAAGCACGCAGATTACTTTTGACTGCACAGCGTTTTGATGGTGTAGAAGCGCACCGCCTGGGGTTTGCTCACTTTGTAGAACCGGATTTGGAGGCGCTGGAATCGCGCTTGCAGTCCGTACTGCGTGATGCACATCGCGGAGCCCCCGGGGCCATTAAGCTGACCAAGCAAATTATTTCTGCCAGCGAGAGTCTCCAAGGCTCTGAATTGGTGCAGTTCGCCGCAGAGCGTTTTGCCGACGCCATGTTGGGCGATGAGGCGCGCGAAGGAATGCAGGCCTTTGCCGAAAAACGACCAGCCCAGTGGGGTTTAAGCAAGAGTAAGGAAACCGGGAGCACAAAATGAGTCACCAGTTTGACAGTGTGTTGGTCGCCAATCGCGGCGAGATTGCGGTGCGGGTGATACGCAGCGCTCAGGCAGCGGGTTATAGAACTATTGCCGTCTACTCCGAAGCTGACGTTGATGCGCCGCATGTGGCACTCGCCGATGAAGCTGTGTTTATTGGTCCCGCTCCGGCCAAGGAATCTTACCTGGATCCTGCCCGGATCCTGGATGCCGCTGCGCGCACCGGGGCTCAGGCGATTCATCCCGGCTATGGCTTTTTGTCGGAGAACGCGGATTTTGCCGCCGCCTGTGCA
Organism: Congregibacter variabilis; assembly: GCF_045689235.1. GTDB lineage: Bacteria > Pseudomonadota > Gammaproteobacteria > Pseudomonadales > Halieaceae > Congregibacter > Congregibacter variabilis. The sequence goes on along the minus strand of NZ_CP136864.1, from coordinate 2,281,968 downwards.
GATGCCGGTTTGGTGTTTATTGGTCCCTCGGCCGAGGCCATTGAGCTGATGGGTAACAAAGCAGCGGCAAAGCGGCGCATGCTTGATGCCGGTGTTCCTTGCATCCCGGGCTACCAGTCTCAGGACCAATCTGATGCTGCACTGCTGGCCGCAGCCGATGAAATCGGTATGCCTATTATGGTCAAGGCTGCAGCGGGTGGTGGTGGGCGAGGCATGCGCCTGGTTAATCATATGGATGACTTTTTGCCTGCACTGGAAGCCGCCCGTTCGGAAGCCGAAAACGCTTTTGGCAGTGGTGAGCTGATTCTCGAAAAAGCCGTGCTGCAGCCGAGACACGTGGAGATTCAGGTGTTTGGTGATTCCCAGGGCAATGTCATTCATTTGGGCGAGCGTGATTGCTCAGTACAGCGAAGGCATCAGAAGGTTGTCGAAGAGGCGCCATGCCCGATAATGACGCCAGAGCTGCGCGCGGCCATGGGTGATGCCGCGGTGGCTGCGGCGAAGAGTATCGCTTACGTCGGTGCCGGCACCGTGGAGTTTCTCCTTGATAGGGATCAGCACTTTTACTTTCTGGAGATGAACACTCGATTGCAGGTGGAACACCCCGTGACCGAGCTTGTTACCGATATTGATCTGGTTGATCTGCAGTTGCAGGTAGCCCAGGGGGTTGCGCTGCCTTGCAATCAGGAAGATGTCAGTTTGTACGGGCATGCCATCGAGGTTCGGCTCTACGCTGAGGACACAGTGAATAACTTTTTGCCGGCGAGCGGCCTTGCATTGGCCTGGGAGCCGCCCGAGGGAGAGGGGATACGTGTGGATCATGGGCTCTTTTCCGGGCAAATGGTGTCGCCGTTCTACGATCCTATGGTGGCGAAGATCATCGCCTATGGTGAGGATCGCGACACGGCTCGACGACGCTTAGTGAGAGCTCTCCGTCAGACCGTGCTCTTTGGTATAGCAACAAATCGCGAGTTTCTTATTGATGTTTTGCAGCGCGAGAGTTTTGCCGACGGCGAGGCGACAACGGCGTTTATCGAAGAGGAGTTCCCCGATGGTGTGCAACAGCCCGCCCCATCAGAGCCGGAGTTGGGTGTTGCGGCCTTGCTGCAGTATCTGCAAGCTGAGGAGGACTCGCTCTATGAGCGAGTTTCTGACGACGCTTCGCTAACAGCCATGTCAGGTGCCAGAAGTATTGCGAGTAGCTTTGCTTACAGCATCGACGATGAACTGCAGTCCGTCAGCGTTTTATCGCGGGGCTCGGATTGCTACGAGGTCTGCGTCGCGCACAAGACACTGCAGCTTGAACTGATCGATAGCGCTTCTGAGGGCCGCTTACGTCTTGCACTGGACGGTATACAACAAGACGTCGCCTATAGTTTTGTAGATGGCGACACCGTAGCCCTGCAGTGCCGTGGCCGCGCGTTTACATTGACCAACGAACTCGGCTTGTCAGCGGCAGATCGTGATGCCGAGGGCTCTGGTGCGGTGCTGGCACCCATGCACGGTAATCTTCTGGCTCTAAAGGTCGGGATAGGTGCCGTAGTTTCTCGCGGCGATGAGCTGGCGATCATGGAGGCCATGAAGATGGAGCATCGTCTTTTGGCCCAGATAGACGGTGTCGTGAACGCTATCCACGGTGTGGAAGGCCAGCAGATTGCCGCTGGTGCATTGGTTCTGGAGATTGAGCCTGCAACACCGTAGTACTGGCCGGCGCTTAAAACGCTGGTCTAGCTATTGGTCTCCGATCGCCAGTGGGCATTGCTGGTATCTCCCAGGAGATTCTCCAGAAAATCGACGGCAGCGGTGATGCTCGTATCACTGGTAGGTGCGATGTCTTCGCCGGATGCCTCGCTTGAGAGCGGCATCGTGAGTCTGAAGCTGGGTGGTAGCGTACCTTGGCGGCCTATGGTCGCCAGAGCATGAAGCAGATCAGACGGTAGTACCGCGTCCGCTTCCGGCAAGATGGGCTCTGCCCCACGGGTGAGAATCTCATTGAACTCAAAGGGTGCTTTGCCGTGCTTACTGGTGTCGATAAATATCGCCAGATCGTTAGGGCGTAAATCCAGAGCGTGCTCCAGACGAAGCGCGGCGTCCTCAATAAGGGTTAGCCACCAGCTATCTGCGATGGATCGTTCGCGAAGCCTTTCCAGAAGCCTGGACGCGACAAGCGTGTCCGCGTGAGAGTCGGCTCCGTAGGCGATGATTAGTATGCGGCGCAACGGCTTATTAGCGTTGTTAGTTGCGTCGTTGTCTGCACTCATGTGGCAGCCCCTTAACAACAACGAGGGGCAAGTATAGACCAAGAAACGCGCGTAAAAACCCAGCAATGCAAAGGGTCTTATACTTGACTAAAATAGTAGGGAATGAAACACTTCGCGGCCCTCGACAGACCCACGAGATCTTATTTATGCGCCTCACTACTAAGGGACGATACGCCGTTACGGCAATGCTCGACCTCGCCTTGAATGAGGCTCGGGGGCCTATCCGCTTGGCGGCTATCTCCGAGCGCCAAGGCATATCACTGTCCTATCTTGAGCAGTTGTTTGCACATCTTCGACGGCAAAACCTGGTGCGTAGTGTGCGCGGTCCCGGTGGCGGTTACCGGCTCAAGCGCGGCGCGGAAGCAATCAGCGTTGCCGAAGTGATTGCTGCGGTGAATGAAGATACCGATGCCACCCGATGTGGCGGAAAGGGCGATTGTCAGGAGGGTGATACCTGCTTGACGCATCATCTATGGATGGATCTGTCTGACCGTATTAAAGAGTTTCTTACCGATATCAGTCTGGCGGATCTTGTTGCCCGACGTGAGATTCAGAACATCTCCGAAAAGCAGGTTCTGCGTAATCAGACCGAGGATCAGCTAGCCGGGATTCTTGTGCGTACCGCCTGAATTCGGCCCCGGATCAGAAAGGAATACAGAATGTCTCAGGAAGTAATCGATAGTCGGATCGACAAGGAATACTCCGCTGGTTTCGTCAGCGATATCGAGTCCGATACATTGGCGGCAGGCCTGGATGAAGATGTTATTCGCTTCATCTCGGCTAAGAAAAACGAGCCGGAGTGGTTGCTGGAGTGGCGTCTGGAGGCTTATCGCGATTGGCTGGAAATGGAAACACCCGAGTGGGCGCACGTGCATTACCCGCGCGTTGATTTTCAGGCGCTTTCGTACTACTCCGCGCCCAAGAGTATGGAAGACGGTCCCCAGAGCCTCGATGAAGTGGATCCGGAGCTTTTGGAGATTTACAACAAGTTGGGCATTCCCCTGCACGAGCAGGAGATGTTGGCGGGGGTTGCGGTAGATGCAGTTTTTGATTCTGTGTCCGTCGCTACAACCTTTCGCAGCAAGCTCGCCGAAGCGGGTGTGATTTTTTGTCCACTGTCAGAAGCCGTACATGAGCACCCGGAGTTGGTGCGTAAGTACCTTGGCAGCGTTGTGCCCCGTCGAGACAACTTTTATGCAGCGCTCAACAGCGCCGTGTTTAGCGATGGCTCCTTTGTGTACATTCCCAAAGGGGTACGCTGCCCCATGGAGCTGTCGACGTATTTTCGTATCAACGAGGCCAAGACCGGTCAGTTCGAGCGGACCCTGATCATCGCCGATGAGGCGAGTCATGTGAGTTACCTCGAAGGCTGCACCGCGCCTATGCGTGATGAGAACCAGCTACACGCTGCGGTAGTTGAGCTGGTGGCTTTGGATGACTCAGAGATTAAGTATTCCACCGTGCAGAACTGGTATCCCGGTGATGCCGAGGGTAAGGGCGGTATCTATAACTTTGTCACCAAGCGCGGCGTGGCGCATACAAACAGCAAGATTTCCTGGACTCAGGTTGAAACCGGTTCGGCGGTGACCTGGAAGTATCCCAGCTGCATTCTTCGAGGTGACAACAGCATTGGAGAGTTTTACTCCGTGGCGCTGACCAACAATATGCAGCAGGCGGACACTGGTACCAAGATGATTCATCTGGGTAAGAACACCCGCTCAACCATCATTTCAAAGGGTATTTCTGCAGGAAAGAGTTCCAATGCTTATCGAGGTCTGGTGCGCATGAGTCCTCGGGCCGAAGGTGCGCGAAACTACACCCAGTGTGATTCGCTGCTTATTGGTGATCGCTGCGCGGCTCATACCTTTCCGTACATCGAAAGCAGAAATCCCAGTGCCGTGATAGAGCACGAGGCTACAACCTCCAAGGTGAGCGACGATCAGATGTATCTATGCCAGCAGCGGGGTCTTGATGCCGAGAAAGCCGTTTCGATGATCGTGAATGGCTTTTGTAAGGAAGTGTTCCGGGAACTACCCATGGAATTTGCCGTTGAAGCTGGAAAGTTGCTGGAAGTGAGCCTGGAAGGCTCGGTCGGATAACGCGACAGATGAATGTCGCTGTAGGAGTAGTAAGAGCATGTTGAAGATCGAAAATCTGCACGCGCGGGTAGAAGGCAAGGATATTCTCCGAGGCCTGAACCTGGAAGTGGGCGCAGGAGAAGTACACGCCATCATGGGTCCAAACGGTTCCGGAAAAAGCACCCTGGGACATGTTCTGGCGGGGCGCCCGGGTTATGAGGTAACCGAAGGCTCTATTACTTTTAACGGCGAGAATCTGCTGGAGCTCGACACCGAGGAGCGATCCCGCGCCGGCCTGTTTTTGGCCTTTCAGTACCCGGTAGAGATTCCCGGGGTGAGCAACATGGAGTTTTTGAAAGCCTCGGTGGATGCCGTGCGTGAGCATCGAGGCCTGGAGGCCTTGGATGCTGTGAGTTTCATGAAGCGTGCCCGAGAGGCTAGCAAGGCGGCTAATCTCCCGGCGGACTTTTTGAAGCGAGGCGTCAATGAGGGCTTCTCCGGTGGCGAGAAAAAGCGTAACGAACTTATCCAGATGATGTTGCTCGAGCCAAGTCTGTGTCTGCTTGATGAAACCGATAGTGGTTTGGACATCGATGCCCTACAGGTGGTTGCTCAGGGTGTTAACGCAATGCGCAGCGACGATCGTGCTTTTGTATTGGTCACGCATTACCAGCGCCTTTTGGATTTTGTAGAGCCGGATCGCGTTCATGTGCTTGCCGAGGGACGTATCGTCCGTTCTGGAGGTAAGGAGCTTGCCTTGCATCTGGAAGATAAAGGCTATGCTTGGCTTGAGGATGAGGTCGCCTGATGTCCAGCTTTATGCAGCAACCACTGGCGGAAGCCACGCGGCGCGTGCCGCACTGGCTACAGTCGGTGCAGGCTCGGGGTCTTACGTCCTGGGAAGGCGCGTCCATGCCGACCCGGCGCACGGAAAATTGGAAGTACACGGGTCTTTCGGCGCTTCGCGATGACTATGCGCTGGCCGATGCCGAAACTTCTCTGGAGTCTCTGCCCGAGAACCTCGCACCGGGCTTTGGCGGATCTCGACTGGTCTTCGTCGATGGTATCTATCAGCCGGCATTGTCGAATACGGCGCACGCCGAGGGTGTGCAGGTATGTCGCTTTGATGAAGCCAGTGACGCACAGGCCGGCAAGATTGCCGAGCACCTGAATACGTCTTTAGACGTGGAGGATCATCTCTTCGCGGCTCTCAATACTGCGACCCTGCGCGATGGGGTGTTTGTAGAGATCGCCGCTAATGCAGCGGTGGATTCTCCGGTGGAATTTCTGTGGCTGGTAAGTGCTGGTAAAGCGCCCACGGCTATTAACCAGCGTTTACTGGTGCTTGCACAGAAAGGATCCAGCGCGACCATCGTCGAGCATTTTGTTTCTTTGGACGCGTCTAATGAGAGTTTCTGCAACGGTATGACAGAGCTGCTGCTGTCGCCCAACGCACGGCTATCCCATTATCGTATCCACGAAGAGTCTGGAAATGCCGTGCATATTGGTGGGGTTCACGCTCGCTTGGACCGCGATGCGCATCTGGAGAGCTTTCATTTGGCGCTAGGGAGTGTTCTCAAGCGTTTTGATTTGGTGGTGAATCACGCAGGCCCTGGTGCTTACGCATCGCTCAATGGGGTCTACCTACCTCGCGGTGACGAGCACATTGACTATCACAGCACCATTGAGCACGCCGTGCCGCACTGCGATACGGATGAGGTGTTCAGGGGGATTATTGCGGATCGTGCTACTGCGGTATTCAACGGGCGTATCCACATTCACCCGGATGCGCAAAAGACCCGGGCAGAGTTATCTAATCGTAACCTGCTTACCAGTACCGAAGCGCAAATCAACAGTAAGCCCGAGCTCGAGATTTATGCCGACGATGTGCAGTGTGCTCACGGTGCGACTGTGGCGCAGCTCGATGAGCTGGCTATGCATTATTTGCGCACTCGAGGTGTGTCTCGAGCCGAGGCAGAGGTGATGTTGAGCTTTGGGTTTATCAATGAACTCATTGAGGCTCTAAAACTGGAGTCCTTGCGCAACTATCTGCGTCCGTTGCTGGCGTCGCGCTTTGCCCGCAATTCACAGCTCGCGAGGCATTTGTTGTGAGCACGCTCAAGGTGGTTGCTGAGCCAGGGTTCGACGTCGCCAAAGTGCGGGCTGATTTTCCGATTCTTCGGGAAGTGATTAACGGCCAGCCGTTGGTGTATCTGGATAACGCAGCGACCACGCAAAAGCCCGAGGCCGTCATTGAGGCCATCGCAAACTACTATCGTCACGATAATGCCAATGTACATCGCGGCGTGCATACATTGTCAGACCGGGCGACACGACACTTTGAAGATGCTCGAGAGAAGGTCGCCGGTTTTTTAAATAGTCCCTCAAGCCGACAGATCATTTGGACGCGCGGCACCACCGAGGCGATAAATCTCGTTGCCTACAGTTGGGGTATGAACAACCTCAAGGCAGGTGACCGGGTTTTGGTGTCCTGGCTTGAGCATCATTCGGATATTGTTCCCTGGCAGTTAGTGGCAGAGCGTGTGGGTGCCGAAGTCGTGCCTATCCCAGTTACCGCTGATGCAGAGATTGATCTTGATGCCTTTGAGGCTTTGCTGGATGAGCGGGTAAAGCTTGTAGCGGTCAATCATGTGTCTAATGCTATGGGTACCATCAACCCCGTGGCAGAGATATGCGCTCGTGCTAAGGCAATGGGCGCGTTAACTTTGGTTGACGGCGCTCAGGCCGTGGGTCACTGGGATGTGGATGTTCAGTCTCTGGGCTGCGATTTTTACTGTTTCTCAGGTCACAAGCTCTTTGCCCCTACGGGCATTGGCGCGCTGTGGGGTCGCGAAGAGCTGCTCGAATCAATGCCACCGTTTTTGGGTGGTGGTGAGATGATCGAAACGGTGAGCTTTGCGGGCACAACCTTTAACACGCTGCCCTTTAAATTTGAGGCCGGCACCCCAAATATTGCCGGGGCAGTTGGTCTGGCGGCGGCTATAGACTATTTATCGAATATTGACCGAGTGGCTGCGGCTGCCCATGAAGACGCACTTCTGACGGCTACACTTGAAGCAGCCTTGGAGATACCGGGTCTGCGGCGCATTGGGGCACCAAAGCATAGCGCTGGTATTTTCAGCTTTATCCTTGACGGCTGCCATCCTTCGGACGTAGGTATGTTGCTCGATGAGCAGGGTATTGCAGTGCGTACCGGGCATCATTGCACACAGCCTCTGATGGCACATTTTGAGTTGCCCGGGACGGTGCGAGCTTCGTTCTCGATGTATAACAATCGGGATGATGTGGATAGATTGATTGCCGGGTTGAAGAAGGCACAGTCCCTCTTTGGCCCCCGCTAGGGAAGCCTGAGCTTGTCTGGCGAATACGGGAGTAGAAGATAGTGAGCGTTGAAACATTTGAAGTCGAAGGGCCGCTTAGGGTAACCGCGGCTGCATCGGAACATTTTCGCAATAGCCTTGCCTCGGCAGGGAAGACCGCTGTGCGTATTAGCGTGCAAGAAAGCGGCTGCACGGGCTTTAAATACGTGATGGAAGAAGTCGACGGCGGCGAATCTGATGATACGCAAATGACGCTTGATAATGGCGTGCAGCTCTTTGTTGCTGCCGACGCTCTGGAGTTTCTTCGGGGTACCGAGCTCGATCTGAGCCGTGAAGGTATCAATAAGGTGTTGAAGTTCAACAACCCGAACGTGGTCGCTGAGTGCGGTTGCGGCGAAAGTTTCAGCGTAGCTTAGCCATGTCATCACAGGAAAGAACGCTGCTGACGGTCCGTCGTGAAGTCCAGGGTCGCTTGGTACCCGTTGGTGATCCGGTAACTGTGCCTGCGGACAGCTTTGTCACTCTCACGCAGTCTCTTGGCGGCAACTACACCATCGTTTACAACGGCAATATGGTGCGTATTGACGGCACTGATGCTGACGCTTTGGGCCTGGAGGGCTTAACACTGAGCTTTGATCCTCCCGGTAATGGGCAGATCAGCGAAGAGCAGGTTTGGGAGGCCTTACATACGGTTTTTGATCCGGAAATCCCCGTGGACCTTGTGAACCTTGGCTTGATCTACCGGGTTGAGATTGATCAGGACGGTCAGTCCGTTAACGTGGTTATGACACTGACAGCACCGGGTTGTGGCATGGGGCCGGTCCTTGTGGGAGATGTCGAGCATCGTCTGCGTATGGTTCCATTTGTGAAAAACGTTAGCGTAGAACTGGTGTTCGATCCGCCCTGGAGCCGAGATATGATGTCTGAAGAGGCGCAACTCGAAACCGGTATGTTTTATTGATCCGCCGCCTCGCATGAGTGTGACTGAGTTGTTATGACCGCCTCCGTAAATCCCTTTGGTATTTCTATCACTGCCGACGACATCGTCGAAAATCTTGGCTTTTTTGATAGCTGGGAAGATCGCTATCGTTACATTATTGACCTTGGCCGAGAGCTTCCGGCTATGCCCGCAGAGCTACGTAGTGACGAGCGACTAGTACGTGGCTGCCAGAGTCAGGTTTGGATAGACGTCAGCGAGGAACACGAACGCTTGCAGCTCAGCGTCGATAGCGACGCGTTTATTGTTAAAGGGCTTCTGGCGGTTGTGCTTGCGGCCTTGAACAACAAGTCACCGGCAGATGTGCTTGCCTTTGATATCAATGCCTACTTTGAAGAGCTAGGCTTGATGCGCCATCTCTCGGCGACTCGAGGTAACGGTCTTCTGGCGATGGTTGCAAGAATTCGTGACGAGGCGGTTAAACGTAGTAAGCCACAGTAACACCCGCAATTTTCCTTCTAGCTATCTCTCGTTTTCAGTCGCCGTTCCGGTGCCCAGCGTTTAATTAAAGCGGCACTGGTGGTTGCCTGAACCAGAAGGCTAAACAACACCACCCCAAACACCATTGACTGAACCGTATACCAGTACTCCAGTTCTACGGGTAACGAGAGTGCTAAAGCCAGAGCAATAACTCCCCGTAGCCCGCCCCACACCATGATGAATTGCCAGGGCTTTGGAATAGGGCGTCCGGTGATTCCAGTAATCACACCGCAAGTTGTTACCGCGCAAAGCCGCGCGATCAACGCTGCGGCAATGGCGATGAGCATCGCCAGCCAGTGGGATTCGAACATGCCCGGTGTGATGACCAGACCCATAATCACAAAGAGAATGCTATTGAGCAGTTCGCTGGACCACTCCCAGGTATGGGTGAGTCCACTGGCAACGGTATTCTCCACCTCTTTGAGAAACCGCCTTGCGATAAGCGCGGATATCATCACCGCCATGATGCCGGACACTTTGAAAAAGTGCTCTGCCAGAAAAAAACTTCCAAACGCCGTGAACAGTAAAACGATGGTCGTGCTTGAGGGCCGGCCCAGCAAGAGCAGCAAAATACTTGCCAGAAGTCCGGTGACCAAGCCAAGGCAGGCGCCGCCTAAAAACACGGCGGTAAACAGGCTGATTCCGTTGCCGTGCATCACCTCGGGCGTCAGCGCCATGGTCAGGACCAGTGAGAACAGCACCACGGCTGTTGCATCGTTAAACAGACTCTCGCCTTCAAATAAGGTTGCGAGATCTTGCGGTGCCCGCGCGGCCTTAAGTTGATCAATGACAGATACCGGATCCGTTGCGGCAAGTATTGCGCCAGTGAGTAGTGCGGCAACCCAGGGGAAGCCTACCGGATGGTTGATGCCTGTAAATGCCAGTCCTGCCGCGACGACGCTACTGATGACCATGCCTACTGTGGACAACAGCAGTACTGGCCATAGCCAGCGGCGTAGAAGCTTGGCATCTAAATGCCAGGCAGCTTCAAACACCAGAACCGGGAGGATCACATAAAAAACGATGTCCTGGAGATTGCTGGCTCGTATGCCTGTGTCAAATCCTATGTATTCAATGAGCTGTCCCGCTGCGAAACCTACGAGAACGCAAGCCAAGGCTCGATCAAGCTTGGTAAAGCGATGCAGCAAGCTGGCAATAAGCGTGAAACCCACCAGTGCCAGGATTTGCTCTACGATGACCGCGATCATGAATGGCGATCGCTAGTGGCTTGGCCGTACTCGCTTCGAATAGAGCGGGTGGGAAAGCGCTCGGTCATATTGTGAGACAAGCCGCCGCCTTCGATGACGCGCATGTGTCGGCGTTCCAGACCTCTTGGCTCTGGCGCTCCACAGGAGTGCGCGATAACGCCCACGCCTCGGGCCACGGCTTTTGCGTAGGCAGCAACACGTTTGCGCTTTTCTTCGGGAACCAGGCCCCGCTGTAATTCTTTGTCGTGTGTCGCAATGCCGGTAGGGCAGGTGTTCTTGTTGCACTGCAATGCCTGAATGCAGCCCAGGGCGAACATGAAGCCTCGCGCTGAAGTACAGAAGTCCGCACCGCAGGCCAGTGCCCAGGCTACTTTTCCGGGGCTAATCATCTTGCCCGACGCGATAACCTTGATGCGCTCGCGCAGACCAAACTCCTGAAGCATATCCACCACAATAGGCAATGATTCGTTGAGCGGCATTCCCACGTAATCAATGAGTTCTTCGGGCGCTGCCCCCGTGCCGCCATCAGCGCTGTCTATGGTGATGAAGTCCGGCGCCGATGCGATACCGCGATGATGGATGTTGGTAAACAACTCATCGAAAAAGTCCAATTGCCCGACGACCATTTTGAAGCCTACGGGTTTGCCTGTTACCCCTCGCACCCGCTCAATCATATCCAGCAAATCGTCTACCGACCGAACGTCCATATGGCCATTGGGGCTGATGGAATCAGAGTGCTCAGGGATGCCGCGAATCTTGGCAATCTCCGGGGTGACTTTACCGCCCGGGAGAATTCCGCCTTTGCCGGGCTTTGCTCCCTGGCTCATTTTGATTTCGAACATTCTCACTTGCTCATGGGCCGCTACTTCCCGGAGCTTGTCATCGTCAAGATTTCCCGCCGCATCGCGCACGCCGTATTTGGCGGTGCCAATCTGAAACACGATGTCGCAGCCGCCCTGCAGGTGATAGGGAGACAAACCACCTTCACCGGTATTCATCCATATGCCGGCTTCTCCGGCACCGGCGGCAAGTGCAGTGATTGCTGGCCTGGATATAGCGCCGTAACTCATGCCGGAAATATTCAGGATCGAAGAAGTGGTGTAGGGCTGCTTACTGTGTTCGGCGCCGATAGTTACCGGACGAGGTTCTACGGTGTCCTCCTCAAGGGTGGGGAAAGGGCTGTTGAGAAAGATAATGTCGCCCTCTTGAGTTAGTGGTCGAGTAGATCCAAAGGCTACGGTGGAGTCGACCTGCTTTGCGGCGCGATACACCCAGCTGCGCTCGGCTCTGTTGAAGGGGAGTTCCTCTCGGTCAAGAGCAAAAAAATACTGACGGAAAAACTCACCGAGGTGTTCGAAGAAGTAACGAAAGCGACCCACAACGGGATAGTTCCGCCGTATGGTCTGCTCGGTTTGGGTGATGTCCACAAGATACATCACAAGGACTGTGAGCCCGGCAATCACAACCAGGAAGGCTAGAAGCAGTGCGCCACCCTCAATAATGCCCTGGGCAAGGCGATGCAGTTCAGACATTTCCATGTGTCGTTCTCCGACAGATTATTATCGTGGAGCGGAGCAACTTCTGTGCTCTTTTGGCTTTTCTTCTTCCGCGGCTAACTATAGACGATGAGGGCTAATGACAGGCAAGGTTTTCCGTTGACAGCAACGCTGACAAAAAAGCATCAAGCACAAAAAAGCCGGGCACCCAGGCCCGGCTTTTTTTGTTAACGAACGTTCCAGCGTTCGCCCTAAGGTTTAGGCCGCATTCTGCTCTAGCAGACTGTTCTTGCCGAGACCTTCGATGGCGATCTTCCGGGGCTTCATGGCCTCAGGTACTTCGCGCTCCAGGGCCACATGCAAAAGCCCGTTTTCAAGTTTTGCAGATACCACTTTCACATGCTCTGCGAGTTGAAACTTGCGCTCGAAATCCCGAGTGGCGATACCTCGGTGCAGATAGTTACGACCATCGCCTTCGCTTTGCTGTCGTCCGCTGATTACGAGGCTGTTCTGTTCGCTGGTGATATCCAGCTCGTCCTCGGTGAATCCGGCGACCGCCATGGTGATGCGATAGTGGTTTTCTTCGACCTGCTCAATGTTATAGGGCGGGTAGCTGGGCTTGCTGTCGCGCGCTACGGAGTCCAACAACGTTGCCATGCGATCGAAGCCGATGGCTGAGTGGTACAAAGGTGAAAAATCAATTGTGTTACGCATAATCATATTCTCCAAATGAAGCAATATTGTTTAAACGGGCCTCCCAATTGAGCACCCGTGTTACTTATTTGGGGACATGCTGGTAATTTTTCAAGGGCTGAAACTATTTGAAGCTAACCTGTACCGCGGCGGCCGAATTGCGGGCTTTGCTTCGGGCGCTATCGATGCCGTCGCCACAGGCCAGGGCAACGCCCATGCGCCTGCGGCCAGAGATGGCCGGTTTGCCAAACAAACGAAGATCGGTGTCTGGCAGGCCGAGCGCCGCCGCGAGATTGCCATACTGGATATTCTCTGACTGGCCCTCGGGCAGAATCACCGCTGAAGCTGACGGTCCGCGCAGACGAATACCGGGGATTGGCAGTCCAAGAAACGCGCGAACATGCAACGCAAACTCGGACAGGTCCTGGGATATAAGCGTGACCATGCCGGTGTCATGGGGCCGCGGTGAAACCTCACTGAAGTAAACCTCTTTGCCTTTGATAAAGAACTCAACACCGAATAGCCCCTTGCCACCCAGAGCGCCGGTGACGCGCGCCGCTATATCCTGACATTGCTTGAGCACTTGAGGGTCCATGGGGTGTGGTTGCCAGGACTCGCGGTAGTCACCGTCTTCCTGACGATGCCCGATGGGAGCACAAAAGCTAACACCCGCGATGTGCTGAACTGTGAGCAAAGTAATCTCGTAGTCAAAATCCACAAAGCCCTCGACGATGAGACGGCCCGCACCTGCGCGCCCCCCTTCCTGACCGATCTCCCAGGCCGAGATCACATCCTCGGGCCCGCGCACAACACTCTGTCCCTTGCCGGATGAACTCATGATGGGCTTGACTACGCAGGGTGTTCCGATCTCTTCGATGGCTGTGGCAAACGCTTCCTCGGTATCCGCAAAGCGATAGGGCGAGGTAAGGATATCCAGTGACTCTGCCACCAGTCGACGAATCCCTTCACGGTTCATGGTGAGCTGAGCAGCGCGGGCCGAAGGGACAATATTGAATCCTTCGTCCTCAAGTTCTGCGAGGGTGTCCGTATGGATCGCTTCGATTTCTGGAACAACAAAGTCTGGCTTTTCCATTTCGATAACGGCGCGGAGGCGTTCTCCATCGAGCATAGGAAATACGTAGCTGCGATCTGCCACCTGCATAGCCGGTGCGTTTGCGTAGCGGTCGCAAGCAATAACCTCTATTCCCAGACGCTGAAGCTCCACAGCAACTTCTTTACCAAGCTCGCCCGCGCCACATAGCAATACCCGGGTGGCTGAAGAGGTGAAGGGTGTTCCAAGTGTCGGCATTTGTGCTTACCTTATATTTAGGAGTTGTTAGCTGTAACAAGCCAGACGGCTCCGGCCAGCGAGAGTCTGTTGTTGTTAAAGTAGGGTGCCAGTACTTCTGTCGCCGCAGCGTGAACGGCGTCTCGCGTCCTACTGTCTACGTCGGCCAGCAAGCGACCCACTGGTCCTGTATTGACCAGCTCCCGAGCCGTTGCCTCGAAGCCGTCACTACCTTCCCACTCCATACTAATGGTATGGGGCGTCGCTACAACGTCACGCCAACCGGCGTCTGTTAACAGCGATTGGATGTACTCGGGTTCTGCGAAGGCGAAGGGTCCGGGGCTTCTTGGTTTGGGCGTTGGCGGAGCGGGGAGCACGGATAAAGCGGCTTTTAAGGGTAAAGCCGTCCAGGGGTTGTTGGCCAGCGACTGCCAGCAGGCAAAGGCGAGTTGGCCCTGAGGCTGCATAGCCTTGCGAAGATGCTTAAAGGCTCCGGTGGCGTCGTCGAAGAACATGACACCGAAGCGAGAAAACAGCAGGTCGAATTGCTGTTCGCCAAAATCGTGGCTCGACGCGTCCGCTTCAAGAAACCCGACGCCCTTGCCGGCGTCACCTAAATTGAGCAGCTCGCTTCTGGCCACTTCAAGAAGCGGGGCCGACACGTCGACGCCAAGTACACAGGCGCTTGGCCCCAGCCGCTTTGCCAACATTAAGGTCTCGCTACCACCACCGCAGCCTACATCTAATACGGCCGTGGCATCGTCTACCTGCGCGTGGTCCATGAGCGCTTCTGCCACTGGTGCCAGCATCCGGGACATCATGGCATCGCGCTGTGCCCACTTGCGTCCTGCGTCACCGTTCCAGTAGGCAATTTGCTCGTCGTTGTTCATGAAGTTTCTCCTGATTGAGCGCGCAGTTTAAACCGAAGAACGGGGCAATTGAGAACATCTGATCGCTCACGTATTGTGATCACTATGTCTTAAGAGTGAGTGTCTCCTGTCATGCGCATGATTCCTGTTGTACTTGGCCTGGTGCTGTTGGCCGCCTGTAGTGCCGGCAATGTTCAGACCCCAACGGCTGTCACAAGCGCTGATGCACAGTTAAAAGCTCTGTATGAACGTGAGTGGGAGTGGCGGCAAAACGAGCTTGGCAAGCAGCGCGACGATAGTGGAGCGTGGGTAAAAAAAGCGAGTCTTGCTGATGTCAGTGCCAGTGCGCAGCAGCAGCGTCTTGCCTACTGGGAAGCGGCTCTGGAGGAGTTGAATACGATTCCCGTGGCAGAGCTTAGTGACGAAGAGGCGATCAACGCCGCGGTTTTTCGGCAAATTATCGAAACCTTGGCAAACAATGCGCGCTATAGAACCTACGAAGCACCACTAAATTCAGACACATTCTTTTGGGCAGGCCTGCATCCTCAAAATGGTGGATTTGCGGATGCCGAGAGTTATCGGCGCTATTTGGGGCGGCTTCGGGACTTACCGCGATTTTTTGAGCAACACAGCGCAAATATGCGCGCAGGAATGGCCCGGGGTTATACCGTGCCAGCAGTGAGCCTGAAGGGTCGTGAAGAGTCTATTGAGGCCTATTTACTGCCGGGAAGCGACAATCCGTTTTGGATACCCTTTGATGCATTCCCCGCCATGCTGGATGACCGGCAGCGAGAGCGTCTGCAGGCAGAGGCTCGGGAAGTTATCGCGACGCAGGTAGTACCCGCTTATACGCAGCTTCTGGAGTTCATGCGCCAGGAGTATCTCCCTGGTGCCCGCAAGACACTGGCTGCTCGCGATTTACCTGATGGCGAAGCGTTCTATCAGTCTCAGATTCGCGGCTTTACCACCCTGGATCTTACCGCCGAGCAAATCCATAACACGGGGCTTGCTGAGGTCCAGCGCCTGCGCGCCGAGATGGAGCTGATTCTGGCGGAGCTGGAATACGATGGTGACATGGCCCGGTTCTTTCACTTCCTGCGCACTGACCCGCAATTTTACGCCAAGACTCCCGATGAATTGATGGGCTATTCGGCGTATGTCGCCAAACGTATGGATGGCAAGCTGGCAGAGGTTCTGGGTTTTTTGCCCCGACGACGCTTTGCGATCAATCCTGTGCCTCCGGCCATTGCACCGATTTATACTGGCGGTCGCGGCGGACTCAACGCCTGTCTCATGAACACCTATAATCTTCCGGCACGGCCCCTGTACACGCTCCCTGCGCTGACGCTCCACGAATGTGCGCCGGGACATGCCTTGCAAGCGGCAATTTCGCTGGAAGCCCCGGGAGAGATACCGGAGTTTCGTGCCCAGAACTACTTCTCTGGCTACGGCGAAGGTTGGGGTCTATATACCGAATGGCTGGGGGGGCAGATCGGTATCTACCGCACACCCTACGAGCGTTTTGGACAGTTAACCTATGAGATGTGGCGGGCCTGTCGACTTGTTATCGATACGGGCGTACATCAGTTTGGTTGGAGTCGAGAGCAGGCCATCGCCTATCTTCGTGACAATGCCGCCATGTCAGAGCATGAAATCACCACGGAAGTGGATCGCTATATTTCCTGGCCGGCCCAAGCCCTGGCCTACAAACTGGGAGAAATGCTGATTCGAGAAAAGCGCCTGAGGGCAGAGGCGGTGCTGGGCACTGACTTTGACCAGCGTTATTTTCACGACACTATCCTGGGCCTCCGCTCCGTGCCTCTGACAGTACTGGCATCCGAGTTGGATGCCTGGATTGATGCGGGTGGTCCTAACCCCTTTCCTGATATGCAGTAGTAAGGAATTACTCCCAAGCGGCTAAAGCAAAGCCCGACCGGGGATGGCTTGAAGCAATTGCTGGGTGTACGGCTGCTGCGGCGAGTTGAACAAGGACTCGCCCGTCCCCTCTTCTACGATCTTGCCCTGATACAGCACGATGATTCTATCTGCGAGATGTTTCACCACAGCAAGGTCATGAGAGACAAACAGCATGGTCAGTCCGTACTCTCGGCCGAGCTCTAGCATTAGATCAAGAATTTGTGCCTGAATGGTGACGTCGAGTGCCGATACCGGCTCGTCAGCGACAATGAACTCCGGGCGCGTGGCCAGCGCGCGGCCAATGGCGATGCGTTGACGTTGGCCGCCGGAAAACTCGTGGGGATACTTGCGTACAAAAGCTCGCGCAAGGCCTACATCATCCATGAGTTTAAGTACGCCGTCCGCGACGGTACTGCGTGTTTCGATTCCGTGTAACAACAGTGGTTCTGCGAGGGTATCGAAGACCGTCATCCGGGGATTAAGGGATGCGAAGGGGTCCTGAAAAATCATCTGCATACGCCGGCGCATGGTCTTTAGCGCGGGGCCTTCGAGGGCCGTGACGTCGGTGCCGTCAAAAGTTACCTGGCCATCACTCACCGGCACCAGACGCAGCAGGGATCGCCCAATAGTGGATTTTCCTGAGCCGGACTCCCCTACAAGACCCAGAATTTCACCGCGGTGGATATCGAAAGTTACGTCATCTACCGCTTTTACTGTTTCACCTTTGGAGACCTTAAACCAGGTCTTCAGGTTCTGTACGCGAATCAGAGGTTCAGCGTCCTGCGACTGCGGAACTTTTGTGCCAGCGGGAATCGCCGAGAGTAGTTTCTGTGTGTAAGGGTGTTCTGCGTTGCTGAAAATAGCAGCGCGATCTCCGCTTTCCACAATTCTGCCTTTTTGCATCACGCAGATATCGTCGGCGATGTCGGCTACTACGGCCAGGTCGTGACTGATGAAGATGACGCCGATATCGCGCTTGCGCTGCAGTTCGGCAATGAGCTGAAGAATCTGCGCCTGTATGGTCACATCCAGTGCTGTGGTGGGCTCGTCAGCGATCAACAACTTCGGTTCGTTGATGAGTGCCATGGCAATCATTACCCGTTGACGCATGCCGCCGGAAAATTCATGGGGGAAACTATCCACGGTGTTCTCTGGATTACGGATACCCACTTCACCCAGTAACTCAATGGCTCGAGCCCGGGCATCGGATTTACTGACACCCCGGTGGTAAACGATAGGTTCGACCATCTGCTTACCGATGGTCATATAGGGGTTTAGGCAGGTCATGGGATCCTGAAAAATCATCGCGATATCGCGACCCCGGGTCTTACGCAATTGTCGTTCTGAGCATTGCAGCAAGTCTTTGCCGTCAAATAAGGCCTGGCCACCATCGATTCTGCCCGGCGGCATGGGAATGAGCCCCAACATGCTGTAACAGGCGACGGATTTCCCTGAGCCCGACTCACCGATAATCGCAGTAATTTTCCCGGACTCGACGGTAAAAGAAATGTCGTCGACAGCCTTGTTGACTCCGTTACGAGTGACAAAGCTTACGGCTAGATTCTTGACTTCAAGTAGGGCCATAACGCTTAGTCCTTTGATCCGCGAACATCCAGCGCATCGCGCAGACCATCGCCGAGAAAGTTAAGAGAGAAGAGGGTGATGGTAAGGGCCAGCCCCGGAAAGATCAGTAGCCAAGGGTATTCTTCCATTGTCTCGGCGCCATAAGAAATGAGCAGTCCCCAGGAGGTTTGAGGAGGCTGCACACCCAAGCCCAGGAAGCTCAGAAAGGCTTCCAGAAGCATGACGCTGGGAATAGTCAGCGTGGTATATACGATGATCGGCCCCAGCGCATTGGGAATCAGGTGCCGGCGGATAATAGCGCCGGGAGACAGGCCCAGGGAGATGGCGGCTTCTACAAACTCCTGTTGGCGAAGCGATTGCACCTGTCCTCGCATGATCCTGGCCATGGTGAGCCACTCAACCGCGCCGATGGCTAGGAACAGCAGTAACAGGTTCCGTCCGAACACGACCATGAGCAGAATGATGAAAATCATAAAGGGGAGGGCGTAGAGAATATCCACCATGCGCATCATCACCGCGTCTACGCGGCCACCGGCGTAACCCGCAATGGCGCCCCAGGTGATGCCAATAACCAGAGCGACGGCCGTAGCAATAAATCCCACCGCCAGAGAAATGCGTCCGCCGTAAAGAATCTGCGTCAGCATATCGCGGCCAAAAATGTCGGTACCCAACCAATGTGCTGCCGATGGTGGGCTGGCACCCAAATCAAGGTCTTGGGCATCATAGGCGTAGGGTGCGATCAGCGGCGTGAGCAGCGCCAAAACAATGCACAACAAAAGGATATACAGTCCAATAATCGCCAGACGATTTTTACGCAGGCGCAGCCAGGCATCTTTCCATAGCGAAGTGCCTTCTTCTGCACTGGCGATGTCCGTTAGCACGTCGCTGTTCATGATGCGCCTCCCATTTGGTGACGCAGTCGCGGATTCATCCAGGCGGCCATGATGTCAGAAAGCAAATTGAATAAGACGATAAGTGTTGAGATGAACACCGTCGTGCCAAGGATCATGGTGTAGTCGCGATTGAAGGCCGCCTGCACATAAAAGCGACCAAGTCCTGGAATCTGAAAGATCGTCTCTACCACAAAGGAGCCAGCTAGAAGTCCCGCAAAGGCTGGCCCTAAAAAGGTGACCACGGGCATGAGTCCGCCGCGCAGGGCATGTTTGGTGACCACCTGCCATTCCGGTAGCCCTTTAGCGCGCGCCGTGCGGATGTAGTCCTGAGACATTACCTCCAGCATGCCTGCACGGGACAGGCGCGCGATATAAGCAGCGTATCCCGCGCCAAGGGTAATACTGGGGAGGATTTTGTCGCCGGGTATATCGCCCCAACCGGACACCGGCAGCCACTCCAACTCGATGCCAAAGAGCAATACCATCAGCGGGCCGAGCAGAAACGAGGGCATACAAATCCCGATCATGGCTAAACTCATGGGTATGTAGTCCTGCGCCGTGTTGGGCCGCAGTGACGCGATGACTCCTGCCAGGCCCCCTATGAGTACCGCAACCAGCAGGGCATAAAAGCCCAGTTCTGCAGTGACCGGCAGACCAGCACCGATAAGCTCATTGACGCTGCGCCCCGGGTATTTAAACGAGGGTCCAAATTCTCCTGAGGCCAGGTCGCCCAGATAGGCGGTGTATTGCTGAAAAAGCGGCAGGTCCAGTCGATACTGTTTTTCCAGGGCAGCTTTTACTTCAGGAATCACCGCTTTTTCGCTGTCGAAGGGGCCTCCGGGAGCAACCCTGATCAGAAAAAACGTGACCGTAATCACAGCCAGTAGCACTGGGATGGCCTGCAGTAATCGAACGCTGATAAATCGCCACATAGATTAGGATTCCGGGTTTTGCCATGTCCACGCGGGGGCCTTGGGATCCAGCTCCACGTATTTATAGTTAATGTAGTCCGTTTGATTGCTCGGCAGACCTTTGACGCTGGGTTGAGCCAGACGCTTGACCTTGTAGGAGTAGATGGGAATCAACGGCGTTTCTTCCAAGAGAATTCGCTCTGCTTCCTGATAGAGAGCCAGGATCTTTGCCTGATCTTTCTCCGGACGTATTTTGTTAAAAATGATGTTATCGAATTCAGCACTAGCAAAGCCGCTGCGATTTGTCGGTCCGTCGCTCACCATCCGATCAAGAAAGATACCGGGCGCTATGTCGCCAATCCAGCCCATACGGGCAATCTGATAATCCCGGTTGTCAATGGTGTCGAGATACACCTTCCATTCCTGATTCGCCAGCGTGACATCAATATTTAAGTGCTTATTCCACATCTGCTGTACGGCCACAGCAACGCTGCGATGATTTTCACTGGTGTTGTAGTTGAGCGTCAGTGAAGGAAAGCCCTCGCCATTGGGGTACCCGGCCTCGCTTAAGAGTCGTCGGGCTTCTATGGGATCAAAGGCCAGTACCTGAGGGTGCTCGTAGTCCGGCATGCCCAAAGCAACATAGTTGGTAGAGGGTAGCACCGTATCCTGAAGCACCGTGCTTGCTAGCGTTTTTCGATCCACCGCCAGTGCCAGCGCCCTGCGTACCGAGAGATTGTCCAGGGGAGGTCGATCGCTGTTAAGCAGGTAGTAGTAGGAGCCCATGTAAGGCCCTTCAACCATAGGGCTATCGGGCTGCTCGCGATACCCCGCGACCTTATTATTGGGCACCATGGAGGCACTGTGGAGTTGCCCGCTGCGGAACATTTTTTCTTCGGTGGTGGCGCTTTCTATAGGCCTGAACACCATGGCGTTGAGCGCCACATTGTCGTTGTCCCAGTAATATGTATTGCGCTTGACCTTAACAAAGCGCTGCATTTTCCACTCTTCGAGTGTAAAAGGCCCATTACCCACAAAGTTCTCGGGTTTGGTCCAGGCTGAGTAACGGTCGGTCATCGAGCCATGGGCTTCGATGGTGGCACGGTGCACTGGCGCCATATAAACGTAGGCAAAGTTAAGCAAGGCAAATGGATCGGGGAAGGCTAGCTCCACCCGCAAAGTATGCGGATCAATAATGCGAATGCCTACAGCATCGGGATCGTCAATCTCGCCTTTGCTGTACGCCTGAGCGTTGCGGATCCCATAAAATACCTCTACTAGAAGATTACCCATCTCTGGCGTTATGGCACGCATCCAGGACCAGCGAAAATCTTCGGCAGTCACAGGGTCCCCGTTCGACCACCGCGCCTTGGGATTGAGATGAAAGGTAATTTCAGAGCGGTCGTCATTAAACTCCCATCGTTCAGCTGCACCGGGCTCCGCGGATAGATCGTAGGGGTTGTAGTTAATCAGGGCTTCATGCAGTGCCCCGGCAATACGTGCGTCCGGGGAACTGCTCAGTACATGAGGGTCCAGGGATTGCGGTTCGGTACCGTTGCCCAGATACAGCACGCCATCACGATTACCCTGTACAACTCGCGATTCTCCTGGGGAACATCCCGCTAAACCGGCGATAAGCGCCGCAAGGATTAAGCTGCCTGTGAGACCTTTGCCAACACGCATTACTCGCAAGGCTCTGCAGAGCTTGTGCGGTCGGCGTCCAACCATACGTACCTAAGGTTCAATGAGTCCATAAGATTGGAGGGCAGGCCACAGACACTATGGTGCATCAGGTGTTTGCTGGTGTAGGTATAGAGGGGAATGATGGGCATCTGCTCCATGAGCATGGTCTCGGCCTTATAAAAGGCGGCGTAACGCTCTTCGCGAGTTTTGGCCTGAGGTGCGATCTTCTGTATTAACTCATCATAGGCCGGGTCGGCGTAACCCGTGTTGTTATTGCCCCCGCCGGTGAGAAACAAATCCAGAAAATTGTTAGGGTCCACATAGTCGCCAATCCAGCCGCGGCGTGCGAGACCAAAGTCCATATTTGTTACTGAATCCAGGTAGACCTTCCATTCCTGATTAGAGATGGTGACGTCGATGTTCAGCGCGTCTTTCCACATTTGCTGCAGCGCGACGGCGATCTTTCGATGCGCTTCTTGCGTGTTGTACACGATTTCTACTCCCGGCCAGCCTTTGCCATTGGGATAGCCGGCTTCTGCCAGCAGGGCCCGGGCCTTGTCCAGATCGTATTCGAAGGTCTTCGGCGGCTGATAGCCAAGGGTGCCAGGCGGCGTGATGCTATAGGCCGATACAGCGGAATTTTGCATGACCGAGCGCATGAGCGCGTCGCGATCCACTGCCATAGCCAAAGCACGACGGACCCGGGAATCATTCATCGGCGGGCGAAGTGTGTTCACCAGGTAATAGTAGGTGCCAAGATACGGTTCCTGGTAATAGGGCGAGTTCTCCATAGCCTGATAGGCGGGGATTTTGTCCATGGGGATCGTGCCCGTGGTGTGCAGTTGACCGGACCGGAAGCCGCGCTCTTCAGATACCGCGTTTTCTGTCGGGTAAAACACCACTTTATTGAGCCGAACACGATCTTTATCCCAGTAGGTCTCACTTTTACGTACGCTGATGCGACGGTTGAGCAGCCATTCATCAAGAACGAAGGGCCCGTTGCTCACCATGTTCTCCACACGCGTCCATTTGGTGAAGCGATCGGTAAAGGCGCCGTGTTTTTCGATGGTGGGCCGATGCACGGCAAAGGTACTGTAGTGATCCATCAACTGCAGAAAGTAGGGTGTAGCGTCGGTGAGGGTCACCACCAATGTTTGGGGGTCGGGTGCTTTGACGCCAACGTCAGCAAAGTCGTCAATTTTGCGCGTAAAAAAAGCCTCGGCATTTTTGACCGGAAAGAGCATATACGCGTAGAGATTTCCCATCTCCGGATGTAGCGCCCGCATCCAGCTCCAAACGTAGTCGTCGGCAGTGACCGGGTCGCCGTTGGACCAGCGCGCTTCGGGATTGATATGAAAGGTAATGACTCGACCGTCATCACTGAAATCCCAGCTTTGTGCAACGCCGGGCTCAGGTTCCAGGGTGTAGGGGTTTTTGACCGCCAGACCCTCAAACAGCGCTCGAATTATAATGTTCTCGGGGACACCAGTGACTACATGGGGATCAAGTCCCTGGGGTTCGCTACCATTGCCGAAGTGCAGAACGCCCTCACGGTTGCCGCGCTCTACATTGGATTCTCCGCCGCTGCACGCGGTGAGCAGTGCAGCGAGTAACGACAACAACACAGCCCAGCTGCGAATCGTGAGAGAGGCGTATTTAAGCAAGCTGAATCACCGCTGACTGTCCGTCGATCATCGAGTATACGCAAACCGCAAAGAGCTGCCCAATAGCTTCAAGTTACCTTGCGCCCTGCGGGCTTGGCGGCGTCGCTGACGAGCAAAAACTCCAGGCGACCGTCACCGTGAAGCACGCCCTGATCGATGCGTAGATCCGCACCAAGAGCCTCATTTACTACCTTGCGATTGTGCGGATACAGCCGGGCAGGCGACTGGGACTGTACCGAGATGAGGTTGTCACCCGCCATCCCCATATGCCGCAGCAGTTGTTCTGTACCGCGCTTGTGCAGCATAAAGCCGTGCCCACGACAGTCGGCGCTCAGATAGCGCCGGAGCAGGCTGGAAAATGCCGAGAGTGCGTGTTCGTGTAGGTGGTTTAGCGTGTCCCAGAAAAACACCAGGTCATAGCGGTAAGCGCCCATGGACGATAGCAAGCCACTGAGCTCCAACTGCATTTGTTGATTGGATGGGGGATCATCCATGCGAGTCTCTAGAGCCGCAGACCATTCAAGGAGGCTGTCGGCAGCGTCAAGAACACACAGTCGGCAGGAGAATTGATTAAAAAATTCCAGACTGCCGCTGTTAGCGCGACCGAAGTCGAGAATATTCAGGGTACCCAGAGACGCCAGACGTTTTTCATCGAGCATCACCGGAAGCAGTCTGCTAGTGACTGTCTCCGGGGGCTCGTTTCGATCGGACTTTTTACCAAGCAGGCCGACCACCGGCTTGCTTACCCGACCTTATCGATACTATGGACTTCGGGGGCTGACGATGGAGCTGGTTTGGCTGTGGCCGCTGGCTTGCCTCCACCCATATCGATGCTGCCTTTAAAGCGGCCGCCGTCTTCAAGCATGACTCTCGGAGAGCTGACGTTGCCCTGCACATTGCCTGAAGCGCAGATCACGACACGCTCACTACCGTCGATATCACCTTTGACTTCGCCTTCGATGCGGACGGTCTTTGCGCTGATGTTTGCCTGAACCCGACCCGATGTGCCGATAACCAGCTCGTTGTCTGACAGTGTGATGGTGCCCGTGACTTCGCCCTCCACTAGCAGGTCTTCGCTGCTAATGATGTCGCCGTTGACTTTAACCTTTGATCCGATCACTGCGAGTACTCCCTCTGGGCGCTTTGCTGCTGTGCTTGCTTTATTGACGACGGGTGCCGTCGTGGGGACAGTAGCAGGGCTTGGCTCCTGCGGCTGTGGTTTACTGTTTTTGCGTTCAAACATGCTGTCGCTCTTTAGTTAAAACTGATGATCACGCTGGCAGGCCTTTGCTTTGACGCCACAGCGATCATCAGTTTTGATAACCGAAAGACGAATCCTAATTCAAGCCTTCGCGCGCCGCAATCTGCGTCGTGTAGTCATTCCAAAGCCCAGAGCTATAAACGCCAGGCCGGCGGTCAGCACTGTGTACATAGCTGAGGCTGTTTTTGGCATGGCAACGACCGTTGCCGCCTCGATACTGATTAGTTCCTCGTCGCCATCAAAGGCGCCATCATGCACTGCAAGAGCAAAGCGATCTTCGGGAATATAGACGCTCAGCTCTTGTCCGGGGAGCAGCTCAGAAGCCCGATATTTCCGTCCATTTATATCAGCGCGCCAACTACTACTTACCGTGATACTGCGCCGGGTGCCTTGGCTTCCATCGGTGTGCTGCGGCCGAAACGTCAGGCGATTGCCGCGCACCCGCGTTAACTCGATGGTGACTTTGGCATAAAGCTCATTATTACGTGCGTATACACCCTGGCATGACAAGGCGATGTCAGGGTTTGCCGCTAATACCTGGGCCGACCACACGAGATCGTCGCAGGTAGGTGCGGAATCCTGGGCCAAAGCCTGGCCACTCAGCACAATGGCGATGGCGGCCCCAATAAGATGCTTCTTCATTTTTATTGCTCCTTTAGGAAGATTTACCAGTGGTCAGGGGTGCCGGTGCGGCACGAACAAGAAAACGCTGGGGTGCGCTGCCTGCAAAGTAAAACGGATAGCAGGTCACGATAGTTAAACGGGGATCTTCAGTTTCCTGCAGGTACTGCAGCTCATCGGGATCAATAACGCGTAAATCTTCAATAATGAAACGACGCTCGCCGTTGAGAGTGTCAAGAATCAGGCTGTCGCCGACGGAGGCGTCCTTGAGTGTTCGAAAATAGCCATCGCGGTGTCCTGCGATGCCAATATGGCCTGGTTCATGCGGGTAGGCCATGCCATCAATAACACCGGCGCCGCGGTCCATATTCAAGTCACTGGCGCTGTTGTAAACCGGGACTGACAGCCCCAGTGACGGCGCTCTGAGTATTGCCAGGACCGGTGTGTTTTCTGTTTCTATAGCGCGTAAATAAGCGTCCTTTCGGACATCGGACCAAAGCTGCATATCGGGCATAATTGCAAGCGACTGGTCGGCACGTACTTCGCTTCGCAAGAACACCGTGGCAAAAAATACTAATAAAACAGCGCCTGCGAGATAGCAGGCAAACTCCAGAATCGGCTTGCCGGAGTCTTCGGTCAACTGTTCAGCACGATGCATGAGTCACCCAGCGAGGGTTTTTCAGCACCAGGTACATCTCTCTGGCACTGGTAAGCGCTTGTCTAATTGTGTATTCCATACCCATAACTTAGTGTCGAGACGGGTGAATCACAAGTCGTAATGTAAAGCTCAGGCCTGCGACAGAATCTGCTTGCTTGGGCGTATGACTTACTGACATTCATTGTTTTTAGTGATCGGGAGCAACACCATGAAGAAAACACTGCTTTTTTTGTCCGGGGTTACGGCGCTGTTGGCGTCCACGGCATCTATGGCACAACCACAAGGCGGCATAATGAATCTGGACGCAGATGGCGACGGCCAGATCAGTCGTGAAGAATTTCTACCACCCGGGCATCGAGGTGGCCCCAAGATGTTTAAGCGCGCTGACGCCAATGGCGATGGCGAGCTAACGCGAGATGAAATGTTGGCGGCCGTGGAAACTGCTGGAGAACGCCAGGCGAAAATGCCGCAGATGTTTGACGCTATGGATACCGATGGAAATGGCGTAGTCACCCCGGGTGAAGCACAGGATCATGCGTTTGCGCGCATGGATGCCAATGCCGATGGTTTTGTCAGTCAGGATGAAGCCAAAGCTATGCATGGCAAGCGAGGTGAGCGGCGCAAGCGTGAGCAAGGGCAAGACTCTGATCAGTCCTGAGCGTTTCTCCAGGATTAGGTTTTCATGGATCGAGAGCAAGAGGCAGTGCTCGTAGGACGCGTCGCTCAGGGAGATCGGGCGGCGTTTGGCATTCTGGTGGAGCAGCATCAGCGTCCCTTGTCTCGCTACGCGCGGAGAATGCTTTCGGACGTCAGTGCTGCGGACGACATTGTGCAGGAAGCTTTTGTACGTTTATGGACTCGCGCAGACAGTTTCAATAGCGCCACTGCACGTCTGACGACCTGGTTGCACAACATTGCACACAATTTGTGCATAGACAGCTTTCGGCGCAATGCGCGCCTTGAATTTACCGACGATGAGGCGCGGCTCGAGTCAGTGGCTAACGGGCCCGACGGTGATTTTGAGGCAAATGAAAAAGCCGATCGTGTACGCACAGCGCTTGAGACTCTTCCTGAGCGTCAGCGCAGCGCCTTACTGCTGTGTCACTACCAGGGTTTGTCCAATCGCGACGCCGCAACAGTACTGGATGTATCAGTAGATGCCCTTGAATCGCTGTTGGCCAGAGCAAGACGTCGCTTAAAAGAGGAGTTGCTAAGCAATGATGAGTCCTGAACGACTAGAGGAGTTGCTGGAGACTTATGGTTCTCGAGAAGAGCGCTGGCCGGAAGACCAGAGGTCAGAAATGCGTGCCTGTCTGGATGCATTTCCACAGCTGCAGCGGCAGTTGTTTGAGGCCCGGGATCTGGACTTGATGTTAGACAGCTACTGTCCAGAAGATATTGACCTGCAGCAGCGCATTCTAGACGCACTTCCGGTTTCAGTAGCTGACCGGCTGTTGAATTGGCTGTTGCCTGAAGTTCCCGGGCTTTGGTGGCGTCCTGCCATGGCTGCAGCCCTGCCCATGTTGCTGGGTCTGGCTATTGGTATGGAGTCGCAGAGTTTGGCTTCGATTGACGTAATGACAGATTGGGAAGAGCAGGAACGAAGCTTGCTTTTGCCCCTCACGGGAGCGGACTGGTATGAATAGAAACAGCCTAGTACTGATTGCGCTGTTGATATCCTTAGCGCTCAATTTGCTCATTGCCGGTTTTATAGTGGGTAAGCATCGGGGCTCTGGCGGTGAGCGGCCTCCGATGGCTTGGGCGGTGGAGCAATTGTCTCCCGAAACCCAGAGACGCATCAGAGGACAGATGCGAGATCAGCTGTCAGAGGTGCGTCCATTGCGTGAAGACATGCGCAAAGCTCAAGCAGCGGTGCGCAAGGCAGTCGCCTCCGAAGATTACGATCCTCAGGTATTGGCCTTGGCGCTAGAGAAATCCCGCGAAGTGAGTGAGCGCTATCAGGCGCTGATTCACAAGAACCTGGTAGAAGTGTCGGCCGATTTGCCTAGGGAGCAGCGTATAGCATTGGCCAGAGCTGCTCTGCAGCGAGGACAGCATACAAAAATGCCGCCACGATCACCGCAAAACGAGCGGTGATCGGGACGGCCAAGTTCTCAGTGAACCTGATGTTTCTGCTTTAGAGCTCGATATCTACTGAATAAGAGACCACGACCTTGTATTGGTCGTTGTCGTAACCGCCTTCTGCCGCTGGGCCGCTTACGTTGGTGTCGGTGAACATAAAGCCGAAGCCACCCTTGGAAAGGCTGATGTTGTAGTCGTAGTAACCACCATCAGATCCGTTGAAGGCCTCAGCAAAATCGCCGTCATGGTAGCCAACGTGCAAACCTATTCCGATGCCGTCGCCCACTTCAAAGCCGTAGTCTGCAGACAGATAGTAGGTGCCGCCGGCGCCAAAGTCCTGCCCTGGAGCTTCATCGGCCTCTGTATTGGTCAGCACATAGGCTGCGGCGCTAAATCCACCGATGCCCGCGCGTAGGTACACCTCACCAAAATCGAATTCGGCTTCCTTATCGTAGTTGTAATAAAGATAACCGACATCCCAGCTGACGCCACCTGCCTCAAAGGCATAGCCGCCATAGACATCGTGCTCGTAGGAATAAACGTCCGAAGGACCATAATTAACGTTAGATACCCAGGTGCCGACATAAAAGCCGCTATCTGCGGAGTAGTCGATGCCACCTTGAACAGCTGAATTGTTCTCAGTCTGTGTGAGGCCTCGCCAGATGTAGTTGTTGGTGACGGAGGCATTGGCGCTCAATTCCCCAGCATGTGAAGGCGCGGCGAAGGCACAGCCTGCCAGTGCGGTCAGCGCGGCAAAACGCTTCAGATTTTGCATGTTTTGCATGGATATCCTCTCTACCCTAAAAGTTGTTTGCGGTGCATCGTGTGCGAGCGTTTGAAGAGCCCGTTACACGATTGCCCGTAGGTGCATCAGCAAAAACCAGACCAGAAGTGAAATATCCCCGTGTTTTGTGTCTTTATGTTCCATGGGGGAATGGTTTAGCGAGTGGGAAGACAGCGCGCATGTCCAGGAAAAGTTGCATTGTGGAGCGTTGCGCCCCAATTTGGTGCGCGACCTTGGTCTTTGTTTGAGGGGACTTTTGCAAAGGAAAAGCTCCGCTATACTTCCAAGCTTTATTTACCGAGAAACTCTCATGCGAATTGCTTTAAATATTACTTTGAGCGCCTTTTGCCTGGTATCGGCAGCAAGTTATGCAGACGCCTGCGATGATGTCGTTGCGGATACCGTTGCTGAAATGCGCGCCGGTGCGGATGGTTGGTGGAATAGTGATGTTGAAAATCTGGTGCGTGCCGCTGCAGGCTCGGCCTGCATCAAAGCGCAGTCGGGACGCTATGGCACGGATTCCCACAGCACAGCCGAGGAAATGAGTAGCAGTGCAGCCGCCAAGACCTCAAATCATGCCGCTGAGCCCGCCAAGGTGACCGAGGCTGCGAAGACGCAACAGTCAGAAGCGGACGCGGAAGCAGATGATGGCAGCTGGAGCGTAGGCGGGCTGACTTTTCGCAGTATGTCCGGGTCGCCCACACAAAAGCCCTACGAGCGGCAACGTCAGAGTAAAAAAGAAGAAGAGTAAGTCGGTGCCGCGATACTGATGGCGCTGTAGTTGTGTCGACTCCAGAGGGCGATGGAATTCCGACGCCTGGCTTGGTACTCACTGGATCCCGTGCCCTGGGGTTTCTCGCAGCCTTTCTGCTCGTTCTGCTCAGCGCTTGTACCAGCACTCCACAACCCTCGACACCCGACAGCTGCAGGGGCCGTTACCTGGCTTTTGAAGAATTCGCGGCGCAGCAAGGTGTTAGTCTGAGTGATCCACGTCGGGTTGCGGGTTTTCCTTCCCTGGGAACTAATCGCAGTCTGGCAAGCTTCGATCCCTTACTGCTCACCCAAGTCCAACGTGCAGATTGGTTTGCACGTTTACAGGCAGCGGGTGTCGAACGCCGCCAACTGTTGAATACCATGCTCGCGGACAGCGTCGCTCACAGCCCACTTTCTGAATGGCTGGCAGGCCTCGATTTGCAGAGTTGCGACGGGCAAAACCAATTGGCGGCCAAGGACGATACATTGGATTGGGAGGCGCTGTGGGCTGCGGCACAGGTTGAGGACGACTATATAGCTGCGCGCCGCGTTCTGGGTTTGTACCCCTTAAGCTCGATCTTTGCTGGCTTGGGAATCCAGGCGCTGCAAGCCAAAATTCACGATAGCTATGCACTGCCTCTGAGCGAGATTCCCCGGCAGGGTCGCTTGCTGCGCTATTCCCCCGCGGACTCAGCAGGGGCAGCCAAATCAAAGCAGGACACAGCATTCGTGCTGAATAAATTGGATCGGGATAGTCTCGGCCTGCGACTGGATCAACACACAAACGGACTCCTGACGGGTCTGTTCCTGCACCATGCTCCCACTTTGGAGATCGACGAAGTGGGTAGTTATGACATTCCTGGTAAGCCTTATTTTGATGCCGAAGGGGCTCCCCGCGTCTCAAGCGAGTCCACCTATGCCTATCACTACGCGAGTCTCATGCCTTTTGCAGGAAAGTTACGCCTGCAGCTGAACTATGTGTTCTGGTTTGATGAGCGACCGCCTGAGAACGCAATGGATAGCTTGTCGGGTTCTCTGGATGGTTTGGTGTGGCGCGCAACCCTGGATGAACACGGTGAGGTTCTGTTGTATGACAGCATCCACCCCTGTGGTTGCTATCAGCAGTTCTTTCTTACTGATCGTGTAGAAGCGCGAGCCGAAAACGCGGCACTAAGAGAGCCGCCGCTGATTCCTCAAAAGGCGCCTTCTGCAGATGGTCCGGTGCTGCGCATCAGTAGTGGCTCGCATTATCTGCAACGGGTGTACAGCAGCACCGCTGATGCTGCCCATGACCTGAGCAGTCGTCGCTATGAGTTAGTTAGTTACTCGGATCTTTACTCGCTGGATTCCGCTGAGGGTTCCAGAACTTTGTTTGATGCTAATGGGCTTGTCCCAGGCACCCAGCGCGGCGAGCGCTTTTATCTATGGCCTATGGGTATTCGCTCTCCAGGAGCTATGCGCGAGCGTGGCCGTCAGCCGACGGCCTTTGTGGGGCGCCGCCACTTCGACGACGCTGACCTTTTGGACAAGTTGTTTAAGCAGGTGCAGCCATAGGGCGCAAGGCTAGAGCGGTAAGTTTAGTCACCGCTTAAGGACACTCTTAGCGAACCATGGCGCCGGGAGGGAATCCCGCGAGAATCTCATTCACAATCTCGGTAAGTGTTTCATCTGGATTACGACGCATGCTGTCGGTAACACGCTTGGTAGCGACCCCGTGCCAGGCTGGTTTATGTTCGCTGACGTCATAGATGTCGATTGCCAATGTCCCTTCAACATACTGCTGCACATCAACGTTGGAGCCGCCATATCCTCCGCCGTAGTACGGTGCGCCCCAGCCACCCCATCCGCCGTAGTAAGGTCGGTAGGGTTCGGGATAGCTATTGACCTTGATCTTGTCTCGGGCGCCCACAGTGAATCCAATAGCAAAATCTGCCGCTTCTGAGTTGGCGACCAGAGCGAATCCTTTGGCATTCAGATTGTCCTCGACGATGCGCATGAGGCGGCCCTCAAGCAGTGGTGATCCCGGTGGAGAGCCTTCCGAACGCATCAGCGGATGATCGCTGATGAATGCATAGGTTTTGTACCCGGAGAAATTAACACTGCTGTCGTAATCAATTACCGGGGGGTTGGAGCTGCAGCCGGCAATGGCAATAGCGATAGTGCTGGCAAGCACAAAAAGAATTCTTTTCATTAATGCGATCTCTATTGTTGTTTGTTCGGAAATTGCAGAGCGGCCACACAATATCACGCAGCGCCAATCACTAAAACGCGATATCACGTGTTTTCAAGTGACGGTGTCTGGTCTAGGCTAGGCGGATCCCTTTCTAAAAATCACAATAATGGACCGTTGCTTATGAACGCCGACATGAATATTGGTCAGTTCCTCGCGACTCGAGCGAGAATGAACCCCCGGCAAGAAATGCTCTATGACGTTAAAGCCGAGCGCCGGTTTACCTTTAGCGAGGCCAATGGCAGGGCTAATCAGCTTTGCCATGCGCTCGCGGGTATGGGTCTGGAGCCTGGGGACCGGGTGGCCGTGCTGGCTTACAACGGGCATCAGTTCATTGAGAGTTTTTTTGGGCCCGCCAAGATTGGTTTGGTAGTCATGCCCCTCAACTGGCGTCTCACTGCCGACGAACTTGCGTTTATTCTCAAAGATGGAGGCGCCAAGGCTTTAATCTTCGACAGTGACTTTACGGCGCTGGCCGAAGACCTGCACGCCCGGGGAGCTGTGGGCAGCGATGTAGAACACTGGATAGGCATAGGCTCCGAGGCCCCGGACTTTGCGAGGCACTATGAACGCTTGCTGGCGCAGCAGCCTGGGGACGAGCCGGCAGAGCTTGCCGCGGCAAAAGACAATCTGTTCATTATGTATACCTCGGGCACCACGGGTTTACCCAAGGGTGTTGTGCATACTCATGAGACGGTTTTTTGGGCCATTCTCAGTATGGTTAATACTGGTGATATTCGTGGCACGGATCGCTACCTGCTGCTACTGCCGCTTTTTCATGTGGGCGCGCTTGCACCGATGATTGGCGCTGTTTATCGCGGCAACACGATGGTCGTTCTCAGGGACTTTGATCCGCTTAAAGTCTGGCAATTGTTTGAATCCGAGCGTATCGACACGAGTCTGGCGGTGCCGGCGATGCTCAACTTCATGCTGCAAGTCCCGGGGCGGGAGAAATACGATCACTCCAGCGTACGCAATATTATCTGCGGTGCTGCTCCGGTGCCGGTGGCGACGATTAATGCCTACATCGACCTGGGGGTGGAGATTCATCAAGTCTATGGTCTCACCGAGAGCGGAGGACCCGGTTGTCTGATTGTGGGTGAGGATTCCCTTACCCACGTTGGGTCGGCTGGTCGAGCGTTTTTTCACACTCAGGCAAAAATCGTCGATGGTCATGGCGATACCGTCACGAACGGAGAGCCGGGAGAAATACTCCTGCGTGGGCGGCACATAATGAAAGAGTACTGGAATCGTCCGGATGCTACCGCAGAGACTCTTCAGGATGGCTGGCTGTATACAGGCGACATAGCCACCATGGACGAAGAGGGCTTCGTCACCATTTGTGACCGCAAAAAAGACATGATCATTTCCGGTGGCGAGAACGTATACCCGGCGGAGATCGAAAACGTGCTGATGCAGCACGACGGTGTAGCTGATGCGGCGGTTATCGGACTGCCCAGTGAGAAGTGGGGCGAAAGTCCCATGGCGATTGTTATCCGGGCGGAGGCTTCTCTGGACGAAGCATCTGTCCTGTCCTTTTGTCAGGGTAAGCTGGCACGCTTCAAACAGCCTACCGCGGTACGCTTCGTGGATAGCATTCCGCGCAATCCCAGTGGCAAGATCCTCAAGCGTCTGCTGAGAGATTCATTTCTGTGAGAGGCATTGAGCTAGGTGATAGTCGGCGACTCAGTCAATAGTCTCCGGCCCTTGAGACCCTAGTTTATGCCAGGACTGAACAGGCGCAGCTATGCTGATGCTGTGGAAGTGCTTGCAGCCGGTGACAAGGATCTTGCTCGAATTGTCGAGCGCTTCGGAGCGCCTTCACTGGTTTCCCGTCCCAGCGGCTTCGCAACGCTCGTATCTATTATTTTTGAGCAGCAGGTCTCTTTAGCTTCGGCCAAAGCCACTTTTGATAAAGTGGCCTTGCTCCTGCCAGAATTTACAGAGCACAGGTATCTTGAACTGTCCGATGAGACGCTCCGTACTGCCGGCGTGAGCCGTCAGAAAATACGTTACACGCGGCTGGTGGCAGAGGCGATTCTCGAAGGGGCTTTACCTATCCGGTCCCTGGCACGCAAATCGGATGCTCAGGTTCGGGAGTTGCTCACGGCTATCACGGGCTTGGGTAACTGGACGGCTGATGTGTATCTCATGATTGCGCTACGCAGGCCTGATTTGTGGCCTATCGGTGATCTTGCCCTGGTAAAAGCTGTGGTGTCTGTGAAGCGCCTGGGTGACAAGCCTGATGCTCACACTCTGGAGCAACTGGGTGAGCGTTATCGGCCCTATCGAAGCGTGGCCACCAGCATATTTTGGCGGCACTATCTGCACAGCTGAACGTTTATCGGTTTGGTGCTTCGCGCAGTGCTGGCTATGATGCACCTACGGGTTTTGATGGTTCACGAATATGCGTAAGGCACTGAAATTCCTACACACTATTGGCGGCATTGGCCTCACTGGGGCATTGGTCGTTCAGTTGTTGATGTTGCAAAATATGCCGCCGGTAGACTCCCTTGTGGCTTACGCAACGGCTCGTGGTCAAATGGGGCTAATTTCACAATGGGTGCTGTTTCCGTCCCTGGCGATAGTCCTGGTCAGTGGTCTGCTGTCCATGGCCTGGACAGATGCTTTTCACAGTCAGGGCTGGGCATGGATGAAGCTGGCCCTGGGTGTGTCGGTTTTTGAGGGTACTTTGATTGCGGTTCAGGGTCCGGCGACCCGGGAGGCAGCACGAGCCGCTCAGGCTCTTGCCGGCGAACTTGATCCTACACTTCTCGGGCTAACGGCAAGCTCCGAGTGGAAGTCGACTCTGGTGATTCTCGGGGTGGCTATTGCCAACGTCGTTCTGGCCGTCTGGCGTCCGCGCTTCAGCTCAAAAAAGTCGACCGCGGCGCTATGAACACAAGAGTCAGACCCTATCGCTTGGTCGCGCTGATAGCACTGTGGGCGCTTTCGTCTGCTGCGGTATCCGCTACGGTGTTGCGTTTGCATCCGCCGGATAATCAACAGCTGAATTTTTCTTCCTTGTCCGCCATCGTCGAGGAAGAGACAGGCATTCGGCTGGAGCCAGATCCGAGTAACGTCAATGGGGACGATCCCATTGAGTCGCTGCTTGACGGTTCTGCGCAGCTCGCCATTGTCGAGAACACTCGAGCGTTTCAGCCAGGACTTCGCAGCGTCTTGCCGCTTTATCAGAGCGTTGTACATCTTGCCGCGAGGCAAGGACTGAGCTTGGGCGATCTTCGGGCATCTGGCAGTCAGCCTAAAATGCATATTGTCCACAACTCCCACACGGCCCGGCTTGTGCTCGATTTACTGTTTGAGCGCGCTTCGGATCTTCCAGAAAGCTACGAGCTTTGGCGTCCGGGCGACCCCGGTGACCCCGACCTGCTGCTCTACGTGGGTCCGATCAACCCTGGTAATACCAGCTGGTTTCCTGAAGGCTTTACCCTGGTGCCTCTGTCCAGATTTGATCCGGCTGGAGCAGAGTTTTACATCGAGGGCATAAGTTTTCTGGTGCCGCAGCTTAGTTCAACCCGCATTCCGGCCTTAACCTATTCGCTGCCAGGCAATGAAGTGGGGATCGATGCTCTGGCTGTCGATATGCTTCTGGTGGCTCACAAGTCCACCGACCCCTCGGCGATCTACCAATTGACGCGTGTGCTGCTAGAGCAAAAACCGCGCTTTGCTGCAGTAGAGCCGGCCTTGTTCCGTTGGATGAGTGGCGACTTTAGTGCCGTGGATTTTACTTTTCCTCTGCACCGTGGTGCGCGAAATTACCTTGAGCGTGACGAGCCGGGTTTTTTAGAGCGCTATGCCGAATCACTCAACTTTTTGGTGTATCTGATTGTTTTGTTGTTTACCGGTGCCGTGACCTTTGGACGCTGGAGGGCCCGGCGTCGTAAGGATCGCATTGACGGATTCTATCTTCGGGTTCTGGAGCTGCGCCGCAGTGCTGGCTTTGATGATCCCAGTCGTTTGCTTAGCGAGCTTGAGAAGATCGAAGACGAGGCTTTTGAAGGTCTCATTGCTGAGCGTTTGGCAGCCGACGATAGTTTTCGAATCTTTACCGAGCTTGCGGAAGGTTTACGTCGGGAGTTAAAAGATCAAATTGCTTCGGCGAATACTAGCGAAGCGGCGCGAAGAGCAGCGGTACAGCTCCAGCAGGAGAAGTAAAGGATGTCAGCGGCGCCACAGATACTCACCGAACGACTGCGTTTGCGCGCGCACTGTGAGCAGGATCATTTTCCGGCTACGGAGATTTGGCAGCACCCGGACGTGTACTCATTTATTACGGGTTCGCCGCTGAGCCCCCAGGATGTCTGGATGCGCTTGCTGCGCTACGGAGGTCTTTGGGACATGCTCGGCTATGGCTACTGGGCACTCGAAGAACGCGAAACCGGTAAATACCTTGGACAATTGGGGTTCGCGGATTTTAAGCGCGGGCTTATAGGCTTTGATGGTCACTATCCTGAGGCCGGGTGGGTCATACACCCCGACGCCGCGGGTAAAGGCTACGCCACCGAAGGGATGCAGGCAGCTTGTACCTGGCTCGATGCACAGCCTGATCGTGATCGAAGTTTTTGCATTATTTCACCCGGCAATCCAGCTTCGATAAACGTAGCGCAAAAGTTAGGCTATCGATTTGTGCTCGACACCATGTTTGGTACACAAAAGACTGCCGTGTATTTTCGCGAAAGCGGTATTTTGTCCCGGCGTGATCCCCGCTAGGCTGACTGAGACGCCCTTGCCTTGGGTGCGGATTTTAGAACTTCCAGCATTGCCGCCATTTTGCCGTGCAACATCTGCATGGCTTGTAAGGGTCTTACCATCACACGGAACTCACAGATTCGTCCGTCTTCGGCAAAGCTGATTATGTCGACGCCGTTGATGAGGATGCCATCTACCGTGCATTCGAATTCGAGCACTGCATGTTCTTCGGTAACAACTTCTTTGGTGTAGTGAAATGTCTCGTTAAAGACATTCATCGCGCCCGTAAGATACAGCGTGGTCAGTTCGCGACCGGCCTGGGGGGTATGTACTACAGGAGACAAAAACACGCAGTCTTCGGTCAGTAATTCTGACAAGCCGTCATGGTTTTGCTTAAGCACCATGTCGTGCCAGCGTTGCAATGTATTCATAGGAGTAATCCCGCGCTTCAACGTGTACAGTTCAAGGTGTTTGATACCGAGAACGCTAGCGCGTCACTTTATAGGGAAGTTACTTCCCAGTAAAAGAGTGACGTTAAAGCAAGCGTAATACGATAAACAGAATACGGTGGTGCCTGTGACGGCTGAAGCTGAAGTTCCAGACGATCTAAAACATCGGGTGTTTCTCGAACGCCTCAATATCTTTTACGAGAGTCTGTCGGTTTCTGTTTTTGCCGTGGTTTTAAATACCCTGCTTCTGGGGTATTTGCTGTGGAGACCAGAGAATAGTCAGGCTGTAGTTGTGTGGTGCTCCGCTACCCTTGCGATTGCTGCTTACCGAATAATCACCACGATCCGATATCGCCGGAGTTCTGAGGCGCAACGAGAAGCGAAGGCCTCAGCCTGGTATCGGGAGATGATGGCAGGGGTCGTGCTTTCAGGCCTGGCCTGGGGTGCGGCGGGCTTTTTGCTCTATGACTCACAAAATATGCTCAATCATTCATTGCTGGCTTTTGTTATTGCCGGCATGTGTACGGGGAGCATCGTTAGTTTGTCGGCGTTTTTTGAGGCAAGCGTTGTGTATCTGGCGACCTCGCTATTACCCTTTATGGTGCGATTGATTGGCGAGGGCTCTCCGGAAACCAATGTGATGGCATTCATGGTGGTGCTTTATCTGTTCATGATGACGGCCTTTGCTCGTCGGGTGAACCTCACGGTGATTGCCGGCCTTGAAATGACCTACCTCCGCTCCAGGGCCGAGGACACGATTGAACGGCAGGCGCTATTTGATGACCTAACCGGTCTGCCAAATCGACGATTATTGCAGGATCGACTGGGCCAGGCTCTGGCGCGGGCAAAGCGCAATGAGACTCAGGCAGCGCTTCTCTTTTTGGATCTGGACTTTTTCAAGCGGGTAAACGATTCCCTGGGTCACAGCGCGGGTGATCAGTTGCTTGTGGAGGTTGGCCGACGCTTGAGCGACTTTCTGCGTGATGCAGACACTGCGGCCCGTTTGGGTGGCGATGAATTTGTCGCGCTGCTTACGGATATTGAAGGGGGCACGGAGCACGTGGTGTCTGTAGTGCGTCGTCGCGGTGAGGCTCTGCGTCGAGCTATAGAAGCTCCCATTGATATTCAAGGTAACGAGATTCATATCACGGTCAGTATTGGTGTGAGTCTGTTGCCGGATGACACAAACGATGTTGATGACCTGTTAAAGCATGCTGATACCGCTATGTATCGCGCAAAAGATGATGGTCGCAATACGCTGCGATTCTTTGTTCCGGAGATGCAGGCGTCTTTGTCCCAGCGAATGGATATGGAGCGCCAGCTGCGTGCGGCGCTGGAGGCTGACGAAGGTTTAGAGCTTTACCTGCAACCTCAGTACACCGAGGAGTCGATCATATGTGGCGCCGAGCTGTTGCTGCGTTGGCAACACAATGGGGCGTTTGTTCCGCCGGACGTGTTTATTCCCGTGGCCGAAGATTCTGGGCTTATTTACCGTCTTGGAGATTGGGTGATAAAGAATGCCTGCGAAATTGGTGAGGGCTTGAAGGATGAGCTCAGTGATCGGGAGTTCTCTCTGGCCTTGAATGTGAGCCCACGGCAGTTCCGGCAAAAAGGATTCTCCGAAAAGGTGCTTGAGGCCATTGAAAGCCATCAGTTGCCTCGTGGCCTCATCGAACTCGAATTGACCGAGGGACTGTTGATCGAGGATGTCGATGATACGGTCGCCAAAATGCTGCTGTTGCGTGAGCAGGGGGTTCGATTCTCTATTGATGACTTTGGTACTGGTTATTCATCGCTGCGTTATCTTAAGTCGCTGCCGCTAGATACTTTGAAGGTGGACCAGTCCTTTGTTCAGGATGTTCTAACTGATCCGGGTGATGCCAGCATTGTGCGCGCAATCATATCCATGGCTCAGACCTTGGAGCTTGAAGTGATTGCCGAAGGTGTGGAGACCGAAGCTGTGAGAGATTTTCTGATCAGTGCCAACTGTGTGCGC
Source organism: Congregibacter variabilis (assembly GCF_045689235.1). Taxonomy (GTDB): domain Bacteria; phylum Pseudomonadota; class Gammaproteobacteria; order Pseudomonadales; family Halieaceae; genus Congregibacter; species Congregibacter variabilis. The sequence goes on along the minus strand of NZ_CP136864.1, from coordinate 2,243,061 downwards.
TTTCAGGGATACCTCTATTCCCGCCCCGTACCTCTTAATGACTTTCGAGCGCTGTTGGCGCGCGAGCGGGAGCAGATTATTACCTAGCGCCCCGGCGGGTCGTTAGCAGGTTTTGTGAGGCTCTCCAGGCTGTCGCGAATGGCGTTTGGAGCACTGGAGATCTTCATGAAGGTCCCCATACCCAGGTCCGGGAATGCCAGAGCAATGCGAAACTTTCCGGCGAGCGCATAGGCATCGCTGCCGGATACAAGAAGTGCGTAGGGCAGGTGAGCTGTGTGTCGCAGTTCACCACCGTCCGTAATTCCCATGACCTTGGCATCGTTTCCATCGCCGCTGCCGATACCCACGCCAAAGAGCACTTCTTCGCTGTCGGGGATGGCAACTTCGAATACTTTGACCAGCTCATTGGAGTTGCTGGCCAGGTTGTTTCGCACTGTAGCGAGTGCCGCCGCATGGCTGGTAAAGCTACCCAGATGGTCGTGGTCCTTTAGTTTGGGCATCATCATCATGTAGCGGTAATTGGCGAGTTTCTTGTTACTGAGGCCTTTTCTGGATCCAAAGGGCTGGCTGTCACCCAGGACATCCTTGAGCTCGGCGCTGACTTTTTCCAAAGAGCCGACTTGGAGCGCAGTGCCCCAGTAGGCTGGGTTTGCATAGCTTCGCTGTACTTTGCCATCCACTTCCGTAAGGCCTATACGAAGCGCCGCTGCGTAGCCTCCGAATTCCTTTGTAGACGCCGCTTGCAGCAGCGCTGGGTGGGTGATGGCAATAACTCTGGCACCCGGGTAGGGGCTGTATTGTCCTAGAACTTCAAAGGCACTTTGCTCCAGTGCGCTGTAAGTCATGTCAGTGGCTTCGTTGAGTGTGCTCGCCGGCGTATCCAGAAGCTGATAGGGGCGGAGCATGTCCTGCGCTTGTGCTGTGAACGTCAGGCAGAACAGCGTAATGAGGAGGGTCTTGGGGAATTTGAACATGGGTACAGCTCTTTTAGTATTAATTTATGCTAATACACTAATATAAAAGTTGCCGTATGTATATGCGTGAGCAGGCAGGTTTACCCGCCAAATGTGTCGACAATTTGTTGGACCCGTCGACCGTGGCTTCGATCAGCTAACACTCTCAGTAAACCCCCAAGCTCCAGTCGTCGTAAATATTCCGGGACGTAGAAAAAGTCCGGCGATTCCTGGGCGAGCACATCAAACTCAGCGATATCCTTGAGGCCCGAATACGCTACGGCGTCGCCGACGCGACAGGCGAGGTACAGGATGAGGTCGTCTCGTTGCTGCTGGGTGCTGCGCTCGTTGTCATCCGGTGTCCAGGTCAGTGGAGTGAGTGAATGTCGTAGTGCGTCGCAGAGATCCTGGGGAAGGCCCCATTGATGGACCAGCATTGAGCTTAGCACTGCGGAATTTGCCATAACGTCGTGTTGCTGAGTCTCAACCCGGCCCAGCAAGCCCGTTTTTGGCGCGTAGATGATGGACAGTTCCGGGTGTGCAGAAATCAGCGCCAGGTCGCCAATGTTGACCAGCAGCGCGCGGGTGGCATAAATCGACGGTTGCTCCAGGTTCAGTGCTGTTGCGTAAGCCTGTGCGGTGGCGCTTGCGACGTAGCTGGATCGCCATATGCGCATGTAAGCGGCTTTTTGTACGTCGGTCTCAAACTTCATAACCTGCCCGACAGTGCTTTGCAGGACCAGTCCGCGGACCATGGTAGTGCCAAGATAAGCTACGGCGTGTTCGATGCTCGAAATAGAGCTAGTGAGTGCAAAAGCCGCAGAGTTCACCACGCGCAGCACATCAGCAGATAGGGTGGGGCTTGAGAGAATCGCCTCGCGCAGTTCTTCGGGGTCGTCCAGGCCTCCACTGAGGCGCTCAACCAGTGGTGGCGGTTGTCGAAGCGCCGCCATCACCGCCTGAATATCTTCCAGCTCCAACTCGTTCAGGTGTTCTTCCATCACCAGAAAGAGGTCTGCAAGTTCATCCGGGGTCTTGCGAGCTGACAGCGTTGCCAGGGCATCCAGATCGGCGCTTGATGCATCCATGGTGACGGCGGCCGGCGCCGGCGCTTTGGCCTCGATGATCGGGCTCGCAGGCGGCTCCGAAGTCGCTTTTTTATCGCCCCGTTTGAACCAGCTCATTCGTAGCTCTCCATTAGCCTTGCTTCACTCTTGTAGGGAGTCGCTCAGAAAACGGATAAGCGAAGCCTTTTGCTGCGGACTCATTTGTGTCACGACGTCGAGAATGCCCGGAGGCCAGTGCTCCGTGACATCGGTCTCGGCAAAGAGATAATAATTGAAGAAATGTCCCCATGCACTGCGTTGCGCTTCAGGCAAGCCTCGCAAGCCCATAATGCTGTGCAACAGGCTCGCCTTTGGCGAAATTCCGCTTGAGGCAACGCCTGCAAACCAGTAGTTCACCAATAAGTTGATACTGTCCAGTGACTCTACGGCATGCCACCAAGGCGCCGGTATGTAAATGGCGTCTCCCGGCTCGAGTTCAACCTGCAGAGCGCTTTCAAGGGCCTGGGCATAGCGAGGGAAGCGCTCCAAATCGGGATTTCGGATATCTACCATACTGATCGGCACGCCGCCCGGGGCGCTAAGTATGGGGCCCAGGTACAAATTGTGGATTTGTTCCGGTGGAAACAGGGTAAATCGACGGCGACCTGATACCACGCAAGCGATGTTGTCTTTTACATCAAAATGAGGGGCGACTATCGCCCGGTTACCTAACCAAAAAGTGGGCTGCGTCTGGTCGTCCAGCAATGGCAGGGGGTTCTCCTGCGTAAAGCCAGGCAGTGCTTGGTTAACATTCGCGGCCTGCACTGCGATGGCGGGCGGTTCGGGAGCTTCACGCAGGCGTAAAAGGTGCTCCACCGTGGATCGAAGCGGGGAGGCAATACTGCCAAAGTTAACGCCCTGCAACTGCTGGTCGTAAAAGAACCTCCCCTTGATCGCGGGTTCTCCGGCGACGGTATAAACCGCCTGCCCGCTATCCAGCATAAGCATGTAGTCAAGCACGGAGGGCACAGACTCGGCATTTTTCTGCACCGCAGGCCAGTCCCCCACGAGCCCACGAAGTACCGCCGGCTCGTACCGGGGCACAATCTGCGACCTAAATACGTCGGAGGACACGTCCTCCCACTCTCTGGGCTTTGGGGGCAAGTTGCTAGCTCTATCAGGCACAATTGCAGTGTACATTGTTGACGCCCTCTGATGCTCGGCCCACGTTTACCGCCCAGACAACCGGAACTGCGGTCAGGCTGCTTTTGCGGGCCTAATTTGACTGCTGCAAAAAGCCCCTTCAGGGCACTCCCAATGGCGGGCGTTTTCCTGTACCCTTCGCCAGCTATTTTTTGCCCCCCAAATTTGAATCCTTGAGAAAGACCATGGCTGACTTATCGCTTTACAGAAACATCGGCATTTTCGCTCACGTTGATGCCGGAAAAACCACGACCACCGAGCGTATCCTTAAGCTCACCGGTAAGATCCACAAGACTGGTGAAGTGCACGACGGTGCGGCGACGACCGACTTTATGGAACAGGAGCAGGAGCGCGGCATTACCATTCAGTCCGCTGCGACTACTTGTTTTTGGAAAGATCACCGTCTGAACATCATTGATACCCCGGGACACGTGGACTTCACAGTAGAAGTTTATCGTTCGCTTAAGGTTTTGGATGGCGGCGTTGGCGTATTTTGCGGATCTGGCGGTGTAGAGCCCCAGTCAGAGACAAACTGGCGCTACGCGAACGAATCTGAAGTTGCGCGAATCATCTTCGTGAACAAACTTGATCGTATTGGCGCGGACTTCCTGCGTGTTGTTGATCAGGTAGAGAATGTACTTGGTGCTAACCCACTGGTAATGGTGCTGCCTATCGGCCGTGAAGATGACTTTATCGGTGTTGTTGACCTGCTGACTCGCAAGGCGCACACCTGGCCTGATCCAGGCAATCCCGAGAAATTCGATATTACCGATGTCCCGGAGGACATGGTTGACGAGGTAGAAGAGTGGCGTGAAAAGCTCATCGAAACTGCTGTTGAGCAGGACGATGACCTGATGGAAGCATACCTAGAGGGCAATGAGCCCTCTATGGATGATATTAAGCGTTGTATCCGTAGCGGTACTCGTAAGCTGGACTTCTTCCCGACCTACTGTGGTTCTGCGTTCAAGGACAAGGGTGTTCAGCTGATTCTGGATGCGGTTGTTGATTACCTGCCTAACCCTACTGAAGTAGATCCCCAGGATCTTACCGATGAACTGGGTGAAGCTACCGGCGAGAAGGCACTGGTTTCTACCGAAGAGCCTCTGCGCGCGCTGGCGTTTAAAATCATGGACGACCGTTTTGGTGCCCTGACCTTCGTGCGTCTGTATTCGGGTGTATTGAATCGTGGTGACACGATCCTCAACTCCTTTACCGGCAAATCTGAGCGTGTTGGCCGTATGGTTGAGATGCACGCTAACGACCGGAACGAACTGGAGCGGGCCCAGGCTGGCGACATCATCGCCATCGTAGGTATGAAGAACGTTCAGACAGGTCATACCCTGTGTGATCCCAAGCATCCTTGCACCTTGGAAGCGATGGTCTTCCCGGAGCCAGTGATCTCGATCGCTGTGGCGCCAAAGGACAAGGCCGGTGCCGAGAAGATGGCGATTGCCATCGGCAAAATGGTTGCTGAGGATCCTTCGTTCCGTGTTGAGACCGATGAAGATTCAGGCGAAACCATTCTCAAGGGAATGGGCGAACTGCACCTTGATGTGAAAGTCGACATCCTCAAGCGTACCTATGCCGTTGAGCTCAACGTGGGCAAGCCGCAGGTGGCTTACCGCGAGACTATCACCATGGAAATCGACGACTCTTACACGCACAAGAAGCAGTCGGGTGGTTCAGGTCAGTACGGCAAGATCGATTACCGTATCCGCCCGGGTGAAGCCGGTTCTGGCTTTACTTTCTCTACCTCGGTTGTGGGCGGTAACGTTCCCAAGGAATTCTTCCCGGCGATCGAGAAGGGCTTCAAGAGCCTCATGGGCGAAGGTACTGTTGCGGGATTCCCGGTTCTGGACGTTGAAGTTGAAGTGTATGACGGTGGATTCCACGCCGTTGACTCCTCAGCCATCGCCTTTGAATTGGCTGCTAAGGGTGCATTCCGTCAATCCATGCCTAAAGCGGGTGCTCAGTTGATCGAGCCCATCATGAAGGTAGATGTATTTACGCCTGATGATCACGTTGGTGACGTCATCGGTGACCTAAACCGTCGTCGTGGCATGATCAAAGATCAGGACGCAGGTCCTACCGGTGTTCGCATCAAGGCCGAAGTGCCTCTGTCAGAGATGTTTGGTTACATTGGTACGCTGCGTACCATGACCTCGGGTCGTGGTCAGTTCTCTATGGAGTTCTCGCACTACCTGCCATGCCCCGCAAACGTTGCAGAGACTGTTATTGCAGAAGTCAAAGAGCGTAAAGCGAACGCCTAAGCCTTGGGTTTGGAGCGTAAGCAAAAGCCGGCATTGATTGCCGGCTTTTTTTTGCTTCATCGCTGGTGCTCGGTATTAGGGCCAGCAATGCGGGGCTTTAATTCGGCGAGACAGACGGCAATCCTTTGAGCAGCTCGAGTGAAGCGGGGTTGAGCCGCCCAGAAAGTTTATTGAGCCGGGAGTGAGGAGCGACGGTCCTTGAGAGTGGCGATGAAACTTGCTGCTCCGCGGTCTTTAGGCCGCAGGCAACTCAATAAGCAGTGTGGCAACGCCAGCTGTGTTGTTGCGCACCGTAAGTACACGGGAGCCTGGTTTGCGTCCTTTTCGTACCTCTGAGACATCAAATCCCGCCTGCTTGAGTCGCGCATGGCTGGCATCGGCGTCTGCAACCCGCCAGGTGAGGCCGTAGAAGCTGTCCTGCTTGGATGCGGCGTCATTAATGGTCTGGGCCCCGTCCTGACCCAGTTGTTCGAAGACTTCGACAATTAAATCGCCACAGCGAAAAAACATCAGACGTGCCTTCCACTCTGCGCGGCTCATATCCATGCGCATGTCCAGGCCCAGTTGAGATCCGAGCAAGAATGCTGTCCCCTCGGCACCCTGTGAAGCGATAACGATATGGTCGAGCCCGTTTGCTGCGCTGGACGTTGTCATCCCAAAGCTCGCATTTCGTTCGATAAAAGATAGCTGAATGCCCCGGGTATCAACGCTGGCTGCGATGTGCATTTTTGGGGTAATTTTTGTGGCGCTGTGGGTTTTTTCTGGAGTCTCATGAGAAGCAATACCAACGCGCTTTAGTCGACGATGTATGCGCTCGAGATTGTCTACGGCAAAGCAAATGGCCTCCAGACCCCGCGCTTGCTCGGACGCTACAAGATGCACGGACATGTTGTCGGTGTTGAAGACTGCCATTTCTTCATCGCCCGCAGTGCCCTGCCAGGAGGGTGCTACGCCCAGTAAGGCCGCGTAATGGCCGATCTCTGTCGCCAGATCAGTCACGGTGATCCTGATGTGTTCCAGTGCCAGAATAGGGGATGTCATGAGGTGCTCCGCGACGGTGAGTAAACGGGTGACGTGCTTTTGCACAGGCTGGCCATTTTTGCACAAAGCCTTGCCAGTCGCTTCCTTAGACAAAGCTGTGCTGAGCGCGGTATGGGTGCATGAGCCTGTCATGCGTGGAGAGCGCTGCTGTGGCACTATGCCCGGATGAACAAACTGACGACATTTGCCGTTATGGCACTGCTGTTTCCCTTATCCGCACTCCAGGCGGCAGAGGACTCTACAGATCTGGCCAAAAAGCTCGCTAACCCGGTGGCTGCTTTAATCAGCGTACCCATTCAAGCTAATTACGATGATGGCTTTGGCGCAGACGATGGCAGCGTTTTACGGGTGAATGTGCAGCCCGTGATACCTATATCCCTGAATAAAGATTGGAACCTGATTTCTCGAACGATTCTGCCGCTTATTGACCAGACAGATGTTCCATCTTCGCGGCAGGGTGAGTCCGGCGTGGGTGATGTGGTGCAGAGCCTGTTTTTTTCTCCCGTAGAGGCCAGTAAGAGCGGCTGGATTCTTGGGGCGGGCCCGGTTTTTTTACTGCCCACTGCCAGCGATGATGCTCTGGGTGCTGACAAGTGGGGTGCAGGGCCCACCGGTATTGCTTTGAAGCAAACCGGGCCCTGGACCTATGGCGTCTTGGTCAACCATATCGAGTCCTTTGCAGGCTCTGGTGATCAAGATGTGAGTGCCACTTTTTTGCAGCCATTTCTCACTTATATTACCGGCACGCAGACGACTTTCGCACTGAATACGGAGTCAACCTACGACTGGGGTGCTCAGCAATGGTCTACGCCCATAAACCTCAATGTCGCTCAACTGCTTCGGGTCGGGGGACAGATGTTGCAGGTGGGTGCCGGTGCCCGGTATTGGGCGGAAAGCCCTCGCGGGGGGGCCGAGGGTTGGGGACTGCGCTTGAATTTAACCTTGTTGTTTCCCAAATGAGCGGCGTGTTGCAAAGCTAGAGGCAAAGCTATGGCAAATGGACCCAGCGGCCGCGATGACCCCCGGTTTCGTCAAATTGATAGTTTTAGAGACTACTTCGACGTTGATCTTGCTCGAACCCACACGTTTACCGACAGCGCAGCGGCGGCCAAGATAGACCCGACGATTTTAGAGTCACAGCACAGGGCGCTTCTGCGTGATGGTTTTGTGATTATTGAAGACCTCGTAAACCCCTCACAGCTGGAGCAACTTCGCAGCGAAGCTAGTGCTTATCTGGACAAACCTGGACGTAATTCTTTTGAGGGTGAGCGCACGCAAAGGCTCTACGGACTGCCAGAAAAGTGCCGCGCTGCCGATGACTTTATTACCCACCCATTGATTCTTGCGCACCTGGATCGCTTGCTGAAGCCCAATTATTTATTGTCCCAGGCGCAGGTCATTAACATACTCAGTGGATCGCCGGCGCAGCCATTGCACATTGATGATGGCTTTTATCCCTGGCCAAGTCCTCGGCCTGCATTAAGTGTCGCTACGGTTTTCGCCATCGATGACTTTACACAAGACAATGGAGCAACAGTTGCAATACCCGGGAGCCATCTTTGGGGAGAGGGGCGCACGCCCGAGGATAGCGATCCGCGTATTAAGGCGCTGATGCGCGCAGGTTCTTGCATTCTGTTTATGGGCAACCTGTGGCATGGCGGTGGCGAGAACTACTCGGGAGGCAGCCGACTGGCTTTTACCGGGCAGTATTGCGAGCCTTATCTGCGTACCCAGGAAAATTATTTCCTGTCGGTATCTAAAGAGACCGCGGCGAGCGTGTCGGAAGATATGCGACGCTTGTTGGGTTATTCCATCCATCCCCCGTTTATGGGGATGGTTAACGGTATGCATCCCAAGCGAGAGCTTCCGATGCCGCAACCCAAGACCGACGACTGAGCTAGTGTTTGAGTCGATTTTTGATGCTTCGCACCGAGAGCCAAACAACCACGAGCACAGCGGGCGCAGTGATACCGGTGAGTAGGTCCGGATCTACGGCGAGCCCCAGTGTTTTGCCCGATTTGAACAAATAGCCAAGCAAACCTACCGCGTAGTAAGTGATGGCGAAGATAGAAAACCCTTCTACCGATTGTTGGAGTCGCAGCTGCAGATTTGCACGCTCGGCCAGGCTTTCGAGAATGGCCTGATTCTGTTTTTTCTGGTCCATATCGACCATGGAGTCCAGCAGTTGTGTGGCGCGGGTGACGCGCTGCGCGAGTTCCTGGGTGCGTCGCTCTGCCGCCTCGCAGGTTCGCATGGCCGGCATCAAGGTTTTTTGAAGGAAGGTGGTGTAGCGCGGGGCACTGCCCTTTTGCGCTTCCGAAAGCTCAGCAAGACGTCGTTCCACGATGCCGTTATAGGCCCGGGCAGCGGCAAACCGGTAAGCGTGCGCCGCTGCCACATGCTCAACTTTTGCCGCAATACGAGTTATTCGTTGCAGCAGTCGCTCCAGTGCTGGATCCGCGTCCCGATGGGCAATTTGCTCCATCACCTCATCGAGGGCCGGTTCGAGTTCGCCTAAGGTGCCCATGACCTCTCGGGCGGCCTGAAGCCCCAGCATCGCCAGCATGCGGTAGGTTTCGACTTCGAGTACCCGCTGCAGATGACGGGACAAACGCGCTTCGCTGAGGCCGCAGTCCACAATAACAACGCGGAGAAAACCCTCCGCATCCAGTCGAAAGCTGGACCAGATCTCGCCCTTACCACGCGATACCGTGCCGCCATAGACTTCGCTACTGCCCAAGAGGGCGCGTATTCGTTTCAGGCGACTGTCTTCCGGGCTGTCTGTGTCGCAGATGACTTCTACATGAACGCCAATAAAGAGTTCGCCCAGCAGTCGGGATCTCATGCTGGCGTCCAAAAAAGTCAGCGCCGAGGCTGCAAAGGGAGGTTCGGCATTGCCAGCTACAAGCAAGGTGTAGGAATCTGCCTCGGTATGCCCTTCCCATTTCAGAAGACAGTTACCCACCTGCACAGAATGGTGACGGCTGTTTTTGCATGGCCCACTCTGGTCCTGGGCTTGGCAAAATGCTGCAAACTGCTCCCGGCGCTCCTCAAGGCTCACATCACCGCGAAGGCAAACAATGTGCGAGCAACGCAGCGGCGAGGGCAAAGCCAATAACGGGCGCGCATGCCATTCATTGCTCAGCGCCACTCGCTCGCTGATGTTGCTGGCACCTGCGCTGATGTCTGACTCGAGTTCTTCCATGACTTGTTATCCACCTTTTAGCTAGTTACGGCGCTGCCATGGCCTACAGATCAATGTCTTTTGTGACTTCTGGGGCAAACTCAGCGTAACAAGTGCCAAGAAGTTGTTGTAGTTGATTGACGTGATGGCGTGGTGCCGCGATATCCCTGCTGAGTTTGGTTTTCCTATTCTCTTGCCAGCTTTGATAATCCCTGGTGAGCACAGCAGATAACAATGATTCGAGCTGCGTTACAGGCTCGCTTAGCTGGTAATAGCGCTTGTTCAGTTCGGCGGCTCGCACTTGAATGCGCTCAACAAAAAACTTGCCTATCACCGTGCGCAGGATGGGTGCTGCCTTGCCCCGGGTGTTGTCCGTGCAAAGTGGACCCTTGGCGATACGCCGGTCAATGAGCGCATTTGCCGCGTCTAGATAGGCCCTTTGCCGCGATAATGCATCCAGTAGTTCACCACCGTCGCCCTGCGCGATGTCCGCGAGCGCCAACTCAAAGCGTGTTTCATCGACTTGATAATCCCCCGCGAGCCAACGAGTTGCGTCTGCGGTGATCTGCTCCAAAGCGGTGATGACCAGGCTGCTGGTTTGTGCAGGGTAATCCTCCTGTGCCTGAACTGTGCGCCAGAAGTCGCGGTACTCGCGATTCCCCAAGGTGGCGTTAAAAATCAAAGCGGGAAGTTGCGATCGCTTGAGGACGGCGCTTTCCTTGATGACACTGGCAAGTTCTTCCCGCCCGTCAGTCAGCAGCGTATCGATACAAGCTGGTGCCTCCCGTAGGAACGCCAATTCCATGAGCAGGCGCTGGGATGGCGGAGCAACTCTGCCTAAGCTGCTATTGCGCTTGGCCACCGTCTGCTGCAGGGAGCAGCCCCTAAGGCGAAGAAAGTCCAGTCCATCAAGCTTGCTCCCCTTAAGTGAAATGCGCAGCGATTCCGCTCGCGGCGGCATCGGCGTTGTAGGTACCTCGGCCTGTATTACCTCGATACCCAGTGGACGCGACAGGCGCTGGAGATAATCCTCCAGCTCGGCTGTCTGCCCTCCGTCAGTGCAGGCGGACAGCAGTAGCAGTGGTCCCGCGACCAGCAGCGCTGTTGTGCGGAATGTGCAGACGCGCTGCGCCCGGGGCTTGAGCGGCTGCGCTGTCAGCTTAGTGCGGCGCGACAGCGCTCTGCCCACGCGGTGAGCTTGTCACAGCCTTCAGGAATGGATTCTTTCACCCAGCGAGCAGTTTCTACACCGACCAAAAGATCGATGTCAGCAAAGGTAATGGCGTCGCCGCACAAGAAAGGTTTGTCTCCCAGTTCTTGGTTAAAAAGTTCGAGACTACCCCGAAAGCGCTTGCGGCCTCGTTCTTCCAGTGCCGGTATCTGCTCCACATCCAGAGGCCCGGGAAGCGCGCGGTTTTCGAAGGCCGGGCTGCGGTTGCGGAGCATTTCTGCGAAAGCTTCGAAGATGGAAACAAAGATACGATGATCCCAGCTGATAACCAGTGCGCGCTCCAGGGGAGTACTGCCCATCAATGGCTTTGTCGGATAGAGCTCTTCGAGATAGGCGCAGATGGCGATAACTTCTGTCAGCAGTACGCCTTCATCGGTCAAGAGCGCGGGTAGTGTGCCCAGGGGGTTAACGTCCAGAAACTCAGCGTCGCGGTGCGCATTGGCACGCATATCAATCTGGGTAGTGGGCAGCTCTATTCCCTTGAATGCCAGGAATAGGCCCAAACGTCGTGGATTGGGAGCGGAGTCATAGGTATACAAATGCATAGTGGACTTCTCTTTGCGCGATTAACGTTAGGGTTTGTGACGGCCAAATGGTAGCAGAGGCTCGAATCCACGTGGTTATTGGGGCTGCAGTCTTCGCTTTGAAGCAGCTTGCGCTGCGGCTATAATGCGCGCCCACGAAACGGAGGATTTACCGTGTTGACGCGAATTTTATTGCTAGGTCTGTCACTGGGTGTGATTGTCGCGGCGCAAGCCGTAGAACTTACCGATGAGCAGCGTGCTGCCATTGAGGCGCGCATAGCGCCAGTTGGTGAAGTGTGTCTGCAGGGCGAGAACTGTGGTGGCGCGCCGGCAGCGATGGGTGCCGTGGGTGCGGTTGCCGTTATCGACGGCGAGGGTACTTACAACATGGCCTGTCTGGCTTGTCACGCTTCGGGTGCTGCGGGCGCTCCCATTGTTGGGGATTCGGGTTCCTGGGCGCCACGTATCGCCAAGGGCATCGATGCGCTTTACAACAGCGGTATCAATGGCATAGCCGGATCTGGAATGATGGCCAAAGGTGGTCGAGCTGACCTGTCCGACGAGGCCGTCATGGCTGCGGTTGATTTCATGATCGAGAACAGTCAGTAAAGATGTAGCCGGCAGGCTCGCGCAAACGAGCCTTCGAAAGGAACCGCCATAGTTCGCTACGGCGGTTTTTTTGTGCCTGAATTTAACCGTTTCAGTACTGCCGTCAGCGCCGTTTTCAATGTTGTTGCACCGTGTCGCGATAAGCTAAGGCTTCCTGTAAGTGGGGGGCGCTCACGGAATCTTCTTCTGCCAGATCGGCAATGCTGCGTGCTACGCGCAGCATCCTGTGCACTGCTCTGGCAGACAGTTTCAATCCTGCCGCACTGCGTTCAACAAGTGCTTTTTCTTCAGTGCCAAGCTTGCAACTGTCTATAAGCGTTGAACCGGTGAGCCGAGAGTTGCTTTGGCCTTGCCGCCGATGCTGCTGTGTCTTTGAGCGTATTACGCGGCTGCGCACAGTCGCTGAGTTTTCGCCCTGGCCACAGGAAAACAAGTCGCCTGCATCTTCCCGCTCGACGCGAACATGTAGGTCTAGTCGGTCCAGTAACGGGCCGGACACCCGCGCGCTGTAGCTCAGGCGTTGTGCAGTACTGCATTTACAGGGCTTGTGAGGGTCCCCGGAAAATCCGCAGGGGCAGGGGTTCATCGCCGCAATCAACTGAAAGCGGGCGGGGTAGCGAATACTGCAACTTGCACGGGCCAAGCAGATCTCGCCGGTCTCCAGTGGCTCTCTGAGCATATCCAGTGTGTGCCGGGAGAACTCTGGGAGTTCGTCGAGAAACAGGACGCCCCCGTGTGCCATCGAGATCTCTCCTGGCCTGGGGATGGAGCCACCCCCGACCAGGGCTGCAGCGCTGGCACTGTGATGCGGTGCTCTAAAGGCGCGTTGCTGTCCCCGAAGCGTTTCTCCTTGCAGGTCATGCAGCGCGCATACTGTAAGCCACTCACGGTGATCGGGCGGTGGCAGGATGCCCGGTAAGCAATTGGCAAGAAGGGTTTTACCCGTGCCTGGGGGGCCTGTCAGCAAGAGGTTGTGTCCGCCGGCGGCGGCAATCTCCAACGCACGGCGCGGTACGAGTTGACCCGATACTTCGCAAAGATCAGGCCCAGCTTGCATGGACTCCAGTGGAGCTGTACTCGTTTCGGGCGGCTGTGCTCGTCCGCGCAGCACCGCACAGAGCGACAGCAGGTCTGAGGAATGGACGAGTGTGCTGTCGGGTATGGCCCGACAGGACTGCACGGAGTCAGTGGGAAGCAGTATTCGGCGTTTACTCTGGCCGGCAGCCATTGCCGCGGCGACAGTGCCGCGCACCGGCCGTAAAGTCCCATCCAGAGCCAGCTCCCCGATGCACTCGCTTCCCAGCAGTGCGTCTTGCGGTAGCTGCCCCGACGCACAGAGGATGCCCAGCGCGATGGGAAGATCGAAGCGACCTCCCCCCTTTGGAAGGTCCGCAGGTGCGAGGTTCACCGTAATACGCCGGTCAGGAAACTCGAAGTGGGAGTTGATCAGCGCGCTGCGCACGCGATCTTTGCTCTCCCGCACGGCAGTCTCTGGCATCCCCACGACCGTAAAAGCCGGCAGTCCGTTAGAGAGGTGTACTTCAACACGCACCAATGGCGCGTTCAGGCCTTGATTGGCCCGAGATAGAACCACGGCGTAGTTCATGACCCGTCCCTGAGTAATCGCGATGGCATCCTTGCCTCGCGTGCGAGCAGCGTTTAGCTGCCGCTTGAGTCTACTGCGTCTACGCCAGTTGATTGATCATCAATAAGACGCAATTTTCTATTTAGTCGACCGCGTTCTTTTCGAGAGCATCTACCAGCGCGCTCATGGCGGCTAGCTCTGACTCCAGGGCGGCTACTTTGCTGCGAGTCCGTTCAAGTATTTCACTTTGCGCATCGAACTCCTCACGACTCACAAAATCCAGCTTGCGCAGGGCTGATTGTATGAGCTGGCGCGCGTTGCGATCGACCTCGTCTACCAGGCCAGCTGGCCCGACGAGTTCGCTGACTTGTTGCATAACTTCACTGATGGGGGGCGGTTTAAGCGCCATAAAAAGTTCTCCTGCCTGATGCTTACGCAGTGTAGAGGATGGTGTTCACAGATCACAGCTCAAGGCGGTGCACCAAAGTGACACCAAGCACCAATATGGTGCGTTATTTGCGGTGCTCGCACCCTTTTTATCGACCGATTTATGTCGATTTTTTTGTAATGCACTGATTATTAATGGAAATTCATGTGTGGCATATCCATTGCTCAAAGCATATACGGAAACGTCGTGCTGCCCTCGAGGTGGTGCAATAAGACGATTAAACGGCGAGCCGATTGGCGCCAGTTGTGCGCCCTTGTTCAGTCAGGAGAAGTAAATGAAGTTGATAACGGCAATTGTGAAGCCATTCAAGCTGGATGACGTGCGTGAGTCACTGTCAGAAATCGGCGTGCAGGGCATCACCGTTACAGAAGTCAAAGGATTTGGGCGACAAAAGGGTCATACCGAGTTGTATCGCGGCGCCGAGTACGTCGTGGACTTTCTTCCCAAGGTAAAGATCGAAGTGGCTGTTGCTGAGGGCATGGTCGACCAAACGATTGAAGCGATCACCAAGTCTGCAAATACCGGAAAGATCGGAGACGGCAAAGTGTTCGTGTCCAGCCTGGAGCAGGTAATTCGTATTCGCACCGGCGAGACCGGCGAAGAAGCGATCTAACAGCGCCTCTACTGACTAGCGCTAACAGCCCCGAATTCAGCACGAGAGACTTTTCATGGAAAACCAAATTTTTGAACTGAGCTACGCACTGGACACGTTTTATTTTCTCGTGTGCGGTGCCCTGGTAATGTGGATGGCCGCTGGCTTCGCCATGCTCGAAGCCGGTCTGGTGCGATCCAAGAACACCACCGAGATCCTTACTAAAAACGTTGCACTGTTTGCTATTGCCTGCACCATGTACATGGTTTGCGGCTACGCAATTATGTATCCCTCGCTGGGCGCAAGCATGCTTGCGGGCATCACTGGGGACGGTGTCGCGGGAGCTGAGGAGGCTGCCACCTACGCACCTTCGGCTGACTTTTTCTTTCAGGTTGTGTTCGTCGCTACCGCCATGTCCATTGTGTCTGGCGCGGTTGCCGAGCGCATGAAGCTGTGGTCCTTCTTGATCTTTGCCGTAGTCATGACGGGCTTCATCTACCCCATGGAAGGCAACTGGACCTGGGGCGGAGACCCTGTCTTTGGTATGTACACCTTGGGCGACCTTGGCTTTTCTGACTTCGCTGGCTCGGGCATTGTTCACATGGCCGGTGCGGCTGCTGCTCTGGCTGGTGTTCTGCTGCTGGGAGCTCGAAAGGGCAAGTACCGCGCTGACGGATCTGTCGTAGCGATCCCCGGTGCCAACCTGCCTATGGCCACCCTTGGCACATTCATCCTTTGGATGGGCTGGTTCGGATTCAACGGCGGTTCGGTGCTTGCAACGGCGAGCGTAGAAAACGCCAACGCTGTCGCCGTCGTCTTTATGAATACCAATGCCGCTGCTTGTGGTGGTCTGGTTGCTGCGCTACTTACAGCACGACTGCTCTTCGGTAAGGCAGATCTGACTATGGCGCTTAACGGTGCTTTGGCAGGTCTTGTGGCAATTACGGCTGAGCCATCTACGCCTACTCCCTTGATGGCCACCTTGTTTGGTGCTGTCGGTGGCGTTTTGGTGGTCTTCTCCATCATCACTTTGGACAAGCTCAAGATTGATGATCCTGTCGGTGCTATTTCGGTGCACGGTGTTGTGGGTCTACTGGGTCTCCTTCTGGTTCCTGTAACCAACGACGGTTCCAGCTTCAGTGGTCAGCTTATCGGTGCAGCCACTATCTTTGGCTGGGTATTCGCCACCAGCTTTATTGTTTTCTTCGCGATCAAGAGTGTCATGGGTATCCGGGTCACGGAAGAAGAGGAATACGAAGGTGTGGATCTGTCGGAGTGTGGCCTGGAGGCCTACCCGGAGTTCGTATCTGCTAAGTAACCATCTTGCGGGCGCATTATTTAATGCGTTTTTTTGGGGGCCCTTTGGGCCCCCTTTTTTTTATCGCGCCGGAGCTTTTTAGGGAAGTCCTCGGAAAAGTCTGGTCTCGGTTCTTACTATGTTCGTATTGTCGACTGGAGGGTCAGGGTGTTGAGCTCACAGCAATGGATTCCCTGTAAGGGTCAATTGAGCTGTAAGCTGCTAAGGCTGTTCGGTCGAGTGAGGCTGCGTTTGCCGATGAGTGATGATGGCCGTTGTCAACTCAAGGCGGCCGATCCTCAATGTGAGATTTCAAATATTCTAGGGTCTGCCATGTGGCAACAACGGCCGTCTTTAGAACTCAATTCGCACCGCTGCCTATACCTATGAGCCCGTCTACGAACTGCTGGAACTCGATGTTAAATATGAACCGCTCGCTCTCCCACGCCCATCGCATTGAGCGACTTCTACCATCAATATCTTCGACAGATGCGTCTTGGCTAAGACCATATGTTGAAATCTCAGAAACAATTGAATCGTACAAAACTGGGTCTAGTGTTTCGTTGCTCCACTGACGATGCCCATTCGACCAAACGTGGAAAAGGGCTCGCCACATACCGAGAACCAATATCCGCTCTTCTGGAGACAATTTATCTGGCTCTTCAAAAGATACGACGACTGCGCGGGCAAGCTCTGGGCTCGACGCTAAGAGTAGATTTAATTCGATGAATGCATCTGCAACTGACGCATTTGAGGAGGCTCGTGTTGCAACCGAATTTTGCCTTACTTCAAGTCCCACAAAGGCGAGAGATCCCACGATGCTCAGCAAGCCGATCACTTCGGCGATTCCCCTGGCAGTCCAACCAAGCATAACTGGGTCCTAGTCCGATCTCGTAAGAGTTGAGTGAATAGGCGCTGCCACGAGTGACCGCAATCAATTGTTGACTCGTCCAAACCATATCACAGCGCCAAAGTGTCGAAGTAGGCGAAACCGGTCGTGTTGGTAACTTCCGCTTTCACCTCGGAGGGGTCATTGGCATAGCGGGCGATTGGGTCTATTTTGGGGTTGATGGCATCCATTGAGCACGCCTATCGACCCGGCGACGCTGATAGGGGGAAAGGCGTACTTCCTGCCAAACCCCGCTGACACCTAATCAGAGACGCTGATGGGCGTCAGCTTTTTTTACAATTGCGCTGAATATCAAACCGTGATTCGGCTGAAAGCCTTGTTTTTAGGGGTATGGCGCATTTTATGCTTCCCTTACTACGTTTCAGGCTAAAAAATTGGAAACAACATGAAACGAGTAATACTGCCGATAGCGGTAACGGCGTTCACGGTTTGGACGAGCTTAGCCAATGCTTCGTTGATTTTTGATTTTTCTTGGATTGGTGGTTCAGATTCGGTAACGGCTCTGGGCACCATGGAAATCAATGCGGCTGCAGGCGAGAGCTTTGTTTTATCCGATATTGTAGCCACAGACATTACTGTGTCATCTGACTTGTTCACAACTTATTCTTTCACCGGCTGGACTTCAGCTGGGGGAAGCATTGCGGCTGACGGTTTATCGGCCGCGTTTTCAGTCGCAGGGAATCCGTATTTTCAAGACCCAATTCAAGACAGCAAGTTTTTTGGCTGCCTTAGTCCTCTGTGTGGAGGGGGGCATGAAATTCGGGCTGTGTTTGGTGACACCCCGATAGACATATCATACGAGTCAGCGGCCGATGCAGTGGCCTCTATGCAAATGACCAGACAAACAGGCGTCGTTCCAGCCCCTGTCACGTTGCCTCTTTTAGTTCTCGGACTAGCTATCCTCGGATGGTCGAGGCGCAAAAAGCACTCATAGAATTGGGCCAACTGCCTGGTAGCGCGCCAACAGAGCAGGCTTTCTTTTGTCCGGAGATAGGCGAAAGCGGTCCCTGGCGATGTCGCTAACACCTCATAGCGGCCGGTCGGTGAAGATTAAATCAGGTGGTTTCTAGGGCAGCAATCGGCCATAAGCGGACAGTCCCCGGTCGAACCAGTCTGCTTCTCGCACTTACCTCCGATGCACCTTTTAAGATTAAAGCCTCCGCGATACTCTCCAAGTGAAACCCATCGCTGGAGGACGTAATGAAGCTTTCCCAATTCAATGACTACGTGCAGACGTTAGCGACGATTGGCGCAATTGCCGGGCTGATACTCGTGGCCTATGAAATCCGGCAGTCAACTCGTATTGCAGTAGCAGAGTCGTATCGGGATGGTTATGTGGCCATAAACGACCTCATTTTATCCGGTCTGGAATCTGGCATAGCAGGGCCACTAATCAAGGCAGAAACGCAGCCCGACGCTCTCACACCCGAAGAAAAGATGGCTATTAGCTTATGGCTCGAGGCGAATTACCGAACAATTGCCAATGAGTACAGTCAAATAGAGGTATTGGCTGTTGATGCTCAGGAAGAATATCGCGCATTCGACCAATATGTGGAGAGGGTTGCCCCAAGAATTTTTGCCAGTGCCTGGTCAAGGGCATGGTTTTATCAGGAAGCTTCAATACAGGAGCCACGAGCGGCGGAGGGAGTACGTCGAGCGCTTGAGAAAAGCCCGCTTATAAGCACGACCGATCTATTCAAGCAGATAGACGAGGCGGCTGCGACGACTGAGTGATCCCCCTCAAGTAACGCGGGTTCTCTAATACCTCAGCCGCCGTCTACTTTTAGGCGAAAGCGGTCTTTCGCGTGGCGATGAATCCCATGAATTTAACGGCGACGATCGGCCATTAACGGGCTCTCTACAACGGACCAAGTGGTGTCAATCACAAGCGATTATTTAAACTTCTTAAAGACACGTGGATCTATCGCCGCAGCGCCGAGCATCCCACCCAGCAGGGCTCCGGCAATGCCCGGCGTCGCGACGTCCTGACCCGAGAGAAACAACCCTGGCACCGGCGTCCGCGCTGTTAGAGCATCGGAAAGAAGGCGGCGCGGTGTGGTCTCAATCCCGTAGAAACCGCCTTTCTCATGACCAGTAAAAGATGCCGTGGCGAGCGGTGTGCCGAGTTCGCAGTGAACGATTAGTGGTTCGAGCGCCGGAAACTTTGCCGCGAAAAATTCCATGAGCCTCCTTTCGACCTTCTGCTTGAGCGAACGCCACTCGTCTGCGCGCGTTTCTGCTCCGCCGGCTGCAAACTCGGCTACATCTGACCAGTCAGCCCAGACGAATGCCTCGCCGGTATGTCGGTTCGATGGTCCCGGGTCGTGCATAGGATCCTTCAGCGAGGGGAATGAAATGAACATCCAGGGAATCGGCTCATTAGCTGCGGGTGACCAGATGGCGTCGTTCGTATTCCAGCTCTCGTAGAACCAGTGATTGGCGCGCGTAGCGCCATGTCGCTCAATATCCCCTTCGAAACCAAGGAAGATTTCGAAGTGACACATTGAGGGTTTGAACGTGCCTATTTCTTGGGCCCACTCCTGCTGACGAATATCCTTCGGCAGCAGATTCCTGATGGTCCCACCGGCTCCGACCGCGGATACGACAACAGGTGCCCGGAAATCTTCACCTGAGCTTGTGCGTACACCGACGGCTTTGCCATCTTCGATTACGATCATGCTGACCGGTGTGCCAGCGCGTGCGCTGCCACCGGCCGCCTCGATCACGGGAACCAGACCTGCGGCAATCGCCGAGGCTCCGCCCACGGGATAGGCGGCTCCTTGGAGATAGTGGCCCATGACGAGAGCGTGAACGCCAAAGCTAGCTTCCGTCGGTTTGCCACCATAGGTCCCCCATTGTGCCGTTAACACGGCGGCGAGCCGCGGATCGGACACAATGTCCTCGATCACTTGGTGAGTTGTACGGCCACACCATCGCTGGATTTTTTTCCGGTTCCACCAGTTATGGGCCGAGCGGAATGGTTCTGGGATAGCCCGTTCGCTGCTGACCAGGCGCATCGTTTCCTCAGCAGCCAGCAGTGCGTCGAAATACGCGTCGATCTTTTGGGTCTGGTCGGGGAATTGCTCCTTGAGTTCCATTTTGTACGCGTCGGCGGGTCGACCGACAGAGATGTCCAGCCCATCGGGAAAATGAAGCATGTCATAGACGGTGCCGACCGAGCGAAACTCGATGCTTCTGCCGCTGAGCCAGTCGAGAATTCGCCCCGCGAACTGATCGTGACCGAACAAGCCGCAGTAATGGAGGCCAACGTCCCAGGTGAATCCCTCTCTGGAGAATGTATGAGTGAGTCCGCCAATCGTCTGCGCCTGCTCCAGCAGTAATACCTTGTGATTCAGGCGCGATAGGGCGGCCGCCGTCGTCATACCACCCATGCCTGAGCCAATGACAATGACATCAAATCCATTTTCGTCTGTTTGATTCTGCATACCAATGCCTCCAGATTTACACGTTGGCAACGCCACCCGGCCCGAGAATCCTGCATTTTTTCCCGAGCGCCTCAACCTCGCGTTTAAACCTTGCGTCATCGGCAACCGCAAACTTCTTCTTCCAGAGAAACGGAACATTGTAGTGACACGGTATGACCAGTTGCGGATCGATCAGCTCGACAGCCTGTATTGCGTCGTCGACATCCATAGTCCAGGTGTTCCCACCGCCCCCGCCGATCGGAAGCATGAGTACGGTTGGCCTTAGGCCCTCCCATTCGGTCATAAGTAGCGAATCGCCGAGATTCAGTACCGATTTGTTTCCGATTGTGATCTTAAAGGCCATAGAACCGAGGCCAACACGTTCGTCTGGGCCGGGCTTTTGCCTGAGCGTGAATCCAAGAAGCGGCACAGCAATCGGCCCGTGCACTGATCTAACTGCCTCGATAGTGACGCCAGCAAGCTCAATAGACTCCCCCACGTCGAGAGGGTGCAGGTTGCGTAAGTGGATCCAAGACGTAAGCCCACGACCACGCGGATCGACCACAAGAGTTTCACTATTCTCAGTCTTCGTGAGACCGATACCGCACACGACGTAGGCACCCGAAGCGGCGGCGACACGGTCCGACTGCCAGTGATGGTCTGGGTCACCGTGAGTGATGACGATATGGGTAACGCCAGGCCACTTGTCTTTCGGGATCAAACTCCTGAGGGCAAAAATCCACAGATTCTGGCCAGGATCTATTGCGATTCTGGTATTGCCTTCTTCGACCAGAAACGCGTTGTACGTGTAATGAGTGATTTTCACAGGCATTACTCCTGTCGTTAACAGCTCCCGAACCGGTATAAATTCTATGCCAAGCCTCAGCGCGCAATCATTGATTTATCTCAGTGCGTTGGATGAAAGGTCTAATTTAGGCGGGTGTGTCGAAGATGAGCGAACGCAGGGTTTCGCACACGGTTTAGAAAAATGCGCTACTCTCCTTCGATAAAGCGGCTGTTCCGGCCTGCCCAGCATAGACAAAGTGAGCTACATTTATGTTCGACGAACCCGGCTTTCCACGCGAAGCTGACCTGGGATACTCTGCGATTGCGCTTGAAACATTCGTGTACTGTAGTCGTGCCTCCGAAGGCGTCGGCGACGTAGAGGTCGATCGTCTCATCGAGTTCTCTCAACGCCGCAATGCCGCCCGAGGCGTCACCGGGATGTTAGTTTATGGCAACGGCGTCTTCTTCCAATGGGTCGAGGGGCCGCCCAACGAAGTGCGGAACCTGATCGCGAGTCTTCATGGTGATTCGCGGCATCACGATATTGTCGAACTGGATCGAAGTGTCGACAAGCGCGAGCGTCTGTATCCGGGATGGGAGATGGAGCGGGTCGAAGCCGAAGATATCCGCGCAGTGCTGCTGGATGCGCTCGAGAGTGCCCAAGACCAAAATAACGTGGCGGCGCTAAAACGTACACTCGAACACCTGGATTCGGCGCCGCTGGCTTCGCTGGGAATAAGTTAAGCAGGCCAGCACCCCGAGAGGTATCTTGAGCGCAAGCTATGCAAGCCCAATATCAGCGGAGAATAATATGAGTCCCGACAACTTATTTCTGATCTGCAACTATGCCGTTATCCCAGCCTGGCTCTTGCTCCTCCTCCTGCCCCACCATCGCGCTACACAGTTTTTGGTACATGCGGTATGGGTGCCGTTGTTACTAGGCCCATTCTATATTTGGGCATTGTTTTTTGGAGCCCCATCGCCGGAAGGGTCAGGCTTCGGGTCACTTGAGGGCGTAATGCTGCTATTCCAAAGTCCTACAGCAGTACTGGGAGGCTGGATTCACTATTTGGTGTTTGATCTTTTTATCGGCGCATGGATTGTGCGCGACGCCCTACGCCAGGGTATTAATCACTGGCTCACGACTCCAATGCTATTCGCCACGCTCATGGCGGGGCCCGCGGGTCTCATGCTTTATTTACTACTTCGACTGGCAGTAGCACGAACGTATAGGCTGGACGAGTCCATCTCACAGGGGTAAGCATCTAGCTACGGCATGCAACTCCCACTCCCACGCTAGAGTCATCTGCACAATAGATAGAGATATAGGTTTTGTAACCGGGCTCTCCCAACGGGTCCGCTAACAGCTCACCGCAGCCTTATCGGTGAGCAGAATGTACCGATCTTAGGCTCGGTGTATGTTGCTTGTTTATCTGGTCAAATAATTCACCATGGGGCAGTCTCTACACTCAGCCTCAATTGCGAGCCGTTCAATGTTATTGCGCCGCATTACAGAACATACAAAGACTCAAAACTGGTTTGCCGTTGGCATTGACTTTGTTGTGGTCGTGCTCGGGATATTCATAGGCTTGCAGGTTTCTGATTGGAACCAAGCACGTCTCGATGGTCGAGAGGCTGCCTACCACCTGGGCTTTCTTTATGAAGAGCTTCTTGAAGAAATAATTGTCTCGGAAGAGGAGATCAAACGGAGCCGCCTAATTGCATACAACAGCTTCGATGCCAGCACGCTACTCGTAAAAGACGATTGGGAGCCCGAGGATGAAGAAAAATTCAAAGAACTGGTCTACTCTACCTTTCAACTCTGGGGTCCCAAAAGCCGGCCTGTATCTCTTCGGCGCATGATAGATGATGGGAAGCTGGATCTCGTAAAATCGAAACAACTTCAAAAAGCCATCTTAGACTTTGAATCAGCGTACCTCGACGCAATAGATCAAACCGAAACTTCTTATAGCTACTCACTCCAAGTGACCCCAGCGATAACAGCATCTATGAAGTTTGTCGGCCCTAAGATCGTCAGCACCGCCCAGGAATTGAGGTCCAATTATGCTCTTCGGGCAGCCGTGCGCGACAAAGCAATTTGGCAGCGAGTGCAACTCGAGGTCCTCGACGACCTGCAAGGCGCGCGAAACACGCTCAGAGATGTTCTAGCAGAGCACCTGCAATAGAGAAACGAGCGGTGAGGGTCTGAAATCAGCGGTGCGATAGCATCCAAAATCCCCCTCCCCCGGCGAAAGCAGCCGCTATCGAGTCCAGTGATAGCGCTTTACAGTGCTTCGCTCACTGGATGCGCTCGCCAACCAGCGCGAGGCGGGTGCCGTCAGCTGAGACAGTGAGGCGGCTCAAGGTCAGTCCCAGATGAGTCAAATCGACCACCTCCTGCCAGGCGCCGTTGCTCCAGGCCAGCACTTGCGAACCGGTAGAGCTAAGAAGGGTTCCATCGGGCGTCCAGGCGTGGAAGTCGCCGCCCTCAGGCAGGATGGCTACTGCTTCGGTACTCTCGAGATCGAGATCGTACATCTCGACGACGGTGCCAGTATCGGTCACCCGCGTAAAGCTTACTGCCCGGCGATTCGGTACCGATTGAGGAGAGCGGCCCACAGCAGTGGCTATTGCTGTCGTAGCCTGTGTTTTCAATTCTACAAGCTGAAGCTCCGAGGGGTCCTGTAAACGCCACAGCGCTACGTGATCGCTGTCGAACCACGCGTGATAGCCCACTGGTCCGATATCGGCAAAGATAATCTCGGGTGCAGCGCCCTCTTGCGGCATGCGCCACAGACGTCCGCTGGTGTCGTCTGGCGATCTGATATAGCTAATCCCGCCTTCGCTATGAGGGATGGGCGTGGGGGAGTACTCGCCTTGTTTTGGTGTCGCTGTAACGCGAGTCAAACGTTCGGCATCTAGATTCCAGCGCCAGATGTCGGTCCGATCTCCATCCATCTGCACGAACATGAGGTCTCCGTCAGGGGTAAACGACGGTTGATTGTCGTAGCCGGGTCGCTGGGTGAGGTTACGCGGCGACTTGGCGCGCAGCGCGTCGCCCTCTTGCACCAGTTCCAGAAGCCAGACATCCGTGTCGGGTGCTCCAACCGCCGTCGAAGGTTCCGATTCTGCGGATTCCTTAGATAGGTCGACTGATGCCTCCTCGCTACAGCCCGCAGTACTCAGGGCAGTTGCAAGGACTAGCAGGGCGAGGGCACGGGGCAACCCTGAACGGGAGCAAAAAAGAGGATGGCTCATAGACGGCACTCGATTGATGAGATGGCAGATCGGCTGGCGCCGCGATTCTCAGTCTAGTCCCTGGAGATACCGACCTCAACCGGGCCGGGCTTCGCGTCAGATACTCCCATACGTGTTCGCATTTATGGCCGTGAGAATCTAGAACTGATACTGCAATCCTACGGACGCTGTTCGAGGCTTGTTCGGACGAGCTCCCTCGGGCTGTCGTGACACGATGGCGCGTTCGTCAAAGACATTCTCGAATTTGAAAAACACCACCGCATCGTCGCTGAGGGCATAGCGACTGATCAAGTCGGTGACCAGCAGATCTTCGGTTCTGTTGAAGGGATTGCTGTCGTTGTTACAACCGATGGTGACGCAGGTTTCGTCGATGTACTTGATTACCGCGTAGTTGTCCCAGTTCATGGCCGTCTCCAGACCCAAACGCAGGCTCAGTGTGTTTTCTGGAACTGCGGCCAGCGTGTCACCGTCAACGAAACCTTCTTCTACGTTGTCCCGGCTAATCTGTGCGTCGGTGTAGGTGTAGGCAAGATCGATGGGTGCGCTCATGTCGCCAAAACTCAGCACCGTGCTGGCTTGCAGTTCTAAGCCCTGAATAACAGCTTGCCCTGTTGTAAAAGCCCCGGCGGTTGCACCGTTGCTACAGGGATTCGCGTTAGAGCAGTTCTCTGTTTTGTTATCGAAGTCGCTATAGAAGGCGATGGCTTCCAGATACCAGCTACCCGTGTAACGAACGCCTGCTTCCCAGTTGATGCTGGTTTCGGCCTCTTCAAAATCCTGTGCACCGCCTCCAAGGGGTGAAAACCCACGATGCACGCCCGCCAGGGCCTGCCATTTGTCGCTAAGCTCGTAGGTGAATGAGGCGCCGGGCAGCCATTCGCTGGAGTTGTTGCTGCGACGGCTTGGGTCGGTTTCGCGATCGGGATCCGAAAACTGTCGGCGGCTGCTATCCACGTCTTCGTAGCGCAGCGCCAGGTTCAGGTTTAGTGCGCTGGTCAGCTGCCAGCTGTCTACAATCCAGGCAGAAAGGGCTTCAGCGTCTTCCAAACGATTGTCGCCACCCACAGGCTCGATCCGTCCCGAGAGCAGCAGCTGGCCATTAATCTGGTCATAAACGTCGACGGGCTGATATCGATCCATTTCGTCTTCGTGCACACGCATGCCGTAACTGAGGCTGTGATCACCAATCCTGTGATCCAGGTTGAGCTCGATACCACGGGATTCATAGTCGCGATTGTTGTGTTTGTATCCGAGTCCAAAGGCATCCGCAGTGCCCTCAAGGATCGCCTGAGCCGCGGCATCGCCAGTATTGGCAGCATTTACGAAGGAGTTACCCCCGCCGAGCTTGAACCAGTCTCTGGAAAAGTTGTTTTGGTAAGCCGTGACTGTCAGCGACAGATCGTCGCTCACCTGTAGACCGTAGCGGAGGCTGACACCGGCGTGATAATTGTTCATTTCATCAAGAGATGACAATCCGTAGCGTCGGTCTTCGTTATTGGCAAAGTCAGCATCGGTAAGACCCAGGTAGGTCTCATCGGATATCTCGTTGGAGTACTGCGCTTTAAAAAGGACGGACTGCCGCTCGCCGGTCCAGGCGAGTTTTACCAGATAATCCTCGATGTCGTAGCCGCTGTCATTGCCGCGATCGATTTCTTTAAAGCCGTCACTGCGTCGCTGCGCGGTCTCAAGCAAAAAGCCGAATTGGCCGTACTGCCCGCCGATGTTGGCTAGCAAGTCCTGCTCGCCGTTCTGTCCCGCACGCAAATCCAGGTTGCCGCTGAGAGTTTCTGGAATCGGGGTGGAAACCATGTTCACAACACCACCGGTTGTCTGGGGCCCGTAGCGCAGCAGCGGCGCGCCTTTCAGTACTTCTACACTATGCATGCGCATGGCGGTTGGAAAATAGTACGCAGCGGGATTGGAGTAGGGCGCTGGTGCAATCATCACACCGTCTTCCATGAGGGTGATTTTGGATGAACGCTCCGAGGTGGCGCCACGAATACCAATATTGGGTCGCAGACCGTAGCCATCTTCTTCTCTAATGTAGGTACCGGGAACGGTTTTTAGGAGTTGATTAATGTCATTGGCAAATTCGATCTGGAACTGTTCCTGGCTGACCAGTGCAGCGGAGCCGGGGAGCGAGCGCACCTCGTCGGTGTCAGCAAAAATAAATACTTCTTCAACCACCGACGCTCGTTGCTTTGCTTGCAAGTCGCTGTCCTGTGCCTGAACTGCATGAGCGAGAGTGGCGGATACGGCCAGCGCCAAGGCAGCGCGGCGAAAGCCGGTGTTGCTGTTGTTCATTGTGCTCTCCAAGCATTCAAGGAAAATTCGGGCGATGGGCGCCGAGCGAAAAGATGGTACGCACTAAACGCTAAAGAAACAAGTAATAAGAATCATTCTCGTTAAGATTCACGATAATTGGAGTTTGAATCTTGGGATGAGCTGAAACTCCGCTGCTGGTTTTCTTTAGAATGGTGGTCCGCGACAGATGGGAAGCGCTTGCAGCCGGATGCCCTGAGTCCCTATCATCAGGTATCACTTCAACACCAGAGTAGTGCTGCCTATGAAACTCATTACCGCGATCATCAAGCCGTTCAAACTCGACGATGTCCGATCCGCGCTCGCCGACGTGGGGGTTCAGGGAATTACGGTAACTGAGGTGAAAGGCTTTGGTCGCCAGAAAGGTCATACCGAGCTTTATCGCGGCGCGGAGTATGTGGTGGATTTTTTACCCAAGGTCAAAGTCGAAGTCGCCGTGGGCGATGATCAATTGGATACCTCGGTGGAGGCGATTGTGTCTGCGGCTGATACGGGCAAGATTGGTGACGGCAAGATTTTTGTATCAAGCCTTGAACAGGTGATTCGTATCCGGACGCGAGAAACGGGCGAAGACGCCATCTGACAAGTCTCTCGTAACAGTCTCTTATGAGCGATAGCCAAGACCCAGATAGCTCTGGGACTAAGACGGCCACTGAGGCCCCGGGTGGCTTTGCAAGCATCGAGCGCGCGTTCCTGCGCCTTACCTTCTGGCAGACACTCTTGTCACTAGCCGGTGTGTTCACCGGTGGTGTTGCGCTCTATGCGGCGCTTGGAGAGTCCCAGGCAGTACGTCAGCAAACAGCAGCAACCGTGTGGCCTTATGTGCAGGTGATCATTAAAGACCACGTGCGTGAAGATCACGCAGAATTCGCTCTGGAAATTAGCAATGTCGGTGTGGGTCCTGCGCGTATGCGAGAAATGCAGTTGCTGATTGATGGCAGCCCTTACCGCGACTGGCAAAGCGTGCTCACGACGCTTCTGGACGACAGCGCGGCAAGCAAATTGCCGTTCGGGCGCAGTGACGTGAGTCGTCGAGTATTGGCACCGGGAGAGGCCCTGACGTTTTTTCAGACCACAGAGCGAGTTGTTGTAGAGTTGCTGCAGACCGCCATTTATACCGGCAATGTCAGCTTAAGTTATTGTTACTGCTCGATTTTTGATGATTGCTGGCTGGCTGAAATCAAAACAGTTGGAGGCCCCGAACCTGCCCCCGTAGAGCAGTGTCCCAGCTACGGCGATGCCCGTTTCGGCCCCTAGCGGCGTATCGTGTCCTCACTCAACTGCTGTTCCAGTACTGCCACCGCGTCGGGTAATTCGCCGATACTTGTGATTGTCCCGTGCGGTGCATAGCCTTGGCTACTGTGAACCGCGGACCAGGGCGCATTATCGGCATTGAGCCATATTGCATGCATGCCGACTCGAAGAGCGCCCAGCACATCGTGCTCGGGGTTGTCTCCCACGTGTAACACCTCCCGGGCCTCTACGCCTGCGGTGCTCAAGGCTGCATGAAACATGTCGGGAGCGGGCTTACTGGCGCCAATGTCTTCGGCAAGAAACGCAAAATCGAAATATTCACCGGCATCGGTTTTGTAAACATCCGCATTGCCGTTAGTCAGGGCACCTAGCCGAAAACGACGAGCCAGGGTTTCGAGTACCTCAAGGGCCTCGCTGTAGAGTTCGACGGTTTGTCGCTCAGCAAGAAAGACCTCAAAGGCCTGTTGCGCCCCGTCTCTGGCAGCATTCTCGTCAAACCCTGCCGCACGTTGGAGTTCCTGCAGGAACAGTTGGCGCATGCTACTAACATTGTGAGCAAGCTCCGGGTGTGCCTTCCAAACGCGTTTCTTGAGATTCCAAAGATCATCGTGGCTGATCTGGTCGATGGCACCAGGACGATGCGTCAGTAACCACTGGCGCTGTGCTTCTTCGGCGCGCAGCAGTGCCGGCTCCACATCCCAAAGCGTATTGTCCAGATCAAAGGTCACGACTTTGATGGGCATTAGCTATCTTTATCCTTTCGTTTGCGCGCCCGGGGATGAGCGCCGTCGTAGACCTTGGCCAGATGCTGAAAATCAAGATGGGTGTAGATCTGGGTGGTCGATATGTCGCTGTGTCCAAGTAACTCTTGTACGGCTCTAAGGTCTCCACTGGATTCCAGAAGGTGGCTGGCAAAAGAGTGGCGCAGCATGTGTGGGTGTACATCTCGCCCCAGCCCATTGCGCTGTGCCAACAGTTGGATCCGTGCTTGTATGGAGCGCTCACTGATGCGCCTGCCGCGACCACTAACAAACAGGGCCTGTTCGTCCGCCGAGCTTGACGGGGTGGGTCTGTGGGGGAGATAGGCATCTATAGCACTGATAGCTGCCTGGCCTACCGGTACCGTGCGGGTTTTGCTGCCTTTACCGGTAACCGATATGAGGCTCTGGCTTCGATCGATATCGTGTACGTTCACGGCACGCAACTCTGCCAGACGCAGACCCGAGGAGTAGAGCAACTCGGCCATGGCTAAATCGCGAAGCTGCAGTGGATCATTGTTGTCGGCGCGCAAATACACGCCCACCTGATCGGCCTCGAGGGTTCCCGGCAGCTTGCGGCGCTTGCGCGGCGCCTGCACTGCCAATGCGGGGTTGCGACGTTGCCCGGTGTCGCTGCTTTCCCACTGAAAATAGGCCCGCAATGCCGATAGACGGCGTTGCAGGCTGTTGGGTGCCAAGCCTGTTCGGTGCCCCTGGGCCAACCATTGGCGGACATGGCTCTCCTGGACATCGCTACAACTGCGGAGGTTCTGCTGTTGGCAAAAGTCCTCGAAGCTATCGAGGTCTCTGCGATAGGCAGCGACGGTATGCTTGGAGAGCCTGCGCACGCTGCGCAGGTATTCGAGGAAGGCGACTATCCGCTGTGTAAGGCTCGCCGATGGGGTTGCGGCGCCAGACATCGCTTAGGATCGATCGAGCCGGATTAATAGTCCCGCGATGACCTCCGCCGCAAATTCCAAAAACAGTGTCCCCATGTCGCTGTCGTAGTGGTTGGCATTGGAGCTACCCACTGCCAGCGCGCCAAGAGACTTGCCATTGTTTTGGATAAGAGCGATGGCGGCAGAGCCAACGATTTTTGCACCCGGGAACAAAAAGCTGAAGTCCTCCGCTCTGAGTGCACCGCAGCCGGCGGATCCTCGAGACAGTAGTGATCCAAGCTTACCTTTAAGCTGGGACTCCGGGACTCGACGTACGGGATCTGAGTGTTCATCTGCCTCATCAAACAACGTCAAGCTGGCGTACTCGATATCGAAGGCATCGCGGAGCACCTTGACGAGCGCAGTTTCAAGTTCTGCGAGGTTGTGTGCGGGCAATAAACCCAGAACCAGCTCGCGGGTGTCGGCGAACATCTGATCATTGTCTTTTGCCGTGCTTCCCAGATCTTTGAGGCGATGGCGTAGGTCCACGTTCCGGTCACGAAGCACACTCACCTGACGCTCTACCAAAGAAACCGCAGCGCCAGTGGAATGAGGAATTTTTATCAGACCCAAAAGCTCGGGGTTCTTTTGAAAATAGTCGGGATTCTGTACTAAAAAGTCACGAACATCGTCTTCGTCCACGCGTCTGTATGCCTCTTTTTAATCGAATGCTAAAAGCGAGAATAGGTCCTCGCCGTGGTCCTTTGTTGAGCAAGGCTGTAAAACTGTCCCAAAATAACCGGGACCTACAGCCGGATAGTACCTTCGAAACTGATGGCGGTGGGGCCCGTCATGAGCACCGAGTTGTTGTCGCCCTGCCAGTAGATGTCCAGCTTACCTCCGGTCAATTCCACTGTCACTCGATCATCCAGCCAGCCCATGCGCTGACCGTAGACCACCGCAGCGCAGGCTCCGGAGCCACAGGCCTCGGTTTCTCCAACGCCGCGCTCAAAGACACGTAAACGTACGTTTCGGCGATCCACGATCTCTAAAAATCCTGCGTTGTTGCCTTCTGGGAAGTCCTCATGGCTGCGAATCGCCTCACCGAGTCGCTCCAGGCTTCCATCGTCTATAGCATCAACACGCAAAATCGCATGGGGATTACCCATGGACAGCGCGCCAATGCGCAGCTGCTCTCCCGCGGCGACCAGGTCGTACTCGAGAGCTTCGTGTTCCCGATGCAATGGGATGTCTTTGGGGGCGAATCGCGGGGGGCCCATGTCGACCTCGACTTCGTGGTTATCCCGCATAGTCAGGGTCATCAGGCTGTTGCCTGCTTCCACCACCATTGTTTGCAAGTGTGTGAGTCGTCGATGACGAACAAATCGCGCAAAACAGCGTGCCCCATTGCCACACTGACCAGCCTCACTGCCATCCGCATTGAAGATACGGTACCGAAAGTCAGCATTGGCTTGTCCGGGTGGTTCTACCAGCAGCACCTGATCGCAGCCGATACCCCGGCGTCGATCGGCAATTTTCCGAATGTCCCGGGGTCTGAGCTTAATGCGCTGACTAATGGTATCGATCATCACAAAATCGTTACCCGCGCCGTGCATTTTTGTGAACTTCACTGGCATATTATTGTGGTTGTTTTCCGGCTTATGGATTCACTGTGGCAGACGATGCTCACCGCGTAACAGGTCCCCTATAGTCTCCCGCTCTCGGATTAGATAAGGCTTGTTTCCATCAATCATAACTTCTGCAGCGCGGGGACGGGTGTTGTAGTTAGAACTCATTACAAAACCGTAGGCTCCGGCCCCATGTATCGCCAGGAGCGTGCCCGAAGCAAGAGCTAATTCACGATCCTTGCCAAGAAAATCACCGGTTTCGCATACCGGACCCACAATATTCCAAAGCCGCGGCTCGGCGTCGTTGGGACTCGTGGCTTGAATGTCGACCCAGGCCTGGTACAGCGCGGGGCGGATAAAATCGTTCATTGCAGCATCGACCAGGGCAAAGCTGTGGGCGTCGGTTTCTTTGAGGTAGTGCACCCGTGTTAGCAGCACGCCCGCATTAGCGACAATTGAGCGTCCCGGTTCGAACACAAGGCCTAGATCGCGATCACCCAAAGCTTCGCGAACAGCGGCAATATAATCGGCTACCGCGGGAGGTTCCTCATCCCGGTAACGCACTCCAATACCGCCGCCAAGGTCCAGGTGGCGAATATGGATACCCTCGGCTTGAAGAGCATCGACCATCAGTAGCAGTTGTTGCAGTGCATCAAGTAGCGGAGACATGTCTACCAGTTGGGACCCAATATGGCAGTCCAGTCCGGTGATATGGATGTTTTCCATAGTGGTGGCCCGACGCAAAAGCGCCATGGCTGCGTCCGTGGCAACACCGAACTTGTTCTCCCGCAATCCGGTAGAAATGTACGGGTGCGTGCCGGCGTCGACGTCCGGGTTGACGCGGACTGACACCGGGGCGCGCACATTCAGTTCTGCGGCAACGGATTGCAATACTTCAAGCTCTGCTGCTGATTCGACGTTGAAGCAGCGGATACCCACCTGTAAGGCCCGGCGCATCTCATCCGGCCGTTTAACAACGCCCGAAAACACAACTTTGCCCGGGTCACCGCCCGCTGCAAGCACGCGTTCCAACTCTCCCACGGAGACAATGTCAAAGCCGGCGCCGCAGCGCGCGAGTGTGTCGAGCACGGCTATATTTGAGTTGGCTTTTACCGCGTAGCAAACAAGGTACTCGCAGCCCTTCAGAGCCTGGTGATACTGGGCGAGCGCGGCCTCCATGGCTGCGCGGGAGTAGACATAGCAAGGCGTGCCGTACTCCTCAGCGATGGCTTCGCAATCCAGTTCTTCAGCAAACAAACGTTCGTTACGGTAAGTGAATCCCATGCTGCTTCAGTCGCCTCGTCCCGGACCTGCTGCGTCTTCGCCAGACGATGTCGCAGCTGTCGGCTGTTGTTCCTGGGTGGGTTCGGGCAGCGGTTGATACAGATCGCCCATCTGGCCACAGCCCGTCAGGCTCAGCGCCATAGCGCATGCCAGCGTTACCGTTGCCGTTCGTATGTGCTTCATGCCACCGCGCAAAAAGGACGGAAGTATAAACGTCGGCTCTTCCATCTAGCGAGCCTCCAGAGCCTTGGCTGCATTAGCGGCAGCCACCCGCACTTGTGCGGGTGCCGTACCGCCCAGATGATCTCTGGCAGCAACCGAACCTTCCACGGTTAATACCTCAAAGACATCCGCTTCGATGAGCGCGCTAAAGCTCTGGAGTGTCGAAAGAGACATGTCAGCCAGGTCCAGCTCCTGGCGCACGCCTTCGGCTACCGCTTTTCCCACAACCTCATGCGCATCTCTAAAGGGCAGACCTTTGCGCACCAGATAGTCCGCAAGATCGGTCGCGGTAGCAAAGCCTGCTTTGGCGGCCTCGCGCAGAACCTCCTTGCGCGGGGTGACGTGGGGCACCATATCGGCAAATGCCCTCAGGCAGTCCAGCACGGTGTCGATACAGTCAAAGAGGGGTTCTTTGTCTTCCTGATTATCTTTGTTGTAAGCCAGCGGCTGACCTTTCATGAGCGTCAGCAGCGCTACCAGGTGGCCGTTGACCCGGCCCGTTTTGCCCCGCACCAGTTCCGGCACATCGGGGTTCTTCTTCTGCGGCATGATAGACGAGCCTGTGCAGAAGCGATCCGGCAGGTCTACAAACTGAAATTGTGCTGATGTCCAAAGCACCAGTTCTTCGCTCATACGTGAAAGGTGCGTGAGTATCAGTGCGGATGCCGCGGTGAATTCGATAGCAAAGTCACGATCCGAAACCGAGTCCAGAGAGTTTCTTGTAGGCTGGGTAAATTCCAGTTCGGCGGCGGTCTGCTCACGATTAATAGGGAATGTTGTTCCCGCGAGAGCCGCGGCGCCCAGAGGGCATTGGTTCATGCGAGCTCTGCAATCCATGAGGCGACTGTAGTCGCGCTCGAGCATTTCGTTCCAGGCCAGCATGTGATGGCCAAATGTAACCGGCTGGGCACCCTGCAGGTGTGTAAAGCCGGGCATGACTGTGGCTGCGTGATTGCTCGCTAGCTCTATCAGGCCTTGTTGCAAGCGCGTGAGCTCAGCCGCAATGGCATCAATAGCATCGCGAAGGTACAGACGTATATCTGTGGCCACCTGATCATTGCGCGAACGTCCGGTGTGTAGTTTCTTTCCCGCATCGCCAATAAGCGCGGTGAGTCGAGCCTCGATGTTCATGTGCACATCTTCCCGCTCCACGGACCAGGGAAACGTGCTGCTGTTGATCTCATTCTGTACGGTTGCAAGGCCATCTTCGATGGACTTGAGCTCATCTGCGCTCAGAATGTCAGCGGCGGCCAGCATTCGGGCGTGGGCCACCGAGCCGCGAATATCCTGCTCGGCCATACGCTGGTCGAAACTGACCGAGGCGGTGAAACGCTGGACGAAGCTATCTGTAGCTTCGTTGAAGCGTCCACCCCAAAGGCTGGGGCTGTCGCTTTGATCCGACATATTGTGAGTATTCCTGTCAGTGCGGTGTTTAACCGGGCTACTTCTTGTCCCGGTCTAAAAGGCGTGCAAGTATATCAGCGCGCAAGGCCGCGAATGTGATTAACTCAGTGGTTGGCATCAATGCGTTTCGCAAGCTTCTGGCTTGGGTAAAGATTTTTTCACTATGTTTTTTAAACCACAGTCCGGAGGTCCAGCATGCAGCACCCGCGACCTCCGGCGACCGACACTGCAACAGCCCCCGATGATGGCTTCTTTATTCCCGATCTGTGTGCGCCGCAGGCGGTGTTTCTTGCCGTACTTTTGGCGGAGCTGGTGGTTTTGCTGCATGTGCTGGCAAGCGGTCCATTGGCGGAGTTTGACTGGCGCCTCTTAGGGGCCGGGTCTATTTTTGTGCAGTGGAATGCACTGCTGTGCATCGCCGTTATTTGTCGTCTGCGAAAGAGTCTGCTCGATCTGACCCCGGCGGCCGCTACCGCAGTCTGTTTAGGGGTGGTCCTTGCGCTAAGTACGCTGTCGAGCGTACTGGTGTTTCGTTTTTATCCACTGCTGGGACCTCAAAGTGGCGGCCTTGCAGACTGGGCGCTGCGCAACGCGTTGCTGGCATTGATTCTTGCCGCAATCGTGTTGCGCTATGCGTATTTACAGCAGCGGGTGGCATTACAGCAGCGCAGTGAACTACAGCTGCGACTGGATGCCCTGCGTGCGCGAATAAGGCCACACTTTTTGTTTAACACGCTCAATAGTATTGCGAGTCTCATTGCCGTGCAGCCCGAGCGTGCGGAGCAGGCTATCGAAGACGTCGCGGAGCTGTTTCGCGCGGCGCTCTCCACAGGAGATCGCGACAGCAGTTTGGGGGAGGAGTGCCGGCTTTGTGAGCTTTATCTGGAGATTGAGCAGCTGCGTCTGGGGGACCGGCTCAGCGTCGAATGGGAAATTGATGAATCCTTGAGAGATACCACTTTGCCGGCTTTGCTATTGCAGCCCTTGGTTGAAAACGCGGTTTATCACGGTATCTCGCAGCTTCCCAAAGGAGGTGCCGTGCGGATTCGCGCATGGCGGGAGGCCTCGGCCTTGTGTGTAGAAGTGCAAAATCCCGTGTCTGAGCGCGTCGTCAGCCGACCCGGTGGCAATCGTATGGCACTGGATAACATCCGACAGCGATTAGATGCCCAGTACGGTGCGGCGGCATCGCTGTGGGTGGGTGCAGAGCGGAACAGTTACCGTGCGCGAATCAGTATTCCCCTTGCGCAGGCGCCGGCGCAGTGAAGATTCTGATTGTGGATGACGAGCCTCTCGCCAGGCAACGTTTACTTCGCCTGCTGACAAAGTTGCGGCCGGAAGATGAATTTTTTGAAGCGGCCAATGGCGTCGAAGCACTGGAGCAAGTGCGTAAAGAGCAGCCGCAGATTCTGTTGCTGGACATTCGCATGCCTGATATGGATGGCGTCGAGGTTGCTGCCCAGTTGCTGCATGAGCCCGCAGCACCAGCGGTCATTTTTTGCACGGCTTACGATGAGTACGCTCTAGCTGCATTGCGACACCACGCCATCGCTTATCTGCTTAAACCGGTACGTGAGCGGGAGCTGGAAGACGCGCTTGCCGCAGCGGTGCGCGTGAATCGTGCCCAACTGGACTCGCTGGGCGTGGCGGCGGCTGGTCGTGACCGGGTGGTGAGTGCCGGGCACCGGGGTATTGAGACTCTGCAGGTGAGCGACGTTCGTTGCTTTCTGGCGGAAGACAAATACGTACGAGCCTGTGCTCCCGGTGGCGATATTTTACTGAGTGAGTCCCTCAAGGATCTGGAGGCCGAGTTTGCGGGGCGCTTCTTACGGGTGCACCGCAATGCTTTAGTCGCCGAAGCGCACATTGTGCGTTTGCTTCGGGCTGATGATGGCTGGTTGGTGGAGCTTGCCGATGTCGGTGAAAGGCCCCAGGTAAGCCGCCGACATCTCAGCGATATTAAGGCAGCAATCACGGGGTGAGTTGAGCCTCCCAAATGCTATGATTATATTTTTTACCGTACTGAGTTTTCATGCCTGCTGACGTTGTTATAGCTACCCGAGAGAGCCCGCTTGCCCTATGGCAGGCCTACTTTGTTCGTGACACTTTGCTCAAGATGCATCCCGATATCAGTGTGGAACTATTGGGTATGACCAGCCGAGGCGATCAGATTCTGGATGTGCCACTGGCCAAAGTGGGCGGTAAAGGCCTATTCGTCAAAGAGTTAGAGACGGCATTGCTGGATGGTCGGGCGCACATCGCCGTGCACTCCATGAAGGATGTGCCCATGGAGTTTCCCGAGGGTCTCGAGCTTGCGGTGATTTGTGAGCGCGAAGAACCTGCCGATGCATTTGTCAGTAACAATTACGAGAACCTTGATGCGCTGCCAGCGGGCGCCGTTGTGGGTACTTCCAGCCTGCGCCGGGAATGCCAACTGCGTGCCAGCCGCCCGGATCTCAACGTTCGTTTTTTAAGGGGCAATGTGAATACGCGCCTGCGTAAACTCGACGAGGGTGAGTACGACGCGATCATCCTGGCCTGCGCTGGTCTTATTCGTTTGGAAATGGGCGAGCGTATTCGAGCACGGATTCCTGTTACGGACTCACTGCCCGCCGGGGGGCAGGGAGCCGTCGGTATCGAAATTCGTAGTGACGACGCTGCCACCCGGGAGCTCCTGGCGCCGCTTCATCACGGACCCACCGCCGAACGTGTTTTAGCCGAGAGGGCGCTGAATCGTCGTCTGCAAGGAGGCTGCGAGGTCCCTATTGCCTCCTATGCGGTACATGAAGGCGATGAGCTTTGGTTGCGTGGCCTCGTGGGTCGGCCCGATGGCAGCCACACTTTGCGCGCGGACGCTCGAGGCAGCCGCGACAATCCCGAGGCCCTGGGAATCTCTGTCGCTGATGCGCTTCTTGAAGCTGGTGCAGCACAGATACTTGCTGAGGTTTATGACCGCTGAGCAGCGCGTATTGGTTACCCGGCCCGCGGGTCAGGCCGATAGCTTGATGTCATCGCTGAGCCAGGCCGGGTTTACGCCGCTGCATATGCCTATGCTGGCCATTAATCCCATCGACCCATTGCCTGGCATCGCGCGCCAGCGAATCCTTGATTTGGACCGCTATGAGCACCTTATTTTTGTGAGTGCCAACGCCGCGCGTCTGGGCATGGCCTGCATTTTGGACTACTGGCCGCAGCTGCCTCAGGGGCAGATCTACTGGGCGGTGGGGCAGAGCACGGCGCTTTGCCTGGAGGCTGAGGGTCTACAGGTTTCGCGTCCCGAGACTGACATGAGCAGCGAGGGCCTGCTGGCGATGCCCGGGCTTCGGGATTTGCAGTCGCAGCAGGTTTTGATTATCAAAGGTGAGGGCGGTCGCAAATTTCTCGAAGAGCAATTGCGAGAGCGAGGCGCCAAGGTAGACTCATTGGAGTGCTATACGCGGGGCTTTGCTGCAGAAGATGCTCAGGCGTGTCGAGACTTGATTGCGATGCCTGAACTGAAACTTATTATGATCAGTAGTGGGGAAGGTTTGGAGCGGCTGTCAGGTTTGCTTCAACCCCGGGAACACACTAACTTAGCTACGACTACCTTGCTGGTGCCGTCGCTGCGAGTGGCACAGCAGGCCGGTGAGCTTGGGTGGGAACACGTAGAGCAGGCCGAAAACGCTTCTGATGCTGCCATGTTGGCGGCGGCTACAACCTGGCGCAAGGCGTATTTGCAGGAGACACAGCATTGAGCTATGAGAAAAATCAGGATGAACCGGGTAGCGCAGCTGACACCCAGGTTACTGATGCCAGAAGTACTGATGCTGAGCCTGCGAAGGCTGCACCATCAGCGAGTGCCGAACCTGTAGCTATGGCTGTGGCGCCTCAACCTGCGCCCGCAGCGACTACGCCCGGTGCTCCTCCTGCGCGCTCTGGCGCCACGCCCATTGCCTGGTTGGCCTTATTGCTGGTTCTGGTGATGGCAGCGGGTGTTTTCTATCTCATTACGGACATGCAGCGTCGCGAAGGGCTTTTGCTTCAGCGAGTGCAGGGCTTGGAGTCGGTCTCGGGTCAGGACACGACGACCTTTGATCAAATGCGCGACAACCTCCAGCGCAAAATTGAAATTGAAGTTGAGGCGATGCAGGCCCGGCAACAGCGTGCGGAGGAAGATCTGCGGCGCGCCCTGGAAACTCAGCAAAGCCAGGTGAATCGTCTTGAGTCATCTGCCAGTGATGCAGCCGGGACTGTGCAGCGGGTGGTAGATGAGCAGTTGGGCGGCTTGCAGCGGGCGCTTCGAGAGCAGCAGCAGCGTATCAATGACCTCACTGTAGAGGACCGAGAAAGCTGGCAACTGGCCGAGGTGCAATATCTTTTGCGGCTGGCCAATCAGCGCCTGATTATGACTGGCGACAATGTATCTGCCGAGGCCTTGCTGCGAAGCGCCGATAACATTTTGCGGGGTATGGACGACGCAGACCTGCATACTCTGCGTTCGGCGGTTGCCGCCGATGTGGCCGCCTTACGTGCGGTGCCCAGTCTGGATATTCAAGGACTGTATTTGCGCCTGGATGCGCTGATACGCCAGACCGATGCTCTGGTCCTGTTTGAATTGCCTGATCGACGAGTTGAGATAGAGCCTATAGCCGATGGCGATTGGCAAAGCCGGCTTGCCCAGGGCTATGAGACTGCATTGGCCAAGTTGTCTGAATATATTGTAGTGAGTCGTCGCGATGTCCCCGTAGAGACTCTTATGGACCCCCAGTACGAAGGACTGGTGCGTCAGAATATGCGCATGCTGCTGGAGCAGGCGCAGGTGGCCATGCTCTCTGGTAATGAGCTGCTGTTTCGCCGGAGCCTGGAGCGTGCAGAGGGCTGGGTGACGCAGTTTTTTAAAGCCGACGAGCAGTCCGCGGTGGCCATGGCCGAGGAGCTTCGTGGCATTCGAGATGAGCGGGTGTCTGTGACTCTGCCAGATCTTAACGCCTCGCTTGAGGCGCTGGATACTGTGATGCAGGCGCGCCTCGCCCGCAGTGGTAACTGAGCTATGGGCGGTTTATTTATCATCGCATTGCTGGCACTCGTTGCCGGTGTGGGCATCGTCGCACTAATCGAGACCGAGCCTGGATACCTGCTCATTGCCTACGGTGGCTACACGGTAGAGACCAGTTTTTGGGTGGGGATACTGCTCATAGCAACAGTCGTGTTGTTCTTGTATGCCTCCTTACGTTTTCTGCATCGTCTTATCACCAGTCCGGCTAATGTTTTGAACTGGGCTGGGGAGCGTCGACTTCGCCAATCTGCGCGACTCACCAGTCGCGGTATCATCAGTTTTATAGAAGGCAACTGGTCGCAATCGCGAAAGCAGCTGCTGCGAGGTGCCAAATACAGCGAATCGCCACTGCTCAATTACCTGATGTCTGCTCGGGCAAGCTATCGGCTTCAGGAGCCCGAGGCGATGCGTCGTCAGCTGGTGCAGGCTGCCGAGAGTGATCTTGAGGCGATCATTGCCGTGGATTTGACCCAAGCCGAATTGCAGCTCAATGATCGACAGTATGAAAAGGCTTTAAAGACACTTGAGGCCGCCAGAAAGAGCCCCGCCAAGCATCCTCAGGTACTCCATTTGTTATGCAAAGCCTACGACGGTCTGGGTGACATAGAAGCAATGCTCGTTCTGCTACCAGCGCTGCGTAGGCATCGTATTGGCGGGGCATTGGAGCTTGATGAGCTCGAAGCGCGTATTCATCACGACTTGTTGGAACAGGCAGCGGTCACCGGGGATGCCGGGCTGTTAAAGACTCGCTGGAAGAAGTACCCCGCACGGCTTGTGGATGATGAGGCGGTGCAACTTCATTATCTCTCGTCTTTGCTACTGTGCGATGAGGCTTCTACGGTGGAGCGCGAGATTGAGCGTCGCCTGAAGAAGCACTGGAAGCCGGCCCTGGTAAATCTTTATGGCCGCATTTCCCGTCAGAGCGCACAAAAGCAGCTCGCAACGGCCGAGGGCTGGCTGCGTCAGCACAGTGACGATCCAGATCTTTTATTGTGTCTTGGGCGTTTGTCCATGGTAGAGCGACAATGGGCCAAAGCTCGAGACTTTCTGGAGCGCAGCCATGCCGCAAGGCCGAGTGAAGAGGCGTGTCTGGAGCTGGGAAGGTTGCTTACGGCCGTGGGTGATCACACAACGGCTGCACAAGTTTTCCGTTTGGGTACAGGTCTTCGCGGTGAGCCTCTGCCAGAGCTACCCCAGCCTGATGATGTCGTTCCCGAGACACATAGACTCGAGACTTGAGCAGGGTACGAGGCTTCACTAACGGCGTCGGGGAGCGGGATCGACGCCTATTCCAAGCTCTTCCCACATTGACTCGACCCGTTCGCTGACGGCCTCATCCATGCGGATGGGGGCACCCCACTCGCGATCAGTTTCGCCCTGCCATTTGTTGGTCGCATCAAAGCCTACCTTGCTACCAAGGCCTGCTACCGGCGACGCAAAGTCCAGATAGTCGATGGGCGTGTTGTCGATAAAAACGCTGTCGCGTCTAGGGTCCATGCGCGTGGTCATTGCCCAGATAACATCCTGCCAATCGCGCACATCTACATCATCGTCAGTCACAACAATGAACTTGGTGTACATAAACTGACGGAGAAAACTCCAGATCCCCAGCATCACGCGTTTTGCGTGTCCCGGGTATTCTTTGCGCATGCTCACGACCGCCATGCGATAGGAGCAGCCCTCCGGGGGGAGATAAAAATCGATGATTTCTGGAAACTGCTTTTTCAAAAGTGGAACGAAGACTTCGTTAAGTGCTACGCCAAGAATTGCCGGCTCATCCGGTGGTCGTCCGGTGTAGGTGCTGTGATAAATCGGCGCTTCGCGACTGCTGATTGCCGTCACGGTAAACACCGGGAAGCTCTCGACTTCGTTGTAGTAACCCGTGTGATCACCAAAGGGCCCTTCGTCGGCTTCTTCTCCTGGTTCGAGATAGCCCTCGAGAATAAATTCGGCTGTGGCGGGTACCTGCAGGTCGTTGGCTTTACACAGAGGCGTTACACATTCGCAAAGTTCGGTCTTGGCGCCGCGCAGCAGGCCGGCAAAGGCATACTCCGACAAAGAGTCGGGTACCGGCGTCACCGCACCGAGTGTCGTTGCGGGATCTGCGCCCAGAGCCAGTGCCACAGGGTAGCGCTCGCCCGGGTGTTCAATCTGCCAGTCGCGATAGTCCAACGCCCCGCCACGGTGCGATAGCCAGCGCATGATCAGCTTGTTACGGCCGATGAGCTGCATGCGATAGATTCCAAGGTTTTGCCGAGTCTTATTCGGACCACGGGTAATCACCAGGGGCCAGGTGACTAACGGTCCAGCATCGCCGGGCCAGCAAGTTTGTATTGGCAGGTCGTAAAGGTTGACGTCGTCGCCCTCACGAAGATGCGTGCGACAGGGGGCATTGCGTACCAGTTTGGGGCCCATATCCAGAACTTTGCGCAGTAGGGGCGCTTTTTCCCAGGCGTCTTTGAGACCTTTTGGGGGATCAGGTTGCCGCAGGTATGCCAATAACTCGCCTATCTCTCGTAGTGCAGAGACACTCTCTGCGCCCATGCCCAGCGCAACCCGTTCCTCGGTGCCGAACAGGTTCGCAAGTACCGGTACCGTGTGGCCCTTGGGGTTTTCAAACAACAGGGCGGGACCTTTGGCGCGCAAGGTGCGATCCGCAATCTCGGTCATTTCGAGATTCGGGTCTACTTCCTGAGTAATTCGTTTAAGCTCACCGCGAGCTTCAAGCTCGGCGATAAAACCACGCAGATCGCTGTAGCCTGCTGCCATAGTCTGTTTTCAGCTTCTGTTTTGGGTTAGCTCAGTGTTCGCCAGGTGCTATTTGCGCTTCATTGACATAAAGAACTCTTCGTTGGTCTTCGTATCTTTGAGTCGATCCATGAGGAATTCCACAGCAGGCGTGTCTTCCATGCCGTGCAGGAGTTTTCGCAGGATCCACATGCGCTGCAATTCTTCCTCGCCCGTGAGTTTCTCTTCCCGGCGGGTGCCGGAGCGACGAATATTGATCGCGGGATATATGCGCTTCTCGGCAATCTTACGGTCCAGGTGCAGTTCCATGTTGCCCGTGCCCTTGAACTCTTCGTAGATAACCTCGTCCATTTTCGAGCCAGTATCAACCAGCGCGGTAGCAATAATAGACAGACTGCCGCCCTCTTCAATATTTCGCGCGGCACCAAAGAAACGCTTTGGACGTTCCAGAGCGTGGGCATCGACACCACCGGTCAATACCTTGCCGGAGCTGGGTATGACGGTGTTGTAGGCTCGCGCCAGACGCGTAATGGAGTCCAGCAGGATCACCACATCACGTTTGTGCTCAACTAGACGCTTGGCCTTCTCGATGACCATGTCTGCAACTTGCACGTGACGCGAGGGGGGCTCATCAAAGGTGGAAGCCACGACTTCTGCTCCACGGATACCCACAGAGCGTTGCATCTCTGTGACTTCCTCCGGACGCTCATCGATGAGCAACACGATCATGTAGGTTTCGGGGTTATTGGTGAGGATCGCCTGGGCAATGTTCTGCATCATGATGGTCTTACCCGCCTTCGGCGGTGCGACCAGGAGTCCACGCTGGCCTTTACCGATGGGGGCTACCAGATCAATGATCCGGCCAGTGAGATCCTCGGTGCTGCCGTTGCCTACCTCTAGTGTCAGGCGCTCATCCGGGAACAGCGGCGTGAGGTTCTCAAACAGTATCTTGCTCTTGGAGTTTTCAGGTCTGCTGAAATTGACCTCGCCGATTTTAAGCAGCGCAAAGTATCGCTCGCTGTCTTTGGGTGGGCGAATCTTGCCGGTAATGGTGTCACCGGTGCGTAGATTGAAGCGGCGAATCTGGCTTGGCGACACGTAAATGTCGTCAGGGCCTGCCAGGTAAGAGCTGTCCGCAGAGCGCAGGAAACCAAAACCGTCCTGGAGTATTTCCAGAACTCCATCTCCGTGAATGTCTTCACCGCTCTTTGCGTGACGCTTCAGGATAGAGAAAATAATGTCCTGTTTACGCGAGCGAGCAAGGTTGTCCAGACCAATAGACGCCGCTATATCGATAAGTTCCTGCGTCGACTTGGTCTTCAGGTCCGTAAGGTTCATGGGCTCTGACGAGCGCATCGCATCTGACACCGCCGGTGGTGGCTTGTTGTTAGAGCGCGACTTCCCGCGACCCTGGGAGCGGTTCCGCGAAGGTCTGCTCGGTGCATCGCCTTGATTCCCTCCCGATGCAGGGCCGGCTGTTGCCGAGGCATCACTTGGAGCCTCTGAGGTTTCAGCTGGGGCAGGCTTTGCGGCGGCGGGAGCCTCGCTTGTGGTTTCCGGCGCGGTGGGCTTGGCAACTGCGGGGGCAGGCGCATCACTTTGCGACGAAGTTTCAGGCGAGTTTTGTGTTTCAGTTTCGGTTTGCGATGTACTGGACAAGTTTGAGGAACCAAAGAGAAAGGGTTAGTGGGTTCGCTGACGCCTGAGTTCTTTAAGCTTTGAACGCTTCTTTGGCTTGCCTGAAGCGCTGCTAGGCGGAAGAGACAGAGGAGTTGCGGAGTTGTTAGTTGTTTTGGTCGCGCGGGGGGCGCGCGGTCAAAAAGAAAGTAGCACGCTCCCCAATGGAGGTCTAGCGCTTTTTTTCTTCAGACTTTGGGAAAATAAGGCCCCGCCGGATAATGGCGGGGCCCTCGCATCAGGCGATGCTTTCGTTTACGAATTCAACGAGTTGCGTCTTGGACAGCGCTCCAACCTTAGTTGCTTCAGCGTTGCCGTCCTTGAACAGGATTAACGTTGGGATGCCGCGAATGCCAAACTTGCCGGGAACTTCCGGGTTGGCATCGACGTCTACTTTGCAGACTTTTAGCTTGCCTGCATATTCTCCGGCGATTTCATCCAGAACGGGGGCTATCATTTTGCAAGGGCCACACCACTCGGCCCAGAAGTCCACCAGAACCGGTACGTCACTGCCAAGCACATCTTTCTCGAAGCTTGCGTCGCTGACGTGCACAATAGCGTTACTCATGTTGTCTCTCCATAACGTAGTTTGATCGTATACGCGTGATTCTAGCTTGGAGATTGGGGTTATAGGCAAATATTCAAGCTTTGCAGAGCCAATCTTTGTATTGAATGAGTATTTCGGGCATTTTCCCGGCACGCAACGAAAGGAATTCGTAGAGATGGCAGCAGGTAAACCGGTAAAAGTAATCATCATAGCGTTGGTTCTGGC
This sequence comes from Congregibacter variabilis, assembly GCF_045689235.1. Taxonomy (GTDB): domain Bacteria; phylum Pseudomonadota; class Gammaproteobacteria; order Pseudomonadales; family Halieaceae; genus Congregibacter; species Congregibacter variabilis. The sequence continues at coordinate 2,198,717 of NZ_CP136864.1, read as the reverse complement.
GGGCTTTTTTGCCTTCTGGTACTTCGATTTACAGTCCTTGCTCAGTTTCGAGGAGCTCCGCGGGCGCAGTGACGATCTGGAGGCATTGCGAAACGCCAATCCATTAATGGTCGCCCTGATCTTTTTTGGATTCTATGTGGCAGTGACGGGCTTGTCTCTTCCCGGCGCCGCGATCATGACCCTCGCAGGAGGCGCGATCTTCGGTTTCTGGACAGCGCTGCTGCTGGTTTCATTTGCCAGCTCGGTGGGGGCTACCCTGGCATTTCTGGTCTCTCGCTCGCTGCTTCGTGATTGGGTCCAGACACGCTTTGGGCGCCAGCTGAAAGCGCTCAATGAAGGTTTCTCTCGCGATGGTGCCTTTTATCTGTTCTCACTGCGTCTGGTGCCCGTATTTCCGTTTTTTGTAATCAACCTGATTTCCGGCTTGATGCCGATCAGTACCGGGCGTTTTTACTGGGTGTCTCAGTTGGGAATGCTCCCGGCTACCGCGGTGTATGTGAATGCAGGCACCCAGCTTGGGCAGTTGGAGAGTCCAGCGGGCATTTTATCGCCGGCTCTTCTTGGCTCTTTTGTATTGTTGGCGATGTTTCCGTTCATTGCTCGCAGTCTGCTGGGACGTATCAAGGCTCGCCGACAGTTGGCCCGATTCACACGGCCCAAGCAGTTTGATACCAATCTGGTTGTCATTGGGGCCGGCTCGGCCGGCCTGGTGGCATCGTTGATTGCGGCGACGCTGAAAGCCAAAGTGACGCTTATTGAACGTCATAAAATGGGTGGAGACTGCCTGAACACCGGCTGCGTCCCCAGTAAAGCGATCCTTCGCAGTGCACACGTGGCCGATGAAATGCGTCGCGCACCGGAGTTTGGTATTGCGCCGGTAGAGGTTTCGGTGAATTTCCCTGCGGTGATGGAACGTGTGCAAGAGAAAATCGCGGCCATTGAGCCCCACGACTCGGTAGAGCGCTTTACTTCTTTGGGTGTGGACTGTGTCTCTGGCGATGCCAAGATCGTGTCCCCCTGGGAAGTGGAGGTAAACGGTCAACGAATCTCTACGCGACACATCATTATTGCCAGCGGGGCTCGTGCGCGGGTACCGGATATTGCAGGTCTTGAGGATCTGGATTATCTGACTTCCGATACCCTTTGGGATATTCGCGAGCTACCCAAACGATTCATGGTGCTGGGAGCCGGCCCGATTGGCTGTGAGCTGGCACAGGCGATGGCCAGCCTGGGCTCACAGGTAACGCTGGTCACCCACGCTGCGCGGATCCTGCCAAGAGAAGACGAGGACGCCTCGACACTGGTCCACGCTCGCTTAGAGAAGAAGGGCATACGCGTACTGACGCACTGTGAGCCGAAGTCTTTTGCAAGGACTGAGGGCGCACAGAGCGCACAGTGTGTGTTGAAAGGAGAAGACTTTAGCCTGGAGTTCGATCGCTTATTACTGGCGGTGGGTCGCACCCCCAATATCGAAGGTATGGGGCTGGAGGATTTGGGTATTCGAACGACCGGACGTGGGACCATCGAGGTGGACGATTATCTTCAGACTGAGATCCCTACGATCTTTGCCTGTGGTGATATCGTCGGGCCTTATCAGTTTACGCATACCGCCAGCCACCAGGCCTGGTTTGCGACGGTCAACGCGCTACTGGGACATCTCAAGCGTTTTCGCGTCGATTATTCCGTCATTCCCTGGGCGACTTTTACCCATCCCGAAGTGGCCCGGGTGGGACTGAGCGAAGACGAAGCCAAAGAGCAGGGGGTGCCCTATGAGGTCACGCGGTACGGCATCGATGACCTTGATCGGGCTATTGCTGACAGCGAAGACGAGGGCTTTGTTAAGGTCCTCACCGTTCCGGGGCGCGATCGCATCCTTGGTGCGACTATAGTCAGTGCCCATGCGGGAGACCTGCTGCCGGAGTTTGTGCTGGCTATGAAACATGGATTGGGTCTGAACAAGATCCTTGGCACCATTCACATCTATCCAACAATGAGTGAGGCGAACCGCTTTCTTGCCAGTGAGTGGCGCAAGGCACGCAAGCCCGAAAAATTGCTCAGTTGGCTGGAGCGCTACCAAAGCTGGCGTCGCGGCTGAGCAGAGCTTGCTCGTTTGATGTCAGAGTCGTTGCCTTGGGCTGTTTACATTCTGCGCTGCGCCGATGGGTCTTTGTATACCGGGGTGACCCGTGACCTTGTGCGGCGCTTGCGTCAGCACAACGGGGAGCTTGTGGGTGGGGCGCAATACACCCGAGCCCGTCGGCCGGTGAAGGCTATTTGGGTAGAAGGCTGTGAGGATCGCTCCCGTGCCCAGGTGCGCGAAGCACAGATCAAGCGTCTGTCCCGATCAGACAAACTTAGCCTTGTTCGATCATCGCCTCCAGGGACTCCTGTTGCATGAGCCACTCGCTCTCAAGTTCTTCCAGGGTAGAGCGATGAGCGCCCTGGTCTCTAAGGAGCTCGGTGAGTTTGGCCTTGGCGTCCTGTTCATAGATTGATGGCTCTGCTAGCGCCCCCTCGATATCAGTCAATTGTTTCTGAAGAGACTCCATACGCGTTTCCAGCTTCTTAATGGCCTGCTCCAGCGGTCGGCGCTGGGCGCGAATCTCTGCCGCTGCGCGCCGTTGGTCTTTACGATCGACGATGCTGCGGTCCCTATCGGCGTCCTCGGCTTTGGCCGGACCGCTGTCACTTGCGACATCTGCCCCGCGAAGGATCAGTGTTTCATAGGCGTCCAGGTCCCCCTCAAACAGACTTAAACGCCCCTCGGCGATGCGATAGAGGCTGTCAGCAGTGCTGCGAAGTAGGTGGCGGTCGTGGCTCACCACAATTACCGCGCCGGCGAACTCCAGGAGTGCAATCTCCAATGCCCGGCGCATTTCCAGGTCCAGATGGTTCGTGGGCTCATCCAGCACCAGTACATTTGGGCGCTGCCATGCCAGTAGGGCCAGGGCTAGGCGTGCTTTTTCGCCGCCTGAGAAGGGACGCAATACGGCGTCCGCGCGCTGTCCGCGAAAATCGAAGCCACCAAGAAAGTCTCTCAAGGTCTGCTCCCGAGCATCCGGTGTCAGACGCTGCAGGTGCTGCAAAGCTGTACTGTCCAGATCCAATGTGTCCACTTGCTGCTGATCGAAATACGCGATGCGACAGCCTTCACTATTGTGTCTCTCACCGCTAAGCAGCGGGAGATCGCCGCACAAACTGCGCAGGAATGTCGTTTTGCCAGTGCCGTTGCGGCCAAGGAGCGCTATGCGGTCACCATTGCACAGGCCGAAATCCACGCCGGAGATTAATGGCTTTGTATCGTAGCCAATCTTGGCACCGCGAAGATCGATCAGCGGGTCGCGCCCCCTCGGTGGCTCTGGAAAGCGGAACTCAAAAGGGCTGTCTTCATGGGCAAGGGCCATCTCGCCCATACGGGCCAGCTCCTTGAGCCTGCTCTGGGCTTGTCGTGCCTTGGTGGCCTTGGCTCGAAATCGGCGCACAAAATCTTCGATCTCTGCCCGGCGGCGCGCATGCTTTTCGGCACTGGCACGTTGCTCTGCCAAACGCAGGGCACGTTGGCGTTCGAAGTCGCTGTAGCCGCCCTTATAGCTGTTTAGTCGTTGTTGTTCGATGTGCAGTACCGCAGAGCAGCTGGCATCAATAAAGTCGCGATCGTGGGAGATGAGCAGCAGTGTTCCCCGATAGGCTTTAAGAAAATCCTGCAGCCACAAGGTGGTATCCAGATCGAGGTGGTTGGTGGGCTCATCCAGAAGCAGTAAATCAGACGGCATCATCAAGGCGCGTGCCAAAGCCAGACGTACCCGCCAACCCCCGGAGAATTCGGCAACACTGCGCTGGGTATCTCGATCTTCAAAACCCAGGCCTAGCATCAATTGCCGGGCCCGGCGTTCTGCGCCATAGCCGTCGCAGGCCTCGAGCTGCGTGTGCACCGTCGCTGCCGCGGCAAAGTCATCACTGGCCTCTGCAATCTTCAAGGCAGCCAGAAGCCCGGCGACATCAGCATCGCCCTGGAGAATAAAATCGCTGGCGCTTAAGTCACTGGCGGCCACATCCTGTGCCATATGCGCGATACGCTGGCCCCCAAGGCCTTCTATATCGCCCTTATCTGCCTGTAGCTCGCCTAGTAGCATGGCAAACAGGCTGGACTTGCCGCAGCCATTGGCACCGGTGAGGGCAATTTTTTGGCCGGGAAGCAGGCTCGCAGTAGCCTCCTCGAAGAGGAGACGGTCTGCGCGGCGCAGGCTTAGGTCGCGTAAGATAATCACGGGCGGGGAGTGTACTGGGCGTGGACCTTAGGGAACAGACATACGAGCAGGAAGAGTTGAGCGCACAGGAGCGTCTGTGGCGTTTTGCCACGGCTGTGTATGCGAAACCTGGCGTGGCGCAGGCTTGCATCGCTGCTCAGGAGGAGTGGGCGGTAGACGTTAACCTGATGCTTTACGTGAGCTGGTGTGCCCGGGAGGCTCGGCGGCTAGGCGCTGAGGATATTCGTCGAGCGCAGGATCGCTGTGGACAGTGGCGCGAGCGGGTCATTCTGCCTTTGCGTCAGCAGCGGGTAGCGTGGCGCGAGCAAAAAAGCCGTGCCGTCGAGTATGCGGCGATTAAACAGCTGGAGCTTGATGCCGAGCGCACCCAGCTGGATTTGCTTGCAACGCTGTCCGAAGAAGGTGCCAGGGCGCCATCGGCGAATGGGCAAGACTCTCAGGAGGAGGCGGTACTCCTGCTGAAACACCTCCAGGTCCTGGCTGCGCATTACGGGCTTCCCAAAGAGGCTTTTGGACCATTTCTCAAGGCCTTAAACACGCCCTAATCCGCCGCGAGAAAGCCGCCGGATTGGTAATCCCACAATCGTTTGTAAATGCCGTCTTTGGCGAGAAGTTCAGCGTGACTACCGGTTTCGACGATCTCTCCACCGTCTAGCACCACCAGCCGATCCAGGGCCGCGATCGTGGACAATCTGTGAGCGATGGCGAGTACGGTTTTTCCTTCCATGAGCTCATAGAGACTTTCCTGAATGGCTACTTCCACCTCAGAGTCCAGTGCCGAGGTAGCTTCGTCCAGAACCAGTATGGGCGCGTCTTTGAGCATTACCCGGGCAATGGCAATGCGTTGCCGCTGTCCGCCACTGAGCTTTACTCCGCGTTCTCCAACCTGGGCATCCAGGCCCGTAGCGCCACTGTGGTCCGCTAAATTATCGATAAACTCATCAGCGCGGGCGCGCCTGATGGCCGCGAGTAATTCTTCTTCACTGGCAGACTCGCGGCCGTAGAGGATGTTCTCGCGGACCGTGCGATGCAAAAGAGAGGTGTCCTGGGTCACCATGCCGATCCTGGCCCGGAGGCTTTCCTGCGTGATGTGGCGAATATCCTGGCCGTCGATGGTGATGCAGCCACCCTGAAGATCGGAAAATCGCAGAAGCAAATTCACCAGGGTGGACTTTCCCGCTCCGGAGCGGCCGATGAGGCCAATCTTCTCGCCCGGAGCAATATCCAGGCTCAACTTCTTAAAGACGGGCTTTTGAGGCGTGTAGGCAAATTGAATATCCTGAAAATGCACATGGCCGGCGGGCACTTCTAGCTCCTTGGCCTGACTGTGGTCTTCGACCTCGATATCTCGTGCCAGCGTGGTGATGCCGTCTCGCACGGTACCGATATTTTCAAAAAGCGCTGAGACCTCCCACATAATCCATTCGCTGATACCGTTAATGCGCAGGCAAAGCGCCAGCGCTGCGGCGATGGAGCCCGGCGATATGGCGGCTTCGAACCACAGATACAAGGCCATGGCGCTCACAGAGAGCAGCATCAAGGTGTTGTTTGCGGTGATGGATGTCTCCATCCAGGTCACCAGACGCATTTGAGGGTGCACGGTGCCGAGAAACTCCTCCATACCCTCGCGTGCATAGTTGGACTCCCTTTGGGCGTGAGAGAACAGCTTCACGGTACTGATGTTGGTGTAACTGTCGGCAATACGGCCCGTCATCATGGATCGTGCATCGGCCTGCACTTCTGACACCCGCTGCATTCGCGGGAGCACTGTTCGCAAAATAAGTATGTAGATCACGAGCCATACAAATAGTGGCAAGGCGAGCCTTGGGTCTATGCTGCCCAGAAGAAACAGCACCGAAAGGAAGTACACCACCACGTAGACCAGAATATCGAGCGTAATCAGAACGACCGAGCGCACTGCCAGCGCCGTTTGCATGACCCGCGTCGCTACTCGGCCAGAGAACTCATCCTGAAAAAAGCCCAGACTTTGGCGCAGTAGATAGCGGTGGGCCATCCACCGCACGATCATGGGAAAGTTGCCCATGAGTGTCTGGTGTAGCAACAGCGATTGCAGGGCAACCATAATGGGAAAGGCGGTCAATAAACCCAGTGACAGCCACATAAGGGCGGTGCCCCCGGCCGCTGCAATAGTTGAGGGAGTAGTTGTAGACAGTAGGTCGACGCCCTGACCGAGTACCTCGAACAGCGCGACCTCGATCATGGCAATGCCCATGCTCAGCACAGACATGGATATCAGCCATGGCTCTAGTCCCCGGGAATGGTGCCGACAAAATCGGTATACCGAGGCCGGGGCTCGTCCCGGTTGGGCCGGCGGAAAGGGATGTACAAGTTGTTCAAAAAATCGAAAAGCCATGGTCTATTCCAGCTGTCGTCGCGAATTGCACCTTGTGCCTGTCCGGACGAGGAGTGGACGCAGTGTAGCGTTTCTTCCGGCGCTCCACAGTTAGAGGGTGGCAGAGCGTCCATCCAGCGTTTACACTTGCGCCCTCGAAATATGTGGTCCTTGAGTTTGTTTCGCGTCTCGCCAAGGGTGGGGCCAGAATACCAAGGTCCAGATTCCATCGAACCATATCAATTCACAGGAAGTATCCATGAATACATTTATGAAGCCCGCGGCAGCGTTGTTTGCCGTGATTGCGCTGAGTGCATGTCAGCAACAAGACTCGGGAGAAACAGCCGTGGCTGAACTACAGCTCGAAACACCTAACCAACGACTTAGCTACGGCGTAGCCTTGGGCCTTGGCCGAAATATGGCCAATGACGGCATGACTGTCGACGTTGATGCCTTTGCTGCCGGACTGCGTGATGCCATGACCAATTCGCCACAGCGTCTTTCGGACGAAGAAATTCAGGCAGAAATGATCGCTTTTCAGGAGCGTATGAATGCCGAGCGCGAATCTATGACTTCTGCGCTGGCCGAAGCCAATGCAGCGGCCGCGACTGCGTTCCTTTTAGAGAACAGCACTCGTGAAGGTGTTGTAACTACTGAGTCTGGTCTACAGTACGAAGTGGTTGAAGCCGGTACTGGCGCCACGCCCACCGCTGATGACAGTGTGCAGGTGCACTATCGCGGTACGCTCATGGACGGCACTGAGTTTGATTCGTCTTACGCTCGCGGCGAGCCGGTTACCTTTGGCGTAGGCCAGGTCATCAGTGGTTGGACCGAAGCTCTGCAGCTGATGCAGGTCGGTGCCAAGTACAAGCTCTTCATTCCCTCTGAGCTGGCGTACGGTGCAGGTGGTGCAGGTGAGCGCATCGGACCGAATGCGGCTCTGATTTTTGAAGTTGAACTGCTGGATATTCCCACGCAGGCCGGCGCCGAAGGCTAAGCACGCAGACATCAAGCCCGGGCTACCGGGCAGTTAGCAGATGTCATTGCTAAAGAGAGGGTCTCAATGTTGTTGAGGCCCTTTTTTTTTGCGCGAGTCAAAGCCGACACGTGCATCGCCATCAGCTGGCACGGGCTGCTACCAATACTCACTTCACTCGCTAATTTGGGGGACGCTCGCTTCGTAAGTATTGGCAGCAGCCATTCGAGGCAGTGAGTGGGCGTCACCGCAGTGATCGGAGTTGCCTACGAAGCTCAACGCAAAGGCAAGTGAGCGTCATTGGCGAAGTAAGCGTCCCCCTTCCAGCGCACGTAGCGAATGGGGCTCACTTGCCGATACGTGCATCGCCATCAGCTGGCACGGGCTGCTACCAATACTCACTTCTCTCGCTAAGTTGGGTGACGCTCGCTTCGTAAGTATTGGCAGCAGCCCTTCGAGGCAGTGAGTAGGCGTCACCGCAGTGATCGGAGTTGCCTACGAAGCTCAACGCAAAGGCAAGTGGGCGTCATTTGCGAAGTAAGCGTCCCCCGTTTAGCGCACGTAGCGAATGGGGCTCACTTGCCGAATACGAGCAGAGGAGCCTTCCAGATGTGTCCTACGGCTTACTTTGACGCTAGTTCTTTCTCAGCATCTGAAAGACAGAAACAGCTGCCATAACCACAAACACAATGAGCGTCTGCTGGGGGATACTCATGCCCATAAAGGTCCACACTGTCTCGGCACAGTTGCCGTCACCCATCATAACGACGGAGAAGGTCTCGGCTAATGGCAGCGTTTCTAGCATGTACCCAAGGCTTGGACCGCAAGCGGGCGCCAGTTCTTCGGGCAGGCTTTGCAGCCAGATATGGCGCATTGCCACGGCGCCGCCAGCACAGGCACTGAGGAGGCACAGCGCTGCGTAGAGACGTCGGCCCCAGCCCTGGGGATTGTGCAGGGCCGCCAGCAAGGCAAATAGGCCTACGAGGATTACGAACACGCGCTGCGTAATACATAGGGGGCAGGGAGGCAGGCCAAGGGTTTCCTGGAGATACACCAGCGCGAAGGTCATCGCGACAATTGTGAACAGGAACAGTCCGAAGAAAACCGGTCGGATTTGCATCAGCGCGTTCATCTAGTCTCCCTGATTCAGTGCTTTGTACTGGTCGAAATAAGCCGTCAGATACTCTTCAAAGCTGCAGTTATCCGCTGCCTCGATGTCGGCCTGACGCTGGAGCGACGCTTTACTATCATCTATGAGGGCCTGCTCAGCATCTGCATCAAGCTGCCAGTCTCTAAAGTGCTCTGCCCAGCGATTGCTGTACCCCATGGCAAATCGGTAATAGGGGATACCTTTTTCCCGCATCTCCCGCAGCACTCTGGCTGAGGGCAGTTCAAGCTCACCACGAACCTTGGCTTTCTGTTCGGCCAGAGCGTCCGCGTAGCTATTGCTGTGGTGCACGCCGTCCAGAAGCTCTGCACTGGCTGATATTGCATCAAGTAATTCCAGGGCCCAGTCGCTGAGTGCTTTGGGGCCAGACTCTGTATCCAGCATCAAGCCCGGCTCCCGTCCGCGATTCACTACAGCGCTCAGGTTTGATGCCTGACGATCTTGCTGGGCTTCGTCACAGGCTTCACTCGGTTGGGTCAGGCAATAAACAAGGAAGCTATCGAGCAGGCGAATCTGCGCGCTATCGATCCCCAGTGGATGAAATGGAGAGACATCGATGCAGCGTATTTCGACGTACTCGATACCCCGGTCATGCAATGCCGTCAGTGGTGTTTCACCGCTGCCCCCGGGACGCTTAGGTCTGATGGTGCTGTAAAACTCGTTCTCAATCTGCAGCAGGCTGTCATTCAGCTGCATGTATTCACCATCTTTCATGCCTTTGAACGCAGCGTAAGCAGGGTGAGGTGTGAGGATCGCCTGAGTCAGCGTTGCAATATAGTTGTCCAGGGAGTTATAGCAGGCCTTCAGGGATTTTTGCGCGGAGCTGTTGTAGCCCAGATCACCCATGCGCAGCGCTGTTGCATGCGGCAGGTACAGCGAGTTGCCCTCCGCATCAAAGGGTTCCAGGTGATGCTCTCCGCGACCGCGCATAAAGCTTGCACAGACCGCCGGGGATGCGCCAAAAAGGTAGATCAGCAGCCAGGACCATCGATGAAAGTTGCGGATCAGCCCCAGATACCGGCCGGTGATGTAGTCCTGCAGGGGACCCTCATCGCCGTCGGCTTTTTGAGCTTCGGGCCAGTAGGACTCGGGCATAGAGAAGTTGTAGTGCACGCCGGCAATCGCTTGCATCAGTCTTCCGTAGCGATTCCCCAGACCGTAGCGATACACCGTCTTCATGCGACCGACGTTGGAGCTTCCGTAGTGTGCTACCGGAATGCCCGCGTCGCCGGCGACTATGCAGGGCATGCTGGCGCTCCACAGGCGCTCGCTGCCGATATGTTTGTAGACAAAACTATGCACGTCTTCGAGGGTTTTGAGTGTGTCCTCGATACTGCTCGATACCGGAGTGATGAACTCCATAAGTGACTCAGAGTAATCTGTGGTGATGCTGCCGTGGGTCAGAGCTGAGCCGAGAGCGGGAGGATGTGGGGTTTGAGCCAGTACACCATCTCCGGTTACCCGAAGGCTCTCTTTCTCAATGCCGCGACCGATGCCCCGAAGGAATTTTGGTTCATCTTTTAGCAGTGTCGCCAGTTGTTGATGCCAATGCGAATTCAAAAATCTCTCCCCATCGCGGATTAATTGCGACGACGCTACGGGTCCAGCCCTTTAGATGATATTGGGCGCACAGCTACGACGCCCCTGAGGGCTGCGATGATACACCGTCCTGCAGCCTTTCCGTTAACGCGGGCTTGGGCAATCCATTAGGTATTCGTTCACGTATTCAATGCCGCCAGCCTTTTATCCCCGGGTGTTAGAATGGCGTGTTCCACCCCTTAAATTGAGAAGGAGTTCAGCGGTACCCATGAAATCCCTGGTCATTGTTATTGGTCTGGCAATTGCCGGCTTTTTTGCCTGGCAACAATTTGGTGGACAGTCTGATGATGGCGCAAGGCGTGCCAGGCCTGCTGCTCCCGTTACGGTGGTGGGCGTCGAGTCGCGCAGCTATCGTGACCGCATTCCAGCACTGGGTACTCTGCAGGCTTGGGAGTCCATCGACATCACTGCGCCGGTTTCTCAGCGCATCACCAGCCTGAATTTCGAAGATGGTCAGACGGTAGAGAAAGGGCAGGTGCTTGCGACACTGCGACAGGAGTCTGAGCAGGCTTCTTTGCGAGAGCTCAGCGCTCGGCTTGCGGACGCTCGGCGTGAGGTAAAACGGCTCACAGACCTGGCCCGCAAAAACCAGGTCGCTCAGACAGACCTCGACTCCGCGACCACAGAAGTTGAGGTCCTTCAGCATCAGCTCAGCGAGTTGGAAGCCCGGGTAGCCGATTTGACGATTGTTGCGCCTTTTTCTGGTGTTCTGGGTCTGCGCGAGGTCAGTGAGGGTGCTTTGGCATCCGTGGGACAAAGGTTAACCACGCTGGATGATATTAGCCGCATGCGTTTGCAGTTTACGGTTCCAGCCCGATACCTCGGTGTCCTGCAGCCTGGAATGACCGTCATCGCCAGAAGCGCCGCGTTCAAAGAAGACTTTGTCGGGGAGCTCTCTGCCGTGGGAAGCCGGGTGGATCCCGTAGCGCGAGCAATTACCGCACGCGCTGTCGTCCCCAATGAGGAGGGTTTGTTGCGCGCGGGCCTGTTGATGGAAATTGAAATTACCGGTGAGTCCAATACTGTGTTGATGGTGCCGGAAGAAAGCCTACAAAGCCGTGCTGCGCGTCACTTTGTCTGGAAGGTCGAGGGTGAGCAGGCACTGCGCAGCGAAGTGAAAATTGGGGCCCGCATACCAGGTTGGGTCGTCATTTTGGATGGAGTGAGCGAAGGTGAGCAAATTGTGCGAGATGGCGTGATCCGCCTCTCCGGCAATGCAATGCCTGTTCGTGTGGTGCAAGGCTAATGTTAATTTCTGATATTGCTGTTCGACGACCCGTTATGGCGCTCGTAGGTAGCGCCTTGATAGTTGCTTTCGGTTTGCTCGCCTTCGATCGTTTGCCACTGCGCGAATATCCCGATATCGACTCGCCCATCGTAACGGTGCAAACCTCCTATCCCGGTGCGTCTGCTGCGGTGGTAGAGAACAAGATCACCGAGCTCATTGAGAACCGCCTGTCAGGCATTGAGGGTATCAAGACTCTGAGTTCTGCCAGCTACGACGGTGAATCCACCGTTACCATCGAGTTCAATCTGGATAGAGATATCGACTCGGCGGCCAATGACGTGCGTGATCGTGTGTCAGGTGTGCTGGATAACCTGCCAGAAGAGGCGCTGCCTCCGGAGACTCGCAAGAGCAACAGTGATGAGCAGGTAATTTTTTGGTCGCACCTCGTTGGCGAAAACATGTCAGCCCTGGAGCTAACCGACTACGCCCGTCGCTATCTTGAGGACCGGTTTGCGGTACTCGATGGTGTGGCCCGGGTACGAATCGGTGGTGGGCAAATCTATTCCATGCGCATCTGGCTGGATCGCAACGCGCTGGTGGCCAGGGGGCTTACCGTAAGCGACGTTGAAGCAGCGCTGCGCAGTCAGAACGTTGAGCTACCGGCAGGCACGATTAAGTCATCGCAGCGGGATTTTGTGGTGCGTATTGATCGTAGCTATCAGGTGGCGAAGGATTTTCAGGAGCTGGTCCTGGCCCGGGGTGATGACGGATATTTGGTGCGTCTTGCTGATGTGGCGCGAGTGGAGCTTTCCAGCGCCGAGTCCCGCAGTATGTTCCGCGGTAATACCGAGTCCATGGTTGGGGTCGGTATCGTCAAGCAGAGTAAAGCCAACGCCTTGAGCGTGGGACGTGCCGTGCAAGCAGAAATTGTTCGCGTGAATCAGCAGCTTCCTGATGGCATGGAATTGGTGGTGGGTTTTGATCGCTCGGTATTCGTGGATGCCGCTATCGATGAGGTGTTCTCCACTTTGTTTATAGCCGGCGTGTTGGTCGTGATCGTAATTTTCCTGTTCCTGGGTGATCCCAGGAGCGTACTGGTACCGGCACTGACCGTTCCTATTTCGCTCATTGGCAGTTTCAGTATGCTTTGGGCGCTGGGCTACAGTATTAATCTTTTGACCTTGCTGGCACTGGTGTTGGCTATCGGTTTGGTGGTGGACGACAGTATTGTGGTGCTGGAGAACATTCACCGCCGACTTGTCCGCGGAGAGTCGGCGCTTGTAGCCTCCTATCGGGGCTCCCGTCAGGTGGCTTTTGCGGTTATCGCGACAACTCTGGTTTTGGTTGCGGTGTTCATTCCTATTACCTTCCTTGAAGGCAACATCGGGCGCCTGTTTGCCGAATTTGCGGTGGCCATGGCAATCGCTGTGATCTTCTCCAGCTTTGTGGCTCTGACCTTAGGTCCGGTGATCTGCTCCAAATTGCTGGATAAAGAAAAGGTATCAAATCGTCTGGCGGACAAGGTAGAGGCGCTGAGCGAGGCCATGGAGCTTCGTTATCGCAAAGTTCTTACGCCAGTAGTAAAGCGCTCATGGATGTTTATCCCCGTGCTTCTTGTTTGCGTGCTTGCAGCCTGGCAGTTGAGCAGGACTGTTCCCCAGGAGTTTTCACCCACCGAAGACCGCGGTGTGTTGTACATGATTGCATCGACGCCCGAGGGGTCCTCCTTTGAGTACACCGTGGATCAGGTATTGCAAGTCGAAGAGCTGCTCATGCCCCTGGTTGAGAGTGGCGAGGTACGGCGTTTGCTGATTCGTGCCCCTGGCTGGGGTGGTGGTGAGTCCTTTAATCAGGCGTTTACGATCATGGCGCTTGCACCCTGGGAAGAGCGTGAGCGCACCTCCCAAGAAATTGCGGCGGACGCCCAGGAAAGGGTCAAGGACATCGCGGGTGCGAGAATATTTGTTCGGGCTCCGCGTTCATTTGGCGGTGGTAATGCCGATCCGGTGCAGTTTGTGGTCGGTGGCGACAGCTATGAGAATCTCGCCGAGTGGCAGGACATCATGCTCAAGGCTGTGGCCGAGAATCCTGGATTGCTGCGTGTAGACACAGACCTCAAACCCACTAAACCGCAATTGCGCGTTTCTGTGGATCGCAATCGTGCGGGCGATCTGGGGATCAGTCTCGCAGATATCGGAAGGACGCTGGAAACTCTCTTGGGCTCGCGACGCGTAACCACATTCATTATGGGTGGCCGTGAGTATGACGTGATCCTTGAGGGTGATCGTGAAGAGTCCCGGACCTTGTCTGATTTGGACAATATCTACGTGCGCTCCACGACTACTGACCAATTAATACCACTGTCGAACATGGTGACACTCCGGGAGGAAGCTGGCGCAGGGAGCTTGAACCGATACAACAGGGTTCGCTCGTTTACTCTGTCTGCTTCTCTGGCTGATGACTACAAGCTCGGTGAAGCCCTGGATTATCTGCAAGAGCTTGTGCGAACAGAGCTGCCAGAGACGGCAAGCTTTGATTTTAAGGGAGAGTCTTTGGAGTACTACCGAGCCAGTGGCAGCATTTACGTTACTTTCCTTTTGGCACTGCTTATCGTGTACCTGGTGATGGCAGCCCAGTTTGAGTCCTTTGTGCACCCGGCGATCATTTTGTTTACGGTGCCGGTGGCATTGCTCGGTGGCCTCTGGGGGCTTCAGATTGTAGGCGCAACACTCAACATCTACAGCCAGGTTGGACTCATTATGTTGGTGGGTCTGGCTGCCAAGAACGGTATTCTTATTGTTGAGTTCATCAATCAGATGCGTGACGCAGGCTTTGATTTTGAGCGCTCGGTTATCGAAGGTTCCAGCAAGCGACTGCGGCCTATTGTGATGACGGCGTTTACCACCGTGATGGGTGCTCTGCCCCTGGTGTTGTCCACAGGGCCTGGTCATGAGGTGCGCAGCGTTATCGGTGTGGTAGTTATGGGCGGCGTTGCGCTTGCTACGCTGGTGACTTTGTTTCTGGTGCCTATGGCTTACAGCCTCATGGCGCGGGGAACCGGATCACCGGATCTTGTGAGCCGACAGTTGGATGCCGAGATGGAATCCTTTGATGCAGCTAAGCTTTCGGCCACGACCGCTGCGGCAAATGTCAGTGCAAAAACCAGTTAGGGGCTAGCTGACCGCAAACCTAGGGAGAGGGCGTACGCTCGTCCATTTCCATAAGCGCCGCCTCCCAGTGCTCAATATCTGAGCCCAGGGCGTTGAGCACCTCGAATCCGGCAATCCAGCTGCCGGGGTGCTCTTTATCCCGCATTCGCCAGCGCACCTGCCCGACCAGATAGAAAGGTTCATTCTCGCCGGGCAGCTCAACGCCAATCTGAAGAATAGCACCCACAGTTACTGACTCATCCAAACGTACTCGCAGGCCACTGTGAGACACATCCAGGGTATCGCAGCGAGCTACCTTGCCGGGTCCAATGCTTCCGGGAGGCGGTGACTCGATCTCGATAAATACACGAGACGCGACCGGAAGTCGGAAAAAGCGTCGATGGTCTTTACCAGTCATTCTCCCTCCTCCCGAGCTCGCTCAACTTCGTCGCGGAAGTAGGAACGAGTTTCAAGGATATCCACGAGGCCTTGATCCATGAGCGCGCGCAGCTCCGAGCGGCTGAGTTCCCGCATGGCAATGCCTTTGCGATTCACGAAGATGTAGTTGTCACGCCGTGGGTCAAAGACCGCGAGCTTTGCCATGATGGGGGTCTCTCCATCATGAAATCCAAGCCAGGCCCCCATGGGGACATCTACCTCGCGCGGCGCACTGGCTTGTTCCGGCGCTGGGGGCGCTGGCGCGAGTGTCGGAGCCGGCGGAGGCACTGCGGCGGGCGCGGGAGCCGGTGCAGCCGCCTGAATTGGGGCAGGCGGGGGTGGTGCAGATTGAGGTGGCGCAGCGGGCGGCTGATACGGCGTCGGCTGATACGGCGGCTGATAGGGTGGCGCGGGCGGTGGTGGCTCAGGCGCCGGAGGAGGCGGCGGTTCCTGGGCGGAGTCGTTCTGAATTGGCTGCTCGATTCTTGCGGCCCCTTCACCTGTGGGGCTCTCCTGGGGCGCGTTGTTGACTGGTGATTCGGGCTCATCCAGATCCAGAGTCAGCTCTGTCTCGGCCCCCACCGGAGGTGTCAGTACCGGATCGAATTCCTCGGTATCGCTAAGATCGGGTAGCTCGGCGGACCACACTTCGGCTTCTGCGGTATCAACGAAGTTGGAGCTATCAAACACAGCTTCCGACTCTTCTGGAAGTTCTTGTGAGAGCTCTTGTGAGGGTGCTTCCAAGAATTCTTCGTTAGGCCGAAGGCTCTCGACGTCTGGCGCTTCGCTGTCCTGCGGCTCAGCTTCTGAATGCGTTGACGAAGCATCACTGTGACCCCGACGGTCTTCGTCGTGAGTACGACGATCTTCGTGGGTACGACGATCATCGTGGTGTCGTTTATCATCCTGCGAGTGATGCACATCTTCGCGAGGTCGATAACCCGGATCCATCAACTGCCTGAGCTGATCTTCGTTGTTGATCCCCGCCGCAGCGGCGAGGCTCAGGCTGAACGTCTCCTGGTTGGGTAGGGGTAGCGAAAAGCCATCACTGATCCGCTGGCTGAAAGCTCGTCGGGAGAGGTCCAGAGCTTTAAGGCCCACAAAGTTGGTAAAGAGCAGGTGCTGCCCGTTTTCGAGCTGCAACACCAGCTGAGCGCGGAGTTCACCCTCATCATCTTCAAACTGATACCAGTCTCCATTACTGAAGCTATCGTCAGCGATGGCATTTTCATCAGCTGTTTCTTCTTCCAAAGCAATCGCAGGGATATTAACCAACTGAAGCTTCTGGCCATGCTGTATGCGCAAGTGGGCATACTCCACCAAGCCAATAGCACTGTCGGTGGCGTCGCTGTCGTGTTCAAGACTCAAGAGCCAGCGGCGTAGCTCCCCCGGCAGATGCCTGAGGATCTGCTCCTGACGATCTCGTGAGGCATCACCTGCATCCTCTGGCGTTTGCACCGACTCCATAAGATGAAGTGTTGCGCGGCACATTTGTTGCCATTCCCGGGAGTCGGCGCCATGTTTGACCAGCACCAGCTGAGCGCTGTCGTACCAGGGCCCCTTGAGAAATTCGCCAATGGCTGCGGGCAGCTCGTATTGCTCTAAGCCGGCGTTGATGTCTCGGGCCGCGTCGCGCCGGGCCGACAGTGTCTTGAGGCGTGCCTCTTCGGTCTCTGCCAGGCGTTGCACCATACGCTGCGCCCTGGCCGCATCGCGTTCATTGGCTGCGAGCAATTCCTGCGTGATTGCCGCAATATCGATTCGGTCGTTACTGAACCAATCAAGGGCTTTCTCTACGGCCCGCTGAATGCGCTGCTCGAGCATTTGGCCTGCACGATCCAGGCGCATCTGCCAGCCCACAGCGCCATTTTGCAAGGCATCGAGGAGGCGGTGCAGCGGATGCAAGCCCGGCGTATAAAAGGCGTCATCTTTAAGAGCCATGGCGATAGCCAAAGGCAGTAACCGATGAATATGATCTCTTAGCGGCTGCTCAAGGGGGTAGTGTTCTTCCCACTCATCAAAAGCCTCGCAAATCCACGTCAGTATGGCCTGATCCTCGGGTCGAAGATGCGGTTTGCGATTCTCTTTGGCGGCGCGGCGTTTGATGGTCGCCAGTGGTGAATTATCGGTATCCTTGCTCTTGGCAAGATAGCCAATAACCGTTTCCCGGGAGAGCGAGTCCGTAGATAAGGCCACATCCTGGGGAGACAGTTCCGCTGTTACCTTCTCCTTGAGGGAGCATGGAAGCGGAATATGATCGGGAGAGAGGGGCATATCGCGCCGCTGGACCGGCCGCGCTGCTACCGCAAACTCTTGAGCAGTTGGTCGACGACGCGCTCAAGCTGTTGCAGGTTGCTGCACGGTGCACAGTAATGGCAGGCAGTTTGGTAGCGCAGCATTTCTGAATCACCCGTGCCCCAGGCGCGCCGGGACTCCGGATTCAGCCAAATCACTTGTTTGCTACGCTGGTAAATGCTCTGCATGATCTCCAGCTCAGGGTTCCCTCGGTTGTTACGCGCATCTCCGAGAATGATAACCGATGTGCTGCTGTTGATGTCATCCAGCGCTAGTTGAGCAAAGTCCCTAAAACTGCTGCCATAATCCGTCGCGCCGCCATAACGCCAATTGGCCAGCTCGATGGCTCTCTCCAGAGACTCTTCCTTGAACAGATCACTGATTTCTCCCAAATGACTGGAGAAAGCAAAACTACGGGTCCGTGGCAGCACATCCTGAAGACTGTAAAGGAACATGAGTAGAAAGCTGGCATAGGCGGCCACGGATCCACTGACATCGCAGATGGCAAGGATTTGGGCTTTGTCGCGTTTTCGCGAGCGCCAGTGGGTTTTAAACAGAATGCCATCGTGAGCCATACCGCCGCGGAGCGTCTTGCCCATATTGAGCTGGCCCCGTTTTACCGGCTGCCGCCGCGCGCTGTGGCGACTTGCCAGGCGTCGGGCCATGCGTCGCACTTGCTCCTGCACCCGGTCACGATGGCGCCGATCAATGTTCGAAAGGCGCGTCTTGCTGAGGATTTCCTCCATGAAGGCACTATTATGGCCTTCGGCATTCAGCAGGTACTGCTGCTCCACAAAGTCCCGAACTTGCTCCCGGAGCACATCCCGGTAGCGTCGGAGGGTGTCAATCGCCGGAGAATCCAGTCGCTCCAGCTCAATCACGGCATCGCGGATAAGATCTTCACCGAGGGAATCAAGAATTCGGCGCGTGTATTGTCCTTTTTGGGTGAACAGCCGGATCTTGCTCAAGCCTGCTTCCTGGCCAGCACGGCGCATGGCGGTACTGAGCGTGCCTCTTTGGTTCTCCAGCAGTGCCGGGAGCAGTTCTCCTTCCAGAAGCTCTTTCAGCGCTGGTGAGCTATCGGCTGCCGCGGCAAGCTCTGCGGCGTCATCAACGGCGCTTCCAGCGCCAGCCTGACCCGCACCACTGCCGCCGGCGGCCGATTCAGGGCTTTCGGGCGATGGGGCATCAGAGTCATCGCTGCCGTCGCCCGCCGGCTCGGAGTCACTCTCGCCGTCCTCGTTGGCAGCACTGCTAAAGTCCGCAGCCTGTTGGTCAAAGAACTGATCAAAGCAGTACAAAAAGGTGTGTTCTTCGCGATCACTTTTGGCCAGGGTCATGGCCAGAGTGTCGCGAAGCGTTGCTCGATCGGAGTAGCCCACGACTTCCATGGCCGCAGCGGCATCCAGTGTTTCTGCCGGCGATACCGGCAAAGCATGGCTTCGCAGAATCTCGATAAAGCGTAGCAGACTGGACTGCATTTAAAGTGTGTCCGGTGCCTGCTGTATGGAGCGCAGAAGTGATGCTAATTCGGCTTCTGTGGTCTCGATATCCTGTTCAAACTTCAAGAGGACATTGAGCGTGCTCTGCAGGAGTTCTGGCTCCAACTCGGTGGCGTGCAGCAGTAAAAGGCTGCGTGCCCAGTCGATAGTCTCTGATACGGCGGGCTGTTTCTTGAGATCCAGTTCCCGCACAGCGTGGACAAAGGCCACCAGTTGTTGACGGAGACTGCCTTGTACCTCGGGCACTCTGCTGGCCAAAATGCGCTCTTCCAGATCGATGCTGGGAAACGGTATGTGCAGGTGCAGGCAGCGGCGCTTCAGGGCGTCGGATATGTCCCGGGTGTTGTTGCTGGTGAGAAAGACCAGCGGCGTTGATTTGGCCTTGATGGTGCCAATCTCCGGAATCGATACCTGGTAGTCAGACAGGATCTCCAACAGAAGCGACTCAAATTCATGGTCGGATTTGTCGATCTCATCAATCAGCAGAACGGCCCCATGGGGCTGCTCCATGGCCTGCAGTAATGGCCGTGGCTCGAGAAATTCCTCGGAATAAAACACGTCGCCAAATTGGTGTAAGCGTTCTACGGATTCCGCCAGACCCTGGGCACCATCCAAAAGATCCCCCAGTTTTTCTTTGAGCACCTGGGTGTACAGTAGTTGTTTGCCGTACTTCCATTCGTAAAGCGCCTTGGCTTCGTCCAGACCCTCGTAGCATTGCAGGCGCACCAGCGGCAGCCCCAAAAGGGTGGCCGCGGTTTTTGCGAGCTCTGTTTTACCGACGCCAGGAGGGCCTTCGACTAAAACCGGCTTACGCAGCTGCGCGGCAAGGAATACTGCCGTGGCAATTTTGGGGCTGCAGATATAGCCAAGTTCCGCAAAGCCGGTTTCGATAGTCTCTATCGAGGCAAGTTCTGTTCGTTTTTCCACGGCCCGGGGGCTCTCCCTTAGCTAAGTCGTTGAGGGCTGCTTAGCCGCCCGTCGCATTCATGAAGCGCAGAATCTGTGGCTCTTCGCTGTTATCAAAGTGGTGGCGCTCAGGCTTGATATCCATGGCGCGCTGCAGTGTTTCCTGCAGCTCTTGCATGCTCGTGCCGGGGCTGCGCAGTAGCTCCCGAAGATCTACTGAATGTTCATTGCCAAGGCATAGTAGTAACTGTCCCTCTACGGTGACGCGCACACGATTACACAGATGGCAGAAATTATTGCTATGCGGCGAGATAAAGCCGATGTGACTGCGGCTGCCTTCCAATGCATACATTCTTGCGGGACCCGCCGTTCCGCTGGGGTCTCCCAAGGCTGCAAGGCTGTGATGCTGCTCGATCTGAGATCGCAGCCAGTCGCTGTCAGCCAGGGTTAGGGCCCGATCGTGATCATCGATACGCCCCAGAGGCATTTCTTCGATGAAGGCAAGATCAATATCGCGTTCTTTGACAAAGTTGACCAGATCGAGGACCTCGTCATCGTTATCGCCTCGCATAATGACGGCATTGATCCGCAGGCGTTCGAAGCCTGCAGCGCAGGCTGCGTCGATACCGGCTACAACCTGCTCCAGATGACCTACTCGAGTGATTTGCCTGAATCGCCGGGGCTGCAAACTATCGAGGCTGATGTTGAGGCGTTTTACTCCCGCATCGCTAAGCGGTTGTGCCAGGCGTTGGAGCTGGGAGCCGTTAGTGGTCATTACCAGTTCGTCCAGGCCTTCCATCGCGCCCAGTTGTTCTACCAATTGCATGATGTTGTGCCGTACCAGAGGCTCGCCACCGGTAAGACGGACTTTGCGAACGCCCAGATTCACAAATGCCTGGGCGACTTGTGCCAGCTCTTCGAGAGTCAATATCTCGCTTTTTGGTACGAACTGCATGTCTTCAGCCATGCAGTACACACAGCGAAAGTCACAACGATCTGTCACGGACAGGCGGAGATAGTCGACGCGCCGACCGAAGCGATCGATCAGTGTTGGCGGAGTGTTTTGATGCATGGCGCGCAGTGTACTTCTCTGTGGCGCCCCGACCAAGCGCGCAACACTCTTTACAGTCAGCACTCCCTGAGACACGATGCGCGTCTATGAATTTTCTGTGCTCCTACCCGCCCTGTAACGAAGTAAATGCCTTGAGTGCCTGTCGCTGGAGGATTGTTTGTTGACGATGCGTAGCATCGCGCTTTATGCGGGCCCAATTCTGGCTTTTGCTGCAGCAATGCTGGCGATGGCTGCTGGTCAGTCGCAGTCGGTGGCAGTGGTGCTGGGTGTAGCGATCATATGCATTGTTTGGTGGATTTTTGAGCCCATCGCCATTCCGGTGACATCGCTAATACCTCTTGCGGTATTGCCGTTGGCAGGGGTCTTAACGCCCGCAGAGGTAGGTGAGGCCTATGGCTCACCGCTGATTCTGCTGCTTCTGGGCGGATTTTTGCTCTCCCAGGCAATGGAAAGCAGCGGTGCTCATCGCAGAATCGCTCTGGGAATGATCAATTTGTTTGGTGCCCGCAGCCCTCAGCGGCTGGTGCTCGGTTTTATGGCGGCGGCAGCCGTGCTGAGTATGTGGATATCGAATACCGCTACCACCTTGATGTTGTTGCCCGTAGCGCTGGCGATGCTTGAGGGGTCTAAGGATAGGGAGCGTCTTGCGGTGCCGCTTCTTTTGGGTCTGGCTTATGCCGCAAGTGTCGGCGGTGTGGGCACGCCTATCGGGACTCCACCAAATCTCATCTTTATGCAGGTCTACCAAGAGTACACCGGTATTGAAATGTCATTTACGCGCTGGATGAGCTGGGGCGTGCCGGTAGTGGTGCTGCTTGTGCCCGCAATGGCGTGGTCTCTCACCCGGGGGATTGAACGTAGCGCGAGTCTGGAACTGCCCGTGGTAGGGCCCTGGCGCTCGGAAGAGCGCCGGGTACTGGTGGTATTTGGTTTGACGGCGCTGGCGTGGATTACCCGAAGCGAGCCCTTTGGGGGTTGGAGAGCACTATTGGACCTGCCCCAGGCAAACGATGCTTCCGTGGCGCTGTTGGCAGTAGTACTTATGTGTGTCGTGCCTAATGGCCGCGGTGGGCGCCTTCTCGACTGGGAACAGGCGAGCCGTATTCCCTGGGGTGTCCTTCTGTTGTTTGCTGGAGGCATTTGCCTGGCCAAGGGTTTTGTTGCCTCGGGTTTGAGCGATGTACTGGGTCAGGCGCTGGCGACGTTGACCGGTATGCCGATCATCCTGTTGATTCTGGTGGTGTGTCTGGTTGTGACTTTTATGACAGAGGCGACAAGTAATACCGCGAGCACCACGCTGCTGATGCCGGTGCTGGCCGCCGCTGCCATGGCTGCTGCGCTCCCACCAGAGCTTATTATGGTGCCCGCAGCGATGAGTGCTAGCTGTGCCTTTATGCTGCCCGTGGCTACAGCACCCAATAGTGTTGTATTCGGGTCTGGCCTGATCACCACAACGCGCATGGCGCGCGAGGGACTTATGTTGAATTTTATTGCGGCGGCGGTGATAACCGCGGTCTGTTACACAGTGATGGTCTTGTGACTGCGGGCCTGAGAATTTTGGGGCTGGGATGCATCGTGATGTCTCTGGCTTTGCTGTATCCGGGGATTAGCCAGCCGGTGCTCACCTTAAGCGGAGAACTCGAGAAGTCAGAGCTTGCGGATTTTGGCATCGATCTCATTGCGGGGGAGAGCGACAATACTCAAACCCGGGAAATGCTCAATATGATGGCGCGCATCCTGGGGCTGGATCAGATTGAGGGCCGCGTTGAGGCCTATCGCAGCACGCGATCAATTTTGGGTATGTCTCAGGAGCTGGCGGACAATGGGAACATGCTGGTCGCGGTGATGATCGTCAGCTTCAGTGTGGTAATACCTGTGCTGAAGCTGTTGCTGCAGGCCCTTGCTTTTTCGGTACCGGGCACATTCGGCCAACGACTGCTGGGCATCAATGCCGCTCTGGGTAAGTGGTCCATGGCCGATGTCTTTGTGATGGCGATGCTCATTGCCTTTATGGCTGGACAGGCATCAAACCATGTGGGGGAACTGCTGATAATGGACGCGCAGCTTGAACGGGGATTCTGGTTTTTTCTCGCTTACTGTCTGTTTGCCATAGCGGCTGGCGGACTGCTTAACTGGCTGGCAGCCCGCCAGACATATCAGCCTGTGCGCAGTGACACGGTATAGCCTTCGGCAGGCGAGGCTTGGCCGCGCAGCACCTTCAGGAAGGCCTCCTGCGCCGCAGAATCACCATCAAAATGCCTGATCTTTAACCAGTCGTCTGCGAAACGTCGAAAACCCACAAAACTTGTAGCTATTCGTTTCTCCATCTCGCTCGGACCCCATTCCTGGCTGCGCTTTGCTGCTTGCGCGGGCGCAAAAAAGAGCTCAGGTTTGGGGCCTGGCAGCGCTTCTCCAGCACCCATGGGTCCATCCTGATGCGTGCCACCAACCAGGCAGGCGTAGCGCAACTGATCGCCGTAGTGCTTGTGTATGGCCTTGTTTACCGCTCGGTCACCGGCCATGTCTACGCTTACCGCCGGGATCTGGGCAGGCAGCTTGTCGATGTCCTCATAGGTAAACACCGCATCGTAGCAACCCAGTTCCTCGCAAAATGCTTTGTTGCGCGCCGAGGTGAGTCCCACGCTGCGCAAAGCACCGCGGGTCTGTACCGCCTGAGCCAGCGCAATAGATGTTTTGCTCGAAGCGCTGGTGATCAGGCAGTCTTTTGCCGCATAAAAGTCGTTGTCGAACAAGGCGTCTTCACATAACCAGGACGTGAGATACAGGCCTCGTAGCAGGCTGTCCTGCTCTTCCCGCGCTGGCTCATAGATCGGATTACTGGCCGCGCGCTGGAACTGGGCGTAAATCGGGGCCAGCCCTTCGCGATGTTCGGATATGTCACAGAAGTTGTAGCTGTTGGTCGTGCCTGCGTTGATCAAAAGATGCGTCGACATGGGGAAGAACCCCCAGACGCGCTCCCCGACCTCGACATCAGTGTGCGCACTCTTTAACACCGTGGCATACCCCATGGCCGGTACGCGTCCCCAGGCTTCATCCCCAGTGGGGAAGAAGCGCCAGTAGCCCAGCCGATCGCCTACGTAACAGTAGCTGATGTTGTTGGCGGTGAGCGCAAAGCGGTCGACCTCGAATAACACCTGCCCATCTTCCAGAGTCTCGGGCAGGGCGTCTTCAATCACCCGCAATTGGTCAAAAGCGTCGCGCTTGGTTTCCAGGGTTATTTGCGTGGCCATGATGCGTTTACAGGGCTGCCATAATGTTTTCGGCCGCGCTGACATCAACGCCAGCACCGGGCTCGACATTCAGCACGGTAACCTTGCCGTCTTCGACAATCATTGCGTAGCGCTGGCTTCTCAGGCCCATGCCAAAGCCTCGGCCGTCCAGCTCCAGATCCAGCGCCTTGGTGAAGTCGCCGTTACCGTCTGCGAGCATCATGATGTGCTCGGCGTTCTGTGCTTTTCCCCAGGCATCCATGACAAAGGCGTCGTTAACTGACAGACAGGCGATGGTATCGACGCCTGCAGCCAGGATTTTGTCGGCGTTGACAACATATCCGGGGAGGTGAGTCATGGAGCAGCCTGGGGTAAAAGCGCCGGGCACAGCGAAGAGCACAACTTTCTTGCCGGCAAACAGCTCGTCCGTGCTGATCGGTGCGGGGCCGTTTTCGCCCATAAACTGCAGCGTGCCACTAGGAATTTTGTCTCCAACGGAAATGCTCATCTGTACTCTCCTTGCCTGTGCGTAATATGTGGCCCGATACTGTGTTCCGGGCCGCTTGGATTTTTGAAGTGCGCGCTCTTGGTCAACGTAATCTGGAACGGGCGACGATGGTAGCAGAACATCATGACTGAATGCTGTCCCTTGTGTGGCTCACCGGACCCCCGCTTTTTTCATCGTGATCGTCGCAGAGAATACTTGCGCTGCGATAACTGCGAGCTGGCGTTTGTGTCACCCAAGGACTACGTCTCCAGCGCAGAAGAACTGGCGTATTACCAGCAACATGAAAACCAGCCGGACGATCCGGGCTACCGACGGTTTTTGTCAAGGCTCGCGGATCCGCTTTGCGAGCGATTGGCAGCGCAGAGCGTCGGCATGGACTTTGGGTGTGGCCCGGGGCCAGCGCTGGCAGCGATGCTCACCGAAGCCGGGCACTGTATGTCTCTGTACGACCACTTTTTCTTTGATGATCCGGCGGTGCTGCAGGGGTCTTACGATTTCATTACTGCGACGGAGGTGGTGGAGCATTTGCACCGCCCCGGCGATGTTCTGGAGCGGCTGTGGCGCTTATTGCTGCCGGGCGGCTACTTGGCTGTGATGACAAAGCTTGTGCAAAGCCAGGAAGCCTTTGCACGGTGGCACTATATTCGGGATCCGACCCATGTGTGCTTCTTTAGCCGCCAGACCTGGACGTGGTGGGCGGATTGTCATCATGCCCGCGTGGACTTTGTCGGTGCCGATGTCATCCTTCTGCAGAAAGATCTTGGCAGCGCTGAAGCTAAGGTACCGGTTTAGCTATCAGCGGCTTTAAGCATGCCATCAAAAATGACTTCACATTCCCGGTAAAAATCAATTTGCTCTTCGCCCAGATAGGGAGCGATCATCGTGAGTAGTTGAAAAACGCCCTGGTGAATACAGCGCTGGGAATCACTCTCGTCGTGAAGAAGTCGGTCGTAGTTCAGCCAATAAGTCAGCTGCAAAGTCATATTCTCTACCAGAGCATCCATTTGCAACGTGGTTACCGGGTTTTGTGATTGTTCAAACAAGCTGCTGATGATGGCTTTTAAGGCTGCGCGTTTTTGCGCGAGAATCCTGCGAAAACCACGCACGAGCTTAGGGTAGCGTCGCATCAGATCATCGAGGTTGTGGTAGAGAAACCGGTATTGGTAAAGCTCCTCAAGCACCACGTATAAGTAGTACCAATTGTCCTCGATGCGACCCTTATGCTCATGGAGCGGTTGCTCCACGGGTGCTCTGAGCGTTTGTCCCAATGCCAGCTGAAACTGCTCAAACAACTCGGCAATGATCTGGTCCTTGCCTTTGAAGTGGTAGTAGAGGTTTCCCGGGCTGATGTCGAGCTCAGCCGCGATATCTATCGTCGTCGCATGGGCCTCGCCTTCGTCATTAAACAGGCGAAGGCTTGTGTCGAGGATTCGGTCTCGGGTTTTCACCGCCGATCAGAGGGTTCTTAACTGCTTTTTCGTCGCGCGGGAGCCTTTTTGGCGACTTGGGGCTTTTTCTTTGCCGGAGCCTTTTTGGCGGCGGACTTTTTGGCGCGGGCAGGGGCTTTTTTCTTTCGCGCGGGAGCTTTGCGCGAGGGCTTTAAGCTGCCGCTGGCGCTTAGCGCATCGGTGAGTGCGTCTACGCGGTTGGCAAGTCGATCAATTTTTTCGTGGAGCGCGAGAAGATCCTCGCCTCGGGCGGGGCGCTGTAAGTTGAAGTTTTCACGGACACGATTGATGCGGTCTTCCACGGAGTTGCGCGCTGCAGAGCCAGCTTCGATGGCATCGCGTGCCTCATCTTCCAGAGCTGCGCCTGCCTTGACCAACTCACGAAAGAGTTTGGGGGGTTCAACTCCGGCTTTTTCCAGACGTCCCTGGGCTTCATCCACCGCGCGGCCATAAGCGCCAACCCCGGCCAACCATATATTTTTCGCGATCTCGCCGGCTTTGTCCGTAACTTTGTTCTTATCGTCTGCCATCGTGTTTCCTCTGCGTTAGTGCCTTCCGACCGCTACAGTGGTCTCAGTCAGCGCGAGCGCTGTGTGTGACCGATAGGCTGTGTGTTGCGGGCGATAGGCATTGTTCTGACCTGCCGGGTCAGTCTAGCAGACAAATTCGACGCAAATAAAAGCGGCATAGAGGATTAACGGGATCCTCTTTGCTGCCCCTAGACTTCATAGAACTATTTGGCGGTTCGGCCCCACTGATCCCTTGAGTCGGCGAGACAGACGGCAGTCCTCTGAGCTGCTCGCGCATCTCCAGAAAAGCCTTAGCACTGCCAGACGCGCTCGACGGCCGCTCACAGGACTGCCGCCCGCCTCACCTGGTCAGTGCTACATTCGGGCGCAGCACAGGCTGTGATATGTCCCGATGACGGGTGGCACTTCGGCGCCGTTTTGCTCGAGCGTCCGTCGAGCGCGTTGTTTAAAACTCAGTTGCCGATGGAGATGCGCGAGCAGCTCGAGTAAAGCGGGGTCGAATTGCCCAGAGTGTCTACAAAGTCGGTGGGGTGGAGGGGAAGAAAGACGCCCTCTGGATCAGGCGATGAAGCAAAAAAAAGGGGGTCACAACGTGACCCCCAAAACAATCCCCAGGTCGGGGACAGTGAACCCGTTAGGGCAATTAGGCAGCAGCTTTAAAGCCGACAGAACCTTTGAGCTCAGCAAAACGTGCACGAGCCTTTTCCAGTTGTGCTTCAAGCTTGGCACGGTCCAGAGCCGCAACTTCCAGCTTTGGCAGATCGATATCGTCGATAGCGCTCTTAGCTTGCTTCTCTACTTTCTGGCCACGCTTGACCATGTCGGCGTAGAGCTTGTCAGCTTTCTTGCGACGTGCAGTCAGCTCGGACTCAACAGTTTTGATCTGGCCCTGAAACTGGTCAAACGCCATGCCGTAAAAACCCAGGCTTGCCAGGAATGCATTGCGGCTTGCTTCGGTCACACGACCCTGCAGGCTCACAGTTTTCTTCGCTGCAGTTTTGCGAGCAGCAGTTACTTTGCGTGCTACAGGCTTACGCTTTGCAGTGGTCTTCGCTGCTGTCTTTGCAGTGGTCTTACGCTTGGGTGCTGCTTTTTTGGCTTCAGCCATGATGTTTACTCCTAAATATTAAAAAATATGCAATCAGTTTGTAGATGTTTCGGTGCGCTAGCGCTCCGATTTAACTTTTGTCACGCCTGCATCGCCATCCGGGGGCTGAAGCAGGGAGAATTACAGGAATCATAGATTCTCTCCTTGTTGGCCAGCGCTGCGACATTGCTGCGCTGAACGGTGTCGGCCTTATTGGACTTGCTATCTGGCGTGGCGCTGACTACTCACATCTCCAGAGAGCGACACTGTAGGAGAAATAATTAGAACAAACATACTAATCAGCGCTGCTGTTCTGTGAACTTTTGCACACTTTCGAAACTCGGTGCGAAGGCCCGTATCGCGACTCATGTCTAGGAGGCATACACGAAAACGGGCGCCGAAGCGCCCGTTGATCAGTCGATAGGGTTGCTGAGTCTAGTCGCGAGGCTTGGGTCCTGCAGCCACAATAGCCGCAGAGGCATCAAACTTGACAATGTTGTCCTGAAACAGCGTTGCAAGCTTGTTGGCCTGGGCATCGTAGGCCGCGCTATCACCCCAGTTCTGTCGGGGATTCACAAACTTGTGTTCCACGCCCGGGATTTCTGTGGGGAAATCCAGATTGAGTATGTCCAGATGGCCACGAGGGGCATTCAGAAGCGCACCGCTCTCTGCCGCAGCTATAACAGCTCGGGTAACTGGAATGGGGAATCGAGCACCGGAGCCGCCTGCTGCTCCTGAACCGCCGGTCCAGCCCGTATTGACGAGGTACACCTGACTCTCAAATTCGTCGACGCGCTTCATTAGCAGCTCGGCATAATCGCTGGCCGGGCGAGGCATAAAAGGAGCCCCAAAACAGGTTGAGAATGTCGGGTGAATACCGGCCTCTGCACCGACCTCGGTGGAGCCCACACGTGCCGTGTAGCCGCTGAGAAAGTGAAATGCAGCAGCTTCTTTAGACAGGATGGAAACCGGGGGTAACACTCCGGAGACATCGCAGGTCAGAAAGATTACACACTTGGGTTCGCCTGCAGCGTTGGCCATCACCCGTTTTGGGATATGCGCAAGGGGGTAACAACAGCGCCCATTCTCGGTGAGGCTGGTGTCGTCGTAGTCAGCGTGGCGGTGTTCGTCAACGACTACGTTCTCTACGATAGCGCCGAACTTAATGGCATCCCAGATAATGGGCTCGTTCTTCTGGCTCAGGTTGATGGTCTTGGCGTAGCAGCCGCCCTCGAGATTGAATACTGCTCCGCGGGTCCAGCCGTGCTCGTCATCGCCGATGAGATACCGCTCGGGGTCTGCCGACAGTGTGGTCTTGCCGGTGCCTGACAGGCCAAAGAACAGCGTAGTGTCGCCATCTTCGCCGACATTGGCGGAGCAGTGCATGCTCATCACGTCCTTCTCGGGCAGCAAGAAGTTCTGCACTGAGAATACGGATTTCTTCATTTCGCCGCCGTAGCGCATACCTGCAATGAGGATGCGACGCTGAGCAAAGTTTACAATAACCGTTGCTTCAGAGGCCGTGCCGTCACGCTCGGGTTCGCACACGAACTCCGGGACGTTCATGACGGACCACTCCGGCTTGCGACCGGGGTTGTACTCTTCGGGCTTGATGAACATATTGCGCCCGAAAAGACCGTGCCATGCCCACTGCGTAGTCACTTGCAGCGGCAGGTAGTGGTCGCTGTGTGCACCAACATGCAGGTGAGAAATGAAGCGATCCTGCTCGCTAAGGTAGGTCTCTACCCGCTCCCAAAGCGCATCGAACTTGCCTGCATCAAAGGGTCGGTTGACGCTGCCCCAGTCGACTGCGTCTTCGCAGCTGGGCTCCCGAACAATAAATCGGTCTCCGGGAGAGCGGCCGGTGCGCTTGCCCGTTGTGACAAGAAGTGCACCGGTATCGGTAAGGGTGCCTTCGCCACGACGCAATGCCTCTTCGATAAAGTCGGCCGGTTGCAGGTCGATGTATTCCCGCGGAGTGGGGTTGCTGGCGCTCATGCAGTGGGATCCTGTGTTGTCATGTCGGAGCGTTGAACTGAGGACTTGCACCACCTGCTGCTCATCACCTATGCGAAGGGCGCAGGGGGTGCTGTCATGCAGATTGGCTGGGTTACCGCTCAGATTGGGGGCCGTATTATGGCGAATAGCACCGTGATTGTGAACCGAATAGAAGTGTTTCAGTTCGCAGTTTTACTCAGTGAATGGCAGCGTCATCGTCTGGGCCCAGGAGTCCCCGAAGGTCCGACTCGCGAAAGCTATAGCGTTGGTTGCAGAATTCACAATCCATAGTGACCGCACCCTGCTCGATCAGGATGTCGCGGATCTCGCTTTCACCGATGGTGGCCAGGGCGGCAAGGGTGCGATCCTGGCTGCAACTGCAGCGAAAACGGACCGGCTCCAGATCAAAAAGACGAATGACTTCTTCGTGATAAAGGCGGTGCAGCAGTGTTGCATCACCCAATTGTATAAGCTCTTGGGGGCTCAGCGTTGCGGCAAGCATGCAGGCGCGATCCCATTGCTCCTGGCGGTTGTCGGCGCTGGTCTCCAGCTGGGGCGGCAGTTGTTGCAGTAACAGCCCTGCTGCACGTTCCCCGTCGCTACTCAGTTGTAAGCGTGTTTGTAACTGCTCGGACTGACTGAAGTAGCTGTCGAGACTGCTTGCCAGGGAGCCTCCGGTAAGCGGCACTATGCCCTGATAGCGCTTGCCGCGCTCGGGTGTCACGGTGAGCACCAACTGTCCGCCTCCCAGCAGGGCTTCAAATGCGTCTGAAGTGGCCGCCTCTGCACCTCTGGCGATGGCGCGAACTGTGAGTTCACTGCTGCATTCGGCCATGATGAGAGGGACCTCCCGGTCACTGCGTGCCTGAACCGTCAGGCTACCTCGGAATTTGAGCGTACTGGCCAGCAATACTGCGGCCACCATGAATTCTCCCAGCAGTCGGCTGACGCCCGGGGGGTAGCTGTGAATGGCGCTAACATCGGTAATCACCTGATCCAGGTGCACAATCTCGCCACGCAGATCCATATCTTCAAAAAGAAAGCGACGTTTGCCGTCGGCGTGACGGATGGCAAAGAGTTCGGTAGCTGTAGTCATGGTGCCTAGTGTAATGCACCAGAAAGCTCGTGCTAGCATGCCGCGGCCTTTCTCTGAGCAGATGTGCAATTTTTAGCATGCAAACCGCATTTCTATACGCCGTAACAGTGGTGATCTGGGGCACCAGTTGGTTTGCTATCAAATACCAGTTGGGGCCGGTGGATCCTCTTGTGTCCATTGCCCATCGCATGGCTCTGGCTGCTGCCTTCTGTGCGGTCCTGACAGTACTCACCCAGGGCTTTGTGCGCGTGAGTCTGCGCAACCACCTGCGGATCTTTTTTCAGGCTCTATGTCTCTTTTCCTGTAACTATTTATTTATTTATGCCGCGACGATGGATTTGTCCTCAGGATTGATTGCGGTGATTTTCTCCACCATGGTCGCTCTGAATGCATTGGGAGGGGCGTTGTTTCTAAAGATGCCTTTGCGTCTACCGGTGATTGTCGGTGGGCTCATGGGTTTGTTGGGCATGGCCGCTCTGTTCTACCCGGAGCTGGAAACACTCAGCTGGTCAGATCCACGATTGCGGGCATTGTCGCTCTGTTTTATGGGTACGCTGTGCGCATCGGCGGGAAACCTGGTGGCCGCCGGTAGCCTGCGCAGAGGGCTTCCGGTTTTGACCTGCAACAGCTGGGGTATGTTTTATGGCGCTTGTACGCTCTACGTGGCCGCGCTATTTCTGAATATACCCATCACGGTGGAGTTACAGCGTGATTACTTACTTTCCCTGGTCTACCTCGCTTTTTTTGCCACGGTGCTGGCCTTCTGGGCATACATCTCGTTGATCGGGCGCATAGGCCCCGATCGCGCCGCCTATACGACCCTGCTGTTTCCTATCGTGGCGCTTTTAGTGTCCAGCGTTCTTGAGGGCTATCTATGGACACTTTGGTCTGCCGCGGGCTTGAGCCTCGTGCTTGCGGGCAATTGGCTGGCCATGCGCGGCGCCCGCAGCTGACCTATACTGGCTAAAACCATGAGGAGTTAGAGTCGCGTGGCAGGATTTCAGATTCGTAAGCCCCACAGCATGGACAAAGCTGAGCTGCGTGATGCCGCCGAAGGCCTGGCGAAGCAGCTTGAGAGTAGCCATGGCGTGCGTGCGCGCTGGGAGGGTGATTCCGTGCGCATCAAAGGGTCTGGCGTAGATGGCCGTCTGACTCTTAGTGATGCCGACGTGTTGGTCAGTGTGGAACTCGGGCTCATGGCGTCGGCGTTTAAGGGCGTATTGCGAAGCGAAGTGCAGCGCTTCCTTGATGAGTACGTATCGTAGGAGCGAACTCGCTCTCGATTCTTTGCAAAATAGCACCGTCCCTCTTTTGATTCCGAACGTGCCCTGTGGGCATGGGTGAGACATTGGTGAGTGTATTTACATGCATACATGTATGTATGTAATATCCGGGAATGCCAATAAATTCCATGCAAAACCATAATCTCAATGACGCTCGAAGCACGGCTACCAGAGCGAGGCTGATCGATAGCACCGTGGATGCTCTGGTGGAGCTGGGCTTTGCAAAAACAAGCGGCGTTGAGGTTTGTCGCAGATCAGGGCTAAGTCGTGGCGCACTGAATCACCACTTCCCCGATTTTGCCGATCTGCTGGTGGAAACGCTGCAGACGCTCTACGCGCGCCTGCTCGATGTGAAGCTCCAAGCCACGCTGGGTCCCCTGGAGCGGGTGGTTCTTGAATCTTACGAGCGGGTGTCACAGCCGTCGTTCAAAGCGGTCATTGAGCTGTGGTTGGCGTCTCGCAATGATCCGGAATTCGGCGGGCGCCTAGCCAGCGCCATTGAGTTGGGGTCGACGTTGTTTTCTCCCCAAGCATTGCTTGCAGGCGTTTCGGGAGTTCGCATCGATGCTGAATGTGAGGCGCTTTATCACACTATTTGTGAGGCTCTGATCGGCATCGGTCTGGGGCGAGCCATCGGAGGTGGCGATGCTATGGATCATGAGCGAAGTGTGCTCGCTGTCTTGCAAAAAATGGCCCGGGACTACGATGTTCAATCCGGCCAGCGATTGTCGGTAACGACAGCTAGCAACTTATAAAAAGCCCTCAGGGCAGGCGGTTAAGTATGGCCAGGAATCAGCAGATTTATTCGGTATGCACCATTTGCGATATCGGCTGCCAACTTCGGGCAGAGACCGAAGACGGCAAGCTCAAGCGCATGATTGCCCATGACAACCCGGCGTTGGCCAGAAACGTTTGTTACAAGGGCACGGCGGCAGCACATATCCACAATCATTCCGATCGGCTTAGCAAGCCGCTGAAACGTGTGGGGGAACGGGGCGATGATCAGTGGGAGGAGATTAGTTACGAGCAGGCAATGAGCGAAATTGCCGAGCGTCTTAAAACTATCGTTGATCAGTATGGTCCCGAGTCTCTTGCGGTCTCGACGTCGGGGTGGAATACCCAGACGACACACAGCATGGATCGTCGCTTTATGAACGCCCTGGGCACGCCTAACTACATTAGCGGTGTTTCTCTGTGCGCGGGCAATACTGCGGCGGTCAACAAGTTCACTTATGGCTGGTTTCCCTTTGCGGATATACCGAACTCCAAATGCATTGTGTTGTTTGGCCATAACCCCCGCAAACACAGCTGGACTCCCATATTTAACATGATCAATCAGGCCCGGGCTAATGGCGCCAAGGTGATTGTGTTGGATCCGCGAGTATCGGAGCAGGCCGAGGTGGCTGATATGCATCTGAGCCTGCGTTCGGGCACTGACGCCGCGATGTGTCTGGGTTGGCTCAACGTGATCATTAATGAAGAGCTGTACGACAAGGAATTTGTGGCTGAGTACACGCTCGGCTTTGAGGAACTGTGCGAGCGGGTGAATGAGTACCCACTGGAGCGCGTTGCACAGATTACCGGCGTTGACGCTAGCTCGATTGCCGAGGCGGCACGACTCTATGCCACGGCCGAGAGCGCCTGCATCCCCTGGACTCCCATTACCGATATGCAGATTTCTTCGACATCAGCAATCAGATTGCAGAGTATTTTGCGGGCCCTTACCGGTAATATTGACGTGCCGGGGGGCGAGGTTTTCAGCGGTTTCGATCCCAACTATATTCCTGAGTCCCGGCTTGGTAACCACGAAATGCTCAGCGCTGAGCAAAAGGCAAAGCAGCTCGGCGCGGACCTGCATCCTGCCTACACCTATCGGGCTCAGGAAATGCTCTCGGAGCATACTGAGCGTGTCTATGGTTACGGCTATGCCGACATTGTCATGGGTTGCTACATGGCCAACCCCAGCGCTACCTTTCGGGCGATGGCAACGGAAAAACCTTATCCGGTAAAAGCGTTTTTTGTTCTGGGCAACAACGCCTTGATGAGCTATCCCAATCAGCATCAAATACTCAAGGCGATGCTTAATCAGGAGCTGATTGTCGTCCACGATATATTCATGACGCCCACGGCTATGTTGGCCGATTACGTGTTGCCGGGTGATGTTTTCAGTGAGCGTAACCACATCTCTGATTACTGGAACTGGAAGCTGGGCATGACCTTGTCCCAGAAGGCTGTGGAGCCACCGCCGGAGGCCAGCAGTACCTTTCAGTTTTGGCGCGATCTTGGGCATAGCTTTGGCTTTGGAGAACTGTTTCCCTGGAACAGTATTGAGGAAGTTCTCGATTACCGACTCTCGCCGTCGGGCAAAACTTTCGCCGAATTTGCTGATGCTAACTACATGTACATAGAGCCGCCCCAGTACCGCAAGTATCGCAAGACCGGGTTTGCCACGCCCTCAGGCAAAGTGGAGCTCAAATCCAGCGTGCTCGAAGAGCTGGGCTTTGATCCATTGCCCTATTATCGAGAGGGGCCGGCAGTGAGTGCTGAATATCCTTACAACGTGTTTACGGGTGTCCGCGAAGATGCCTTTTTTCAGACCGGGCAGCGACAGGTTAAAGTCCTACGGGATCGAATGCCCTCACCCAAACTATTTATGCATCCGTCCGACGCCGAGCGGGAGGGTATCGTCGATCATGACTGGGTGAAGCTGCAAACCAGTACCGGTGAGGTCACTGCCAAGGTTTTAGTCAAGGAATCCATGAAAGCCGGGCATATACGAGTGCCTCATGGATGGTGGTATCCGGAGATGCGGGGCAACGCAAAACTTGCCGGTGCGTTTATCAGTAGTGACGCCGTACTGTGCCCCGATGATCCCGAATTTTTGGATTACGAGCAGGGGATTCCGCACTTCAAGGGCTTCCCCGGGCGTATCGTAAAGTTGGCGGAGCCCCCGGCGGGAATGTCAGAGCAGGTACTGGCGGGGTGAGTGCTATGGCAAGGCTTCAAGAATGGTCTGGCGATGTCCGGCAGCGTCTTTTAACAAAGCTGGCCAACCGGACGTTTAAGAAGGATCCGGGCTTTTGGGATCGGATGGCGACGGTGCTGCTGCGGCGCCTGATAGGGGAGACTCCTCCTGATCCTGAGCTTGATCATCCCGAAATCTAAGACCGATCCCCACCGGTTGGTCGTCAACCTTTTGAGGCTCCTGCGCGGAGCTCTCATCGAGACTATCAAGCACGGACAGGGTTTCTTCAGCAGGCGCTAAGTCGCCCTCGGCATCCTCTGGCGCTCGTGGATCCATATCAAAACTGGTGGGCGCCATATCTGACGCCGCGGCGGAGAAGGGCACTACGTCGTCTACCGTTGCCGTGCGTCCACGTTGACCAAGTACAACCAGGGCTGCGAGCACAGAAAGCCCTGAGCATCCCCAGAATAACCAGCTCGGATCTCCCATCTCCATCAGCTGTCCCAGGGCCAGAGGCGCTAATACCGCTCCGACGGCGTTGAGTAGCAGTACTGAAGTGCCGACCTCCACAAACTCGTGCCTTAGAGAGTTGTCCGCCGCTGTAGCCAGTGCCATGGAGTAGATCGGCATGGTCGTAGCGCCAAAAAAGAAAATAGCGCCAAGCAGCATCTCGGTGGTCGTCGCCAGAGCTACGCTGGCGCTGCTCAGCGCTGCCAGACATACCAGTAACAGCATGGTGTTTTGCCGACCCACGCGATCAGACAGCCAGCCAAAGGGATATTGCAGCAGTGCACCACCGAAAATGGCCGCAGACATAAACAGTGTCGTTTCGGAAAGGCTGTCCAGGCTGCGCCTTGCAAAAACGGCTCCCAGGGTCCAGAAAGCCCCGGTCACCGCCCCGGACAGGAGCGCGCCGGTGACCGCCAGCGGTGAACGCGAAAGCAGTAAGCGAATGCGTGTACGGGTGGACTCGATGGGTGCTGGCGCAAGTTTGCGCGTCATACTCACGGGGATTGTAGACAGGGCAATGATCGCCGCGAGCACCATAAACGGTGTGGAGCTGGCGATCGGCGATGCGTTGATCAGCTGTTGTCCGAGCGCCATAGAAATGAGAACCAGAAAGGTGTAGATCGAGAGCACCTGCCCCCGGTTTTCCTCGGTGGCCTGATCGTTGAGCCAGCTCTCGATAACACTGTAAAGACCGCAGATAAAAAAGCCGATGGCAAACCGCAGCCCAGCCCAGATCCACCAGTCGTCGCTCAATCCAAGAACCAGGAGCACGCTGGTCATGGCGCTGGCCAGCACCGCAAAACTCCGTATGTGACCGGCCCGCGCAATGAGTCGCGGTACCACCAGGCAGCCGGCAATAAAACCCAGAAAGTACGCCGAGCCTCCCAGAGCAATCTGTAGGTCACTATGGCCAAGTGCTGCAGCTCGCAGGGGCAATAGGGTTAACTGCATGCCGTGGCCCACTAGCAATAAGGCGACCGAAAGTAATAATGATGTCAGGGTAAGGAGTGCAGCCATGCTTTAAGAACTACCGAGAAGGTGAATATCAGCTAAAGGATTCGGGTTATCGAGTTGGCGCTGAAAATCATCTGCCAACTCCTTGCTGCGTTCGATGCAGGCCTGCCAATAGCGTAGCCTTTCTTTTGGTTGCATGCGCGTAAAATCGCTGCGATCGGGAATTTTCCCGTCCGGTAACGAGGCGATGAAATCTTCGCTTGGGCAGATAAGTATCAAATTGTCTGCGACCGGCGAACGCTGGCGACGCCAGGGCAAAAATTTGTCGAACCATCCCGTGGTCAGGTCGCCGCGAAAATGCGGGTACAAAATAAGCGGCTGCAGTGCCAGCGCCTTGAGATCAAAATGATAGTCAATGATCCCGCCGTCCCAGTAGTGGCCAGGGGGAGCCTGGGGAATATCGCGCTCTCCGGCGAGTAAAAAGGGAATCGAGCCACTGGCATGCAGAGCTCTGGCAACCGTGTCGGGCTGCAAAGTAATCTGAGCGCTGTTGAAATCCTCAAAAGGCAGAGGGGGCGCTGCTGCACTGGTAAACATGACTCGCTGGAACTGCGAGGCCAGCAGATTTCGATGTAAGCTGTTGGCGATGGCGGCGCTGCCCATACCCAGAGCGAGCCCCGCGCGGTGCCCAGAGGAGTTCAGACCCCGGCCTCTTGCGGTGACCACGTAGCTGTGCAGCAGCGGGTGATTGATCAGTGAGCTTGCCCCGCTGTCTCCAAAAATATGCTCCAGCATTGCGATACTTGCAGCGCTGATTTCATGAATATCCGGGCGTTCGCTGTAATCCCAGTTCACATAAATGTCTTCAAAGCGATCCAGCGCTGCAACCGCATCTTTTTGCGCCAGACAGGCGTGACGCCAGGAGCCAATGGAGGACCCTACGGCCTGCAGGGCCTGGGTTCGACCGCGCATAAGAAAACCGCCAAAGAGAAGCCTGTCGAGATGGCCGAGGATCAACCATTTGGGGCCACCGGAAGCACCCAGCAGTAGCGAAATGTCCTGCCCGGCCCAGCCCTGATCGGCAATCCGGCGCGCCGCATTGCGGCCCAGAAAAATACTGAGCGGACGAGCGCTCATGGGGACTCCTGTAAGGCTGCGCTGCGCACAGCGCCGGGCGTGTTGCCGGTCCAGCGACGATAAGCACGGCGAAAGTTGGAGGGATCATTGAAGCCCAGTTGATAGGCGATACTGGCGATGGGCAGTCGACGTTCACGAAGATAACGGGTCGCGTGCTCCGCTCGCACCTGGTCCAGAAGTTCCTGGAAGCCTAGCCCTTCGTCCATCAGCCGACGACGGTAGGTGCGAGGGCTCATATTAAGCATCGCGGCCACCTGAGGCATTTTGGGGTATTGCCCCTCGAGTTTTCTCAGAAGGCTGAGCGTTTGTTCGGGAATGTTCGCGCTGTCACTGAGGTCTGCGAGGAGTCTTGCGCACTCGGCTTCATACAGTTGTCTTAGTGCCGGGTTGGAGCTGGGTAGTTCGGTGTTGAGTAATTCTGAGGGAAAGCTCCAGGTCGCGCGGTCACAATCAAAATGCAGGTCATTGCCGAGTATCTCCTGGTACACCGCTAGATACTCGGGTTTGGGGTAGGGGAACTCAAAGCGCAGGGGAAATTGCTTGTCGCCCAGTAAACCGCTCAAGGTATTACGCATGGCCGCAGCGATGCATTCCAGACCAAAGGTGAGAGGAAGATAGGCCTCCGTATTGGGCGAACTAATACTCAGCCGGTCACTGCCATAGTGAAACTCCAGAACAAGATCGGGAGCCAGCAGATGATAGTAGCGCTCAAATAGCTGGATAACCTCAGCGAGGTTTCGACAGGTCATAAAGGCCTGCCCCAGAACGGCGTGAGCACTCAGGTTCAATCGTTTACCCAGGCGCAGGCCAAGGGCCGGATCGCCGGTGAGGCGCAGGGTGTTGTCTACAAGCGTTCGAAAATCGTCATCTCTGACGCGGGCTCCAATCTCTTGCATACCTACGCCAGCTAGAGAGCAGCCACGCAGTAGTTCGTCCTGATCGACCCCGGCTTCAACGGCGAGGTCGATAAGAATAAGTACGTAGGGTGCGGGTGTGCTGCTACTCATACCTTGATTTGGCCACAAATGACCTTATTTTGACAAGAAGCTACCTTGTCCGTTTTGCGGTTGTGAACGATATTGATGACTGCCCTAAATACCGAACCAGAGAGTCAATACTATGAAAATACAGTGGGAAGAGCAGACTCCACGCAAGATCCAGCAATACGCAGGTGCAGATTACCCCCGCGAGAACCCTGATCTGGAGGATTTGCTGACCGATTCGCAGGTGGACCACATCGCTGAGATTTTCCAGACGCCGTTGACCGGATCCTACAACTGGGACTACTCGGTGCAGGATGACCGCATCAAGAAGCTCTACGATTTGGGTAAGCAATTGAACTGGGATCCCGAGATGGACATTGATTGGGATCGACCCTGGCCTGAGGAGGTTCGCTCTCCCGAACTTATGAATCTTCATGACTATGAGCCGTACCTGGCCATGGATGAGAAGACCAAGGATGAATTCTGGCTGCACATGAATGCCTGGAGTTTGTCGCAGTTCTTACATGGTGAGCAGGGGGCTCTTCTGGTTGCATCCCAGCTGTGCTCCTGCGCGCCCACGCTAAGCGCAAAGCTGTATGCCGGTTCACAGACGTTTGACGAGGCACGCCACGTAGAGGTGTTTAACAAATACCTGCAGAAGCGCATTGGGGTGATGTACCCGATTAATACGCATCTAAAGAGCATCATCGACAAAATTCTCACCGACCCCCGTTGGGATCTCAAGTTTATTGGTATGCAGATCGTAATCGAAGGACTGGCACTCTCTGCGTTCAATACTACGCGAGAGACAACGCCGGATCCGGTACTCAAGGATGTGGTGTATCTGGTCACTCGTGACGAGGCGCGACACGTCACTTTTGGAGTGAACTATCTAGAGGACTTTCTGAAGACCCTGTCCGAGGAAGAGATCGAAGAGCGCGCGCAATTTGCCTACGAGGCCTGTGTGATTAGTCGCGAACGGCTTGTGGCAACGGATGTCTTTCGTCACTTTGGCTGGGACGTAGAAGAGGCGCGCAAAAAGGTAATGGAGGGTTTTGTTATGTCGACCTTCCGAAATCTGTTGTTTCAACGCGTGATACCCAACCTGAACAGAATCGGATTGCTCACGGACAAGATTCGGCCCAAGTTTGAGGAGTTAGGCATCCTGGAGTTTGAGAATCTGGCAACTGATGGCGACATCAACTGGAGCGCATTAGAGCGTCCTCTTGACACCCAGGAGGCGCAGTCACACGAGCAGAGCATGCTCGCTGAGTTTCAGAAAGTGCATGCTGCCCAGGAAGAGTCCGCTTCTGCTGCTTGAGCCCCGGGCACAAGCGAAAAAGTGATGCAAAGCCGGCGAGAGCCGGCTTTTTATTTTTCAGATACGGGGTATATTCTCCGCGTTGGCTCACTACTTAAAAACAACGCATAAAAAAGGATGAAAACATGAATTTCACTACACGAATTTGCGCAGCCTTCGCCGCCCTGGTAATTAGCGTGTCAGCCTCCGCCTGGGATCCACGGGAGGTCGGCAAGCTCGAAGAAGGGGCCGCAACCGCTAAATCCGAGCTGCTGGCCGACGATCCGAGTATGCGGGTCTTTTTTGATACGGCAGCTGCTTATGTTGTGATCCCGACCGTCGGTAAGGCCGGTTTCGGTATTGGGGGCGCTCGAGGCAAAGGTTTGCTCTTTGAGGGCGGCAAAGCCACGGCAATCGTGACGCTTACGCAGTTAACTATTGGTTTTCAGTGGGGTGGGCAGGCTTACAGCGAGTTCCTATTTTTTGAGAACGGTGAAGCTCTCGCACACTTTAAAGGCGGCAATTACGAGCTTGGGGCTCAGGCGTCGGCGGTAGCTGTCACAGTGGGCGCCTCAGCTGATGCGAATTACTCTAACGGCGTTGCCATCTTCACTCGTGCTAAGGGCGGCTTGATGTACGAGGCTTCCGTTGGTGGGCAGAAGTTCTCGGTAGATGCTGCCGAATAATTCCTAAGGAGAGACGGTGCCTGGGCCCGGTTTCTTAAGTTCTAGCGCTGTATCTTGGCGATGCAGTTATAGATTGGACTGAAGCGGGTAAGAATCAGGCACAAAAAAGCCGGCGTCAAAGCCGGCTTTTTTACGCTATTTACTGCGGGTGTTACGCAGCGAGCGCTTTGACCTGGGCATTCAGTCGGCTCTTATGTCGTGCAGCCTTATTTTTGTGGATGATGCCTTTGTCCGCCATGCGGTCAATTACAGGCACAGCCTTGGTGTAGGCTGCTTGAGCTTGCTCTGCATCGCCACTTTTTACTGCGGCCAGAACGTTCTTGATATTGGTACGAACGAGCGAACGGAGGCTGGCGTTGTGTGATCGACGCTTCTCAGACTGACGGGCGCGCTTGCGTGCTTGGGGTGAGTTAGCCACTTAGGACTCCTCTAAATAATGAAACAGGTAAATGGAAATTTTTGGAGGGCGGATTCTGCCGATTGCCCGGCCATCTGTCAATAGGGGTTGAGTGGTGACAAAAGCCACTGTGAGAGTCATACACCCGGATTTAGCTAAATCAGGGCAAGAATCATGGAGGTGAAACAACATTGAACGACTTATCAGACAATGATTTGGGGCGTCATCTGGGTCTCACAGGGTCCCCAAACTTTCGGGATGCAGGGGGTTATGCCGGCGAAGGTGGGACCATGGCCTGGGGACGAGTCTTTCGCTCCGGCCATCTGGCAAATCTTTCTCACGCTGACCGCGAGCGCTTGGCAGAACTGCAACTACGCTTGATTTTTGATCTTCGCAGGCAGGACGAGCGTCAAATGGAGCCTTCATGGTTGCCTGAGGGCGTTACCGTGGTTGGCGCTGACATTACGCCCGGTAGCCAACGCAGTGCCATCTACGCCGATTCCACGACCTTGGGTGGGGCAGAGGCCATGTATCAGTTCATGTGTGACATCAATCGGGAGTTTGTGGAATCCCAGACGGAGACTTATCGAGATATTTTTGCTCAACTGCTGGCCAGCGATGCCCAGCGGGTGTTGTTTCACTGTTCTGCGGGAAAGGACCGAACGGGCTTTGCCGTTGCCGTATTACAAATGGCATTAGGCGTGGCGGCAGAAGATATTGAGGCAGACTATCTTTTATCCCGACGCTATTACCTGCCCACAGAGCAGTTACCGCGGGTGCGCAAAAAGTATCCGGTAGACCATCTGGACGATGTGGATTTGCTGCCAATGATGCAAACAGAGCTGGACTATCTCCACAGCGCCATTGAGGCCATGGATCGTCTATACGGTGATAAAAATACGTATTTGAGTGAAGGTTTGGGATTGGGGGAGCAGGAGCGGCGCGAGTTGCGCCGCCGCTTTATGCTCAATGATGCTGCTTAAAAGGCCGCCCACAACATGAGCAGTCCCGCAAACGCCACCAAAAGGCTCTGGCCGGCTTTTTCCAGTCGGAACAAACCGTATGCGTAAGCGAGTGGGGG
This sequence comes from Congregibacter variabilis, assembly GCF_045689235.1. Taxonomy (GTDB): domain Bacteria; phylum Pseudomonadota; class Gammaproteobacteria; order Pseudomonadales; family Halieaceae; genus Congregibacter; species Congregibacter variabilis. The sequence goes on along the minus strand of NZ_CP136864.1, from coordinate 2,156,570 downwards.
GAGCAGCACTGCAAATATGCCCCAGGCGTAATCGTCCTTCCACGCTGCGATGAGCATTAATATCCAGCTTACCAATAAGGTAGCAAGGCCAAAGGTCATAAGTGTTGCGCTAGTTGGTTCCATGATGTTTCTCCGTTCAAAAATCGCGCGCAAGAGTAGCAGAAGCTTCTGCGTTCGTCAGCGTTTGCGCGCATTCGTTGGATGACGGCCAGAGGCTTTTTGGTTAAGGTGAGGCGCGTTTTTTTTGGAGTTCCCCGTGTCAGATCCTTTTGCTGCAATAAGACCCTACAACGACGCGGAGGTGCGGCCGACGATAAACCGTTTATTGGGGTCCAGGGACTTCCTGAACGCCATGCTGCGGCTGCGTTTTGGTGAATCGATACTTCCCTTTACGGGGCTGCTGAGGCCCCTGGCGCGTTTCTACCTTCGCCGTCAGTTTGCTCAGGTAGAGGGCGTTGCCGACCTCCAGATGCGGGTGAAGGGTTACGTAGAGCGGCTTATCGAAGATAGCACTGCGGGTCTGAGTGTCTCCGGACTTGAGCATCTTGATGCTGCAAGCGCGCATCTGTTTATCAGCAACCATCGCGATATAGCTATGGATCCGGCCCTTACTAACTACGTACTGCACCGGGCAGGGTATGAAACTTTGCGAATAGCGATTGGTGACAATTTGCTTCGGGAGCAGTGGGTAGCCGACCTGATGCGGCTCAACAAGAGCTTTATTGTGAAGCGATCGGTGAGCGGCCCTCGGGAGCTTCTGGCCAATTCCAAACTCCTTGCTCAGTACATTCGCTTTTCGGTGCAAGAGGATAATGCACCCATATGGATCGCCCAGCGCGAGGGTCGTGCTAAAGATGGCCGGGATCGCACGGAGGCTGCGGTGATAAAGATGCTTTCTTTGAGCCGGGACAAGCAAAGCGAAAGTTTTGGCGATCACATTGCTTCATTGCGGATTGTGCCCGTTGCTATCAGTTATGAGCTGGACCCCTGCGACGCCATGAAAGCGCGGGAGCTGAGTCAGCGTGAAAGCACTGGCAGCTACGAAAAATCTGACCAGGAGGACGTAGCGTCCATCGGCCAGGGAATCTCCGGTGATAAGGGGCGGGTTCATGTGCATTTTGGAACACCTTTAGGGGCCGATCTGGAGTCTCCCGCGGAGGTTGCTGCTGCTATCGATGCGCAGGTGGTAAGCGGTTATCGTCTCCACCCGGTGAACGTATGGGCCTACCGGCGCTTAGGCGGGAAGGCTGATCTGGCAGGTATTGATGTCGCAGAGGGAAGTTGCTCCGAAGCAGAATTCAATAGCCGTATTGATGCGCTTGCAGAACCAGAACGGCCTTTTGCACTGGCCAGCTATGCTAATGCACTGCGCAGTGTTCTGGAGCTTAAAAACCCCTCGTGAGCGTTCTTTCTCCGGCGGACAAAGACGCAATCCGGGAAGCTTATACCGCCATTACCGATGCCCGGGGGCTGACTCCTCGCTGGGGTCAGCGGCAAATGATCGCAGAGGTCGCTAATACTCTCGCGCTGCTAGCACCTGCGATCGACGGGCCTGACAGCGCAGGATCCCCCATTGCCGTTATTGAAGCCGGTACGGGAACAGGAAAAACCATCGCCTATGTGATTCCTGCGCTAGTGATGGCGCGGGTCCTCAACAAGCGTCTGATTATTGCAACGGCGACCGTAGCGCTGCAGGAGCAGCTGGTTCACAAGGACCTCCCGGATATCAAGGCTGGCAGTGGCCTCGACTTTAGCTACGTTTTGGCCAAGGGGCGCAGGCGTTACCTGTGTCTCAGTCAACTGGATCGACTGATGGCTCGCGAATCCGGCGGTGGGCAGACCATGGGTCTTTACCCGGATGAAGTCGCGCCAACGCTCGCTCGGGACGCGCTGGAAAGTTATGGGCTTATGCTCGATGCCCTGGGTCGTGGCGATTGGGATGGAGATCGGGATAACTGGTCAGCACCTATTGATGATGTGGATTGGTTACCGGTGACCGCCGATCAGGGGCAATGCAGCGGCAGACGCTGCCCAAACATTCGCAACTGTAGTTTTTATCGAGCTCGGGACGGTTTGCAAGAAGCCGATGTTGTGGTTACCAACCATGATCTCGTGCTGTCCGACCTTGCTCTGGGCGGTGGTGCAATTCTTCCAGCGCCAGAGGACAGTATTTACATCTTTGATGAAGGGCATCATCTGCCTGACAAAGCACTCAACCACTTCGCTTCCTTTTGCCGTTTGCCCTCAACACTGTCCTGGCTTGGCGATAGCCGCAAAGCCCTGGCTAAAGGTGCACCGCTGTTGACGGCTCTGCCGGGATTATCTGCAGTTCTGGAGCCCATGTCCGCATTGTTTGATGATCTTCAGCTGCGCGTGCAGCAGATCGGCGAACAGGCGGCGGTGCTCATGGCTGGGGCGGGAGACTTCGAGGAGCAGCTGCGCTTTGCGGGGGGCATTGTTCCTGCGGACCTGCAGCAGGCCGCCACAGCGATAGCAAGCCAATGGTCACGGCTCAATGGGCGGCTTATGACCCTGGAGGCTGGTCTGGACGATGCACTGGAGGATGAAGGCTTTGCCTCCCAGCGCGATGAGCTCGAGGCATGGCAAATGGCAGTGGGAGGCATGCTCGTGCGTGCCGAGGGCGTACTGTCACTCTTCAAAGACTTTGCAGCCGATGCCTCAGAGGAATCTCCGCCTCGGGCACGCTGGCTTCGGCGTCGGCCAGATGATGAAGAAATGGCCATCGATTTTCACTGTAGTCATATTCTGGCAGCAGATATTCTCCGAGAGCAGTTGTGGGAACGGGCGGCCGGCGTGGTGCTGACTTCTGCCACCATGACTGCATTGGGTAGTTTTGATCGCTTTAGAGCACGCTCGGGTGTTCCAGAGGATGGCCGCTACAAGATTGTAGTGAGTCCCTTTGACTATAGTCGGGCGACTTTGCACGTTCCGGCGATGGAAAGTGAGCCGAGCAACGCGCCGGCCCATACAGAAGAGCTGATCACACAGCTGCCGCAGTTGCTGGATGCGCGAGAGGGCAGCCTTGTGTTGTTCTCATCCCGTCGGCAAATGAATGACGTCTACGATGGGCTGCCTCGAGAATGGCGAGACCGGATTCTTCGCCAGGACGATTTTAGTAAACAAGAGATTATTCGTCGCCACCGCGAAACCATTGATGCCGGCGATGGTGCAGTCATCTTTGGTTTGGCAAGTTTTGCCGAAGGTGTGGATTTACCCGGCAATTATTGTCAGCACGTAGTGATTGCCAAATTACCCTTCGCTGTTCCTGACAATCCTGTGGATGCGGCACTGGCTGAATGGCTAGAAGCTCAGGGTCGCAATGCCTTTATGGAAATCAGTGTGCCTGATGCCGCACTTAAGCTTGTCCAGGCCAGCGGTCGCCTTTTACGCACCGAAACGGATACCGGCCGGGTGACACTGATGGATCGCCGGGTTCTTACTCGCCGCTATGGGCGAGCGATTCTCGATTCATTACCGCCCTTCCAGCGTCGTATTGGCTGAATCGTGATCTGAGCTGCAGGCACGATTTCGGCCCTTAGCTTTGGCTTGATAGAGCGCTTTGTCTGCAAGATCGATGAGCCGATGTGGATCGTCGCGTTCCTTTTCGCCAAGCGTTGCACAGCCAATGCTTACGGTGACGTGCTTGCTGACGTTACTTGCAGGATGTTTCAGGGCCAGTGCTCTGACGCACTCGAGAATACGGTCAGCGGTTCTCTCGGCGCCTTTGGCGTCGGTGTCATAGAGCAACACGACAAACTCTTCGCCTCCGTAGCGCGCCAGCATGTCGTGTTCGCGCAGGAGTTTACTTTTGATGGCCTGGGCAATGAGCCGTAGGCAGTCATCGCCGGCAGCGTGACCCAGCGTATCGTTGTATTGCTTAAAGAGATCGATATCCAGCATGAGGATGCTCACGGGAGCGCCGCTGCGCCGCGCCATGCTCCAGGTGGCGTTGAGTTGCTCTTCCAGATGACGCCGGTTAGCAACACCAGTGAGGCTGTCGATACGTGAGTTTGCCTCCACGCGCACCAGGGCCTCGCGAAGCTCCTCGGTACGAAGATCTACCAGCCCGCGCAACTGTTGCTCCCGACGCCGGGCACTGCGTGATTGAATGCGCTGCAGGAGTGTGACCAGTAGTCCAATCAAGATGGCGGCGGCGAGCACCGACCAGGTGGTTTCGTACCAGTGAGGAGCTCTGTTGATCTGCAGGACAGCGACGTTCTCGCTACTTTGAGAGGGTGATTCACCGTTGAAGCTGGCTTGGACTCGAAAGACCGTGTCGCCAGCGGGCAATGCGCTGAAGTATGCCGTGCGTCGATCACCGGCACTTGTCCAAAAGTCACTGTTTGCCGCCGTGCTATATCGGAAGCTTACAGATTGAGCGTTACTCAATTCGGGACTGCTGTAGTCGATTTCCAGGCTTTGAAAGTCTGCGGGTAGCTGCAGGGGTTCCAGTAAGTCTATTGTGCTGCCATCTACGCGCACAGCATCAACATAGGTGCGTAGCATCGGGTTTTCGGACGCCAGGCTCTGAGGTAAAAACGCCATGAGGCCCTTGGTACTTACAAACCACAGGCGATTGTCCGGCGTAGACCAGGCCGCGGGCTGAAAGCCACCGACAAACTGTGTTGAGCGAAGGCCATCACTTTCATCAAACAATCGTATCTCTAGTGTTTTGCGCTCTCCTCGAGCCACGGCATCGAGGCTGTCGCGCGATACTCGGAGTAAGCCTTGGGTTCCAGATATCCAAAGGTTACGGGCCTTATCTTCGAGAATGGCATAGCCCGCTGAGAACGGCAGACCATGGGAGCTATCAAAGGTAAACAGGCTGCCCTGGTCCAGTCGCGAGAGCATGCCATCCCCGGCTGCTATCCAGAGTACGCCCCGCGAATCTTCGTATGTTGTACGAACGATGCTGCTTGTGGGGCCGTCACCGATGATTCTTTGCTCCAGTAAGCCGTTACGATAAATAAACAGCCCTTGGGCGCTGCTAAGCCAGACGGTGCCGTCCTTACCTTCCAGGATATGGCGGGGTAACTTGCCATCAAGCTCGGGGAGAGGCTGGGTTATTGGCGATGTATCGTCTCGCCACATGTTCAGCGCAAGGTTTGTGGATATCCAGATGGCCCCATCACGCAATTGCTGGAGCGCAAAAATGTGTAGGCCAGACAGTCCGTGTTCTTCGCCAAAATGCGTGACCACGCCATCGCGTATGCGAAACAGACCCTCGCCGAAGGTTCCGATCCAGAGGCTTCTATCGGCACTGACCAAAAGAGACGAGATTGTCTTATTGATGAGTTCAGGGTGAGGCTGGGAGAGCTGTCCATCGGCGGTAATGCGAAATAAGCCGTGGGGCTCACTGCCGGCCCAAACCGTCCCGTCAGTGTCAGCGGTCACGACAAAAGTAGAGTCAGCTAGCTCTTCTGCTGTTCCCAAGGACAAGAAGGGGCTATCGCGCAGGCCAAACAGGCCGCGCGTCGTTGAGACCCACAGGGTTCCCCGAGTGTCCTCAATGAGGCCAAATATGTGTTCGGTTTCATTGCCGTTGCCGAAATTAAAGCGAGTCGCACTTCCATCGGCATTGGCTCGCCATAGTCCCTCACCGTAGCTCCCCAGCCAGCGATTGCCATCACGGTCGCGAAGATATTCTTCTATTGCCACGGGCTTGGATATGGGCAGCTGCCTGGGTGCTTGCGTGGTGGACAATTGGTAAATACTGCCGGTGGCGGTGCCTACAATAATGCCAAGTTCTTCGTCCCACCGGAGCATATGTACTTGGAGAGAATCCAGACCCTCATTCAGGCCTATTTGTTGGAAGCGAATCCCATCGAAAAAACTGACGCCATTGGTGAGGCTGCTAAACCACAATGTCCCCTGCTGGTCCTCAGCAATGTGAGTCGCTCCGTTGAACGTCAATCCATCATCCACAGTCCAGGAACTGAATTCGTCAGCGACCAGTTGGCTGGCGCCTTGATCTGTTGCAAACCAGAGGGAGCCGTCGACGGTTCGATGAATGTCATAGATCACATTGCCGACTAGCCCGTCATCGCTAGTAAAAGCCGTGAATTCGTTGCCGCGCATGCGAACTGCACCGCCGCCGTAGGTGCCTATCCACAAATCACCGTCGGGTGTCCATTCCAGCGCGCGAATATCGCTGGCTTTGAATGCGGGATGGGATTGTTGGTTGTAGGTTTTGAAATTCACACCGTCAAAACGGGCCAAGCCGCCTTGAGTGCCAATCCAAAGATAGCCACGAGGCCCCTCTGCACTGACCCATACGCGGTCTGATGGTAAACCCGAGTCTCGACCATAGTGATCGAGGAGATATTGACTGAGGAGGCGGTCGGGATTGAGCGCCATGCTGCTTGGCGATATGCCCAAGATGCAAAGGCAAAAGGCTAGCAGTGCGCCCCAGCGCCTGCTGGCGCGTGCGTGCTTTCCAAGGGAAATAAAAATGTTATGAATCTCCCGAGCCCTCAACGTTACTGCCTGTTTTCCGAATGTCTGGCGCAGCAGGTTACCCGAGATCATTTTAATGTGACAGGGGCTCGTGAATGTGCCTTCTTGCAGGCATAAAAAAACCGGCGGGCTTTCGCACCGCCGGTCAATTATCGCTTGCGGGCGATTAGAAGTTGAACGTTACTTCTGCACCGTAGGTCTGACCGCGCATCAAGGGCGAGAACGTTCCGCCAGTGGGTACGCCAACGATGGTGGGAGACAACTGCGTGTCACCACCGTGCTTTACGGTATCGAGCATGTTGCGACCATACAGCGAGAACACCCAGCTACCATTGTTAGAGTAGACATCCAGACCTGCATCCAGAATATCCTGCTCGTTAATGAAGCCCAGGTTGTTATCGGTGAAGAACACCTCATCACGATAGGCATAGTTGACGCGCGCTGTGGCATAGCCCCAGCTGCCCAGTTCCATGTCGTAGTTAAAGCCCAGGCTGTAGGTAACTTCTGGTGCACGAGGCAGGCCCAGGGACTTGTCTGCGCCATCAATCACGCCGTCGCCGTTGAGGTCAAAGAACACGTCGTCATAGCTGGAGTCAATGTAACCAAACGAAGCCATCATCAACAGGTTGTCTGACAGGGCGAAGGTGCCATCCAGTTCGATACCCCAGAGTGTGGCATCAGCACTGTTACGGATGATCTGTACAACGCCGGCATCAGGGTCCGCAAAGTTGATCTCGCGCTGCATGTCTTCTACCTGAGTGTAGAAGAACGCGGCGTTCAAGCGGCCCCAGGACTGCTGTGACTTATAGCCCAGTTCGAAGTTGTCTACCTGCTCTTCGTCAAAGGCTTCTGGTGTGAACAGCGGCGTGGTGTTACGCAGGTTGTAACCGCCAGAGCGGAAGCCTCGTGACCAGTGACCATAGATCTGTGACTCATCGGTCAGAGCGTAGCTCGCGCCAACTTTAGGTGACCAGGTCTGCCAGTCGTCCTTGCCGTTGAAGTCAAAAGGACAGCTCGGAAAGCCTTCGCTGCTGTCTACGAGGTTGCAACGATTATCCACTAGATAATTGATTTGGCCCGAATCAAGGCCAAAGAAAGCCTCCTCGATACTTTGGTTAGCCGCCAATGAAGCGATGTCGCCATACTTTTCTTCGTCGGTGTAACGCAGTCCCGCCGTCAAGGTAAGTCTGTCTGTGATGTCGTAGTCTGCGGCAACAAACAGTCCGAGCGTCTCTACACCGTAGAGACCGCCGCCATCCTGAATAATCAGGGGTGCCTGGTTGCCAAGCGCTGCGCCTGCAAGGTTACGACGCTCGTGGTAGCCCAGGTTGTTTTCGAACCAGTACGCACCGGTAGTGAAGTTAACATCACCAAACTGACCGTTGTAACGCAGCTCCAGGCTGTCTTGCTCTGTGTCTAACCATGCTGCTGAGTGGAAGGCCCACACTGGCTGGCCATCAATGTCGCTGCCCGACTGTGAGGAGGATTCTCTCCAGCCGTAGATTGCTGTAACCGTGCCGTCGCCCAGGCTTACACCCTGGTTGTATTCCACGGTAAGAAAGTCAGTCTCGATGTTTTGATAACCGATAAAGTCGTTGCTGTTGCCGAAGCTCTCTCGGTCAAAGTTAACGAAGGCGCCAGGCTCGCCACGGCCATTGGTGTGCGACTGCGCTACCGCGCCATCGCCGGATATGTCGGTGTACTCGTAGCGCACTACAAGCTCTGACATATCAGTGGGGGTCCACACCAGGGTAGGACGAATCATGGTTTGCTCAACAGCACCCACGTCTTGCTGGGTAACGCCATTGGGAGCAAAGGCGTCGCGCTGGAAGTAACCTTCGTCTTCGTTGTAATAGGCTGTCAATTTCAAGCCCAAAGTGTCGGTCACAGGTCCGCCAACGGTACCCATGGCGTAGTAGTTCAAGCCACCGTCGCCGCCTCCATCAACTGCAAAGCGTGCCTGGCCCTCGAATTCTTCGCCGGGCTTCTTGGTGTTCATCAGGATCGCGCCACCGGTTACGTTACGTCCAAACAGCACGCCCTGGGGGCCGCGTAGAACTTCGATGCTCTCCAGATCAAAGACATCAAAGATAATGCCGTTGTTAACGCCGAGATATACGCCGTTCACGAACACACCAACTGTAGGGTCGATAGATGGAATAGATGCACTGATGCCTAATCCACGGATAGAGAAGTTTGCAGTACCGCGTGTCGTACCGACATCGTCCAGAGCTACGTTTGGCATGCCTACGGACAGGCTGGTCAGATCGCGAACTTTAAGCGCTTCGATCTGGTCAGCGCCAAAAGCGGTGATTGACAGTGGTACATCCTGCGAGCCTTCTTCGCGCTTTCGCGCGGTGACGACGACTTCTTCCAGCAGGGCAGCGGAACCACCCCGACGCTGTGGTTGCTCTTGAGCCTGCGTCATAGCGGATAGTGCACTGCCGGCCAGCAAAGTGGCCAGTGCAGCTACCAGGGGTTTCTTCGATAAGCGCGGGGCAGCGTTTTTCATTGATCTACGTGAACTCATGGGGCGCATCCTTTTTAGTATCTTGCGGGTATTTTTAATTTATTGCGTGCTGTCGCCGGGGACATGCAAAAGTGACGTGCAGCAAAGCCCGGGTTCAAAGAACCTCGCGCGGAGTCAGGAGTGAGTCTGTCTCTTATCTGCATGACACTTGTGTAGTAGCTGTTATCGCTCTTATTGGCTTATCGCTGGTGCCGGTAATCACCGGCCCAACAGCAAAATTGTAACGTCTTCACGGCAAGCTTGCCATAGCAAAGCACCGTTAAAATGTTGTCTTAGTTACTGTTTTCTATCAAAAAATCGCTGGGTGAACGCCGTTTGAATGTGAATAATTCACAGCGCAGGCCTGCCGACAGGGGGGCGGGTAGCGCGCTTCGCGTTTCAGCTGTCGGAGTCAAAAATGGCCACAGCGCGGGTCCAGCCGGCGGACGCCCCTTTGATCTTGACCGGGAAGCAGGAGATTTCAAAGCCATAGTCCGGGAGGGTCTCAAGCTTGTGGAGCTTCTCCATTTGGAAGTATCCGATGTCGCGACCCGCCTTATGGCCTTCCCAGATGATGGATGGATCGTTTGACTCGGCAAACTTCCGTGCCGTATGCAAAAACGGTGCATCCCAGGACCAGGCATCCGTGCCCACAACGCGAACACCTCGCTCGGTAAGATAGAGTGTTGCTTCGCGGCCCATACCGCAGCCACGGTGAATATAGTCTGGATCGCCGTACGCGGCCCCCGCACTGGTGTTCACCACAACGATGTCCAGCGGTTGGAGCTCGTAGCCCATGCGCGCAAGCTCAGCCTCTACGTCGGCAGCGGTGGCGACATAGCCGTCATCAAAATGCCGAAAGTCCAGCTTTACGCCAGCCCTGAAGCACCAGTCCAGCGGGGCCTGGTCGATAGTCCAGGCAGGGTCACCACCATCCATAGTGGAGTGGTAATGCCAGGGTGCGTCCATGTGCGTGCCGTTATGCGTATTCAGTTGTACTTCTTCTACGGCCCAGGCTTCGCCGTCGGGGAGGTCGCTTTTCTCCAGGCCCGGAAAAAACGGCATGAGCTGGTCGTGGGTGCCATCGTGACGATGGTAGGTGACCTGCGGCCGAAAGGGCTCCGGATCTGAGGCGACATCGTTCTCGATGGGTATCGATAGGTCGATAATATGTCGCTTGGGGTTCTTCAGAAGCTCGGCGGTTTGCGCTGCTGGATCACTACTCATAGCTGTTCTCCACTGGGGGTAAATCCTTAGCTTAGTCGATAAACACGACGGGCCGTGTTTGCAAAAAGCGCGTTTTTGTCGTCGACGGACAAACCCGCAGCCAGCTTCTTCATGGCGTTGTAGTAGACCGCATAGGACAGGGACAGTCGGTCTACCGGGAAATTGCTTTCGAACATGCAGCGCGACGGGCCGAAGCAGTCCAGTGCGTGCCTGTACCATCGGCCTTGCGCGGCGAGAAGCTCATCTGATGACGGCGGTCGCTCGGCCAAATGCCAGCCAAAACCATTGTCGGGCATGGCCAAGCCGCCGAGTTTGAGAAATACGTTCGGGCAACTGCTGAGTTCACGCATCTCATTCTTCCAGTTGTCGAAGATCGCGTCATGCTGTCCTTCAAAGTTACCCACGCCCAGCGGTGTACTGAAGTGATCGAGGATCATCGTGGTATCGGGGCAGGCTTTGGCGAGGCTGATGTAATCCCGCAGTTGGTAATGATAATGCCAGGTATCGTAAGACAGGCCCCGCTCGCCAAGACGCTGCACACCGGCCTGAAACTCGGGCAGTAAGTAAAGATCAGCAGGAGCAGCGCCTGGGATGAGCATGCTCTGTCGATCTTCGTCCCGGGCGCTTGCGCCCGCGTGACGTATGCCCTTAAAAAAGTCACCGGCAAGGGCAATATGTTTATCGAGTGTGGCATCCAGCGTGGCGGTTTCGCGAAGGTCTACATGACCCACCATGCCCAGAATCGGGGCACCGAGGTCCAGCTCTTTGATGCGCGCAGCTTGTGCCAACACGTATTCGGTCTCACCCAGGGACTTTTCGTGCTCAGGACCATCTTCCCGATAGCAGGTGCTGCACTCCATAAAGACGGTACCGATAACGTTGTGGCCCGTGTTGGTGTCCACCGCGAATTCATCCACGTTGTAAACATGGCCCATCACCTCTGGCCAAAGGTGGTGGTGAGGATCAATGATGGGCTGATCGGGGTCGATGATCGCCTCATCAACCTGTGCTAGCCACGCGGGGTGGTCTTCGTGAAACAAATCCATGCCATTCTCCTTATGGTTTTTTGGCGTTTGGAGTCGTTATGGCTTACTAAAAGGCACAACGAAAAACGGCCTCATAGTAGAGGCCGTTTAGGATCTTGCAAGTGCTTCAATGACTCGAGGTGGGTATCAGATCCGCTCGATAACGGTCGTGATGCCCTGACCCAGACCGATACACATGGTGGATATACCCAGTGTCTGATCCCGGTCCTGCATTACGGTCAGCAAAGAGCCTGTGATCCGCGTGCCGGAGCAGCCAAAGGGATGGCCCAGGGCAATCGCGCCGCCGTGGACGTTCACTTTGTCTTCCATGTCATCCAAGAGCTCAAGATCTTTAAGCACGGGCAGTGCCTGCGCGGCAAAAGCCTCGTTAAGCTCTACCATCTCGATGTCCTTCATGGTCAGGCCGAGCTTCTTCAGCGCTTTTTGCGTAGAAGGTACCGGGCCGTAACCCATGATGGAGGGATCGACGCCGGCGGTCGTCATGGCGTTGATCTTGGCGATGGGCTTAAGGCCTAGCGCCTGAGCTTTTTCGTAGGACATCACGAGCATGGCCGATGCGCCATCCGAAATCTGCGAGGACTGACCAGCGGTAACTGTGCCGCCCTGGGGGTTAAAGGCCGGTGGCAGTTGCGCCAGGCTTTCCATGGTTGTTTCCGGGCGGATGGTCTCATCGCGCTCTACGGCAATGAGTCCACCTTGGGCGTCATGGCCTTCTACGGGAATAATTTCCCGAGCGAATTTGCCTGCTTCGGTCGCTTGGTGCGCCAGTTGGTGCGAGCGCACGCCCATTTTGTCCTGATCTTCGCGGCTGACGCCATGCATCAGGGCCAGATATTCGGCGGTCATGCCCATCATGCCCGCAGCTTTGGCTACGTTAAGACCCATACGCGGGTTTACGTCAACATCGTCCATCATCGGCAGGTGGCCCAAGTGCTCCACACCGCCCACAAGATAGACATCACCCAGCCCCGCCATGATGCTCGCCGCTGCGGTGTGCATGGCAGACATGGACGAACCACACAGCCGGTTAACGGTCTGCGCGGGAATGGTAAACGGCAGCTGTGCCCCGAGTACCAGCATGCGGGCCAGGTTCATGCCCTGCTCACCGCGCTGCAGCACGCAGCCCCAGATCAGGTCGTCGATCTCGGCAGGATCGAGTTTTGCGTTACGGGCCAGCAGGCCCTTGATAACCGCGACAGACAAATCGTCCGCGCGAACGTTGCGAAAACAGCCATTCTTGGACCGGCCCATGGCGCTGCGGGCGTAGTCGACGATGACCGCGTCTCTTGGATTAACACTCATCTTAAATACTCTCCCTGTGCGCTTAGTAGTAGGTCTCGCCGGCGGCGAGTTTGGCGCGCATACCGTCGGTCAGTTCATAGGCTTTGCCAAGGTGGGCAAACTTTTCGGATTGCTCGGCAATGTGTGCAAGGCCCACGGAATCCATCCAGCGGAACACGCCTCCACGGAAGGGCGGAAAGCCAATACCGTAGAGCAGGGCCAGATCGGCCTCGGCGGCGGAGCCTACGATGCCTTCTTCCACACAGCGCGCAAGCTCTGTGCACATGGGCAGCATCATGCGAGCGATGATTTCTTCGCGATCGAACTCCTTACGCTCTGCGGTAATCGGTGCAAGCAGTTCGTAAGTCTCCTGGGAGACAGTCTTCTTTGGCTTGCCGCGCTTGTCCATGACATATTCGTAAAAGCCCTTGCCGTTCTTTTGGCCAAGGCGATCGTTCTCAAACATGGTCTCTGTCGCAGTCTTAAAGTCCATCTTCATGCGGTCGGGGAAGCCTTCGGCCATGACGCCGGCAGCGTGAACGCCGGTGTCGATGCCCACCACGTCAGACAGGTAAGCAGGACCCATAGGCCAGCCCCAGCGCTCCATCACCTTGTCTACCGCTTGGAAGTCAGCGCCATCGCGGACCAGCTTTGAGAATCCATCGAAGTAGGGGAAGAGCACGCGATTCACCAGGAATCCCGGGCAGTCGTTTACGACTACGGCTTTTTTGCCCATGCGGTTGGCATAGGCCACGGTGCGTGCGATTGCCGTATCGGATGTCTTGGCACCGCGAATAACCTCAACCAGCGGCATGGCATGCACTGGATTGAAGAAGTGCATGCCACAGAAGTTCTCGGGACGCTCTAAAGCCTCGGCAAGAAAGTCGATAGAAATGGTAGAGGTGTTCGATGCCAGCACGGCATCAGGGCTGATGTGCTTTTCGGTCTCAGCCAGTACCGCATGCTTGACCTTGGGGTTCTCAACGACGGCTTCGACAACGATATCGACGCTATCAAAACCCTCGTAGGTGAGTGTGGGGTCAATGTTGTTGAGTACTTCACCCATCTTGTCGGCGGTCATGCGACCTCGGGATACTCGCTTGGCCAGCAGCTTGTTGGCCTCGGCCAGACCCAGGTCCAGGCCAGCTTGGGCGATGTCCTTCATCTTGATAGGCACGCCTTTGAGCGAGCTCTGGTAAGCGATACCGCCACCCATGATGCCGGCCCCCAAAACAGCCGCGCGGGCGATGGGCTTGTCAGCCTTTTTCTCCCAGCCCTTGGCGGTTTTTGCCAGTAGCTGATCGTTCAGGAACAGGCCGACCATGGCAGCTGCCACGTCGGTTTTGGCTAGCTCGGCAAATCCGGCGCTCTCTACCTTTAGCGCGTCTTCCAGACCCATGCCGCGGGCAGCTTCGATAACTTCTACGACCTTGATGGGAGCGGGGTAATTTTTACCCGCTTGCTGGGCGATCATGGACTTGATGGTAAAGAAGGCCATCATCGCTTCGGTGTCATTAAGGGGCAGAGGCGAGCTCTTGGCGCTGCGTCGGCCTTCGATATCGAGCTTGCCGGCAATGGCTGATTCAAGCGTGGTCATGGCTACATCGTGAAGTTGCTCGGGCGCGGCAATAGCGTCAACGGCACCAGCTTTAATAGCAGCCTCTGCGCTTTGCTCTTTGCCGGTGGCCATCCACATAACGGCTTCGTCTACCCCGATGATGCGTGGCAGACGAACCGTGCCACCCCAGCCCGGGAGAATGCCCAGCTTGGTCTCGGGCAAGCCGACTTTAGCGGCGGTGCTCATGACGCGAAGGTCGCAAGCCAGACAGATCTCTAATCCGCCGCCCATCGCGAAGCCATTAATGACGGCAACGGTTGGGAAGGGCAGGTTCTGCAGACGGCTGAAGTTAGCGTTCTGGCCACCAGAGAAGGCCTGAATCTCTTCTACCGTGGCATCAAACATGGCCGTGAACTCGGTAATGTCTGCGCCGACGATGAATACGCCTTTGCCGCTGGTGACCAGCAGGCCACGGACATCGGACTCTTTATCCAGCGCATCGAGGGCCTCGGTAAGGCTCTGCACGGTGAGTTGATTGAACTTATTGACGGATTCGCCCTTAAGGTCGAATTGCATCTCGAGTATGCCGTTGTCGTGACGGCGGAGCGTAATCGCATCGCTCTGGTAGATCATGGCGTGATTCCTGTGGTGAGCGCCTGCTTGCGCAGGCCTTTATCGGTCGTTTGCTGCTGATGCCGAGCCAGACCGAATTGTAGGCTGCGCATGATCCTCTTGCATGTGTTCACTGTCAATATGGCGACAACAATGCCCAATGGGGCTTTGACGTTGTTGCGTTGATCGTTGCGTTGATCGTTGCGTTGATCGTTGTGTCGAGAAGCCTAGGTTCTGGCTGGCTTACGTGACGTGACTAGCGCCATAGGGACCGAGATGCAGACAAGTGCGTAAAGCCAGGCATATATGTTGAGAACTTGATGTGGAATCAACTCAAGCGTTGAGGCTCTCTCAATTCGCGGTAACGCCAATATACGAAGGCGATGGTTGCCATTGATCCGATAATCATAATCACGAAATAGGTTACTGCGACGACGAGGTTTGTGTTCGAGCTGATTATGGAGGTTTCGGAGTTCATGAACTCCAGTTGATCTCGGATCGAAGTAAGCATCCTCCCCGTTGCTGCCCCTCGGATCATGAACAGGAGCGAGGAAGCAACGTAGAGAAATACTGTTACAGCAAGCACCGGAAGAGGGATTCTTTCTTCCACGAGATAGGACGCGACGAGCAGCGCAAAGGAAACCGTGAGCCAAAACTCGAAGTTGCTATCCAGTGCCTGTGAAGATTCGATAAAGAGGCTGAAGAGCTCTGCTTCATTCAAGATGTGCACCCCGATGGATAACGGTGAATTGACGGGCGTTATGTACTTGTCGATTTACGAATACACAGCTTTAACACATTCTCATGGAACAACGGCTGGTTCAACGAATTTTACGAACCAGAAGCAGCGGGCGTAGCAGAAAGAGCTCGCAGCCTGGAGCTCAGCTAACAGCCGCCTTTCGATGCTCCCGAACATGCAGACCGACATCCATGGCGGTCTTTAGCCCGACAAGAACAATAAGCAAAAACAACGGTTGCCCCAGCGACATGATCGCGAAGCCACCCGCGATGATCGTGATGTGCAGAATTACGATGCGTTTATAGGGTGCGGCCATCAGACCATTGACTGTCGCTGAGGCCCGCTCGTCGGCGATCAAAAAATTGCTCACAAAGGAGTAGCCGTGACTGATGGTCAGGCCGATAAAGGCGATGACCCACTCCCGAGGCGCCAGAGCGAATACCTGCTCAACAACCTGAAACAACAGCTGCAGAAACACCAGAAACAAAGGCCAGGGGGTTTCATCGCCAAAGCTTGTCGGGGCGTCGAACAAGATGCGGAGAATAAAGAATCCGTGCACGGCGCAGAACCCCCCGTAGTGCATAAGAAAGAACAGCGATGGGAATACAGCCTGTATGCCGCCAACACTGGCCATCTTGATGACGTTGTAGGCCCCAAGAATCAGGTTCTCGGACCAATACAAAATGATCAGGGCGCCTACGTCCCAGTCAAAGAGTAAAACACCCAGTAAGGGGAGCAGGTTTGCGGTAATGAGCAGGGCAAGATTAAGTTGTCTGCGACGCCCTTGGTAAAAGGCTGTGGGCTGCTGCTGTGGGGGAGGGGAGTTTGGGGGTGTCATGCTCGGCATGGCGCCTTTAGGGGAGTCAGGACAGGGCTTGATAGCGTCCGCCCTGTTTCTTGATCTTAATGCTTAGTGCAAGGTTCTTCCCGGACGCATGGCCTCGCGTACTTCCATGTCTTCGGTGACTTCCTGTTCTTGCACGAAGTGCCTGAGTCGACCCACGACACTGGTCATGACATCGATGGTCTGACTGATCTGATCAAGAGCCATGAGAATGGTCTCGTTGTCATTTCGCTCTGGCTCTTGTTCTTGCTCTAGCTCTTGTTGTTCATCTTTCATGGTTGTAGCTCGCAGTGAACGGCTGGAACGCTTCGAAGTGGCTGCTGACGATGGTCGTCAGCAGCCGTGCAGGTACTCAATCCCAAGACAGGGCTCCGCCCGTCTGATACTCAATCACGCGCGTCTCAAAGAAGTTCTTCTCTTTACGCAGGTCCATGATTTCGCTCATCCATGGGAAGGGATTTTGAACGCCAGGGAACTGCTCAGGCAGACCAATCTGCGACAGACGGCGGTTGGCGATGAACTGGAGATACTCTTCCATCATTGCCGCGTTCATGCCCAGTACACCGCGGGGCATGGTGTCTCGTGCATATTCGATCTCAAGCTGGGTGCCTTCCAGAATCATCTGAATCGCTTCTTGCTTGAATTCTTCAGTCCACAGGTGTGGGTTCTCGAGCTTGATCTGATTGATCACATCGATGCCGAAGTTCAGGTGCATGGACTCGTCGCGAAGGATGTACTGGAATTGCTCTGCAACGCCGGTCATCTTGTTGCGCCGGCCCATGGACAGAATCTGTGTGAACCCGCAGTAGAAGAAGATGCCTTCGGTAACCGCATAAAAGCCGATGAGATTGCGCAGCAGTGTCTGATCTGACTCCGTGGTGCCGGTGTTGAAGTTCGGGTCTGACAGCTCGTGGGTTTTGCTCAGGCTCCAGGCTGCTTTTTTAGCGACCGAAGGTACTTCGCGGTACATGTTAAAGACTTCGCCTTCGTCCATGCCCAGTGACTCAATGCAGTACTGGTAGGCGTGGGTGTGAATAGCTTCTTCGAAGGCCTGGCGCAGCAGGTACTGTCGGCATTCAGGGTTTGTGATCAGTCGGTATACCGCGAGCACCAGGTTGTTGGCTACCAGCGAGTCTGCGGTAGAGAAATACCCCAGGCTACGCTCAACAATACGACGCTCGTCGTCCGTGAGCCCTTCGGGGTTCTTCCACGTGGCCACATCGGCGGTCATGTTGACCTCCTGAGGCATCCAGTGGTTCGCGCAACCGTCGATGTATTTCTGCCATGCCCAGTCGTACTTGAACGGTACGAGCTGATTGAGATCCGCCCGGCAGTTGATCATGGCCTTTTCGTCAATGGATACCCGTGCTGCACCCATTTCGAGCTCTTCCAGGCCTGCAGCGACATTCAGCTTACGCAAGGCTTCAGCAGCGGCATCGATATTTGCTTTCGCTTCTGCTGTCAGCTCTACCTCTGCGTCCGCCGAAGTCTCTACCTTGGCTTCCACTTTGGCTTCTACCTTTGCTTCTGCAACAGGAGCCTCTATCGCCGCACTTTGCTGTGCTTCGGCGGCTTCGCTTGCTTGAATGTCAGCAAGATTCGCTGCAGCAGCTTCTGCCATGGCAGGCTCTGCCACGGCGGTGTTGCCAGCGTCTTCTGCGTGGTAATCATCCCAATTCAACATCTTGTCACTCCTTTTCGTGAACCGTTGAATGGCCGCCCCCAAAGCGACCACGGTCTTTCTATTAATCGGTGCGAACCGCAACGCGGTAACGCACCCTTGGTTCTGACTTGTATCTTTACCTGTCCGGCTTTATTGGCAGGCTTCGCAGTCTGGATCATCCAATGAACAAGCCAGCGGCACAGGTGCCGGCGCAGGCTCTGCGCTTGAGGACACTGCGTTAAGTTGACCCGTATCTATGGTCGACTTCTCAGTGCCTGTAGCTGCCAAAGAGCGCAGGTAATAAGTAGTCTTGAGGCCGCTGTACCAAGCCATGCGATAAGTGATATCCAACTTCTTACCACTGGCATTGTTGATGTACAGATTCAGGGACTGCGCCTGATCGATCCACTTCTGACGGCGGCTTGCACACTCGACGATCCACTTGGGCTCGACCTCAAAGGCATTCGAGTAGATAGCTCGCAGATCTGCTGGAATACGCTCGATAGACTGAACACTGCCATCGTAATACTTAAGGTCGTTAACCATCACGCTATCCCATAGTCCCCGCGCCTTCAGGTCGTTGACAAGGTATGGGTTGACTACCGTGAACTCTCCAGAGAGGTTCGATTTCACGTAGAGGTTTTGATACGTCGGCTCAATGGACTGCGATACACCGGTGATATTGGCAATGGTCGCGGTAGGTGCGATGGCCATCACGTTGGAGTTGCGCATACCGCGAGCTTTGACGGACTCTCGCAGAGTCGCCCAGTCCATGGTCATGGAGCTATCGACCTTGATGTAGTCGCTGCCGCGTTCGTCAACCAGTTTGCTCAGTGAGTCGATGGGCAAAATACCCTGACTCCAGAGCGAGCCCTCGTAGCTGGAGTAGGCACCGCGCTCCTCTGCCAGGCTGCTTGATGCGTCGATGGCGTAGTAGCTGATCGCTTCCATAGACAGATCGGCAAATTTGACGGCTTCGTCTGACCCGTAGGCGATGTGCTGCTTGTAAAGCGCGTCCTGAAAGCCCATCAATCCCAGGCCCACCGGGCGATGACGGAAGTTTGAGTTGCGCGCTGTGTCTACCGAGTAGTAGTTAATATCGATGACGTTATCGAGCATGCGCACGGCGGTGCGAACGGTTTGTTCGAGTTTCTCGAGGTTTAGACCGTTCTCGTCGATGTGCTGTGGCAGGTTGATTGAGCCCAGGTTGCATACGGCGATCTCGTCGGCGCTGGTGTTCAGGGTGATCTCCGTACACAGGTTCGAAGAGTGCACCACGCCAGCGTGTTGTTGCGGGCTGCGAAGGTTGCATGGATCTTTGAAGGTCATCCAGGGGTGCCCTGTCTCGAACAACATGCCAAGCATTTTGCGCCACAGGTTTTGGGCTTTGACGGTCTTGTGATTCTTGATGTCGCCGCTTGCGGCCATGGCTTCATAAGCGCCGTAGCGCTCTTCAAAGGCCTTGCCGTAGAGGTCGTGAAGATCAGGTACATCGTTAGGTGAAAAGAGTGTCCAATCACCGTCATCGAATACCCGCTTCATAAAGAGGTCTGGAATCCAGTTGGCGGTATTCATGTCATGGGTGCGTCGTCGATCGTCGCCGGTGTTTTTACGCAGTTCGACAAACTCTTCGATATCCATGTGCCAGGTTTCGAGGTAGGAGCACACCGCGCCCTTGCGCTTGCCGCCCTGATTGACCGCCACTGCTGTGTCGTTCACAACCTTCAGGAAGGGAACAACACCCTGGGACTTGCCATTGGTGCCCTTGATATACGAGCCAAGTGAGCGGACCGGTGTCCAGTCATTGCCTAGACCGCCAGCAAACTTGGAGAGCATGGCGTTGTCCTGAATTGCGCCGTATATGCCGTGGAGGTCGTCGGGCACGGTGGTCAGGTAGCAAGAAGAGAGCTGAGGTCGCAACGTGCCAGCGTTAAACAAAGTCGGCGTCGAGCTCATGTAATCAAAGGACGAAAGCAGGCGGTAAAACTCTATGGCTCTTGCTTCTCGGTGCTCTTCTTCTACAGCGAGGCCCATGGCAACGCGCATAAAGAAGATCTGTGGCAATTCGATACGTACTTCGTCGCTGTGGATAAAGTAACGGTCGTAAAGTGTTTGCAGCCCCAGGTAAGTGAACTGCAGGTCACGCTCTGGAAGAATTGCGGCTCCGAGTTGCTCAAGATCGTAGTCGGCCAGTGTCGGATCCAGAAGCTCGAGCTCAACGCCGCGTTTGATGTATGCAGCCAGTGCCTCGGGGTAATACCTGTCCATATCGCCCTGGGTCGCGCTTTCTGCCACGCCGAGGAACGTCAGGGCTTCGGAGCGGAGATTGTCGCAGAGTAGTCGCGCAGAGGCGTAGGTGTAGTTGGGCTCTTGCTCGATCAGTGTGCGAGCCGTGATAACCAAAGAAGTGGCAAGCTCCTGAATGCTCACGCCGTCATAGAGGTTGCGCAATGCTTCGTCGAGAATGCGGGCTTCGGAGACGTCTTCCAGGCCGGCACAGGCTTCACTGACGATGATATGCAGGCGCTCTAGATCCAGCGGGGCTTTACTGCCATCCAGTTGCACTACATTGATTCGGTCTGCGGCTTGTTGTGTCTCGGCAGACAGGGATTGTCGCGCGGCACGTTTGACTGCTTGCTGCTCTCGATAGATCACATAATCGCGAGCGATTTTGTGTTCGCCAGCGCGCATCAGAGACAGCTCGACCTGGTCTTGCACGTCTTCGATGTGGATGGTGCCACCTGACGGCATGCGTCGCTTGAACGTCGCCGTGACCATCTCGGTGAGCTTGGCGACGGTTTCGTGAATACGGCTGGAGGCTGCCGCCGTGCCGCCTTCGACCGCTAGGAATGCCTTGGTGATGGCGACGGATATTTTGCTGGCCTCGAACGGAACGACAGTACCGTTACGTTTGATGACGCGCAGTTGTCCGGGTGCTGTTGCCGTTACTTCTGCCTGGCTCGCAGAGGCGCTGCTTGCTGCGGTGTTTTCTGCCACCGTGTCTTTAAGACCGTCGGTGAGAGTTGCTTCCCTGCCCTGACTGGTTTGCATGGTCACTCGTGTTCACTCCTTTAAAAACTCTGTAACTACTTTTTAGTTTGATTTTTTGGTTTTGCTTTATTTCTGTGTTCTACACTAATGGAACTTTAAGGTTTTTCGCGAATTTTTAACGTCAATCAACGCTTTTTGGGGAATATAGACCCCTGTCGCACCAGGACTCATAGAGAGGAGGTGTGACATCCTGTTTTTTCACTTTTGTTGGAGTTCGGATCAGTTTCCAGATATTTACGGTCAACTTCGCGTTTGTTATTTACTTTTATTGGTAACCCTATTGAAAGCAAAAGACCTCCCGTTACATTGCAACGCGCCGTTTGAGCAAACTGGGATGACTTCCTGCTCGATATACGATACACAGCACGACCTGAAACGCTAGATATAGGGTTGGTGTCACCGAAGACCTACAAGATAAAGCGCTATCCGAGGGAAAGCAAGCGCCTTAGTCTGAGTTTATCTTGTGGATAAGGTGTGTGAAGCCTGTGATGTCCGTGCTTACTAACCCCAGAGGCCCAGTAAACGGGAAAAGTCCGCTGATCATCGTGAATCTGCGGCGGTGTAGGCGCGTTGGACCGATTTATTCTAAGCGGACCAGCGGCTATGCAGCTTGGTTATTTGCTTGCTGAGTTAAGGTACTCAGGCGCCCAGTAGAAGCCGCTCGACGAGTGCTTTTTGCGCATGTAATCGGTTTTCTGCCTCATCCCAGATAATGGTATCGGGCGCGTCCATTAGCTCGGCGCTGATCTCTTCGCCCCGATGCGCCGGCAGGCAGTGCATGTACAGTGCATCCGTTGCTGCCGCGTTAAGCAGCGAAGTATTCAGCTGAAACGGCGCCATCGCTGCCGCACGACGGGCCTGTTCCTCTTCCTGGCCCATAGATGCCCACACGTCAGTAACCAGTAAAGACGCACCCTCGACCGCGTCTCTGGCATCGTGAACCACTTTTACGCGGTCGCTGTTAGCGCTCACCAGGTCTGCCCGGGGCTCGAAGCCTTTCGGGCAGGCGATATTCAATTGAAAATCAAACTGCCGGGCGGCATTAATGTAGGAGTGACACATGTTATTGCCATCACCCAGCCAGCAGACGGTCTTTCCTTTTATGGACCCGCGGTGCTCGCGATAGGTTTGCATGTCAGCGAGTAACTGGCAGGGGTGGAATTCGTCAGTAAGCGCATTGATGACCGGCACACTGGAATACGCGGCAAAGCGTTCGACAATGTCGTGACCAAAAGTGCGGATCATGACTATGTCGACCATAGAAGAGATGACTCGCGCGCTATCTTCTATCGGCTCGCCGCGACCCAGCTGAGTGTCTCCCGGGGAGAGAAACATGGCATGGCCGCCCATCTGCGCCATGCCCGATTCAAAAGACACCCGCGTACGGGTCGATGATTTGGCAAAAATCATCGCCATGACGCTGCCGGGAAACTGCGGGGAGGGCTCCCCGGCGCGGTGTGCCGCCTTGAGTTCTATGGCGCGATCGATGAGCGTATCAAGCTCTTGGGGTGAAAGATCCTGAAGTGTTAAGAAATGCTGAGTGCTCACGCGGTACCTGCCATGGTTTGGTTCTGGGTCAGCCAGTGATCAACGACGCTTGCCAGGGTTTCGCCCAGCTGGCGCCCTTGCTCGTCGGTCATGACCAGCGGAGGGAGGAGTCGGATGGTTCGTGCGGCGGTGACGTTGATCAGTAATCCAGCTTCCAGTGCTAGCGCCACCAAGGCGCCGCAGTCCTGTTTGAGTTCGATGCCTATCATCAGTCCTGCGCGCCGGTATTCCTGTACGGCGTCCTGATGCTGTAACGCCTGCTGAAAACTCCCTACGATGCGCTGCCCCAGCGGTTGCGCCCGTTCCTGTAGTTGTTCTGTCGCGAGGGACTCCAGGACGGCTCCGGCGGCGGCGCAAGCCAGTGGGTTGCCTCCGTAGGTGGAGCCGTGATGCCCTGGTGCAAAAGTTTGGGCAGCTTCACCTCGGGCCAGGCAGGCCCCGATGGGGACGCCATTGCCCAGCGCTTTAGCTGTGCTAACGATGTCGGGTTTGACGTCTGTCTGCTGATAATAAAAGTAGCTGCCGGTGCGGCCGTTGCCTGACTGCACTTCGTCGAAAATCAGCAACCAGCCTTGTTTTTTGCACAGTGCTGCTGCGGCGCTGAGATAGTCCAGGTCCAGGGGGTGTATGCCGCTTTCCCCTTGCACTGGCTCCAGCATCAATGCGGCGATATCGCTATGGCGCTGCGCCAGCTGTCTAAGCGCGTCCAGATCGTTGCGCGGTGCGCGGAGAAAGCCTTCGACCATGGGGCCAAAGCCCGCCTGAATTTTGCTATTGCCCGTGGCCGATAGCGCAGCGAGGGTCCGCCCGTGAAAGGCGCCTTCGAGGGCCACAATCTGCGGCCTGCCGATCCCCCGGTGGTGAGCATGCAGGCGTGCGAGCTTTATGGCCGCTTCGTTGGCTTCGGCCCCGGAGTTACTAAAAAAGACGCGTTCCATGGCAGCGCGGCGGGTGAGTTCCTCGCCGACTTGCTCCTGAAGATCAATGCGATAAATGTTGGAGCAGTGCAGCAGTTTGGCTGCCTGCTCGGTAATGGCCGCAGTTACGCGGGGGTGTGCGTGTCCCAGGTTGGTTACGGCGATGCCAGACAGCCCGTCCAGAAAGGATTGTCCCTCACTACTAAACAGCTCTGCGCCACGACCGTGGCTAAAGCTCACGGGCAGCGGGGAATAGGTACTCATCAAGGCTGACATGGCGTTGCCCAGGCAAAAGCGTCGTTAAGGGTTTGTTTACGGGGTTCAGTAAAACACAGTGATACCCGGAAATTAAAAAAGCAGCGCCCGCGCTGCCTCCATAAAACTATAGCTACTCTTTGGATGGCTGACAATTTTTAACGACGAACAAATCGCCGTGGCGCCCACGCTACTAATCCTAGTAAAATACTCGGACATTCGAATATTCAATGGGGTTTTAGCATGGACGTAATGGAGCAGATCAAGGAGCAGGTAGAGCAGAATCAAGTGCTGCTGTATATGAAGGGCTCACCGAATCAGCCGCAGTGCGGATTTTCTGCGCGAGTAGTACAGGCTCTTATGGCCTGTGGTCAGCGCTTTGCTTATGTCGATATCCTGAGCAATCCTGAAATTCGGTCCAACCTGCCTACCTATGCGAATTGGCCGACCTTTCCACAATTGTGGGTGAAGGGAGAATTGATTGGTGGTTGTGACATCGTCACAGAGATGCATGAGAAAGGTGAGTTAGAGCCTCTGGTACGCGAGGCATCCGAGGCCGCGTAAGTCGTTTAAGCAGGGCGTTTAGTAGAGATAACAGGCAGGGCCGTGAGGCCCTGCCATGCTGCCCATCAGGCAACAGGTTTAACGGTGTTCATGGCCGTCTGCAGGTAGTTCTGTATACCCACTTTATCGATCAGGCTTAGCTGAGTTTCCAGCCAATCGACGTGGTCTTCCTCGGCAGTGAGGATTTCGACCACAAGATCACGAGAAGCATAGTCACCCACGCTTTCGCAGTAAGCCGCTGCGGCTTTTAAGTCCGCATGAGCAATGTGCTCCAGCTTGAGATCGCACTCCAGCATTTCCTGTGTGTTTTCGCCGATCATCAACTTGCCCAGGTCCTGAAGGTTGGGTAATCCCTCCAAAAACAGAATGCGCTCTACCAGTTGGTCTGCATGCTTCATCTCGTCGATGGATTCGTGATATTCGTGGTCAGCGAGCTCTACCAGCCCCCAGTCCTTGTACATCCGGGCGTGGAGAAAATACTGATTTATCGCGACAAGTTCGTTGGCAAGTATGCGGTTCAGGTGTTCTATGACTTTTGGATCGCCTTTCACGGGGTGGAGCTCCTTAATTGCTTCAAATTATCTGAATCGCTGGCGACTGCCTGTGCCGGCGAAGCTGTGCTTGGGTTAAGTCTTTCGTTGCCGGAACGTCTGCCATTCCGGGTTTTGTTGTATCTGGGAAGTGTAGCGGCTGGAACTGTGACGGGGCCAGATAAATTGTCGAGAACACAAATGAAAAGCATTAGCAATCAACAAGCTGGTGCGCTACTGCGCAGTAGCTGCGGTCCGTGATTGACGGGGGACTGTGCCGAACGACCTTGGGTTTAGGCGGGGGACGCTGCTGCGTAGAACAAGCTTTTGCCCAGGTTTGTTTGCGCTGACGTGTCGTCAAGAAAGCTCAACGCTTGCTCAGTGCAGCTGCCACATTGGCTGCCTACGCCGAGTTCGTCGCGCAGCAGCTGCAGGGATGTTGCGCCCTCGGCTACGGCGTTTTTGATCTGCTTGTCTGTAATGCCGTTGCAGATGCATACGTACATGCTGTTCCTGCTCCAGAAGTGACTTGAAGTGCCAAGTTATTTTAAATGAGAATAATTGTCAATACTATTTACAGGCAGTCCCGCTGCTTCAGGCTCAGGTATAATTCCGCGCCCTAAATAAAGAGATCTTGGTCATGAACGCAGCTACGCCCGCGGAAATTCTCGCGGAAATGCGCACGATGGCGCTCGCCGCACGCGCGGCGTCAAGGCAGTTACTTGCGTCGGCGACGGATGCTCGGAATCAGGCTCTTCTGGCCGCCGCCGATATTCTTCACGAGCGTCGCGAAGCGTTAAGTGAGGCCAATGCGCTGGACATGCAGCGGGCACGGGAGAATGACCTGGATTCCGCTTTGCTGGATCGTCTGGAACTGACGCCCGCGCGGATTGACGACATGCTTGATGGTCTGCGTCAGGTCGCGGCTTTGCCCGATCCTGTGGGGGCAATCCGCGATATGCGCACACGGCCTTCGGGTATTCGAGTAGGGAAGATGCGCGTGCCCCTGGGTGTGGTGGGCATCATTTACGAATCACGTCCCAATGTGACTGCCGATGCCGCCAGCTTATGTCTTAAGTCCGGCAATGCAGCGATTCTTCGCGGCGGCTCCGAAGCCCTGCATTCAAACACGGTAATAGCCGCGGCTATGGCCGATGGCCTTGCCGTGGCTGGTTTGGACGGCGCTGCGGTGCAGCTGATACAAACCCGCGATCGGGCTGCGGTTGGCGCCTTGCTGGGCCTTGAGGGGCTGGTGGATGTTGTCATTCCCCGGGGCGGTCGCAGTCTTATCGAACGAATTAGCAAAGAAGCCCGCGTACCCGTTATCAAACATTTGGATGGTGTTTGCCATGTGTATATAGACGATGGCGCCGACCCGGATATGGCCGTGGCCATCGCGGTCAATGCCAAGACGCATCGCTACGGGACCTGCAACACCATGGAAACGCTGCTCATTCATCAGAAGGAGGCCGCCCAGTTGTTACCTTCACTGGCCAAGGCCTACCTGGATGCTGGCGTAGAGCTCAGAGGCTGTGCGCGAACCGTGGCTATTGTTCCCGGGGCTTCCCTCGCCACACAAGAAGACTGGGGTATGGAGTACCTCGGGCCGATTTTGTCTGTTTGCGTGGTTGATGATATCGATTCTGCCATGGCGCATATCGCCCGCTACGGTTCGGGACATACCGAGGCCATCGTGACTTCGGATTATCTGCGGTCCCAGCGTTTTCTGCGCGAGGTGGATTCAGCGTCGGTGATGGTTAACGCATCGACACGCTTTGCCGACGGATTCGAATACGGATTGGGCGCAGAAATTGGTATCTCCACTGATAAATTGCATGCCCGGGGCCCGGTAGGCCTCGAGGGGCTCACCTCAGAAAAGTATGTGGTGCTGGGTGAAGGGCAGATTCGTAGTTGAGCCAGTTGTCTGCCAGCACGGGTGCAATAGCTGTTTTCGGCGGCACGTTTAATCCCATTCATTTTGGTCATTTGCGCTCTGCCATGGAGTTGCTCGAAAGCCTGGAGCTTGATCAGCTACGTTTTATGCCTGCCAAGGAGCCCCCGCATCGGGAGCGGCCGGAGGTTAGTGCTGAGCACAGAGCCGCGATGGTAGAAATGGCGATTGCCGGTGAGCCCCGGTTTTTGTGCGACAAACGAGAACTTGATCGCCAGGGACCGTCCTACACGGTGGACAGTCTTGTGGAGCTGCGAGCCGAGTTCGGGGAGCAGCGCGGTCTGTGTCTGGTGATGGGCTGTGATGCCCTGCTGGGCTTGCCGGGTTGGCATCGCTGGGACGAGCTTCTGGATTTGGCACATCTGGTAATCATGGCGAGACCGGGGTGGCATTTGCCATCTCAGGGGCCATTGGCTGCCTTACTTCACGAACACGCCGGCAGCGTCGAGGACCTCAGTCGGCACCCCGCTGGCAAAGTGATCACCCAAACATTGCGCCTGCAGGATATCTCGGCCACAAACATTCGTGCCCTGTTACAATTGGGGCTTTCCGCACGCTACCTCCTTCCAGAGAGCGTGCTTGCATATATCGCTGAGCGTGGACTCTACGCAAAGCAGGAGTAACGGGCTATCACCCCACAAGACAAAGCAAACAACAATCCAGCACCGATGTCGGCGCAGGAACTTATGGATCTGGTCGGCGAAGCGCTGGATGATTTAAAGGGCGTCAATACTGTCACGCTTGATGTGCAAGAACTCAGCAACGTGATGGACTACCTGATTATTTGCAGTGGCACCTCCAGTCGCCATGTGAAGTCCCTTGCTGACAACGTGTCCCGTATGGCCAAGGCCGCAGGACAAATGCCGCTGGGTGTTGAGGGCGAGGATGCCGGAGAGTGGGTCCTGGTAGATCTCGGTGACGTTGTGGTGCACGTGATGCAGCCAGCGATTCGCGACTTTTATGATCTCGAGCGTCTTTGGGCGAGCACCGGCTCTACTGATGCCGGTGCGGGCGAGCACGTTCTGGATAACGGCTCCGACTGATGCGGGTAACCGTGCACTCAGTAGCGGGGAAGATGCCGCGCTGGGTAGACACTGCCGCGGGTGAATACGCAAAGCGTCTTCCCCGAGAGCTCAAACTACAATGGCGCGACGTGCCTCTGGCGGCTCGCAGCGCAAACTCTAATGCGCAGCAACTTCGAGAGCGGGAGGCCGAGTCCCTGCTCAAAGGCGTCAGTCCCAACGATCACTGTGTGGCTCTGGATGGTCGGGGGAAACCCTGGACCACTGAGGAGCTCGCCGCCCAGTTGGAAAGCTGGATGATGCAAGGCCAGGATTTGAGTCTGTTTATTGGCGGTCCCGATGGTTTGTCTGAGGACTGTCTGGCTGCTGCCAAACAGCGTTGGTCTTTGGGTCCCCTGACCTTGCCCCACCCCTTGGTGAGAGTGATTTTGGCAGAGCAGCTTTATCGTGCTTGGACAATCACCATCGGTCACCCCTATCATCGCGCCTGACACCTGCGTCGTTTTTGACAAGGACCGATGGCTACCCGCGTAGTTCTCAAAGATACTCAACGCGAACAGCGTATTTTTGGCGCCCGCAGTCTTGTGGCGCTGGGCTTTGTCACGTTGCTCCTTGGTGTGTTGTTGGCCCGGTATTACGGCCTGCAGATCAACG
This sequence comes from Congregibacter variabilis, assembly GCF_045689235.1. GTDB lineage: Bacteria > Pseudomonadota > Gammaproteobacteria > Pseudomonadales > Halieaceae > Congregibacter > Congregibacter variabilis. The sequence goes on along the minus strand of NZ_CP136864.1, from coordinate 2,128,122 downwards.
ATTATGAAGCCTATAGCACGGCCTCTGAACGCAATCGCGTGCAGCTCCAGCCTTTGCCGCCCAAGCGAGGCCTGATTTACGATCGCAACGGCGTGCTGCTGGCTGACAACCGTCCCAGCTACACACTGTCGCTCATCATTGAGCGGGTCGACGACCTCGATGCCACCTTGGCCAGTCTGGCTGAGCTTGTGGAAATTGAAGAGAGCGACCTTGACAAGTTTCGCACTCGGGTCCGTCAGCGCCGGCCCTATGACCCTGTACCTCTGCGCTTTCGTCTTGATGACGTGGAGCAGGCTCGCATTGCGGTGAACCGGCATCGCCTCCCGGGCGTGACGGTAGAGGCCCAGTTGCAGCGCTACTATCCCCACGGCGAGCTGTTTGCGCATGCTTTGGGCTATGTGGGACGTATCAACGTTGAAGAAATGACCCAGATTGACCAGGCGGATTATCGCGGCACATTTCATATCGGCAAAATCGGTATTGAGCGGCGCTACGAAGATGAACTGCACGGTACCGTGGGTTACCAAACCGTAGAGACGAATGCCCACGGGCGGGTGCTGCGGGTGCTGGAGCGTTTTGACCCCAGTCCCGGTGAAGACCTCATTCTGCATCTTGATTACGAGCTGCAACGTGTCGCGCACGAGAAACTGGCGGGACGCCGCGGCGCCGTGGTGGCCATCGATCCACTCACCGGCGGCGTGCTGGCACTGGTGAGCACCCCTTCCTTTGACAGCAACCTTTTCGTCAACGGTATCAGTAGCCGCAACTACAACGCGCTGAGGGACTCTCCAGACGTGCCTTTGTTCAATCGCACGGTTCAGGGGCAGTATCCCCCGGGATCAACGGTCAAGCCGATGATCGCCATGGCCGGCCTCGAGGCTGGTTTGATCGACCCACTGTATACGGTCCCGGACCCCGGTTGGTATCGCCTTCCGGGTGACCGGCGGCGTTATCGAGACTGGATTTTGCGCATTCGTGGTACCGGTCATGCTCCGGAAGTGGACCTGAAAATGGCCCTGGCCGAATCCTGCGACGTGTATTTTTATGATCTTGCGCGGCGTCTCACTGTGGATGGTATCCACGATTATCTCGACCACTACGGTCTGGGTCGTCGCACGGGCATTGATACCACAGCGGAGCGCCGCGGGGTTCTTCCGTCTACCGCCTGGAAGCGCGCCGCACTGGGTCAGACCTGGTATCCCGGAGAGACATTGAGCGTAGGGATTGGCCAGGGATATATGTTGGCGACACCGCTACAGCTAGCGGTTGCCACCTCGGTGCTCGCCACACAGGGTGAGCATCGCGAGCCACGATTGGTGCAATGGTTGGGCAACGAGGCACTGGAAGCTCCTATGCTTGAGCCGCTCATGGCCGATGGCGCGAATTGGGACGCTGTCGTTGAGGGTATGCGCGAAGTGGTGCACGGTCGGCGCGGTACAGCCAAGGCTATCGCCAAAGGTATGAATTACGAAATGGCCGGTAAAACCGGTACGGCGCAGGTTATCGGTATTGCTCAGGATGCGGTTTATAACGAAGACGAAATCGACGCCAGACATCGTAATCACGGCCTGTTTATTGCCTTTGCTCCATTGGACGCGCCGACCATCGCGGTGGCGGTGATCGTCGAAAACGGTGGTGGTAGCAGTGCGGCTTATCCCATTGCCCGGGCGGTCGTTGATGCCTGGCTCGAGCGGGAAGCGAGCTAGTGTCCGAATACGTTCGTCAGATGCCCGACAACGTAGGGCCGTTAACCCGGCCCCCGGGTCTGGCCAGGAAAATGCACGTCGATGCTCCTCTCCTGGTGTTGTTGCTGGCGTTAACGGCGTACGGACTGCTGGTTCTTTATAGCGCTTCGGGGCAAAGCATGGATGCGGTTGCCCGACAGGGCAGATACTTTGTGCTGGCCTATGTGGTGATGTTTGTTATGGCCCAGTTCAGCCCCGTGCGTTGGTCTCGCTGGTCGCCCTGGGGTTACCTGTTGGGTGTGGCGCTGTTGGCGGCGGTGGCCGTGGCTGGAGTGGGTGCAAAAGGCGCCCAGCGGTGGCTGGATCTGGGGGGCTTTCGCTTTCAACCATCGGAGGTCATGAAGCTTGCGGTACCCATGACCATTGCCTGGTACCTGGGCGCCAGAGTACTCCCTCCGGCGTCAAAACATATCGTCGTTTGCCTGCTGCTCATCGTTATTCCCTGTGGACTTATTATTCGCCAGCCAGATCTGGGAACCTCCCTGCTTATCGGTGCTTCGGGCTTGTTTGGCATTTTTATGGCCGGCATTAGCTGGCGGTTCATCTTCGGTACGTTTCTAGTGGCGATTTTTTCTGCCTGGCCCGCTTGGATGTTCATGCTCGAGGACTATCAAAAGCAGCGAATCCTTACCCTGCTAAATCCCGAGAGCGACAAACTCGGGGCAGGCTGGAACATTATTCAGTCCAAGACTGCCATTGGTTCCGGCGGATGGTCGGGTAAGGGGTGGACTCAGGGCACTCAGTCTCAGCTCGATTTTTTGCCTGAGAGTCACACCGACTTTATCATTGCGGTGCTGGCCGAGGAGTTTGGGCTCCAGGGCGTTTTGCTGCTAATTGGCCTGTACATACTTATTTTACTCCGGGCATTCTGGATCGGTCTGAATGCGCAAAGTAGCTACGGTCGAATACTTTGCGGGAGTATTACGCTGACTTTCTTTGTCTACATCTTTGTTAATATGGGAATGGTCGCGGGTTTGCTGCCGGTTGTGGGCGTTCCCTTACCCCTTGTCAGTGCCGGCGGCACGTCGGTTGTGACGCTTATGGCTGGTTTTGGACTTCTTATGGCGGTCAGTACCGAGAAGCGTGTGGTGGGGCAATGATTTTGGCCTTTAACACTCAGTCGCTGGATGTCACACACATTCTCCTTTTTTTGGACTTCATCAGAGCGTAATGCATGATTCGAGAAGCTTTTATTCACACAATTTTTGGCAGGACTTGCGCTGCATTTGCCAGTGGCTTGCTGCTTATTGCACCTGTGTACGCAGATTATTCCCAGAACCCGGGAGCCCAGGCGCTGATCGAAGAGATGGTGGTGGAGCATGATTTTTCTCGGGAGGAGCTGCAGACGCTGTTTACCTCGGCCGAGCGCCAACAGAGCATTCTCGATGCGATCGCCAGACCCGCAGAGAAAACCAAGCCCTGGTATGAATATCGCGAAATTTTTCTGACGGAGCGTCGCGAGCGAGAGGGTGTAGCGTTTTTTCGTGAGCATCGAGAGGCGCTATCGCGGGCTCAGGCAGAAACCGGAGTCCCTGCCGAAGTCATCGTCTCCATCATTGGCGTCGAAACCTATTACGGGCGTATTGCCGGTAGTTACGATGTGATAGATGCGCTATCGACGCTGGCCTTTGACTATCCAAAACGATCAAAGTTTTTTACCAGCGAACTTAAGAACTTTTTACTGCTATCCCGGGAGCAGGGCTTGGACCCACTGACCCTCAAGGGCTCCTATGCAGGTGCCATGGGCTTTGGTCAGTTCATGCCCAGCAGTTATCGAGCCTATGCCGTGGATTTTGACGGCGATGATCTGGCCGATATCTGGAGCAACCCTACCGATGCAATTGGCAGTGTTGCAAACTATCTGGCCAAGCATGGCTGGCGCGCCGGAGAGCCTGTTGTGAGCGCGGCTATGGCTACAGATTCAGTGCCAGAGCAGGCGTTTGAGGGCGGCTTGAAGCCCACGCGTTCCATACAGGCTTTTGCTGAAATGGGCTTGACCGCAGAGCAACACCTGGACCCCGAAGCCCTCGCTACCGCCATGCAATTTGAACTCGCCGATGGGCATGAGTACTGGTTGGGACTGCATAATCTCTATGTGATTACCCGGTACAACCACTCAGCAATGTATGCCATGAGTGCGTTTTTGTTGAGTCAGCGTATTGCCGCAGGCGTTCAGTAATGAACAGATCGGGTTTGGCTTTGCTGCTGGTCTTTTCGGTGTCGACCCTGCTGGTTGCCTGTTCCAGCTCCGAGCCCAAAGTAGCCTGGGAGGGTGATGGGGCGCCCGTTGCGGACCTTAACCCTGATGATGTGGCCGATGCCACGCCCAGACCCGACCCAATTCTTCGCGCGGGTAACACCTCGCCCTATAGCATTGATGGAGTTGAGTATCAGGTGCTCCCCACGGCCGAGGGGTACAGCGCGAAGGGTATCGCCAGCTGGTATGGCACCAAGTTTCATGGCAACAAAACGGCCAATGGCGAGGTCTACGATCTGTACTTGGCCACTGCGGCTCACCGAAGTCTTCCCATACCCAGCTATGCCAGAGTCACTAATCTTTGGAACGGCCGCGAAATAGTTGTGCGCGTGAATGATCGTGGGCCCTTTCATCCCGACCGCTTGATTGATCTGAGCTATGCCGCAGCGGTCAAGCTGGGCTTCGTGGATAAGGGCACTGCGGAGGTGCTGGTGGAAACCATCACTTTGGCTGGCGTTGATGATCTGCGCGACAGCGAAACCGGGGCCTATCGATATTTGCAGCTGGGGGCTTTTGCAAGCCCTGAAACCGCCAACAGTCTTCGCGATGCGGTTGCGGCCTTGGTCACCGTCCCTGTGAACGTCACTCCGGTTGACGTTGGGGGACAGCGGCTTAATCGAGTAAGAGTTGGTCCGGTCGCTGATGGGGACCAGCTGCGCTATCTCCGGGACTTGCTTATGACCCGTGGCTACTCGCCGGGGCTGGCTCTGCCTTGACTGACTGTATTTTCTTGCTGTTTTTACGGCTTTTTAGACCGCAGATTTCGCTGCAAACGGCGCTTGCGGTACCATGCCCCGCCTTCGAGTCCCTGACCTGATGCCTATGTCTTATTCATTACATTCCATTTCGAAAATCACAAGCTGCGTTGTGCTGTCGCTTGCGGCGTTTAGTGCCTCTGTGTCTGCCCAAAACATAGTTCCCGCCGCACCTGAGGTGGCCGCTCGAGCGTACCTTTTGGTGGATGCCAATAGCGGCGCGGTGCTCGTGGAGTCCAATGCAGACGAGCAGCTGCCGCCGGCCAGCCTCACCAAACTTATGACCGCCTATGTACTGGCGTCGGAGATTGCTGCCGGTCGCGTCAGCCGCGAAGATCAGGTCACAGTAAGCCGCAACGCCTGGTCCCAGAATCCGGTGTTCAACGGCTCCTCACTCATGTGGATTGAACCGCGGATGCCGGTCAATATCGGGCAGTTAGAGCAAGGGATTGTAATTTCCTCCGGTAATGATGCGACCGTTGCTGTGGCCGAGCACGTTGCCGGAAGCGAGACGGCTTTTGCGGATCTGATGAATAAGCATGCGGCCGAGTTGGGCATGTATGGCAGTTATTTTGCCAATTCTCACGGTCTGCCTCATCCGCAACATTTAATGACTGCAAGAGACCTTGCGACGCTTGCCAAGGCCATTATCACGCGCTTTCCCGAGCACTATAAGGTCTACAGTCAGCGCGAATATACCTACAACGATATTCGTCAATACAATCGCAATAAGCTTCTGGGGGAAGATCCCTCGGTGGACGGTTTAAAAACCGGTTACACGCGGGAGGCAGGCTATGGACTTGTAGCCTCGGCAGAGCGCAATGGCATGCGGCTGATTTCTGTGGTGATGGGTACCGAAAGCACCCGCGCCCGCGCTCGGGAGACCCGCAGTTTGCTCAACTATGGTTTCCGCTTCTATGAAACCGATGTCATGGTTGCCGGTGCCGAGGAGTTGGAAAAACCACGCATTTGGAAGGGTCAGGCTGATTATGTTTCTGTCGGAATTGCCGATGATGTGGTTCTAACTCTGCCTCGAGGGAAGCGCAATAGCCTGGTGACAGAGCTGGTGCTTTTGGATCCGATCAGCGCTCCGCTGGCACAGGGCGATGCCGTGGGAGAGTTGACGTTAACCCTCGACGGCGAAGTGCTGCAGCAAGTTCCTCTGGTGGCGCTGGAGCCCGTGGAGCCTGGCGGATTCTTTGCACGCATGTGGGACATTATCCTTATGTGGTTGGCGAAGCTTTTCGGTGGCTGAGTTAATTACAGGAGCAGGGGGAGCCGGGGGCGAAGAGCCGCCCAAGATTGAGTTTCCCTGTGACTACCCGGTAAAAGTACTGGGTCGAAACGTGACGGAGTTCCGACCTTTGGTGCTTGAGATATTTGAACGCCATGCGCCGGGTTTTGATCAATCGACCATCACTGTTCGGGACAGCCGCAAGGGCAATTTCTTGTCCATGACCATCATCATTACGGCGACCGGGCCAGAGCAGCTGGAGGAGCTTCATCAGGACCTTCGTGCCACTGGGCTTGTCCAGATGGTGCTGTGAGGCCCCCTTTAGTGTCGTCTGTGCTGGTTCGCCGTCTCGGTGATTGTGACTACCAGAAAACGCTCGACAATATGCGTAGTTTTACCGATGCGCGAACCCCCGATACACAAGATGAGCTGTGGTTGCTTGAGCATCCCCCGGTTTTTACCCAGGGTCTCGCGGGGCGCGCGGAGCATCTTCTGGCGACCGGCGACATCCCGGTTGTTCCGGTGGATCGAGGCGGACAGGTCACCTACCACGGACCTGGTCAATGGGTCGTATATCTCTTATTGGACTTGCGCCGTAGACACCTCGGCGTGCGGGCCCTTGTGGACCTTATTGAGCAATCGCTGGTTGCCACGCTGGAGCACTTTGGGATTCAGGCAGAGCCGGACCCTAAAGCACCCGGGGTCTACGTAAGCGGTCAGAAAATCGCTTCATTGGGGCTGCGGGTGCGCCGAGGCTGCAGCTATCATGGCCTGGCCCTGAATGTCGCAATGGATCTTGAGCCTTTTGCCCGAATCAATCCCTGCGGCTACGCCGGCTTGCAGGTCACCTCCATGCGAAGCCTGCTGGGCGATAGCTGCCCGGATATGTCGACAGTGAGCGATACCTTACTGCAAGAACTGGAGCGCCGCCTGCTCGCCAAGTGAGCATCGATTTAACCGCGTGGCAGCATCGGCTATGATGCGCGCCCTCGGTGCCGATACGCGCAACACAGCGATGCGCTGCTGGCACTGCAACAATCGATGACGGATTCCGCATGACCGACGCCAAGCCTACAGATACTGGCAGCAACGCCAAGGTGGCAAACCTTGCGACGAAAGTCGCCCAGCGACGTACCTTCGCGATTATCTCGCACCCGGATGCGGGTAAAACGACGATTACCGAGAAGCTATTGCTGTTGGGAAACGCTATCGCCATTGCCGGCAGCGTCAAAGGCAAGAAAGGCCCTCACGCCACCTCCGACTGGATGAGCATGGAGCAGGAACGGGGAATCTCAGTGACTTCCTCCGTCATGCAGTTTCCTTACCGAGATCGGGTCGTCAATCTCCTGGATACCCCGGGGCACGAGGACTTCTCTGAGGACACTTATCGAACCCTAACCGCGGTGGATTCGGCGCTGATGGTTATTGATGGCGCCAAGGGTGTTGAGGATCGCACGATCAAGTTGATGAACGTGTGTCGACTTCGGGACACGCCGATTATCAGCTTTGTAAACAAACTTGATCGGCCCACCCGCGATCCCATTGAGCTGCTGGACGAGATCGAAGAAGTTCTGGGAATCGCCGCAGCCCCGGTGAACTGGCCCATGGGTATGGGTGAACACTTTCAGGGTGTGTACAACCTGTACACCGATACTCTGCATTGCTTTGAGCGGGGGCATAACGCGGTACTGCCACCTGACATCCGCATACAAGGTCTGGCGTCTGAGGAGGCTCGGGCGCTGTTAGGTGATGAGTACGACAGTTTTGTGGACGAGATTGAGCTGGTTAAAGGGGCCAGTCACGAGTTTGAACTGGAGGAGTTTCTTGCGGGCAAACTCTCCCCGGTTTTTTTTGGCACCGCCCTTGGTAACTTCGGCGTGCGCGAAATGCTGGATGACTTTGTCCAGTGGGCGCCGCCGCCTCAGGGTCGAGGTAGCAATGAACGGCTGGTTGAGGCGGGCGAGAATTCTTTCACGGGCTTTGTGTTCAAGATTCAGGCAAACATGGATCCCAGGCATCGAGATCGTATTGCTTTTATGCGCGTGTGCTCAGGGCGTTATGAGAAAGGCATGAAAATGCGCCACGTACGCATGGCCAAGGAAGTGAAAATTGCCGACGCGGTGACCTTTAAAGCAGGAGAGCGAGTGCTCGTCGAAGAGGCAATTGCCGGGGATATCATCGGTTTGCACAATCACGGCACAATTCAAATCGGCGATACCTTTACGGACGGTGAGAACCTGGGTTTTACCGGCATTCCGCATTTTGCCCCGGAGCTGTTTCGACGGATTCGGCTTCGCGACCCCATGAAGTCCAAGCAGCTGCAAAAAGGCTTGCAGCAGTTGTCTGAAGAGGGATCAACACAGGTCTTTGCGCCGATCAGTTCAACCGATCTGATTGTTGGGGCGGTAGGACAGTTGCAGTTTGACGTGGTCGCTTATCGCTTGAAGGACGAGTACAAGGTAGAGGCGGTTTATGAGCCAGTTAACGTATACACAGCGCGCTGGGTGTATTGCGATGATGAACGTAAACTTGAAGAGTTTCGCAAAAAGGCCGCCGATCAGTTATCCATCGATGGCGGTGGCTTTCTGAGTTATCTGGCACCCACGCGAGTCAATCTGTCTCTTATGGAAGAACGCTGGCCAGATATTCAGTTCCGCGCTACGCGGGAGCATTAACACCGGAATCGCGGCGCGGTGTTTGGAGCGGCCCGGCAAAGGGCCTGGAACAGCGCCTAGAGCAGCGCCTTGATGTCTGCCGCTATGGCCTCGGGCTTGGTGGTAGGCGCGTAACGCTTCACGACATCTCCTGCCCGATTAACCAGAAACTTGGTGAAGTTCCATTTGATGCGCTGACTACCCAGAGCACCGGGAGCAGCCTGCTTTAAATGTTTGAACAGGGGGTCGGTATCGTCTCCATTAACGTCAATTTTTCCGAACATCGGGAAGCTAACGCCGTAGTTCAACTGGCAAAACTCCATGATCTCATCGTTGCTACCGGGGTCCTGACTTCCGAACTGGTTGCAGGGAAATCCCAAAATAGTGAATCCCTGATCTTTGTATTCTTCATACACCGATTCGAGGCCGGCAAACTGTGGCGTAAAGCCACACTTTGACGCGGTATTAACGATTAGCAGTACCTGCCCCCGATAGTCTTCCAGGGACGTCTCACTGCCTTTGCTGTCGCGCGGCGCAAAGCCGTAAATGCCATCGCTCATAAAGAAACCTCGTCGCTGTGTCTCATACCGCGAGCCACTTTTGAATGAATGTAACTAATGTAAATACATGTCCCCGCTGGGCTATCGACTAAGCGGCGCCCAGGGGCTGTAGCTGCCATTGACTGACCAGCATCTGCAGGCGCTTACGCTGGACCCGCAAGGAGAACTCCAACTCCCGGAACTGCCCCCGCAGAGTCGCCTGCTCCCAGCGGTGCTGGAGTTGTTGATAACGCTCGACCATGGCACCTTCAATTTGCTCCCGATGATGCTCGTAGCGTTCAGACTGCAGTTTTTTCCATTGGTTTACCGAATCCGTAAAGATCTGGTATTCCCGTTCCAAAATAGCCGATAAAGCAGGCTCGCCGCGACCTGTGGCCAGATCCTGTGCCCGTTTGAATTGCATGTCGAGCAAAGCGCGTTGAATGCGAAAATCCGGTACCCGCTGGAGACTGCTCGCCAGTCCCAGTTTCTCCAGAGCTCCAATCATCCATTTGGTGGGATCCCACTGATACCAGCGAATACCGTTGCGATAGTCTTTCTGAAAGATGTGATGGTAGTTGTGGTATCCCTCTCCATAGGTGAGGAAAGCCAGAAAGCCGTTATCGCGAGCGCTGTTTTCTTCGGTGTACGGGCGTGTTCCCCAAAAGTGCGCGAGAGAGTTAATAAAGAACGTAACGTGATGATTCACCACCAGACGCAGCAGCCCTACCAGAAGCACCGTACCAATCACATCACCGAGCGCCAGACCCAGAAGGATCGGCAGGCCCAGATTCATGAAAGTGGTGATGGCAACGTAGTGCTTGTGCTGCCACATGACGATGGGATCACGCATTAAATCCTGCGCATTGCTGAAATCCTCTCCATGAGTGGCATACTCTCGGAGCATCCAGCCCATGTGGCTGAACCAGAGGCCACGACCCGCGGAATAAGGGTCCGACTCGTTATCGTCAACATGGCGATGATGACGACGATGGTCAGCGGCCCAGATCAGGATGCTGTTTTGCAGGGCTCCGGCGCCCCACAGAGCGAACCAGAGACGAACGCTCCAGTGAGCATCGTAGGCTTTGTGGGACCATAGGCGATGATAGCCACCGGTTATGGAGAGGCCGTTAAGGTACAGAAACACCACGGCCCAGACCCATTGAGTAGCCGTTAATCCGGCATAAACGCCCCATATTGGCAGTAAAATAGCTGCCAGAATGGGAAACCCAATGAAGATCACGGCATTGACTCGGATCAATGGCGGTTTTGGAGATTGTACTGTCATTATGCAGTTGCCTAAATTACGAGCCGCGATTTTAACGGGATCGACGGACGAAGTCTTGACCTTTAAAAAAGTCTTATCTTGAGCGGTCCGGTCTTTCTTAGCGGATCCACCATGCGCCATGTGCTGGTAATGACCGGCACGTCGTCCGTGGGGCTCATCGCCATGTTCACCGTGGATGTTGTGGACATGTTTTTTCTCACTCTTTTGGGTGAGCAGCGTTTGGTCGCGGCAGTGGGCTTTGCCGGGGCATTGCTGTTTTTTTTACTGTCGCTGGGTATCGGGCTGCAAATTGCCCTGGGTGCACTGGTGGCTCGGGCTGAGGGTAATCGGGATCGGCCTTTGGCGGGGCGCTACTGCAGCTCGGTGCTCTGGTTTAATGCTCTGAGTGTGGGCTTGGTGGCGGCCTTTGTCTGGATACAGCTGCCAGAGTTACTGCAGCTGCTGGGTGCCTCCGGCGATACCCTTAATTATGCCTTGGCATATAGCCGGATTCAGATCCCCGCGGTGCCTTTGTTGGTGTTGGGTATGAGCCTGTCTGCAGGGCTGCGTGCGGTGGGGGATGCGCGCCACAGTATGTACGCCACGCTGGCGGGAGCCGGAACCAATGCATTGCTGGACCCTATTTTAATTTTTTATTTTGGGCTGGGCATTGAAGGGGCGGCCTGGGCATCTGTGGCCTCTCGCGTCGTCGTTGTTGCCTATGCGGGGTATGTGCTTTTTGCGCGGCATCGTCTTGCGACCCGGGTATCACCGCGGATGGTGATGTCTGATGCCCCGGCGATCATGGTTATAGCCATTCCCGCGGTACTCACAAATCTTGCTACACCGCTGGGTAACAGTCTGGTGTTACGCATGATGTCCCAGTTTGGTGACAGCGCAGTAGCGGCATCTGCCGTCATGGGGCGTTTGGCACCTCTGGCGTTTGCGGTGGTTTTTGCAGTGTCCGGCGCGGTGGGCCCGATTGTTGGCCAGAACGCCGGGGCGCGGCGCTACGATCGGGTGAGGCAAACTTTGTTGGATGCTTCCAAGTTTGTTGTGGCCTATGTCGCAGTTGCCTGGCTGATACTTTGGCTTGCACAGGACTTCCTTGTCGCAAAGTTTACTGTCAGTGCGCTTGCCGCGGATCTACTGCGGTTTTACATCTATTTTCTGGTGGGGGCTTTTGCCTTTAATGGTCTGTTATTCGTCGCCAATGCCAGTTTTAACAATCTGGGTCGGGCTTACCTGGCCACCTTGTTTAACTATGCCAAGGTATTCTTGGGAGTTGTTCCTGCGGCCTATCTGGGCGCCTCGCTGTATGGCGCTCGCGGGCTGATGATTGGCGAAGCGCTGGGCGCCTCACTCTTTGGCGTACTGGGTTTGTTCAGTGCCTTGGCGCTGGTGCGCCGTCTGCAACGAGATTATCCGCCGCTGAATCTTTAGGCTCCTCAAGCAATACGATGCTTGCCATTATCGCGTGGTGATCTGAGCGGGTAGTCGGTAGCGCCGCACTGGCAATGGCGCTCAACCCTCTGATAAAAATCGTATCGACGTGTGCACCCAGATGTTTGCTGCGCCAATCGGGATCAAAGTCGACTTCGGCAAGGTCGAGGGTGCGCGCCCAGCTTCGCAAAGCAAGGGCGCGCCAGCTGTTCCAGTGATTAAAATCGCCCGCCACAATTATCGGGCCTTGATGCGTCTGCACAAGCTGGGATAACTCAGCCAGATTCTTTCGGTAGTGCCTGGCGGTGAACGTGAAATTGATGGCGTGTAGGTTAATGAGGAGTAGGGCGCTTTTGCGAAACGGCAAGCGTACTGCGCTGACCGCTTTTGGGGTCCTGAGCCAGGGTTCGGTAAACGTGAATTGGCATACCAGGTCTGCGGGTATTTTGCTGCGGATTTCTACGCCGCTGGCCTCGCGCCCTCGCGAATAACCCGGGCTAAAGTAGCGATACTTCTGTGTCTCTGGGGCTCTCCCGGTGCCGCGTGGAGACTCCTGAAGAAACACCAGATCTGCATTGTGAGACATGCGCTGGAGTTCCTCCCGGGCCCCGGGGAGATCAAATTTCATCACGTTCCAGCTTCTCAGGCGCAGGGGCTGAGGGAAGTCCTGCAAAGAGGCAGTAGCCTGTGTCTGCAATGCCTGAGCGCAAGCGGCGATGTTGTGGCGCGTAATGGGTTCATCGCCAGGTACGCTCGCTATGGTCGGGCTGGCAAAAAGAGCGAAAGGTATTAGCGTCAAAAGCCTGAGAATCATCTTCCCAGTATACCGTTGGCTATAGCTTCTCTACGTAGGCGTGGTATTCGAGGCTGGTGATGTGACGCTGAAACTCTGCGAGCTCCTGCGCCTTTGTAAGCCCAAAGTTACGTTGCATTTCTGGCCCAAGCGCCGTGCTGATAAAGCTGGATTCGCCAAACAGGCGAAGCGCGTCCTGCATGTAGATCGGGAGTTCCTGCGCATCGAGCTGGCTATAGCCGTCGCCACTAATGGGCGCCTTGGGGGTGAGATTACGTTCGATGCCGTCCAGGGCGGCGGCAAGAATCACCGCAAACACCAGATAGGGGTTGGCGTCGGCACCCGCGACCCGATGCTCCAGGCGGCGGGCCTTACTGCTGCCCGCGGGTACCCGAAGCGCTACCGTGCGATTCTCATAACCCCAGTTTGCTGTGGTCGGCGCATGACTGCCTTTCTGGAAGCGGCGGTAGGCGTTAAAACTCGGCGCGAAAATGGCGAAGGAGTCCGCCATATGCTGAAGGCAGCCGCCGATGGCGTGACGTAACTTTGGGGTTCCAAACTCAGTTCCATCGTCAAACACGTTCTTGCCGTCGCGATCGATAACACTGCAATGTACGTGAAGCCCATTGCCCGCCTCGTCGGCAAAGGGTTTCGGCATAAAACTCGCCACCAGTCCATGCTGCTGCGCAATTTCCTTGATGGCGTGCTTCATCATCAGGATTTGACGGGCTGCCAGTACGGGGTTGTCCACGTGCTGCATGTTGATTTCGTACTGCGATGGTGCGGATTCTTTGACAACACCGTCAAAGGGCAGGCTTTGGAGCTGACAGGCACGATGAATTTGTTCGAGCATCGCATGATTCTGCTGCAGTACATCCAGGCCGTAGAGATTGCCGCCAATGGGTTCGCCTCGATAAGGCTTCTCGCCACTGTGCTGGGGATGTTTGCCGTCCCATTTAATAAGGCTGAATTCCAGCTCTGCTGCGACTACCGGGCGCCATCCCCTGGCGTGGTAGCGGGACACAACACGCTTGAGAACTTGTCTGGGATCGCCCAGATAGCCACCTCCACCTGGTCGGAACATGGTGAGCATTAGCTGACCGTGACGTCCCCGGGGAGACCAGGGCGTGGGCAACAGGGAGCCCTCAACGGGGAGGCACACGCCGTCCTCGTCACCGGTGGCGAACACCAGCTCTTCTACATCGCGACCCCAGATATCGAGAGAGAGGGCGGTCTTGGGGAACTTCAGTTCGCCTTTATAGACCTTGGCGAGCTTGTTCCTTGGGAGCCATTTACCCCTGAGAACGCCATTACTGTCAGGCAGCAGCGCTTCAATCATCGACACTTGCGGATACGCGCGCAGGAACCAGTCTACTTCCAGCGCCATAAACCAAAAAATCCTGTGTTAAAAGTCCCCAGCGCGCACTATTCCTATCTCTGGCACATCAGGCAATGCCCCGCTTTGGTCAGGTTTCGCTCTAAACTACGCTGGTCCCATATAAATTTTTAATGGATCGTCGCCTGCTGCTTCTCCCAGACAGGACATGGTGTTCAAAAATAGCGAGAACAAATCGGTTTGGGAGTTAACGTCCAATTTACGATAAATGCTTTTGCGATGGCGGCGAACTGTTTCTCTGGCGATGGATAATCGGTCTGCTGTGGTGTCAGTGCCGTAGCCCCGAAGCATTAGCTCCAGTACGCCTTTTTCGCGTGGCGAGAGTAGCGAGGTGCCAAAAGTGCGAAAGGCCAGATCAATCTGATGGTCTATACCGGGTTGGATGAGGTTCTCTACCGCAAACGCATCAAATTCACTATGTATGCGCAGGAGCTCCGAGATCGGCTCGGCAAGTGAATAAAGCAGCTGATACTCATCTTCGCTGAATGGGCCATGCTCAGGCAGCCGCATCATGGACAGGTTGATCACACTGCCGCCCTGGAGCTGGGACAGGAATATGGCTTCGTCAACGGTGCCTGTGTCGGCATAGTAATCATTGTAGTAGCTGGATGACTCGAGACGTCCTGCAGTGAGCCGCGAGAGCAGGTAAATGCGGTTCTTTGGTCGGTCGATGGATGCCTGGAAAAACGGGTCTTCGCGATAGGGCCCTTCAAGGTAAGCGTCTATCTGGGAGGCGACCGCCGCCGGCGGGATTTCATGGTAGAGCACGCTGGGGGGAAGGTCCCGGTGATACAGCCAGAATTGTGGGTAGGCGATAGGGACTCGTGCGCGTACTGCGGCGATCACCGCGGCAAAAAAGTCATCTCGACCCAATGCCCCGACGGCTCGGGCGAGATCGCGATTCCACTCACTTAGTAATGTCAGTGTGCTCATGCCAGACGGGTCGCTGCAGCTTGTTTTTTTTAAGGGAATCGAGAGTGTGTTGTGGGCGCGCTGCCATGTCAAACCGTCACTCACGCCAGTCCAGATCATTGGTTCGCCAGCGCTCCCGCCAGGCTCGCTCGACTTTGTCGCTGTAGACCCGTTTGCCACTACTACCGTTGTACGCCGCCAGCGCTCGAGCCAGAACGCCATCCTCGCGGCGTAGGTAAAACTGCAGGATACGACAGCCGTAATCGAGATTAGTGAGGTTGTCCGTGAGATTGTCGTTTGGGCGGCCGATTTCGTTTTTCCAAAATGGCATGACCTGCATAAGGCCCTGGGCGCCTGCGCGCGATACCGCGAAGCGGTCAAAATGACTTTCGACCTCGATCACAGCCAATACAAGTTCCGGAGAGAGTGCGCTGCGAGTTGCCGCTGCATGAATTTGTCGCAAAAGCTCTAGTCTCGCTTGGGTATCAGGTAGCAAGCGCGCTAGCCGGGCACTCATATCAACCAGCCAGACTTCGGCATCAAAACGATCATCAAAGCTGCTGCTCGCTGCGATGTTCGACTCAAGAAACTGCCGCAGCGCTTCACGCTCCATGCTCTCAAGAGACTCGGGACCCTGGGCCGCGAGATTGCCTGCTGCCAGGAGCAGCAGGACCAAGAGCGTGTGTTTTAACACCAGGCGCGGGATCTCAGGCCTCTTGCGCTAACTGGCGAGTCACAAAGTTCAGGGCATCCGCCAGAGCTACGCGCTGCGCTTCGCTGTCCCGCCGACCCTGATATTCAACCTCTCCCTCGGCTAAAGAGCGATCACCAATTACCACGCGGTGGGGTATACCAAGAAGCTCCATGTCCGCGAACTTGACGCCCGGGCGCTCGTTGCGATCATCCATGAGCACTTCTATGCCCTGTTCCAGGCACTGTGCATGCAAAGCCTCGGCGGCTTCGGCAACGGCGGCGGACTTATGCATGTTCAAGGGCACGATCGCCAGCTGGAAGGGCGCCATTGCACCGGGCCAAATGATGCCTCGCTCGTCATGATTTTGCTCAATGGCAGATGCGACGATGCGGCTGACCCCGATACCGTAGCAGCCCATGCTGATGGTCACATTGCGACCGTTCTCGTCCAGTACCTTGGCATTCATTGCCTCGCTGTATTTGGTGCCGAGCTGAAAGATGTGACCCACCTCGATGCCCCGGCGTATCTGCAGCGTGCCCTGGCCGTCGGGGCTGGGGTCGCCGGTGACCACGCTACGCAGGTCGGCACGCTCATAGCTGCTGATGTCCCGGTCCCAATTTGCGCCTTCGTAGTGTTCCTCGGGGCTATTTGCCCCGCAGTAAAAATCGGCGCAAGCCGCTGCCGCGTAGTCGGCAACTATGGCGATAGAAAGACCCACCGGCCCGATGGAGCCAAAGCCTGCGCCACAGGCCGAAGTGGCCTCTTCTTCTGTTGCCATGCGCAGCGGCGACGCAACCAGAGGATGCTTCTCTGCCTTGATGGTGTTGAGCTCGTGATCGCCCCGCAGCACCAGAGCGACAAGTCCGCCCTCGGCAGCTTCTACAATGAGAGTTTTTACGGTGTGCTGTGCCTGAATATTCAGCGCTGCGCAAAGATCTGCAATGGTTTTGACGCCGGGCGTTGGGGTTTTGCCCAGCGCTATGGACGCCTGGGGGCGTTGGTCACTTTGGTCCAGGGTCTCTGCGCGCTCAATATTGGCCGCGTAGTCGCTACTATCGCTAAATGCGATGGCGTCTTCACCGGAATCAGCCAGTACATGGAATTCGTGGGAAGTATTGCCTCCAATGCTTCCGCTATCGGCCATAACCGGGCGGAAATCCAGACCGAGGCGTTCAAAAATGGTGCTGTAGGCACGATGCATGATCTGGTAGGTGTCTTCCAGCGAAGCCTGATCGCTGTGGAAGGAGTAGGCGTCCTTCATCAGAAACTCCCGTGCGCGCATGATGCCAAAGCGTGGGCGTATTTCGTCGCGAACCTTGTTTTGAATCTGGTAGAGATTGAGTGGCAACTGTTTATAGCTGCTGATTTCGTTGCGCACGATGTCCGTAATGACTTCTTCGTGTGTAGGGCCAAGGCAAAAATCGCGATTGTGGCGATCCTGTATGCGCAGTAACTCCGGTCCATACTGTTCCCAGCGACCAGATTCCTGCCACAGCTCTGCCGGCTGAACCATGGACATAGCAAGTTCCAGGGCGCCAGCGGCGTCCATTTCTTCGCGGACCACGCGCTCAACTTTGCGCAGGACCTTAAGCCCCAGGGGCATCCAGGTATACAGACCCGAAGATAGCTTTCGTATGAGCCCGGCGCGCAGCATTAGTCGGTGACTGATGATCTCTGCATCTGCCGGGGTTTCTTTGTGCGTAGTGATAAGAAACTCGCTACTGCGCATGGGGATTTTCCTTGTTCCTTTGATGGGAGGGGAGTGTAAGTCGCAACGCGCCGGCGGTACAGATACGAATCGTCGGTCTTGTGGGTAATTTGGAGCTGTCTTTTGCGAGAATACCTAAAAATATAGGGTTTTTTTGCGCTAGCTTGCGATAAACGCTTGTATTGTAGTGTCGAGTCATTTATACATGGCACTGAGTCGTGATCGACGCTACATATGCAGTATTTTTGGCTTGTCCATAAGAATCTGTTGTAGAGGAAATCATGGCTTGTATACCCAGGTCATTAAATGGAGAAACGCGACGTTTTTTCTGGCAAAGCTCCTGTCGCGGGGTGCATCAGTAATCGCAGTTTGGTTGCCGATCCACTTCATGGCTTCTGGACCCCGGTAGAAAACGCGTCGTGTTGTGAAACATAAAACGGTTATCCCGTAAGGAAGGTTCATAAACATGGCGACACGTAAAGCAGCTAAGAAAGCTCCGGCAAAGAAAAAAGCAGTAGCCAAAAAGGCACCTGCCAAGAAAGCCGCAGCTCCCGTTAAAAAGCCAGCCCCCGCGCTCAAAGAAAAGATGACCAAGACTCAGGTCCTGGCCAGCATTGCTGAGAGCACAGGCCTGTCCAAAAAGCAGGTCGGTGACGTTATGGCTGAGCTTGAAACACTCATCGAGCGCAGTGTTAAGAAGCGTGCGGTTGGCGAATTCACGCTGCCGGGTCTGATGAAAATCACCACTGTGAAGAAGCCTGCGGTCAAGGCGCGCAAGGGCATTAACCCCTTCACCGGTGAAGAGACTATGTTCAAGGCGAAGCCAGCCAGCGTAGCTGTGAAGGTTCGTCCGCTGAAGAAGATGAAGGAGTTTGCCCAGTCCTGATAAAGGATGGGGCCGGCGTCTCTATGAGGCGCCGCTCTTTGTAATCTGAGACCGTTCGACGTCCTGGGCGTCGGGCGGGCTCGTCTTTTTAGCGTCATCCGAGATTTCAGGGTTGACGTTCTCCCATTGGTTCGCTTCGCGAGCTGAGGTAGAATCCGCGCCGCTTTTAGAAATGGCTCTTGCGTAAGCGCTAGCGCCTTCAGACGGCTCCGACCAGAGGTTATAGCGCCCAGGTGTCGGCAGGATTACTACTATGCCCATATATGAATATCAGTGCACCGAATGCGGGGCGCTTCATGAAGCCCTCAGGAAGATCAGCGATCCACCGCTGACGGAGTGTCCCGCCTGTGGCAAGTCAACTCTACGAAAGAAAGTCTCCGCAGCCGCTTTTCGGCTTGCCGGTAGCGGTTGGTATGAAACGGACTTCAAAAGCGGGAACAAGAAGAACCTGGCCGGTGATAGCGCCTCAGACAAGCCCGGTGGCGACAAAAGCGGCGATATGGGCGGGGATAAGGGCGGCGACAAGAAAGACAGCTCCGCAGCTAAACCATCCAAATCCGATACCAGTAGTGGCAGTCCTGCCGCCTGAACATTTGCAGCATCAACCCTTGAATAGGAACCACCATGCGCAGTCATAACTGCGGCCTTCTACGAAGTGCCAATATCGACGAGACCGTAACACTCTGTGGCTGGGTGGACCGGCGCCGAGACCACGGCGGGGTGATCTTCCTGGATCTCCGTGATCGCGAGGGAATCGTTCAGGTGGTTTTTGACCCAGATACCGAGGAGCACTTTGCGACCGCGGATCGTGTGCGCAGTGAGTATGTGCTCAAAGTAACGGGTCGAGTGCGCGCACGCAGTGATGCTACGGTGAATCCGAGCATGGATACCGGTGAAATCGAGGTCCTGGGCAAGGAAATCGAGGTTCTCAATACCGCCGCTACGCCGCCTTTTCAGCTCGATGAGCACACTTCTGTTGGTGAAGAGGTTCGTCTGCGCTATCGCTACATGGATCTGAGGCGTCCCGAGATGCAGCAGCGGCTGCGTTTGCGTTCGCAGGTAACTGATGCCGTGCGTCGCTTCCTGCACGAAGAGGGCTTTTTGGATATCGAGACGCCCATTTTGACCCGCGCTACGCCCGAGGGGGCCAGGGATTATCTGGTACCCAGCAGAACCCATCCCGGGCAGTTTTTTGCGCTGCCGCAGTCGCCGCAGCTTTTTAAGCAGTTGTTAATGGTTTCTGGCTTTGATCGTTATTACCAGATAGCCAAGTGCTTCCGTGATGAAGATCTCCGTGCCGACCGCCAGCCTGAATTCACACAGATCGATATCGAGACCTCGTTTCTTGACGAGGCGGCGATCATGGAAATCACCGAGCGCATGGTGCGGGGCCTGTTCCAGTCTGTGCTTGATGTGGAACTGCCAAGCTTTCCGCATATGACCTGGGCCGAAGCCATGGAGCGTTTCGGTTCCGATAAGCCTGATTTGCGTATTCCCCTGGAGCTGGTCTCTGTTGATGATTTGATGCAACAGGTGGACTTTAAGGTCTTCAGAGGCCCGGCTGATGACCCCCTGGGTCGCGTGGCAGCGCTGCGAGTGCCCGGCGGTGCTTCGATTTCGCGTAAAGAGATCGACGATTACACGCGCTACGTGGGCAATTACGGCGCGCGCGGTTTGGCCTGGATCAAGGTCAATGATTTGGCGGCAGGTATTGAAGGTCTCCAGTCACCGATTCTCAAGTTTATGCCCGACGATGTCGTTTCGCAGATGATGGAGCGTCTTGAAGCCGCTAATGGCGACATCATCTTCTTTGGGGCCGATCGCGCCGGTATCGTCAACGAGGCTTTGGGTGCCCTGCGCATCAAGGTCGGCACCGATCAGGGTCTGGTTAGCGAAGGTTGGGCACCGCTTTGGGTGGTGGACTTCCCCATGTTTGAAGAAGATGGCAACGGCGGATGGACGCCTTTACACCATCCATTTACCGCGCCTGCCTGTGATCTGGCCACCTTGAGCCAGCATCCCGGCGAAGCACTGTCGCGGGCCTATGACATGGTTTTGAACGGCACGGAGCTCGGTGGCGGTAGTGTCCGTATTCACAACCTCGAAACCCAGGAAGCGGTCTTCGATATTCTGGGGATTGCCCGGGAAGAAGCGCGGGAGAAGTTTGGGTTCTTGCTCGATGCTCTCAAGTACGGCGCGCCGCCTCATGGAGGCCTGGCCTTTGGCCTTGATCGCATCGTGATGCTCATGACCGGCTCTGCTTCAATTCGCGATGTGATTGCATTTCCGAAGACGCAAACCGCCGCCTGTGTGATGACCGAGGCCCCGGGCACCGTAGGGTCTGCCCAGCTGCGTGATCTGCATATTCGTTTGCGAGAGCCAGAAAAGAAAGAAGGCGATAGCTGAGTCATAACGGGCTCGGTCTTCTGCGGAGAGTCTGCGCCATGTGCCGCAGATTCTGCGTAGTGCAAAAAGAACAAAGGAGAGTCGCTGATGGCCGGACATAGTAAATGGGCCAATATCAAGCACCGCAAGGCTGCCCAGGATGCCAAGCGCGGCAAAATGTTTACCAAGCTCATTCGTGAGTTGGTTGTTGCGGCGAAGCAGGGCGGTCCCCTGCCCGAGGACAATCCCCGTCTGCGCGCTGCGGTAGATAAAGCGCTTGGCTCAAACATGACCCGCGATACCATCGATCGGGCGATTGCCCGGGGCGCGGGTAATAACGAAGCGGACGATGTCGAAGAGCTGACCTACGAAGGCTATGCCCCCGGTGGCGTGGCGGTGTTGGTGGAAGTCATGACGGATAACCGCAATCGTACCGTGGCCGAAGTACGCCACGCCTTTAGTAAGCGTGGTGGTAATTTAGGTACGGATGGATCGGTCGCGTATCTGTTTGAGCGCAAGGGGCAGATTAGCTTTGCACCGGGCGCTGACGAAGATCAGGTTATGGAAGCGGCTCTCGAGGCTGGCGCTGAGGATGTTGAGACGGCGGATGACGGCTCTATCGAGGTGACCACCGCCTGGGAAGATCTCTCTGGCGTAAAAAACGCTATGGAAGCGGCTGGCCTGGAGCCTGCCGAGGGTGAAGTCACCATGATTGCCTCGACCACGGTCCCTGTTGATGCCGGTGGTGCAGAGACAGTTATAGGTCTTATTGACGCACTCGAAGAGCTCGACGACGTTCAGAACGTGTACTCCAACGTCGACATTCCCGATGAGGTGCTCGAAGCAATGTCCTGATCTTTGCTGGAAACACTGTATGTTTATACATATCATAGGGTTTCCGTATAGCGACCAGTTGAGCGCAGCTCATGGCAATCATTCTGGGTATTGATCCCGGCTCTCAAAAGACCGGCTTCGGTATTATCAGCACACTCAATGGCAAAAACAGTTACATCACCAGTGGTGTGATTCGCTTGCCCAAGGGTGCTCTGCCGGAGCGGCTTCGGATTATCGCCGAGAGTGTGGCTGAGCTGGTGGAACTCCACGGCCCCACCGAGCTCTCGGTAGAGCAGGTTTTTATGGCCAAGAGCGCCGATGCAGCGCTCAAACTGGGTCAGGCTCGGGGCGCTGCGATTGTCCCCTGCGTGATTCGGGGCATGGACGTCAGTGAGTACTCCGCCAGACAGATAAAGCAATCTGTGGTCGGCACGGGCGCCGCCGATAAAGCCCAGGTCCAGCACATGGTCAAAGCCTTGCTTAATCTTCCGGGACAGCCACAGGAAGATGCAGCAGATGCTCTTGCGGCGGCCCTTTGTCATGCCCACACCCGAGATGGACTCGTGCGTGTTGCAGGTGCCACAGCGATCCGTCGCGGTCGTATGCGCTAACCAGTGAGGAATATTTAAGTGATCGGTCGAATTTCAGGGACATTGCTGCACAAACAGCCGCCGGAAATACTGGTTGACGTTGCCGGCGTGGGCTATGAGGTTCAGGTGCCTATGACGACGCTGTTTCAGCTCCCGGCCCTGGGCGACTCGGTGACGCTCTTAACGCATCATGCGGTTCGCGAGGACGCACAGACACTCTATGGCTTTGTGAGCGAACGTGATCGGGAGTTGTTTCGGCATTTGATCAAGGTCAGTGGTGTCGGCCCCAAGCTGGCGCTCACCATTCTTTCTGGTATGGACAGTGACAGCTTCGCCCGCGCCGTGCATGCGGACGACCTCACGGCATTGGTTGCTTTGCCCGGGGTTGGTAAAAAAACCGCCGAGCGCCTGCTTATTGAAATGCGTGACCGCCTGTCGGGGTGGCTCGATAAAATCACCGAGACCGGCAGTGGCATGACCTTAACATTGCCTACGTCGGATAAGCTCAGTGACGCCGAAGATGCTTTGGTGTCTTTGGGATACAAGCCCGCAGAGGCTGCGCGTCTGGTGGCCCGGGTGGACAGCGACGACATAACTGACAGTGAAGAACTTATCCGTCTTGCGCTCCGTTCTACGGTTCGCAATAGCTAGAATGCTGACATAATCGCAGCCAAAATAGTGACAAAACGCGCATGATTGAGACAGATCGGCTGATTGCTCCTGCCCCCACGACAGCGAACGAGGATGCTCTGGATCGCGCCGTGCGTCCCAAGACGCTGGAGGAATACATTGGTCAGCCCGTGGCTCGGGAGCAGATGGAGATTTTCCTTGCGGCGGCCAAGGGCCGCGAAGAGCCTTTGGACCATACGCTGATATTTGGTCCCCCGGGTCTGGGTAAGACGACGCTGGCGAGCATAATTGCCAATGAGATGGGCGTTTCCTTAAAGACCACCTCGGGTCCGGTGTTGGAGAAGGCGGGCGATATCGCGGCTCTGATGACCAATCTCGAGCCGGGTGATGTTCTGTTTATCGATGAAATTCACCGCCTTAGCCCCTTCGTTGAAGAGATTCTTTATCCAGCGATGGAGGACTATCAGCTGGACATCATGATCGGTGAGGGTCCTGCGGCACGCTCCATCAAGTTGGATTTGCCACCCTTCACTCTGGTCGGTGCTACCACCAGAGCAGGCCTGCTTACTTCACCGCTTCGAGATCGTTTTGGCATTGTTCAAAGGCTGGAGTTCTATGCGGTTGATGACCTGGCAGTGATTGTTGCGCGCTCGGCGCGAATTCTGGGTATACCCATGGATGAGGCCGGTGCGAAAGAAATCGCCCGGCGTTCCCGGGGCACGCCGCGCATCGCTAACCGCCTGTTGCGGCGGGTGCGTGATTACGCCGAGGTCAAAGGCGATGGCACGGTAGACCTTGATATCGCTGATCGCGCACTGGATCTGCTGAGTGTCGATGCCAAGGGCTTTGATCACCTGGACCGGCGGCTGCTGTTGGCCATGATCGAAAAGTTTGATGGTGGCCCCGTGGGTGTAGACAGTCTTGCTGCCGCCTTATCTGAGGAGCGAGGCACCATCGAAGATGTGTTGGAGCCATTCCTGATACAGCAAGGCTACATGATTCGCACTCCCCGGGGTCGCATGGTGACGCGCCTTGCCTACCAGCATTTTGGCGTGCCCATGCCCAGCGATGGCCGCCCGACAGGGCTATCTAACGAGGGCCAGGGCATCTTGCCCCTGGGTTCAGATGAGTGAGCTGAGGGAATTTTCCTTGCCCCTTCGGGTCTACATCGAAGACACGGATGCGGGTGGCATTGTCTACTACGTGAACTATCTCAAGTACATAGAGCGCGCTCGCACAGAATTCATGCGATCTTTAGGTATGGACCGGGCCGCAATTTTTAACGGCGACTTGATGTTCGTAGTGAGTGACCTGTCTGTGAATTATCACCGTCCAGCGCTTTTGGATGACCAGCTACAGGCCACTGCGGCGCTGACCGCGGTGGGTGGGGCGTCTTTAAAACTTAAGCAATGCGTCCGTCGCGGCGCTGATCTGCTCGTGGACGCGAGCGTCTCGCTTGCCTGTGTTAACCCGCAATCGCTGGCGCCGCGTCGCATCCCCAAAGCGATGCTTGATACACTGCGCGCCGCGCACAATCCCCCCAGAGAATGACTTGGACGAACTATCTTGGATGAACTAAGCATCGTTGACCTGGTATTGGATGCCGGGGTCACAGTAAAACTGGTTATGGCCCTGCTGATGGCAGCATCCGTCACCTCCTGGTACATGATTTTTCAGCGCTTCCTGTACTTTCGCAGCGCGGGTGCTGAGATGCTGGATTTCGAGGAGCATTTTTGGTCCGGCGTCGATCTGGCGCAGCTGTATCGCGAGGGTAATGAGCGGGCGGCCGATGGCGAGGTAATTATTGGCGTAGAGGGTGTGTTTCGCGCCGGCTTTAAGGAGTTCTCTCGACTGGCCCAGCAAGCCGATATGGATGCCGAAGCCATGCTGGAAGGCGCCCGTCGGGCCATGCGCGTAGCGATGATGCGCGAGGAAGAGCGTCTGGAGCAGCATCTGCCCTTTTTAGCGACGGTGGGTTCTACCAGCCCCTATGTCGGCCTGTTTGGCACCGTGTGGGGAATCATGAACTCCTTTCGGGGCCTGGCGAATACGTCACAGGCGACCCTCGCCACAGTGGCGCCGGGTATCTCCGAGGCGCTTGTGGCCACAGCCATGGGGCTGTTTGCCGCGATTCCTGCTGTGATGGCATACAACCGCTTCGCCTCCAAGGTCGATGTCTATGGCAAGCGCTACGATACTTTTGTCGATGAGTTTTCGAGCATTCTCGGTCGCCAGGCCTACGCTCTGAAGTCCCGGCAGCGAGAGGCTAAGCAGTAATGTCTCGCAGACGCGCCCGTTTTCGGCCCATGGCCGAGATCAACGTTGTTCCTTACATCGACGTGATGCTGGTGTTGTTGATCATATTCATGGTCACAGCGCCGATGCTCATGCAGGGCGTTAAGGTTGAATTGCCCCAGGCCAAGACAGAGCCGGTGGATAATCAGGATGCAGAGCCTCTGATCGTTTCTATTAACGCCCAGGGGCAGTTGTTTTTGAACGTGGGTGGCCAGGAGGATCAGGTTTTATCTCTGGCGACAGTGCAACAACGCGTTGGCGCGGTTATTCGTCGCAGCCCCACCAAGCCTGTGCTGGTGTGGGGTGATAAAGCCGTCGCTTATGGTGAGGTGGTAGGGCTCATGGCAGCGTTACAAGAAGCAGGTGCCCCGGGAGTGGGGCTGGTGACCGAGGACCCTCGGTGATTCGAGACTGGTACAGCCTCGGGCAACTGACCTTATTGCCCATAGCCGGCACACTGGCATTGCACTTGCTGTTGCTCGCGGCGATTTTGCTACGTTTTCAGGCTGATAGTGATCCACGTACCATCGAGGCACGAGTACTGCCGCCGACCGCGATTAATGCCACCTTAATAGATGCGGCGTCTCTGAAGCCCAAAAAGCAGGTGCGCAAACAGGCACCCAAGCCCGCGGCCAAGGCGGCCCCAAAGCCCGCCAGAAAGACACCAGCCAACACCACCGCAGCCGCAAGCGCTAAAGCGCCACCCAAAGCGACGAGCTCGCCCAGTAAGGCGCCTGCGGTCAAGCCCAAAGTCGAGCCTAAAATCGAAGAGCGAATAAGCGCCGAGGAACTTGCGGCGATCAGTCGGCGGGAACTTGCTGCTGCCATGGCAGCCGAAGACACTACGCAGGTGGCCGTGACCGCGGAGGAGATGTCTACGAGCTACGCGGCGCTCATACGCGACACCGTGGTGAACTATTGGAGCCGTCCTCCCAGTGCCCGCAACGGCATGGAGGCTCTTTTGGCGATACAGCTGGTACCTACCGGCGAGATTGTTTCTGTTAGTGTTATCCGTTCCAGCGGTAGCGTCGCCTTTGATCGATCTGCCATGAATGCTGTCGAAAAAGCCGGGAGTTTTCCCGAGCTTAAAAACTTACCAGGCCGCGAATTTGAGAAAACCTTTCGCCGCTTCCAGTTACTGTTTAGACCTGAGGATCTGCGTTACTGATGTTC
Organism: Congregibacter variabilis; assembly: GCF_045689235.1. Taxonomy (GTDB): domain Bacteria; phylum Pseudomonadota; class Gammaproteobacteria; order Pseudomonadales; family Halieaceae; genus Congregibacter; species Congregibacter variabilis. The sequence continues at coordinate 2,101,932 of NZ_CP136864.1, read as the reverse complement.
CGATTAATTGTTCTATCTCTGCTGCTCCTTGCGCCGCTGGCTAAAGCCCAGCTTGTTATTGAAATCACCCAGGGAGTTGATGATCCGACGCCAGTGGCGGTTGTGCCTTTTGCCTGGGACGGTGGGGGCAATGCCCCGGTTGATATGGCACAGGTGGTCCAGGAGGACTTTGAGCGCAGCGGACAATTCTCTCCGGTCAATCGCGCCGATATGCTGGGCTTTCCCAGTCGCGAAGAAGAAGTGTTCTATCGTGACTGGCGGGCGATCGCCAGCGAATACGTGTTGATTGGGCGGGCTTCCGCCGAGGGCGATCAACTGTCTTTGCGCTACGAGCTTTACGATGTGCTGCGCCAGACCCGCATTTCCGAGGGGGTCCTAGCAGGTCCCGCCTCAGAGGCGCGAATGCTTGCACACCGTGTGTCAGATGCCGTGTACGAAAAGCTCACCGGTATTCCCGGCGCTTTTGCCACGCGTTTGATCTACGTGTCGGTGACGCGTAATCCTACGGGCAAAGACTACTACCGATTGACCCTTGCGGACTCCGATGGTGCGCGGCCCATTGTGTTGCTGGAGTCGCGAGAGCCCATCATGTCTCCCAGCTGGGCGCCGGATGGCAAGCAGGTGGCTTATGTGTCCTTTGAGACCGGTCGGCCGGCCATTTTTCGGCAGGTTCTGGCCACGGGTGAGCGGGAGCAATTGACCAACTTCCGCGGGCTTAACAGTTCTCCCGCCTGGTCACCGGATGGCAATTCCATGGCGATGGTGCTGTCCAAAGACGGTAGTCCGGATATTTATCTTATGGATATGGCGAGTCGACGACTTACTCGGGTGACCCGACACTATGCCATCGACACTGAGCCGAGCTGGATGCCCGATGGGCGGTCTTTTTTGTTTACCTCTGATCGCGGCGGCCGTCCACAGATTTATCGCTACGATTTGCGCAGCGGTTTGACCGAACGCGTGACCTTTGAGGGCAACTACAACGCCCGGGCCCGAGTCGCTCAGGACGGTCGCAATGTTGTGCTGGTCCACCAGCGGGAAGGGGAGTTTCAAATCGCTATTCATGACCTGGTGAGCAATCGTCTTCAGGTCCTTACGAATACAGATTTGGATGAAAGTCCAAGTATCGCACCCAATGGTTCCATGGTATTGTACGCAACCAAGTTTGGTGATCGTGGCATTCTGTCAGCGGTGTCGGTCGACGGCGGCGTCAAGTTCAGGTTGCCGGCCCGTAGCGGTGATGTTCGCGAGCCAGCCTGGTCACCTTACATGCAGTTCTAATGGCAGTTGTTTTAACGACAATTGTTTTAAAAACCACGTTCTAATATACGATTTTTTGAAGGAAGCACGTCATGAAGCAAATCCCTGTTGCCGGCAAGGCGCTAACACTGCTGTTCGCTGCGATTTTCCTCGTGGCTTGTTCTGGCACCTCAACCAAAGAAGATGAAGCTGCCGCTGCTGCTGCCGCGGCCGCTGCTGCTGCTGAAACCGCTGCTGCAGAAGCGGCTCGCGAAGCTGAGCGTCAGGCACAGTCTGCCGCTGCAGAAGCTCAGCGTCAGATGGAGCAAGCTGCTATGGCAGCCGGCACCGTGTTTTACTTCGAGTTTGATAGCTCCACTTTGACTCCAGCAGCTCAGGCTGCGGTAGATGCGCACATTGCGCTGCTCAAGACCAACGATCGCAGCGTGCGCCTTGATGGCCACACAGATGAGCGCGGTACTCGTGACTACAACATGGCTCTCGGTGAGCGTCGTGCCAATGCAGTTCGCGACTACATGGTTGTCAATGGTGTAGCGAGCTATCGCATCGAGACAGTCAGCTACGGTGAAGAGCAGCCTGTTGCCTACGGCAGCGGAGAGAGCAGCTGGTCTCAGAATCGCCGCGTCGAGCTTAAATAAGACCGGTTTATATGACTACAGCAATACCGTACCGGCGTATCGGGCTGACCTTATTGGTCGGCCCGATCTCGTTTTTGACCTTGGCGATCTGCGCAAATGCGCAGACCTACATCGATGTAGAAGCCGAGCGTCGAACACCCCAAACGCAGTCTCAGACACAGGTCGGAGCAACGGTTACCGCTCCGGCGGTGAGTTATGGCGTGGGAGCAGCGCCGTCGGCAGTGACTACCCGTTCGCTACCGCCGCCCACTGCCGCTGCAGGCGATAATATCGGCGGTCTGTTCAATCAAGTGCAGCAACTGCAACAGGAAGTGATGCGTCTTAACGGGCTTGTGGAGCAGCAGGCTTACGAGATCCGTACGCTCAAGGAGCAAAGTCTCGAGCGCTACATGGATATCGATCGACGTCTGGCGTCGGGCCCAGCTACATCGGCGAGTGCAGCAGGTACGGCAGCAGCGACGGGCAATACCTCTACGGTATCCGTAGACACCACAGGGTCGGCAATGGAAGTGGCCGAGCAGCCCGGTGAAGGTGAAGCCTATCGGGCAGCGTATGCTCTGGTGCGCGGGCAGGAATTTGATCAGGCGGTGAGCGCTTTCAGCACATTTCTTGAGCGATTTCCCGCAGGGCGTTACGCACCCAATGCACATTACTGGCTTGGCGAGCTCTACCTGGTAACGGATCCGGCAGATCCTGAGGCATCCAGGCAGGCCTTTATGCTGCTGCTGAATCAGTACCCCAGCAATGCCAAGATCCCTGACGCACTGTATAAGCTGGGTCGCGTGCACTTTATGAAGGGCAATCTGGACCGCTCTCGAGAGTTCTTGAATCGGGTCATTCGCGAATATCCCGATAGCTCGGCGGCGCGACTTGCGGGCGATTTCCTCGACCAGAATCTCTGAGGCCAGGCATGGGTGCTATCGCAACGGCAGATAGCGCGGTGGCTGACCAGACACTGCGAATCACTGAGATCTTCTATTCTTTGCAGGGCGAGGCTCGTACCGTCGGCCTGCCTACGGTCTTTGTGCGCTTAACAGGCTGCCCTTTACGCTGTCTGTATTGCGACACCGAGTATGCGTTTCACGGCGGCGACATGATGACCCTCGGTGACATCACGACCCAGGTGGCACAGCACAGGCCCGCTTATGTCACTGTTACCGGCGGTGAGCCTCTCGCTCAGCCCAACTGCTTACCCTTACTGACTTTACTTTGCGATCAAGGCTACGAGGTGTCTTTGGAGACCAGCGGCGCGATGCCAGTGGCAGATGTAGACCCTCGAGTGGTCAAAGTGCTGGATCTAAAGACCCCCGCTTCGGGTGAGGCCGGCCGAAACGATTATGGCAACATCGAATACCTCACAGGCAACGACCAGCTGAAGTTCGTGATTTGTGATCGCAATGACTATGAGTGGGCGCGTTTTAAGCTGGATGAACTGGCGCTGGTGCCCCGCGTGTCAGATGTTTTGTTTTCGCCAAGCCATGAACAGCTTGCTCCACGACAGTTAGCTGAGTGGATTTTGGCTGATCGTCTTCCCGTGCGGTTACAGTTGCAGCTGCATAAGCTTCTCTGGGACGATGCTCCCGGGCATTGATGTCAGAATCTTCGTTTATGAATTCTTCAAAGAAAGCCGTCATTCTTGTTTCTGGCGGTTTGGACTCCACTACCGTACTGGCGCTCGCAAGAGAGCAGGGCTACAGCTGCTATTCCCTGAGCTTTGATTACGGCCAGCGCCACCGCGCTGAACTGTTCGCTGCGGAGCGAGTGTCAAAAACGCTCGGCGATGTTGAGCACAAAGTCGTGCGTTTGAACCTGGACAGCATTGGCGGCTCGGCGCTCACCGATGCGAGCATCGATGTACCAGAGGAAGCCAGCGAAGGGATTCCGGTCACTTATGTGCCGGCCAGAAATACGGTTTTTTTGTCTATTGCTCTTGGTTGGGCCGAAGTGCTGGGCGCTCAGGACATTTTTATCGGCGTGAATGCCGTGGACTACTCCGGGTATCCCGATTGTCGCCCTGCGTTTATTGACGCGTTCCAGCAGTTGGCCAATGTGGCAACGCGCGTGGGTGTAGAAGGCGGTAGTTACCAGATTCACACCCCCTTGATGGATCTCGGTAAGGATGACATCGTCAAGCTTGGGGCGCGGCTGGGCGTTGATTACTCGCAGACCGTGTCCTGTTATCAGGCCACCGATGATGGTCTTGCCTGCGGTCGGTGTGACGCCTGTCGACTGCGCCGCGAAGGGTTCGAAAGTGCAGGCCTTGAGGATGTCACCCGTTATGCGACCAACCGTTAAGCTTCATCGTCGGCAGTTTCTAAAATCCCTTGGTGCTGGTGCGGCCATAGCCGGATTACCGCTGGCATCGCTGGCCGACAATGCGCTTGAGGGTGTCAGCCCCAAGACACTGGATCGAGTAAAGCAGTTACTTGGCGACAACCTCACGGTGGACTTTCATACCCACCTGGGGCTTTGGCAGAACCGTGGTCTGGAAGATATTGATCCCGCCTTCGGTGTTCTAAGCGATGAAAAACTCGCCTCCAATATTCAGGATTACCTTACTGCTGGCGTAAACGGTATTTACCTGGATGTGATCGGCGATCTGGCTCGTACCCGGGTTGGGGCGCCGGGTAACAAGGATCGTGACTTTGTGGGCGACGAAGCCTGGGAAGATCATCTCCGGCAATACGAGCTCATTGAGCAGTTTCTCGGTCAATTACCTATCGCCGTTGCTCACTCTGGCGACGAAATAGCCAAGGCCAACGATGCGGGCAAGCTCGCGGTGATTCTCTCTGCCGAGGGAGGTCACATGCTGGAGAACGATGCGTCTCGCATAGATATTTTATACAGGCAGGGTTTGCGGCGCCTGCAGCCTATTCACTATGTGGCTTCGACGCTTGGTGACAGTCAGACCGACCCGGTGATTCACGGCGGCTTGTCGGAGCTGGGTCGCCAGGTGTTGGCTCGAGCATCGCAGCTAGGCATGTTGCTGGATATGGCCCACGCAACACAGGCTGCTGTGGAGCAGACCATAGACCTGGTAGATCGTCCGATTGCGCTGTCGCACACCATGGTGGCCTATGATTCGTCCAATTACGGTGATTATCGCAACACTCGATCACGCTGGATTACACCCGAGCACGCGCGACTCATCGCTAAAACGGGTGGAGTGATTGGCACCTTTCCGGTGCGCGCTCCCTGGGGCGTGGACAGTCTTGATGCTTTTGTAGAGGCACTGTGGGTTATGGTCGATGCCGTGGGTTTTGAGCATATTGCCTGGTCTACGGACCTTGTGGAGGCGGGCAGACCCGAGTTTTTACAAAATTATGCGCAGTTTCCGATTTTGTGTGCAAAGCTTATGGAGAGTGGCTTTAGCGAGGACGATCTGCTGAAGTTCACCGGGGGCAATGCGCTGCGGGTGCAGCGTGAGGCGACGGCGTAGGCTAACGCTGGTAAGAGTGTGAGTTGGAGCAATGGGAGCAAACCTTATGGGATCCAGGATCAAAGCATTAGTGCTGGCAGGGAGCATGATGACGTCTGTGCAGGCTGCAGAAGTGAGTTTTCTCAACAGCGGCGGACCCCTTGCAGCGGATCTGCCGTTCTCTGAGGCGGTTCGCGTGGGCGATACGGTGTACTTATCCGGCCAACTCGGCGCTCTGCCAGGCGAGATGAAGACCGTGTCCGGCGGCATCGTGCCAGAGAGCATTCAAACCCTCACGAATATCCGAAATACCCTTGAGGGACAGGGACTTACGATGAGTGACGTGGTCAAGTGCACCGTGATGCTTGCCGACATCAGTGAGTGGGGAGCTTTCAACAGAGTGTATACACAGTTCTTCAGCAAGCCTTACCCGGCCAGGAGTGCATTTGCTGCCAGTGGCCTCGCTTTGGGTGCGCGCGTTGAGGTCGAGTGCATTGCCGCGGTAAAGTCTTGAAAGGTGCTTGAGTTTTGCTGCTAAATCCGTATTATGCGCCATCCTTCTGGGGCCGTTAGCTCAGTTGGTAGAGCAGTTGGCTTTTAACCAATTGGTCGCTGGTTCGAACCCAGCACGGCCCACCATTTTCCCTCCGATAAACAGAGCTCTACGGCACTCTTGGCTGTAGTTGCTTGCCGTCTTGCCGGCGCTTTTCTCGCAGATCCAAAGTAATCCCGGATGACCGTCAGCGCAGGTGCCTGCGAGACACCACGTTCGGCAGCGCAGAAAGAGTCAAGAAGTACCACGATGTGATACATTCTTCAGAGCAGACAACTTATTGAGGAATGCATTGTGGCGACGAGTCAGCCTAGGGCCGCTAGAAAAGGTATCCAGGTTATTGCGCGGGCCGCATCGGTTCTCCGTGCGCTTGAGAATGAGCAGGATGGCTTGAGTCTCGGCCAGATAGCCAAGGTAACCGATCTGTCTCGATCGACTGTTCAGAGAATCGTCGATGCGCTGGTGGAGGAGCACCTGCTCATCGGCGCCTCACCGACGTCTCGCGTAAAACTGGGGCCAGCGATCCTACGTATGGCAAGCAATTCCAGTTTCAATTTCGTCGAATTTATTCGGCCCTATATTGTGGAACTCAGCAAAAACACGGGCGAGACCGTGGATGTCTCAGAAATGCAAAAGAAACGTACCGTCTTCGTCGATCAGGTAACGGGCAGGGCAAGGCTGAATATTGTCTCGCCGATCGGTGAAGCTTTTCCGCTCCATTGTCTAGCCAGCGGTAAAGCCATGCTCGCTCGTTGCAGTGACGAAGAGGCGCTCAAGATCATCGGCAGCAAAAATCTCGAGCGTCACACGGACGCAACTATCATTAAGCCTCAGGCACTGCTTAAGGAACTCGCAAAAGTTCGCAAGACCGGCGTTGCTTTTGATCATGAGGAACATCTAGAGGGGGTTAGCGCTGTGGGCGTAGCCGTTCAGGAGCCGGGCGGCACCCTCTATGCGATTTCAATCCCCGTGCCCACGGTGCGATTCCGGCGCAGCAAGCGTCAGTTGCAGGATGCGCTGCTGCAATGCCGTGATGAAATTATTCAAGAAATAGAGAATTAGACGGCTGATCAAGCGGCGATGTCCTCCTTGTAGTGTTTCACACTGCGATGCACGCATATTGACATACGGTTTATAGGTTTGGATACTCGGTCACTACGCATCCATTGCCGGGGTAAGCCAATAAATGAAGATCGGCGGTAAGTCGGCGGAGTTAGCTCGTTTGGTCGAGCAGTCCGAATCATTGGGTATGCCCCAGGGGTCGGGCGCGTGAATACTGTCCTCGTCCTGGTCCTCGTATACAACGTCATTGTTATAGGGGGTATAGGGCTGTACCTAGCGCGACGCGAAAAACTCGCAGGGCGCATCCCGGATCTTGCCACCGGTGGTCGAGACGCTGGGCTTGCGATGTTTTCTGTCACGCTCGCAATTACCTATCTTGGCTCTGCTCACGTTTACGGTTTGATGGAAATGTCCTTCGAGCTGGGCGCAATCGCGCTTTGGTTCTGTTTTGCTCATACCATTCTCATGTGTGTTATCTGTCTAGGCACAGGGCCTTGGGTGCGTCGTCTTGGCTGCGCGACGATTCCAGAGTTGGTGGGGCGAATGTACGGTCCACAGATGCGCACCTATGTAGCATGCATTGGTGCGATGGTCGTATTCGGCTTGGTGACCCTTGAGACCCAAACACTCGGCATCGGAATTGCTGCAATTAGTGGTTGGTCCCTGGGCTGGTCGGCTGTTCTTGGCGCTTTGCTGGGTACCGCATACGTGACCGTTGGCGGTATCAAGCAAACCATGTGGGTCAATCTAATTAATGCGATAGTGATGTACGGATCAATCATCATTGCGGGGATATATCTCAGCACCGTCCTTCCGGAAGGTTGGGAGGGTGTTCGCCAGCACTACATCGACAGCGGTCAGGAATTCAAGCTCAGTATGTTTGGTACGCCTGATCTCATGGTGGGCTTCTCCCTGGCCGCAGTTTTTTCCGTCGTATTTTCCCAGTCGGTGAACCAGCAGGGCATGGCAGCGGCCATGTCGGCACGCGACGAGAAGGTTATCCGGCGGTCCTTGTGGATAGCCGCCCCGATCAATGGGCTCTTTGGGGTTTTTCCTGTGCTTTGTGGTTTGGCGGCGGCAACTATCCCTGAGTTTGCGCAGCTTGGCCCCAAGCTGGCAGCGGCAACGATGGTAGTCGAGCTGTTGCCGACCTGGCTGGTGGTGCTTCTGCAGGCGGGGTTCGTCGGCGCACTGCTTTCAACCTTCGCCATGTCGGCGTTGGCACCCGCCACCATATTTTCCAAAGATATTGTGGGTGCGACCGTCCAGGGCGGTCTTTCGCCGAGCCGAGAGCGACAACTCATTCGTCGTGTCATCCTCATCGTTGGAGGGCTGGCGGCCGCGCTCACTTTCTTTAATCAGCCCAGTGTTATCCGCGGTATCACTTGGCTTTTCGCGTGGTTGGCTCCGCTGTTTTTTATTATCGTCGCAGGACTGTTCTGGAAGCGAAGCACCGTTGCGGCGTTTGCGGTAGTGATTTCCGCGTGGGTGGCAAATTGTGTCTGGTCAATCAGTCCGGCCAAGCAGGCAGTGGTCGCTTCGTTTCCCGGGCTTGGAGCCCTTGAGAACGCACATATCAGCGCGGCGGTGGCCTGTGTATTAACGCTACTTTTGTTCGGTATGTCCCGGCGGAGTGAGCCCGCGCTGTTTGCCAGCCTGCACAGTGATGACGTTGACGGGAGCGTAGCCTGATGAACCTTGCTATGGAGTTGTTTCTCTCGGCCGCGGCTATGGTTTTTGCGATTGTTATCATCGCCGAGCTGGTGTGGAAGGCCCAAAAGATTTTGGGGAGGCGCAAGTGATAGACCAGACCGATATTTGGATGCTCGGTGTTGGAGCATTTGGAATTGTTTTTTATCTGTTTTCGCTGTACTACGGGCGCCGGGCAACTACCTCAGCCACGTCTGGGGAGCCTTCAGAAAGCGAAGAAAAGTAATACCTCCCTACACTCGTCTCTCACGACGATGTTTCGACTCATTTCATATTAGCCTGCGCCGGTCACCGCCACGCGACGCGTGATGATTTTGCATCATCACGCCGCGAGGCACAGGGCTACTACTGTCAGGGTCAGAAGTTGTATGTGGCCTGTAGTCGAATTGTTCTGAGTGGACTAGGTGCATCGGCCGTTATTCCCTGATCGCCTGTTGGCGCGCCAAAGAGAGCGCCGACCGGGCCGGCCGGAGGGCCGCTGAAGTCTGTTACTACCTCATCCGTGAGGTTAGTGCCGATGAGGCTCAGTCTCCAGCGATCGTCCTGATCCGCGACCGTTACATTAAGGTCGAAGCTGGTGAAGCTATCTGAGGGAAACGTCTCGTTGATCTGACTGACCATTTTGTCCCGGTATCTTGCGTAGCCACTGGCTGATAGCGTGAGATCGGACGTAATCGCTGATTCGAAATGGGCGCCGACGCTACCAGTTAGCTCTGGTGCCTGGGCTAGTTTACTCCCGTCATCACTGTGCGTTGCATCTGCAAAGGTGAATCCGGCAGAGAGCCGGAGAGAATCGGTTGCCTGCCAGATACCGTCGAATTCAACGCCCTGAGATTCGACGTCGATGTTGCGGGTAAGAAACTGTGCTCCTGCCGCGGTAACCAGGAAAGAAGTTTCCTGGAAGTCATCTACTTCTGTGAAGAATAGGGCGACATTAACGGTGGCGGAGCCGCCTCCAAGGAGCATTTTGGCGCCCACTTCATAGGTTTGAGCTGTTTCTGTCTCGACGCGTGCGCCACCATCATTGACACTCAAAGAGGGGTCTCCGCTGCCGACTTCGGCCGACTCTGCATAACCCCCAGTCTTGCTGCCTAAGCCATAAGCAGCATAGAACATGATGTCTTCATTGGCATCGAACTGGACATTGAGGTTGCCATTCAAGAAGTCGTCATCAAATCCAAGATCTGTATCGAACGGCGGATTGATCACGCTATTCCAGAGTGTCGCCGGGTCGCCTTGTACGCGCTGAAAACTGATATCTTTTTGCTCATCGGTATAGCGCAGGCCGAGGGTGCCTCTGAGGCGGTCCGTGAAGTTGAGCGTGGCCTGACCAAACGCCGACCATGTTTCTGTTTGTTGTTCAAAGTTGTTTGTGAATGGGCCGTTAAAAATCTGCCCCGTCGGGCCTGCGGGTGGGAAGTTGGGCGTACGGAAAAACTGCGCCTCGGAAGACTCCCAATCGCTATCAAAATAAAATAATCCAGCCAGATATTCGAGGGTGCTGCCTGTGTCCGAGGCGATACGAAATTCCTGTGAAAACTGCTCGTAGTCCTCGTCGCGCGTGAAATAGGTGCTGTAAAGGTCGACCCTGCCTGGATCAAGGATCAGGAATGTTGTTTCGTCAAACGCGTTCCCAAAGTCAAAGTCATCGAAGAATTTAAGATCGTAACGGGCAAGGGAGGTGACTGACGTTATGGTCGAGGAGCCGACTGTCCAGTTAACAGTCAGGCCTGCGAGATCCATCTCGGTATCATGAAAGCTTTCCCCTCCGGGACACTCTGGGCATATGGCTGCTTTGGTGTCATCAAGGCGTGCTTCACCAAATATTTCTAGTGCTTCTGTCGTTAAGTATCCGCCTTGGTCAACGTATTGAAACCCGTTTCCCGTGCGCTCGCTGTCCGAGTATTGGTATGAAAGGCTGAAATCAAGAAAGTCCGACGGCGTATAGACCGCTGTGGCACGAAATGCTTTTTCTTCATCAGAGGGTACGTCCTCGCCGGTGAGTGTGTTTTTTACCCACCCGTCCTGCTCTACAAGGCGCGCAGCAAGTCGAACCGCCAACTGGTCAGAGACCGGTATATCAACCCCGCCATCTGCGGACCAGCCGCCATTTTCGAATTCACCGCTAACCTGAACGCGTCCGCCAAACTCGTCGCCCGGCTTCTGGCTGGTGATACTGATGGCTCCCAGGCTCGTGTTCTTTCCAAGGAGTGTGCTCTGGGTGCCTTTGATCACCTCAATGCGTTCGATGTCGAAAAACGCTGATGAATACATGCGACCTTTGCCGAGGAACATACCGTCAAGGAACAGGGCGACGGACTGATCAAAGGATTGTGTGCGAGCAGGAGTTCCAAGGCCACGTAGTGTTAAAGCCAAACCATCGTCAGGTGCCCTTGAGAAGACCATCCCGGGCACTAGGTCAGCGAGCTTGAAAAGATTATCTACGCCGAAATCGCTAACTGCTTCGTTTGAGAGTGCTGTGACCGTGATCGGTACGTCCTGAACAGATTCTGTACGTTTCTGCGCGGTTACAACAACTTCCTCAAGTTGCGCAGCCCAGATGGGCGAAGTAGCTGAAATGGCTGAAGCCGCGATTACCGGCAGTACTAGCGTCATGGATTTTTGCATGTGTTTTTCTACCCCAAATTATTGTTTTTTTGTTGAAGACAGATCTCGCTAAACTCAGCCATTAAATGGCCAGCTTATTGGCGCCTTTAAGAGCGAGCATTTCCCTAACATCATCGGGTGTCGCGACCGAATAGCCGAGCTCTTCGATGATTCGGCTAATCTTGTGCACTTGCTCTGCGTTGGATGCGGCCAGCTTTCCGCGCTCTAAAAATAGGGAATCTTCCAGGCCTACCCGTACGTTACCTCCCATCATTATTGCTTGCGTTGCAAAAGGCATCTGCGCCGCGCCAGCCGCCATGACAGACCATTGGTAGTTGTCGCCGAACAGGCGGTCCGCCGTGCGCTTCATGAATACCAGGTTGTCTAGATCGGCGCCGATGCCCCCAAGAATGCCGAAGATGAACTGAATGAAAACGGGTGCTTTGAACAGGCCGGTGTCCATACAGAATTTCAGATTGTAGAGATGGCCTACGTCATAGCACTCGTGCTCAAACTTCACGTTGTGGCCTTCGCCGAGAGTTTTTTCTACCTGGGCTATATCTCTAAACGTGTTTCTGAAGATGTACGCGTCGGAATTCTCGATGTAGTCCTTTTCCCAATCGAACTTGAAGGATTCGTAACGTTTCGCGAGTCCGTGAAACGAGAAATTCATGCTACCCATATTCAGGGAGCTCATTTCGGGAGAGATCACCTGTGACGGTTTAATTCTGTCTTCGATCGTAGTGAGTAGGCTGCCCCCGGTAGAGATATTGAGCACGGCGTTGGTGTTGGCGCGGATCGTTGGCACGAACGCCAGAAAATGCTCCGGATCGAGAGACACAGAGCCGTCTTCCGGGTGCCTTGCGTGGAGATGGAGAACCGCAGCGCCCGCCTCTGCTGCATCAATAGCCTGCTGAGCGATGTCTTCCGGTTTATAGGGCAGGGCGTCGGACATTGTCGGCGTGTGAATGGCGCCGGTGATTGCACAGGATATTGCTACTTTACCGTGGGATTTTCGCATGGCGGGGCCCTCTAGAAGTTTCTTATATAATGTATTGCAAAGCGATACATTTGAACTATTATAAAATACATACTGAAAGATTTATGTCAAGCAATACTCTGCTGCTATGTGCTCTGTGCGAGTGGATTCACTGCATTAAATGTTGACAGATTGAATTCTTGGTGTAATCGTATTGTGGTACATGTGAACCGCAAGACAATATAACAATTTTGATTTAGGGGAGGTGTTCTATGCCCAACTGGGAACAAGGTGATTGGCGCGACGAGTCGCTGTGCAATTTCGAAGAGAGCAACTTGCTCAATAAAATGGGGCTGGAATTTTATGATTTGAGCCATCCCTGGGGGCTGGGGCAGCCGTGTTGGCCTTACTTTGAAGACGTCAAAATTGAGCGCTTGCACAGCATGGCGAAGTCAGGGGTGCTCACGCAGCGCATTACTACTGTCATGCATTCAGGGACGCATATTGATGCGCCTGCCCACGTGGTGCCGGGTACACCTTTTATGGATGAAGTACCACTGCCATATTTTTTCGGTTCCGGAGTCGTCCTCAATATCCCCAAGAAGAAGTGGGAGCTGGTGACCCGCGAAGATTTGGAGAATGCCACGCCTGAAGTACGCGAAGGTGACATCGTTATTGTTAACACGGGATGGCACAAGTACTACGGGGACAACCGTCATTACTATGGTTATGCGCCTGGTTTTGGTCGCGAAGCCGGCGAGTGGTTTGTGGAGAAAAAGGTAAAGATGGTCGGTAACGACACCCAGGCTTTGGATCATCCTCTTGCCACCGCTATCGGGCCTCACGGCCCAGGCGCGCCGCATGGCTTGCTGCCCGAAGTGTGCGCGGAGTACAAGGCTGAGACAGGGCGCGACGTGCTTGAGGACTTCCCGGAGTGGGAGCCCTGCCACAACATTATTTTGTCCAATGGAATCTGCGGCTTTGAAAATATCGGTGGAGATATTGACAAGGTGACAGGCAAGCGCGTGACCTTCGCAGCATTCCCCTGGCGCTGGAAGAAGGGTGATGGCTGCATTGTGCGTCTCGTGGCCATGGTGGACCCGACTGGCGGCTTCCGCATCGAGACAGGATCCACGGATTAACTCTCAGGCCTGAGCAAAGACAAGGGGTCGGCATGGAAATTACCCGAATTGAAGACGCAGGTGGCTACGAGGCCCCGGGGCACTTCGACATGCGCGGTTTGCGCCTGCAGGGCTTTGATGCCTCAGCTGCCCTGTTCGCATGGACTGGCCTTTCGCATTTTCTGCCCGGCGGCGGCGCGGTAATGGACGCCAGTCCCCTCGAGAAAATTTATGTAGTGATTGCCGGTGAGGTAACCATAACCTTGGATTCGGGGGAAAAGCATACGCTATCCCGGCTCGACAGTTGCTTTATTCCCGGTGGCGAAGGGCGCGCCATCACCAATGAAAGCAATCATGTGGCATCGATGCTCGTGATCATGCCCTACCCGGAGGGATCATGAGTCTTCCTGATATTGAAGTTAATAATCTGTTTGATGTTTCCAGCAAAGTGGCGCTCGTGGTCGGTGCCACCGGTTCGTTTGGGCAGGTGGTCTGCGCAACCTTGGGTAATGCCGGCGCCAAGCTGGTGATTACGGCGGGTAACGGTGATGCTCTGTCCGCGCTTGCAGGTGATCTGTGTGCGGCTGGCATTGAGTCGGTTCAGGTGGCGCGCAGGCCGGATACCGAGGCCGATTGTGATGCGATGGTCGAGGCCGCGGTAAACGCTTTCGGGGGCATTGATGTCCTTGTGGTGGCCTCTGGCATGAACGACATTTCACCGATTGAAGACATGGAGCCTGAGCGATTTCGAAAGGTGATGCTGGCTAACGTCGATGGCGCATGGTTGATTGCGCGAGCGGTGGGGAAGCAGTTGATCGCACAGGGGCGTGGCGGAAAGGTGGTGTTCACATCATCTGCACGGGGTAAGCTGGGACACCCCGCTGGATACTCTGCGTATTGCACATCGAAGTCGGCGACCGACGGCATGACCCGCGCCCTGGGTTGTGAGTGGGGCAAGTACGGAATCACGGTTAACGCTATTGCACCGACGGTATTTCGCTCGCCCGTTACAGCCTGGATGTTTGAAGACAACGACAATGCCAACAAGGTGCGCGAGGGGTTTCTCGCCCGTGTTCCAATGGGACGGCTGGGCGAGCCCGAAGACCTTGCCGGGCCGTTGCTGTTTCTCTGCTCGTCTGCATCCAACTTTCACACCGGGCACATTGTTTATGCAGACGGCGGTTACACGGCGGGGTAGCTTGCAATGAGTGAAATTAGAAATATCGCCGTTATTGGCGGTGGGTTTATGGGCGCAGGAATCGCCCAGGTGTTCGTTTCCTTCGGATATCGCGTGACGGTCTTCGAGCCCGTTGACGCGGCCAGACAATCCCTGCGCGAGCGCGTGGCCAGCAACCTTCGGATGCTTGGCCGGTCTGCTTCGGCTGCTGAAGAGATTGTGGTCACGGCCGATCTCGAGGAGGCGGTCGGCGCCGCCGATTATGTGACCGAGGCGGTGCCCGAGAGACTCGAGCTCAAGCAGTCGATTTTTGCCGATCTTGAAAGAGTTGCCCCGGAAACAGCGATTCTTGCGAGTAACACATCGGTTATCCCAATTTCGCGTATGACCACTGGACTTGAGACCGCGCATCGAATGGTGGGAACTCATTGGTGGAATCCCCCGTACCTTGTGCCGCTGGTTGAGGTGGTGCAGGCGGAAAAGACTGACGATGTCACCTTAGCTCGGACGATGGCGCTGCTGGCCAGTGTTGGCAAGGAGCCGGCCCACGTTAAAAAGGACGTACCCGGCTTCGTCGCAAACCGCCTGCAACATGCCCTATGGCGGGAGGCGATTGCGATGGTGGCAGAAGGGATATGCGACGCCGCTACGTTGGACCACTGTGTCAAGAACAGCTTCGGTCTGCGCCTTGCGGCGCTAGGCCCGCTTGAGAACGCTGACATGGTTGGCCTTGACCTCACACTGGATATACACAACACAATTATCCCGGAGCTCGATCGCAGTGCCGGGCCAAACCCGTATCTTGAGGAGCAGGTAAATGCCGGGCGCCTTGGATTCAAGAGTGGCGAGGGTTTTCGGTCCTGGACCGAGGCTGAGAAGCAGGCTCTGCACGCGGAGCTCGCCCAGCATTTGCTGCGATCTCAGCGTCTTCGTGACGAGGGACGCCAGTGACAGCGCAAGACCCGCTCTGGTCGCCCAGTGCAGATCGATTTACGGGCGCCCGCTGGTTTGATGGCGCCAGACTCAATTACGCAGGAAAACCTGCTGGAGCGACGCACTGACGGCGTAGCGCTTATAGGCCCCCTTGAAAATGGCGGGCACAGAGCTGTGAGCTGGAACGAGCTTCGGGATGCGGTCGCTCTGCAGGGGCGCGGATGCTCTGGAATTTTGACGGTTCGCCTGTTGCTGAATGTGCTGTCGAACTGCGTCTTCGGTCAATCCTGAATTCCTTGGATGACAGGTAGCCGGATTGGGGCGGCCTATTAATACCCTGCATCTCATATGGCGAGACAGATTTCTTGCTGCCGTAGTTTCCATCGGCCTATGCTTTTCGAACGCCTATAACAAGACAAGCATAACAAGAGACGTATGACAGCTCCGATTTCCAGTGAACGAAATCCAGTGCGGATTAATGCCGCAGTGCGGTCGCCCATGTCGTTCCGCATGTTGGCGTGGCTGTATTTTGCGTTACTGCTGGTCCCCTGGGCGCTTTCCTATATCGAAGGCCTTGAGGTGCGGGGCTGGTACGAAGAGCTCGTGACGCTCCTGAGTATCTTGGGGCTAAGCATGATGATCTTTCAGTTTTTTCTAACGGCAAGAGTCGACGCCGTCGCCAGTCAGGCAGGCGTTGATAACACCATGCGCCTGCATACCCGCATGGGGGAGTATCTGGGTTATCTGGTGCTTCTTCACCCGTTCCTCATTGTCGCCCCCCGGTTCTTTATCGCTCCATCATTCGCATTGTCCGATACCTGGGAGTTGTTCACGCAGCCCGAGACATCGACGGGCATGTACGCCTGGTGCCTCATGCTGGTGTGGGTTCTGATGGCGGTGTTTAAGGACAAGACTGGACTCTCCTACGAAAGCTGGCGTTACACCCATTCCGCTGGCTTCGTTGCGATCATCATACTCGCTACACATCATGCGATAACCATTGGACGCCATGGCCGCTACAACGCATGGTACGACGTCCTGTGGATCGTACTCTGCGCCATAGCCGTGGCGTTAGTAGTGTATGTTTATTTCGTTAGACCTCGCCTGGTGGCCCGTCAGCCGTTCCGTGTGCTGGAGTGTTCTAAAGGCAGTGATGCAGATTGGTACCTGACCATCACGAAAGACGGTGAGTTTCCCTTCGACTTCGACGCTGGCCAGTTCACCTGGATTAGCAGTAGCAAAAGTGTGTTTGCTCGTAATGAGCATCCGTTTTCCATTGCTACGACGCGACGCGCGTTGCCAAATATCAGCTATGTAATCCGAGAACTGGGGGACTACACCCGGCAGCTCGGTAAGCTCCAACCGGGTCAACG
Organism: Congregibacter variabilis; assembly: GCF_045689235.1. GTDB lineage: Bacteria > Pseudomonadota > Gammaproteobacteria > Pseudomonadales > Halieaceae > Congregibacter > Congregibacter variabilis. The sequence continues at coordinate 2,085,101 of NZ_CP136864.1, read as the reverse complement.
GGTTTGGGTGGATGGCCCCCACGGTGTGTTCACACTGAATGCTCGCAATGCCACAGGCGTAGTGTTGATCGCCGGTGGCGCGGGAATCGGTCCCATTATGGGTATCCTCCGTGAGCTTGCCGATCGCAAGGACAAGCGGCCGGTCCGGTTGGTCTATGGTAACCGTGACATCGGCCAGATGTTGTTTCTTAACGAAATCGCAGCGATCGAAGCCGACCTGAATTTTGACGCTCTATTGGTTCTGGAGAGGCCTCCGGAGGAGTTCGCCGGGGCGCGGGGCTACATAGATGCAGCCGTGTTGAGTCGTTTTACGGAAGAACCCGATGCCCTGAACCGCGACTACTACATTTGTGGTCCGCCCATCATGGTGAAGGCGGTCGAACAGACTCTGCTGACACTCGGGGTGCCCCAGGAGCGCATTCTTTACGAGCAGCTTGGATTTTGAGTCCGCTGCGAAAAAACAAATTCGCAGGCAGTGGTCAGGACCAAAGCTGCCGGGCGTGCAAGAACGCATGAGAGGTCAAGCTAGATATGGCTGTTGATGATGATGGAATAGACGAGGGCGTATCGCGCCGCGACGTGCTTCGGGCGGGTATGTTTACCGCCGCAGCATTGGCTGCTCCTCTGATACTTAACCCGGGTCGCGCCTCGATGGCGGCCGCCCCGAACGCTGCCTATTCCAGTGATGTTCTGGTGGTGGGAAGTGGGTTCGCGGGTACCTTCGCCGCGCTGGAGGCCAGAAAGAACGGTTTGTCGGTGGTCATGGTAGATAAGGGCGTAGTGGGGTGGTCTGGCATGTCACCCTGGGCTTCGGACAGCCGTCCTTTTGATCCCGAAATCTATGACCGCGACGAGTGGCAGCGCAATATAGCGACAAATACAGAGTACATGAACGACCGGGTGTGGCTGGACATCTTCATGGACGAGTCTCTGGACCTGTTCTTTGAGCTTCAGGCCATGGGGGCTCACGAAACCAAACCGTTTGAGCGCGGTAGCAAGGTGTTTCGCAGCGCGCTCGAGGCAGCGGGCGTGACGTTTGTCGAGCGAACGATGATTACTTCGCTGTTAAAGGATGACGTGGGGCGGGTCTCGGGGGCTGTCGGCTTCACCTACGATGATAGCCGCGATCCATCGAAGTCTGTGGTGCTGAGCGCGGGAGCCGTGATCCTGTGCACGGGAGCGGGATCCTATAAGAGTCCCGGCTTTCCCATCTGGGGGCAGACTTTCGACGGCGATGCGATTGCCTATGAGGCTGGAGCCACAATCGTCGGTAAGGAATTTCACGACACCCATCCGACTTTTGCTCATGCTCCCGCCGCTGCATATGAATGCTGGCGTTGGGCTCAGGAAGTAACGGGTGCTTACGTCATGGTTGGGCCGCCTGACAAACTGGAGGGCGGTCTCACACTGTTCAACGCTCTCAATGTCTATCAAAACGGTGTGGATCGCCGTCTCGGTGGAGGGCCTGGGGGGGAGGCGCCGCCAGCGCCCGGCGAGCCGCCACCCGGCGCTGAAGAAAGGGCGCGCAACAGCCAGTACCTTGGCAAAGGCTATCTCACGACTCCGGGTTTACATCTGGACCTTGGTGGTCCGCCAGAGGCACCTCCGACAGCAGAAGGGGGGCTAAATCTTGGGCATCGAGTGGGCGGTGCAACAGCAGGCATGGGGGTGCATAAGAGCGAGGGTGTTTTTTGCTCGGATTATTCCTGCGCCGCAGATGGCGTTCCGGGGCTCTACGCCGCGGGTGATGCACTGGGTTCAATGTTATGCGGCTCCCTCTATCCGGGTCGCGGATTTTCGTCCTACGGATCTGCGATACAAGGACGGCGGGCGGCCAGACACGCTGTAGAGTTTCTCAACTCAAATCCAGCCAGAAAAGTACAGCTACAGGGGATCGATGAGGCGGTGCAGAGAATGTGGGCTCCCCGAGAAAATGAACGGGGCTATAGTCCCGAGTGGATCACGGCAACACTGCAAAATACCATGACGCCATTTCACGTACTGTATATCAAGGAGCGTCGCCGTCTCGACGGTGCCTTGGCATCCATCGAGTTTCTCCGGGAGCATTGCGTACCACAAATGATTGCGCGCGACGGGCATGAGCTGCGAATGGCTCACGAGGTGAAGAATATGCTGCTCAACGCGGAGATGAAACTTCGCGCCGGTCTATTTCGCGAAGAAAGCCGTGGTACGCACTTCCGCGAGGACTTCCCGGCCCGAAACGACGACGAATGGTTTTGCTGGGTGACGTTACAGGATAAAGATGGAGATATGTCATTGGGTAAGCATCCTTTACCAGACGAGTGGAAGCCGGATCCTGTTCTCGCTTATCGCCAGAAGTATCCGCGTGAGTTTCCTGGTGAAGACGAGTACCTGCAAGATAAACCCCAGCTTGGCTAGAAAGGAGAATACTGTCCGATGCCAATAGAAAAGATTCACGGCTGTATCGGATGCGAAAATTGCGTCAAGGCATGCCCGACCGACGTCATTCGCATGGATCCGGCATCTGATCAGGCGTTCATTGCTTATCAGCAGGACTGCCAGATCTGCCATCTGTGTCGCTTGAGCTGCCCGGTAGATGCGATCACGCTAACGCCGGATAAAGCGATGCTGCCAACCACGTCCTGGGGTTAGAGCAATGCCCGCGATTCGCCGTCTGAATCTCAAGGTCCCTGGAACATTTGGTGTTCATCGGTTGCGCAAACCCGCAATATTATTGATCGCAACAGCCTGCGCTCTATGTGCCTGTGAAATCTCGCCCGATCAGGTAAAGTTTGCCTTACCCGATCAAGCGAAAACAAAGAGCGCTCCTGAATCGGCGGAGGGTACAACTCAAAGTGATGAAGCACAGGGCGAAAAGTAAGCTAAGTGCTATCGAAAAGACGTTAGAGATTCTCGTCACCTTTGCTGATGTCGACCATGAAGTCGGCACGGTAGAAATCAGCGAATTGACAGGAATTCATAAAGCCACGGTCTCTCGCATACTCGCCAGTTTGCTCGATTACGGGATGGTTTCGCAGAACGATGAAACCAAAAAGTATGATTTGGGGCCGCTGGCTTATCGGCTGGGACGCTCGCAGTCCAGCCAGGCGGTCAGTGCATTTGCGACGCTTGCGCGCCGGCATATTGATGAGCTTCGAGATAGCCTGTGCGAGTCGATCAGCCTGGAGGTCTGGGCAGAGCATACGAGCGTTGCGTGCTATCTGGCGGAGAGCAAAAACCCCCTGCGTGTTGCCATGCCATCAGCAGATGTTCTTCCACTGCATGCGCCAGCGGGAGCGAAAGCCGTACTCGCGTTTGTGCCAAGGGATCATCTGGAACGCCTGCTCCCTGAGACCTTCCCCGCCTATACTGAGCATACGGTGACTTCCCGCGCGGTGCTCATGGAGCGCCTGGTAGAATTTAACAAGCAGGGCTACTCGGTGGATGCCGAGGAACTGTATCCAGACGTTTACGCTGTAGGTGTTCCGATCTTCGATCATCTCAGCAGGCCCATTGCGGCGATTTCGGCATTAATACCGGTGAGTCGCGTCACCGAAGCTCGTGAAGCAGAGATAGTCAAACAACTCAAATGCGCTTCCCGCGCGATTTCCAGAAAGATTGTCGAGTTGCGCCCACTGTTGCCGTTTCGTAGTGCCGATCACCTGCGCTGATTTCGCATGCCTTAACAGTGACTGCTCGTGCCGTTATAGCCAGGTTCTGTACAAAGTCCTTGGTCTATACGCCGCAATATGGTTCTGCAAGACGATTTATGAACGCCGGCAGTCTCATATGGCGATACACTTATATTGCATCGTAGTTGTTCAAAAAATATTGTTACCCATGTCCTAAGCGATATACGCAGCTGCTGAATTGCAGTGACGATAATCCATAATGAGAACTAGCTTTGGGGGTTTAATGATGAAGCGACGCTTCGATCGACATGTTGGCGCCACGGCGGCATTTGTGGCCGCATTCAATTCGCTGATAGTTTCGCTGCCGGCACAGGCGCAACTTGAAGAGGTTATCGTCACGGCGACAAAGCGTGCCGAGGGATTGCAGGACATCCCCATCTCCGTAACTGCGTTTTCCCAGAACGACATGGATATTCGGGGGTTCAGCAACCTTCAGGGTATTCAGGAGGCCACACCAAACCTTAACTTTTCTGTGCAATCGGCTGGTCAGAACGTCGCCCGGGTAACACTTCGGGGAGTCGGAACCGAGACGCTGGTAGGCGGTGGTGACCCCGGTGTGGCGGTACACATCGACGGCGTCTACGTCGGACGCAACTCGGTTGCGGCGGGCGACATCTTTGACATCGCTCGAGTGGAGGTGCTGCGCGGTCCGCAGGGCACGCTTTACGGGCGGAATGCGAACGGCGGATCAATCAACATCATCACCCAGCGTCCCAATGACGAGTTTGAAGCCAACGTTGATTTAGCCATTGGGAACTACAGTTCGCAGCGTGCGCGAGCCGTCGTTAATGGTCCGCTTACGGATTCGATCAGTGCTCGAGCAGCACTGTTTTCAGATAAACGTGATGGCTTCTACAATAATCTGTTTAACGGGCGTGATGGCGACGATAAGGACAGTGTTGGTGGACGGCTGCAGTTCTTGTGGGAGTCCGAATCAGGGAACGAGGTACTGCTGCGGGGGTACTACCAGCACTTCAATTCCATTGGGCCAGGTTCGACCTACCTTGGCGACGACATTCCGGCCACGGCAACGGGGTACCCCGCCGCCCACATCACGGGGGTATCCAGCGGCCCTCGACCCCCCGCAGGTGCCCCTATAAGCGGACCCTTGTACAGCAATGTGACAACCGCATCGGGCGATCCGATACTCCCGCGCCCGACAGGACTTAGAGACATCAGAAAGGACGCGCCCGAGTTTTTAGATCAGACGATCAAGGGTGTAGACCTTGAAGCCAACTTCCAGATTTCGGACGCTGTCTTGCTGCGCTCTATCAGTTCTTTCCAGACCAACGACAACGAAATACTGGTGGACTCCGACAACTCCGAATTGCCGATTCAGACCCGATATCGAAACAATGAGGCGGAGCAGTACAGCCAGGAGTTCAACCTGATTTCGCAGAGTGAGTCCCGGCTGCAGTGGATACTGGGCGCATACATCTACCATGAGGAACTGCAGGAAACCTTTAACACCACTACGCCGGCGGGATTATTACCGTTGACGGTTCCCCTCCCCCCGGGCGCCGTTCCCGGTGGGGGCGGCATCGCGCAGACGCGCATCGCATTCCACGAGGTTGATTCTTACGCATTATTTGCCCAGCTTTCTTACGACCTGGCAGATCGGACCAAGCTCACGCTAGGTTTGAGACAGACCTGGGACGAGAAGTCGCAGAACCGCCCGACCGGCGGGCAGGTCGACCTTACCAATGGTTACCGATTAAGAGGGGGTGGTGCGTTGGGCCCCCTGCCACCCACGACCGCAGACGCCGATTGGTCTGAGCTCACCTACCGGGCCAGTATTGATCACGAGCTGAGTGATGACAGCATGGTGTTTGCGAGCGTTTCCCGGGGATACAAATCCGGGGGCTTTGACCTTAACGGAGGAGCGCTCTTGGATGGACAAGAGCAGGTGCCTTACGACCCGGAGTATGTCAATGCTTACGAAATAGGGTCGAAAAACAAGTTCTACGACGGTAGGGTGGTTCTTAACCTCACCGCGTTTTTGTACGATTACACAGACCTGCAGGTATTTCGCCTGACCGGCGATGGTCCGCTCACCGACAACGCCGCTGAATCGACGATATGGGGTCTGGAAGCGGAGACTGAATTCGCTGTAACTGAGGCCTTCGTGCTTGACGCTTCCGTTGGCTACCTGGATGCCACCTACGATGAGTATTTTGTGGAAGTGCCACCTCCCACTACAGATTTTTCAGGGCAGACACTGAATTACGCGCCGGAGTGGACTGCGCATATCGGTGGCGAGTACACGGCTATGATTGGTGATGCTCGGTTGATATTTCGCGCCGATTGGTCGTATCGATCGGATACCTATTTCGATCGCGCCAATACGGACTTTGATACCCAGGACGCCTATAGCCTATTCAACGCGCGGATTCGTTACGATGCGGGCAGCTGGTTTGCCGATGTATTCGGCAACAACTTGGGCGATGAAACCTACGTGACGGGACAGCTGATCAACCCGCCTTTCGCCTGCGGCTGCCGTACCGTTAACGTGGGGCCGCCGCAGACCTATGGCGTGACAGTAGGGTATCGCTGGGATTAATGTTAAAGGCCACCGGAAAGGCTCGCGCCCTCAAGCTGAGCCGCGCCCGGGGATTCATTGTCAGGTAGCGAAAGCTGCCGTCGTTGAGGTAAGCAGAGTGTTAGTGAGCGTAAAGGCTGTTCGGGCTTTAGTTCCCTTCTTGTTGTGTCTGCTATGGGTTGACAATGGATTTGGCAGAGATAGCGTCGGCGGCAAAACTGCACTACGGTCCGATGAGCGACCCAACATTCTCCTGGTGATCGCTGACGACCTGGGTTACTCGGACTTGGGTTCCTTCGGCGGCGAAATCTCCACACCTAACCTGGACGAACTTGCGCGGGAAGGTATCAGGCTGGTGAACTTTCACGCCGGTCCAACCTGTTCGCCAACGCGGTCCATGATCATGTCGGGGACGTACAGTCATCGCGCCGGCCTGGGGGCTATGGCCGAATGGACGGCTGAAAACCAAAAAGGCCAGCCCGGTTACGAAGGGTTCCTAAACCACCGCGTCGCCGCTTTGCCAGCGCTCCTGCGGGACGCCGGCTACTACACATTTATGGCGGGTAAGTGGCATCTGGGGATGAAGCCCGAGCATGGCCCGCAGGCCAGGGGTTTCATGGACTCCATTGCGATGCTTCCGGGGGCCGGCGATCATTATTCGCAGCGGGGCATTAACCCGCGCTTGAAGCACATACCCTATCGGGAAAACGGCCGAGACTTTACGCTTCCGGATAACTTTTACTCCACCGATTTCTATACTGATCGCGCGATAGCGTATATCGACAAGGCCACGGCAGATTCAAGCAAGCCGTTTTTCGGCTATGTGGCTTATACCGCACCGCATTGGCCCCTGCAGGTGGACCCACGTTATAGCGATAAGTACCGGGGCCGCTACGCCGCGGGTTACGAAGCGCTAAAACGAGAGCGGTTGGCGCGCATGGTGGAGCAAGGGATTGTGTCCGCCGGCGTACCTGCGTTTTCCGGTAGCGGATGTAGCGCAGATTGGGACGATCTGGACGAGGCGGAACAGCAGCGGCAGGCGCGCCTCATGGAAATCTACGCGGGGATGGTGGACTCCCTCGACGAGAACGTGGGGCGACTGATTAACCACCTCAAGTCCGTTGGTGAATACGACAATACACTCATTGTGTTTATCTCTGACAACGGTGCGGACGCGCGACCCGAACAAGGCTTGGGCCGCGAGTCCCAGTTTATTGAGACGACCTTTGACAACAGTCTAGAGAATATGGGGAACCCCGGCTCTTTTGTTTCCTATGGGTCTGCTTGGGCGGAAGTTGGAAGCGTGCCATTCAGGTTGCACAAGGGTCTGACCACTGAAGGTGGCATACGGGTCCCTGCCATTGTCCGGCTGCCCGCTTCGGTGGCAGGTCAGCGGGAGCCGGGCGTGATTCGGCGCGAGTTCGCGTCCGTTCTGGACCTCATGCCAACGTTCCTGGATCTCGCCGAGGCGCCCATTCCGGGGCCTGAATACGCTGGCAGAAAAATCTACCCGATTGTAGGGAAGTCTATGACTCCTTATCTCAGCGGAACCACGGACACAATTCTACGAAATGAGCCGTATGGCTTTAGTGTGCACCGCCGCCAGGGTTTGCAGTTTGATCAGTGGAAGATCGTACGCCTGCCAGCGCCCTACGGGGACTACAGCTGGGAGCTCTATGATCTCAGCGAAGATCCTGGCGAGACGAACAACCTTGCGAAAAGCCAGCCGGATGTTACTGCGGAGATGGTGGCGCGGTGGGACAGTTTTGCTCGCGAAACCGGGGTGATTATCGCTGATCCGTCTAGCCGGAGTCCGGCTGAATGCCTGCTACCGCCGTCTGTGTCGGCGGTCGATTAGATTCGGCTGCGGTGGCATGCGCGCTAGTCAAACTGAAGATATGCGAGTTGCCATTGCGCTGTTCTCACTACGCATAAGCATATTTGTGGTGTTTCTTGTGTGGACCCTCGATAAGTTGACTAATTACCAGCACAGCAGCGGGGTGATTCTGCATTACTACCATCTAGAGGTTTCACGATGGTTTTTGATAGTCCTTGGACTATTGGAGCTGGCGCTGCTGTTAGCGTTTCTTTTCGGCCTGTGGAAGACCGCTAGCTACGGCCTGGTACTGCTTGCTCATTTGGCTAGTACCATCGCGTCGTTCTGGCGCTTATTTCCTCCCTACGAATTACATCAGTTGCTTTACTTCGGTTCCCTACCATTGCTGGCAGCCTGCTTTGCGCTGTTTTTGTTGCGTGACCGAGATTGCATGATGAACATCGCTGTACCACGGCACACTTAAGGGCGAAGCTGAATGCGTGCTTTCTCCCCTGCGGGCTCACGCTTGAGGGGAGTTTTTTTTTGAGTGCAATGTCGTGGAAGTCGGGCTAAAAAATGCTGGATTTTAGCGGCGTACGGCAGTGTGTTTGATTTGCGATGTCGGGACAAAATCAGAGGTAGCTCTATCTACCCTCGTGAGATGTGTCGTTCTAATCTGGGTGATCGAGACATCCAAGATCTCATGAATAGACACGAGATCTGTGTATAAGCCGGTTGGGAAAAAGGGCGCTAGCCTGATCTATCGCAACTGGATTAATAGTGAATCCGTGATTTAGCTTGTCAGTAGTCTCTCGCGTTATACACTCAACTATGTGCTAGTTGAGGCTTCAAAATCATGATTAATCTAAAAGTACAGGGCAGTGCTGATTACGCTGAGATGCGTGAGCATGAACTTCGCCAATCTCGCAAAGTAATGGTCGACGGCAACCTTACTGCGAACATGGAAACCGCAGAAGGCGGCGTAAGTGCCAGAGTTTATAGCGGTGGCTATTGGGGCTTTGCATCAACCCCATCAATGGGGGCTAAAAGCCGCGATCAAGTCCTGCATCAGGCCACAGATAACGCGAAGGCGATGGGTCGCTTCGGTAAGCGCCGAGCAATGGATTTGGGTGACTCTGCCTATTGTGGCGAGCAGCAAAACCATCGAAGCCCGCCGCTTTCCCAAAAAGACAGCATTGAATTCATGTCCGCAATCGACGCGCACTGCAAACGTCATTACCCCGGTCTCAAGTCAACGACCGTGGCGCTTAGAGAAGAGAGCCATCGCAAGAGCTACAGCACAACAAACGGCGGCAGTGGTTTAAACACTATCGACCGTGCTGCCTGTTACATCGTTATGACAGGCGAGGACCAGGACGGTAAGCCAGTGGAGCTCATGGAAATCCTGTCGGCTAAGGGCAGCCTTGCGGATCTGGATCTCTCCATGGCGCGCTTGGAGCCGCTGCTAGAAACGCTGCATGAGCACTTACAGGCAAAGCGCTATGCAGTGCCGGTTCGTGGCGGTGAGCATAGCATCGTGCTGTCCCCGGAGCTTGCCGGTATGCTTGCCCATGAGGCCATGGGACATCCTTGCGAAGCTGATCTGGTTCTCAGCGGTTCGGCTACCAGCCAGCTGGTCGGTCAGCAAGTGGCGAGTGATTTGATCACGATGGTCGATTTTGCACACAGCTACAACGGCTCGGAGTTGATGATTCCGGTGTATGCCGATGACGAGGGTTCCGAAGCTGTGGATGCTGTGCTTATCGAGAATGGCATTCTGCGTAACTTTATGACCAGCCGTGAGACGGCGGCGCGACTGGGAATTCCTTCCACAGGCAACGCACGTGCCTACGCGTTTAATGACGAGCCGTTGGTGCGCATGCGCAATACGGCGATCTTGCCCGGCAGCAGCGAGCTCGATGACATGATCGGCGGTGTGGAGGATGGCTACTACTTAATGAAAACAGGCAATGGTCAGGCGGATTCAACCACGGAGTTCATGTTTGGCATCGACCTGGCTTATGAAATTAAAAACGGCAAGCTTGGCCGGGCGATTCGCGATACTACGGTGTCTGGTACAGCCATTAACATGCTGAAGACGGTCGATGCAGTGTCAAACGATATGTTTTGGTCATGCAGCGGTTACTGCGGGAAAAAGCAGCCCATGGTGGTATCCATGGGAGGCCCCGCAATACGTGCTCGCGCACATCTGGGCGGGGAGTAGTCGCAATGGAAATGGATCCTAAAGTCGTTGCGGAAGCAGTGTTACAGCAGATGCATGGGGCTGGTTTTGATGACAGTCAGGTGAGTGCACGCGCCGTTGAGCAGGATGAAATTAACATTGCGCATAACGAAGCGTCGCTGCTGCGCAGCACGCAGGACTATGATGTGGCGATCACGGGAATTCTGGATGGACGCAAGGCATCCACCTCCTTAAGCGATGTCAGTCAGAGCGCCATAGCGCAGGCCATTGAGACCATGCGTGAGAGCGTGAGCAGCGCCCCCCAGGATGAGGCCAATGCTGTGAGCCAAGATCAGCATGATCACTTCGAGCAGGGCCCCTTGGTCAGCGACCGTGAGTTGATGGCGAGCAAGGCAATTGAGCTGCTTGATTTTCGTAAGAACAATACGCCGAAGATCATGATCGAAGAAATGACCGTGAGTCACCGACTGTCGAATTTCTGCCAGATGAGTAGCAGAGGCACTGCGCTGTTTGGCAAGGTGGGGAGCTATGAGCTGAGCTGCATGTGTATTGCAAACGAGGCAGGAAAAACGAGCTCAATGAACTACAGCGGTGGCCGTAGTAACGATCTGGATTCAAAGGATGCCGCGGATTGGTTTGGTCTTGGCGAGATGCTTCGCGATACGGAGCGTCAGATACACACGAGATCAGCCGGGGGGCGATTCACGGGGGAGGTGGTGCTCGCGCCTACGGCTGTCTCGGACTTGATTCAGTGGCTCTTGCAGCAACTGGGATCACAGGCCCTGATCTCCGGCTCCTCCTGTTACCGCGAGTTGGTGGACTCGCCAGTCGCGGCGAAGGAGTTGTTTCTGCACAGCGATTTTGCCGCTCCCGGACATGCGCCATTCAGCGGCGACGGATTTGTTGCCGCGCCGTTGACACTCATTGATGCCGGTCGCCTGAAGGCCTTGCTTCCTGATCTCTACGGCAGCCGTAAAACTGGTTTGACACATGTACCCAGTACTTCGGGATGGCGCATTGATCCGGGCAAGCGAAGTCGCGAGGACTTGATTGCCGAGGTCAAAGAGGGTGCTCTGGTTACACGCTTTTCAATGGGCATGCCTGCCGCTAACGGCGACTTTTCGGGGATCATCAAGAACAGCTTTATCATCGAAGACGGACGTGTCGGCGAGGGACTTGCTGAGACTATGGTCACGGGCAATATGGCGCAAATGTTAAAAGACGTCAGTGGCATTTCCCGAGAGCACATCAGCTATGGCGGTGAGGACTATCCATGGTTGCGAATACCCGGCCTGCATTTCTCCTAAGTGCCGCTGGCTCGATCGTGGCGGTCTTCTAAGGGCCATGCGACTGTTTTTTGGCTTTGATCTGGAACCCGGCGATAAAGCGGCGATTGCCGACTGGCGGGATCGCCATGCTGCAGCGAGCGGCCGACCGGTCCCCCCGGCTAACTTCCACATCACGCTGGCGTTTCTCGGCGATTTGGACACACGAGTTCTAGAGCACCTGTGTGACAAGATGGACGCACTATGCACAGATTTACCGTCAAAGCCGCTGGTAATAAAGCTGGATCGCGTTGGCTACTGGCCCTCGCCCAGGATCTACTGGCTGGGTACCAGCGCCGACTGTGACGCTATCAAGAATACGGCTCGCAAGCTCCAATTCATGGGACAGGCTTTTGGGAGTCGGCGCGAGCGACTGAGCTTCACGCCACATATCACGCTCTACCGTGGCTGCGAGAGGCCACCACCGGCGCCGCTGACCATGCCATTGATTACGTTAGCGTTGCGGGAGGTAGTGTTGTTTGAATCAAAGCAGGGACGCAGCGCTGTGTCTTACACGCCACTGGCTGCCTGGCCTCTTACAGGAAATCCATAAAGTACACTCAAGTTCTGCCTGAGACTTTTTATTTCATGCGCCGGGGATCGTTCCGGGCGCCTCACCGACCGCAAGATATACAGCCGGATCTTCTTCTGACCACGCAAAGTCGAATTGTTGTCTTGCATCGAAAATTCACGATAGTTGGAAGGGACAGCGAGTTCAAAAGGCGTTTGATATGGGTTTATCGCCCCTTTGTAATTTTGCTGAAAATCATAGCAAAGACTGTGAAAAATCTGTTTTTTGCGTATGGTCAATCGCATGATAGGTGCAGATTTAGACCCGCAGGGACTGTAAATGGCAGTCCATGTTGATGGCACGTCAAAGCATGCGGCGGATCTTCAGCAAGACCTTCTGGACCAAAATATTGAGAGATCCGCGTTGCGCTACATTTGCCTGGCAATGGGTGTGATCCCGTTTATCGATGCCGCTTGGGGATCAAAAACCCCTAGTTATGAATTCCCCTCCCACCTCGCCGTAGGGGCTTGGTTCATGCCAGGGGGTCGTCAATTATCCGAACATCCTGGCCTTCGCGAAGGTTCTCGGCGCCGCGGACAATAACGTTCGTCCCTGGTTTGAGCAGGCCGTCAACGGGCTCTACGGCAATTCGTTCGCCCAGACCGCCGGCGGTCTCCACAAGTACTTTGCGGGCTGTGTTGTCGCTATCGACAGCGTAAACGAATTGTTCCCGATCGCGCAGAACCAGCGCATCACGCGGCACAGTAAGCATATCTGACGGTGCCGCCTGCGGTAGAGAAACGGTGACTGCTTCGCCGATAAGCCACAGGCCCTCTTCAAGAGAGATCCGCATTTCCATCATGCGCGATTGCGGATCACCTACCGGCACGACACTGCGAATTTCCTCCACGGTGTGTGCACCATCGCCGTATATGGAAACGGGTGTGCCGGTTTGGTTGAAGCGTGCGATGCGAAGCGGCGCGCGAACACTGACCTCCAAAGATTGAGTATTGACCAGGCGCACCAGGGGACTACCGGCAGTGCTGTATTCGCCCTCAGACATATTTCGCGCCACTACAACGCCCGAAAAAGGCGCTGGCATACGCGAGCGCTCCAGTTCGTAAGCGGCGCGCTCGCGATCCACCTCAGCCATGGCGAGATCCTGACGCAGCATCTCAATATCGGCCTTTACCTGATCGAGTTCTACTTCAGCCATATTGTTCTCCATGGCCAGGCGTGCCAGACGCTCCCTTTGCCGGGTTCGCACATCGATGTCGGTGCGTAACCTGGCGATCTGAGCCTCGTCGCGGCGTAACTGCAGCGTTAGCAGGTGATCGTCGAAGCGTGCTATCGGCTCTCCCGCTTTAACACGATCTCCGACCTCGGCAATCCAAGTGATGCGACCAGATAGCTCCGCCCGCACCTGGGCGTCACGCGTACTGATTACCGTACCTGGCAGCTCCGCCGTGGGGGCCGTGGCTTCGCGGGTGACGCTGGCGGTATGGACGGTGGCTCCGGGCGTATTGCTTAGGGCTGCGGCGCTGGCAGTCACAATTACGGGAATAATCAACATTTGACGAAGTTTCATGACGGGCTCCTCGATGTCAGGCTGCAGATTGCAGTTGACGCTCGGTCTCAGGGGGTGCGGGATTCTTGAGTTTGGTGTTGCGGCCCTTGCCCATGCGCAGGAAACATGGAAGCAGAAGTAGAGTGAACACAGTGCTGATGCACATGCCGCCCACAATAACGGCAGCCAGACCGCGATAGATGACCGAACCAGTGCCGGGCATTAGTAGCAAGGGCAACATGCCGAAGATACTGGTCAGTGTGCTCATGAAGATAGGCCGCAGGCGTGTGAGCAGAGCTACGCGGACAGCTTCTGCGCGCACGGCGCCGTGTCGCTCGGCGTCACGGGTCTGGTGCACCAGCAGGATCGCGTTATTAACGACCAGACCGAGAAGGATCACAAAGCCGATCATGGTCAGAAGGTCCAGGGGCTGGAAGGTGAAGAGATTCAGTATCCGGATAGCGATGACACCGCCCACCATAGCCAGAGGCATGGACAATACCACCATGGCCGAATCAATTGTGGATCGGAAGAGTGCTGCCATGAGCAGGAACAACACGACAAGGGCCAGTCCAAAGTTGCTACTCAGGGAAGTAATGGCTCGTTTCAGCGCATTAGCACTGCCGCCATAGTTAATACTGCCGTCGGCGGGCAAAAGACCGAGGAGTTCCGGTTCGATGGTGCCGCGGATCGTGTCGAGTACGTGCTCCAGCGATACGTCTTCCGGAGGGCGGATGGCCAGGGTAACGGTGCGCCGGCTATCGATGCGTCGTAACTGGCTCGGCCCCACCGTGCGCTCCAGGTCGACTAGCTCACCCAATGGCATCATGCTGCCCGAAGGGGTGCGCAGCGGCATAGCAGCGAGGGCTTCGGGGGACTCCCAGGCTTCGCCACGCAGGATTACATCCATGCGTTTTTCGCCGTCGAAATATTCACCCACATAAAGACCATTGCCAAGAGCTCGAACCAAGGTGCCAATCTGCTGACGGCTCCAGCCGGCTTCGGCGATGCGACGGTCATTGGGTGTCAGGCGCAGTTCGGGTTCTGCCTGTGCAATACCTGGTTCGATGCGTACGTCAGTGCCTGCAAGATGCTCTGCGAGTAGTTCTTCGCCGCGCTGAGCCACTTCTTCAAGGGCTTCGCGGTCGCGCGACTGAAGGTGCATGGCGATCATCCGATCACCACCAAATCCGCCAAAGAGGTTGCCCTGAGCCGCGAAGAAGCTGAGGTCCGGTAGATCGGCGAGAATCTCCTCATTGATGATTTTTTGGAGTTCTTCAACTCTGGATTGATCCTGCACCCGGGCGCCGAGAGTCCCGCCGCCGTTCCAGGTCAGGGTGTAGTAGTTCTTCAGCGCAGGCTCGCGGGTGCCAGCCATGAATGGCGCCATACGCTCATCGATGACAGCGATATACTCCTGGGCAATTACGCGCTCGCTGGCACCCGGTGGGAAATTGAAGTACGCATCGACGGCATCGCGTTTTACCGGCGGCAGGTAGTCGAGTTCCGGGAGCAAGGCATAGCTCGCCACCATGGGCGCGGTCAGGAGCACCGCTGCCAGTGTGCGCCGCCGCCGGCGTCCTTCCGTGAGACGCATGATCATGGCAGTGAGACTTCGCCAGAGGCCCGAGAATCGATCCTCGTTTTGCGTGTCCTGAAGCCAGAGTTTTGCCGCGAGCGGCAGGATTGTCACGGCTACGATCAGGGACACGACAACGGAAATCGCGATGGTTATTGCAAGGTCAGAGAACAGTTGACCTTCCACCTCACGCATGAACACTACGGGCAGAAAAATAGCGACGGTGGTCGCCGTGGACGCCAGTAATGCGCCCCACACCTGCTCGGCACCGCGACCTGCTGATTCCTCCTTATCCAGACCTGCTTCGCGCTGGCGAATGATGTTCTCCATCACCACAATGGCGGCGTCCAGGACCATACCCACGGCGAAGGCTAGGCCTGCCAGCGAGATTATGTTCAGAGTCCTTCCCGTAAGATTGAGTACCAGGAAGGTTGCCAGCAGCGATATGGGAATTGTGGCCGCCACAATCAGCGTGGCGCGAAAACGCCGCATAAACCACCACAGGACCCCTACTGCGAGAAGCACGCCCAGCACAATGTTGCCACTCACAAGACCGATAGCTCGATAGATAAATACTGAGGCGTCGAAGGACTGGACCATGATCAGGCCGCGGTCGGCCATGGTTCCGCTATTGAGTTCCTCGACGGCGGCCTTTACCGCATTGAGGGTCTGAAGCGCGTTGGCGCTGCCCTCCTTGTCCACGCGAATGGAGATAGCGGGATTCCCGTTCTGCGTATTCGTAAGTATTTGTTCGCCGCGTGTTACCTCTACGGAAGCTATGTCGCCGAGGAGAATGGGGCGTCCATCGCGCCACTCGAGGACGAAATCCTCCAGCTCCCGGGGGCTGTAACGCCCGGCGAAGCGCAGCGTGTACTGGCGCCGGCCCACTTCCACAAAGCCGCCACTGATATCGTTGGCGCGTCCGAGCTGACCGGCAATGGCGGTGATGTCGACACCGAGCTGGGCCGCCGCGACTGGGTCGAAGGTGATGCGCAGTTCTTCGTCTTGCTGTTGACCTAAACCACCCGTTACCCGGGCAACGCCCGGGACGGCCTCGATAGCCGGGCGAATGATGTCCTCGACGTAGGGGAGGTAATCCAGAACCTCGCCGGTGGTACCGGGAAGTAGCTGCAGGAAAAAGAAGGTGAGAGCCGGTGCATCGCCGTTGCCTCCGCCGAGCATGATTACGGGCTGGCTGGCATCTCGCGGTAGGGGGTCGAGCCGGTTCATGCGCGATATAACGTCTATGAGTGTGCGCTGCATATCCGCATCGAGGTCAAACTCCAGGTTCACCCAGGCGTTTCCGGCATTGGCGAACGCAGCCATTTCCTGAAGCCCGGGCAAGCCTCGCAATACAGATTCGATGGGCTCGATAATCTCGGATTCCACCTCTCGGGGCGATGCAGCGCGCCAGCTGGTCTGGATGCTGATCCGTGGATTCTCAATATCGGGAAACAGTTGTACAGGCAACTGGCGCAGGCTGTAGATGCCAAACAGCGCAATTACTGCCACTATCACAGCCACGCCCGCAGGATAACGGAGGGCTCTTCGGGTGATGCTCATTATTATTCCCTGCCAGTAATTAGGGTGACAGGAGCCTAGCAATGGGGTGATCGCAATGCCCGACTTATGCGATGGAATGCAGGATGGTTGCGGTGAAGTGCATTAACCTGAGTGGCTTTTTATTGCGTATGGTCCATAGCATGATGAGCGCAGATTTCAAGCAGCAGGGATTGTAAATGGCAGTCAATATTGATGGCAGGTTAAAGAATACGGTGGATTCTCAGCAAGAGCTCTTGGACCAAAATATTGAGAGATCCGCGCTGCGCTACATTTGCCTGGCGATAGGTCTTGTCATGGCTGTGTTTAGCTATAACAACCTGGTTACCGGTGTTCAGTGGCTCGGGTGGGCGGGTTTTGTGATGGCGATCGCAATGACGGCTTATGCCCTTATCCTCGACCGAATTCCCGCTAGTCGTTATGTTGGTATAGCTCCGCTCATCGGGGCAGGCCTGATAGTCGCAATGGCTATCTCTGTTCATAACTACGGAATCTTTTGGACGCCGGTGATGATTGTTGCGGCGTTTGCCGTGGCTCATCGGTACATCGCTTTGCCATATTGTGTGGTTTTTATCCTTATCGTGGCGCCTATGACGGCCGTGACGCTCAATGTGGGCAGCGGTGTTAGGTTGGCGATGGCGCTATCACTCACAACTTTTTTTAGTTACTTCCTCTCGCGACTCGTTGCACAGAGAACAGCAAAGCTACTGCAGAACATGAAGGAGCTTGAGAAAGCCAATGCCGTAAAGTCTGAGTTCATTGCCAATATGAGCCATGAAATGCGGACACCTCTGACAACGGTGCTGGGGTATTCAGAAAGGTTGTTGGACTCAAAGGAGCTATCTCCTGCCAATCGTAAAGAGGTAGAGGCTGTTGCGTCCGGAGCGCGGCAGCTGGGACGACTTATCAATGATGTACTGGATCTCAGTAGGGCCGAGGAAGGGCATTTAGAGGTCAACCTGGAGGATATACAGCTTGCTCCTCTGCTGAATGACGTGATCGACACGCTTGAGCCGAGCGCGTTGGAGAAAGGACTCGAATTACAGCTGCGCAGTGACTTACCGTTGGCGCTGTGCTTTCGCAGTGACCCCCTGCGGCTTAGACAGATCCTGATGAATCTGCTGCGCAATGCCATCAAATTCACCTCTGCAGGCTCGGTCATCTTGTCGGTGGACTATGACGCAGACGAAAAGCTCATGAGGTTTTCTGTTGCTGATACGGGCATTGGTATTGCCGATGACTTTCGCGGTCAACTATTTCAGCGATTCTCACAAGCAGACTCTGCGATGAATCGTGACCATGGCGGCACGGGATTGGGTTTGTATATCAGTCGTCAGCTGGCGGGCTTACTAAACGGTGAGCTTAGCTACATTCCCCAAGACGTCGGTAGCCTGTTTCAGCTAAGCATTCATACTGAGACGGTGCTCAAGCCGGAGGCTTCTCAGTCGGAAGTAACGCTTGATGATGTTCGACCGACTTTGGATAAACCAGAAGCTCAATTTACTGGACACGTTCTTATAGCGGAGGACTCACCGGCAAATCAGTTGTTGATTAGTCTGCTGGTGAAGAAACTGGGTCTTACTAGCAGTTTGGCGAATAATGGTGCGCAGGCCGTCGAGCTAATGCAGTGCGAGTCCTTCGATCTCGTCCTCATGGATCTGCAGATGCCCGTCATGTCAGGCATTGAGGCAACGCAGGCCATAAGGCAGTTCAATAAAGATGTTCCGGTCGTCGCGCTAAGCGCCGATGTGCTGCGCCATGATCGTCGCTCCGACGAAATGGCGGGTTTTAACGAGTTTCTTGCCAAGCCTATTGAGATGGCAAAAATGTGTGCGGTATTCGAGCGTTATTTAGTGTCCGATGTCGATGCGCACGGTAAATCTGTGAGTGAGGAGGATGTGGCGTAGCTTGGAAGCAAATCTAATGTGGCTCCTGCGTCGTAATAACTAAAACCTTTGCCATAGTTCGGCATCGAACAAATAAAGTTACGAATCAAGGACACGTTATGAAAACGCGTACGCAGCAAATAATAGAAGATGTGCTCGGCGATCATTCTCGGCCCACTGATAATTCACTCCAGGCAAAAGCAATGCGACGCGCTTTGTCTGGAGCCACTCCACGTACCCTTACACCCTGGGAATGGGAAGAGTGGTATGCCGCACAGGGTAAACAGGTAGGCGGTGAAGTGTCTGGCGAAACAGACACTAGTTCATAGCTCATCTACTTGGGCCGCTATTTTTAGTGCGGCTCAATCGCGGCGCTTGTTCTTACTTCTATAGTGCCATGGAGAGTACGGTGAACTGGGCAGCGATCCGCGACCTCTAGCAGGCGTGTGCGCTGCTCTTCGCTTAGGTCGCCCTTGATGCTGATCGTCCTCTCAATAAGATCAATCTTCATTGGCTTGTCGGTACAGCCTTCGCAGTCACTTGCATGCGACCTGCTGTGCTGCAGGGTTACCGATACATCCTCTAGCTGCAGGGACTTGCGTTTGGCATACATTCGTAGGGTCATCGCTGTACAAGTGCCCAGCGCTGCCAGCAGGTGCTCGTAGGGGTCCGGTCCAGAGTTTGAGCCTCCTACAGATTTAGGCTCGTCGGCAATCCAGTGATGGCTGTCGCTGTAAACATTCTGCGCAAAGTTACGATCTTTTTCCTCAACCAATACATGTCCGGCGCTGACAGTCGGCTGCGGCTTTTCTGTGCTTGTTGTGAGGTAGCGACTCGCCCAACTCGCGATGGTGTCGGCTACGTATTGAGAGTCGGCTTTGCGAGATAAGAGGTGGTCTGCATCATCGAGACTGATAAAGCTCTTTGGGTGCCGGGCGTCGCGGTAGATTTTTTCTGCCTCCTCGATCGGCACCGTCGCATCAATAGGTGAATGCATGACCAGCAGCGCCTTGCGTAGCCGACCCAGATCGTCACTTTGGTGTTGTTCAATGTCCTCGATAAACTGTCGCTTTATTTTGAAGCTACGACCGGCAAGACTGACCTGAGCTTCGCCATCGGCTTTTATTTTGTCGATGTCCGCAGAGAAATTATGTATGACGTGTTCGGCGTTTCTGGGCGCGCCAATTGTCACGACGGCCCTGGCTTCGCTGACTTGTGATGCCATCGCCAGCACTGCAGCGCCACCCAGGCTATGGCCAATGAGGAGTTGCGGTGCTTCATGATGACTGCGGAGATAGTCGGCCGCTGCCAGCAAATCCTGTAGGTTGGAGGAGAAATTGGTGTTGGAGAAATCGCCATCGCTGTTACCAAGGCCTGTAAAGTCAAAACGCAGGACACCGATACCCTCGGCCGTCAGTGCTCTTGAAATTCTTGATGCTGCAGCAACATCTTTGCCGCAGGTGAAGCAGTGAGCAAAGAGCGCAAAGCAGCGGGCGCCGGAGTCGGGCGTTTCCAGCGCACCGCTGAGCGTTACGCCATTGCTAAGGAACTGTACTTTTTCGCGCATTTGAATGAGTCCACAAGACTTTGACCAATCATACGCCAGGGTGGGGCCTTCCCGCCTTGTAGAGGCCTGACCTGTGTGAAGAGCACCGGCACGTCACGGGGCCAAAGACTATCCCCGGGTGCGCTGCTATGATGAATACCCGTTTGCGGGTGAGCCATGTCCGATCTATTAATAGCAGCCATTGGTTTTAGTCTTTCCCAAGTGTTGTTGAGCTTGCTGCTGCTGGCTCGTCAGCCTGGCTGGGGCTTAAGTGAAAAGTTATTCGGCGTGTTTTTACTGTCCTTGCTGGGCTATCTCTTCACGCCGGTTTTGCAAGGTACCTCTCTGTCGCTGCTCGCCTCCACCGTTCAAACGGCGGCGCCGGGTGTCTTCTGGCTGTTAAGCGCCAGTATTTTTGATGATCGCTTCCGCTTGCAAGCCTGGCATCTTGGCTTGGTCAAATTTACCGTGTTCGTTCCGCTGTTGAGCCACCTGTTCTCGTTTCCCGGCTCTCGCAGCCTCTTTGTGGATCTGCCTCAGGCACTTGAGTTTGTGATGCTGGCCTTGATGCTGTGGGTGGTGGTCCGGCACTGGCGCACAGATCTGGTTGAAAGCCGCCGCCGTTTGCGTTTGTGGTTTGTGGGATGCAATGGCAGCTATCTGTTCATACTGATTCTCTCCCGGGAGGTGCTATTCCCGGGGGCTCAATGGCTGTTTTTACTCGAATATCTGCCTCCGGCGGCTCTGCTGTTGGCCGTGAACGTGGCGCTGCTTCAGTATCGTGACGGTTTATTGTTTAGCGCCCCTGCTACGGTTATTACTGCGGCGCCTGGTCCATCTGTAGCAAACGCGGTGGTACATACACCCGCAGACCTGGAGTTAGTCTCTCAATTACAGAAGTATATGGAGGATGCCAGACCTTGGAGGGAGATGGGCTTAAGTATTGGCAGCTTAGCCCAGCAGTTGGCTGTGCCGGAGTATCGTCTGAGACGAGCGATCAATGGGGCACTCGGGCATCGCAACTTTAGCGATTTCCTCAATAGCTTTCGGATCCGCGAAACCACCGAGCGTCTGGCCAATAACGAGGAAGATCATTTACCCGTGCTAACCATTGCTATGGATGCGGGCTTTCGATCCTTGAGTTCCTTTAATAAAGCCTTCAAGGAAACTATGGCTCAGACTCCCACTGAGTGGCGTAAATCTCAGCGAGAGCAGGGCAGTAACGGTCGCCATGGCACCTCCAACCTTGAGTTGGGTGCGTCAGCTTAAATGAGTAGAAGTCCGAAAGCGGGGCCTTGGGCGACGTGTTTTTACAATAAGTTGCCCAAAAAACCTGACGTATTCCTGAAATTAGGCAGATTCCGGGCAAAAAAGGCGAATAATCAGCCCTTTATGGAGTTTAAGTCCCAGAATGACTGCGGCAGGGAAAAATACAATGATAAGAATCAAGCAGATGTGTTTGCCGGTCGTGGCTGTTTTAACGCTGCTGAGCCTTAGTGCGGGCAGCCGTGCGGCGGATCTTGAGTTGGGCAAGGTGCTTTACGGTACCTGTGGAGCCTGCCACGGCATTGATGCTGCAGGTATTGACGCGATGAACGGGCCGGCTTTGGCAGGGCAGGACTCGGCCTATCTCATCCGCCAGCTTCAGCATTTTAAGTCGGGGGTGCGTGGTGAAGATCCCAGGGACGCTCTGGGTAAGCAGATGCAGGGCATGGCAGCTACTCTGGCAGACGATGCTGCCGTCGAAAATGTTGTTGCATACATCACTTCGC
This sequence comes from Congregibacter variabilis, assembly GCF_045689235.1. Taxonomy (GTDB): domain Bacteria; phylum Pseudomonadota; class Gammaproteobacteria; order Pseudomonadales; family Halieaceae; genus Congregibacter; species Congregibacter variabilis. The sequence goes on along the minus strand of NZ_CP136864.1, from coordinate 2,063,123 downwards.
TGCCAATGCCGGCATCTTCGCAGACAATAGAGCACGATCAACGCAATGGTGAGGTTCAGTACAATGCTTCCTGCGGAGCTTGCCATGGCCCCGGCGGAAAAGGCAATGCCAGCATGAACGCGCCTCGCCTGGCGGGTCTGGGTCAGACCTACCTACGGCGGCAATACAACAATTTTGCTCTGGGTATTCGCGGGTCCCATCCGGATGACCGCTACGGCCGACAAATGCAGATGATGGCAACAATGCTCTCGACAGATAAAGATCTTGATGACGTTATCGGGTACCTGTTGTCGCAATGATGGTCAGGATTTATACGGGAGCTGTCGTTCTTGGCGTGCTGGGATTGGTGATCCTGGCAGCCAATAGCCCATCTGATGCGGTAGAGTTTGGGCTGGAGACTCAATCTGCGATGAGCACAGCATCCCCTGAAGGGATTGTCCTTAAGGATCGCTGTCCGCCGAGCTTTGAGCAGACCGAGGCAGGCAGCTGTGAACTGCGCAATATGTATCAGTTCTACGATTCACTTCAGGATCGTGGTGTTGGCGGAACCCAAACTGCGCTACCCACGCATCGAGACGGGTTCACCCCCGAACAAATCGATCTGGGCCGTTACCTGTTTTTTGATCCCGCGCTATCGGGTGATGGGTCTACGTCCTGCGCTAGCTGTCATCATCCGGATCTGGGCTTTAGTGATGGCCGAGCTCGAGCCATCGGCGTTGCCGGGCATGAGGTACCGCGCTCTTCGCCCACGCTTTGGAATGTAGCGTTTCTTAAGCATTTGTTTTGGGATGCGCGAGCCGACTCTCTGGAAGAGCAGGCACAGGGCCCCCTCTATTCGCCCGAGGAGATGGCCAACACGCCGGCACAGCTGCTATCAACGCTTCAGGGGAACGAGAATTATGGTCGCCTTTTTCGCCAGGCCTTTCCTGATGGTGAGCTGGACGAGATCAGCCTTGGGCAAGTGTATTTGTCCTTGGCAGCATTCCAGACCTCGCTGATTTCCTTAAACAGCCGCTATGACCGTTATGCCCATGGCTATCACGCTGCGCTTAATGACAACGAGATCGAAGGTCTGAATGTCTTCCGATCGTTTGTCGCCCGCTGTGCGGAGTGTCATACGCCGCCCTTGTTCACCAATCAGCAAGTTGCGGTGATCGGTTCCCCGGAGCCTGAGGGCCTGCCCTTGGATATTGGCGCTGAGGCCACCTGGGATGCACCCAAAATGAAAGGGGGCTTTAAGGTTCCTACGCTGCGCAACATCGCAAAAACAGCGCCGTATATGCACTCGGGGCGGTTTGCAACGCTTCGTGAAGCTGTGGCGTTTTATACCGGCGGGCGCGGCCATGCGGTGCCCGAGGGTGTGGATATGCATATTCACTGGCATATCTGGGAGCCCAATCTGACGGACGTCGAGCTTGATCGCCTGGTGGACTTTCTGGGCACACTGACCGACGAGACATTTACTCCAGCGATACCTAAAAGCGTACCGTCGGGCTTAACGCCCATTGGTGTTTCACCTTTTAGCAAAAGCAATAAAACCTCGCACACCTCCAACGCGGTTGCCCGGGATTCCGGCGACGCAGTGGAGCTAACTCTGGGAGCAGCATCATGAGTATGGGAAGAATTCTGGCCGTAGTACTGGTTATCGCCGCTTTTGCGGCGGGACAGCAGTTCGGCAAAAAAACCGGTGGATCTGCTCCGGTAGTTACCAGCAGTAGTGGCGGGGCGTCTTATGGCGGCAGTACCACTGGCACCGCCAGTGAAGCCGACGTAGCGGCGGCCAAGGAATACATGGTGCAGGGCAGCAGTAAGTTTGTGGCAGGCCCGCCCATGACGGACGTGGTGGTCACTGTGAAAGATGGTGAGTCCATACAGGAAGCGGTGATTGCAGCCGATCCCGGCACCACTATTCATGTCATGCCCGGCACCTACAGCGAGACTGTGTACATCGATAAAGATGGCATTCGCCTGATCGGTATTGTTCAGGGGTCTGAGCGCGCCACCCTGGATGGCGAGGGCACGCTCAATGATGCGATTTTATTCTCGGGCAATAACATCGTCGTAGAAGGCTTTTTGATCACCAAGTACAAAGGCAATGCGATCATGAGCCAGGCGGGTAACAACTTTGAGATCCGCGACAATATTATTGTTGATACGGGCGTCTACGGCATCTTTCCGCAACTGGGTACCAATGGCGTTGTGGAGCACAATGTGGTGTCGGGTATTGAAGACGCCGCCATTTACGTGGGGATGAGCGACAACATCCACGTGGCTTACAACGAAGTCTTCGACAGTGTTGCCGGTATTGAGATTGAGAACAGCCGTCACGCCATCGTCGAAAGCAACTTTGTCTACAACAATACTGGCGGCGTTCTGGCTTTTATTACCCCGGGACTGCCCATAAAAACCACCTATGACGTCATTATTCGTAACAACTGGATCTCGGATAACAACACGCCTAACTTCGGAGCTCCAGGCTCTACCGTCGGTGGCATCCCTGCCGGCACCGGAATCATGATCATGGCGGCGGATGATGTGGTGGTCGAGGGAAATATCATCACCAATAACAAAACTGTGGGCATCATGACGGTAGATCACAATACTGCCGCAGAGCTGACAAATGTGACTGTCGACCCCGAGGCTGATCCGAACTCTGATCGACTGATGATTTTGAACAACACCATGCACAACAATGGTTACGACACGATTCCTGAGATCAAGGGATTGATGCTTGCCGATTTCAAAACGGGTAATCCCGATATTTTTGCCATTGGTCCCAGCAATGACAGCTGCATCATCAATCGTCACCGCTATGTGCACTCGGGTATTGATGACTACGCGGAGTGCGATTTCACCAACACCTCGACTATCGGTAACTATTTGATGCCGCCGGTGAAGCCCAGGGTGATAGAGCCTGGCGAGCGGGGCAAGATTGCCTACCTGGGTATCTGTGCAGGTTGTCACACCTACGAAGGCCGCATGATCGGTCCGCCGGTCAAGATCATTCAGGCCCTGTATATGGAAAACCCCCATGGCCTTGCCGAGTACATCGCCGCGCCGGTTAAAAAGCGCGAGGACTACCCAGAGATGCCCAAGCAGGACTATCTGGATGAGGAGACACGTCTCGCTGTTGCCGAGTACATGCTGTCGGTGACCCGCTAAGGGATTCTTATGGGCGGCTCTGTCGTTTACGCGTCGGGCCAGTTCCCAAAAAAACCTGCTGAGGCGTTGTTTCTCTTTTAGGCGATATTAGGGCCGAGGCGATGGCGTCTCGGCTTGCTGTTGTGCTGTCATGGAGTTAAGCAATGAGTACTAATTTTTCCTGGGGTCATATCAATATTAACGTTCGCGATCTTGATGCGTCCGTTGATTTCTATAAAAAACTTGGTTTCGACATCTTTCTCCCGAGTATTCCGTATCTGGGTTTAGATTCTCAGCAGGCGAATACACTCGATGCGGCTAGCGCCACAGCATTAGGTATTTCGGACTCAGTCACGGGTCGCGCGTGTATATTGCAGCTTGACGACGGTTTTCCAAAGCTTGATCTCACGGAGTTTTCTGATCTGGCGCAGCGTGACCCCTTGGAGAACAAAGATCTTGGTTTGGTGCGAATCTGTCTGGTCAGCGAAGATCTGGCGTCTGATTATGAAACACTGAGTAATGATGGTGTGGAGTTTCTATCACCACCCCAGCAGTGTCACGAACGTCTGGCTGATGTGGCCACCTGTGTGGATCCGGATGGTACGCGGATCGAACTGCTTCAGGTGTACCTGGAGCGCTGGCAGCCTTTTCTGTAGAGAGACATAGCTATGGCCCAAACGTTGAACCCCCTCAGCTACGAGGTGATTTATGGGCTTGCCTGTGAGCGCAAGGGTGGTCCAGCTGCCGTAGAGTCCTTGCTACCAAAGAACGCAAGCAAAGCGAAGTTGAGAAAGCTCGGCAGTGATCGGTATCTGGCAGAGTTCACGCGCAAAGTCTTTCAATCAGGTTTTGTGTGGCGGGTGGTGAATCAAAAGTGGGACAACTTCGAAGACGTTTTTTGGGGCTTTGATGTTGAGCGTTTGTTGATGATGCCCGATGACATGCTCGAGCGAAAAGCCAAAGATCCCAGCATCATCCGCAATTTCACCAAGGTGAAGACCGTGCGCGAAAACGCCACGATGATTGCCGAGACCGAGCGTTGCAATGGTATGAGCTTTGGACAGTTTGTGGCGAACTGGCCAGAGGATGACGTGATTGGCTTATGGCTGTACCTGAAAAAACAGGGCAGCCGCTTGGGGGGTAACACCGGTCCCTATGCTTTGCGCGCTCTGGGTGTCGATAGCTTTTTGCTGACACAGGACGTCGAGGGGTTTTTGCGAAATCGCGGTGTCATTGATGGTGGAACCACCAGCAAAAAATCCCTGCAGGCTACTCAGGAGTTTTTCAATGAGCTACGAGCACAGTCTGGACGTTCTTTGTCTCAGCTAAGTCGCATAGTGTCCTTCAGCTATGGGCAGAATCACGTGGGTATAGCGCGCTAACTCAGGCTGAATCCCGCACTGCATCTCCCAGCGCTGCACACAATTGCTCTATCTCCTGATCCTTGATCACAAAGGGCAGGCCTAGCTGAATCGTGTCGCCGCCATAGCGGACATAAAAACCTTTTTCCCACATGCGCATGCCTACCTCAAAAGGTCGCAGCGTGGGATCTCCATCCTTGGGGGCTAGCGTGATCGCGGCGGCAAATCCGTAGTTGCGGATGTCAGTGATGTTGGGCGCACCGTGTAATGCATGAATGGCTTCTTCCAGCAGCGGGGCTTTTTCGGCGACGCGCTGGGGTAGTTGCTCTTGCTCCAGCACATCCAGTGTCGCCAGTGCGGCAGCACAGGCCACAGGGTGAGCCGAATAAGTGTAACCGTGGAAAAACTCTAATAGATGCTCTGGTGAATCCTGTGCCATAAAGGTGTCATAAATCTCCTTTCGAGCGATGACCGCGCCCATGGGAATAGCACCGTTGGTAATTTGCTTGGCCGTATTCAGAATGTCCGGCACTACGCCATAAGCATCCGCACCGGTCATGGCTCCACAGCGGCCGAAGGCGGTAATCACTTCATCGAAAATCAGCAGTATGTTGTGCTGGGTACAAATCTCTCTCAAGCGTTTTAAATAACCCACGGGCGGTGGCAGAACCCCGGCGGATCCTGCCATGGGCTCTACGATCACCGCTGCAATATTGCTGGCATCATGCAGTGCAATCATCTCCAGAAGCTGATCGGCAAGATGGGCACCGTGCGCCGGCATTCCCCGCTGGTACTGATTCTCCGGGATCATCGTATGCGACAGGTGGTCGGCCTCTATGCCCTGGCCAAACATCTTGCGATTGGCGGCTATTCCACCGACAGAAATGCCGCCGAAGTTAACGCCGTGATAGCCCTTGATGCGACCGATGAGACGCGTCTTGCTGGGCTGTCCTTTGAGACGCCAGTAGGCCCGGGCCATTTTCAGTGATGTATCTGCAGACTCGGAGCCGGATCCGGTGAAGAAGACATAGTCCAAATCTTCAGGCATCAGATTTCGAACGCGCTCGGCAAGCTGAAAGGACTTGGGTTGGGCGAACTGAAAGGCCGGAGAGTAATCAAGGGTGCGCAGCTGTTGGTTTACCGCATCTGCAATTTCCGGCCGGTTATGTCCCAGGCCACAGGTCCATAAACCCGACAGGCCATCCATAATGCGTCGGCCTTTATCATCGATGTAGTAGATGCCATCGGCACCCACAATGATCCGTGGATCTTTCTTAAACTGACGGTTGCCCGAATAAGCCATCCAGTGTGCATCAAGTCCCGCCGGAGTGATCGTATCGGTAAGGCCAGATGCTGAGTGATCCAGGGGTTGTTCGATGCTTGTCATAAGGAAACTCCAACGCCAGACAGGCCCGCCTGACGGATTTCTAAAAGTGCAGACCACATCATTAAGGCTGACGCATTCTCCACGGTCTTTGTTTACTATCTTCTTTCCGTATAGGGAGTGAAATCACCCTTCAGGGGGATGCGCTAGGATTCCAACTGAGCATAGCTGAGGAAGACCGCTTGAGCCACTTTGACGCGATTGTTATCGGCGCAGGACACAATGGACTCACCACTGCCAATTACCTGGCCCGGGGCGGCATGCGCGTGTGTGTGCTGGAGCGTCGGTCCATCGTTGGGGGTGCCGCTGTAACCGAGGAGTTTCACCCGGGCTATCGCAACTCCATTGCGTCTTATGTGGTGAGTCTGTTGCGGCCGGAGGTGGTTCGGGATCTGGAGCTTGAGCGTTATGGCTACGAGCCGATTCTCCTTGAGAACTCCTTGTACCTGGATACTCGCGGCGATTTTCTGCTGCTCAATGGTGACGATGCCCATGACCGAGCGCAATTCGCCAAATATTCGGCCGTGGATTACGACGCTTATCTTGCCTTTGAGGAGACGGTCGATCAGGTAGGGGGCCTGCTGGCCAAGCAGTGGCTGCGGGAGCCGCCAAAACTGGCAATGGATGGATTGACCGATATTCTGTCGAGTCTACGCCTGAGTATGGATGTGTATCGTCTCGATGAGGAAGCGCGCTGGCGCCTGATGCAGTTCTTTATTGGTGCTCCAGAGTCGATCATTGAGCGTTGGTTCGAGAGCCCCAAGATTAAGGCCATGGTGGCCGCCCATATCATGCCCGCCAACTTTGCACCGTTAACACAGCCCGGTGCGAGTCTCGCCATGTTGCATCACGCGGTGGGCGAGATTGCCGGCCGCAAGGGCGCCTGGGGTATCGTCAAAGGCGGTATGGGAGCGATCACGCAGGCGATGGCAGCCTCGGCCATGGCCCACGGCGTCGAGATTCGCACAGATGCCGCAGTAGAGAAGATTGAGGTTAACGGTGGCATAGTGACCGGCGTTCGTCTTGAGAACGGAGACTTTATCCATGCGCCGGTGGTGGCCGCCAATACTGACCCCAATCGGACCTTCTTAAAGCTTCTGGGAGAAGAGCATCTTCCCCAGGACTTCGCGCGAGACATCAAAGCCTTCAGGCAGGAGTCGGCATCGCTGCGAATGAACCTGGCGTTGTCCGGCCTGCCCGAGTTTGCCGCAATCCCGGGCGCCGACATTGGTGATCCGCATCGCAGTAGCATCACTTTTATCGAAAGTGCAGAGCATCTGAATCAGGCTTACCAGAGTGCCCGGGCCGGTGTTCCCGCACAGCCGCCGATCATTGAGGCGATCATACCGAGCACCATGGATCAGGAGCTCACTGATCAGCCCGGTCATCATGTGATGAGCTTACTGTGCAAGTACATGCCCTATGATCTGGCGGATGGCGCATCCTGGGACGAGCAGAAGCCCAGAGTCATCCAAAATATCCTCGATCATGTCACGCGCTTTATTCCCAATCTCCCAGATATCCTGGTGGCGACGCAGTGTTTAACGCCGCTGGATCTTGAGCGTATGCTGGGCATGACTCGCGGCGATATCTGTCATGGCCGCCTGGAGCCGGACCAGTTGTTTTCTATGCGGCCTCATCCGCAGGCCGCGCAATATGCGACTCCCGTGCCGGGTCTGTATCTCTGTGGCTCGGGATCTCATCCCGGGGGCGGTGTTACCGGTGCCCCCGGTCACAATGCGGCAAAGCGTATTTTGCGGGATCGATAATCCTATGTGCTCAGGCAGGAGAGCTCCGTGACAGAAATAGTTGGAGGAGGCGCAAAGAAGGTTCTGTACACGCTCAAGACCGTGAGACGTATGGGCCTGGCCAACTCTGCAAAAGCTCTCGGATCCAAAAACGCCTGCAAAGCCTGCGGCCTGGGCATGGGTGGTCAACAAGGTGGCATGACTAACGAGGCGGGAGAGTTCCCGTCGGTGTGCAATAAAAGTGTCCAGGCTCAGTCGACCGATGTGCAGCCGGCCATTCCTGCTGAATTTTTTTCGCATAGTTTGCATGAGATACGCGAACTCACGCCCAAAGAGCTGGAGCACGCGGGTCGTTTAGCACGGCCGGTATTTAAAGCTGCGGGCGCTTCGCACTTTCAAGAGCTCAGTTGGGATGAGGCCATGGATGTCGCGGCCACGCGCATGACGGCGACCGATCCCGAGCGCGCCTTCTTTTACTCATCCGGGCGTTCGTCCAATGAATCCGGCTTCTTGCTGCAATTGCTTGCGCGGCTCTGGGGCACGAACAATGTCAACAACTGCTCTTACTACTGCCATCAGGCGACCAGTGTCGGTTTGGAGTCAACCATCGGTACCGGCACCTCAACGGTAGAGCTGGATGATTTGAATGGCTGTGACCTGATCTTTGTCATCGGCGCCAATCCGGCATCTAACCATCCCAGGTTTATTCACAAACTCATTGCCTGTCGGGAGCGGGGCGGCGAGGTGATTGTCATTAATCCTGCGAAAGAACCGGGCTTGTTGCGCTTTGCAGCACCCAAAAGTGCGCGGTCCATGCTCAGCGGCGGAACGGAGATTGCCTCGGCCTATTTGCAGCCGAGCATCGGCGGAGATGTGGCCTTGTTCAAAGGGCTTGCCAAAGCGGTGCTCAGCATCGGTTCACAGGATACGGCTTTTGTTGAGCAGTACTGTGATGGCTGGTCGGAGTTTTGCGCGGATATCGACGCCACGAGTTGGGACGAAATCAGTGCGGGTTCTGGACTGAGTCGTGCTGACATTGAGCGCGTGGCGGGAATCTACGCAAAGAGTAAGAATGCGGTGTTCGCCTGGGGCATGGGGATGACTCATCATCGCTTTGGTAGCCAAAACGTAGAGTACATTGCCAATCTAGCGCTACTGCGAGGCATGCTCGGTCGACGCTACGCGGGATTGCTTCCCTTGCGCGGTCATAGCAACGTTCAGGGTATTGGCACCATCGGAGTAAAGCCGGTGCTGGCAGCAGAAGTTTTTGACAATATCGAGCGCGAGCTCGGTGTTCGCCTGCCGCGATCATCGGGGATGGATACGCTGGCAGCGCTAGAGGCAGCCGATAAAGGCGAAATCGACGTGGCCTGCGTGGTTGGCGGCAATCTGTATGCTGCTACGCCAGACTCCACCTGGGCTGCAAAGGCATTGGATCGCATCGGGCTGCGGATCCACATGACGACCACCCTGAATCAGGGGCACCTTTACGGCGTTGCCGGCGACCTGCTGATACTCCCTGTTGCGGCCAGAGATGAAGAACTGCAGTCCACCACTCAGGAGTCCATGTTTAATTATGTGCGCCTCAGTGACGGCGGTATCCATCGACTTGAAGGCGTGCGATCTGAGGTGGCTATTCTGGCTGATCTGGGGCATCGCCTCATGCCGGATGCGGTGGTGGACTTCGCTGGCTTTGCCGATCACCAGAATGTCCGTGAGGCGATTGCGCGCACTATTCCCGGTATGGAGCAGTTACAGGATATCGGCGTTGCAAAGAAAGAGTTTCATGTGCGCGGCCGCCTGATGCATACGCCCAAGTTTTATACACCGTCCGGTAAGGCAAGCTTTCGTGTGCGTTCTCTGCCTACAGTGAATGACGCGCAAGATGCTTACCCGTTTTTATTGGCGAGTGTTCGCAGTGAGGGGCAGTTCAACAGCATCATTTATGAGGAGACAGACAGCTACCGCTACGGCGCAGATCGCTGGACCGTGCTTGTGTCGGCTGTGGATCTTGAGGCCTTGGGCGTCAAGAAAGGGGATCGTGTTGATGTGTTATCGGCGCATGGCGAGATGCGCGGCCTGAATGTGCAGTCCTTCGATCTTCCCTCTGGAAGTTTGCTGGCCTATTACCCTGAAGCCAATGTGCTCACTGACCGCGAGCGAGATCCCAGAAGTCAAACGCCCCGCTTCAAGTCTATCCCCGTGAGGATTCAACGAAGCACAGTGGTAGCGACAGATACCGCATGAGCGACGCAGCTATGGAGGGCGCTGATTTGTCGACGGAGACTCAAAAGACAGTCTTTGATACCCCGGTTTCTCTAGCCATGGGTTTGTACATGTCCATTGTGGGATACAGCGTTCTTGCGGGTGTCCCTGTGATCAGTTCCGCCTGGTCTGCTTTGTTAGGTTTTTCCGAGGTACAGGTGGGGCGGGTTGCCGGGGCTGATCTAGGGGGGCTGTCATTGGGCGCGGTCATCGCGGCGCTGCTGGTGGCGCGCATGAATCGGCGAGTACTGGTGGCTGTTGCGGTTATCGCGGCGATTGCGGCGAACGTTCTTTGCGCCATGGTCGAATCCTATGCGTATACCCTGATACTGCGGTTTGTCGCAGGCATTGCAAGCGGTGTTGTTACCGGCGTCGCCGTAGCTACTCTTGGTGCACGCCTAAACCCGGCACGGGCATTTAACTACCTGCTGTTTTCTTTTGCTTTTGTGCAGGCGGGTGAGATGGCCCTGTTGCCAAAGCTTTCTATGGTTCAGGTATACGGTCTCTTCGCTTTGTCCTATGTACCGATACTGTTTTTTCTTGTCTGGCTCCCTGAGCGTCCTGCTTCTGTGGTGCATCGACCAAGAGATCCCGCGCTGAGTACATTGCTTGACCAAGGAGTGCCCTCATCCACGCCCTGGCTGTTCTTGCTCGCCATGGCCTTAACCTACATCAACATTGGTGCTTACTGGACCTACATAGAGTTGGCCACGGTGGACTCAGAGCTTGATGCAGCCTGGGTGTCTCAAGTGCTGATTTGGGTGTCGTTTTTCTCCGTGACAGGGTGCCTGTTTGCCACACTGATCAGTGATCGCTGGGGCGTGGCGCGACCCTTGCTGTTCACATTGGTCCTGCACTCGGCAACGGCGTTCATGCTGGTGTCTGGAATCGATCCCCCCCGATTTTTGATTAGCCTTTACGCATTCAACTTTCTCTGGATTTTTGTCGATGTGTACCAGATGGGATCCGTGGCTAATCTGGACAACACAGGGCGTTACGCCTCGCTGATTCCAGCTGCTCAGGGTCTGGGTCAAATTGTGGGCCCTAATCTGGCGGCCTCACTACTGGCATACGGAGCCGGCTACAGCGGTGTTTTTGTGCTTTGCGGCTGCGCATCAATGGCGGCCTTCGGGGTATATGGTTTTGCCTATGCTCAATTGCGGCGGGCAGCGCGCAGTCAGGACACAGCTGTTGCCTGACGCGGCGCGTAACGCCGGGAGATGGTGATCACGGCGATGAGACCCAAGGGTACAAACAGCAGCGCCGGGCCAAAAGCTATCCAGGCTTCGACTTCATTCCAGTTGATACCGCCTGTGCCTAGTACAGTGCCGCGTCCCCGTTGATAGGGCAGTACGTAGTATCGAAGCAGCAAAAAGGGCATGACTGCGCCATAGAGCATGAGTAACGCTGGTGCGATGAGGGTCACGCGGGTTTTTGCAGGGTCACAGTCGGCGATGGGGGTTTCATGGAGTTTCGCCAGGTACGCTCGCTCCTGATCGCCCGGACTTTGTTGGCGGGCTATGAGCAGAATTACCATCACGCTTGCGACACTGCCAAGCAGCGCCGGGTTCAGATAGCTCGGTAGGCTGATAAAGCCGAGATAGTCGAGCCCGGCGGGAATCACATTACCCAGTAAGCCGACAATGAGACCCCAAAAAGCGCCATCGGCGGTAATGCGCGTACTCCAAATACTCATCAGGCCCACGGCGCCCCAGGAAGACGCAAACACGGTGCCGATAAACAGCATGATCCAGAAAACGTTGGCGGGTACGAAAATACTTAAGCCTAGAACGATGAGGGCGACAGCGCTCATTAACAGCCGTGTGGTACCCAGTTTTAGTGGTCCGCGATGACTCGCAAGATCGTTGCTCACGCTAAAGCCCACCAGTGAGAGAAAAGTCGACGCTGAAGAGAGTGCCGCGGCTACGATTCCGGCGATGAGGATTGCACCTAAAAATTCCGGCACCAGATTTTTGGCCGCCCAGAGCATCACGGTCTCTGATGGCTCGATATCGGACTTGGCCAGATTGATGAGCCCCCCGGCACCGTAAATCAGGATCTGCATAAAAATGACAGCGATGCAGGCGTAAATTGCAGCTCGCAAAACAACGTGTTCGTTTTTTGCCATGAGGTGGCGACTGGATTGCCAGGGACTGACGGCGTACACAAGGCTCCAGGACAGATCCACAATGACGAGCCATATTAGAAAGTCCGTGGCGGTGGGCCAGTCGGTACCCTCGCCAATGATCCCGTGCCAGGCGGTGATGTCGGGCTTGTAGCTTTGCCGGGACAGTTCCTCTATGGCAAAGCTGACACCGCCGAAGCCATCAAGAAGATAGATGACAAATACGATGGTGGCCCCGCTAAAGAGCAAAAACATCAGTGTGTCAGTGATGATCACACCCCGTGATCCAGCATAGAGAGTGAATACGCTGTAGCTGAGCCACGCGCAGAGAATCGCCATGGGGTAGCTAAGGTCTGTAAGGTCCGAGATAAGAATTGCAGCGCCCTGAGTGACCACCAACAGATATCCTCCAAGTCCCAGGATGATTGTGACGCCTGCGGCTTGTTGAACGCGATGGCTGTCAAAGCGCCTGCCGAAGTAGTCCGCTACCGTAGGTGCGCGGCTGCGGCGAATGAAGGTCCCAAAAAACAAGGCACCGTAGACGTAGCCAGTCACCGCGATGCCGGGTAGCAATAAGTAGGGGCCTAACTGGCCGTCGTAGGTAAAGCCCGCTTCTCCCAGGAAAATGGAGGTGCTGAATACGCTGGCAACGAGTGTGCCCAGGATAAGAAAGGTCGGTGCGCGGCGTCCGGCAACAAAGTAATCGTCGATGGACTTAACCCGGCGGCCGCTATAACTGCCTATGGCAATGAAGGCTATGACGCTGATGGCGACGGTGATGTTGTAGATGTTCATCGATCGCGCAAAATAGCCTGGGCGGCGTTATGGCCGGGTAAACCACTGACTCCGCCTCCGGGATGTGCCCCGGAGCCGCAGAGGTAAACGCCGGGTGTGGGCATGCGATATCCCGCAATGCCCGGAATAGGTCGCATGGAGTAAAACTGGTCCAGGTGCAGGGCGCCGTGAAATATGTCTCCGCCGACCATGTTGAGATCGCGCTCGATATCCAGAGGCGTTTTGATCTGCCTGCCAAGCACCGATGCGCGAAAATTAGGTGCATGCTCATCGATGGCGCCAATCACCTGATCAGCAACCTGCTCACGGACATCGTCCCAGCTTTGGCCCTTTGGGAGGTGGCGCTGAAAGTGCTGGCAAAACAGGCTTGCAACGTGCCCGCCCGCTGGGGCAAGGCTGTCATCCTGGGTGCTGGGAACTTGCATGGAGATGATCGGACGCTGGGACCAGCCGTGATCTTTGGCGTGTCGGTAGGCTTGCTGCATATAAGGTAGCGACGGGCAGAGCTCGATAGCTCCCATAAAATGGAAGTCATCGCTGACATTCATGGCACTGAATCGCGGTAACTCCGACAGTGCAACGTTCATACGAAAGGTGGCGGAATGACTCCGATAGCTGTCAATACGGCGGTGCTGAGTGTCGTCCAGCGCGTCTGAGGGCAGAAGCTTTTTAAGCAGCAGCTGCGGATGCAGGTTCGCTGCAATCACCGGCGCATAAAATTCCCGGCCGTCTTCGGTGAGCACCCCTTTGGCGCCTTTGGCATCGGTGAGAATTTTTGTGACCGCAGCGTTGGTCTCAATCTGTACGCCTTTGGATTGCGCCGCAGCTGCTATGGAGTCGCTGATAGCTCCCATGCCACCTCGGGCGATTCCCCAGGCGCCGGCTCGACCCTTTACCTCGCCAAAAGCGTGGTGCAGGAGCACATAGGCGGTGCCTGCCTGATACGGGTCAGCGAAGTTTCCAATCACGCCTTCGAGTCCCAAAATGCCTTTTAGCGCTTCGCTCTCAAACCAGCTGTTCAGATGGTCGCCCAGCGACCGCGTCATGAGTTCTGTGAGCACAATTTGGTGCTCCGTAGCCAGGTGTCTCAACTGATTGCCGGATTTAAGCAGGCTTAGCGCATCGCGCCATCCGCCGCCGAAATTGGGCGGTGCCTGCAGCGCCAGTGAACGTAAAGCAATCGCTACGGCGGATATCTCATCCTCAAAGGCGTCGATGCGCGCGGCGTCGCGTTTGGAATGTTTTGCAATAGCTTCACGAGCCTGAGCGCCGTCGCGGGAGAGCTGTAGTACATCGCCATCGAGCAGGCTGAGAGTGCCCGCAGGACGTTCCATTATCTCAAGACCGTGTTTTTCTAAAGATAAGTCGCGAATCACCTTGGGATTCAAAAGGCTCACAGAATAGGAATACACCGAGTTGCGAAATCCCGGATGAAACTCTTCGGTGACCGCAGCCCCGCCGATGCAGTCCCGCGCTTCCAGCACGCGTACAGACAGGCCAGCGGCGGCCAGATAAGCCGCGCACACCAATCCATTGTGCCCTGCACCGATTACTATGACATCGCTGGCGTGCTTATCCATTGGTTCGAGTCCTTCTATAGATCCTCATCGAGTGTAAAAACTCACGGGTCGGCGCTCCTCCGAGCGGGTGGGCTAGGAAGCGAGTCATCGCCGCGTCCTTCACCATAAGACATCTGGCCGCGTGCGCCAGCGCTTTTCAACAGTACATCATGAATTTTGTTCACAGGAGTTTGTTCATGCCAGAAATTAGCGTTCAGCATCAGTGCGCAGCACTTACCGGACTTGCACCATGCGACACCTTTGGTGAGCCTGTGGGCCCGCTGCCCAAGCAGACGGATCTCGGCTTTTACAATGAGGGCAATATGATTACCGGAACCTGGGAGTGCGAGCCGGGCACTCTGGAGCTGGACCTGGACCTCACGGAGTTCTGCCATTTGCTGGAAGGGCACTGGAAGTTTACCTCCGAGGCCGGTGTGGTCACCGAAGTGCGTGCAGGCGACAGCTGGGTATTTCCCCGGGGCTGGAAAGGCACCGCAGAAGTGATCGAGAAGGTCCGCAAGGTGTACATGATGATCCTGCCGGGCTGACGATCAGGTGTCTGGGCGACCCGCTACAGTGCGTCCAGTGCCTTGTAGTAGGCCATTCCCACCGCGAGACCCGGCCTGCGAAGGAGCTTTCCTCCGGGAAAAGGCAGGTGGTTGATTTTTGCCATGACGTCAAAGCGCTCCGGTGCGCCAGTGAGCTTGTCTGCGGTGATCTTCGCCATCATATGCGTCGGTGCTACGCCATGTCCGGAGTAGGCCTGAATATAAGTCACGTTGCTGGCAAGCTGTCCTAGCTGCGGCATGCGGTTTAGGCCAATCCCAATCCAGCCGCTCCAGGCGTGATCGATGCGCACATTGGCGAGCTGCGGGAATACGGCGGCCATTTTTCGTCGCATTACCTCTTCAAGGTTTTTGGGCTCCAGTCCGGTGTAATTCGATAGCCCGCCGAACAGCATGCGTTTGTCGGCGGAGAGCCGGAAGTAATCCAGAGCGGTCCGTGGATCACACACTGCGACGTCGCCGGGGATCAATGATGCTGCCAATGTCGGGTCGAGAGGCTCTGTTGCAATCACAGAGCTGCAGGACGGAAGAATACGGCTGGCCAGTTTTGGGACAAGTCCCCCGAGGTATGCGTTGCCGGCGAGTACCACTTGCTTGGCTGTAACACTCCCGTGTTCGGTAATCACCCGGGGGCGCTCACCATGCTCCAATCCTGTAACTCGTGATTGCTCAAAAATACGACCGCCGTGAGATTCCAGTGCCCTGGCTTCACCGATGCAGAGATTCAGGGGCTGGATGTGTCCATTGGAATTATTGTGTAAGCCGCCAAGATAGCGGTCCGAGTCGACAAACTCCCTAAGCTCATCCCGATCCAGCAGGGTGTAACTGTGCGGATTGCCAATGCTCTTCTCGAAGTCCCGCCACTGGGCAAACTGCTTCATATGACGTGGTTTGAGAGCGACATCGCAATAGCCCCACTTAAGGTCGCAGGCGATGCTGTAGCGCTCTACGCGTTCACGAATAATATCCCGGGCTTCGATGCCCATCTGGTAAATACTGCGCACGCCACTCTCGCCGATGCGCTTAATGAAACGTTCGGGGTCATGGCCGATACCACCAATGATCTGGCCCCCGTTACGACCCGTGGCGCCCCAGCTGATGCGGTTGCCCTCCACAAGAATAACGTCCAGACCTCGTTCGGCGAGTTCCAGAGCCGTATTTACACCACTGAATCCACCGCCAACGACAACCGCATCGCAACTCAGCTCGTCTTCCAAACGTGGATAGGCCGTTTTCCAGTTGGCACTGGCTGCATAGTAGGAGTCTGTGTGCTCCTGACTTTCCCGTGGTGCGCGTAGTCCAAACACGGCTTGCTCCTTTTTGGGACCCAAAGGCGCAGCTTAACCAAAGCATAGGCGGCACGTCTTTCCCCCTATACGGTAGGTGGTCCTTGGTCGCACAATTGTCTAGGATCTGTGACTCGCCCCAGACGTGACGTCCCTATGCGGTTTGCACCCCCATCAGAACTCAATACCTTCCTCGAGAAAAACCCGGATATTCAGCTCCTGGAAGTCCTGATGCCAGACTACAACGGCAT
The DNA here is from genome assembly GCF_045689235.1 of Congregibacter variabilis. Taxonomy (GTDB): domain Bacteria; phylum Pseudomonadota; class Gammaproteobacteria; order Pseudomonadales; family Halieaceae; genus Congregibacter; species Congregibacter variabilis. Next base: position 2,046,642 of record NZ_CP136864.1, on the reverse strand, counting down.
ATTGCGATGCAAGCGGATTCAACGGCGGGAGTTCACCTCGCTTTATGAAGGCACTTTTTCTGTGCCGCGCACCGTACCTTTTTTAGCGATACGCGGAGATATGTACGAGGGTGTAGATCCCAAAGAGGTTGGCGGAGATCCGGATCAGGTCCTTCGTCCTGTGCCCGGGACCCTGGCGCGTATACCCTGGCTTGATTCTCCCGTAGCGCAGGTGCTTGTCGCCTATGCAGATGGCGAGGATTACAGCTGGATAGATCCGCGGAGCCCTCTTTTGCGGGTTTTGCAGCGCTATAGCGAGAGTAAGTTAAGCCCGGTGGTGGTCACCGAGCTGGAGTTCTATCTGGTAGCTGATGGAGATGGTTCACGGCCCGAGCCACTACTGGGGGGGATCCCGGGAACCGGCCTGCAGCAGGAAGGCATTCAGTACTGCATGGCCGATGACTTAATCGAGTTTGATGACTTTCTTAACGATGTGCGCTTGGCCTGCGAAATACAGGGCGTGCCATTGACGGCGATTCACAGTGAGTTCTCGCCGGGACAATGGGAAATCAATACACATCATCAGAGTGATCCTGTACTGGCAGGTGATCACGCCATGCTCCTGCGCCGGATTGTGAAGTCCGTGGCTCGGCGTCACGGTATATCCGCGACATTTATGGCCAAGCCATTTGCGGATCTTGCCGGGAGTGGCATGCATATTCATGCGAGCGTCTATGGCGCAGACGGAGTCAACATTTTCGCCGATGATGAACCGCTTATGCCGCCGCGATTAATGCCTGCGCTGCGCCATGCCGTGGCGGGTCTCGGGGACACGATCAACGAGGCTATGGCGCTCTTCGCGCCCAACCCGAATTCCTATCGACGTTTCAAGGCAGGTGCTTTTGCGCCCTCAGGGGCGAGCTGGGGTTATGACCACCGGGAGGTCGCCCTGCGGATTCCGGCTTCTTCGGAATCTAATCGCCGAATCGAGCATCGTATTGCGGGTGCGGATGCGAATCCGTACTTTGTGCTGGCGGCGGTGCTAGCCGGCGTGCATGCGGGACTGGAGCGGGCTCGAGATCCCGGGGAACCCATCGCCCGCGAGGCTGATCTGTCCCAGGACACGGTAACTCTGCCGACACGTATGGATGCGGGTATTCAAATGTTTCGCGAGGGAGACATACTGCCCGACTATCTGGGGCAGAAATTTGTAGATACTTTTGCAGCGATCCGCCAGGGCGAAAGCGACGACTATCACGGTCATGTCCCGGACCTCGACTATCAGTGGTACCTGCGCGCGCTGTAATTTTTGCTTAGGCTTTCTACTGCGCGCCGCGCCGATACTTTGCGGGAGTTTCGCCGGTGGCTTTTTTGAACGCCGTGTAAAACGTTGACGTTGAGTTGAACCCCACCGACAGCGCAACATCCAGAATCGCCGGAAACTGACAGTCCTTTTGTCGCAGTATCTGCGCTGCCTCAGTGACACGAAATTGATTGATGTAGTCAAAAAAACTCATAGCATGTCCGGCATTTATGGCCTGCGACAGATGATTCACAGAGCAACCCAGTTTGTCAGCCAGGCGGGGTAGGGAGAGTTCCGGGTCCAGGTAGACCTTGTCCTGATCCATAGCTTTTTGCAGGGCAGACAGTAGTTGCTCCATCGCTTCGACGCCGAGGCCTGATTTTGCGTAGCGACGCCCTTCCTCTGACAAGCCGTCCCGGCGGGACTGCGCGCCGGGTACGCGATAATAGTCGTTAATCTGCTGCGCTACGTTACCCCTAAGTTGCACGAACTCCGCACCGCTCCAGCCCTGCGCACCGCTATGTGTTTCTAAGGGGATGACCTGGTACTGAAACGCCATGGTGTTCTGGTTAACCAGGACATCGCCAATAAGTTCGTAGCGGTAATGGTCGTTGCTGAAATAATCGATGAGATGTGCGAGCAGTTCTTCTCCCCCTAGCTGGGTCTGATTGGGTACGTCGCAATACAAGCCGTCGGCGCACAGGTGGCTGGCCACTCCCGAAGGGTCATGATCGTTCCATGCCTCAAGATAGGTCTGTACAAACTGTTGCTGTGCGTTCATTTGTTACCTTTTGACTCGCGTCCAAGCTTTGTCCAGCATAGTGTATAAAGCTGCTACGCGCCTGATTGGACTATAGATCATCGGTGTCCCGGGGCGGAGATTTGAGAAATGTGCGGCCAATCGCCATTGGACTGCATTGTGGCGTGTTCGCCTGGGAGTTTTCAGGCGTATAGGCGCAGTGGCAGAGGCTCGGCCGCAGCGGCTAGTGTCTTGGGGCTAAACAACAGCAGGACCCGTTCTTGGAATCCACAAGCCAAGCAGATGACAGTGCAGCCAGGACGGCCGATTCCACCGTAGCCGGTCAGGGTGGCCGATTCTTTGCTTTGAACCCGCGACAGATTTTAAAGATCGTGGTTTACGGTCTACTGCTGATCAACTTTGCGCACTATTTTAGTAATGATATCAACGTCTTACGTCACACCGTGCACGAGGGGTGGCGATGGATGGACTGGACCACGGCGTTTGCCACCACCCTGGATGAATCTGCATGGTTTTTGTTGCTCCTGCTGCTGGAGTTAGAGACCTACTTACTGTCGGACGCGGCTTTTACCAAAGGGCGTCTGCGTTTGATGCACGGCTTGAGAGTTGTCTGTTATCTGGCAATTGGACATACCGTTTTTGCTTTTAGCGAATACCTGCTGGAACTAAACCGGGCCACGGAACATATGGGCGTCGCTCTGTGTAGCTTCGCCGATAGCGGCCTGTCTTTTGCGAGGAATCTCCAGTACTGGGATCTCAGTGCAGCTAACTGTGAGCAGCTATCGCGCGATACACACTTTTTTCAGTTTGCCCAGAATCAGGTGCTCACAGACAGCGCGGGCATGGTTGTTGAATGGGAGTTGGCCTGGGCCGATCTTTTTGAGGTTCTGCTGTGGTTGCTGATTCTTATGATGATCGAGGTGATGGTGCGTCTACAGGAGAAAGGCGTGGCCGGCGGGGCTAAGCTGCGTATTGCGCAGGGTTTTAAGGGACTTCTCTACAGCTTACTGTGGCTCATCGCGGCCTATTGGGCTTACCGGGGTCATTGGGTGTTTGCCTGGGACGAAGCCCTCTGGATCCTGGGGTTCATGGCTATTGGCATGAACCTGTCGCAGTGGCGTCAGGAAATACGCGCCGACGTGGCTCCCTAGCAGTCCCCCGGAGGCGTCTGTCGGGCGCGGGCCGGAGCCCAGAAAGGCTTGTCCTTGAGCGTGCAGCGCGCGACTTTGTGGCGATGGCGAAGCTCTCGTTCGTAGTACACCTCGGCCCAGATCTCGCCCTTTAATGCCTGGGTGTCGACCATCGCCAGCGCGATGTTCGCTTTTACCGCCGGTGACCACATGCCCGAGGTCACATAGCCTATTTCTTTGCTGCAGCGCTTGTTGCTGTAGAGGATCGAGCCGTCTGCAGGCTTGTTGCCCTCGATGTCCAGCTTGACCAGCATACGCTTGGGGCCGCGTTTCGTTTGCTCAAGAAGTGCGGCTCTACCGTTGAAATGAGGCTTTTTAAAGTCCACCAACCAGCCCAGATTGAGTTCCAGAGGTGTCTGATCGTATTCAAAATTGATGGTCTTTAGTGCCTCGTTAAATTCCATATCCGGCATGATGAAGGCCGCTTCCATGCGCGCCATGTTGGTTGCAGCTTCGCCGTAGGGATGAATGCCGTAATCTTCACCGGCGCTATACAGGGCATCCCAGAGCGGAAGCGCCTCGCTGGGTTCTATCCAGAGTTCGTAGCCCAGGTCGCCGGTGAAACCCGTGCGGGAGATCATCAAGCTGCTGCCGTTAAAGGGCAGGTGCATGATTCCGAAGGGCTTGAGCTCGCCGACTGCTTCCAGACCCATGCGTTTGAGGACTGCGAAACTGGTGGGGCCCTGCAAAGAGAGCGCAGCAAAGTCTTCGGTGTATTCCGTGATGGAGAGTTGCTCGAAGCCCAAACTGCTTTTGCGCAGCCAGGCCAGACTTGGGCTACCACAGGTGAGCATGAAGCGCTCCTCACCCAGGCGGAAGATGGTGCCGTCATCAATCATTCGGCCTGAATCAGTGCACCAGCAAACATACGTCACGCGATCGACCCCGAGTTTGCGCAGGTCTCGGGTGACCATGCGGTTCAACATGGCCAGGGCATCGGGGCCTTCGATCATGTACTTTTGCATGGGACAAATGTCGTAGGTGCCGCAGGTGTTACGGATACAGAAGTACTCGTAACTCTCATCGTAGTAGTAATCGGCAAACTTGTAGCCATTCCAGGATGACCAGGCGTCACGTAGATTCATGGCAGCCTGGCGCTCATGAAAGTGTGAGTGCTTCAGGCGTTCTCCGGCATAGGGGTCGCTAGGGGGCATCATTTACTCGTCGTAGCAGTCGTCTTCGGGCACGGTGTTGGGTCGCTTGAGGTCGCGCAGTATCTCTCGCGCCGCATTGGCTCCGCAGGCGGAGGACACGCCGCCGCCGGGGTGCGTAGAAGAACCACACATGTACATGTTCTTCAGGGGCATACGGTACTGCCCGTAGCCCGGGAACGGTCGATTGAAAAGAAGCTGATCGATGGTGAGCTCACCCTGAAAAATATTGCCCTCGGTAAGGCCTATCTCATTCTCTATTTCGTGGGGTGTGCGAATCTCCGCATGCACTACCAGATCTTTGAAGCCCGGTGCGTAGCGTTCGATTTTGTTGATTACCGTAGCGCCGAAGGCATCGCGCTTTTCGGGCGTCCACTCGCCGTCGGCGAGAGTCGGAGGGCAGTACTGCACGAAGCAGGACATCCAGTGGCATCCCGGTGGTGCCACCGTGGGCTCCCAGGCCGAGGGAATCACTGTCTCGATAAACGGGTCCTCGGACCAGCGACCGCGCTTCCAGCAGTCATAGGCTCGCTCCATGGTTTCCAGTGAGCCGGTAAAGCCCTGACCGCCGCGGTTGATATAGCGGTTGTCCGGTACATTGTTAAAGATCGGCATCCCCGACAGAGCAATATTGACCTTGCCCGAGGAGCCGCGAATCTTGAAGTTTTTGGCGCGCTCGTAAATACCCTCAGGGAGATCGTTTTTATCCATCACCTTGGTAAATGTGCGCTTGGCATCAAGATTGGAAACGACGATGTTGGCGTAAATCTCTTCGCCGTTTTCCAGCGCGACCCCAACGGTAGCCCCATCCCGGACCAGGATTTTCTCCACGCCCGCTTGGGTTCGAATTTCTCCGCCGTGTTCTTTTAGTGCTCCTGCGAGGGCGTTGGATATAGCACCCATGCCTCCTCGAGCAAGACCCCAGGCGCCTACACTACCGTCTACGTCACCCATAACGTGATGGAGCAGGATGTATGCCGATCCCGGTGAGTAAACACCCAGTGCCGTGCCAATAATTCCGGGGCTGGCCATGGCTGCTTTTATCAAATCATTCTCGAAGTAGTCTTCCAGGAAGTCCGCAGCACTCATGGTGAAGAAACGGATGTACTCGTAGAGTTCACGCTCACCGAGGTTCCAAAACTCCTTGGCGAGCCAGAGCATTTCCATGATGTCCCGAGGCTTGAAGGAGCTGGGATCCGGCGGTGTACGCAGCAGCGTCTTGCGAATCAGTTGTGCGTAGCGGCCCAGGTCGGCCTGAAACCGCGACATGGCATCCGCGTCGTGGGGAGAGTGCTTGCGCAGCTCCAGATAAGCGGCTTCTTCATCGTTATAGTCGATAAGCGTGCGATGGCCATCGTCACTGAAGTTCACTGTGCCGAGGTAGGGCACCAGTAATAGTCCGTGCCGGGTGAGATCCAGATCGCGATGGATCGACTGGCGCATCATGCTGCATACATAGGAGCAGCTGGAGTAAAACCAGCCGTCGTGCATCTCGCGAGTTACCGCGGCACCGCCGATGTAATCATTCTTTTCTACCACCAGCACGTCCAGTCCCGCTTTGGCCAGATAAGCGCCAGCGGTAATACCATTGTGTCCGGCGCCGATAATGATTGCGTCGTAGCGCTTCATATCAGCATCTCCCGGGCAGCATTGCGCCCTGGGTTGCCGGTGAGGTCCCCTCCGGGATGTGCCCCGGCACCGCAAAGATACAGGCCTTCGATGGGTGTTCGATATTGAGCGGCCTCATAGGTGGGTCGCATCATCAGCAGTTGATCAATAGCCGGTTCTGCGTGATGCCAGTGCCCGTGGGTGACGTGATACTGCGTCTCCAGATCGGCGGGCGTGAGAAGCTCGGCGCTCAGTGTAAGTGCTCCGATCCCCGGCGCGTAACGCTCAAGAACGGCCATGAGCTTATCAAGCAGTGCCTGTCGGCTTGCTTGGGTCCAGCCACCTTCAGGATTTGCTGGTACGTACATGATCTGCGCGGACAACACGTGCTGTCCCGGGGGAGCGAGATTCGGCTGGCGCAAGCTGGGAATCAGTATCTCCATCACGGGATGCTCTGAACTATGGCCATACTTGGCATCGTCAAAGGCGAATTCGATGGCATCCATGCTCGGCGCGAGAATGATGCGCCCATCCGGGGTACTGACGCCGGTAAATTGCGGACGATCTTTCAGCGCCAGATGCAGCTTTGCAACAAAACCGTCGCAGCGCAGACGCCTGATACGGTTGCTAAATTCAATTTCGAGGTGGGGCGTACCCACTAACTTGAGAAACGTTGTTTTGGGATCTGCATTGGACACGACTTTATTGGCATTTACAGTCTCGCCATCGACAAGGATCACGCCGCGACAGCGCTGGCCATTTTCATCGCCCTCGATAAGAACGTTTTTGACAGCGGCTCCAAGGCGAATCTCAACGCCGGCTTCCTCGGCAGCCCCGCGTAAGGCCGACACAAAACCCCTTGTGCCGCCTGCAGGGAGGCTGTGTTGTCCACTATGGCTGCCCGCCATACGATTTAGCAAGGTAAGCACCGCCTGATTCGGCGAGCGCGGCGCGAGCTTTGAGCCCACGATGCCATCCCAGCAAAGCGCGGCCTTAAGTGCCTCGCTTTCAAAATGTTCATCGACCAGATCACGCATGGGAAGTGAGGCTACCCGCAAAAACTCCAGCATGTCGTCTTTGCCGAGCATGCGTAGTTTGAGGCCCATGTGGGCAAAGGTCAGCAGTTCTTTGAGGCTGTTGCCGCCAATGCCGGGCATTGTCTTCTCCCAAAAGGGAGCCAGTGCTGCGGCGAATGTTTTGAGCTGGCGTCGATAGCGCTGGTAGGCGCTGGCGTCGTCTGCGCTGACGCCGGATACACTCTCATCGCCTATGGTTACCGGGCCTTCGTCCGGCGACAGGGCGATGGTGTCCATAGGCGCACTAGCTGCTTCAAAGCCGTGTTTCGCCAAGCCAAGATCTTTGATCAAGGTGCCAGGCAGGGCATAAAAACTTTGCGCGACCGAGGCATGAAATCCCGGGTGAAATTCCCGACTCGCAGCCAAGCCACCGATACAATCGTTGGCTTCAAGAACGAGCACCCGCTGCCCGGCTTTTGCCAGTAGCGTCGCGCAAACCAGACCATTGTGGCCCGCGCCGATAACAATTGTGTCGTAAGTGCTCAAAGCGGTGTCCTGAAACTCCAGATCAAGGGTAGGTGATGATCTGCAAACTCTACGGTGCTGCCCCGGTGGACTCCACCGCGCCTATACGACAAGAGAGCTCGGGGGCTAGCTCGCCGGACGTATATCCACGCCACAGTCGTAGTAGCAGGCTCCCCCAATGGCAGACTCCTGATGACCCGGCAGCAGCGCGTTGACGGTGACTCCCGTTGGCGAGTCGGCAATCCAGGCACCCTTGGGCACGAAAAGCGTTCCCGGGCGCACATCGTCAGTCACCTGTGCGGGGAGCTTTACCGTGGCGCGCTCGTTGTATAGCTCGATAAGCGTTCCATCTTCCACGCCATGGGCAGTGGCATCTGCGCTATGTATCTCGCAGACCAGATCAGCTTGCTGTTCCTTGAGTCCGCCAAACGTTGAGTTCACGCGTTGCTCGGATGCCGGGGTGACCAGCACAAAGCTGCGTTTCTGGGGTAGCTCCAGATACTGCGGCGTGCCTTGCCCGCAATGGGTATGCATGGTTTCGCTGAACAGCTCGATACGCCCGCTCGGCGTGGTGAAGGCACCACCGCGCAACATGCCCGGTTCTGCGTAAGGGGTCATATCCAGGGCCGTACCATCAGCCTTTCTGGGTATGTCCTCATTTGCCGAGGCAAAGGCCTGGTCAATCATCTCGTCATCGGAATCGCTAAATGCGGGTTCACCGAAGCCAAAGCGCGCGGCCAGGCGTCTAAACAGCTCCATATTGCTCAGCGCCTCCCCTTGAGCGGGCACTACCGCGCGGGAGCGCTGGAGGTATCGATGACCATAGGCTTTGTATACATCGCCGTATTCAAAATGCGAGGTCGCTGGAAGCACCAAATCGGCGCAGGCCATGGAGTCGGTCATGCTCACGTCACTGCCTACGACGAACACATCCTCAGACAAAAGTGCCTCACGCATTCGCTGTTGCTCGGGATGCACCGCCACCGGGTTGTGGTTATAGATAAACAGGGCGCGCAACGGAGTTTCCTCGCCGGGTTCGAGCACGTAGCGGGGAATATCCAGCACATTGATTTTGCGCAAATTTGCAGGCGCAAGATCGGGGCGCGACAGGCGCTCACCGTCAACGGGAAAGAATCGTGAAACATCGCATATGCCTGCGCCGCGTGGTCCAATGTTGCCGGTGACGGCCATAAGCGAGAACGCTGCGCGCAGCCCCGCACTGCCATTGCGATTCCGCTCCGGTGCCACGCCGATGCTCATCCCCGCTGGCCGATGCCTGCGAAACATATCCGCGAGATCTTGGATAAGCGCAGGATCTACTCCGCAGATCTCAGACGCTCGAGCTAGATCAAAGTCCCGGGCGGCATCCCGAAAGGCTTGAGCACCATGTGTGTGTTTACTGATGAAGTCTTCGTCGAGGTCGCCGCTGGCATCCAGCAGCGCCGTCACCGCATAGGCAAGCGCGACATCGGATCCTGGCAGGAGCGGGATATGAAGATCAGCGTCTCGGGCAATTCGAGTGCGTTTGGGATCGATCACTACTAGCTTGGAGCCTTGCTTGCAGGCATTGCGAATGATCGTTGTCAGGTGCAGATTGCAGGTGGTGACGTTATTACCCCACACAAGGATAAGTTTCGAGTCGGCAATTTCTTCAAGATCGATCCCGCCGGCGTCGCCAAAAACAGTATCCCAAGCTGCGTTGGAGGTGCCGGCGCAGAGGGTTGAGGAGTCCACCAGTGTTGCTCCCAGGCGGTGAAAGAATCGCTGGTCCATACTGCCCCCGGCGAGGATGCCCATAGGTCCGCCGTAGCTCAGTGGCGCGATCGCCTCGTTCCCCCAGCGCTCCTGAACTTCTGAGAAACGTTCATAGATCAGGTCCAGCGCCTGTTCCCAGCTGATGGGCTGAAAGTTACTTCCACCCAAACTGGCTTGGCGCAGCAGCGGGGTCTTGATCCGCAGTTCACCGTGAACCTGTGCGGGAAAGGAGTTCACCACTTTTGCGCAGAGCTTGCCTCGGGTAAAGGGGTTTTCTTTGCCGCCGCGCACCGCAGTAAGCTTATCGGCCTGCACCGTTACTTCCAGGCTACAGGTGTCCGCGCAGTCCAATGGGCATACAGTCTGACGTGTCTGTAGCGCGGCGCCCGTGTCGAGTAAGGTCTCAGTCGGGTTGGGGGGCATAAAAACTCCTTGGCGATTGCTTGCAGCAGTTCTTCATGGCTTTAGCTTGCTGTGACTTCCATTGATCATAGCGCAGACCCCGGGGTTACTCTTGTCGGCAGCACAGCCTACAGATCTCGCTCAAGTTGCATCATATTGATGGAGGTAACGCCACACGCCCAGCACTGCAATTGCGAAGAAGATATGCACAGACATAACCGGAGGCCAGCCAAAGAGATAAATGACATCATTGGCCATACCCGCTTTAAACGGACCACCCCCAAAGGCTAAGCCTCGGGTGCCAAAAAAAGTGTTGGCCATTGCCGGTAAAGTAAATAGCCAGGTGGTGACCAGCGCTGTCCAAAAAAGCCAGGAAAATTCTTTTTTCGAAAGACGCATAAATTGCCCTCCAAATGCGATCGCCATGAGAAGCAGACCCTGAGTTATTGCCTCCATATGTCCCATGCGATAGGCACGGGAGTCCCCCGGAATTTGGACGTCCACCTGCACGGGTAACGGCCAAAGCACAACTTCCTGTAGCAGATGAAAAAACCAGGCCCAGCCAAAGAGGATGCCGACGACAAAGAGGCCTAAACCATTGAGAAAGAAAAGAGCCTGCATTCGTTGTGAAATAGGTCCAAGGCCCTTGCCACCATTTATCGTGCTCATTAAACAGTCTCCAGGCGTTGACCTACGGGTAGGGGAGCATTGAGTTGCCTAGTGTCCAGTTGCGCCATGTCTTCAAGCCCGTCCTCAAAGGCTTTTGCCCAGGCCAAGCCCCAGTCTGGGTCTTTGATCTGCTTGGGGTGGTAGCCCGGGCGAAGAATACGCAGCCACTTGGGGGTGATGTTGCCCAGCACTCGCCCGAGCACCTTGACCAGGTGCCAGCGACTGGAACTTGATTGCCAAAGCCCATCCTCTTTGAGGAGGGCGCGGTAGCCTTGGCCGGTTCGCCAAAAAATGTGCGATGTCGCATACACCAGCCCCACAATCCGCCAGAAGTAACTGCCGTAGAGATGATCAAACACGTCGAAGGCCACGTTTTTATGTTCTATTTCTTCGACAAAGTGCCAGAGGATGAGCGATGTTACGGCGGAGTCGCTATCGCCAAAAAGGTACTCTCGATCTTCGATCAGCATTTCGCCGATGGCCAGCGCCATGGATTCAAAACCTTCTGCGTAGGCAAGATTGAACCTCAGTGAACGCCTGCTCTCTAGCTTTGCGTAATCCTTGGCCAGCTTCTCTTCGATCTTTGCAACGCAGCGATAGCCTTTGCTCGTGAGCGTGTCATTGAATTCTTTGTGACGCCGGTAGTGGGTGGCTTCTTGTTTGATGTATTTGTCGAGTTCGGTTTGTAACTCCGGGTCCCTAATCAAAGGGCGGGCTTTGCGCATGGATTTGATGAGGTAGGGCTCGAGGTAGGGCATTGCAAGAGACGCGGAGTTCACGATATGCGCAAACTCCGGCTTGTCGGGGTTCCAGCTTTGAGTTCTGGGTAAAAAATCAAAAGGCATGTCGCGCACGGTCATTCTATCTGCGCCGGCGCCGTGGGCTGCTTCGCTTGTATTACTCATAACTCAAATACTTGCCATTGAATGCTCAGTGAAATAGAGTATTTCCTCTAATTATGATTTAGTCAAGCAGTCGAAAATGAGCAAATCTAAAGTGAATAACCGTTCGCGCATTCTTGCGACCTGCCGGGATCTGATGAATGAGGAGGGCGCACAGGCCATTGGCACAACACGTTTGTGCGAGGAATTAGAGATAAGCCCAGGCAATTTGTATTACCACTTCAAAAACAAGGAAGAAATTGTTCGGGCCTTATTTGCTCAGTTAGAGGAGGAGTTTCGTTGTGCTTTTGGGCAGGAGCCGCCACCCGTGCTCACTCCCAAGGTCTTCGCTGACTTTTATATCAAAACGCTTGATGTGGCCTACGACAACCGATTCTTTTTTTCCGGTCTGCTGCATCTTCTGCGACAGGATGATGTCTTGGCAGCCGATTATCGGCGTCTTCAGGAGTGGGCGCTGGAGGGCTTGGCAGCTGTTGCTGAGCAAGCGGCTATAGAAGATCATCTTAGAATTCCTCGGAGCAAAAAGCGTTATCGTTCCATTGCGATCAACACCTGGCTAATCTGGAGCAACTGGGTCCGATATTTGGAGATTACAAAATCTGGCGAGACTATTAGCCGTGCCGATATGGTGTTGGGTATTGAGCAGATTTTTGATGTGTTATCGGGTTATCTGGAACCGAGTTACGAAGCTGCCGTGCGCCGGCGTCTCAAAGTAGTACGCTAAGGTCACTATGAATAATCAAAGACACTGAGGAACTCATGAGCAGCCAAAAAGAAATCACTTTGTCCCATGGGGTTCTCAGGTTTAGCGCTATTGAAGCCGGCGAAGGCCCCATTGTTCTGATGCTGCACGGCTTTCCTGACACGCTGCGCACCTGGGATGCGCAGCTCGATTTTCTCGCAAATAATGGCTATCGCGCTATTGCTGTATCTACCCGGGGATACGAAACACAATCCCAGCCCAAAGATGGTGACTATTCATCGCCGTCACTGGCTGGTGATGTGATTGCATGGATAGATCAGCTGGGCGGCGGCCCAGTGCACCTGATAGGACATGATTGGGGAGCGTCCATCGCCTATGGAGTGGCCATGGCTATACCTGATCAGATTAAGAGTCTCACTGCACTTGCCGTTCCGCACGCTGGTCGCTTCATGTCCGAGATTCATCATTATCCTAAACAATTACGATTGTCCTGGTACATGTTGTTTTTTCAGCTCCCGGGGATCGCTGACTACGTGGTGCGGCGCAACAACTTCGCTTTCCTGCGTCGCTTGTGGAAGGACTGGAGTCCGGGCTGGGAGTTTACCCAGGAGCAGTTTTCTGAAGTAAGCCAGGCGTTTGCTCAACCTCGGGTGGTAGAGAGCACGCTGGCCTACTACCGAGCGGCGATTGGTCTGCGCTCACTTCCCTTGGGTCGTTCTTCGCAGGAGCAAACGTCCTGGCCGATCGATGTCCCGACTCTGGGAATCACCGGCGCGCAGGAAGGCTGTATTGCCGCAGATGTTTTTGAGAGCATGATGCGTGAGGACGATTTTCCTGCCGGGCTCAAAGTCGTGACTGTCGATGACGCAGGACATTTTCCGCACCGCGAGCAGCCGGCGTTTGTTAACGAGCTGTTGCTGGATTGGCTTGCTGCGCAGGACTCAGCTGATAAGGAAAAAACGTCCAGCCACTGAGTGGTCCGGACGTTTTTTTGTCTGTTGGTCTATTGCTTAAAGTCCAGAGGCGGTGGGCCCGGGGGCAGGATGCCCTCGTACTCGTAATCACCTTTGCGTTTCTTAAACTCTTCTTTTATCGACTTTATGAGGTCCGGGTTTTCGTAAAGATCCACCATGGTCATTGCCAAAGCCTTAGATGCGTAGACAAGGCCCTTGTGTCCAATGGACATGCCGCCGGTAGCCACTACGGCCCAGGAATGCCAGGGCACGTCTTTGGGTGCGATGGGTGCACTTAGGCTGATGGTGGGAACCACAAAGCTGACATCACCTACATCAGTGGAGCCGCCCGGTGGGTTTTCTTGTGTTTCTCTAAACGGGCGAACTTCGGCATCCATGCCCACCTGGGGTTTTTCCGTAGCCTCCTGTATCGCCTTGGCATAGGCATCCTCTTTTGCGGTGTAGCTGATAGGCCCCAGCGTTTCCAGATTTGCCTGCAATGCTGCACCGCCGGTTCTATTGACGAGGATTTCGTGAACGCCGGAGATGAGCGTTACCTTATAGCCTACGTCAGCAAGAATTGCCGCGCCCTCGGCCATCTCTTTGACCCGCTCGTAAACGGGCGTCATACCGTCACGGCTGCGATCTCGAACTCTCACCCAGATCTTGGCGTAGTCGGGTACCACATTGACGACCTTGCCGGCATCCATGATGTGATAGTGAATGCGCACGGTGGGTTGGATATGCTCGCGGTAGGCGTTGATGCCGTGGGTGTAAAGCTCCAGAGCATCGCTTGCTGAGCGACCGTTCCAGGGGTCACCCGCGGCATGCGCCGACTGCCCATCAAACTCCACAAGAAAATCCACAAGCGATTGGCTGCTCTGCGCCGAGGCTTCGATCTTGTCGCCCGGGTGCCAATCCATCATGACATCCACGCCATCAAAGGCGCCCGCACGGATCATCCACAATTTACCGAAGAACTTTTCTTCTGCAGGGGTACCGTAGTAGCGGATTGTCCCGGATATCTCTCCAGCCTCAATACGTTCCTTGACGGCAATGGCCGCGCCAAGTGACGCAGCGCCAAAAACGTTGTGCCCGCAGCCATGTCCCGGAGCGCCTTCTGTTAAGGGAGAGCGATTGGGTACCGAGGCCTGAGAGAGGCCGGGGAGCGCATCGAATTCTCCCATGATCCCGATCACCGGTTTGCCACTTCCGAATTCGGCAATAAATGCCGTGGGAATTTCACCAATGCCGGTCTCTACGCGAAAGCCATGCTCCTTTGCATGATTGATAAGCGCAGCTGCCGACTGTGTTTCTTTGAAGGCTATTTCTGCGTGCCCCCATATTTCATCGCTCAATGCGGTCAGGTCGCTGGCCTGACGATCGACGGAGGCGATGATTTTTGCTTTGAGTGCTTCTTCGTTGGCGGCAAAGCCTACCGAGGAGGCCGCCACAAGTAGCGCGCTGGCAATGCCATGCAGTATTCGGTTTCTCATGATGGATCGGTCCTGTATCGGGATAAGCAGGACTCACGCTAGCGCAAGCTGCGAGTGAAGGCCATAGGCAGTCGCTGTCCACGCTGTAGTCTGTAGTCTGTAGTCGGCGAGGCGGGAGACAGTCCTTTGAGCTGCTCGCGCATCTCCAGCGAAGTCGGGGCGCCTATAACCTCTGCGACGTCGAGCGCCACGGGAGACAAGCTGTGGAGTTCTCGATGAGCAAAAAAAAGCCCGCAAGAAAACTTGCGGGCTTTTGGATCTGAACAAGTTCAAATCACGAGTCTAGAGAATCCTAGAACCGGTAGGTTGCCTGCAGTGCGTAAGAGCGCAGGCGATCCGTAGAGGCAAAGCCATTACCCGGCACCAGTGGCTGATCGTTGCTGTTACCACTGATCAGTTCATCGGTGAGGTTCTTACCGATGAGCGCCACATCCCACATGCCATCCTGACGGCCCAGGCTCAGGCGCAGGTCATACATGGTGTAGGCATCCTGCCCAGCGTAGATCGGATCCAGATCCGATGCCGCGAAAAACTCATCAGAGTAATTCATGTTGAAAGTGCCGCGAGCTTCCAGGGCGTTACCCAGGGGCATGCGGTAATCAATGTTCAGGTTGAACGCGAACTCCGGTGAGAACATGTTGGTATCACCTGTTGCGTCGCGAGACGCATCTGGCGCACCGCGATTCACACAGTTGCCACGATCAACGGGCTCGGTGCCAGAAACTGACCAACAAGGTGCGTTGGGGAAGTCGCTGTACTCAGCGTTAAGGTAAGTACCGGCGAAGCTAACAATCAGTCCGTCAGTCGGCGCCCACTTCACATCGACCTCAAGACCACTGGTCTCAACCTCGGCTGCGTTTTGAACAAAAAATGCCGTAGCTCCATCAAAAATACTGACCTGGTAATCCTCTACGGTGGAGAAGAACGCAGTGGCATTCAGTGACATCATGCCGTCAAGTAGTGTCGTCTTAACACCCAGCTCGTAGCTGATTGCCGTCTCTTCTTCGTACTCAAAGAAGGGACTGTCATTGGTCTGCAGAAAGCGACCGTCGAATCCGCCACCCTTGGTACCCGTTGATACCGTACCGAAGACCATGGTGTTGTCGCCCAGGTCTTGCTCGAGAGTCAGGATCCAGTTGATGTCCTGCTCGTCACGCTTGCGGTCCTGAATGTCGTGCTCAAAAGTACCCAGTAGTCCGCCATAGATTCCTTCGGAGATAGCTGTCAAAGCTGTGCCGGCAAAATCCCCTAAGAATCGATCGTACTCAGCGGCTGTGTCGCCGTAGGTTATGGACCCCGGTGCCAAGCCCGCTGCCGCGCTGTAATCCCAGCCGCCAGTAAAGTTCTTGTCTAGGACATGACTGGCTGTCTTGGACTCGTCAAAATAGCGCAATCCAGCGGTGAGTCGCGTGGTGTCGGTAAAGCTGTAGGTGCCCGATCCAAACACCGCCCACATTTCCTGATCCTGCTGCATGGAGTAGTCGCGAGTAAGGTTAGGCGTCAGTGCCGCGGGAGCGCCGAGTAGCGGAGACGCCAAAGATGTTCCGAATCCTTCTACCGAGCGATAATCCAGTTCGCTTTCCTGATAATACATACCCACGATGTAGTCGAAGCGCTCGCCGCCGGGTGAGGTGAATCGTATCTCCTGGCTCATTTGCTCGTAGTCTTCGGTCGCGTCCACTTGAATCAGCGGGATAGCAGCAAAGTCACAGTCACAAATGTCCTGGTAATCGTAGCTGGCATAACCCGTGATTGACGTAATTGTGTGATCGCCAATGGCCCAGTCCATGGTTATGGTGCCCAGGTCCATAGAGTTGTTGCTGAATTCCGGCTTATCGGGAAAACCCGGTAAGCCTGCATAATCGGGTGCCACCTGACCGAGTACCACACCGCCGTCGTTGTCTACGGCCCGCTCGTCGTCAAATCGCTCTGAGCCGATGCCGGTGCCGGATCCTACGGCCACGAGTGCCGAGTTCAGACCGCCAAAGGCGATCCCTGTGCCCGTGGGATCGCTAACACTCAACTGGGTGAACTGTTGAGTTTGTTCAAACTCGCTGGTCTCCCACTTACCGTTAATGGTCAGGTTTTCTGTTGCATCCCACTTCAACTGCAAGCGCGCAGTTTTGTCGTCGCGCTCCGGACCGTCTTCGCCGGTCATGATGTTGTCGAGGTATCCATCCATCTGATAACCGCGCAATGCGATTCGTCCAGAGAGGGTGTCGGTGATGGGTCCAGACAATACGCCGCTGATCTCTTGCTCACCGTAAGTGCCGTACAGAGCGCTGATAGACCCTTCGACTTCTTCAGTAGGCTTGGCGGTAATCAGGTGTATCGCACCGCCGATGGTGTTCTTGCCAAACAGAATACTTTGCGGCCCGCGAAGTACTTCCACGCGCTCCAAATCCATGAACGGTGCACGGGAGAGCTGGTGCCGTCCCATGTATACGCCATCATGAAACATCGAAACAGACAGCTCGATGCCCTGGTTAACCCCGGCAGTTCCGATTCCACGAATAAAAATAAAGTTACCGATAGGGCTTTGCGACATGGTGACCGCGGGAATATCTACGGCAAACTCAGCGGCACGGGTAATGCCCATGTCTTTAATCTCTTCGCCGCTTTTTGACAGCATAGAGATGGCAACGTCCTGCATGCTCTCGGCTCTGCGTGAAGCGGTCACGATGACCTCTTCGAGCTGTGCCTGAGCAAGGTCTGTTCCCGCAATCAAAGCGGCTGCAACGGCGGTACTGAGAATTCCGGGTTTAAAAAAGGTACGAGTACTTCTGGGCATGCGGTGTTTCCTTTAGCTTGTTTTATAGTAATTATCCGTGGCTAGTATAGTCCGTTAAGACCGTAGTTAAAGGAAGAGTACTTATGTCACAAAATAACAACATAGACGCAATACGAACCCCCGATGTGCGTTTTGAGAATGTCCCGGATTTCGATTACCCGGTGACTTATGCACAGGACCTGCCGGGCTACGAAGGCTTGCGTGCGGCATGGATTGATGTGGGTCCTAAAGACGCCGATCAGGTGTTTCTGTGTTTGCACGGAGAGCCCAGTTGGTCGTTTTTGTATCGGCGCATGATTCCGGTCTTTTTGGCGTCCGGTGCGCGCGTAGTGGCTCCCGATCTGTTCGGCTTTGGTCGGTCTGACAAGCCACTGAAGCAGTCGGATTATGGCTTTCATTTTCACCGCGATTACCTTTTGAGTCTGGTTCAGCGCCTGGATATTCGTAACATCACGTTAGTTGTTCAGGATTGGGGCGGTCTTTTGGGCCTGACCTTGCCGGTGGATGCAGACTTTAAGCCGCGGCTCTCGCGACTGCTCGTGATGAACACTGCGCTGGGTGTGGGCAAATCACCGAGTGATGGTTTTATCGCCTGGAAGAACTATGCACTTGCTACACCAGACTTACCCATTGGCGATCTCATAGCACGAGGTACACCGCATCTTACCGACGCCGAGATTGCCGCTTACGATGCGCCTTTTCCTGGACCGGAATACAAAGCGGGTGCTCAGGTGTTCCCCGCGCTAGTCCCCGTGTCGCCAGATATGGAGGGTGTGGATGTGAGCCTCGCCGCAGCGGAATTTTGGTCTGGGGAATGGACGGGTAAGAGTTTTATGGCCATAGGTGATGCCGACCCTGTGTTGGGGCCTGTGGTAATGGAGGGCTTACGCGCGCTCATTAATGGATGTCCGCCAGCGATGGTGGTGGAGGGTGGCGGTCACTTTGTACAGGAATGGGGTGAGGATATTGCGCGCGCCGCTTTGGAATCCTTCGCCACTGCTTAGCAATTTGTCTGGCAGAGTCTGGGGCCCCAAATTTTCTGGCCTTGTATAAATCTGTGGAGATTTGGCATCCGGTTTATTGGTAGCGTTTTCCGTGATGCTCCAGCCAGCCATCTTCATGTCGGCCACCCGGATCATGATGCGTCCAATGTATTACGCCACCTTTTTCCGTCCATTCGTATTCGCCAAAAAAAGCCACAGTGTCCCCTTTTTCGAGTTGGGGGATTCGCGGTGCAAGGTCAATATTGTGCGCAACCAGTAATGTTAAGCCCGAGTCCAGCTCCATAAGAAAGCGCTGATGACGGCTACCGTTGGTGTCATCGCGCAGCACGTGTATTACCGTGCCAGCACCCGCTATCTGAAGGTTACTCTCACGATTTTTGAATGCGGTCTCCAGTCGACTGTCGCTGCTTTTTGCTGTGCTGGAAATGGAACCCGCAGCCAGACGCTCGGCGCCATATTCGTTCCATAGCCATGTGGCGAGGCTCAGAACGATGATCAGCGGAAGTGACTTTTTGTTAATAGAGCGCATGGCAGCTCGGCCTTCGTTGTGGAAAGCGAGAGCCTAGTACGTACTGCGTTGCTTTGCGAGCATGAATCACTTCAGGTGTTTTTACGATGCTTGGTGTACCTGGTCGGCACCGCGCTCGTGGGATCGTCAGGCCAGGGATGTTTTGGGTAACGCCCCCGCATTTCCTTTTTGACCCCATCGTAGCTACTGCGCCAAAAGCTCGGTAGGTCCTGAGTTATTTGTAGTGGCCGCCCTGCCGGGGAGAGAAGATGAACAAGCAAAGCGATACGGCCGCCGGCGATGCCGGGCGTGTGCTCGCAGCCGAACATTTCTTGTAGCTTGACCGGCAACACAGGAGGGCTCTGTGTGTAGTCAATTTTTATCTTTGACCCAGAAGGCACTTCAAAGCGCTCGGGTAGCGCGGCGTGGAGTTGTTGTAGCTGCTCCCAGGAAACCCGCGATTGCAGTATCTCCAGTAGCTTCAGATTTTTGAGTTCGGCAAGTTTTTTAATGCTGGCGAGGTAGGGCGCCAGCCAATCATCCATAGTGGCGAGCAACTGAGCCGTTTCAAAAGATGGCCAGTCGGGGTCCAGTTCTGACATTAACCTGGCCTTGTGCAGAAACTCTCTCGTTGAACCTGACCAGGGGAGGTTGGCAAGCTCTGCGTCGCGAGTCAGCTCCATGAGCTTACGGGTCCGGGCTTCATCCGATACGTCAGCAATTGTTTGTCGGCGCAATAATAGCGCGCCGCATTTGCGCCGGCGCTCTGCGATGAACCGTCCGGATTTGGCGTCCCAGTCAACGACAGTTTCGTCGCTGATTTGATCGGCGAGGAGCGTATCGAAGAGTGCCGGATCAAGCGGCGCCGCGGAGCGAATTATGTCTCCTTTGCGCCCCGCCATACCTCCAACCTCCGCGACTGCCAGCCACTTTGATGAACTGAGTTCCTTGGGTGAGTCGAACTGGCTGCTGCGGCCATTTGCCAGCTGATAGCCGCCGGAGTGACGTTGGCGGGCAATACGATCAGGGTAGGCGCAAGCCATTAAAAATCCCGGAAGTTGCTCTGCGGTAGGACGTGGAGCGCGCGTGGGGAGGTCCTGAGGTAACTGTCTTGAGAACTGCCCGGCCAAGCGTTGCGTTCGCTTTTGCCATCCGCGATATACAGCGGGACAGTGGGTTTCACCACTTAGATATTCCAATCGAACTCGCATGTCGACGGACTCGCGTCCCACAGGATCGCGGTCGGACAACACGGCCGCGAGATGCGCGGCTGTATCTGACGCGCCAACGGATTGCCCCATGATGAGCATATGCGCCAAACGGGGGTGCGCGGTAATACTCGCCATTGCGTTTCCGTGAGGGGTGAGTCTGAGGCCCGACTCGGTTCGACAAAGCGCAGTCAGTTCCAGCAGAAGCTCCAGGGCTTGCTGATACGGTCCCGAGGGTGGAGGCGTTAACCAGGCAAGATCGCCGGGATCGTAAACGCCAAAAGCAAAAAGTTGCAGCGCTAGCGAGGTGAGGTCAGCGTTTTGAATCTCGGGTTCATCGTGGGTGTTCAGCTGCTGTTGTTGCGCGGCGGACCAGAGTCGGTAGCAGGTACCCGGCCGAAGTCTTCCTGCACGACCTGCACGTTGCATGCTAGAGGCTTGAGATATGCGTACCGTTTCCAGCCTGGTCATTCCCGTGTTGGGGTCGAATAGGGGTTTTCGCTCTAGTCCGGAGTCAATTACCACATCAACACCTTCGATCGTGAGGCTGGTTTCGGCGATATTTGTCGCCAGCACGACTTTGCGTTGTCCAGAGGGGCAGGGCGCGATGGCCAGTTGTTGCTCGTCTATGCTCAGCTCACCATAGAGCGGTCGTACGCTGACATCTGCCGGTAGTGTCAGCTGAGCCACCAGTTGGCGAATCTCTCCTTGCCCCGGTAGGAACACCAGCAGGCTGCTGTCGCTGTGTTCGGCGACCGCCTTTTCTATAACTTTGCTGAGTCGGTCGGCTATGCGTTCCCGGGGTTTGCTGGCCTGACCGTAGCGCTGTTCCACCGCAAACAATCGACCTTCGCTGCGGATAGCGCGCGTGTTCAGGAACGCTTCCAGTGCCGTGGTTCCCAAGGTCGCAGACATCAGCATAATTCGAAGAGCTTCGTCTTGTTCAAAGGTTTCTCGCGTGTTTAAAGCGAGCGTAAGACCCAGGTCAGCATCCAATGAGCGCTCATGGAACTCATCAAAAATGAGCAGGCCCACATCGCTCAGGGACGGGTCATCCCTGAGCATTCGCAAAAGAATGCCTTCGGTCACCACTTCGATACGAGTCTCGGCTCCGATTTTGGTATCCAGACGCATCCGGTAGCCCACCGTCTTGCCCACGGGTTCTTTTAAGAGACTCGCCATGCGAAGTGCCGCGTTCTTTGCGGCTAGCCGACGAGGCTGCAGCATCACGATCTTGCGTTTTTGCAGCCAGGGCTCATCAAGCAGCGCTATAGGCACCACAGTGGTTTTGCCAGCGCCGGTGGGTGCCTCCAGCACCAGATTCTGCTGCAGTCGCAGATGCGCTCGAATGTCATCGAGACTTTCATGAATCGGTAGCTTAAGGGTCTCTTTTGCTATGGCCATTCGCTTGGGTGTGTCACATCGTCGATTGCAGCATTGCGCAAGATATTACAGAGCAATCGGACAAAGTAAGCCATACTGATCTTATTTCAGGGCTAAATGCGTATCTACAGTCAGTGAGTATGTCCGTGGAAGCGGCAATGAAGGTATTTCAAAAGCGAATACGGTTTTCAAAGAGGAGCACCAAGCATGACTAAGAAAAGCACCAATATTGCGAGTCAAACGCCGGCCAATTCTGAAGTAGAGCTAATAGTAACTGGTCGTCGTCGGGTCCTTGAGATGATGGGTATGGCTGCCGTGGCTCTGCCCGTGTTGGGTTTGCAGGCCTGCGGCAGTGATGAGGGTTCGGCGCCTGCCTCAAGCGCAATGGATAAAGTCGAGCCGGCCATGAAGGACGTCGCAGCCAAAGCCGAGAGTGCTACCGCATCCATGGCCGAACAGGTCAAGGCGACCGCAGAAGATGCGTCGCAGTCTGTAGAGGCCGCAGCAGAGGAGGTTGAATCCGAAGTGCAGGAGGCTGCGAGTCAGGCGCAGACTATTGCTACGGATGCGATGGCACAGCTTGATGAAAATGGACCACAGGCCATGGGTTTGGGTTACAAGCACGATGCCACGACCGTTGACAACGCACGCTACAAGTCGGGACAGCAATGTTCCAACTGTGTGCTTTTTCAAGGTGGTTCCAGTGAGTGGGGCGGATGTCCTTTGTTTACTGGTAAGCAGGTTAAGGCGACCGGCTGGTGTAGTGCTTACTCGGCCGCAGGCTAAGGTCCCAGGCGCTAGCATAAAGAAGGGCGCCCTTGTGGCGCCCTTTTCGTATCTGCGAGCAATATTTACTCCGTCGTTGCCGCTGCCTGCTCTTTAAGTGCATGGTGAGCACGCTCTATGAGGAATGCGCGAAGATCTTCGGCGTCATCAGGACTCAGTTGATTGCCGAAGCCGACCATACCCTTATCCCAATGTAATCCACCAAGCACGATCGCCTGGAACTGTTCGTGCGTTTCGGCAGTCAGTGCACGAAGATCGGGGATTGGGCCACCGCTCACCGCGCCATCACCGTGACAGAACACGCAAAAGCCCAGGTACAGAGCCTTACCACGCTGGACACTCTCCGCACTTGCGGTCATAGGTGGTGGATCGATAACCAGCGGCTCGTCAATAGCCGGTGGCAGTTGGCCATCGCTGCCGAGCTTGAACACCAGTAGTCTGCTGCGATTTGGCGATATTCCGCCCTTGAGTGCCTCACCGCCAACCAGCGCCAGCGATCCACCCCATCCCGCCACGACCGCGATGTACTGTTCCCCATCAATACGATAGGTCACCGGCGGTGCCACGATGCCGGTCTGGGCGTCAAAGCTCCAGAGTCTTTCACCTTTGTCTGCACTGTAGGCAACCAGTTCTCCCCGGGCACTACCTTGCAGCATTAGGTTTCCAGCCGTGGATAGAATGCCGCCATTCCAGGGGCCTTCGTGTTCGATTTCCCAGCGAGGCTGTTTAGCAACCGGATCCCAGGCAACCACCAAGCCGCGAACGGTTTTAAGTACCGCTTCTTTGATCGCCGGGTCATCGGGGAGAGCCGCTGGCATGGAGTCTGTACCGGTATTCCAGTAGCCATGCTTGTATTCAAAGTTCTCGTCGGTTTTGTAAACCCAGCCCGCATCCTGGCGAGGAATATACACAAGGCCATGCTGCGGGTTGTAGCTCATGGGGTGCCAATTGTGACCACCAATGGGGCCCGGCAGATTAAGTCCCGTTGGACCGTCGGTGTACCGGGCGTTCTCGGTTTCCTGTGGACGACCTGACTCAAGGTCAACGTGTGTTGCCCAGGTTACCGCAGCGTAGGCATCGGCAGACAGTAGTTCGCCAGTCTTGCGATCCAGAACATAAAAGAAGCCATTCTTCGGTGCTTGCATGATCACATCGCGAGGCGTGCCTGCGATGTTGAGCGTCGCCAGAATCATGTGCTGGGTAGCCGTGTAATCCCAGGAGTCCCCCGGCGTTGTCTGATAGTGCCAGACGTAGCTGCCGTCATCAGGGTTCAACGCCAGGATAGAAGACAGATACAGATTATCGCCGCCGTCAGGGCTGCGTAGCTGTCGATTCCAGGGCGCACCGTTACCCACGCCGACATACAGTAGATTCAGCTCCGGGTCATAGGCCATGGAATCCCAAACGGTACCGCCGCCGCCGATTTCCCACCACTCACCGCCGCCCCAGGTTTCTGCGGCCTTTTCCATGGCGGCATTTTCGAAACCGTCATCGGGGTTGCCCGGTACGGTGTAGAAGCGCCAGGCCAGCTCACCATCGTCCAGGTTATAGGCACTGACGTATCCGCGAACACCCAGTTCGGCGCCGCCGTTACCAATAATCACTTTGTCTTTAACAATGCGCGGTGCGCCGGTTATGGAGTAGGGCTTGTTGCGGTCGGTGGTTTGTACTTCCCAGCGCTTGCTGCCGTCTTCGCTGTTCAGGCTGATCAACCTTCCGTCGAGTGTACCGAAGTAGACATTGCCCTCATGTAAAGCTACGCCGCGGTTAACCACGTCGCAGCACAGATGCACCGCCCAGTCTCTGGGAACCTTTGGATCGAAGAACCAAAGCATCTCACCGGTGAGCGCGTCGTGGGCAAAGATGTTACTCCAGGAACCGCTGGTATAAATCTTTCCGTCTACCACAATAGGCGTCGCTTCTTTGCCTCGCGCTGCCGGGTAATCGAAGTACCACTCCAGGCCAAGATCTTTAACATTGTCCGCGTTAATCTGATCCAGAGTGCTAAAGCGTGTTTCCGAAGGATTGAGTCCGTGCATAGCCCAGTCCACATCAGCGAGTTTTGCGCTGGGAGCGACTTCGGCAACGGCGGTTTCGTCTGAACCCGATTCACAGGCAGTGGTTAACATCAACACAGTGGCAATAGCACCACCGAGCATTGAGTTGCGTAGTCGCCGGGAGGGCGAGGCAAGAAGGCGCATGACGGATATCTCTCTACAATATTATTGGAAGTATATTTGGGTAGCAGCGACTTTAGCGTTAGCCGCTTTGCTCCATCTCAAGAGTATAACGGTATCAAAAACACTGTGTGTCAGACAGGTTTTAGACGCCAGCTCAGCACAGCTCCTAAGAGCGCCATCGCAAGAAGTACAGCAAGAACCATATCGTTACCAAAGCGCTGAGCGACCCAGCCCAGGCTTCCACCGATGAATACAAAGAGGCCGATGACGCTGTTGCTGATCGCAACATACGCAGCGCGATTATCGGCATTGGCCAGATCCACCACGTAGGTCTTGCGTCCCAGGCGAGTGCCTTGATGAGCTATGGCGGCGACATAAAGTGCGATGGCGCCGGCAAAGCCGCCCGCTGCGGTCATAAAACCTGCCGGTGCCAGCAGTACTGTAGTAAGCGTCACCGCGGTTAGAACCCCCGCGGTCATCATTACCTGATGTGCGGCGCGGTCCGCGTAGATACCCCAGACGACCCCGGACGTCAGTGCCGCAAGGCCTTCCGCTAATATGACAAAAGCCAGCGCTCTGGTACTACCGTCGGTATTGGCAAACATCATGACCACCAGGAAAGGAATGGTATAGGCGGTGCTGATTAAAAATACTCTTGCCAGGACAAAGGCTCGCAGAGCGGAATCAGTTTTTAGAAGCTTTGCGCTTCGTAGGGCATTACCCAGCGCCGAAGCACCCCCCTCCGTAGCTCCGGCTTGCTCTGGAACCTGTCCGTAGAGCAGCGCTGCGCTTAGCCACAAGATACCGGCCACACACAGCATGCTAACGAGAAGAGGAAGGGAGGTTTTTCCGTCGGACAGTAATAAAAATAAGCCGAAGCCGATGGTGAAGATGCCCGCCGCGCTGCTCGCAAGACCCGAAAGGCGTCCCCGTCGGCCCTTCGCAACGGTTTTACCCAGCACATCTTTAGCCGCAACGGAACACAGACCCCGGGCAACACTAAACACGGCGAGTGCGAGGAGTATGGCGAATGCACTTAGCGACGGCTCCGGTAGCAGCAGCGACAGCGGCATTGCAAGCATGCATAGCCCCTGTAAAACCGCTCCCAGAACATAGACACCTTTGCGAATGGGGCGTTTGCGTAGCTTCGCTGCGATGGCCAGCTGCGGAATTAGAGAAAGCGATTCGCGCACGGGGACCAGCCAGGCAATAAAAAATGCCGGTGCGCCGATGCTGCTCAAAAGCCAGGGCAGTACTACCCGACTGCTTCCCAGGGTATCTGCACATTTGGAGGCAATCTGCGCCAATAGCTGCAGGAGAAAACTTTGTGGCTGTTCTTTGCAGGCATCTTCAGAGATGTCCTTACAGGCGCGGGCGTCTTCTTCATCGCTGAGCAACTCGAAAACTGTGTCCGATGGGCGGGTCACGCGCTGGGCCTTAGTGCAGTGATCTTTTGTTGCTCGGGCTACGCTTTTCGCCCTCTGCAAAAAGGTAGTCCAGCTGCAAGCACTCGGCCGCCAGCTGCCGCGTTGCGTCCATGCAGCTCGATATAAACTGTGCCGTTTGTTCAAGCGTCAGGCCTGCCTGAGCCTGCATGACACCCGCAATGACTAGCTGCGGTGTTGCATCATCCACCACATCCAGAAAAATCTTCAAAATGGGATAGTCCATGTTGATGCGTCCCAGGTCAGCTGCCATGGGTAGAAGAGCCATGGGCCGAATCTCGAGCTCTGTAGTGAGTAATAGTCCGTAGCGCTCTAAAAACAAACGGCTATCGATTACTCCTTCGATGCTTTTGAGCGCCGCAAGGTGCAAGCCCTCACACTCTCCGCACTCGCTGTATTCCACACGGGCGGTCTCCAGCCACTGCTGGAGCAGGGTGCGATCGGGTTTCTCAAGTTTGTCGCTCATTCGGGCTTACCAAGTAAAACGCCAATTTTACGCGATAGCTCGGCTGCTGTGGTGCTTTCATCTGTTGATTGGGGGCCCTTTAGGTCCGATAAAATTGACATCTTCCAGCGTAAGCTTGAAATTACGTTGATGCGCAGAGAAGGCAATTCATGAAGACCGTTTTACTCACCCTGGGCCGTTTACCCAAGGCCTTGGCGATCGCTCGTGCTTGTCGGGCCGCGCGATGCCGTGTACTGATCGCTGATCCATTTCGCTGGCACCTGTGCAAACCGTCTCGAGATGTCCATAAGTCTTTTCGCGTGACGGCTCCTAATGACTCTGTTGATCGGTATCTTCAGGACTTACTGGCAATCGTTGAAGAGGAGTCTGTGGATTTTGTGATTCCAATCTCGGAAGAGGCCCTGCACGTCGCAAAGTTGGCTGATCGGCTTCCCGCGGGAGTAGGGCTTTGGGCGGCTGAGCTGCCTCAGCTTGCCGAACTGCATCACAAGCGTGACTTTATTGCTCTGGCTGCGCGCAGGGGCCTGGCGGTGCCAGACACCTTTACGGCGAATGAGTCGGCAGCAAAGGAGCTGGCGCAGCGTGGTAACTACGTAGAAAAACCTGTACATAGCTGCTCGGGGATCGGTCTGCGATTTGCCAAAGCTGGAGAGCCCTTGCAGGCCACGACTGAAGATGGGCTGGTTCAAGAGCACCTTGATGGTGATTTAATCAGCTCTCTGTCCGTGGTCAGCCACGGCAGGGAAGTCGCCAGCGTGTTTTATCGCGGCCGGGTATTTGCTGGAACGGTAGCGATTTGTTTTGAGCGGGTAGATGACGCCGGTTCCGCAAAGGACTGGGTCAGCGACTTTATTACCGGCAGTGATTACAACGGGTTTCTGGCTTTTGATTTCATCGTCGACGACGGGGGTCAGGCGAGGGCCATTGAGTGCAATCCTCGCGCCACCAGTGGCGTGCACTTTTTTGACATGGCTTCGCTTGGGCAGGCTTTGCTTGATCCCGACGCCGCAGCGACCATAGAGCTGTCTCGGGAGACTCGCTATCAGTGGGCCTACTCCACACTCACAGAGACGTATGCAGCGCTTTTTCGACCCAAAGAATTTGCCCGGCGTTTCAAAGAGATGCGCAGGGCTCGGGACGTGATTTGGGCCGCCCGTGATCCCCTGCCGTTTTTACTCATGACACCCATGTCCTGGGAGATACTCTGGCCCGCGATGACCAGTAGTCTCTCTCTGGGAGAAGCGACGCAGCGCGACATAGCCTGGTTTGGTGACAGGTCTTGATTGACCGCAAGGTGAGTGACTTAACGCCGCGCTACGGTGCAGAAGATCTGCTCTTTGGGTCGCGTAGTCAGTCGGGCAGCAGGCCTCACGCGGCTCGGGTTAATCGCCGTAAAATCAAAGCGACGCAACAGCTCGGCGATAATCAGCAGACTTTCGGTTTGCGCAAACCCTGCGCCCACACAGGTATGCGGCCCCTGCCCAAAGGGAATGTAAGCACCGTCGGTAAGCGCAGCCTCATTCTCAGCCAGGAAGCGCTCGGGTTTGAAGGCGTGCGGGTCCTCCCAGTAATCCTGATGCCGATGCAAGGTCCAGGGCGAAATCATCACCAATGCACCTTTGGGAAGTTTTCTGGGGCCTACGGTGGCGTCCTGCATGGCAACGCGGGGCATGAAGGTGATGGGGGGATACAGTCGCAGGGCCTCACGAAACACCGCTTTGAGCAGCGGCAACTGACGCATGTGTTCAAATCCTATGGTGCTGGTTCCCACGACGCGATCAATCTCTTCGCGCATGTTGGCCACGATCTCAGGTCGTTGCGCGCAGATAAAAAACAACCAGGTCAGTACGCTGGCGGTCGTCTCGTGACCCGCCAAAAAGAACACCCCAAGCTGATCGATGAGTTCCTCGCGACTAAACGGTTCGCCGCTATCGACGTCACGCGCCGCGATGACGGCGCTGGCAATGTCGTTAAAGTCTGCTTCGGGCGCAAGATGTGTGTCGATGAGCGTCGCAAGGTGACTGCGAATTCGCGTGCAGGCGTCCAGCACCACCTGTGGCTGCGGCGCGCGAGTCCAGGCAGGCTCAAAAATCAGACGCTTGATATCGACCTGCGCGACAGAGCGCTCAAATACGGTGAAGTCTTCGAAGACGTCAAAAGCCACCTGAGAATCAAGCGATGTGGAGAATACTGTCCGGCAGATGATGTCGGCGGTGAGTTGGCTCATGGCCATATCCAGAGACAGAGTCTCGCCGCTGTCTGCTACCGACTCCAGGTGCTGCACATAGTCGCCTACTGCGGACTGCATGGCCGTAAAGGCGTGGCTGATGCGCATATGCGAGAAAGCCGGATCAATCATGGCGCGTTGTCGCCGCCACTTTTCGCCGTCGGTGACAAAGATCGATTCACCGATGAGATGCTCCAGCGCATTGACCATCAAATCGCTCTTGGGAAAGATGCCGTCAGGGTCACGCATAATGTGCCGAACGAGCGCCGGGTCATTAAACAAGACCGTCGATCGCCGCGAGTAGCCAAGATTGCCCACAGGGAATCGGTAGGCCGCCGCAGGAAGCAGTTCCAACAGATTGCCATCGCCGTTCCACATCACACGCAGCAGCGCCGGCAGCGCGGCCAGAGAATGCGGCTTGGGAGGAATATAGTGGCTGTCGTTACTCATAAGGCTTGTGGTCACACAGATCAGGATCAGTATCAGGGGGAGCCGGGGTGATGTCGACCCATACGCTGTTTGAAATTTTGGTGGCCATACATATCGTCACCGGCGCTACCGGCCTGATCAGCTTTTGGGTGCCCGTCGCCGGACGTAAGGGAGGACGTAATCACGCGCGCTTTGGCAAGTTATTCACCATGATGATGCTAGTGACCGGGAGTGTGGCGATTGGTATTGCCTTGACCACTTTGTCGAATCCCATAGCCACGCATCCACAATTGATTGATCACCCTCAGTTTGGTGATCCTGCTCTGATTGCGGGTATTTTTGGCTGGATGATGCTTTATCTGGCAACCCTGACAATTAATCTGGCCTGGCATGGTTGGCTGTGTATCCAGAATCGTCGCGACCATCTGGCCAATCGCGTGTGGCACAACCTATTGCTGCAGTTGTTACTGACCATAGCGTCGGCCAACTGCGCCTGGCAGGGCTGGCAACTGGAGCAGCTATTGATGGTGGGAATTTCCATGGTGGGATTTGCCACGGTGGCAACCAATCTCTGGTTTTTGTACAAACCCAATCCCCGGCCGCTGGATCGCATCAAAGAGCATATTAAATCGTTGGTGGGTGCAGGTATCTCAGTGTATACAGCGTTTTTTGCATTTGGTGCGGTGCGCATGTTCCCAGAAATTGCTCTGACGCCAGCGCTGTGGTCTGTGCCATTGATCACCGGGCTGAGTCTGATTATCTATCATCAACGCGCGGTGACTTTGCAGTTCAGGGCCCGAGCTGAGCGGGCTTCATGACGCAAACTCATTCACTGATCATTGGTTCCGGCGTGGGCGGTCTGTCCGCGGCTGTTGAGCTGGCTGCCGCGGGTCATAAGGTCACGGTGCTTGAGAGAGCGGCAGAGCCCGGCGGCAAGATGCGGCAACTGGATGTGGCCGGCATCGGTGTTGATGCAGGCCCTACGGTATTTACCATGCGCTGGGTGTTTGATGGCCTGTTCGAGACCGCCGGCTCAACCCTGGAGGAACATCTGCAGCTCGAAAAAGCGGATGTGCTTGCCCGCCATGCCTGGCGTCAAGGCGGGGTGCTGGATTTGTACGCCGATACAGCGCGCACAGAACGGGCTATACAAGAGTTTTCAGATCAAGAGAATGCTCTGGGCTATCGCGCATTCTGCGCTCGTAGCAGCGATATCTATGAAACGCTGCGTGAGCCATTTATTGCTGCTGCTCGCCCTGGCATGCTTGAGCTTGTGCGTCGCGTGGGTTTTGGCAATCTCGATGCGATGTGGCGCACTGCGCCTTTTTCTACACTATGGGGCGCTTTGGGCGAGCACTTTAGTGACCCGCGCTTGCGCCAGTTGTTTGCTCGTTACGCGACCTATGTCGGCTCTTCTCCCCTGCGCGCACCCGCAACACTGATGCTCATTGCACACGTAGAACAAGAGGGTGTTTGGTTGGTCAATGGAGGCATGCGAGCTGTAGCAGGAGCCTTGCGTGACCTTGCTGTTGACTTGGGCGCGGAGTTTTACTTTGACGAGGGTGTGCGTGAGATCACCATGGAAGCTGATCGCGCGGTGGGTGTTCACAGCGATCACGGGCGTGATATTCGTGCTGACCATATTATTTACAACGGTGATATTTCGGCGCTCGGTAATGGGATGCTCGGAGCAAGTGCCAGTCGAAGCGTGAGTCCGGTTGCGCCTGTCAAGCGCGCGCTCTCGGCATTCACTTTTTGTATGGTGGCGAAAGTATCGGGTTTTTCCCTGCACTATCACACCGTATTCTTTGCCGAGGACTATCCCGAGGAATTCGCAGCCATCTTCGGTCGGGGAGACATCGCTGCGTATCCCACAGTTTACGTCTGCGCGCAGCAACGCTCTGGCGGCTATGTGCCCGAAGGTCCGGAGCCTCTGCTGCTGCTGATTAACGCCCCGGCGGACGGAGATCGACGCTTTCGGGACGACCGCAAGCTGGCGATGTATCGCGACCAAGCCTTGGCCTTGCTCAGGGAGTGCGGATGCGATATTCAGATTCAAGAAAGCGCCTGCGTCACTACGGATCCGCGGGGCTTTGAAGAGCGTTTTCCGGGCAGCGGTGGTTCCCTTTATGGGCGTGCGAATCATGGGCCACTGGCGAGTTTCGCAAGACCTGGGGCGCGCAGCGCAACGCGGGGGCTTTATCTCGCTGGTGGCTCTGTGCACCCGGGCGCAGGTGTGCCCATGTCAGCGATGTCCGGCCGCCTTGCGGCGGCGGCTGTGCTTGAAGATCAGGCTTAGTTGCGCCAGCGGGGATTTCCTACAGTTCTTGGGGCCACTTCATCTGGATCAGAATTGGCTGGCCCCAGCATGTGGTTTACTGCTGTCATCGCAGCGGCAATATGCTAAACATGCTCCTATGAGCGCCGCACCCCCCAAATGTATGAAATCCGTTCGATCCTGGCTGATGGGCGGCATGTTTCTTGTCCTTTTCCAGGCGCCGGTGTATGCGCTTCAGGCGAGTGATGTGTCGGATCCGACAGATTCCGAACAGATCTCCGAGATCCCCGTTGAGCCCTCTAGCGACCCTAATAGTCCCCATTGGGTCGATAGCAGCCATGAGTACGCGACCAACCGCGCTCAGGCCCTGGCACAGTGGATGGATGATTTCTTTGGTGCTCCGGTGCGTGATGCCGAGCGGGCGGATACCTTTGTCAGAGCAATCTTTCTGGATGACTGGGATGAGCGCGATGGCCATGATCCCAAGGTGCGGCTGCGAGGCCAGATCAGCCTGCCTAAAATTTCTGAGCGTGTCGATTTGGTCTTTTCCGGCGAAGAGTCCGAGCAGACGCTGACCGAGGAAGAGCGAGCGCAGGAGAATGATGTGGGCGTGCGGTTCAACTTCCGAGATAGCCGCCGCACTCGTCTGGATGCCACGCTGTCCCTGCGATCGGGGCCTGCTGTGTTGCCGGGGGTGCGGTTTCGCTACCAGCAGCCCATTACCGACAACAGTTGGGCGCGTTTTACCCAACGTCTGCAATACCACTCAGAAGATGGGTATCGCTCGCTGAGCAACTTTGATGTGAACCGGATTCTTGATGATAAGAGCCTTCTGCGTTGGAACGGGCGCGTGCGCTTTCGCGAAGAAAAAGACTTCTGGGACTGGAATACCGGCATAACCTATCGACGCTGGCTGGATGATCACGAGAAATTCCCCAGTGCACTTGAGTACTTTGTGGCGGTGAGCGGTCGCGATCAGCCTGAAAATTATGAGACCAACTACCGCCTGGGCGTTTTATATCGCAAGCAGTTTTTTCGGCAGTTCTTGTATTACGAAATCGAGCCTAGTTACAACTGGCGCCGTGACCTTTACGAAGAAAAGCGCGAGGGTGTTCTTGGTGTCGTGCTGCGCCTTGAGGTGATGCTGGATCGAAAACTCGTCGGTGGCCGCTAGCGCGTTACTTCTTCGCGCGTTCTTGAATGTAACGCTTCCTGGCCTCCTGACACTCGGGATCCAGGAGCCCTGAGAGTAAACTGTCAGCGTCAGACCAGGAGCGAGAAAGCCCCACTTGGTTGGCTGTCACCGCGTCCACATGTCGTTTAGTGGCCTGCACTGCAAAGCTAGGTCGTTGGGCGATCGCCTGTGCGAGCGCGTCTACAGCGGCATCTAGATCATCGGGTTCCGCCGTATTATTGAGAAAGCCAGCCCTCAGTGCTTCTTGTGCGTCAAAGGGACGGCAGGTCATCACCAGCTCTTTGGTGAGCGCAGGACCTATCTCCCGTACGAGCCGGGGTATACCCCCCCAGGCCAGAGGTATGCCCAGGTCAATCTCGGGAATGGAGAAGCGCGCGTCGCTTGCCGCGACGCGCAGGTCGCAGGCGGCGGCAAGTACCAGGCCACCCCCCACACACCAGCCCTGTATTCGGGCAATAGTGATAGCACGGATCTGCTCTATGGCATCTGCCATGCGCCGTCCGGCATCTGCAGCATCGCGTGCTTCTGGGTCTCCCGGCTGCGGAAAGCCAGCGAGGTCAGCCCCGGCTGAAAAGCAGCGGCCGCGGCCGCTGACCACCACCACTTTCAGCGATTTGTCCTGATTTAGCTCTGCCGCGGCCTGCGTAAGCTCTTCCAGCGTTTGCAGTGACAGTGGATTAAGTTTTTTGGGACGATTGAGCCACAGACGGGCAATGCCGCCCTGTCGTTCTATTTCAAGGGTCTTGTACATAGCGTTTATCTGACTTGTGCTTTCAATCGCCAAAGTCTAGCACTACAGGTGTCGGGGCTTTGTCTATACGGTCTTTTGCATAGATGTGCCCTGTGGTGTAAGTGGTGTACTCTTTTGCGCGGGATTGTTGGTAGAGCAAAGGTCCAGAGCTTCTTCGGGAGCATCCCTCCAGAGCAAACAACGCAAGATTTTGTCGACAACATAGAAAAGAAAGGACAACACCATGAAATTTACAGTTCGGCTCTTTGTGCTTCTGATGGCTGCAGTACTAAGCGCCTGTAGCAGCGTGAAAGAGCGTGATTACGAGTCCTGCATCGTGGGAAGCAGTGCTTTGGGCGGTGCTATTGGCGCATCAGGAGCGGGTGCGGGTGCTGTGGCGGGCGTCGCAGTCGGTGCCGGCGTTGGCGCTGTAATTTGTCACCTGGAAGAGCCTAAGCCTATGGTAGCGGCGGCAGCTGCCCCGTCAGATAGTGATGGCGACGGCGTTACTGATGATAAAGATCGCTGTCCGGGTACGCCTGCCGGCGCAGAAGTCGATATGAATGGCTGTGCGTTGGATAGCGACGGCGATGGCGTTGCTGACTACAAGGATCAGTGTGCGAATACGCCCGCGGGTGTGAAGGTCGACATGAAAGGCTGTCCGGTCAAGGATGAAGTAGTGCTGACAATTGACCGTTTGGGCTTCGCCTTTGACAGTGCAACTCTGGATGCGAAGTCACGTTCCGCACTTGATGCGGCGGTAGCTGTGATCAAGTCTCACAGCAGCGTGAAGATGGATGTTGTGGGCTACACGGATACGTCGGGTCCTGAGGAGTACAACCAGAAGTTGTCCGAGCGTCGTGCCCAGGCAGCGGTGGATTATCTGGTATCCAAGGGCGTTGCGGCCGATCAACTGCGCGCCACAGGACGTGGTGAGGCAGATCCCGTTGCCAGCAACGACACTCGTGATGGACGTGAGCGTAACCGCCGCGTTGAGTTAGTGGTCCGCTAAGCAGGCCCCAGGCAATCGAAAGGCGCCGGGCGAATGCCCCGCGCCTTTTTTTTGGCTCATCGCGTTCGCGGGATACCGCTTTTACAGTGAGAAGGCCCCAGGCTCTCTGGCAGCCCAGCCCCGCTTTACTCGAGCTGCTCGCGTATCTCCATCGGCGTTAGGGCAGTAAACAGCGCACTCGACGGACGCTCGAGCAAAGCGGCGCTGAGCCGCTACGAGTCGTCAGGGCAGCGTGCTCACGAAACAGCGCCTGAACTTCGCACTGACCAGGCCAGACAGGCGGTAGTCCTTTGAGCGTCCGTCGAGTGCTTCTAACAATGTGAGAGCCTCTCTGGAGATGCGCGAGCAGCTCAAAGGACTACCGACTGTCTGGTCGGCTATACGGTTCACGCTATGCTTGTCGGAGGCGGCATGCCCACTGGAGTGTCTTAAGGGTGATACTCGTAAAAGCAGTGTCCCGCGAATACGCGCCGAACCTTTTTTAGCATGATCTCTTGTGCTGCCCATGAGCGAGAATACTTGAGTGACAGCAAAACATACTGTATGTTCAAATCTGAGTTACTCGTCATGGGTGTGTTCTGCCCGGGCCAATCAAAAACACATTTTGCGACCCTCAGGAGGCTTCCGCTTTGACCGAGATTGATACTTTTCGTCAGGAAACCCGGGAGTGGCTTGAAGCCAACTGCCCCCAATCCATGCGCCAGCCGGTAAGCGGCTTTGAAGACATTTACACCGGTGGCCGTAAGCCGGAAGTCGACATTCCCGAGCAACCCCTATGGTGCGAGCGCATGGCCGAGCGAGGCTGGACAGTGCCGCACTGGCCCAAAGAATATGGTGGCGGCGGTTTGTCCGGAGAGGAGGTCAAAGTTCTTAGGGAAGAAATGGACCGCATCGGTGCGCGCAGGCCATTGGATTCTTTTGGAATTTCCATGCTTGGCCCCGCGCTGCTGAAGTTTGGCAGCGAAGAGCAAAAGCTGGAACATTTGCCACCGATTTGCCGCGGCGAGATTCGTTGGTGTCAGGGGTACTCCGAGCCCAGTGCGGGCTCTGATTTAGCGAGCCTGGCAACCCGTGCCGACGATCAAGGTGATCATTACCTCATCAACGGCCAGAAGGTTTGGACTTCCTATGCCGACAAAGCCGATTGGATTTTTTGTCTTGTGCGCACGGACAACAGTGGCAGCAAGCACGAGGGGATCAGTTTTGTGTTGTTCGATATGGATCAACCCGGTGTAACGGCGAAGCCCATCCGTCTTATCAGTGGTTCATCTCCATTTTGCGAAACATTTTTTGACGACGCCCGCGCGGAAAAACGCAATCTGGTGGGTGAGGAAGGTCAGGGCTGGACCATCGCCAAATACCTGCTAACGCACGAGCGCGAAATGATTTCGGCCTTTGGCACCGCCGGCGGTAAATCCCTGGGTAAGACCGCGGTGGAGCATATGGGTGCCGATGCCGAGGGGCGTCTGCGCAACGGTATTCTCCGTCAGGACATTGCTCAGCATCAGCTGGATACCCTGGTCTTTTCTGCCACCATGGAACGTGTCGGCGATGAAGTAAAAGCCGGGCAGGGTCTCGGCCCCGCATCATCCATTTTTAAGTACTACGGCACAGAGCTCAATAAGCGGCGCAACGAATTGAATCTGGCTGTGGGTGGTGAGACTGCTTTGGGTTGGTCTGGCGAGCGTTACAACGACGGTAATGTCGTGAGGAGCTTTTTGCGATCCAAGGGTAACTCTATAGAAGGTGGCACCTCGGAAGTTCAACTTAACATCGTAGCCAAGCGCGTGCTTGGCCTACCTGACGCCTGAGGTGTAGTGGTATGACTTTAGTATTGAATGAAGAGCAGTTGATGCTGCAGGAGTCTGCAGCAGGCTTTATGGCAAGCAAGGCGACCGTGGAGCATCTTCGTGGTCTTCGCGATAGCGGCGACGAGTTGGGATTTGATCCTGCTGTGTGGCAGGAAATGGTAGACATGGGCTGGGCGGGTATTGCCATCCCCGAAGCGTACGGCGGTCTAGGCTATGGCTACACAGGCTTAGGTGTGGTTCTGGAGCAGGCCGGGCGGCATCTTAGCGCCTCGCCTTTGGAGGCCAGTGTGCTCGTTGGCGCTACCGCCATTAATTGTCTGGGAACCGAGTCGCAAAAGGCTCAATGGCTCGCCGCGATTGCTGCCGGCGAGAAGCAGGTGACGCTGGCCTTGCAGGAAACAGGCGTTTTTGATCCGTTGGCAGTGGCTACGACAGCGACGCACGATGGCGACGCTTTTGTATTGTCTGGCGAAAAGCGCATGGTGCTTGATGCGCAAAGTGCAGACGCTTTCGTCGTCATTGCGCGAAGCGCTGGCGCTGCGGGTGATTCCCAGGGGCTAAGTGCCTTTTTGGTGCCAGCAGACGTCGCGGGCCTGAGTCGCTCGCGTTGCGACATGGTCGATAGTCGTCAGTGCGGCGTCGTAACTTTGGACGGTGTTCGCGTCTCTGCCGACGCGCTTATGGGATCCGCTGGCGAAGCCTGGACCGCGCTTGAGCGGACTCTCGATATCGCTGCCATTGGTTTGTCAGCGCAGTTGCTGGGACTGTCCCTGGAAGCCTTTGAGCGAACCATGGCTTACATCCGGGAGCGCAAGCAGTTTGGTCAGGTGATTGGCTCTTTTCAGGGCCTGCAGCACCGCGCAGCGCATTTGTTTGCAGAGCTGGAGCTGGCTCGCTCTATCGTCCTCAAAGCGTTGCAGGCTGTAGATGCCGGTGATGAGAACCTTCCGCGGCTTGCCAGTGCAGCCAAGGCCAAGCTTTCTGAGGTAGCTCGCCTTGCGAGTAATGAGGGAGTGCAAATGCACGGTGGCGTGGGTATGACCGACGAATACGACATTGGTTTGTTCATGAAGCGCGCCAGGGTCCTGGAGCACCTAATGGGTGATTATTATTATCATCTGGATCGCTTTGCCCGAATCGGTGGATACTGACGCACTGATTTCGCCCGCAAGCACAGGACACTATAAAAACGATGAGTGAAGAACTGAACAAAATGGATGCTGTGGTAGCACAGCTGACCCAGCATGGCGCACCTTTTGCCCTCGATACAGTCACCATCGACGGTGCACAGTATCGAAACTATAGCTCCGCGCCCCCGAACATGGGCGCGTACTTTCGCTTTATGCTCAATCACGCCGACAAAGAGTTCACGGTTTATCGCGATCAGCGTCTCACCTTTGGTGAGAGCTATGCGCAGTCCGCGGCTCTGGCTCGTTCGCTCATGGATGATTTTGGCGTTCAGCCGGGCGATCGCGTGGCGATTCTTAGCCGCAACAACCCCGAATGGATGATGGGCTTCATCGCAGCGCTGTCCATTGGTGCGGTTGCCGTGCCTATGAATGCCTGGTGGACCACCGAAGAGCTGGACTACGGTTTGCGTGATAGCGGTGCCAAGGTGGTTATTGCCGATCGTCAGCGGCTGGAGCGCCTTGCTCCTTTGCACGAGGACCTGGAGTTAAAGCTTATTGCGGTTGATGACTGCAGTGGACTGGATGTTCCGTTTAGCCAGTTTCGGGATCTGGTAGCTGCTCATCAAGGCGCCGATATGCCCGAAGTCTCTGTCGCAGCCGATGACCACGCCACCATAATGTATACCTCGGGCTCTACGGGACACCCCAAAGGGGCATTGTCCTCGCACCGCGGCATGCTCTCGGCGCTATACAGCTGGATGCTGCTGGGCACCTCCGCCAAGCAGGCTGCAGGCGATACAGCCCCGGCCAAGTTTGCTCCATCGGGCTTGCTGACAATTCCTTTGTTTCACTGCACCGGTAGTCACACTGCGTTTTTGTTGTCCCTGATCATTGGCCGCAAGCTGGTGATCATGCACAAGTGGGACGTGCAGGAAGCGCTGCGCATGATCGAAGAGGAGCGTATTACCTGGTTCACCGGCGTCCCTACCATGTCGGCGGAGCTACAGGCTGCTGCAGCGGAATCTGATCGCGATCTGTCCTCGCTTGCGGAGATTTACGGTGGCGGAGCTGCAAGGCCCCCTGCACAGGTCGAAAAGCTTGCAACGACCTTCAAGCATTCCTCAGCAGGTATTGGCTACGGACTTACCGAGACCAACGCCCTGGGCACCATTAATACGGGTGCTGTGTATCGGGCGCGCCCGGGCAGTGCCGGTCGAACGGTGCCCGCGGTCACTGATATTGCGATTTTTGATGAGCACGACAAACCCGTGGCAGCGGGTGAGCGTGGTGAGGTGTGTATTCACTCGCCGGCCAATTGTCTGGGCTATTGGAACAAGCCCGAAGCTACCGCCGAGGCCTTTCGTGACGGTTGGTTTCATACCGGTGACGTGGGTTTTATCGACGAAGAGGGTTTTCTCTTTATTGTCGACAGAATGAAAGAAATCATTATTCGAGGCGGTGAGAACATCAGCTGTATCGAAGTCGAAGCGGGTATATATCAGCATCCTGCGGTCAGCGAGGCGGCGGTTTACGGTGTACCCGACGAGCGTCTTGGCGAGGCGGTAGCTGCCAGTGTGGTCCTTCGAGAAGGCGAAAGCCTGAGCGCTGAGGACTTGCAGAGCTTTTTGCGGGAACACATTGCGGGATTCAAGATACCTGCCTATGTACGTTTTCATGACGAGGCGCTGCCGCGCATCGCCACAGGCAAAATTTTCAAACGACAGCTTAAGGCTGAAATGAGCGAGCGCCTGGCTCAGGCTTGAGCGCATCCCCCTATTTTGCCCTGCAATTCTTAGCGGGGCGTACACGCAAGGAGAACGGGTCATGGACCTAGGAGTATCGGACAAAGTCGCGCCATTACTGGAGCGCGTAAAAGCTTTCATTGAAGACGAAGTACTGCCTCTGGAAAGCGCTTACGCGGCGGAGATAGCCACTGGCGATCGCTGGCAGTTCACGGATCGTCAGACTGAGATTATCGAGTCACTGAAGACCAAGGCCCGTGCTCAGGGGTTGTGGAACTTCTTTCTTACTGAAGGCGAGCAAAGTAGCGGTTTGACCACCGTTGAATACGCTTACCTTGCGGAGCAGATGGGTCGCTCGCATATGGCCTCAGAGGCATTCAACTGTGCAGCCCCGGACACCGGGAACATGGAAGTGCTGGCGAAGTATGGAAGTGAAGCACAGCAGGCCGAGTGGTTGACCCCGTTGCTCAACGGAGAAATTCGTAGCGCCTTTGCGATGACTGAGCCGGGTGTTGCCTCGTCCGACGCCACCAACATTTCTACCAGCGCCGTGCTTGATGGCGACGAGTGGGTGATCAATGGCGAAAAGCACTGGATCTCTGGTGCTGGCGATCCTCGCTGCAAGATCATGATTGTGATGGTCAAGACCGATCCGACTGCCGCCAAGCACAAGCAGCAATCACAGATTCTGGTTCCTATGAACACACCGGGCGTCGAGATCATTCGACCCATGCAGGTGTTTTCTATGGACGACGCGCCCCATGGTCACATGCATCTTCGCTTTAACGAGGTTCGAGTTCCCAAAGACAATGTGATTCTTGGGCCTGGCCGAGGTTTTGAAATTTCTCAGGGGCGTCTTGGACCTGGCCGGATTCACCACTGTATGCGAGCCCTGGGTGCTGCAGAGCGTGCGCTGGAATTAATGTGCAAGCGCGCCACCACTCGAGTGGCTTTTGGTAAGCCTCTGGCTCGACTTGGCGGCAACATAGATATCGTAGCCAACGCTCGCATGGACATAGAGCAAGCACGACTGCTGACTTTAAAGACGGCCTGGATGATGGATCACGTTGATGCCAAGGAAGCACGCATCTGGATTTCCATGATCAAAACAGCTGTGCCGAACGTCACCTTGAAGGTGATCGATGAAGCTATTCAGATGTTTGGTGGCTTGGGTGTTTCTCAGGACACGCCACTTGCAACGATGTATATGGGACAGCGGACGCTGCGTCTTGCTGATGGCCCGGATGCAGTTCACCGCATGGTGGTGGGACGCAATGAGTTCAAAAAGTACATGGATCAGGAACCGGTAAACGCCACATTCAGAGATGGCTGATATTCCGGCCTCAGCGCCTGGCGCTTTGCGGATGATCAGTAATTCAGTGATTTAAAAGGTGAATAACATGGGTATTAAAGTAGTTCCAAAAGAGCAGTTGGTTGATCAGGTAGGCACAAAAACAACCAGCGATTGGGTGACGATGGATCAGGGGCGTATTAACGCCTTTGCCGATTGCACCGAAGATCATCAGTTTATCCACTTGGACGAAGAGAAAGCGGCACAGACGCCTTTCGGCGGAACCATTGCGCACGGTTTCCTGTCTTTGTCGATGCTGCCCAAGCTCAGTGAAGGGCAGGGTGTTGTGCCAGAGAACGTAATGATGGGTATCAACTACGGCATGAACAAGG
Source organism: Congregibacter variabilis (assembly GCF_045689235.1). Lineage (GTDB taxonomy): Bacteria > Pseudomonadota > Gammaproteobacteria > Pseudomonadales > Halieaceae > Congregibacter > Congregibacter variabilis. Next base: position 2,006,222 of record NZ_CP136864.1, on the reverse strand, counting down.
TGCGTTTTTTGGCACCCGTGCGCGCAGGTAAAAAGATTCGCGCTCACACCGAGTTGGTTAATGTCGACCAGAAGGACGACAACCGGTTTCTCTTGACCTCGTCGGTCACCGTCGAGATTGAAGGCGAAGAAACGCCGGCACTAGTAGCCGAGACACTCACAATGCTTGTCTGCGCCTGACACACAAAAAAGGAGTTTTTGAGAATGACGATTCGTTATGACGGTCGAGTAGCTATTGTTACTGGCGCAGGCCAGGGGTTGGGTCGCAGCCACGCTATTGAGCTTGCCAAGCGTGGCGCCAAAGTAGTGGTTAACGACCTCGGTGGTGCTAAAGACGGCACGGGTGCTTCTTCGGAGGCAGCGCTTGCCGTGGTTGCAGAAATTGAAGCGGCCGGTGGTGAGGCTATGGCCAACGGAGCCAATGTTGCTAACTATGCCGAGGTAGAGGCGATGGTAGCGGCGGCCATGGAAAAGTGGGGTCGTGTTGATATTCTTGTTAACAACGCTGGAATTCTTCGCGACAAGAGCTTTATCAAAGGCTCCATGGAAGACTTTCAGTTGGTACTGAACGTTCACCTCATGGGCAGTGTTTATTGCACCCGTGCCTGCTGGGAAATCATGAAAGAGCAGGAGTATGGTCGTATCGTCGTTACTACCTCTTCTTCAGGCCTTTACGGTAACTTTGGCCAAACCAATTACGGTTCGGCCAAGATGGGCGTGATCGGCATGATGAACACGCTGGTTCAGGAGGGTGCCAAATACAATATTCGTATGAATGCACTCGCTCCCACGGCAGGTACGAGAATGACCGAGGGTTTGATGCCGGAGAAGGTTTTTGAACTCTTGACGCCGGAGACTGTGACCCCCGCCGTTCTGTATCTGGTCAGTGAAGACAGTCCGAATCGCACGATTCTTTGCGCGGGCGCCGGATCTTATGCGGTGGCTAAAATTGTTGAGACAGACGGCTGCTGGCTCACGCCAGAAGAGCAGACGCCCGAGGGCATTGCCGCGCATTGGGACGCAATCACTGACCCCGAAGGTGAGCGGGCACTACAGGCAGGTTTTGAGCAGACTGGAAAGATGCTCACCAAAGCGGCCGCAGGTCTTGGTATTTCTCTCGACTAATTCATAGCGCCCCGCGGGGCGTTGACGACATTTACCGGCGGCGTGTTAACCCGCTCTGAGGAATTGAACTATGAAAGAAGCAGTTATTGTATCGACAGCAAGAACCCCCATTGCCAAAGCGTATCGCGGTGGATTCAACAATCTACCCGCCCCGACGCTGGGTGCTGCGGCAGTAAGCGAAGCGGTGCGTCGTGCCGGCGTTGAGCCCGGTGAGATTGAAGATGTCATCATGGGTGCTGCCCTGCAGCAGGGAACCGGCGGTCAAAACGTTGCGCGACAGATTGCGCTGCGTGCTGGTTTGCCCGTAACTGTATCGGGTATGACGATCGATCGTCAGTGTTCTTCGGGTCTCATGGCTGTAGCCACTGCCGCCAAGCAGGTGATGTACGACGGCATGGATATTGTCGTGGGTGGTGGTTTGGACTCCATTTCACTGGTTCAAAACGAGCATATGAACCTGCACCGAGCAGCGGACGAAGAGCTTCTTGCCATGCATCCCAATATCTACATGCCCATGCTGCAAACCGCCGAAGTGGTTGCCAAGCGCTATGGCATCAGCCGCGACGCCATGGACGAGTACGGGCTGCAGTCGCAGCAGCGAGTCGCCGAAGCTTACGAGCAGGGCCGCTACGATGCCGAGCTGACGCCGGTCACCTGCAAGCGTATCGTTTGGAACAAAGAGACGGGTGAGCAGTCCGAAGCAGAAGCTACAGTGAGCCGTGACGAAGGTATTCGTGCCACGACGCCTGAAGCTCTCGCCGGTCTTAAGACTGTTATCGAAGGCGGCACCATCACTGCGGGTAACGCCTCACAGCTGTCTGATGGCGCATCTGCACAGTTGATCATGGATTCCAAGCTAGCTGAGCGGCGCGGTCTTGAGCCCCTGGGTCTCTACCGCGGTATTGCTGTTGCCGGTCTTGAGCCTGACGAAATGGGTATTGGCCCTATCTATGCAGTTCCCAAGCTGCTCAAGCAGCACGGCTTAACTGTCGATGACATTGGCCTGTGGGAACTCAACGAGGCGTTTGCCGTTCAGGTCCTGCATTGCGCCAACGTTTTGGGAATTGATAACGATAAGCTGAACGTCAGCGGTGGTGCGATTGCGATTGGTCACCCCTACGGCATGAGCGGCTCGCGCATGATTGGTCATGCGCTTATCGAAGGTAAGCGCCGCGGTGTTAAGTACGTTGTCATCACCATGTGTGTTGGCGGTGGTATGGGTGCTGCGGGGCTCTTCGAAGTATTGTAAAAACTGCTCAGCTAAGTAGTTGGTAAGCAGGAGTCACAGCGCACAGGAACCCTGCGAGCGGGACGCCAAAAAGCGTCATCCATGACAGGCTCGGCACGCGCCATCCATGGCGCGTGACGCCCGCTCACAGCGCACCTGCCCACTCTGCCTCCTGCGTCGACGCTTAGGCGTAGGTATATGTACGAACATAAAAGACCAGTTAAGGAGAGTTAGAGATGCGCGCATTACTGTGTACCGAATATGGAATGGCTGACAAGTTGCAGCTTGCCACCGATCATCCAGAGCCCACGGCCGAGGCTGGACAGGTCGTTATCGATATCAAGGCAGCGGGTCTTAACTTCCCAGACGTGCTGATTATTCAGGGTAAGTACCAGTTTCAACCCGATATGCCGTTCTCTCCCGGTGGAGAGTGCGCGGGCGTCGTGCTTTCGGTTGGTGAGGGCGTCGATCGTTACAAGGTCGGTGACAAGGTGATTGCGATGACCGGTAGCGGTTGCTTCCGTGATCAGATCGCCGTGGATCAGCATGCTGTAATGCCCATGCCCGAAGGACTGGATTTTAAGCAGGCTGCGGGCGTTGCCATGACGTATTTTACCTCCTACCACGCGCTGAAGCAGCGTGCGGACCTTAAGGAAGGAGAGACTCTTCTGGTTCTGGGTGCCGCCGGAGGAGTAGGCTCCACCGCAGTTGAGCTGGGCAAGCTAATGGGTGCCAAAGTTATTGCTGCGGCAAGCTCAGAAGAGAAGCTCGCTATGTGCCGGGAGTTGGGTGCCCACGAGACGATTAATTACAGCGAGCAGGACCTTAAGCAGACGGTAAAAGAATTGACCGGCGGCAAGGGTGTGGACGTTGTCTATGACCCCGTGGGCGGCGACTACGCAGAACCTGCGCTGCGCGGTATGGCGTGGAATGGTCGCTATCTGGTCATTGGATTTGCGAGCGGGCCCATACCCGAGATCCCCTTGAATCTCGCACTGCTCAAGGGGTGTTCGATCGTTGGAGTATTCTGGGGGCGTTTTATTGCCGAAGAGCCTGCCGTGCACCTGCAGAATATCAAAGAGCTCTGGAGTCTGTTTGCCGAAGGTAAGCTCAAGCCTGCTATCAACGATGTCTTCGCTTTGGAAGACTACCAAAAAGCCTATGATGTTATGACTGGGCGCTTAGCCCGAGGTAAGGTCATCCTGACCATGGAGTAAGCGCGTCATGCAGCCATTTACTTTTAAAACTGTTGCGAGCGTAGTGAGTGGCAATGGCGAGGCTCTGAATCTCGCCGCGCATTGCGAAAACCTTGGCGTGCAAAACGTACTGCTCGTTACCGATCCGGGTCTGGTGTCCATTGGGCTTATAGGTCCGGTACAGGATGCCTTGGGCTCGGCGGGTGTGTCAGTGACGCTTTTTGCCAAAGTCAGCGAGGATCCACCGGAAGCGGTTGTGCTCGCAGCGGCGGCTGCAGGAAAGGCTGCCGGTGCTGATGGTGTAGTAGCCGTAGGCGGTGGTAGCTCCATGGATGTGGCAAAGGTTGCGGCGGCGCTGTTGTGTAGCGATCAGCCGCTTGCTGATATGTACGGCGTAGAACAAGTCTCGGGGGGGCGGTTGCCTCTTATCCTGGTTCCCACCACCGCGGGAACCGGATCCGAAGTTACGCCGGTAGCGGTTATTACCACCGGTGAAACGACCAAGGCTGGTGTGAGCTCAGCAGTTTTGCTACCCGACATCGCTGTTCTTGACGCCGATCTTACCTTGGGCCTTCCACCGAAAATTACCGCGATGACCGGCGTTGATGCCATGGTGCACGCCATCGAGGCCTACACGTCCAAGATCAAGAAGAACCCCGTATCTGACAATCTGGCACGCAGCGCACTTAGCTTATTGTCTCGAAACATTCGTACCGCTGTTCACGATGGGCGCCAGCGTGATGCCCGGGGAGCGATGCTCCTGGGTGCTATGCAGGCCGGCCAGGCTTTTGCCAACGCGCCGGTCGCCGCGGTGCACGCGCTTGCCTACCCTTTGGGTGGGCATTACCACATTCCCCATGGCCTCAGTAACTCGCTGGTTCTTCCGGCGGTGCTTCGATTTAACTTGCCCGAGGCGGCGGGTCTTTATGCCGAGCTTGCAGAGCTGGTGGTGGGGGCGCCCGTGGAGGGCAGCGAGGAGGCCAGGGCTGAAGCATTGATTGCGGCACTTGAGACGGTGATTGCTGACTTGTCTTTGCCCGCAACGCTCAGTGATGCGGGTGTCCGAGAAAATAGTCTGGAGACATTGGCCCAGGATGCGATGCTGCAAACGCGGCTACTTGTGAATAATCCCCGAGATGTAGGCTACGACGATGCGCTTGGTATCTATCGCTCTGCATTTCGCGGGTCGCTATAGTGGGACACGAACATGTCTAAAGCAGAAGCTCCATCGCGCCAGGACTATCCGTGGTTTACAGTGATCACCACACGCTGGTCGGACAATGACATTTATGGGCACGTTAACAATGTTATCTATTACAGCTACTTCGATTCCGTAGCCAATCGTTATCTCATTGACGAGGGTGGCCTGAATATTCATGACGGCGATACCGTGGGGCTGGTGGTGAATTCGGGTTGTGATTACTACACCCCGGTGGCGTATCCCGAGGTTTTGCAGGGTGCGCTGCGTGTCGACCGTCTTGGAAACAGCTCTGTGCAGTACGGTATTGGTATTTTTCGCGAAGGTGCTGATCTGGCCTGCGCCAATGGCACGTTCACCCACGTCTTTGTTGATAGAGCTAGCAGTCGGCCGGTGCCGATTCCCCCAAAGATGCGAGAGGCCCTCGCTGCGATAGCCGCTTCGAGCTAGCGTTTTGAGGTGCCATACAAGAAGGCGATGGTGCCGGCGAATACCAGCGTAGAGAACAGCGCCGGGCCAAAGGGCGCTAGCGGATACAGCAACCCTCCGATGATCGGCCCACTGACAAAACCCACCGCAGGGCAGGCCGAAATGACTCCCGCCGCGCCGCCTTGTTCCTGTGAGCTGACGGCGATGGAAGCACCGGCGGTGATCGCTGGCATGGACAAGCCCAGACCAGTGCCCAGTAAGGCCATGCCGGATGCCAGCATCGTGAAGTTAGCAAAGCCAGCGATCAGCAATGACCCTAGCGCCATACAGCCCAAACCGGTTCGCACAAAGATGTGCGGTGGCAGCTTCAGGCGCTGCATGGCCGTCACCTGCACAATGAAGGTAAATACCGCCGAGACCATCAACGCTGCGCCCGTGTACTGAGCTGTTTCCACGCCGGTCAGTGATAGTTGATCCTGTAGCTGAAACCCCAGAGTTTGCTGAATCGCTGAGAAGCCGGTGAACAAGGCGATAGCCGTGAGGGCATATCGCCGAATACGAACGTCCAAAAAGCGCATGCGTCGCGGGCGGTCATGGCTGTGTCGTTGTGGTGCCGGGATGCTCGGTAGCGCCCGCCACACCAATATGGCAGCCGCAGCCGCCAAAGCGCCGGCAAAGTACAGCGGCGCCAGGAGTCCCAGCGTTGCCAGCGCACCACTCACGGCGGGCCCAAGAATCATGCCCAGACTGTTTGCGGTCCCCAGCTTTGCCATGGCCGCCGTGCGTTCGGCGGTACTCGTGCTGTCTGCGGCGTAGGCTGTGGTCGATGGACTGGTGGCTGACATGACCACTGACTGGCTGCAGCGTACAACGAGCGCTACCGCGTAGAGCGATAGTCCGGACAGTACCCCGGTGAGTCCTGCCATAAACACCGATGTAAACAACAGCGTGCCTACCGTATAGCCAATAAGGCCAATGAGAATGACTGGCTTGCGACCCACTTTGTCAGACAGTCTTCCCCAATAAGGAGAGGCCACGGCAAACACCAGTGCAGAGAGCGCAATAATTGAGGTGATCTGAACTTCAGCAAGATCAACCTCGCGACCCAGCGGCGCCAGGATGGCAAAGACCAAAGATTGGCCGATGCCAGTTGCCATGAGTGCCGCAATCAGCACCAGCAACTGCCTACGCGTGAGCGTTTCGGTCATGGGGTGCCCGCGACGCTATTTGTCACGTCGCTGGGAAAGAATCGCGCGTAAGCCGTGGGAAACAGCCTCACAATCCAGTCGATAAATCGTGCATCGCTGCCGATAAGAAGCCGCTTTTGGCCTTTCTTTGCTGAGCGCAGAATGCGCCTTGCCGCTTCATCGGCGCTGGTTCGCACATGCGGTGCAAACATCTCCTGTTGCGACTCGGCGGTCGCGTTGGGATCCATATTGCGCGCACGCCGGGCAATATTGGTATCTACACCTCCGGGGTGCACGCAGCACAGCTTTATGGGGCTGTTTGCAAGATCCAGTTCCTGGCGCAGGGACTCGCTGTATCCACGCACTGCGAACTTGGCCGCGTTGTAAGCGGACTGATTGGGGACTGCTATGAGCCCGAACACGGATGAAATGTTCACAAGATGGCTTTGCGCCGATGCTGCCAGGGCGGGAACAAAAGCATCACAGCCGTGCACCACGCCCCAAAAGTTGATGTTCATCAGCCAATGAAAGTCCTCTAGAGTCGTTTGCTGTGCAGAGGCCATTAAATCAACGCCCGCGTTGTTAACCACGAGATGGAGTTCTTTCGTTGTTTGGCTGACAACGGCCGCCCAACGGTTCATCGCATCGGCGTCTGCGACGTCAACTATGCTGCCCGTGGAGGAGGCATCGGTGTTAGACAGGCTCGCTATGGTGGCGCTAAGGCCATGGTCATCAATGTCCGAAAGGTAAAGATGGCAGCCAGCAGCGTTAAGCTGTTGCGCGAGCGCCCGACCAATACCGGAGCCAGCACCCGTAATTACGGCATGCTTGTTAGCGAAATAGTTCATTTGAGGGGTCCGTGCGACTAAGTGGCTATGATAGGCGCAGTGAGCTCAGCGGGCACTTAGTTTGTGGATAATCTATATGGACACAAAACAGGTGATTTCGTACACTGTGCCACCACGACTGGACTGCAAGTCCGGCGTGCCCTTTGACCACACATAATTCTGAGCTGCCGGCATTAACGTACATTGACAAGCCAAGAAAAGCGAGATGAGAGCCACTCATCTCGCTTTTTTTTGAGCGTGTGAGCACCGTGCCAGCGCCCCTGGAGGAACGATTGACCCGTCCTGCAATTCTGGTTCTCGAAGACGGTAGCGTCTTTCACGGAATATCCATCGGCGCTACTGCTACCTCCGTTGGCGAGGTCGTGTTCAATACGGCTATGACTGGTTATCAGGAAATCCTTACGGACCCTTCCTACGCTCGTCAGATTGTCACGCTGACCTATCCACACATTGGTAATACAGGCACCAATGCCGAGGACGAGGAGTCGTCGCAAATCTGGGCCTCGGGCTTGGTGATACGTGACCTTCCCCTGCTGGCGAGCAATTTTCGTAACACCCAGGCGCTGGATGATTATCTTCGAGAGCGCGGCGTGGTGGGTATTGCCCAGATTGATACGCGGAGGCTGACCCGGGTGCTGCGTGACAAAGGTGCCCAAAATGGCTGCCTCATGGCCACCGATAGTCCTGATACTGACGTCGCTCTGGCTATGGCCCGGGAGTTTGCGGGACTCAAAGGCATGGATCTGGCAAAGGAAGTTTCCACATCCGAAAGTTACGCCTGGACCGCCGGAACCTGGCAGCTGGGAGAGGGCTTTACGGACCCCGCGGCCGAAGACATGCCCTGGCATGTCGTGGCCTACGATTTTGGGGTTAAGCGCAATATTCTTCGCATGCTCGCTGATCGCGGCTGCCGTCTCACGGTTGTGCCGGCACAGACGCCCGCCAGCGAGGTATTGGCCTTGAACCCCGACGGTGTCTTCCTTTCCAACGGCCCGGGAGACCCCGAGCCCTGCGATTACGCCATCGCAGCAATTACTGAATTGCTGGAGACCGGCATACCCTTATTTGGTATTTGCCTGGGGCATCAATTGCTGGCGCTTGCCAGCGGTGCCAAGACCCTCAAAATGAAATTCGGCCATCACGGTGCCAATCATCCGGTGCAGGATCTGCGCGATGGTCGGGTGATGATTACCAGCCAAAACCACGGATTTGCCGTCAATGACGAGGCACTACCAGATTGTTTGAGCGTGACCCATCGTTCGCTGTTTGACGGCACGCTGCAGGGTATTGAGCGCACGGATAAGCCGGCTTTCAGTTTTCAGGGGCACCCCGAGGCTAGTCCCGGACCTCACGAGCCCAGTGTGCTCTTCGATCATTTCATCAGCCTGATCCAGCAACAGGCAGGATAAGCACATGCCAAAGCGCACAGACATTAAAAGTATTCTCATCATTGGCGCCGGCCCCATTGTGATCGGTCAGGCTTGTGAGTTTGACTACTCGGGAGCGCAGGCTTGTAAGGCGCTGCGAGAAGAAGGGTATCGAGTGATCCTGGTGAACTCGAATCCAGCGACGATCATGACCGACCCCTCAATGGCCGATGCAACCTACATAGAGCCCATTGAATGGCGCACTGTTGCGCGAATTATCGAAGTCGAAAAGCCTGATGCCTTACTACCCACCATGGGTGGCCAGACAGCACTCAACTGCGCTTTGGATCTGGCGCGCGAGGGCGTGCTTGAGGCCAACGGCGTTGAAATGATCGGCGCGACCAAAGAAGCCATTGATATGGCCGAAGATCGCGAACTGTTTGACAAGGCCATGAAGCGGATTGGGCTTGAGACGCCCCGGGCCTCTTTTGCACGCTCCATGGACGAGGCGCATGCGGTGCTGGAAAAGCTGGGCTTTCCTTGCATTATTCGACCGTCGTTCACCATGGGTGGATCGGGTGGTGGTATCGCCTACAACCGCGAAGAATTTGAAGAAATTTGCCTGCGAGGCCTGGATCTCTCGCCGACCTCTGAGCTGCTGATCGACGAGTCGCTTATTGGCTGGAAAGAGTATGAGATGGAGGTGGTTCGTGATCGAAAGGACAATTGCATCATCATTTGCGCCATCGAAAACTTCGATGCCATGGGTGTACATACGGGTGACTCGATCACGGTGGCACCGGCTCAGACGCTCACGGACAAGGAATATCAGATCATGCGTAACGCCTCTTTGGCGGTGCTGCGTGAGATAGGCGTGGAAACTGGCGGCTCCAACGTACAGTTTGGCGTCTGCCCCAACACCGGTCGTATGGTGGTGATTGAGATGAACCCCCGGGTGTCGCGATCCTCGGCGCTGGCTTCCAAGGCTACGGGTTTCCCCATCGCCAAGGTCGCGGCCAAGCTGGCTATTGGCTACACCCTGGATGAACTCAAGAATGACATTACCGGTGGAGCAACGCCTGCCTCCTTTGAGCCTGCCATAGACTACGTAGTCACAAAAATACCGCGCTTTGCCTTTGAGAAATTCAACGCGGCGGACGCTCGCCTGACCACGCAGATGAAGTCCGTCGGTGAGGTCATGGCTATCGGTCGCAACTTCCAGGAGTCGCTTCAGAAAGCTTTGCGCGGCCTTGAGGTCGGTGCATCGGGACTGGAATCCCGCCTGGGCCCGGATGATACCGAGCCCAGCGATGAACTGATCAGCGAGCTGATTAATCCCGGGGCTGATCGTATTTGGCATATAGCCGATGCTTTCCGTCTGGGTATGACCGTGGATGAGGTTTATCGACACTCGGGTGTGGACCCCTGGTATCTGGTTCAGATGGAAGACATTGTTCGCGACGAAGCGGCGATTACCGCCGGCACCCTGAATGATTTGACGAAAGAGCGGCTCTATCGCCTCAAGCGCAAGGGCTTTGCGGACCGACGGCTGGCGGCGTTGTTGGGCGTGAGCGAGACCTCGGTGCGAGAGCATCGCCAGGGGCTGGATATTCGACCAGTCTACAAGCGCGTGGATACCTGCGCGGCGGAGTTCGCCTCCAGTACTGCCTACATGTATTCAACCTACGATGAAGAGTGCGAGGCAGAGCCTACGGACCGTCCCAAGATTCTGGTGATCGGTGGCGGGCCAAACCGTATCGGCCAGGGCATTGAATTTGACTACTGCTGTGTTCACGCAGTGCTGGCGATGCGCGAGGATGGTTACGAAACCATCATGGTCAACTGTAATCCCGAGACGGTCTCCACGGATTACGATACCTCGGACCGGCTGTACTTTGAGCCTGTGACCCTGGAGGACGTGCTCGAGATTGTTGCCAAGGAGCAGCCCGAGGGTGTGATCGTGCAGTTTGGCGGCCAGACACCGTTGAAGTTGGCGCGTGCCTTAGAGGCCGCAGGGGTGCCTATTATCGGCACGACACCGGATGCCATTGATCGGGCTGAGGATCGAGAGCGCTTTCAGCATCTCATTCAGGATCTTGGGCTGCTGCAGCCGGCGAATACGACGGTACGCAGCGTTGAACAGGCTATCGAAGCGGCCCGGACTATCGGTTATCCCCTGGTCGTACGCCCCTCCTATGTACTGGGCGGTCGCGCCATGGAGATTGTGTATCGCGAAGAAGACCTGCTGCGCTATATGCGCGAAGCCGTGTCAGTGAGTGATGAGTCTCCGGTGCTTCTGGACAGCTTTTTGAGTGCGGCCATAGAGGTCGATATCGATGCGGTGTCAGATGGTGAGCAGGTCGTTATCGGCGCCATCATGCAGCACATCGAGCAAGCGGGCGTGCATTCGGGAGATTCGGCCTGCTCATTGCCGCCCTATAGCCTGCCGGCGGACGTGCAGGACCAGATGCGCGAGCAGGTCAGACAGATGGCGCTGGCGCTGGGTGTGAAAGGCTTGATGAACGTGCAGCTGGCCTGGCAGGACGAAAAAATCTATGTCATTGAGGTGAACCCTCGAGCGTCGCGCACGGTGCCCTTTGTGTCCAAGTGCATTGGCACCTCGCTGGCGAAAATCGCAGCGCGCTGTATGGCTGGGGTAAGCCTGGTGGATCAGGGTTTCACTGCAGAGATTGTTCCCGACTTCTTTAGCGTGAAAGAAGCGGTCATGCCGTTTAACAAGTTTCCGGGCGTGGATCCCATTCTCGGACCGGAGATGAAATCTACGGGTGAGGTTATGGGTACCGGTGATAGCTTTGCGGATGCTTTTGCCAAGGCCCAGCTTGCCGCCGGCGATCCTCCTCCGCGCAGCGGCACCCTGCTCATCAGTGTCAGGGATGTCGACAAACCGGGTGCGGTAGTCTTTGCACGGCAGATGGTCGATCTCGGCTTTAAGCTTGCGGCTACCGGAGGTACCGCAGATGCGCTGGAGCTTGCGGGTCTTGAGGTTCGCCGGGTGAAAAAAGTTCTCGAAGGGCGACCGCATATCGTCGATATGATCAAGAACGACGAAGCAGACATTATTATTAACACCACCGAAGGACGCCGGGCGATTGCCGATTCGGCACCCATTCGCGCCAGTGCAGAAGCACACCGGGTGTTTTACACAACAACTCTTGCTGCGGCCGAAGCTATATGCCTGACCCTGCAGCGAGAAGGGGATAAGACGGTGCGCCGTCTTCAGGATCTCCACAGGAGCATGCATTAATGAGTAAGGTGCCGATGACGGCGCAGGGCGAGCAGGCCTTGCGCGCAGAACTTGATCAGCTGAAGAAGGTCGATCGCCCGCGGATTGTGCAGGCAATTGCCGAGGCTCGAGAACATGGCGACCTCAAGGAGAACGCCGAGTATCACGCCGCCCGGGAGCAGCAAAGCTTCGCCGAGGGGCGGATTATGGATATCGAAGGCAAGCTCTCCCATGCCCAGGTCATTGATGTGACTGCTATTCCCTGCACGGGCAAGGTCATTTTTGGGGTTACGGTAGATCTGATTAATGTGGAGAACGACGACGTGGTGACCTACCGCATCGTTGGTGATGATGAGGCCGACGCCAAGCTGAATTTGATATCTGTGAATTCACCCATCGCACGCGCTTTGATTGGCAAAGAAGAGGGAGATGTGGTGGTGGTGCGTGCTCCCGGTGGTGATCGGGAATACGAAATTGATCAGGTGCGCCACCTGTAGCAGCGCACTGCGTTTGCGGCTGTCTTGTTTAAGCGAGCACTCGCAGCAAATTAGATTTTTTAGGGTCTGGTTGGGCGCTGTGTCGCAGTAACAGAGCTGTGTTGCCAATGCGTTGAACCAGCTCGGCTTTGCTGTCCTTAAGTAACTGCGCAAGTACCTCGTCGCGTGCCTCACGACTGCCCACCGCAAATTTCACCTTGATGAGTTCGTGGTCATTGAGTGCGCGGTCAAGCTCCTGTTGTACCGACTCACTGAGTCCGTTTCCGGCGATGGTTACTACCGGGTTAAGTTTGTGGCCTATGGCACGGAGTTGGCGGGTGTTGGTTTTGCGGGTCATGCTAGGGTAAACCGAAGAAGTCAGCGGGGCGCGGAGTCTACACTACAGTTCCGGTGGGACCCAAATCGCGCGTACGCCATAGACAGAGAGTTTGAGAATAGGCCATGGTTAAAAAACGGTCCAGTAGTAAAGCATGGTTGCGAGAGCACCGGGAGGACCCCTACGTGCAGCAGGCGCAGCGGGACGGGTATCGGTCCCGCGCCTGTTACAAACTGCTGGAGCTGCAGGAGCGTGAAAGGCTGATTCGTCCCGGTATGACCGTTTTAGACCTGGGCAGCGCCCCCGGAGGCTGGTCTCAGGTAGCGGCCGGTCTTGTAGGAGACCGGGGGCAGGTGATCGCGTCTGACATACTGCCGATGGATAGTATAGCGGGGGTCGACTTCGTTGAAGGAGATTTCACGGAGAACGCGGTATTTGAGCGTATTTTGGCGGAGTTGGGCGGAAAACCAGTGGACCTTGTAATTTCTGATATGGCCCCCAACATGAGTGGAGTGAGTGCGGTTGATCAGCCAAAGTCCATCTATTTGGTGGAGCTCGCTCTGGATATGGCCTGCCGTGTTCTGGCACCCGGTGGCGTTTTTGTGACCAAGGTGTTTCAGGGTGAGGGTTTTGATGAGCTGTTCAAAGCGACTCGTGAGCAGTTTGACAAGGTTTTGACGCGCAAGCCGACGGCATCCAGGCCGCGCTCCCGAGAGGTATATCTGGTGGCGCGGGGTCGTCTGGCAAACCCTGGTGATAGTTAGTCAGTGGTTACGGCGGCCCAGACAGGCGTTTGTGTCGTAAAAACAGCTATACTGGTAGACCGGCGGTAATAGGGCGAGGTCGCCCGGCGGCGCGCAGAAGTGCTCCGGCAGTCGACGATTAGATGTCGGTAATTTTTGCAGGTTCAGCGGCCCTTCAAAACGCCGCAGCAACGAGGTAACAATTTTGAACGATATGGCCAAAAATCTGCTTTTGTGGTTGGTAATAGCTGCAGTACTGCTGTCGATTTTTAACAACTTCAGCATGCAGACCCCCACAGAGCGGGTGGTGTACTCCGAGTTTATTCAGGAGATTCAGCGTGACCAGATTCGCAAGGTCACCATTGACGGCCTGACCATTGCGGGCGAGCGTTTTGATGGGTCCTATTTCGAAACGACGCGACCCATGGTTGAAGATCCCAAGCTTATCGACGACCTGCTTACACACCAGGTAGAGGTCGAAGGGCGGGAGCCAGAGCAGCAAAGCGTGTGGACGCAGCTGCTGGTGGCGAGTTTCCCCATACTCATCATCATCGCGGTGTTTATGTTCTTTATGCGCCAGATGCAGGGCGGTGCGGGTGGCCGTGGTGGCCCGATGAGTTTCGGTAAGAGTAAGGCGAAGCTGCTGGGCGAGGATCAGATCACCACGACCTTTGCGGATGTCGCCGGCGTTGATGAAGCGAAGGAAGACGTTAAGGAGCTGGTTGAATTTCTGCGCGATCCCGGCAAGTTTCAAAAATTAGGTGGGCGGATCCCCCGCGGTGTGTTGATGGTGGGGCAGCCAGGTACCGGTAAGACGCTGCTTGCCAAGGCTATCGCCGGCGAGGCTAAAGTGCCCTTCTTTTCCATCTCGGGCTCTGACTTTGTGGAGATGTTTGTCGGTGTGGGCGCGTCGCGGGTGCGCGATATGTTTGACCAGGCCAAGAAGCAGGCTCCCTGTATTATTTTCATCGACGAGATCGATGCAGTGGGTCGTCACCGGGGCGCCGGTATGGGTGGCGGGAACGATGAGCGCGAGCAAACGCTTAACCAGCTGCTGGTGGAGATGGACGGTTTCGAGGTGAACGATGGCGTTATTGTGATCGCGGCAACCAACCGTCCCGATGTACTTGATCCTGCGCTGCTGCGCCCCGGCCGCTTTGATCGGCAGGTGGTTGTAGGTCTGCCTGATATTCGCGGCCGCGAACAAATTCTAAAGGTGCACATGCGCAAAGTGCCGCTCGCAGAAGATGTCGAGGCATCAAAAATTGCGCGAGGTACGCCGGGTTTCTCGGGTGCTGACCTTGCAAACCTCGTCAATGAGGCAGCGCTTTTTGCGGCGCGGACCGGAATTCGCACGGTAGGCATGACGCAGTTTGAACTTGCCAAGGACAAAATCATGATGGGCGCTGAGCGCAAGTCGATGGTTATGTCCGAAGACGAGAAGCGCAATACTGCCTACCACGAAGCGGGACACGCGATTGTCGGGCGTATCATTCCTGAGCACGACCCCGTCTATAAAGTAAGCATTATTCCCCGGGGGCGCGCCCTTGGCGTCACGATGTTCCTGCCTGAAGAAGATCGTTACTCGCACAGTCGCAGGCACATCATCGGGCAAATTTGTAGCTTGTTTGGCGGTCGCATAGCCGAAGAAATGACCCTGGGCCCGGACGGTATTACCACGGGCGCATCCAATGATATCCAGCGCGCTACCGAGATCGCCAGAAATATGGTCACCAAGTGGGGCCTGTCCGAAAAAATGGGGCCATTGCTTTACGACGAGGGCGGTGACGAGATGTTCCTGGGGCGCGGTGGAGCCTCCGGAAGCAAGGGAATGTCCGATGAGACGGCGAAGCAAATTGATGCTGAAGTACGTCGGATCATTGACGAGTGCTATCGCAAGGCCCAGGACATTCTGGAAGAGCACGTCGATAAACTGCACGTGATGTCTGACGCCTTGATGCACTACGAGACAATCGATGCCGATCAAATCGACGACATTATGGAAGGCCGTACGCCACGCGAGCCAGCGGATTGGTCTAACAACGATGGCGACAGCGGTTCGGGTTCGTCCTCCGTTGCCGGGTCGGATACGGCTGATCGCAGTGGTCCCATTGGCGGTCCCGCGGGCGAGCACTAAAACTCGACATAGTTCGACGCGGTATTTTGAAGCCTTCAGAGAGTGCCGGCGCATCTTTGCGCTGCGCTGGCACCGTTCTTGATCTCTCCACGCCCATTATCATGGGCGTTCTTAATATCACTCCCGATTCCTTTTCTGATGGTGGCCGCTGGCTGGTTGACGGCCGCGCGGACCTTGACGCCCTGTGCCGTGAGGCTGTCGCCATGGTCGATGCCGGCGCAAGCATTCTCGATATTGGTGGGGAGTCAACGCGGCCCGGTGCTACACCCGTGTCAGAGCAGCAGGAGTTGGATCGAGTGCTGCCGGTCTTTGAGGCACTGAGTCGTGAATGCGACGCGGTGCTATCTCTTGATAGCAGTACGCCGGCAGTGATGCGGGCCGCGGCATCTGCGGGAGCGGGCTTGCTCAATGACGTTAGGGCTTTTGCGCGAGACGGAGCGCTCGAGGCGGCCGCGGAGCTTGGCTTGCCTCTTTGTCTGATGCACATGCAAGGCCAGCCCAATACGATGCAGCAGGCGCCGCAATATCAAGATGTGCTGACAGAGGTTCAGGGCTTTCTTGAGCTACGCGTAAGCGCTTGCGTTAGCGCGGGCGTGCCCAGATCCCAGATAGTGATTGATCCCGGATTTGGATTCGGCAAGACGCTTGAGCACAATCTCAGCTTGCTCGCCCGGTTGGACCTCTTGGCTGGCATGGGCTTTCCTGTGATGGCGGGCTTATCACGCAAGTCACTGATTGCTAAACTCACCGGCCGCGAGATCGATGATCGTCTTCCGGGAAGTCTCGCCCTGGCGATGCTGGCGGCTCAAAACGGCGCGTCAATCTTGCGCGTTCATGACGTTGCCGAAACGGCGGACGTGTTGCGTATCCTCGAAGCAGTAAGGAATGTTCATACCCCATGAAAAAACGTTTTTTTGGCACCGACGGCATTCGCGGTCTGGTTGGGGAGTCACCTATTACTCCGGACTTTGTGCTCAAGCTTGGCTGGGCCTGCGGAAGAGTATTTACTCGCCTTATGGCGGAGCAGGGTCGCTGTAGTGTCATCATTGGCAAGGACACCCGAGTATCGGGGTATATGTTTGAGTCAGCGCTGGAGGCCGGACTGGTCGCTGCGGGGGTAGATGTAAAGCTCCTGGGGCCAATGCCGACACCCGCGGTAGCACTGATGACCCGTACGCAAAACGCCGACGCGGGCATTGTCATTAGTGCATCGCACAATCCCTACTTTGACAACGGCATAAAGTTTTTCTCCGCAACGGGATCCAAGTTACCGGATGAGATCGAGCTTGCGATTGAGGCCGAGCTGGATCTACCCCTAAGCTGTGTTGAGTCCCACGATATTGGCAAGGTGCAGCGACTCGTAGACGCGGCCGGTCGCTATATTGAATTTTGCAAAGCCACAGTGCCCGAGGGATTCAGCCTTCGCGGGCTGCGTATCGCCATGGATTGCGCCCATGGGGCGACCTATCACATTGCTCCGAGTGTGCTGTCCGAGTTAGGCGCCGAGGTGATTTCCATTGGAGTGTCCCCTGATGGCTTTAACATTAATGAAGGCGTGGGTTCCACGCATATGGATACTCTGGCCGAGACAGTGCTAAAGCAGAACTGCGATCTGGGTATAGCCTACGATGGCGATGGTGACAGGGTGCTGTTTGTCGACGGTAAGGGGGCAACGGTCGACGGCGATCAATTGCTTTATGTTATTGCCATGCATCGTTTGCAGGAAGGCACCTCAGACGCGGGGGTGGTGGGTACTTTGATGTCCAACCTGGGGCTGGAGATAGCGCTCAAAGACCAGGGGCTACAATTTGTGCGTGCAAAAGTAGGCGACCGCTATGTGCGTGAAATGATGGAGGCGCAGTCCTGGCACTTAGGCGGCGAATCCTCGGGACACATTATCTGCTCTGACGTGACGACTACCGGCGATGGCATCGTATCGTCTTTACAGGTACTCAGAGCCCTGCGCAGCGCTGGCCGCAGCCTTCGGGATGTTTTGGTTGAGGTGCCACTGTTCCCTCAAACTATGATCAACGTGCGGGTGATCCCCGGTGTAAACGTCGAAGCCGAGCCCAGCATTATCGACGCGGTAGCGCAGGTGGAGCAGGAGCTCGGTGATGCTGGGCGTGTCCTTTTGCGGCCTTCCGGCACTGAGCCAGTGATCCGGGTAATGGTCGAAGGGCGCGATGAGGGGCAGGTGAACCGCCTCTGTCGCTCCCTTGCTGACACCGTTGAAAGCGTCATGGCTTCCAAGTGAGCGATGCCAGCGGACTCGATCTTCGTAAGAGTCAGCGCACTCTTTTGTTGTTCTCAGTTGACAGCTTGTCTTGCCCCGAGCAGGCAGCTTGGGTAGTATTGCGCGCCCTCGCGACGCGGAGCTTGTAGCTATGCGACAGCCGCTGGTAATTGCCAACTGGAAAATGCACGGAAAGCGCGCCTTTAATCAGGCTCTCGTTGAGGCTTTTCTGGGGTTGCTGGAAGAGCATCGCGCCGAGTGCGTGCTCTGTCCTCCTTTTGCTTATCTGGGGCAGCTGGCGGAGTTGCTTCGTTCCAGTGACGTGATGTTGGGCGGCCAGGACTGCAGTCATATTGCAGAAGGCGCTTATACCGGGGAAGTGTCGGCAGAGATGCTTGATGATTGTGGCTGTCAGTGGGTCATTGTGGGTCATTCGGAGCGTCGTCAGTATCATCAGGAATCTGATGCATTGGTGGCAGCAAAGCTCAGCATGGCGCAGCGTGCAGGACTTACACCGGTGTTGTGCGTAGGCGAAACCCAGGAGCAGCGAGAGACCGGGGAAGCACAGGACGTAGTCAAGGCGCAGTTGTTGGGTGCACTGGGTGACTTGCCTGATTTGCAGGGACTGGCTATAGCTTATGAGCCGGTTTGGGCTATTGGCACGGGCTTAACGGCCTCGCCGGAACAGGCCCAAGATATGCACGCGTTCATTCGGGACGTAGTGACCGGCCTGGATGCGACCCATGCTTCGGGGTTGCGACTCCTTTATGGGGGTAGTGTTAAGGCTGGTAATGCGGCGGAGCTGTTTGCTCAAGCCGATATTGATGGGGCGCTTGTTGGTGGTGCGTCTCTGGATGCCGAAGCGTTTGCCGCCATTGTGTGTGCTGCTTGAGCGGCGAGAATACAACAGCAGACAGCGGATTGGCCGCGTCTGCAATGAGGTTTAGGACATGAGTGCGCAATTGATTGAACAGCTGGTATTGGTGACGCATTTGTTGCTGTCGCTGGCGATTATCGGCTTGATCATCCTGCAGCAGGGTAAGGGCGCAGACGCAGGCGCATCTTTTGGTGCGGGAGCATCCCAGACTGTGTTTGGTAGCACCGGCAGCGGTAACGTGCTGACTCGCGCTACCGCATGGATGGTGACTTTGTTTTTCGTGACAAGCTTTGGGCTGGCAGTGATCGCCAAGAATAAGACCACAACTGTTGATGAGTTTGCCATACCGGTTCCGACAAATTCCGCGCCCGTAACACTGGACGCAGACATCGAAGCTGTGGATGATATGCGCCCGGCGACCGAGAGCGATCTTCCCGTAGTGGATGACAGCATGCCAGCAATGAGTGCTGAGGGTTTCGGAGTCGATCAAGAGGCTGTGCAAGAGGATCTTCCTCAGCCTCAGTAGATATTTGCCGAAGTGGTGGAATTGGTAGACACGCTATCTTGAGGGGGTAGTGCGCTATGCGCGTGGGGGTTCAAGTCCCCCCTTCGGCACCATTGTTTGTTAGTAGCGTTTTTTGATTGGCGTTTACTGACTCTTTATTGCCCTATCTGGGCAGAGCAAGCTCGTAGCGCTTGCGTGACGTGTTGGTCGCACCTATAATACGCGGCCTCTCACGGGGGCAGCTTAAGGGAGTGTCCCGCGAGTCAGATGGTAAAGCTAAGCAACAGCAGCTTTATATTGGGCACGCAGAGAAAAGTTTTGATGCGGGGTGGAGCAGCCTGGTAGCTCGTCGGGCTCATAACCCGAAGGTCGTCGGTTCAAATCCGGCCCCCGCTACCAACGACAACATCGTCAGCTCCAATGACCGACGATGTGAATAAAAAAGCCCCTTTTGGGGCTTTTTTATTGGCTTCGCGTTTGTATTGGTGACGTGACGCCAGATAGCTGAAGGCTCGAATAGAGGAGGCAAGCGATGAGTGCAAAAGAAAACAAGCTGCAGGCATTGCTCGCACCAACGGTCGAGGCTTTGGGCTTTGAACTGTGGGGTACTGAGTACCTTATTCAGGGCAAGCATAGCGTTTTGAGGCTTTATATAGAGTCTGAAAACGGCGTGCAGGTTACCGACTGTGCCGCGGTGAGCGAGCAGGTGGGAGCCGTACTTGATGTGGAAGAGCCCATCAGCGGTGAGTACCTTTTGGAGGTTTCTTCTCCCGGGGTTGATCGGCGTCTGTTTAGGCTCGAGCAATACCTCGCCTATGTTGGCGAAGAGATAGAGCTACGTTTGCGGAGTCCCTTTGAGGGGCGGCGCAAATTTAAAGGCATCCTTCGGGGTGTCGAAGATGGAGATATTGTGTTGCTCGTGGATGACCACGAGTATTTGTTGCCTTACGGCGACGTGGACCGGGCGCAGTTGACGCTGCGTATATGAGCAACCCCCGAGGTTGTTGTTACGAGGTTTAAGAGCGATGACAAAAGAAATATTGCTGGTAGCGGAAGCGGTATCAAACGAAAAAGGTGTGTCCGAGGACATTATCTTTGAGGCCATAGAGTCCGCGCTGGCCATGGCCACCAAGAAGCGATACGACGAAGACGCCGACATTGAAGTCACAATTGATCGTGAGACCGGCGATTATGAGACTGTGCGTCGCTGGTTGGTGGTGCCTGATGACGAGTTGGCGCTGCTGGGCACGCAGTTCACAACCGAAGAGGCTATCGAGCAGGACGAGTCGCTCAAACCCGGGGATGTGTATCAGGAGAAGGTAGAGAACGTTGGTTTCGGACGTATTGCCGCTCAAACCGCTAAGCAGGTTATCGTACAAAAAGTACGTGACGCGGAGCGAGCCCAGGTCGTTGAGCAGTACGAAAACCGCGTTGGTGAATTGATTGCCGGCACGGTCAAGAAGGTTACCCGCGATAACGTGATCGTGGACCTTGGCAGCAATGCCGAGGGATTGCTGCCGCGGGAGCAGTTGGTGGGTCGGGAAACATTCCGCATCAACGATCGAGTGCGCGCCATCCTGAAGGAGATCAGTACGGAGACTCGGGGTCCCCAGTTGATTCTCAGCCGCGCCTGCCCGGAAATGCTCATTGAGCTGTTCAAGATCGAAGTGCCCGAAATTTCTGAAGAAGTCATCCAAATTCGCAGTGCTGCTCGAGATCCGGGATCCCGCGCGAAGATTGCCGTAAAAACCAATGACCAGCGCATCGATCCGGTAGGGGCCTGTGTGGGCATGCGCGGGTCGCGTGTGCAAGCTGTCTCCAATGAGTTGGATAACGAGCGCGTCGATATCGTTCTTTGGGATGACAATCCGGCGCAGTTGGTGATCAACGCAATGTCACCCGCAGAAGTCGAGTCCATTGTTGTTGACGAAGAAAGCGGCACCATGGACGTTGCGGTAGCCGAGGATAATCTTGCTCAGGCCATTGGTCGCGCGGGTCAGAACGTGCGCCTTGCCAGTGAGCTTACCGGCTGGACCATCAATGTGATGAGTGTTGATGAGGCCGTAGAGAAGCAGGAAGCTGAAGCCGGTCAGGTGATTCAGACGTTTATGGATAAGTTGGATGTCGATGAGGACGTCGCAGGTATCTTGGTCGATGAGGGTTTCACTACCCTGGAGGAAGTGGCCTACGTCCCCCTGGAAGAAATGACGTCTATCGATGGTTTTGACGAGGACATTGCAGAAGAGCTGCGTGCTCGAGCCAAGGATGCACTCTTGACTCTGGCCATTGCGTCTGAAGAAGAGCTGGGGGCGCAAGAGCCCGCCGAAGATCTGCTTGGCATGGACGGCATGGACCGTCATCTCGCCTTTATTCTCTCCAGTCGCGGCATCGTGACCATGGAAGACCTGGCAGAACAGGGCGTAGACGAGTTAATGGATATAGAAGATATGACCGAAGAGCGTGCTGGTGAGCTGATTATGACTGCTCGCGCGCCTTGGTTCGAGGAAGAGTCGGCCTGATTACCCGTTTGGTATTGAAACAGGGTTAACAGGTCACAAGGAGACAGCGCGATGGCGCAGGTAACAGTAGAGCAACTGGCGGAAACAGTAGGCGCATCGGTAGATCGTCTATTGGCGCAGATGAAAGATGCGGGTTTGCCTCATAGTGCGGCAGAACAGGCCGTGTCTGATGAGGACAAGCAAACGCTGCTGGCGTTCCTCAAAGCCAGTCATGGTGAGTCCACGGCAGCCCCCAAGCGCATCACTTTAAAGCGCAAGACCATCAGCACCCTGCGTGCTGGAGGTTCTCAGGGTAAGAAAACCGTCAACGTAGAAGTGCGCAAGAAGCGCACCTATGTGAAGCGTGATGCTGTTGAGGAAGAAGGCGAAGAGCTTCCAGCCGCGGCTTCGGATGAGCTTGTTGAAGAGCCACCGGTAGAAGAGGTTGTAGTAGCTGAAGTGCCTGCGCCGGAGCCAGAGCCCGCTCCTGAGCCCGAGCCAGAGCCTGAGCCGGAAGATGAGAAAGACCTGGATCCTGAGGTGCTCCGTCAGCGCGCCGCTGCACGCCGTAAGAAGCGCGAAGAAGAAGAGGCTGCTGCCCGAGAAGCAGCAATCGCTGCGCGCAAGGCTGAGGCCGAGCGCAAGGAAGCAGAAGCTGCGGCAACTCCCCGATCGGCACCGAGCGTCGATGCAGCACGCAAGCCAAAGCGCTTGCATGATGCTCCCGCCGCGCCGGGTCGTGAAGAGCCACGCAAGAAGAAGTCTCGCGGGCGGGTAGGTTCAGAGCCTCTTGGGCGCGGTAAGCACCGAGGACACAACCTGTCGCTATCCGATCTGGAGGCCGCTGAGTCGGGATCGCCACGTCGCCGTGGTGGCCGTCGCAAGGGCAAGTCCACTCACGAAGAGCACGGCAAGCATGGATTCGAAATGCCAACAGCAAGAAAGGTCTATGAAGTAGAGCTCGCAGACATGATCTCAGTGGGCGGACTCGCTCAGCAGATGTCAGTGAAGTCAGGCGCCGTGATCAAGGAGCTGATGAAGCTGGGTGTAATGGCCAACATCAATCAGATGATCGATCAGGACACCGCGACACTGGTTGTCGAAGAGTTGGGTCACTCAGTGAAGTTTGTAAGTGCCGATGCGCTTGAGGATAACCTCAACGAAGCACTGGCTATGCATGAAGGCGAACTGATGCCCAGAGCGCCGGTAGTTACTGTAATGGGGCACGTTGATCACGGTAAGACATCGCTTCTTGATTACATTCGTAAAGCGAAAGTCGCCTCGGGCGAAGCCGGCGGTATTACCCAGCACATTGGCGCGTACCACGTAGACACAGACCACGGCATGATCACTTTCCTTGATACGCCGGGGCACGCAGCGTTTACTGCAATGCGGGCGCGAGGCGCGAAGAGCACAGACATCGTGATTCTGGTCGTCGCAGCTGACGATGGCGTGATGCCGCAGACTGTTGAGGCGGTGCAACATGCCAAGGCAGCGGGCGTGCCGCTGATCGTGGCCGTTAACAAAATGGATAAAGAGGGCGCTGACCCTGATCGGGTGAAGAACGAACTCTCCGCAAAAGAAGTTGTGCCAGAAGAATGGGGCGGTGAGCATCAGTTTGTGCCTGTTTCAGCGTTGACGGGCGACGGCGTTGATGCGCTGCTGGATGCGATTCTGTTACAGGCCGAGCTACTTGAGCTTCAGGCCCCACGAGAGGTTCCTGCGCAGGGTATCGTCATCGAATCACGCCTGGACAAAGGTCGTGGTCCGGTGACCACACTATTGATCCAAAGCGGTACTTTACGTCAGGGCGATATTTGCCTGGCGGGACTGCATTACGGTCGTGTACGCGCCATGTTGGATGAAAATGGCCAGCCCATTGAAGAAGCAGGGCCCAGTATTCCGGTGGAGATTCTCGGTCTGGACGGAACGCCGGATGCCGGTGATCAGTTTGCGGTGCTCGAGAATGAGAAACGTGCTCGAGACCTGGCGGACTCCCGCCAGGAGAAGATGCGCGATAGCAAGTTGCAGCGTCAGCAGGCTGCCAAGCTCGATAACATGTTCGAAAGCATGACTGCCGGTGAGAAGAAGACGCTCAACGTTGTTGTCAAAGCAGATGTCCGTGGTTCCCTTGAGGCGCTGCAATCGGCACTGCTTGAACTTGGCAATGACGAGGTGCAGGTCAATATCGTGTCCGGTGGCGTCGGCGGAATCGCCGAAACGGACATCAACCTTGCGATGACATCTGAGGCCGTTGTGTTTGGTTTCAATGTGCGAGCGGATGCTTCTGCACGACGGTTGGTTGAAGCCGAGGGCATAGACCTGCGTTACTACAACGTTATTTATGATTTGATCGATGACGTTAAGCAGGCGCTGTCAGGCATGTTGCCTCCAGAAATGCGCGAGGAAATCGTTGGTATCGCAGAGGTTCGGGATGTGTTCCGTTCGCCAAAGTTTGGTCAGATTGCTGGCTGTATGGTGACCGAAGGCACGGTATACCGTTCCAAGCCCATCCGTGTGCTGCGCGACAACGTCGTCATATACCAGGGCGAGCTGGAGTCACTGCGTCGCTTTAAGGATGACGCTAACGAGGTCCGCAATGGTGTTGAGTGTGGTATCGGCGTAAAGAACTACACCGATGTCAAAGTGGGTGACCAGATTGAAGTCTTTGAGGTACGCGAGATAGCGCGCAGTCTCTAAGAGTCTGTCGCAGCTAGCGTTAGCGCTATGGCCAAAGAGTTTAGTCGCACAGAGCGCGTGGGTGATTATCTGCGTCGTGAACTTGCGCTGATTATTCAGCGCGAGGTGCGCGATCCCCGTCTGGGGATGGTAAGTATTACCGCTGTGGACGTGAGCAGGGATATTTCCCATGCTCGCGTGCACTTTACGCTGCTGGGTTGTGACACCGCCGAAGAGGCCAAGCCTTCTACGGATGTCCTGAATAAAGCGGCGGGTTTCTTGCGTTCAGCCCTTGCTCGTGATGCGTCCATGCGTAGTGTGCCTAAACTGCGCTTTGTCTTTGACGCGAGCATAGGTCGCGGTCGCGATCTTGAGGCGCTGATACATCGCGCCAGATCAGCGGACGACCGTCGTTACGCCGACAAAGAAGATGCCGATTCCGGCCAAAGCGCAGACGATCAGGGCGAGGCACCTTAAGCGTGGCGCGACGGCGCCGTGGTCGAGCACTATCCGGCATTCTTCTTTTAGATAAACCTCTGGGGATGAGCTCCAATCAGGCTTTGCAGCGCTGCAAGTGGTTGTACAGCGCGGCTAAGGCCGGACACACGGGTAGCCTGGACCCTTTGGCGACTGGCGTATTGCCCCTGTGTTTTGGTGAGGCCACGAAGTTTTCGCAGTATCTTCTGGATGCAGATAAAGGCTATGACAGCACTTTTTGTCTGGGCCGAAGCACACAGACCGGCGATTCTGAAGGTGAAACAGTCAGCGAAGCCGATGCTTCAGATTTAGATTTGTCGCAGATTGAGCAGGCTTTGGAGGCGCTTCGCGGGCCTATTGCGCAGCTGCCTCCCATGTACTCGGCGATTAAACGCGATGGTCAGCCGCTGTATAAATTAGCGCGAGCTGGGATAGAGGTTGAGAGACAGCCTCGCCCGGTGACCATCATGTCCCTGGAGGTGTTGGCGTTTCGGCCCGGTGTGCGCGCTGAAGTGGATGTTCGCATCCTTTGCAGCAAAGGCACCTACGTGCGGTCTCTGGCAATGGACCTTGGCGAGGCACTGGGCGTCGGAGGGCATGTCACCGCTTTGCGACGAACAAAAGCGGGCCCGTTCGAACTGGCAGAGTGTGTCACGATGCCGGCCCTGGAAGCCCTTCACGGTAGCCAGAATTTGGTGGCTATGGATGCTTTTCTTAAGCCCACGGACACCGCGGTGGCGCATATGCCGTTGCTTACGCTGCCCGAATCCAGTGGGTTTTACCTCCGTCAGGGGCAGCCGGTGCTAGTGCCAAATGCGCCCCGTGATGGTATGGTGCGCGTCGCTTTAGAGACCGGTGAGTTTCTGGGGCTTGGTGAAATTCTGGACGACGGGCGTGTTGCGCCCCGTCGCCTGGTTGTCAGCGGTGGATAAAGGGCTATTTATAGCGTGTGTCCAATGGACGTTGACGAGAACCTGTCTGTAAATCTGCACGGGCAGGCTCTTTTTTAGGTTGGTTGACCTTGATCGCTGCGGGCACAAAGCCGCAGCAGTTAGCTCACTAAAGCCGTTTATTGCGGCAGGTGCTGGATCATGTGTTGGCCTGTGCAGGTTATTACAAGGAAATTGAAATGGCTTTGAATGCAGAACGTAAAGCGGAAATCGTCCGCGACTACCAACTTAGCGAAGGTGATACCGGCTCTCCGGAAGTGCAGG
This sequence comes from Congregibacter variabilis, assembly GCF_045689235.1. GTDB lineage: Bacteria > Pseudomonadota > Gammaproteobacteria > Pseudomonadales > Halieaceae > Congregibacter > Congregibacter variabilis. The sequence continues at coordinate 1,980,225 of NZ_CP136864.1, read as the reverse complement.
TTGCCCTGCTTACCGCAAATATTGAGCAGCTTCGTGGTCACTTTGAGTCCCATAAGCAGGACCATCACTCGCGCCGCGGTCTGATCCGTATGGTTAACCAGCGCAGGAATCTGCTGGATTACCTCAAGCGCAAAGATTCAGCGCGCTACGCTGAACTGATCAAGCGACTCGGCCTACGCCGCTAATCGCTGATGCGACCGGGGCCTTGGCCCCGGTCGTTTTATTTTGAATTGGAGAAAAATTGTGAACCCAGTTACTAAAACCTTTCAGTATGGCGGTCAGACCGTCACGCTGGAAACAGGCCGCATCGCCCGTCAGGCGAGTGGCGCCGTGCTTGTTACTGTCGAAAACACCAGTGTTCTGGTGACCGTTGTCGCTGAGAAGACAGCTCGCGAAGGACGCGACTTCTTCCCGCTGGCTGTGCACTACATCGAGAAAGCCTATTCTGTGGGCAAGATCCCCGGTGGTTTTTTCAAGCGTGAAGCACGCCCCAGTGAAAAAGAGACACTGACCTCACGTCTGATCGACCGTCCTATTCGTCCGCTGTTTCCTAATGGCTTCATGAATGAGGTACAGGTAATTTGTACCGTTATGTCTGCGGATAAGCATATCGATCCAGATATCCCTGCAATGATTGGTACTTCTGCTGCCCTGGCAATTTCTGGTTGCCCCTTTAACGGGCCTATCGGTGCTGCTCGAGTGGGCTTCAACGATGCCGAGGGTTACATTCTTAACCCCACGTATGACCAGCTCCCTAGCAGCAAGCTTGAGATGGTTGTTGCTGGTACTGAAGATGCGGTACTCATGGTTGAGTCGCAGGCTGACCAGTTGACTGAAGATCAGATGCTGGGCGCGGTTTTGTTCGCCCATCAGGAAATGCAGGTCGTTATCAAAGCGGTGCAGGAACTTGTTGCAGAAGCTGGCAAGCCAAGCTGGAATTGGGAAGCACCTGCCGTTGACGAAGCGCTGCTTAGCGCTGTTGATGACAAAGTGAAGGACGATCTTGGCGAAGCCTACCGAATTACTGACAAGTCTGAACGTTACGCCCGAGTCGGTGAGATTCGTGAATCTTGTGTTGCACAGCTGGCGGTAGAGGACGGCCCCAGTGCCGACCTGGTCAAGGACTACTTCAAGAAAGTTGAAAAGTCCCTGGTTCGCAAGCGCATCATTTCCGGTGAGCCGCGTATTGATGGTCGTGATACACGCACTGTGCGTCAAATTGCCTGCGAAGTTGATGTTCTGGCAAAAGCTCACGGTTCCGCCCTGTTTACCCGTGGCGAAACTCAGGCTATCGGTGCTGTGACTCTGGGTTCTACCCGTGATTCACAAATCATTGATGCGCTGGAAGGCGAACGTCGCGATCCGTTCATGCTGCACTATAACTTCCCTCCTTATTCAGTAGGCGAAGCAGGGCGTGTTGGCTTCACCAGTCGCCGAGAGATCGGTCATGGTCGTTTGGCTCGTCGTGGCCTTGCTGCGGTACTGCCGGATCTGGAAGAGTTTCCATACACTATTCGCGTTGTCTCAGAGATCACCGAGTCAAACGGTTCAAGCTCGATGGCATCGGTGTGTGTAGGTTCTCTGGCGATGATGACTGCAGGTGTACCTCTAAAGGCACCGGTTGCTGGTATTGCCATGGGTCTTGTGAAAGAAGGCAATCAGTTTGCTGTTCTCACAGACATTCTGGGTGACGAAGATCACCTCGGCGACATGGACTTTAAAGTCGCTGGTACGGCTAACGGCGTAACTGCCCTGCAGATGGATATCAAGATCGAAGGCATCACTGAGCAGATCATGGAGATTGCGCTCGAGCAGGCTATGCAGGCTCGTCTGCACATCCTCGGTCAGATGAACGCTGTGCTGGCTGCACCGCGTACGGTAACCTCCGAGAATGCGCCAAGCATGGTGACCTTGAAGGTTGATTCCGACAAGATTCGCGACATCATTGGTAAGGGTGGTGCGATGATTCGCTCCATCACTGAGCACTCCGGAGCTACAGTAGATATCGAAGACGATGGCACTGTCCGTGTATTCGGTCAGGACCAAGCGTCACGTGACAAAGCTGTCGCGATGATCGAAGAGATCACTGCCGAGGCAGAAGTCGGTGCTATCTATACCGGTAAGGTTGAGCGGATCGTCGACTTTGGCGCTTTCGTTAACATCCTCCCCGGCAAAGATGGACTGCTGCATATCTCGCAGATCGCCAATGAGCGCGTAGAGAATGTTTCTGACCACTTAAGTGAAGGTCAGGAAGTGCGCGTTAAGGTTCTGGATGTAGATCAGCGCGGTCGTATCAAGCTGTCTATCAAGGAACTGCTTGAAGATGAAGCTTCGCCTGCAGAAGCTGCCCCTGCAGAAGCAGCGAGCGACGACTGATCGCCCGTCTTGCTTGATCAAAAGGGCGCTTCGGCGCCCTTTTTTATTGTCTGTGTTTTATAGTTGCGCTATCTGGGTAAGTACTTTTAATTTATGCGACTCTCGCTGTGCATGATCGTCAAAGATGAGGCCTTCTTTATTGAAGAGTGCCTTGCGGCGGCCGCGCCCTACGTTGATGAAATCGTTGTTGTTGATACGGGCTCCAGTGATGGTACCCGCGACATCGCAGCGCGCTACGCCGACAAGATTTTGGACTTTCAATGGGTTGATGACTTTTCGGCGGCGCGAAATAGCGGGCTCGCAGCGGCTACGGGCGAATGGATATTAGTGTTGGACGCCGACGAGCGTATCGCGCCGGAGGATTTTCCCAAGCTACGCGAGGCGATGCTCTCGACTGAGTTCGATGGCTACTACCTTACGCAACGTAACTACAGCGATGACGAGTTACAGCATAAGTGGATCAGAGTTGCCGTACCTGATGAGTGGTCTGAAAATTGGACCGGGTATACGGAAAACCCGATCCTTCGCTTGTTCCGTCGGAATGACAGAATTATCTATCAGGGAAGCATTCACGAGATTGTGGATGGAACAATAGCAGCGGCTGGACGCGGTAAGCTTAGCGTCCCCATACATCACTATGTTGATGCCAATCCGGGCCGCTCGAGACTCGACAGAGCCAGTCGCTATCTTGTCTTAATGGATCGGGCGTTATCCGAACAAGAAGACGGACGTCTTTACGGCATTGGGGGGTCTACTGCTCTTTACGCTGCCCAAGATTATGCAAAAGCCTCTACTTACTTTCGCCGTGCCGCAGAGCTGGGTTACGAGCCTTTGCGCTGTCTTGAGGGCGCTGCCGAAGCCGCCTATCGGGGGGGCAGTTTCGGTGAGGCCCAGGACATTTACCGACGTTTGTACGATGAGGGGCAGCGTACGCCCTCATTGTGCCTGAACCTCGCCAATTTGGCGGTACGCAGCGGCGATAAACCTCGGGCAGCACTGCTGCTCAAAGAATGTTTGTCCCTGGGGGGCATGGGCCCTCAAACTGATGAGACTATTCGGCGCAATATCGAGTTTCTCGATAGCTAAGGTCTCTGCCCCATTGCCGACGCTTCATCAGGTCTTGTTGGACCTAGGCATTACGATTACTAATCAAGTCTTCGACCACGCTGGGATCTGCGAGGGTGGATGTGTCTCCCAGGCTATCCAGTTCATTTTCAGCGATCTTTCTCAAGATACGGCGCATGATTTTTCCCGAGCGTGTTTTCGGTAGCCCCGGAGCCCATTGAATGACATCAGGTTTGGCGATGGGCCCGATTTCCTCTACGCAGAGCTGTACAAGCTCTGCTTTGAGTGCATCGTTAGGCTCTATCCCTTCCATAGGTGTTACGTAGCAATAAATACCCTGTCCTTTAATGTCATGGGGAAAACCCACCACGGCGGCTTCGGCGATACTGTCGTGGAGCACCAGCGCGCTTTCCACCTCAGCCGTCCCCATCCTGTGCCCAGACACATTAAGGACGTCGTCAACGCGACCGGTGATCCAATAGTAGCCATCAGCATCTCGCGTGGCGCCGTCACCGGTGAAGTAGTAACCGGGGTAATTTGAGAAGTAGGTGTCCACCATGCGCTGGTGGTCGCCGTAGACGGAACGAATCTGGCTGGGCCAGGATGATTTGATGACCAGATAGCCTGCGCCCGGGCCTTCGATTTCACTACCATCTTCGGCCAGTAGCGCCGGCTCTACACCGAAGAAAGGGACCGAGGCCGAGCCCGGTTTCATCGGCGTAGCGCCCGGTAGGGGGCTGATCATGTGCGCGCCGGTTTCGGTTTGCCACCAGGTGTCCACGATGGGGCATCGGCCATCGCCTACGGTGTTGAAATACCACTCCCAGGCTTCGGGGTTGATCGGCTCTCCTACCGTGCCGAGAATACGCAGGCTCTTGCGGGAGGAACGACTGACATAGTTATCGCCCTTGCCCTGTAACGCCCGGATCGCTGTAGGCGCGGTGTAAAAGATAGACACCTGATGCTTGTCCACTACGTCCCAGCAGCGACCCGCGTCCGGGTAGGTCGGTACACCCTCAAACATCAGCGTAGTGGCGCCGTTGGCGAGCGGCCCATAGACGATATAGGAGTGGCCCGTTACCCAGCCCACATCGGCTGTACACCAGAAGACCTCGCCGTCGCGGTAGTCGAAAACGTATTTGAAGGTCATGCTGGCCTGAAGGAGGTACCCTGCGGTGGTGTGGAGTACGCCCTTGGGTTTTCCCGTGGAGCCGGAGGTGTACAGAATGAACAGCGGGTCTTCTGAGTCCATGGATTCTGGTTCGCAGTCATTGCTTTGCGTCGCGGTAATCTCGTCGTAATACACATCGCGACCATCGACCATGGTTACATCCGCGCCTGTGCGGCGCACGACGACACAGGTGTCCACCGACGGACAATCTGTCAGGCTCTTATCCACGTTCGTTTTCAAAGGCACGGCTTTGCCGCCGCGTAATCCCTCATCGCTGGTAATGACCGCCGAGCATTCGGCCGACTGAATGCGATCCTTTAGCGCCTCCGGAGAAAAGCCGCCAAAAACAATTGTGTGTACCGCACCGATGCGTGTGCAGGCCAGCATGGCAATGGCGGCCTCGGGAACCATGGGCATATAGAGGCACACTCGGTCCCCCTTGCCTACGCCGCGAGCGCGAAGCGCATTGCCTAAACGACACACCTCATCCTTGAGTTCTTGGTAGCTGATAAAGCGATTATCGGCAGGATCATCACCCTCCCAGATAATGGCGGTCTGATCGGCGCGCTCCGGCAGGTGTCGGTCTATGCAGTTAACGCTGACATTAAGTTGGCCGCCGGCAAACCAACTGGCCTCGCCTTTTACAAAGTCAAAGGAACACACGCTATCCCAGGGTTTGTCCCAGCTGAGGAACTCGCTGGCCATTTCACTAAAGAAGGCATCGCGATCGACCAACGATCGCTCATACATTCGGCGATAGTCTTCCGGCGTGATGTGCGCGTCGGCAAAGCCGGCAGGAATGGGATGTGTAGGGAAGTGGTGAGACATCGCTGGCCCCTCAGTTGCTCTTTATTGGATGTTGTATATGGAACCCTGATTTTAGAGGCAGGAGTCTGCGAGACAAGCCTACGTTAGTCTAAGGCCGTTATTTTGATAATCAGTGGCGCAAGGTGCCCGTGCGCGTCCAGCTTTTGTTTGGAGCGGGGGTTCCAGGTTCGGACAATCTGTCAGGGTGTCACGGGGTCGCTAGCATGCCCCAGTCAGAGACGGGATTGAGCGTCAGGCGAACATTGTCGATAAGGCGTGTGCCGCCCAGGCGCGCCGCTGCGAGAATTGCGATCTCTTCTGTATCGGGCCCAACTGATTGGAGGCTACGGGCATCGCGGATTGCAAAATAGTCGGGGACAAATCCAGCCTGAAGTAACTGCATCCTGGCGTGAGATTCAATCTGCAGAAAATTGTCGAAGCCACAGGCAATGGCATCGCGGCAGTCCAGCAAAGTCTTGTGTAGAAGCGGGGCAACGCTACGTTGAGGCAGGGTCAGATAGTGATTTCGCGAGCTCAGCGCCAATCCATCATCGGCTCGAACGGTGGGAACGCCAATGATATCGATAGGCATACAAAGGTCATCGACCATTTTTCGGATAATAGACAGTTGTTGAAAGTCTTTCTCGCCGAACAAGGCAACCTGTGGTTGCACCATGTTAAACAGCTTGCTGACCACTGTGGAGACGCCATCAAAATGCCCGGGGCGGTTGTTGCCGCACAGTGTTTCTGACAGATCGGGAACACGCACTACGGTTTGCGCGCTCAGCCCTTCAGGGTAAACGTCATCTTCTGTAGGTACAAAAAGGTAATTTGCGCCTTCGGCGAATAGTTTTTCCCGATCCGCACTGAGGGTTCTCGGGTAGGCATCGAGATCTTCATTGGCGCCGAACTGCATGGGATTAACGAAAATGCTAACCACCACAATGTCCCCGAGCTGCTTGGCACGGCGCACCAGTTCAAGATGTCCTTCGTGAAGGTTGCCCATCGTCGGGACGAAGGCAATGCTCTCCTGGGCAAGGCGATGCCGTTGCAGAGCATGCTGCAAACCTGCCTTGCTGTTGACTACCAACATGTTGCTACCCCGCTTGCGTTCAGGGTGGATCCTCAAAGGCGATGGACCCGGGTTGTGGCGGCTTATACCGCTCAGGGCGGTCGAGTATGCAGCTTTAACCGGGGTCCGGCAAGCACTGTGGCGGATCTACCAGAGGGGGTATTTGTTACTAAAGGAAGCAGTTTTTGTAACTTTTGGTTATTTTTTGCGAACTTGTCGGGCGTTAGTGCGGGAGATGACTTACTTGTAGCTGTGTTCTTCTCGCGGATAGCTTCCGTCTTTTACGGATTCTACAAACGCTTTTAATGCGGCCTGGACGCTGTCCTTTCCCTGCATAAAATTCTCAACAAAGCGTGGCTGATGATCACTCAGTCCCAGTAAATCATGCATTACGAGCACCTGCGCATCTGTGCCCGCGCCAGCGCCAATACCGATAACCGGTATATCGAGTTTTCGGGAAATGTCGGTGGCGAGGTCAGCTGGAATACATTCGAGCACCAGCAGGCTTGCACCGGCATCCTGAATTTCCACGGCGTCGGCGAGAATGGATTTTGCCTCTTTGGGTGTTCGTCCCTGTACTCGATAGCCCCCAAAGGCGTTGACCGACTGGGGAGTAAGTCCAAGGTGAGCACACACGGGCACGCCTCGCTCCACCAGAGCGCTGATGGTGTCGCTCAACCAAACTCCGCCCTCCATTTTGATCATCTGCGCGCCCGCCTGCATTAGCCTTGTGGCATTGCTCATAGCTTCGGTGACATTGGCGTAGGTCATAAAAGGCATGTCAGCGATCACCAGTGAATGGGGGGCTGCGCGATTGACGGAACGTGTGTGATATTCCATGTCGGCAATTGTTACGGGAATGGTGCTGTCATGGCCTTGGAGTACCATGCCCAGCGAATCACCCACTAGAATGGTTTCGGCTCCCGCCTCGCTCACGAGTCGCGCAAAAGTCGCGTCATAGGCCGTAATGCAGACAAACTTTTCGCCGGCGGACTTCATCTTATCGAGTGTGCTGATTGTTACTTTAGCCATAAATTAGGAAGTTGCCCCAATACTGTCTACGGTGGCTTATGGAATAGTGTTTAGTGGGCTTTATTCGCCTGCCCATGGTTCAAAATCTCTGCCAGACCAGCTGCTCCCGGGCGTTCCCCAGGCAAAACCTTCTATCCAAAAAACGTGGGATTGAAGTAGTGGCGACCACTGCGAATATCAAGCAGATAGTCCACCAGTTGCAGGTAATCACTGTCGCCTTGTGCAAGGTCAATCATGCTTGCATTGACGATAAGCAGAGGCGCGCCATCGTAGTACAGAAAAAATTCGCTGTACACTTCGTTTAATTGTTCCAGATAGCGCCGATCGATGCTTTTCTCGTGTCCCAGGCCCCGTTGATCAATGCGGGTGAGTAGCACGTCTGTGGGGGCCTGAAGGTAAATCACCAGGTCCGGCCGAGGAGCGTCGATGGTGAGCTTCTGGTAAACCTTCTCGTAGAGCTCAAATTCATCGCTATCGAGATTGATGCGCGCGAACAGAGGGTCCTTCTCAATTAAAAAATCTGCGACGCGAACCGGCGAGAAGAGCTCGGACTGTCTTAACTCCTGCATCTTTTGCGCACGCTGAAACAAGAAAAACAGCTGTGTTGCCAGTGCCGCCTCACTACGATTGCGGTAGAAACGTTCCAGGAACGGGTTTTGATCTGCGTCCTCTAAAAGTATTTCGTGATTGAATGTTTCTGCCAGACGCCGGGTGAGCGTGGTCTTTCCTACCCCAATGGGCCCCTCTACGGCTATGTAAGCCGGGGGTTTGCGACCTCGCAGTTCCAATTCAGTCACGCGCTCATGGCCTCGCTTGATGATGCAGCCCAGTTTAGCGTGCTTAGCGTCAATTCATTGGTAGGGCAGGCCTTAAGACGCATGGCAACACTTGATCCGTCTGGAAGGCGCCAATTCTCCCCGACAATGTCCGCCAGGGGCGCAAGGACAAAATTACGTTCAAACAGTCTGGGGTGCGGGATCGTCAGGCGCTCGGACTCCAGCACCGCGTCACCGTAGATCAGGATATCAAGGTCCAGTGTTCTTGGCCCCCAGCGAACACTGCGCTCTCGGCCCGCCTCCTGTTCGAGCTTTTGTAAGCTCGTGAGCAGGGTCAGGGGAGGTAGCTCGGTGTCCAGTGCGACCACGGCGTTGAGGTAGTCAGGCTGACCTGGAGGTCCCACAGGTGCCGAGCGGTAAATGCAAGACCGGCCTGCGGCGCGGGTTGATGATAGGTTCTCTAACTTGTCTGCTGCCTGCTGCAGCGTTTTATGGCTGTTCCCGAGGTTCGCCCCAAGACCAATAAAGCAGCGTGTCACGCGTCGGGAGCCGGGCGTCGGCGTCCACCACGGCGGCGGCGGCGGGGAGGGCGGTGATCTTCCGGCGAATCAACAATTTCTATGGGGCCGTGCTCTTCCTGCAGGCGTGTCCAGGTTGCCCCAAGTCCTGCGCAATCTTCTCCGGCCTGTTCTCTTAGCAACAAGAAATCGTAGGCAGCGCGAAAGCGGCGTTTACTCATAAGCTCCAGCGCACGTTTGCCCTCGGTGCGGGGCAGGCGGAGCTGCATTTCCCAGATTTCACGCATGGGCATGCTGAAGCGGCGAGGAATGGCAATACGTTGGCACGCCTGGGCAACAATCTCCTGTCCGGCGCTGTGCATTGCCGGCACGGGTTTCTCTCCCTGGCCTTCCAGTTGTTGGCGGCGTTCGCAAACGGCGGGCCAAAGTACGGCCGCAAGAATAAAAGCTGGAGTAACCGGTTTTCCCTGTCGAATCCGGAGGTCGGTGTTACCCATCGCGGCGTCAAGCAGTCGATGGTAGAACGGATTCTCGTCCGCCAGGCGAGCGCTGCCGGGAAACAAATGATCGAAGCAACGGTACTCGCGCAGCAGGCGTAAAGTCGCCTGCGCATTGCCCGCAAGGAACAGCTTTCCAAACTCGTCAAACAACCGTGCTGAAGGAATATCGTCTAACAGCGAAGCTAATTCTGCGATAGGCGTACCACTGCCTTTCTCGACACGAAAGTCCAATTTGGCTGCAAAGCGCAGAGTCCTGAGCATGCGCACCGGGTCTTCTCGGTAGCGTTTGGCCGGATCGCCGATGACACGGACTTGCCGCGACTCCAGGTCATTAAGGCCTCCAACCTGATCAAACACTTCAAAACTGCCGCTGTCGTAATACAAGGCATTAACCGTCAGGTCTCGCCGCACAGCGTCTTCTTCGAGAGTGCCGAACACGTTGTCGCGGAGCAGGAGGCCTCGGGAGGAGCGTTTGGCCGCAGGGTCAGATGAGTCGCCGTCATCGTGGTGCCCTCGAAAGGTAGTGACTTCGATAATTTCTCGGCCGAACCTTACGTGGACAATTCTGAAGCGACGACCAATGATGCGCGAATTACCGAACAGCGCGTGGACTTCTTCCGGGGTCGCGTCCGTGGCTATATCAAAATCTTTTGGATGTCCGCCCAGCAGAAGGTCTCGAACCGCGCCTCCCACAAGATATGCCTGATGTTCACGATCTCTAAGGCGTGACATAACCTTCAGCGCGCCGGGACTGATGTCCTTGCGCGAGACACAATGTTGATCTCTGGGGATTACTTTCAAGCGGTAGTATCTTCTCTGCGCTTCGCTGCTGGTCCGTATTACAGGGCTGGGAAAAACGGTAAGCGTTCGGCTTTAGAGGCCGTCGTTACACAGGCTGCATGGTAGCACAGGGAGGGCGCAGGCCTAGCTTTGTCGCTAGTCTGTCACTGTCAAGCAGATGGTTTATAGCCTAAGTAGCAAGGCGTGCGAAAGGGCGTAGGTAGCAGAGATTTTCTGGCGCCAGAATGAACGAGGGGGAAGTAAAAACTTCCCCCTTCCAGGTTCACTAAACCAATTTATTATTATTGCGGTGCGCATTATTTTTATTGTTGTGCAGGCGTAACAAAGCAGACTATGTGCCACTATTGATAATTACTTCATAATCAACAGCTTATATTTTCGGGTGTGCGCGTCTAACGTCGCTTTTGGGCGCGATTGTTACCTATGTCCACTGTTACCTGAGGTGCCAGCCTTGGAGGGTAACGGTTAGCTCGCTGCTTTGCGCTGACGGTTTCCGCCGGACTTCTTTCTGGGGATTTCAAAACGCTGTCGACGCTCCCACAGGCACTTACGGCTTATCCCGAGTTTCTGTGCAAGTTCTGTCTCACTCATGGAGTCCTGGTGTTCGATCACAAATCGCTGGAAATAATCTTCCAGAGACAGGTCTTCCACGGGGTCGCTATTGCGCGGGGGGCGCTTGACGGTGGTGCCACTGACCCTGTCGCCGCGTAATCGATTGATGTTCACCAGCTCCAGGTCAATTCCCAGGGCATCGTTATCAATTTCTGGGCCGTCCGTGAGGATTACGGCTCGTTCAATGGCGTGCTCCATTTCGCGGACATTGCCGGGCCACTGGTAGGTGGTTATGGCCTGAATGGCGCGCGGTGAGAGAGTCATTGCTGCTCGACTTGCCCGTGCCGCCTGCTTATCCAGAAGCCGTTCTGCTAAAAACAGGATGTCCTTGCCACGCTCTCTTAGAGGCGGAAGCTTGAGTCTCAATACATTGATGCGATAAAAAAGATCCTGGCGGAAGCTGCCTTCTGAAGCCAGCGTTTGCAGGTCCCGATGCGTGGCGCAGATGAGTCGCACGTTGACTTTGCGCGACTGTACCGAGCCGATACGGCGAATTTCACCCTCCTGGATGAAACGCAGCAAGCGCGCCTGGGCTTCCATGGGGAGCTCACCGATTTCGTCCAGGAACAATGTGCCGCCGTCCGCAGCTTCGATGAGTCCCATGCGATTGGTGTTGGCTCCGGTAAACGCACCCTTTTCGTAACCGAAAAGTTCTGACTCGATAAGCGTCTCGGGAATCGCTGCGCAGTTTACAGAGATCAGTGTGTGCTCTGCCCGTTTGCTCTGGGCGTGAATTTCTCGAGCCACAAGTTCTTTGCCGGTTCCCGTTTCACCCAGCACCAACACTGTGGAATCTGTGGGCGCAAATTTTTCGATGTGTTCTGCGAGCGTCTGCATGGCATCGCATTCGCCGATAATCATTGTCACTGCGCCGTCGCGGGCAGCAGCGGATACCGAGGATTCAGCTTTGGGCGTTTTTCTGGTTTTGACGGCTTTTCGCTGTGAGTGTTTATCAATGACGCGTTGTACGGCTTGAAGCATGTCCGAATGATCAAAAGGTTTGGCAATGTAGTCCACGGCACCCATGCGCATGGAATCTACTGCTGATCGAAGGCTTGCGTAGCTCGTCATGATCAGCACGGGTGTGGTGCCGGCAAGAGCGATTAAATCGGTGCCGGGAGACCCGGGAAGACGAAGGTCGCTAATAATGAGGTCGTAGTCACCCAAGGTGAAGTTACTTTGAGCCTCGGCGACGGAAGCCGCTTCGTCCAGGGCATAGTCGTGCCTCTCCAGCAGTCGGCGCAAGGCCGCGCGGATGACTGACTCGTCTTCGACGATCAGTATCTTATGCATCGATAGGGGATCCTTCATTGAACTGCGGGTAGTCTATCATTCCCTCAACATCGTGTTTTGTTGCCAGGCCGCGCTCTTTATTCAAAGCGCTGTCCGTAGTCAGCACAGGACAACACAACGCGCGCCCGGACGCCAATTCCGGGAGAGCGGGGCGAAGGGCTAAGCAAGCTTACACTGCCTCCCATGTCCTCCAGCATGCGTCTCACCAGCGCAAGTCCCAAGCCTGTACCCTCGCCCACATCCTTGGTCGTATAAAAGGGCTCAAAGACCTGGGAAAGAACGTCGGGCGAAATTGCCGGCCCCGGGTTGTCGACGGTAATTATGACGCTGTCACCATCCTTGTGTGCATCAATGACTACCGGTCCTTCCTGGGCGGCAGCGCTGCGGGCGTTGTCCAATAGATTCAGGAACACTTGCAGGAGCAGTTGACCGTCGCCCTTGACCAGCAGCTCGCGGTCGCTGAGGTTCTCGAAATGCCCCGCGGGCATATCAATATCAAGACTAAGGAGATGAGCCGCTTCATCGATGCAGTCAGCGAGATTACAGGGCACACAGTCGGCATCACGGGGGACACTGCCGGGATGTGACAGCTGCATGAGTGAACTCACGGTGCGTGAAATACGCTCTGTTTGCTTCAGTATTTCTGAGGTGCCCAGTTCCAGTTCGGTAGCGTCAGCGTTATCGGCCAGGTTTTGGGCGATGCAGGCGATGCCGGTTACCGGATTGCCTATCTCGTGGGCGACACCGGCCGCCAGCCGCCCGATGGAGGCCAATCGTTCATTGTGCAGGAGCTCATCCTGCAGCCGCTGATAATCCGTGATGTCCTCCACCAGGATCTGGCGCTTTCGACCGGGAAGCTGCAAATCACTGCTGTGCAGAATAACCCAGCGCTCTCCACCATTGTCGTCGTACCCCAGAGATTGTTTGATGACTTTACCCTTCGCGTCCTTGAGTGCTTCGCTGAGCGCCGCCGGCCAGGGGCTAGGCAGGTTTGCGATATCTTCTGTGATCGCATCGTCGGCGGCGATACCGCTGAGGTTCGACATTTGCCGATTCCAGCGCTGTACCCGATGGTCGGCGCCCACGACGCACAGGCCTGTGGGCAGCTCCTCAAAGGTCTGCTGATATTCCCGACGTTGGCGATAGAGCAATGCGAGCGCTACGAGCATCGCAATAGACGGAATTGTCAGATAAAGAAAATTCATAATTAATTAACGGTGGTATCGCGGAAAATTCCGTCGGACTTCAGTAGAAACTTGGCGCCGAAGGAGCTTGGGTGCATGGGGTCAATGCTACGGGCTAGGCGACTAGGGGTAAACCAGACTTTTTCCTCCATGCTCAATGAGCGTCCCGGGGCTCCAGCGTTCTGCGGCCAGACAAAGGAGCTCGGGGGCTGAGCCTGCAGGCATGCCAGCACTGTCTTGCTGGAGAAGTCGCAGGGCCACGCGAAGATTGTCCAGAGCGCATGCGTCCACAATTGCGCGAGCGCCGGTCTGCTTACTCAGTTTGATGCCCTGAGCGTCAGAAACCACGGGAAGATGCCCGTAAGCAGGCAAAGGAGCACCCAGTGCGGTGAATATCTCCAGCTGGGCAAACGTCTGAGACAGTAGGTCCGAGCCGCGAACAACGTGGCTGATGCGCTGCCAGGCGTCATCCACAACGACTGCCAGAGCATAGGCATACAGCCCGTCTTTGCGTCGCAGTACCAGATCACTCTGGGCGTTCGAAGGCGACTGAGGGCCCAGTATTTGATCATCAAAGCCTATATTGCCGCAGAGCTTTATTCTTACTGAGTTGTCGTTGTGTGCGCACGGCTGGCATCGGCCCATGCAGCTGCCGCCGGGCCCCAACGTGGAGCGTGTACAGCAGCAGGCAAAGGTTCGACCTGCTTCCTGTAACGCGTTGAGTGCCTCTGCGTACGCATCAAGGCGAGTCGACTGATACAGCACCGTCTCGTCCCAAAGCAGGCCATGCGCTTCCAGAGTCCGCAGTATGCTGTCGGCGGCCCCGGGTGCCTCCCGGGGAGGATCTATATCTTCAATTCGAAGCAGCCAGACGCCGCCTGCAGCGCGGGCATCCAGATAGCTCGCCAGAGCGGCCAGCAAAGAGCCCATATGCAGCGGGCCCGTAGGAGAGGGGGCAAAGCGGCCCCGGTAGTCAGGCTGATGAGCCATTAACCGGGGTTGCGAGGTGGGCTCAGCCCAGCTCCTGCCGTTCTTTGATTTCGTCCAGTGTTTTGCAATCGATGCATAGCGACGCGGTTGGGCGCGCTTCCAGTCGTTTAATCCCGATCTCTACACCACAGGCGTCACAGAAACCGTAATCATCCTGCTCGATTCGCTCGATGGTGGAATCGATTTTTTTGATCAGCTTTCGCTCGCGATCACGGGTTCGCAGTTCGAGACTGAACTCTTCTTCCTGCGTGGCGCGATCCGCCGGGTCAGGAAAGTTCGCTGCCTCGTCCTTCATGTGAGACACCGTGCGATCCACTTCTTCCATGAGTTCGGACTTCCAGCGTTTGAGGATGAGCTTAAAGTGCTCGCGCTGGGGTTCGTTCATGTACTCTTCGCCGCGTTTTGGCTTATACGGCTCGAAGTTGCGAAACTCGGTGCCACCGCTGGTGCTTTTGGCGCGAGCCTTCTTTGCAGGCGCTGCTTTTGCTTTGCTGGCGGCCTTTTTCTTGGGCGCCGCAGTGGCTGCCGTCGCTGCTTTCACGGCTTTTTTCTTGGGTGCTGCTTTAGGTGCTGTTTTTGTCGGCATAGTGGTGTTCCAACTATCGTACTCTGGCTGCCCCGCTAGATAATCTGGCAGGGCGCATTTCGAAGCGCGCAGAAGCTACCAGAATTGCCTTCGACACGCCAGCATAAAATGCTGTGGGCTTTAGTCCAGGTAGATTTGTCCGCCAGCAATGGTAAATGCTATGGGTGTAAGAGACTCGCCCATGCAGGGGCCTGCCACGCACTCGCCGGTATCGGTAAGGAACTCTGCGCCGTGTCTTTGGCAGCGCAGTAAATCCCCGCTTTCATCGCTCAAGGAGCCCCCCAGAGGATCCATAGTCTCATTGGCATGGGGGCAATTGTTTTCAAACAGAAAGAAGTCTCCTCGACGTTTAGCGAGTATCAGCGATCGCCCTTCGAGCGTTACACTCTGACTGCTGTTGTCGGGCATAGATAGCAACGTCGGGCCAATTTCGGAGTCGTTCATGGTCACAAAATCTGCTGGTAAAGGTCTCGTCGGTGCAGTAAGCCATCGGACCGTAAAGGAAGGCAAGTTGTGTCTGGGGAGTTGCCTATGACGCGGTCCTCGTTGGAGCGTCAGATCCTGGGCCTCGATGACAGCGCGCTGCTTGCTCGCGGGACACAGCTGTTGCAGCCCGCGGTTTGGGCGGCCCTGACGCAGCTCGCTACAGCTGCCGCTGAGCATGGTTTTGACTTAAAGGTTGCCAGTGCTTACCGCTCTTATGAGCGTCAGCTCAAAATCTGGAACGACAAGCTGTGCGGCGAGCGTCCCGTGGTCGATGATGCTGGCCAGGAAGTGGATATGGCGGCTATGAGCACGCAGGACTGTATTGCCTGCGTCCTCCGATTTTCAGCGATGCCAGGAGCCAGCCGGCATCACTGGGGTACAGATCTTGACGTCTTTGATGCGGCGGCTGTCGCCCCGGACTACAAGCTACAGCTGAGTACCGCAGAGGTGGCAGCGAATGGTCCCTTCGGGCCCATGCACGAATGGCTGGATCAGCGTATTGCCCAGGGAGATAGTTTTGGTTTTTACAGGCCCTACGATGAAGACCGGGGAGGGGTTGCGCCGGAGCGTTGGCATTTGAGTTTTGCGCCTTTAGCCGCGGGATATGAAAACCAAATTAACCCGGACCTTCTTCGCGCTGCCTGGAGCGACGCGGCCTTGGGTGAGATCAGCGGCAAACAGACGTTAAATCAACTGCTTGACTCACTCTTTGAGCGCTTTGTTGCGAAGGTAGCTGCAGCGCCTGAAGCGGCGCTGGAATATCTGCCGCCGACCTAAGTGTCGGCAGCAGACGTCAATACGAGAAGCGCTTACTCTTTGGCTTGCTTGTGCAGGTCGCCAAAGTGATTCCAGTAGTCCTTCTCGGATGCAGCGATGACTTTGAGAGCTTCTTCCCGGCCGTAGACATGATCAACTTTGATGTTGATCTCCTTGCCCGGTATGAGCTTGTAAGTTGAGAAGTAATGCTGAAGACGCTCGACCTTGATTTTTGGCAGGTCAGAAATGTCTTTTACATCCCCCCAGATGTTGTCGCCATCGAGAATCGCAATGATTTTGTCGTCGGCTTCGCCATCGTCAATCATCTGTATGCCGCCTACGACGCGGGCGTTGAGAATGATGTCTGAACGATTGATGTGGCGCTCTGAGTAGACGCAGATATCCAATGGGTCTCCATCAGCCACCTCAACGCCCGGGCAGCGCTTGGCTACTTCTTCTGCGCAATAAGTTCGGGGGATAAATCCATACAGCGCAGGGGGACTGGAGGTCGTGCGCTGAGGACGATCGACCATGAGAAAGCCCGATGCCTTGTCCAGTTCGTACTTGACGACGTCTGTAGGCAGCATTTCAATGTAAACCTGCACGATGCCTTCTTCGGCACCGTCCATTTGAGTGTGCAAGCCGTGCCAGGGGTGTCGGCGCCAGCGATTGAATTGTTCATTGAGATACATGATGTCTCCTTTCATGTTGAGCGGCGCGCCAAAAGAGCGTCGATGCCGCGGTAAATCTGGTGTTTGGGATAAGGGTAAAAAAACTGGCGCGATTGTACCCGCTAGCTTCGCTAAAATCTGTGTGACTTTGCCGCTGTTTGTTTGCGAGATCCGGCGAGCAGCTAGCTCACATGAAACCGCTTGCGCAGCTTTCGCGGAACCAGTTCATTCTTGAGCCGAACATACTGGGGTAACCCCTGGTGATAGCTCGGATAGGCTTCGCCTTGAATAAGCGGCTGCAAATACTCTCTGGCTGCCGGTGTGATTCCAAAGCCGTCCCGGGTAATAAAGCTTCGGGGCATTTTCTTTTCGACATTGGCCACTTTCTCAAGTGGAGCTTCGGCAATGCGCCAGCTGTAACGTTTGCCCTTGCCGCGGACGATGCTGGGCATTACGGCGTTCTTGCCTGCAACTGCCATCTCTACGGCCGCTTCGCCTACAGCATACGCTTGATCAAGATCGGTTTGAGAGGCTATGTGTCGTGCGGCGCGCTGCAGGTAGTCTGCAACGGCCCAGTGGTACTTATAACCCAATTCGCTTTTCACCAAGTTGGCGAGTGTCGGCGCCAGGCCGCCAAGCTGCGCATGACCAAAAGCGTCGCGGGTTCCCGTGTCGCTGAGGAAACGTCCGTCGGCCGTTTGTGCGCCTTCGGATGCAACGACCACGCAGTAGCCAAAGCGTTTTACTGAGCGCTGCACACGCGCCAAAAATTTCTTCTGATCAAAAGCGATTTCCGGGAAAAGAATGCAATGCGGGGCATCACCTTCGCGCTCCGCGGCAAGGCCTGAGGCGGCGGCGATCCAGCCGGCATGTCGGCCCATGACTTCTAAAATGAATACCTTGGTCGAGCTGGCGCACATGGAGGCAACATCAAGAGATGCTTCTCGCGTTGAAATAGCGACATATTTTGCAACGGAGCCAAACCCGGGACTGTTGTCCGTGTGCGGCAAGTCATTGTCGATGGTCTTGGGTACGTGGATGGCCTGAAGTGGATAGCCTAAGCTCTGACTTAGCTGGGAGACCTTTAGGCAGGTATCGGCAGAGTCGCCGCCGCCGTTATAAAAGAAGTAACGGATGTCGTGCGCCTTAAAAACTTCCATCAACCGCTCGTACTCCGCGCGATTGCTCTCCAGAGACTTCAGCTTGTGACGACAGGATCCAAAGGCCCCGGAGGGTGTTTGCAACAGACCACGGATGGCTTTGCTGCTCTCCCTACTGGTGTCGATGAGCTCCTCCTGGAGCGCGCCTATGATGCCGTTGCGGCCAGCGAAAACCTTGCCAATGACGTCACGATGCTGCCGGGCCGTCTCAATGACACCACATGCAGAGGCATTAATAACCGAGGTAACACCGCCAGATTGGGCGTAAAAGGCATTGGCTTTCCGACTCAAGCTGGACATCCTCAGGGAACTGTTATCAAAGATGGCAATCATACGGGATGTAAGCTCCGCTGTGCACCGCATGGCGGGGCCATAGTGTGATGCCGTGCTAGAATTTCGCTCTTTTTTATAAGGATTCACTGTGCAACAGCGCCTGCACATTCTGGGTATATGCGGCACCTTCATGGGCGGCTTGGCTTTGATCGCCCGGGAACTGGGCTGGGAAGTCAGCGGCTGTGATGCCAACGTATATCCGCCAATGAGCGATCAGCTTGCCGCGGCGGGAATTGCCTTGCACGAGGGTTTTGACCCGGAGCATCTTCCGGATGACGCACTGATTATCGTGGGTAACGCCTTGTCGCGGGGTAATCCTGCGGTTGAGGCAGTTCTGTCCCGCGCAATGCCTTATCAATCAGGGCCTCAATGGCTGGCCGAAGCAGTTCTCGCCGATCGCTGGGTTCTCGCTGTGTCCGGTACCCACGGCAAGACCACTGCGAGCAGCATGTTGGCCTGGCTGCTGGAGGATGCCGGGCTCTCCCCGGGTTTTTTGATCGGCGGTGTGCCCCTGAATTTTGGAGTTTCCGCCCGCTTGGGTAGTGGCAGTTTTTTTGTTATCGAGGCAGATGAGTACGACACGGCCTTTTTTGATAAGCGCGCCAAGTTTGTTCACTACCGTCCCCGAACCTTGATTGTGAACAATCTTGAGTTTGACCATGCGGACATTTATCCCGATCTTGCGTCCATTCAACGACAGTTTCATCACCTCCTGCGCTGCGTTCCCGGCAACGGTCGCGTGTTTACGCCCCAGGGTGTGCCCGCAGTCGAAGAGATGCTGGCGTTGGGCTGTTGGACGCCCCGGGAGACACTGTCGGTAACAGATGACGAGGCCGACTGGCATGCAAGGCTTGAAGATGCCGGAGGTACTCAATGGCAGCTCGACGCCCCCGGTGGCGAACAGCTGCAGGTAAGCTGGGGTCAGCGTGGAGCGCACAATGTCGCCAACGCATTGGGAGCCTGTGCAGCGGCCAGGCATGTTGGCGTTACGCCCCGTTATGCCGTCAGCGCGCTGGAGCGCTTTTTGGGGGTGCGTCGGCGTCTGGAGCTCAGTGGCGAGGTCAACGGTATTCGCGTTTACGACGATTTTGCACACCATCCGACGGCGATCGCCAGCACGCTTGCGGCCATGCAAGGCGCTGCAGATCGAGGACGGGTTTTGGCGGTGATCGAACCACGTTCCAATACCATGCGTATGGGACAGCATAGAGCCGCTCTAGCGCCGTCTACCGCCCATGCCGATGAGGTTTTCTGGTATCAGCCCAAAGCTTTGGGCTGGTCGCTGGAAGATGTGGTCGACAGTAGCCCGGTAGCGGCGACGATTAGTGAAGACATTGACGAACTGATTTCGCGGATCGTGGATCAGGCTTTACCCAAAGATGATGTTGTTGTGATGAGCAATGGCGCTTTCGGTGGGATCCATCAGCGCTTGTTATCGGCGCTTGCACAGCGTCATCAGGAGTAACTTTATGTTGGCCTTTTATGAGCAGTTGGTGCTGCGGCGTCCCCTTGCCGTGCTCGCATTGCTGTGCGTGTTATTGATCCTTGCACTGCTGCAGTTTCCCAAGATTCGTATAGACGCATCGGCAGACTCCTTGTTACTCAAGGGTGATCCGGCGCTGGAGTACTTTCGAGAGGTTGGGCGACGCTACAGCAGTGAGGATTTTATTGTAATCACCTGGCGCCCCAAGGCGCCTTTGCTATCCGATGCTTCCTTGGAGCCTCTGTCGGCGATGGCTGATGAGCTTCGAGCCTTACCCGGCGTATCGTCGGTGGTTACGGTATTGGATGTGCCTCTACTCCAAAGTCCGCCCGTGGGGCTCTCGCAGGTCACTTCGGGTGACCCGCTGCCATCTTTACGGGATGCACAGGTCGATCGCGGTTTGGCGCTTCAGGAATTCACTCACAGTCCGCTCTACAGCGATCTACTGGTTGGTACTGATGGTGACGTCACGGCGATTCAGGTAAATCTTACGCGTGTGGAGGGCGACGCCGCGTTGCTGCGCGAGCGTGAAGAATTGCGTCTTGCGAAGCGCTCCGGGGACCTCAGTGATGCGGCCGATGCGCGTCTTTCTCAGGTCGAGGAGCAGGTTAAACAGCGCAGCGCTGAGCAGTTAAGCCAGCAAAGTTCATTGGTGGCTGGCGTGCGCGCTGTGGTTGCCCCCTATCGTCAGCATGCGGGCATCTTTGTAGGCGGCGTGCCCATGATCGCATCGGACATGGTGAGTTTTGTGCGGAGCGACCTGGTGGTGTTTGGCAGTGCCATTCTCGGCGTTATGTTGCTGGTGCTGTCTTTGATATTCCGGCGCATCAAATGGGTGGTCACCCTGCTTCTCAGCTGCTCCGTGAGCGTGACTTACACCCTGGGGATTCTGGGTTATCTCGATTGGCGAATGACGGTGATTTCTTCAAATGTGGTGGCGGTCTTGCTCATTGTGTCACTGGCCATCGCGATCCATCTGGTGGTGCGCTATCGGGAATTGCATCTGCATCAGCCGGATCTGACGGTGTATGAACGGGTTAGAGAGAGCATGCGTCTCATGGCGGTGCCCTGTGTTTACACAGGCATTACCACCATGGTGGCTTTCGTGTCCTTGGTAGTGTCCGGAATCCAGCCGGTTATTGATTTCGGCTGGATGATGACGCTGGGTATTTGTGTCGCGCTTGTGGTGTCTTTCACGCTCATCCCCACTCTGATGCTGTTGTGGCCACACGCAGATGAGCCGGCGGTCAGTGAAGAAGGTGAGCCCTTTACCCTGCGTTTTGCTCGGCTTGCTGACCACCACGGATCCTCGGTGCTGTGGGGGAGTTTGGTGCTGAGCGTGCTGGTAGTAGTGGGCGGATTGCGTCTTGAAGTTGAAAATCGTTTCATTGATTACTTTAAGGAAAGCACTGAGATTTACCAGGGCATGGAGCTTCTGGACGCGCGGCTCGGCGGCACCATCCCGCTGGATATTGTGATTGCTGCTCCGGATAGCTCTGCACCGCTGCCGGGGCTGGAGAGTGCTTCCATCAGCAGCGCAGCGCCCGTGGCTGACGATGACCCTTTTGCAGACGAGTTTGACGATCCCTTTAGTCGTGAGAGCGCGCTGGGCAGTGATGCGGATGACTTTGCCGACGATGGTTTTTCTGATGACCCCTTTACTGATCAGGGAGATGAGGATTTTCTTGGAGCAGATAGTGGCGACGTGTTCGGTGCGAGCAACGTTGACCCCGGATTTTGGTTCAGCCTCGAAGGCATGCGCCTGATCGATCGACTTCAAGGCGTTGTCGATGGCTATGCCGAAACTGGCAAGGTCCAGTCGCTGTCCACCACTTTTGAGCTCTTTCGCCAGCTGCTGGGCGACGATATGGGCAGCGTAGAGCTGGCGCTTGCGCGCAACGCGCTTTCAGCGGAAATCTCCCGGCAGCTGGTAGCGCCTTATTTTGATGCTGAGCGCGATGAGGCGCGAATTACAGTGCGGGTAAAGGAGACCAGTAAGGACCTGCGGCGAGATGCCTTCCTGCGTGATCTCGATCTGGCGTTGCGCGAAGAGGGCGGTCTCGATGACGGGCAGGCGCGTTTTACGGGCATGCTGGTGATGTACAACAATGTTCTACAGAGTTTGTTTGCATCACAGATTTTGACCTTAGGCGCTGTGTTTACAGCCATTTTGTTTATGTTCTGGGTGTTGTTTCGCTCGCTGTCGTTAGCGCTTATTGCCCTTGCACCAAACCTGTTGGCTGCGGGATTGGTTCTGGCGATCATGGGCTTCGCTGGAATACCTTTGGATATTATGACCATTACCATCGCAGCGATTGTGGTGGGCATTGGCGTGGATGACTGCATCCACTACGTCTATCGCTTTAAACAGGAGTTTTTGCTTGATCAGAACTATCTTGCCGCCATGTATCGCAGTCACGGCAGTATTGGCAGGGCTATGTATTACACGACCCTGACAGTGGTTATTGGTTTTAGCACCCTCACTTTGTCTAATTTCAATCCAAGTTTGTATTTTGGCGTGCTCACGGTCATCGCCATGGCTGCGGCGGTGATTGGTGCGCTGCTGCTGTTGCCGCGATTGATACTACTGTTTAAGCCCCTGGGTCCCGGGCAATGACTGAGATAGCGCTGTTTCCGCTGTCGGCTGTGCTGCTTCCCTACGGTCGCATGCCCCTGCAGATATTCGAGCAACGATATCTCGAGCTGGTGAAATCATCCATGCGCAGTGGCGACAGTTTTGGCATGTTGCGCATTGAGCGTGGGGTCGAAGTTGGCTCCGCCAGACTGCCAGTGCTGGCAGGCATCGGCACCCTTGCATCTATTGTGGATTGGGATCAGTTGGAGAACGGTTTGCTGGGCGTCACTGTGGAGGGTGGGCAGCGTTTTCGCCTGGGAGATTTCTGGCGGGAGAACAATGGCCTGCTTCGCGCGGAGGTGGAACTTTTACCGCCCTTGGAGCACGCAGCCATGATTGAAGCATGGGAGCCCATGCGGACTGTACTGCAGGGCCTTGAGGCACATCCGCATGTTCAACGCATGGGCATGCCGGCGGATCTGGATGATGCCTGGCAGGTCGCCTATAGCCTGGTGCAATTGTTGCCTTTAGAGGAGGAGCTTAAGGTCGAACTGCTTTTACTCACCTCGATTGAGGAGCTTATGCGGGAGCTTGATGTACTGCTCAATGCTTTGAGTGGAGAGGCTTAGGCAGAGCGGATACTAGTCAGAGGAGGGCATGCTGCCCGGCGTCCAGCCGCCGAGCATTTGCCATCGATTAACAATGCTGCAAAACAACTCTGCGGTGCGCTCCGCATCGTAGGCTGCAGAATGTGCCTGTTCATTATCAAAGGGTATGCCAGCTTCCAGGCAACTTTTCGCCAGGACTGTTTGCCCGTAGGCGAGACCCGACAAGGTCGCCGTATCGAAGTGCGAAAAAGGATGGAAGGGATTACGTTTGATTTCACAGCGCTCGACCGCTGCGTTTAAAAAACCCGCATCGAAGTGGGCGTTATGTCCCACGAGTATCGCCCGGTTGCACTCCTGGTCTCGAATCTCCCGGCGAACGACCTGAAACAGCTCTGCCATTGCATCTTTTTCTGAGTGTGCCTCTCTGAACGGGTGGAAGGGATCGATGCCCGTGAAATCCAGTGCGGATTGCTCAATGTTGGCCCCTTCGAAGGGGGCAACGTTAAAGCTATGGGTTTCGTGAACCGCAACGTGGCCGGCGTCGTCCATGCGAATGATGGTGGCCGCAAGTTCCAAAATGGCGTCGGTAGATGAAGAAAACCCACCCGTCTCCATATCAATAACAACCGGCAGAAAGCCTCGAAAGCGCGATCTCATGGCCATGATCTACTGCGCTCCCGCTTCGATGACTTGCCACCGTAAGGACTCGCCGGCACCCAGTGGCACCATCTGTTCCTCGCCCAGGGGAATGCTCTCGGGCACCTTCCAGCTCACGCGTCGCAAACACACTTGCTCGGTGTTGCGTGGGCGTCGGTAAAAGTCCGGTCCACGTAAGGAGGCAAAGTCCTCAAGACGATCCAGCGCGTTCAAATCCTCGAAAACTTCAGCGTAAAGCTCAAGCGATGCATGAGCGGTGTAAACGCCGGCACAGCCACAGGCGCTCTCCTTGGCCTGCTGCTCGTGCGGCGCTGAGTCCGTGCCAATAAAAAAGCTTCGATCCTCACAGATCGCTGCCTCACGGAGGGCGTCCTGGTGTTGTCGACGCTTGAGAATCGGCAGGCAGTAATAGTGCGGTTTAATGCCACCGACCAGCATGTCGTTGCGATTGAGTCGCAAGTGGTGGGCGGTGATGGTAGCGCCGACCTGTGGTCCGGAGCTCTTCACGAATTCCACTGCATCGCTGGTGGTGATGTGCTCCAGTACCACGCGCAGCTTGGGAAATCGCTCTACGATGGGGGCGAGGTGCTCCCCAATAAAAACCGCCTCGCGATCAAAGATATCGATATCGGCGTCGGTGACTTCGCCGTGAACCAGCAAGGGCAGATCGACCTCTTCCATGGTGGCAAGTACCGGGTACAGTGCTTCCAGGGAATTGACGCCCGCATCGGAGTTGGTAGTGGCTCCCGCCGGATAAAGCTTGACGGCGGCCAGCCAGTCCGTCGCCGCAGCCTCGCGGATGTCCTGAGCACTCGTGCCGTCCGTTAAATAAAGAGTCATTAGCGGATCAAATTGCCGAGAAGCATCGTGCATGCTGCGCAGGATTCTCTGGCGATACTCTGCGGCCAGGCGAGTGTTGGTAACCG
This sequence comes from Congregibacter variabilis, assembly GCF_045689235.1. Classification (GTDB taxonomy): domain Bacteria; phylum Pseudomonadota; class Gammaproteobacteria; order Pseudomonadales; family Halieaceae; genus Congregibacter; species Congregibacter variabilis. The sequence goes on along the minus strand of NZ_CP136864.1, from coordinate 1,955,787 downwards.
GGGGTACCAGATTCGGCATAACGATTACGCGTCCCATGTATCTGGCCATGTCGGCACAGGTCTGGGTAAGCGCTGGACCATCACGGAGATGGCTGTGCCAGTCGTCGGGGCGTATTAGAGTCAGGGTGTCCAAAGGATTGGGCCGTGCAGAAGATGGATGGTGATGCTACCGCAAAGGTGCACTCGACAAAACCATAGGATGGTCTTATCCGTGCACGAGGGTCGCCGCAGCGGTAAACTGGCGCACTTTTGCATTCAAGGATCAGCATGGCAGACGTCAATAAAGTGGTTTTGGCCTATTCCGGGGGGCTGGATACCTCGGTCATCGTGCGCTGGTTGCAGGATAACTATGCCTGTGAGGTTGTGACCTTTACCGCTGACATCGGTCAGGGCGAGGAAGTAGAGCCCGCGCGGGCAAAAGCCGAAGCGCTGGGTGTCAAAGAGATCTACATCGAGGATCTGCGTGAAGAATTTGTTCGCGACTACGTGTTTCCGATGTTCCGCGCCAACACCATTTACGAGGGGGAGTACCTCCTTGGGACCTCTATTGCACGTCCGCTCATCGCCAAGAGGCTCGTCGATATAGCCACGGAAACCGGCGCCGATGCAATTTCTCATGGCGCTACAGGCAAGGGCAATGATCAGGTGCGTTTTGAGCTTGGAGCCTATGCCCTGAAGCCGGGTATTCAAGTGATAGCGCCGTGGCGGGAGTGGGATCTTAGCTCCCGCGAGTCGCTCATGGCCTATTGTCGAGAGCGGGACATACCCGTGGACTTTGCCGCGGCCGGCAAAAAATCTCCTTATTCCATGGATGCTAACTTGCTGCACATTTCCTACGAAGGTGGAATTCTTGAAGATCCCTGGGCCGAGGCAGAAGATTCCATGTGGCGCTGGAGCGTTAGTCCCGAGGAAGCGCCGGATACGCCGACATATATTGAGCTGGAGTTTGTTGGGGGCGATATCGTCGCTATCGACGGACAGGAGATGTCCCCGGCGACGGTTTTGGAGAGTTTGAACCGCATTGGCGGAGCAAACGGCATTGGCCGATTGGATATCGTCGAAAATCGCTACGTGGGCATGAAGTCCCGGGGTTGCTACGAGACGCCCGGAGGCACAATCATGCTCAAGGCGCACCGCGCCATTGAGTCCCTGACGCTGGATCGTGAGGTGGCGCATCTGAAAGACGAATTGATGCCGCGCTACGCGAATCTGATTTACAACGGCTATTGGTGGTCCCCTGAGCGGCAAATGCTGCAAGCGGCGATCGATCAGTCGCAGTCCGTGGTCAATGGCACTGTGCGTCTAAAGCTGTACAAAGGCAGCGTATCGGCGGTGGGTCGAAGCTCCAAAGACAGCCTGTTCGACGAAAGTATTGCGACCTTTGAAGACGATGCAGGCGCCTATGATCAAGCGGATGCTGAGGGTTTCATCAAACTCAATGCGCTGCGTTTGCGCATTGCCGCAGGGCGAGGGCGCAGTTCACGCTAGCTCGTTTCAAGTCACGGCAGGCAAGGCTTGACGTGACTGAGAAGGAAGTCGAGTTGAATAAAAGCTAAATGGTTTAGGGGCAATAATGTATGAGCGAGATCCTTGACGTAGTGATCGTTGGGGCGGGCCTTTCGGGTATTGGTGCGGCCTGTCATCTCAAACGCAACTGTCCCGAACGAAAGATCGCTATTTTGGAGGCGCGGGAACGCAGCGGCGGCACCTGGGATTTGTTCCGTTATCCAGGCATCCGCTCCGACAGTGATATGCACACTCTGGGATACAGCTTTAAGCCTTGGGAAGAGTCCAAGGCGATTGCCGACGGGCCTTCGATTCTAAGCTATGTACGTCAAACAGCTAAAGAGTATGGCGTCGATTCGCTGATTCGCTACCAACAGAAGGTCAAGCAGGCAAATTGGGACAGCCAGCAGCAGTGCTGGGAACTGAGTATAGAAGAAGGCGAACAAAGTTCTTCATACACCGTGAAGACGCGGTTTTTGCATCTTTGCGCCGGTTATTACAACTACAGTCATGGACATGAGCCAGAGTTTCCCGGGCGTGACAGTTTCAAGGGAGAATTTGTACACCCTCAATTTTGGCCCGAGGACCTTAACTACGACAACAAGCGTGTGTTGATTATAGGATCCGGTGCTACAGCCATGACTCTGGTGCCCGCTATGGCGGACAAGGCGGCCGAGGTTGTGATGCTGCAGCGTTCACCAACATGGGTGGTGTCCCGGCCCTCAAGTGACTGGATTGCCAACTTTTTGCGAGCGGTGCTGCCCAAGCGCTGGGCTTACAATGCCACCCGCTGGAAGAATACCCGCATGCAGCAGTGGATCTATAAGAAAACGCGGACGAAGCCCGAAAAGGTTCGCCAAATGCTGTTGGATCAGACGAAAAAGGAGCTGGGTGACGCGGGAGACATTACGGATTTCACGCCTAAATATAATCCCTGGGACCAGCGCCTGTGTCTCGTTCCGGATAGTGACCTGTTTGCGGCCATGCGCAGCGGTAAAGCGCGAGTCGTAACCAATCACATAGACACGCTCACCCCTGAGGGAGTGCGTCTGGTCGACGGCACCGAAATAGCGGCTGACATTATCGTTTCCGCCACGGGGCTTGAGCTTAATTTCTTCGGAGGTATAGAGACCAAGGTCGACGGCGAAGCCTTTGATTATGCCTCCAGTTATACCTATCGCGGCATGATGTTTACCGGCCTGCCCAATTTGGTGTCGGTGTTTGGGTATATCAACGCTTCCTGGACGCTTCGTGCAGATTTGGTGTCTCAGTGGATGTGCAGGCTCCTGGCTCACATGGACGCTTCTGGACAGGCGGTGGTCACCCCTGCGGTGGAAGAGAATCTGCCCAAGATGAGCCCCGGGCCATGGGTTGATGATTTTTCGGCGGGGTACATGCAGCGCGTAATGCATTTGTTTCCAAAGCAGGGGGATCGACATCCCTGGGTGATCTCTCAGAATTATTTGCGTGAGAAGCGCGAGTTTGAAGAAATGAGCTTTACCGAAGCGGCATTGCGCTATGAGCCTCCCTTGGCTGCCGGGCAGGTCGATAAACGCGCCGCCTAGGCGGTTGGGTTGAGCCGTCCATCGATAAAATCGAATACCTAGTGCAATAAATATAGTTTTATCGATGACTGATTCTTGGTTAGGATACTGATCCTCGCAACGTTGCGACTCGTAAACTAAGCTACGAATTCACAGCCATTTTGTTTTTAGACTCTCAAGGAGAACGCAGACGTGACTACACATGTACCAGAAGCAACATTCAAGACCCGCGTACGGGACGAATCCGTAGGTGGCGACAACCCTTACCGTTGGGAAGAGAAGACAACTGCCGATATTTTTGGCGGCAAAAAAGTTGTCGTTTTTTCACTGCCCGGCGCGTTCACGCCAACCTGCTCTTCTAATCACCTGCCGCGCTACGACGAGCTATACGAAGAATTTAAAGCGCAGGGCGTCGATGAGATCGTTTGTGTGTCAGTGAACGATGCTTTTGTGATGTTCAAGTGGGGTCAGGATCAGGGCAACAAGAACATCTTTTTGCTTCCTGACGGGAACGGAGAATTCACTCGTAAGATGGGCATGCTGGTGGATAAGTCCAACATTGGCTTTGGTATGCGCTCCTGGCGTTATTCTATGCTGGTCAATGACGGCGCGATCGAGAAGATGTTTGTAGAAGAAGGGTTTTGCGATAACGGCGAAACCGACCCCTTTGAAGTATCTGATGCCGACACTATGCTGGCATACCTGAAGGGCACCGAGTCTGCGGGCGTATCTGAGCCACGTAAGGCTTTTGTAGGCTAAGCCTTTTAGCGCAAGCTAAACTGCTCTTGGGCCGTAAGGTCTGTGAACCCGTCTCGATTGTCGATGCGGGTTTTTTTATGTGTCGTGCATATTGCCCGTGAGCCGGTTTCACTTAACCACCGGGCAAACCCTTCTGGAGCGTTGCATGAATTCTTTTTCATGCCATGCTTGGGCGGATTAACCCTTAGCAGGATAGAGGTATGTCTTGGCCTGAACCGATAACGCTAAAAGGCGAGCATGCGTCATTAGTGCCCCTGTCAGTTAGTCATGAGGCAGAGCTTGCTGCGGCGGCAGATGATGGCGAAGTATGGCGTCTTTGGTACACCAATGTCCCTTCTCGCGACGACATGCTTATGGAGATAGAGCGGCGGCTCGAGGAGCACCGATCTGGTCGCATGTTGCCTTTTACGGTGCTTGATGCCGATGGAATTCCTGCGGGCATGACGACCTATATGAATATTGATGCGAAATCCCCGCGGCTTGAGATCGGGTCGACCTGGTACGCCAAACGAGTACAGCGTACGGGGCTCAATACACAGTGCAAACGCCTTATGCTTGAGCATGCGTTCGATGTTTTGGGCTGTATTGCGGTGGAGTTTCGTACTTCTTCGTTTAACCGCGCCAGTCGTCGTGCCATAGAACGCATCGGCGCGAAGCCTGACGGCATACTACGACATCATAGTCGTCACAGAAACGGGACACTCCGTGACACCTGCGTTTACTCGATATTGGAAAGCGAGTGGCCTGCGGTAAAAGTGCATTTGGATGCCATGCTGAAAAGTTACGCTTGCTGAGTATGTCGGACCTTTTTGCATGCGATGACGCAGAGCATTTAGACTTGCCCGGCGGGGAGTTGTTGCTTTATCGAGATCCGGATCTTGGCGCATCTGCAGCGGCCTTGTTTGATGAGCTTCACAGCGGTCTGGATTGGCGTCAGGAGCCTATTACCCTATTTGGAAAGCGTTACATGCAGCCGCGTCTGTTGGCATGGTATGCCGATGCGGGCTTGTCCTATCGATATTCCGGGATTCAACATCAGCCTTTGGCCTGGACCCCGGGGCTTGCCGCTTTGCGAGAACGTATTGAGATGCTCACTGGCGCTAGCTTTAACAGCGTACTTGCTAATCAGTATCGCGATCATCGGGATAGTATGGGCTTGCATGCCGATGACGAGCCTGAGTTAGGGCAGCGACCGGTAATTGCTTCCCTGAGCTTAGGTGAAGAACGCGTGTTCAGGCTCAAGCACCGAACGCGCAGGGACATTAAACCCCTGCGATTGGCCCTGAGCTCGGGAACGTTACTGATCATGCGTGGTGATACTCAGAAAAACTGGCGTCATGAGGTTCCAAAGCAAACTAAGACCTGTGGGCCGCGGATCAACTTAACATTCCGTTACGTGCATCCAGAGCTGGTTCGGAACAATTGAGTGGTGGTGTTTTCACAAAGCTGTCACGCCGCCGCGGTATACTTAAGCCATGAATATTCCAGAACAAGTTGCCGGAGAAACAACCGGCGGTAGCATTACTCCGCCGGCGCGCATAGCTCGAGCTTCTGTGCGTCCAGTTCAAACACTCGATCTGCTGACCCAGCGGGAAATGGCCAGCCTTGCCAATGCCGATGCGAGTCTGCATGAGCTTTTTCGACGCTGTGCCCTGGCGATCCTCAATACCGATGGATATGTCGATGACGCACGGAAGGTTTACGAGGCCTATGCCGACTTTGATGTGCGGGTGATCCCCGAGCCCCGGGGTTTGAAGTTAGAGCTCTTTAATGCGCCGGGGGAAGCCTTTGTTGATGGAAAGATGATCGAAGGGATTCGTCATCATCTGTTTTCTGCGCTGCGCGACATCGTGTACACCGAGCACAAGTTAGCAGAGCAGCAGACCTTTGATCTGATTAGCTCCGAAGGAATTACTGACGCTGTTTTTCGAATTTTGCGTAACGCTAATGTTGTACGCAGCAACGTACAACCCCGTCTGGTCGTATGCTGGGGAGGACATTCGATTTCTCGTACGGAGTACGATTACTCCAAGACAGTCGGCTATTCGCTAGGCCTACGTGGGTTCGATATATGCACAGGCTGCGGTCCGGGTGCCATGAAAGGCCCTATGAAGGGGGCAGCCATCGCCCATGCCAAGCAGTTGAATCGCGATACCCGTTACGTTGGACTCTCTGAACCTGGGATTATTGCAGCCGAATCACCGAACGCGATTGTCAGTGAACTGGTGATCATGCCGGATATCGAAAAACGACTTGAGGCTTTTGTGCGAGTCGCCCACGGGATTTTGGTGTTTCCTGGTGGCGTCGGGACGGCAGAGGAGATCATGTTTTTGCTGGGGATAAAAATGCACCCGGATAATGCTCACATAGAGCTACCCCTGATTTTCACCGGGCCGGCCGAGAGCGCCGCTTACTTTGCCCAGATTGACGCGTTCTTGCGCGACTGTCTGGGTGAAGAGGTGGCAAAGCACTACACCATTATAAATGGCGATGCGGCTGCGGTTGCCCGCTCAATGAAGGCCTCTATAAAAGCTGTACGGCGTCAGCGTATCGAGCAAAACGAATCCTTTAGCTATAGTTGGACCATGCATATCCCCAAGGAGCTGCAGCAACCTTTTTTGCCCTCACACGAAAATATGGCGGCACTGTCTTTACACAGGGATCAGCCTAGTCATCAGTTGGTTGCCGAGCTGCGTCGTGCGTTTTCGGGCATTGTTGCAGGAAATGTAAAAGACTTTGGTGTGAGAGCTGTTGAGACACATGGCCCGTACCAACTCCACGGAAGTGGCGAGGTGGTTGCTGGATTGTCCGGTTTACTGGAAGGGTTCGTGCGTGATGGCCGGATGAAGATTGACCCAAGTACTTACCGACCCTGTTTTGAGGTTGCCTCGAGCAGTTAGCATGACGATCGCTTCGTTTACTATGTGTTTGCTTAGAATGAGGATCTACAATGAAGTACCTACTTAGTCCCCTGATACTACTTGTTACTCTGGTTGCAGTTGTGCCCGCGCAGGCCGAGCTGCCTTTTACCGTGACAGAAGTTGCCAAGTTTGATGAGCCCTGGTCGGTGGCCGTGATGCCTGATGGGCGACTGCTTGTGACCGAGGTCAAGGGCACCCTCTTTATTGTGAACGAAGATGGGTCGCAGTCCCGCCGTGTTGGTGGTATGCCCGACGTGCGCTACGGAGGTCAGGGCGGTATGGGCGATGTGGTCCTGCATCCAGACTTTGAAGATAACCACATTGTTTATCTTAGCTATGCCGAGGCGGGTGTCGGCGGCACCCAGGGCGCGGTTGTTGCTCGGGCGATGCTCGACGAGTCGGGTCGCCGACCGAGCCTTAGCGACGTAGAGGTTATCTGGCGACAGTACCCCAAGCTCGTCGGCTATGGGCATTATGGACATCGTATGCTGTTTGACGATGAGGGTTATCTCTGGATCACTTCCAGTGATCGTCAGAAGTTCACCACTTCCCAGGATATGCAGTCCAATGCGGGAAAGCTGATTCGCTTACATGACGACGGTTCCATACCTGAAGATAATCCTTTCGTGGACTACTATGCGCAAAACCCCCTGGTAGATGACGAGGGTGTTTATCCGCAGATATGGTCTCTGGGTCACCGCAACGTGCTGGGTCTGGCCATTGACTTGAATGATCGGCTTTGGGGCGTGGAGATGGGGCCTGCAGGCGGTGATGAGCTAAACCTCATCAAGCGCGGAGCGAATTACGGCTACCCCGTGGTTTCCAATGGCGATCATTATGACGGCCGGGAAATGCCGGACCACGATACGCGTCCAGAATTTAACGCTCCGGCACTTTGGTGGACTCCAGTGATTTCGCCAGGAGATATGCTTGTGTATCGAGGTAAGGCGTTTGCTGACTGGCGCGGAAACGCATTGATTGCGGGTTTGTCGTCCCGCGCGATTGTGCGTGTCGAGTTGAATGAAGACGGCTCAGCTACCGAGGTCGAGCGCTATGACATGGGCGCGCGCATTCGTAGCGTCGAGGAAGCCGCTGATGGCAGCATTTGGGTCCTGGAAGAAAACGGAACCAGCCCCGGGAGATTACTGCATCTGACCCCCAAGCCCTGAAAGTAAGAGCGATCTCATGCCTGTAGAAGTGAAAATTTTGGCGTATGTTCCTGTGCTGCGCTCGCTGCGGGGCTTTTTCACGGCATTGACTCTACTGTGTTGTGGCGCAGCTGTTCAGGCGCAGCCTGAGCTTCGCTCGGGCTTTGTGGAGGTCCCGGGCGGTCCCCTGTGGTACGAGATTGCCGGTGACGGTGACGGCGTGCCGTTGCTGACGCTTCATGGTGGGCCTGGCGGTACTTCATGCAGCCTGCAATTGCTGTATCCCTTGTCTGATGAACGCCCGGTGATTCGCTACGACCAGTTAGGCAGCGGGCGCTCGGGTCGGCCGCGTAATCCAGAGCTTTGGAATCGCGATCGATTTGTGGAGGCACTGCATACCTTGCGCAATGAGTTAGGCCTTGAGCGAATGCATCTTCAGGGGCACAGCTGGGGCGGCGCGCTGGCGGCATACTACGTGCTGGAGAAGGGTGGTCAGGGTATCGTCTCGTTAACGTTATCCTCGCCCTTGATCAGTACCCCGCTGTGGATCCGCGATGCCAATGCACTGCGAGCCACGCTGGATCCCGAAGTACAGGCGGTACTGGATAAGCACGAGGCTGATGGCAGCACTCAACACCCTGATTATCTGGCGGCAACGGACGTTTTCTATGCGCAGTTTGTATCGCCTGGAGAAGCCAAAGAAGAGTTTGAGTGTCCCGACGCACCGCGAAACTCGGTGATTTACAATCAGATGTGGGGCCCCACAGAATTTTTCGCCACGGGCAGCCTGCAGGACTTTGATCTCACACCCCGTCTTGGCGAGATAGATGTGCCCACCTTGTTTGTTACCGGTGAGTTAGACGAGGCTCGGCCGGATACAGTCGAAGGCTTCGCCAAGCTGGTGCCCGGAGCCCGTTTTGAAGTGATTCCAGGTGCTGGTCACCGATCGATTAGTCGTGAACCCGAGCTCTATCGGGGCTTGTTGAGAGGTTTTATGAAGGACGCAGAACGTGATGTTGAAGAGATTGCGAAAGGCTACACTGCAGCCTGGAACAGCAGCGACCCTGATCAGGTGGCTGCGTATTACTCGCCTGAGGGCGCATTGACCATTAATGGTGGAGAGCCCTCGGTGGGTCTAAAGGGCGTCTCGGAGGCAGCCTGGGGCTTTATGGTGGCGTTCCCTGATCTTGTACTGGTCAACGATCGCATTGAGCGTAGCGGAGATCGTATCAATTATCACTGGACCTTCAGTGGAACAAATACTGGACCTGGGGGTACGGGCCGCTTTGTGAAGTTTAGCGGCTACGAATCGTGGATTCTCTCTGAGGACGGTCTGATTCAGGATTCGCTGGGTAGTTTTGATGCCGAGGACTATGAGCGCCAGCTGGCTGGCCAGTGATTGTCAGGGCGCTGCGAGCGCTATGAATCCAGAGTCACCACATCCGGTCTTTTGAATACTCCGCATACCCTGCGTCGTATTGCTCGGCATCAAATTCTGCTCTGACTTCCTTGATAAACGCGCCGGCGGTGGGTGCCTCACGATTGGAATCAGTGCTTTGCCACAGCTGGGAACGCATCAATGATTTTGCACACTGAAAATACACTTCAACAACATTGATCATGATAACCGTCTTGGGATGCACGTTTTTCCGCTCGAACTGAGTGGTAACTTCTGGATCGGCAGTCAGTGCGGCCAGGCCATTAACCCGTACAACATTGTTGTTTCCTGGGATCATGAACATCAGACTCACCCGCCCGTCCTGAACAATGTTTCGTAGCGAATCCAGTCGGTTGTTCCCCCGCCAGTCCGGAATCCATAGGGTGTTTTGGTCCCGTACTTTAGCGACGGATTCTGTGTCTCCTCTTGGGCTCGCGTCAGTTCCGGCTGGGCCAACGCTTGAAAGGACAACAAATCGTGATGAGTCGATCCATTTACGATAAGCGGGAGTAATAAAGGTCCTGACCTTTGTTAGGGATCCCGGTACCGCGTCGTCGTACAGCGCTTCTAAGTGCTCGATGCTATCAATAGTCTCCATGCGGTCCTTTACTCCTTAGGTCTTGATCACACTGAACACGCCGCTCGCACGCACGATCCGTTTGCTGCCCACCAGAAAATAGCAATTGGCAAAGGCTATGCTGCTACCCACTTTCTGAATATCGGTGTGAACTTCAATCCAATCTCCGAGCTTGGCAGAGCCTGCATAATCGATACTTAAGCTAGCGGTAACCAGAGGTATCGGCTGCTCTCCTTGAAAAGCAGCGTTATAGCCCAGGGCAACATCGGCCAGACTACTGAACACACCTCCGTGCACTAATCCTCTGGCATTGCAGTGCTTTTCTTCTGCTCTTAGGCCGATCAATAAGCCGTTTTCGGTTTTCTTGTTGAAAATTGGACCGAGCAACTCGAGATAGGGGCTGGTTCTAAAAATAGGTTCAAAATCGGCCGGAATGTCATTCAATCTTGTGCCCTCGTCGTTGCTGTGATGGTCGGCGCGTTAGAGTCACCTGTGTAGTCCGTTTGAGATGCCTCAAGGACGGGGTTGATCTTACAGGGATATGCTCATGTCGACGCGATGCATGCCCGGCCCCCAGCCGTCATCTGTGATCGACTGAATCTGTGCCCCAAATTTTTCGAAGAATGCTTTTGCTTTATGGCTGGTGGCGATATGCACCACTGTGGTTCCTGCAGCCATTGCGGATGCGGTGACTCTAGCCATGATTGTTGAGCCGATACCCCGGCCTTGTGCCTGTGGATCCAGCAGTATCCAATTGAGGGCCTTTTCATTGGCTCGAGTATCAATGTCAAATAAACCGAAGGCGCCGACCACGGAGCCTGCGACTTCGCATAACTCATAGTTGTTTGGGTCGGCGGCTAAGAACTCCAGGTAATCTGCCCTTTCGTTGGGAGCAAAGTACTCTGGGCAGTTAGCGTCAAAAAGATCCAGACAGATTTGCTTGTCTGTCTTTAAGTAAGAACGGAACATCACTCGATTCATGGTCAGTCCAATTCATCTTTGCAGCACAAATTATGCAGCGACATTTAGTGAAAGTCCCGGGACTTCAGTCCGAGATTACCCAAGGCGTCACTGTGATCGAAGAGTGCTCCAGCGACAATGTGGGTGACGCCATCACGTTTTTGTAAGGTGCCTTTGATCATTAGCAGGCGACCTTTCATAAGTGCTTCACGGAAGTTCTGTTGCACCTTTGGCCATACCACGATGTTGTTGTTGCCCGTTTCGTCTTCCAGGGTCAAAAAGAGTACGCCGGACGCGGTTCCGGGTCTTTGTCGACAGGTCACCAGTCCTGCAATGCGTACAAAGCGCCCATCGTTGAGTGCTGCAAGATCCTGGTGACATTTACAGGTATTAAAAGGTGCCTGGCTGCGTAGCAAGGCAAGAGGGTGCGCCCGCAGCGTGACGCCTGTGCTGCGGTAGTCGGCGATAACCGACTCGGCAATCGCGGGTTCCGGGAGGCTGACTTCATCGTTTAGTGTTGCTCCTGTGGCCTGCTGTTCGTACTCCAGTAGTGGACGGGCGGGCTCCAGCGCCATGACCTGCCAGCGCGCCTGATGCCGATGGCCGCTGAGACTGGCCAGTGCATCAGCATCTACCAGTGCTTCCATATCTCGGCGGTTAAGCTCTGCCCGTTTGCGTAAATCGGAAACCTGGCGATAGGGTGAATGTTTGCGGGCGCCGCTGATGCGCCTGGCTGCATCTTTGGACAAGCCTTTGATTAAACGCAGGCCCAAACGTATGGGGGCGCGACTGCCTTGTTCGCCATTGTCGAGTAGCTGGTGATCCCAGTCGCTATGATTTACGTCTGCAGCTAGCGTCATGACGCCGTGACGGCGGGCATCCTGTATAAGTTGGGAGGGTGTGTAAAAGCCCATGGGCTGGCTGTTCAGGAGTCCAACATAGAAGGCGCTGGGGTGGTGGCATTTGAGCCAGGACGACACATAGGCAAGTAAAGCGAAGCTCGCCGAGTGTGACTCAGGAAAGCCATAGCCACCAAAGCCCTTGATTTGCTCAAAGAGTCGCTGCGCATAATCCTCGCTGTAACCCCGGCGCAGCATTCCGTCAGTGAGCTTTTTCTCGAAGCTCAGCAGTTTGCTGTTGCGCCCCCAGTTGGTAATAGCCCGGCGCAGTCGGTCGGCCTCACCGCCGGTAAAGCCTGCGGCAACCATGGCCAGACGAATAACCTGTTCCTGAAATATCGGTACGCCCAGAGTGCGCTCCAGAACGTTTTGTACCGCCTCGTCGGGATAGCTGATGCTCTCCAGGCCCTGTCGGCGGCGCAGGTATGGATGCACCATGTCCCCTTGAATTGGGCCGGGGCGGACGATGGCGATCTCGATCACAAGATCATAAAAGCAGGCCGGTTTTAGTCTTGGCAGCATGCTCATCTGCGCCCGGGACTCAATCTGAAAGACCCCGATAGAGTCCGCGTGCTGCAGCATGCGGTAGGTCGCTACGTCTTCGGCGGGAATATCCTGCAGTTGACGGATGCGCGGATCATAGCGATGCACCAGGGCCAGAGATTTGCGGATCGCCGAGAGCATGCCCAGGGCCAGAACATCGACCTTTAGCAGACCCAGTGATTCGATATCGTCTTTGTCCCATTGGATCACGGTGCGATCTGCCATGCTGGCGTTTTCTACCGGCACCAGCTGTGAGATCGGGCCCCGGGAAATCACAAAGCCACCCACATGCTGAGATAAGTGCCGAGGGAACCCCAGGATCTCCTGCACCAGTTGGTAGAACAGCTGCGCCGTATTGGGCTCACTATCCTGACGCTCAGTCTTCAGTCCATGCTCGCTGAACCGGGCTTCCAGATCTCGTTGTTTATCCCACCAGGCAAGGGATTTGGCCAAATCATCAACAAAGATTGGATCCAGTCCCAGTGCCTTACCGACATCGCGAACAGCACTGCGGGCTCGGTAGGTAATGACCGTGGCGGCAAGGGCGGCGCGACGTCGACTGTATTTGTCGTAGATGTACTGGATGACTTCTTCCCGGCGCTCATGTTCAAAGTCCACATCGATGTCTGGTGGCTCGTCGCGTTCCCGGGAGATAAAGCGCTCAAAGAGCAGAGAGATTTTTTCTGGGGAGACTTCGGTAATAAACAGGCAGTAGCAGACCACGGAGTTTGCTGCTGATCCTCGACCCTGGCAGAGAATATCTCGGTCTCGGGCGAAGCGAACGATGTCATATACGGTAAGAAAATAGTATTCGTAGTCCAGTTCGGCGATGAGGGCGAGTTCTTTTTCGATGCGCTCTCGGATGACTGATGGTGTTCCGTTCGGCCAGCGCTTGCCGGCACCTTGCCAGGTCAGCTCTCGCAGATAGTCCCGGGCGTTATGTCCATGGGGGACCACTTCTTCGGGGTATTCATAGCGCAGTTCGCTGAGGCTGAACTGGCACCGCCTGGCGACATTAAGGGTTTCTTGCAGTAACTCCAGGGGATAAAGGCGTTGCAACTGACTGATACTGCGTAAATGTTGCTGGGCGTTGGGAAGTCGGCGACTGCCCAGTTCAGCAACACTGCAGTTGTATCGCAGGGCTGTCATAACGTCATGAAGAGGCTTGCGAGTCGCGCAGTGCATCTGCACATCACCGCAGGCAAGAAGCGGGAGCTGCAGTTTTTCAGCGAGGCTTTGCAGCGCGCGATAGCGACGGAGTTCATCGTTGCCCAGCAGGTACTGCACGCCGATCCAGACACGTTCCCGACACAGTCGTGACAACTGTTTTCCGTAACCACGGTTAACTTCACTATCTTCTTTGGGTAGCCAGATAAGCAGGCAGCGTTTGAGATGGAAGATCACATCGCGAAGGCTAACTTCGTACTCTCCCTTGGGACTGCGACGTCTCCCCAGACTGATTAGGCCTGATAGCTCTCCGTAGGCTGTTCGATTGGGTGCCAGTGCTACGAGATGAATGCCTTCGCTTAATTTAAACTCGCTGCCGATGATGAGGTGAATGTTGAGTTCCCTCGCGGCGACATGAGCTTTGACTACGCCGGCAAGGGAGCATTCGTCGGTAATCGCAATACTGCTATAGCCATTTGCTGCAGCCTGTGCGACCAGCTCTTCCGGGCGCGAAGCGCCGCGAAGGAAGCTGTAACAGGAGAGACAATGGAGTTCGCAGTAGGGCATGCAGAGTGGGTACTTCGTTGGTTTTCTATGGCCAAAACAGGCGGATCAAGCTTTGCTAATAGTACTGTATATATATACAGTATATGACGAAAGGCTGAGAAATCCATGTATGCTTCGCAGGGAGCTGCAGCGAGAGCGGCAATTCCAGACCTACGCTGAATATTTGGATCGCCAGGATTAGGAAATGAATAAATCAATCAAGCCGGTTGCAACACATGTTGCGACAAATGTTGCGATAAATATTGCGAGAATGCTCGCAACAACGTTTGCGCTTTGCTGTCTCGGCGCTGGCGCCTCTCTAGCCGAAAATACGTCTGTAACGCCATGGGCCGTCGACTTTTTTGACGATTTTGACCGATTTGACCCAGCGAACTGGCAGGATCAGCTGGTTTTTGTGAATGGCGAGGATCACTGCTACGTACCGGACAACCAGTTTAATACCCGGGAAGTCAGTAACGGAACATTGAAGCTGCGAGTAGTCGATCTTGGAGAAAAGCGTCCCTGTGACATCGTGAGTAAGAAGGGAGTGAGACACCCGGATACTCAGTATGTGGCCGGGCGTATCGCCTCGAAAAACCGCAAGGAGTTTGTGAAGGGACGTTGGACCGCAAGGCTCAGGGTCGAAAACAACGGTCAGCGAGGGATGTTTCCAGCCTGGTGGTTGTTGGGCGCATTCAATGACGAGCCTCCGGTACAGGAGCCCGACGAAACTGTGTGCTGGCCCATGTACGGGTCCGGTGAGATCGATATTTTTGAGCATCATGGCGATGGCGGCCCAGACCACTATGCGGCACGCGCTATCAAGAGTAATGGTGCCTGCGATGACGGGGATTGGCAGGCCCTAATGCTGGTGCAGGAAGCGAGCCTTGATGATTTCCATGAGTATTCTGTGGAGTGGCTTGGCGATGACATTATTTACCGACTCGATGGCGCCGAGGTATATCGGAATGAGGGGATGGCTGATGCTTTGTCAGAGCCGTTTTTTGCGATTCTCAACTTTGCGAAGATTAACGATGCCTTGATGTCCGAAGATTGGGTGATGGAGGTGGATTGGGTGAAGCACGAGTATCTACCCTAAGCGATTGATTAATATCCAATCAGGAGTTGTTTCTCTGAGTGATCATGCCCTGGCCGCGTCCCGTGTCTGGATAGAACGCCTTGTGGTTAAGTACAACCTATGTCCCTTTGCCAAGCGTGAGCTGGATAGGGGGAGCGTTAGGTTTTTTCTTTGCGATGCCAAAGATGATGAACTGCTATTGCATGCGCTGGCGGCGGAGTTGCAGCACATGGAGCAGCACGCTGAGATTGAAACTACCTTTATCGTGCACCCCGGTGTGCTCGGTGACTTTTACGAATTTAACGACTTTCTTGGTCGCTGTGAGCTACTGCTTAAGCAGCTAGAGCTTGAAGGGGTCTATCAGGTCGCCAGCTTTCATCCGCAATACCAGTTCGCCGGCACTGACCCCGAGGACGCCGAAAATTACTCCAATCGCTCTCCCTATCCCATGCTGCATCTGCTTCGCGAGGACAGTGTGGAGCGTGCTGTGGCCGGGCACCCGGACATAGACTCCATTCCTGCGACCAATATCAACACGCTTAACTCACTGGGCAAAGAGGCGCTAGAGAAGCTATGGCGGGCTTGCCTTGATGACTAAGGATACGTCGACGCATGATGTGATTGTTGTTGGCGGCGGCGCCAGCGGCCTGATGTGCGCCATCAGTGCGGGGTATCGTGGCTTGCGGGTTCTGCTGCTAGAACAGGGGCCAAAGGTTGGGCTGAAGATTTTGGTGTCCGGGGGCGGGCGTTGCAATTTCACAAACCTGTTTGCGGATCCTCGGGAGCATTACCTGTCCGAGAATCCCAATTTTTGTATTTCTGCGATGAAGCGTTTTTCACCATCAGACTTTATTCAAATGGTGGAGACAGCCGGCATCGATTATCACGAAAAAAAGCTTGGACAATTGTTTTGTGACAACAGCGCAAAGGAAATTGTCGCTATGTTGTTGCAGCAGTGCGCCTATGCGGGGGTCGAGATTCGGCTTCGCCAGGAAGTCACGGCCATCAGCCCCAACGAGGGACATGGCTTTGGTGTCGCTACTGAAGAAAAACAGTACCGGGCAAGCAAGGTTGTCATCGCTTCTGGCGGATTATCCATGCCCAAGATTGCCAGCGACCTGGCGTTTCGCACGGCGAAAGATCTTGGCCTTAAATTGCATGCACCGCGTGCAGCCTTGGTGCCGCTAACCTGGAACTCCAGTGACAAAGTACGCTATGAAGCGCTCTCAGGGATTTCGACCGAGGTGGTCGCAAGCTGCGGGGGTGAGAGCTTTCGGGAGAACTTGCTGTTTACCCATCGGGGTCTCAGCGGTCCCGCCATACTGCAGATATCGTCTTTCTGGCGCGAGGGTATGACGGTAGATATCAACCTGCTGCCCGATCTTGATGCGGCCGCCTGGCTAGCGACAGCACGGGAGTCCAATCCACAGCAGCGTCTGCTGACCTTGCTAAAAGGACATCTTCCCAAGCGTCTGGTAGAGCTTATGTCGGGCAGCTGGTTTGCGGACCAGAAGATCGGCAGCTTTTCTCCACCGGAGCTAACAGCTATCGGAGAGCGCTTGAACGCCTGGTCTTTTATGCCGGGGGGCAGTGAGGGTTATCGAACAGCCGAAGTTACCTTGGGAGGGATTGATACCGACGAAGTGTCCTCTAAAACATTTGAACTCAAACAAGTGCCCGGCCTTTTTGCTATCGGTGAGGCACTGGATGTCACCGGTTGGCTTGGTGGCTATAACTTTCAATGGGCCTGGGCATCCGGGTGGTGCTGTGGTCAGCACATATAGGGTGTTGCGATTGATGCCTCGTGCCGTTGTGCTTGCCTGACTTACAGCACCGTTGCATTGAAGGTATCGCAACTGTTTAGCGAGCCTTGCTCCAAACCTACCATAAACCAGCGCAGACGCTGTTCAGCGCTGCCATGGGTGAATGAGTCTGGTGTAACCCGACCCTGGGCCTGGCGCTGCAAAGTGTCGTCACCAATCGCTGTTGCCGCTGCCAGAGCCTCTTCTACATCTCCTGTTTCCAGAATCTGGCGGGCGCGATCTGCATGGTTTGCCCATAGTCCGGCAAAGCAATCGGCCTGTAGTTCCTGGCGAACGCTCAGGCGGTTGGCTTCGACTTCGGATGCGCGCTGGCGAGCGGCATGGGTGCGCGCACTGATTCCCAGCAGTGTCTGCACGTGATGCCCGACCTCATGTGCGAGCACGTAGGCCTGCGCAAAATCTCCCGGGGCACCATAGCGGCGACTGAGCTCTTCGAAGAACGACAGATCCAGATAGATTTTTTTGTCCGCGGGGCAGTAGAACGGTCCCATGGCGCTTTGACCCAGGCCGCAGGCTGAGCGCGTGCTATCGCGGTAAAGAACCAGCTTGGGCTCGACATAAGGATTTGGTCCTTTCGCCAAGAGCACTGCCCAGGTGTCTTCGGTATCGGCGAGCACCGTCGCCATGAAGTCGACGGTCTGTGCTTCTTGTGCGGACTGTTCTACGGGTACGCTCGCTGATGGCGGCGCTTCGTTACCCATGAGTCCTAACAATGTCTTTAGATCAGTGCCGGTAAAGAACATCAGGCCTGCGGCAATGACGATGACCATCCACCCGCCACGACTGCGGCTTAGCTGCATTATCAGCGGTACCATTGAACGCTGCGACCCGCCAGAGCGCTGTATCCGTCGTCCTCGGCGATCGTCGATATTGTCGCTGCGTCGATTACCCTTCCAGCGCATGAACTGCTCCTTTGTGTGTTACTGCAATTAGCTGTGCAAAAATTGGCATTGATAATTCACTGCGCGGTGTAACCACCGTCTATCACCAGTTCTGAGCCGGTCATAAAGCTCGATTCGTCGGAGGCAAGAAAAGCCACGGCGTTTGCGATTTCTTGCGCTTGTCCGAGCCTTCCCAGAGGATGCGCAGCGACTAGAAGCTCTCGCACAGCGACGCCATCGTCATCGTTCTGCAAAGCTTCAATCACCAGAGGTGTTTCGACGAAGCCTGGGTGCACTGAATTGACCCGGATGTTCAGAGGTGCCCATTCCAGTGCCGCAGATTTGGTCAACAAACTTACGCCGCCTTTAGAGGCGCAATACGCTGCAGCGCCGGGAAAACCCACCTTGCCCAGGATGGAGCTAATATTGATCACTGAGCCACCGCCACGCTGTTCTAAAGCCGGACCGGCGTAACGCATACCCAGAAAAACTCCATCGAGATTAATCGAAGTCACCTTATGCCATTGATCCAGCTCGAGCTTCATAAGCTCCGTGTTGTCTGCGGCAATGCCTGCGTTATTGACCAAAATGTCCAGACCACCAAAGTTCTCGATGGTAATTGCAAGCACGCGTTCCCAGTCCTGGGGCTGCCGGACATCATGCTGGCTTGAGATGGCCTTGCCTCCAGCGGCAACCAGCTCTGAAGCCACTGCTGCTGCACCTGCTTCGTTGATGTCACTGAGAACCAGGGCTGCACCTTCGGCTGAGAGTTTCCGAGCGGAGGCTTCGCCTATTCCCGAGGCAGCTCCGGTAACTAGTGCTACTTTGCCCGCTAATTTCTCTTTGGCTGTGCTCATCACCGATTTCCTTATCAGATATTATTCTCGCAAGCCCTCAGCATAGCGTCATAATGCTCAGACGAATACGCATCTCAATTGAGGGGTAGGGCGCATGGAGTACGAGGAGCATTTTAGGGCCTTGCGGCGCAGGGATGCCTACGACCCGCAAAACGCGCTGTCTCTGGCGCTGGCCTGTCAGCTTTCTTATGCCGGTAAGCGTTCCATAAAAAAGTGTGTCGAAAGCACCTGGGGCTATGAGTTTTTAGCCTTGGTGTCGCGCAAGAAGAAACCGGATATTGATACCCAGTGTTTTCTCATGGCTGACAGCAGCAATATTGTTGTGGTTTTTCGTGGCAGTGATTCCGGGAGTGATTGGTTTGCAAACTTTCAGGCCTCTCAGGATCCCGGGCCTTTTGACAAGACCGGCGCTCATGAGGGTTTCCAGGACGCCTTGTTCCCGACTGTTATCAAGTTAACTGAAGTGCTGCGAGCTGACCCGAAAAAACCGCGGAAGGTTTGGATTACCGGGCATAGTCTGGGGGGGGCTCTATGCTCTCTCTTCGCTGGAATGTTGTTGGAAAACGGCATTGATGTGTACGGTATCTATACCTTTGCCAGCCCGCGCCCCGGTGACGCGGAGTTTGCCAAAGAGTTGAATAAAAAGATCAAGGCGCCACACTGGCGCGTTGTGAACTCTGGCGACCTGGTGCCGCATTTACCTCCGGAGCCCTTTTTTAGTCATCCCGGAAACCGGATCATACTCAAACACAATCACAGGAAGCGCACCAAAGGTTCCTGGTTGGATGAGCGCATTGCGGCACTGAAGAGCTTTGTTGAAATGACGGGCAAGCGATTCGATATCGCGAATAACCATCTATTGATTAAAGATGATGATAGTTATGTCCCACGGCTTATTGAGGACCTGGCGCGCGAGGAGCGCCAGAAAAGTCGATGAGTGACTTCCGAGAGCCCGGTCTCGTCGATGTACCGGAAACCATGTTGTGGACACTCTACAGCCGCGCTGAGGAAGCGATGCGGGCGGATGGCGTTTTTCCTGATGCCAAAGCGGTGGAGATCTACCAAAGCCTGGATTATGACTTTGAGCGCAGCTTTGGACGAAGTAACCCTATGGCGGCACTGCGCGCGCAAATGTTCGATCGCTTAGTGTCTGCGTTCATCGCGCGTCATCCCGGTGGAAACATCGTGAACCTGGGGGAGGGCTTGGAAACTCAGCGCTATCGAATAGCTGATGAGTCCTGCACTTGGTACACGGTGGATCTGCCGGAAGCGATAGCTATCCGCGAGCGTTTCATTAGGCCTGATGAGCGGCACAGGCACATCGCAATTTCTGCCACCGATCGCGCCTGGATGGATGAGGTTTCAGAGGATCAAGCTGTGCTTATTGCCGCGCAGGGTTTGTTTATGTACTTTCAGGAGCGTGAGGTGAGGGAGCTGCTGAGCGATATCGCTATGCGCTTTCCGCAGTGTCAGCTGGTGTTTGATGTCATTCCCTATTGGGTATCCCGGGCGTCAGTTTTGGCCAGGGGCTTACCTTTGACTCGTCACTACCGGACGCCGGTGATGCCCTGGGGTGTCCATCGATTCTCTTTGCGTACAATACTCAAAGGCTGGGTGCGAAAGCCCTGCAGTATCGAACTGATTGATTATCCGAAATTCCCTCGGGGTGCGCCGCGCCTTGCCAGTTCGGTGCTACCAATGCTCCCCGGTTCCAAGTACTGGGTGCCACTACTGGTAAAGATTCAGCCGCTCTAGCTAAGGGGTCAGGGAGCTCGGCGCTCGCAAATCGCAGAGTGGCCTGCTATAAGACTGCCGGTCCTTGCGAGAGTCCTTTGCCACCTTAGTTATGGTTTTTTCTACCACCTCATTTTTGTTTGTTTTTCTGCCATTGTTTCTGCTGTGCTACGCGGTGCTGCCATGGCGAAATCTCACTGCGCTGGTTTTTAGCCTGTTGTTTTTTGCCTGGGGCGAGGGCGCCTATGTCCTCTTACTACTACTGACAGTTGGCTTTAACTATTGGGTCGGGCAGCGGCTCGAGCAAGGCGGTAGTCGTGCACATTTTCTGACTTTGGGAGTGACGGTTAACCTTCTGGTTCTGGGTTACTACAAGTACTTCGGTTTTTTGCTCGCCAGCGTTTTGGAAATTCCCATACCCGAGCAAGAGATACCTCATCTTCCGCTGGGGATTTCCTTTTTCATCTTTCAGTCGATTTCTTATCTCATAGACGTGTATCGCGGCGATTCCCCACGAGCCAAGTCATATTTTGACCTGGCACTTTACATAGCGATGTTTCCGCAGCTTATTGCGGGGCCTATCGTACGTTACGCGACGGTCGCCGAAGCGATCAGGCAACGATCGATCTCGGGCTACGATGTCTATCGCGGTATCATCTTGTTTGTTCTTGGCTTGAGTTACAAAGTTCTGCTGGCCAATAATGCTGCTGAAGTGGCTGATGCGGCTTTTGGGATGGCGCCGGCGCAGCTTTCTACGGCTAACGCCTGGGTTGGCATCGCCGCCTACACTCTTCAGATATTCTTTGACTTTGCCGGCTACTCTTTGATGGCCATCGGGATTGGTCGAGTAATGGGCTTTCACTTTCCCAAGAATTTTGATTTTCCCTATACCTCCCGGTCAATTACTGAATTTTGGCGGCGCTGGCACATGTCGCTGTCATCCTGGTTCCGGGATTATCTGTACATACCCTTGGGCGGAAACAGGCAAGGTAATCTGCGGACCTACGTAAACCTGTTTACCGTGTTCCTGCTCTGCGGCCTCTGGCACGGGGCAGCCTGGACTTTTGTTGTCTGGGGTGTTTTTCATGGTGTGATTTTGGCAGTGGAGCGTGCGGGGCTGGGGCAGATATTGTCAAAGCTGCCGCGTCCTGCACAGCACGGGTACGCACTCCTGCTGGTGATGATCGGTTGGGTGATTTTTCGTGCGGAGGATTTTTCTCAGGCGAGTTATTACCTCCAGGCGATGTTCTCCTCTGTACCGGGTAAGGGAATTAGCTTTGTGCGTCTTGTGAGCACCGAGAACCTGAGTTTTATGCTCCTTGGTTTGATTTTTTGTATGCCGATACTCGAGCGTACAAAGACTTTTAGAAATGGCGAAGACAGTCCCGAGGGAGACACAGCGCGTACATGGCACCATGTCCTAAATGGTGGAGTGGCCCTCGCGTTGTTTCTCTTATGTTCGATGTACATCATGTCGGGCACCTATAATCCATTTATCTATTTCAGGTTCTAGACTGTGAGCCATCGAGAGCAAAGCGAAATCGTAGTATTCGCCGGCCATACAAGGCTGATGATCGTCTGTGTGGCGTTGGCCTTTCTTTTGCCGGCTGTCGCCGGGTTTTTTACCAACCATAAAGCCCGCCAGAGCTGGGAAAAGCGCGAGTTGGCGGTACTACCCAATGTGATAGAGGCGAAGTCCTCGAAACACTTTTTCACCGATCTAGAGGCTTTTATTGACGACCATATTGGCTTCGCTACGCCGCTCAATAAGATCTACCGTCAGCTGCAGTTTTATGTGTTTAGCGACAGCCCCATTGCAAATGTCGATGTGGGTGATGATGGTTTTGTGTTTTTTAATGCTCACAGTGCAACGCGTCCGTATGCGGCAATCAAAAAAATATGTCGGCCCAGCACCCCGCATATCAAAAAGACCGAAAGAGCGATGGCGGCTTTTGCTTCGGCAGTGCGTGAGTACGGCGCATCGATTAGCTATGCGATCGTGCCGTCCAAGCCTTTGCTATATCCACAGGAGCTTCCTGCGACGGTCCCCGCTCCGCATCGAAAAGCATGTTTGGCTCTTGATCCACTGCAGAGCGCGGCAGGGCAACTAAGGGAACGCGCTTCGGGGAAGGATTACGCTGTTCACTTCCCCGTCGAGGAGCTGCTGTCTATGCGTAATGAACCGGCTTTTTATCCGCCGGGAAATTTTCATTCGGCAAGCAAGATCAATCATGTATTCGCTGCCGGCTTGTTACGGTCGCTGGATATTGATCCCGGTACCGCTTACTCCAAAGGCGCCAGGCTGCAGATGATCAATGCCGATATGCGCGTCATGGGTTTCGTTCGCAGTGTGCAGGCGTGGACCTACCCCTACGCAGATTTTCGGGTGAGTGTTAATCGTGGCAAGCCCGAATGGGTAACGCGCTATTACAGTAGGGCGAGAGATTTTGGCACCTATGTGTCAGCCAGACCTGCCTCGAATCGCTCGGCTCTGTTGTTATCGAACTCTTTCGGCGCGTTTGTGGCCCCACATTTGGCGCCGGGCTTTAAGTCACTGACGCATATCAATCTGAATGCTTTGCAGGAGTCGGAAGCAGCGCTGTTTCTTCAACAGATCATGGAGCGTGTAAAGCCGGATGACCTTATCGTGCTCTTTCATGATGGAGGAATCCCCAGCGCCCCGCTGTATATGTTGGCTAACGCGGCGCTTTAGCCCCGAGAGTCTCTGCCACTCCTGATTTGGTGTTAGTTCGGGATGGCCGGCATCTGACGGCACTAGGCCTTTTTTGATGTTCCAGATCGCCGTGATAACCCTGAGCATTGAACGATGTTCAGAGTATTTCTCATTTTAGTGTTGCTTGGCATGCCGCCGGTGTCTGCAGCCTCAAAAAACAGTAAGACGCTGGAGCGCTGCTTTTATCTCCAAGAGAAGATAGAGCGCTATACCCATCTGCGGCGCGGGGGCGGCTCCCATACTCAAATGGCATCCTGGCGAAAGTCGCGCAGCCGCTATGAGGACGAGTTTCGCGCTTTACGCTGTAGTAAATTCAGCCATCAGTTGCGCCGTAAAAAGCGGTAAACTCGCACTATGAGCCTTGAGCTAAAGTTGCCGCCGGTGGTCCTGCTTCTTCTTGCCGGGAGCGCCATCTGGGGGCTCGATCGCGTGGACACTGTGCTGACGTTTACCTTGCCATTTCGAGCGAGTCTGTCGGCGCTGTTGTTGCTGGCGGGCGTTGCCATCGCGCTGTTGGGTGTTGCTGCTTTTCGGCGAGCAAAGACGACAGTTGATCCACGCTACCCCGAGCAAGCGACTGCCCTGGTTATTAGCGGGGTGTATCGCCGGACTCGTAATCCTATGTATTTAGGCATGCTGCTGGTTCTTGTGGCCTTGGGTTTATATCTGGGTAGCGGATTGTCGTTTGTTGTGCCCGTGGCGTTTGCGGCATACATGACACGCTTTCAGATAATTCCGGAGGAGCGGTTTATGGCGCAAAGTTTTGGAGACGCATATACACGCTACCAGCAAAGTGTTCGTCGTTGGTTCTAAGCGGGGTAATTGCATCTTCGCTGGTCAGGCCAGTTAAGACTGACAAAGGATAAGAGATGTATTGCGTATTGAATAAAAGTTTTTCGCGAGTAGCGCGCTTGGGCGCCCTGGCAGCTTTGCTGACACTACTCTCAGCTTGTCTTGGCACACCCGATGGCGTGATGCCGGTACAGAATTTTGAGGCCGAACGCTATCTTGGGCGTTGGTACGAGATTGCGCGCCTTGATCATAGCTTTGAACGGGGTTTGACGAATGTCACTGCAGACTATGCATGGCGAGAAGATGGCGGAGTTCGGGTGTTTAATCGAGGTTTTGACACCAAAGATCAGCAATGGAGTGATATTGAGGGTAAGGCGCGATTTATAGGGCCTGAGAGTGAGGCACATCTTAAAGTATCGTTTTTCGGCCCCTTCTACGCATCTTATGTGGTGTTTGAGTTGGAACGGGAGAATTACGATTATGCGTTTGTTTCAGGCTTTAATCGCGACTACTTGTGGTTGCTTGCCCGAACACCAACGGTATCGGACGCGGTTCGTGCTGAATTTGTGAAGAGTGCGTCAGCTCTGGGGTTTGATACCGACGAATTGATATGGGTGGATCACGCGCCCGTGAGTGGTGATGACGGCTAATCTAAAGGACAGGGAAGCTGTCAGAGGCGTGATGGACGCTTAGGACACGACGAAAAGACTGTGGAATCGGCGCGCAATAATATCCCGCAAACTTTGCGGGACATTATATTGCCAGCTATTCGGTCAGCTACTTGGTCGGAGGCATGGCAGGTACTTAGACGCCGCTACGCCGGGTGTAACGATCCTAGAAGCCCTGGGCTTCCAGTAACTCCCAGTTACCTGACTGATTGTCGCGTTCGATGTAACGGTAGCGAACTTTGCTGCCGTGAGCTGCGTCTTTGACGTTGCTGGTGTCCGGGCTACTGATGAACTGTACCCGTCGACTCTTACTGCGGCGATTCAGGCTGCAGCCAGCTTCGGTGCCGCGGCGAGCATTGCGAAAATTGACGTAGACCGGTTGCCCAAGCTCTTCGGCTTTGCGCATATCTACTGTGCCTTCGAGAATGCAGTCTTGGGTGATCTCTGCACTGGCTTGTAGCGGCAGTACCGAGAGTCCTAAGGCAGTGGCTGTGATTAACAGGCTATTCTTCAGCACACGGGCATTTATTTTTTGTGTGTTCAACATTAGTGTCTCCTTCGCCTCACGGCGATGCGGGTCATGCAAATACTTTGATTCTTCGGGCCGTTCTTATCCTTCAGATTCTGTGGGGTTTGCTTGCACCTAAGGTTTAAATTTTATGCCTAGCTTTAACTCTGCCTGTCACATTGAGCCCTGAAACTGTCACATAAATGACATAAAGCTATGATAGGCAGAGCTGCAGTTTACGCTGGCTATGAGTCAAAAATCCATAGTTTTCATAAATTTGTAATAAATTTGTCATATTTGCTCGAGCTTTTTTACCCTTTATGCAAAGAAACCTTGCATAAACCAGCGCTGTTGTCGGCGTTCATGGAACACCCAAAAGCGTTGGCCTTGGGTATTGCGGGCGACAAAGTAGTCACGACTGGTGCTGTTCTCCCACCAGCCGTCTTCTATGCGCTCGGGCCCGTAAATCAGCTCCAGGTGGCTACCCCAGAACAACAGCGCCTGACCTTCATGGCGCAGCGGCTCTGGTTCTGAGAGTAGCCAGAAGGGGCGCTGAGCCGTATTACCGGGGCGCAATGGGCTTGTTGTTCCGCTTGGGGCGCTGCTTGAGCTGTGTTCAGGTAAATGCGCATCGCGGTGATGAAGGCTATTGACCGCCTGAGAGCCCAGGCGATTGCTCAAAAGATCCACCAGCTGACTGGTGGATGTAGATTGGCTCGCCTGTCTAAACAGGTCTCCGCTGGTTGGCTGCGCTGATTCCAGTTGGTCGGCGCGCAACTGCACTAACTCGACTTCCTGCGCAAAGGGTTGCCGCTCCAGGCGTAGTCGGGTCAGACGATACCAATCCTGTCGTGGGGTACGCGCTTCGCTGGTGCGTACGCTCAGGGATTCCCGGTAATTATTTAATCCCGAAAAGTGCCAGATGATTTGTTGGGTTTGCAGCTGTCGCTGGCGTAAATAATCGTCCAATGATGTCAGAAGTTGCTCTAGCGCCGGCCCCAGTTCGTCTTGATTGCGTACGGGATAACCCAGCGGATAGCTGTCTGCAAAGCAGCTTGGAGGTTCAAAATGCACTGGCGGAGCGATGACCTCACCGCTTAGATGTTGGAGAAGCTCTCTAAACTGACTGCCACAGCGTCGGCTTAGAGAGGCGCTGGGTAGCGCGAGGATTTCGCCCAGGGTGCTGAATCCACTGCGTTGCAAAGCCAGAAATTGCTCGTGAAGAGGTTCGAGAGTCTGTAGGGATAGGTTTTCGAGCTGCTCGCGCTGGGAGTAGTCCTTTGATGAGCTGTTGCCTTGTGATGTATGGGAAAACGCCCAGGCAGCCAGGGGCGTTATGCCTAGTGCAATGTCGGCACTATAACCTCGGCCTGCTAAGCCCTGCCTGCAGTGTCGAAGAATTGCGTCGCTACCGCCAAAGAGTTTTAGGGAGCCGCCAATCTCAAGCATCAGGCAGTCGTCTCTGAATGGGTATAGATGCGGCGTGATGCCATAGGCCCAGCAGCAGAGGCTCTCCAGGGCCTTGCTTTCCATACCGGGGTCTCGAGGGAGCAGTTGTAGAGGGTTTTCTCCGGCTAGCGCACGAGCGCTGGCCGGGTCCATGCCGGGCTCAAGTCCCAGAAGACTGGCCGTGGCGTTGACGGCATAAATCCGCTGCCGATCTATCACGGCGAGCGCTTGGGGGCGTCGCTGAGGAAGACATTGAACAGCCAATTCGCTAAGGCGAAGGCATAACCAGAGTTGCATGCTGAAATTCTAAGTACTGTATATTTATACAGTACTTAATTTTTCTGCCTATGGCGATAGCTCCGGAGCGGAAAGCCCGCTAATTAATTCATGCCACGCTCTAGAAGGTAGCTGATGGCTATTTTGATCACAAAGCCAAGCACTCCCAGAGCCAGAGCGAGGTAGAGAATCATGGTTCCAAAAACACCGGCGTTACTGCGCTTGGCGAGATCCCAGATGATGAACACCATAAACAGAATCAGGCCACCGACACCAATAGTGACGCCGTATTCTGTGAGCCATTGATCCATAAGTATTTTTCCACAGCTTAAAAGTAAGGTTCTCTCGGCTTATACGGCCTGAATGACAGAACGTATCTCAGGGCCCTGAGCATGAGAACTCAAGCAGCTTGCAGCCGATTTGATTAACAGGCTGCTAGCAGCTTGGGAGTGAGTGCTGCGGGCTTTTGAAGGCCCCTATAAAAAGCTTCGCTGCGAAGTGCTGTGCCGATGCTGCCGGCGTAAATTTAATCTTCTACGGTGATCGTTGTGCTCAAGGTGCTGTTAGCGATTAGTGAGTTGGTAATCAGGCAGCTTTGCTCCGCCTTGTGTAGCAGTTTTTCGGCCTTTTCGACATCCGTATCTGCGGGAACGCTTAGCGTAGCTTCTACGCTAATGGCGGTGAATTGTGTTACGCGCTCTACCCGATCCAGGGTCCCGGAAGCGCTGCACTGTATATCGCTCCAGTCCAGTTTGGATGCTCGTGCTATGGCCCGAAAAGACAGGATAAAACAATCCGCGACTGCCGCTACGAGCAATGCCTCTGGGGACCATTTGTCACCGGGGCCACCAAACTCAGCCGGTGGCGCCGTTACAATTTCCGACAGATTGTCTGCTTTAAGCACGACAGGGCTGTCTGCCGTTGCACTGCCGTTTACCTGATAGTGATGAGGGAAATCTTGCATGCTGCGCTCACTCCTTTTACTGAATGCTCTCATTTTAAGTCAGCGCGTCTGTCACAGGAATAGGGAGGTTTTCTACAAATTATGATGCCGCCCGATTGATAGGAGATACCGTATCTCTTGGAAGCTCCCAAAGCTGAGGCTGATGTGGCACGTCATCTTCCGGTGGCAGATAGACATCAATGCCCTGCAATCCGCTGCGTTGCTTGAGTATATGCACCTGGCGGTACGCATTCATCTGTAAACGCAGGGCAGCCGGGGCATGCTGGTGTGCGGCCTCCTGGGAGCGAAAAAGGACTGCCAGTGTATTGCCTCGTGCAGCTGCCAGTTGGAGTCTCCGCAGCTCGGCGTAGCGATATTCGCCGTTGCCCAGCCAACTAAAAACTACACTACAGGTGCCGCTGCGTAGAGCTTGCTCGGTGCTCCATAACAACTCTTCGCGCTCACGAGGATGTACGAGAAGGACCTTCTGGGTATCGATATCGCGTGCCGCCAGTAAAGGTGCGTAGGGTGTGTAGGGTGGGGCAATAAATGCCTGCCAGCGCTCTTGTTGACTGAGTTCTTCCATGGCGGGGAGAAACAGGCCCATGGCACCCATGCCAGAGGCATCACTGAGAACCTCTATGCAGGTTCCCAGAGGCCAGCCCTGCTCACACAGGCGTGCGTCCAGCGCTCCAAATCCGGTGGGGATACGCTGATGGTAGTGCATGTCGCTGTTCGCCGCGCCATCTCTGCGTTGGCCTTTGCCCTGTTGGGTATCGATAGCTGGATCGCAGGCACGGCTGCCGTATCCAAGCCAGGTATCTCGTCGGCTGATGACCGTGTGCAAACTTTCGGGGATTTCCCTTCCACTTAAACGTCCGGGCAGCGGGCTAACCGGATTACTGTGTGGGTTATTAAGAGGGTTGCTGTGTAAGGTGCTGCCCGGATCCTGATGCATTGTTGCTCTCCAAAAGTACTGTATATAAAAACAGTAGTCTGGAAGCCGCCTTCACGCAAGTAAATACTTTTGACCTGTCGCCTATTGAGACATGTTTACTGGATCACGGTTTTTACAGTGAGCTAACTTTTGAAGGCTTCCCGGTGCTGACAGCCGCTGTCGCCGATTTCATCCCAGGGCGCCTTGGAGTCCACCCAGATGTGATGTTTTACCGTGAGGGACTCGCTGCCCTCGCCAAGCAGTCCCGCCGGGACAAACATGCGCTGCGCGTCATTAGCGCCGGGGAGGCGTGAGCCACACTGCCGACAAAACCAGGTCTGCCAGTCGACATTGGGTTTTTTCCAGCTTGCGATACTGTCTTCGCCTGCAGTCCAGCGAAAGGCGTCGTTATCAATTACGACTACTGCGATACCGTTACTACCCGTGGAGCGTCGGCAGATTGAACAATGACAGACGTAGACATCCGAGACATCGGTGTTTATCTCAAACTGCACCGCACCGCAGTTACAGGCACCTGAAAGGGGCGTCGCCATGCTAGGCAGGCCTGCGCAGCCTTGGCTGACCGTTTTGGGCAAGCCCTATGATCAGCCACTCTGTGTGTTCCCAGGCGTCACCCTGAGCATAGCCTTTGATGCATCCGTCAACGTGAGCGGCCAGGGACAGCAGTTCTTCGCAGCTTGCTATGGTGTGTCGACGCATGGCGGCCTGAATGACGGACTGTCGGCTTTTCCAGACCCGGGCTTCGTTCAGCGCCTGCATGGGTTGCCGGCCGGCAGCGACCGCTTGTAACAAAGCTCGGAGCAGGCGCAGTTCCCGCACCAGTCCCCAGAGCAAGGCCGGAGGCTGGGTTCCCTCAGAGCGCAGCCCGTGAAGCATGCGAAGGCTGTCTTCGGAGCGGCCAGCCAGCGCAACATCAATCAAGGTAAATACATCGAAACGCGCGCTGTTGGCCACCGCGTGGGCGACCTGTTTTGCCGTTACCGTGGAGTCGCCTGCGAGCAGACGCAGTTTTTCCAGTTCCTGCACAGCGGCAAGAAGGTTTCCTTCGACCCGCTCAGCAAGCAGGCTCAGGCCATCTCGATCAATGGACAAATTTATGCTTCGCGCTCGGCCCTCAAGCCAGCGGGGGAGTTCATCCGCATTCACAGGCCACAACTGAATCGTGGCACCAGCTTGATCGAGCGCTTTGTACCATTTGCTGTTAGTGCTGGCTTTGTCGATCTTGCCGGCAACGATCAGCAGAATGTCGCTCTCAGGCGCGTGCGCAAGGTATTCCAATATGGCTTTGCTACCTTCGGCGCCGGGTTTGCCGTTAGGTATACGCAGTTCCATCAGTCGCTGCTCGGCGAACAGTGACATGCTGGCCGAATCCTGAGTCAGGTCTTGCCAGTTAAAGCCACGATCACTGCTGTCTACCACATGCCTTTCATGGCAGCCGGCGCGCCTTGCAGCCGCACGAACCTGATCTGCGCACTCCTGAACAAGCAGCGTCTCATCACCACTGACGAGGTAGACACGGTGTAGCGTTCTATCGAGGTCCTGGGCGAGCTTTTCAGGATAAACACGCATGGGTATTCGCTACTCGACGTTGGCCGCAAAGAAGCTGATACGGCGCAGGATCTGGCCGGCCAGTTCGCGGCGTAATTCCTCACGCAAGACGCGCACTTCTTCGGCCTTACCCACTACGTTCTGCGGGTCGTTCTCCATTTGCTTGTTCACGCTCGCCGTAGAGCGTTCCATGACCAGAGTTTTTGTGCTGTCGAACACCATAAAGTCCGCGCTCATTTGCAGGTCAAACTCCGCGGCCCGGGCCTGGGCATTCACCGACAGGTTGCGCTGGATGAAGGTTTCGGGCCCCAGTCGGAGGATGTGTTGTGCCTCTGCGCGGTCGACCCAGATGATACCGCTGGCACTGAAGGTGGACTCGACGATCCGGCTGAGCTCTCCGTTAGGATCGTTAGATGCCAGGTACATACTGCGCCACTCTGCGGGTAGCGCTGAGCCGCCGCCGGTTCCTCGTAACTGAAAACCACAGGCCCCAAGACCCAGACACAGCAACACGATGGCCAGAGGGCGTGTAAGTCTTTTGTCGCTGCGATTTATGAGCATGGTATTCAGTCTAACCGACCACGATGTTGACTAGTTTGCCGGGCACTACAATGACCTTACGGACGGTTTTGCCTTCCATAAAGCGCTGGGCATTTTCTTGTGCAAGAGCCGCCGCTTCCAGGGCCTCTTTGTCGGCATCTGCGGAGACTTCCATGCGCGCCCGCACCTTGCCATTGACCTGCACCACAATCTCTAAAGAGTCGCGCACCAGTGCAGTTTCGTCCACGGATGGCCAGGTCGCGTAGGAAACGTCTCCGTCACCGCCCAGAAGCCCCCAAAGATGGTGGCAAATGTGTGGAACGATGGGAACCAGCATACGTACTACAGAATCCAGGCCTTCTTGCATGACTGCGCGGGACTGAGGGCTGTCGCCGGGCAGGCGACCCAGTTCATTACACAGCTCCATAATTGCAGCGATAGCCGTGTTAAAGGTTTGGCGTCTTCCCATGTCATCACTGACTTTGGCGATAGTCTCGTGAATCTTGCGCCGGGTATCACGTTCAACATCACCCAGAGCGTCCCTGTCCAAGTCCGGAGCGGGCCCCTGATCTGTGTGTTCGTGCGCGAGGCGCCAAAGACGCTTTACAAAGCGGTGAGCGCCTTCCACACCATCTTCGGACCATTCCAGAGACTGATCCGGCGGCGCGGCGAACAAACTAAACAGGCGCACGGTATCGGCGCCATGACTGTCAATGAGAGACTGCGGGTCCACCGTATTGCCCTTGGACTTTGACATCTTGGCGCCGTCTTTAAGCACCATGCCCTGGGTGAGGAGGCGAGTGAAAGGCTCGTCAGAGCTCAAAAGCCCCTCGTCACGCATGAGCTTGTGAAAGAACCGCGCATAGAGCAGGTGCAAAATGGCATGTTCGATACCACCGACGTATTGATCTACCGGTAGCCAGTAGTCGGCTTGTTCTTTGTCCAGCATGCCGTCGGCAAACTCTGGGCAGGTGAAACGCGCGTAGTACCAGGATGATTGTACGAAGGTGTCAAAGGTATCCGTTTCGCGTTCGCATTCCTGACCATCAAGGTTGAATTTCCGCCATTCGGGGTCTGCTTTGATAGGTGAGGCTACGCCATCCATGACCACGTCTTCCGGGAGCAGAGACGGCAGGCGATCCGCTGGAATGGGAATCTCACCACCGTCAGGGAGATTCAGCATCGGGATGGGCGTGCCCCAGTAGCGCTGACGTGAAACACCCCAATCGCGCAGGCGATACTGTGTGGTGATTTTGCCTGCCCCGAGTTCCTCTAGTCGTGAGGCTATGCGCTCGAAAGCATCGTCGAATCCCATGCCATCAAAATCGCCGGACGCAGTGAGAGCGCCTTTTTCGGTATAGGCGCTTTTTGCGACATTGGCCGCCTGGCCCTGCTCATCGCAGATGACAGTCTTGATAGGGAGGTCGTATTTGCAGGCAAATTCAAAATCTCGTTCATCGTGGGCTGGCACGGCCATGACCGCCCCGGAGCCATAATCCATGAGCACGTAGTTTGCGACCCACACAGGTACCTGCTCCCCGGTGAGGGGATGGATGCAACGGAGTCCCGTATCCATGCCGCGCTTTTCGGCCTGAGCCATATCGGCTTCTGCTACCGAAGACTGCTTACAATCATCAATAAACGTGGCCAGCTCGGGTTTGTTGGCGGCCAGAGCAAGACTGATGGGATGCTCTGCCGCAAGACTCACGTAGGTCACGCCATACAGCGTATCCGGTCGAGTTGTATAAACCTCGATACGTTCCTGCCCAGCGATGGGCTGCTCCAGGCCAAAAGCCAGCTCTACACCGCGACTTTTGCCAATCCAGTTGCGCTGCATCGTGCGCACGGCATCTGGCCATCCCTCGAGTTTATCCAGATCGCTTAAGAGCTCTTCGGCATAGGCCGTGATGCGGATAAACCATTGCGGGATTTCCCGCCGCTCAATAAGTGCGCCAGAGCGCCAGCCACGACCATCGATAACCTGCTCATTGGCGAGCACCGTCTGATCCACAGGGTCCCAGTTCACCGTGGCCATCTTTTTGTACACCAGGCCTTTTTCGTACAACCGGGTAAAAAACCATTGCTCCCAACGGTAGTACTCAGGAGTGCAGGTTGCCAGCTCTCGCTCCCAGTCAAAGCTGAATCCCAGTGCTTTGAGCTGCTCACGCATGTGCCCGATGTTGCTGTAGGTCCACTTTGCCGGAGCCGTTTTATTGGCGATGGCAGCGTTTTCTGCCGGCAGACCAAAGGCATCCCAACCCATGGGGTGAAGCACGTTCTTGCCCAGCATTCGCTGGTAGCGCGCTATGGCATCCGATATGGAGTAGTTGCGGACGTGCCCCATGTGCAGCTTGCCGCTGGGATAGGGGAACATCGACAGGCAGTAAAACTTCTCGCCTTCGAGAGTGTCTCGAGCGGCAAAGCTGCGATTCTCGTTCCAGAACGTTTGGGCGTCACGTTCAAGATTTTGGGGATCGTAATAATGTTCCATGGGTTTTTTCAGGCACTAGGTCAGGGCAGTTGGGTGGCGCTACTGGTCGCCTTTTTCCCGCTGCGAAAAAAGCGAGCATATTAGCAGCAAACCTGTTTTTCGGCGAAGCCTCAGTCTCTGCTACCGGCGTCTCGCCAGAGTGTCCGATGCAACAGACCCATGCTGCCAAGCAGTAATCCCAGGGCTACCAGCAGCGGAAGAGAGCCAAAACTGGTAAACGGCGTGCTACCGAGCATTACCTGGGCATTGCCCACCAGAGTGCTTTCAACAAACTGCTCCGTGCGAGAGATGATTTGACCGCGATGATCGATGATCGCGGACACACCGTTATTGGTCCCCCTGAGCAAATAACGCCCATTCTCCAGTGCCCGCATGCGTGCCATTTGAAGGTGCTGCAAAGGGCCAATAGAGGCACCAAACCAGCTGTCGTTGCTGATTGTTACTAAAATTTCCGCCCGCTGTGCGCTTTGCGCCACTAATTCGGGGTACACGATTTCGTAGCAGATTAAAGGAGCGACACGATGATTGCCGGCCTGCAGCGGGCCTTGCTGACTGGAGCCCTTGCTGAAGTTTGACATGGGTAAGTCGAAAAAATCGATGAGGCCGCGCAGTTGGGCTTCCAGCGGAACGTACTCGCCAAAAGGCACCAGTCGCTGTTTGTCGTACTGACCTTTGCCTTGACCCAGGGCAATGATGCTATTGAAGTACTGGCCCTGATCGTTTCGTGTGGGAATTCCAGTGATAAGCGTGGTGTCGCTGAGGCTCGCGCGCCGGGCAATAGGATCCAGAAAATCGCCTGCACGATCCGCGGTACGCGGAATCGCTGACTCCGGCCACAGCACCAGATCATGGGCGAGCATTGGGCGCACTGCACGTTCGTAGCGACGAAGAATATTTTGGTAGCTACGTCGATCCCACTTTTGCTCCAGAGGAATATTAGGCTGGTAGATAGCGACACTGATGCTTTGTTCACTGGCCGGTGCTACCCATTCGATGGGCTTTAGCATCAGACCACCACCCCAAAGCGTGGCGAGCAAGCCGCCATAGCTAAGCACTGTTGCTGGCTGAGGACTTCTCCAGGTCAGGAACACGCAGCTTGCGGTGAAGGCAACGGCAAAGGACAGGCCGTAAACACCGCTGATAGGCGCCCAGCCTGCAAGCCAGGTATCGACGTGGGCATAGCCCAGATATAACCAGGGGAAGCCGGTAAGCAGCCAGCTGCGAACCCATTCACCAAACACCCAAAACGCCGCAAATCCCAGCAGCATGCCCCCCGGGAGTGGGCGAACTATGCGCGTATATAGCCATGCCTGCAGTGCGTGGAGCAGCGCCAGTCCTGCGCAAAAAAGCAGCGTCAAGAATGCGGCTAGAGGAATCCCGGCATTGCCGTAGACATGGATACTCACGTAAACCCAGGAAGCACCGGAGCCAAACATACCCAGGCCGAAGAGCCAGCCACGCCACAGTGCCTGACCCGGTGTACAGCTTGCCAGGAGGTAGGCATACACCGCACAGCCTAAAATCGCTGCGGGCCATAGCTTAAAAGGTGCCAGAGAAAGTGTAATCAGAGCGCCGGCAAGCGGCGCCAATATCAGAACCTGCAACCGGGGCAGGGGGCTCGCAGAGACGCCGGGCGCGTCGCTCATTCTGCGCCGGGGGGTCGCAGACGCAGACTATGAATCTTTCGTTGGTCGGCGTTGATAACCTTGAACTCGAAGCCTTCGATATGGGTGATTTCGTTACGCGTGGGCATGTGTCCAAAGGCGTGCATCACCAAGCCCCCGATGGTGTCGAATTCGTCGTCGCTGAACGCTACGTCGAAGTAGTCATTGAAATCTTCGATAGGCGTGAGCGCCCGAACAAAAAAGTCGTCATCGGCAATGCGGCGAATGAACTGATCTTCGTCTTCATCCGTTTCGTCTTCGATTTCTCCAACGATCTCTTCCAGTACATCTTCGATGGTGACAAGACCGGCGACTCCGCCATATTCGTCAATAACAATGGCCATATGATTGCGGTTTTCGCGGAACTCACGCAGCAACACATTCAGTCGTTTGCTCTCGGGGACCACGACGCTTTGCCTAAGAAGCTGACGAATATCAAAGCTCTCGCGATCATCTGAGAGAATCTGGGGCAAAAGGTCCTTGACCAGTAAGATGCCGAGGATGTCATCAGGACTCTCGCCGATCACAGGGTAGCGGGAGTGCTTGCTTGCAGAAATATGCTGCAGCACTTCCTCCAGCGTGCTCTCGGATTTGATCACAACCATCTGTGGCCGCGGCACCATGATGTCGCGTGCCTGCATGCCACTGACCTGCATGGCCCCATCAATGATGGAGAGCGAGTCTTCCTCGATGATGTCGTTTTCCATGGCCAGTTGAAGGATTTGCTGCAAATCTTCACGGCTTCGAGGTTCAGAAGAAAATGCCTGCGCTATTCGGCCCAGCAGCGATTTCTCTTCGTTGCGGTCATCGCTCATCAGGGCGTTCCTTCTGCCAGATGCGCCGTGTCGGCGTGGTAGGGGCAGGGCCAGCCAAGGGTGGCTAGCGCCTGAGTTTCCAGGAGTTCCATTTGTGTCGCCTCAGCGTCAGATTCGTGGTCGAAACCCAATAGATGTAGCACGCCGTGAATGAGCATGTGGTCCCAATGCGCGGCAAGGGGTTTTCCCTGAGCTGCGGCTTCTTCTTTTACGACAGGGGCGCAAATAACAATATCGCCCAATAGATCAAGAGTGACATCTGCCGGCAGTTCAGCGGGAAATGACAGCACATTGGTGGGGCGATCCTTGTCACGATACTGCGCGTTAAGTTGCTGCATTTCGCTGACATCAACGATGCGAAGGGCAGCCTCCCAATGTTTGTCGGGATTAGCCTTGCTCTGTTTTAGAGCGCATTCGGCGGCGCGAAGCAGGGTCTGATCATCTGGAGATTTCTCGACAGTGTCGCGAAATACGTCGAGGGTGAGCATCAGGGTTTACTCTTCTCCAGGCTCGTGGTGACTGCATCATGGCTTTCATAGGCGGCCACGATTCGTTGTACCAGCGGGTGGCGTACAACATCTCTGTTGGCAAACCAGGTGAATCCAATGCCTTCGACTTCTTCAAGAATCTTCGCCGCATGGGTCAGGCCCGATTGCGTTCCCCGAGGTAGATCAATCTGTGTGGCATCACCGGTAATCACGGCGGTAGAGCCAAAGCCAATACGCGTCAGGAACATTTTCATTTGTTCCCTGGTGGTGTTTTGCGCCTCATCCAGAATAATAAAGGAGTGGTTGAGTGTTCGACCGCGCATAAAGGCCAGTGGTGCCACCTCGATAATGCTTCGCTCGATATATTTGCTCACGGTCTCAAAGCCCAGCATTTCGTAAAGCGCGTCATAAAGCGGGCGTAAGTACGGATCCACTTTCTGACTGAGGTCTCCTGGTAGGTAGCCGAGTTTTTCTCCGGCTTCCACTGCGGGTCTTACCAGAAGTATGCGGCGCACTTCTTCGTTTAAAAGCGCTTCTACCGCACAGGCTACCGCGAGATAGGTTTTACCGGTGCCTGCCGGCCCTACACCAAAGTTGATATCGCACTTTTGGATAGTTCGAACGTAAGCTTGTTGATTTCGGCCCCGGGGTTTAATGGATCCTTTTCGGGTGCGAATGACCTGCAATGCCTCGACACTGCCATCGGCATTGAATATTTCTGTATCCGCGTGCTGGAGCTGCAGATGGAGAGACTCCGGCGTGACTGCAATGCCTTGGCAAACTTCGGCGTAAAGGTGCTCCAGCAAAGCGCTGGCCGTGGAAACCGCAGCGGGGTCACCGTCGAGCGTAAACTGATTGCCGCGAGATTTAATTTTAACCTCGAGCCGTTCTTCGATTTGACGCAGGTGCGCGTCAAACTGCCCGCACAGGGCCGCAAGATGTCGTGCATCGTCAGGTTCGAGGGTCAGACTAAAGGGCTGCCCGCTCGGACTGGGAGGTTCTGAGGTCAAATTGTTGTTTGTGGCGTTAGCCATGCCCTTGGAACTGCAAGAATAGTCACGAATTCGCCACAGTCAACCCGCAGTTCCCGGTATTAACTCTCCGCGAAGGGAGTTGGGGAGCGCCTCGCCAATGGTGACGTCGACAAACTGACCGATAAGTCCGTGGTCTGCGGCGCTAAAATTCACCACGCGATTGTTCTCTGTGCGACCCTGCAACTGACCGGGATCCTTCCGTGATGGGCCCGTAATCAGTATGCGTTGCCGCGTGCCCACCATGTTTCGGCTAATGGCCTGAGCCTGCTGATTGATGCGCGCCTGGAGGATGTGCAGTCGCGACTTTTTGGTGTCTTCGTCCGTATCGTCCGCAAGATCGGCCGCTGGAGTGCCGGGTCGAGCGCTGTAGATGAAGCTAAAGGACATGTCGAAACCAATATCATCGATAAGCTTCATGGTTGCAGCGAAGTCCGCTTCGGTCTCTCCGGGAAAGCCAATGATAAAGTCCGAGGACATACTGATATTCGGGCGAATAGTGCGTAGCTTGCGAATCTTCGACTTGTACTCGAGCACGGTATGGCCGCGCTTCATGGCAGCCAGCACCCGATCCGAACCCGCCTGAACTGGGAGATGAAGGTGGTCCACGAGCTCTGGAATCTCCGCATAGGCCTGTATCAATGCCTCAGAAAACTCCACTGGATGAGAGGTGGTGTAGCGAATTCGATCAATGCCGGGGATAGCGGCAACAAAGTGCAGGAGTTCGGCAAAATCGACAATGTCACCTTCGTGACTGTCGCCGCGATAGGCGTTCACGTTTTGTCCCAGAAGATTGACTTCGCGAACTCCTCGCGCTGCAAGACTTGCGACCTCGGCGATAACGTCGTCTAGAGGGCGTGAGACTTCTTCACCGCGGGTATAAGGCACTACACAGAAGCTGCAGTATTTGCTGCAGCCTTCCATGATTGATACAAACGCTGTCGGACCTTCTACGCTGGGTTCAGGTAAGCGATCGAACTTTTCGATCTCCGGAAAACTAATATCAACAACAAGATTGCCGCTGGCCCGGCGTTCTTCCAGCATCTCCGGAAGCCGGTGAAGGGTCTGAGGACCAAACACCAGGTCAACGAAGGGTGCTCGTTTGCCAATCTCCGCGCCTTCCTGGCTAGCCACACATCCGCCCACACCAATGATGAGATCTGGGTTTTTCTGCTTCAGAGGCCGCCAGCGGCCCAACTGGTGAAAGACTTTTTCCTGGGCCTTCTCGCGAATGGAGCAGGTATTGAGCAGGATAACGTCAGCTTCTTCTTCACGATTTGTAGGCTCCAGGCCGTGACTGTCCACGAGGAGGTCCTGCATTCGCGCAGAATCGTACTCGTTCATCTGACAGCCATGGGTTTTGACGAAGACTTTTTTGCTCACCGCTCCTGACCTTGCTTGCTCTCGGGTGTCGTGTTTCTGCACCTCGAGGGCCTCTGTAAAAGGGCCGCGGAGTATAGCGCCGGTTGTCGCTGCTGCCCAGCAAATTTGCTGGCATTGTGCCCTGATGATCGGTATGCTCTCGCGCCCGCTAAAACGCGGCAGCCCAGTGGCTTACTTCAGCCAGACAAGGGGTACTCGGGTAGCCACAGTGAGTAACCGGAATCGTTATGCCAAGCAGTCCTGTTTACAAGGTCATCTTTCAAAACGGCAATCAGGTCGTAGAAATTTTTGCGCGCCAGATCTACCAAAGTGATATGTGGGGCTTCATTGAAGTCGAGGAACTCCTGTTTGGGGAGCGTTCGCAGATTCTGGTAGATCCCGCCGAAGAAAAACTCAAAAACGAGTTTGGTGGCGTCCAGCGCAGCTATATCCCTTTGCATTCAGTCATCCGTATTGATGAAGTGGCCAAAGAGGGTGTTGCCAAGATTTCCGACGTTAAACCCGGTGATAACACCAACGTTACTTCATTCCCCATGCCCTCAGTGCCCGCGAAGCCGCGCAGTAGTGACGACTAGCGTCCCTAACGACTGCGGCGCGTAGGCCGCATAGGACCTGGTGTTGCAAGAACTCAGCGCAGCGAGTTGAAATCTCTTCACTGACCCCCATCTCTTCTGAGTGAGCAGAGGGTTTGTTATGCAAAACGATGAAAAAGAAGATAAGGCTCAGTTAGAGCAGGATGTTAGCGCTGAGATAGTGGACGACGGCGAGGTGTCAAAGGCTTCGACCCCGGCGGTGGCCGACGATGTACTTCCTGATTCTCTTTACCTTATTCCCGTACCGCAGCGCCCGTTCTTTCCGGGCCAGGTGCAGCCGGTGGCTATGGATCCGCAGGAGTGGGGCGGAACGATCAAGGCGGTCAATGAAACTGCCAATGGCGTCGTTGGACTAGCCTATGTCGATGCGAGCCAGCTTGGCGGTGTTGAGCCTCAACCTCGTAATTTTCCGGAGATGGGCTGCGTTGTTCGGCTACATCGCCCGCCGATGATGGCTGAAAGCCCTGGGCAATTTCTCGCCCAAGGCATTCGACGCTTTCGCATCGTGCGCTGGCTGAGTGACAAACCACCCTATCGAGTGCAGGTTGAATATCCCCGGAGTCAGGGTGACCGTGACAGCGATGACGTGAAAGCCTATGCCATGGCCGTATTGCATGCCGTGAAGGAGCTTCTACCCCTCAACCCTCTATACAGCGAGGAGTTGCGCCACTACATCGCTAATTTCAACCCAAACCAGCCCAGTTTACTGGCGGATTTCTCGGCCGCGCTTACAACGGCTAATGGCGACCAGCTACAGGAAATTCTTGACACTCTGCCTTTGCAATCACGTATGCAGAAGGTTCTCGCCCTGTTAAGTAAGGAGCGTGACGTTGCGCAGCT
Organism: Congregibacter variabilis; assembly: GCF_045689235.1. GTDB lineage: Bacteria > Pseudomonadota > Gammaproteobacteria > Pseudomonadales > Halieaceae > Congregibacter > Congregibacter variabilis. Next base: position 1,915,685 of record NZ_CP136864.1, on the reverse strand, counting down.
GCGTGGGAAGATCTCTGAGCAGGTGAACGAGAAGGTCTCTACGCAACAGCGCGAGTTTTTTCTGCGCGAACAGATGAAAGTTATTCAGAAAGAGCTTGGGCTCTCCAAGGATGACCGCACCTCCGACGCTGAGCGCTTCGAGGCGCGACTAGAGTCTCTGGTACTGCCGGACGCCGTTCGCGAGCGTATCGATGATGAGCTTCAAAAACTCTCTGTGTTGGAGCCGGGCTCACCCGAATATGGCGTTACTCGCAATTATCTGGACTGGGCAACGCAAGTCCCCTGGGGTGTTACCTCCGAGGATAATCTTGATCTTCCGCACGCAGCTGCTGTGCTGGATGAGGATCACGATGGCTTGGACGATGTAAAAGATCGCATTCTTGAGTTTCTGGCGGTAGGTTCCTTTAAGGGCGAGATTGCAGGATCTATTTTGTTGCTCGTAGGTCCGCCAGGAGTCGGCAAAACAAGTATTGGTCGCTCTGTCGCCAATGCTCTGGGCCGTGAGTTTTATCGCTTTAGTTTGGGGGGGATGCGCGATGAGGCCGAGATCAAAGGCCATCGACGTACCTACATTGGGGCTATGCCGGGTAAGTTTGTGCAGGCGCTCAAAGAAGTAAAAGTGGCAAACCCGGTCATCATGCTGGATGAGATCGACAAGATTGGTGCGTCTTTTCGGGGCGATCCGGCCTCGGCGCTACTGGAAGTTCTGGATCCGGAACAAAACAGCGAGTTTCTTGATCATTACCTCGATTTGAGAATAGACCTTTCCAAGGTGTTATTTATCTGCACGGCGAACCAGCTCGACACAATCCCCGGGCCGCTCCTTGACCGTATGGAAACCCTGCGCCTGTCAGGCTACGTAGCCGAAGAGAAACTCGTTATCGCCCGGAATCACCTCTGGCCCAAGCAGTTACAGCGCCATGGGCTGGCTGAGGATCAGCTCAAGATCAACGACCCCGCGCTAAAGTACGTGATTGAGTCCTATTGCCGTGAAGCGGGTGTGCGGAATCTAGAGAAGCAGCTGTCGCGGATTATGCGCAAGTCCATCGTGAGTTTTGTAAAGGGTCGCGACACAAAGAGACGCAAGACCAAGTCCGACACGAGCTACGAGAAGCGCCGCATTGGTAAGCGGGATATCGAAGATTTGTTGGGTCAGCCACTGTTTCAAGCTGAGAAGCCGCAGCGGGGGATTGGTGTCGCTACAGGCCTGGCCTGGACAGCCATGGGCGGCGCCACCTTACCGATTGAGTCTTCGCGTATTCATACACTGAATCGTGGTTTCAAGCTCACCGGACGTCTCGGTGATGTGATGCGGGAGTCAGCGGATATCGCCTACAGCTTTGTGGTCTCACACCTCAAGGACTATCGCTGCGACCCGGACTTTTTTGATACCAGCATGGTGCATCTGCACGTACCCGAGGGGGCCACCCCAAAAGATGGTCCGAGCGCCGGAATCACCATCGCCACTGCTCTGGTCTCGCTGGCGCGAAAGGAGCGAATTCGTCGACCCCTGGCGATGACCGGAGAGTTGACGCTCACGGGTCAGGTTCTGCCCGTAGGTGGCATACGCGAGAAGGTGATTGCGGCGCGGCGCGCCAAGATCATGGAGCTGATTTTGCCCCATGCGAACCGTCGTGACTTCGAGGAGTTGCCAGATTACTTGCGAGAGGGCATTAACGTGCATTTTGCCCGGCATTTTCGTGATGTCTTTGAGACGGTCTTTGAGGATCATCGACGGGGTAAGTCACTACACTGATTAAGCCTAAGCTCAGCTCAGCTCAGCTCAACGCTGGTGCTGATTGCAGGCCAACACAGGCACCGCCTTCAATCGCCGAAAAGACTTGGGGGATAGGCTCTTTGAAGGCGATGCCTGCATCGGCCTGCAATCGTCAATGCCTCGGTAAGCTGGCACCGGCGCTAGGCTCGCGCCACCTCGGGATAAGCGAACCGATCCCCCAAATCTCTTTCGGTGAGTGTTCCTGTGGTGGGGCGAGCCGATTCGAATTGCCCAGAACTTTCGGTGAGTGTTCCTGTGGCGGGGCGAGCCTTGAAACGACCACCTGAGTTAAGGTGCCTCAGCAATCACCACAGCCCGCCGAGGCGCCGGGTAACCTTCCAGCGTGAGTGAGGGATCATTCGGATCCAGAAAATGCTCAAGAGACTGAAAACTCATCCAGTCTGTGGGGCGTTGCTCTTCGGTGGTGGTAACAGATTCATCGACTACCCTGGGATTTTTCCAGCCCAGTTTGCCTAGCCACAGGATCAGCATGGCAGAGCTTGGGATAAACCAGACGTTACCCATGCGGGCATAGCGCCCCTCGGGCACCAGGCATTGCCGCTCGTCACCTTCTATTACGAGGGTTTCGAGTACTAGCTGACCGCCGCTGCGAAGGCTGTCGCGTAGGGTTTGCAAATGTTCTATGGGCGAACGGCGGTGATAAAGCACCCCCATAGAAAATGCGGTATCAAAGGCATGGAGTTTTGGCGGTAGTTTTTCGATACCTATGGGCAACACGCTTACGGCTGGATCCTGAATGTAATGCTGCAATGCCGCAAACTGAATTACAAACAGGGGGGAAGGATCTATACCGATGACCTCCGAAGCTCCTTCGCCACGTATGCGCCAGCAGTGATATCCATTGCCGCAGCCCACGTCGAGAACGCGGCGGTCTTCGAGGGATTCGATGTGTTGGGTGAGCCGGTCCCACTTCCAGTCTGAGTGCCATTCCGTATCAATGGGCAGGCTGAACAACTCATAAGGTCCTTTTCGCCAGGGGCAGAGTCCCCGTAAAGCAGCTTCCAGCTCTTCAAGCACCCTCGCATCCAGTGTTGCTGTTGCCGTTACCCCAACCGCTGCGCGGTTGAGCAAAACATCCTTCACTGGAATGTCTGGCAGGGATTCCAGGGCACTACGCCAGCGAGGGATATCACCGTGGCGCAAAACAGAAAGACCGACTTCCACCTGTGCGGCCAGCAGGTCGCCCCAGGGTGCCAGCGGGCCATCCTTCCAGCGCTCCTTGAGTGTCTCGATATCGATCATTTGAGGGCGATAATCGAAGCGAAGTTAAAACACTGGAACCAAACATCGCTTGAGCTGAATCCCGCGTCCCGCAGACGCTCGCGGTGTTGATCCAATGACTCGGGAACCAGTACGTTCTCTATGGAGTCACGCTTGCCTGCGATTTCCAGGTCGCTGTAGCCATGCGCTCGCTTGAAGTCGTGATGAAGGTCGATATTGAGTTGGTTCAGGGTCTCATCCGGAAACACAACTTTTTCTGACAAGACAAGAATGCCTCCCGGCATGAGTGCATCGGCTATGCGTTGCAGTAAGCGCTGTCGGTCTTCCCGGGGAACAAACTGTAGCGTGTAGTTCAGGACCACCATGGACGCGTCGGATATCTCGCTCTCCAGGATATCGTTTTCGCGAAGCTCCACCGGTGCGACGCCGCCGTCCATTGCGATTAATTCCTGGCAACGCTCGATCATGGCCGGGGAGTTATCGATTCCGATAATTTTGCACTCTGGCACGGTGATGTGACGACGCATGGATAGGGTGGTGGCCCCCAAGGAGCAGCCCAGATCATAGACGCAGCTACCTGATCGCGCGTAGCGTCCTGCGAGCAGTCCCGACATGGCGATGACAGTTTCGTAACCGGGAACGGAGCGTCGGATCATGTCGGGAAAGACCGCAACAACATCGTTGTCAAAGCGAAAGGGCCCCGGCGCCCGCAGCGGGTCGCTGAACAAGGTATCAAGAGTGTCTGAGGTATCGGTCACGGTGGTTTTGGTCTCCTCGCTAGAGGTCTGTCGCGAGCGCCGCGCATGTTAGCATGCGTCGCGTTTTTGAACGCTTGTTCTTCATCGTAATAAGGCAGGATCTTGATTATGCAAGGCACTCATGAGTACAGCGGGGCGGACCGCAATCAGAGCATTCTCATCGACATTAATGGTGAGCTACTGCCCCGAGAGAAGGCTGTTGTTTCGGTATTTGATTCGGGCTTTGTGCTGGGTGACGGTGTGTGGGAAGGACTGCGGGTTGAAGGTGGCACCGTGTTGTTTTTGGAGCAGCACCTTGATCGGCTCTATGAGGGTATGCATACCCTGGATTTTGAGGTCAGTGTCGATAAAGAAACGCTTACACGACGGCTATATGCGGCTCTTGCTGCAAACGACATGCACGACGGCGTACATATTCGCCTCATGGTTTCTCGCGGTGTTAAGTCAACGCCCTATCAGGACCCGCGGATGACCGTTACGCCGCCGACCATCGTAATTATTCCGGAGTACAAGACGGCACTTCCTGAGACAGTAGATAAGGGCGTGACCTTATTCACCGTGCATGTGCGTCGAGGTTACTCCGATGTTCAGGATCCGACTTTAAACACGCACTCCAAGTTGAACTGCGTGACTGCCTGCATACAGGCAGCGAAGGCGGGCTATGATGAGGCACTCATGCTCGACCCTCACGGCTTTGTCGCGACCTGTAATTCCACGCATTTTTTCATCGTGCGTCGAGGGGAGTTATGGACCAGCACCGGAGACTACTGCCTCGATGGTATTACGCGGCGCAAGGTTCTGAATATCGCCAAGGATGAGGGAATGACAGTTAGGGAGCGTAATTTCACCCTTACCGACGTCTATAACGCCGAAGAGGCATTTGTGACCGGCACCTTCGCCGGATTGGTTCCCGTGCGAGAGGTCGATGGGCGAAAAATTGGCGACGCGACTCGTGGGCCAGTAGTGACGCAACTTCAGTCGGCGTATCGCCGCTATGTAAGTCAGTACATTGATGGTCCGGGGCGTTTGCATGTCCGTGGCGAGGACTAAATCATGACTGTTCGGCGCGTGGCGATGTGGTCCGGACCCCGCAACATCAGTACGGCGATGATGCGTTCCTTCGAAAATCGCAGCGATTGTGCCGTGATCGACGAGCCATTCTATGCAGCGTATCTCGCAGCTACCGGTCATGATCATCCGGGGCGTTCACAAGTCCTCTCCAGCCAGTCTCAAGATTGGCGGACGGTGGCTGATGCGCTGTGTACCGAGGAGCCGGCCCCTGTGTATTACCAAAAACACATGACCCAGCACATTCTTCCAGACATGGATCTGGCTTTTACCGAGCAATTTACAAATTGTTTTTTAGTGCGCGAGCCTAGGCGGATCATCGCGTCCTATGCCAGAGTGCGAGAGGACTTTAGCCTTGATGAATTGGGCTTTGCTCAGCAGGCTGCGCTGTTCGAGCGAGAGTGCGATCGCCTTGGTGCAGTGCCGCCGGTTCTGGACGCCGCTTTGACCTTGAGTAATCCCCGGGACGTGCTCAGGCAATTATGCTCGCGCTTATCCATCGCGTTTGACGAGGGAATGTTGAGTTGGCCAGCGGGGCCGAGAGAGAGTGACGGTGTATGGGGACCCCATTGGTACGCCTCAGTATGGGCATCTACCGGGTTTGCCGCTCCAGTTCAGGGTCAAAAGGAGGAGGCTGTGGTGCTTAGTGCTGCGCAGGAGGCACTGTGCACGGAAGCGCAGCGAAGCTACGAGATAATGCTGACCCACGCTCTGCGTGGGTAGTGGGTGTTATCAGCCGCTTAGTTAGCGCTGCGAATCCAGTAGTTTTCTTCAGCAAGCTTGCGACGCTGTCGAGCCTGAGGTTGTGGCTGCGCGAAGTAGCGCTCTACATCGTTTGCAGCATGCGTAGGCTTGCGGAATTTAATGGCTCCCAAGAACGCCACCAGGCTGTTATTGGTCGCGCCTGAGTTTGCGTTGCTGCTAGCTGTGTTTTCTTTGTTTTGTGCCATGACGGTGTACCTTGTAACTATGTACTTAGAATAGAACTCTGACCTGTGGCAACAAGGGAAAAATCCGCAAAAAAAACGTGAAAAGTGCGCAGTCGCTGGAGCAGCGTAAAATCATTGTTTTCTCGCATAGCAGCCTCGCGTATTCTGAAGAGGTCAATTCGCCCGCTCCGATCAGGAATTTTTATCATGCTTGACGCACTCGAACTTCTTCCCGATGACCCCATTCTTGGCCTCGCTGCGCTGTGTCGCACGGACGACAATCCCAAGAAGGTAGACCTCACGGTGGGCATTTACATGGACGAGAACGGAGTGTGCCCGGTCTTTGATGCTATTCGTCAGGCTCAGACAACATTGGTGGCCAAAGAGGTAAGTAAGGCGTATCTGTCTCCAGCGGGAGTCGCAGGCTTCAACCCTGGCATGCAAAAGCTGGTACTGGGCGAGAATAGTGCGGCATTAGCTGACGGGCGAGTCAGCAGTATTCAGGCACCTGGAGGCTGTGGCGCACTGCGTATTGGTGCTGAGATTATTCAGGCAGCCTCGCCCGGAGCAAAGGTTTGGGTCTCGGATCCCACCTGGCCCGTTCATATTCCTTTATTGGGAAGCGTGGGTCTGCAGTTCTCCACCTATCGTTACTACGACGCCCAAACTCATGGCGTGAACTTTGATGCAATGGTGGAAGATCTTAAAGCTGCAGGACCCAATGACATCGTGCTGCTGCACGGCTGCTGTCACAACCCTTGCGGTGCGGACCTTTCGCAGGAGCAGTGGTCCATTATTGGTGACATGGCCGAAGCTCAGGGCTTTATGCCGTTTATCGATATCGCCTATCAGGGTTTAGGTGACGGACTTGACGAGGATGCGGCGGGCCTGCGTCAACTCGCTGAGCGCTTGCCTGAAATGATTATTGCGGCTTCCTGTTCAAAGAACATGGGTCTTTACCGTGAGCGCACAGGCTGCACTATGTTTCTGTGTCGTGATAAGAAGAATGCCGATGCCTTGTTAAGTCAGGCAAAAGTCGCTGCACGACGCGTGTACTCCATGCCTCCAGCGCATGGCGCACTGCTTGCCAGCGCGGTATTGGCAGACGATGACCTCACAGCGAACTGGCAGGCCGAGCTGCGTGGTATGTGCGATCGCATCAACGGATTGCGCAGCGATCTTGTGGAGAAGCTTCAGACGGCAACGGGACGCGACTTTGAGTTTATCCGCGCCGAAAAAGGCATGTTCTCCTTTTTGGGACTCAGTGGTGAGCAGGTGCAGACCTTGCGAGACGATTACAGCGTTTACATGCTTGGCTCATCGCGGATCAATGTAGCCGGAGTCAACGCCCGCAACATTGATTATCTGGCGGACTCTATCGCTAAAGTGTTGTAAGCCGCGTCCGGGCCAAGCGGCTTAGACGCGTTCTTCCAGTTCTGTCCAGCGCTCAATTTTTGATTCGAGCGTGTCTGTAATACCGGACATTTCAGCGAGGAGGTCTTTGACCTCCTGTGCCTCGCGCTCGTAAAACGCTGGATCTGCACATAGGCCCTCGAGCTCAGCCTGTCTGGTCTCCAGAGCTTCTATCTCTCCCGGAATGGCATCGAGTTCCCGCTGCTCTTTGTAACTGAGCTTCTTCTGCGTGTGGGGTGCGGGCTCGGCTGCCGCCGCCGGAGCAGGCTTTGTATCAGCGGTGCTTGCGGTGTCATGGGGCATGGCTTCCAGAGGCAGCAAGCGACCGCCGCGAGCTTCCCAGTCGCTAAAGCCGCCTGCATGCTCTTCGATACCGCCGTCACCAGACAACACCAGCAGACTAGTCACCACGTTATCCATAAATGCCCGGTCATGGCTTACCAGCAATACCGTGCCCTTAAACTCCATGAGCAACTCTTCCAGAAGCTCCAGGGTCTCGATATCCAAATCGTTAGTAGGCTCATCGAGCACCAACAAGTTAACGGGCTTACTGAACAGCAAAGCCAGTACGGCGCGATTTTGTTCTCCGCCGGATAGCGCTCCCACGGGAGTGCGCAGCCGCTGCGGCGAAAACAGAAAGTCCCCCAGATAAGACACGGCGTGTTTGCGACGGCCACCAATGTCAATAAAGTCCCGACCGCCGCAAACATTGTCGATGAGATTTTTAGTTGGATCCAGGGTCGACCGCCCCTGATCGCCATAGGCCACCTCGAGTTTGCTGCCCAGGCGAACGCTACCGGTCTCAGGTGCCAGTTCGCCGGTAAGCAGACGGATCAAGGTGCTTTTTCCGGCGCCATTGGGCCCTACGATGCCTACACGATCACCGCGTTGGAGCAGCATGGAGTAAGGCTTGATAATCTGGCGGCCGCCGAGCACAACGCTGGCTTCTTTTAACTCCACGACGATCTTGCCGCTGCGCTGGGCATTGTCCACATTCAGATTTGCGGTGCCGGTGCGTTCGCGCCGGGCACTGCGCTCTTCGCGCATGGCCTTGAGAGCTCGAACTCGACCCTCGTTACGGGTGCGTCGGGCTTTAATGCCCTGCCTGATCCACTTCTCTTCGTCGCTCAATCTGCGGTCGAAGAGGGCGTTGGCTCTCTCTTCAGCCGCGAGTTGCTGCTCCCGATGGGTCAGGAATCCTTCGTAGCTTCCCTGCCAGACGGTCAGTCCGCCGCGATCAAGCTCTGCGATGTGATCGGCAACACCACTGAGAAATCGTCGATCGTGCGTGATCAGGACTAAAGCGCAGCGCAAAGTCGTGAGCTGCTCCTGAAGCCACTCGATGGCGGGAATATCGAGATGGTTAGTGGGCTCGTCCAGCAGCAGAATGTCCGGATCACTGACCAGCGCTCTTGCCAGAGAGGCCCGGCGTCGCCATCCACCGGAAAGGCTCGCCATGGGCGTGTCGCGAGCGAGGTCCAGCTGGGTTAGCGTGGTGTCGACTCGCTGGCCCAACTGCCAGCCGTCTGCGGCCTCCAGGGCGTGCTGTACGCGTTCCATCTCTACAAGGTCGGCGTCTGGGGAGGAAATAAGCTGCTCAAAGCGACGCAGGAGTGCGCCAGTCTCGGCCAGTCCATCGGCAACATAGTCATACACCGTGATGTCTGTGGCCTCAGGCAGTTCTTGCTCAAGCCTTGCGATACGCGTACCCGGGCGCAGCCAGCGCTCGCCTCCATCCAGGGCGAGGTCGCCCGCCAGAATTTTGAGCAGCGTGCTTTTTCCCTCGCCGTTACGGCCTAAAAGCCCCAGCCGTTGACCGCTACTTATTTGCAGGTCGACGCTGTCGAGGAGGACGTGAGTGCCAAAATGCAAGTTGGCCTGTTCGAGACGCAGAAGGTCCATGGATACGCGGCTGTAGAAAATGAGGGGCGCATTCTACAGTGCTTGCAGCTATATCGATGCACTTTTTCTTAGGGAACATGGCCGCACCCGTCGATGTCGGAAACCCGCGTCGGCTAGCCCGGAAGCGTACTTTAAGGCTCGTTTTTTTTCGGGCTCATCTGGCGAATCAACGATGCCATGGCTTGAGCAGCAGCCGATAGCGTTTGCTGCCTGCGCGTAATCACACCTAGCCGGTGCGTTATCACCGGAAAAGCAATCGCCCGGCACTCCAGCCCCATTTCTTTCATTTGAGCGCGGCTAGTGCTGGGCACTACGCTGAGGCCTAAGCCCTCGCGCACCATTCGTCCGATGCTAACAAGTTGGTGAGACTCAAACGCAGGTGTAATTCGCAGGCTTTCTTTTGCAAGGCTTTGGTCGATGCGTGCTCGGGTACCGGCGGGTTTTTGCAAACTGATATGCGGGTAGTCCAGTAGATCACGCCAGCGCAGGCTTCTCTTTCGCAATAGCGGATGTTGGCTCGGGAGGATCGCTATAAACCGGTCTATGAACAGAGGCTGGAACGTCAGGTCGGGCGAATCGTCCGGATCAAAGGTCACACCCAGTTCACAGCGATGCTCCCGCACCATTTCAACAACGCTTTCGGCGATAACGTCATGCACGGTCACATTGATGTTTGGGTATTGCCGATGAAAGCTGGCCAGTATCTTGGGGAGCAGGTTGATGGTGTAGGTGGGCATGGCGGCGATATCCAGTTTTCCGCGGCGCAAGGAAAAGTGGTTTCGTACGTCTTGAAGTGACTGTTCCCAGTCGGACAGCAGCCGCCGGGCGACGGGATAAAAAGCTTTTCCTTCGGGTGTAAGCGTCACCGAGCGAGTAGTTCGAGCGAATAGTTTCCCGCCAAGTGACTCTTCCAGGTTTTTGATGGCAATGCTCAGCGCTGGCTGCGACAGGTGTAGCCCAACGGCGGCTTCGGCGAAGCTGCCAGTTCGGGCAACTGCGCTGAAAGCGATGACTTGATTGATTGGTACTGCCATGGATTCACCGCAATTTTATTGATTATCTAAATTTATTAATTAATTGAAAAATACAATTTGATAAATATAACGCCGTCTTGCAGTCTGGTTCAATAAAATTAGAAATCAGCATTTTCAGGAGTGTGTCGTGGCTGGATTCGACAAAGTGGTAGATAGTTACGAGGAGGCCATGGCTGGCCTTGAGGACAACATGACGGTTATTGCGGGGGGCTTTGGCCTCTGCGGGATACCTGAGAACCTCATCAAAGAAATCAAGCGAAAAGGCACGCGGGGTCTGACCATTGCGTCCAATAATGCCGGCGTTGATGGTGCTGGCTTAGGATTACTTCTTGAGGATCGTCAGATCAAGAAGATGATTGCCTCCTACGTCGGAGAGAATGCCCTATTCGAAGCGCAAATGATGAGCGGCGAGCTTGAGGTGGAGTTAACCCCGCAAGGTACTCTCGCGGAAAAAATGCGCGCCGGCGGCGCGGGAATTCCAGCCTTTTTTACGGCGACGGGCTATGGCACTCCCGTTGGCGATGGAAAAGAGTCTCGAGAATTCAACGGCCGGTACTACATTCTCGAGGAGGCGCTGCAGGGCGATTTTTCTATCGCTAAAGCCTGGAAGGGTGATCGTTACGGAAATCTGATGTTTCGAAAGACCGCGCGTAACTTCAATCCTATGGCTATAACCGCCGGCAAGATCGCCGTCGTTGAAGTGGAGGAGATCGTTGAGGTTGGTCAGTTGGACCCCGATGAAATCCACCTTCCAGGTATCTATGTGGATCGCCTGATTAAGGGTAGTTTTGAAAAAGCCATCGAACAACGCACCGTGCGAAGCGCTTAAGGAGATATGACATGGCTCTGACCAGAGAACAATTGGCGCAACGTGTCGCGCAGGAGTTTCAGGACGGCTTTTACGTCAACCTTGGAATTGGTATTCCCACCTTGGCCGCAAACTATATCCCTGAGGATATGGAAATGATGTTGCAGTCTGAGAACGGCCTCTTAGGTATGGGGCAATTTCCCCTGGAAGAAGAAGTTGACCCGGACCTAATCAATGCTGGAAAGCAAACCGTCACCATGGTCAAAGGGGCGTCATTGTTTTCGTCAGCGGAGTCCTTCGCCATGATTCGCGGTGGTCATGTGGATTTGACCGTCTTGGGAGCATTCGAGGTGGACTGTCAGGGCAATATCGCTTCCTACATGATTCCCGGAAAACTAATCAAGGGAATGGGCGGTGCCATGGATCTGGTGGCTGGCGCCGATAATATTATTGTCACCATGACGCATGCTTCGCGATCGGGCGAGTCCAAACTCTTATCTGAGTGCACCTTGCCGCTGACGGGCAAAGCCTGCATCAAACGTGTACTGACGGATCTTGCACTTCTGGATATAGAGGATGGCAAGTTCATTTTGCGAGAGCGTGCGCCGGGTGTGAGCGTTGAAGAAATCATCGCGCTTACCGAGGGCGAGTTGGTCGTTCCAGACAATGTTCCCGAAATGGTGCTCTAGGGCAGGGCCGCATAATGAGAGCCAATCGGGTCTCTAAGGCTAGGGTCTAAACTTCGTCATTCCTACTGGGCGATGCCGCTGTGATTCCGCTATCATTGCGGCCGTTTTTGTCGGGATACCTATGTTTTCACGCGCCTATCAAGCACACCACGACCGTCAGCTGGCTCTTTGGCTACTTTGCTGTGCCGTGGTGATCTACGGGATGATTTTGCTAGGCGGCGTTACACGCCTTACTGAATCCGGTTTGTCCATGGTGGAATGGCGCCCCATTATGGGTATCTGGCCACCCATTGGTGAGGCCGCCTGGCAGGAAGTGTTTGCCAAATATCAGCGCTTTCCCGAGTACCAGAAGATTAACCAGGGAATGGGTCTTGATGAGTTCAAGGTGATCTTTATGTATGAGTACCTGCATCGGGTGCTTGGTCGCCTCATTGGCTTGCTGTTTGTGATTCCTTTGCTGTTCTTTGCCCTGCGCGGCGTTATTCGGCCGGGCCTTATGCCGCGCTTGCTGCTGTTGCTGTTGCTTGGAGGGTGTCAGGGTCTTCTTGGCTGGTACATGGTGAAGAGTGGTCTGGTGGATCGTCCCAGCGTGTCTCAATATCGTCTTACGGCACACCTTGGTCTTGCGGTGGCGCTATATGCAGCGATCGTTTGGCAATTCCTTAACTTATGGCCTCGCGCTGCGCTGCCGCTAAAGTCTCCGGCAGCACATTCCATGAAGGGGCTGGCAAAGTGGTCCCCGGTGCTGCTGTTGCTGGTATACCTGATGATTCTGTCGGGAGGTCTGGTCGCGGGTACCGATGCAGGCTACGCCTATCCGACCTGGCCGAATATGGGTCCGGGGTTTATCCCGCCAGGTCTTTATGAAGGCACGCCGCAATGGCTGGCGGCATTTGAGGACGTTACCACCATTCAGTTCAATCACCGTATTTTTGCCTACCTTTTGGTGATGATCGTAGGTGGCTTTGGCTTGCGTTTGTTGCTCCAGAACGCCGATGGATTTTTGCGACTTGCCGGCGCCGCGGTGATCGCAGCGCTGTTGCTACAAGTCACTCTGGGAATCAGTACCTTGCTGACGCGCATGGCGATTCCTGTAGCGGCGGGACATCAGGCGGGGGCAATTTTACTGCTTACGGTACTGCTGTTTACGGTACACACCCTTCGGCGTCGCCAGGGGCTAATCCCTAGCGATAGCTGACTACCAAAAAGCCTTTCAGCGCTTCTTCGCCCTCGCAGCGAATCACGTGAGGTATGTCGGCGCGGTAGTGAGCGGTGTCTCCGGTCATCAATGCAACCTCGCTGTTACCCGTACTGACGGTCGCTGCGCCCTGGGAGACTGAGAACATCTCCCGGGTTCCCTCAAAGTGCGCGGCGCTTGCGAGCTCGGCACCGGGTTGCAGGGTGATTACGTAGAATTCGATATTCTTTTCAAGCTGTAGCGGTGAAAGAGTGCGTAACTCACACTCGCTATCGGCTCGAAACAGTGTTCCGGGATCGTCACCACGCACCACATCAATGCTCGCGCTGGCATTGGGATCATCAACAAGCTCGCCGATGCTGATCCCAAAGGTCTGCGCGATCCGTTGGGTCACCGCAAGCGTCGGGTTGGCCTTGCAGCGTTCAATCTGACTAAGCATAGAGCGACTGACGCCCGAAGCGGCCGCGAGTTGCTCGAGGGTCATGGACTGGAGCTGGCGTAATTGGCTTACGCGTTCGCCCAGAAGTCTACTGGTTGAGTCGGTCATGGCTGCATTATATGACTAATAGCATTACCCATAGCCATGTCTGATTTGATTCGGCAAGACGCTGGCACCTATTGCTTCGCGTCGCGCTGCGCGCTCCTGACTGCTACGCAACAGATACCAGCGCCTTGCCTGACACCGGTCGCTCAGTAATCGCCGTGCATAGGTCGCAAGGAGTGCGGGCATGACTGTCATGGAGCAGTCAGGAGCGCGTTAGCGCGACGCGGAATGACAGTTGTGGTCGTGCTCCGATGCCTAGCTGTGCCGCAGGAGCGCGTTAGCGAGACGCGTAATGACAGTCATGGTCGTGCTCCCAAGCCTCTTTGCGAGAGTGGTGGTGACAAAGCTGCAGGCAAAAAAATGCCCGCACGAGGCGAGCATTTCAAACGCTTGTGAGGTTCAGCTTAGAAGCTGTACTTCAGACGAGCGCCCCATACTGCACTCTCTTCCATGTATCTGGAGTGAGAGCCCGCCAATACAGGTGTGTCGTAGGACTGCATGAAGACTTCTTCATCGAAGATGTTACGTCCATAGGCCATGATCTCCCAATCACCCGATCGAAGTCCCACGCGTAAATTGGCCTTGGTGAAGTCGTCGATTAGGTCAATGGGGTCGTTGTCACCTGCCGATTGGAAAGCGTCCCGGTAGTTAACCTCGCCGCCTACGAATAGCTCCATGTCGCCCATGGGACGGATGTAGTCGAAGAAGAAGGAGGCACTGTAATCCGAGGCATACAGCGTAGGCTCACCAGACAGCGGGTTTCCTTGCTCGACCGAACAATTAGGATTGGCATCCAATTGAATGGCGGTGCAGGGACCGTCGTCGAAATCACTGTAGCTAGCGTCGAGATAAGCAAAGTTCGCCCCCAGTCGGAGGTTGTCTGTAGCCTGCCACAGGGCATCTACCTCAAGACCAAAGATCTCTGAGCCGGCTGCATTTTTCACCACAAAGCCAAGACCCTCGAAGATGGCGGTTTGCAGATCGGTGTATTCTGTATAGAACAGAGCCCAGTTCAATGTCATACCACCATCGAGCAGAGTATGCTTTCCGCCTATCTCAAAAGCATCTACCTCTTCGTCTCCAAACTCAAAGTCATCGTTCGGATTGGACAGGTCATAGCAGGCATCAAGGTTAACCGTGAAGTCTGGGTTGGGCGCACAGGGGAATGCAGTGGGAGTTAGATCGCCGGGATTGCCATCATCTGCAGCGGTAAAACCGCCCGACTTGAAACCCTGAGAAAAGCTTGCATAGAGCATGCTGTCGTCACCCACATTCCACTGTAGATTGAATGACGGCGTCAGCGCATCAGTGGACCGATCTTCCCTGAAATCGTAGGCATAGGCATTGAAGCTGTTAGCCTGAATCAAGTGCAGGAAGTAACTGTCGCTTGGATTCAGGAGTCCGGAATTCTGATCGCTCAGAAACTGCGTGCTGATCACATCTTTGTTTTCTTCTGTGTAGCGAAGACCCACGGTTAAGCGCAATGTGTCCGTAAAGTTAAACGTACCCTGGGCGAACACCGCCAGGGAATCCGAATCCAACTGGTAATTATGATTCCGCGAAACCTGGTTCATGTCGTAGGCACCTCCAGTTAGTGCAGACAACAGGTTTTGTGGGAGGACTGAAGGCGGAGGATTCCCGGGTGTCACAATCGAAAGAAACTCTGGGAACAGTCCGTCGAAGTTGGTATCGATAGCGACCTGACGATCAAACTCGAGGTCCGATTGGTCGTAGTAAACACCCGCTACGTAGTCGAAAAACTCACCGCCGGGAGAGGCAATGCGGATCTCCTGACTGAACTGCTCAAAGGTCTGGTCATCGTCGCGGGAGATAAACTGCAGCGGCAGCCAGTCAACGTCGGCGCCATCAATATACTGATACTCCGACCAGCCCGTGACTGATGTCACAGTCAGTTCACCCACCTGCCAGTCCACATTCAATACCATGTTGGTGAGGTCGTTGTCTGAGCTGTCAGGGTTGATTCCAATGCCGATGCCATCTTCCCGGGAGCGGCCGTAACCATTGTCCTTGAATACCTCGAACTCACGGCCGGTCTGTTCCTGATAGCCAGGGTAGAACACATCCATGATGCTGTACGCCGTGTTGGCGAAGGCGGAGCGGTTGGGGACAAACTGGTCTCGCTCGGCCGCGTTTAAAAAGACTTTGCCCGTTGTTGTTGAGCCGATTCGCTCGTAATCTGACTGGCTGAACTTGAAGTTGACGTTTAACTCGTCAGTCGGCTGCCAGTTCAAAGACAGGCGGTAGGAAAGCTCTTCGATGCTACCCTCAGGGGTACCAAGAAAAACGTTGTCCGCAAAACCATCTGTTTCGCGATACTTAACAGCAAGTCGTGCCCCGAGGGTATCTGTGAGGCCGCCGCCTACAAAGCCTTCAACGATCCGGCCGTCGAATGACTCGGCGGACGCCATGATCTGGCCCTCGAGTTCGTCACCCGCGCGTGCGCTGGCGGTTGTGATATTCACCGCTCCGGCAACCGTGTTGCGGCCAAACAAGGTGCCCTGCGGTCCACGCAGGACCTCGACGCGTTCGACATCCAAAAACGCTGCCCGGTACTGACGCCCACGGCCCATGTAGACGCCATCGATGTACATACCCACGGACTGCTCAAAACCCTGGTTGTTACCTGAGCCCACGCCGCGCATGTAGATGTTGGTGTTTACCGGCGCATCCGCGATGTGCAGGTTGGGAACGTAATCGGCGAGTGCGGCCATATTTGGAATGCCGGCATCCTGGATTTTTTCACCCTGGATTGCAGATACAGAAATCGGTACGTCCTGAAGACTCTCCGCGCGTTTCTGTGCGGTGACGATGACTTCTTCGAGAACTTGAGCACCGACGGTGAGAGATTGCGTTGCCAGTGAGACAGCCGCGAGTAGCGGCAGCGTGCGAAAAGTCGCAGACATGGATATTCCCCTTGTGATTTTATATTTATAAGTCATCAAGCGGAGGCGCTTGTAGACCTGCTATGAATCGTAGGTAAATTCCCTGCGTGAAGGCAAGTAATTTAAAGCATAATTTTCACAAGGGTATGCACCACCGCGGTGCATTGTCTGGCTTCGGAAACGACTAGTCGTTGTAGCCCGGCGGAGGTACAAACGCGCGATGGTGAGTTTCCAGAAGTCGAGCCACAGCAAGTGTGGTCCTATCCCCAAGGTAACGACTGGCGATCTGCATGCCCACAGGCAGTCCGTCAGTTGTGGTCCCAAGCGGTACCGCTGTCGCGGGTAAGTAAGCGTTCAGCGTTAGCCCGGCCCACTTCAGAACATCGGTGTAGGGTCGGTCTTCTCCGTTAACAGTGATGACACGCGCCTGCATATCGGGGTGATGATCATGGGGAAAGGCGGGAACGTGCGCACAGGGGCACAGCAGAACATCATAGTCGCGAAAGAAGGCCTCCCAGGCGACGCGGGTATGTTGGCGAATTTCGTTTTGAATAATCCAGGCTTTATGGTCCAGTGCAATGCCGCGCATCTGCAGCATGGGCTCGCTCATGTCATCTGGCTCGGCGGCGGCCACCATATCGCGGGCCATCTGTCGCACTTCTTCTGGCGTGTCAGCGCCGATTACCGACATCAGCAGCTGAATGTAATTCGCATGGTTCGCCGCTGGATCAATGGTGGGTCGTGCATTGCGGTCCACAAATGCACCCAGACTCTCAAGGGTCCGTGCGGCGCTTTCTATATGTTCGGCGATGGAGTTCTCCACGGGGCAAAATTCATCATCGGCCCAGACAGCAACGCGCAGGTGCGACGCATCGCGAAAGCTCGGTGTGGGAAGCGCCGGCAGAGGATGCGCAGTGATATCCGGCGCCGGGCCCGCCAGCAGAGCCAGCGCCTGTTCCAGATCATCTACGCAGGTCGCCAGTGGGCCTGCCACAGAGAGGTCGGGCTCTGACAAGACGTTCTCGCCCGGGGGCAGGTGGCCACGCTTGGTGATCAGCTCGTAGCTGCTTTTGTGGCCAAAGACACCGTTGAAGTGGCAGGGCGTGCGGATTGATCCGCCGATGTCGCTCCCCAACTCCAGAGGCGTGAGACCACTGGCCAGCGCAGCACATGCTCCGCCCGATGATCCGCCGCAGGTTCGTTCAAGATTCCAGGGGTTGTTGGTAACGTCGTAAATTTCGTTGAAGGATTGAAGATCGGCGCTCATAAACGGCACGTTGGTTTTACCAAACACGATAGCGCCGGCATCCACGAGTCGCTGCACAGCGACTGCGTTTTGCTTGGGAATAAAGTCCCGGCGCTCGGGAATGCCGCCAACAGTCACCAGACCTTTGGTGCACCAGGCATCCTTAATGGTCATGGGTACGCCGTGCAGAGGTCCCCAGTCTTCGTTGTTCGCAGCAGCCTCATCCGCAGCGACGGCCCGGGCAAGAGCGCGATCTGTATCCAGTGCCACTACGGCGTTAATGTCCTGATTAAAACGCTCAATGCGATCCAAATAAAACTCCAGCACTGTGACCGCCGATAGCTTGCCCGCCTTGATGTCTTGAGCGAGTCCAAAAGCGCTGCGGTAAAGTATGCTCATAATCTTGATTCCCGACGGATGTGTGCGTGAAGACAATATTGAGCCGAAAGCTTATCGCTTGTGTGCTACTGGGGCTATACCCCGTTCTTGGCAGCGCCGCTGCGTTGGCCCAGAGTTGTTCGTCACAGTCCGGTGTCTCAATACAGGTGCTGGGCTCCGGTGGTCCCATCGCAGATGATGGCCGCGCCTCCAGTGGCTACCTTGTTTGGCGCGATGGTAAGGCACGGGTGTTGGTCGATTTGGGAGGCGGTGCAATCTTGAGATTTGCGCAGTCTGGCGCATCGTTTTCTGATTTGGACGCAATTGTCCTGACACATCTGCATGCTGATCATTCTGCGGGGCTACCGGCACTTTTAAAGTCTGGCTATTTCGCAAATCGCTCTCGCTCGCTGGCGTTGGCCGGGCCTGCTGCCGGTGGCAATAAGAATGTGCATTTTCCTTCCCTAGATGAGTACCTTGCGAGCATGCTGCAAACGGGCTCGGGCGCTTACCAGTATTTGGATGGGTATCTTTCCGGAAAGGGGGGGATGCCCCTTCTTAAGCTGACCACGGTTGCCAATGATCTTGGGGAGCGAGCAGCCGTTGAAGTAGAGGGTGCCCGTGGCGGAATCTACATAGAAGCGATGGCGGTGTCACACGGCCCCGTGCCAGCGCTTGCCTACCGTATTGAGGTGGATGATCGAGTTGTGGTGTTCGCCGGGGATCAGGACGGTCGTACCGACGCATTTGTCGATTTTGCTCAGGCCGCAGACCTGCTCGTGCTGCACATGCCGATTCCTGAGACCGCGGGTTCGGGTGCACGTGCCTTGCATGCGCCGCCGTCAAGCTTGGGCGAGATAGCCGCAGAGGCAAAGGCAAAGCGCGTTCTTTTGAGTCACTTTATGGCGCGCTCGCTAGCGGATTTGCCCGGCAACGCTGCCCTGGTGGAATCCGTTTTTGCGGCTCAGGTGGACGTGGCTGAGGATCTAAGCTGCTTCTCGCTGGATTAGAAGAGGGTCTGTCGTTGAGTCTGCGCGTTTTGGCTTTAAGCATATTGCCAAATACCCAACCAAATTCATCGGGTTTACGTATAATGGGCTAATCACGTAAATGGCCCCCCGGACTATGGTCGACAAACACCCTGCAGCTGAGAATCCACTTTCGTCGCTGACTCGTTTTTTCTTTGGGATTTTAGCCCCCGAGCGTAGCTACTACGCCCTTGCGATTGTCTATGGCTTGGGTATTAGCTTGCTGTCGCTGGCGACGCCCGTTTCAGTTCAGATGCTTATTAATACGGTGGCAAACATCGGCCTCACGACGCCCTTGGTTGTGCTCTCACTGACGTTGTTCTTTTTATTGCTGCTCGCCGGTGGTCTAAACGCATTGCGTATCTACATTATGGATGTCTTCGGACGCCGTTTTTACGCGCGGATGGTGTCAGAGATCGCTCTTCGGACGATCTACGCCCGAAATCCTTATTTTGACGACCGCGGTAAGAGCGCACTTTTTAACCGCTACTTCGACATCATTATTATTATGAAAATGCTGCCCAACTTACTGGTGGGCGGGTTCACGATCGTACTTCAGACGGTGGTGGGGTTTTTGCTGGTGTCTTCCTATCACCCGGTGTTGCTCGCTTTCAACGCGGGTATAGCGTTTCTCATTTGGCTGGTCTGGACGATTTGGGGGCGACGGGGTATTCGCAGTGCCGTGGAGTTGTCACATCGTAAGCACCACAGCGCCTCCTGGCTCGAGTCTTTGGGTCACGCCAATGGCTTTTATAAGAGTGAGATGCACATCTCTGAGGCCTTGCGCCGAACGGATGAAGTAACGGGTTCCTACATGGAGCAGCATAGACGGCATTTCCGTCACCACTTTTCACAGACACTCAGCTTCCTGTTTATCTATGCGGCGGCCAGTGCCGCCTTACTGGGATTGGGCGGTTGGCTGGTGATCATCGGTGAGCTCTCTCTGGGTCAGTTGGTCGCTGCGGAGCTGGTGCTGTCCGTGGTGTTTCTGGGTATCTCACAAATGGGGATTTACCTGAGTTATCTGTATGACGTCTGTGGCGCGGTGGACGAGTTATCGCTGTTTTTTCAGGTCGAGCAGGATATGCCTACCGACGCTCACAAACGTATTGAAGGTGATTCCTCGCTGAGCTTCAGTAAAGTTGTTGTGGGGCCCACCATTACTCTGGACTTTAAGATCCCTGCCCGTTCGCGAGTATGTGTCTATGCCGACAGCCATCGCGCCCAGCGAGTCTTTACCAACCTGGTGCGCGGCCACGAAGCCCCGGACAGCGGGTACATTGCCGTTGGAGGGATGGATCTTCGCGAGTTGAAGGCCTACGAGAAGCGCCAGGAAATCATCATGCTGGATCGGCCCAATGCGGTGGAGACCAGCATCCGTGAGTATCTGAGGCTGTCAGCGCCCAATGCCGAGTCTGTCGATGTCATGGAGGTGCTGGAAATCGTCGGCCTTGCCGAGACAGTTACTCAGCTATCACAAGGTTTGGATACTGAATTAGTGGGTACCGGTTGGCCTCTGTCGATTGTCGAGACCATGCAGCTCAAGCTGGCGGCGGCGATTATTTCCAAGCCCAGAATTTTGGTACTCACTCAGGCCTATGACGGTATGCCCGAAGTGTTCCTGCTGCGTGCAATGGATGCGCTACAGAAGAACTGCGAAACCACGATTGTGTACTTTACCTACGAGAACATAGACCTGCGCTTTGATCACTACCTGCAGCTAGGCTACGAGCAGCAAGTGATGGTGAGTGACTATCAGTCATTGTGTGAGCTTATGGGTCTTGAAGAACATCCGCTGCGCAATCCTCTATCGATTTATGGCGAGAACGCCGCCGAATTGAACGAGGAGCGCTAGGGATGGCTTTGTTTAACTATCACAACGAAAAATTCACGACGCTTAATGCCATTGGAGTGCCCAGGGTTGCACGGGTTGTAGGGTTTGGCTTGCTGTTTTTCTTTCTCTTCGTAGGTTTGTTTTTGACTTTTGTTCCCTGGGTGCAGACCGCAAGTGGCCCCGGAAACGTCACGGCGCTGAACCCAAATGACCGTATGCAGGAGGTGAACGCGCTGGTGCCTGGCCGAATTCAGGAATGGTATGTCCGTGATGGTTCCCGGGTAAAGGTCGGCGATCCTATTGTCAAAATTGTCGACAACGATCCGCAGCTGTTGGAGCGTTTACAGTCAGAGCGTGGGCAAGTGATGGCCAAGCTCACCGCGGCGGAGACGGCTTTAGAGATCGCGCAGATTGACAAGCGGCGCATGGAGAAGCTGTTTGACGAAGGGCTGTCTGCACGTCGGGAATATGAGCAGGCACGCATCAGAGTGGAGCAGCTGCGTGCAGACGTAGCGGAGGCTGGGGCCCAGTTGAGCCGAGTGGATGTGAACCTCTCTCGTCAGTCGGTACAGATTGTGCGGGCACCCCGCGACGGCACGATTTTGCGGGTAAACGCCGGCGATGCAGCCACGTTTATCAGCGCGGGGCAGGTCGTTGCCACTTTTGTACCTGATAACGCTGAGCGCGCTATCGAGATGTTTGTTGATGGCCGTGATATTGCGTTGGTTCGAGAGGGCGCAAAAGTCCGAATTCAGTTTGAAGGCTGGCCCGTAATTCAGATAAGTGGCTGGCCATCGGTGGCAGTGGGTACCTTTAGCGGACACGTCATTGCGATTGATCCTACAGCACAGAGCAACGGTCGCTTTCGGATTTTGGTCGAGGAAGACGAGGATACCGGCGTGGCCTGGCCCGATAGAAGATTTGTGCGCTTCGGTTCCAAAGCGCGTAGCTGGGTGCTGCTTGATGAAGTCTCGGTAGGCTATGAAATCTGGCGCCAACTCAACAACTTCCCGCCGAATTTTCCCGGTCAGGGTGATCCTATGGTGATGCCAAGCCAGTGATCGCTCGTACCTTACTTTTAGTTGCGCTTAGCGTTGCACCGGGGCTGCGGGCGGACGTTCCGCTGGCCCAGATGCCGCTGTTACCTGAAGAAGTGCTCGCAGCGTCCGAGGAGCATTTTCCGTCGATACTCAAGGCCTTGGCTCAGCGTCAAGCGGCCGAGGGTCGGGTTACCGAGTCCCTGGGTGCTTTTGATCTGGTTTTTGGTGCAGATGGTTTTGACCGGGTCGATGGGTTTTACGACGGCACGGCCCTCAGTGGCAACGTGGTGAAGCCGCTTCGGCCTCTCGGAGCCCAGCTATACGGCCAATATTCATTGTCCAACGGCGATTTTCCGATCTACGAGGACGAGTACTTCACAAATAACGGCGGCACCGCCAAATTGGGTGTCTTGTTCAGCATGTTCCGGGATCGTGATATTGATTCCCGGCGCTTCGGTCAGATAGATGCAGAGCTCGCTCTTGTGCAGGCCCAGCTTGATGTATTGCTCACTAAAGTCGGCGTACAACAGCGGGCGCTGGCAGCTTATTGGCGCTGGGTGGCGGCGGGTCAGGAGTTGGCTGTATACGATAACCTTTTGCGCATTGCGCTAGAGCGCGAGACAGGTCTTGAGCGGGAAGTCAGCAGCGGTCGTCGCGCAGCTATTTTTATTACTGAAAATCGACAGAACATCACTCGACGCCAGACGCTTATGACAGCTTCCCGGCGGGATTTTCAGGTGGCGGCAAACCAGTTGGCTTTTTATCTTCGTGACGAAGATGGCGAGCCGCTTATGCCCGGCGCGCAGCGACTGCCCTCGGAGGAGCAATTCGGTACCTTGCCTCCGTTGCCGTCGGCAAGCTCCCTGGACGTTTCTTCAGTCCTGGAACAACGTCCAGAGTTGCGAATTCTGCAGACCGGGGCCGAACGGGCGCTGCAGAAAATCGCGCTGTCTGAAAACGAGTTAAAGCCGCGTCTGGATTTAAATCTTGAGCTCGCTGAGGGCTTTGGTTCCATCGGAGAGGGCGGAGCATCGCGCGACGGGACCGACGCTATTGTGGGTTTTACCTTTAGTGTCCCTCTGGAGCGACGCCAGGCAAAAGGTAAGATCACTCAGGCTCGCGCCGAGCTGGAGTCCTTGCGTCAGGAGCAGCGACGCCTGGAAGACCAGGTCGAGATAGAACTGCGTAACATCCTTCTCGAGTTAGATACGGCGAGACAGCTTATGGAGCTGGCAAAGCAGGATGTTGAACTGTCTGAGACTATGCGGCGTGCCGAGGTCCGACGGTTTGAGCAGGGAGCCAGCGACTTCTTTTTGGTGAATATCCGGGAAGAAACAGCCGCCGATGCACGGGTGCGTTTTTACACCGCCTATCAGCGCACGCGGGTAGCGCAGGCCAACTTTGATGCCGCAACGGTTAATCTGCCGCGTCTGGGGATCGATGAGAACTACTAATCGCTGAGTGGCATTTTCTTGCGGCAGGTCAATATCGCCCGCTGCGACCACATCCATAATCTGCCATTGTTATACAGTGAGGGCCTAACTGGCTCCGGGGCAGATTTGCTTGCTAGCACTCTCCGATAAACGTTGGCCGGCCTGGCTGGATTTGGTCCAGGGGCTAACGGGCCTGCTACTGGTCCTCTTCATGTGGGCGCACCTCTTTGCCGTGTCGAGCATTCTTCTGGGGAAGTCTGCAATGTTTCGGGTTACGCGGTTCTTCGAGGGTTCCCTGTTTTTTGATACGCCACAGCCCTGGTTGGTGAGTCTTGTGGCGCTGACTATATTTGTGCTGTTTGCGGTGCATACCGTACTTGCTATTCGTAAGATGCCTGACGGTTACCGTCAGTGGCGAGCATGGCTGGTACACATGCGCGGAATGCGCCATGAGGAGACCACTCTGTGGCTGCTGCAGGTGCTTACCGGGCTGGTCCTCATGTTTTTTGCCACAGCGCATCTTCTAGAGCTTTTTATTCACCCGGCGAACATCGGCCCGCATGCATCCTCCGCGCGTATTGCTGACGGCGGCTGGGTGCTCGGGCTCATACTCTTATTCTCCGTAGAGGTGCATGCGGGCATTGGTCTTTATCGATTGATCATCAAGTGGGGCTGGTTTGGATTGGGCGATAGCGTCAGAAAACGCCAGAGGCTTCGCCGCGTGGTGTATGGCTTGGTGACGTTTTTTCTGGTGCTGGGTCTTGCGACGCAGCAAGCCTATCTGCGTATCGGTGAGGAAGAGGCTGTTCGCGCGGGAGTGCGCTATGACCCTACGGCGATAGAGGCAAGCCACTGATGGATGTGATCTACACAGACGTGTTGGTGGTGGGAGGAGGGCTTGCGGGGCTGCGTGTTGCTATTGCGGCCAAGCGACGAGGACTCGATGTTATTACTCTGAGTCTGGTTCCCGCGAAACGCTCACATTCTGCGGCCGCGCAGGGCGGTATGCAGGCCAGTCTCGGCAACACCACAAAGGGTCGCGGCGACAGCGAGACTGTGCACTTTGCCGACACGGTAAGAGGTAGCGACTGGGGCGCCGATCAGCAGGTCGTTCGAATGTTTGCCGAGACCGCGCCAAAAGCAATTCGAGAACTTGCTGCCTGGGGGGTGCCCTGGAACCGGGTAGAACGCGGCGACCATGAGGTGGTGGTGAACGGTCAGCGGGTAACCATCACGGAGTCGAACGCCGCACACGGACTTATAACTGCGCGTAACTTTGGCGGGACGGCTCAGTGGCGCGCGAGCTATGTGTCCGATGGAACCGGTCACTCCATGCTCTACACCATGTCTGATCGGGCCGTGGCTGAATCGATTCCTGTGCATGAGCGCATGGAGGCTATGGCTCTGATCTGCGACGGCGAGCGCTGCTGCGGCGTTGTTGCCCGAAACTTAAAGACCGGCGCCTTACTTGCGTACATCGCAAGAGCTACCTGCATTGCCACCGGAGGATTTGGGCGGATCTATCGGGTGTCGACCAACGCCATTATCAATGAGGGAATGGGGGCGGCCATTGCACTTGAAACTGGCCGGGGCGTGTTGGGAAACATGGAAGCCGTGCAGTTTCATCCTACGGGTATATTCCCCGCGGGTATTCTTGTCACCGAGGGGTGTCGCGGTGATGGCGGGCTATTGCTGGATGGCGCTGAACATCGCTTTATGCCGGACTACGAGCCGCAGAAAATGGAGTTGGCTTCTCGCGACGTGGTGTCCCGGCGTATGGAGGAGCATATTCGCGCGGGTAATGCAGCGCACAGCCGCTTTGGTGAGCATTTGTGGCTGGATATTCGCCTACTCGGGGCGGCGCATATCAATTCCCGTCTGCGGGAAGTAAAGGAAATCTGTCAGCATTTTTTGGGTATAGATCCGGCGCAATCCCTGATTCCTGTGCGCCCGGCCCAGCATTACTCCATGGGCGGTATTCGTACGAATCATCAGGGCGCGGCCTATGGGTTGAAGGGCTTGTTTGCGGCCGGTGAGGCAGCCTGCTGGGATCTGCATGGCTTTAACCGCTTAGGGGGGAACTCGGTTGCCGAGACGGTGGTGGCCGGCATGCTTGTCGGCGAATACATTGCGGACTTTTGCGAGAGCCCAGACGGCGAGCTGCGGGTTTCCCCAACACTGGCGCGAGATGCGATTACCGCGCAATCGCGCGGTCTGACGGCATTGACGAGCGGTACTGACACCGCAAACCCCTTATTACTGATGGCCCAAATGCAAAATCTGATGACCGATAAGGTGGGGATCTTTCGGCATCGCGAGACTCTGGAGGAGGCTGTTAACGGGCTTAGTACGCTGCTTCGCCAAAGCGCAATGATGCGTCTGGCCAGCAGCCGGCCGGGTGCTAACCCCGAGTTGGTGGCGGCGTATCGACTCCCTCGAATGCTTAAGTTGGCACTGTGTGTCGCTCAGGGCGCACTGGCGCGCACCGAAAGCCGAGGCGCTCACTATCGAGAGGATTACCCGCAGCGGAACGACCGGGACTGGTTACAGCGAACGCTGGCCCAATGGTCTGAAGGCGCTGAGGAGCCGACACTGCGTTACGAAGACATTGACGTGCTGCGCATGGAGCTGCCTCCAGGGTGGCGCGGCTATGGCGCGCAGGACTTTGTTGAGCATCCAGACAGTGCTCGCAGAGTCGATGAGGTGGCGGCTACCTGCGATCGCTACCCTGAGGGCGAGCAACGCCAGAATGCGTTGATGCCGTTTCGCAGCGAGCTGCCCCCGAGCTATCGTGGTCTGAATCAGCGTCCCAAGCTTGAGGATCAAACACCATGAATCAGCCACCGATAAAGGTGTTGGCGAGTGATCGCTCATCCTCTGGAACGACCCAGCTGTTTACTTTGGAAGTCTTGCGATGCAATCCGCTTGATGAATCCGAGCAAGCCTATTGGCAGAGCTATTGTGTAGAGTTGACCGAGGGGATGACGCTATTTATCGCACTGTCAGAAATTCGAGAACAGCAGGATCCGTCTTTGCAGTTTGATTTTGTATGTCGAGCCGGGATTTGTGGTTCCTGCGGCATGCTGATCAATGGGCGGCCGGGACTGGCCTGTCGAACACTACTGTCGAGTTTGCAAAGTCCTACACGCCTTGCCCCGTTGCCTGGATTTGCACTTATCGGCGATTTGTCGGTGGATACAGGGCGTTGGATGCGCGCAATGAGCGAGCGTCTTCAGATATGGGTTGATGGCGCAGCGACTGAGCGTGACCCCTGTGAGGTGGAAGAGCCCATGGAGCCTTCTCTCGCCGAGGATATCTATGAGCTGGATCGCTGTATTGAATGTGGCTGCTGCGTGGCGGCTTGCGGTACCGCGCAAATGCGCGATGATTTTGTGGGTGCTGTGGGCTTAAACAAGCTTGCACGGCTGCGTCTGGACCCGCGAGACGACAGAGATGATGCAGCCTTCTACGAGCTCATCGGTGATGACGACGGGGTGTTTGGCTGTATGAGCTTGCTCGGCTGCGAAGATGTCTGCCCCAAGGATTTATCCCTGGGAACACAGATCGCTTATCTACGCCGAGCGATGCTTAGAGAAGCCTTATAAACGTGGATAGTCTCTTGCTCGACTCTTGCTCGACTCTTGCCCGGCTTACTCGTTTTACTCAAGGCGACAAAGAGCGATGCATCCTTGACGCTTTTCGCTGTGAGTCCTTAGCCGCTGAGTGCCTCAATCATTGACTGTATTTCTTCTTCGCTGTCTTCAAGTACTTTCACAAGCGCATCGTTACTCATTCTAAGTCGCGCCAGTGCGTCCAGGTCACCTAGCTCGGCGGCTACTTTGACGCCGGCGCGGGCGAGAATGTTTGCGATAAACAAAACGTCGCTGACGTCGGCTGAAGATATCCGGTCGCGCTCTTTGAGTTCTTGCTCGTCAACACCAATGGCTATGGACTCAGGGAAATCCCAGGATTCGACAATCGCGCGGGCTACGCCGGTGTGCCACTGAGCCAACAGTCCGTCTACCGCTTCGCGATCGGTAAAGAGCTCCGGGTGGTCAGCGGCCTTGGTGAGGATGTAAAACTTACCCACGGCGTGAAGAAGGCCCGCAAGCATTGCTTCGTCAGGCTTGCCAACAAAGCGGCTGTTTTTGGCCAACACGTAGCTGAGTGATGCAACCTTTACACTGTGCAGTCGAAGCTTGTTCAGGTCCTCAATAAAAGGGCTGCCCTTGGGGAAGGTGAAGGCCTCACGCGCAGCGAAGGACACGGCGGCGTTTTGCACCATATCCATGCCGACGCGCGAAATTGCCGTATTGATGTCAGTGACTTCCATGGGTCCGCGGCGCATCATTGCTGAGTTGGCCATGCGCATAAGTCTCGCGGCCAAAGCGGGTTCGCTTGCGACAATGACACCCAGAGAATTGATATCGGAATCGGGGTCAGCAACGCATCGCTGCACACGCATAGCAGTGTCCGGGAAAGGCGGAAGGTCAAACTCGCCTGCCGCTAGCTCCATGCCCAGCTGGCGGACAAACTCAAATGCCGGATTACTCATTGCTGTTGGCCCTCGGTGTATTTGTTCTTGCTTACTTAAAACGCGCGTCAGTTTAGCAGCAGTTGCAGCTTTCTGGGGAGTTTGCCGGACCTAGGAGTTTGCCATCCCTGCGAGCGTCTCGTCGGCCCATTGCGTCGCCGATTGGTGGAGGCTGGCGATCACTGGCGCTGGAATCTGGAACTGCTCGAAACTCGAGAGCTCACCGTATTCCAGTGCTTTTGCCAGTTTCAGGGATGCTCCCTTGTTGCCAAGGTGTTGGCACAGAGCGTCGTGCAGTTCCCGGGGGATAGTCAGGGTGTCAATGACTTCTTCGAGGGGAGCATCCATCAAGGCATCGAGTACAGAGAAGAGGCCAACGGTAAAAAATGCATTAGCATCCTCTTGCTCAGCTTCGAGCGCCAATAGCTCCATGAATTTGGCGCGCACCAGGGCCATGGTGACCAGTTCCCCTGGCTTGTCGTCGAGTCTGGCCATAATCAGAAGTGTTACCCAGCGTCTGATGGTTTCTCTGCCGATGTAAACCACCGCCTCGCGAATCGATTCAATGCGTCGGTTGAGTGCTCCGGCTGGAGAGTTGACGTAGTTCATGGCGCGTACAGAGATAGCAACATCACGACTTACGAGCTCGCTGAGGGAGTCGATGTCAGTCTCTGGATTATTGATCTTGGACATGAGCTGCATCACAGCCAGTTTGTTGGGTGCAAGCCGTTTGCCCGTGACGACTTTGGGCTTGGCAAAAAAGTAGCCCTGGAAATAGTCGCAGCCCAGAGCCTTGAGTGTTTCGAATTCTTCGTTGGTCTCTACTTTTTCCGCCAGTACCTTAACCCCAAGGTCCTTCAGTCGGGAAATCTCTGTGCCCCAGTTCTCTGGTGCGATCTGTGGGATTTCCAGTTTTACTATGGCTACGTGCTTCAATGCAGTGTCAAAGCGTGCGTCGTAGACGAAGTCATCCAGAGCCATGGTATAGCCGCGCTCGCCCAGTGCAGCCATTCCCCGGATGACCTCATCGTCTATTTCAACGTGTTCAAGCACTTCCAGTACAACGTTGTCGGGTTCAAAGGGGAGGAGCTCTGGCTCCACAAGAAATTTGTGAGGAAGGTTGATAAAGGCAGGACGGTCGCCCACTAGCTGCGTCAGGCCCACTTCTTCACTGATGCTTAAAACCTGAGCGGTGGCCACATCATCGTCCAGATCCTTTGGTGCAGCGCCGGTGTCGGAACTGCGAAAGAGCAGTTCATAGGCGAATAGTTTGACCTTGTCATCAAAGATCGGTTGTCTTCCGATAAAGAAGTCGGACATAAACGGCGGCCCTGTAACGGTTGATCTCGTTGAGCGGGTTTTGAAATAAGGTTCCGAGATCCCAGGCGCAAGTTTGAGGGCTGCGGCGAGCCAATGAAAGGGAGGCCTTCACATTTTTCCTATGAATCTATGGGGCTGCTTGGGTTTTTGAGCTTATTTTGTCGATTCAAAGCACCCTTTTGCGTGACCGCAGTGCGAATAATCCGATGCAAAGAAGTGCGAGACTCATAGGTGCGTGTACCGGAGAGGGGCTTGGATTTGTCGCCCGCCAATAGCCAGGCGTGGGTGGCTGTGCTGTCCAGTTACTCGCCTTGCTTGAATCAAGGCTGCCAAAGATCAGCTGAAGAGAGCTCCCCAGCCCGTCGGCTTGCTCTGGCCAGTCTCCGCTATCGTCGTAACTTACCGACCAGGCTTCGATGCCATCGGCATTGCTCAGGGTGAGCGTCTCGCCAGCGTTTGACAGCGCACCCGAGAAGTCAAAGATGTCCCCGACGTAGTCAGCAAAGACACTTCGAAACCCGTCGGGATCTCGAGCGAGAACCAATGATTTTCCGGGTTCCAAGGTCGAGCCGGCGGCAAAAACATAAGAGATACCCTGAGTGAAGCGCCAATCTGTGAGGTCCACACTGAGTTCGCGGTCATTGCTTAGCTCAATGAACTCGTCGGGATCGGAGCCACTGGCGACGCCGTTGTAATGAATCTCACTGAGGATGGGGCTACTGAAAGCATTGCTGGTGAAGGCGAGCAGCCCACCGGCGGTCGTCAATGCTAATAGTGCCTTTGTAAGCGAGAAGAACTGAAGTGCGGACCGTCGGATAGCGGTATGGGACGGTAGCGAGTGGTGGTTGTTAATCATGAGTTGGCCCTACACGAAAGTGGTGTAGAAGAATGACAACTCCCCTTGGCTTAGCGAACGTCTTTAGCGATCGGGATCTATCTTGTTTGTGCGACTTTGCTCTGCTGCTGTTATCAATGCCTCATCAGCAGCTAAGTACTAATGGTGATGCTTCGATGGCACCCCTGCGGGTGTAGCCAAACGCGCTGAGACTGTCGCCTGCAAGTTTCCAGGCAAGTGCAGCTTGGGAGCTCGACAAAGCATCCTTCCATTCGCCAAAGCTCCCCTTTCGAATCTCATGGTCTGCCGATTCTCCGGGCGTCCTACCCTCGGTGACAGTCGAAAAGTCCGTGGCATCTTTTACACACTCAATAATCTCGGGTGTTACATCAAGTCCCAATTTGATGAAAAGCGCGCGACACAGCTGGTTGAAATCAGTATGCAGATCCTCGTAACGGAGTACCGTAAGTTCTCCGCGAGCCGCATGTTCGGCAAGCTTTGCTGCGCGCATAGACCAGCCGAGCAGTCGACGCAGGTAACTCGCATTTTGAGTTTGCCATGGTGCCTCTTGTTTGCGCATCAAGCGCTCAAAATGTTGCGCTGAAATGGCCGCATCGCGACCGTCTCGCACAATGGCAATGGTTTGACTACCGGGAGATGCATGTTTTAAAGCAGCAAGTTGCATCAGTTGATCGGCGGCCTTGGTGGCAACACGAGACCCTGTGGTTGCTTGGGAACGCAGCGCTTCAAAAAACAGCGTAGGGATTTTCTCAGTGTGACTGCAGTCTCTTACCGCCTGCATAAGCGTCAGCAGATCGTTACGACGAAAGCTTTGCACACCAAGCTTGTCGGTGTGACGTGTTGGGTCGATAAGCGGCGCGGTGCTGGGTCGCAGGCGATAGTCACCCAGGGCAAGAAGCTGTTCTAGAAGCGCATCCAGATCTTCTGTATCAAACTCATC
Organism: Congregibacter variabilis; assembly: GCF_045689235.1. GTDB lineage: Bacteria > Pseudomonadota > Gammaproteobacteria > Pseudomonadales > Halieaceae > Congregibacter > Congregibacter variabilis. The sequence goes on along the minus strand of NZ_CP136864.1, from coordinate 1,884,811 downwards.
TGCTTGCCTTTGTTTATCGGAACCCATAATCGGTATCCAGCCTCGAGCCAAAAACATCTCCCGAAAAACATCCTGAGCGGGCCGCAGGCTGGAGTGCTCCCGACGTCGCATCCAGGCATTATTTTGTGGGCGAGGACGCAGGTAGTCCAGGCCTGCTATGGGTAGCTCAAGAATTCGTCGATGCGGTGCATAAGCGGCACGTATTGCATCAAACTCTCGCCATCCGACAACGTGTGGGTGGGCCGCCAGCATATGCAGCAGCCAGGAGGTGCCACACTTGTACATGCCCACGATATGAATCATGTCCTCGTGATTTTGGGGCGCAGCTTGTATCGGGCCGTTTGCACTCATGGAGCGGGGTAATCATTAGCGAAACAATGATGTTCATCATACGTGAGCTTGGCCTCGGTCTCGTTGTCTACGCGCTTCTGAAGCGGGTCTCTTTGTTGCAAATGAGAATTGTTATCGTTAATGTGGCGAGGAGATATAAAACAAGGAGCCGAGGTGAAAGTTCCAAATAGTAGCAATGGCCTGCGCTGTACGTTGAGCGAATCTCTTGTTGTGACCTTACTCAAGAGCGGATTGTTGCGGGCAGAGCAGTTGCAGTGTCTTGATCAACCCTCGAGTGATTGCCTAAAGCGCATCGTGTTGCGCAGTTGCGCTGACGTGACTACCCCAGTCTCTTGACTTAGGAGGTTGACTTGAGGGGGGCAAATGTAGAGAATTCGCGTCCCCCGCAACGGGGGTCTGCAAAACGCCGTGGCTACGTAGCTCAGCTGGTTAGAGCACAGCATTCATAATGCTGGGGTCGGTGGTTCAAGTCCACCCGTAGCTACCAAATTTCTCCTTAATTTTCAGTATCTTACAGCGCCTTCGGAGGCTCTACGGCTATAGGCTCTACCCGCTGGCTCTACCCAGTTAACGGGGGATACACCGGTTTTCATTAAGCTCGGTTAATCATGCCATCCCATCCACAGTGGGTTAAGACCCGCAGTCGATAGTTTTCAAAATTTCTAAATCCATAGGCTCGCCTACTCATCATTTCCATCTTGTTATGGAAGCCCTCGGTGTCCCCCGTTAGTGATGAAGAGCCGTTTGATGTCGGGCAGTAGGATCGATTGCTCACGTGTATTCGTTAGTGATCAAAAGCCCGGCATTGGGCACAGACGTACCCGCGCACCTACCCACATCGATTCAGGAGCGCGCATGGACGTCACCAATTTGGTATCGGCCGCAGTAAAACAATGGCAGCGCATGACGTATTCACTGTCAGCAATTTGACAGTCTCTTACGCGCAACATGCATAGTATTTAAAGCTCTACCTGCTTAGCTGGAGCTTGTGCCGTGAACCAACGACTATCGCAAGAAACACTCATTCCCACCGAGTTCTCAGAGACCTTTCAACGGCAACGGACCTGGTTTAGAGATCACCGAAATCCATCCCGCCAAGAACGCATAGAACACCTTGGCGCTTTGCATGCCCTGCTTGTGGATCACAAAGAAGCGCTTATTGATGCGGTGAATGCTGATTTTGGGCGCCGCTCCCGGCACGAGACAATACTGTCCGAACTAATCCAGAATCAGGAAGGCTTAAAAGCAGCAATGAAGCACCTAAAACACTGGATGAAACCCGAGCGTCGTGGACTTGATATCACCCAGTACCCGCTTGCGAAAGCGCGGCTCATGCCTCAGCCTCTGGGCGTGGTGGGAATCGTTGCTCCCTGGAATTTCCCCATATCCATGGCTTTTGCACCGCTCACCGGTGCTTTTGCTGCGGGTAACACCGCGATGATCAAAATGTCCGAGAACTCAGAGAACACGGCTCAGTTGTTAAAAGAACTTGCCCCTCAATATCTGCCCAAGGAAAAACTCGCTTTCTTTGAGGATGGTGGCGGTAGAGGCCCTAGCTTTACGCAGCTTCCCTTTGATCATCTGTTCTTCACAGGCTCGCCCCAAACCGGCAAAGCCGTTATGAGTAATTGTGCAAAAAACCTAACGCCCGTGACATTGGAGCTCGGTGGTAAGTCTCCCACTGTTGTTGCGCCCGACTACCCCATAACGACGGCCGCCGAGCGCATTATGTGGGTGAAGCTATTTAACGCCGGGCAAATATGTACCAATGTGGATTATCTATTTCTGCCCGAGAACAAGGTCCATGAGTTTGTAGCGGCGGCCAAAGCTGTTTGCCAGCGGCGCTACCCAAATCCTGATAACGGTGATTACACATCTATCGTGGATCAACGCTCCTGGGATCGACTGCACGCTACGTTAGACGATGCCCGGCAAAAAGGTGCTCAGATTATCGACATCTTTGATAACTGGAATAGCGATCCCGAAAAACGTCTTATGGCACCGCGCATTGTCCTTGGCGTCAACGACGACATGGACATTATGCAAAGAGAGATCTTTGGTCCGCTGCTGCCAATCAAAACCTACAAAAACCCACAGGAGGTGATCGATTACATCGACAGCAAGCCCCACCCGCTGGCGTTTTATGTGTACAGCAAAGATAAGAAGCTTGCTCAGTGGTACATCAACAACACCTTGTCTGGTGGCGTTAGTGTCAACGATGGTCTTATACACGCGGCTTTGCATGACCTGCCCTTCGGCGGTGTTGGTAACTCTGGCATGGGTCACTACCACGGCAAAGAGGGTTTCCTGACATTTTCAAAACAACGCCCGGTGTTTTACCAAGGCCCCCTGCGAGTAATGAATATGTTGATGCCACCCTATAAAGGCCGCGCAGACAAGCTTTTGGAGTTCACCCTCAAACAAAATAGCTGAGTCAGTTGCACATGCTTTTCATTGTTAAAACTCTCAAAGACACAGGAGCCTGCCATGAGCATGGAAAAAGATAAAAAGCGACGTTACCGCTCAGAGGTCATGAAGAGCGGACCTGTAAAAGCCGCAGCTCGCGCTATGCTGCGTGGCATGGGTCTGGATGATGAAGACATCGCTCAGCCTTTTATTGGGGTGGTTTCAACCCACGGCGAAATGAGCCCCTGCAATGTGAAGTTAGCTGAGGTGTCCGAGCAGGTGCGCCGAGGCGTTTACCGTGCCGGCGGAACACCAAGGGAGTTCACCACGGTTTCCGTGTCAGATGGATTGGTCAACGGGCATTCGGGCATGCACTTTTCACTCATGTCCCGAGAGATCATTGCCGACAGCATCGAGATTGTCATGCGCGCACACCAATACGATGGACTGTTTTGTATCGGCGCCTGCGATAAAAATTTTCCGGGCATGATGATGGCATTAACACGCCTGAATGTACCCGGTGCTTTTATGAACGGCGGCCCCGCTCTGCCGGGAAACTATAAAGGCGATCCGGTTGAGGTGAAAACTGTCGCGGAATACACCGGCAAACTCATCGCTCGCCAAAGTACCGAAGAGGAGCTAGAGGAAGTCTCACGCAAAGCGTGGCCCGCTCCCGGTTGCTGTGCTGGACAGTTCACCGCAAACACCATGGGAATGATCGCCGAAGTGCTCGGCTTCGCTCCGCTTGGCTCAAGTACCGTGCCTGCTGTTTACTCACAACGTCAGGCCATCGCCCGGGCCGCAGGACGAACGTTAATGCAGGCGGTAGAAGCTAATTTTCCGCTTCCCCGGGACCTGGTGACCCGCAAGAGTCTGGAGAATGCCTGCGCGGCCGTTGCCGCTACTGGCGGGTCAACCAATTCCGCGCTGCACATCCCGGCAATCGCGCACGAAGCCGGGATCGAATTCACCATCGATGATGTGGCCGAGGTATTTGAACGCACCCCGCTTATTACTCACCTTAGCCCCTCGGGGCCCTACCTGTATGTGGATCTGCATGAGGTAGGCGGTATCCCCTGCGTATTGCGCCAGCTACTGCAAGGCGGCTTTATTCACGGGGATTGCCTCACACTCTCCGGCACAACGCTGGAGCAGGAGTTACAAAGCGCAGCGCCAGCTGATGGCAAGGTCGTCATGCCCATCAGTAAGCCCCGTACTACATCGGGCGGGCTCAGCGTGCTGCGAGGCAACCTCGCTCCGGGCGGTGCAGTGATCAAAAACGCCGGTATAGACCGCACTGATTTTCGCGGTCCAGCGCGCGTATTTGAATCAGAAGAAGACTGCCTTAAAGTGGTAATCGCCAATGACATCAACAATGGCGAAGTCATCGTGATCCGCAACGAAGGGCCTGTGGGCGGTCCGGGAATGCGCGAGTTGGTGACCGTGACAGCCCTGCTTTATGGGATGGGTAAAGGTGAAACCACGGCTTTAGTGACAGACGGGCGCTTTTCTGGGGCCTCCCGAGGATTCAGCGTAGGCTATGTCACGCCGGAAGCTGCGGCAGGGGGGCTTATAGGCCTCATCGAAGACGGCGACTCGATTTACATCGATCTTGCAAATCGCTCGCTCACCCTGGAGCTAGATGACGAGGCGCTTGATGCGCGACAGGCTGCGCTGGTACCCAAAGCCGCCAAAAGCATTGTCAACGGTGGCTATGCAGAGAAGTATGTCGCGAGTGTCGGACCTGCAACGCGCGGTGCAGTCACTCACAGTGGTGGCGTGCGATGGGAAAACGACGCCGAAAAAAACATGTAAGAACCAAAGCCCATCAGACCTTTGGCGCACATATAAGAATTTGAAGAGGATAACCATGACTAATCAGGATCTCTTTTGTCGCACCGGCAAAGCGCTCATGCTGGGAGCTATGCTCTTAAGCCCGCTCATTGCCACGGCTAATGACGCGAAAATCCCAGACACCGAGTGGCAGTTGCACGGCAACGATGTGGGCGAACAGCGACACTCTGCGCTTACGCAAATTAATCGTGACAACATCGAGGAATTGGGCCTGCAATGGTCTTTTGACCTCTATACCCGGCGCGGTGTTGAGGCCACTCCCCTCATGGTGAACGAAACGCTTTACGTCTCGGGAAGCTGGTCGATGGTTTACGCTCTAGATGCGCGCACGGGCAAATTGCGTTGGTTCTACGACCCCAAAGTACCACGCTCTTTTCTGGCCAAGGGCTGCTGTGATGCGGTGAATCGAGGCGTGGCCTATAGCGACGGTCGAGTATTTATTGGCACCTATGATGGCCGGCTCGTAGCCTTAGATGCCGACAACGGAGATGTGCTGTGGGATGTGCAAACCACCGACCGGGAGCAGTCCTACACGATCACTGGCGCTCCGCGATTGGCCGGGGACTACGTGGTCATCGGCAATGGCGGTGCAGAGCTGGGAGTGCGTGGCTACGTGACGGCCTACGATAGTAAAACCGGCGAGCAGGCATGGCGCTTTTATACGGTCCCGGGTAATCCCGGTGAAGGATTGGAGTCCGCGGCGCTCAAAGAAGCGGCAAAGACCTGGACCGGGCAGTGGTGGGAATGGGGCGGCGGCGGTACCGTCTGGGACTCGATGGTCTATGACCCCGAACTTAATCTTCTTTACATTGGCGTCGGTAACGGGTCGCCCTGGAACGCAGAGCTACGGAGCCCCGAGGGTGGAGACAATTTGTTTTTGGCCTCTATCGTTGCACTCAATGCCTCAACCGGCGAATACGTCTGGCACTATCAGACGACCCCCAAGGAGACCTGGGACTACACCGCCACGCAGCACATCATGCTGGCCGATCTGACCATAAAAGGTGAGTCGCGCAAGGTGCTCATGCAAGCCCCCAAAAATGGCTTTTTTTATGTGCTCGATCGCAAGACGGGCGAGCTTTTATCAGCGGACGCTTACACGCCTATGACCTGGGCCTCTGGCGTTGACTTGGCTACCGGGCGCCCCATTGAGACAGACACCGCGCGAGTCTTTGATGGCAAGAACATTAGCCTTCCGGGTAATGCGGGGGGGCACAACTGGCCTCCCATGTCATACAGCCCCGATACCGGTCTTGTATACCTGCCAACCATGAACACCCCTATTGCCTTTCTCGCGCCAACGCGAGAAGAGGACCGCACACCCAGCAGCGGTTATTGGAACGTCGGCTTTGATCGCATGGCCAACGTGCCGCCGGATATTCCTGATCTAAATGCGATGTACGACAGTGCCGTGACGGGTCAATTGGTCGGCTGGGATCCTATTGCCGGCAAAGCGGTATGGGCTTCAGAAATGGGCCGTTTCGCCGGCGGCGGTGTATTGAGCACGGCAGGTGGATTGGTATTCCAAGGCAGTGGCTTTGCAAAATTACGAGCTATGGATGCGACCAACGGCAAGGTCCTGTGGTCCTTCGACACCCAAACCCTCGCCGCAGCTGCGCCCATCTCCTACTCCCTGGATGGAGAGCAGTACATTGCCGCGGCTGTAGGCTTCGGGGGTGGCGCCGGAGCAGAGGCCGGCGCGGTTACGCACCACTGGGAAATACCCAACCTTTCTCGGGTGCTCGTCTTCAAGCTGGGCGGTAGTGCAGAGCTGCCCCCCATACCTGAAGACGACCGTAGTCTTGCGAGCCAACCAGCGATCGTAACCGCCAGCTCAGAGGTCGTTGATCACGGCAGAATGGTCTATCAACGGCACTGCAGTTATTGCCATGGCGACGGTATGCGCACTGCTGGCCTCACTCCGGATTTACGCCACTCAAATGCCATGGTGCATGACAATTGGAAAGCGATCGTCCTTGAGGGGCAGCGCAGCGGCTTGGGCATGGTGGGCTTTAAGCAATTCATCAATGCCGGTGACGCCGAGGCTATTCGCCAGTACACCTTGTATGAGGCCGGACGTCTCTACGATCAGCAGCAGAACGCTAAACAGGAAAACAAGCAGGCTAAGGCGTCTGCCTCAGCCGAGTAAAAAATCACCAGCGGCGGGTCATATTGGCGGGTGTTAGTAGCCCGCGGTTGGTTCCTCTTCTTTTGTAGCAGCAGGCTCTTGATCCGCACACCCCGATCGGGTGAAAGCGCCAGTTACACCATCGCGAAGAAACGAAATGTCTGTACCCAGGGAGGCAAAAGTAAAGCCTTGCTCCAGCGCTTGCCCGGCAAGCTCTGGAGAGTAGCCAAACATACCTGCGAACTTACCGTGCCGCTCACAGGCGCCGAGGATCATAGCGATAGCCTGAGCGAACTTGTCATTGCCAAAATCGCCCGGGGTAATCCCTAAACCAAAACAAAGATCCACGGGGCCCACAAAGAGACCATCGATGCCAGGCTCGGCGGCAATGGCATCCACAGCATCAAGACCCGCTTGAGTCTCGATCATTGCCAGACAGGCAATTTCCGAGTTGGCCTCTGTCAGGTAGCTCATACCTTCGATAAGAAGGGGTCGCATAGGACCGCAGGAACGGTTACCCAGAGGTGGGTAACGACAGGCATCCACAGCCGACCGCGCTTCGGCGACACTGTTCACCATAGGCACAATAATGCCCTGAGCGCCCGCATCGAGCGCTTTACCTATCTGATCGGGCTGGTTATCAGCGACGCGCACAATGGGAGTCACTGGCTGGCCCGTGATCGCCGGCAATAGCCGGGTGAGGTCGCTGTATTCCATTAGACCGTGCTGCAAATCAAAGCAGATCCAGTCCAGACCACTTCTTGCTAGAAGCTCAGCGATGTGAATATCCGGCAGATTGCTCCAGCCACCGAGCGATCGCTCGCCACTCCGCCATTTTTTTAGGGAAAGATTCTGCATAGTCTGATTCCTTGATGCATGCGCTGTCGGACCCGAAAGGTCTAATCAGGAAAAATTGATCGCCACACGACCAAAGCCATTGTCGAACTCCGCAACCACCTTATCGCCCGCTTCCACAGGCAGTGCCCGCAGAAAAGACCCGCTGAGAATTACATCACCAGGCTCGAAGGCGACGTCAAAGGCGGCGAGTTTGTTCGCAAGCCACGCTACTGCCGTTAAGGGATTGCCCAGTACTGCATCAGCGCATCCCTGTTCGCGCACTTCGCCATTAATTGCCAGGGTGCCGTTGATTTTACGAATATCGATATCCTCAAGACGCACGGGATTACCACCCAGCACTACACCACCTACCGCCGCTAAATCAGCAATGGTGTCGCGCACATCCATTCCCGGGGCCATGGCCACCCGAAAATCGACAATTTCGATGGAGGGCAATACAAAATCGGTGGCGCGAATCACATCGGCAACGTTGAGCCCCGGCCCTTGCAAACGCTCTTTCATCACAAAGGCCATTTCGATCTCGACCATCGGCGTGTGCCAATCTGTGCGGGGTGTTTCGCTTTCTTCATCCATAAACATGTCATCAAGAATCGCAGCGAAGTCCGGCTCGGTCGAACCCACCATATCTTGCATAGCTTTAGAGGTCAGCCCGATCTTGTAACCCTTTACCCGCCTACCTTGGGAGGTAAGACTAGTTACGACCTTTTCTTGAATACGGTAAGCGTCCTCTAGTTCAATATCTGGATGAGACTGAGTTAGCAGGCTGATCTGCTTTTTTTCATCAAAACAGCGGACAATCTGTGCTGCAATTTCTTCTCGAGTAACTTCGGTCAACATGGCAATACACCCTTGTGAATATCAACGTGAAAAAACAGCTAAGGCCATGCCGCCATGACCCACTATAATGCTGACAATATCCTTGATCGATGTGGGTAAATCTGTCGGCTACTCGACAGTCACAGCCAGCCGGACACGCGCTATCTCCGTGCTATAGTCAAAAAAATAAAGAGATTCCCAACAAAAAAACGGGAGCAAGAGCCAATGATCACCGTTCCTCATTTGCACGACTTCATCGAACAGTTACCTGATGCACTGCGGGGGGAGCTGGTGCTGCAGGCAAGACAGCGAAAAATAGATCGGGGCGACGCGGTGTACCATCAGGGAGATGAGCCCAACGAGTGGTACCAAATTGTTTCTGGCGCGGTAAAACTGTGCTCCTATTCAAACGAGGGTAATGAGCTGGTTGCGGTGGAGCTTCAGCAAGGAGACTGTTTTGGCGAAATGGGCGTCATCGACAGCCTGCCCCGAATCAGCAATGCTATTGCAGCAAGAGACTGCATCATTCGCGTTTGGACCCGCGCAGACTTCGAAAGTTTTAACCGACAGTTTCCGGCATTCAATACCGCTGTTATGCAGGTACTTGCGCGCAGAGCCCGGCTAGCCTACTGCGTCTGGCTCGAGACCAGTGGGCTGTCCCTGCGGGAACGCATCGGAATAGCACTGTGTCGCCTTGCGCACACACTTGTCACCGACCCCACGGAAACAGACATACCGATTTCTCAGGAGGGCCTCGGCAATATGCTGGGCGCCTCTCGACAGTCCGTGAACAAAGAGTTACAGCAATTGGCAGCGGCGCAACTCATCAGTCTTCGCTACGGCAAGATCAGAGTCATCGATCTAGAGCAGTTAACCAACAGCTACGGCGTTTTGGTAGGTACCGACTCTATTGTAGCAACCTATCAGGTGCCCACGGCCGGCGTATCCCGGGCAATCGACTAGCTATGCACTTAGGCGATAGAAAGTGTATTCTCCACCATCTCTGGGGTTAACTCATGTACGGATTTGACGCCGGCGAGTGTTAGCGCCACAGCAATTTCGTTGGCAAAGACCTGCAACAGGGCGCTAACGCCCTGTTCTCCCTGCGCCGCGAGGGCAAAAAGCCAGGGCCTGCCGATCAAGACGCCGCGTGCGCCCAAAGCGACAGCCCTTACGACATCAATACCATTGCGAACGCCACCATCGAGGAAAACCTCGGCACGATCATCCACAGCCTGAGCAATACCAGGAAGCTTGCTGATGGTCGACGCAACACCATCAAGCTGTCGTCCTCCATGATTAGACACCACAACACCCTCGGCACCGCAGTCAACCGCCGCTAAAGCATCGTCGACCTCGAGCACTCCTTTAATCAAAAGCTGGCTACGCCATTGATCTCGAAGCCAACGAATATCTTCCCAGGTCGCGGCAGGGTCAAACTGCGACTCCACAAAGCTTTTATAGCTGTTGAGATCCTTGGCATCCGGAACCCTGCCCGCAAGATTACCCAACAAGTGAGGTTTGCCCTTAATGCCCACATCGTAGGCCCACACCGGACTGCTGGCTAACTGCAGGAGCTTTGACACCTTGGACTGCAAGCCGGTACCCAGCATGCCGTTTTGATAGTCCCGTAGGCGCAACCCAGGTATGGGAAGATCTATAGTAAATATCAGGGTGCGGGTACCGGCGTCCCAGGCGTTTTGCAGTATTTCTTGTACATAGCCGCGGTCGCGAAGCATATAGAGCTGGAACCAGGCGGGGGTCGCCACGGCCTCATTGACTTCACTCATCGAGCAAATGCTATTGGTGGACACTGAAAAAGGCACGCCGTGGGCCTGCGCGGCTCTTGCGGCCTGCACTTCACCGCGTCGCGCGTACATACCCGCAAGTCCAACGGGGGCCAAGGCTAGAGGCATGTTTGCGTTCTGTCCCAGCAGCGTAGTCGCTGCGCTTGCACCAGACACATCGCGCATGACTTGCTGGCGAAGCTTTATCTTCAGAAAATCATTGCTGTTAGCTGCCAAGGTTTCTTCACGGTTTGCTCCGCCGTCTGCGTAATCAAACAGAAAACCTGGCAAACGCAGCCGCGCCCGACGCCGGTAATCCTCAACAGTCACGGGAACAACATTAAGCAAGCTCATGATGTGCACCCATCCAGCACATCACCGGTCTTCAGATAGCTTGCGATGTTGGCAAAAGCACGCCCAACCATTTCTTTGCGACACTCCGCTGTCGCGCTGCCAATATGGGGCAATAGCGTGACCTTAGGCAGATTCAACAAGGTAGGCGTCACCGCAGGCTCGAACTCAAACACATCCAGGCCAGCACCGCTCAGATGGCCCGACTCAAGCGCATGAACCAGGGCCTCCTCGTGTACCAAGGGGCCTCGGCCGGTATTAATCAACACCGCTCCCGGCTTGAACTTGGCCAGGGTCTTTTCATTAATGAGGTGCCGCGTGTCATCGGTAAGAGGACAATTCAAGGACACGATGTCCGAGGACTCGAGCAACTCATCAAGGGTGGCGCAATGGCGAGCGCCACACTGTTGCTCAGCCTCGGGTTTAGGTGAGGGACCATGGTAAATCACGTTCATGGCAAAGCCAGCTGCCCGCCGCGCCACGGCCTGGCCAATCGCGCCAAAGCCAACAATGCCGAGCGTGGCACCGTGCACACGTTGACCCAACAGTGATGCGCCGGACATCCAATCATCCGCCCGCAGCGCACGCTCACACTCTCCAAGGCGGCGGCAGGTGGCCATAAGAAGCGCAAAGGTAAGATCGGCGGTGTCCTCCGTGACCACGGGGGTATTGGTAACCAGGATCCCTCCTTGCGCGGCGGCCTCAAGATCGACATTGTCCAGACCCACACCCAGGTTAGCCACGAGCCCGAGGCTGTCCGGAAACGACTGAATCAATTGCGCGGTCACGGGATCGACTGCCGTACCTAGCCAAACACGCGCATCGCGCAAGCTTTCGCTGGGCGATGCGGAATCGTAAACACGCACCTCACCCAATTGCCGCAGCGGCGTAAGCATGGGTTCGGGGAAGTCGCGGGCGATAACAATAACGGGGCTATTCATGATTGATTTCCTTTACTGACTGCAGAGAAACTCTACGCCAAGACCACTTAGGCCAAAAGCAGGCGAAGCAAAAAAAGGGAGGCTTAAAGCCTCCCCTCAAGCACCGCAAACTGTGCCTATCTAAAATCGATAGGAGCCTTGGAGCGCTAGTGAACGAAGGCGAATCAGAGAGTTAAATCCATTACCCGCCACCAGTGGCTGATCATTGTTGTTGTAACCAATCTGTTCGTCTGTCAGGTTTTTACCAAGAAAGGCGACGTCCCATTTGCCTCCAATCTCCCCAAAGCTTACCCGCATATCCACAGTGGTAAAGGCATCCTGAAATCCAATCAGTGGATCCAAATCGCCGACCGTTGCAAACTCGTCAGAGTAGTTAACATTCAATAAGGCGCGCAATTCGAAGTTACTGCCAATGGGCTGCGAGTAATCAAAATTCAGATTAAACGCCAGCTCGGGAGCAAACTGTGTGTTATCGCCCGATGCGTCGCGGAACCCGTTGTTACAACCAGGAGTAAACTCCGGGTGCGAGGGATCCACCTGCTGGGCTGCCCAACACGGCGCTGTGCCCCATTCATCGAAAATCGAGTCCAGAAATGAACCAGCGGCACTGATCACTAGTTTATCTGTCGCGGCCCATTGGATATCAAACTCAAGCCCCTGAGAAAGAACCTCCGCAGCATTAACAACAACAAAGCCTGTTGCCCCGTCAAAGATGCTCACCTGCGTGTCCGAAATCTCATTGCGGAACACAGCGGCATTTAGGCGCATCGCGCCATCAAGCAGGGTGGTTTTAACACCCAGCTCCATAGCGAGAGACGACTCTTCTTCATATTCGAAGAGATCGGCGCGGGGAGTGTTAGATTCTTTGAGGAATCGCGCATCAAAGCCCCCGCCTTTGACACCAGTTGATGCTGTCGCGTAGACCATTGTGTCGTCACCCAAATCAAACTCCATGTTCAGGTACCAATCAACAAAGTCCTCGCTCCGCGTGCGATTCACAAACTCATGCTCGTAGGTTCCAAGAAACCCACTGTCGTTCCAAACAGCGGCATCTACCGCGGCTGCGACGGGAGCAAGTTCTTGCTCAAAGCGATCGTACTCTGCCGCCGTATTGCCATAGGCGAAAGTACCGGCAGGTGCCCCCACGGCAGCACTGTAGTCCCAACCACCCGTGAAGCGTTTATCAAGGCGTCGATTAACAGTCTTCTCTTCATCTGAATAGCGAAGCCCCGCGGTACCACGCAAACGATCTGTAAAGCTGTAAGTCATCGAGCCAAAGACAGACAGCTGCGTTTGGTCTTGGTCAAAATTATAGTCTCGAGTTACGTTTGGACCGCCAAAGGCCGCGGTGCCGAAAGCCTCCTTTGATCGATAAAAAAGGTCGGCGTCGTGGTAATACAAACCCGCAATGTACTCAAGGCGCTTGCCCACGGGAGAGCTAAAACGAACCTCCTGAGAGATTTGCTCGTAGTCTTCCGAAGCGTCTACCTCAATAAACGGCAGTGCCGAAAAATCGCAATCACAGACATCCACGTAATCGTAAGCGGCATACCCAGTCAACAGTGTCAGCGTGTGCTCTCCCAGAGCAATATCAAAGTTGATATGGCCAAGTTCCATATCGTTGTCACTGCGTTCTGTCTTATCAGGAAAGCCCGGCACTCCCGCAGGAATCACGCCCAACTGCTCAAGAATAGCGCCACCGTCATTGATCACAGCACGCTCATCGTCAATCTGCTCTATACCACTGCCACCTGTGGCCAGCGCGACCGAGGCCTGAGTAAGGCCGGTAAGCAACGCCGACGTTGGATTGTATGCGGGGCTTGCTACGCGTCCTAATTGAGTGATCGAACCAAGCTGCTCAAAGGTGCTTGTTTCGTATTTCGCCGAAACCGTGATGTTTTCACTTGCGTCCCACTCCAGAGACACGCGTATGGTCTCGTCTTCTCGCTCAGGCGCCTCTCCACCTTGGATGACATTGTCCAAGTAGCCATCAATCTGATAATTGCGATAAGCGACTCGCCCACGCAAGGTGTCCGTGATAGGCCCCGAAGCGACAGCATTGATCTCGGTTTCGCCATAGCTGCCGTAAAGTGCCTGTACAGAACCTTCAAATTCTTCTGTCGGCTTTGCGGTGTGCAGGCTGAGTGCTCCACCGATAGTGTTCTTACCAAAAAGAATGCTCTGGGGTCCGCGCAGCACCTCGATACGGTTTAGATCCATAAACGGAGCCCGGGACAGCTGATGACGTCCCATAAAAATGCCGTCGTGAAAAATTGCGACAGATTGCTCAATACCTTGGTTTGCGCCGCCGGTTCCAACGCCGCGAATAAACAAAAAGTTACCAATGGGGTTTTGCGCCACAGTGACCGCAGGCATGTTCATGGTGAAGTCTTCCATCTTGGTGATGGCCTGCTCATTAATCGCTTCACCGGACATTGCCACCATAGAGATGGGAACATCTTGCATTGACTCAGAGCGCTGTTGCGCGGTGACAATCACTTCTTCGAGCTGCTGCGCTGATAGCACCGGAGACATACTCACTCCGATGACTGCGAGCGCGAGCGGTTTTTTCATAAACTGACATACTTTCACTATAGTTATCTCCTTGGCAGAATCTTAAACCCCTAGCTTCTTCACCCTGGCAACACAGCACAGCAATTCGCTTGCGGCTCCTTACTGCCATGCCTATGTCGTCTCACGGTGAGGGTCGACTCTAAACAAGATTAAGGTCCAACAATGTCGCCATGCGGACAGTTTTAGTCGATAAGTCTAGGTAGCAAATCCAAGGCAAGTTCCTAAAACAGCGAACGGGGAGTCTAGGTAACTGCCACGCATCATTAGATAAGGTATTGCCAACTTAACTCGCCGAAATGAGACAATCCGGTGATGAATACATACAAGCGCCACCGATTCCCGCTCGACATCATCAGCTACTCCGCACCCATAAAGCGGGGCAGACTCTCGGGCTCTACTATCGTTTCAACCTGAGTCACCGCGACATCGCAGACATGCTGGCAGAGCGAGTTATCACTGTCACCCGAGAGTCAATCCGTCTCTCGTGTATCAAATTTGGGGCTATTTACATCCATCGATTGAGGGGCCGGCACAAAGGCTATGGTGACACCTTCTACATTGATGAAGTCTTAGTGAAGATCCGCGGTAAGGAGCATTACCTGTGGAGGGCGGTCGACCAAGATGGTGAGGTGGTCGATGTCTATCTTCAGACTAAACGAGATGGGGCTGCTGCTAAGCGGTTCTTCAGGCGCTTGCTGCGTTCACATGGAGGCGAACCCAGGCAGATCGTTACGGATAAGTTGAGAAGTTATGGTGTTGCTCATAGAGAACTGATCCCTGAAACAATCCATGTCAATGATCGGTATGCGAATAACCGAGCAGAGCAATCTCATGAGGCGACCCGCGTGCGAGAGCGAGGGATGCGGATGTTCAAGTCGTTGAGACAGACGCAGCGATTCCTGGGTGTGCATGCAGCGGTTTCAAACCGATTCAATCTGGGAAGGCATATGATTACGGCTGAGCACTATAGGAGTCTCAGGGTAAGTGCGTTTGAAGAACGGAGTAGGGCAGTTGCTTGAGGTCATATGGCGGATTTCAGCGCCCCAGACGAATTAAGTTGCCAAAACGCTCCAGCGTACAATTGATGGAAGACAAGCAGTTTGCCCGTGCTTGGTAAACGCCGCCGTGCAAGCGAGCTGCACAACCCCGAAATTTGGCTATGCTAGCCTTTAAAGGATGTCGAGAAATCTAACGCCGG
The DNA here is from genome assembly GCF_045689235.1 of Congregibacter variabilis. GTDB lineage: Bacteria > Pseudomonadota > Gammaproteobacteria > Pseudomonadales > Halieaceae > Congregibacter > Congregibacter variabilis. The sequence continues at coordinate 1,869,547 of NZ_CP136864.1, read as the reverse complement.
TGGGTCCGATGCAGGAACGTCTAACGATATTAGCAACGAGAGTGTCTTCGACTGCTGACTACCGAACGTCGATCAACTCGCTGCTCCCATTTTCAGAAGCGGAGTACGTGCCGCTTAAGCCGGGTCCTGGGCCTGGCGATATCCGTATTTTTTCGTCACAGAAGGTCTCTGTGCTCGGGGCTGAGATTCACACCCCTTCGGTGATGACGAGCATCACACACGGAGACCGTGCTGTTTTCTGGTTCGTGGAGAGGGCCTGCGAGGGCCGGGTGAACGGGCGCGACATTTGTCGTGATTCGCTGTACGTGGCCCGGCAGCAGGACGGTCTGTACATTACAGGCGGCGCCCGGCGTGCCGTGGCAATCGCCATTCCCCGTATCGTCTTGGTCGAAACGATCGCGGCGCTACGTGGCGGGGAGCCCGAGGAAGTGATGCTTGACGGCATGGAGCTAAGGCTTAGCCCCGAAGTCGGGGCGCGCTTCCGGTCAGGAGTCAGCGCCTTACTCGTGTCCGGAATCGAGGCGAAGCTTTCAGGTGAGGTCCCCTTTAATCTGCCGGATCCGAGCGACGCAATTCTCGGCCTCGTGACTGACGCTTACCTCTGGGCGACACCTGCACAAATGCGCGATGAGCGTGCCGTTGAGCCGGAGCGGATTGTCCGGCGTGCAGAGGAACGCTTTTTCCAATCATCGGCGCAACCGGCTTCCCCGGCGGACCTTTGCGCTGCAGCGGGTGTAAGTCAGTCTACGCTGCACCGCGCTTTCCGATCCGTGTGTGACCTCTCACCGCTGGATTACTTTTACAAACGGCGACTCTGTAAAGCGCGGCGGCTTCTGCTGCACGCCGACAAGCGTCGTGGTGAGGTCAAGCGAGCCGCTCTCGAGGTTGGCTTGACGGAGTTCGGCCGTTTCTCTGTGGAGTACCGGGCTCTCTTCGGAGAGTCGCCGTCGGCTACGCTGCGGGCCTGAAGCGCGTCCTGAGCTACCGCGAAGCCGTCCAGCGTCCAGCGTCCTGTGCCCTGTGCCCTGTGCCGTGTGCCATGGGTCCACCGCATCCTCTACGTGACGGAATTTGCATACGTTCTTTTGTTGTGAGTTCTTCATTACCTTCAATAATGCTGTTAAGCATTGCCGCGCGATAAGCCCGCCGGAAACGGCTGATTCGTCGTGAGAGCATCGTCCCGCCACCAATGTTGGCTCAGAGGAAGGGAAGCAGAATGGGGAGCACAGGTATCAAAGCGCTCCGCTTGGACTCGCGACCACTGATGACTTCACTCCCGTGCCGCCGGTCGCTACGGAGCACTTCACAGCGCACGCTGCAGTGCATGAGTCGCCCTGTTCTCGTCCTGTTGCTGGGGCTCAACACTCCTGATCAGGCGCTGTCCCAAAGCATGACGATTCAGGAGATGGAAGCAAAGCTGCTCGAGATGCAGCGGCAGATGCTGGTTCTTCAGGACGAGATCGAGATACTTCGAGGCGTCAACACCAACACTGATCCGCAGTTGCCAGAACAGGCTGCGCCGAACAGCGGCGTTGTCCTCACGGGAGATAGCGGGCCGGTGTTAGCCGACCATGCCGATGGAACTGCCGGCGAATCGGACGGCTTTCCCGTAGCCGGGAGGGAGGAGATCTTGGCTGACGCTACGATCTCTCCGCTCGGGCGGGGCGAAGAGAATATTGATCCTGATTTCGAGAAATCGGCACCGTTGTTCGGCTCCGATTACCGATTTTCCATCGGAGGCTATGCCAAAACTGACCTGATTTTTGACTTCGACGGCGTGGGAGATCCCTATCAGTTCGTTCTGGGCCAGATACCGGTAGCCGACAGCCCCCCGGGGGGTAGCTACAGCCAGCTGCATATCCGCGAGAGTCGTACTCACCTGGAGATCCGCAACGTCAACTCACCTTTTAATCTGGATAAGTTCTTTCTCGAGTTTGACTTTTTCGACGGCGCCGAGAGCACCAACTTTCGTCTGCGACACGCCTATTTTCAGTTCGGCCAACTGCAGGCGGGGCGGACCTGGTCGATTCTTACGGAACTGCGTGCGCTGCCGCTGATGCTCGATTTTGCGGCCGGTGACGCGCTGCTCGGCGGTCGCTCGGAACAGATCAAGTGGGACGGAAACAAGATTTTCGGAAAGCTCGACTGGGCGGTCGGGCTTGAGTCCTACGACGCTACACGCATCGTGATCCCTGAATCGATTGCCGGCCGGGGCATCGCCCGATCGAGGACGCCACGGCTTTCCGGTGGCATCAGCTACCCCTGGGATCAAGGCGTGCTGAGTGTCGGCGCTTCGGTCAATGAAGTTCGTTTTGACGGGTCGGATGGCTTAGAGGATCGGTCGGAGCTGGGCTGGACCACCGTGCTGGGATCTCGTGTTTACCTGCGCGCCGACCAACCGCATTTTCTCGGATTCAACGCCGGTTACACCAAGGGCACCCTCTCAGACATCATCGCCTTCGCGAATGCGGGGACACCCAACGCCGCCCTCAGCACTGAAGGCAACCTTGAGCTCGCGGAAGGCTGGAACGCCAATGTCGGACTGCACCTGAGCCTTTCCGACAAAGTGACATCGAATCTGCATTACGCCTACACGCGAATGGAAAAGACTCCTGAACTGTTTGCGCCCGATGAAATGGCCAAAGGCTGGGCCGCTCACGCCAACCTCATCTACGATTTCGACTCTCGCTTCCGCGTCGGTGTGGAATACATGTGGGGCGAGCGGGAAACAGTCGATGGCTCCAGCGGTGACGCGGCTCGGCTGCAGTTCAGCACGTTCTACTACTACTGAGCGGCGCCGAGACTGGGGCCATCAAGGAATACGGAGAAGCGCATGATTTTGATATCGGTCGGCGAATTCAGGCTGTCACGTATTCTCTTCTGGGTGTGCCTCGCCCTATGGAGCGTTGCGCTTGCGCAGGAAGAGAAAAGCGCCGCTGACATTGCGTGAGAACTCGCCAATCCGAATACTTCGCTCGGTTTCCTTGCTGTGCCGATCGATTTCACCACTTACGGCGGGAATGCTCCCGGTGCCTATGATCAGAGCGCGACGCGAGTCAGTTTTCAGCCCTCGCTGCCATATCCGCTCGGTCCCGGAGTGAACTTTTTCGCCAGACCGCTGATCCCCGTGTACATCGACCAACCCGTACCCCTGGTAGGCGGCGAGGTGGTGTTGCCGTCGGAGTTGTCAGCTGCCGGCGGGAATTTTGAAAGCAGCGGCGTCGAGCTCGGGGACATCTCCTTTGATGCGGCTGTCGGCAAGACCTTTGACAACGGCATGATGGTGGTTGGGGGGGTCGTCGGCACGATGCCAACAGCGACGGATGATCGTCTGGGGCTGGATCAGTGGCTTCTCGGCCCAGAAATACTCATCGGTGCGCAAACGTCCTGGGGCTTCGTGGGTGCTCTGCTGACACATCAATGGGATGTCGCAGGCGAGGATGCTTACAACACGAGCGTTACTGGCGGCCAGTACTTTTACACCGTCAATCTCAAGGATGGCTGGCAGATCCAGGCGACACCGACCTTTAGCTATAACCATGAGGCGAGCAGCGGCAACCGGCTGAGCTTTCCGCTCGGTGTCGGGGTCTCTAAAACCGCGGTATTCGGTGGCACGCCTTGGAAGTTCAGTCTGCAGTATTGGGAGTACATCGAGTCTCCCGACGATTTTGGCCCCGAGCGGCAGATCCGATTTCAGGTCGGCCCGGTCATTCCCTTGCCCTGGTGAGGTGGAGAGACCTGAATAGAATCGGACACTGGATTCAGCCGGGGCTGACGCAAGTCCACAGATTACCCAAGAGATTACCGAGATGACGAGGAAACCAATTATGGGAACATTTAGGAACTCAACCGCAGCGCTTTCTCTTTCGCTGAGCGCCGTTCTGGGAGCGTACATGGTCACCGCTGCTGTACAGAGCGCTCAGGAGTTTACTTCGATGCAGTCTGCAGACGTCGAACGTGTCGAGATTGAGGTGGATCTCGATGGCGCGGTGGAGAGGCTCGCCGGAGGCGTACGCTTCCCCACGATCTCCAATGAGGATCGCGACGATTTTGATGTCGAGGCCTTCGAGGCGTTCCACGATTATCTGGAGGAAACTTTCCCTAATGTGCACAAGACCCTCACTCGGGAAGTTATGGGCGATCCCAGGCCCTACAGCCTTCTCTACACCTGGGAGGGCAAGGATCCCTCGCTGGCTCCAGTCATCCTCATGGCGCACCAGGACGTGGTGCCGATCGCCTCTCCGGACGAGTGGGACTACGATCCTTTCGCGGGAACAGTCGACAAGGGCTATCTCTGGGGCCGGGGATCCTGGGATGACAAGGGCATGATCTTCGCCATCATGGAAGCGACGGAGATGAAGATCAAAGAGGGTTTTCAGCCGACGCGTACCTACTACTTTGTCATGGGGCAGGATGAGGAAGTCGGAGGGGGAGAGGGCGTCGGACACATTGCCGATGTTCTCGAGAAGAGGGGGATAGCGGAGGCCTACCTCGTTTTCGACGAGTCGGCGCCCCTCGCCGAGGGGCTGTTTCCAGGAATTCCCCAGAACACCGCGCTCATCGGCATCGCCCAGAAGGGCTACCTCGCCCTCGAACTCCGGGTGGACGGTGTAGGCGGTCACTCCTCCCAGCCGCCAGAAACCTCGAATATCGGCATCCTGGCCGCGGCAATCGCGAAGCTCGAGGCGGCTCCATTCCCTTACAAGCTCAACGACGCCCTGCGTCACCAGTACCGTTGGATGGGGCCGGAACTACCTGAGGATCAGCACGACATGTACGCGGCTGTGGCCTTCGGTGATGACGACGAGATCACCGAGCTCGAGCAACAGTTTATCGACATGATGGAGAAACAGGATCTCACCCGCGCCATGCTGCACACGACAACGGCGGTGACCATCATCGAAGGTGGAGTGAAGGCCAACGTATTACCGCCTATGGCACGGGCTGTCGTGAATTTCCGGCCCACCATTGGCGATAGCAAAGAGTACATCATGGACTACGTGCGAGACGTGATCGATGATGACCGGATCACTATCACGGATGTGTCGCAGTCGACCCCGGCGACGAACATCGCCGATCCCTACAGCGACCAGTACAAGCTGATCGAGAGAACGCTGCGGCAGATTTACGATAACGACATCATGGTTGCGCCGTTTTTCGTGGTGGGTGGGGCGGATGCAAAGTATTTCGCAGCCAAGCCGATGGGTATCAACACCTTCACGGTGACCCCGCTTCAACTCGAGTCCGTCGCTGATCTGCCTCGGCTGCACGGCGTCAATGAGCGGATTCAACTTGAAGAGGTTGGCCGCTCTATCGGTTTTTACTACCAGCTAATGACCAATATCGAGTCACAGTGATGGGTGAAGGGCTGCCGAGGAAGCGTGCTGTATCCATGATGCAGTAGGTGGGCGCTGCTATGCTACTTCTCTGGCCGCAGCGGCCCTGTCCAGATCATAGGTAGCCTGGAGGTTCATCCAAAGCTTAGGCGACGTTCCCAGCGCTTCCGCGAGGTCTAATGCCGCATCGGCAGTGACGCCGCGCTTTCCACGAATCAATTCATTGAGTCGCGCTTTGGTCCAACCAATTCTTCGGGCGAACGCAGCCTGGCTCATTCCCTGGGGTTCGAGAAACTCCTCCAGCAACATTTCGCCCGGATGAAACGGATTTTTCGGTTGTCTATCCACGGCCTTCACCTATCTGTGATAGTCCACTATCTGTACGTCGTGTGACTGTCCGCCGCTCCAGCGGAAAAACAGTCGCCATTGATCGTTGATGCGGATCGAGTGAAATCCCTTCAACTTACCCTTCAGGGTCTCAAGTCGATTGCCCGGAGGAACTCTCAGATCCTGCAGGTCCGCTGCATCGTGCAGGTAGAGAAGCTTCCGCCTTGCGATTCTGAGAAGTTCATTGGGGAACGATCTGGTCGATTTACTCTTCCTGTCGCAGAAGAGGTCTTCCGTGAGTGCATTCCCAAAGGATACGATCATGTTCCGATGTTATCGGAACTCGATAACAATGGCAAAGCTGCCTTTCGAGGTGGCTTTAGCGATCGTAAGCTGCGGGAGATTTGCGGGACTTGTCGTGATTCGTTGTGCTCTGTCATGGAAGATGCGCTGTGGGCGCTCGAGTTTAAGTTAATAAAATCAATCAGTTAAGCAATTCCAGCACGATTCATAATGCTGGGGTCGGTGGTTCAAGTCCACCCGTAGCTACCATTTTTCTTCTTAATTATCAGTATCTTAGTGCCCCCTCGGTGGGCTCATACCTCGCGCTACTGCATTTACGCACGCTGACTGACACTACAGCATCGGGACGCCGGAGGTAGCTTGTTACACCTAGGCATTGTTGTTCGGTTAGGGGCAGTGTGTTGGCGACATGGAGTAGGGCCGTTGTTTAGTACCCTTAAACTGGAATTCCGTGCTATCAATGACGTAACTTGTCGATAATCAGGCGACTGCTTCAAAACTGAGCTCCTATACTGTGTCTATGTCAGAGACAAAAAAAAATCTAACTGACGTCGCCCGACAGATGATGAGCGGTGTTGTGCAGGTCCATGTTGAAGGCCAGCTCGAAGAAGATATTCAGTCGGTCATGAATCCGTCGATCAAGATTCCAGGTCAGTGGTCCGGTTCTGGATTCTTTGTCCGTTATTTAGATCTTGAGGGACACATCGTGACCAATGCGCACGTGGTGAGAAACTCTATCAAGGTCGAAATCAGCTCTATGCTCACCAGTGAAGAACGCTTCGAAGCAGAAGTGGTCGGCCTGGTAAAAAACCTGGATCCGGATATCGCGCTCATCAAGCTGGGCAACACAGAGCTGCAGCGCTTCAAAAAGTACGCCATTCAGGATATTGAATACCTGAAATTACGGGAGGGCAGCAGCCCTTTCCGGGGGGAAGAGATCAAGGCAATCGGCTATCCCATGGGTATGATCGAGCCCAACGTCTCCGGTGGCGAGATCACCAATTTTGTATCGGGCTCTGAGTATTCCACCGAACACTTTGTAACCAACGCAGCCATTAATCCGGGCAACTCCGGTGGGCCTAGCATCAGCGATGACGGCACGGTAATAGGCCTGAATACCGCGGTGATGATGAATGCCGAAAACATCGGCTTCATTACGCCAGCGAGCTTTGTGAAAATAATTATCGAAAACCTTTTGCAGCACAACGAATCGTACTTCGCGGGTATGGGCGGCAAACTGCAAAAGAATGCCGAGAACTTTAACCCCCTGCTTAAACAGACCCAGGCCCGGGGCGTCATCGTTGCCCAGGTGCTTGCGCATGGGTTTCTGGAGGCCGCAAAAATTCAGGCGCGGGATGTGATTCTGGCTATCAATGGTATTGAGTTTGATCGACATGGCATCGTGATCGGTAAGCAGGGCTTATACCGGCACCAGAATATTTACGATGTTATAAAGCTGGTGCCTATTGGTGAGGCCGTCGAGATCACCTACCAACGGGCCGGAGAGGTTCACCACACCCGCGCCGTAGCCATGCGCAATCCCGAAAAAGGCATCCCGTCCATACCGATCATTAGTGAAAGAAAGTATCTGGAGGTCTTCGGAATGATCATCCAGCAACTGAGTGTCGAGATTATCGATGGCATGCGCGATATTGATGCCAATGCCCAGATTGATATGATCCAGACCATTGATCAGGAAGAACCTGTACTGGTGGTGACCCAAATCCATCAAGGCACCCAGGCCGACAAAATGGAGTGGCCGCCGGGCGAGCTGATCATTAAAGCCAACGACACTAGTATCCAAACCCTTTCAGAGTTTCAAAACATACTGGAACAGAACAGGGGCGGCGCGGTACTGCTGGAATGCCGTAACGGCAGGATTGGCTATTTTCAAATTGAGGCCGATGCGGACTTTCGCAGCGACGTCTAGCTAAAGCTCAGCCAATTACGCCCATGGGGCTCACAATAACAAAACCCTGTGGATGACGAGCGGCCTGTATATACTGCCGGCCTCCTAAGCTTGCCATCAAGGCGCGTTGATATGCCGCTGCTCCCTTGCATCGAAAAAGAACCACAAACACCTGCCAATGCCGCCGTTATCTGGCTGCACGGTCTGGGTGCTGATGGCAATGATTTTGCACCGATTATTCCGGAGCTAAAACTGCCCGATCACATGGCTGTTCGCTTTGTGTTTCCCAATGCCCCGTCGATCCCCATCACCATCAACGGTGGTTACGTTATGCCTGCCTGGTATGACATTACGGAAATGAACATTGAGAGAAAAGTCGATCTCAGCCAGCTGATTGAGTCGGCAGAAAGGGTGCGGCTGCTCATTGATCGCGAAATTGACCGGGGGATATCGAGCGACCGCATCGTATTGGCTGGATTCTCTCAAGGTGGCGCGGTTGCTTATCAAACTGCGCTTACCCACATGTATCCACTGGCAGGCCTTATGTGCCTCTCAAGCTATTTCGCGACCAAGGACACAATCACCCCCAACAGTGCCAACAAGCAGATTCCCATAAAAATATGCCATGGCACTCACGATCCCATGGTGTCTGTGCAACAGGGTAAGCTGGCCTGTGAGCGCCTGGTGGAGATGGGCTATACGGTGGACTACAGCGAATATCCTATGGAGCACACGGTGTGTCCGCAGGAGATAGCTGATATATCGAGCTGGTTGCAAACAGTTCTGGGCTAGTCGCAGTAAAAGTCATTTTGATTTGAAGATGTGGCATTTCTATGGCAATAGTCCGGCCATCCATAGCGCTGCCATGCTCGGGTGAAACCCAAGCGCGTGGCAAACTCGGCAAACTTCGCGTCCCGGGTAACACGCCGCGTATCGCCCAGACTCAGCCACATAAGACGAAGCGGGCTAGCATTCAGCAAAAATGGTCGATCGACAAACAGCTGCAGGTACGTTTCGGTTTCGCTAACGGCCTGAAGCACCCCATAGAGATAGCCATTCATGGGTATGTCCGGGTCGCTGACAATTTCCAAGGCGATTGAGCGTATGCGCTTTCGAGCGGCTTCATCGCCTAATGCATACACGCGGCCAAGGTCGTCCCATGCCTGAGTCGTCGTCAGAGCATCGGGGTATCGCGACTTGATGACAGCCGGAAGCTGCTGCCAGCACTGCAAGGATTCGATGGGTTGTCCGATATTTGCCAGATGCACGCACCGCAGCAATCCGGCTGGGGCGAAGCCCAGAGAAGCGCTGCGCTCGATTAAGGCCATCCCGCCATCTACGTCACCGAGGTGTATTTTGGCCTGACCTAAATTAAGAAGTCCCAACGCATCCGTGGGATCCAGAAGCAATCCTTTCTCGATCATCGCTGAACCCGCGGACACATAGCCAAGAGCAAGGTGGTAAAAGCCTCGGCGTATTGCAAAGAACGGCTGATTTGGAGCCGCGGCGTAGGCACGCTCTATGGCATCCAGAGAAGCGTCAAAGTTCAGGTCGTAGTCATGGAGCAGCGCGCTCACATAGTGTCCCATAGCAATGTCGTTATCGTTTGCCAGTGCTTTTTTTACCGCAAAGCGAGCCATAGCTATGTGATCGCTGGAATCCTGCTGTGGATCCGTAATGGGTATAAACAGGTGCGAACGCGCCAGCCATGCCCAGGCATCCGCGAAATTTGGATCGCGCTCCACCGCTTTGCCTAACAGATCGATAGCAGTGAGTTTTTCCTGGCGCCCAAAGCGTCGGGACATTTCGCGCCCCTGCAGATACAGCTCATAGGCCTCGCGGTCACTTGTCAGTAGTCGCGCGAGACGACCGGGAGCGGCGCTGTTGGCCTCGGGACTCAGTTCTCCAGCTATGGACCGTGCAACTGACTCCTGAAAATCAAAAATATCGTTGAGGTCGCCGTCAAAGGTTTTTGACCACACGTGATAGCCATCTGCAACTCGAACGAGTTGCGCCGTCACACGCACGGTATCGTTCTGCTTGCGCACGGACCCTTCCAGCAGAAATTTCACCCGCAAGGCTTTGCCGATGTTTTCGATGCTTTGGTCGTCGCCGCGATAAGCGAAGGAGGAGGTGCGGCCGGCTACGCTGAGCCCATCAATGGCAGCCAGGGCATCAAGAATTTCTTCGGCGAGACCGTCAGAAAAATACTGCTGATTACCTTTAGGACTCAAGTCGGTGAATGGTAGTACGGCAATAGAGTTATCCAGCACCTTGCTGGCAATAGGAGCTGAGGCCGTGCTCGGAGGTGTTTTATCAGAGCTTGCCCCCGAGATTTGCATTAGCCACAGCAGCAGCCCACCTGATGCTATAACAAGGCAAATGACGATTGCTGCTCGCTGGTATCGGGATTGTCCGCGCGTCTGGGCTGGAGCTTGGGCATCTGCAAGTACCGGGCGAACATCCGCAATGAGCCGATACCCCGCCTTGGGCACGGTCTCGATATGCTCGTGTTGGCCACGGATGTCTCCCAGAGCTTTACGCAGTAGTGAGATAGCCCGGGATAGCCGCTCTTCGCCGCCAAACTGATTGCCCCAAACGGCGTCGATGAGTGTCTCTCGGCCGACCACTTCGCCAGCGTGGTCTATGAGTACTCGCAAGACTGCGAGCACCTTGGGTTCTACCGCAATCGGGTTTGATTCTCTGCTGATGCGCATGGACCGAAAGTCCACGTCGTTGGCGCCCACTCTGAATCGCTTGCAGATTGGGTCGCGGACAGTCGATGACGGCTGGCTTTGTGCCTGATTATCGTTCAAAAATTTGGGATTTCGTCAGTCTAATGGCGTATGAGGTTGGGGCAAAAACCATTTGAATTCAAGGCCTAAGGTAAACCTAAGAAAAAACTAAAGCATTCCTACAGTATTTTTTGCTCGACTGGCGCATCGTGGAATCTCATCAGATTATTGCTGATGCACGGCTAACTCTAAAAGGAAGGAAACATGCGTCACAGAATGGATAAAACACGCCAGTCACTGCTCCTTGGCGCAGCGACCGCGATGCTGCTATTTGCACCGCTGACGCTGGGGGCTGATGTTGATGAAAACGCGGTCAGCAAAGTGGCGGCCCAACACGTTGAGATGTCATTCAGCCACTCACAGGAGGGATGGCGCAAAACGGGCATTAGTCTGCGATCAGGGCAATCTGCCACGATAATAGGAGACGGGGCAGTAAATCTGGGCTTGCCCGTTCCAGCCCCTGCGTCTTTGTTCCTGTGGGCTCGTATCGGTGAAGACGGTGATGTATTCAATGTCGCCAGTGATACTTATACCTTTGTCGCCCAGACAGAGGGCGACTTGTATCTTGCGGTGCGACCAGCGGGCTTTTACTGGACGGATCGCCGGGGGACCTTCCCAGCTGATTTTGGTGGTGTTCCCAAATACCCCCTGGACGCACAGGCTGCCGTTTATCGGTGGAGTAAAGCACCCGGGGCAGCATTGACAGCAATGGCCGCCACAGATGATGCGCGCTGGCAATTGGCCTTGAGTCGCTACAGGGATGCACCGCAGCTTCCAGATGAATTTGAGTATCTTTGGTATTTGGGGCAATCAACGGTATTTGAGGCCTATGAAGACGGCGCAAACTTTGGAGTGCGTGCTACGCCGAGTAACGATGGAGGCATCATTCGCAAGGCATTGGATATACCGTTAAACGAAGAGACTTTGTTTTCTTTTGATTGGTTGTATGAGCAGCTCCCGGCAAAAGGGCCGGAGACTGAGGCGCAGTATCACGACTATCTGAGTATTGCCCTGGAGTTTGATAATGGGCAGGACCTTACCTGGTTTTGGAGTGGTCATCTTGAGGCGGGCACGGAGTTCACCTGCCCACTGCCCTGGTGGGATCAAAGAGAGACCCACATTGCCGTTCAGTCAGGAGAGGAGGGTCTGGGCGACTGGCATAGTCACAGCAGATCGGTGCTGCAGGATTATCAGTCTGCGGTGGGCGGTGAATTGCCCGGACGCATTGTCGGAGTGTGGGTTATTAATTCGGGCGTCTTTGGCGATAAGCCCGGTGAGGCTGTTTTTGCCAACTTGAAGGTTCGTAACGGCAGCGCGGTTACGGAGGTCTTTAACCACAAGTGAAGCGCAGGCCTGACGGCATTAATTAGTAACGATTAATGTCGTCTTCGCCTTTTGTGGTCTTTCGAGCCCAGCGCCGCAACGGAAACAGCACCAATACAGAAGCGACACCAAAAACCGTGACCGTTCCTTGCCAGGTTTCGAGTACTCCCGTATTACCCAAAAGCAGGATGCCCAGTCCGGTGACCAGGCCGCCCACACCAAAAGACAAGGAGAAAAATGCCAAGCCGAACAAAACGTCGACGACGATGAGCGCCAGGCCAATGATCATCCAGGTCTCGTAACGCAATAAAAGCGATAGCACCATCTCGTCCTCTGTTAACTCGACTTCAGTAAGTCTTGCAGCCCCGCCAGCGCACCGACCGTCTTGGTGACATCCGTCGGTAAGACTATGGTCTTGGCGTTGTCCGATGCTGCAAGAACGCCAATGGCTTCTACTTGGCGTTTCAAAATATCATAGTCAATTGCAGGCTTCCCATTGTCGGCAATAGCCGTTGCGATAACCTTGGTTTGTTGCGCAGCAGCCTCGGCCGTCTTCACCGTGGCGTAAGCATCGGCGTCAGCGGTAATCTTAACGGCCTCAGCCTGCTTTTGGGCGGCATACAGCTCTGCGTCGGCCTCCAGTTGCACGCGTGCTCGCTCCCCCTCTGCCCGGGCTACCGTTGCACGACGCTCACGCTCGGCGTTGAGTTGTTGGCGCTGGGCGTCTTTGGTTTGTTGATCGACCTGTACATCGGTAATTTCTGAGCGTGTGACTTCCAATCCCCACAGTGCTGCAGCCTCTTGCAGGTTCTCCAGAATTCGCTCGTTCATTTGGTCGCGAGAGCTCTGCAGCGCGTCAAGTTCGAGCTTGCCAGCCTCGTTACGAATCGTGGATTCGGCCGTAGTCTTTAAGGCCAAAGGAATATCGCGAATGCGATACACGCTCTTGGCGGCATCGGTGACTCTAAAAAACGTTGTAGTCTCCAGCTGGATTTCGACGTTATCGGCAGTTATTACCGACACCTTGAAGGCGTCTAATTGCCGCTCCAGAACCACTACCTTGTGGGCGATGTTGTCGAGCCACGGCACCAAAATATTGATACCGGCATTGAGTGTCACGCGGAACTTGCCCAGACGCTCAACAACGTATTCCTCGCTCTGAGGAACGATCGCCACAGACTTAGCCGCCGTGATGATCATCAGTGCCAAAAAGGCCAGAGTCAGACCTGTTCCAAGTCCCATGTGCTGTACTCCAAAAAAGTTGCTTAGAGAGCGGTCGCTTAGCCGGAGTTGTGGCGAACGACCGATAACGCAGTACAGTTTACCTCAGTAGCTCGGGTGCTCGACTGTTTATCGAGCTTCACATCGACGACAGCTTTTGCTCTGGTCGCAGCGAGACTCTTCGCTTAGGTATATCAAAACAACGAGTGGTGCTGGCCGCCATCAATCACGATGTTTTGACCCACAATGAAGCGCGCCAGAGGGCTACACAGCAAGGCCGCCATGGGCGCCATATCGTCGGCGTCCGCCACAAAGCCTGCAGGAATTTTGTTGTTCTGCAAAAAGTGCGTCATCACGGTTTCACGGTCTGGGGCGAGGCCAAAAGCATCGGCATAGTGCCCAATAATCTCGTCTGCGCCTTCGGTAGCAAACATGCCGGGAAGGATGTTGTTGATGTTAACGCCGTATTGCGCGATCTCCCTTGAGACGCTGGCGGTGTAGTTGATTAGCGCCGAGCGGGCGGGCCCGGACATCAAGCGCCAGATCATGGGGTTCTTGGCCGAGAATGTTGCGATGTTAACGATGCGTCCCCAACCCTTGTCCTTCATGACCGGAATGTAGTTGCGCATAATCTCGATAGGTCCAATGAGTGCCGTGTCTATGGAATCCCGCCACATCTCGGGCGTGACTTTCAAAAAATCCCCATTTGGTGCGGGTGGCTTGATCGTGATCGCCAGAATGTCCGGGTCAGGGCAGGCCGTGAACAGCGTCTGACGACCCTCTTCCGTGGAAGAGTCCGCAACGATGGGGGTGACCGTTGTGCCGTATTTCTCAGACATTTCCTTGGCAGCATTGACCAGCCGTTCTTCCCGTCGGGCCGTGATGTACAGCTCCACGCCGGCCTCAGCCAGCCGTTCTGCCGTGGCTCTACCCATACCGGCACTTCCGCCGGCCATGATCGCCTTCTTGCCCTGAATTTGCAGATCCATAGTTTTCTCTCCCTAAAGTCTTATAGATAATTGTTTGCGGCTCTGGCCATTACCGAGCCCGGAACCGTTTGAAGTAAATGGGCAGCCATGATGTTCCCGGTCGTTTGACCTCGGGTAGTGACTTGGATGTCTTGCGTGCATTCCAGTTGTCCGCAAACTGATCAAAGAAGGTGCCGCTTGATTCCCAATGCCTACCTAAGGGCCTGTCGGAGTCTATTCTGGCGGGCTCTTTGGCGTTTACGTTCTGCATGTGGGGCGGACACTCGATTTTCTGCGCGAGAATCTCTGAAGCGCCATCGCCAATAAGGCCCGCAGCCTTTTGCTGGTTTTGTTTGCTCAGTGACTGGTATCGCTGCTGCAGTTGGCTTAGGCAGTACACACGGTAGGGCGCGGTGCTGACTTCCCAGTCAAGGCCGCCAAGACGGTACCGGGTAGTTGTTGCTTCGCACTGATAAGCTTTTTGGTTAGCTGCCAGATAAGGCAGGTATTCGCTCGCGAGCTTCTGCAGAAGCGGCGCTAGATCTGTTGGCACTTCGGTGAGTTCTGCAGACTGCCTTAGCTCCTCCGGGCGAGTGGACCACATCCGGCCCAGCCAACGCAGCACATGGGGAGCACGAACATGCATGATCTCTTGCGGGGTAGGGTCGCAGCCAAAATGCGGAAACATAGGGCCGAACAGGCCGATATCGGCCTCGCAGGGGCGGTCACCGAAGAGGAAGGGCCGTTTTTGGAGAATCGGCTGTAGAAGATCCAGAGTGTCCAGGTAGAGGTCTTCCATTTGTCGTGCGTGAGCGGGCGACACAATACCGTTGGCTTTAAGGTGCACGTCTTGCTGTCGTTTAACGACAATAGGCCTCAGTAACCATCTGGGCAGTGGCAGACCGTTGGCGAGGACCGTGTGAGTGAATTCCTCGCTGCGCCGATTCCGATCCATGGCAAATGCCCAGCGATAGTACATCCCAGGTGTCCAGAACCATTCGTCAAAGCAGTCTTCCAAAAAGTAGCTAAAGAATGCGACTAAATGATCCTGTGGACGCAGCGCTGGCAGTGACGTATCGGCTTCGAAATGCTCAATGATCGGCGTGGTATCTGTAAGCCAGGAACCGTCAGGGCATTGCACTTGCGGCATCTGCGTTACACCCACTTGTCTACCGCACTGGGCCATGTCCGGTGCGTCCATCTCCACAAACTGGTAGGGGATGCCCTTGATCAGAAAGTAGGCTTCGAGTTTCTTTGTGAAGTACGAGCACATCATGCCGTGCATGATGTAGTCGTTCATTTGTGCCCCTGAACTATGCATAGTGTCTGTCTCTTGCTAATACGCCCTTGTATACCAAGGGTTTGCGGTCGGCCTCCACGCTGTAAACCATCGGTGATCTGGCTCTGAATTTCCACCGACTTTACTTCGGAGGCGGCGGCACTGATCTGTGCAGGATACACAGTGCTTCTCATTTACTCCTTAAGGGTGTAAAAATTGAGGTCTAATAAAAACGCGTGTCGCTTGAAGAGCAGTTCCGCGACCACAGTGTAGGGGGAGCTTATTTTGAAACCCACCGATACCGACGACCCGGAGTATTTTCATAAGGTTGTCGATTGCCAATATGGCTGTCCGGCCCACACCCCGGTCCCCGAGTACATTCGCCTTATTGCGGCGGGTCGCTACACCGATGCTTACATGGTCAATTGGGAGTCGAACGTCTTCCCTGGTGTGTTGGGTCGTACCTGCGATCGCCCCTGTGAACCGGTATGTCGTCGTGGTCGTGTAGAGGATGACCCCGTAGCCATTTGCCGCCTTAAACGAGTCGCGGCTGACTTTAAGGGCAGTATCGAGGAACGATTACCACAAATACCAGATATCAAAAACGGCAAGCGCATCGCTCTTATCGGTGCGGGTCCGGCCTCGCTCACAGTGGCTCGGGATCTGGCTCCCTTGGGCTACACCATCGATCTCTACGACGATCAGCCTCTGGGCGGCGGTTTCATGCGCAGCCAAATTCCGAGCTTCCGACTGCCATTGGGGGTGCTCGAGGAAGAGGTCGATGTCATCCTCAATATGGGAATCACAACTCACTTTGAAACCTATGTAGATAGTCTCAAATCGATTCTCGACAAGTCCTATGATGCGGTCTTTGTCGGCACTGGCGCACCCCGCGGTAGCGATCTGGATGTCCCGGGTCGAGCGGAGTGCGAGGCGCATATCCACGTAGGCATAGACTGGTTGTCGTCGGTGGCCTTTGAGCACATCAGCAGCATCGGTAAGAAAGTGATAGTCCTCGGCGGAGGAAACACGGCCATGGATTGCTGCAGGACAGCCCGGCGTCTCGGCGGCGAGGACGTAAAGGTCGTGGTGCGCTCGGAGTTTGCAAAAATGAAGGCCTCGCCCTGGGAGATCGACGACGCACTGGCCGAGGACATCCCCGTTTTCAATAATCATGTGCCCAAGGCTTTTGTGCACGAGGACGGTGTGCTCAAGGGCATGAGCTTTGACAAGGTAGACGTCGTCTACGATGACAAAGGCAAACGAAGCCTGGTGCCTACCGGTGAGGAAGTGTTCTTCGAGGCAGACGAGGTGCTCGTTGCCATTGGTCAGGATAATTCCTTTCCTTGGATCGAGAGAGACATCGGCATCGAGTTTGGTAAATGGGATATCCCGATTCTTGAAAAGGAAACGTTCCAAAGCACCTTGCCGCAAGTGTTTTTTGGCGGCGACGCAGCCTTTGGCCCAGAGAACATCATCACCGCTGTCGCCCACGGGCATCAGGCCGCAATTTCTATTGATCTTTTCCTCAGCGGACAAAGCATCAATGATCGTCCGCCACCCACCGTCAACCTCGTTAGTCAGAAGATGGGGGTGCATGAGTGGAGCTATGACAGTCAGATCAGTAATGAGGATCGATTTAAGGTTCCCCACGCCGACAAGGCCTTGGCCCTTAAAGATCGCAAAGTAGAGGTCGAGCTTGGCTTCGCCAGAGAGGTGGCATACAAAGAAGCTATGCGCTGTCTCAACTGCGACGTTCAGACGGTATTTACCACCTCCAAATGTATTGAGTGCGATGCCTGTGTGGATATTTGCCCCACCGCCTGCATAAATTTTCTTGATAACGCTGAGGAAGAGTCGCTGCGCAGCTCCCTACGAATGCCCGCGACTAACCTTGCACAGGATCTGTACGTGTCCGAGTTGCTTCCGCAGACCGGCCGGATAATGGCCAAGGATGAGGATGTGTGCCTGCATTGCGGCCTTTGCGCAGAGCGCTGTCCCACCGGCGCCTGGGATATGCAGCGATTCTTTTACTCAGTGACTAAGGCGGGCAGCGCATGCAAGCAAAAAGCGCAATAAACGACTTTGTTATCAAGTTTGCCAACGTCAATGGCACAGGTTCTGCGAGTGCCAATGGCATGTTCGCCAAGGCAATTTTCCGTATGGGAATTCCCGTAAGCCCGCGGAATATATTTCCTTCGAATATCCAGGGTATGCCAACCTGGTACGAAGTGCGGGTGAGTCAGGACGGCTACCTGGGGCGCCGTGGTGGCATCGACATGATGGTCTGTGTAAATCCACAAAGCATGAGCCGTGACGTGGCGGAGGTCTCCCCCGGCGGTTACTTCGTGTATGACTCAACAAAGCCACTGGATTTGAGATTGCTGCGCGACGACGTAGAGTTTATCGGTATTCCCTTTACCGAAATTTGTCTGCATGAATACAGCGATGCCCGCCAGCGACTACTGTTTAAAAATGTGATCTACGTAGGTGCCCTCGCTGCACTATTGAACATCGACTTCACGATTCTTAAGGATTTGGTGGAGGATCAGTTCAAGGGAAAAGAAAAACTCATCGCGCCTAATATTTATGCGCTGGAGCTTGGCTACCAATATGCCAATGAGCATTTTGATTGCCCCCTCAGTATTCGTCTTGAAATGGGTCGCAAGGTCGCCAAGCATATCAGCGATTTCGATCAGATATTGATGGATGGGAATACCGCTGCAGCATTGGGTGCGGTCTACGCTGGAGCCACGGTGGCAGCCTGGTACCCGATTACGCCATCTACTTCGGTGATTGAGGCGTTTGAGCGTTATTGTCAGCGCTTACGCATTGACCCGGGCACCGGCAAGAAGAACTACGCGATTGTTCAGGCCGAGGATGAACTTGCTGCCATGGGTATGGTTATCGGTGCCAATTGGAATGGTGCGCGTGCCTTTACATCAACCAGCGGCCCGGGACTGTCGTTGATGAGCGAGTTTCTTGGGCTTGCTTACTTCGCAGAAGTCCCGGCAGTGCTTATCGATGTGCAGCGGGCGGGACCGTCCACGGGCATGCCCACTCGGACGCAACAGTCAGACATTCTTGCCGCGGCTTATGCCTCTCACGGAGATACCAAGCACGTACTCCTTTTTCCGGCCACGCCTGCAGAGTGCTTTGAGTTAACGCTAAAGTCCTTCGATCTTGCGGAGCGGCTGCAAACGCCGGTCATCATCATGAGTGATCTGGATCTTGGTATGAACGAGTGGATGTCGCCGCCACTGGAATTTGATGATGAGCACCGTTATGACCGGGGTAAGGTTCTAGACGGCGATGCCCTCGACGCAATGACAGAGCGTTTTGGCCGTTATCTGGATGTAGACGGTGACGGAATTCCTTATCGAACCTATCCCGGGGCACACCCAAATAAGGGCGCTTACTTTACCCGGGGTTCTTCCCGGGATGAGTACGCCGCGTATACAGAGGACGGTCAAGCCTATGTGCGCAATATGGATCGTTTGCTGAAAAAATTTGAGACTGCCAAAACGCTGGTGCCAGATGCCAAAATCAAAAAGGCTGCCGTGGACACCGAGTATGGGGTGATGTTTTTCGGCACCACAGCATCACCTGCCTATGAAGCGACGGAGATACTCGAAAAAGAAAACATCCCCCTCAACACCTGCCGAATCCGGTCTTTTCCCTTTAACGGTGAGGTAGAGCAGTTCATAGAAGAACATAAGCAGATATTCGTGATTGAGCAGAATCGTGACGGACAAATGCGACGCCTTTTGATCAATGAAACCGGCGTAGTCGCAAAGGCGAAGCTGGTGTCGGTGCTTGAGTACGACGGTCTGCCAATCACTGCGCGCAAAATTGCGGCTGTCATGCGTAGCCATTTCAACAGCGCAAATGTAACGGCCATGAGAACCCAGGAAGCGGTCGAGGAGCTGAGCCAATGACCTTTATCAAGCCGGAGTTTCGACACCCCGATGCCCCAAAGAACAGCCTGGGCTGCACACGAAAAGACTATGAGGGTGGTTTGTCGACGCTATGTGCCGGCTGTGGGCATGACTCAATCAGCGCCTCCATTATTGATGCCTGCTTTGAGCTGAACATTGAACCGCATCGGGTGGCCAAGCTGTCGGGGATCGGTTGTTCCTCCAAGACACCCGCTTATTTTCTCTCTGGGTCGCACAGTTTTAACAGTGTGCATGGACGCATGCCTTCCGTAGCCACCGGGGCCAACATGGCTAATCGTGATCTTATCTATCTTGGCGTCTCAGGCGATGGCGATACTGCCTCGATCGGCATGGGGCAATTCGCACATGTGGTGCGGCGCAATCTCAATATGGTTTACATAGTAGAAAACAACGGTTGTTACGGACTCACCAAAGGTCAGGACTCAGCCACCATGGATACGGGCTCTCAAAGCAAGAAGGGCGACGTGAATATCTATTCACCCATCGACCTTGCCCGAGTAGCCATAGAAATTGGCGCGACGTTTGTTGGTCGCAGTTTTTCGGGTGATCGCGAGCAATTACTGCCATTGCTAAAAGCGGCTATGAGCCATCGAGGATTCGCGCTACTGGATGTTATTTCTCCCTGTGTGACTTTCAATAATCATGTGGGCTCAACAAAAAGTTACGCGTATACACGGGAGCACCTTGATGCCATGCCTATCGACTTTGTGCCTATGCGCCAGGAGATAACCGCCAATTATGAATCGGGAACCACCCATGAAGTCTGCATGCACGATGGTTCGGTGGTACGTCTGCATAAGGCTAACGACGAGTACGATATAGAGGATCGCCAGTCGGCGCTTCAGGCCATCGCATCGCACTCAAATGCAGGAAACATACTGACGGGTCTTTTGTATATTAATCGCGACGGTGAGGAGTTGCATGATGCTCTGGGCACAGCCCGTAGGCCACTGAACACGCTGAGCGAAAAGGAGCTTTGCCCGGGGTCCAGATTTCTTGACAGTATTAATGATGGGCTGCGCTGAAGTTACGGCGTGATCAAATCGTTCGGGCCTGTTTCAGAATCCTATCCGTCAGTACTGGCTGCAAGGTTCCATGGGCTTCACGGGCTATCGGTTTTCCAGGTGGTAAAAAGTAGCCTCTGCGATGGTGCCTTTGCAGGCCATTAAAAACCCTTCCATGTGCCCCTGTTCCAGATGGACATGATGGGCGTCTATGGATTCCCAGGTTTCAATAAACACAAAATGCGCAGGATCGTTTGCGTCCACGAACATGTCGTAGCGTATGCAGCCGGGCTCAGAGCGTGTGGGGATCAGCAGCTTTTCCAGCTCTGCTCCCACGACTTCTTGCTGGCCGGTCTTGGCGCGAACGTGAGCTATAACAGTAGTCTCAGGCATCGTGGTCTCCATTCAATGTACCGCGGCCGTGTGCAGGGAACTGGCCTTGCGACGTGGGCTTAGGTTACAACACCGTGTGACGCTAACATAGACGCTGTAGTCGTGGCAGTGCGGCTATGTTCGATACGAATAAAACAGATGTAGTCGACAACAAGGACACTCAATGGACTTTGAAATCCCCGCAGACGTTAGCGCATTCCTCGTCGAAGTAGATGACTTCATAGAAGACAAGATCAAGCCCTTACAGAACAGGGATGACAACATGCGCTTCTTTGACCATCGTCGTGAGGACGCCAGAACGGATTGGGATCGCGAAGGTTTGCCCAATGAAGAGTGGGAGGCCTTGCTGCGTCAGGCCAAGGATCTGTCTATAGAGGCAGGCATCTTCAATTATCCCTTTCCCGCTGAGTTTGGCGGTCGGGACGGCGGCAATCTGGGCATGGCGATTATTCGGGAGCATTTGGCCGCCAAGGGTCTTGGGCTGCACAACGACCTTCAGAACGAACACTCCATCGTGGGTAACAACATTGGTTTGTTACTGATGCTTAGATATGGAACCGATGAGCAAAAAGACCAGTGGCTGGAGGGCATGAGCACAGCGCGACAAGGCTTTGCTTTTGGTATCACCGAGCCCGAGCATGGCTCCGATGCTACCTATATGGAGACCCATGCAGTTCGCGATGGCGAGCAGTGGATAATCAACGGCGAAAAGACCTGGAATACCGGTGTACACACGGCCGACGCGGATATGGTCATGGCTCGTACCTCAGGAGAGCCTGGAGATGCGTTGGGTATAACGGCGTTTCTTGTTCCCATGAAGGCATCTGGCGTAAACATCGAGGAATATCTTTGGACCTTCAACATGCCTTCGGATCATGCCCGCGTTTCTTTCACGGATGTCCGAGTGCCTGATGGCGCTATCTTTGGTGGCGAGGGCAAGGGACTCATGGTGATTCAACACTTCTTTAACGAGAACCGTATTCGTCAGGCGGCGTCGAGCCTGGGAGCCGCTCAATACTGTGTGAATGAGGCGGTGGAACACGCAAAGAGCAGAAAGCCCTTTGGTAAAGCCTTGGCTACGAATCAGGCGATACAGTTTCCGCTGGTGGAGCTTAACGCTCGCTGTGAAATGCTCCGGGCGTTGATTCATAAGACCGCCTGGCTCATGGATCGCGATGGTGCGTTCTCTGTGTCAGACAAGGTCTCTATGTGTAATTACCAGGCAAACCGCTTGTGCTGCGAGGCTGCTGACTTTGCTATGCAGGTGCACGGTGGCATGGGCTACTCTCGCTATAAACCCTTTGAACATATCTATCGGCATCATCGCCGCTATCGCATCACCGAGGGGGCCGACGAGATTCAAATACGTCGCGCCG
This sequence comes from Congregibacter variabilis, assembly GCF_045689235.1. Lineage (GTDB taxonomy): Bacteria > Pseudomonadota > Gammaproteobacteria > Pseudomonadales > Halieaceae > Congregibacter > Congregibacter variabilis. Next base: position 1,847,354 of record NZ_CP136864.1, on the reverse strand, counting down.
CAGGTTACCTCTTCGGTTTTATGAGTCAGAGGAAACCCAAAGGCGTTGAGGACTAGCTATGTCAGAAGGTTTGAGCACGGCGCTGGCCAAGCTGCTAGAGCGCGAACTCGCTGACTTTCGAAGTTTACTGGCCTGTGAGCAGCTCACCGCTGGAGCCAGTCAGGAGACTTATCAAGTAGTCATAGAAACGCCATCCGGTACACGTCAGTTTGCGCTGCGGCGATCGCAGCCACTATTGGATGCGGAGTCGAACGTTGGAAATATCAGCTTAGCGACAGAAGCACGTCTCTTTGAGCTTGCCGGGAGAGCCGGTATCCCCGGGCCAAAGATTCACTATGTGCTGCAGCCTGAGGATGGCATGGGCAGCGGTTTTCTCATGGATTGGGTAAGTGGAGAGACTCTGGGGCAGCGGATTGTACGCGTCAAGGAGCTCGCCGATGTTCGCCCCCGTTTAGCAGGGGAGTGTGGGCGTATTCTGGGACGAATTCATGCCTTGGACTGGGCGGCAGCGGGTCTGGATACGGAGCTACCCCACACCAGCCCCAAGGCTCTGGTCACCGAGACCTGGGAGATCTATCGGGATCTTCATGTGCCCGTACCGATGATCGATTACTGCTATCGGTGGCTAATTGACCATGCCCCGGGCGACTCCCGAACGACTCTGGTGCATGGGGACTTTCGAAACGGCAATTTGATGGTTACTCCCGAGGGCGTTGCCGCTGTCCTGGATTGGGAGCTGGCCCAGATAGGAGATCCCATACGAGACCTGGGATGGCTCTGTGTTAACTCCTGGCGTTTTGGCAAAGACGCTTTACCCGTTGGGGGGTTCGGTACTGTCGAAGACCTGTTGGACGGCTACCGCCAGGTCAGTGGAATAGACGTGTCTCACGCAGAACTTAAGTACTGGCAGGTGTTCGGTTCTTTCTGGTGGGCCATGGCAACGCTGCAAATGGCTAATGCCTGGCGCACTGGCGAAACGCCTAGTCTGGAGCGGCCGGTGATTGGTAGACGATCTTCCGAAGCCCAAATGGATTGCGTCAACTTACTCATCCCCGGACAGTTTGAGTTACCACAAATGGACGCTGACACGAGTATCGGTACTCAATTGCCGATGCCCGCTGAGTTATTGTCGGGTGTGGCAGATTTTTTAGGCGGTGATTTTGCCGGTCAATTGGACAGTCGCAGCGGTTTTCTTGCAAAGGTAGCAGCGAACTCTTTGGGTATCGCGCAGCGAGAACTCCAGCACGGTGCTCACTTGGCCAATCAAGAGCGGCGGCGCCTACAAGCATTGCTTGGTAGCGACGCTGAGCTCGACGAGCTGCGCTGGGGCCTGGTAAACAAGTTAAGGGATGGTATGCCCCTTGATAGCCCTGGATTGGCAGAGCATTTGCGCCAAACCGTCGCCTGCCAGCTTGCCATTGACCAGCCTCGCTACTCGGCGTTGCGACAGTCAAATCCTGCTTAAGGACTACTGCAGGTGCTCAGCGTGTCGCTTTGCTCGCGAGCAAATAATCCAGTCCACCGGTGATGGCCGACACCTGCGCCGCGATACAGTCCTGCTCTGAGACCAGAGGACTGTCCGGATAAACTTCTGTGGTCGTCACGTAGGGCGCATCGGTCACACCCATGCAGAGTCCCAGTCCAATTCCGTCGTAACAGATGACACCGTTTTGCTGCAGTGTTTCGCCGATGATTTTGCCGTCGATGGAGGGCGCAATGTGAGTGACCTTTGCTACGGATTTGATGATGGCTTCCTGAAACTCCGGTGCGGGCCGGGATGTGTCTGCCACTGCGTAAAAGCCATCGGGTATGTCCCAGTGATCCTGGCCTTTGGCGTCCCGAGCGGCTAAGGCAGGCCGAAACTCCGTGTTATCCGTGTCGGTAGTCTCGTGCAGATCAAAATGTGCGAGAAACGACAGGTCGCGCTGCTTCAGGTATTGCACAACCGCCAGGGATTCCGCCGCCGGGCTGTCATCGACAAAAGATCGATTGGGGTCGATCGCGTCTGGATTCCATCGATTGATGGTCTCAAATGCCCAGGGACTCACGCAGGGAAGGACCAAGAAATTAAAATCGCGCGCGTAACGCGCAAATTCCTGCTCAAGAAATTCCAGCGCTCCCAAAACTCCACTGGTTTCGTAGCCGTGAACCCCTCCGGTAATCAGAATGCTTGGGAGGTCGGAGTTCCAGTCCCGGGAGCTCACCGCATACAAGATGTACTGCCCGAATGGGCCCTGGAGTTCTCCGTAGCTCTCCAGATGGAATTTGTCGCTGAGCCCATTGATTCGTGATTCTATGAGCTCAGAGTAGGAGCGCTTGCGTGTTTGCAGGGCCAGCCATGCGGCTCTCTCGGGTGCCTCCCACGGAGTGCCGGGCATGCCAATGGGATAGTCGTCAGATGGTGTCATTGCTTGGCGTCTCGTCGATTCTCAGTCGTGAACGATACCCGAAGCGCTGCGCAAGTCTATGCTGGCTTTGCCGCTTGAGATTAATCGCTATTCGCTGCGGCGGTTGTTATTGTAGCGCTCGAATTCTTGGACATAGAAAATGCGTATAAACATCTCTCCCGGCTCCGTATACCGATTGTTTCCTAAGCTGTTGCTGGCGTTGTTGTTAGCAACTGGCTTGCTGAGCGCTTGCAGCGGTATTGAGGTGCTTCCCGAAGACACTCAAACCTTTGAGGCGACAGGCTTTAGCAGTTATGCCTGGAGAAGTGATCCCCCCTCTCAAAGCGATCGCAGTAGGGATCGCCTGCCCCAATCGAGCGCGGCTATCCGAGCCAGCTTTGAGCAGAAGATGAGCCAACTCGGGTACCGGCGTGTCGACAAGGCTGAAGCCGAGTTTTTGGTCGAATATATGGCATCCACCGGTTACAACGAAGGACAGATGCCCCGGGTTTCATCCAACACTGTGTTGTATCCCAGTTCGGTCAATCGCCAGATAGATGGAGCCTCTGTAGATAACGCTTATGCTTTTGGCGGCGCTGTAGAGACCGGCGTATTCATGCTGGTGTTTGTGGATGCAAACACAACGGACGTGCTGTGGCGGGTTCAGATCAGCATGGTGGTGGAAGACTCCAATACTGTCGATGTGAAAGCCGTTGGCAAAGCAATTCGTCAGGGCCTGGCTACGCTGCCGGCTGCGCCTTGAGGATTTGCCACCCCTTGTGGCTGTCGTTTCTTTACTTGGCGGCTGATGCCAGTAAGAGTAATTGGAACGTTTTGATTACTTCCATTTTCATTCCAGCGACCACAGCGTGCATGGCAATCAGGCTGTGATTCACCGGGCTGTCAGAGGTCCCCATAAGGGACCTTAAATGAGCGCGGGCCTTACCGTAGCCGTGCTGCTCGAACGTTCCAAGAATGGCAGTGCTATATTCATCGCCCGTGTGTTTTCGAGTAATGGGTTCGTACCCGAGTTGCTCGATCGTAGACTCTGCCAAAGCCCAGACAGACCAGGGGTTTTGCCCTGTGAGAAGATCGCCATCCTGGCTGACCTGCTCGAGATAAGGCGCTGCGGTTTCTACGGTGGCTCCGCGACTGCGCATTCCATCTTCTAGCAAGAAGGGAAAGATCGTTCGAGCCTCAGATATCAAGAATAGCTCTTCCTCGTTGGTAAAGCCGCTGACCTGCTTGCCTTCCAATAGGTACTGACCATTGCCCAGCTTGACGTTTACTAATGCTGCGGGGCCATGGCAGACGGCGGCTACGACTTTATCGTCTTCATAGAGCTGACGAACAATACGCTGAATCGCTGTGTTTTCAGGGAAGTCCCACATTGCCCCTTTGCCGCCCACAAAGTAGACGCCGGCGTACTCGTCGGGATTCACGCGATCTACAGGCGTGGTGTTTCTGACTTTTTCCATGGCATCGGCATCGTTAAGAAAAGCGTAGTCGAATGGACCCATGTCCTCATCGTCGATGACTACCGGAGGCTCACCGCCCATGGGACTTGCAATATCGACTGTGAATCCGTTTGCGCTAAATACATAGTAGGCACGAGAGAGCTCCGTCAATTCATAGCCTGTGCGTTTTCCTGAGTCCCCCATGACGGCGGTGCTTGTCACTACCGCTAGGATTTTCCCCCTGTTGTGCGTGATGCTTCTATCAAGATAAGCAAGATCGGCAGGTGTGGTCTTCGTCAAATCCACTGATTCGTCGGGCAACATCAGGCTGACGACCCAAAAGCCAAGGCCTGTGACACACACGACGCAAAGGGCGATGCCCAGTAGTATTTTCTTGATCACCTTGTTCGGCCTCATTTATACAATAGGCGCAGGCTAAGTGAGCACAGGTCAAATTAAGGTGAAATTCTCAGGATTAAATCAAAACGATGAGAATCCCAATGGCTTGCCGCCTGCCAGTTAAGTCGTGCTGCTATGCGTTCAACCAGAAATAGACCCTGCCCCAAGCCGGGACTGTCGGGCTGCTTGCTGTTTGCCTTTAGAGGATTATTTATTGGAGGCGCGTTGGTGGGATTGCTAAACACGAGACAGTCATCCCGAAGAGCAATGTCCATGCGGGGTTCATTTGCATAGCGAAGCGCATTCTCTATCAGATTGCCGGTCAGGAGAGAGATGAGTTGGGGGTTAGCCATGAGCTCGTAGTCGTCTGGGATCGCAAGCTCGATGGCGAATCCTGTCTCTGAGAGCGCGCGATCCAAGCTCAGTATTGTCTCTTCTACTATGGGGCGTAGCCTAAGGCGTTGCATCGGCACCGATTCTTGTCGTGCCAAAGCTAGCAGGATGCTCACAGTACTTTGCATATGTTCCGCCGCGTTGCGCAGCTGCTCTATGTCCTGGGCTTCGCTCTGTCGATTTTCGAGTAAGAGCAGACTGTTCTTAATCACGGTAAGCGGTGTGCGCAGCTCATGGCTCACATCCCGCGTAAAGTTACTCTCGCGATCAATTGCGTCACTTAGCTGCTGAAAACTGTTTTGAATTGTATCGGCTAGATAGCCGATCTCATCATCTTGTCCCGCGGCGCTTAGTGTCAGGGATTTTTGACTGTTGCGTACTTCTTTCACTTCATCGCTTAGCTGCATGATGGGGCGTGAGGTTTTGCGAGCGATGCGATAAGCCAGCCATAATGACAATGCCAGCGTGGCGGCCGTAAGCCCTCCCAAGAGTTGAAAAAGTCCGCTGGAGAAGTTTGTCACGGCCAATAATGGCGACACTTCGGCGACCAGCAATGCCTCGTGTTCGTCGCTCAATTGCAGGTAACGGGCGTGGTAATGGCTGTCGTCTGGCGTGAAAATTTCCTGACTTTGGGGGTTCTTCAATAATTGCCGGCGTACGGGTTGCGGTGCTTCTTCTACACCGTGGTAAAGCGCGAAGTAGTCGAGTCTGGGCGTCGGCCACCGGCCCGACGCTCTATAGCTGTCTTGAAGGTAGTTAATTTCACTATTGAGGAGTCGGTCGATAATCTCGTCTTCGGTAACGTAAGCAATAAGCAAAACGAAGCCCAGATAAACGCTAGTCAGCAGCAGCGTCAGGCCTACAAAGGACCGAGTAACTTGACGCTCGATACTACTCCTTTTAGTCACTGCTGACCTCCAGCTTATAGCCGACGTTAGTAATGGTTTTGAGCATGGGTGACGCAAAGGGTTTATCCAGCTCGATACGCAGACTGTAGATATGCGATTTCAAAGCGTCGCTATCAGGCGGAGCATCCCCCCAGATTTGATGGAGCAGCGCTGACCGGGACAGGGGGTTTGGGTAGGCCTGAGCCAGCAGTACCAGAATCCTGAAGCCAATGCTTGTGAGCGCCAGCGCCTGATTCTCCCGTAAGGCAGACTTTTGAGCGGTATCAATGCGCAGATCACCCAGCACCAGTACTTTACTGTGGTGAAGGTCATTGCGCTTTGCGAGGGCTTGGCAGCGTAGTGCAAGCTCCCGTAAATCAAAGGGCTTGGTCAGATAGTCATCGGCGCCGTGTCCAAAGCCTTCGGCCTTTTCCTCAAAGCTGTCGCGCGCTGTGAGCATAAGGATGGGTGTGTTGATTTCCGTTGACCGCTTTATCTGCTCACAGACACGAATTCCATCAATGTCTGGAAGGTTCAGATCCAATAGTATTACGTGGTACGGGTTTGTCTGGGCAAGAGTCATTGCCTGCTGCCCGGTGCGGGCGTGATCCACCTGCCAGCCATGGCCTTCAAGGAAGCCAGTCACCTGTGCTGCAATGGGAAGGTGATCTTCTACCAACAAGATGGATAGCGCCAATCCTGTTTTTAGCGCCGGCATACTAGAGCCCTGTCCCAAAATAAATGGCAGCAAGGGTTATGCAGCTTAACGCCCATACAATCAGGTCACGGCGTTCCAGCAGTACGTAGGTTGTCAGGATGGCACCGATGGGTGCTGCAAAGGCATAGATCGAAACCAAGGTTACTGCCACATCAGCCAGAAAATCCATGGGGTGGATGCTTAGGCCTTGAGCATCAATAGTGATTGCCTCAAGCACATCCATTCCGGTAAATATGATGGTGAACCACAGGCCGATTTGCAGATAGAGCCATGCCTCGGCCCTCGCGCGTTTTCGAAAGGGTGCAGTGATCAGTCCAAGGATCGGCCGAAAGAACAGGGTTACAGGGCCGCCGGGGTCGTTCACGTAGTAGTACAGTCGAAGTCGATGACTCCAGCGATCGAAATTTCGCAAGATCGGGGTGGTCGCCAGCGCGTCCCAGCGCGCTCCCAGTAAGGTGATCGCGCTAAGAGCAACTATGGCGATGACCGGTTCGAAGTTACCGGTATTCGAGGAGATTGCCCCCACGCCGATGCCTGCCAGCACCAGCACAATAAGATCACCGGATAACCGTGATCGGCCACTGCGCTTTTCTATCCAGTCTGGTCGAGGTGGTAGGGCCATGCCGCGACTTGGCGGCATAAATGATAGTGCTCGGGGTGGCTGTCCACTGTGTTTTCGAGCTGTTTGGTCATCATTGAAAGACCGAAGCATTTTGGGAATGAAGAAAAAGTCGGCGATCCACCAGACAAGGCCGCCACCGGCGGTGACGGCCATTGCAAGAGCCGTTGCGGGTCTATCAAGATAAAAGCGATGGCCCCCCACTAGGCCGGTTAAGGCCCAGAGTATCCAGGCAATCTCCCGACGCTTTAGTGGGTAGCGGTAAAGCTCCTCCAGCACCGCGCGAGAGAAATCTGCATCCCGGCGGGGTTTGTGCGACTCCACACTAATACATTGAGGCCTACAGTAGTGCCATTGCCATCATGGCGAGGCCCACTACGCCTACCGCCCAAACGAGACTGCGAAGGTAGGGGATGCCTACAAGATAGATGGGTAAGTAAGCGACTCGTGCCCAGATAAAAATAGTCGCTCCGCCTATGACGGCTTCGGCACTGCCTGCTATCTGTGCCACGAGTGCCAGAGGCACAAACATAATTAGTGCTTCGATGGAGTTGTTAGCTGCCCGCTCTGCGCGTCCGCCTAAGGGGGTTGCTTCGGGTATGTCGTCACGATTGCTGAGCCCAGCCTTAAGTCCTTCGGGGGTCCACTCGCGATTTCTGAGAAACGCGCCGAGCATGATCGCAAGGAACGTCAGCATGGTCATGTAAACAACAAGAGTTAGTAAGGGTGTCATATCTGCTCTCCATCTAGTTATTGTTGGCTATCTTTGAACATGGTGGCTTAGATCGCCCTACCAGGGCAATTCTTTACCTGCATAGGTAAGAAGTCTTCCGCTATCGCTCAGGCTCAATCCATCAATCACCGACATCATGCCCGAGATGGATTCGCTGCTTTGAATGTCTGCGCCCTCGCCACCCATGTCCGTGGCCACCCAGCCCGGGTGCATGGCAATAGCGGTGATGCCCTTGTCTTTCAAATCAACGCTGGCTGTACGCATGATCGCATGCAGTGCGGCTTTGGAGCTTCTGTAGCTGTACATGCCGCCACTGGTGTTTCCCGCAATGCTGCCCAGGGTGCTGCCCATGCCTACTATGACTTTTTGCTCGCTGGCAGCGACATGTTCAGCAAAAGCCTGAATAAACATGGCGGGCGCGACGACGTTAACGTTGAGTACCTGTAGAAAATCCTCAGCGTTGAATGTTCCCAGCCCGGTTCGCTCAGCCATCATTCCGGCATTGAGGATCAGCACATCTATAGGAACGTTTTTTAGCGTCTCGGCCAGCGCAGCGACGGCGTCGAAGTCGCTGACATCAAGTTTGTGCAGGCTGAGATTGGGAGAGCTAGCTGCCAGCGCCTGTGCTTCGCTAGCGCCCTCAGGGTTACGACAGGTGCCTATGACGGTCCAGCCTGCAGCGACATACTGTTTGATGAACTCTAATCCCAGACCGCGGTTAACCCCGGTGATCAATACGCAAGGCATGTGTTTGTCCTGTGGCCAATAAAGAATATGCACCCTCTAGCACTTGGTGAGTCAGGTCAAGCGTCGGCATTAACAGCGCCAGCCGATGCACTTCATGTCGACGCCCGAACTTACAGGACCAGTCCCAGAGCCAGTGGCAAAATGATAAGTGATGCCAGATTGCCAATGAGCACGATGGCGGCGACCCGCTGGGGATCCTGGTTGTAACGCTCTGCAAACAGAAAGTTCATGACGGCCGGCGGGAGCGCGCCAAAGATAATCAGCATGGCCGTGTCTTGTTGCTTGAGTCCCAGCACTGTGGCAAAGCTCCAAGCCAGAAGCATGCCCAGCGCCGGTTTTACAAATGCGCCCAGCAGTGGGGCGGTTAATGCGTCAAAGCGAACTTCCCTCATGCGCACTCCCAGAGCAAACAGCAGGAGCGGAACTGCTACATTGCCCATCAACTGCAAGGCTTCGACCAGGGGAGGCCATATGGGTATCTTTAGTAGAGAAATCCCCAGACCCATGAACACCGCCACCAGAGTAGGGTTACGCCAAAGTGTTTTGATCTGCGCGTCTCGATCGAGCATGTGCAGGCCGACCGAAAAGTGCAGGACATTAGACACGCTGTAGAGGATTACCGCGGCCGCCAAGGCTTCATCGCCCCACGCCAATACGGCCAGGGGAATGCCGATGTTTGCAGAATTATTAAACATCATCGGCGGCACGAAGGTCCGCCATTCGATACCCAGTATCCGCGCCAGTGGTCGGGCCAGAAGTCCGCTGCTAAGCACGATCAGTGCAGCCCCTGCTGCCAGACCCGCATAACGACTGGGATCAAAGCTTTTACTCATCATCGCGCCCAGGATGAGCGCTGGCACAAAGACATCCATGTTCAGCCGGTTCGCCACTGACATCTCTGGATTGTGCTTGCGGCCGTACAAAAATCCCGCGATTACGATAGCGACAATGGGAAACAGAATGCCCGCTATGCGGGCAAACATCATCGTGTCGAGATCGTTATTCATAGCTGGATGAACGTTGGTTTGTTAGCTTAGGGCAAGGGCGACTACTTAGAGCATGCCGGTCAGGCGCTGGCGGATCATTTGCTCGGCATCAGCCATGATCCGGCTAATCAAATCCTCACAGCTTGGAATGTCGTGGATAAGGCCGGCCACCATGCCGCAGGACCAGGCCCCGCACTCAACGTCGCCGTCCATCATTACCCGGGGGTATACGCCAGCGACTTCTGCGGCGATATCGCCAAACTCCAGCTCTTTGCCCCGGGCCTTTTCTGTCGCCAGAATACGTTCCACCGCTGGATTGTTCAGCACACGCTCGGTGTTACGAAGCGGACGCATCACCAGTCGCGTGTCCAGCTCGGTGGCTTCAAGGATGGCCTGTTTGACGTTGTCGTGCACCGGTGCTTCTTTAGTTGCCAAGAAGCGTGTGCCCATATTCATACCGTCGGCGCCCATAGCCAGAGACGCAACCAGAGAGCGCGCGTCCGCCATCCCCCCCGACGACACAAAAGGTATTTCGAGCTCGTCTGCGGCACGAGGGAGGAGGATCATATTGGGGATGTCGTCCTCACCCGGATGTCCGCCGCACTCAAAACCATCAACAGAGACCGCATCGCAGCCGATTTTTTGGGCCTTAAGTGCATGGCGAACCGCCGTGCATTTATGGATCACCTTGATGCCAGCTTCTTTAAGCGCGGGCAGGTACTCGGCGGGATTGTTCCCGGCTGTCTCTACAACCTTTACTCCGCCATCGATAATTACTTTGATGATGCCGGGATAATCCGGGGCATTCACCACCGGAAGGAACGTCACGTTTACGCCAAAGGGTTTGTCGGTCATTTCCTTGCAGCGGGCAATCTCATTAGCGAGATCTTCAGGCGTTTTTTGTGTAAGTCCGGTAATGATTCCAAGGCCGCCAGCATTAGACACTGCCGCTGCCAGTTCTGCGAAGCCCACATAGTGCATGCCACCTTGGATAATCGGGTGCTCGATGCCCAGCAGTTCAGTGATGCGTGTCTTCATGACTCAGGTCCTTTTTATGTAAGGTGGGTCGGATCTTATCCAGCAGGCGCTATGCTGATTTATCCACGACGCTTATGCAATCGCCAATCCAATCCCCTGTGCGTGCATATCGCCCTGCCAATCAGTCAGCGAACTGAGTATTCTGAGGGTCGATAAAAAACGCCGGCGTTGCACAGTGACGAGTGATGGATGGAGTAGGTAGCTTATGGGTCGACTGATAGGGCTCTCGACGATCACCCTCGTGCTGAGTGCGTGCATCGGTGATTTGCCCGAGGCCGAGTTTCCCTGCCTTGTGGCTCAGGATCTGTATAACAAATATAACGAGGCTTATGTTTTTTCGCCTCAGGGCGACAAAAAGCGTCAGGCAATGGCACGTATCGTAGCTGTCGAAGAGGACTGCCGAGCAGGGCGAGTTATTGAGAATGGGGAGCCAGCGGGCGCTGGCGTGGCCCCCAATCCAGCATAAATTGAACAGGAATCAGTGAAATGAAAGTGTATGTAGCGTATCGATGGCTAGTGGTTTTGAGCTTGCTCGGCTTTCTTGGGGCTTGCGCAGGCAAGGACAGCACTGTCGTTGACCCGGAGCTTGCACGTTTAGCCGCACGCGCCCAAACGGTCACGATTATTCGGGATGATTTTGGTGTGCCGCATATCTACGCCAAGACAGATGCTAATGCAGTGTTTGGTCTTTTGTACGCTCAGGCGGAAGACGACTTTCCTCGGGTGGAGCGCAATTATTACTGGGCAATTGGGCGACTGGCCGAAGCAGAGGGCGAAGAGGCGCTTTTCAGTGACTTAAGAGCACGGCTCTATATGTCCACGGAAGACGCCAAGGCGGCCTACGCGGCAGCGCCCGACTGGCTTCAGGCCTTGTGTGATGCCTTTGCTGATGGACTTAATTACTACCTTGCAACACACCCTGAGGTGACACCCAAGGTCTTGAGCCACTTCGAACCCTGGATGCCCATGTTCTTTTTTGAAGGATCTATTGGTGGTGACATAGAGCAAATCCCCCTGGATGGTATTCGGGCTTTTTATGGCGAGGGTCGCTCAGTGAGCGTGGCCGCTATGGAGCAGGCGCGGGCGCCCACGCTTGGCTACGAGCAGCACCTGGGTTCTAACGGCTTTGCCGTCGCCGGGGATCGAACACGCTCAGGTAACGCAATGCTGCTGATCAATCCGCATACCTCTCTGTATTTTCGTGGCGAGGTGCATGTTGTCAGCGAAGAGGGTTTGAATGCCTACGGCGCTGTAACCTGGGGGCAATTCTTTGTGTACCAGGGCTTTAACGAACATACCGGTTGGATGCACACATCTACCGGCGTGGATTTTATGGACGAGTTTGTCGAGGAGGTCGTCGAGGGTGCTGATGGTCAGCTGATGTACCGCTACGGGGACGAGCTGCGTCCGGTAGAGGTTTCCCAGGTGACGCTGCGTTACAAAGATGGCGACTCTATGGCTGAGCGTAGCTTTCCAACGTACCGCACTCATCATGGACCCATTACTCACATGCTGGATGGTAAGTGGGTGGCTACCCGGATCAATTGGGATCCGGTTACGGCACTGGAGCAATCCTACGTACGCAGCAAGAAGGATGGGCTCGAGGGTTTTAACGCCATGATGGATCTGCGCACCAATTCGTCGAATAATACTGTCTACGCAGACTCATCCGGCAACATTGCTTACTATCACGGGAACTTCATTCCAAAGCGCAATCCCCAGTTCGATTTCGCAAGACCCGTGGATGGGAGTAACCCCGCGACTGACTGGTTGGGACTGCACAGTATTGATGAGATTGTGACGGTGACGAATCCACCCAATGGCTGGCTGCAAAACTGCAACTCTACGCCGTTTACCGCTGCGGGGGAGTACAGTCCTGATCCGCAGAACTATCCGACGTACATGGCTCCGGATGCGGAGAACTTCCGCGGTATTCACGCCCAGCGCGTGCTCAAAGATGCCTCGGATCTGACTCTTGATGGACTGTTGGATCTGGCCTACGACAGTTACCTGCCGGGATTCGAAGCGCTTATTCCCGGACTCATAGACGCCTACGACGCTCAGGGTGGTGAGTATCCGCTGTTGGCGCCTGCCATCGATGCTCTACGCGATTGGGATCTGCGAGTCAGCAAGGATTCCGTGCCCATGTCACTGGCATATTTCTATGGGATGCAGTTTCGTGAGGATGGTCAGAACCCTCAGGGACTTCGAAGAATGTCCCTGATTAATTATTTTGGCGCTGAGTCCTCCTACGCAGAGCGTTTGTCGGTGTTCGCCTCGGCTGTGAGCCGTCTGCAAAACGATTTTGGTAGCTGGGACATTCCCTGGGGCGAGATCAATCGCTTCCAGCGTTTATCCGGCGACATCAACTTGGCCTTTGATGACGAAAAGCCCAGTCTGCCCGTAGGCCTCGCCTCTGGCGACTGGGGTGCCCTGGCGTCCTATCGGGCCGTGCGCCGCGATACCAAGCGTATCTACGGTGTTTCGGGCAACAGCTTTGTGGCGGTAGTGGAGTTCGGCGATAAGGTCCGGGCCAAGAGTATTCTTGCCGGTGGTCAAAGCGGGAATCCGGGTTCGCCACATTTTTATGATCAGGCGCAAGCCTATGTTGATCGCAACTTTAAAGACGTGGCTTTTTATCGCGAGGACGTGGAGGCACGGGCGGTCCGACAGTACCACCCGGGCGAGCAGTGAACCTGATGAGGGCGCGCAGGCTTAACTCGGCCCGATGACACCGGAGCAAATCGCCAGCACGCTGTTCACCTGCGCCTGCTTTATGGCGCTGGTCGCCTGGGTGTCTTACCGAAAAACCCGCGGTGAAGTGGCGACTCAGGACGGCTACTTTCTGGCCGGTCGAGGGCTGGGTCCGTCATTTATCGCAGGCTCTTTGTTGCTGACAAATCTCTCCGCAGAGCAGTTAATTGGTCTTAATGGCTCTGCTTATGGCTTTGATATGAGCAGTATGGCCTGGGAAGTGACCGCGGCAATTGCCACCATTGCCATGGCGTTCGTGTTTCTTCCCCGATATCTCCGTGGCGCGTTTGTCACTCTTCCTCAGTTTTTGAACGACCGATACGACGACAGCGTTCGTCGTATGACGGTTGTGTTGTTCATGTTTGGCTATGGTCTGATCACCATACCCAGCGTGCTCTACTCGGGCTCTATCGCGGTTTTGCAACTGTTTGATCTGCCGACAATGCTGCAACTGTCCTATAGCCAGTCGCTTGTCTTAACCATCTTTGTCATCGGCTGTATTGGCGCGATGTATGCGGTGTTTGGTGGTCTCAAAGCCGTTGTGGTGTCTGACACACTCAATGGGCTTGGGCTGCTGATCGTTGGCATTGCGGTTCCACTTCTGGGATTTGCGGCGCTGGGCGAGGGGAGTATCGTCAGTGGGCTGCAGACGGTGGCCACTGAGTACCCACAGAAGCTCAACGCCATCGGTGGCCAGGATTCCCCCACACCCTTTGGAACGCTGTTTACGGGAATGATTCTTGCGAACCTTTTTTACTGGTGCACTAACCAATATGTCATTCAGCGGGTGCTGGGTGCCCGGAATCTTGCCGCCGGGCAAAAAGGGGTGCTCCTGTCTGGATTCTTCAAAGTGCTCGTGCCATTTTTTATGATGATTCCCGGGGTTATCGCTTTTCATCTCTATGGGCCGGGTCTTTCATCGATTGATCTTGCTTATCCACGACTCATCAGCGATGTGTTTCCGGTATATGCCATGGGTTTCTTTTTAGCGGTTTTACTCGGTGCGGTATTTAGCTCCTTTAACTCGCTATTAAACAGTGCGGCCACGCTTTTTTGTCTGGATGTCTACGCGCCGTTAAAGCAACGCCCCGTATCGGATAAACACATGGTTCACGTCGCCAAGATTGCGAGCGTGGTTATCGCTGTCTTTTCCTTTTCTATTGCGCCCTTATTGCAGTTTGCGCCGGTGGGGCTGTGGCAAATTATTCGCATTTTCTCGGGGTTCTATAACATTCCGGTCATCGCCATTGTACTGGTAGGGCTTTTTACCGTTCGTGTGCCGGCGCTGGGGGCAAAGATTGCCATCGTGTTTCATGTGGTTGCCTACGGGCTTTGCCAGTTCGTTTTTGATGACTTCATCGACATCCACTTTTTACATCTTTACGCGATCCTGTTTTTTATAGAGGTAGGCATTATGCTTTGGATATCGACCTACCGACCCCGTGCCAGGCCTGCTGAGATGCCTCGCTCAGCGCTTGTGGAGATGACGCCCTGGGCCTACGCAATTCCCTGTGCGAGCACGCTCGCCTCATGTGTGATTGCCCTGTATCTGCTGTTTTCACCCTGGGGTCTTGTGGGTGGTTTTGGCATTACATTCAATGTCGTGATCATCATGCTTGGCTTAGCGAATGTCGCAGTTTGGTGGTGGTTTAAACGACGAGAATACGCATTGGCTCGAGGTGTGATGTGAGGCATTTTTATGATGAATCATCTGGTCTGAAGGCGGCGCGAGCTTCTGCGCACCTTGCCGGGAACCCTGGAGTCAAAAGCGCTGACGACCGGCCGGGGCTGGCCATAGTGGGCGTGGGCATGATGGGTCGGGAGCATATGCGTGTTGCTCACCTGCTGGGCCGGACGGTACTGCGGGGGATTTATGATCAGTCGCCAGCGAGTCTGGAGCTGGCGAGTCATGAGATGGTGCAGCTCAAAGAGCCAGCTCCGTACCACTATCCAAGTTTAGAGGCGGTTTTTGCTGATCCGGCGGTGGATGCGGTGATCATCAGTACACCCAACTACACTCACTGGGAACTCGTGAGAGTGGCGCTAAGCAGTGGTAAAGCGCTGCTCGTTGAGAAACCTATGGCCACCCGTTTGCAAGATGCCCTGTCTATGGTGGAGGCGGTGCGCGACTACCAGGGCTTGTTTCAGCTGGGCATGCAATACCGATTTAAAGCCCAGTATGTGGATCTGTTTGCCGCGGTCAAAAACGACAGGGCACTGGGCGACGTTAAAACCATTAGCATGTCGGAATACCGTCCGCAGTTTTTGGACAAGGTGAAGCAGTGGAATAAGTTCAATGTTTACTCCGGCGGGACTCTCGTCGAAAAATGCTGCCATTACTTCGACCTGATTAACCAAATGGCCGGAGCTTTACCCCAAAGCGTTTATGCAAGCGGGGGTGCGGCCGTGAATTTTTTGGATTTCGACTACGCTGGTGACCGCTCAGACATTGATGACCATGCGTTTGTGATCATCAATTACTGTAATGATATTCGCGCGAGCTTTTGCTTGAACATGTTCAGTCAGGAGCTGTACGAGGAACTGGTGGTGGTTGGCGACAAAGGCAGGGCTGTGGCGTCAGAGAATGCCACCTTCAAACGCGACGAGCCTTCGAGGGGTATTCTACAGCTTGAAGTTACAGGGCATCCTTTGTACACGCCCGTGGACGTGAGCTACCCCCGGGCAATCGAAGAGAGCGGTCATAGCGGCGCCACGTTTTTTGCCCAGGAGTGTTTTCTGGATCGTTTGGCCGGTAGCGAGGCTGATGGCGCTACCGCGATGCAGGGGCTTTGGGCGATCATTGTTGCCAGTGCAGCACAAAAGTCCATGCGCGAAAACGCCGTCGTGGATATCAATGAATTTTTGGGGGACTACGGGACATCAGTCTCTGCATTGGCTGGTGATCGTCAGCGCTCTCCCTCTGTCTGAGGCGAGGTGAGATGTACCGCTGGACTTAATTTTGCATTTGGATGATCGATATGGAAAGCATTGCTGTGGGATCCGGGACCATGCCTCTGGTAGGTTTGGGTTTATGGAAGATTGACGAAGCTGATACCGCGACCGCGGTGGTTGACGCTATCCGCGCAGGGTACCGGCACCTGGACAGCGCCTCGGACTACGGGAACGAAGTGGCGGTAGGGCGAGGCATTAGCACGGCAATAGATGCCGGGCTCTGTCGGCGCGAAGACCTGTGGGTCACGTCCAAGCTATGGAACACATTTCATGATCCCAAGCATGTTGCGGCGGCCTGCCAGCGCTCGCTGGATGATCTGGGACTGGATTATCTCGACCTGTACCTCGTGCACTTTCCCATAGCGCAACCCTTTGTGGATTTTGCTGATCGCTACCCACCGGGTTGGTTTTTTGAGCCACAAGCGGATGCCCCAAGCATGGAGCTCGCGGCAGTGCCTCTGAGCGATACCTGGCGCGCCATGGAAGAATTAGTCGAGCAAGGCCTTGTTCGAGAGATCGGCATCTGCAACTACAACAGCGGGCTGATTCACGATTTGATGACTTATGCGAAGCGGCCACCGGCGATGTTGCAGATTGAGTCGCATCCCTATTTGTCGCAGGAGGCCTTGCTGCGCACTGCGGCGAGCTACAACATCCCGGTTACGGCATTCTCACCCTTGGGCGCGCTGTCCTACGTGGCTCTGGACATGGCCAGTGATAATGAGTCGGTGCTGGACGAGGCCGTGGTTTTAAGTGCTGCACAGCGTGTACAGCGTACGCCTGCACAAGTTGTACTGCGCTGGGCGATTCAGCGAGGCACGGCAGTGATCCCCAAGACCAGCCGTTCTGAGCGTTTGATCGAGAATAGCTCACTGTTTGATTTCAGTTTGAGCGGTGATGAAATGGCCGCCATCTCAGGCCTCAACCGAAATCGCCGTTTTAATGATCCGGGCGTATTTTGCGAGGCGGCGTTTAACAGGTTCCACGCGATTTATGACTGAACTATGGACTTATCAGGGGCCCGGTCCGGGGCAATCGAGTTTTCCCTGCCTGCAAGCAAATTCGGACACTCTGGAAATGGCTGCACTGCTAGCTCAGCTGCGGCAGAAGAAGTCAGAGCTATCGGGTCTTTTGGCGCAGCACGGCGCGCTGCTTTTTCGTGGGATGCCGTTGCTGTCGGCAACGGATTTTGACGCTTTTATTGAAGCCTTTGCCTGGCCGAATTTTCGCTATGCAGATTCACTGTCTAACGCAGTGCGTAGTAATCGTACGGAGCGAGTTTTTACGGCAAACGAGGCGCCTGCTGCGGTAGAAATATTTTTGCATCACGAAATGGCCCAAACCCCGGTTTATCCTTCCAAGCTATTTTTCTTTTGCGAGACGGCGCCCGATAGCGGCGGTGAAACTCCTTTGTGTCGTTCCGATAAATTGCTGGCAATGATGCGACAGCATCAGCCGGAGTTTGTGCAGCGCTGCGCCACAGAGGGTTTGCGTTACACCAATGTTATGCCTCTGGCGGCCGACGCGGCCTCAGGACAAGGTCGAAGTTGGACCAGCACACTCGGTACTGGTGACCGGGATCAGGCAGAACAAAAACTGGCCGGCCTTGGCTATGACTGGTCCTGGCTCGATGGCGGTGATCTGAAGGTCACAACGCCGGTGTTAGCTGCGGTGCGCAAGCTGGCGAGCGGGTCTGAAGTATTCTTCAATCAGCTCATCGCCGCGTATCAGGGTTGGAACGACAACCGTAACAAAGGCGAGAAGTCGGTGAGCTTCGGTGGTGGTGCAGAAATCTCGGCCCAGGACCTCGCGCTGACCTGCGAGTTGGCGCAGGAGATCACCGAAAACGTCGCCTGGCATCGCTCAGATGTAGTCCTGCTCGACAACTTTATGATGATGCATGGGCGTCGACCGTTTGGGGGTTCGCGCTCAATTTTGGCGTCGCTGATCGGAGCGCAATAGGCCTTGAAGCGTTCCTCAGGGTTTTTTGGCTTCACTCTGTTCCTGGTGATTCTTGCCGCGGGTCTATGGCTGTGGACACCAGACAAGCCGCGATCTGAACTTGAGGCTTTGTATCTTGCCAAAGCTTCCGATCTTCGCGATATCGACGGGGTTCGTCTGCATCTTCGAGTGCAGGGTTCCCCGAGTGCTCCCGTACTCATTATGCTCCACGGCTTTGGAGCGAGTTTGCACACCTGGGACGGCTGGGCGGCAGAGCTTGATGATGAGTTTCGGGTGATTCGTTTTGATTTACCCGGATCCGGATTGTCCTATCCTGATCCCGGTAACGATTACTCCGACGAGCGTGCATTACAGCTTATTTGCGCGCTCATGGATGAGTTGGCTGTTGATCGGGCTGCATTCATTGGAAACTCCATCGGCGGACGGCTTGCCTGGCGCATGGCTGCTACTTATCCGCAGCGTGTGTCGGCGTTGGTTCTGGTTTCGCCCGATGGGTTCGCCAGTAAAGGCTTTGAATACTCAAAACCAGCTGAAGTCCCCTACATCATGAACCTCATGCGCTATGTGTTACCCAAGCATGTTCTGAGGATGAATCTAGCACCAGCCTACGCTGATGCAAGTAAGCTTGATGAGGCCGTCGTGACGCGGTATCACGATCTCATGCTGGCCCCCGGTTCCAGAGATGCGCTGCTGCAGCGATTGACGCAGACAGTGCTTGTGGATCCACAGCCGCTACTAAAACAAATCTCTGTTGCGGTGCTGCTGCTATGGGGTGAGTCGGATCGTATGATCCCCATCGAAAACGCAGCGGACTACCAGAGAGTTCTTCCTGATAGCCGCTTGGTACCACTTCCCAAGCTTGGACACGTGCCCCAGGAAGAAGATCCGCTGCGTTCGCTGCCGCCGGTGAGGACGTTTCTACAATCGGCGTTACTGCCTGCTCCTTGAGAAACTTTGGAGCTTAGGCAGCGATGCCGGTATGCCTGAGCAGGGCATCCACCTTGGGTTCTCTTCCCCTAAAGGCCACAAATAAGTTCATGGCATCATCCGAGCCACCGCGCTCGAGAATGCTCTCCAGGAATGCCCGGCCGGTTGTTTGGTTGAACACGCCATCTTCTTCGAACTTGGAGAAGGCATCAGCGGACAAAACCTCGGCCCATTTGTAGCTGTAGTAGCCTGCGGCGTAGCCACCGCCGAACACGTGAGAGAACGCATGGGGAAAGCGATTCCAGCTTGGGGCCGGGTTCACCGCAACCTGCGATCTAACTTCTTCGAGGATATCGTAGATGCGGTCGGCGTCGGCGGGGTCGTATTCCAGATGCATACGAAAATCAAAGATCGCAAACTCCAGTTGGCGAGCCATCATCATGCCGGACTGAAAATTCCTGGCGGCGAGCATGCGCTCGTAGAGATCGTCTGGAATGGGTTCGCCGGTTTCGTGATGTGCAGCAAATAGATTCAGCGCTTCGCGTTCCCAGCAGTAGTTCTCCATAAACTGCGAGGGCAGCTCCACCGCGTCCCAGGCAACACCACTGATTCCCGCAATATCCGGGTAATCCACGCGGGTGAGCATATGATGGAGTCCGTGCCCGAATTCGTGGAACAAGGTCTCCACTTCACGATGGGTAAGCAGTACGGGAGCATCACCAACTGGCGGTGTGAAGTTGCAGGTCATATAGGCCACGGGCGCTTGTTCCAGTGTGTCGGTCTTCATACGAGACTGGCAGTCCGCCATCCAGGCTCCCCCGCGTTTGTTCTGGCGAGCGTATAGATCAAAGTAAAATTGACCGCGCACGCTGCCATCGGGATTACGGATTTCGTAGAAGCTTACGTCGGGATGATAAGTCTCTACATCGGTGACGAGATGGAAGCTCACAGCAAATAGTCGGCCCACAACTTCAAACATTCCGGGAATGACACGGTTTATGGGGAAGTAGGGTTTTACCTCTTCTTCGCCGATATTGTGCCGGTGCTGGCGAAGCTTTTCGCTAAAATAGGCAATGTCCCAAGGCTGCAGTTCGGCGTGGGAATGATGCTCTGCGGCGTAGTCTTTAAGATCGGCAAACTCTGCCTCTGCCTGCGCTTTGGAACGCTTGGCCAGGTCATTGAGGAAGCCCATGACTTCGTCAGTACTGCGAGCCATCTTGGTAGCGATAGAGCGCTCCGCGTAATTCCTGAAGTCCAGCAGCTGTGCTGCTTCGTGGCGTAGTGCAAGAATTTCGCGCATGTTTTGAGAGTTATCGAACTGGCCTGCGTGGGGGCCCTCGTCGCTGGCGCGAGTGGCAAAAGCTCGATACATCTCTTCGCGTAACGCTGGGTCCACGGCATAGGTCATAACGGGCTGATAGGACGGGAAGTCCAGAGTCAGCAGATAGCCCTCAAGCCCGCGCTGCCGGGCAGTCTGTCTGGCCAAATCGATGGCGGCCTGGGGCAGGCCTTCCAGCTCTGCACTGCTTGCAAGCTCTTTACTCCAGGCGTTGCCCGCATCCAGCACTTTGTTTGAGAAGTCGCTGGAAAGCGCTGACAGGGCTTGCTGTATCTCTTTAAAGCGTTGCTGCTTGTCCTGGGGGAGATCCACTCCGGACAAACGGAAGTCGCGCAGGATGTTTTCCAGCACTTTGCGTTGTTCGGCATTCAATGCTTCGCCGCCTTGTGCCACTGCTTTATAAGCCTCAAAAAGCCGACTGTTCTGGCCCATCTCAGTATTGAACTGAGAAAGCTTTGCAAGACAAGCACTGTGTGCTTCGCGCAGCTCCTCGCTGTTAAGAACGCCGTTGAGGTGCGAAACCGGCGACCAGGCACGTGACAGCTTGTTGTCCAAAAGCGCCAGTGGTTCAACCAATGTCTGCCAGTCGGGTTTTTCAAGGGATTCCAGCAGGATCTCGATCTTCTCGCGGTTGAGTGCGAGCAGGGAATCGATGGCCGGTTCCACATGCTCCGGCTGTATGACCGAAAACTGCGGCAGGGGACTGTCTTGTAGTAGTGGATTGGACATTGCGAATTCTCTATTTTTAAGCAAGCCGGGGATTTTGCCACGAAGCGACGCACATTGCGTATTTGCTTTAGAATTCTATAAAAAAAGCGAGGTAAGTTGTCATGTCAGATAAGCATCAGGACTTAAATGAAGGTGCGTCAGAACCGGGAAATGATGAGCAGGGAGGAGAGTTGGAGCTGTTTGCGCTACCCACGACTTCTCAAAGCATGCCTCGTGTTTTTGGAAGCCCCCGGCGTTATGTGCAGGCACCTGGCGTAATTGCCCAAACCGGGGCCTATCTTGGCAAACTTGGCTTCGAGTCCTGTGCGGTCTTACTGTCAGCTCGTAGTCAGAGAGCGGAGGGCGCAGTGCTTTTAAAGAGTCTTGCGGATGCTGGCGTGCCAGCGACCATTTTGACCTTTGGTGGGGAGTGCTCTTTTGCCGAGATTGAGTCCCATGCCGATGTTCTTCGCGCGCAGGAGACCCCTCCGGCAACGGTGATTGCTCTGGGTGGCGGTAAGGTTGTTGATGCCGGTAAATGTATTGCCCACAGATTAAACGTACCGGCCGTGGTGGTGCCGTCGCTGGCATCTAACGATGCGCCCTGTTCGGCCGCTTCGGTGATTTACACGCCGGAAGGCGTATCAGAGACCTTTGAGGTGTTTGCCGAAAATCCCGCCTTGGTTTTGGTTGATACTGCGGTCATTGCCGCCGCTCCTGCCAGATATCTTGTGGCGGGCATGGGCGATGCCATGGCCACTTGGTACGAGGCCCGGGCATGCTCGCTGAACCCTAACGCCTTCACAACCTTTGGAGCCAGTCCAACGCTTGCCGGTGCCGCCATTGCAGAGCTTTGTGCCAAGACTATTTATGCGGACGGTGAGGCCGCGCTTGAGGCCTTGGCAACGGGAGTCATTGATGATGCTCTGGAGCGTATTGTTGAAGCCAACACCCTGTTAAGCGGTATTGGCTTTGAGTGTGGAGGCTTGGCCGCTAGCCATGGCTTTGCGCAGGCCTATACTGTGATCGAGCATGTGCATCAGCGATACCTGCATGGAGAAATGGTCGCTATGGGGGTTTTGGCACAGCTGGCTCTTGAAGGTTGGGACGATGAAGCAAGGCGCGCTACGGAGTTCTTTGCGCAGATTGGCTTGCCCGTACACCTTGGGCAGCTATCTTTGTCACCGGATGACCATAGTAGTATCGAAGCTGTTGTTACTGCGGCTTTGGAGTTTCCCTTTATGGCGAATATGCCTCAGGAGGTGACGGCCGAGAAACTACATGCTGCGATCCTCACCGCCGATACCTTGGGCCGAGAGGTGATCGAGGCGCGGGGACATGCGGCCTATTTAGAGATTCATGGTGATGATTAAGAACGTGAGCAGCAGGTATCTACTTATTGCACTGGTGGCTGTGACGAGCTCTCTAAGCTGGGCTGAGGCCGATGAGGACCCGTCTAATGCGCATGCTTCTGCAGAACATGAAGTCGCTTCGCATACCCAGAGCAGCCCGGGCCATCTCGCCTTTCCGCATCATACGTTGGGTGTGTTTATTGGTGACACTACGGAAACACGGCGAAATCAGGGCTTAACGTTGGGCCTTGAATACGAATATCGTATGAATGAGCAATTTGGTGTCGGAGCCATTTTTGAGCATGTCGGTGGAGATTTTCACACCAACGTGGCGGTGTTACCGGTAGCGGTGCACCGAGGGCCGTGGAAGCTGTACGCGGGGCCGGGTCTTGAGGACTCAGAAGAAGAGGGCTCCGTTTTTCTCGTGCGTGTGGGACTGGAGTACGGGTTTCATTTTGATGCCTATGAGGTCTCGCCACAGATCGACGTGGATTTTGTGGATGGCGAACATCTATTTATCTTTGGTGTCACCATCGCCAGAGCGTTCTAGTTCCTTTAACTGCTTGACGCGTTCCACACCCTTTTTGCGTTGGGCGTAGATGACGTCGAGTTTGGTTTGAATGGCAGACCGCTCTTGCGGGTCCAAGGTAATCAGCAGTTGCTCCTTAAGCGAGGCCTCTTTGCGTTTGAGTGCTTTGAGCACTCCGAGCACTTTGTTGGTTGCCTTAAGTTCCCGATATTGTGTTGTTTCATCCGCGTCCAGAAACTCGCCGAGACGATTGAGCAGTTTCTTTGCTTTCATCGTGCGACTCCATGAGTGGCCCTAAAGTCTGAGCATTTTTTGAGTCGGTGGTTATTTTTCCAATAGTTCATTGATGTCCTCATTGCTCAGAGCAAGGCTCTCTGATTCGGGGCGCCAATCGGCGCTTCGAAGAATCGCAAGGGCGCGCAGCAAGCTATTTCCAATATTCTGGGCGTAGTCTTCGTCGTTCATCACTGACGTGACGATGGATACGGGTATTTTTCGCTGGCGAATCGCATCATCTAAATCTAAAAGCAGTTGTTTGGCGATCTTTTCCTGCTCCAGTTTGGCCACGTCCAGAGATAGCACCGCCAGCTCTCCAGGCTCTTCTCGCAGTGCTTTTCGAATCTCGCGTAAAAGCTGGGCTATCTGCAGGCGGATCTGGTTATAACGCGCACGTACTGAGGGGTTTGACGAGAGTCCGTGGCGCCGTAAATTCTTGTGCAGATGCTTCATGGCTTTAACGGCTTCTACGATACTTCGACTTGCCCGACGTAATTCAAAAAGGCGTTCGTTAGCTGAGGCGTTGGACTCCCGCGCCTGTGCGCTGGCAATGAACGCAATGATCTCAGTATGCAAACCCTTGATACTGGCTTCATAGTCGTCATCCACATCAATGAGAAAAATCCGTCGGGTTTGCTCCACGGCTTTGCTCAAAGATTCCTCAGAATCGATGGTTTGGCGGCGCAGACTCAGTCCATGTGCCAATAAGCCGAAGGCGTTTTCCATTAGGTGCTCGACTTCTTTACTCACTGCATTCACTGCGGTCGCTGGTGTTTCCAGAGCCTCGGCAAACAGGAACTGTGGATATTGGGCCCCCTGGGGATGGGCGTTGATGAGTCTTTGCAGGAGCTGTTCCAGTCGATTGACGAAGGCAACAAAGCCGGTCACGCCCAAAATGTTAAACAGAGAATGAAATAGCGCCAGCTTAAGCAATGCGTCATCGCCGGGTATCCCAAGCGTTAGCGCGAGCATGTCCACAAGCTTTGCCAGCTGGGTAATGAAGAATATGGCGAATAACGCGGTAATCAGGTTGAAAAGCACGTGAAATGCCGCGAGACGCTTGCCGCCAATATTTGATGAAAGGCTCCCCAGCACGATGGTGATAGTGCTTCCAAGGTTTGCACCAATAGCCAGTGCCAGGGCGTTTTCGTAGCTGACCTGGCCGGCAGCCAGGGCAGTGATAATAATCAGGAGCGTGGCGTGACTCGACTGCATGACCACGGTGATGAGCATACCGATGCAGGTGTAGACGACGACGCCGACAAAGCCTGCAATTGCATAGGCAGAGAGATCGAAACTGCCTTGAAAGGCCTCAAAGCCGATCTTCATGTAATGAATGCCCAGGAATAAAAAAGCGAAGCCCAGCATTACATCGCCCAGCGCTTGCACAGTGCGGGTTTGTCGCAGTCGAAAGAGCACGCCAAACACCAGCACGGGCATGGCATAGGCGGCGATGTTCACCTTGAGGCCGAAGCCGGCGATGAGCCAGGCGCCGGTGGTAGTGCCTATGTTGGCTCCCATGATGATTCCCATGCCAGCAGCGAGGGTAATCATTTCGGCACCGACAAAAGACACGGTAATCAGCGACACCAGAGAGCTTGATTGCATCATAGTGGTGCTGACCACACCAAAGCTCAGGCTTTTCCATAGTTTATCCGTAGAGATTTGCAGCGCTGCCTCCAGGGGGCCGCCGGTAAAGAACTTAAAGCCCGCCTCCAGGCAAAGCATGCCAAACATGAAAAGGGCGATGCCGGCAGCTATTTCTACGAAGTCTGTGCTCATCCATAGTGCGTAGGCGAGTGCCAGCAACAGCACGGGAAAGGTGAATTTACGAGTCATCGGCTTTGGCTTGACCGCGCTGAAACACAGCGCAGCCTGTTGCGCTTCACTGGGGAGGGGCGGCGTGGAGGGGTGCCAGCATCATTGGAGCAATGCATACGCGATTGCGTCCCTGGCTTTTCGCGAGGTAGAGCGCTTTGTCAGCCTCTGCCACGAGCGATTCCACCGTGGCATTTTCCATGAGCACCGATATTCCAACGCTAATGGTGATGTTTTTGGAGAGCTCAAAATCTGTTTTCTCGATGGCTCGGCGAACTTTTTCTGCCGCGTTTCTCGCCTGTTCAAGGTCTGTCTCCGGGCAGATCACGAGGAATTCCTCTCCACCCCAGCGGCCTAATATATCGGATGCGCGCAGATTTTCTTTGATCTTCTGACACAAAGTAACCAGTACTTTGTCGCCGGTGAGATGGCCGTATTGATCATTCACGTGCTTAAAAAAGTCGATATCCATGAGCAACACCGATAGCGGTCGCTGGTATCGGTTTGCGCGTTCCAGCTCTGCAGAAAGCGCCGCATCCAGTGCCCGACGATTATAGGTATCGGTGAGTTTATCCACCGAGGCGATGTGGTCGAGTTCCGCGTTTTTGGCTTCCAGTTCTCGAGTGCGCTCTGTGACCTGAGATTCGAGGTTTCGACTTAGTTCTCGATAATCGGCTAACAGTTCTCGTTCACGCACATTTTCGCGGCGGAATGCTTCAGCTGCTTTGAACAGATCACCAATCTCGTCTTTTGTAAGCTCCGCGCCAATGATTTTCTCTTCAGAGCCCTGCGTGAGTCTGTGAAACACAGCGGACAGATTCTTAAGCGGTGAAGTGACCGAGTTCAACAGCCAGAAGAACATCGGGATACTCAGCAACAGAACGAACGCGGTCAGTGAAAAAACCCAGACATAAAAGTTTTGGCGGTTGCTTTGCATAGAGGTTTGTAGGGCAGCAATTTCTTCGTGCACCTCTGCAGCAACATTGCTGGCAAGGTACTCCATTTCTCGCGCTTCCGAGGGCAGTACAACGTTAACAAGGTAGGCATAGCTCCGGATGCGCTGAATATTTGCATAGAGAGAGTTCTCCAAGCGATCAATACTGAAGCTGCCGACAGCTGTATTTTGAGTTTCCTCCAGGGCGCCGAAGGTGCTCGCGAGATGGCCCTTGAGTTCATCGAGATGTGCCTCGGCATCAGAAATTCTTTGAGAGTCCGAGGTGACAAAGTAGGCGAGGAGTGTCGCTTCAATAGTCGAAATGTGGTCGTTGATGCTATTGATCTGCCCTGCGCCTGGGTAGTCCACTGTGTTGTTGGTAGTAGGTGCAGATACTCTCAAGTTTGCGAAGTCGCTAATCAGAGCGTTTGCGATGTCACTGCGTGATGTTGCCACAAGATTGAACGCATCCAAAAATGCGTTTAAGTGGGTATCGACATCATCTATTCGTTCCTGATTTAAGCAGCTACGCTCCCGGCAGGCAGCAATCTCGTTAAGCCATAGGTCGATATTGTTAGTGACATACTCACGCGCTGAATCGTGGCCCAGGTATACATATCGCGTTGCGGCCAGCTGCAGCGCCGTCGAAGCAAGAGTCAGATCGTTAACAAAGTCTAATTTTGCACCTGCGATCTGCAGTTCATTACTTTGTTTGGAGCTAAAGTTGACGGCGACATAGGTCATGGACACCAGGGTCAACACAGCGACCAGACTAGTGACAAATGCGGCGGCAAGCCGGACCCGTAGCGGCAAATGACTGAGAACGCCGCGCTGCTTGAGGCTTAATTCAGGCGATGACAAACTCATTCCAGCGTTGAACCGTGAGGTCAAAAGTTGGCATTACGGTGTTCCAAACGGCGATGTTCGAGAAGCGCTGGGTGTAACTGCCGCCGCGACGCTTCTCACCGGGTTGAACGGTTACATTGCCGTCCGGTCCAGTCAACGGACCACTGGCGGCGTGTCCCTCATACCAGTAATTCCACTCATGCTCAGGCATCAGGCCTTTAGAGCGTGAGGGATTACTGATGTAGTAGCCTTGGCGACTTATAAACGCACCCGGCCAGCCTGACAGCCACCAGTTCATATACTGGTAGGCTGCATCCTCTTGCTCGCCTCGGGTTTCGCGGGAGAGGCACATTACGCCTTGCCAGGCTCGGTAGCCTTCTTTTGGAGCAGCGTAAAGACAGCGCGTTCCGGCGCTGCGGACCATGGATACGCCGGGAGAAAACATACTTTGTACGTCCACCTCGCCGCGAGTCATTAGCTTGGCCGAATGCGGGACCGAGTTCCAAAATCCACGAAAATGCCCGTCGGCTTTGAAGCGCATGAGAATATCGAAGAGCTGGTTGACCTCCTCACGACTCATGTTACCGATATCATCAAAGGCCATAAGTCCCCGGGCCTGTGCCGCGAGAGCTAGATCAAACACACCTATACTCGGCGCGTTAACAATCGCCACGCGCCCCCGATGTTGTGGGTCCAGAAGCCAGCCCCAACTCTCGCTTTTGTAGGGCTCCCCTTCGGGGATACGATCGGGGTTGTAACCCAAAGAGTCTGCGTTATGCACGTAAGGCAGGTACGCTATCTCACTTGTGGGGGTACTGCCCAAAGAACCGTCGGCCTGTACATACAGGAGCAGGTGCGGCGCATCACCGGCACCGATCGCATCGTTCGGTGACAATCGCCCGGTTTTACTCAGCGGATTGATTTCGTCCCAGTATTCAATACGACCCGGATCGATCGTTTGTATCGCGCGTGACTGCCAAAGCACGCGCATGCTGTTTGACCACTGCTCGTAAAGGTCAAAGCTGGAAGGGTCCATGGAAGCTTTGAATAAGACCTGCGCGCTGCCGCCGGGACTGAACTGCAGGTTGATACCCAGATCCTGCTCCGCGCGCTGTCGTATGGGTTCTTGTAGCGTTACATGCGTACCTAGTACGCGCACCGTCGGTTTGGCGTCGCGCGCCGAGATGATGGCGGGGAACCCGAGGCTACTCGCTGCCAGGAGAGAACCCGCCTGCTTAAGA
Organism: Congregibacter variabilis; assembly: GCF_045689235.1. Classification (GTDB taxonomy): domain Bacteria; phylum Pseudomonadota; class Gammaproteobacteria; order Pseudomonadales; family Halieaceae; genus Congregibacter; species Congregibacter variabilis. The sequence goes on along the minus strand of NZ_CP136864.1, from coordinate 1,819,352 downwards.
ATTCTTCGCCGCCCTGGCTCCGGACGTTTGTTGTTCGTAACCATGTCACCATTTGGCCATGTTGGCACCGGTTTCTACAATATAGCCGCTGGAAAAGCTTTGCGATGGTTTTTTGGTCGTTGATTGATGCACATCAACAGGTCGGGACCGTTGTTGGCCTGATAGCCCGATTTGAGTGCCAAATTAGCGCCCGAATGTCGCGCCGACTTCAGGCGTAGACGGTGATCGTCAGAACCGTTTGCTGATTAGGAACCCGAGGGATCCTCAGGACTATTGGGATCCTCCGGATCTTCGGGGTCCTCAGGATCTTCCGAATCTTCCGAATCTTCCGGATCTTCCGGATCTTCCGGATCTTCAGGATCCTCCGGATCTTCGGGATCCTCAGGGTCTTCTGAATCTTCCCCGTCTTCGAGCTCAGACTCCAGGAAGTTTCCGCTCAGATCGAAGACAAGCTCAGTACCGTTGGTCAGATAGACCTCAATTTCGTTGTCATCGGTATCACGCTCACTAAAGGCGATATCTGCGTTCGGGAAGTTCGCGCTGATGTAGTTCAGTATGTTCTGTGGCAGTTCATTGGTGTCGAGCCGCTCCTCATCATCGTCACTGAACTCCCGATCACCGTCCAGGGCTGTGGCAAACTCAAACTCCACCTCCTCGGCAAAACCATCGCTGGGGTTACCGTCACTGACGCTCACAAGCGCACCGTTGTTCAGATTGGCAAAAAACTGCGCACTGCTAATGGCGTTGTCCGCAGAGTTTTCAAAGTCCGCTTGGGTCACATCAAAGGTAACCCCCAGCAGGGTGACACTCAATCCATCAATAAAGCTTTGCACCGGTGCCTGTAGCTCGCTCTCATTATCGTCGTCATCACGATCCACACGGGTCGCTATAAGCCCGCCGGTGCTGTCGAGCGCTTCTACTTCCAGGTAGTCGCCGATCGCCAGATCTGCAATCTTGAGATACTCTATGCCATCGCGGTCGTCATCAAAGAGCGTGCGTGCATCGGTGTCCACGTTGATGATGGTCCCGGCAAACTCGAAGCTCAGTTGGGTGTCGCTGATACCACTTAGTGGCGCTTCGATCTTGATCCGGCCGCGCCGTACGCTAATTGCAGTCGCGATCACCCGCTCGCCATTCCAGGTGCCGCTGACCTCCACAATAAGGCCATTGCCCAAGGCGAGTTCTCCGATATTCAGCGAAGCATTAGCTGCATCGATTGGTAGCCCCTCTACCGTGAAGCCACTGACGCCATCGAAGTCGGCAACGGTGCCTTCCACTGTAATCTGGTCATCGACCTGCAGGGACGTGAGCGCTGCACCGCGGCCTTCAATCTCGCTTGCGCGAATCACGCCATCAATGAGTTCACCTTCCACCTTGACGAAGATGCCGTCGGCAAGTCCCGTGTTGGGCAGATCGCTGAGTACTGCATCACCAGCATCGACGCTTTGTGTGCCGATGCTAAATGCCTGACCCAGTAGATTGCTGATAATGCCGCTGAGCTTCACGCTCCCGTCAATGGTGTCTTCGCCGCTGACTCGCGTTGCGCGCAGGCGACCGTCACTATCCAGATAGCCGGATATTTCGACCACATCGCCCGCGGCGATGCCATCAAAGCTACTCTCTTCAAAGACGGTGCTGGTGCGTTCGATAATGACGCTTTGTCCTAGTACTGTAATACGCGCACTGCTGTTGTCAGCATTGCGCTCAATGGTCGTGACGGGACCCTCAAGCTGGGGGTCGTAATCGACCCGCTGGGCTGTGCCGTTTACACCATCTTCCTCAACAGTGCCCGATACAGAGACCACCATGCCGAGTCCCAGCTGATCTTCGCTGGCGGGCGCGCCATTAATGAAGATCTCTGCATCGTCCACATCAAAACGTACGCCGTTCACAAAGATGCTGCCGGTACCGGTTATGGTGCCGCTGCTGGTTAGGCCCGTGCCGCCAATACCACCACCGCCACCGCCCGGTGCGCTGACGACACCTGCCAGCAGTCCGCCGCCGCCTCCACCGCCGCAAGCGCTGAGGCAAAGAAGACTCCCAGCTGTAAAAAGATGTAGGGCTCTGCGCGAGGCACTGGGATCAAAGGAGCGCTTCATGGCTTGTGGTCCTCGTAAATGGTGTCGTCGTAGTAGTAGATGCCGATAGAGACATATCTTGCTCGTTCAATGGAATCGTCACTGGGGTCTATATCCACCTCATGGGCCGTCAGCCAGGCGTGATATTCCTCTAGCAGTTCCTGGGACTTTCTGTTCGACAGCTGCTTGAACTCCTCCAGCGCATTGGCCGAAATACTGCCGTTAGAGACTTTGCGCTGAAATACGCGCGCTGCGCGCTCATGTGTGAGGTTGTGGTCAATGCTGGTGATGATTTCTGCCACGTCGTTCCCGAGAATATTGATACTCGCGGCGGGGGTCTGGGTCGGAAGGTAGGCACGCTCAACAAGTCGTACGCCCTGTTCGTCACTGATGACTGTGCCACTGCTCTCCAGTGCTGAGAGCATGGCGGCCACCGGAACATCACCCGAGTACTCTTTGACTAACAGTTCAAAGCTTTTGTCTCCCTGTAGCGGGAGAATCTCAGGCTCACCGTCAGTACTTGCAAACCTGGGATCGGTGGTCCACCCCGTGATTACACGAACAGCCCGGTTGTAGCGCCGGTCGCTATCCAGACCGGTATCGACATCGAGCTCCGCTAAACGCGATGCTTCTTTTCGCGTCAGCCCGGTCATTGCGGCAACACTGGAAATGCTGCTGCGTTTTCCCGAACTTCGCAGTTGCTGGAGGCTTTCGTCCACAAAGGCTTTGCGTGCAAGCTCGGCAAAAGTTCCATAGGCCATGCCGTGATGTAACATTACGCGGGCAAGCGGTCTGAGAATCCTGAAAATTGCGCTGCTAAGTGCGCTTTGAGTATCGTTGTTCATAATTGGGATTATTTTCCCAAATACGGACATTGTCAACACTAATCTTTTTTAGAAGGTCGAAAGTGAGCCCTGGACCATACTTTGCCGTCGAGTCCCTGCGGGTCCAAATTGACCGACCTTAAGTCTGTTAATAAGAGTCCATCCAAGCTTCTGGGCGCGCTCCAGCAGATCCTGCCCGAAGCCCAGCTTGATGTTCAGTCTGTATTGCCTGAGCACACACTGTTGTTGTTGCTTATTCGCGATGTACTGTCCCAGCGACATCTGGACGCGGACACTTCGCGTCGCGTAATGGATAACCCTTTGTATTGGATCCTCTGCTGGGCATCGGGACGTGTTCTAGCTGCTTATATTCTTGAACACCCTGAACTTGTGCGCGGTCGTCGGGTATTGGATTTTGGCTGTGGCTCGGGGGTGGTGGCGATTGCTGCAGCGATGGTCGGCGCAAAGGAGGTCATTGCCTGTGATATTGATCCTCTGGCACTAAAAGCTACTGCATACAACGCAGCACTGAATGCCTGTAGCGTGACCTTATGCGATGACTTTGAGGCGGTGCGGGGCCCTGTGGATCTTATTCTCGTGGCCGACGTTCTCTATGACCGGGCAAATCTTGTCTGGCTTGATCGCTTTATTGCCCGTGCTGATACGGTTCTTGTGGCGGATTCCCGGGTTCGCAACTTTGACGTCCCGCCGTACCAAAAGATCTGCGAGCAAGACAGCTGCACGGTCCCCGATATGGACGAGGCCCGGGAGTTTAATCGAGTCTCGCTTTACACCGCGAGTGTGCAAAGCAATTCTGCGGCCAGGGGCGAGTGACTGTATGATTCATCCCCACGCAACTTAGAAGAAAGTGAATTCCTCATGCGCCGTTGGTTAGCTCCATTGTTTTTGTTCGTATTCAGTAGCAGCGTCTGGGCCTGGTCGGATCATGCCAGTTTGCTGTGGCCGTTGGTTCGAACTCAGCCAGATTTGCTTGAGCCCTCTTTACAGGTGGAGTCCCTCGAGGAGTTCGTGCGCTCGGAAGCGACGGGTCTTGCCGCGATGCTGAGTCGCCACGAAGCCATGTCCCGAGAGAGCTTTGCTTACTATGCGCCCCGTCCTGACGCCCTGGCGTTTCAGGCTGGTGCCGAGGACTTGCGCAACGCCTTTTTGCGCGCCATCCGTGTGAATCCTACCCTGGGGTATTCGCTGTACCGTCAAACCACCGTGGAAGACCCCTCTATCGCTCCTGGTTTGGTGAAGAGCTTTGATGAGTTGAGCTTTTTGAACGGTGGTGTGTCCCATGAGTCCATCGTTTATGTTGCGCTGACCGCTGGGGAGCTTGTGGCGCCGGCTCATGTGCTGGCCAGTGGTAGTGACGAACCAGATTTTGGTCTGGACATTGGTCTGTTCGAAGACAATGACACCGACTTTGCTGCGGACTATGGATTTGGTACGCAGCCCTTTGGTAACCCCAATCTGGACTACAGCTCTCAGGCGCCCTTTCATATGGGCTTTTATCATCTGGACTGGGTCACGCGTAAAGCACAGCCGGATCTTTTGCGGACCTATCCCGAGTGGCGCGTCTCTTTGTACAGGGCATTGTCCCGGTTTGCTTTTGAGACGGGTCACGACTATTGGGGCTGGCGATTTGCCGGCTGGGGACTCCATTACATCGGCGACCTTACGCAGCCCTACCACGCCCAGCCACTGCCTGGCGTGAACACCGCAGAGGCTTTGTGGGCTGTGGCGATGGGGAAGAGCAACGAGGCAATCCAGTTGGTCTCAAATCGTCACGGTGTTTTGGAGTCTTACCAGTACCAGCGCGTGCAAAAGTCGCTCGATCAAAAGGAATGGGACAGCACTATTCTGGCGGCGATTGCCACTGCTGTGGACGTTCCCGAATTTGACGAGTCCACTGTGCGAGAGGTGCTCACCATAGAGAGCGTGGCGTTGGGTGGCGAGCTTGACGAAGTATTGGAAAAGAATATGCCGCCGCGTTACGTCTCGGATCCTGCCTTTGAGTGGAGTGGATCTGGAGAAGAGGCGGCCATCGTTGTGACCGTGGCCAGTGATCGGGGCGAGCAGGCGATTGCAACACTGGATTCAGAGGTGGCCAAGCACATGCTGCGCTTCTCCCGTTTTTCCCAGGCCTGGATAAATGATGCGCGAAGCGCCTGGTTGTCGGACCTCTGGTTGTCAGATACACCGGCAGCGGAGCTCACGCCATGAGTATGGCGGAGTCCTTGAACGTATTTGGAGAGCCTCTGCAGGCCTGCAGTCACGATCCGGTAACCGGCTTTTTTCGCGATGGGTGCTGCAATACATCCAAGCTCGATGGCGGCTCGCACACAGTGTGTGTGGAGCTAACGCAGGAGTTTTTAGAGTTTTCGCGAAGTCGCGGCAATGATTTGATGACCCCCGTGCCCGAGTATGGATTTTTGGGGCTCAAGCCAGGCAATCGCTGGTGTCTGTGTGCAACGCGCTGGTTAGAGGCACATCAGCAGGGTAAAGCCCCGCGGGTGTATCTGCAGCGGACCCATCAGGCGGCGACTGATATCGTGCCCATGGAGGTTTTGCGCGGCCACGCCCTGGACGTGAGTTAGCCAAGGGCTGGTTGAGCATCAGCATTGCGACCTGCGGTTGCTCGAAGCAATTATCCGGTCTAGTCTGCGTAGTCTTCTTAATAATTTCTCCTCACAGGATGTCTCTACATGACTGACACACGCGACTTCGATATTTTGGTTTTTGGCGCTACCGGTTTTACGGGTCGCTTAATCTGCGAATATTTAAACGAAACCTACGGCAGCAATGCGGAGTTTCGCTGGGGGATGGCGGCGCGAAATCTGGCGAAACTGGAGCAGCTTCGCGATGAGTTAGGGATTGATTCCAGCGTCGCTCTGGTGGTGGCCGATAGTGAGGATAAGGCGAGCATCGATAAGATGGCAGGCTCTACACGCGTCCTGCTTAGCGCCGCGGGACCCTACCAGCAGTATGGAAGCACCGTGGTCGATTCCTGTGCCCGACTTGGCACGGACTACGTTGATCTCAACGGTGAGCCGCTGTGGATGAAGGACATGATTGCTGCGCATGACGACACTGCGCGGGAAAGCGGCGCGCGCATCGTGTTTTCCTGTGGCTTCGATTCGCTACCTTCAGACCTTGGAGTGCACTTACTGGAGCAGGTGGCCAGTGCAAAGTTTGGCGCGCCTTTGCCCCGGGTGAAGTGCCGCGTTAAAGCGATGCGCGGCACGGCCTCAGGTGGAACCGTGGCCTCGTTCACCGCCACTATGGCGTCGGTGAAAGCGAACCCCGCGCTGTTTGCAGATCTTGCCAATCCCTTTGTGCTTACGGAGGGGTTCGTTGGTCCCGAGCAGCCCGCCGGAAACGAAATGCTGTTTGAAGAGGATCTGAACAGCTGGTCAGGTCCCTTCATCATGGCCACGATTAATACCAAAAATGTGCATCGCTCCAATCAACTGCTTGGCCACGCCTACGGCACTGATCTGGTCTATGACGAAATGATTCTGCTTGGCGAAACCAAGCCTGAGGCGGCCGGTGGCGATATGTCGCTGGACATGACCCTCAAGCCGGGAGAGGGACCAAGCAAGGAAGAGCGAGAGGCTGGTTTTTACGACATTCTCTACGTGGGCAGCAATGATGCCGGTGATAGTGCCACGGTGCAGGTCTATGGTGATCGTGATCCCGGTTATGGCTCGACCTCCAAAATGATTGCCGAGGCGGCGGTGTGCTTATCCCAAACGCCCAAAGCCCACGGTGGTTGTTTTACCGCCGCAGCGGTGATGGGCGATGCTCTGCGTCAGCGATTGCAGGATCACGCGGGGGTTAGCTTCACCGTCCTGTAGTAAGACAAAACACCAGACCGGGGCTCCGTGGCTGGCATGTGAGCGTCGCTTAAAGAGCCTGCGCTTTCGTTTTTGCCGGTAGCACGCTCAATTGGTGCTCAAGCCAGTAAAACCAATCGTCCTGAAGAGACTGCAAACCTCCGGGGTAATTCCGGAGGCTTTCCCTGAGGTCAGCTCTGGCATCGCAGCGCTCCATGTAGGCTTGTTGCACCACGCGCTGGAGGGTGCGCCGTCCGTCTTGTGATTGCAGCATAAAAGTGATGAAAGACCAGGCGCTGGCATAGCGCCTTTGTGCGTCCTGCTGCATCCATTCCTTTCGCGACAGCGCCGTCATATCCGAGATGCTCACAGGTCCCTGGCGGCGCAGCAATTGTATGTGCAGAGGGTTATGTGCAAAGCGCACGCCGTTATCAACGACATCCAGTGTTTCGTAGTACTCGGCCAATCCCTCATTCAGCCAGGGAGGTGTTGCCCCCAGATGCGATGCGGTCACCAGGTGAGAGACTTCGTGAAAGGCATTGCCCAGCGCCGTGCTGCGATATTTGGGCGTGTACAGGATGAGCGCTTCATTGCTGCGCATGCGATAAAAGCCTGTAGTCGTCCAGTCCTCGGCGCTAGGTTTGCCGTAGATTTCCCGGAACTGCTTGTCGTCACCCACAAAGCGAATGTTGATGCGAGAGTGCAATAAGGCTTCTTCGCCCAGCCATTCTCGCCACTGCGCATAGGCGGCATCTGCACCCAGGGCAATTTTTTGCTCCAGATCGGCAGGTAGAGCAGCTGCTTGGGCTTGCACGGCAATAGAAAAGGGTTCTGACGTTGTTGCTGAAACAGCACTGGACTGACTGCAGTGTGGTGCGGCGAGTGCCAGAACCTCAGGCGCGGGAGGCTGGTCCCACAGATGCCTCGTGGCGGCTCCCAGAAAGAGAGCGCCGCAAAAAACCAGTGCCGTAATGCCCCACGCATTGACTGCCATCGCGAATCGATTGTGCTTGTTCTTGCGAAGCATCCCGGCCTGACAATTACCGCGGCCTTAGCCGGGCAGTACTTCCTGGTAATCCCGGGTGATACGTTCCAGTCGCTCCTGTACTGCTGGCCAAAAATCCGGGTGAGTGAACAGATAAAACGTGCTCGTTTCCATGCCGCGCACAACGCGCTCGGCAAGGGCCTCCACGCTGATACCTTCCTTGGCGATGATTTCGCCGACTTTGCTCATGCCGTCGGTACTGCCCGATGCGTTGGCGGCTTCTTCTGCGTCCGGGTGGTTGCGGCGGCTCTCAGCAATACGGGTCTTGACCCACGCCGGGCAAAGTACTGATATTTCGATAGAAGAACCTTGCAGCTCGTGTCGCAAAGCTTCGGAGTAGCCCACAACCGCAAACTTGGTGGCACAGTAGGCGGCCATGCCGGGGTTGGCTACGTGGCCTGCCAGGGAGGCGGTGTTGATGATGTAGCATGGCTCGCCCAGGGCACGCATGGCCGGCAAAAAGAACTCAATGCCATAGACCACGCCCATGAGGTTCACATCGACCACCCATTGCCAGTCTTGCAAAGGTGTCTCGCCCGCAGGGAAATGTCCCCCACCAACGCCGGCATTGTTAAACAGAAAGTTCACCTTGCCGTGTTTGGCCAGCGTTCGCTGTGCAATCTCTCGGTAAGCATCGGCGTCACGAACATCCAGTACTTCTGTATAAACCTCAATGCCCTCGCTGCGCAGCTCCTGTGCGGTTTTATTCAGGGTGTCCGCTTCTACATCGGCGAGGACCAGAGTCATTCCCTGACGACCCAGTGCACGGCCTACGCCCAGACCTATACCCGCGGCGCCGCCCGTGATGAATCCCACGGTGTTTTCGAAGTTGTTCATACGTCGTCCTTTAGCTTGGCAAGCTGCGCACAATAAGGGAGACACCGCGACGGGTCCAGAGCGTATACTCGCAGGACACCCACAGAGGTACGGTGTCGTCTATAAAAGCAATGGCACCGTCAATAGGAGTTGTTATGTCAAATATTTCTCTTCGTCCTATGATTGCTGGCCTGCTTCTTGCCGGTGCTGTTATCAGCCTGAGTGCCTGCCAGTCCAAGGAGTCAGCCGAAGCTGGATCCGCAGCCGACGTTGCACAAACCACTCAAACTACCGCAAAGACGGCCTCGTCTGGCGATATGCCCCAAAGCGGCAGTCTGGCCGCCATACTCGCGGCGCAGCCCGCGGCTGTACAAGCGCGCTATGCGGCGCGGCATCCGGCAGAAACTCTGGACTTTTTTGGCATCGAGCCCGGCATGAACGTACTCGAAGCGCTGCCCGGCGGTGGCTGGTATACCAAAATTCTAGTGCCTTACCTTGGCAGCGAGGGAATGCTGGTGGGCGTTGATTACGATCAGGCTCTGTTCCCGTTATTTGGTTTTATGTCGGCCGAGCAGCTCAAGGCTAAGGAAACCTGGGTCGATACCTGGTTGGCGGATGCGCGAAGCTGGTTCAATAAGCCTGTGGCATCTATCGACGCGTTTCAGTTTGGGGCGTTGCCCGAGCGTTTCGAAGGGGAGCTGGATGCCGCGCTGTTTATTCGTGCGCTGCATAATATGGCCCGCTTTGAAGAAGAGGGTGGGTTTTTGACCGCATCGCTCATGGATACCAAGGCCGCCTTAAAGCCTGGCGGCATCGTGGGCGTGGTGCAGCACATGGCGCCGGAAGACGCAGCTGATGACTGGGCTGACGGATCCGCGGGCTATCTCAAGAAGAGCTTTGTCATTGGTGAGTTTGAAGCAGCGGGATTTGAATTTGTGGGCGAATCAGATATCAATGTGAACCCCATGGATCAGCCCACCGGTGATGACATCGTCTGGCGTCTTCCACCCACGTTGTCCGGAAGTGCTGATGATCCGCAGCGCGCTGCAGAAATGTCTGCCATTGGTGAATCCAGCCGTATGACGCTGCTGTTCAGAAAACCTGAGTAGTCAGGCGTATAGGAACCGAGGCGACAGAAGCGCACCACATAGAGGCCGAGCATCGCTCGGCCTTTAGTCAGCCCCGATTTCGGCTTTACTTTCCATCGAGCTGCCTGTCGACGCTCAGCAGCTGGATTATTCGTTTTTTGTTTGGCTGGGCCGCATGGGAGCTCACGGCGTCGGCATTCTGGGTCGGTAGCATCGCCGGCCTGATGTTGGTACCGACATTCTTACTGACACCGATCTTTGGTATCACAGCTGATCGCATTAATCCGCGCAATGGTCTGTTGGTGACCGTTAGCCTCATGGGCTTTCTTGCGGCGGTAGCTGCCATTATTGCGACTCTGGGTTACCTGGAACTGCCTGCGCTTGCAATTCTGGCGCTGGCCTTTGGTGTGCTGACGTCGGCTCACGCTCCGATTCGATTGGCGTTTTTGCCAAGGCTGGTTGAGCGCGGAGCCTTGCCCAGCGCCATTGGCTATTCGGCCATCATTTTTAATACTTCGCGAATCATCGGTCCGGCGGTGGGAGCCTGGCTTCTCGTGGTGTCCACGGTGCCGGTAGCTTTTGCGACTGCGGCGGTGATTTGTATCGGGGCCGTTGTGATGCTAGCTCGCGTAGAGGGCACAGAGCGCGAAGTAAGCACCGAAGAGAGAGGGTCGTTTATGGCTCAACTCCGGGCCGGGTTTGTGTATCTGCGCAGGGATTCCATGCTGCGCCAGGTTTTTTTACTCACTTTGGCCAGCGGAGTGTTGGGTCGCACGGTCATTGAGCTTTTGCCCGCCGTGTCGGGCAAATTGCTTGGCGGTGACTCGGCAACACTGGCCACTCTAACCGCTGCTGCCGGTGCCGGCTCTATCGCGGGCGGTTTATTAGTGTCGCGCCAGAGCGGCAGATTAAGACGCCTGTATCACCTGGTGCTTCTTGGATTGTTTATATCTGCGATGACCATACTCACAGCTGCTTTTTGGCATGAGGTTTGGGTCGTAGCCCTGGCGATAGCCTTGATTGCAGGCTGTACCACCACCATTGGCACGGGTTGTCAGGCGCTCACACAATTAACGGTTCAGGAAAGCTATCGCGGACGGGTGATGAGTCTTTGGGCGGTGGTGGCTATGGGTACACCGGCCATTGGCGCTGTACTGGTCGGGACCGTAGCCGATGCGGCGGGGTTTCCCGTTGCGTTCGCCGGCACCGCTGTGTTCGCTTTGGTGGTTGTGCTGCTGCTGCGATCCCGCGCCCCGGATCAGTCGGTGGTCTCGTAGGGCACAATACTGCCGTCTGCAATGCGCCGGCGATAGCGGTTCACCTCGGCTTTTACCTCGGGGGCGAACAAATACAGACCGATAATATTCGGCACGGCGATAAGAAAGATCATGGCATCAGAGAAGGCCAGTACCGAGTCCAGTTGAATCATGCAGCCTAAGGCTAAAAAGACACAGAACACGAATTTGAAACTGTTTTGTACCAGCATGCCCTCGCCAAACAAATAGGTGCAGGCTTTGAGGCCGTAATAGCTCCAGGACACCGCAGTAGAAAAAGCGAACAACAATGCTGCCACTGCAAGGGGATAGGGCGACCAGCTGATGTGATGAGCAAAGGCTGCAGAAGTCAGGGCAATACCCTGGAGTCCGCTGTCCATGAGGCCGGTAGGGAAAGCCGTAACCACAATCACCAGTGAACTTAGGGTGCAGATCACTACGGTGTCAATAAACGGTTCCAGCAGAGACACCATGCCTTCGGATGCTGGCTCGTCTGTCTGTACCGCCGAATGAGCAATAGAAGCCGAACCTATTCCCCCCTCGTTAGAAAACAGTGCCCGCTGAAACCCCACAATCATGGCGCCAATCGCGCCGCCGGTGGCACTTTCCATGGTAAACGCGGAACTGACAATCAGCGATAGGGCGTGAGGAATCTCGCTGTAGCTCATGCTAATGATCACCAGAGCCGATACGATATACAGTAGTGCCATAGCCGGTACGACCTTTGCCGCAAAGCCAGCGATGCTGCGTATACCACCGATAATCACCAGCCCTACCAGCACGGCGATGCCGATGCCAAACAGCCAGCCGCGCTGCGCGAAGTAGCTTTGCTCCCCGCCGCTGATACTCACGAACTGCACATAGGCCTGGTTCGACTGAAACATATTGCCGATACCCAGACAGCCGATCATTAGGCACGCCGCGTAGAAACCGCCCAGCGCTTTACCGGCTTTGGGCCAGCTGCGCACCTTTAGCCAGTGCTCCAGGTAGTACATGGGCCCGCCAGAGACGGAGCCGTCGCTATTGTGACGTCGATATTTAACGCCGAGAGTACATTCCACCAGTTTGGTGGACATCGATAGCAGACCCGCGACCACGAGCCAGAATGCGGCTCCTGGGCCCCCGATGCCTATTGCCACGGCAACACCACCAATGTTGCCAATACCCACGGTGCCCGATATCGCTGTGGCGACTGCGCGAAAATGCGAAATTTCTCCCGGTGCATTGGGGTCGTGATAGTCGCCACGCAGAACACGCACTGCAAGGGGGAAACCGCGAATGTTTAAAAACCCGAGATAGACAGTAAAGAAACTGGCGGCGACAGCCAGCCAGAGTACGATCCAGGGTATCTGCATGCCCGCTATGGGAATCTCATAAAAGATGAACGCTGCGAAACCGTCGGCAAAGGGCTTGATAGCGGCTTCAACGCTGGCGTCAATAGTCTGAGGCATCGGGGCTTCTCGTGATTCGCAAGTCACGACCATACCGACTGTGGCGAGCAACACAAGTTGCTCCCGGAGAGTCCCGGATATGTCTGGGCAAAAGGGACTGGTTTTTAAGGGTCGCTAGCGCTGACAATGGCTACATCAGTTTGGCGTTAGGCAAAGGCTATGGCTACTTACACGGTTAGCAATCCCTGGAATGATGCACACCTGGGTGAATACGTTTACGCCGATGGCGCGGCGATTGCCGGGTGTCTGCAGACGCTTCGGCAGGGCGAGGAAGTGCAGCGTAGCCTTGTGGCACACGAGCGCTCCGATATTCTCAGGCGCCTGGCACAATTGCTACAAGCGCATCGAGAAGAGCTCGCTGCGCTGGTGACCGACGAAATTGGTAAAACCATTTCTGACGCGCGGGTAGAGCTCGATCGGGCTATAAATACAACGATAGCGTCTGCAGAAGAAGCGCGACAGATCGCCGGAGAGGCCCTGGACTCGGATGCTTATCCACCGACTCGCGGACGCATAGGCGTGGTAGTTTGGCGGCCCCTGGGTACGGTGCTGTGCATCACACCCTTTAACTTTCCGCTGAACATTGCCATGCACAAGCTGGGGCCTGCCTTTGCGGCCGGCAATGCAGTGATGTTTAAGCCGGCACCGCAGAATACGGCGTCAGCCCAGCGTTTAGTGGAGCTGTGTTACGAAGCCGGTATGCCCCGTCAGACGCTGCAGTTATGTATTCCTGACGTGCCGGATATGTCTGATCTTGTGGCACACCCGCAGATTAAAGCGATCAACTTTACCGGTGGCACAGTGGCGGCTCGAGCAATTGCCGCCTCTGCGGGATTCAAAAAATTGTTACTGGAACTGGGTGGCAACGACCCGCTGATTATCATGCCCGACGCGGATATCGATGCGGCAGTGTCGGCCGCAATCAATCAACGCTTTGCGACAGCGGGGCAGCGGTGCACCGCGGCAAAACGTTTGTTTATCCACGGTGAGGTGTACACGCGCTTTCGAGAGGCTTTGCTGGCAAAGACTACCGCGCTTGCTGTGGGTGACCCTGCACTTGACGAGACGTTTGTGGGACCGGTGATTCATGCCAAAGCCGCCGATGAAATCAGTGCGCGCATCGAGGATGCTTTGGCTCGGGGCGCAAAACTGGCCTGTGGACACAGGCGCGAGGGGACGCTTTTGTGGCCTACGGTGATCGAAGACGTACCGGACGATGCAAGCCTGATAACCGAAGAGACCTTTGGCCCGGTGTTACCGCTGCGAAGGTTTGAGAATCTCGAGGAGGTCATCGCCCTGGTGAATGCCTCGCCCTACGGATTGCAGGCCGGTGTGTTCACGCAAAACTTGAGTGTTATCCGTCGTTTGTTCGATGAGTTGGAGGTAGGGCTTTTGGCGAGTAACGATGGTCCGGGATTTCGCGCAGAGCATTTTCCCTTTGGGGGCGTAAAGGACAGCGGTGTAGGTCGCGAAGGCGTGAAGTACGCCATTCGCGAGATGAGTTACCAGAAGACTTTGGTTATCTAAGCCTGCTGTGCTTACTCACCGGCTTCGGTAGAGCCCCACATGGACTAGCGGCGTTTTTGCAGGATTGCCGGGCAGTACCTGTTTGGGGACCTTGTTCTTCACCGGCTCCAGGGACTTAAGGTAACTGGCAATCGCCCGGGCGTCGCTTTCATTGAGCTGTGCGTAGCTCGTCCACGGCATGATCGCCATGGTTTGACGGCCGTGACGTGTTTTGCCACTGCGCAGCAGCGTGACGATCTCCTCCAGGGACCATTCACCCAAACCGGTTTCCTTGTCGGGCGTCAGATTGGGTGGGTACACCGCGCCGGGGAAGTTGTTTACCATGGGATTACTATAGGCAATACCGATGCTTGATCCTGCCAGCGTTTTTGCTGGATCAGGTTTGCCGATCAAAGCGCCTTCGGTATGGCAGCTGGCGCAACCGAGCAGGCCAACAAGATAGCGCCCCTGCACCACCGCCGCCTCGTCATTGCCCTGGGGTAATTCCAGGCCTTTACTGGCCTCCACCGGCGTCATGCCCTGCAGAGGATTTTTATTTTTGGCAGGGCTGCTGTCCGGCGCGGCTGACGATATTGCCGGTAAGACGATTGCGGTAATCAAGCCAGCGAAGAACGATAGACCGATGACCCACTTAAGATTATTTTTCTGCATGCTTGTTTGTCCTCAAAAGCCGCTCGCCACAGGTAGTCGGGCCTAAAACAACCAGCCCAGCTCTGCGCGAAAGGCATCAAAGCTTGGATCGGCGCCGCTGCCACCATCAATGTTAGTTTGCTCCCAGCCCCCGCGAACAAACATGCCGCGACCGAACTCATAGCGTAGCCCAGCACCGACGTTCCAGCTAAAGTTTGTTTCGCTGTAGGTGGAGTAAAAGTTGCTGCATACGTAACCCCACCAGGGGTCCCACCAGCAGCCTGTGCTGGGTGGCCCATCAGTCACGTTGGAGTCCAGAAAAGTCCAGCCGATACCCGCTTGTACATAGGGGGTAAAGGCGCCATCGAGGATGTTCCACACGCCATTGAACTGGCCATTGAACGCCGACAGGCGGTGATTGATCTCCACCAGGCCGTTGTCTTCTGTATCCAGCACCGCGTCGTAATCGGCGCGGGACCAGGCGCCGTCAAAGCGCAGGGCCAGATTCTGCGTGAAGTTATAGCCCACACCAAAGGCGAGGCCGTAACCGCTGTCGATATCCACTGAGGATTCGTTGAGCCCTCCACTGCTTTCGGATCCGGTGAGATAAAGACCAACGTTGGTTTCCCATTTGCCGGCTCGTTGCGTGCTTGAACTGACCCACTGGGCTTGAGCCTGAAGTGAGAAAAGCGTAAGGCTGATAATAAGTAGGCGCGCGATGCGCATAGTGGTAATCCTTGTTTAGCTTGACATACGTTTACCGCCAAATTGTAGCAGGGCGGTCTTGCAATTCAGAGTGCCGAAGGCCCACGATAGCGCTTGGCGTCACCGCCAGTGACAAATTACCGAAGACGCATTACCGCAAACACATTGCCCAAGACACACTTTTAACAGAGAAGCTGATCATGAAACCGGAGACTATTGCCCTGCATGCGGGCTATGAGGGTGACCGTAGCAACACGCGAGCCGCCACCACACCTATCTACCAAACGACCTCGTTCACCTTTGATGACACTCAGCACGGTGCGGACCTGTTTAATCTGGCCGTACCGGGGAATATCTACAGCCGCATTATGAACCCCACCAACGGCGTTTTGGAGGAGCGCCTTGCGCAACTCGAAGGCGGAATCGGCGCTTTGAGCGTGGCGTCCGGTATGGCGGCCATTCGTTACGCCATCGAAGCGATAACCGAGGCGGGCAATAACATCGTGAGCACATCGCAGCTTTACGGGGGCACTTACAACCTCTTCGCGCATACGTTTCCGCGCCAGGGTATTGAGGTGCGCTTTGCCGAGGCCGATGATTTTGACACTGTCGCCAGCCTCATCGACGAGAACACCCGGGCACTGTTTTGTGAGTCCATCGGCAACCCTGCGGGCAATATCGTAGATATTCAGCGCTGGGCCGATATCGCTCATGCGGCGGGCGTTCCGCTGATTGTGGACAACACCGTGGCGACACCTCTGCTGTGCCGTGTATTTGATCACGGCGCTGACATTGCCGTGCATTCGCTCACCAAATACATCGGCGGACATGGCACCACTATTGGCGGTGCCATCGTGGATTCCGGGAAGTTTGATTGGGCTGCACAACCCGAGCGCTTCGCTGTAATGAACACCCCGGATCCGTCTTATCACGGCGTTGTGTATACCGAGGCACTGGGACCTGCGGCATACATCGGTCGCTGCCGCGTGGTACCGCTGCGCAACACGGGTGCGGCGCTAGCACCTCACAGTGCTTTTTTGATCATGCAGGGCCTTGAGACTTTGGCGCTGCGCATGGAGCGTCATTGTGAGAACGCCGAGAAGGTTGCCGACTACCTCCTGGGTCACTCAGCGGTTAAAAAGGTCAACTACGCCACGCTGGCTGACAGCCCCTACGCCGAGACTTGCCAAAAGATCTGTGGCGGCCGCGCCTCCGGCATTATCAGCTTTGAGCTTAATGGTGGCAGTGATGCCGGCGCGCGGTTTATCGACGCGCTGCAGCTGATCCTGCGTCTGGTCAACATTGGTGATGCCAAGTCGCTTGCCTGTCATCCGGCGAGCACTACGCACCGACAGCTCAATGCCGAGGAGCTTGCCTCAGCGGGTGTCAGCGAGAGCATGGTGCGCTTGTCCATTGGCATTGAGCATGTGGATGACATCATTGCTGATTTGGAGCAGGCGCTCGCAGCTAGTGTTGGCTAGTGTCTAAAACCGCAGTTTTACTGCTCTAGGGAAGCAAGCCCGGACGCAGCTTGAGTGACAGCGCAAAGAATCCGCTGGAGCCCACGCTGATATCCGGGTCCTCGAGGGTGCCGCTATCACTGTTAAGACGCAGTCCGCGCAAACCTCCTACGCCCGTGCGGGCCTCCAGCCAGACGTTCTTGTAAAGACGCCTTTCGACGCTTAAGCCAAAATCCCAGGCATCGAGGCTTACGGCGACTTCATTGTTGATCGGTTGCAGACTCCAGGCCGCCCCCGAGGGAGCCGCGCCCAAACGAAATAGCCAGTCCTGCGTGGGGGCATAAAGCACGGCGGGCCAGGGCATGATTGCGCTGAGGGTCCATTTGGGGTTTATCACCCAGCTCGCGCCCACATAGGGAATCACGTAACTGTCATTGGGGTTGTCATCACCAAAGACGCCAAAGGCCCACCAGAGTTTTTCAGTTTGGGTGTAACGCGTGAAAACACCCGCCATGGTCTGGAGTGTCCACTCAGAACTTTGCTGTGTGCTCCGATGACCCAGAGGCATAACAAACGCTGCTGCTTGCCACTGCGGATTAACCTGGCGAAACCACCCGAGGGGAACGCCCACGGTGTCGACCCGAAAATCGTCTACCGAATCGTCGCTGGTCTCAAAGCGGTTGCTACTGAGATAGGCACCGAACACCAGGGCATCGCGGCTACCTAAAAGAAAAGGGACTCCGGTGGCTGCCGATGCGCCCTGTTGCTCAAACTCCAGTGTTGCACCGGTTGCGGTGTTTTCGATTTGCGCCTCCCCGTAAGAGCGGGCGCTAAGGTAAGCGATAGGTATAAAGGGAGCATTCGAGGCGCCGCGCTGAAAAACAATGTCGCTGTTTTCAAAGGCCGACACAGTGTCCTGAACAAAGTTTTGCGCGGGACAGACGGTGGCGCCAAGCAGCAGCATCGTCGCGAGAAATGATGGTAGAAACAGGAGTTTGCGCCTGCTAGGCAGCGTGACGTCGATCGCGATGTACGCGACGGTCCTCTTTGATTTCCATTCCATTGATTATCAAGGGGAAGACGTTCGCTGGGTCTTGCTTGCGGCGATCGCTGTCAGAGCGATCTTTCCAGTGACGATAAGGCGAGAGGTCAGACTCCATGGCCTTCATCTCGTCTTGAAGATCTTCACCGGTGATATAGCGTTTTGCGGAGGAGGCGAAGACCCAGGCAGCAATAATTAAAGCACCTAGTCCCAGAAACCCGATGATGTTGATTAACACATCCATCAGATTAGATAAGAGCGTGAACCGACATTCAGTTCGGACCGCCTCCGTAGTGGTTTGAGCAAGTGTACAACGTAAGACTCACCTTGCAAGACCTGAGCCAAGGTTTTTAGCCAGTTATTTCAGAGCCTTAGGGGGGTGGCTATGTGCATTTGTAAAAAAAGCTGACACCCACAATGGGTGTCAGGGGAGGAAGGCTTACCGGGCACCTTTGCCAAAGAGGATGACTTCGGCGGTTTGCAGCAGGACTAAAAAATCAAGGAACAGGCTCTGGTGCTTGACGTAATACAGGTCAAACTCCAGCTTGTTGAAAGTGTCATCCAGTGATGCGCCGTAGGGGTAGTTCATCTGTGCCCAGCCGGTGATACCAGGCTTTACACAGTGACGCTTCTCGTAAAAAGGTACAGTTTCGTTAAGTTCACGAACAAACTCAGGACGCTCCGGGCGGGGGCCGACAAAGGCCATGTCGCCCGCCATCACATTCAAAATCTGTGGAAGCTCATCGATACGGGTTTTGCGAATAAACTTGCCCACCGCGGTAACACGAGCATCGTTGGCAGTGGCCCAGCGTGCTTTTCCATCGCCTTCGGCGTTGACGCTCATGCTGCGAAACTTGATGACCTCAAATATGCGCCCGTCTAAACCTACCCGGCGTTGCTTATAAAGAATAGGAGCGCCTACGCCGTCTTCTATCCAGATCGCCAGCACGGTAATCAGCATAAAGGGCCAGGAAATCATCAGCAGCAAAAAGCTCATAGTGACGTCGAACAGACGCTTGGCGATATTGGTGGCATCACCACGCTGAAAACCGCTACTGAAGGTGAACCAGCTGGCGTGGGCATGTCGAATCAATACCTTGCCTGCTTCTTGTTCAAAAAAATCGACAATGTCCAGAACCCGCACACCCATGCTGCGGCAGCGTAAAAGATCGTCCTGGGGCATATTGTCCCGGCGATCTTCCAAAGCGATCACAACTTCATCAATATCGTTACGACGCACGTATTCCGAGAGAGGGCAATCTAGTGCAAGGGTTGGCTCGCGCTCTACCAGTGACTCTTCACCCACCTGACGAACAAAGCCTACGATACGAAAGCCCCGACGATCGGCCTTGCGGCGCATTTTGTCACTGATAGTGGCAGCGGTCTCGCCAGTGCCGAGCACCAGTACGCGGCGTTTGAATTGCTCAAGATCGATGAATTTGGTCCAAAGCAGACGATTAAGCAGTGCGGCGACAAAGGCAATCGCCGCAGCCAGGGCAAAGTTGCCGCGCCAGATGTGTAAATCAGGCATGATGTAGAAGATCAGGCTCATGGCAACGGTCATAAGGCCAAAAGCACCGGCGGTGCGCAAAAGAATACCGTTAACACCCTCGCGAAGCTTGGGCTCGTAAAGGCCCATGGAGAACATGGCAAGAGTAGTCACTACCGCAAAAATTACGGCCTGCAGTGCCAGATTATCAACCTGGCTGGCAAATCCGCCCGGCAGGCTCAAAAAATACAGTGCAGCGCCGGCGTAGATAGCGCCACCGAACAAGAGTAGGTCGATAAGCGCGAGCCAGTAATAGCCCACGTTGATGTGGTGGTTGAAGATTCTTACTGTGCCTACGAGACCAGTCATGTCTAACCTTTAATCGTTGCGCTTAGTCCCGGGCGTTGTTGATGTCGCTCAAGGGACGTTTGTTTTCGCTCTGAATATGAACTTTAGCGCCGCGGCGGCAGATTACACGCTCATGTGTAAAGAATTGTGACAGCGCGCTCAAAAAGACCTGAAATGGGTCAAAAGCCGCCTTGACGGGGTGTGAACTGGCTCACATTCAGGCCCCGGGTCGCCTGTGAGAGCGGCCATATTGGCTTTCGTAAACCTGCGCGGCAGGCCATTATGGGCGCTCTGTCTTGGGCTATGCCCGGTGAGTGAGTGTTTGATGATTCGCCTTGTACATTTTCTATGGATGCTGCTGGTTAGCGGGTCGGTCTTAGGGGAGGAGTTGCCGGACTTGCTGGAACGACTCACCCCGTCTGTGGTTGGGGTTGGAGCCGCCTATCCGCTTCGGGCACCCACTGGAGGCCGCCCCCCCAGGCGATTAATGGGCACGGGCTTTATCGTCCAGGCAGCCGATGGCAGTTATGTGGTGACCAATGCGCACGTGATCCCCACGGACCTAGATAGCGATGGTCGCGAGCAGATTGCTATATTTAGCGGGCGTGGGAATACGTCACAGCAGCGCTTTGCCCGCGTTATCAAGAATGACCCGGAGCATGACCTTGCGGTGCTGGCCTATGAAGGTGGCCGCCTGCCAGCGATGAGTCTTGCCGCAGATGATCGTGTTCGGCCGGGAGAGCGGGTGGCTTTTACCGGATTTCCCATTGGGGCGGTGTTGGGGCTTTACCCCATAACTCATGAGGGAATTGTGTCGGCTATCATGCCAGTCGCCCGGCCGGCAGATCAGGGCCGGCAATTGGACGCGGTGCAAATGAGCCGATTGCGTGCTCCCTTTAATGTTTATCAGCTCGATGCCATTGCCTACCCAGGCAACAGCGGTTCTGCGGTGTACCGCAGCACAACAGGCGAGGTGATAGGCGTAATGAACAGTGTGTTTGTAAAGGAGAGTCGCGAGACTCTGTTGTCGGCTCCTTCGGGGATTGCTTATGCGATTCCGGTGAGGCACCTCCATGCATTACTGGAGGGCCTGTAGTGATCTGGCCCTTCCGTCGCCCCGAGCTTACGGTGCTGATGGTTTGCACTGCCAACGTCTGTCGCTCACCGGCGGCAGAAGCGCTGTTAAGGCATCATCTAAAAGCTCTGGGGAAGGGGGGCTCGGTCGCGGTGCGCTCAGCGGGCACGGAAGTGGGTGCCCCTGGACGGCGTCCCGACCCACGGGTGATGTCGATACTCCATGAAATGGGAGTAAAGTCATCGGGTATGCGAGCCCAGGCGGCCTCGCAAGGGCTCATGGATGAAGCTGCGCTTGTGTTGGTTATGGAGAATAGCCACCGGGACGTATTGTGCGAGCGATTTCCAGAGGCTGCGGAGCGTATTGAATTACTTGATCCTAGTGGACTGGATATTCCGGATCCGTATTTTGGAAACAAAGCGGGTGTACGAATGACCGTTGAACAGATTGACGGACTGACGCGATCTCATGCCAAGGCCTTGCTAGAGGGCTTGGTCTAGACTCTGGCAAAGGGCGGCAGTGAAGTGAAAGACCTTCTATACTCTGCAGATAAAGAATAAGGGTCCTGTAAATGTCTGAACCAATAGTCAATCCAGAGATGTCCTCTCTCTTTATGGATTTTGCGCAGTTCTTCGAGCTCTCGTTGGCTCTGACTGATGAGCAAAAGGCCGACGTGTATCGTGTGCGCTATAGCGTGTACTGCGAGGAATTCGGTTACGAGGACCCCAAGGCGTTTCGTGATGAGATGGAAACCGACGCCTTTGATGATCAGTCTATCCACTGTCTGGTCACTCATAAATCAAGCGGTGTACCCGCCGGCTGCGTGCGCTTGGTGACTGTCGAAGATAGCACGCGTATGCCTATGGAAGATCACTGCGACGGCAGCTTGGATAAAGACTTCTTTAGTCACTTTGAGAGTCGTAGAGGTTCCATGGCAGAGATTTCCCGATTGGCTGTAGAAGGGCAGTTTCGGCGCCGCCGCGGAGAAAAGGCCACGCGTTTTGGTGACACAGACTCGCTGCACTTTGCTGCACGCGAAAAACGCACATTCTCACTCATAGCGGTGTCGCTCTTTCTGGCAGCGTCGGCGGCGGCGGACCTGATGCGCCGCAAAGACTGCTTCGCGATAATGGAGCCATTCCTGCCGTCGATTCTTCGCAGAACCGGTGTCACGGTAAAGCGGGTGGGCGAAGACTTTGATTACAAAGGGATCCGCGCGCCCTATTACCTGAACATCGATGAAGCGATCCGCAATGCGCCTGACGAACTCCGCCTTTGCTACGAGGTTGTTCGTAGTCAGTTCGCGGAGATTCTTCTTCCCGAGGGGGATCGCAAGGTCTCCAGAGTACGTTCAGGGTCCAGGTTGGTGGGCTTGGACACGGTAGGTTTGCCGCAATTACTGAAGCTGGTCGGTCAGGAGAGTCCGCACTAATGGTTGACGAAAATAATCAAGACACATCATCGGGTGACCTGAGCTCCGCCATCGAGGCCTTTAGGCAACTCCTGGGCGACGAGTATGTGCTGATTGATGGCGAGACGCTTGCCAGCTACGCCACAGCGACTTTTCATACAGAGCAGGCAGTGCCTGCGGTGTTGCGCCCTGCGAGTATCGAAGACGTGCAGGCGATTTTGCGCATTGCCAATGAATTTCTGGTGCCGGTGTATCCGATCAGTACGGGTCTGAATACCGGTTACGGCTCCAAGGTGCCCAGCAAAAGTGGCAGCGTGATCATGGAGCTCAAACGACTCGATAAGATCGTCGAGTACAACGCAGAGCTGGGTTATGTGCGCGTACAGCCGGGCGTTACTCAGCAAATGTTGTTTGATTTTTTGGTGGAGCAAGACGCGCCGTTCTGGATTGACGTCACCGGCGCATCACCGCATCACAGCATGATCGGCAACATTGCCGAACGGGGCTTTGGGCACACCGCTTTCTCGGATCACTTCGCTCACGTGGGGGGATTTCAGGTCGTGCTGCCTCAGGGCGATTTACTGCGCACGGGTTTTGGTCAGTATGAGAACGCTCAGGCGGTGGATGTGTACCGCTGGGGTGTGGGCCCGCATTACGACGGATTGTTTACCCAGTCTAATCTCGGGGTCATCGTCGAGGCGACCATCTGGCTCATGCCTAAACCCGACTACATGCAGTTCTTTAGCTGCAAGGTAGAGAGCGACGCGGATCTGCCAAAGCTCATCGAGGCGCTAAAACCTTTGCGATTGGATGGCACCATAAAGAGCGCCATGCACATTGGTAACGATTACAAAATGATTGCAGCGATCCAGAGCTATCCTTTTGATGTGGCCAAGGGCGCTACGCCACTACCCAAAGACGTGCTGGATGCCAAGAGCAAGGAATGGGACTGCGGCCCCTGGAATGTATCCGGTGCCTTGTACGGCACTCGCGCCGAGGTGAGAGCGGCTCGGGGTCGCATCAAAAAGGCGCTGCGCGGCAAAGTGCATCGGCTTATGTTTATGGACACGCTTTTACTGCGCCTGGCCGAGACCTTCGCAAAGCCGTATCAAATGATTACCGGTACGAACCTTCCCGAGCTCATGAAGATGCTCAAGCCGGTGTTCGGCATGACTCGCGGCGAGCCCAGCGACGGCATGCTGCCATCCAATTACTGGCGCAAGCCTTCCATGCCTGTGGCTTCGGGTGACTTAAGTCCCGAGGAGGATCGCTGTGGCGTGATGTGGATTGCGCCCATCGCTCCCAACAGCGGTGAGCATGCGGAGGCGATCTGGCATATCGTCAGGGATACCATGCTGGCGCACGGTTACGAGCCAGCGGTGTCTATAACCATGCTCACGGAGCGCACTATCGATTGTGTGGTGAATATCGCCTACGACCGTGATGTCGATGGTGAGGACGAGCGAGCCATGGCCTGCCACGACGAGATGCTCAAGCAGTTCTGCGCTATTGGGTATTACCCGTATAGATTGGGGATTCAGACAGTGGGTAAGATGCCTCCACGCACCGAGGCCTATGAGACGTTTATGAATGGCATTCGCGATCAGCTGGATCCCAATCGGATTTTGGCGCCGGGGCGGTATTTGGACTGAGGCGTAGCGTGGTCACTTGGGCGCCGAGATTTTGCGTTCCTTTGAGGATGAAGGCTTCGCCAGATTTGGTGATGATTCTTAGCTGTGATTTTCTCTTTTAACTTTTGAAACCCAACGTGTGGGGCTTCCAGAACATTAGAGAGAGCAGGCTGTTAACACGGTTCGTGTGACCGTTCCTCGTTCGGTGAGTTTTACTTGATCTAAGTGTCTGGGATTTCTGTGGCTGAGAAGGAGCGTGCGCGCCAGCACTAAGGGGGAATGCAAGTTTCTCCCCGACAACTTTTTGCGTGCGCTACGCGTGACCCCCGCTTCGTAAATCGCTAGCATGCAGTCATGTTAGCGGCCTCACAGTTATTTCGATTCCTCATTGAGCACCCCAAGCGGTGTCTGTTGCCGTTGGTGTTTTTGCTGCTGGCGTCGCTGTTCGGACTCAAGGATCTGGCTAAGGACACGCGTTCGGACGCATTCCTGGCACCCGATAATCCTGCGCTCCTTTATCGCGACGTCATCCGCGAGCAGTTTGGTTTGTCTGATCCCATGCTTATCGCGCTAGTGGCCGATGGCCCTGATGGCATTTATCGACCCGATATCCTGCAGGCCATATCTTCGCTGACTGCTGCTGTCGATGAGTTACCCAATGTTGATGCCAACAACACCCTGAGTCTCGCCTCGGAATCACTCATCACCGGCACCTACTCCGGCATCGAGGTGGTGCCTTTGCTTGACCCACTGCCGGCAACACAGCAAGAGGCTGATGAGGTGCGCGCTCAGGTCGAGGACTTTCCGCTGTTTTTGGGCACGCTCGTCGCCGAAGATGGTTCTGCCGCGTTAATCGTGGTGCAATTGATTGACGAAGCTCTGGCAGAGCAGACCTACCGCGACATGTTGGCTCTGCTTGCTAAGTTTGAACTCCCGGATGGCGTGATTGCGCATGTGGCGGGCGAGGGTGCAATCGCCGGATACCTCGGCGCATACATCGATGCCGACGCGCAGCGCCTGAATCCTCTGGCGGGATTGATCATCGTGCTCATGATTATCTTCGCGTTTCGGCGTCTGGCCCCGGCGCTGCTTGCAGTGATGATGATCATTGCCTCGGTGAGTGTTGCCCTAGGCAGCATGGCGGCGCTGGGAATTCCCTTCTACGTGATTACCAACGCACTACCTGTGATCCTCATCGGTATCTCTGTGGCTGACACCATTCACATTTTTAGCCACTTTTATGAGGCGCAATCCAAGGCTCCGCAGATACCACGCAGCGAGCTAATCGTGTCGACAATGAGTGCCATGTGGCTGCCTGTGACCATTACCTCACTGACAACCGCCGCGGGATTTTTGGGTTTGTACTTTGCCGCCTACATGCCGCCCTTTAAGTATTTTGGGCTGTTTGCGGCATTGGGTGTGGCTGCGGCCTGGCTGTACTCCATCGTGGCCTTGCCTATATTGATGAGCCTGTTTCGTGTGCAGGTTGCCCAGCAATTCATTGACCGGCAGCGCGCTGGTACTAAAGACGGTCTAGGTGGCGTACTCGAGCGTATAGGTGCACTGACGCTTAAAAACCCGAGAACTATGATTTTCGGCTTTTTGACGCTGGGAGTTTTAGGGGCATTTGCTGCGAGCAACTTGGTGGTCGACGCCGATCGCATTCGTCTATTTCATCCCGAGGAGGCCATCGTCGCCGCGGACAAGGCGATCAATGAATATCTCAACGGCACCAACACCTTGGATATCGTGGTTGAGACGCCCGAGGCTGAGGGTATTTATGATCCAGACGTCCTCATGCGCATGCAGGCGCTGCAGGACTATGCGCTCACGCTGCCGCATGTAAAGGGCGCGTCGAGTATTGTGGATTATCTCAAGCAGATGAATCGTGTCCTTACCTCCGGAGACAAAGAAGACTACGTTTTACCGCAGTCCCGCGAAGAAGTGGCTCAGTACTTTTTGTTGTATAGCTTCTCAGCAGATCCTGATGATTTCGCCCAAGAAGTGGATTACGACTATCGCAGTGCCAATGTGCGCATCACCATGAACCACGGCGGGTATCGCCAAATCAAAGCGGTGTACGAGTCTTTGGATGCCTACATTGCCAGGCACTTTGATCAGGATGTTAAGGCGACCATGAGCGGGCGGGTGAGTTTGAACTATCACTGGATTCGCAATATCGGCGATTCGCACTTTCGCGGACTACTGATTGCGCTTTTGTTGGTCTGGTTGGTGGCGGCGGCGAGTTTCCGGTCTCTTTGGGCCGGGGGGTATACTCTTCTGCCGGTTATTGCGGCGGTGTTGATCGTGTACGCCTTTATGGTCTTGCGTGGCCTGACTCTGGGGGTGGGTACCTCCATGTTTGCCGCCGTGGCTATTGGTCTGGGTGTGGACTTTGCGATCCATACCTTGAGTCGTTTGCGGACGTTGAATCGGGAGTTGGAATCGCTCAGTGAATCACCAGAGCGAAAGGCGCAAAAACACGAGGAGATGTTTGTGCAGTTCTTTGTGACCACAGGTCGTGCTTTATTGCTAAACGTATTGGCGGTTGCCTGTGGCTTTGGTGTGCTGATTTTTAGCCAGGTTACGCAGCTCCGTGATTTTGGCAGCATTGTCATGCTGTCCATGGCTGTGGCCTTTTTAGCAAGTGTGACGCTGCTGCCGGCAATCGTTTATCTGGTTCGCCCAGCGTTTATTCATCGTGCGGGTGGCGCTGCGTCCTTACTGCTGTTGATCGTCGCGCTCGGTGCCCCCAGTTCTGATGTGTTTGCGCAGGACAGCCTGACTGCCGATGAAATTGTAGCCCGGGTGAATGCCGTGCCCCAGGGTGAGCAGGTCACACGCTCATTACTCTTTCGCACGACCGATAAGCGCGGCCGTACTCGCGAACGGCAGACGCAAAGCTACCGGCAATACTTCGGCGAGGAGCGGCGTCTTGTTTTGTTCTTTACCGCGCCGGCCAATATCCGTGACACGGCAGTGCTCACCTGGGATTACCCCAATACCACCGAGGACGACCAGTGGCTGTATCTGCCCGCGCTTCGTAAAGTGCGGCGCATTCCCGCAGCTGATCGCGGCGACTATTTTTTGGGTACGGACTTTAGTTTTGAAGACATGAAGCTCGACGGCCAACTCAGCGCCGAGGACTACGATTACGAACTTTTGCCCAGTGATCGCGAGGGGATTTATCGCGTTCAAGCGATGCCCAAGTCAGAGGCTGTCGCCAAAGAGCTGGGCTACTCGCGAACCGAGGCTTTTATAGATGGTAGTAATTGGATTGTGGTTCAGGCTGATTTTTGGGATGTTAAAGGCGAAGCGCTAAAAACACTCAAAGCAGAAGAGGTGCGACAGATCAATGGTATCTGGACGAGACACAGAGTGACTATGAGTAATCATCAGACGGGTCACAGTACGGAATTGCTGTTTGCCGACGTTGATTATCAGACGCCCATCGACGAGCGCGTGTTCACACAGCAGGCCCTGAAGCGCGGGCTATGACTAAGCGCACGCTCAATCAAGGGCTCACATCAGCCCTCGTGGCCTTCGCGGCTCTGGCAGCTTTGCTATTGCTCGGTGCTGCGCAGCCTGCTTTGGCGCAGTCAAAAAGTGTTACGGGTCTGCGATTGGGTGTGTCACCAGAGCGCACGCGTGTCGTGGTTGATTTGAGTGCTGCGACGGAATATCGATTCTTTCGTCTGAGTAATCCCGAGCGACTCGTACTGGATCTGAGTGACACTGGCTTTAGTGCTGAGTCGCTCCCAGATAACTTTAAGGGCTCGCCCATACTAGGAATTGATCACTCCCCGCGGGCTGCCGAAGACCTTCGCATAGTCGTGAATCTTGCTTCTGGTAACTATCAGACCCGGCATTTCAGCCTAACGCCAAATCAGGAGGCTGGGCGGGGGCATCGGCTGGTTGTGGATATTTGGGCGGAGTCTGATTTGTCTGCTGAAGTTGCTAAGGCCGCAGTTTCGGTGCAGCCCGTGGAAGCAGTTGAGCCCCAAAAGGCGACGGCTCCTATAGAGCCCGCCGCGGCAGAAGAGACGGTAGTTGCTGTGGCAGCCGCACCGCTGCCAAAAACGCAGAACTCTATGTCTGTTGTGCCATCAGACCCAGACCCAGACCCAGAGCCTGTTGCAAGTAGCGCGACGTCCACGGCCGCTCCTCCACGGCGTAAGCCCAAGACCGGCACGCTCGTGGACTTTTCGGGTACCTGGCAGCACGAGTGGGCCTTTGCGACCGAGCCATCTGAGTCGCAGAAGTTTGAGTCCATTGTCCAGCCGCGCTGGGATGTCCGCTTTGCCAATGGTGTAGACCTCACCGCGATCCTTCGCGTTCGCTTGGACGGAGTGGGGGATCTTGGACCTACGGATCGTCGTCCGCCGAATTATTCGGATATCAGTGCACCTTGGTTTAACAGTGGTGAGGCCGAGGTTTCGCTGCGCGAACTGTTTGTGGATTTTCAGTTAGGGAACACGGACTGGCGTCTGGGTAAGCAGCAGGTGGTCTGGGGGCAGGCCGACGGCATCAAGGTGCTGGACGTGGTCAATCCGCAGAGTTTTCGGGAGTTCATTCTCGATGACTTTGATGATTCCCGTATTCCCCTGTGGACGGCTAACGTCACTGTGCCCGTGGGTGACGCAGCGAGCCTGCAACTGCTGTGGATTCCCGATACGACCTATCACGAGCTCGCCGAGCTCGACACCCCTTTTGGATTTAGCTCACCGCGGATCATTCCGCAGGTGCCCATTACTGGACTTTTGGAGGCAGACAAACCGGACAATATTTTCTCGGACAGCGACGCGGGTTTTGCGCTGTCGGGTTTTGTCGCGGGTTGGGATTTAAGTCTGAATTATCTGTATCGCTATCTTGATGCGCCAGTGCTACCTGTGCGCGTGCGCGGACCGATGAGCCTCTTACTTGAGCCCGAGTATCAGCGCAGTCACTTACTGGGTGGCGCGTTCTCTAACGCCTTTGGTGATGTGACGCTGCGAGGCGAGCTTGCCTACAACTCGGATACCTTTCAGCCCACGAACACCCTAGCTAATGAGGCTGTGGCCGAGAGCGGTGAATTCTCAGCGCTGATCGGTGTGGATTGGGCGCTGTCTATGGATGCGCTGATCTCTGCACAGATCTTCAACAGCTATCTCTTTGATCATGTCGACAGCATGGGTCGGGACGAATCTGAGCAGACATTAACGCTGCTGTATCAACAGGATTTCGCGAATGCGACATGGCGTTTTAGAGGTATTGGTATTCACTCAATCAATGATAGCGACACACAGCTGCAGTTAAAGCTGAGTTATTGGTTGGCGAGTGAACTTCAGCTATGGCTTGGCGCGGATACCTTCAGCGGTAACCGCCAGGGCTTGTTTGGACAGTTTGGCGACAACGACCGGGTTTTGGTGGGGTTTGAGTACGGGTTCTAGCCTTCGAACAATTCTGGCGCTCTATTTCTGAGTCCGCCGAGTCAGCTGTAGATCATCGTCCAAAATGCAGTGAGCAGCACAACCACTGCGGTAATGGCGACAACGTAGCCCCAGACCGGTACATCGCGGCGGGTTTCGCGTCGGCGGTCAGTGGAATCTCGATTACTTTTGCGGCGGTCAGTACTCATTGCTAGAGGATACTTGGCGAGGTCGAGTCTTTACAACACCGTTCGCGCTTTCAGAATGACCCGTTTGGGGGCGGGATCGGCCTTAGAGTAGTACGCGCACGTGATTGGTGTAGGCAATAAAGCGCCGACCATCCGCACCTTCGCTGCTTACCCTAATCCTTAGGTAGCCACTTTCCCCATCGCCTCCAACTATAGGATTGGTGATTGAGGTAGTTACAGTAGTAACATTCGAATTGATTGCTCGGGTCTCTATCACTTCGGGTTCTCCCGATGCCAAGTTCCCGATGAGTTCGATAGTCAATGTTTGGTCTTTTGCTTTTAGTTCAGGTTTGAGCATGACCTCAACAGTAATGACACGCTGATCGCCCAGTGCGAAGCTCTCCCCCGGCGATGCATCGAAGATAAGATCAGGCGATCCAACCCTGAGCCGAAGCTCCTGTAAAAATGCCCCGGTCTCGCCCCAAAAGGCGCCTGCTTTGAGTCCACGTAGCACTCCGCTTGCACTCATCTCAGGAGTGTCTACGTGCGTCCGAGAAAACTCGCAGGGTAGGTAGTCGCCTCGATCGTTATGAAAATCCGAATTTGCTAACGCCCCCCAAGGATCTCGACCCGCGTCGAGCAAAGAATCCCAAACACCCCCGACATCGGCAACGACAGGGTCCCAGCCATCAACGGTTGCCAGTACATTTTTGTAATCGCCCGGAGAGGCTTTTTTCTGATGCCCTGGCCCTCCCTCAAAACCTACAATCACGCTTCCCTTCGGAGTCCAAGATAGGAAGTCCTCTTCGTTCTCCTCTAATCGCTCATCACGCCTCGCCGGATGGTTGTAAAAGGCGAGAATTGTCGATTCGTTGTTTCGCTCACTGAGCCATTGCAGAGCAGGCCCAGGGTCATTGGTCTTGCGAAAGTGCTGTGAAAATGCGATCAGTTGTGGTTCGAGGGACGGGTGAACGAGGATGTTTACATGTTCACGACCGCGGTAAGGGGGAATGTTCCACTCAAGGCCCGCGATTATCAAAGGGTAGCGGCTACGCTGCCTTTGCTCCGTGATTGCATGAAGATAAGTGGGAGTAGCCGCATCCGATCCTTTTTCCGCGTGATCTGTTATTGCTATCGCATGGCATCCGTTGAGGAGCGCCGAATCTGCTAATTTGGATAGCTCCCATCTGCCGTCGGAGAAACGCGTATGTGTGTGCATGTCAACCTGCAGGCTATTTGCCTCACCGAGCCAGTCGATCATTCTCACAAAGTGTGCTGGTGTCGGTTCGCGGGTGCACCCGCTGATGATAGTGACTATGCACACCAGACCGCATTGGACTGTCAGACGTCGGAAGAGCGGCTTTTTAGTCTTCCAAGTGGGGGATCTGATTTTACGTTTCTCCTCAGAGTCGCTGCGTTCCTGCCAATCATTCAGCATTATCGCAGCCCATACTTCTCCAGCATTGAATACAGCGTTGGACGAGTAACGCCTAGCAGCTCCGCTGCATCAGTTATGTTCTCATCGCTGTGAGATAGCGCCTGCAAGATAGCGGTCTTTTCAGCTTGTTCGCGGACCTGTTTGATGTTGAGCGGCATGGCGGAAGCAGCTTGAAGAGTGTCATCGAGATATTCTTCTAGCTCGAGGTCTTCGGCTGTGACCTGCCCGCCCTCTGCCATAATGACCGCGCGTTTAATACGCGACTCCAGTTCGCGAACATTACCGGGCCACGTGTAGCGGTCTATGGCACGCAACGCATTGACGTCGAAGCTCTTCACCCCAGTGCCTTTGTCCCCGGCGAACCGAGATAGAAAAGCCTTAGCAAGCACCATTGCATCGCCATCGCGTTCGTGGAGGGTCGGAATTTTTACTACCATTTCACTTACGCGATAGTACAAATCCTCGCGAAACTTGCCTTCGGCAATGTGCTGCTCAAGATTTTGGTGCGTAGCACACACGACCCGCACGTCCACGTTAATTTCCTTGCGCCCGCCGAGGCGTTCGATAACCCGCTCCTGTAGAAAGCGCAGTAGCTTAGCTTGCAGCTCCATTGGTAGATCACCGATTTCATCGAGAAACAGTGTACCGCCATGGGCATGCTCAATTTTGCCGATGGTCTGTTGGCTGGCACCGGTAAATGCGCCTTTTTCGTATCCAAAAAGTTCGCTTTCTAGAAGGGTGTCAGGAATAGCAGCGCAATTTATGGCTACCATCCGTTTGCTTGCTCGGGGGCTGAGCTCATGAATCGCCTGCGCAAATCGCTCCTTCCCTGTACCCGATGCGCCCAATAGCAGCGTGGTGATGTCGCTTGGTGCAATCTTTTCCACGGTGCGGCAGACCTTAAGCATCTGTGGACTAACCGCGATAATGTTGTCTAGCGGCATATTTCCGCTTGTGCGCTGAAGCGCCTGATTTTCACGTTCCAGTTCGTAGACGTGATGAGCTCGGTCGACTAAAAGCGCCAGAAGTTCCGGGTCTGCGGGTTTTTGATGGAAGTCATACGCGCCGCCAGCGATGGCTTTGACCGCGTTTCTCCGATCGTTATCACCAGTTACAACGATGACCTTGGTTTCCGGAGCCAGGGTCAGAATATCGCAAAGCGTTGCAAGGCCTTCAGTCACGCCGCCTGGGTCGGGAGGCAGCCCGAGGTCCAGTAATACTACACCGGGCTGGTGTCTCCGAAGAGCAGTAATAGCCTCTTTGCGGTCTCCCGCCAAAACGACCTCATAGCCATCGAACGCCCAGCGCAACTGACTTCGCAGACCTTCGTCATCCTCTACCACTAGCAGCGGTTTGGCCGCTTCGCTCACTGGACTACTCCGATAGTTTTCATAAGCGTTATTCTGCCATGCTTGGCACAGCGGTGGACGTGCCTGGTTCACAGCTTTCGAGATCATTGTTGGATGTGGATACTTCGGACTGACTGGGCAATGTCACCGTAAAGACACTGCCAGCGCCTGTTTCACTCTTGACCGTGATATCGCCACCTAACTGACGCACGTATTCTCGAGACTCAAAAGCGCCAATACCCATGCCCGTCAGTCCCTTGGTCGACTCGAAAGGAGTGAACAGCTTTTCGCGCACAAACCGCTCGGACATCCCGCAGCCGGTGTCTACGATAGAAACTCGCGCGAAGCTGTTAATCACTGTAAGTTCAACATCGACCTTCCCGTCGTCTTGGGTGGCTTCCTGCGCATTCTGGACCAGATGACTAAACACGGTCAGGAGACGCTCACGATCTGCGATAATCAGTGTGTCAGTTTCGATGTTGAGTCGTGGCGTCGGATGCGTGCTTGCGCGCGCAAGTACAATTTGCTCAAGCAGGGCGCCTAATTCTACGGAGGCAGTCGTCGCACTGCGGATGCCGCTGCGCATTTGCTCCATTAGACGATTCATTCGCTGCACGGAGTTGTCTACAGTAGAGATCATATCGTCTACAAAAGCCGGGTTGTTTCGGTGTTTCCGGGCGTTAGATAAGATCAGCGACTGTTGCGCGAGGATATTTTTTAGGTCGTGAACCACGTAGGCCGACAGACGGTTGAACGCATCGAACTGCCGCGCCTCGATCAATCCCTGGTTCGCTCGCTGCTGGGCGAGTAGCGCAGCAGCCTGTCGGCCGGCAGTCTTGAGGAGATCACGGTCCTCCCAATTGACGCCGTCTTTGAGGTCCGTTCGAGCAAGAAAGAGCAGGCCCTCTAACTCTTCCCTAAACAACAATGGGACGATAAGCCACAGCTCCCTGCTATCCCTTAGCCAAAGCGGAAGGTCGAGATCGCCATAGATATCTGGCGATTTTCGCCACTCGGGTATATCTATTACCCAGCCACTACTGCGAAGCCATTGCGGCAAGTTGCCGATGTCTGGAGATGGCGGGGGGGCAAACTCCCAACTGGCAAGTTCGCTGAGTTGGTCGGATGAGCCGCGATAAAGTAGAAACCCGCCGGGGCTGAGAGTGACCGATGCCATGGACTCTACAATCCCGGGAGGAACGTTCTCTAATTCGGCGAGCTCTTGCGTGAAGCGCAGCCACTCAACACGGTAGTCATAACGGTAGCTAAAAAAGTGCTTTGAAACCCAGACGCGTAGACGGGCCCGAATGGCGCCAGAAAATAGTAGCGTAAACAGCAAGGAGCCGCTTGCGGCTAGAAAAGACACCTGTAACACGCCACCCCAGCTACCGCCGAGATATTCGATGAAGTAGCCGATGATAGCCATGCATAAAAGATAGAGCCCGGCGCCCATAAGGGTGACCGTATGAAAAACCACATGCCGAGAGACGTGAACATCCATCCGCCAGTTTCGATTGCGCGCTATGGCGACGAGCAGTAGTGGCACGGCAAAAGCATTGACCAGCCCGCGCGCTTGCCACAGCCGGGTATCCAACTGCCGGAAGAGCAGCGCCTCGGCGTACATAAAAAAGTCGTAGGTAAGGGCCGCGCCCAGCCCAAGGCATAGAAATTTGACGCCCCAGCGTTCGCCGCTACTTGCATTGCGATAGACCTGCTCGACAAGCAGCAGGCCGACTATAGCAATCGCAAGCCAGAGCATCAGCGCGGCATCCCCTGCATCGTTAGCGTTTATCCCAACCATTGCATGTAACGGACGCAGACCAATGATCGCTAAGCCGATCAATACACTAAAAGCGAAGACGGGCACCCAACTGCGGCCTAGCCAGCTCCAGATACTTCCGCCCGACTGAAATCCCAGTAGTTGGAGCAAAAAGAACAGCCAGCCCGCGTTGCGCGCGAGTTCCGCGAGATTAATGAGCGTTATTGGGGGGTATGCCAGCAGCGTGCCTGCGGCGATCGTCCCGGCCCAGAATGCGGTAGCGCTGGCGGCAAACAATAAACTCGGGCCGAGAGGGCGGACGCGCCACTGCGTCGCGAGCAGTATCGTTAGCAAGGCATAGCTTGCTGCGGCAACGCCGTAGCTAAAGAGACTGATGTTACCGGTCACGTTTGCCTGTCCTGCCCATTCATAGCGTTCGACCCTATACTGTCCTCCGTTTGCTGTAAACGCAGGAGGTGAAAATTGGCGGACCATGACACAGTGGCAATTGTCGGTCTCGGTTATGTGGGGCTTCCACTCGCTGTGGCCTTTGGTGCGGGACGGCCCACGATTGGTTTTGATCTCAATGAGGAAAAGCTTTCCGCCTACCGTTTGGGGCTTGATCCGAGTGGTGAGGTTAGCGTGGAACAGCTGGCCGCAGCTACCCACCTTGAGCTGACCAGTGACCCAGCGGCGCTTGCAAAGGCGGCTATTATCATCGTTGTGGTCCCCACGCCAATCGACAGCGCTAAGCGGCCCGATTTGAGTCCTCTCGAAAGTGCTTCCAGGACTGTGGGCCAGAATATGCGGCCGGGGGCGATTGTGGTCTTCGAGTCCACTGTGTACCCAGGCTGTACGGAGGAAGTCTGTGTGCCGATACTGGCTGAGGAGTCTGGTCTGCCGTGGAGTGGGTGTGAGCCTTCAGCCGGACTCGCCTCTGAAGGTTTTTTTGTCGGCTACTCACCCGAACGTATCAATCCTGGTGATAAAACACACCGTTTGGAGACGATTGTTAAGGTTGTTTCAGGCGACACGCCGGCAACTCTGGAGCGACTTGCCGCTCTTTATGAGTCGGTTGTAGATGCGGGTGTCCATCGCGCTGCCAGCATCAAAGTGGCGGAGGCTGCAAAGGTTATCGAGAACACCC
Organism: Congregibacter variabilis; assembly: GCF_045689235.1. GTDB lineage: Bacteria > Pseudomonadota > Gammaproteobacteria > Pseudomonadales > Halieaceae > Congregibacter > Congregibacter variabilis. Next base: position 1,784,327 of record NZ_CP136864.1, on the reverse strand, counting down.
AGCGTGACCTCAACATTGCGCTTATGAATGAGCTGGCAATGATCTTTGACCGACTCGGTATTGATACGCTGGATGTGCTTGAATCCGCCGGCACCAAGTGGAACTTTCTGCCGTTTCGGCCCGGGCTGGTGGGGGGGCATTGTATTGGTGTGGATCCTTACTATTTGACTTACAAGGCGGAGAGTGCGGGTTATCATCCCCAGGTCGTGCTCGCGGGGCGCCGCATTAATGATGGAATGGGCAAGTTCATCGCCGAAAAGACAGTGAAGTATCTGGCAGGTAAAGGGCATCCAATTACCGGGTCCACTATTACAGTGCTTGGACTCACCTTTAAGGAGAACTGTCCTGATTTAAGGAATTCTCGCGTCCCTGACATTATATCGGAGCTCGAAGCATATGGCTGCGTGGTTCAAGTGTCGGACCCGCTGGCCGACGGGACAGAGGCCCTGCGTCAGTATTCAGTCAAGCTCTGTTCTTTGGACGCTATGGCCCCGGCCCAGGCCCTTATTGTCGCCGTGCCACACACTGACTACGTCAGCATGGGCGTTGATACAATGCGAGAGATGCTTGCACCTGATGGGTTGATTGTCGACGTTAAAGGGATAGTTGATCGGGGCGCAGCCGAATCGTGTGGACTTATGGTCTGGCGGTTATAGATATTCGTGACCTCAGTCACAAGTCGCCCGATTAGCGTGCTGCCCGGGGTTGTGGCTACCCATAAAAGCGGTGAAGATCACGGTTCAAGTTCCGATACACCCACTTATGAGGGCTACGCCCCCTATGTATGACCAATTCTATGGTTTCGTCGAGGAGCCTTTTCGCCTAAGTCCAGATCATCACTTTGCGTATCAGCATCGCGGGTATAAAAAGGCCCGTGCATACATGGCTTACGCTTTTTCCAGGGCCGAAGGGTTTGTCATGGTTACAGGACGGCCCGGTACTGGCAAGACTACCTTGGTAGGTGCATTGATCGATGATCTTGCGAATGAGCGTGCGCAGATCGCCAATTTGGTGTGCTCACAACTCCAGGCAGATGACCTGTTAAGTATGGTTGCGCATGAGTTTGGCGTGGATCTAAACATCACGAATAAGGGGCAGCAGCTCCAGTACCTTTCACGGCAGCTACAGAAATGGCACCGGGAGGGTCGCCGTGCGCTTCTCGTCGTAGATGAGGCGCAGGACCTCTCTATCACAGCGATGGAAGAGTTGCGTCTGCTTACGAATATTCAGATCGGTGGTAAGCCACTGCTTCAGATATTTTTACTCGGTCAACCTGAGCTGCGGGAGTTGATACTGCGCCCAGAAATGGAGCAGGTTCATCAGCGTATAGTGGCCGCGAGTCATCTGCAGGCTTTGGAGCCTGATGAGACTGAAGAGTACATTCGGCATCGCCTTTCTTCTGCGGGTTGGCAGGGAGACCCTGATCTGAGCACTGCGGTGTTCCCCCTTATATCCAAATTTTCAGAGGGTATTCCGCGTCGAATCAATCTAATTTGTAGCCGTCTACTCCTTCACGGATGCGTGGAGCAGCTCCATCGCATCGGCGTTGACGATTTACGTCAGGTGGTAGAGGAGTTGCAGGGAGAAAGCTTGGCCGCTGGCTCAGTATTTAGTGATCACGATTTTGACGTCGTGGATGAGTTTGAGGGTGACGCCGCGTCGCGCCCGAGAGAAGAGGCCTCAGGAGGGGCAGCCAGCGGGTCTGAGGATAACTGGCGCCGCCGGATGCGTCGCAGGTCGCGGGCTACCTAGGTTAGGTTGAGCGACGTCGTATTGTGAGTGATGCCTTTTCACCCGTTTAGCCTGCGAAGAAAGTAGGTAGGAAGTAGAGAGTCGGTCTTATGAATAAAGCTTGGGTACTCCGTGTCATGTTTATGTCTGGGGTGATCGTTGCTACAGCATGCACGCCTCCGCCGACCGAGGAGGAGCTCCTGACGCGGGCGCGCCAGGCGCTGGAGAGGCGCGACGTGGCCGCCGCGGTTATTGATGCCAAGTCGGCACTGCAGCAAAACCCCGATAACCCAATTGGTCGTTTCATATTAGGCCGCGCCTATCTTTGGCAGACTGATGTCGAGGCCGCTGTAGACGAGTTTCGCCGCGCGGCAGGCGTGAGCGGAACGGGTGCCGCTGAGGCGCGAGTCTGGTTGATGAGGGCTCTGGTAGAGTCTGGCCAAATCGACAAAGCTTTGGCGCTTGACGATGCCGGGATTGAGGGTGCATTGGCCGCTCAATGGCTTGCAGGGCGTGCGCGGGCTAAGTTCATCGATGCTGATGCTGCGGGCGCTCGAGAAGACGCCGACAGAGCACATAGCCTGGCGCCCGAAGACCCTTATGTCTCCCTCACATTAGTCCTTCTCGACGCTGACGTCATTGGCGGGATAGATATTCCGCAAGCTGCGCAACGAGTCGAAGCTATTATCGAGGCACATCCTCAGGCGCTGGAGGCTCGATCGTACCTGGCTGATCTTTACATGGCGCAGCAAGCGTATGCCGCGGCTATTGAGCAACTCCAATGGGTGGTCGCACGCAACCCCTACCGCATTAGTGATCGACTGAAACTTGTGGCGGCACATACTGATAATCGTGAAATTGCCGCGGCGGAGGAAGAGCTGAAAGCCCTCGAAGCAGTCATTCCAGACTCCACGGGCGTAAAGTTTTCTCGAGCACGGCTTCAGATCGGCGACGGCAGTTATACGGATGCGTCGCGTACTCTCGCTGAAGTTCTTAGCGCTAATCCCCGACACGGTCCCTCGCTTTTTTATGCGGGTGTGGCCAACCTTGAGACTGGAAACCTGGCCACCGCGCAGCGTCAGCTCCGGCAGTTTCTGGATCAGCAACCGAATAATGAGTTGGCCCTGACCTTTATGGCGCGGGTAGAGCTGGCTCTTGGAAATGAGGAGGAAGCTATGAAAATCGCCCGAGAAGGTTTGATTAAAAATCCAGCCAGCAGTGCATTGATGAGTGTGCTTGCGATGGCGCTGGTAGCGCAAGGTAGTTATGCGGAGGCCGTTGGCGCTTTTGAGGCTGTGACTGAGCTTGAGCCGGATTCGGTGATTGCACTTCAGCAGTTATCTAGTGCACAGGGTGTAGCCGGAGACTTGGATGCCGCCATCGAAAACTTGCGTACCGCTCAACGCCTTGATCCCGATAATGGCGTTGTATTAGAGGGCCTGGTGGGCGCCTTACTTCGCTCGGAGCGCCTGGAGGAGGCTCGAGAGGTGGCGTTAGAGTACCGAGAGCGATCGCCAGACCTCGTGGACCCTCTCCTCACATCGAGCCGAGTGGAGCTTGTCGCAGGAGAGTTAGGGGCCGCAAGAGAGTATCTGAACCGCGCTCGAGATATCGACAGCGAAAACGCGGGTGTTTATCGCGGGTTTGCGGCCTTGGCGTTGGCCTCGGGAGACGAAAAGGAAGCCTTGCGGGAGCTGCGCATAGCGGTTGAAAAGGCCCCTGATGATACACAGCTGCTTACGAGCCTTGCGGCCATTGAGGGCCGTGCAAACAACACTTCAGAGGCGGCGTTGTTGCTCGAGCGGGCGCTCTCTGTAAATCCTGATCTTATTCCCGTTAGAGTGACGCTTGCTCGTTACAGGCTGTCTCAGGGCGACGCAAATGCGGCGCTTGATGTGCTCGGTGTGATTGATGTGAAACAGCTTCAGCCTTCACTTAGGCCGGAGGTGTGGGGTCTATTGGCAACGGCGCAGTTGACTGTTGGCGACATCGATGGGGCCAGCGATAGCGTGTTGGCCGCATTGAAATTAGCACCAGATAATGCGGATTTGCTTGCTCTTGCAGCGCAAACGCAAATTGCTGTCGGGCGTTTTAAAGAGGCGCTCGATTACGTGGAGGCGGGACTCGCATCGGAACCTGAGCGGTTGGACCTGCTGCGTCAGCAGGCTTCCTTGCAGGCTGCTCTGGGTAACTGGGATGCCGCTCAGCTCAGTTTGGCTGCAATGCCCCAGGAAGTGCGCCGGCTGCCTGCAATAATGGCGCTAGAGGGCAGGGTGGCCTTAGGGCGTGAGCGCTACGATGAGGCCGAGGCTTTGTTTCGAGAGGCACTGAGCCAGGAATCGTCCGTCATGTATTTGACCGGTATGTCCACTGCGCAGTGGTTGGGAGGCGATCGAGACGCGGCCATTCAATCCCTTAAAGATTGGCTGCAGAGTCGGCCTGAAGAATTGGTTGTCCGCAACCAAATGGCGTTGTGGCTTTTGGAGGCCGGGCGCTCAGAGGAGGCCTTGGATGAGTATCTCATTCTCGAGAAACAGGCGCCTGAAAACGCCTTGGTTTTGAATAACCTTGCTTGGTTAGCCCGTGAAACCGATCCCCAGCAGGCGCTGGCCTGGATAGAGCTGGCTTACCAGCAGGCGGCCGATAATCCGGCTATTTTGGATACCTACGCCATGGTCGAGATGGCGGCGGGTAATCTCGAGGCTGCTCTTATGCGGATAGATGCGGCTCTGGAGCTTGCACCGGGTAAGCCAGATTTGATTTTGAATCGGGCGAAGATATTGATGGCGCTGGGCCAGGCCGAGGCTGCACAAAGCTTGTTGCGTGAGATTCTGAGCGGCCCGGAGTCCCCGGCAAAGGCCGCGGCAAGAGAGTTAATAGAAAGCGCACCCTAACTGGACGTATAGATGTATCGGGGCCAGTATTGTCAGCTTTCTTTACACATCAGCACTAACGTTAGCTGCTATTTTTTTTAAGTTATTGAATTTAATAGAATATATATTATTGGCATGCGCCCTGCAGTTACTGGATCAAGTTGAGTTAAAGGCCGTTAGTGCTAGGCCAAATATCAAAGTCCAGGAGAGCAAGAGTATGAAAAAAATTCTTCACACAGCCGCTGCGGTAGGGGTAAGTTGCTTCCTCGCCTCCGCTGCTAACGCATCGCTCGTAACTGAATGGGAGTTTGCAGTTACCGCGGGCTTCACTGGAGCGGCGACGTTCGACGCCGACACGGGTGGTACGACAATCGAGACAGCGACTGAGCTGAGCTGGGGCAAGACAGGCGGGGACTACACGGACACTACCCAAAACAGCACTAACAGCCGCAGTGCATTGGTGATCACCAACCCAGCTGTTTCGGGCAGCTTGTTCACTAACGGGGGCCCCGCAGTTACATCCACGCTCACGCATTACAACAACACAATACTGCGTTCGTTTGAGTCGCTTTTGGGGGCAACCATCAATACGACTTTTGCCCTCACTCCAAAAGTGCCGGCGGGCGAGCCGCGCGAAACTATCGATAGGGACATCACTTTTAGTTTTATTGAGACTCCGAATAAAGAAGATTGCGGGTTCGTTTCAGCTAGTGAATGCGATGATATTTTTGTTCTTAATCCAGCCGATTTGACTGATACCTTCATATACAACGACTTTGTTTACACCACGCGTGTAATCCCTGTTGGGTTGGGGCCATTATCGGACGGCGCATGTACAGTTGCGGGCGCCGAGACTGGTTGTTTCGGTCTTCAGACTCTAGAGGGCCAAGCAAATGCGTTCGGGGTTCTGGTAGATATTACTGCCCGTGCGGTACCGGTACCTGCAACGCTGGCCTTGTTTGGTTTAGGTTTGATAGGCGTAGCTGTTACTCGTCGTCGTAAGGTGTAGTAACGCGGGCTGCCTTCGCAGCTAGATAGATCAGAAAAGGACGCGAAAGCGTCCTTTTTTTTGCCGTAATCACAGCTTCTATTAGCAATTTTGCCACCTCCCGCTTCGAGGTATTACCGTAGTTATAACCCTTTCAATACTAAATGTGCACTTTGTCTCATTGCGGACATTCAAAAATGTTAAAGACAATCCATTGCCCGCAATCGCGTGATAGCATGTATGAGTCTGGTCAGTTTAAGTGGTACGTATCTAACACACCATTAAGAGGGTGGAATCATGTCGGGATTTTTCAATAGCGAGTTACGCGTAGGGCTAAGGCGAGCTGCCGCGTTTGTGTCGATCTTGTTAGCTTTTTCTCTGGGTGGCTGCGGGTCCCAGCCCAGCTTGGGCTCTTTGGCCGCCGCGGATATTCCAGACTATGAGTACGTTGTCGGTCCTGGCGACACGATGGAGATTTTTGTTTGGGGTAATGCGGAGTTGTCGACCACCGGTATCGTTAGGCCGGATGGCAAGTTCACCACACGCTTGGTAGAAGACTTACAGGCTGCCGGTAAAACCTCCACGCAGCTCGCCCGAGATATTGAGGTGGCGTACGCAACTTATGTTCGCCAGCCTGTGGTCTCCGTGATCGTCAATGGATTCTCCGGCGTGCCCGAGCAGCAAGTGAGAGTCGTCGGCGAGGCAGCAACCCCCTCCAGTGTTCCCTATCGTCAGCGTATGACATTACTCGATCTTATGATTTCAGTTGGCGGTATGACAGAATTTGCCGACGGTAATGGATCAACTCTGGTTCGTGATTTTCAGGGTAAGCAGGAGGCGATCGAGCTTCGTTTGGACGATTTACTGCGCGACGGTGATATCAGCGCCAATATGGTGATCATGCCCGGGGATATTGTGATTATTGCCGAGTCCTGGTTCTAGCCCTCGGTAGGGCGGCTCAGCGGAGGCACCATGCAGGATACTATTGCACTGATCATTGGTCACATCTGGGGCGTGTGGCGCTGGCGCTGGCTTGCCATCCTTGTGGCGTGGCTTGTGGCTATCGGGGGCTGGACACAGGTGTGGCGCATGCCCGAATCCTACGTTGCAACGGCCTCTGTTTACGTGGACACCAATTCCATCCTTCGACCGCTGCTGCGAGGCCTTACGATTTCGCCAAACATAAATCAGCGTGTTTCGATGATAAGCCAACAATTGCTCTCGCGTCCCAACCTTGAAGAACTCGGACGCCGCTCTGACCTGGATCTCAATGTAACTACTGAAGGTCAGCGTGCCGCCATGGTGGGACGACTTGAGCGCGCCATCAATATTCGAGCGACCCAGCGCGCGTCGGTGTACAACATATCGGTGAAGGACCCTGACCGTGATGTGGCCAAGCGTGTTACTCAGGAACTGATCACGGTTTTTATCGAAAACATGGCCGATGAAGATCGAGCAGACAATTCAGGAGCGCAGGAGTTTCTTGACGAACAGATAACTGAATATGAGGCTCGATTGGTCGAAGCCGAAAATCGCCTGGCAATATTTAAACAACAGAACGTGGCTGTGTTGCCTGGAACCGGTGGAGACTATTTTGCTCGCTTACAGAGCGCCGGCGAGGACTTACGGGCGGCGCAACTCGAGCTAGACGAGGAGCGTAACCGCGCAGAACAACTTCGAAGGCAGCTAAGTGGAGATGATCCTCTCGCCGATCTTGGTGCAATATCAACTCCCTTGGATGCGCGCATTACCGCCTTACGTACTCGTCTTGATGAATTACTTATGCGCTATACGGACCTTCATCCTGAGGTCCGGCAGATTCGTGGACTTATCGATGAGTTGCGGCATCAACAGGAAGAGACCGTAAAGACGCTTCGAGAGCAGGGCGATATTGACTCGTCATTATCCGGTAGCCCCGTTTACCAAGGCATTCGGTCGCTTTTGGCGGAAACGGAAGCACAGGTCGCTGAATTAGAGGTGCGGGTACGCGAGTATCAGGCGCGGGTGTCGTCTCTGGATGAACAAGTTATGTTGATTCCTGAAAAAGAGGCCCAGCTTAAACAACTTGATCGGGATTACGAGGTGCTGCAGCGACGCTACGCAGAGCTTATTCAGCGACGTGAGTCTGCGCGCCTTTCTTTAAATGTAGAAAACGACGCGAGCGACGTAAGTTTTCGCATTGTAGAGCCGCCATTCGTTCCACTAAAGCCCAGCGAACCGGACAAATTTGTATTGAACGCGGCCGTGCTGATAGGGGCACTGGCTGCCGGACTAGGTGTCGCGTTTCTTGCTTCCCTACTGCAGCCGATGGTGTCTGATCCTCGCACGCTGTCAATGAGTACGGGATTGCCAGTACTCGGTGTTGTTACTCAAAATAAGCAACCGGGTGAGCGCCGACGTGATAACTGGCGGTTGGCAATTTTCGGTGGCTGTGCTGCTTGTTTGTTGATGACGTTTGTGACGGTTTTAATGGGTGCTCAATGGCTATCATGACGAGGGAATTGAGTGGCCGCAATGTGCGCGGAGGACGCTTGTGAGTATTATCGAAAAAGCGGTAGATAAGCTCGGACGACCAGAGAGGCCCGGCGCACAGCATGCTGACAACGAACTAGGGCCATTAGAAGCGTCAGCCGATATGCGTGATGCCGGCGCAGGAGAAAGCCCGAGCTCCACTTCGGTGGATCAAGTCAGTGGTTTGAAAGACCGGTCGCTTAATGCTGAGCCCTTGCCCTTGTCCTCGTCCGATAATTCAGTCGAGGTGTCCGCCCTGACGGAGAGATCGCGGGCGCAGATCGCCCGAGAAAATAGTAATCCGGTCCTTGAGCTGGATTTTGCGCGCTTGGAGAGTCTCGGATTTATAACACCCCTCGTACCGAGGAGTAAGGTCGCCGATGAGTTTCGTACCATCAAGCGTCCGCTACTCAAAAATATTAGTCGTCACGACTCTTCGGTCGATTATCCAAACCTCATCATGGTCACCAGCGCTCTGAAGGGTGATGGCAAAACCTTCAATTCGATCAACCTTGCCCTCAGTATCGCTATGGAACAAGACAAGACTGTGCTGTTTGTCGACGCCGACGTGGTTAAAGGCTCCGCTGGGAGATTGCTTGGTGTAGAGAGGGGATGCAGGGGGCTTGTTGATCTACTCAACGATCCCACGCTGGATCCGCGTGAAGTGATACTGTCTACTAACATCCCAAAGCTAAAAGTATTGCCGTCGGGGATACCGGACGATCACGCCACGGAACTACTCGCTAGTGAGACTATGCATGAGTTGATGATAGAGATGGCGACTCGTTACTCTGATCGGGTGCTGGTGTTTGATTCTCCGCCGCTATTACTGACTACAGAGTCCAGTGTGTTGGCAAGCTTTATGGGGCAAATAGTGTTTGTCGCTTCGGCAGATGTCACTCCTCAGCCTGCCGTGAGTTCAGCACTGCAAAGAATTGGCGACGACAAGATTATCGGGCTTGTCATGAACCGCGCATCGGAACGGCGAACGGGTCTCTTCGGAATAGGTGTGGATTACGGCTACGGCTACGGCTATGGCTATGGCTACGGACACGACGATGAAGCGGAAGTCGCTGCTCGGACCGACGCCGGATGAAAGTAAAGCATCGAAAGTCGGCTGGTGCAGCCTTACCGCGTGCCACGCTTGCGGCGGTAGCCGCTTCCTTGTCGCTGCTAGGAGTAGCTCAAGCACTTGCAGGAGACTGGCAAACCACATCCAGCGTTGCTGTCGGTGTCATCGTTTCGGATAACTTATGTCTTTCACCTTCGGACCCGGTTAGTGATGTCATTGGTACGGCGACTCCTACGGTAAATGTGCGCGGCGAAGGTGGTAGGTTGCGCATGGGCCTAAATGCGAGTGCAGAGTTCAACACCCTGGAGTTGAATGAAATTGATTGCTCCGGCAACGCCGGAGGCGGGCAGTTTGCAAACCGTCAGTCTTTCATCCCTCGCGGAGCCTTTAATCTCGAATTCGATGCTGTGGATTCGTGGCTTGTGCTGCGTTCGAGCGCTAGTGCGTCCCAAAATGCCATCAATCCTCTCGCGCCAGGGGGTGAAGACAATATCAATGGGCTCAATAATACGAATACGACATATCGCTACGGTGTAGGTGCAACGGCTGAGCGTCCTTTGCCTCGCGACCTTTACATCTCTGCGACGGTGGACTACGACGAGCAAGTAAATCGCGTGGGCTTAATTGGTGATACCACGCAAGAGACTGCGTCATTTCGCTTTGGGCAGCAGCCAGCAGCATCTCGGCTATCGATCGGTGTGGGTGCAAACTACACCCTTATTAGTTTTGAAGACCGGATCTTCAATGGCCCGCAGCCCGAAGGCCTGACTGAAAATGAATTGCTCACCATGGAAATGTTTGGCGCTTTTCAGGTCACTCGCAGCCTGGCACTCAATGCGAAGGCAGGGGAGGAAGACAACACTTTTCTGAGCCAGTCAGGAGATATCGATGGCAGCTTCTGGGACCTGGGTTTCAGTTGGAATCCCAACTCGCGCTTGACGATTGACGTGGGTTACGGTGAGCGATTTTACGGAGAGAATCCGCGTGCGTCGGTGTTATGGAGGCACAAGCGGAGCAACTTCCGCGCCGAGTGGCAGCAAAACGTTAATTTCCCTCGGAATATTCGAGGTCTGCCGATTTCGCAACAGCAGGAGTTAGACGTTCCTCTTCCTGGAGACCCGCTGGGGAGCGACGGAATCCCTACTTTTGTTACTCAAGGCGCCGTGCAGGTCGAGAGCGTAACTTTGAGGTATAGCTTCGATGCTAGACGAACGAATTTCGATATGTTCGCAACCTCGTCTGACCAGCAGCGCTTTGTAGACGGCTCGACTTTGAAAACCTTGACTGTGGGTGTGAGTGCCCGTCGTCGCCTCGGGAAGTCGTTGAGCCTAAATGGAAATGTAACTTGGCTGGATAACGAAGGAGACGGAGGCGCTTTTTCCGGTGGACGACGGGGGGGGCTGCGAGGTTGGCAAGCTGGTTTAGGTCTAGAGAAAACTCTGGGGATACGGACATCGCTGTCTGTTCGATATAGCTATCGAGACCAGGAATCAGTCAATTTTGGCGAGTTTACCGAAAACCGAGTGCAGTTAAGCTTGCGCTACCGGTTTCTCTAGTCGGCATTTCTAACATGCTCAATGCAATGACTGTCGATGTTGAGGATTACTTCCAAGTCTCTGCTATGGAGGGTGCGGTTTCACGTTCCAGCTGGGATACGACCCCATTGCGTGTCGAGCATAATGTAGCTCGGATACTTGAATTGTTCGCCAAGCACGACATAAAAGCGACTTTTTTCACCTTGGGATGGATTGCCGAGCGTTGTCCGGATATGGTCAGGTCGATCGTTGCATCTGGCCATGAACTCGCCAGTCATGGTTGGGAGCATCAGCGAGTGACTCAGCAAACTCCACAGGAGTTTCGGACTGATGTTCAGCGCACGAAGGGCTTTCTTGAGGATCTCACCGGAGTTGCGGTAAATGGTTACAGAGCGCCCAGTTACTCGATTGGGGCAAAAAATCTTTGGGCATTAGATGTGCTCGCAGATAGCGGTTATCGCTATAGTTCCAGCATTGCTCCCATTCACCATGATCTTTATGGTATGCCCGACGCTCCTCGATTCCGCTTTGTGGCATCTGAGGGGCGGCTCGTGGAGGTGCCCATAACGACAATTCGTCTAGCTGGGCGCAATATAAACTGCGGCGGAGGCGGTTGGTTTCGCCTATTTCCCTATGCATTCTCTCGCTGGGCCCTTGGCCAGATTAACGAAAGAGAGAGGCAAAGCGGCCTCTTTTACTTCCATCCCTGGGAGATCGATCCGGATCAACCCCGTCCCGACGGTTTGCCGCTTAAAAGTCGTTTCCGGCATTACCTAAATTTAGGACGGATGGAGACTCGACTTATTGCGCTCTTAGAGGACTTCCGCTGGGGGCGGATGGATGAAACCTTCTTTAGTGCGCAGGAGCGAGAGTCCTGGGCTATAAGTGAGGCGGCGTAAGGTCATTCACACCTCGTCATCAAAACCCCCGCTGCTGTTGCTAACGCACCGAATACCCTACCCGCCCGACAAGGGAGACAAAATTCGGTCCTTTCATTTATTAAAAGCGCTATCTCGATATTTTGAGATTTATTTGGCAACTTTTGTCGATGACCCTGACGACTGGGTTCACTGCGCGGCCGTGAAACATTTTTGCCGCGACACTCTGTTTCGCCCTCTACATCCAATGCGCGGCCGCGTCGCTTCTTTAAAAGCGTTGTTAACGGGTGATGCCTTGTCTCGTGAATACTATCGCGACGCACTGATGACTCGCTGGATAAACCGCGTTGTTGCCGAGCATGCTATAGATCGGGCTATCGCTGTGTCATCACCGATGGCCCAATACCTGTTGCCATCTTCGCTGCCGCGAACTATCAAGCAAATCTATGCTGACTTTGTGGACCTCGACTCAGAGAAGTGGCGGGCCTACGCCGAATCCAAATCATGGCCGCAGTCGATTGTGTATAGACGCGAGGCGCGTCGACTCCTCGCCTGGGAAGAGCGGGTTGCGGGCTTTTCGCAGCGAACGTTTTTTGTGTCCAGGGCAGAAAAGGAACTCTTTGAACGCACAGCGACTGATCAACCGCGCAACATTGACTTTTTTGCCAACGGAGTCGATGCCGACTATTTCAATCCGAACGCGGATTATGAGGACCCGTTTGATAATCACCATGTGAACCTGGTGTTCACCGGGGCGATGGATTATTGGCCCAATGTAGATGCGGTTAGCTGGTTTGTTGAGTCGGTCATGCCGACTATGGGTGGTATGGATTTGGAGGTGCACTTCTGGATCGTAGGCGGAAAGCCAAGCGCCGAGGTAAAGGCGCTCGGGCAGCATGATCGTGTACATGTGACCGGGCGAGTGCCCGATGTGCGCCCGTACCTTAAGTACGCCACGGCTGCTGTGGCGCCCATGAGGATTGCCCGTGGACTACAGAACAAGGTCCTCGAAGCGATGGCGATGGCAAAGCCGGTGCTTGTCTCAGAGGCGGGATTGGAGGGAATTCCTGCGGTTCATGGTGAGCACGCTCTGGTCGTCAGGGAACTCCAGAACTGGCGGCCCTTAGTGGCCGACCTTGTCCATCTTGCTAACGAGGAAATTGGTGGGCGCGCTCGTGACCTGGTGCTTCGTGAGTTCAGTTGGCGCAGCAACCTTTCGCCCGTTTTGGAGCAATTGAGCTCGCCGTTCCAGGGTGGATATTGGCAGCCGCGCCCCTAGTTTAATCGCTGGGAAATCTGACGTTTAGCGATTTTTACGGCGGCGAAACTTTTTTCCAATAGGTAGGCCCATTCCCTCTGATGGCGCCAGTGACCAATCAACAACCCGGTCATCGTTCCCGCAAAAACGACACTGTATGTACCGCAGAAAACGACTAAAAAACCGAAGTGATTGGTTGTGTGGGTAAGCACTGTAGCGCTATAGCTCGCGGTTGCACACGCGACTGCGATAGGCGTGCAGCACCACGCTAAATGTACAAGGTTGCTGAAGTTTGTGAACCTTACAGTTGTATAGACCACAAAGCCTAACGACGACACTATTTCGAGCCGAACTCGAAGACTAGTAAAAGGAACGACTTCGTCGAACCCGACGGCTAGTAGCGGAATGAAAACAACAGCCATCGCTAAGAGCTCATAAAGGAATGTAGTTCTACTGTTTCCGTAGATCAGGCAAACTCGCGTCGCATGCTGGAATAAGAAGAGCGCCGGGATCAGAATACAGAACCAGAAGAATACCTCTCTGTAAGCAATCCACTGATTTCCGAGCGCTACCGCTACCAATTGGAGGTTTGTTAGGGCCATAACTGCGCTGATATTCAGAGCAATTATCAAGCCCACAAGGAAGGTGATATTGTGCTGAAAAGCAAAGTAGCGCGGTGTGTCGCGGTTCTTGGCCTGCTCACGCAGGAGCGGATTGGTGGCGGGCATAAGAATTTGAGAATGAGGTATAAATGCCAAGTACTTCATAGTGTGAAAAGAGCCTAGCTGCGCGTTTCCGAATGAGAGGGTTACCAACAGGGTATCGAGCTGTACCCTGGAGTAACCGAAAAGTGATTGGAGAATAAACCAGAAGGAAAAACCAAAAATCTCTGGAATCCTGCGTGTGTTGATGGCTGGCCGAGCGTCGTGGATCCAGAAGCTCCCTACAACGTTAACAAGCACGCTAACTCCCTTGCCGACCACGAGCGCCCAATAAGAGTGGGAGATAACGGCGATTGTCACTGCGGTAACAGCAGATGCGATTTTGGCAATAACTTGGACGCGCACGAGCTTTCCGTAGCGCTGGTCACGTTGTAGGAGATACTTTCCGGGCGCATTGTTTAGCCCCCCTAGTATGAATATGAGCGCGAAGACATGGAGTAATGAGATAAGTTCCGGCTCTTTGAAAAGCAGGCTAAAAGAAGGCGCTAGTGCCACTGTTATTGCAGACAGTCCAATACGAAAAATCAGGTTTATGGTCCATGCTGACTGTAGTAGATCATCGTCAACTTCCTTCGCTCTAAGTACCCACTGGCCAGCTCCTGTTTGCTGAAAAATCTCAATAAAGCCGACAACTAACATAGCCATAGCCACAAGGCCGAAGTCCTCAGGCATCAGCACTCGTGCAAGCACCATCGTGCTCAGCATGCCAAGAAACTTGAGAATCAGGGAGCGAGTTACCAGCAACGCACTGCTAGCGACAACGCGTCTAAGCATGGTCAATTTCCTTCGACGCTTGATCAATAAAGCGCTTGAGACGCCGACGGACCAGCCAGCGCTTTACTAGGCTCAAATTCACCGCATCATTGCTGAATTCTGACCAAATTTGCGTATTGATCTGATCTAGAGTCTTTGGCCATGACTCGACAGTTAGCGCGTCGAGGTATAACTCCTGAATTTTGCCTAGCTCATAGCGTGCGATCCGATTTAGGTAGAGTCGAATATCTTCTAGACGAAGGGGTGAGAGGCTGTCCACGTAGTAGCCGACGCCCGGGCAATAAGTGACTCGGTTTGGTAAGTTTTTGGGTCCAAAATTCAGGTCGGTATTGGCAGCCTTGGTCAGAAACGAATCAATCCAATTCAGCCCGATAGGCAGGCGAAAGTTCTTCTCCCGAAGTAGCTGGAGGTAGCTGTATCGCGCGCCATATAGATTTCCAAAAAAGCATGATCGGTCAGTGATTAGTGACTGGTAGTAATCTTGATTACGCCCGCTCAGGGGCACCCCAGCCACAATGTTGTAGCTTTGTGCAGACTCGTTTAGGCAGCGACTCATCCGGCCGAAGCAGTCCTCGGAAAAGGTTACATCGGCATCGACAAAGAAGTGGCAGGATTCGTTGCCGGCAAGTACATGAATATAGTGGTTCCACGCGTTGCATTTGTCGCCGATTGCCAGTTCCACAACGGACAAACGGTGTCTACCGAAACGATGACGGTTGTCACGAACAATATTGGCAGTGTTATCGCTGCAGCCGTTAGCAATAACCGTGAGCTTGGTGAAGTTCGGGTTGATTGCTGCAAACAGCGAATCAAGCGAGCTCTGAATGTTCTGCTCTTCGTTGTAAGCAAACATGACGATCGCGTAGTTGCAAGGCGCCATCAAAAATCAGCCTTAGCATAATCGGGTTGTGAAAGCAGTACATGGTAATTGGTTAAAATCATCAATAGCAAAAAATAAAAGGGTTCGAAGAGAATTAGGTCCAGGAACAGCGCGCCTACGAAAAATCCTACCAAAGCGCAGGCTGCGGACGAGTTAATGTAGTTCGCCATGCCACGTCTGCCTCCGATCAGTGCTTTACTTTTTAAGTAGATGCGGAAGCTCTGATAGAAAAACATGAGATAAATGAAGCCAGCTATAGCGCCGGTGTTCGCCGAGAAGTTTAGGAAAGTGTTATGTGCGACGTGGGGCGACTTTCCAGGGTAGAGTGCGGCAGATGCGACCTTGAACCGCTGTGGGCCGACACCAAGTAATGGGTATTCGCGTACCATATCCCAGCCAACAACCCAGGACAGGATACGCGGGTTGACTGGCGCCTCACTCTCTGAGTCCGTAGCTAAAACGGTTGCAGAAGTTCGCTGAGTCAACATGCCTCCTTGGTAAACAAGGAACAACGCAAGCGATGCCACCATCAAAATGTTCACAGACTTGGATCTAATCATTAGCGCGGCGGCGCCGGTTGAGGCTGCCATAGCGACCAGTGCGCCACGAGAAGCACAAAGCACTACCGCATGCCAAACCAGAGGGATCGCCGCCAGCAGCAATAAACGCACCCACGGTTTTTTGAAATGCAGCGCACCAAATATTAGAAACGGCATTCCAACTACGAACAAGATTGAAAAGACGTTGCCATCGCGATAGGGGCTTTGTCTCGGACCGTTTAGACGGCCTTGGGTGAAGCGAGTCCAGTCGCTCGCCAAATAAGCCTCGTTTGCCCACCAAGTGTAATAAAGTGCTGCAGACAAGAAAACGACAGCGAGATAAAAAAGGGCTTTGCCGTTGTCCAATAGGCCCAGAACAATAAGGAACATGAGTACGATTATATCTAGCGTGTTGAGTATGACCGAGGTCTGCGCTCCTGTTGTGTAGGCGTCAAATGGGCTAAACAAATCGGAGAGTTGGAAAATAATCCACAGAGCCATCATACCGATGACGATCGGTTCGCGGTACATCCGCCCGCGGATTTCACCCCGGACAGCTTTGAGGGTAAATCCGATGATGCTTAATCCCGCGGCGATCTTAAAAACGGGCAGGTTTTCAAAGGCCCAAAACCAAATGTACTGGGGCTGAACAATTGACACAGTTGCGTAGGCAAGCCCTGCGAGCCAAGGAGAAGTGACCAGCATGAAAGCCGACCCGATCAACGCGAGGATGGATAAAATTTGGACCATGTTTGACCTGTGATTCACGCAATGATTGAGCGCAACGCCGATTACAAGTGTATCAGGATAATCATTTAGAGCCCCAGTGCGCGGGTTCACACTTTCGTTGAATAAGATCAAAATTTACAGCCTTGTGGTTCAGGCTCGGGACTTCCTAATTGACGCGGATGTCTCGGCCTAGGAGGCTGCGTGAGAAGCTAGTTGTTGGTAGAGCAGTACATGTTCCTTTGCTGAAGACGTCCAACTAAACCTGCTGATCTGTCTGAGCCCTTCTTCTATTCTTAGAGTCCTTTCTTGTGGGTTCTGAATTAGACGTAAAATCGTGGAAGCCAAGTCATCGGAGTCGTGTGTATTGAAGAATGCAGTAGCCTCACCACCCGCTTCTGGCAGTGATGAGTTGTTCGCCGCGATCGTGGCCACGCGATGTGCCATTGCTTCAAGAAGGACGAGTCCAAATCCCTCGTAGAGACTTGGATAGATGAATAGGTCCGCGTTCTGGTAAAGCGCATGCCTTTGTGAGTCGCTAACATATCCCGTGAAAGTTACTCTCTGCGTGAGCCCATGACTATTGACTAGTGCGTTGAGTAGATCAAACGATTCAGCCTTCGCGCCTGCCAGGATAAGATTATGTGGAATAATCGCGCTTAGCCGAGAAAATGCTTCAATTAGTGTTTCGAGATTCTTTCTCGGTTGCAGGGTTCCTACATAAAGAAGATAAGGCCCCTGTGCGATTTCTGAAGTTCGCTCTCCCGCATCGAGACTGCTGACATCTTGAGGGTGTTCAAATCCCTGATAGATACGGACGATCTTTTCGTTGGGTATGCCGATATCGATACAGTCTACGCGAGTAGCGTCGGAAACCGCGATCACGCGGTCAGCCGCAGTCGCGCAACGTATGGTCCAGTCCGCAAGAAGCCTATCGAGTCCGTTTCCATGTACCTCTGTATGAATGAACGCTAGATCGTGGATCGTGCTGATGCGTCGGAATCTGCCTCGAAGGGGGGCAAAAAAATTTGGGCCATGGAACACGTCCAGGCGATCGACAGTCAATACCGCTGGCAAAAGGTAACCCCAAAACACACGAGGCCTTTCGCTAACAAATCGGTGACCCATTGGTATCGAACGAAGCAACATATTGTGCTGTTGCGGTAGAAGCTCTCTTAGCGAATCTTGTTGCGCAGCCGTGGCTGTATGATAGAGCAAGTAAGTGTTTTTCTGATCGAGCTTCGCGATCGCATGCACCAGTCCTAGCACATGCCGTCCGATGCCGGAGCGCTCGCTGTGCTTCAAAACATCTACAAATAACCCAACACGCATAACGCTTGCTCTCTAAAACGCGGATTGTGACAGTAATCACAAGATTCTTCATGCTTAGAGTAAGTAATCCCAGCCCGCGTTATGCTTAGCACATGACATAATCCGTTTGATGGTCAACCCAATTTAATGAGAGCTCCAAGGTTCGCTATGTTCTTTGGAGATTGCATCTCTGCAGAAAACGCTAACTTGGAGCACTAAGGGCGGTTGTGCCCGCGCGACGCTGGATTCGAGTTGATAGAAAGATGAGGCAGTGAAAGAGGCTAAGCTGATGTTTTCTGAAAAATGCAAGTTTTTGCGGTTAGTCAGCGTAACGGACGTTCTGCGATTGCTGCTTATACTCGCTCATGTTGTTCGACTTTAGGTTTGGGTAGGAAAATGTTTGTAAGCACCCTGGTAAGCCGGCCAAAGCTATCTAGATTCATAGCATCGTTTTCTTGTCTGTTTGGTGCGGCCCTTATCGCGCTGAACCTGTACGGATTAACTTGCGAGCTGCGGCCGGAGGGGCTTACGCCTAGTGTGCTCCGCTTTGCCGAAAGAGACCTCAAGCTGACAGAAGCGCAACTTAAGAAGGAGTCTCGGAGGCGGACGGGTGAGGGTGCGGGGGAATATGCTGAACGGTTGACAAAGGTGATTGCAGACGGCCTTGCTCATATTCATTGGGAGCAATATCCTGTTGACCGTTTTAATCAACGAGTCCCTTTTTGGGAAAACTATATTCTCTGGGCCATGAGCGTCTTCACGCCTATTCCTGAGTATAGACGCTATCATTTTTCAAATCCCGAAAAGAGTATGGAGCGAGGTATTGGTATCTGCGGCGATGCATCTATTCTTATGTCACAGTTGCTTGAACGCGAGGGGATTCGTAGCCGCTTGATTACTGTCCCGGGACATGTGCTCGTGGAGGCACTTATCAATGGGGCATGGCAGACATTCGATCCTGACTTTGGAGTTGTTCTGGGTTCGCCGGCGTCGGAGCTTGCGATCAATGCCGGATCTGTCGCAAATCTTTACAAAGAGCAAGGGTTTAAATACTACGAGGCCGCATTTATCGAGGATGCGCTGGCTGCATCACCCACATATTGGGATGGGGTCAAGCATTTCATAACCAAGAAGCACTACTTCGAGAAGTTTGCATATGTTTTTAAATGGATTCTACCGTTAGTTTTTCTTGCCTTTGGAGTCATGGTTTTGATCAGTCTGACCAGAGCTTCACATGCGATATCTGTTAAGGCTCCGATTCGGCGCTGAATTATGAATCATCATATAAATGAAGTTATGGTCGTTTTGTTCGATGGCAAGGGCTCACCCTGCTCTAACTTTCGCCAAAACATAGCCTCAAAATATTCATAACATGGAGCTCCCATGGACTTTTCGGTTTGAAATTATGAATGATTACACATCGACTTCTACTGCGCATCGTACCCCTGTTCCTCTAGTAAACCTTGAAAGAAAGTTTATTCTTTTTACGAATGCTAAATGTGGTGGCACTGGTCTGAAAGCCTGGTTTTTGAGTAGCTTAGATCTCGAGTCGAGCTTTTGTTCGTTTTCTAGAGCAGCAAGTCATTATGGATTAAGGCATGCCCTCTCCTGGTTTCTGCGCTACAGAGGCTTCCCTGGCGCTCACTTGCCGCGTCATGACGATGATTCTATTAGGATATTTACCAATATATATCGCCGCAGTACGAGCCAAGCTGTTGAAGAAAGTATTCGAAGCGATCAGTTTTTCAAGGTTATAGTCGTGAGGGACCCGTATGACCGCCTCGTGAGTGCTTTTGTAGATAAATTCTGCACGACTGAGGCTGGCAAGCCATGGGTACAGCAAGTTATTCGACAGGTCAATGCCGGAGTGAGTAATGGGGGGGCATCCGCGGCAACGATCACTTTTTCCCAATTCGTCGACTATTTGAGCAAGCAAAATCTATCTAAGGTTGATGAACATTGGAGACCCCAGTCGTGCGTTTTGCAAGATGTTAGCCCTGATCAGATTGTTTCGTTGGACTCATTGGCAGCGGGGCTAAGATCCTTGGAGGACCGCTTTAACTTTACAACTCCTTTAGTTGTATCAAAGCGCAGACAATCGAATGAATACGATGGCATGTCGGAGGCTGGGTTGGGCGATGTAGATAACGTTGCACTGATGCAGTTAAAAGCTAATAGTGGGGCTTTCCCCAGTAAGAACAGCTTTTACGATGACAGTATTCGAGACAAAGTATTACGCCTTTATGCGGATGACTTTTTTTTGTACCGTCAGGTTCAGTGAACATGCTTTTTACCTGGGGTTGGACTCGAGCAGTCGGCTAAGCGTCGTATCTCTCAAGCTATTTTAACTAAAAGCAGGTGACGATATTGGTGCAGGTAAAAGCAATCTACAGAAGCTTAGTTGGTCGGAAACTTGGTTTTCGAACGCGCTTGCGTGTGATCAATAGGGAAGTTTGACATGGAGCGACTGGATTTGGCGCCGGACTTTATCGGCATTGGTGTTCAGCGAGCCGCGACTAGTTGGGCTTACACACTGCTGAATAATCACCCGCAAGTCTATATGCCGCGAAAAGAAATGCACTATTTCGATCACGACACAGAAAATACTGTAGCTTGGTATCGCGCTCAATTTGATAAGGCGGATTCATTCCAGCTGCGCGGCGAGTTTACACCGGACTATATCTCTAGCGGGGTGGCAATGCGTCGTCTTGCGCAGCACTGCCCTCACACGAAAATCATCATTTTCCTTCGCGAGCAGATGGAGCGAACCTTTTCGGCTTATCAATTATTTCGATCTCATGGGTATTTCAAAAACATGGGTTACAAAGAGGCTCTGTTAAAAGATAAAACTCTTGTGGAGAAGAGTCTTTATACAAGCCAGCTTGAAATAGTGTTTGAGCTTTTTCCTCGGGCTAATGTGTTCATTTGTCTTCAGGACGAAGTGAAGAGTGACCCGTTTATGGTCTATCGCAATATTTGTGAGTTCCTCGGCATTAATGAAGTAGGGCCGATCGTCGCCATTCAGGAGGTGAAGAACAGCACTGCATTTGCATCAGTTCAGGGTACTTTCGGGCTGCAAAGGATAAATGATCTGCTAAGGATCCCTGTGTTCAGGCCTATTAAGCGTTCGAAGTTATACAAATCAACGAAGCGCTATATTGTGGCACGGCATAAAGAGCAGTCGCGCTTTGAATATCCTGATACAAATGTATTGATGCGCTTTCTTGAAGATACTGAAAAAACAGAGAAGCTATTGGATACGCCACTTTCTAGGTGGAAGCATGAGCAGCTTGCAGCGATGGCCGCAGTCGACGGTGTGTCGTAGCTGATATAGGAACTAAAGGTACCCCATTTTTCTGTGATCGGAACAATTGACCCTTCGAATCGCTAATGAAAAATCGTTTTCTCCGCGAAGTCATTCCTAAGTTCTGCCATCGACGCGTGAAACCTATTAAGGTGACGACTTAGTAGTAGAGCCGATTTGCCACACACCACTTCTTAAAACTTGATTGCATTTCTGGGGTCCAGTCATCGATGGTGTGCAATTTATGTCGATTTTCTGCGGTATTGCTGATTTTGGTCATAATTGGCTCTTGCGCTAGACCCAGGAAAGTTAGTAGGTCGGGAATACTGCTCGCCAGTTCTTCAAGTTTTATTTTAATGTGGCGTGATGCATCAAGAGGTTCGAGGAAGCGCCCAATTTGAGAGTTCCAGTAGGTCCAGTACCAGCAATTACGTTCAAAAGCGCTCATTCCTTGCCACTCATTCGTGGAAAGAAGGCCGATTTTGTCAGCCTGCGGCCGATAGTCTGAATAAACTTCACGATACAGTGGGTAGTCCACCCGCTCTCGGGCGTCCAAACCTAGTTCCCAATCTGTAAACCACCCGCGAGAAAATGTTGAATTGACGGTGTCGCGTGGATTGCGAATTAACCAGACAAACTTCGCCTCGGGCAGCATCTCAGCAATGAACGGAATAAGGGGCACTAGCTTCTGATCCGATTCACCGTAAAAATTTGAGGGGTAAACATTAGCTTCAAGGAACAGCGTGGCAAGCTCGCGCTCGACCTCTTCCTTTGAGATTTCTCCATATAGCCAAAGTGTCGACAGGCGCAGTAACTGAAATTTGGGTTCATGTAAGCAGGTCACACCGCTATGTTGCGATAAGATCTTCGTAATGGAGGTGCTTCCAGATCGACCGGTGCCTAGAACGAAGAACAGTTTGCTGCCCTTAGAGCGCGCATCTTGTCGAAATTGCGATACTTGATCGTTACCTAAGCGTCGGCCGTTAACGGCCCCAAATTGCTTGGTATCATGTAGATGTCGGTAATGCTCCTGATGCCTGTGCTTCAGTATTCGGCTAGGCGCGCTGCCTATAATTTCAAACGGAGCCACATCTTTCGATACCGTCACGCCCATTCCTATGATCGCGCCTTCACCAATTGTGACCCCCGGGGTCACGTTGACGTTCATGCCGACCCAGACATTTCGGCCAATTACAACTGGCTTATCGATATATCCAGAATCGAAAGGCAGTGCGCCCTCTTGGTATGTATGATTACAAGTGTAAAGCAGGAAGTTTCTCGAGATGTGAGTGTTGTCGCCGATGACGACGCCTCCGCGAGAATGAATATAGGCATTGTTGCCGATATGTACGTTGTTACCGATCACCATACCGAGTGGGTGCGTGATTGTTACCTCGCCATTGACTATTACACCTTCACCCTTATTCTTTATTCTCGCTAGGAGTCGTTTCCCGTTGGCATTAGCATGACGTGTGCGCAAAACATGAAAAACCTCGGGGTGTTCGTTAAGGTACAGTTCAAACGTATGCCTGAATAACGCCGCTAGCAGCCGATCAAGCTTGGAGTAGTGAAAAAACAGCTTCATGATCCGTTTTAGCTCAGTTCTGAGTGGTATTGGCATTGCTAGAAAACTCCCGTCTTTTGCGCTCGTCGGTCCAGCTTTTATTTTCTCAAATTTTAGCTTGTTTGGTTTGAGAGTTGACGTGCAGTTCGCACATTTGTGAGTGCGGTGCAGTTATAATTCGATTTTGATTCTTTCAGTATGTCTACAGTGAGCACAAGTATGGCGCACAATGAGCAGCTTGAGCCCAGTCATTTTAGGCGAAGCGTCGAGCTCTGGGTACGCCATCGCTTTCGAGCCGCCACGGCGCCGTTACGCGCGCTACCTCAATCGATCATAATCGGTACGCAGAAGGCGGGTACGTCAAGTCTCTATTCGTATTTGGAGCAGCACCCGCAGCTCGCGGCATCACAACATCCTAGCAAGTCTTGGGTGTCGGAGAAGGAAGTTCACTACTTTAGCGGAGGCTCTCAGCCTGGCGATGATTATTACTCGAAGGGATTGAACTGGTACCGATCACACTTCCCGCTTAGGAAGCAGCTCGGTTCCCATGTGCAGGCTTTCGAGGCAACGCCGCTCTACTTGTTTCATCCGCTTGCAGCAAACAGAATTCGCTCGATATTACCAGACGTGAAACTACTGGTGTTGCTGCGCGATCCAGTTGAGCGCAGTATATCCAGCTACTTCCATCAGGTTCGCGAACAGCGCGAGTTTCTGCCGATTCTTGAAGCATTTCAGGAGGAAGGCGTCCGATTGTCACAGTCCATCATGGAGTCCGACTACAATAGCTTCGACTTTCTCTATCACTCGTATCTGGCACGCAGCCGATATCGAGAGCAGCTCGACCGATACTTCGCGCTATTTCCACGCGAGCAAATTCAGATTCACTGCAGTGAAGATTTCTTCGCAAACCCCGAGACGGTATTGAGAAGTATATTCGAGTTTCTTGGTGTCGACCCTGATTTCCGGGTGCCTAACCTCGAGGCGATGAATGTTGGTAGTAATCGAGGTAAGGTTGACGTCGAGGTCTATAACTATCTTGCTGACTATTTTCGTCCGCACAACAAAGCTCTGTTCGAGTTGACGGGGCGTGAATTTCCTTGGGTCTAGCTGAATCTTACAACCAATTGGTTTCTATTTCTTCGAATTGCTTATTAGAGGATAGAAAGGCCGCTCTCCGTGGACGATGCGATACGGTTGGAGATGCACGTTTGAAAAGGGCATGCTTCGCCGATAAGTTGCTTGGTGATTGGGGAAAGCAGTGCATCCTTTAGTGTCCGTGATAGTGCCAATGTTCAATGCCGCTTCCACGATAGCGCGTGCGATTGAATCTATTCATGCACAAGCTTATGTAGGCCAAATTGAGATCGTCTTGATTGACGACGGTTCCACTGATCGAACTTTGGAAGTTATACACGAGCTTGGAGTAGGTGATTACCGAGTTTATGCTCAAGCTAACAGTGGGGCGTCAGCTGCACGCCGGAAAGGCGTGGATATGTGCCAAGGAGATATCGTAACTTTCCTCGACGCTGACGACATGCTCAAACCAAATCATATTCAGTTGCATGTTGATGCCCTATCGTCATCTCCAGGCTGTAAGTTTTCGTTTGGGTTTTGCGAGGATATTGAGTTAGTACACGGCAAATACCCAATCGTTGGAGGCTTAATCAAGGACTCTGATAAAGCATCTCAGATTATTATCGATACGCTGGCCACACTTTTGTACGACGGATGCTTTCCTTTATCAATGAACATTGCGTGTTATAAAGATGTGGCTCTCCGCGCAATGAGTGGAAGAGAGCATGTACTTGCCGCCAACGACTACGACTTTTGCCTGAGACTCGCGCTCCAGAGTGATGGGGTTTTAGTGCCATGCAAGACGATTGAGATTGAGCGTTTCGAAACTGGCATTACGGCTCGAAATGGTGGACTTCAGCCTGCTTTTGCATGTTTGGCTGCCAAGGAGGCTTTTCTTTTAAGTCAGCGAAGCGACGAAACCGTGAAAGCGGCGTTGTCTCATCGTATCGAAACTAGCTGGCCTGCAGGATTTGTCCACTGCCTCTGGAATGGGTACTACAAGATGGCTGTTCTTACGTTGTTCACGGGGATCCGCTTTGCGCCGACGAAGCTGGCGTTTAGAAATGTCTATTGGACCTTGCACTATATATTGCGCGGCAATTAGTTCGAGACTATGTTAGATGGCAAGCGGAATTTGAATGCATCGTTACTCTGCAATTGTCTAGCTCGAGACCATAGGATGCTCCCTTCGAATCGCCTCCAGAAAGTTATTTCATCAAGACGGATCATGGATTATCAGGCAGGCTTGTTCGTCAATGGCGCGGTTGATAAGGCTCAGACTATAAAAACACTAGAGTTCTGACTTAAGGGAAACTACTGTTGGTGGGCTCGTGAGTGGCGTTACTATAAAAAATACCCTCGAAAACCCTCATTGAGGCAAGTTTGCATGATGGTCGCTATGAAGAATTGCTGGATTACCGTATCTCTTGGTTTCCTGACGAATTAACGTTAGTTATCCAATGAGCCTCAAACGCGATATTAATCCGGTGTATGGTACGGACTTGAGAAAACTAGATGTAACATATCGACAGAAACCCCTTGCCCGCGACCATTGAAAAACCGAGGGAAATGCCCAGGATAGCTAAACGCCTTTCTGGCAGGCTTTGGTTTTGTACGGGTGAACCTTTTTCATACTAATAGGCGGGTTTTCTTCGGTGAGATTACTTTTACCCCCGAACGCCAGAGTATCTAAATTTGAGTCGACGAACTGGGGCGTCAAGCCGAGTAAATAGAGCCATTTTAAACATGAAAATCAAGCCGTATAGAGGGCCATAGTGGTTGTTTATTTACAAGGAAATACCAAGTCTTTCCCCCGCGGAACTAGCGACGAGGAGCAACGTTGAATCAACTTAGGAAAAATTCAGGTGATACGATCGTGAGCGCGCTCAATTTGACCGAAGAACCCGTCAGGATATTTTGGACGGGAGGTTGGGATTCCACTTTTCAGTTACTTACTTTGGTTTTTGACAAGAAAGTCGTGGTAGAGCCTCATTATCTGATTGATGAAGGTCGCGCTTCCTCCTCAACTGAAATGGCCACTATGGAGCGGTTACGTCGTATGATCTTCGATGTAAGCGATGAGACGAAGGTCTTATTGCTGCCTACGGTGCTATTTCCAGTAACGGCAGTGCCCGATTGTTGTCAGGTAACAGGAGCCTACCAACGTATCAAAAAGCAAGCATTTCTAGGAAGTCAGTATGAGTGGTTGGCTCGGTATTGTGAGTACAAGGGCCTTAACAAGGTCCAACTGTGCATTGAAAAGGACACCAAGCCCCACCGCGTGATCGCCCACACGCTTATCAGTACTCAAGGCGATCCACATACATTAATGCTAGACGAGCAATCCTCTGATAAGGATATCTACTCCGTATTCAAGTACTTTGATTTCCCTATCCTTGCAATCTCCAAGATCGACATGGTCAAGACATCTGCCTCGCGGGGCTGGACTGACTTCATGACAAATACCTGGTTTTGCCACAGCCCGAAGCGCGGGGAACCCTGCGGATTATGCAATCCATGCAAAGCTACGATAGCCGATGGCTTGGGCTGGAGGGTACCATTGCGTAGGCGATTGATTGGTAGTGCGAAGGGATATGTTCGCGATGCTATCCGGAAGATTAAGCTTTTCTTTGCCTCAGCTTAGGGAGATCATATTTATTGTGCGCGATGACGATGAATTAATGCCCTATATCAGAGCGTGAGTAGCATCAACAGTCTAGCGACTTATCGATCTTGGTCAGGTAACAGCGCGTTAATGATGGCGGCTTAACCCTCTACCGAAAACTGCGATTATTAATGGAGAGATTACATTACCCTTTTAGCGTTCTGGCGTCAGTGAATATTTCCTTTGTTGCCGACCAATTGTTTTTGAGTGAGAATCTGGAGATCGCGGATTGGCGATTGGCACAAACAGCAGGGCAAAAGCGCTAGTGTGTTGGTTTGGATGTTCGGTTTTTACCGAACACTAGGGGCTGCTGGAAAAGTGTATC
This sequence comes from Congregibacter variabilis, assembly GCF_045689235.1. GTDB lineage: Bacteria > Pseudomonadota > Gammaproteobacteria > Pseudomonadales > Halieaceae > Congregibacter > Congregibacter variabilis. The sequence goes on along the minus strand of NZ_CP136864.1, from coordinate 1,757,597 downwards.
CCTCAGCTGGAGATGGTGCCCCACCAGATCTCTAGCACTAGCAGCGACCACAGTAACTGGCTATGGTCTCGTACACCACTTTGGTGTTCATTCCACCAGCGTGCCACCGTATGCATACAAAAGTACTGACTGATAAGTATAGGTGACTCTAGGAGATTTTTTTCGGCGATAGGCTTGAGTTCGCTCCGCAGCCAGCTAGCCATAGGAGGACTGAAGCCCATCTTTGGGCGATCAAGAATCTCTTTTGGAAGGCTTCGCCGGAACAATTGGCGCAAAATATATTTTTTTTCTTTTCCGTGTAACTTGAGTCGAGATGGTATGCGAGCTGCTGCTTCTATAAGGCGATAGTCTAACAGCGGCGCCCGCACTTCTAGACTATTCGCCATGCTCATGCGATCCACTTTCACAAGAATGTCACCCGGCAGCCAGGTTTTTAGATCGGTATAGAGAATGCGCGACAGGTGATCTTTGCCGTCACAGCGTTCGTAGGCTTCTATCGTAATTTTTGAGGGGTGATAATCTTTAGTCAGATCTAAAAGTTCGGGCCGCGCCAATTCCCCCCACTGTTCATTGGTCATCTGGGTATTCGATCGGTAAAAGGCTTCGGCTGGGGAGAGGGCAAGGCTTGCCAATAGGTTGCCTAGACGCCTTAAGAAGTGCCGACGAGAAGCTGATAGTACGCGAGATAAATGAGGGAACAGCGATTTACGTAGCGGTTTGGGAACCAGTTTACGTAGGCGATGCTCAAGCGCGTCGGCAGCGTATTTACTATAGCCCGCAAATACTTCGTCACCTCCATCTCCAGCAAGAGCCACTGTTACGTGTTTCTTCGCGAGCTGCGCGACGAAATAAGTTGGTATCAGTGACGGATCTGCAAAAGGTTCGTCGAGGAATCCAATGATGTCCTCCACATTGTTTTGTACGTTTGCCTCGACCGTCTCCTCGTGATGATCGGTTTTGAAGAGTCGCGCCACGATCCTGGCATGTGCGGATTCATCATATTGCTTGTCCCTAAATCCTATCGTGCAGGTTGTCACTGGGCGATCGGAAGACATCGCCATTGCTGCCACTATACCGCTGGAATCGACTCCCCCACTTAGGAACGCGCCTAGAGGGACGTCAGCGATCATCCGACGCGCCGTGCTGTCCTGCACCAATTCGCTTAGGGCGTCGATGTGTCCTTCCTCGCTATAATAGTCTTGTTCTGCGAAGGACACATCCCACCACTGGCGTGTTTCCACTCCGCTTTTGTCGATTGTTAGATATTCACCGGGGCGTAACTTGTACGCATTTTCAAAAATGGTTTTGGGGTCGGGAACATATTGGTAAGCGAGGTAGTCATACAGCGCGTCAACGCGAACTCGGCGCTCTACAAGGCCTGCTGCTACTAGAGCCTTCAGCTCTGATGCAAAAGCAACATCACCATCTATCAGCGTATAGTAGAGCGGCTTCTTACCCAGTCGGTCTCTCGCTATAAATAGTCGGCTGTGCTCGCTGTCCCAGATTGCGAAAGCGAACATACCGTTGAGATAGTTAAGGCTGTCAGCCCCATGACAATCATAGGCAGCCAGAATCACCTCAGTATCAGTGTCAGTAGCAAAGTCGTAACCCGCCAGTTGAAGCTTCTCTCGTAGTTCCAGGTAGTTATAAATCTCGCCGTTAAATACGATCGAGTATTGCCCGCCTTTGAAGTGCATGGGCTGCGTGCCGCTATCCGAGAGATCTATTATGCTCAGACGGCGGTGAGTTAGTCCGATTTCATCTGTCAAGTGCGTGCCGCAGGCGTCGGGCCCTCGATGAATCATGGCATCCGCCATCACAAGAAGCGTCTCCGCTCCACCAGTGGGATTGTGAAAACGACTAAAGCCAGCTATGCCGCACACCTGACGTTAGTCCGTGATGCCAGGGCGCGACCCTTTGATGGTCTTGGACGATATTGGCTTGTGCTGGTGTATGAGCTGGGGCTTCAAGAGCAGCAGTACTCGCCAAAGAAAACGCATCCGCAGTACGTCGCGCAACGACAAGTGGGACAAGCCTGTTCCAAACAGTACTTTTCCGAGCTCCGTGTTCGTGGTCTGGACCCCCTCAATAAATGCAACAAAGTCTTCCTTCTTACGAAGTGTCGCACTCTTCGCGTCGCTCAAAAGCTTCTGTATTGATGAGGTTTCAATGAAGCTGCAAAGCTGCTCCGAATACCCTTCAAAAAAAATCACATTCATTGGGTACTGCTCTTGCCCGCGGCTTGACCACCCTCGACGATTTTGCTTTATGTCGAAAGCAAGCCTATTTTGCGTGTTGGGAGGGCGCCGCGTAAGCAGCGCCAAATACTCATCCCGAGAGCGTAAGTTTCTATGAAGCACTTGGGCGTGGCTAGCGATATCGCCAGGTGAATTGTCTGAGGTGCAAAGATGGGCATCCTGAAATTTAACGTCACTTAGCCCTGTTCGAACCATAAACTTGGTGTATTCATCGTAGCTTCCGGAAGATGTTTGTGAAAGATCTACGAAGTTACGAGTATCGCCCGCGAGGTTGAACCAACGAAAGTTTATTACGTCTCCGTCGATTGAGGCCGGTTTTCGAGTTGAGTTGACTGAATGGCAGTCAAAGTGAAGAAACTCATCTATGTCCAAATATAATATGTAGTCGTAATCAGCGGCGCTCGTCTTTTGATATATATCCGCGTAGTACTTGGATTGTATAGGGTTCGTTCTCAGGTAGTCCCGGTTGGCGAGATCGGCAAAGGCATCGTCAGGTTTTAACTCTATGCCGTCCGCTATGCAGTACTCAACCGGATGTTTTTCGGCGATCTTTAGAAGCATTTCTTCCGATGCATCCGTAGTGTTGTTGACATAAATGAGGATCCCGCTAACCCCTAATTTAAGATGGTAAAAGATCCACTCAGGTAGGTAGGCGGCCTCATCTTTTGCGCAGCCAGCAAGTAAAACTTTGTTACATTCAAAAAAATTCAAGAGGAGCAGTCCGTTCAGGTGTCAAAAGAGAGTTGCTGGTTGGCTATGCAGCGAAGAAACGCCTCGGCACTGCGGCGAGGGTAGTCACGATCTATATGGGGTCTGATTTCCCGCGGAATTTCCTCCAGCTGATTAAGATGAGCGAAGTAGGACATGTTGTGAAACTTCATGCCGACTTCGCAAACATAGCAGGCTAAAGTATCTTTTTCGATCAGCACATCAATGTGCCAGAAGCCGAAGCCAAGAGCTTCAGATACCCGTTTGGCAAGGCGCTGATGCTCCGCCCACAAACCATCCACTAACTCCCGGTGTAAGGCCTGAAGAAGGGTTGGATCTAGTGGCGTATCGAGTGCGTGGACCGAAGGATTCTGTTCACTAGCATCTCTGGCGAAGCACAGGCCGGCTGACAACTCGTCGCCCACGACCATAAGTCTCACCATGGTGTAGTAGCTTTTATCGTTATGTTGGAATGTTGTATCAACATATTCAGTGTTAAAGCGTTCTGCTGGCGCGGTTTGCGCGCTGTCGTAGAGATGAGTTTCGGCTCGGCTGTTAGCGCGCGCATTACTAAAGACTTGACCTTTACCATCCGCATTAGCAAGTTTCGTAGTGGATATGTTGAAGCTCGCTAAATGTCTGTGAGTCTTTTCCTTGTCCGCGATTATTTGAGCGAACTGTGGATTGTTGAATATGTGCTGAGGACCACTGGTGATCGAGGTAGGTAGGAACTTCGCCGATCTATTCGCATACTCTTCATTGAAAACAAAAATCGCAGCTGCAGCTTTTGGGGCCCACGCAGAAGCCTGCTTGCTCGTAAGCGCGACTCTCAATCCAAGTTGTTGGCGGAGGAGAGCTTCTGAAAATAGAGGCAAGAAGAAACTCGGTTCGAGTTTACCGTAGCCCGGAAGTCCTGCAGGAGTATCCGCGATCACCAATACGTAGGGGTCTTGCTCTAGTGAGCATGCAGATACGAAGCGCTTTGCGCGGTCCCTTATAAGCCGAGTTGGGAACACCTTGTCAATAAATCGTCGTCTCACAGTTTGCAGCCACCTGAGTCCATTCTTTCACACGTGTTTTAACTTGCCCGAGTTTCTATATCGCTATAGGAAGCAGGGGTATTGATACTGTCGAACCCTCAAGTATTTAAGCGCGCCCAGAACAATCGCACTGCGCAGCGTAGTTGAGCAGATAAAGGTAGTCTACGCTTTAAGCCTGCCAAATAAACATCTTTACACGGGCCGCAGGAGCCGCACGGTCGATTGCGTCGTGGCATATGGCAAAACCAAGTTAAGTCTTTGACCTCACCCCATTGATTCTCATAGTACAGATGGTCTATGTCGTTCTTCGTAAAATACGCCAATGGGAATACGCAGTCTTTGAACAACCGCATTAGCGCAGGAGGGCTGTCCCGCATTAGCCTTGGAGTCTTGTTGGTTTTTTCGCTTCTTTGCTCTACTGAGCTTGCAATATCGATTCTTCCTGCAACCCTGGGCTCAATGTGTATACAAACTTGTACATCTTCAAGACGATGAGCTTCGAGGTAAGTTGCAAGCCATTCATACTGTTTGCCGATTGTATGAGTCTTTCTAATATGGGACAGCGCCTCAGTCACCTGTTTGTTGGTAGGCAGGTCAGAAATATCTGCGTACCTAGTTGCCGCGAGAAGGCTATCGATCTCGGGGTCATGTTGTCGGAGCCATTGTTTGATTTCTTTCATAGCATGCACTTCTTGTCCCAAGGATCGACGATTTGGGTCAAGGAGATAGATGGGCGTAACAGGGGTTCGCTCAAGCAGTAACAAACGCAATAACTGAACTGTGGAGTCCATCCCTCCTGTCCAGAGCAGTAACGTGCTCTTTGCGTCTTTCGAGCATGTGTCCTCTGAAGTAGAGGCATTCTTCATTTAGCTATCACTCCTTTGATATTGAGTCTGCGACACTTTTTACACCCTTGTTTACACAGGAACTATAGACTCAGGAATCGCCGTATCTTGGCCCCAGCAAAGGTTGCAAGCCGCACCGGCAGACGACGCCAAACGGCTTGGGCACTATTGCGGAGCTGGATCATGACCTTTCCACTTCTGCCTATGCCGACGCGACCTTTCAATATTTGAGCCGAGTGACCTCCAGCTGCTTTAGAGTCGGTGACTAGGCATAACGTAGACCAACGCAGCGGTACCGGCCGAGCACCCCATTGGCATTTAAAGCGATACGTACCTTCCCCCACGGTAGAGCGGCCGAAGTCAAAGCGTTTGATTCCGGTGTCTGAAGCCTCGGCAAGAAAGGTCCAGTAAAGAAGCATGTTGGGCGCCAGGCGATTGAATTCCCGCAAAGTGGATGCCCAGGGTATTGCTGCTTGCTCACCGCAACGCAACACGATGCCTGCGCCTATGGCGCGGCCATCGAGGCGGACCACACCAATACGGCAAGCGTCTCCATAGGCGCTGCATATTTGTGTGAACCAGTTCATAGAGTGCGTGGGCGACCCAAGATCACGCATATTCTGTGTGAAGACGGAGTAAAACTCTCGAAGCAGCGCAGAAGAGTTTCCAGTTTCGGCCTGCAGGCCATTTTTCATTGCTTTGTTGATTTGACTTCGATGTTTCGATTTAAAGCCCGCCAGCAATGTATCGGAATCGTTCGGTAAGTCCAGCAGCAGGCGCACCTTCGTTCCGGCAGCCATAGCTTCGGCGGCTGCCCGCGTTACAGGCGTGTCCTTATCACTGGCGCTGCTGCGTATCTCGTGAGTTCCAGTTGCGTGGGTTACTAATGCGTTTAGCAGTGACGCCTTAATAGCAGGGTTGTCGGCTAGAGGCTCGCCCCGATCACAATAGGGCAGCGAGCAGAGCGGGCCTCGACCTATCAGCCGCGGTACACGAGCGGCAGGGAGTATGCCAACGACCTGGCCTTTACGCTCAGCCAGCAGGTAGTGGGTTTTTACGTTATAGGCGCGCTCCATGGCGGTTTTCCAGGAGAATAAATGATAGGGACTCGCATTAGGGTGTCCGCTCACATACGTATCCCAGTACATGGCGTCGGCGATTGTGGCAGGGCGTATTAGTATGTCTTCGCCGGACGCAGCTTGCTTTTCAGGCGATTTGAGATCTAGCCCGTCATAGTTATCCATGACTGCGCTCATTAGGTTCCCGCCTCTGCGAATAGTTCTGAGGCTCGAAGGGTGTGTGCCTGCCAATCGAGCTTATCCAAAACGTGGGCACGTGCCTTTTGTCCCATGCTCAGCAGGCACTGAGGATCACCTAGCAAGTTTTGCAGCGCCGCTGCCAATGGCTCTGGCGCAGTACAATCACAAACGACTCCTGTGACGCCGTCAAGAAGGGTCTCTCGGGTACCCCCCGAATCGCCGGCCAGCACGGGGCGGCCACAGGCCTGAGCCTCGGCCAGCACCATGCCAAACCCTTCGATGTCGTTGCCGTCCGCCCGATTCGGCAAAGCAAATAGCGTGCACTGTTGGTAGTAGGCTACAAGTTGATTGTCATCGACTTCACCCAAAAATTGAACGTGTTCCTCAAGTCCGTACTCTTGGACAAGCTTTTCCAGAGCGCGGCGCTCATCGCCGTCTCCAATAATCGCGTAAAGCAAGTCCGGATGGGTAGGGGTCAAGAGTGCCAATGCTTTAATCAGCATGTCGTGACCCTTACGCTTTTGCAGTCGACCAACGGTAAGAGCAACGCGACGGTCCTGCCAACCCTGTGAGCGCTGAAAATCGCCGTCGGGTGGGGCCGGGACGAATCTCTCCCCATCCATGCCCGGATGCAGAACACGCAACTGGCCTCGATTTACGCTCCACTCCCGCGTGAGGATAGACGCAGTATTCTCGCTATTGCAGATCAGCACTGCTGAACTGCGAAAGACACGGTGGATAAGAAACGACAGCTCACGACTTTCCATCGCTGTCTGGATGTCCTCGCCGTGAACAAAGCACAGATATGGTATTCCGTGGCGAAGGTGCAGAAGCCAGCCGATAAAACCTTCGGGTAGGCAGCGGCCGCAGTGCAGGGCCTCAATGCGCTGCTCTCTAATTATTTTTGATAATGCCCGAAAAGTTCTCCAGTAAAATCGCAACCCCGTTATGCTGCGAATCCCCCAGCTTGGGCTGTACAAATCGAGGCGCTGTATTCGCAGTGCATTGATGTTTGCATCGTCGAATTCTTTATCCCTGTTCGCTGATCCAGCGATAATCGTGTAGATATCGCGGGGTAGTCGCCGATAGAGTTCGTAGAACCACCGGCCACTACCGCCGTGGCGGGGAGGGAAGATTTCGCTAATGACTAAGGTTTTTTTGCTCACGCAGTTGTTACACCTTTGCCGCCGTTTGATTCATTAGCTACCCACCACAGTCCTTATCTTTAACCTAAGTATGACGATGATAGGTCGATATTGTTTTGAACCCTATAACTGGGGCTGGTATTAGTGATCAGGATCACAACTACCCGCAATGTTTTCGCGATACAGGGTTTCGTATCGGTCATTCATGGCATCTCTGGTGAACTCATTTAAGAATCGTTTGCGTCCCGTCGCGCCAAACATTTCTCGAAGTCCTTTTTCGTTCAGAAGCCGCAGTATAGCGTTCGCAAAGGCGAGTTCATCATTGTTAGTGGTCACCAGCCCGGTCTGCTTGTGTATCACGATTTCCGGGTTGCCCCCGACGTCAGTTACCACGCAGGGTTTCGACAAGCTCATGGCCTCCAGAAGAGTCATCGATGTACCTTCGCTGAGAGACGACAATAGAAATAAATCCATAGCGTCTAGCCATACCTCGGGCTGGGCGATGTATCCCGGGAGCAAAACCTGCTCAGTAATACCGAGCTCTGTAATAAGCCTTTCCATGTTTGCACGCTCTTCACCATCACCGACAATTAGCAGATAGGCATTCGAATGCTCATTTTGGACCCGACGAAAGGCATGCAGCATCATCGCGTGATTTTTGATCGGATCAAAGCGTGCCACGGTCCCTAAGACCACTGCGTCCGGGGGAATACCTAATTCCCTTCGGAGCTCCGCCGTTGCCGCGCTGTCTACAGCAAGCGGCCTGATCCCGTTATAAATAACATTAATTTGCTTTGCAGGCAGATATTCGTAGTCAATCAGGGCTTGAGCGGTTGCCGCGCTTATGGCCGTGGCATGTCGCGTGAGGCGCATCAGAAGCGGATTTACCAGGCGCCTTTTGAGGCTGCGGGTATCGGGGTAAAAGCGGCCGTGCTCTGTAAAAACAACGCGTGTCGCGAGACCTGCTGCCGCCAATGCACCGTACACCCAGGGCGTGTATTGATGGCAGTGAAGTACATCGATTCGCTCGTCTTTAAGGCAACGCCGAATCGCTTTAACCAGACTGAGATCAAAGCCCGGGCGTCGCGCCTTGCTGAGTATTGTTGTCCCTGTGGCGCGCATATCCTCTCCCCATGGCCCAAGGGGAGTTTCGATACAGAAAATATACATATCTAATCCGCGATTCTCCGCCCCATCAACGATATTACGAATCACCTGCTCGGTACCGCCTATACGCATATCGTAGGTTAGGTGCATGACTCGTAGGCGCCGCGAATCGCTCATGAACAGCCTGTTTTTTTTTGCGCAGTCAAGAAGTGGGGCTCATGAAAATGGTCAGGAAAGACAGGACATTCATGCTGCGAGTTGCTGGCGATGAGAGATCAGCGTTGCGGCTTCACTAATAGTACAAAACTGCAGCTCCGCCCGTGATTGTGCATACTCAAGCAACGTCCGGATGTTCTCCATGATTTCCTGCATAGGGTCACCCGCGGGCATCAGGCCGTTGCCCGATGAAATGAGGCTTGAACTGTGCAGGAACATATGCAGCGTAGGGAGATTGTTGGCGATGGCGAAGTCCACTAGAGGGCACATCTCCTGGCCCGTACTGACTTCGGGGCTCAGGTATAGCTTTCGTATTAATCGAAGTTGCCATAGCGCACCTACAAGCCTCAGTCTCTCCAATTTTGGTGCCGACGCAATTTTATAGATCCCATGCATTATGGGGTAATTAGCATGGTTGTATCCGACAGTTACCGGGAATTCGAGCAGATCGCGTTGGCTCCCATGCGCCATTGGTTGATCGAAATTGGGCCAGTAAGGTGCAAGGGGAGTACTCTCGCAGTTGAAATAAGGATTCTTGTAGAAAGGGTACATGCTAGAGTCAATACGAAAACCCTTTCGATGTAGCAGGCGCAAGATTTCTCCATTAATACCCCAGCGACCCGTCCGGAATGCATTGGGATACACACCAAAACTGCTGTAGAGGCAGTGCAGTAGTTCGTCGAGTTTAGCCTCAGTGCGCTCGATGGGCAGGTTGACGACGTGAGACTCAAATTCACTGGTTTCGCCGTAAAACGGAGGATTGGCCCATGGGTGTAGGTGCGCCGCGATCTCGCAGGCTCCTGTGTCCACGGCACCGCGAAGAGCTTGAGCAGTTGCAGGCGAAGCTGCCATAGCGTGATCTATAAAATAGCTAGGTCGAATACCCTCGGCACCACAAAATGATTGAAAATCCGCTAGCTTAGCTGCGTTGTTTACCCCAAAATCACCCTGGGGAAATGGGCCGTCCCAGTCAAATTCTTCCTCGGTGTCAATCGACAGCACGAAGAGTAAATTCGGTCTAGCGGACATCGGTCGTGTTCTCTTTATGCTGGCTCGGCAGTTTGGTCGTACCTTGCTGGTCGTAAAGTCTCTGAAACAAATCGGTGTACTGTTCTGCCATTCGGCTGGCAGCGTAATGCGCATTCACATTTTCACGTGCTGTCGCCGAGAGCTGCTGGGCGAGTGCCCCATCATTCAATAATCGGCGCCAGTGACTCAAGAGAGTCTCCCGATCGCCTAATGGAGCCAAAAGTCCGGTTTCATTGTGTGAAACCAGTTGGTCGACCCCGGGGATATCATAGGCGGCTATCGGTATGCCCATGGCTGCTGCCTCCATGAGGCAACGGGGGATGCCTTCGAGTGTGGATGTCATGGTAAAAATATCGAAACTGTGTAGCAGCGCTAACCTGTCGTCCCTAAAGCCCAGAAAATGCACATCGTCTACCGACGAAAGCTGAGATGACAATGTCTCAAGGCGCTCTCTCTCGTCACCATCACCCACGATGACTAGCTCGATATCTTCTCGTTCCCGTCGTAACTGATCAAATATCATGAGTATGTCGTCAACGTTTTTGCGACTGATCAGTTGCCCAATGAATCCGATGCGCTTCTTGCCCGATAACTGCCTGGGCTTTTGCCGCTCGTTTTCTACCTCCGAAAGATCCACACCGTTCCGGATAAAAAATAGACGCTCATCAGGCACCTGTAGATGCCTGCAGTCCTCGAGGAGGGCCTCCGATAGTGGGACCACCGCGTCTGCACGTTTCATCGCCATACAGCCAAGCTTTATAAATAGGCGAAGTTTTAGGTCCCGGGCATTCTCGAATCCATGGGGTGTTGAAATACACAGTATGCCGGCGCGTCGCGCGGCCAGGACGCCTATTACATCTGACTTGTAGCCGTGTGTGTGAATGATGTCGATCTTTTGGCTAGTGATGAATTCGGCCAAACGGTTTATCACCTGTGGATCGAAGCGATGGGACATCGAGAGCTCAACGATGTCGCCAAGTTCGCGCTCTTTAAACTCCCGCACCAGCTGTAGGTCTTTGGATGCTGTCTCGCTTGTAACCGCCAAACTGCTTCGGACCTTCTGCGGGTCGAGGTGGCCTGCCAGTGCCAGAATCCAGCGCTCTGCACCATAGAAACCGGTCGGGCATATAAACTGCAAAACGTTAAGAGGCGTTTTCATGACTGATGGGTAGTGGTGTCCAGTTTGGGCCAAATTCCGGCGAGGGTGCCTAGAGTTCTGGCTGGAAAATAATAGATGTAAAATCGCAGCACGGACAACAGACTAATACGGCCACGACCCGCCTGCCATACTCGTAAAACGTAAGCGCAAAGGCAGGCTGCGACTATCAGGGTCACGATGGCAGCCGTCTGAGTGAGCCCTGCAAGCAACAGTAGCGGCACAGTCAGGGTAAGGAGAGTCAGCACGGGGGGTACCAGAAAGCTTGGCCATTCGCCTAGGGGTATGGTTCGTCCGCCCATCGACGCCCAGTTCGACTGGCCACGCCAGATTTCTTTGCGAAACATAGCACGATGGTCGCGGTCTTCGCCAAAATGTTCGTATTGTGTTTCTGTCGTGTACCAAAGTTTCCCAATTTTAGACACACGCTCAGTAAACCAATAGTCCTCGCAGGTGATCAGGTGCTCCGGAAATCCTCCAACGGCATCAAAGCTGCTTCGATGCAGGAATAAATTTCGCCCAGGCAAGAAGCGCACATCAGTGTCAACCTGCATGTTGCTCAATTGTGTCCGTACCTTTTCAAGCGGACTCCCATTACTGTCGCAAAATTGATGCGCGCTGACGAGCGCGTAATCAGAGTGCTGCGTAAGCAGTCTATGCACTGTTTCGAGCCAATCGGGTGCCAACCCGATGTCTGCGTCCAAAAATGCCAGGCAAGGCGCGGTGCTACGCGCCGCACCCCTGTTGCGTAGCGCAGAAATCGTCAGCGCTTCGTCCTCGTATGAGGCGAAAACAGGCATCGTCTCGAGCAATGCGAGTGTTTCCGGGGCTAATTCGGTGTTTTGCGTTACGAGTTGAACGTCGTAGAGCAGAGTCGTTTGCTGAGCTTTGATCGATAAGAGGGTCTCGCGGAGCAGTTGCTCTCGACCTTTGTGAGGAATCACAAAACTTACGGTTGTCTGGTTAGGCATCTACGCAGCTATTCCTGTCAGCTATGCGGAGGCGATCGACGAAGCGCAGGAAAGCGCGACGTGAGTCCATGCCATTCTCGACGCAACGAGAATGATCTAAGTGCCAGTAAGAGGCGTCCACTAATAAATGCTGCTGCCGACATAAAGTTTCTTTTCGCTAGAGGTGGTGTGTCTGACATCGATTCGAGCGTTTCCGGGTGTGTTGCGATCGGCATTGGTGGAGCAAGATTTTGCATCAAGATTGCTTGAATTCGCGTGTAGTGTGTTGTCGGCTCAGTCTTAAGTGTGTTCAAAACATAGTCTTCGAACTCTTGCGCTCTTCTGCGCAGGCGTTCCCTAAGCTCGGGTGTTCGCGCCAAGCGGGCCGCGCTCGCGAGCACTCGAGCCTTGCGCAGATCCTGCGCTACCCAGGTAGCGTTCGGGAACTCTAATTCTTCCGGCTTGCACAGGTACGGATTTTCATGGTCTGCCATCCACTTGGCGTAGTGCAACAGCGCATCACGCCCATAGCAAAAAGCGCTATCGTCATCCCCCTCCGCGGACTTAACCTCAAGATAGCGGCTCAAAGCCTGTAGGAATATTGTATAAAACCAGTTCTGTTCGACGTTATCCAGGTCTCTGCCAGTAAGATCATCCTCTGGATGAACTGTTGCGGCGATGATGTTTTCGATTTGGCGCAAGACCGTCGGGCACTGTTGCAGATAATACAGGTCTAGAAGTGCCATCAAGTAGTTCCCCGTTCCTCGGTCAAGGGGGTACATTCCGTGCAGCGGGTCTCTCAGATCTCCCCGGTGGCGGTTCCTAAGGGCAAGTACCCAGTCGACCATGGTTCCGGACCCTTCGTAGACGTGAGTGACCCAGGTGACAAGACCAAAAAGGCAGTCGCGTGACGCTGCTTCGCCTGTGATCAGGTAGTGCAACAAAAGTCCCGTGGTATAACAATGTTGTCCACCAGGGCCGCCACCTCGGGCGTGTCCTTCGTATGCATTGCTGGGCTGCATGCGAGAGTAGGATCGATGAGTCGACGTGCCAGCGTCCAAATAATGGTCTGTGTGCCAAAACAGGCCCTGATTGTACTCAGGCCGATCAAGGTTGGTGTGGTAGATATCTATATCTCGCAAATGTCGTGCTAGGTCATCTGCTAGTTCAAAGTAAACCCATTCTCCCGTCGCAAGATATAGGCGGAGCAAGCCGAAGAGTGGATCGTACTGATTGTTGTAGTGGGATATCAGATAGTCTTCATCTTCACATAAATCATTCTCGTGATCGGCGTAGAGCTCCCCAAAGTTACGCCAACCGTATTCATCGATTGCATCTCGCTTCGAAAGCAGGCTTTGGCCACAGCTCAAACCGGCGGTGAGGATAGTGGTGAGGCGGGGGTCGACGCTACCCAGATCGCCCAGTTCCTCGAGTTTGCAGCTGGCTATGTGCCTGGGTTCTGGAGTCCAGTACAGCTTAGCAATGCGGTCAGTGGATCCCGTGGGCATGGGTTGCCAGCATAGCCGCCATGTCTTCTTTTCTCCGCCCTGTAGCTCCATGACACCTGCACAGTCTTCGGCGTAAAGCGAAAAAATGATGCGGTCAGAGTGTCGCTCGACGCGCATCGGGAACTGTTGCCAAAACTCGCAGGGGGCGATTGCAAGTCGTGTATTGTCCAAATCAATATAGAGCGTGGGCGTAGCACGGTCACCATGAGCAAGCACGCTTTCGCCATCGGTCAGGCTAAATCCGCGTTGTTTTAAGGGTATTTGACCAGATGCGTCACGATGAACACGGCTTTGCCAGTTATCCCCTCCGCTTGACCACTGAGTTAGGCTGTAGCCGCAAGCGAGTGGTCTTGGCTCGCTTTGCTCATCAATGGCAAGGTGGACTTTTCGGTGCTCAGGCACAGTGATTTCGACCTGGACCGCGCGTAGTAGCACGCTTGCAGGATCACCGAGATCCCAAAGCCCTTCTGGATGATTTGCGGCGGCGGGATTGTGAAGTGTGACAGCCGCCTCCGAAAGACCGCTCGCAGGGCTCGAATGCCAAGCGACGGATACTCCTAGCTCGCGCCCACTGTGCATACGATGGCGGGTACTTCGACGCAGGTCTACGCGATGGGAGACCCCACCTGAGATTTTTTCGCTGTGCGCAAGTCGAGACTTTGCTATTGGCTGACTCTTCCGCCCGTCCTGATCTGTGAGCACCAATTTCATAGCAAGACTGCTCTCGTGTCCGTCAGGGAGGAGCGTTAGGTCTGCGTCATCTTTAGATGCGCACCAGCTCGCGGCACCCGAATTAAATCTTAAAGTATGGTCGTCGAACGCAGGGGCGTTTGATCCGGTAGTTGCCAGGTGGTCGGGTTGTGCTGTTCGGTCAAGCGATAGGGCAAGACACTCATCCGTCGCAATTGTCGCCGCTGTGGTAATGAGCAGCCATTTGATGGAGCGATCAGGCCAGAGCGCGGTTGCCTCTATATGGGCAGCGCAGGGTGCCTTTTCGTTACTAGATGCCATTGAGGCGAATACACTGAGTGAGCGCACATCGTGCACATAACTTTTAGGCAGTGGGACACCGAACTGGATTGACCCATTTGCGCACGAGTTCTCGCAGCGGTTTCGCAGGTAGCCTACCAACATGCTCACTGTGCGTTTGCCTCTAAAGCCGAATCTAGCGCGAGATTCACCGGCGCGATTGCCGATAACCAAAAGTCATCCAGTCGCGCTTGTGCGGTGGCTCGATCGGTGTCGATTGGCGTGGCAAGAACGAGCATTGCGGCATCATGCCGCCCGTGAAGTGTCGCCATTGCTTGCCAAGCCTTGGCCAAATATGGGTTCGATTCGTAATACGGGCCGACTCGATAGCGAGACCAGACCAGCAGTCTTTGTGCTTCAAGGCGGAGTTCGTTTTCCTTAAATATCCCGTCGCTTGATTTAAACCAGTCGTCAGTAGTCAGTTTCCACTGACCTGTGTAAGGGTTGGTTAAGCGATTCAGACTGGACACCGCTTCGGCGCCGTCTCGTTGTGCGACATACCAGGCAACACTAAGGGTTACCTTGCTGGATTTGACGACGTAGGACTGCTGGAACTGCCAGTCCGGGTTATGGAACTCAGGACGCCATGATTTTGCAGCGCCCTGGGATTTTGTGTACTCGGCAATCTGTGGAGCGGCAGGTTTTGAAAGGCCCTCGTAATTGGCCTCTCCACGGCTAGTCAAGCTGAGGCTAATAAGCAAAAGCACAAACGCAAAAATGCTTATTCCTGCCACCGCATTGACGATGTTTGCGTTGTTTACTTGCGTAGTTGGCTCTCTGGAGGCGTTTTTCTGAACCGGCGAAATTTGGCTTCCATGATCTTGGGTTGTATCGGCCCATAAGCCGCCCACCCAAAACATAAGAAAAATAACGACCCCGAAAAAAATCCAACCATAGAGCAGGTGATCGACTCCGGCGGCCAGGCGCATGCCACTGAAATGTCCCAGCATTACGATGCCGTAGGCGCGAAGTCCGTTGGCCAAGATCGGGACGGTTAGAGCAGCGAGAATGAAGAGCGCGCGTTTCCATAAAGATCGGTACGTAAGATGAGCGTAAATAGTACCCAGAGCCGCGGAAGCGATGAGATAGCGCACACCGCTGCATTCCTCAACTACTGACCAGTTACCGCTTGGAAGTGAGAAGGTCAGGCCCTCGCGATAGATCGGGATGCCTGAAGCGATGATGGCGCTAACCGTGAAATCCGCTGTGAATTCCATCATCGGGGGTATCAGTGCTTGTCCCAAAGGAACCATAAAAAAAAGGTAGGCGAGTGGGAATGCGTGGGTCTTAGCTACGGATGAGCCGGCAAACAGCCAAACGCTAAGACCTATCAGGGCGACCAGACTGAGCTGTGCCACCGCAGCAACGCCTACTGCTTCGCTTATTATCCACAATCCGACAACGGGCACTAAAAACAGCAGTGCGCGAAAATCCGGCCCAACCTTACTAATTTGTTGAGAGCGATTTAACCACACCAGCCACAGTGCGATGGGCATAATGAGGAATCCATGGGTAAAAGTCTCGTTTGAGATCCAGACGCGCACCATAGAAGCTGAAATTGTGTAGAGGGCGGCGGGCAGAACGATGCATGCCGTCCAAATGGGCCAGAGCTCGCGCCTTGCCTTGAGTTCTTTCATGAAATCGTTCATGGAAATACAGAGCGCGCCGCATCTCTAAGACGACGTATCCAGTCCTCCACACGGTATTTCAGCGCGCCGTTATGCACCCTTACGACCACAAACTCACTCGCTTTATCGGCGAGTTGCCGTTTGTATTGGCTGTCTCCTCCCATGAAGTCATAGCATTGTGCGCCTTCGTCGAGGAAATGTTGCATAAGCATTGCGTGGCCTACGAGACCCGGCTTTAAATGTTTGTGCACCGGGGGTTCGATGGCCTGGAGGTAGAAGTACACGCGCATCCCATCTGTAAGGAAGTAGAAATAACCAATCGTATGGTCACCAAAGGTTACTCTAAAAATCCTTGTGCCACCCTCTGAAAAGGTCCGCAAAATCAGTTTTCTGTGAAACAGCACAAACTCTTCGTTACTAAAGCCACTGTCAGGCCAGCGATCCTGATGCCAATGTGCTGCCTGTTCCAACCAGCTTACGGCCTCGAATTTGTCTTTTGCTTCCACTAAACACTGTTTGCCGTGTAGCTCTACATACCGCTGCAGTGATCGTTTAATCTGCTGGCGAGTGTTGCTGCTGAATGCGCTGAGAACAGTGCCGCCATTGTCGCGGATTAATTGAAGGTCTCGTTGCCATCCCGTTACACGCTGAAGAATTCTGCTGTAGGGCATGGTGAGTATGCTTGACGCGTGTTCGAGGGGGATCATCGAAAGATGTACCTCCTCGCTAGCGCCGGTACTCAGCAAGTGGGATGTCAGCGAATTCAAGCAAGCCGCCGGGTCTGGCTCCATCGTCAGGGGACCGTTGTATTCAATCCAGATTTGATCAAGTTGCGCATGGCCGCTTTGGTGAAGGTGGCAAACGCGGCTGGCCCAGATGCTGCGGCGGCGCTCCAGTCGCGTGCCAAAAATGGCCATCGATCGAACACCCCCATCTCTGCTGACTTTCAGCAGGAGAGCGGGGTCGCGTAGGGTTTCTAACCATGTCCAGATCCAGGGCCATTTCAGGAACGGGTTATGAGCGTACGTATTAGCAAGATTTTCCCAGTGTTCGGCGAGCCTTGGTAAATCTTTAAGGTTCGCGATTCTTTCTACCGTTAGTTCACTGGGTGTTGTGGGCTTCAACCTTCAGAGGCCTCGCGCTTGATAGGCTCCTTGTTACTGTTATCAAGACGCGATTTTATAACTCTGGCCGGATTTCCTGCGACTATCGCATAAGCCGGCACCGTTCGAGTGACTACCGAGCCGGCTCCGACGATGGCGTGGTCGCCTACGTCGGCCAGGATGAGAGACCCATTGCCTATCCAGCAGTCTTTGCCGATGTTCACAGGAGAAAAAGTGCCGTTCTGGTCGCGAATAGGAACGTTTAGATCGTCGTAACGATGTTGTGCTGCGCCACTGAGAATGTGTACGCCGCTTGCTACAAGTGTGTCCTGGCCAATGGAACATGCCCCTATGTTGCACTGAGGCCCGATATACACACCCGATGCGAGAGTCGTCTGCTGCTGTGAAAAGATGCTGCCGAAGCCGATATACATATCTGCGGCACACCGGTCGAGCGTGAGACGGTAGAATCCCACGCGAAGATAACTTCCCGTGCGGCCGGGCAACAAGCTGAGGAAATGGGAGCAGCCTGCAAACGCCTGCATGTCGCCAAGTCGGCGCAAGAGACGCTCAATCAACGCAAGCGGAAGCGCGATCGCCAATGCTACGATCTGCAGACTAGATTTGAGTGTGGTCTTCAATTTTGGCTTTCGGGATATCCCGGTTCTCTTTTACATCTATCGATCCCGAAGCATACTGTGCTACGGCGAACAGGTGAAGGAAACATGCGCACAGCTGATCGATTAATGGGCAAAGCACAATCGATACTTGTGGACGGGAACGTGCTGTGCTGCACGCGAGTGGCCGCATGAACATCGACCTTCTGGAACAATCGGCCCGACGAACTCTAGGTATCTGTCTCTTACTTATTGCGTATGGGTCACTCTACCCATTCACGTATGAAAGTCCCTCTTTGGGGGTTTGGCATTCGTTTGCAGGATCGCTGCTTCGACCCAGTTCCATACCTGATTTGCTTGGTAATGTCGGCCTCTTCATCCCGGTTGGTCTATGTGTCGCACAGATCGGGCCTCACAAATACTCCTGCCGCAGCGGACTTCTGGCGCTTTGTGTGCTTTTCGCATTGCTATTGCAGGTGTTCCAAGTCTTTGTGGCTGGTCGTATACCCGTACTGAGCGATGTGCTGTGGAACACCGTGGGCCTTCTCGTTGGGTTTGTTTTTGGGCTATGGGGGCGGCGTCTCTATCAACCTCGTGCAGCGCGCTTGCTGGTCAAGCCCATTCCCTTCTTGCTCGCATTGTTATGGGTGGTGTCGGAGCTTCCTCCCTTTGTACCCTCTCTGGATATAGGCTTTGCCAAGAGTAGCCTCAAGCCTTTGATGGGCCGGGATGGTATCGAGTTTGCGGCTGTCTGGCTGGCATTCGCACCGGCCATGACAGTGGGTTATCTGCTTCGTTTGAGTGATCTGGGTCGGCATAGTGGGAGTGTTCTTGCGTTGCTCGTTCTGGTGGTGGTTGCCGGCAAAGTTCTTGTGCTTTCGCAGCAATTAACCATGGAATTACTGTTGGGGGTGGGTGCCGCACTGCTCGCTACTGAAGCTCTTCGGGTGAGTGACGATTACCGACATCGTATTTTGGTAGTCGCATCTTTGGTGATTGCTTGTCTCCTAGGTGCACTGCGCCCCTTCGAGGTCGCGTCATCCGCCGGCACGTTTAATTTTGTCCCCTTTGCCGATTTGTTGGGGCGAAACATGCTGGAGAACCTCCAAAGCCTGCTTCCACGCCTGTATTTGTTTGCACTTCTGTTGGGTTTACTAGGACGTGGTTTTGGTCTCCCGCTTGCCCTTCTCGTGTTGGGGCTTGAGCTACTACAGCTTTGGATTCCAGGGCGGTCAAGCTCGATTAGCGATCC
Organism: Congregibacter variabilis; assembly: GCF_045689235.1. Taxonomy (GTDB): domain Bacteria; phylum Pseudomonadota; class Gammaproteobacteria; order Pseudomonadales; family Halieaceae; genus Congregibacter; species Congregibacter variabilis. Next base: position 1,738,747 of record NZ_CP136864.1, on the reverse strand, counting down.
GCTTTGGGTGTTGTTCATTGCTTGGGTAATGCCGCTTATTGATAGGAGTGCCGGCAGTACTTCTATCACACAGCGGGGAAGCACACCGAGACAACGGCCCCGGCAATCGATAAAACCAGCTAAGAGTATGTTCTTGGTTGGCTTCATGTTGTTAGTGCTGCTAGCGGCAACGGTAGTTTACGCCGCAGTGCGGCTTCCGGGTGTGCCGTATAACGTGCAGGAGTTGTTGCGGGGTGGCACATCGTTTCTGGCCTGCGTGTTTTTTGTTATCGGTGGGCTTTCACTGGGGGCAGCGGCTCCCATTGCCAATCGTTTTTTACGGCCTTATCGGTACGACGTTGCTTGGGTCTTGCCCGTTGCGCTACTGATTTCGGGCTCCACTACATTGTTCTTGCTGGGTTTTGCTGTGACGAAGGAAAGTATCAGTGATATCGCCGGTAGTACGAACCTTTTCTATTACGTAACGAAGGAGCAGATCTGGGGACCGACCGGAGTCTGGCTGTTTGAAAACCTGTTTTCTCCAGGTTTCGTTCGTTTTTTTGAGCGCCCGGTCCGGTTTAGTGCGCTCTTTGCCCCACTGACCTTTTTTCTGATCGTCTTTTGCAGGATACGACTCCTGCCTAAAGTCTCGGTATTACGTTTTGTTTTACTCTCGATTCCCGCACTTTGGCTGGCCAAGGCGATTGCTTTTGACTGGTCATCTACAGACAACCTGAATGAGCTTATCGCTCGACCGGGTACCTACGGACTCGGTGGAGGAGGCTTTCTTTATGCGCTGACCGCTCTTCTAGCTTATATGGCATGTAGAGCGGCGCTGAGTCGAGGTGATGAGCGCCTCGTCACGGCGATATTGTTTCCAATATCGATACCGCTTAGCTGGTGGCTTCTAAATCAGGGGCTGGAGCCTCAGGTACACAAATACGGTAGTGTCTTTTCTGGAGTGCAGTTTCTTCTTGGGCCGGACCGCAAGCAGTTATTGCCGCAGGAGACCCTGATGATCCGTTGGAGCTTGGTGTACGTGGTAGGTGTGGTAGGTCTTGGTGCAGGGGTGGCCGCTGCAATTGGTATGCTCCATGGGGCCCGCCCCGGCGTGAAGGGCAACGATAAAATCTCTTTGGAGGCAGGTGATGTGGTACGTGAGTCTGAGCGCGTTGAAGCTGCTGCCTTTTCAGCCTTGTCCGTAAACATAACAATCGAGCAGCAACAGTTTATCAGCGAGCTTGCCAAGCAGCTCGACTCGGATTTAGGTGGAACCTTTCAGCGCATAGTCGAGCAGCTTCTGAGTGAACGTGGGCTGTCCCAACTTGAGGGATATGCCACGACATCGCTGTCCGAAAGAGGGGGGGGTGCTGCTGGAGAGTTCGAAAAGGTGACGCTTCCCCTATCGGCCGATGCCGAGGCTGCTCTTCGTAGTCTTGCCTCATCCGCTTCGGTTAGTCCCTCGCGCGCGGCACGACGCTTGCTGGGGCAATTCATGATCGAGCTTATGAGCGACTCTGACTGAGTGCAAATAGACGATCTCTCGGTCAATTGATAAAGAGGGATCTCTAAGCCTTAGCCTCGTCGCGGACCACGGCTAGACGGGGGCGTCCGGATCTCGGAGTAGGTTCATACTCTTCCGCCATTTACGGAACAAATGAGGAATCAGCAAGCGCAGCGGCATTCTCATAGCGTGCCCCCGGATGAAGAGTAGCAGTCTTGCTAAGGCCGTCATCGGGGTCTCGCAGGACTCGTGAGGTGGGATCAAAACTCGATGGAGCAGGTTGTCAACAAAGCGGCTTCGCGCTGATGTGGCTTGCTGCCATCTTGCATCCGGGCCCGCGTAGGTTCGATAGTCGCTGAACTGATTTTCGATAGCCTTCATACCGTGAGCCAGAGGCTCTTGGAGGCCGAGTTCCAAAGCGCGGTTATGTAGCTGCTGCCAGTCGTCGGGCTCCTGAAGGTAGTATTCCACGAGATCTTGCAGATCAAATAGATCTCGGAGTCCTCGCTCGAACTCCCCTTCGTTAAACAGGTGCACTGTGCAGTGAAGAATGATGTCGGCGGGCTGCATAGTCCAGACTCCGCTAAAGCGAGAGCTTGGGACAACTCGTTCTAGGAGCGCCGAGCTGTCTGTTTTTATCCGTGCTGTTTCCGGTGTAATACTATGATGAATGTCGAGGACGCTGCGCCGCTGACGATGCATAAGGGGCGGTAGTTCGTGCATCCACTCTCGGTAGTAGCGCTCGTCGTATGCATCGTGATGATCACCTCGCCAGCCATGGTCGAACATGGTTTGTTCCACTTGGCCCAAGCAGTGCTTAGGTACCAAAATGTCAAAATCAGAGAAAATTCTCGCTCGTCCCGGCGGTGCTTCGGCGGCGACATAGGCCATGCCTTTTAGAAGCACCAGAGGTAGTCCAGCATCAGACATCGCCAGCCTGAGGTAGTGGACTTCATTGGCAGCGGCGATTTGTTGTCGCTCAAGGATGTTGAGCGCGCCTATCAAGTGCCGTCGCGCGACTTGAGGGACCGTCTCAAAAAGACCATGCTCCTTGAGAACTACGGCGAGCCGCGGAAGCAGTGAAGCCGCTCGAGCCTGATGGATAAGCTGCTCCCATTCCTTAATACAAAGCTGTTGTACAAAGTGCGGTTGGAGAATGATTTTGGTCAGAATCGGCGGCGAGGGTGACATCTTTATTTGTCGTTGCCTTTCACAAGTTGGTCACACCAGTGGACAGCGCTATTTAGATCGCCGAAAGTGATCTGGTATGCATCAACCTGATCAATTAGGTTGCTAAGTGCGTTGAACCCCGTGAGGCCAAGTGCGCTGTAATTGAAAGCGTTGCGCATGAGCCGGATGAACGCTGATGTTTTTTTAATAGGTGCGACCTGCAGTTCACTGTTTGCCAGAAATCTGGGAAACACCAGCCAGCGAGGCTGAGCGCTTGTGTTCGCCTGTGCAACGCTTCCAGCCGTTGGCGCTAAATGTGCAACGGTACCCTTGGATGTGTCGTGCACAGGATTCGAAAGTACAGCGTTGGGTGAGAAGTTGCGGATAACGTCGATGGATTCGTTTTTTAGCCCCACTGGCCTGCACACTGGAGTCAGTGTCCCATCCGCCGGATCGAGGAGAATGAGTTCGTCGGATAATAAGCGCCACCCCCTTAGCATCAAGGCCGCACAAAGAGTGCTTTTGCCTGATCCCGACGGTGCAGGAAGCAGTATCGCGTGTTCTCCTTGGGCGAGAACGGCACCATGAAAAATCAATAGGTGGTGGCAGTGACTATAGATACACCAGTTCAGGCCCCACTCAAAAAGCGCAAAAGCCTGAGACCGTGCCATGGGGTGGAAGGGACGCTGGCCCTCAACTTCGAAAATGGCTTGAGGTTTTAGCAGTCTGCGCGGGCCTGGTGATTGGCGAACGCGGACGCTGAAGTCTATGAATGAATCGCTGCTTGCGACGCGGTGCCGGGCATACTGTTGACGCAGCGACTCGTCCAACTCCCGCACCGAAGATCGTAAGGAGAACACAAAAGCCCCTAATCGCAATGACAGGCCTTTGCCGGCCAGTTGTTTGCGAATTTGAGCGGATGTAAGTTCTTCCAATGATGGTTCAGTCACAAGAAACCGTGTCTAACGCTTCCAGCACATCTAATGCGCTGTTGACTGAGTCTTGAGAATAACCCAGCAGGGTGGCTCGCCTGACTAATTCGCCCGTCACCATCGGGTTTGATTGCTCCAGAATCTGGATAAGGGCGCCTGCTGGTGCGTCGATACGGTGTGTGTCTCCATTAGCAGGATCAAATACTACCGCGCAGTCATCCCAAACACGCCATTCAACTTGGTCGGTACGAAGATGAATGATAGCTGGCTCCTTTGCGGGGATTGGTCCAGATTGCTCGACCATATCGCAGCGGCTTCTGATTGATTAACACAGGGAACTGCCTTTCAAGAACGTTTGCAGCCGCAGCGCCGAGCCGCGGCCTATTTTACCCCTAACTCCTTCCCGACGTCTGAGTGACTACGCAGATCTACTAGAGCCAAGAGTAGTCCCCGTCAAACTCATTATTCGCAGCCTCGAGAATACCCTTCACCGTTTGAAAGTCGTTTTCATCACCGCCCTGGAGGCCATTGAAAAGTGCCTTAACCTGATCTACGGTCATGCTGAACCCCCCGGCTGGGCTTGCAGGGAACGCAAAAGCGTTGCAAAGCGCGCCAATCAGGTGAAAGCCAAAGGCGAAGTTCCCAGGTGCTGGATCAGGGTTGTTTCCGCCAAAGGCTATTACCTGCCCGATTGTCATGCCTTGATACAGAGGTGTAGTAGCTCCTGCGGGAACTATCGGCGTGGTAAAAACAGCATTAAAGGGGGTTGTTGCGGGCATGGGCCATGCTTCCGCTTGACGATTGCTGGCTTCTGTTTTCCAGAATCCAGCAGATTTACTACAGCCTTGATATTCCTGAACGCCAGAAGCACTTACGGAGGCCAATGCTGAGGGGCTGCAAGCAGCTCCCGTGGCCCACACCGGGCGGCTAACGGAGGTGGCTATTAACGCACTGCTGCTCAGGGCTAGTAGCTTTCTGCGCCGCAACGCGCCTTTTTCCTCAGGAGCCTCACTATTTAGGTCTGGTGCTGCGATCTGCTTGTCTTCCATAATTTGCTACCTATTACGTTCTTAGCCATCTTTTGCGGTTTTGAGCAAAAGTGCCGTTTTTTTGTGTCTCTCGCGGAGACGAAAACCGTTCACGTCACCCGCTCGAGCATTTCTGCGATGATATCACTAAGCGCCACCGGGCTAATCATCGCCTAAGCCCAACTGCAAACTGTGTCACATCCTTCTGTAAATGGTAATTGGCAGTGACACAGACTCGGGGGAAATAATGCAATTATCAAGCCAAATGTTGGTTTTGTTTGCGTCAGGTGTTTATTTGGCCGGCAAACTAGAAATGACTCGACACATTTATCACCGTAGGATGCGTTCCGATTGCGCGTAACATATTGATAAATATGAGTATATTTTCTCTTTATGATGACCTGGGAGTGAATGCTCCACGTGAGCAAGCTTGCCTCAATGGTGGGGGGCTTAATCGAGAGCTAGTTATGACAAGGCAATTGGCGTTGCTAGAGGGCTAGAGTCGCTGCAAGTGTAAAGAAAGCTGACGTTTTATTCCGCCAGGCAGCCAGATCCTGTTTATCTGTCGCCCCATAACTGGAAAGCCATCTTTCCAAGTGTGACGGCTGGAACAAGATAGGCCCGCCAGAGGGTAGGCCCGACGCTGAGAGGGGTCAGCATCGGTCAGCATCGGCTAGAAAACCTATAAGTGAAAGCCTGTGGCGAGTTAGCGTGTTGGTCAAAGTAAGTCCCCCGCATCATTCAACACTTGACGATACCCGATTAACTTCGCCACATAACGCCCCCCTTCTTTAGATAAATGACCATGATCGCGGTATATAAAAACACTGTTTAATGCCGCGCTGCATCTTCGATTGGAGCAGAGGTAATCATCAAGCCAGATCACATTGACGGACTCTTCGACTGACTCTAGTAGGTCGAATGCCAACTGATTTCCATAGTCACCTTTGTTGAATATGAGGTCGCAGTTTGAAAGCGCAGCGTGGAAAAGTTCTGCTCTAACGAGACACTTTCCGATATCTGAACCATCCTGAGGCGTTGGTGAAACAATTATCGGTGTTTTCCCAAGTTCTTTGATTCTGGCAATTGTTTTTAGCAGCGCGGATTTCGTTACGTGAACACCAAGAGTAGTCGTGCCATCCCTGAGTAGCACGGTTTTTTCCTGGCCAACGTACCCCATATAAGGCGAGCTCATTACCACGTGAGTTATGCCAGCGGAGCGCTCCAAATAATCGATCACTCGGTCGTTGTTCTCAATGCACTTCTCACCCCATGCTTTTGGGTACCTGGAGTTCAACGGAGCGATATCCAGTATGGGCCCGCACACTGATTGCGTGCGCTGCGCTAAGCCAATTTGTCCACTGGAGGCTTTTATACCGTCTACCAAATGCATTGCATAAGAGTCGCCCCACACCAATACCCTTGGTTGATCAGTTGTTTGGCAGTTCATTAATAAATCCGGGTTATTGCCGCTGCAATCGGGGTGAAGCCCCTGATTAGAACTCAACCTATTTTGAAGTAAAAATCCCTTTGCAAGATTCTCACTCCTTATATTTTTTCCGCTTGAAAAGTGTCCGTATGCACCGATTCCGACAAAAAAGAGGGATCCTAAAATGTACATGGCGAAGACGCGATTACGACTTAAAAAGCTACTATTTCTAAAGGGTTTTTCGATATAGCGCCAACTTAGGTAGCCAAGTCCGATCGCAGCCACACTCAGGGCGATCATCAGGATCTCGATGGCTTCTCCGGTGTATCTAATTCGCGCGAACGCAAGCAGTGGCTGATGCCACAAGTAGGCGGAATAGCTCAGTAGGCCGATTAATACCAGTGGCCTAGAGCTGAGTATGCGTCCTGCAATAGTTTGTTTGCTCGCAAACAGCACTAGTAACGCAACTCCTAAAACGGGCACGATCGCAAAATAACTAGGAAAGGGAGTTTCGTCCGTGTAAGTAAAAATTGCGATTAAGATGAGGCCCAAGCCAGACAGAGATAGTGTGTTGTTTGCGCGAACACCGCGCCTTTGAACAAAAAAGGCGGTAATAGAGCCAACTAATAGCTCCCAAGCGCGTGTAGGGGCAAGGTAAAAATTGGCGTCCGGTTTGTATCTCCAGCCCCACTCACCAAGAAGAAAGCTTATTAATACAAGTCCGAGCACCAGCAAAAGCACTCGGTTTTTCCCAATACTCCATGTAAACATGAGAAATAATGGGAACACTACGTAATACTGCTCTTCGACAGCCAGGCTCCACGTATGAAGCAGTGGCTTTAGCTCTGCAGCGGACTGGAAATACCCGCTCTCTTGCCAAAAGAGGATATTGGATCCAAACAAGCTGACTGCGATTAGACTTTCGGAAAAGTCTCGCATTTCGACTGGCAACATCCAGGCCCACGCGAATGGCATGCAACACAGCATTACAAAGAATAATGCGGGTAATATCCGTCGCGCACGGCGCTCATAGAACCGTACAATACTGAAATGGCCGCCTTGAATGTCCTCAATAAGCAATGTGGTAATCAAGTACCCGCTGATAACGAAGAAAACGTCAACGCCAACGAACCCTCCGCTAAAAATATTTAAGCCAGCATGAAAAAAAATCACTGGGATTACAGCGATGGCCCTAAGGCCATCGATTTCGGGGCGGTATTTCAAGGAACGCGTGCCTTCAGTGGGTGAGGTGAGTAGCGATACGGTGTATGATTTTTCTATCCATACTGAAAGATACATCATGCCTTATATTCTTTCACACGCCTTGAGTCGTCGCGTCTGTCGGAGCCTCCACACCGTGAGAGGATCGAGCTATGACAAAGTGAACAAGATGTTTCTCGGGGTTTCGCTAAAGCGCAGATAACGTAAATTATTTGATCGCATGCCCAGCCTTATGGTTCCTTATCTGCGGACTGCATTCATCATTCGCTTTCGATACAACCAATAGAAATTGCGAGGCGAGTCTTTTGATGCCCAACCTCCACAGCAACAAATCATAAAGCGCCGATAAAACAAAAACAGGGAAAAAGACCATGAAATAGCTTGATTGAAAATAACGCAGTCTTACAACTTCAAGTTGAAAATGATGACGTTCAAATAATTGCGTGATTGCAGGGTAAGCACAGTTTTGATAATAGGCCGGAAAGCCTAGTTCTGATTTTCTGTGGGGAAAGGCCCAGTTTAGTAAGTGCTTTGAGACTTTGTTTGGCAGTAGTCTGTTCAAGATCGAGAATGGAGAGTTTTTGCCTGGCAAAACATGGATCGCAATGCCGCCAGGTTTTAGTACGCGATAGCATTCTCGGGCAAAGGTTTCGGTGTCGTGCAAATGTTCTATTAAGGAGCGGCTCACCACAATATCCACAGACTCATCGGCTAGGGGCCAGCTTTTGCAAGCGTCGGCACAAATGCCAAAGTCAATATCGTGATTTTTACGGAGAGCTGCTGCAGAAATATCAAAGCCAATAACCTCGCAGCTTTGCATGTACTGCCGGGAACGTGCGGCAGGCATTAAAAAGCCACCGCCCACATCTAACAATACACCGTTTTTCAATGTGCTCGAATATGACCAAATCATTTGGTCGTATATTGGAAACAAAGGTTCGGTAAGCTGTTCTGGCAGCCGCCAAAGTGCTCGCTTAGATAAGCCAACATTAATAGATTTAAATAAAGTCAGCATGTGGGGGCTATTTATCTAACATTTCGTGTGAGAGTAGACCACTTTTTGATACTCATTATTGTTGATGTGCACTCGTAAGATAGGTCGTGTAGATATTATCTAGACTTTCAATCCCGCCAAGGATAAACAATGTGCCTCGCTTCTGAAGAGTATGGCCCAGAATGTCTGAGCGAAAAAGGAAGAGGGCAGCGTGTGACCGCCTCTATATTGTCGTCCTTGCCCTGCGGGGACGTTTGTAACTGTATTTGTTGCTGTCTGCTCAGGGATGCATCGGGCCGCTGACTTGTACCCTGGATGCCTGCCGAATCGCGGCAATACAAGATTTGGATACTGACCTATTGTGGAATCTCTCGGGCAATTTCTCGGGCGACAACACCACCGAGGCTCCAGCCGGTAGGCGCCACGGCTTCCCCCTTGTCTACTGTCTAGGCGCACACTTCTTTTTCGCCGGCGGTAAGATAGCTCTTCTGAATTAATCGCTGATAGCCCGCGCGACTGACTCGATTTCGCACGGGTTTTTCTCTGCTCATATCCGCCAAGAACTTGGCGCGCTCATTGGACTAAAGTTCGATAATCTCGGATTCGAGCTTGTGGAAAATCACAACTGATACCGCATTCTCGTGGGTTTTAGTGGTCCCTACTTGCAAATCAAGCGCTATGCCCATCTATCAGGTTGCAGCCAATATTCCCTCGCCATTAAAGCCCTATTATGCCAACCAGCTCTCACCGCAGAGCTACGCCAACTGATAATATATGCGCAGGATCATCACCGTTTCGCGGAGATAGCACCACGAATGACCACGCCCCAACACGACCCTCTGGTGGATTGCCTGCTATACGTAGCGCACTATCACCAGCTCGCAGCAACGGCGGAGTCGCTCACCGCGGCCTTGCCCGTGGCAGAGCAGGGTCTTACCCCGGACTTGCTTTTACGTGCGGCGGATCGGGCGGGGCTTAACACGCGTCTGACGCATTTAACGCTTGATCAAATTCCTGACGCGGTTTGCCCGGCAATTGTGCTGCTTGAAGACAGCGCCTGTGTTTATTTGGGCACCGGCGAGAACGGCACTGTGCGAGTGGTTTATCCCCAGGCCATAGACACGGAGGTGACGGAGTCTGTGGACGCACTAACTGCCCGCGCCACGGGTCATGTGTTACTGGCCCGGCCGCGATTTAAAGTCGATGCCAAAACCGCCGGCTATCAGCCGCGGCACCGAGAAGGTCATTGGTTCTGGACGGCTATGCGCGCTAACACCGGCGTGTATAGGGACGTGTTGTTTGCTGCGTTCTTTATTAACGTGTTTGCGCTCGCACTCCCGCTGTTCACCATGAACGTTTACGACCGCGTCGTACCAAATGCGGCCTTTGAGACTTTGTGGATGCTCGCCGCCGGTATGTTCGTCATCATTATCGGCGACGTGATTTTGCGTACTCTACGCAGCTACTTTGTAGATCTGGCAGGCAAGCGGGTGGACGTGGATTTGTCTGCGCGCATCATGGAGCAGGCTTTGGGTATTCGGTTGGAGCATCGCGCGTCATCCGTCGGATCCTTTGCGGTGAACCTGCGCTCCTTCGAGACGCTGCGCGACTTTATTGCCTCGGCGACCATTAACAGCGTGATCGATCTGCCCTTTGCACTGGTGTTCTTTGCGGTGATCGGCTGGATTGCCTGGCCCGTGTTGATCCCCGTTTTGATAGGTATTGTTTTGCTTGTGGGTTTTGCCCTGTTCATGCGCCCAAAGCTGCAAAAGCTTACTGAGACCTCTTATCAGGCCGGCGCCATGCGTAACGCCACGCTTATCGAGGCGCTGTCCAGCGTTGAGACCTTAAAAGCCATGGGCGCCGAGTCCATTGTTCAGCGCAAGTGGGAAGAGGCCACGCGGTTTTTGGCTGGAGTTGGCGTACGCATGCGTCTCACCTCGTCGTCGGTGACCCAGGCCACGGCCTGGTGTCAGCAGCTTATATCGGTGTCGGTGATTATCACCGGTGTGTACCTCATATCCGCCGGCGAAATGACCATGGGTGGACTCATTGCCTGCAGCATGCTCGCAGGCCGTTCGGTCGCACCTTTTGGTCAGCTGGCCGGTTTGATCACCCAGTACCACAACGCGCGGATCTCGCTTACCTCATTGGACGCCATGTTTGAGCAGCCAGTAGATGGTAAAAAGGATGGGGCCTATGTGTCTCGTGAGCGCTTTGAGGGTGCCATCGAATTCAAGAACCTTGGCTTTCAGTATCCGGGTGCAGAGACCGCTTCGCTGTCTGGCATGTCGTTCTCTATCAAAGCGGGCGAGCACGTGGGGATTTTGGGGCGCATTGGCTCGGGTAAAACAACGCTCCAGCGCCTCGCTATGGGTTTGTATCAACCCGTCGAGGGAGAGGTGCTGATTGATGGCATCGATCTTCGGCAGTTGGACCCCCGGGAGTATCGCCGCGCTGTGGGCTACGTGCCCCAGGACATCACGCTGTTTCAGGGCACGCTTCGCGACAATCTGACTTTGGCCCACCGCGGCATTAGCGACGCGGCTTTATTAAAAGCGGTGGAGCGCGCGGGATTGGCCGATTTTGTAAACCGTCATCCCAGTGGCTTCGATATGCAAATCAGCGAGCGCGGGGATTCGGTGTCTGGCGGGCAGCGGCGCTGCATCGCGTTGGCCAGGGCGCTGGTACACGAACCCGACATCCTTCTCATGGACGAGCCTACGGGCTCTATGGATAACTCCACAGAGAAGACGGTCATAGATCATCTAAAGACTTACGCCGAAGGCCGCACGATGGTGGTGGTCACCCACCGCAATGCGCTGCTGGCATTGGTAGATCGCATAATTGTGGTGGACGGCGGGCGTATCGTTGCCGACGGTCCTCGCGATAGCGTCGTGGCCGCGCTGCAGCAGGGTCGCATAGGTAAAGTGCAATGAGCGACTTGCCGCAAACGCCGGTAGTGCGATCCAGCAACCCCAAGGTCAATGCGGGCTGGAGTGATTTGGCGGATCGCGCGGCGATCGAGCAGGAACCGCTTCGAGCCCGGGGCATGCTCTACGGTATTGCCCTTGTTGTGCTGCTTTTGATCATTTGGGCAAGCTTTGCCGAGATCGATACTGTCACTCGAGGGCAGGGCAAGGTGATTCCTTCTCAGCAGGTGCAGGTGGTGGGCTCCCAAGACGGCGGTGTGATTCGCGAGATCCTCATTCGTGAGGGCGATACGGTTGAAGCTGGTGATTTGCTTTTACGTTTGGATCAGACCCGCTCTCAGGCGACCCTTGGCGAAAATCGCGTCGAGCTTGAGGGATTGAGCATTAAGGCCGCCCGGCTTCGCGCCATGGTCGATAACGCCGAGTTTGTGCCCACGGCGCAAATGTTCACGGCATTACCGGACGTTTCGGAGCAGGAGCGCGAGCTTTATGAGTCATCGGTGACGGCTCTGAGAGTAGAGCAGGAGATTGCTCGCCAGCAGCTGGAACAGCGCAGCGAAGAACTCTCGGAACTCAAGGCCCGCGAATCACAGCTCGCCACAGAGCAGCGTCTTGCGCAGCAGGAGCTCACCGTCACCGAGCCCATGGTGGCTTCCGGAGCGGTGTCTCAGGTAGAGATCTTGCGCCTGCAGCGAGAAGTAAACCGTGCCGCTGGTGAACTGGCGCAAACCCAGGCGCAAATCAAACGTGTGAGCGCTGCCATTGCCGAGGCGCGCGGTCGAGTGAATGCCGTGCAGTTGGAGTTTTCTAACGAGGCAAGAGAGCAGCTTACCGACACTCTCACGCGTATCAAGGCCCTGACCGAAGCGGCGGCAGGTTTGTCCGACCGGGTAAGTCAGACCAATCTCACGGCGCCGGTGAGCGGCATCATCAACCAGCTGTACTTCAATACAGTTGGTGGGGTTGTATTGCCCGGCAGAGACATTGTGGAGCTGATTCCCGCCGATGACACTTTGTTATTAGAGGTGCGCGTGCGGCCTCAGGACATTGCGTTTATCGCCGCAGGTCAGCGCGCCAACGTCAAAGTCACCGCCTATGATTTTGTGGTTTACGGCGGCCTGGAAGGGCACGTGGAGCAGATTGCAGCAGATACCGTGTTGGATGAAGATGGCAATGCCTTTTACGAGGTGCTGGTGCGCACCGAGCAATCCGACTTTGGGCCAGATAGCCCGATTATTCCCGGTATGACCGTTGAGGTGGACGTAATTACCGGCAAAAAGACCGTGTTGGCTTATCTAATGAAGCCTGTGCTCCGCGCACAGCAACGGGCACTGTCAGAGCGTTAATGAAGCCACTGTTTGTTACATCTACAGGATCCGCCCGAGCGCGCTGGCGGGCTGCGTTCCCGGATCTGCCGCTCAGCTCGAGCTTAGACATTGATGAGGCTGTAGAGCTCTCACTCTGTTTTGTGGATTTGGATACTTTGCCGCTGCCAGACAACCGCGCGGCGATAGAGCGGCTGATTACCCAGGGCGTCTTGCTGGTTGCATTAAGCTCCATGCCCAGCGAGAGCGAAGCGTTTGCGCTCTTGTCTCTTGGCGTTCGTGGTTACTGCCACGCAGAGGCGGTGCCCGAGCAGCTTCAGGAGGTTGCCGAGGTCGTGTTGGCCGGTGGCTTGTGGATGCCGCGAGAGCTGCTGCAGCGCATTTCGGATCTGGGTAAGCGTATAGATGCTCAGTCCAGCGAACGTTCGCCGAGACACTTTGACGAATTGACTCCTAGAGAAGAGGAGGTCGCATTGCTTGTTGGGCGCGGTTACAACAACCGGGAACTCGCCGAAGCGCTTGGCGTCAGCGAGCGCACGGTAAAGGCTAATCTCACCTCTATCTTTGACAAGCTGGGCCTGCGGGATCGCGTTCAGCTGGCGCTTTATGTGAATCGCCTGCCTATTCACTAGATCTTCTACCCTGCGCAAGCTTCCGCTTTCGTGAACTGGGTCACCGTTTGCGGCCAGAACTGCCCTTTAGTACATATCGACAGGCCTTCTCAGCGGCGATCATAAAGGGATTGAAATAGTCTTTTTAGGATTGATGCGTTATGGCCCAGCAAATCGGCACAGTAGAAAAGCTCCAGGGTACTGCCTTCGCTCGCGCGGAAGACGGCAGCCAGCGGCAGCTGCAGATTGGCGATGCTATTTTTCAGGGAGAAGTACTGGTCACCGAGCCAGGCGCCGTTCTTGAAGTCGCGGTCGCAGATGCGCCCTCTATTGTGATGCCCGGCGGTCGTGAGCTGCTGGTCACCGGCGAGTTATTGGCCGAGACGCGGGACACGGCGGCAGATGCTTCTGTGATCGATGACACCATTGCCACGATTGTCGAGACGCTGGAAAACGGCGGTGACCTGTTAGATAACCTTGATGCCCCGGCTGCTGGTGGCCCGGGTCAGGATGAGGGTAGCTCCTTTGTTCGTTTGGGCCGTATTGGTTTTGATCTACCGGAATTCGCGACGCTGGATGCGGGGACTGATGCAGATCGCATCAACCCGGACGAGCCTGCCATCGACAATGACCTGCAGCTATTGCTGGATGATTCGTCAGGGGGTGACGGTGGCGTAGATCCTGGCGGCGCGCCGCCCGCGCCACCTGTTGTCTTGCCGCCACCTCCACCGCCGCCAGTGAACCTTGCGCCAGTGGCCGAGCCTGATACTTATTCTGGGGAGTTTGCCAGTGCAGTAATCGGCAATGTTCTGGATAACGATAGTGATCCCGAGTCCGAGGCGTTGTCGGTTGTTGGTAATACGGAGCCGGCCAATGGCACCGTTGTGCTCAATCCTGATGGTAGCTTTATTTATGAGCCCAATGATGGATTCAGTGGTGAGGACAGCTTTGAATATACGATAACGGACGAGAACGGTAATACAGATACCACTGTGGTGACTATCAACGTTGCCGAGGAGGTTCCGACTACGCCGCCGGTCACACCTCCTCTTGCCCCGCCTGCACCGCCCGTAAACGTCGGCCCTGTCGCGGGTAACGACAGTCAAACGCTCTCTGAAGACACGCCCATTACTATTAATGTGCTGGGCAACGATAGCGACAGTGATGGCAGCCTGATTCCCGGCAGCGTCAGCATTGTCGGCGGTCCCGTCAACGGCACCGTTACCGTCAATGCCAATGGCACAGTGACCTATACCCCCAACGCAGATTACGCGGGCGCCGACAGCTTTACTTACACGGTTACCGACAATGATGGTGCGGTCTCCAACGTGGCAACGGTAAATCTCACCATCGATCCTGTTGATGACTCGCCCGTGTCAGTGGATCTAGAGGCGCAGTCAAGCGAAGACGCAGACGCCGTGTCTGTGGATGTGAGCGGCAACTTTACCGACGTGGACAGCACACTGACCTACAGCGCTACCGGTTTGCCTGCTGGATTGAGTATCGATCCTGCCACCGGCGTGATCAGCGGCACTATCGATAACAGTGCGTCCCAGCTTGGCGGCGGCGTTTACAGCGTCACAGTCACCGCGACTGATGGTGTGAATCCATCCGTCAGCGAGAGCTTTGACTGGACCGTGAGTAATCCCGGTCCTGATGCAGTGGACGATACTCAGGGCGCTGCAGAGGACACCGCCCTTGATATCTCGGTACTTGCGAACGATACCGATGTCGACGGCGACACTTTGAGCATCGTGAGCTTCACTCAACCAACGAATGGCACGGTTACCGATAACGGCGATGGGACGCTGAAGTACACGCCCAACGCGAATTACAACGGCCCGGATAGCTTCACCTACACCATCAGTGATGGTGAGGGCGGTAGTGATACGGCCACGGTTAATTTAACGGTCACGCCAGATAACGACCCTCCCGTATCGGTGGGCCTGAGTCCTGTGTCCAGCGAGGATGCAGAGGTGGTGTCGGTAGATGTTGGGTCTAACTTCTCTGATGTGGACAGCACGCTCACGTACAGCGCGTCTGGCTTACCTGCAGGTCTGAGCATTGATCCTGCCACCGGCGTAATCTTCGGCACTATCGATAACAGTGCATCTCAGGATGGCACCGCCGGCGTTTACAACGTCGTGGTCACCGCGACTGATGGCGTTAACACGCCGGTCAGCGAGAGCTTCGACTGGACGGTAACCAACCCGGGCCCGACGGCAAATGACGATACAGGTTCGACCGACGAGGACGTGGCGGTCATCTTTAGTCCTGCGGATCTGCTCGGCAACGACAGCGATCCCGATGGTGATGATTTAGGCATTACCAGCGTAGGTACAGCGACCAATGGCACCGTAGTCCTTAACGGTGACGGCACCGTCACCTTTACGCCGAATGCCGACTACAACGGCCCCGCCAGTTTTGAATACACCATCAGCGATGGTGAAGGCGGAGAATCCACCGCGACCGTTAATCTGACCGTCAACGCTGTGAATGATCCCCCGGTCGTTATCGCGCCGCTGGGCAACCAGGCGAATGATGATGCGGATGCGATTACGCCAGTTGACGCCTCCACGGCCTTCAACGATGTGGACAGCACGCTCACGTACAGCGCGTCTGGCTTACCTTTAGGTCTGAGCATCGATCCTGCCACCGGCGTAATCTCCGGCACTATCGATAACAGTGCATCTCAGGATGGCACCGCTGGCGTTTACAGCGTCGTGGTCACCGCCACCGATGGCGTGAATCCCTCCGTCAATCAGAGCTTCGACTGGACCGTAACCAACCCTGGCCCGACGGCGAACGACGATACCGGTTCCACCGACGAAGATGTGGCCGTGACCTTTAATCCTGTCGATCTGCTCGGCAACGACAGCGATCCCGATGGTGATGATTTAAGCATTACCAGCGTAGGTTCGCCCACTAACGGTACGGTCGATCTCAACAGTGATGGCACGGTCACGTTCACCCCGACGGCGGATTACAACGGCCCCGCGAGCTTCGAATACACCATCAGCGATGGTGAGGGCGGAGAATCCACGGCTACCGTGAACCTGACCGTCGATGCGGTTAATGATCCGCCGGTGGTGATTGCGCCGCTGGGCAACCAGGCGAATGATGATGCGGATGACGTTGCGTCGGTCGACACCTCGGTCGCGTTCAACGATGTGGACAGCACGCTCACTTACAGCGCGTCTGGCTTACCTGCAGGTCTGAGCATCGATCCTGCCACCGGGGTTATCTCCGGCACGATCGATAACAGTGCGTCCCAGCTTGGCGGCGGCGTTTATAACGTGGTTGTGACCGCGACTGATGGCGTGAATCCCTCCGTCAGTCAGAGCTTCGACTGGACGGTCACCAACCCTGGCCCGACGGCAAATGACGATACCGGGTCGACCGACGAAGATGTTGCAGCAATATTCACTCCGTCGGATCTGTTGGGTAACGACTCGGATCCCGATGGTGATGATTTAAGCATTACCAGCGTAGGTTCGCCCACTAACGGTACGGTCGATCTCAACAGTGATGGCACGGTCACGTTCACCCCGACCGCGGATTACAGCGGCCCAGCGAGCTTCGAGTACACCATCAGCGATGGCGAGGGTGGCGAATCCACCGCGACCGTTAATCTGACCGTCAACGCTGTGAATGATCCCCCGGTCGTTATCGCGCCGCTGGGCAACCAGGCAAACGATGATGCGGATGCGATTACGCCAGTTGACGCTTCCACGGCCTTCAACGATGTGGACAGCACGCTCACGTACAGCGCGTCTGGCTTACCTTTAGGTCTGAGCATCGATCCTGCCACCGGGATTATCTCCGGCACTATCGATAACAGTGCATCTCAGGATGGCACCGCCGGCGTTTACAACGTCACAGTCACCGCCACCGATGGCGTGAATCCCTCCGTCAATCAGAGCTTCGACTGGACCGTAACCAACCCTGGCCCGACGGCGAACGACGATACCGGTTCCACCGACGAAGATGTGGCCGTGACCTTTAATCCTGTCGATCTGCTCGGCAACGACAGCGATCCCGATGGTGATGATTTAAGCATTACCAGCGTAGGTTCGCCCACTAACGGTACGGTCGATCTCAACAGTGATGGCACGGTCACGTTCACCCCGACGGCGGATTACAACGGCCCCGCGAGCTTCGAATACACCATCAGCGATGGTGAGGGTGGCGAATCCACGGCGACAGTGAATTTGACAGTCAACGCTGTGAACGATCCTCCGGTGGTTATCGCGCCGCTGGGCAACCAGGCGAATGATGATGCGGACGACGTTGCGTCGGTCGACACCTCGGTCGCGTTCAACGATGTGGACAGCACGCTCACTTACAGCGCGTCTGGCTTACCTTTAGGTCTGAGCATCGATCCTGCCACCGGGGTTATCTCCGGCACTATCGATAATAGTGCGTCTCAGGATGGCACCGCCGGCGTTTACAACGTCGTGGTCACCGCGACTGATGGCGTGAATCCCTCCGTCAGTCAGAGCTTTGATTGGACGGTAACCAACCCGGGCCCGACGGCGAACGACGATAGCGGTTCCACCGACGAGGACGTGGCGGTCATCTTTAATCCTGTCGATCTGCTCGGCAACGATAGCGATCCCGATGGTGATGATTTAAGCATCACCAGCGTAGGTTCGCCCACTAACGGTACGGTCGATCTCAACAGTGATGGCACGGTCACGTTCACCCCGACCGCGGATTACAGCGGCCCAGCGAGCTTCGAGTACACCATCAGCGATGGTGAAGGCGGCGAATCCACGGCTACCGTTAATCTGACAGTCAACGCCGTGAACGACCCGCCGGTCGTTATCGCGCCGCTGGGCAACCAGGCGAATGATGATGCGGATGACGTTGCGTCAGTCGACACCTCGGTCGCCTTCAACGATGTGGACAGTACGCTCACGTACAGCGCTACCGGACTGCCTGCAGGCCTGACGATCGATTCAGCGACGGGCATCATAAGCGGCACTATCGATAACAGTGCATCTCAGGATGGCACCGCCGGCGTTTACAACGTGATGGTCACCGCGACTGATGGCGTCAATCCCTCCGTCAGTCAGAGCTTCGACTGGACCGTGACCAACCCGGGCCCGACGGCGAACGACGATAGCGGTTCCACCGACGAGGACGTGGCGGTCATCTTTAATCCTGTCGATCTGCTCGGCAACGATAGCGATCCCGATGGCGATGATTTAAGCATCACCAGCGTGGGCACAGCGATCAATGGCACCGTAGTCCTTAACGGTGACGGCACAGTCACATTCACCCCGACGGCGGATTACAACGGGCCTGCCAGCTTCGAATACACCATCATCGATGGCGAGGGTGGCGAATCCACGGCTACGGTCAACCTGACCGTCAACGCCGTGAATGATCCGCCGGTCGTTATCGCGCCGCTGGGCAACCAGGCGAATGATGATGCGGATGCTGTTGCGTCGGTCGACACCTCCGTCGCGTTCAACGATGTGGACAGTACGCTCACTTACAGCGCGACTGGCTTACCTGCAGGTCTGAGCATTGATCCTGCCACCGGCGTAATCTCCGGCACTATCGATAACAGTGCGTCCCAGCTTGGCGGCGGCGTGTACAACGTCACAGTCACCGCCACCGATGGCGTGAATCCCTCCGTCAATCAGAGCTTCGACTGGACCGTGACCAACCCTGGCCCGACGGCGACCGACGATACTGGTTCCACCGACGAGGACGTGGCCGTAACCTTTAATCCTGTCGATCTGCTCGGCAACGATAGCGATCCCGATGGTGATGATTTAAGCATCGCCAGCGTGGGCACAGCGATCAATGGCACCGTAGTCCTTAACGGTGACGGCACAGTCACATTCACGCCGACGGCGGATTACAACGGGCCTGCCAGCTTCGAATACACCATCAGCGATGGTGAAGGCGGCGAATCCACGGCTACCGTTAATCTGACAGTCAACGCCGTGAACGATCCGCCGGAGTCAGACGCAAAGACATTGACGGTTGCGGAGGATACGAGTGCTAACGCGGTGCCGACGCTGACCGGCAGTGATAGTGACGGAACGGTCGAGAGCTTTGTAATCACTGGTCTGCCTGCGAACGGCACGCTGCTGTTAAACGGAGTTGCAGTGACGACGGTGGGTCAGACCATTTCGGTGGCCGAAGCCGGCAATCTGACCTACACACCCAATCCAGACTACTTTGGTGACGACAGCTTTAGCTATGCGTCGGTTGATGATGACGGTACTCAGGATGCGACGCCAGCGACCGTGGCGATCACAGTGACGGATGTTGCTGAGCCGCCGGCACCGAACGTCGCCCCGGACTCAGACGCAAAGACATTGACGGTTGCGGAGGATACGAGTGCTAACGCGGTGCCGACGCTGACCGGCAGTGATAGTGATGGGACGGTCGAGAGCTTTGTAATCACTGGTCTGCCTGCGAACGGCACGCTGCTGTTAAACGGTGTTGCAGTGACGACGGTGGGTCAGACCATTTCGGTGGCCGAAGCCGGCAATCTGACCTACACACCCAATCCAGACTACTTTGGTGACGACAGCTTTAGCTATGCATCGGTTGATGATGACGGTGCTCAGGATGCTACGCCAGCGTCCGTAGCGATCACAGTGACGGACGTTGCTGAGCCTGACACAACGCCAACGGCTGACTCGCTGACAGCGCTTGCTGCATTAGCTGATGGGCCCGGTCGGGATGGCACGCTCACTAATCCGCAAGTCGAAGTATTTTTTGACGTTGATGGCATTGTTGATGGGACAGGGCTGGAGAGTACTCCGACGCTTGGCGGCGTGGATAACGAAACTCAGCTGGATGATTTGGTATTTACCTTGCGTTCAACGCCCATAGACGGAACTTTGTATCTGGATGCCAACGGAGACGGCTCCTATACGCAGGCTCAAGCGGGCGATACATTTGACAGCGGATCTTCGCTCTACTGGGCTAAGCCTGCAGAACAGGTCGTCCAAGATTTGTCCACGGACGCATCGGGCGTGACTGTGAGCGGCTTCAACGGTCGTAATGCCCAAATCACCCAGTCTAGTTCAGGGCTTGGAGTTGACAGTGCAGGTAATACGCAACAGCAGGCACCAGAACAGCTGGGCTATCGCAATGGCAGCTCAGAAACAATGGTTCTCAATTTGGGTGGGCCGGTTACCGAAGCGACGGTGCGGATTGAGCGGCTCTTTCCGAATGAAGGTGAGGCTGGTCGCGTCGAAGCACTCGATGCTAACGGTAGCGTGATTGGCTCCTGGACTTTCTACGGACGCGCCAATGCAACGCTCGGTGGAGTGCCTGTCGATTTTAACATTGGCGGTAGCGGCGGAAGTTTTACGCTTTCGGACGTTGGACAACCGTTTTATGCACTGAGGTTTACTGCCACCCCCTACGTTGATGGGGTTACGCAAGGCACTGGCAAGAACGCAGACAGCAGTGACTATTTGGTCAAAAGTGTAGCCTACGCGCCAATTTCGTTTACGAATGCGCAATTTACCTACGACGTGACTGACGAGCAGGGTAACGTTAGTGATCCAGCGACGGTTATTATTGAACAGTCCAGCGCGCCTATTGCCTTAGATCTAGACGACGACGGTGTCGAGTACCTCTCCCGCGATGCGGGCGTTATATTCACCGATCAAGTTACCGGAGAGTCTGTAAACACTGCCTGGGTTGCGCCAGATGATGGGCTGTTGGTCATTGATGCGAATCAATCGGGCACGGTCGACGAGACTCGGGAATATGTCTTTACCGAATGGTCCGAGAATGCTGAGACAGATATGGAGGCCGTGGCAGAGGTATTCGATACCAATCAAAATAGCCAGCTTGATCCGGGCGACGAGGCCTGGAGCCAGTTCGCCGTATGGCAGGATGCCGATTCAGACGGAGTCACAGATGAGGGCGAACTTCGATCTCTCGATGATTTGGGTGTTGAAAGTATTGATCTTAGCTACACGGAAGATAGTGCCTCAGGAATTGCCGCCGATGGTGATGTCGCTATTCATGGGCGGTCAAATGTCACTTGGACCGATGGCTCGGTAACTACCGCCGAGGATGCGAGCTTTGCTATCGATATCGCTGATGTGCTCGTAGATCACGGGACCATTGATATTCCGGTTCTAGCACAGGAAGCAGGCGATGTGGTTATTGAAGCAAATGATACGGCTGCGCCGGCCAGCGCGTCAGGCGATGCGGCGCAGGACATTGCTGCTATGGAAATCGATCTGCTGTTGAATATGACTACGGATGAAAAGCCCGAGTCTGGTAGTGTGGACTGATAGTTTGGGTGTTCTTCTACAGTGTCAGTCAATCGGTGGTCGGTGACTATGTTCTACGTGCAACGTGATGCCAAAGGTGAGATCTGCGCGGTCAGTGAGAACGCGCAGCCTGGCTTTGATCAGGAACTGCCCCCCGGGGATCCGGAGTTGCGGCGGTTTATGGAGTCGGTAGTCGCTGATGGAGAGCTGGCGCGCACTGATCTAGAGTTTGTGCGCGTTCTTGAGGACGTGCTCGATCTTCTTATGGACAAAAACATCCTGCTGTTCACAGAGCTACCAGAAAAGGCTCAGGCAAAAATCCTTGAGCGACAAGCACTGCGCCGCGGCGATAATCCGCTGGATCTCATCGATGATGATCAGCGGATCTAGTCTTTGGCGACGCCGGGTCCGGTAACCGCTGTGGCACCACATGCGAATGCCGTGACAGATTCTTGCGAATTTTGGACTCCTTCTGCGATGCACTCTGCGCCAAGCGACTGGGCGATGGCAGCGTAAGCTTTCAACACGGTTCTATCGCCTTCGTTGCTATGGATGCCGCGCACAAACAACTGATCGACCTTTAAATAATCTGCGCCAAGGTCTGCCAGAGAACCCATTTTTTTGAGTTGATGGCCCATATGCTTGATGCCAATTGACGCGCCATAGGTTTTTAGTACTTGTTGTATCGCCTTGAAGGCTGTCGCATGAGCGTAGGTCGCAGATTCGGTGAAATCAATACAAAGCCTGCGTGCGTTGTCAGGGTCAGCCGCAAACGCCGCGTCCAGCCAGTCCTTGAAGCTATCATCCGTCAAGGCTCCATTAGACAGATTAATGCAAAGCATACCCTCTACGCGGCGGGCGCTCTTTAGGGCCAGATCTATCACCGCGCGATCAACCTGTTGGTTGAGGTTCAGGCGGTTAACCCAAGGCATGATCTGTCCTGCGGTAAAGCGGGTTTCATCCTGATCCAGGCGCAGCATACCCACTGATTGCAGGCGTTGATTATTCGCGTCGTTTACCGGGAAAAACTGAAGCTCAAAGCGTTGTGACGACAGCGCGTCTCGCAACAGCGAGTTCCAAAAATCGGCGCCTTGTTGCTCCGCTGATTCGCCACCGTACTTATGTACGGTGGATTCTCGTGGTTGTGTCGAGTGAAGGTTCTCGTCCTGAAGTGATCCCTCAAGCTCTGCAAGAAGAGCATCGCCAGCATCAGCCGCGGCATAGTTCGCGCATGCACTGACCACAGTGATCTCTTCGCTTAATTCAAATCTTTCGATGATGGCAGTTATGCTTTCTCGAAGCTCACTCAGAAGTTGTAAAGCGTTGTTGTCCTCGGGGCGCAGGAGCGCAAAGTCGCCACCGCTCAAGCGGCCACAGAGCGTTGTGGGTGATTGTTGCTCTTGCGCCTGGAGAGCTTCGCCCAGGGCGCGAATGAATCGGTCTGTGATATCTCGACCAAAGCGCTCGTTTACCGCGGTGAATCCCGTAAGTCGAATTACAGCGATAGATCCTTCAGCAGTGGAGTCTTCGGCGTTGATATAGGCATCGAGACGCGAAAGGAAGGCACGGCGAGTATAGATGCCCGCAAGTGAGTCGAACTCCTCGCTCACTCTTCGTTCGGTGAGGCGATTGGCCTCCTTGGTCAGCATGGCTTCGATACGCTCGGTAAGCGTGTTCATTGCTCGGGTGACCCGAGCGAACTCCAGAGTTTTAGGTTCTGTGGTTTTGATGAAACGCCGCTCTCCAAGAGCTTCGGCTTGATCGACGACTCGTCCCAATGGCGCAAGAATAGCGCGCAGTAACAGAGATCCAAGTCCGCCTGCCAGGGCTGTGGCAATGATCAGGGCGAGTAAAGAGCGTTTGGCGCTAGACCATAGTTCATCGTAGGCAAAGGCACTATCGCTGCGCAGAGACAGCGTGCCCAGCTGTGTCCAGCCGCTGCTTACGTCCGCGGAGGCCGGTGCAGACTCAATAGGAAAAAGGGTTTTTAGCCAGGCGGGAGCGTTACTCGTGCTGAAGGTCTGTGTGCGGTTAAAGCTGACTTTGCCATCAGCTTGGCGAAACTCTACCCAGGTGTATGAGCCATGATCCAGGAGCGTAGACAGCTGTATCTCCAGTGACACCGGGTCAAGGTTCTGCTGCGACAGCGATAGCGCTACGGCGGCCACGTCATCGTTGTTTTTGATCAGCAGTTGCTCCTCCAGATAGCGACTGCTGCTGACGCCGTTTATGATGAATGTGATGCTAAAGATAACCAGCATCAGCACGGCGATGGCGATCCATAATTGTCGATAGAGGGACATGCTGCTCTCCTACCAGGTTGCCCTGAAGCCTTCGTTAGCAATGCGTTCAAGGACCTGTCTCCAGCGTGAAATCCGCAACTGCGGGTTTGCACTGCTCGGGTCATTCGCACCGCTGATCCAAAGGTCATCGGCATTAAAGCTGAAAATGGGTGTCAGATCCTGACGGTTTACGGCGGGAAGCACCGCGGTGTTTATGTTGTCGAGAATGAGCGGCACCGCGGTTGGATTTTCATACCAGGCAAGCACCATGTGCGCCTGGTTCAAACCGCCGGGCCGAAAGGCCTTTACGTACACAAGTCGCAGACTCTTTGGGTCTACGCCAAGGGCGAGAAGGGTTATGTACTTGGCAATGGTAAAGTCTTCGCAATCAGCTTCGCCGGAACCGAGCGTTTCCAGCGGCGTTGCCCAGTAGTCCTCTACACCATAGATTTCTTCATCAGTGGCCCATCGCAGGCGGCCATTAAAAAAGTCGTTGGTCGCGCTTAGCTGCGTAAGCACAGGTGCGGAGCCTGATCCGGCGATAAACTTCTCCCAGTCAGACACGGAGGCCACCGCATCAGCACCAAAACGCGTCACCGCAGCTTTGCGTAAGGTTTCGAATTCAATGGAGTCTGATAACGCGGCGCCCCTCACAAAGCCCAGGAAGGCAACAAAACAGAGGGTGAGCGAAAGCAGTCGCCAACCTTGTGTGTTTATGGGCATGCGCTTGCCGTAATGAGTATCTGGTCACAGTATAATATCGATTTGCGCTGTGAAACCGCGATTCGTCGCCCTAAAATGCTAGCGTAGATAAAATATATTAGAGGTCTGCGCAGGTACTGTGATGGTGCGGTCCTGATGTGGTACTCAAAAGACCGGAAAGCAGCTTTGAAAATCCGAAGAAAAAAACTGCCGGGGATGCGCTGTGCAGCGTTAATGTGCATCTCCTTGTTTGCTGCATGGGTGCCTGCGGCTTTATCGCAGCAAGTGGCGACCTATGGCGAGGCGATAGTAACGGCGCTAGCCAGTAACCCTGCGGTAACTTCTGCCTACTATGAGTTTGAGGCGACGCGCGCGTCCGAGCGAGCAGAGCGCGGCGATATGCTGCCAAGCGTCGATTTGTCCGGGAATTATTCCAGTCAGGAGCGACAGACTCCCATAGCTGATTTTGGCGACTACGAGTCAGACTCTCTTCGGTTCTCCATTACCCAACTACTTTTTGATGGCTTTCAAAGTCGTGACGAGGCGCGAGCTAAGCGCTACGAAAAACTGGCACGCTACTACGATTTCGAAGCGGCCTCCCAGGAGGTTGCAGTCACTGCGACGCAGGCATATGTGAATACGGTGCTTTATCAGCGCCTGGTGCAATTCGCAGAGCAAAACTACGTTGTGCATCGTCAGGTCTTTAACAAGATTGCGGAGCGCGCGGCGGGTGGCGTGAGCCAACGTGTCGATCTGGAACAGGCGACAGCGCGCCTTGCGCTGGCAGAATCCAACCTGCTTACCGAGGTCACCAATCTTCACGATACCCGTGCAGAGTTTCAGCGCATTGTTGGTTTGCTGCCGGCAAAGACGCTTCCCATGCCGCAGATGCCGGAGTCGGCATTACCGGTGTCTCGCGATCAGGCTTTGAGTCTGGCGTACGAGAATAGTCCCGAGATTAACCGTGCCATCGAGGAGTTGCGATCATCGCGAGAATCATCCAATGCCACGCGAGGCGCTTTTTATCCGCGTCTTGATCTGCGCTATCGCAATGAGCAAGAGAGCAATACCGACGGTATTCTTGGTGACTACGATCTGCAGGCGGTAGAAGTGGTGATGAGCTATAACCTGTATCGGGGCGGCTCTGACAGCGCTCGCCGCCGTGAGGCCGCAAGCCGTTACTACTCAGCGGTAGAGTTGCGTAAGGACGCCTGTTTGTCCGTGCGCCGCGAGACCATGATCGCATTTAATGATGTTGATGTGCTCCGCAGGCAGGTCTCCTACCTAACGCAGCAGTTGGACGCGCAGGACAAGACCCGGCGGGCCTACAACGACCAGTTTGATATTGGTCAGCGTTCGCTGCTGGATCTTCTGGATAGCCAGAACGAATACTTCAACACGCAACGTGCCTTGATCTCTGCGCAGACGCAGCTGTTGGCAGCGCAGGCCAACACACTGGCAAGCATTGGAGCGCTGACGCGTGCCCTGGATGCCAGCGGCTTTAATGCAGAAAAAATTGCTGAGCTCGAGCTTGATCTGCAGCGTAAGGACAAAGAAGAGATTCCTCGATGTCCCGATGGCTTTCCCGGCGCGCTGGATATCGATCAAGAGGCGATCTTTCGCCGCCTGGACAGAGCGGCGGGTTCTTCCACGGAACTTCTTAACGAGGTCAGTGAGGTTAGCGAAGAGCGCAGTGATAGTGCGACTGCACTGCCGGTAACCGTGCAGATTGCTCAGGCGCCAAAACTCGATCAGCCGCGGACGTATACCGTGCAGGCTAACGAAACCCTATGGGCGATCGCGTCACGTTTTCGTCTTGAAGGGGAGTCAGTGCCAGCGACAATCGCGGCAATACAAGACTTGAACCCTGATGCCTTCAATCTGGGTGATCCCAACAGCATCAAAGCAGGCTACACCATCACTTTGCCCGGCTCAGCTGCTGTGCTTGCCTCTGCGGGTCAGTCCAGCGCGAAGTAAGCTCAAGGTCCTGGAGATCTTGAAGAGGCCTGCTGTAGGCGATCTAAAACAATTCCCCAGACCGTCGGATCAATCCCCATAGAAAAATGCGTTGCATCGACTTCGTAGTGGGTCGCGTTAGGGCTGAATCGATCAATGCACGCTGGCCAGGACACAATGGTGTCCCCCCGGGTAAACACAATCGCCAGCGGCGTTTGGATAGGGTTAGCCGCGTTACGCTCTCTGATGAGTCGATTAATGTGTTCACGATCTGCAGCGCTGTAGGATGCAGCGCCTACGGTAAACGACGGCCCGCCAATCACCGGTGTGCCGTACGTCACTATGGTACTGACGTGTTGTGGAATCTCTCGCGCGATTTCTCGGGCGACAACACCGCCGAGACTCCAGCCGATAAGCGCCACGGCGGAGCCTTTCGACTCGGACAGTTCTTTTATGCGGGGTTTGAGGGCATCAACGTAACTCTGCACGTCACCCTGATTCACGCCAAGGCCCCAGGTATGAGCGTCGTAGCCTTTTAGTCGCAGCAACCGACGCAGCGGGTACATCGACGTCTCGGGCGCTTTAAAGCCCGGTAGCAGCAACACTGGCTCGCCGTGGCCTCGCGGTGCACGAATCAACTGCGGCGATGAGAGCCCCAACCGCACTGCCTCACTACCGACTTTCCATTCGCCGCGCAGATTAGGGAAGCCCATGGCCGTGGGGGCTGGGGCGGGAGGAGGGCTGTGGTAGATCTTGTAGTTTTGCAAGATGTAGTTACTTAGGCGACGTATTCAACAGTTAAATCAAATACGCGTTTGCTGGATCGCTGGTTTAGACATTAAACCTAAAATGCACCACATCCCCATCCTGCACCACGTACTCCTTACCCTCCAGGCGCCAGCGACCGGCATCCTTAGCCCCTTGCTCACCCTTGTGGGTGATGAAGTCCTCATAGCCAACCACTTCGGCGCGGATGAAGCCTTTTTGAAAATCCGTGTGAATGACTCCTGCAGCTTCTGGCGCGGTGGCCCCAACCTTTACGGTCCAGGCGCGAACCTCCTGCGGACCTGCCGTAAAGTAAGTCTGCAGATTGAGTAGCTGATAACCCGCACGGATAACGCGATTCAGTCCCGGCTCCTCCATGCCCATATCGGCCAGAAACTCTGCTCGTTCGTCGTCCTCAAGTTCAACAATCTCGGACTCCAGCTTGTTGCATATCACCACCAGCTCGGCGTTTTCTTCCGCCGCAATAGCGCGCACCACGTCGACGTGTGCGTTGCCCTCAAGCCCGTCTTCATCAACGTTGGCGATGTATAGCGTAGGCTTGCTGGTGAGCAAGAATAGCGATTTGACCAATGCTTTCTCGTTGTCATCCAGCGAAAGCGCACGAATGGGTTTTGCCTCGTTAAGGTGTGGCAGTAGTTTGTTCTCCAGCAGCGCTTTCATGGCGATGGATTCTTTGTCACCGCCTTTTGCGGTGCGCACGACTTTGGAGAGCTGCTTTTCGCAGCTATCCAGATCCGACAGCGCCAACTCGGTATTGATGATTTCGATGTCTGCAGCGGGATCGATAGCATTGGCCACATGGATCACGTTCTCGTCTTCAAAGCACCGCACCACGTGAGCAATGGCATCGGTTTCGCGAATATTGGCCAAAAACTGATTACCCAGGCCCTCACCCTTGCTGGCACCGGCTACCAGGCCTGCAATATCTACAAACTCCATGGTCGTGGCAATTTGTTTTTGCGGCTTAACCAGTTCAGAGATCTTCTCTTGCCGGGGGTCGGGCACGGGCACTACGCCCGCATTGGGCTCGATGGTACAAAACGGGAAGTTCTCTGCGTCGATACCCGCGCGGGTCAGTGCGTTAAACAGTGTTGATTTGCCGACGTTGGGTAGACCAACGATGCCACATTTAAATCCCATAACTATTCCTTTATCGGCGGGGTATTCCCAAGGGAAGAGTCCGCTCCATCAAAACTGTGTAGCCGTGTCATGGCTTTGCCTGCGTCGCCGTCCAGCAGAAGGGGTAGTGCGCGAATGGCCTCATCGATGCTTGCAGCGATAGCCTCTCGATCCGTTGGTGACGCCTTGGACAGCACGTAGTTGCTCACTTGCTTGGCGGACCCCGGGTGGCCGATGCCCACTCGCAAGCGGTGGAAGTCTTTGCGATTGCCAAGGGCCGGCACAATATCGCGCAGACCGTTGTGGCCGCCGTGACCACCGTCAAACTTAAAGCGCGCCGAGCCCGGCGGTAAATCCAACTCGTCGTGGGCAATAAGAATCTGCGTCGGCTCAATCTTGTAGAAGTTTGCCAGCGCCGCCACGGATTTGCCGCTTAAGTTCATAAACGTTGCCGGAATCAGCAGGCGTAGTTTGTGGCCGGCAAAAAACACTTCAGCAACTTCGCCGTGATACTTGCTCTCTGTCTTGAAGCTGCCACCGGCAACCCGCGCCAACTCGCGCACAAAGTCCTCGCCCGCGTTATGGCGAGTGCCTTCGTACTGTGAGCCCGGATTTCCAAGGCCGACAATGAGTTGGATGCTGGAGGGCATGAATCTATCTCTCGATGCCTATGTCAATGTTCGGATGCAACAAACAAAAAGGGTACAACGAAAAAGGGCAGCGTAACGCTGCCCTCGATCGAATACTGCAGGCGCTATCCCAGGGGAAAGCGGTAGCAGATCAGTCCTCGCCGCCTTCGCTTTCGCCTTCTTCGGCGCTAGCTTCAGGTGAGGCTTCTTCATCTTCGTCTTCATCGCCGCCGCCACGCTTGGCGCTGACAGAAGTCACAGCCATATCGTGATCTTCACCAAGCTCCAGTGCCGTGGATACAACGCCCTCTGGCAGCTTGAGATCAGAGATGTGGAGAATGTCAGCAGTTGTGACGTTTTCCATATCGACTTCGATGTACTCGGGAATCAGGCCCGGCAGACAGAGAACTTCCAGTTCTGTCAGCATGTGCTCAATGATGCCGCCTTCGATCTTCACGCCGTGACACTTCTCTTCGTTGATAAAGTGCAGTGGCACGCTGACCTTGATGGCAACCTTGGCGTCAACGCGCAGAAAATCCGCGTGCATAACATCGTTGCGCGCAGGATGGCGCTGCAGGTCTTTAAGAATCGCGGGCTGCACATCGCCATCAACACTAACGTCGATAACCTGTGAGAAGAATGCTTCGTTCTCCAGCGCTTTTTCCAGATCCTTGCGGATGATGGTCAGGGGCGCGGGATCTTTGCCGGCGCCGTAAATGATCGCCGGAATGTGGTCTACGCTACGACGCAGGCGGCGGCTCGCACCTTTCCCCAGGTCGCTACGTACTGTGGCTGCAATGGCCAATTTCTCAGACATGATTGTCTCCTGTTACTACCGGATTGCTTAACGGATAAACTGCCGGATTACTTAACGGATTAAAGAGTCGCCTGCGACCAGCTTCCCCGTCCGTTTAAAAAGCGCTGCGTTGCCTACCCTTGGGTACTTAACTGAACAGCGCGCTGATTGATTCCTCGTTAGATACTCGGCGAATCGACTCGGCTAACAGGTCCGCAATAGTAAGCTGGCGGATCTTGCCGATGGATCTGGCCTCGTCTGACAGAGGAATCGTGTCCGTGACCACCAGCTCATCGAGCTGCGAGTTACGAACATTGTCCAAAGCCTTGCCTGACAGTACCGCGTGGGTACAGTAAGCAGCGACCTTTGTCGCGCCACGCTCTTTGAGCGCGTTCGCGGCGTTACACAGTGTGCCAGCGGTGTCGACCATGTCGTCGACCAGCAGGCAGGTGCGACCTTCGACGTTACCGATGATGTTCATAATCTCGGTTTCGTTAGCCTTGGGTCGGCGCTTGTCGATAATCGCCAGCTCAGCTTCGTTTAGCTGCTTGGCTATCGCACGTGCCCGAACCACGCCGCCAATATCTGGCGACACCACCATAATGTTTTCGTAGTTGCTGGCCTGAATGTCGTCATTCAATACCGGCGAACCGTAAATATTGTCTACCGGACATCCGAAGAAGCCCTGAATCTGTTCAGCGTGCAGGTCAACCGTAAGTACCCGGTCAACGCCCACAGTGTTCATGAGGTCTGCCACAACCTTGGCCGAAATAGGTACTCGCGAAGAGCGTACACGACGATCCTGGCGAGCGTAGCCAAAGTAGGGCACCACCGCGGTGATGCGCCCGGCTGATGCACGCCGCAACGCGTCAATCATCACCAACAATTCCATAAGGTTGTCGTTGGTGGGTGCGCAGGTCGGTTGCAGGACAAAGACGTCTTTGCCGCGCACGTTTTCGTTGAGCTCTACTGCGACCTCGCCATCACTAAAGCGACCAACGTCAGCTTTACCCAATGACAGATACAAGCGACTCGCGACTTTGCGAGCCAGTTCCGGGTTGGCGTTCCCGGTGAACACCATCAACTTTGCGGACACGTTATCCCTTCCTGCGGTCATTCAATATGAAATGATCATCAATGTGTCGAAGGTTCCGGCGCTGTGACGACCCTTGGGAGCGGGGTTGTTGACAGCGCCACGTTTTCCATCACAGAAAAATGGCTGGGGTGGGAGGATTCGAACCTCCGAATGCCAGGATCAAAACCTGGTGCCTTGCCGCTTGGCGACACCCCAATAATCGGGTGTGTGACTTATCTACAACTACACACAAAAATCGTTTTTAGCCAGAGTGCAACATATCTAGCTGCTCCCAGACCGGGGACCGGTTTACCCCCTGAGCGACAAAACTGTGCCATTCGCTCGGTACTTGCCGCTGCGCTACCCGTGCCTGAGCTTCGTTATCGAAGATCGTAAACACACTGGCTCCGCTGCCGGTCATTCTTGACTCCCCAAAAATCCCCAAAAAATTCAACGCCTTATCAACCGGATCGGCGAGGCGTCGCACGAGGTTTTCGAAGTCATTACGGGTAGGTCCCGTAAAAAAGGCGGCCATTGTGATGGCGGGGGTGTCGCGTGTCAATTGGGGGTGTGAAAAAATCTCTTTTGTTGAGACATGACAGCCCGGGTGGATGACTAAAAACCAGCGAGGTGGCAGCTCAATAGGGCTGAGTTTTTCGCCGATACCTTCGGCCCAGGCACTGTGTCCGCGAACGAAAACCGGTACATCGGCGCCAAGCTGCAGGCCCAGTTCGGCGAGGTCGTCAATACTCACATCAAGATTCCACAGCTGCCGCAGTCCCAACAACGTCGTTGCGGCATCCGAACTTCCACCTCCCAGGCCGCCCCCGGTCGGTAGCCGTTTAAGCAGTTTTATGTCGGCACCGAGTTTGTGAGCTTGCGGTCCTCCGGCGGTTTGCCTGAGCAGCCGAGCGGCGCGAACCACCAGATTGTCCTCGGCATCGACGTCGCCAAGAGCGGTTGGGCCCTCGCAGCTCAGGATGATCTTGTCGTCATTGCGGAGACAGAACTCCAGCTCATCGCCATAATTGAGCAGCTGAAACACCGTTTGCAGCTTGTGGTAGCCGTCGTCGCGCTGTCCCGTAATGTGCAGGAACAAGTTGAGTTTAGCGGGCGCTGACAGGGCGATCGATGACATTGGCGCGGAGTATCGCATGATCCGAAGCGGGGACGGCTACTTGGCTGCGAGTTGTGTTTGTTGATGCTTGAAATGGCTACATTTGATGTTAAAAATGATGCTATGGCTTGCTAAGGTGAATTATTAGTAATGAGAACGACCGTGAATATTGACGATGACATGCTGGAAGAGGCAAAGCGCTTAACCGGTATCACTGAGAATGCTGCGGTGATTCGCTTTGCGGTGCAGAAGTTGATTGAGCGCGAGGCCGCGAGCCGTTTGGCGCGACTGGGGGGCACCATGCCGGACTTGACCCCTCCCGGACGCCGAGCATCACTGACCCGAGAGGAATTCGACGCCTCGTGATACTGGTGGATACCTCTGTCTGGATTGATCATTTACGCCACCGTGTCGGTCCCTTACGAGAGTTACTTGAGGACGGCCAAGTACTGGCGCATGACTATGTGATTGCGGAGCTTGCTTGCGGATATCTGCCGAAGCGGAATGGATTTTTGAAAGACCTCAAGCGATTACCGAGGGCGACTGTGGCCACCAATGATGAACTGCTGACATTTATCGAGGCGCATTCACTCATGGGGACCGGGCTGAGCTTTGTCGACATGCACTTACTGGCCTCAACTCAGCTCCATGATGGCGCCAGGCTTTGGTCCTACGATAAGCGTCTTCATCTTACTCAGGTTGCCGGGCGTCATTGAGGCGCTCCTGCGACACCGTTGCCCCGTTTTTAGGTGTGCGCGGGACTAAAACTCCCAGGCCCGCAGAATAAGTTTCAGACTCAGTTCGATCTTGGGGACGGTCAGCAGCAGACGTGCTGGCATCGCCAGGCCACGAACGTCTTTGTAGTCGCTGTATTCAACTACCCAGCCGTTTTGCTCAATGCGACTTGCCAGGGCATTGTCGGTTACAAGCAGTGTGACTGGCTGCGCGGGGTCAGGCACGCCTCGAAGCCAATGCTGTATAGAACCAACAGGAACCGGTAGCAAGGTGCCTCCGTGCAGCCAGGGCGCAGCATCCGCGGGATAGAGCCGCTCTATGCCGTCGCGTTTTACCCGCAGCAGTGCACCCTCATTGTGAACCTCTGTGCTGCCTACGCCCAAGGGGCCTGACAGCCTCAGCTCGCTTTGCTCATCAGCTTGCTGCCAATCCAGGCTGGCGCTGCCAGCATCATCGGGGAGTCGATAAGCGACCTTGCCCCGCACTCGCCAGTCCTCAAGAGACGCTAAGCTGTTAAGTCGTTTCGCCCAGCGCTCTTCTTCGCTCGCTTGCTGTGCCTGTGGCGGAAGTGGAGCTGGGCGTTGTGGGACGGGCGGAGCGCTAGAGCAGGCGCTAATCAGTGCCACAAGTGCTACGAGAATGACATGGTGGCAAAGGGTCCGGGGTGTTTTGTTGCGCCGCTGCTGACGCACAAAGGGCCGCGAAGGCATCAGGGCTCCGCGTCAGCTTGCAGGCTTATACCTAAACGCGTCAGGGTGTCATTGAGTACAGCGTGCTGTGGATCCTTTTGTAAAGCGCCGCGCCAGATAGTCATGGCGCCGCTGGTATTGCCGCTTGCCCACAAGACTTCGCCAAGATGTGCGGCGACCTCCGGGTCCGGAAAACTTGCATAGGCGCGAGTCAGATAGTGTGCC
This sequence comes from Congregibacter variabilis, assembly GCF_045689235.1. Taxonomy (GTDB): domain Bacteria; phylum Pseudomonadota; class Gammaproteobacteria; order Pseudomonadales; family Halieaceae; genus Congregibacter; species Congregibacter variabilis. Next base: position 1,705,246 of record NZ_CP136864.1, on the reverse strand, counting down.
GCGTTTTCCAGATCTCCCTGGCGATAAAGAACCCAGCCCATGCTGTCCAGGATGGCGGGTTCATTGGGCGAAAGCGCCAGAGCCTTTTCGATGAGTACTCGGGCCTCGTCATAACGTTCTGTGCGGTTCGCCAGGGTGTAGCCAAGAGCGTTCAGTGCGGTGGAGTTGTCGGGGTCACGTTCTATGATCGCTCGCAGGTCAGTTTCTGCACCTGAGATGTTCCCCGCGCGCTCATGCGCCACCGAGCGAGCGTAGCGAAGGTTGTCTGATTCTGGAAACTCCGCGATCGCGCGATCCAGAAGCTCAAGCCCTCGAGCGTCGCGATCAGTTTCGCTGTAGATGTTCGCTTCCAATGCATACAGTTGCTCTTTGCGATGCGGATAGCTCTCGCGCAGACGATTCATGTAGTCGGCCAGTTCCTGTTCCCGGCCCTCAGCAATTTGTATCTGCGCAATGCTGATGGTGGCCTTCATCAAATCCGTGCCGTCGCCAACCTGCTGGAATAGCTGAATGGCCTCATCAAACTCGCCGTCGTTGCGGGCGATTTGTCCGAGGAACAAATAAGCTTCGTCGTTGCGTTTGCCTAAGGCGAGGACTTGATTGAGATAGGTTTTCGCGGCTTCGCTGTCTTCCAGTTCGTTATTGATCAGCGCCAGAGAGAACAGCAGATCGGCGTTATGCGGCGCTTCGGCAGACAGGATCTCGAACTGTTTCCTGGCGGCGGGCATGTCCTGGCTGGCAAGGAGTCTGGCGTACTGCAGTCTCAGATCTGTTCGCGAGGGGTCTTTCTTTAGCGCTTCTTCCATGCGTGCCAGGGGTTCATCGGTGCCCGCGGCAAGGTTGAGTTTGGCTTCCAGGACCAGCGCCTGTTGTTGGTAGGGCTCCAATGCAAACACCGGAACCAGGCGCGACCGCACGGCAGCGGCATCGCCTCGCTCTTCCGCCATTAATGCGTATGTCAGGCGTAGCGATACGTCGCCACCCAGATCATCATCGATCAAAGCCTGAGCATCCGCTTCCAGACCCAGCTGGTCGGCGGGTCTGAGTGCTTTAAAGCGATTCAGCAATACCGGAAACTTCGCCTTTTCTCCTGCTCTTGCGACCACGGCCAAGTGGGGAAGGGCTTCGCGATTGCGTCCCTGACGCGCCAGTAATGTGGCGAGCGTAGCGTTGGCCTCCAGATTATCGGGCTCAAGTTCCACCCATAGGCGTACCGCACGAAACGCCTCGCGCTCCCGCTGCAGAAACTGCGCCAGGTGCGTTGCGTGGGCGCTGACCGCGGGGTCCCGCAGTATCTCGGCTTGTTCAAGATAGGTGTTAAGGGCGGTATCAAAATCCCGGCGCCGCAGAGCGAACTCTGCAAGCAACAATGGGTACACCGACGCGTCGGGAATAGGACGCTCAATGACCGGTGCTTCTGTAGGCTCGTCAGTGGCAGCGATTTCTGCGGGGTCAGGGCCTGTGTCATCTGCGGTTTCGACTACTTGCCCACTGCTCGCACAACCGGCCAAAAGCCCCAACGCTAGCGCGGCAGCGCTTATACGGGTTGTTGCGCCAACTGCGTTTCGCGGCATTCGTAAAGCCGCACAACAGCTAAGAGCAAAACGGATTAGAGCGTTTGGGGGCATAGATTTTACCGAAATTGTGAAAGCGAATGATGACACAGTGAGACAACGAAACCCACGTTGCGTTCGACTTGCAGGTAGGCAAGTTGGTCGGTCCCTGAGCGTTTTGCGGGCTCGCGCATCCAGCGTCCCGAAAATATCCGTACATTAACCCTGCGATTTTCTGCTGAGACTGCTAGAATCTCGCCAGATAGACACTGACAAGTAAACTGGACACTCCCAACTGTGAACCTGATCGCCCTAGGCATTAACCACAACTCTGCACATCTTGATGTGCGCGAGCGCGTGGCTTTTGCGCCAGAGCAGGTATCAGAGGCTATGAACGATGTCTGTCGTGCGGCGGATATCGACGAGGTTGTGGTGCTTTCCACTTGTAATCGCACCGAAATCTACGCCGTTGCGCCGCCCAGCAAGCCTTTGCAGGAAAAGGCGCGGGAGTTGATCGATTGGATGGCCGGATACCACCATTTGTCAGCGGACGATTTACGCGAAGCTGCCTACCACCACGAAGGTGAAGCTGCCTTGCGTCATATGGTGCATGTGGCGGCAGGACTGGACTCTATGGTGCTGGGCGAGCCGCAAATTTTTGGGCAGCTCAAATCGGCCTATGCGGTGGCCAATGATGCGGGCACGGTAGGCAGTGAGCTCGGTCGTTTGTTTCCACGCGTCTTTACCATTGCCAAAAAAGTGCGTACCGATACAGCAATTGGCGAGAATCCGGTGTCGGTCGCCTATGCAGCGGTTGATGTGGCGCGGCGGATCTTTACTGACCTAAACGACTGTAACGCGCTGCTCGTTGGTGCCGGCGAGACTATCGAACTGGTTACACGGCACCTTATTGAAGCAGGCGTCAGCAACATTGTGATTGCTAATCGTACACTGGGTCGCGCCCGGGAGCTGGCCCAGCAGTTTGGTGCTGATGCGGTATTGCTCGCCGAAATTCCGGATCATTTGCCTAAATCAGACATTGTGATTACCTCTACCGCCAGCCAGTTGCCGATCATTGGCAAAGGCACCGTGGAGTCCGCACTCAAAGCGCGACGCCATCGCCCGATGCTGATGGTGGATATTGCGGTGCCGCGAGATATCGAGCCGCAGGTAAGTGATCTTCGCGACGTATATCTTTACAGCGTGGATGACCTGAGGCAGATCGTTGACGGCAATCTGCGCGCCCGGCAGCAAGAAGTCAGCAAGGCCGATGAGATCATTGCTCAGGGTATCGCCAGCGTTGGTCAAGAGCGGCGTTCTCTGGGAGCCGTGGATCTGGTCAAGCAATACCGACAGACTGCCGAGGCCCTGCGCCAGCGCGAGCTGGAGCGCGCATTGGCCTCAATCACCCGGGGTGACGATCCCCAGCAGGTGGTCGCGCAACTTGCCCGGGCAATTACCAACAAACTGATTCATGCGCCCACCACCGGGCTCAAGAAGGCCAGTGCCGAGGGTCGTCACGACGTGTTGGGGCATGCAGCGCGACTGTTGGGCCTTGATGTCGATGACGGGCAGCAGGCGTCCCGGGCTGCTAACGGGCATTCGGATTCGACCGGACAGAAAGCGGCAACACCATCAATCGCGTCCTCGGATACGCCTGCAATAAGTACTGCTGTGTCTCCTGAGAGTGCCAGCGAGAGCGAGAGTCCCCGGACGCCCGGCCCCACACTGCAGTGAAGCCCTCCCTGCTGCACAAGTTAGAGACGCTGTCTGAGCGTCACGAAGAGGTTTCTGCACTGCTGGGCGACCCTGGCGTGATCTCCGATCAGGACCAGTTTCGCAGCCTTTCCCGGGAGTACTCTGAACTCGAAACCGTCGTTAAGTGTTTTGGCGAATATCGTGAGTTGTTGGGCGATATCGAAGCCGCAGAGTCAATGCTGTCTGATGATGACGCGGACATGCGCGAGATGGCCAAAGCTGAGATTAGCGAGAGCGAGGCTCGACGAGAGGCTTTGGAAGCAGAGCTTCAGGTACTTTTATTGCCCCGGGATCCCCGCGACAGTCATAACGTGTTCCTGGAGATTCGCGCGGGTACCGGCGGTGATGAGGCGGCGATTTTCTCGGGGGACTTGCAGCGGATGTACAGCCGCTTTGCCGAACGGCAAGGCTGGCGTATTGAGATTCTATCTGAGCGCCCCGGTGAGCATGGCGGCTATAAAGAAGTGATCAGCCGCATCGAGGGCAAAGACGTCTACTCGTATCTAAAATTCGAGTCAGGCGCGCACCGCGTTCAGCGTGTGCCCGAGACGGAGTCGCAGGGGCGTATCCATACTTCAGCCTGCACCGTGGCGATTCTTGCGGAGCCTGAAGAACTCGAAGCTATCGAGATCAATAAAGGTGATTTGCGCGTGGACACCTATCGCGCGTCGGGCGCCGGCGGTCAGCACGTCAACAAGACTGATTCGGCGGTGCGTTTGACTCATTTGCCCACGGGCATTGTGGTGGAGTGTCAGGATGAGCGCTCGCAGCACAAGAACCGCGCCCGGGCGATGTCTTTGCTGCAGGCCAAACTCAATAACAGTGCCGAAGCGGCGCAGGCCAGCGAGCAGGCCGAGCAGCGGCGTAACCTGGTGGGCACCGGAGATCGATCGGATCGTATCCGCACTTACAATTTCCCCCAGGGTCGGGTCACTGATCATCGAATCAACCTAACCCTTTATAAACTCGACGAAGTGATGGCCGGTGATATGGTCCCCATTGTCGGGCCGCTTCGTCAGGAGCATCAGGCCGATCAACTGGCGGCAATGTCCGGACAGTAATGAGCAGCGTCCGAGACTTGCTTGCCGAAGGATCTATGCTGGCAGGGGATGAGGCGCGACGAGAAGCCGAAGTATTACTTTGCGCTGCTCTGGATAAACCCCGCAGTTATCTTATGGCCTGGCCCGAAGCTGAAGTCGCCGGGTCCCTTGCCCAGCGTTATCGCCATTGGTTACTTCAGCGCTCGAAGGGGGTCCCCATTGCCTATTTACTCGGTACCCGGGACTTTTGGTCCTTCTCTTTGCAAGTTAATGAAGCGACGCTGATTCCCCGGTGCGACACCGAGTTGTTGGTTGAGCAGGCTCTGGCTCTACCGTTATCTGATACCGCGACCGTTCTTGATTTGGGCGCCGGTTCCGGTGCCATTACCCTGGCGCTGGCCATGGAACGACCGCGCTGGTGCATGCTGGGCGTCGAGCGAAGCGAAAAGGCCTTGGAAGTTGCAGTCGCCAACGCCAGGCAGCTGGGATTGGAGCGAGTAGAGTGGCGCTTGAGTGATTGGTTTTCGGATCTCGCTGGACGTCGCTTTGAGCTCATTGTCAGTAATCCGCCTTATATCGCAGAGCAGGATGTCCATCTTGATACGGGTGATCTGCGTTTTGAGCCACGCTCGGCGCTGGTCTCAGGTAGCGATGGTCTGGATGACATCCGAAGCATCATTGCGCAGTCTCCGGAGCATTTGGAGGCACCGGGATATTTGTTACTGGAGCATGGCTTTGAGCAAAGTGGTGCCGTACGGGCGCTAATGACTGCTATCGGCTTTTCAAATGTGGCAAGCTACAAGGATCTTGCGGGGCATGAGCGGGTAACGGGCGGTTTATGGTCGGGGATGGCGAGATAAAAACGGCAACCATGCCCAGATAGAACCACGGAGTAGCATGCTAAGCGATCGCGAGCTAGAACAGTACAGCCGGCAATTGATGTTGCCGGACTTTACGCTGGAATATCAGGAGCGCCTCCGAGCCTCCTGGGTGCTGGTAGTGGGCTGTGGTGGGCTCGGGAGTCCTTTGGCGATTTATCTTGCGGCGGCGGGTGTGGGTCGTCTGATTCTGGCCGATGGTGATACCGTCGAGCGTACCAACTTGCATCGACAGATATTGCATGGCGAAGCCGACATAGGCCGTTCCAAGGCAGCCTCGGCAGCGGCTCTCATCGGTGCCCACTATCCCGATTGCCGAGTGTCTCAATTTACAGAAAAACTGCAGGGCGAGGCTTTGAATCAGGCCGTGTCCAGCGTAAATCTGGTCGCCGATGGCACAGATAACTATCCCACACGGTTTGCTTTGAGCCGGGCCTGCATTCGGGCCCGCAAGCCCTTGGTCTCTGCAGCCGCCGCTCGCTCTGAGGGGCAGCTTGCGACTTTTGATGTCGCCAGCGGCGGCGCCTGCTATCGCTGCCTGTATCCACAGGAGGGCGCGAACACTGCTTTGTCCTGCCGCGATAACGGAGTGCTTGGCCCCGTGGTGGGCGTGCTCGGTACGCTACAGGCGCTGGAGGTTATTAAAATGCTGACCGGTTGGGGCGATTCCCTGCGGTCACGGATGTTGATGATGGATCTGCGCAGCTACGAGCAAAGTATTGTGAGTATCGCCCGGCGCCCCGATTGCCCCGACTGCAAAGAAAGCGTCTAAGAACGTTCTCGCACTTGCGCGACCGGTAATATTTACGGGAACGCGATCCAATACCCGCGGTCAGAACTTTGAGACACGAGATTAGCCGACCTTAAAGAAAGCGAAAGAGGGTGAAGAAGTGGGTGCAGTGAATTCATTGGTTCAGGGCTTTAGCCGATTTCAGGAAGCGCTGTTTGGGCGCTTGGCCTATCTGGACGGACTTGCGCCGCTCGCTCTGCGTTTGTATCTGGTTCCCGTGTTCTGGATGGCCGGCACACAAAAGATTGCGGGCATAGAAAACACCATCGAATGGTTTGGGAATGCCGAGTACGGACTTGGCTTGCCGTTTCCAGCGCTGCTGGCTTACCTGGCAGCGTATACAGAGGCGATCGGCGCATTGTTGCTGCTACTGGGTCTGGCTACTCGGTGGATTTCCATTCCCTTAATCATAACCATGCTCGTTGCGATCTTTGCCGTGCATTGGGACAGTGGCTGGGCGGCTATCGCCGATTCCAGCGCGCCGGAGGTTGCCCAGCGCTTGGGTGCCGCCCGGGATTTGCTGCGAGAGCACGGAAACTATAGCTGGCTGACAGAGAAGGGTAGCTTTGTGATTCTCAATAACGGCATTGAGTTTGCCGTGACCTATATGATTATGCTCCTGTCATTGCTATTCACCGGGGGCGGCCGGTATGTCAGCGTCGACTACTACCTTGGACGTTTGATTAATCGCTGATCACTTTTTCGTCAAAAATGCTAGACTTCGCGCCTTAAATTTAAGGCAGATGTCCCTTTGACCACTCCTAACTCTCCTTCGACTAGCTCGAAAAAGGCCCGCTCGCCCAAAAACGGTCGAGCAAAATCCGATATCGCTGGTTCCGCCTGGACCGTCGACGAGTTCGACGTAGCGCCCGAAGAAGGCAAAACCCGATTCCATGATCTGGATTTGCACCCGACCCTGATGCACGGTATTGCAGAGATCGGCTTTGAGTACTGCTCGCCAATCCAGGCGCAGGTGTTACCGCATACGCTGCAAGGCCATGACGCCATCGGTAAGGCGCAGACGGGTACCGGCAAGACGGCCGCGTTTTTGATCACCATTTTTGATGACCTACTCAAAAACCCTCACGAGGGCGAGCGCTTTTTAGGTGAGCCCCGGGCGCTGGTCATCGCGCCCACCCGGGAGTTGGTTATGCAGATCGCGGCAGACGCGGCAGATTTGGGTAAACACACGGGTCTAAATACCTGCACTCTCATCGGTGGTATGGATTATCAGAAGCAGTTGAATCAACTGGGCCGCGAAGTAGTGGATCTGGTCGTTGCGACCCCGGGCAGGCTCATCGACTTTACCGGGCGTCGCGATTTGGTGCTCGACCAGGTTGAAGTGCTGGTATTGGATGAAGCAGATCGTATGCTCGATATGGGCTTTATTCCTCAGGTGAAGCGCATCGTGCGCCAGACTCCACACAAAGATTACCGCCAGACGCTGCTGTTCTCGGCGACCTTTACCCAGGACATTATCAACCTGTCTCAGCAGTGGACTACTGATGCCGTCACCGTTGAAATTGAGCCAGACCATGTGGCCACAGACTCGGTAGATCAGCGCATTTATCTTGCCAGTAGTGAAGAGCGCTTCCGTATTCTGGTGAACCTGTTGCGCAGTGATGATGCCACGTCCGTGATTGTCTTTGCTAACCGACGGGATCAGGTTCGCCGTTTGTATGAGCGGCTGCGCAAAGCCAGCATCACCTGCGGTATGTTGAGTGGCGAGATTGCTCAGGCCAAGCGCACCAAGACTCTCGATCAGTTCAAGAAGGGCGAGATTTCAGTGCTGGTAGCCACCGATGTGGCGGGCCGTGGCATCCACGTTGATGGGGTGAGTCACGTGGTGAACTACAACCTTCCCGAAGATCCCGAGGACTATGTACACCGTATCGGCCGTACTGGGCGTGCCGGGGCCAGTGGCACGTCTATCAGCTTTGCCAGTGAGGACGATGCCTTCTTGCTGCCGGATCTGGAGGCTCTGCTGGGAACTCCTGTTCGCTGTGAGCATCCGCCTGAGGAACTGCTGTCTCGTTGAGTCTTCGTATTGTGGAGTGGGTGGCTTTGTCGATCGGCCTAAGCTGAAAGTTATTGGGATTCGCTGGGCCTGTCATGGAGGACGCTTTTTGGCGATCCGCGCAAGCCTTATCGGTCCGCCGCGACAGGAAGCGATGACTAGCACTGGGCAACACGCCTAACGAAGTTCCTCAACATACAAGATCGTCGCACCTACCACGGCAGCGGGAACCACAAAGAAGTTCACGAACGGTACGCTAGCCAATGCTGCCACCATGCCGCCGAAGCCAAGGCTGGACAGGCGCCTGTCTGCTACGGCAATGCGCACGTCCTTGAAGCTCGCCTGATGATTGTCCATGGGATAATCCACAAACTGCAGGCTCATCATCCAGGCGCCCAGCAGTAGCCACAGCAGCGGGGCGACGGCATTTATCGCCGGAATAAAACTGATGATTAGCACCATGAGTGCCATGGGGATGTAGTACACCAACTTGGCGATCTCTCGAAAGATACCCCTCGGTACGCTCAGCAATGCGGCGCCCAGGCCCTCGAGGCCCTGAACCGGCTGACCGGTGATGAGTTCTTCGGCTTTCTCCGCCAATAGAGCATTGAATGGCGATGCGATCAGCAGAGCAACGGCCGTAAAAAGATAACCCGTCACCAGAGCCACGGTAAGACCTATGATGGGCCAGAGAATCCATTCTAAGAAAGACAGCCACTCGGGGAGCCAGGCAAGCCAGCTGTCTACCCAGGGTATAAAATTACTGAGTCCCCAGCTGATCAGGGAGCTAAAAATCAACACATTGATGATCAAAGGCACGATCACGAAGGGTCGCAGCCGAGGGTGACTGAGCATTTTGCCGCCCCGAATGAGGCAGCCCGCACCGTATAAAGGATCGCCTTCCAATTTTCTTCCTGATCTGTGAGGGTGGTAACTTGCGTAGTTTACCGCGAGCACAATGGCAATGCCGAGCTGACGAAGATTATCGCGTTAGACCGAGCCAGCGATGCGACGAGATCAAGCTTTTGCGCTGACAAACAGTGCGCGCGACGACTAGGAGGCGCCCATGATCAACAGTGATGACGACTTCCAGAGCCAGATGGGTGACGTGACGCCTATCAAAACCGAGGCGCGGGTTCGCTTAAAGCGAGAGCTTGCGGATAAAACCGCAGCTCAGATTCGTCGGGAGGCGGCAGTCACCGAGCGCGGCCGCGACAGTAATCCGCTAGCAGACGAAGGGGTAACACCGCTGGATCCGTGGTTTGTGCTGGAGTTCAAGCGTCCGGGGATTCAAAACGGTGTGTACCGCAAGCTTAAAAAGGGAAGTTATGCAGCCGAGGCAAGGCTGGATATGCACCGCATGAACGTGCAGCGGGGGCGCCAGGAAATCTACGGTTTTATTAACGAGTGCCATGCGCTGGGTTTGCGCAGCGTACTCATCGTGCATGGCAAGGGCGAGCGAAGCCCTAATAGCGAGGCGGTGGGAATACTCAAAGGCTACGTCGATCACTGGCTGAGAGAGCTGCCGCCGGTGCAGGCATTCCACAGTGCGCCGCCCAATCTTGGCGGCACCGGAGCCGTTTTGGTGTTACTCGCCAAGAGTGAAGAGAAGAAACGCGAGAACCGGGAGCGCTTTATGCGCGGTCGTGTGCCCTACGAGCAAGGTTCTTCCTAAGAGGCGATACTAGCTAGCGCCGTGGGCCTTGAGCGTTTCGGCGTAGGATGTGCCATAGCGATGTTCGCTCAGTTCCTCGAGCAAGGTTCTACCCTCGCGTCCAGTGGCGTTGATGTCTCGTCCAGCCGCGCAAAATAGAGGGATAAAGCGCGCGAAGTCGCTGTCTCGCATACTCTGATAAGCGCGAAGCAGCAGCTGGTGGTCGGCGTTCTCCCCGTCACCGGGGCGCGGCTCTAAAAAGCTCGCGACACGCTCATCGTCCCACTGCTCATCAAGTACTTTGGCTTTGTCTTTGCGCATGCCTGATATCCGCTAGTTGTCGTCGGCGTCCAGGCGCGCGACGAGTAAGTCGTTGACCATCTTTGGGTTAGCCTGTCCTTTGGAAGCCTTCATGATCTGTCCCACAAAGAAGCCACTGAGCTTTTTGCGTTTGGCAGGATCGGCGGCGCGATACTGTGCCACCTGGTCGGGGTTGTCGGCCACGACCTGATCGACCATGCCCTCCAGGGCGCCACTGTCAGAGACCTGTTTGAAGCCCCGGGCCTCGATGATGGCATCTGCGTCGCCTTCTCCTTGCCACATGGCTTCGAACACCTGTTTGGCAATCTTCCCAGAGATGGTTTGATCTTTGACGCGTGCAATCAGTCCTGCGAGTTGCTCGGCTTGCACGGGGCAGTCCTTGATATCCATGTCTTCTGCGTTCAGTGCCGCTAACAGCTCGCCCTGAATCCAGTTCGCCGCAAGCTTTGCGTCGCCGCTCGCGTTTGCTGTGGCCTCAAAGTAATCCGCTACCGCACGTTCGTCGGTAAGAACTCCGGCATCGTACTCAGAAAGGCCATAAGCTTCTTCGAAGCGCGCCCGTCGCGCCCGGGGGAGCTCCGGCAATGTGCTTGCTATGTCGGCGATATCGGCATCGCTCAGGATCACCGGTAGGAGGTCTGGCTCGGGAAAGTAGCGATAGTCGTTGGCGACTTCTTTGCTGCGCATGGAGCGGGTCTCATCGCGGTCAGCATCATAAAGACGGGTTTCCTGCACGATGCTGCCGCCGTCATCCAAAATGTCTTCCTGACGAACGCGTTCGCAGTGGATGGCTTTTTCCACAAATCGGAAGGAATTGACGTTTTTAATTTCGGTGCGCGTACCAAGGGTGTCGCTGCCTTGGGGGCGCAGTGACAGATTCACATCACAGCGCATGGAGCCCTCGGCCATGTTGCCGTCGGAGATTCCCAGGTAGGTCACCAGACTGTGCAGTGCCTTGAGAAAGGCAACGGCCTGCTGTGCACTGCGAAAATCCGGCTCCGTGACGATTTCTAATAAAGGCGTGCCCGCTCGATTCAAATCGATGCCGGTCATGCCATGGAAGTCTTCGTGCAGGGACTTTCCTGCATCTTCCTCAAGGTGCGCGCGGGTAATACCCACTTCACTGTGGGTGCCATCGGCCAGATTAAAAGCAAAACGGCCCACACCGACGATAGGCTCGGCAAACTGGCTGATCTGGTAACCCTTTGGCAGGTCCGGGTAGAAATAGTTCTTGCGATCGAAGACCGAGCGTTTGCCAATCTGTGCATCGATTGCCAGACCAAACATCACCGCGTAGCGAACCGCCTGCACGTTGAGTACCGGAAGCATGCCGGGCATCGCCAGATCTACCGCATTGGCCTGGGTGTTGGGTTCTGCACCAAAGGTGGTAGCGCTGCCCGAAAATATCTTGGAGCGCGTCGCAAGCTGCAGATGCACCTCCAGGCCGATGACCATTTCGCGGCTCATGCGGGTAGCTCCAACTCGGGCGTCTGACGATGCCAGTCGCTGCGCTGTTGAAACTGGTGCGCCGCGGCGAGGAGTCGCGCCTCGTCAAAATGCTGTCCTATGAGTTGCAGTCCCACGGGTAAGCCATCGCTGAAGCCTGCGGGCAGGCTCATGGCGGGGAGTCCCGCAAGGTTCACGGATAAGGTGTAAATATCCTCGAGGTACATGGCTGTGGGATCGCTGGTCTTTGAGCCCAGCTCAAAGGCAACGCCGGGAGTCGTGGGGCCGGCAATCACATCCACAGACTCAAAGGCCGAGGCAAAATCGCCCGCGATCAGTCGCCGCACCTGCTGAGCTTTTTTGTAATAGGCATCGTAATAGCCGGAGGAGAGCGCGTAGGTGCCCACGAGGATTCGCCGCTGTACCTCGCCGCCAAAACCCTCTTCGCGACTTCTGGTGTAGAGGTCTTCGAGATCCTTGGGGCTGTTACAGCGGTGGCCATAGCGCACGCCGTCATAACGCGAAAGATTGGTGGAGGCCTCCGCCGGCGCAATGACGTAGTACGCAGGTATAGATAGCGCAGTGCGCGGCAGGGATATCTCCTGCAGTGTCGCACCCATAGCCTCGTATTCTGTTAATGCGTCCTCAATGATCCTGGCAACGCTGCTGTCTAATCCCTCACCAAAGTATTCTTTGGGGATGCCAATGCGCAGTCCTTCCAGTGATTGCTGCAGCTGAGCGCGATAGTTCTCTGGAGGGCGGTTGATGGATGTTGAATCCCTCACGTCATGCCCTGCCATGGCTTCCAGCAAAAGCGCGCAGTCTTCGGCGCTGCGTGCCATGGGGCCACCCTGATCGAGGCTTGACGCGTAGGCAATCATGCCCAGCCGCGAGACCAGTCCGTAGGTGGGTTTAAGGCCGGTAATGCCGCAAAAAGCGGCTGGCTGGCGGATGGATCCACCGGTGTCTGTGCCTGTGGCAGCGGCCACCAGCCCTGCTGCAACCGCAGCGGCAGAGCCGCCCGAAGAGCCGCCGGGCACCCGCTTGCGGTCCCAGGGGTTCTTGCAGGGCCCATAGAAGCTGTTTTCATTGGAGGAGCCCATGGCGAACTCGTCCATATTGGTCTTGCCGATGAGGACCGCGCCCGCGCTGCGCAAGCGCTCAACCACCGTGGCATCGTAGGGCGGTATAAAGTCATCCAGCATCCGCGAGCCACAGCTTGTGCGAAGGTTCCGGGTACAGAAAATATCTTTATGAGCGATGGGAATGCCCGTCAAAGGCCCCGCATCGCCGCTTGCGATACGAGCGTCAGCGGTTTTTGCATCCTGCAGGGCCGCTTCGCGATCTATGCTGATAAAACTGTTCAGTTCGCTATCGAGCGCATCGATGCGCGCAAGCGCCGATTCGGTGAGGGCAAAGCTGCTGGTTTCCCCGCTGGCGAGGGCCTTGGCGAGCTCCGCAAGACTACGAGGGTCTATTTCAAGACGCATTTCTAGTCCACTACCCTGGGTACGAGGTAAAGTCCGTCCTCGGTTAAAGGCGCCACGGCTTGAAGCGCCTCGCGCTGGTTACTCTCTGTTACGAGGTCGTCGCGCAGAGGCTGGCTCGCATCCAGCGGGTTCGCCATGGGCTCTACACCGTCATTGGGGGCGGCCTGGAGCTGCTCAAAGAGGTCTAAAATCGTGTTGAAACTGCGGGTCATTGCGGGAAGTTCGTTATCTTCCACACGCAGACGTGCAAGTTGCGCGATTTCTCTAATGGTGTCGCCGGATACGGACATTGTTTTAACTGGCGTGGATGCTTGGAAAGCGCCGCACCATACAACATTTGTTTCTTGCCCAACACCCCCGTGGTTGATAACCTTGCGCGGCGTATGAACGCTGGGTTGAGACCTCAAAAACAGATAAATCTGGGTTTGCTAATGCAATTGAGTAAATCAGTGCTGCGACAGTTTCTCCGGCGTTCACTTTCACCTTCACTTTTACCTACATTCGGGTAACAGAATTTCATGCTAAAAAAATTGCGTGGCATGTTCTCAAACGATCTCTCCATCGATCTTGGAACAGCCAACACCCTGATTTACGTGCGCGGTCAGGGCATCGTGCTCGATGAGCCCTCCGTGGTTGCCATCCGTATTCACAACGGACAAAAGACTATTGAGGCCGTGGGCACCGAGGCCAAACGTATGCTGGGGCGAACCCCGGGCAATATTACGGCCATTCGTCCCCTCAAGGACGGCGTGATCGCGGACTTCCAGGTCACCGAGAAGATGCTCCAGCACTTTATTGCCAAGGTGCATGAGACACGTTTTATTCGTCCAAGCCCTCGGGTTCTGGTGTGTGTGCCTTGCAAATCTACGCAGGTGGAGCGCCGCGCTATTCGTGAATCGGCTCTCTCTGCCGGCGCGCGGGAAGTACGACTCATTGAAGAGCCCATGGCCGCTGCCATCGGCGCAGGCCTTGAAGTAGATGAAGCATCAGGCTGCATGGTCGTTGATGTCGGTGGCGGAACAACCGAGATCGCAATTATTTCTTTGAACGGGGTGGTGTACTCCGATTCTATCCGTCTTGGCGGTGACCGCTTTGACGAAGCTATCGTAGCCTACGTGCGCCGACGCTATGGAACCCTCATTGGCGATTCCACCGCAGAAAAGATCAAGCAGGAGGTCGGTTGTGCGTTTGCTGGTAGCGAGTTGCGCGAGATCGACGTGCGCGGCAGAAACCTCGCCGAAGGCGTGCCTCGCAGCTTTACGCTTAATAGCGATGAAATTCTTGAGTCCCTGCAAGATCCGCTGTCGTCTATCGTCCAGTCCGTGAAATCCGCTCTTGAGCAGTCACCTCCGGAGTTGGCGGCTGACATCGCAGAAAGCGGTATTGTGCTCACCGGTGGTGGTGCTCTGCTACGGGACTTGGACCGTCTTATCGCTTCGGAGACCGGTTTACCGGTTGTTGTTGCCGAAGATCCGCTCACTTGTGTGGCTCGCGGTGGTGGTATGGCCATGGAACGAATGGACCGCCATACGATAGACTTACTCTCTACAGAATAACCGCGGGCGGCATGCGCAATGCCCGCTTTGGGTGCTGCCAATCAAGCCGCTGTTCATACAGGAATCAAACCTCGGTCTTAGGCTTGTTCTAGGACTAGTGCTCGTGGGCGCGTTGCTCTTGGCGGATTTGCGCTACAGCGGCCTTGCAACGGTACGTTCTGCTATCGATACCGCACTGACGCCGATATATCTGATTGCGGATATTCCCTCGGCTATCGGCGACTGGCAGGACAATACCATTCGATCCAGGCAGCGATTGTTAGAAGATAATGATCGATTGCGCCGAGAGAATCTGGTGCTTCAGGGCCGTTCTCAGCAACTGTCCTCACTACAGGCAGATAACGCCCGCCTTCGGACCCTCCTTAATTCCACAGCTTTGCTTCGCGATGATGTGCTGGTGAGTGAAATCATCGGGGTTTCTCCCGACCCGGTCCGCCATCAACTCGTGCTCGATAAGGGTGCCGAAGCAGATGTGTATCTGGGACAGCCATTAATCGATGCGCAGGGATTGATGGGGCAGGTGGTGGAGGTCGGCATGACGAGCTCTCGGGTACTGCTGGTGACGGACCCCACGCATTCTGTACCTGTGCAGGTTAATCGCAACGGCGTGCGGGCGGTTGCCGAAGGGATGGGTACGCTTGATCAATTGGCAGTGCACCATGTGACAGCCACCACTGATATTCAGACCGGCGATCTGCTGGTCACCTCCGGTCTCGGTGGCCGGTTCCCCATTGGCTATCCAGTGGCTACCGTATCCGCTGTGGAGCGCAACCCCGGTGAGGCGTTTGCGCGAATCATTGCAACACCTACCGCCGCCCTGGATCGTGCGCGGCACGTTCTGCTGGTCTTTAGTCGATTGCCGGATGTTGAGCCAGAGCTTGCTCCCGGGGACGAGCCGGGTGAGTGAGCGGCTTAATGGCTACTGGATTATTGTGGCGTCCTTATTGGTCGCAGCGGTGCTTGCGGTTCTTCCACTGACCGAATCTTTGATTTGGTGGCGTCCCGAATGGATTCTGCTGGTTTTACTGTACTGGACTATAGCCTTACCCCATCGAGTAGGCCTGGTCACTGCGTTGGCGGTGGGTTTGCTTGTCGACGTTATGGAAGGAGCCGTGCTGGGGCAGAACATGCTGTGTTTGGCAGTGGCCGTCACCCTCGCAGGTTTGATGTACCAGCGCCTGCGCGTGTTCTCCTTGCTGCAACAAGCCTCGGTGGTTTTTGTGCTCGCGGGACTGCATCAGCTCTTAACCCAGTGGTTACAAAGTTTGCAGGGGGGCGGGGTATCAGGGTTTGCTTTTCTCTTTCCCGCCCTGAGCACGGCTTTATTGTGGCCGCTGCTCATGCCGGTGTTACGCGGCCTGCGTCGTAGTTACAAGGTCAATTGATGGAGTCGAATTTACCAGCATTAGTTCTGGGGTCGGCAAGTCCCCGACGCGCGGACTTGCTGGCGCAGTTGGGCTTGAAGTTTCAGGTGACCGCCGCCGATATAGACGAGACGCCACAGCTTGATGAGGCTCCTCGGAGTTACGTTCAACGCATGGCTGAAGAAAAAGCAGACGCCTTGGCCGACCTTGGCTCGAGCTTATTGCTGACCGCCGACACCACGGTTGTGCTGGATGAAGTAAGCCTGGGTAAGCCCCAGGACGCAGCGCAGGCGCGGCAAATGCTCGAGCGGCTGAGCGACAGAAGCCACGAAGTTTATACCGCGGTCTGTGCCCGCCAAGGCTTGTGCAGCGAGACAGTGCTCGTGCGTACGCTTGTTGAGTTCGCGCCGCTCACACCGGCATTGATTGATGCCTATCTGTCGACTGATGAGCCCTGGGATAAGGCTGGCGCCTATGCGATCCAGGGGCTGGCGGGTAGCTTTGTTCGTCGTATTGATGGCAGCGTCAGCAATGTCATAGGCTTGCCGCTCGTTGAGACGCGAGAGCTGCTTGCCGATTTTGGTCTGGTAGCGGGTTTGCGAGGCGGCCGGGCGTGAACGAGGAAATTCTCGTCAACGTTACGCCCATGGAAGCGCGAGTGGCTGTGATCGAGAATGGCGCTGCACAGGATATTTACATTGAGCGTCAATCCAGTCGCGGCAGCGTTGGCAATATCTACGCGGGGCGCGTGCTACGAGTCATGCCTGGCATGCAGGCGGCGTTTGTGGATTTTGGTGGCGAGCGCAGTGGTTTTATTCATCTCACAGACGTTCTGGGCGTTGGCTCTGCCACCGACGAGCGCATTGCGGATCACCTGCGCGAAGGGCAGCTCATAACCGTTCAGGTCGCCAAAGACCCGATCAGTAAGAAGGGCGCTCGTCTTACCAGTCAGTTGTCGGTTTCCACGCGTTATCTGGTCTATATGCCTCACAGTGATCACGTTGGAGTGTCCCAGCGCATTGATGATGTTGATGAGCGGGCGCGATTGCAGCAAGTGCTGGCTGAAGCGCTGGACAGCGAATCCATGGATGGCGGCGGGTACATATTGCGCACCGCGGCAGAAGGGGCGGGCGAGAGCGAAATTCGTGCTGACCTGCGGTTCCTCCAACGACTGTGGGCCGTAGTGTCGCGACGTGCAGCGACAGCTCAAAACCCGGAGTTACTCTACGAAGACCTGCCACTGCAACTTCGCACGGTGCGTGATCTTGCGCGTCCGGGCATGCAGCGAATCTTGGTGGATAGCCATGAAAGCTATACGGTGCTAAATGAGTTCTGCCTCAAATACATGCCAGAGCTGGCCGGTCTTGTAGAACTTTATGAGGGAGAGCGTCCGATTCTTGATCTTTACAGTGTAGAAGAAGATATTCAGCGCGCGCTTGCCCGCGTGGTGTCCCTCAAGAGCGGTGGGCATCTGGTGATCGATCAGACCGAGGCGATGACCACCATCGATGTGAACACAGGTTCCTTTGTTGGGCGTCGCAATCAGGATGAAACTCTGTTTAAGACCAATCTTGAAGCGGCCACCGTTCTTGCGCGGCAGCTTCGCCTGCGAAATCTCGGCGGGATTGTGATTGTTGATTTTATTGATATGCGCGACGCTGAACATCGCCGTCAGGTGCATCGGGCGCTGGAAAAAGCCATGGCTAGCGATCCAGCCAAAAACAAGATCACGGGTGTTTCGGAATTGGGTCTGGTGGAGATGACCCGCAAGCGCAGCCGCGAAAGTCTGGAACGTACCCTCTGTGAAGATTGTCCAAGCTGTGATGGACGGGGCGTACTCAAGACAGCGGAGACAGTATGCTACGAGATACTCCGGGAAATTATGCGAGATGCCAGGGCCTACGAAACCGGAGGTTTGATGGTGTTGGCTTCGCAAACGGTGGTTGACCGATTGTTGGACGAAGAGTCGGCTAACGTGGGAGATCTAGAGTCTTTTATTGGTCGCAGCATTAGTTTTCGTGCTGAGCCGGACTATACGCAGGAGCAGTTTGATATTGTTTTGCTCTAACGCGAGCATTAGCGGGGGTCGTCGAGCATGAACGATCACAGCTCAGAAGAAAGCCTATCGCTACGGGGTCTGCATGCGCTGGCGCCCTGGGCCTGGCGCCTTCTTGTGGTGCTGGTGGTGCTCCTGGCCGTCTACGTCGCAGCAGGTCGTTATCTGATGACCCAGATGCCCGCGCTTCGGGACCCGGTGCTTGAGCAGATTAATCGTAAGCTGCCTTTTAGCGTTAGCGTTGACAGCTTATCCGGAGGCTGGGATGCCTTTAGCCCCGAGCTCAGCTTCAGCGGTTTAAAGATTACTCAGACCGACGAGCAGTCGCCGCCGATTGCCATTGGAAGAGGCTCTTTTCGCTTGGATGTGCCTGCCAGCATCCTGGCCGGAAGTCTGCAATTGTCACGAATGACTGTAGCGGGGCTTGCACTGGATGCCCGGCTGAGTGAAGAGGGCGCTATTGAGATTGTGGGCTTTACGGCAGGTGGTGGCGCAGATCTCAAAGCCTGGCTTGAGGATTTTCTGCCCAATGTTGAGCGCGTGGCCTTGTCGGAGAACGCACTTCGTTTCGAGACCCCCGGCGGCAGTATAAATCTGGCGGTAGATTTGCTGTTGGAGCGCGAGGGCAACGACCGTCGGCTGCACGGTATGGTCACAGGTGAGAGTATCGCGCTGGAGGTCAACGCCGAGGGTGTGGGCAATCCCCTCAAGCCCCTTTCCTGGACCGGCGACGTTTTTGTAGACGCCAAGAGCAGCGATCTTGCTGCGCTGAGTAATTTATGGAGCTCTCTGGATT
Source organism: Congregibacter variabilis (assembly GCF_045689235.1). GTDB lineage: Bacteria > Pseudomonadota > Gammaproteobacteria > Pseudomonadales > Halieaceae > Congregibacter > Congregibacter variabilis. The sequence continues at coordinate 1,686,527 of NZ_CP136864.1, read as the reverse complement.
TGCCGTTTCGTCTTGCAGGGTCCGCCAGCGCACAGTTCTGGCTTGCTCGCGCGGCGGGTGATTCCACAGCGACAATGCGTTGGGATAGTGCGGCTCTGCAGTTGGATGAGCCCACAGGAGCCTGGTCTCTTCCATTAGATGCTTTGTCCTTCGAAGCTGCGCTGGAACAACGGGCTCGTCATTGGAGTCTGCTTACCGAGGACTTTCATATTGAACGCGCCGGGCAGGCTCTGGACCTTCATCGCGCGCAGTTTGATTGGTGGGGGCAGGCCCTGCGTATTCGTGCCAGTGACCTGGGGTTATCGGCTTTGCCCACCTTGCTTGCTGCGGCGCCAGGACTGCCTCAGGGTCTGCGCGATGTGTTGCCCTCCCTGGCACCAGCCGGAACACTCAGCGTGCTGGAGCTGCGTCTGGATGACCTCTCCGACCCGGCCAATAGTTGGCAATTGCGCAGCGCCATTGATGATGTGAGCGTCAGCAGTTGGCGAAACACGCCTGCGTTGACCGGGGTTACCGGCTATCTTGAATTGGCGCCGGGTTCTGGCCATTTAAAGCTCGATGCCCAGGATTTCAGCATGCACTATCCCTCGGTATACAGGGAGCCCCTGCGCTATGCAGATGCCCTGGGCGACGTCTATCTGAGTTGGGACAGCGCCGGATTGAGAATTGATAGTGGTCTTATGCGCCTGATTGGTGACGAAGGGAAGGCCAGTGGCTTGTTTGCGGTTGATGTTCCCTTTAGCGAGCGTGTGACGGGTGTGGAGCTGGAGTTGCTCATTGGGCTTCGGGATTCCGAGGTTCAGAAGCGTGCGAAATATCTACCTTTTACGCTGCCTGGTCCGCTTTTGGGATGGCTGGATCGCAGCATCGTTGAGGGCAAGGTCGACCGTGCCGGATTTATTTGGAGAGGGAGCACGCGCCGCGGCAATTTTCCGCACATGACGGTGCAACTCTTTCTCGATACAAGCGAAGCTACCCTCAGCTACGACCCTGCCTGGCCAATACTCACGGATGTTAACGCCACGATATGGGTGGATGATAAACGTACCTGGGGCCGGGCGCCCACCGCTCGCAGCGAAGGCGCTCAACTGACAGACCTGATGGTCCGGGTCTTGCCTCGGGCGCCTGGCGTCTTGCTGGATGTTGCAGGACACATCGATGGTCCTGCGAGCGCTGCGCAGGTGCTGCTCAGCGATTCGCCGCTTCGAGATATCACCAATAGTGTTTTTGCCGACTGGCGTTTTGGCGGATCCCTGGAAGGTGACCTTGCTCTGACCCTGCCCATTGGTGGCGAAGCCTCCGGGCCCGATGTGGATTTGAGCTTGCAGCTTACAGAGGCCTCTGCAGAGATAGCGCAGTTGAGTCTTGGGGTGGACAAAATCCGGGGACAATTGCGGTACCGAACGCGAGAAGGCTTTGCCGGCAGTGGATTGCAGGGTGAAACTCTCGGAGGCCATGTGGCCTTGGGTGCGCTTGCCGAAACTGAGGGCGGCGATCAGGGTATGGACCTTTCTCTTGACGGCGAGCTGGAGACCTCGGCTATCGCCTCCTGGTTGTCTCAGCCCCTGTTGGGTTTCGCCACGGGTACCACGGCTTTTTCTGGTCAACTGATGCTCAGTGACAAAAGCGACCCACGGTTTCACCTGAGCTCAGACTTGTTGGGAGTGATCTTCGATGTGCCAAGACCCTTTGCAAAAACTCCCGAACAGCCTTTTAGTTTTGACCTGAATATTCCTCTGGTAGCAGACCCTGTGATGGATATTGAGCTGGGGGAACGTTTGAGCATGCAGCTGGTTCTTGCAGGAAATTCCCTTGCCAAACTGGCCGCAAGCGTCGGTGGCGCGGCAGTGGATCTGGGTAGCTGTGAACAGCGTCTTTGTCTTGCCGGAACGCTGTCTTCTTTAGATATTACGCAGTGGAGCGACTTTTACCGTCGCTATGGGGCTCAGGCCAGCGATACTCTGTCTGTGCAAAGCACCGCCTTTGACGCGGCTCAATCAATGTCTTCGCTGCCTGCTTTGGAGAATGTCGAGCCTGAAGCCGGCATGAGTTATCAGATTGATTCTCTGGATGTCGGGCAGTTGAGCTTGGCCACCCGGGACTTCGGACGTGCGCGAGTGGACCTTTGGGGAGTGGAGAACTTGTGGCAGGGTGCTATTGAGTCCGCATCGGTCCAGGGGAGTCTGACTCGCAAAAATGGCGAACTGCATTTATTACTTGAGCATCTTGATATTGGAGGCCTTGGTGGTGGAGAGCCGGTCACTTTAGATCAGGTTCGAGCTACGCTACCGAGTATGCGCGTCGATGTTCTGGAGCTGCGCAGTGGAGAGCGAACGCTCGGTGGCGTTGGTTTCGATATGGACACCGCTCAAACCGATGGCGCTCTGTATGCGACGGGTATTGAGGGAAGCCTTTGGGGGATGCAGCTCGATGCGCCTCAGCCGGGCATGTTGCGATGGTTTAAAGATGGCGACAGCGAAGTAACGGCGCTGGAGATTGACGGTGCCTACTCAGATTTCGGTGAGGTCATGAGCGCCGCGGGATTTGCACCTACGCTGGAGTCTGAGTCCGGTTCCATGTCCCTGCGGCTGCACTGGCCCGGCCCGCCCACAGCTTTTTCTGTATTGGAAACGGATGGATCTATTTTACTGGCGGCGCGTAACGGACGGCTGCTGGAGTCCGGTCCGGGGGCGCTGTCGATGATTAGCTTTCTTAACTTTGCAGAAATTCTGCGCGGCCTTAGTCTGAGCCACATGTTTGAGTCAGGAATCCCCTTCGTGACGGCGAGCACGGAGCTGTATCTGCAAAAGGGTATTCTTGAAGTGGCTGACTTGCAGATCGATGGTGCAGCCAGTGCCTTTGCTTTTACCGGGCTGAGCGATTTGGCACTGGGGAATATCAATGGCGAGCTGCTGGTGACCCTGCCAGTCGCCAACAATTTGCCCTGGGTGGCAGCTCTGGCCGCAGGCCCGGCGGTTGCAGCTGGGGTATTCGTCGTAAGCAAGGTTTTTGAAAAGCAGGTAAACCGTATGTCTTCTGCGGTCTACGAAGTGTCTGGCCCCATGGAAACACCTACGGTGAAATTCCGCCGTCTTTTTGACGACAAGCTCACGCCTCGGCCTGAAGTTCCCGAAGGTAGCGAAACAGACGCCGGCTAGCGGCAGGGGGCTTCTCTGCAGCGGCCTCTCGCTGCGCCTCACGAATAAGCTGCCGAAGTTGTTGTCGATCAGCGCCGGGATGTTGATTGATTACCTTTCCCAATGCAGCATCGCCATCGCGGATCAGCTTGTCTCGGAGTTCCTCCAACTGCTGAAAGCGCTGAGTATCGTTCGTCCGCGACTGGTATAGCGCATCCAGTGCCTGCTGCAGTGGCTCCGGATCGATGCGTCGCATGAGCTTGCCGATGTACTGACGGTGCCGGCGCATGGCGCTGTTTTGCTTGATGCGCGAACTTTCTTCTATGGCCGCAAGCAGGTCCTCGTCATCGATGGGTATTTTGCCAAGCTCGCGAGGGCTCAGAGCACAAAGCGCTTCTCCCAGCTCCTGCAGTGCCGTCATTTCTCTCTTTCGAGCCGACTTACTGGGGCCTTCATCGAATTCCATGTCCGGATCGTCGCTCTTGGCGCGTTTTCCTCTAATTGGTTTAGGCATAGAACACCGTTGCGAGTCCCAAAAATGACATAAAGCCCACAACATCGGTGACGGTGGTCAGTACAACACCCCCAGCGAGAGCAGGATCGATCTTCATGCGTTGCAGCGCGAGAGGCAGCACCGCGCCAGTGACGCCTGCAGTTATCAGATTGATGACGATCGCCAGAGCGATCACCAGCCCCAGAATGTTGTCGTCAAACCACAGCGAGGCCGCTACCGCCACCACCAGCGCCCAAAGCACACCGTTCATTGCTGCAGAGGCCAGCTCGCGACTCACCAGCCACCGGGCATTACTGCGGTTGATCTGGCCTACGGCTAGCGCGCGCACAAGCACCGTGAGGGTTTGCGTGCCCGCGATGCCGCCCATAGACGCAACGATGGGCATCAGTACCGCCAGTGCCACCACTTGCTCGATGGTGCCCTGAAATAGATTGATTACCGAGGAGGCTATAAACGCGGTGAGGAGATTAATCCCCAGCCAAAGGGCACGACGCTTGGCCGTTCTGACCGCAGGGGCGAAGGTGTCGTCGTCTTCGCCCAGACCCGCCATGGACATCAGTGAGTGGTCGCCGTCCTCCCGAATAACATCGACCACGTCGTCAATGGTGATTCGACCGACAACATATCCCTCGTCATCTACAACGGGGGAGGATACCCAGTCATTGCGCTCAAACAGGCGAGCAACTTCACTGTCTGGCATATCGGTATGAATGGGCTTGCGCATGGTAAGCATCAGTTCGCGCACGGAGCTGCCGGGATCTGACACAAGTAGTGTTCGAATGGGCAGTAGGCCCACATAGTGATCGTCGCGGCTCACGACGATCAAGGTGTCGGTCATTTCAGGAATTTCTTCGTGACGCCTGAGAAAACGCAGTACAACGTCGAGGGTCACGTCGGCACGGATGGTAATCGTGTCGGTGTTCATGAGGCCACCGGCGGTGTCCTCGTCGTAGACCATTACCCGCTCGAGACGGGATCGATCCTGTTCGTCCATTTCATCCAGCACTTGCTGGGTGAAGGATTCCGGTAACTGCTGGAGTATGTCGGCGACATCATCATCGTCCAACTCCTCGGTAATCTGGGCGACTTGATCCGGGCCCATGGTCTGGAGGAAGTCGAGCTTGAGTTCCTCGCCTAGCTCATTGAGTACCTCGGCTTCCTGAGAGCCTTCGAGAAGTTGCCACAGCACGTGCCGATAGCGCGGCGGGGAGGACTCGAGGATATGTGCGACTTCCCCGGGCTCCATCACTCGAATAAGGCGACGAACATCCAGAAGAGTTCCGCTCGCCAGCGCGCGAGAGACGCTATCGCGAGAGCGTTTCTGGTCTTCCTGAAGCGTGTTCATTGGCCTTCACCAAAGAAGTCCTTGACCAGCTCGTGAATCGCCAGGCTTGCTTCGCCCTCATCGACGCCCTCTACCCGCAGGCCAAGGCTGCTGCCTTTGCCTGCGGCGAGCATCATTACTGACATGATGCTTTTGCCGTCCACCCAGTTTCCATCTTTGGAAACCTGAACTTTGCTTCCAAAACGACTTGCACAGCTGACAAACTTGGATGCAGCGCGCGCATGCAAACCGAGTTCGTTGATGATGATGAGTTCGCTTTCAATCATGGCGAAATCTACTGAAGCTCTCGATGGCGCAGCTGGAGCTGGGCGAGCTGCCCCTGAAAATGCGTGTACAGCCGATGTGCCATGTATACCGAGCGATGCTGTCCCCCGGTGCAGCCAAGCGCCACGGTGAGGTAGCTGCGACTACTCTTTTGATAGGCAGGAACCCAGCGTTCAATAAAGCCCGCAATATCCTCAAAGAGTTGATGAGTTATGGAGTGCTCTTCAAGGTAGTGAGCAACCTCGGAGTCGACACCCGTCTTGCTGCGCAGTTCTGGTGACCAATGCGGATTGGGTAGCATACGCAGATCAAAGATCAGGTCTGCGTCACCGGGGACGCCGCGTTTGAAACCGAAGGACTGAAAAAGAATAGCCATATCTTCGGCTTCGGATCCCACCAGTCGCTGCCTCACCGCATCGCGAAGCTCGTAAATTGTCATCGCCCGGGTATCGAGGGTGAGCGTCGCGGTAGCGGCTAAGGGCTCCAGCAGTTCACTTTCATAGCGAATCGCTTCGGCCAGGGGCAGGCTCTCACTGGTCAGGGGATGCCTGCGACGGGTCTCACTGAACCGTTTGATCAGGGTCGCTTCGTCGGCGTCCAGATAGAGAATTCTGCACTGCACTTCACCGGGAAGCGACTCGAGCGTTGCGTTAAAGCCCTGGAGGTCACGAAAGGCGTTTCTCGCATCGATACACACGGCAATTCCGTGAAAATTCTCGGGCAGTCCCGGGCCGGTATCGCGCACTAATGCAGGCAGCAATGACGCGGGCAGGTTGTCTATCGCGTAGTAGCCCTCATCCTCAAGCTGGTGCAAGGCGGTACTTTTGCCCGAGCCTGAGCGCCCACTGATGATGATTAAGTCCATTAGTGGGAGCCTGCGGCCCAGCTGGAGGCTGTGTTGAACAATGCCTCGTTGCTTGTGCAGTTGCGCAGCGCATCGCAAAACTCGGTTTGAGAAAAGAGCCTCGCCAGATCGGCCAGCAGATTCAAGTGCTCCTGAGTGGCCTCGCTGGGGACTACCAGTGCAAACAACAGATCCACATCCTCATCATCCGGTGCATCAAAGTCGGCGCCGCTGGAGAGGCTCAGGAGTACGCCACACGGCGACTCACAGTCGCTCAGGCGACAATGCGGTATGGCGATGCCATTGCCCAGCGCGGTGCTGCCGAGCTTTTCCCGAGCAAGCATGCCCGACACCAGCTCGTCCGGATGAAACTCGTCTCTGTCGCTGCCCAGGACGTCTGCGATCAACTCGAAGATGCGTTTCTTCCCGCCGCCGGGTACCTGGCAGAGGCTGCGCGAGGGCGTCAGTAGATCACTGACGCGGGTCGCTTTTGCCGGCGGATCTGTGGGTAGATCATTGCTCATTGCTTGCATGCTGTGCTCAGTGAGGTCGCTGTTTTTCCTTATGCTTGATCAGTTGACGATCTAGCTTGTCGGCCAGGGCGTCGATCGCTGCATACATGTCTTCGGAGTCCGCGGCGGCGAACAGGTCTTTCCCTGCGATGTGCACGGTAGCTTCTGCTTTCTGGACCATTTTTTCTACGATCAAGGTCACCTCAGACTTGCTGATCTGGCTGTAGTGACGCTGCAAGCGCTCGAATTTGGCATTGACGTACTCCCGTAGGGCATCTGTGACTTCGACGTGGTGTCCGCTGATTACTATTTGCATGCGCTTCTCCTTGTTTTTAGTGTTAGCTACGTCTTTGTCGATCTGATTTTCTAAGCATATTGTGGCGCCGACACGCGCCGAACCTTCTATACAAGCCGCTTACGCTCGTTGGACGGTGGGATGGTCAGGCTGTCGCGGTATTTTGCGATGGTTCGTCTGGCCACTTGAATACCTTGGTCTTCCAGTAGATCCGCAAGCTTGCTGTCGGAGAGTGGCTTGCGGGGATTTTCTGCGGCGATGAGCTTTCTGATCAGTGCGCGTATTGCTGTTGACGAGCATGCGCCGCCGCTGGTCGTCGCCACATGGCTTGAGAAAAAGTATTTGAGTTCGAAAATACCCCGAGGCGTGTGCATGTATTTACGTGTAGTTACCCGGGATATTGTCGATTCATGCATCTCAACGGCCTCAGCGATGTCGTGCAGTACCAGGGGCTTCATGGCCTCCTCACCATACTCGAGGAAGTTACGTTGACGCCGCACTATCTCTGTAGACACCTTCATCATGGTTTCGTTGCGGCTTTGCAAACTTTTCAGGAACCATTTCGCTTCCTGGAGGTTGTCTCGAAGGTAGCTGTTATCGGCGCTGTTGTCGGCCCGCTTGATCATGCCCGCGTAGTGGTTGTTGATGCGAAGTCGCGGTGAGGTGTCGGGGTTCAGCTCTACCACCCAGCGGCCTTCTTTACGACTGACGTAAACGTCGGGAACGATGTATTCAGTGTCGTCATCACCAAATTGCTTCCCGGGAAGTGGGTCCAGAGACTGAACCAGTCTCAGAGCTCCGCGAAGATCATCCTCGGACAGCTTCATGCGCCGCATGATCTGCGCGTAATCGCCGCTGCTGAGCTGATTGATATGCCGGTTAATCAGAATTTTGGCCTGATCGAGCCAGGGAGTGTCGCGATCCAGTTGTTTGAGTTGGAGTTGCAGGCATTCCTGCAGGTCCCGGGCGAATACGCCCACCGGCTCAAATTGCTGTAGAGCATGCAAAACGGCGGTGATTTCTTCGTTCTCTATTTCCAGTTCCGGCGGAAACAGCTCGAGAAGGTCTTCTAGAGTACTGTTGAGGCGGCCATTGGCATCGGTGGCATCTATGATGGCCAGGGCAACAATACGGTCCTCGTCAGACATGCGAGTCAGGTTTAGCTGCCAGCGAAGATGGTCCTGCAGGCTTTCGCTACCGCGATTTCGGCTGTCAAAATCGAAATCTTCGCCATCGCCGTCGGAGGGGGCTGGTGCACTGGAGGGCAGAATGTCTTCCCACTGGGTGTCCACAGGAAGATCGTCTGGCATGGTGCCTTCAAAGTCATTTGCAGCTGATGATTCGTCAACGTTGGTGCTGCGCTCGGGGTTGTCCATGGGCCCATCCTGGGCGCCGGAATCATTGGCCGTGGCGTTTTCTGGTGTGTCTGACTGGTCTTCTTCCACTTCGAGCATTGGATTTTCTTGAAGCGCCTGCTCGATTTCCTGCTGCAAATCCAGCGTGCTCAGTTGCAGCAGGCGGATAGCCTGTTGCAGCTGCGGCGTCATGGTCAGCTGTTGTCCGAGCTTTAGGTGTAATCCCTGCTTCATCGCGCGTTGTTTCCGATGTGTTGCGCTGCGCTCCTGCGGTCTCCTGCCGCTTATGGATAACGCTGTCCAGCGTGCCCTCGTTGTGTATGGGCGGTCACGCTTCCCCTAACCAGAAGCGGTGCCATACCACTCCTATAGCAGCAGTGTAGGCCTGTGATTATAGTCGTGCAACGCCTTGGCGCGCTTATTGCATTGTGTTAGCCGCAAAGAGCGAGGTTTTGCGAGGGAAGTTGCTTAGACTGTGAGCTTGTTCACAGGCGGAAATTCTCGCCGAGGTAGATTTTTCGGACTTTAGCGTTGTCGAGCACGTCCTGGGGGCTGCCCTGGGCAATGATATGGCCCTCGCCGACAATGTAGGCGGTTTCGCATATATCCAGAGTTTCACGCACGTTGTGGTCGGTGATCAGAACTCCAATTCCTCGGGTCTGAAGATGGCGAATAATATTTTTGATGTCGCCTACGGAAATGGGGTCAACCCCCGCAAAGGGTTCGTCGAGCAAAATGAACTTGGGCTCCATGGCTAAGGCCCGGGCGATTTCTACTCGTCGACGCTCACCGCCGGATAATGCCTGACCGAGACTTTCTTTAAGGTGACCTACATGGAACTCTTCAAGCAGTTCGTCCCGGCGCTTATGACGCTCATCGCGACCCAGATCTTTGCGGGTTTCAAGGATCGCCAGGATGTTGTCGCCGACGGTCATACGCCTAAAGATTGAAGCCTCCTGGGGTAAATAGCCGATGCCGCGGCGGGCGCGTTCGTGCATGGGCAGGGCCGTGATGCTTTGCTCATCGATCAGTATGTCACCGGCATCTGAGGCTACGATGCCGACAATCATGTAAAAGCAGGTGGTTTTGCCAGCACCATTGGGGCCCAGTAGACCTACTACCTGAGCGCTTTCTACTTCGAGACTCACGTCGCGTACCACGGCGCGCCCACGATAGGCTTTGGCCAGATTACGCGCCGTCAGGGTCGCCATTGGCTTCTCCCTCGTTGGCTTTGTCGGGCGGATTGTCGTCCTCGTCTTCCTGGGTCTCTGCCTCAATTACCGCAGCAGGGATGATCACCTGTACCCGGCCATTGGCGTTTTCCGGCGCGGCGTCTGCCCGTACGCGCTGCTCGGCCATGAAGTAGTCGATGGACTCTCCGCTCACTACCGCGCCGTCTTGCTCAATGACTGCGGATTCGCGCAGCTGCACCCATTCGCGAGACTTTTCGTAGACAATACGACCGGCGCTGGCTGTAACAAAACCCTTGCCGATCTCGGGTTGCTGGCGCAGCGTCGCGGGAGCGCCCACCGCGATAATGCGATCAGCTGCTTCACTGTCGTGGAAAATGGTGATTTTGTCGGCTTCGATGTGCAGGCTGCCCTGCTGCATGATGACATCACCGCTGTAGACAGTGAAACCGGCCCGCTCATCACGCACGGCGCGTGCAGCGGTGATCTCGATTGCCTGCAAGCGATCGTCCGGCAAAGCTGTGACGGTATCTGCGAGCAAAAGGGCGGCGACCGTCGCGCAAAGGCCTGCAATCATCTGCACAGTGCTTCGCAGCTCAGCTATCCGGGACATACACCGTCCTTACGGAGCCGCTTAATGACGCCACCTGCTTCTGAAGGTTGATGTAGATCTGTTGCGCCACAGTCTCGTTATCAGCTTGCCATATGCGCACACTTGATGTGCTTCGGGCGGCTTGCTTAGGGATGTTGATGATCATACTGTCGGTCAGAAACTGCAGCTTGTCGTTGGCGTACTGCAGCCTTACTTCGCGCTCCAGAATGAGTACCTCGGTCTTCTCCCGCAGTTGGCCGCTTCGGGCGCTGGCAAACCACTCACCGTCATCACTGTAGTTGCGACGTGTGGGTTCATCTAGCTCGACAATGCCTTCCCGGGGGAAGCGTCGTAACCCCTGGGCTTGGGTGCTGCCAAGCAGGATGCCTTCTTCATTAAAATCATTTACCGAGACGTTCAGCGCGTAGCTGTCTGGAATTCGAGCGTCCGTTGTCGGTGCCGCTTTTTCTGTGATGAGGCGCGGTGCAGGCGCCAGCATTGTATAGATCAGCAGCGTTGCGCTCAGTAATAGGGGGATAGAGAGACGCTTTCGGACACGACGTAAACCCCGGGTGCGACTCACTTGAATGTAGCTTCCAGGGCTTCGAGCTGGCCGCGGGCATAAAGGAGTGTATCGCAGGCCTCGCGTACCGCTCCGTCGCCGCCGCGTTGACTTGATCGCCAGTCAGCGCTGGCCAAAAGCACGGGACTGGCATCTGCCACGGTCATGCCTATGCCGGCAGCATTGACCGCCGCAAGATCAGGCAGGTCGTCACCCATGTAGGCGCATTGATTCAGCTCCAGTCCTCGCGCGTCGCACAGTTCCTGTAAGGCTGATAACTTGTCTTCGCGACCTTGAATGATGGTTTCTATCCCCAGCTCCCGGGCCCGGCGCTCGACGATATGCGATTGCCGGCCAGTGATGATGCTAACTTCGACCCCGGCACGTTGCATAAGTTTGATGCCGAGTCCGTCTTTGATGTTAAAGGACTTGAGTTCTTCGCCATCATTGCCGTAGGTGATGCGGCCATCGGTGAGAACGCCATCCACATCCAGAGCGAGGAGCCTGATGTCGCGAGCAGTATCAGGATTCATGCGATGCCAGCCTCAAGCAGTGCCAATAGATTCACTACCCCGGCCGTCTGGCCCTTTTCATTGAGAACCACCAAGGCACTGATGTGACGCTCCTCCATGATGCGCAGCGCTTCGGCAGCCAGTATGCCGGTCTTCGCTGTCGCAGGAGAGCGGGTCATGATGTCACCGATGCGTGTAGTCTTGATGTCCACCTGCTCGTCCAGAGTCCGGCGAAGATCACCATCGGTAAATACGCCCAGAAGCTCATTGCTGCCGGAGGCGGTCACGGTGGTCATACCCAGGCCCTTGGCGCTGATCTCCAGCAGGGCCATTGAGAGGAGCGTGTCCTCGCTGACCCGCGGGATTGCATCGCCCTGGCGCATCACATCGTCGATCTTGAGTAATAATTTGCGACCCAAAGCTCCACCGGGGTGCGAAAAAGCAAAGTCTTCGGCCGTGAACCCACGAGCTTCCAGAAGCGCAATGGCCAGGGCGTCGCCCATAACCAGGGTGGTGGTTGTGCTGGAGGTGGGAGCCAGATCCAGGGGGCAGGCCTCAACATCGACTCCAGTGTTGATATGCGCATCTGATGCCTGTGCGAGAGCGGAGTCGGGAGCCCCCGTCATACTGATAAGTGGTATGCCCAGGCGTTTGAGTAACGGCAGCAGCATTAACACTTCGGGTGTAGTGCCGCTGTTGGATAGTGCGATGACGCAATCATCCGCGGTAATCATGCCCATATCACCGTGACTGGCTTCGCCCGGATGGACAAAGAAAGCGGGGGTGCCTGTGCTGGCAAGCGTTGCGGCAATTTTTCCGCCCACATGGCCGGACTTGCCCATGCCAGTGACAACAGTACGCCCCGACACCTGAAGGATTAACTCGCAGGCTTTTTCGAACTCGCTTCCGATGCGGGCTTCGAGCGCAGCAACGGATTCCGCTTCCATGCGGATGGTGCGCTGCGCTGATTGCAGGTAGCGGGCGGCTTCAGTCATGGCACTCTACAGGGTGATGTAAAGCCAGTAATAGTACAGCGCATAACCCGCGCAGAACAGGGTTCCCAGCGCTCTGCCCAGATACGAATGCCCTGCTTTGGCTCTGGGATGGCGCAGCCCATGATAGGCCGCAGCGGCCATGAGTATCGTAGCGATGCACATGGCACCGTAGTCTCTTAGCAAGAAATTAATGGGTAGCTGCTCGGGCGAAAGTAAGCCGGGCATCGCCATGACTGCAAGGAGGTTGAAAAGATTAGATCCAACGATATTGCCAATTGCGATTTCGGCGTGACCTCTCAAGGCACTGGCCAGGGTGGCAGCGAGTTCCGGAAGACTTGTACCCACCGCCACAATGGTCAGTCCGATAATGAGTTCTGACACGCCAAACTGCATGGCGATAGCACTTGCGCCCCAAACCAGGGTTTTCGAACTTGCCATAAGCAGCACCAGGCCTATGCCAAAGAAGGTCCAGGCTTTGCCCGGAGCAAGTTGCGGCAGTTCTTCATCCTTTGCTTCATCGGCCACTTTGGGGTCGTGCACCTGAGCGCGAATCATCTGCGCGAGGATCAGCACCAACGCTGTGATCATGAGTATGGCGTCGCTGCGTCCCAGCTCTACATCCAGGAGCAGCAGTCCTGTGCCCGCGGTAACGACCAGCAGCGTTGGGAGCTCTGAACGCATACAGCCCGGGTGCACTTGTATGGGGGCAATCAGTACGGTTATGCCCAGTACAAGCCCAATGTTGGCGATGTTCGATCCGACGGCGTTACCAATCGCCAGGCCGCCTGAGCCCGCCAGAGCGGCGGTCACTGAAACGAGGATTTCGGGGGCTGAGGTGCCCAGAGACACAATTGTCAGGCCAATGACCACGGGGGACATGCCCAGATTGCCCGCGATGGATGCTGCGCCGGCAACGAACATATCGGCGCTCCACATCAATATGGCAAACGCGATGAGTATGGTCAGAAGTGGAATCAGCATGGGTGCGTGGCGCTTGGTTTGCGTCCCGGGGCAGGCAGATCTCCACGGTGAGAGTGCACAAGGACCCCAAGGGAGCCGGTGCGGACGGTTGGCGCTGGAGATTGAACCACTATGGTGTCGATGCTGTCATACGAGTCATGAGCAAAAGCGTGTACAATTTTCGCCCAAATTTGGCTCGGTCCAAGTTAAGGGCTAGCGAGTATAACCGCTCTAATGAAACAGACCAGCAGGCTTGAGGAAGGAAACATGCGTTCGCACAGGGAATGGCGATATTCGATTACGGCGGCACTGGTTTTGGTGACCGGGCTTTTTCTCGGTTCCACAGCCTCGGGCGTGAGTGCCCAGGAGGCGGTCGAGGGTAAAAGTGCACGTGCAACGCTGCGTGAGACCACGGATAAAGTTCTTGTGGTTATTGAAGAAGCTCGAGATTACGTGGATGAAGATCCGGAGCGCTACTACGCTGCGGTGCACGAGGTGCTTGATCCCATTGTGGACTTTCGGGGTTTTGCCCGGGGTGTGATGGGGGAGTATGCGACCGGAGCCCGCTATCGCGGACTCGACGAGGCAGGCAGAGATCAACTTCGAGATCAGTTGGAGCGTTTTACCGAAACCATGCGCGTTGGCCTGGTGAGAACCTACAGCAAAGGCTTGCTGGCTTTTGGGGGATCTCGCGTTGAGTTAGACGATGATGAGGATTCTGACGATTCACCGACCCGAGCCACGCTGCGACAACTGATTTATAGCGATGCGACGCAGCCCTATGTTGTGGTGTATCTCATGGCCAGAGACAAGTCGGGTGCCTGGAAGATGCGCAATTTAGTGGTTGAGAATGTCAATTTAGGACAGATTTACCGTAGCCAGTTTGAGTCCGCCGCGAGGCGATATGACGGTGACCTCGATAAGGTGATCGCCAATTGGACCGTGGAGTCCGCTGCGGACTAAGGCCGGGATTTGCAATAGGCTCTGGCGGGATAACTCGCCATTTTCGGCGCTTTTACTTACAATTGCGCCGACTATTTCCCCGACACTTTCCCCACCTTTAATTTTACCCGGGTCCCGGGAACAGGAGTACTGCTGTGGATGCCAAAACCGTAGAGGTCATGGTGCGCGATGCTATTGATGGAGCGACTGTGAGCGTGGAGGGCTCGGGCGCTAATTACGACATCACAGTGGTAAGTGAGGTCTTTGCTGAGCAGCGAGCAGTGCGTCGTCAACAGACGGTGTATGCAGCGATCAATGAAGCGATTGCATCGGGTAGTATTCACGCCGTTAATATTCGTACCTTTACCCCTGATGAGTGGGAGGCGCAGAGCGTCTGATCGCGCTGCTAAAGCATGGATAAACTACTCATTAAAGGTGGTGCGCGTCTCGAAGGTGAGTTGCGTATTTCCGGCGCCAAGAATGCAGCGTTACCCATTCTCGCAGCCACACTGCTGTCCGACGAATTGGTAACCATCGGCAACCTGCCGCATTTACATGACATCACAACGATGATTGAGCTGCTCGGGTGCATGGGCGTTGGTCTGACTATTGACGAAAAAATGAGCATCGAAGTTGATGCCAGCACTTTGAGCGACTGCTCGGCGCCTTACGAATTAGTGAAGACCATGCGCGCATCGATCCTGGTTCTGGGTCCCATGGTCGCGCGCTTTGGTAAGGCCAGGGTGTCGTTTCCGGGGGGATGTGCGATTGGCAGCCGTCCCGTTGATTTGCACCTGCGTGGCCTTGAGGCTATGGGAGCTACGATCCATGTGGAGGGCGGCTATATCAACGCCTCGGTGGACGGGCGTCTCACTGGTGCGCACATCGTTATGGAGACCGTGACCGTTGGTGGTACCGAGAACTTGATGATGGCCGCGACCCTCGCCAAGGGACGCACAGTGCTCGAAAATGCGGCGCGGGAACCCGAAGTGGTTGACCTTGCCGAATGCCTCATCGCCATGGGAGCCAAGATCAGCGGACATGGCACGGATCGTATGGTGATCGACGGCGTCGAAAAACTTCACGGTTGTCGGTTTGAGGTCATGCCCGATCGCATCGAGGCAGGTACGTATTTGGTGGCTGCAGCCGCTACCGGCGGCAGGATCCATCTGCGCGAAGCTCGAGCCGAGCATCTGGAAGTGGTGTTGCAGAAGCTTGAAGAAGCGGGGGCTGATATCAGCTGCGGAGAGAACTGGATTAGCCTGGATATGCGCGGGCGACGACCGAAGGCCGTGAGTATTCGCACGGCGCCTTATCCGGGGTTTCCGACGGACATGCAGGCGCAGTTTACGGCGATGAACGCCATTGCCGACGGCACCGCCACGGTGACTGAGACGGTGTTCGAAAATCGTCTGATCCAGACTCACGAAATGAACCGCATGGGCGCGAAAATCACCATCGAAGGGAATACCGCCATCATTGTGGGGCAGCCTGTGATTGCCGGCGCGCCGGTGATGGCAACCGATTTACGCGCATCGGCGAGTCTTGTGATTGCCGGATTAGTCGCAACCGGGGAGACCTTGATCGATCGGATTTATCACATTGATCGTGGTTACGAATGTATCGAAGAGAAGTTGCAAGCCCTGGGTGCCGATATTCGGCGGGTTGTGGACTAGCAAGTAGCGGGCTGACTTCATGGAAACGGGCAAACTAACCCTGGCGTTGACCAAGGGACGCATTCTTAAAGAGACTTTGCCGCTTTTGGCGCGCGCCGGGGTCGAACCTCTGGAAGATATGAGCAAGAGCCGCAAGCTGGTGTTTCCCACCACGCGGGCGGATGTACAGTTGGTTGTCATGCGCGGAGTCGATGTGCCGGTGTATGTGCGTCATGGCGCAGCAGACCTTGGTGTAGTGGGTAAAGACACCTTGCTTGAGCAAGGCAGCGATGGAGTTTACGAGCCTCTTGATCTGGGCATTGCTCCTTGTCGATTGATGACCGCTGCGCCTCTGGGCTTTGACTGGCCCCCGCGACGTTTGAGAGTGGCTACCAAGTTCGTGAACGTTTCTCGGGATTACTTTGCCCGGCGTGGAGTGCAGGTTGAGCTCATCAAACTTTATGGTGCGATGGAGCTGGCACCGGCCATGCAGCTCGCCGATATGATCGTCGATATTGTCGACACCGGGAACACGCTGCGTGCCAATGGCATGGAGCCGTTGGATGAAATTGCCCGGGTCACCTCCCGGCTGATCGTCAATAAAGCGTCCCTGCGCTCTCATCATGGAGCGATTAATCATCTGATCGATGCGATTGCCGCGGCGGTGACAGACTTGAAGAGGCCCCTTTGATGCGTCGCCTCAATGGTGATTCGGCGGATTTTGAATCCGCTTTGGCGGCTCTCGAAGTGCCCATGGATAGCGATGACGGCGATGTTAGATCGACCGTCGCTGACATCATTGCTGACATTGAGCGGCGTGGTGAGCCCGCGCTGCTGGAGTACACGAGACGCTTTGATCAACTGGATGTCGATGCGATCTGTGAGCTCGAAGTGTCCCGGGAGGAGTTGGAGCGCGCTCTGAGTGAGCTTCCCGGGGAGCAGCGCGATGCCTTAAGCGAGGCTGCAAAGCGCATCGAAACCTTTCATCGCAAGCAGCTGAGCGATGATTGGAGCTACGACGACGGTTTAGGTAATCGTCTGGGGCAAAGGCTCACTCCATTGCGGCGCGTGGGTGTTTATGTGCCCGGCGGCAAAGCGAGTTATCCCTCGTCTGTGTTGATGAATGCGATTCCCGCCCGCGTTGCCGGCGTGTCCGAAATCATTATGGTAGCTCCTACGCCTGGCGGGTATCGCAATCCTCTGGTGCTCGCTGCTGCGGCGCTTGCTGGCGTGCACCGGATGTTCTGTGTGGGTGGTGCGCAAGCGGTTGCGGCCTTGGCTCTCGGGACGACAGCTATTCCTCGGGTGGACAAAATCGTAGGCCCGGGCAACCGCTTTGTCGCCGAAGCCAAACGTCAGGTCTTTGGCCGCGTGGGGATCGATATGATCGCCGGGCCCTCCGAGATTTTGATTATCGCCGACGGCAGCGCAGCCCCCGAGTGGATGGCAATGGATCTGTTTTCTCAGGCGGAGCATGACGAAAGTGCGCAGGCCCTGTTGCTCTGTCCTGACGCGGCCTATATTGAGGCAGTGGATGCGGCGGTAGAGCGATTACTTCCGCAAATGGAGCGATCTGCCATTATCCGGGCATCTTTGGATAAACGCGGTGCCTTGATTCAAACCCGTGACATAGCTCATGCGGCGGCCATTAGTAATGCACTCGCCCCAGAACACCTGGAACTTGCGGTGGCAGATCCCGAGGCCTTGTTGCCGCTGATTGATGCGGCAGGGGCGATTTTTATGGGCATACACAGCTGTGAGGCCCTTGGGGATTACTGCGCGGGGCCCAATCATGTGTTACCGACATCGGGTTCGGCGCGTTTCTTTTCACCTCTGGGTGTTTATGACTTTCAAAAGCGCAGTTCGATTATTCACTGCAGTGCGCAAGGTGCGGTTCCCTTAGCACGCGTCGCCCAAGTCCTGGCTGAGGGCGAGTCCCTCACCGCGCACGCCCGTAGTGCAGCCATGCGCATAGTGGACTAGGTTTTAGAGCTGTCTGTGGGGCGCAAAGCTGAAGTGCGCCGCTGGTCAAAGATCACTCGATCTCAGGATCGGGCTGCGTGCCGACAATGGCTGTGATTTCTTCTGTGGCGTTATCGCGAAATACGCTCATTTCCAGCTTGTCGCCAGGACGCAGCAGTGACACTTCATACATCGCCAGGCGCACATCGTCGATCGCTTCATCATTAAAGTGCGTGATGATATCGCCGGACTGAAGTCCTGCGCGATCCGCTGGTCCCCCAGGGGCCACGCCCCGCACCAGCAGGCGCTGCTCGCCCAAAGTATCGCCGGCTAACTGCTCTACCTGTACGCCCAGCCAGCCTCGAATGACGCGTCCGAAGCGAATTAAGTCGTCCATCACAAATTCAGCGAAGCTGGAGGGTATTGCCAGCGATATGCCAATACCGACCATGCCGTTATTGCTGCCGTCGGTAGACGTGTAGATTAAGCTGTTAATGCCAACTAGCGCGCCGCTGACATCCACGAGCGCGCCTCCGGAGTTACCCGCATGAATCACCGCGTCCGTTTGAATAAAGCCTTCGTAGGTCCCCGGGTTGAGTCCAAAGCGACCCAGCCCCGACACAATGCCCTGGGTGACGGAGTGTCCGAAGCCCAAAGGGTTACCAATAGCCAGCACCACATCACCCACAGAAAGCAGGTCTGAATTGGCTATGGTTACTGCGCTCAGGCCATCCAGATCAACTTTAAGCGCAGCAAGATCAGTAGCTCGGTCGCGACCGACAACCTGTGCTGCTGCGGAGCGTCCGTCACTGAGCAGAACCTGAATTGCATCGGCGCCGTCGATGACATGGTTGTTAGTGAGGATGTAGCCATCCTCGCGCATGATGACGCCGGAGCCCAGGGAGCGCTCTACCCGTTGTCGAGGTACTCCCCGGGGGATGGGCATAAGGGGATTGTTGAGCATGCGACTGCCGCCCGCGCTGACGCGTTTCTCGGTGTAAATGTTCACAACAGAAGGCGTGGCGCTGGCTACCGCCTGGCGAAAACTATCGCGCACGACCGCTTCCCGGCCAGGATTCGCCGGGGGCCACACCCAGTGCTCGAGAATGAGCACGGCGCCCAGTAGGCCGGCAATAGCCGGCCAGGTGAAAAACTTCAGGAAAGCGCGCATGCGCCCTCGCTAGCCAGAAAGAAAAGCGATTGTATATGATGCTTCGGCCTCATACACATGACCGCGGGAAGCAACATGCCGGTACAGCTTAAAAATTTGGTAGAACATTGTGATGCGACGCTGGAATCCGCGCGTTTTAAAGACTACTGCCCAAACGGCTTGCAGGTCGAAGGCCGGGGGAATGTTCGCCGCCTTGCGGCTGCCGTGACTGCAAATCAGTCTGTGCTGGATGCCGCTGTTGCCTGGGGCGCAGACGCACTGCTGGTTCATCATGGGTATTTTTGGCGCGGCGAAAGTGCCGAGATAGTGGGTATGAAGCGCCGGCGTATCAATACTTTATTGTCCGCGGATATGAGCCTACTGGCCTATCACTTACCGTTAGACGCGCATTCGGAGCTGGGAAACAACGCTCAGTGGGGGCAGCGTATGGGCTTCCAAAACTTTGAGGCATTGGATTTAGCGGACCCCCAAGCGGTGGGAAACACCGGCGTATTGGTCGCAGCGACCCCACTTGGCGAGATTGCGCAGCAGGTTCGAAGCTTGACTGGCCGGGAGCCAATGCTCATTGGCGATTCGCAAATGAGTGTAGAGCGAGTGGCCTGGTGTACCGGCGCCGCTCAGGGTTACATCGAAAAAGCGGCCGCTGCAGGAGCACAGCTTTACATCTCCGGGGAAATCTCAGAGCCCACAGTGCATGCGGCTCGGGAGTTGAACATCGCCTACATGGCGGCCGGACATCACGCGACGGAGCGCTATGGGGTGCAGGCGCTCGCTGCGGCGGTGGCGCAGACCTTTGATCTTGATTGGACGTTCATTGATTGCGATAACCCGGTGTAAGCACCACCGGGTGTGGGGGGGCTTGGCCCGCATTGGCACTCAGGTGTGAGTTAGCTGCGAGTTGTTGAGTCTTGTGGTGGTTTTTCTTCGCCGTCTAAACCAAAGCGCTCGTCGAGCACACCGGGATCAGTGGGTGAGGTTTTTGCTGCATAGTCCCGAGGCGCTTCTACCACCACGGTGTCTGCGTCAATGGTTTCGTGCTCGGGCTCTACCGGCGCCTCCAGAGACTTAAATTGCGCGGCATCGCCATCGGAGCACAGCTCCGAGGCACCTCCAGCTATATGCTCGTATACGTCCCGATAATTGGCCGTTAGTGCATTTAATTTGTTTGCAGTGTCAGCGAAATGCGCATTCACGCGAGTTTCGTAGCGCTCTCGGGCGGCCTCTGCCTGTTCCAGTTTCTCGCCCAGATCTCTAGCGGTCTGGCTGCCTGGCGCGGTGCGTCGTCCGGTGAAATAGCCGATTATCAGGCCGATGACAGCGCCAGCGATGGCGATGAAAAGAGGTTCATCCATACCGGTATTCACAAACAAGTCCTCGCAAGGTCAAAGTGTGGGGTAAGTATAGCGTTGCTACGCAGTAGCTTGATAGTGAGATTGCAAAAAGTGGAGCTGCACGAGTAAGGTAGCGCGCCCCAAACACTGGATGAGAGGATCGCGAGGTTTTTGCTCGCGCCGATATTGTGCTGACACCCTGGCAGCGGTACCAAGAAGATCTCAAGCGCGATGACTTCAGCCATGATGCCGCGCAGGAGGCGGCCGTGCGTCGCCTGCAGGATCTCTATGATCGAGTCATTGATCGACATGCGCGAAGCAACAGCCTCGCAGGGCGGCTGAGTCGCCGGTTTCGTCGAAGCTCTCAGCCCGAGCGAGGCCTCTATTTTTGGGGCGGGGTAGGGCGCGGCAAGACCTATCTGATGGACGCTTTTTACGAAAGCCTGCCCTTTGAAAAAAAGCTGCGAGTACATTTTCATCGATTTATGCAGCGGGTGCACCGGGAGCTCAGTGACTTAGAGGGAGAAAAGAACCCCATAGAGCTTTTGGGCCAGCGACTCGCCGAGGAAGCGGAGATCATCTGTTTTGACGAGTTTTTTGTCAGCGATATCGCTGACGCAATGATTCTCGCCAATTTTCTTCAGGCGATCTTTCAGCGCGGGATTGCTCTGGTAGCTACGTCAAATATAGCGCCGGAGGGGCTTTACGAAAATGGCTTACAAAGAGCACGTTTTCTGCCTGCCATAGCCTTGCTGCAGGAGCACACCGAAGTACTGACCGTTGATGCAGGCATTGATTACCGCCTGCGGACTCTGGAGCAGGCAGAGCTTTATCATCACCCCTTGGGCCCTGCAGCGGATGCCAGCCTTACTGACAGCTTCCAGCGCCTCGCCCCGGATTCGATTCAGCATTGGCAGCGTATAGAAATCAATGGCCGCTACCTCACCTGCCGCTGCCTGGCCGATGATGTTGCCTGGTTCGAGTTCGCAGAGTTGTGCGACGGTCCGCGTTCGCAAAATGACTATATTGAGTTGGCCAGAGAGTTCCATGCGGTGATCCTTTCCGGCGTGCCCAAAATGACGGCAGCGCAGGATGACCAGTGTCGGCGGTTTATTAACCTGGTGGATGAATTCTATGACCGGAGCGTAAAACTCGTGATCGCCGCCGAAGTTCCGGCATCGGAGCTTTACAGCGGTACGCGACTGACCTTCGAGTTTGCGAGAACGGAGTCTCGTTTGTTCGAAATGCAGTCCCACGATTATCTTGCTCAGGAACACCGCCCTTGAGTGCGGCTCCATGTTGAACAGGGCGCCCAGGAATCGTGAAGAAAACCATCTGCCAATCTTATTGAAATTCCGGCTTGCCATACCCCCGGGGTTTAAGTAGTATTCGCGCTCTTTTTTTGGCCCTTTTGAGGCGAAACCCAATGAAAACTTATAGCGCTAAAGTCGGCGAAGTCAGCCACGACTGGTATGTCGTTGACGCAACTGACAAAACACTGGGCCGTTTGGCCAGTGAAATTGCCCATCGGCTTCGCGGCAAGCACAAGGCGGAGTACACTCCTCACATCGATACCGGTGACTACATCGTCGTTATCAATGCCGAGAAAGTGCACGTCACCGGTGCCAAGCGCACTGACAAGATGTACCACCGGCACACGGGTTATCCCGGTGGCCTGAAGTCCATGTCTTTCGAAAAGCTGATCGACAAAGCGCCGGAGCGTGTTATTCAGGGCGCCGTCAAAGGTATGTTGCCCCGCAATCCGCTGGGGCGTGCAATGTTCAGCAAACTCAAGGTATACGCCGGCGAAGCACACCCGCACGCCGCGCAGCAGCCTCAGCCGCTGCAGGTCTAGGAGAAACAATGAGCGCAACTCAGTATTACGGAACCGGGCGTCGCAAAACCTCTACAGCGCGAGTTTTTCTGCGCAACGGCGGCGGCGATATCACAGTTAACCAGCGTCCTTTGGACCAGTACTTTGGCCGGGAAGTGGCTCGCATGATCGTGCGTCAACCACTGGAACTGGTTGATCTGATTGGCAAATTCGACATTAAAGTCACTGTCGAAGGTGGCGGTAGCTTTGGTCAGGCGGGCGCGATTCGCCACGGTATCACTCGAGCTCTTATGGAGTACGACGAGTCTCTGCGTGGCAATCTTCGCGCTGCAGGATTCGTAACTCGAGACGCGCGTGAAGTTGAGCGCAAGAAGGTCGGTCTGCGCAAAGCGCGTAAGCGTCCACAGTTCTCCAAGCGTTAATTTGGCCTGCGGCAGGGCCGCAACGCCAAAAAAGCCCGCCCGGAATATCCGGCCGGGCTTTTTTTATGCTGTGGATTTGTCCAAGTTTTGAGACAAATCAAGGGTTTGTGGCGTAAAAAGCGCGCTCTTTCCTTGTTTGAGAGGCTTAAAGTCTTTACCATTCGTGCGCCCGGAATCTCGCCATCCTAGCGACGTTATTGTCCGGCTTTTGGTAGAACTTTATTCGCCTCTGCCGCGTATCACTATAGAGATCGTCAGGGTTTAGGCAAACAGGAGACCAATCGATATGTCCAGTGCCACAACGGCCAGCGAAAACGCTGAGTCTGAGGTCGACAACAAACGTCGTCGTTTTTTGACGGTTGCCACGAGTGCTGTTGGTGCAGCGGGTGCTGTGGGAATCGCAGTGCCGTTTCTCGGCTCTTGGAATCCGTCCGCCAAAGCCAAGGCTGCGGGCGCGCCAGTTAAGGCCGATATCGGCAAGCTGGAGCCAGGTCAGATGGTTGTCGTAGAGTGGCGCGGTAAGCCCGTCTACGTTGTTCACCGTACTGCGGAGATGATTTCCAATCTGGATAAGGTGGACGGTGATCTGAAAGATCCCGATTCCGCGATCTCAAAGCAGCCTGCGTACATTTCCAGCAAAGAGCGGAGTATTCGTCCGGAACTGCTGGTAGTGGAGGGGCTGTGTACACACCTTGGCTGTGCCCCAAAGTATCGCCCGGAAGTCGGTGCTGCGGATTTGGGTGGAGACGCCTGGGTGGGCGGTTTCTTCTGTCCCTGCCATGGTTCCAAGTTTGATCTCGCCGGACGTGTGTACTCAGGTGTCCCGGCATCTGCAAACCTGGTGGTACCCCCATACTCATTTGAATCACAAAGCGTCCTAGTTATTGGCGTTGATGCGGAGGCAGTCTGATGGCCAACATGCTGATCGGATTACGCGATTGGGTTGACGAGCGTCTGCCCATTACGCGTGCGTGGAATACGCACATGGGCGAGTACTACGCGCCCAAAAACTTTAATTTCTGGTACTACTTTGGCGTCTTTTCGCTGTTGGTACTGGTGAATCAGCTGCTCACGGGCATCTGGCTGACCATGAACTACACGCCCAGTGCAGAAGAAGCATTTGCATCGGTGGAATACATCATGCGAGATGTGGATTACGGTTGGCTGCTGCGTTATATGCACTCAACCGGTGCCTCGGCGTTCTTCATTGTGGTTTACCTACACATGTTCCGGGCCATGATTTACGGTTCTTACAAGAAGCCGAGAGAATTGCTCTGGGTATTCGGCATGCTGATCTTCGTTCTGCTCATGGCGGAGGCCTTCGTGGGGTACGTACTGCCCTGGGGGCAGATGTCCTATTGGGGCGCGCAGGTGATCATCTCTCTCTTCGGGGCAATCCCCGTAGTAGGAGAAGATATTGTCACCTGGATTCGCGGTGATTACCTGATTTCAGGCATCACTTTGAATCGATTCTTTGCCCTGCATGTCGTAGCGCTGCCGATAGTGCTTTTGGCACTGGTTGTTCTGCACATCCTTGCGCTGCACGAAGTGGGTTCAAACAACCCCGATGGTGTGGAAATCAAGAAGAACAAGGGGCCCGACGGTATTCCTCTGGACGGCATTCGTTTTCATCCGTATTACAGCGTGCACGATGTGCAGGCCATTGCGGTGTTCTTGTTTGTCTTTTGCGCCATCATGTTCTTTATGCCAGAGATGGGCGGATTCTTCCTTGAGTACGCTAACTTTGAAGAAGCCAATGCCCTGAAGACCCCGGATCATATCGCCCCAGTTTGGTATTTCACCCCATTCTATTCAGTGCTGCGAGCGGTGCCGGATAAGTTCTGGGGGTTCATAGCTTTTGCGGCCAGTGTTGCGATTCCGTTTGTACTGCCCTGGCTTGATCGCTCGCCTACCAAATCCTGGCGTTACCGTGGAAACCTCAACAAGGTGATGTTGGTGTTGTTTGTAGCGTCGTTCCTGATCCTTGGCGTCCTGGGCGTAAAGTCGCCCACACCAGCGAGAACGTTTTTGGCACAGATCTGCTCGATCTTTTACTTTGGCTTCTTCCTGTTCATGCCCATCTGGTCGAGCATGGATAAGCCCAAGCCAGTGCCTGAGCGGGTAACCATGGACGGCGGTATCGGAATCTTCGGATCCCTGGCCGGCCTGATTCTGATTCTGGCGCTGACCTTTATTCCTTTGAAGGTTGTGGGCGCTGAATCGGCTTTTGACTGCGGCACCATGCCCTGCGATCAAGTGGAGCTGGATATAGAAAATAAAAGCTCCCTGCAGAACGGTGCTAAGGTTTTTATGAACTACTGCATGGGCTGTCATTCGCTAAAATATGCGCGGTACAACCGCGTGGCGGCCGATCTGGGAATTCCTGAAGACCTGATGCTGGGCAATATCATCGCTGATCCGGATGTAAAAGTGGGTTCGCTGATGGATAACGCCATGGATATCGACCGTGCCAAAGTGTGGTTTGGTGCTGCGCCACCGGACCTGACTCTGGTAGCCCGAGCGCGTAATCCCAATTGGCTATATACGTATCTGCGAACGTTCTACCAGGACCCCACTCGGCCCTATGGCGTTAACAATCGCGTGTTTCCCAATGTCGGTATGCCCCATGCATTGCTGGAACTGCAGGGTATGATGGCGTGTGCGCCGACTGCATCGCACGGCGAGATGGACCCGCTTTCGGGTACCGCCATGTCGGATCACAGCGACCCCTGCGGTACGCTGGAAGTGGTTGAAGATGGGCGCATGTCCATGGACGAGTATGACGAGACAATTTACGACCTCGTTAACTTCCTGGGCTACGTTGCCGAGCCCATGAAGGCGGATCGTCAGCGCATCGGCATTTATTCGTTACTGTTTATCGCGATATTCTTCGTTTTTGCGACCCTACTTAACCGAGAGTACTGGAAAGACGTACACTGACCGCAAGCTAACAGCGGCTAATAAGCCAAGAGAGCGGTGGCGAACAGGGGCAAAAACCCTGCGCCGCCGTTCAGTTGTTTTGGTAGCCTCCTAAAACGCACGTTAAAAGCATCATATAGGCGTATTGACCCCCATGATTTTTTATTCAGATCCGACTTCACACTTCAGTCACCGCGTACGAATTGTTCTGGCTGAGAAGGGCGTCACCGCCGATATCATTGATGTGGATCCCGCGCATCCGCCGCGTGAGATGTCCGAGCATAATCCCTACAACTCTTTGCCAACGCTGGTAGACCGTGAGCTTTCTCTCTACGAAACCCGCGTGATGATGGAGTATCTGGACGAACGCTTCCCGCACCCCCCATTGCTGCCGGTATACCCCGTGGCACGTGCCGAGAGTCGTCTGTTCATGCATCGCATCGAGCATGACTGGTGCACGCTGATTGATTCAATTCAAAACTCCCGCAGTGACAATGTGGTGAAGCGATCGGTCAAGGAGTTGCGTGAGGGTATTTTGGCAATCGCGCCGATCTTTGCAGAGAAGCCGTTCTTCATGAACGACGAGTTCACGCTGGTTGATTGCTGCATCGCTCCCATTCTATGGCGTCTGCCCACCTTGGGAATCGATATTCGGCCCAGTAAGCAGTCCAAGCCACTGTTTGCTTATATGGATCAGCTGTTTAAGCGCGAGTCGTTTCAACAGAGCTTGACCGAGCAGGAACGCGAGATGCGCCTCTAGGCGCCGCCGGGTAACTCCGTGAATTCGAGTCGACCTTATCTGCTGCGAGCCCTTTATGAGTGGATAGTCGATAATGACTGTACGCCCCACGTCATAGTAGATGCAGAGGCGCCCGGCGTGGATGTTCCAAAAGACTACGTAAAAGACGGGCAGATTGTGTTGAATCTCTCTCCGTCTGCCGTGATCGAGTTGCAACTGGCAGACGATTGCGTGAGTTTCAATGGTCGCTTTGGCGGCAAACCCACAGATGTCTTTATGCCTATGGCAGCGATTCTTGGCATTTATGCCAGAGAGAATGGCCAGGGTATGGCCTTCGAACCTGAAGAAGACGATGACGGTCCAGCGCCCGAGGGTGGAAACGAGCCCACACCATTTCGCCGTGCCGGGAAGCCAAGTCTTACGGTGGTTAAGTAAGCTCTCGAGTCTGGCGCTGGTCCGGGAGACAGCGCCTAGTCGATGTACTCAAACAAACGAACAACGCGCTGAACGCCCGATGTGTCGGCGGCCTCTTCGGCGATTCGCTCGCCTTCCTCACGCGTGACCATGCCAAGCAGAAAGACAACCCCGTCTTCTGCGACGACCTTGACGCGAAGTCCAGGAGTGTCTCTGCTCGTTAACAGGAATGTTTTTACCTTATTGGCGATCCAGCTGTCCGACGCTCGGGTCATCGCGGAGCTCGCGGCGGCCACCTCTAGTTCATTGTAGATACGCCGAACATCACGAATTTTGCGTACTACGTCATTGGCTTTTTGCCTGAGTTCTTCATCGGGCACCTGTCCGGCAATAAGTACATAGCCGTTGTAGCTCTGGATTACGAGGTGCGCCTGATCAAAGCGGTCATCCGCTGCATGGAGATTCACCACAGCTTTAGTCTCGATAGATTCGTCGGCGATTCGCTGGGAAAAAGTGCGCTCACCCGGATCGTCCTCTATAGCACCGGACTCGAAGGTAGCAAGTATGGACCCGCAGCCCTGGAGCAAAGGCAGGCTTGTAAGGATCAGGAATCCCAGGGTGGTCGCTGGAGATGCGCGGCGCGACATGGTCAGTTTATTCTCCTAACAAAATTTGTTTAATCTGTTCTTGCAGGCAGTGACTCGACATCAGGATAAGTTCACTGCGTAAATCCGAATCTTCGGTATGTAGTTCAATGCAGGTGACACCGTCGACTCGCACCGTTTCTGACATCGCAATTGTCACAAGGTTTCTTTTTTCGGCAAATTCGACTGCGCGGTAGGCCAGAGCAGCTCCCGGGCGGCTATCGATGCACAATAATATGTCTCCGTCTCGAGAAAGGGTGCGAAGGTCTCGCCACATTTGGTCGCCGCCGCCCTCAATATCGCTACAAAAGGCTAGCGCAGGAAGCGCCGGGCCTGGCTCCGGGGGTGTTCTCAGGATCGCTGCCACATGTGCGGCCAAAGTGGCGTCTTCTTTGCAGCCACACACCAGTACCTTGCGATCTTCAAGCACGGCTTGGGTAAGCAAGGTCGTAGCTGCTTCCAGACCCGGGGCCATACTGTCTACCGCTCCGGCAATAGCGTCGATGCGGCGATGAAAACTTGCGGCAATACTCTCGTAACTTTGATCGGTCATGATTGCAATGCTCGAGCACCTGATTGCACAGCTGTTAGCCAGTAGAGTCTGTTTAGCTTATGAATGCGGCCTGAATCCAGCGTGCCTCCAGGCCTTTTGCAGCGTCCCTGGGTTCCCAGGCGATCACGTCGAAGCGACATGGCAAATGGCGCCATTGCGGGTGTTGTTTGAGGAAATAAGCTGCGCACCGATTAATTCTACACTGCTTTGCCCGGTTCACCGAGGCTGCCGCTCCGCCGTGGCTACTATGACTTCGCGCGCGGACCTCGACAAACAGCAGGCGGTGCTCGTCAAAAGCGATGAGATCGATTTCGCCGGCCTTGCATCGATATTGCCGGCTTAGGATTTGCAGCCCATAGGTCTCTAGCAACTCAGCGCTGCGCGCTTCAAAATCATCTCCGTTTAACATCAGCTGTACCCCTGTGAGCGTTCGCTTACACCTGCTTCTCTGTGGGCAGGGCCGTAAGGGGTAAGTCTAGGTCAGCGGGGGCGAAGCACGCCTCGGTTAAATTCAGCCAGATTTAATCTACGGTTCAGAACGCCCTCAGGCGATGCGCGTAATTCGGCAGTGAGCCCAAAAAACATCGGGGCAGCGGTGCTGCGCATACGCCACCAGCGTCGTGCGAGTGCATAGGCATCTGCACCGAGCGCGTGCAAGGCGGCGGAACTGCTCTTGGAGTCTGCCCCGGGGAGCGTGCTTTCGTCCAAACGCCAGGGCATAGCCAGCAGGCGCAAGCCCCCCAGATCTCGATTCAGACTGGTGTTGCCGCTGCCGCTATCGGCGGTCGAGAGCGAGTACACGGGTAACTCGCCTGCATAGTGATAGTTGATGAGCGGCTTGAGGGCTCGAGCTTCATCACTGCTTTTGCTAAGGAGAAAGATACTGTCCAGGTCGTCCCGGCGTCGGCCGGTGGTTTCGATTCGCTCAGAAAACAGACTGCGCAAGGCTGCGCTGCGCTTTGCGCTGTCTCCGAGACCCAGAGCATCACGGACGGCATTGGAATGGGTGTTGGGCTTGCCATAGATTGCGGTGGTGGGCAGCTGTCCTCCCAGCTGTCGCCATTGTTGGGCCAGCGCTGTTTCCATACGGTCACCCCATTCGCCCTCGGGGCGGATGAGCAAAGCGCGACGAGCCCCTCCCGCGTAAGCGTCTGTCGCGAGCTGACGCGCTTCGTCTTCTGGAGCAAGAGAGAGCAGGAGTGCACTGGGGTTGTTTTGCTGAATAACTTCTGGACGATTTAGCGTCAGAACAGGCACGGCCAGGTCCTGTTTGGCGAGTAGTTCCTGTACTTGTGTTTTCCCCAGGGGACCCACGATAAGGTTTGCACCCTTCGCCTGTGCCTCGGCATAGGCATCGCTAACGCTGTCAAAGCGCCGGCTATCAAGTACGTCGATGCTCAGGCCTGGTTCCTGGCTGGCAAAGAACGCGGCGATAAAGCCACGACTTACTGCTTCCCCCGCCTTCGCCAGGGGGCCGGAAAGAGGAAGGACTAGCGTCAGTTTTGTAGTCTGGGCATCCTGAAGAGCGGCCTCTCGCAGCGCAGTGGCGTGAGTTCTGGCCATATGTTCAGGGTACTGCGTTTCCCAGGCAGCTAGAGCTGCGGCACTGCCCAGCGCGTCATCGAGCGCATTTGCAGCGGCCAGTTCCAGCCACGCTTGAGTGTCCGTATTGCTTTCTGGGCGCTGTGTAGCTCCGCTTCGACTGACTTGCTGGGCTGCACTCCAGATGGCGTCGGCGAGCACGGGGTTAGCGGTGATACTCGTGGTACTTAGTGACAGTAACTGCAGGCTCAGGGCTAGCTGCGCGTCGCTATCGTGCCTGGCTCCGGCTAAGTCGAGTTCATGAGAGAGTAACTCCAGCTGGAGGTCGTTTGGCAGGCGTCGCGATTTAAGGTCGGCTAATGCTATTTCATGGCTCTGTGTATCGCCTCGCAGTAGGGCAATGCGCGCTTTGTAATAATCGATCCACAAAGAGCTTGTTGCATCTGTCTCGGGTGCCGCGCTTGGGGGATTCTCCGCTGAACCGTTGGCTATGGTCTCCATCTGGGGGAGCGCCAGAGTGGCGGCCAGCCAGTCGCCGTTTTCGAGTGCTGCGCGTGTCGCGGCGAACAGCTCTCGATCCATTGAGTCGATCGATGCGTCAGGGAGTGAGGCGCTATCTTGCGCAGGCGCAGCAGTGCTGTCCGGGACGTTAGCTTCCCCGGGGAATCCTGCGCGACTCGGTAGGCTTCCCGGTGTCGATCCGCAGGCAGCGAGTAATCCGGCACACAGTGCCCAGATCAGACCTGTACGCCAGCAGTGGGGCGAACTCAGCATGCTATCCTCGATTCTTGGAGCACGTTATTTACCGTGCTGATGTTCGCATTATAAGGAAGCTTGTCGCACTTGGAACCGGCGCTATACATCGTTGCTACGCCTATTGGTAATCTGGGTGACATTTCCCGGCGGGCGCTGGAAGTTCTCTCTGGCGTAACTTGTGTCGCCGCAGAGGATACTCGGCGAACCGGACAGCTTTTGAGCTCCGAGGGGATTAAGGCTCGCATGGTGGCGTACCACGAGCATAGTGCGCCAGCGGTGGCTGAGCAGCTCGTTGCTCGGGTGGCCGCGGGAGAGTCGGTGGCCCTGGTGTCGGATGCGGGAACACCGACGATATCAGACCCAGGGTATCGATTGGTCAGGGTAATGCAGGATGCGGGCTTAAAGGTGGTGCCGATACCCGGTCCCTGCGCCGCGATCGTGGCTCTGTCGGCGGCGGGCTTACCCAGCGACCGTTTCGCTTTTGAAGGGTTTCTTCCGAATAAGGGGGAGGCGAGGCGCCGCCGTTTGGAGTTACTTGCGGGTGAAGACGCTACGCTGATTTTTTACGAAGCTCCGCATCGTATTCTGGCTACGCTTGAAGATATGCAGGAGGTCATGGGCCCCGGCCGTGAGGCTGCTTTGGCTCGAGAGCTCTCCAAGAGCTTTGAAACCATTCGTCGGGCACCGCTTTCAAAGCTCTGCGATTGGGTTCGTGAGGATGCCAATCAGAGTCGCGGTGAGATAGTGCTGCTGTTGTCGCCCGCGCGCAGCGAGTCCGATGTGAGTATTGAGCCGGCACTGGGAGAACTGCTGCGGGGCATGGCGGAGCATATGCCTGCCCGGCAGGCGGCCAAGCTCTTGTCGTCTTACTCCGGCGTGCGAAGCCGACAGTTGTATGACTACTTGCTGGAGCATCGTCAGGAGTAATTCCTGATCCGGCGCTGTTTTAGCGCTTGCACGCTTACGATGGGGTCGTTAACCTGCGCGCGGAGTTGGCCAGACGATCGCGGTGTTGTGCGTCTTTGATGTGCAATACGGAGGAAAGTCCGGGCTCCATAGGGCAGGGTGCCAGGTAACGCCTGGGGGGCGTGAGCCCACGGAAAGTGCAGCAGAAAGGAAACCGCCGAGCTTTGTGTTCGGTAAGGGTGAAAAGGTGCGGTAAGAGCGCACCGCGCGGCTGGTAACAGGCGTGGCGATGGTAAACCCCACCTGGAGCAAGACCAAATAGGAATCCGTTGGCTGCGGCCCGCAGTGGATTCGGGTAGGTCGCTAGAGGCGAGCGGCGACGCTCGTCCCAGATGAATGATCGTTCTCGACAGAACCCGGCTTATCGGCCGACTCCTCTAAATTCGAAAGCCTCATGATGCGAAAGCTTCATGAGAGCCACCCCGGACTTGCTTAGGCAGACGGCAGGCTCTTGAGCTGTTTGCGCATCTCCGGTGGTGAGGCAGACGGCAACCCTTTGAGCTGCTCGCGCATCTCTATCGTCATCAGCGTTAGATACCGCGCTCGAGGGACGCTTCGTTTCTCAGTCGCTATGGGCGGCCCGACCCTGCTTTACTCGAGCTGCTCGCGCATCTCCATCGGCTCAGAGTATTAAACACCGCGCTCGACGGCCGCTCGAGCAAAGCGGCGCCGAACCGCCCAGGAGACGTGAGGGCGTGTTGCGGTTGATCTGCCGCCGTGGATGCGGAGCTGACGAAGGTGAGGCGGGCGGCGGCCCTTTGAGCGTCCGTCGAGCGCGTTTAATAGTGCTGAGGCGTTGCTGGAGATGCGCGAGCAGCTCAAAGGGCTGCCGTCTGCCTCACCGCTGAAGTTGCGCCTGCAGCTTACCCGTCTCGCCGATTTCAAGACTCATGGCCAGGTCGTTCGTGGCGCAAATCGAGAGATTTTTGCTTATTGCGCCCTAGTAGATGAATCTGACCCCCTTTCTTTAGACGGAATTCGCCTAAAACCTCGTAATAAAATAAGCAAACGAACTTTAAGTTAAAGTAAATACTTAGCTTAATGCTTTAGATGGCTGTTTTTGTGATTTTTTACCGTGTCACAGCGACGCTAAAAACCCCTCGAAATCCACGCTGTTTGACGTCCAAACCCCTGAAATAACAGGCTTTTTTGTGATCTCCAGCTTGACTTGAGCTTTGTCGCAGACCTATAGTGTCGATAAGTGGAGAGAAGTGGGAAATTCTGGTGATTTGTGGAAATCACTGGAGTAAAGGGGTTAATAAGAAGTGTTCCGTGGTGTGCAGCACATCAATATGGATGCAAAGGGTCGCCTGGCGATTCCTTCGCGTCAGCGTGAGCCGCTGCTTGAGCAGTGTGCTGGCGAAATTGTTGTGACTATCGATACCCAGACCTCCTGTTTATGTATCTACCCGCTGCCCGCTTGGGAGCGTATTGAGCAAGACCTGCAAAAGCTCCCCTCTCTTAATCCTGCCGTAAAACGATTTCAGCGTTTGATGCTTGGCTATGCAACGGACATTCAGCTCGACAGTAATGGTCGCATGCTTTTGCCGCCTTCTTTACGTGAATACGCCCAGCTCGACAAGAAGCTGGTGCTGGTCGGTCAAGGCAACAAGATGGAGCTCTGGAGCGAAAACCTCTGGATCACCGAGCGTGATAAGGCGCTGGAAGACGTCGGGGTGGATGAGCCATGGCCCGACGAGCTGATGAACCTGCCGCTCTAGATGGCAGCCCCTCATGAAACGGTATTGTTGCACGAAGCGGTGGACGCGCTGGTAAGCAGCCCCGCCGGCCTTTATGTCGACGGTACCTTCGGGCGCGGCGGGCATAGTCGAGAAATCCTTGGCAGACTCAATGCAGAAGGCCGCCTATTTGCCTGCGACAAGGATGAAGAGGCTGAGCGCGACGCTCTGGAGCTTGCTACCCAGGATGGTCGTTTTAGTTTTGCTCGCGGATCCTTTGCTGCCCTGCCTGCCTTGCTCGCGGAGCGTGGGTTTGGTCCTGTGGACGGTATTTTGCTGGACCTGGGTGTATCCAGCCCCCAGCTTGATCAGGCGGAACGCGGTTTTAGCTTTCAGCAGGACGGTCCCTTGGATATGCGTATGGATCGCAGTCGCGGCGAGTCCGCTGCAGATTGGATCGCCAGTGCCTGTGAGCAGGAGATTATTGACGTTCTTCGCGATTACGGCGAAGAGCGGTTTGCGCGTCGCATAGCCGGCGCCATTGTGAAAGCTCGATCCGAGGCACCGCTAACGAGAACCTCTCAGTTGGCTGCTATTGTCAAGGAGGCGCATCCGCGCTGGGAGAAGCATAAGCACCCGGCAACTCGAGCCTTCCAGGCTATCCGGATTCGTGTCAACCGTGAGCTTGATGACCTTGCGCAGTTGCTGTCTGTGGCCCTGTCGGTGCTGGGGGTCGGTGGGCGTCTGGTGGTAATCAGTTTTCACTCGTTGGAAGACCGTTTGGTAAAACGCCATTTGCGGGACATGAGTCGTGGGCCGCAGCTTCCTCGCAATCTGCCGATTCGCGATGTGGAGTCCGGTGCACAAATGCGGCTGCTGGGTAAGGCGCTGCGCGCGAGTGAAGATGAGGTGGCGGGGAACCCGCGGTCTCGCAGTGCAATTATGCGTTGCGCGGAGAAGCTCGCGTGAATCCCTCGACTGCGAATTCGTTGTGGATAGGCCTGGCCCTGCTGCTGGTTATGGGTAGCGCCTTTTCCATTATTGGCAGTACACACGTTTCACGCAGCTTCTATGCGCAGCTTCAGGATTTAGAGGCTCGGCGCTGGTATCTCGAGGAAGAGTACAGTCGGCTTCTTCTTGAGCAAAGCACCCTGGCATCGCACTTTCGTATAGAAAGCGAGGCGGGGGATTCGCTGGGCCTTGCTGCGCCCGGGCACGATCAAACGCGCTTGGTGGCTAAGTGACTAAGGCTGCAAAAATAAAAGTGCAGCACTGGCGTGGTCATGTCGTAATCGCACTGCTGGTTATGATGTTTCTTGCTCTTGTGGGGCGGGTCTTGTCGCTGCAGGTGCTGGATACGGGTAGAGGCGTTGACTTCCTGAAGAAGCAGGGCGACATGCGCATGCTTCGTACCGCTGAACTGCCGGCCTACCGAGGTCTGATTACGGATCGCAGGGGGGAGCCTCTGGCCGTTAGTACCCCCGTGATATCGCTCTGGGCCAATCCGAAAGTGCTCGCGACCAGCGAGCGACTGCCGGAGCTTGCTGAGGCGCTGGACTTAAGCGCCGAGGATTTGGAAGAGCGTCTTGCTCGCTATGCCGGCCGACAGTTCATGTATCTGCGTCGACACCTGGTGCCGGACCGTGCACGAGACGTTCTGGCTCTCAAGATTTCGGGTGTGCGTGCTGAGCGTGAGTACCGTCGGTTTTATCCCGCCGGCGAGGTTGCTGCGCAGCTGGTGGGTATGACCAATGTCGATGGCGCGGGGGTTGCTGGCTTAGAGCTTGCCTACGATGAGTGGCTGCGTGGTCATCCTGGCAAGAAGCGTTACATTAAAGATCTTCACGGTGATGCGGTTCGAGATATCGGTGTTATCGAGCCCGTTCGTCCAGGTCGCAATCTACAGCTCTCTATCGATTTGCGTCTGCAGTATCTGCTCCATCGTGAGCTTAGCCGTGCGGTTACGGTGACTGGCGCTGAGGCTGGTGTGATTGTCACTATTGATAGCGGTACGGGTGAAGTGCTTGCCAGTGCGAGTTACCCCGACTTCAATCCCAATAATCGCAGCACTGTGACTATGAGTCAGACGCGCAATCGCGCGGTGACCGATGTCTTTGAGCCGGGCTCTACGATGAAGCCCTTAACGTTGGTTGCTGCCCTTGAGTCGGGGCGCTACGAGACCTCGACGCTCATTGATACGAGCCCCGGACGTATTCGCGTAGGTAGAAAGGTTCTTCCTGATCCCCGCAACTATGGCGAGATCAGCTTGTCCCGAGTGGTCGAAAAATCCAGTCAGGTGGGGATTACCAAGGTTGCTCTGGATATTGGTCATGAGCCTATCTGGGATGTGTTTAATCGTTTTGGTTTTGGTCAGTCCACCGCGACTGGATTTCCTGGTGAGAGCGCCGGATTGCTCCCTCAGCGTCCCCGTTGGCGTCCGATCGAACAAGTAACCTTGGCTTTTGGCTACGGCCTGACGGCAACACCTTTGCAGCTTGCTCGGGCCTACGCGGTGTTTGCCAATGGCGGAATGCTGCCGGAGCTGTCACTGCTGCGCCGGGAGGCGGTAGACGTTCGCAGTGAGCGTGTGGTTGATGCCCGGATAGCGGCCGATGTGCGGGGCGTACTGCATGAGGTGACGGGTGATCAAGGTACTGCTCGCAAGGCTCGAGTTCCCGGATATCAGGTCGGTGGTAAGACCGGCACTGTGCATAAAGTGGGTGCCGGCGGATATTTGGACGATCAGTACGTTGCGCTCTTCGTGGGTATGGCTCCCATCGAAGACCCGCGCTTTGTGACTGTCGTGGTGCTGGATCGCCCCAAAGGCGATAGCTATGGCGGTGGCGCCGCTGCCGCGCCAGTGTTTGCTCGAGTGACAGCTGAAACATTGCGTCTCATGGGTGTTGCGCCCACCTTGGCGCCGCCGACAGAAATGCTTGCCGCAACGGTAGTCGGGGGTGATGCATGACTCCGGGTGTGACTGAGTTGCGCAGTTCTTTGCCGGTACTCTTGGAAGGTATGGCGACCGATGTGCCGGCGCTGGACGTGGCGGCACTGCGTTTAGATAGTCGACAGGTGAGTAAGGGCGATTTATTTATTGCGTTGCGCGGTCATGCGCACGACGGCAGAGAGTTTCTTGCGCAGGCGGCCTCGTCGGGTGCCGTAGCGGCGCTGGTGGAGGATGAGCTCCCCGCCACGCGATCGCCGCTTCCTACTGTTGTGGTTCCGGACTTGCGCTATCGACTATGTGAAATTGCAGGACGGTATTTTCGTGAGCCCAGTCGCGAGATGCAGATTACCGCAGTGACAGGTACCAATGGTAAAACCACGGTAAGTCAGTTGTTTGCGCAGCTGGTGCGCGGCGCTGGCTATGATTGTGGGGTTATCGGGACTCTGGGTTCTTCTTTGGACGGCGGCGTTCACCGCAGTGTGCACACCACACCGGATTCCATCCAATTGCAGGAAATTCTGGCTGGCTGGGCGGGTCAGGCGGTGCCCTTTGTAAGCATGGAGGTTTCCTCTCACGCGCTCCAGCAGGGGCGTCTCAACACTCTGGATATCGATTCAGCAATTTTTACTAACCTCACTCGGGATCATCTGGATTACCACGGCGATATGCAATCCTATGGTGATGCAAAGGCGCGTTTGTTTGCTTTTGAGTCACTGCGCACTGCTATTTTGAATGCGGATGACCCCTTCAGCCGGACCCTTGTGCAGAGAATTTCATCTGAAGTTTCTGTGCTGCGCTATGGCATTGAAGATAGTTCTGCTGACGTACGCCTGAGTAATCTGCAGTTGAGCAGCGGTGGGCTTCGGTTTCGCTTCTCGAGCCCCTGGGGTGAGGCAGCCCTTAAGTGCCCACTGCTTGGGAAGTTTAACGCCATGAATCTGCTGGCGGCATTGACCGCAGCGCTGCAGGCGGGTTTGCCATTCTCTGCCGTGATAGCCGCGGTAGAAGGCCTGCAATCAGTATCGGGTCGGATGGAGCCGCTGCGCGTTCCCGGCGCTCCGCTGGTGGTTATTGACTACGCGCATACTTCCGACGCATTGCGACAGGTGCTTCTTGCGCTTCGTGAGCAGTGTGCAGGCAGTCTTGTGGCGGTGTTTGGATGCGGCGGAGATCGAGATCGCGGCAAGCGAGCGTTAATGGCCGAGGCGGTCTCAGCGACTGCGGACCGAGCGGTAATTACCAGCGATAACCCTCGAAGCGAAGATCCATTAGCGATCATCGCTGATATTGAATCATCTATGGACGGTGATTATCTCGTCTGTGAGGATCGTGCGGAGGCGATTCATCTGGCTATCGACTCTGCGGGCCCTAAAGACTGTGTTCTGATTGCCGGGAAGGGTCACGAGGACTATCAGATCATTGGTGAGCAGCGCCTGCCCTTCAGTGATACCGAGGTTGCTCAGCAGGCCTTGGCGAGGTTGGCCGCATGATGTCTGCGCTGACACTTGCAGTCATCGCTGAGCGATTGGGCGCGGCTTTTAATGGGGCGCCGCTTCAGTTTTCGGGTGTTGCTATTGATTCTCGGCAGGTATGCCCAGGTGATCTGTTTGTTGCTTTGCCCGGAGACCGCGTGGACGGTCATGATTTTATTGATGCTGCCATTGCCCAGGGAGCTATAGCGGTTCTGGTTGAGCGACCCGTAAAGGCATCGGTTCCCTGCTTGTTGGTATCGAGTTGTCTGAAAGCACTCTCGGAGATTGGGCGGGCCAGCCGCGATTTTTCTAGCAGCGTCGTGGTGGCAATCACCGGTAGCTGCGGTAAAACCACGGTCAAAAACCTGTGCCGCAGCATTTTTAGTGAAGCGGGGCCGACGGTGGCGACCGCTGGTAACTACAACAATGAAATCGGCGTGCCTTTGACCCTTGCCAGACTTCAAGACGAGACGCGCTACGCGATAGTCGAGATGGGGGCCACGCGACGCGGAGACATTGCGCATCTATGTGCCTTGGCCCGACCATCCATCACCACCGTTTTGAACGCTATGGAAG
The DNA here is from genome assembly GCF_045689235.1 of Congregibacter variabilis. Classification (GTDB taxonomy): domain Bacteria; phylum Pseudomonadota; class Gammaproteobacteria; order Pseudomonadales; family Halieaceae; genus Congregibacter; species Congregibacter variabilis. The sequence continues at coordinate 1,648,923 of NZ_CP136864.1, read as the reverse complement.
CGCATCTGGAAGGTTTCGGTACGGTCGCGGATGTGGCGGACATCAAGGCTGAGATCTACGACGGTCTGGGTGCCAGCGGAACGGCCATACTGAATCTGGATCAAGCTTGGGTGCCGCTGTGGCAAGGGCGAATAGCCCGGTCGGGCGCTAAAACGCTGAGCTACTCTCTTGATGATCGCAGCGCTGATCTGTTCGTATCAGATCTGCGTGACCACGGGCTGCAGGGAAGTGCTTTCACATTGCATTTCAGCGGTGAGAGTCGAGAGCTTGAGCTTGCCTTGCCCGGGCGTCACAGCGTGGCTAACGCCCTGGCCGCCGCTGCTCTTGCCACTGCTTCGGGACTCGAACTCGATCAGATAGTTGCAGGTCTTACAAAGGCTCAAGCAGAGCCCGGTCGCTTGCAAAGCGAGTCCCTGGGTGGCGATAAAACCTTGATTGATGACAGCTACAACGCAAATCCTGGTTCTGTGCGTGCCGCAATCAGTTTGCTTGCGGCCACCCCCGGCAGCAGCCTGCTCATACTCGGAGAAATGCTGGAACTTGGCGCAGAAAGCGCCGAGCATCATGCACAGATGGGTGAGTTAGCGCGGCTTCAGGGGGTCACGCACTTCGTTGGTGTGGGCGAGGCAGTGCGCCCAGCAGTGGAGGCTTTTGGGTCTGGCGCTCAGTGGTATGGATCCCGGGAAGCATTAAAGCCACAGCTGGGTGAGCTCCTGGACGCCAATGACACGATTCTGGTGAAAGGCTCCCGCGGCGCAGCAATGGAATCCGTGTTGTCCGCACTTCGCGATCTTGCCAGTGAGGTGAGCCCATGTTGATGCTTCTGGCAGAGTACTTCGCGCAGTTTGAGTCCGGTTTCCGTGTGTTTCAGTATCTGACTTTGCGAGGCATTTTGGCGGCGGGAACAGCGCTGCTTATTTCCCTCCTTGTTGGTCCGGTGATGATTCGCCGTCTGAACTACCATCAGGTGGGGCAGGCCGTTCGCAGCGACGGCCCCGAGACGCATCTGGGTAAGTCGGGTACGCCCACCATGGGTGGCGCTCTGATTCTTGTTGCCATCGCTATTAGCACTTTGCTGTGGGCGGATCTGTCCAATGCCTATGTATGGGTCGCCTTATTGGTTACCGCGGCCTTTGGTGCAGTCGGCTGGGTAGACGACTACCGCAAGGTTGTCGAGCGAAACCCCCGGGGACTGCCGGCTCGCTGGAAGTATTTGTGGCAGTCCATTGCTGGGTTGGCGGCTGCGCTGTTTTTGTACTTCACCGCCGATAGCCCCGTGACCACGCAGCTGTATATCCCGTTTTTCAAAGATGTGGCGATTGCTATGGGCGCATTTTTTGTAGTGCTCACCTACTTCGTCATTGTTGGTGCCAGCAATGCTGTGAATTTGACCGATGGTCTTGATGGACTGGCTATCTTGCCCACGGTACTTGTAGGGACGGCGCTGGGGCTTATTGCTTACCTCACCGGCAACGTGAATTTTGCCGACTACCTGCAAATTCCCTACGTGGCAGGGAGTGGTGAGCTGTCGGTCTTTTGCGGCAGCATCGCGGGTGCGGGCTTGGGATTCCTGTGGTTCAACACTTATCCCGCCCAGGTGTTTATGGGTGATGTGGGTGCGCTGGCGCTGGGTGCAGCTCTGGGTACTGTCGCGGTGATTACTCGCCACGAAATCGTGTTTTTTATCATGGGCGGCATCTTCGTATTGGAGACGGTCTCGGTCATCCTTCAGGTGGCGTCCTTTAAGTTGACGGGCCGGCGACTATTTAGAATGGCGCCCATTCATCATCACTATGAACTCAAGGGCTGGCCGGAGCCTCGAGTGATTGTCCGCTTCTGGATTATCACTGTGATGCTGGTGTTGTTCGGCCTTGCTACATTGAAGCTGCGGTGATGGGAGCAATGGCTAAAGACATGTCTTCTCTTATCAGCAGCACGCGTCGCAAAGTGGTGGTAGGACTGGGTGTCACCGGCCTGTCAGTGGCTCGTTATCTGGCAGCGCAGGGTGAAGAATTCTCTGTGGTAGATACCCGGGAGCAGCCTCCCGGCCTTGAGCAGCTGCAGGCTGAGTTGCCGGGCGTTCCGATTATGCTGGGTACCGATGCTCAAGAGGTACTGGATACCGCAGGGGAATTAATTGTTAGCCCCGGAATTTCGCCGGCTGAACCCTGGTTGCAGCAGGCAGTTAAGGCCGGGGCAAAACTCTGTGGAGATATCGATCTTTTTGTGGCCGCTGCGACTGCGCCGGTTATTGGGATCACCGGTTCCAATGCTAAATCCACGGTTACAGAAATGCTCGGTGCCATGGTGAAGGCTGCAGGTCGTAAGGCGGCTGTTGGCGGCAATCTGGGTGTGCCCGCTCTGGATCTGCTTGCTGACGATGTGGAGTTCTATGTACTGGAGCTGTCTAGCTTCCAGTTAGAGCGAGCAGGCGCTTTGAATCTTGAAGTCGCCACGGTGCTCAATCTGACGCCAGATCACCTGGATCGACACGGCAGCATGCCGCTCTATCATCAGGCGAAGCATCGCATTTTTAACGGATGCGCTGCGGTGGTCTTTAACGTTGATGATCCGCTGACGATTCCGCCGCTGGCTGCGGGACGACGGCAGATCAGCTGGCGAATGGGTGAGCCGGACCTGCACGGCTTTGGTCTGCGAACGGTCGACGGTGAGCAGATGATCGTTGAGGGTTTTGAGCCTTTAATGAAGGCCAGTGAAGTGTCGCTGCCCGGGAGTCACAATCTTGCCAATGCCCTTGCAGCCCTCGCTCTCGGCGCTGCAATAGATTTGCCTCGGGACGCAATGTTGAGTGTCCTTCGCAGCTTTGCAGGTCTTGAGCACCGCTGTGAACTGGTTCTCGATCAAGACGGTGTGCGTTGGATCAATGACTCCAAGGCCACAAACGTGGGTGCAGCTTTGGCAGCTATCAATGGTCTGGGCTCGCAGCACCGTTTGATCCTTATTGCCGGTGGGCGTGATAAAGGCGCAGATTTTTGTGCTTTGCAGTCGGCAGTTGCAGCGCATTGCGATGCGGTGCTGCTTATTGGCGAAGCCACCGATGCGATTGCCAAAGCGCTTGGTGATAGCTGCGAAAAAATTATTGCCGACACTCTCGAGAAGGCGGTGGAGTTGGCAGCTGCCCGCGCGCAACCCGGCGATATCGTTGTGCTATCTCCGGCTTGTGCGAGTTTTGATCAGTTTTCCAGTTATACGGCCCGGGGCGATCGCTTTAAGCAGCTGGTGCTAACGATGGTGGCGTCATGACGACCGCTCGCGCAACAACTGTGGCGACAGCAGCAAGGCTGCCGGACCTCATGTTGCTCGCTATAGCTGTGGCGCTGTTGCTTATTGGATTGATTGCGATCAGCTCAGCATCGGTGGGCTATGCCGAAGCAACCTACGGCAATATGTGGCATCACAGTCTTCGACATCTGGTGTATCTCGCACTGGCTCTCACCAGCGGCTTTGTCTGTTATCAGGTGCCTATTGAGTTCTGGTACCGCAGCGGCTGGCTGTTGCTGCTGCTGTCGAGTTTGCTGCTGATTCTTGTTTTGATTCCGGGTGTGGGGCGCAATGTGAATGGCAGTCAGCGCTGGCTGGCACTGGGGCCGCTGACACTGCAGCCTTCGGAGCTCGCCAAGGCATCGATGATTGTTTATCTGTCCGGCTATCTGCTCCGTCAGGGAAAAGCCTTGCAAGAAAGCTGGCAGGGTATTTTGCGGCCTCTGATGATCTTGGGTGTAGTGGCTGTACTTTTGCTGGCCGAACCCGATTTCGGTGCTGTTGTAATTATGCTCGCTACTGCCTTTGGGATGCTGTTTCTAGCGGGCATGCGCCTCATGCATCTCAGTCTAATCGTTGTAGCGACTGGTATTTTGGGGGCGTTGCTTATTCAGGCAGCGCCTTACCGTCTGCAGCGTCTCATCGCCTATACCGACCCCTGGGCAGACCCTTTCGGTTCGGGGTTTCAACTCATTCAGTCTCTTATCGCCTTTGGTCGTGGTGAGTGGTTTGGCGTGGGACTTGGCAACAGCGTACAAAAATTGTTTTACCTGCCTGAGGCGCACACAGATTTTGTGTTTTCGATTTGGGCTGAAGAGACGGGGTTTGTTGGTGCGTTTGTGTTGATCAGTCTGTTTCTGGCGCTGGTACTGCGTATTTTTCACCTCGGTCGTCAGTCGCAAAAAGAGGGGCAGTTGTTTGCCGCCTATCTGTGCTTTGGCGTATCACTGATGTTCTCCGGGCAGGCGTTCGTGAATATGGGTGTTAGTGCGGGGCTGCTTCCCACCAAGGGGCTGACGCTGCCTTTGATTAGCTATGGCGGTACCAGTCTCATTACCGCCTGTGTGCTACTCAGTATGGTGCTTCGTGTTGCTCACGAGCGACAGCAGCCTAAACGAGGGCGCAAGCGATGAGCGCGCCCATGGCCATGATGCTGGCAGGAGGCACCGGCGGGCATGTTTATCCAGCGCTTGCGGTGGCACTTGATCTTCGTGAACGCGGATTCCGCCTGGCGTGGATTGGAACTCGCCGAGGGCTTGAGGCTCGGGTTGTCCCTGCTGCCGACATCCAGCTGTATCAATTGCCCATGCGTGGATTGCGGGGCAAAGGCTTGCTCCAGCAAATGCTGGCGGTGGTCTTGCTCGGTTTTTCTCTGCTGCGGTCGCTGTGGCTAATGCTGCGCTTGCGTCCGGCTTTAGTTGTGGGAATGGGCGGTTACGCGTCGTTTCCAGCGGCCCTTGCAGCGTGGCTAACCCGTCGTCCCTTACTGCTTCAGGAGCAAAACGCCGTGCCCGGTAGCGCAAATCGTGCGCTGGCCCGCTTCGCCTCGCAGATAGCGACGGGTTTTCCCAATGTGCTTGAGCAGTATTCGACGGCTACTTATCTGGGCAATCCTGTGCGCAAGGATATGCTGTCAGTCGCTACAGATAGTCCTTGGATACGACACGCCGATGAGCCGTTGCGTGTGTTGGTGCTCGGTGGCAGCCTGGGTGCAAAACCATTGAATGAGGCTATGCCGGCGGTTGCTGCATTGCTCGGCCCGCAATGTGAGTGGCGCCACCAGTGCGGTCCTGCTCATGCGGACACAACGCGAGCTGATTACGCGACGGTGAGTAACGCCCAGTGGAGCGTTGAGCCCTACCTTGAAGATATGCCGGAAGCCTATGCCTGGGCGCAGCTGGTCATCTGCCGCGCCGGTGCACTGACCGTCGCAGAGCTGGCGGTGACAGGTAGGCCATCGATACTGATTCCGCTTCCCTATGCCATTGACGACCATCAGACAGCTAATGCGCGCTTTCTTTCCGATGCCGGCGCTGCAGTCTTGCTTGCCCAGTCGGACCTTGATCAACAACTGGAAGCAACGCTGCGTGGTCTGATTGCTGACTGTGATCTTATGCAAGGTATGTCCAGCGCAGCGCTTGGCTGCGCCAGACCCGAGGCAACTCGCATGATCGCTGATTGTGGGGAGGCACTGACTCGATGACGGTTTCAGTTGTGCCGGGAGCTTCAGAAATGCGTCGGGTACGCCGCATTCATATGGTCGGCGTTGGCGGCAGCGGTATGAGTGGTATTGCTGAGGTTCTGGTTAACCTTGGTTTTTCGGTTAGTGGCTCGGATTTATTGGATGGCAGCGTCACCCGGCGACTTGGCGAGATGGGGGTCAAGGTCAGCATCGGGCATCGTTCTGAGGCGGTAAGTGACGCTGATGTTGTGGTGATTTCCAGTGCGGTGAAAGCGGACAATGCCGAGCTGGTTGCGGCAAGAGAGCAGCGCATTCCGGTGGTGCCTCGGGCAGAGATGCTGTCGGAGCTCATGCGACATCGCTATGGCATCGCGGTGGCGGGGACCCATGGTAAGACCACAACTACAAGCATTATCGCCGCGCTGTTTGCTGCAGCGGATCTTGATCCGACCTTCGTGATCGGTGGTCGCGTTAACAGCACGGGTACACATGCGCAGTTAGGTGCGGGGCGGTTTCTTATCGCCGAGGCTGACGAAAGCGATGCGTCGTTCTTGCATCTACAGCCTATGGTTACCGTAGTTACCAATATCGAAGCAGATCATATGGAAACTTACGGGGGCGACTTTGCACGGCTGCGTCGGACCTTTGTTGAGTTCCTGCATAATTTGCCATTCTATGGTCTTGCGGTGCTCTGCATTGATGATCCGGTGCTCGCCGGGCTCGGTGAAGATCTGGGTCGGCCACTGTTGAGCTATGGATTTGCTGAAGAAGCCGATTACCGTATTACCCGGCTTGAGCCTGCGGGTCTGTGCACGCGTTTTGTGGTGGAGCGTCCGGATGCTTACCCGGCCTTGCCCATCACACTCAATATGCCCGGTGCCCACAACGTATTGAATGCCACTGCTGCAGTCGCTGTGGCGACCGACCAGGGTATTGATGATGATGTTATCCAGAAAACGCTGGAGAGCTTTAGCGGAGTAGGGCGTCGATTCAGTGTTTACGAAGACATTCAATTAGGGCAGCAGACGGTCACTCTGGTAGATGACTACGGACATCATCCAACAGAAGTGGCAGCTACTCTGGCGTCGGCTCGTCAAGCCTGGCCAGAGCGTCGCATCGTTATGGTGTATCAGCCGCATCGATTTACCCGCACCCGGGACCTTTACGATGACTTTGTCAGTGTGCTTTCAGACACGGACTTTCTGGTGCTTCTCGAAGTTTATCCCGCCGGTGAAGAAGCCATTGCCGGCGCCGACAGCCGGTCACTGGCGCGCTCAATTCGCCAGCGAGGTCAGTTAGATCCGCTGTATGCGGCTTCGGCGCAGGAAGTGCCCAATTTATTGGCGGATGTGCTTGAAGCCGGTGACGTACTGGTTACCCAAGGTGCTGGTGATATCGCCCGTCTGGCGACCCAGCTTCGCGACGCGGTGGAGCTGTCATGAATGCTTTAGCGCGCTTGAGTGAATTGAATATCGCCGTGTTGTTTGGTGGTACCTCCGGCGAGCGAGAGGTTTCCCTTGCCAGCGCCCGGACGGTAATCACAGCACTGCGCGAGGGAGGCTACGAGCCTCTGGCGTTAGATACCGGCGAATCCGAATGGTGGTCTGAGCTGAAAGGTGTGGATATCGCTTTCAATATTCAGCACGGGGTTGGTGGTGAAGATGGTGTGACTCAGGGACTTTTGCAGTCCCTTGGCGTAGTGGGAACAGGTAGCGGCGTTTTGGGGTCAGCTCTGGCCATGGACAAACTGCGCAGTAAGCAGGTTTGGCGGGCTTTGGGCTTGCCCACGGCAGATTTCGCGCTGGTTAATGCTGCCACTGATGCTCAGGCATTACTTGCGAATTGGGGCTCGGCATTTATCAAGCCCTGTACGGAGGGCTCAAGTCTGGGTATGGCTCGGGTCGATAGCCCCGAGAGCTTTGTGGCAGCCTGTGAGTCTGCGGCGGTGTTTGGCGATCAGATAATGGCGGAGCAATTCATTGATGGCCCCGAGTACACCGTGGCTGTTTTAGGGGATCGTGCACTGCCACCTATTCATATTGAGGCTGCGCGCGAGTTCTACGATTACGAAGCCAAGTACAAGGCCAATACCACTCGCTACAACATACCTTGCGGTCTGAGTGCAGACGATGAGCAGACGCTGTGCAAGCTTGCTCTTGAGGCGTTTGCAGCCCTTGGCTGCTCGGTCTGGGGTCGGGTGGACCTCATGCGTGACAGTCGCGGCGAATTTCAGCTGCTGGAGGTCAACACTGTGCCGGGTATGACCGACCACAGCCTGGTACCCATGGCGGCGGCGGCGGCCGGACTTTCGCTTTTGGAATTACTCGAAGAGATCCTGCTCATGTCGTGGTTCGCAGGACAATCGGCTTCGGGAGGGCGTGCCTGATGTCAGCATCTCGTCGAAATGCCCGGCGTCGAGCTCCCCTTTCCCGAGGCGAGCGCCTGAAAGCGCTGATGCCAAGAATTCAAAGTGGGTTCAGCGCTCTGGTATCAATGTCCGCCATCTGTGCCTTGGGCGTCGTCGTTTATCTTGGCTTCGACGCTCTGCGAAATATGCCGGTAGAGCGCATTGTGGTCACCGGGAAGTTGGAGCATCTGCGTCAGGACGCTTTGCGTGCTGCGCTTTCGGATGAGTTGGATCAGGGCTTGTTGTTTCTGAGTCTCGCAGAACTGCAAGAGACCCTTGAGGCCTTGCCCTGGGTATACAGCGCAGAATTGCGCCGCCGCTTCCCCGACACCCTTGAAGTGAGTGTGGTGGAGCAACTGCCCATCGCGCGCTGGGGTGAAGAAGCATTCCTGAATCACGAGGCGCGCATTATCGAGGTTGCCGACACGGAGCGCTGGAAAGACCTTCCCGAGATCCGTGGCCCCCTGGGGAGTGAGGCGCGTTTGATGAATCACTATCAACGTTTGCTTGAGCGATTGCGTCCCTTGGCATTGACGCCTACGTCCTTAAGTGAGGACGACTACGGGCAGTTGCTAGTGGGTCTTGATAACGGGCTTGAGCTGCAGCTTGGAGACCATGATTTCTCGCTTCGTCTGCAGCGCTTCTTGCAGCTGTGGAGGAGTGACCTCCAGGCGTCTGACCGACTCGTGCAGCGTGTAGATATGCGATACGACGGCGGTGCAGCCGTGGCATTTGACCAGACCCCGCAGTTAGCGGGACTAACCGACAACACCCAGGGCAGGTAGACAGCTAATGGCAGCGGTTAAAGACAGGCGAATGATTGTCGGACTGGATATCGGAACCTCCAAGGTTGTCGCTATCGTCGGTGAGGTGACTGCCGACGGCACTATGGAAGTCGTGGGAATCGGTTCCCACCCTTCCAAGGGAATGAAGAAGGGCGTGGTGGTCAATATCGAGTCCACCGTGCAGTCCATCCAGCGCGCTGTGGATGAGGCTGAGCTTATGGCGGGCTGTCAGATTCACTCGGTGTACGTGGGTATTGCCGGTTCGCATATCCGCAGTCTGAATTCCCACGGCATCGTAGCTATCAAAGAGCAGGAGGTCGTAGGTCAGGATCTTGAGCGTGTCATTGATGCCGCTCGGGCGGTGGCGATACCTGCAGATCAGAAGGTGCTGCACGTACTGCCTCAGGAGTACGTCATCGATAACCAGGAGGGCATCAAAGAGCCCCAGGGGATGTCGGGAGTGCGTCTGGAGGCCAAAGTGCACCTGGTGACCTGCGCGGTCAATGCGGCGCAGAACATAGAAAAATGTATTCGTAAGTGTGGCCTGGAAGTTGAGGACATTATCCTCGAGCAGTTGGCCTCATCTTACTCCGTGCTGACGGACGACGAGCGGGAACTCGGCGTGTGTCTGGTTGATATTGGCGGCGGGACCACTGATATCGCGATCTTTACCGAAGGCTCAATTCGGCATACCGGGGTTATACCTATCGCCGGAGATCAAGTGACGAATGATATCGCCATGGCCTTGCGTACGCCGTCTCAGTATGCCGAAGAGATAAAGATTCGCTACGCCTGTGCGCTTACGCAGCTTGCGGGCGCCGACCAGACAATCAAGGTTCCCAGTGTGGGTGATCGGCCGCCACGGGATCTGTCCCGGCAATCTCTCGCCGAGGTAGTGGAGCCTCGTTACGACGAGCTGTTCACCCTCATTCAGGCGGAGCTGCGGCGTTCGGGTTTCGAGGATCTTATTCCCTCGGGAATCGTGCTTACCGGAGGCACCTCAAAGATGGAGGGCGCGTCTGAGCTAGCCGAAGAGATATTTCATATGCCCGTGCGTGTGGGTTATCCGCAGAGCATTGATGGTCTTGCCGACATCGTTCGCAATCCAATTTATTCCACCGCTGTGGGGTTGCTGCTGTATGGCAGCCGCCATGCGGGAGAGGTACATAGTGGCCGAAGCCGCACGCCTGCAGATGCCTGGTGGACGCGTCTGGCGCAGTGGGTCCGGGACAGTTTTTAGAGCAGTTTTTTTGGGGAAGGAAGGTCGCCGAAAGGTGACGTTATATAAAGGGGAAGGAAGCTATGTTTGAACTCGTAGACAACGTACCGCAGAGCGCTGTCATCAAAGTGATCGGTGTAGGTGGCGGTGGTGGCAACGCCGTTAAGCACATGATTACAAACAACGTGGAGGGTGTGGATTTTATCTGTGCCAACACGGACGCACAGGCTTTGTCAGATGTGGATTCGCCCACAGTACTTCAGCTCGGTGGTGAGATCACCAAAGGGCTGGGTGCGGGCGCAAACCCGGAAATTGGCCGAGCCGCGGCAGTAGAGGACCGGGAGAGGATTGCCGAGTCTTTGCGCGGTGCCGACATGGTGTTTATTACCGCGGGAATGGGTGGTGGTACTGGCACCGGCGGGGCGCCAGTGGTCGCGGAAGTGGCACGTGAGATGGGGATCCTCACCGTCGCTGTCGTGACTCGACCCTTCACTTTTGAGGGTCGCAAGCGGCTTTCAATTGCTGAGTCAGGACTTGCGGAACTTCAGCAGCATGTGGACTCTCTAATCACCATACCGAACGAAAAATTGCTAGAGGTTTTGGGAAAAAATACCAGTCTCTTGGATGCCTTCAAAGAAGCCAATGATGTATTGTTGGGGGCGGTTCAGGGTATTGCTGACCTTATCATTCGCCCCGGCATGATCAATGTCGACTTTGCGGATGTGAGAACGGTTATGTCTGAAATGGGTATGGCCATGATGGGCACTGGAAGCGCTCGTGGCGAGAACCGGGCGCGCGAGGCAGCCGAACGCGCTATCAACAGCCCGCTGCTGGATGATATAGATCTGGAAGGCGCACGCGGGATTCTGGTTAATATTACTGCCGGGCTCGATTTGTCGCTCGGAGAGTTCTCTGAGGTGGGCGATACCATCGAAGAGTTTGCCTCTGACGAGGCCACGGTTGTAGTCGGGACGGTTATTGATCCCGCACTGAACGATGAACTGAGGGTTACGGTAGTCGCTACGGGGCTTGGCAATGCCGCTTCTCGTGCGAAGTTGCAGGTGGTAGAAACACCGCGAGCTGCGCGCTCCGAAGAGCCGCAGAGCGAGATAGACCCACTGTCAGCTCCGGACTATCGGGATTATGAAAAGCCGCCGGCTCGGCGCGCAGCAGCGCGTGGGGGTTCGGCAGCCGCCGCTACTGCGGAGAAACTGGGTGACGATTATTTCGATATCCCGGCTTTTTTGAGGCGACAAGCTGACTGATCGATACGACCGTCATCCTGTCGACCGCGTATCAGGCGCTATTGCGCCTGGATATGCCTTTGGTATAGCGGGGCATTGACAAGGAGGTTGTATGATTCGACAGCGGACGTTGCGCAACGCCATCAAGGCGACTGGCGTCGGTTTGCATACCGGTGAAAAGGTATACCTGACCCTGGCGCCTGCGCCGGTAGACAGCGGTATTATTTTTCGCCGTGTCGATCTCAACCCTGTTGTTGAGATTCACGCCAAGGCGTCTAACGTGGGCGACACAACGTTGTCGACAACCCTTGTGCACGACGGGCACCGAGTGTCTACCGTGGAACATTTGTTGTCAGCGATGGCGGGTCTGGGTATTGATAACGCTTATGTAGATGTCAGTGCCAGTGAAGTGCCGATCATGGATGGAAGTGCCGGACCGTTTGTTTTTCTGATCCAGTCTGCTGGGATCGAAGAACAGCCTGCGGCAAAAAAATTCATCCGTATCAAGCGTCCGGTGACGGTAGAGGACGGAGACAAGGTAGCCAGCTTTCTTCCCTTTGATGGCTTCAAGGTCTCCTTCACTATCGATTTCGACCACCCGGTGTTTCGCGATCGTAAAGCACACGCCGAGATCGACTTTTCCTCCACATCCTTTGTGCGAGAGATCAGTCGGGCTCGGACTTTTGGCTTTATGCACGAAATCGAATATCTGCGCTCCAAGGGGCTTGCCCGAGGCGGCAGCGTAGACAACGCTATCGTTGTTGATGAGTACCGGATTTTGAACCAGGACGGACTGCGCTACGAGGATGAGTTCGTAAAACACAAGGTTCTGGATGCCATCGGAGACGTCTATTTGCTGGGCTACAGCCTGATTGGCGAGTTTCGCGCCCACAAGTCTGGCCACGCCCTGAATAATGCATCATTGCGTGCTTTGATCGCACAGACTGACGCCTGGGAGATGGTGACCTTTGATGATCCCGATATGGCGCCCATCTCCTACGTCACGGCGCCGGCGGCGCCTGCCGCTATTTGATCTCACCTTCGGGTTCCGGATGGAAAAAAGAGAGTGTCTGTGAGACACTTTCGCGCCGGTTTTCGCCCCGACTATCTCTCTCCAGGGCTTGATTCATGGGCGTTTGTCCCCATGAACAACCTGCATGCTTTTTATTTTCCCGGGCGCGTTACGAAGTTGGCGCTTCTAGCGCTGTTCAAGACAACCAGAGATGTCGGCTTGAGTCGTTTACATGACGGGCCGGTATCCACACACGGATGGACTGCGTGGGCTTCTGGCCTGCCGCGGCGAAATGAATGACTGAATGATTAACTCTGCTCTGAAAAAAGTTTTTGGCACGCGCAACGATCGTGAGCTCAAGCGCATGCGCAAGGTGGTGCGCCAGATCAACGCACTGGAAGAAGGCATGCAGGCGCTTGATGACCAGGCCTTGGCCGCTAAAACTGGTGAGTTTCGGGAGCGTCTGAGCGCGGGTGAAACCCTCGATAAGATGCTTCCGGAGGCGTTTGCCGTCGCTCGCGAAGCCGGTAAGCGTGTTATGGCAATGCGCCATTTTGACGTACAGCTCATCGGAGGCATGACGCTGCACGAGGGACGTATAGCCGAGCAGCGCACCGGCGAGGGAAAAACCCTGGTAGCGACTCTCGCCGCCTACTTAAATGCGCTTACCGGCAACGCGGTGCACCTCATTACCGTCAATGACTATCTTGCCGGACGTGATGCGCAGTGGATGTCGCCGCTTTACAACTTTTTGGGTTTGAGCGTCGGTGTGGTTCGATCGGGTCAAACGCCGGAGGAGAAACGTGAGGCCTATCAATCAGACGTCATTTACGGCACCAACAACGAGTTTGGCTTCGATTACCTTCGCGACAATATGGCCTTCTCACTGGAAGACAAGATGCAGGGCGAGCTTAGCTTTGCCATCGTTGATGAAGTCGATTCGATTCTCATTGATGAGGCGCGCACGCCGCTGATTATTTCTGGCGCGGCGCAGGATAGTTCAGAGCTTTACAAACGTATTAACAAACTCGTGCCGCTTCTCCAGCGCGAGGACGAGGGCCAGGAAGGTCACTACACCGTCGATGAGAAGCTGCGACAGGTTGAAATGACTGAAGCCGGACACGAGTTTGTCGAAGAGATGCTGGTTCGTGAGGGCATGCTGGAGGAAGGCGATAGTCTTTACGCCTCTACAAACCTGTCACTCTTGCATCATGTGCACACGGGGTTGCGAGCCCATGTGATGTTTAATCGTGATGTGGAGTACATCGTTCAGGGCGGTCAGGTGGTGCTCATTGACGAGCACACCGGTCGGACCATGGCGGGACGCCGATTGTCTGAAGGTCTACACCAAGCGATTGAAGCGAAGGAAGGCGTGGCAATTCAAAGTGAGAGCCAGACGCTTGCCTCGACGACCTTTCAGAATTACTTCCGTCTCTACGACAAGCTGGCAGGGATGACCGGTACTGCCGATACGGAAGCCTTCGAATTCCGGCAAATCTACGGACTTGAAGTGGTGGTGATTCCCACGAACAAAGAAATGGTTCGTAAGGATATGAACGACCTCGTGTATCTCACGAGCGAAGAAAAGTTTGATGCAATCGTTGAGGACGTCAAACACTGTATCGAAATTGGGGCTCCGGCATTGGTAGGTACCGCCTCGGTTGAAACGTCAGAGGAATTGTCAGCTCGCTTCAAGAAATCCAATGTGCCGCATAAGGTTCTCAACGCCAAGTATCACGAGCAAGAGGCGGAGATCATTGCGCAGGCGGGGCGCCCGGGCGTCGTGACCATTGCCACAAACATGGCCGGTCGTGGCACCGACATTGTGCTAGGTGGAAACCTGGAGGCAGAGTTGCGTCAGGCGGGCGAGATCAGCGATGAACAGCGTGCCGCTATTCAGGCCGATTGGGAGAATCGTCACACTGCGGTGTTGGAGGCCGGTGGACTTCACATCCTGGGCACTGAGCGCCACGAATCCCGTCGAATCGATAACCAGCTTCGAGGCCGGGCGGGTCGCCAGGGTGACCCTGGTGTATCACGGTTCTATCTCTCTTTAGAAGACAATCTGATGCGGATCTTTGCATCGGATCGTGTGAAAAACTTCATGCAGGCTTTGGGCATGGAAAAGGGCGAGGCGATTGAGCACCGCATGGTGACCAACGCCATTGAAAAAGCCCAGCGCAAAGTCGAAGGCAGAAACTTTGATATTCGTAAACAGTTGCTTGAATATGATGATGTTGCTAACGATCAGCGGCAGATTATCTATCAGCAACGCAATGACCTGCTGACCGAAGCCGATATTTCAGAAACCATTAGTGCGATTCGCCAGGACGTTGTTAATCAGGCGATCGACAGCTTTATTCCGCCAATGAGTGTGGAGGAGCAATGGGATATCTCTGGGCTGGAGCGTCAGCTGGAAGCTGAGTTTGCAATCACTCTGCCAATTCAGCAGTGGCTGGACGACGACGATAAGCTGCATGAAGAGGCTATTCGTGAGCGCGTACTGGCTGAAATTCAACAAGCTTACGATGCCAAGGCCGAAAGTGTTGGCCCCGATATGCGTCGCATCGAGAAGCAGATCATGCTTCAGGTTCTCGATACGCTCTGGAAAGAGCATCTGGCGACGATGGATCACTTGCGTCAGGGCATCCATCTTCGCGCCTACGCGCAAAAAAATCCCAAGCAGGAGTACAAGCGCGAGTCCTTTGAACTGTTCCAGGAATTGCTGGGCAGTCTCAAGTACGAGGTTGTGAAATTTCTTAGCCACGTTGAGATCAAGAAAAAGAACGAAGCTGAGTTGATTGAGCAGCAGCGCCGGCATGATGCCGAGCAGGCCAAGCTGGCGTTTCAGCACGCGCAGGCCTCTGGTATGGCAGCGGATCCTGCGGAGTCTCAGGTTGCCGAGAAAGCCGAAGCGGCGCAGCCGATTACTCGTAGTACGCCTAAAGTGGGAAGGAACGACCCTTGCCCCTGCGGAAGTGGTAAGAAATACAAGCAGTGCCACGGTGCTCTTTAGACCGGCCCTTAGACTACGATGAATGACTCCAAAAAAGACGCGGCTGAGGCGGCAGTCGCGCAGCACTCCGTGCCCGGTGTGACTGTTGCCGCCGTCGAGGCGGGCATTCGCTATGCCGATCGCAGCGATTTGGTTGCCTTGAGTTTTGATGAAGGCACAACGGCGGCCGCGGTTTTTACCCGAAACGCTTTTTGTGCTGCGCCGGTGACTGTTGCCCGGGAACATTTGCTTGCCTGTGACTTTATGCCCCGGCTGCTGCTTATCAATACCGGGAATGCCAACGCCGGAACGGGCGAAAGGGGATTACTTGCAGCAAGGCACTGTTGCGAAGAAGCGGCTGCTGTACTTGGCTTGGATGGCAGCGAAGTTCTTCCGTTTTCCACCGGCGTCATTGGTGAAGATTTGCCGACTGATCGCATAGTCTCTGCGCTCCCCAAACTATTTGCTGCAAGGTCGCCCGCCGACTGGGAGAAAGCTGCGCTGGGGATTATGACTACCGATACGCGGCCCAAGCTGGGCTCCCGTCATTTTGTTGTAGATGGCAGGACTTATGTTCTTAGCGGTATGGCCAAAGGCGCCGGGATGCTGCGTCCCGATATGGCAACAATGCTGGCGTTCCTGACGACGGACGCTGCAGTTACTCCCGATCTTTTGGACACCTTGCTTCGGCGTGCGGTAGAGATGTCGTTTCATCGCATTACCGTCGATGGAGATACGTCTACCAACGATGCTGTTTTGCTGGCCGCAACGGGTGCCCATGGTGGGCCGCTTTGTGACGATGTGGATTCGGAGTTGGCGAAGGGGTTTGCCGCGGCATTGGAGTCTCTTTGTCTTGAACTCGCGCAGGGGCTTGTTCGTGATGGAGAAGGTGCGAGTAAGTTTGTAGAGATACGAGTCAGTGGTGGGCGTGACGAAGCTGAATGCCTGGATGTTGCGTTTACCATTGCTCATTCCCCATTGGTGAAGACCGCGCTTTTTGCAGGTGATCCCAACTGGGGGCGATTGCTGGCTGCAATCGGTCGAGCCGGGCTTGTCGATCTTGATGTCACCGGCGTTCGCATTTTTATCAATAATCTGATTATTGCGGAAAATGGCGCTCGCGCTGTTGATTACGTGGAAAGTGAGGTGGCCGAGCTAATGCGGGGCGAAGATCTGCAGCTGGGTATTGAGCTGGGTCGTGGTGATGCGCGGGCCCGGGTTTGGACCTCTGATTTTTCCTACGACTATGTTCGCATTAATGCTGAGTATCGGAGCTAGCAGTACCTATGTTGGCTAAAAACCCGGATGAAAATTGCGAAGTAGCGCCGGTTGTTCATGTTGCTGTTGCGGTTATCTTCAATGCAGATCAACAGATCCTTTTGACGAAACGACATGCCAGTAGTCATCAAGGTGGACTTTGGGAATTTCCCGGCGGTAAGTTAGAGGCCGGTGAGCGTCTTGGGGATGCACTGAAGCGAGAGCTTCAGGAGGAACTTGGGATAGATGTCTTGAGCCATCATAGCCTGCTGCGGGTCGAGCATGACTATGGCGATAAGCAAGTTTTATTGGATGTACATAGCGTTACCGGGTTTACCGGGCAGCCGCGAGCGCGAGAAGGGCAGCCCATGCGCTGGGTGAGCGTTACAGAACTTGTGGACTACGACTTCCCCAAGGCCAACGTAGCGATCGTAAATGTCTTGCTTGATGGCAAGCGCTAGTTCGAGCGGTAAGCCCAGGTGTGCAGGCCTTTTTTAGGCCCTGACTACCTGCTGCTCAGCGAGCTGCAGACAAGCGCAAGAGTTTTTCATGCAGAGCGGTTACCTGCTGATCCAGTTCTGCCAATGCTCCACTGTTATCAATAACCGTATCGGCGGCCGCTAGACGCGAGTCCCGGGACATTTGCGCCGCCATAATGGCTCGCACCAATTCTTCGCTATTGTTATCCCGTGCTTTGGTTCTACTTATCTGCACGGATTCTGGTACATCCACGACCACAATGTGGTCTACAAAGTCGCGCTGGGAACTCTCCAGGAGTAACGGGGAGCTTAACACCGCATAGGATGATGCCGCCGTCGCGAGTTGCTGGGCAATGCTCTCACCAATGAGGGGGTGAGTAAGTCGCTCCAGCCATAGCCGCTGATCCGGATCACTGAAAACGATACGCCGCAGCGCCGCACGATCCAAATTTCCATCTGCGCTAATCACTTCCTTACCAAAGTGCTGAGCTATTTTCTCAAGCGCTGAGCTACCCGCCTCGACGACCTCTCGGGCAACGATATCCGCGTCTACCACCTCGATACCCCGCGACTGCAGGCGTTCAGTGACAGCGCTTTTACCGCTGCCAATGCCGCCGGTAATGCCGACACGCAATGCTTTACTCACAAAGAGCCGGTGAACAGCGCGGCGGACAGCGCGCTGCCCCAAAGCAGGCTGATCCAGCCAGCCGCCGCAAGATAAGGTCCAAAGGGTAGCGGGTGAGAGCGGTCCTTGCCTCTCACTACGATGATGAGTATCCCCAAGACGGCACCTACCGCAGACGACAATAAAATGATGATGGGCAGGCTCTGCCAACCAAGCCATGCACCCAAGGCAGCAAGCAGTTTAAAGTCGCCATAGCCCATGCCTTCTTTGCCCGTGGCGAACTTAAACAGCCAATAGATTGACCACAGTAAGAGATACCCAGCTGCTGCGCCCAAAACGGCATCGGCAGGTGTAACGGGTCCCAGGAACAGATTAAAGAGTAAGCCTGCCCAAAGCAGCGGTAGCGTGATGTCATCCGGAAGCAACTGCGTATCGAAGTCAATGACGGCCAGCGCAATAAGTGACCAGGTCAATAGCAGATAGGCAAGCAAGGCTGGCTCCGCCCCAATGTGAAAGGCGACGGTTACCGATGCAGCGGCTGTTGCCAGCTCTACAAGGGGGTATCGCCAGCTGATCGCTGCAGCGCAATTCGCGCAGCGGCCACGTAAAAATAGGAAACTGATTACCGGTATGTTTTCCCAGGGCTTGATCGCATGTTGGCAATGAGGGCAATGCGACCCGGGGAACGAAAGCGATAACTTTGCGTCTTCATTGTCGGCGCTGTCGGCTTCCAGCTCTAACAGTGCACGGCAATCGCAGCGCCATTCTCTTTGCATCATTTCTGGCAGGCGCAAGATCACGACATTCAAAAAGCTGCCCACAGTGAGGCCCAAAGCCCCGGTAAACAGATAGAAATACAGGGGGTACTCGTTCAGGAATTCGCTGAGCATGAAAGCATCGGTCATCGTGATATCTCGCTGGGAGCCCCCGCCGGGGGGCGCAGGCTTCTTAGATAACTGATCCCAGCATAAAGATCGGCAGGTACATGGCGATCATCAGGCCGCCTACCAAGACCCCAAGAACCGACATGATCATGGGCTCCATGAGAGAGCTTAGACTGTCTACGGCATTGTCGACAGCTTCTTCATAGTGTGTGGCGACCTTATCCAGCATTTCGTCAAGCTGTCCTGACTCTTCTCCGATGGAGATCATCTGTAGCAACATATTGGGAAACAAGCCGGTGCTCTTTACCGAGTTGTAGAGGGTTGACCCGGTAGTGACGTCGTCCCGAATCTGCAAAATTGCTACGCTAAAGACGGCATTACCCGCCGCACCAGCTGTAGACTCAAGAGCGTCCACCAGAGGCACACCGGCGTTAAACGTTGTGGCTAATGTTCTGGAAAACCGTGCTACTACCGCGTCGTGAACGATGCCGCCAAAAATCGGAAGCTTCAGCATTATTCGATCTACCCCATCGCTGAATGGCTTGGATTTTAGACGTAATTCTTTGAAGGCATAAACTGAAGCAACAATGCCTATGACGATAATGAACCACCACTCCTGCATGAAATCAGAGAGTCCCAATACCATCAAGGTAAATGCGGGTAGGTCAGCGCCGAAGCTCGAGAACGTCTCCGCGAATTGTGGAACGACCTTTACAAGCAAAATGCCGGATACCACCAGCGCCACTACGATGACAGCTGTGGGATAGGTCAGTGCTTTTTTAATTTTGCCTTTTAACTGCTCGGTTTTTTCCTTGTAGGTGGCCACACGGTCAAGCATCACTTCAAGCGTACCCGCAGACTCACCCGCGCCGACCAGAGAGCAGAACAGCTCGTCGAAGTAACGCGGGAATTTGCTCAGGGACAAGGCCAGGCCGCCACCCGCTGAGACATCATTCTTGATGCCGTTTACAAGTTCCTTCATGGATGGGTTCTCTAGTCCGTCACCCACGATGTCGAAACTTTGCACCAAGGGGACCCCAGCTTTCATCATGGTCGCCATTTGGCGAGTGAAAATAGCGATATCAGCTGGTTTAATAGGTTTCTTTCGGGCGCTAAATAAGGGCTTCGATTTGCGGCGCACCGAGCTGGGATTGATTCCCTTTTGTCGAAGTTGGGCTCGCGCCATAGCTTGCGATGGCGCGTTAATCTCTCCTTTCGTTTGGCGGCCGTTTTTATCGGTGCCATTCCAGATAAACAGTTCGCTGGTTGCCGTCGTCGCCATGGTATTTGGCTTATCTCCTGTCGTTTTCAGGCGAGCTTAATAAAGCTGGCCCGTTGTCAGTCAATCGTAACTCGGTTTACTTCTTCAAGACTAATCAGTCCTTGGGCACATTTTCGTAACGCCGATGTACGGAGGTCTGCAAAGCCGTGCGTTCTCGCCTGACGGGCAATCTCCAGAGAGTTTCCGTCTTCCATAATAGTGTTGGCGATTTCCGGCGTTATGCGAACGACTTCGTAAATACCGACCCGACCTTTATAGCCATCCTTACACGCATCGCAGCCCACGGCCTTTAAAATCGTAGCTGAAGTGAGCATTTCCTCAGTAAATCCCTGTTCAAGCAAGGTGTCGTGAGGTATTTCTGCCGGAGCCGAACACTCTTTACAAAGCCGACGGCCCAGACGCTGGGCAATAATAAGACTCACAGAGGTCGCGACGTTAAACGCGGGTACTCCCATGTTGAGTAGACGGCTGATAGTTTCTGCGGCGCTGTTGGTGTGAAGCGTTGACAGCACAAGGTGGCCGGTTTGCGCCGCTTTAATAGCGATTTCTGCTGTTTCAAGGTCACGTATCTCGCCGACCATGATGACGTCTGGATCCTGGCGCAGGAAGGAGCGTAAGGCCTCGGCAAAGTTGAGACCGACCTTGGCGTTCACGTGCACCTGGTTGATGCCCGAGAGATTGATTTCTACAGGGTCTTCCGCAGTGGAGATATTTCGCTCGGGCTCATTAAGGATATTGAGACCTGTATATAGTGAAACCGTCTTGCCGGAACCCGTTGGCCCTGTGACCAGGATCATGCCCTGAGGCTGTTTCAGCGCCTTCATAAACATGTCTTTCTGATCCGGATCGTAGCCGAGGGCATCGATACCCATTTGGGCGCTAGTGGGATCCAAAATCCGCAGCACTATCTTCTCGCCAAAAAGCGTAGGCAGTGTGTTGACTCGAAAATCAATAGATCGATTTCGCGAGAGCTTCATTTGAATGCGACCGTCCTGAGGCATTCGTCGCTCAGAAATATCCATTTGCGACATAACTTTCAGTCGAGCCGACAGACGAGGTGCCAAATTACGAGGTGGACGGACAACTTCTCTGAGTACGCCGTCTGTCCGAAAACGAACGCGGTAGTCTTTTTCATAAGGCTCAAAGTGAATGTCCGAAGCGCCCTGTTTGATGGCATCGACCAGCACCTTGTTGACAAATCGTACAATCGGAGTCTCGTCAACACTGCTGTTACCGTCGTCCTCCGGGGCTGCATCATTATCGACTGCGCCAATATCAATTTCATCAAACTCATCGGACTCAAGATCGTCGAGACCGCCGCTCATGTCGTCCTGGGCATCGGTCCATTCAGCAATAGCCTTTTGTAGACTCTTCTCATCAACCAAAATGGCTTCGGTATTCAGACCTGTGTGAAATTTGATCTCATCAAGCGCTGCAAGGTTGGTGGGATCGGAGACTGCTATGAAGAGGCGCTTGCCCCGACTGTAGAGCGGCAGCGCGTGATGTTTGGTGACCAGTTCGGGCTCTACAACTCCCTGAGGCAAAAACTGAGAATCAAAAGCCCCTATGTCGAATCGCGCTGCGCCGAATTCCTGTGAAGCAATTTCAGCCAGCTTGTGGCTGTCGATTTTTACTTCATCGACCAAATACCGAACGAAAGGGATTCGTTCACTGGTTGCGGCGGCCTGAGCCTTGGACGCCTGATCTTCATCGAGGAGGCCCTCGATAACAAGGCGACCGGCTAGGCCGGAGGGTTTACCGCTGACTCGTTCGTTCATGCGTAGCTGCCCTTAATTAAGCGTCAGAGTATAGCGGTAGCTATAGCTTGGCTGAAGTGCCTATAGAGTATTGATTATGGTGATTTTTTAGGCGCTGGCTAGTGTTAGAACAGTGCGTCGATTTCGTTTTGTACGATTTTTGTTGTGTGACTGACAAAAAATGTCAGTTAGTGCGCGAAGGTGACCAGTTGTCAGGATGTTTTTCTGTACCTTGCGATATGTTTTTGAATCCAATATGCGCATAAACCGCTGATTTTCATAAATTTTAATTTTGTTGTTAAGGTTTTGGCCCGTAACCTGCAGGCGTAACTGATGAAGTGTGTGTTTTTGCAGCCTTCCTGGGTTGCCAATTAACTGGAGAGAGACAATGAAGAAAGTAAATATGCAAAGGCAGCAGGGTTTTACGCTGATCGAACTGATGATCGTTATTGCGATCGTTGGAATTTTGGCTGCGATTGCGCTGCCTGCTTACCAGGATTACACGGTGCGAGCACGTATGTCGGAAGTTTTGGCAACCGCTGCTGAGGCAAAGACTACCATCGCGGAATATGTGGCTGCCCGAGGTAGAATGCCGACTACGGCTGCTCAGGCAGGCATCCTGGAATCGGGCTTTGGAGATGCGTCATTTGTGGCTACGGCTACATTCGCAGGCGCTGGTTTAACCGGCGTTTATACGATTGCAGCGTCCAATGGAGAAGTTGCCCGGCAGCAGCTTGGCGCTGCAGCGGATATGGACATAACCCTTACCGGCACGGTAGACGCTAACTCTCGGAGAGTGACTTGGGTTTGTGCTCCTGTAGACACTACTCTTGCTAAGTATCTCCCAGCTTCTTGCCGCGGGTAATTTAGTCAGCAGAGCTTCGCTTCCTGCGAGAGCCTTTAAAACCCCAGTTCACACTGGGGTTTTTTTTGTAATAGCTGTGAGGGCCGAAGGGCTGATGCACGGCTCAAGTCCTCTAGGTCGACTACGTGTCCTTCAGGCGAGCGATGGTGGCCATTGCTTATAGCATTGTGTGTCGCCCAATGGTCGCCGAGTTGTTGTTTGTATCGACTGTGATGAGTAAGGTAATGCGACACAATAGTTCGTTAAACCCCACGTTAGTTTGCATGCTTGTTTCGATGTTGGGCGTGGTTTTGCTTGCTTTGCTTTTTGCATCGGGTCTGGGTTCCGGATACATCCTCGATGACTCTACGTCTGTTGTTCCCGTCAATCAGCTAAGGACGCGTCCCGACTTATTCTGGCAGCTGGTGTTTTCAGACACTTCAAGTCCGATCGGAAGACCGCTTACAATATTTTCTTTCGCTTTGGAGCAGGTCGTGTTTTCTGCCGGCCCTGAGTTTAGTAAAGCTATATCCATTGGTTTTCATCTGATTAATGCCACTCTCGTAGCAGCCTTGATACACGTCTTGCTAACTATGCGTGGCGTTAGGTACGCGTACGTCATCGCATTTGTGACTGCTTTGGTATGGGCATGCGCACCCCAGAAGGTGAGTACCGTTCTTTATATCTCCCAACGTATGGCCATTCTCTCTACACTTTTTGTGCTTATGGCCTTGCTTAGCTACTTGTTAGCTCGCTCAGCGAGCAATCCCTCGTATAGATTAGTTTGGTCACTCGTGTGCGTGATCAGTGTTTTGATGGCGCCTTTTGCCAAAGAGAATGGTGTTTTGGCAGTGCCACTAATCGCGCTCCTGGAAGTCTTTGCAGTGCCGTATACGAGGCGAGCGAATGGCTACGACAAGATGAAAGTGGCAGCAGTGTGTCTAATGGCAGCCGGCGTGGTGTTTTTCCTCATTTTTGGGCTGATGGAGTATTTTCGGTCCGACATTTCTTATGCAAGACGAAATTTCACCTATGCAGATCGACTCGGTTCATCGCCGGTAATACTCGCAGATTACTTTAGACAGTTCTTTTACCCCGATACATTACGCATGGGTTTAGTCCACGATGACTATCCGATATCTAGCCTAGCGGACGGCTCTGCGCTTGCAATTGGAGCTACTCTGATTTGGGTGGCGTGTCTTGCTTTTATGGTCCGTGCGGTACTTGTGAGACAGGTGAGTATTGTGGCACTAGGCATTGGTTTTTTTCTCATCGGCCATTGTATTGAAACGTTCTATTTGCCTTTGGAGCTGTACTTTGAACATCGGAATTATTTGCCTAGCGTTGGGCTGGCGGTTTTGTTTGCGGAGCTCATGCGAAGAGTTTGTCTGCGGGAGTCGGGTGAGCTGAGGATATCAGCACTGTGCCTCGCTTTCGTATATCTGTGCTCCTTGAGTTTATCCTCTTATGCGCTTGCAGCACACTGGCGATCGGCGGAGGCGCTATTACTCCACGATGTTTCGGGCCATAAAAATTCGCCCAGAGTTTTGATGGATCAGGCGCTGGCAGATGCGTCTCTCGGTGACGTGGCTGGCGCGAGAGAACTGATCCTTGAAGCTTTTACGCAGAGTCGATCCCAGCCAGCGGCGCGACCTATGGGTAGCGCAGATCCTGTATTGCTGGATGTTGGAGCGTCATGTTTGGGCGGACTGCTCGCTATGGATGAGTTGCCGCTTGCGGGTGATCTTGCTGAGGATGACCCGATCAGAAGTTACATGTTACGGACGTTGCGAAGCTTGGTGGCAGAGAATGCGTGTCAAAACTTTGCCTGGCACGAAGTATCGGACTGGCTTTTCTCATTCGTTTCGGTCTTGTTGGATCGGGGTTACATCTTAGGACTGCCTGCGTTAGTGGATTTGTATGACTTCGAAAAAACGCTGGGTAACCCTGTAAAAGCGTTTGTGTACGCTTCAATTGCCCGAGAGCGTGATCACGGCCCTTTAGTTCTCCTTCGCTGGGCTGAGGCCTCGTTATTGGCAGGAGATTCTGAATCTGTCGATGTCGCCATAGTCGAACTTGAGGCGATGGTAGATCAAGGGAAGCTCAGTGGCTTTGAGTTGGTATTGTTTAAACAATATAAGGAAGCGATTAAATGACTATGGTTTTATTGCGTCGTTGCGTATTCAAAGCGCGAGATTAAGGGGTTACTGCGTGGAAAAGATTTTTCAAATAGCTACTGATCGCACATGCTCTCGATAGTCCTTCCAGCGAAAAATGAAAGCGCTACTGTTGCACGGGTTGTTGGCGGTCTCTGCGCCTATTTTCCTGATGCACAAGTTATTGTGGTCGACGACGGCTCCACCGATGGCACCGGCGAAATCGCCGCAACCGCCGGTGCTAAGGTCGTTACCCAGCCCTACAGCAAAGGTAACGGCGCAGCTATCAAGCGCGGCGCTCTAGCAGCGAAGGGCGATGTTCTTGTGTTCATGGACGCCGACGGTCAGCATGACCCGGCAGATGTTGAGCGCTTGCTCTACAAGTACGGTGAGGGTTACGACCTTGTGGTGGGCGCTCGATCTGGGTTGGGGTCTCAGGCGAGCGTTGCGCGCTGGGGCGCGAACAGCTTTTACAATAAGTTTGCGAGTTGGATGGTCGGGCAGCCCATCGACGATCTGACCTCGGGCTTTCGCGCCGTTAACCGCAAAAAGTTTCTTAGCTTTTTATATCTATTGCCCAATGGCTTTAGCTACCCCACAACATCAACCATGGCCTTTTATCGCGCGGGCTACTCGGTCGCGTTTCTGCCGATTAAGGTCGCCAAGCGGCAGGGCAGTGGTCACATCAGCTTGCTCCGCGATGGGTTGCGCTTCCTGCTGATTATTTTCAAAGTTGGTACGCTCTACTCACCACTTAAGGTGTATTTTCCATTTTCTGTTCTGACCGCAGGCTTGGGCGTTTTCAATTACGTTGCTACCGCAATTATGAGCGATTCCTGGCGCTTTACGAATATGACCGCACTGCTAGTTTCTTCCGGCGTCATTATGTTCCTTCTGGGCTTGTTATCTGAGCAGTTGACGAATCTTCAGTACAAGGACGTTGGCGTCGACGAAGACTGACTTGCCACCCTAAAGAGGTAGCGCGTGATGGTCGCGCTGCCACTAATATGTCAGGCGTATTCACAGTCTCTGGGAGTTAGTCGGCATGCTTATCGGTGTACCGAAGGAAATCAAGAATCACGAGTATCGAATCGGTCTTACGCCAGCGGGAGTAAGTGAATTAGTGCATGCAGGGCACGAGGTCCTCATCGAGGCCTGCGGCGGCGCATCCATCGGCTTTGATGATTCACAGTATGAGGCTGCGGGCGCCCGTATTGCCGCGGATGCGGCATCGGTGTTCGCTGAGGCTGAAATGATCGTTAAGGTCAAAGAGCCGCAACCTGACGAGTGCAGAATGCTTCGCGAGGGGCAGCTTCTTTTTACCTATTTGCATCTGGCGCCGGATCCTGTGCAGACAAAATTACTTGTGGAATCTGGTGCGACAGCGATCGCCTATGAGACGGTGACAAGCGCCCAGGGCGGACTGCCCTTACTTGCGCCCATGAGCGAGGTGGCGGGACGTATGGCTATTCAGGCGGGTTGCCATAGTCTGGAAAAAGCGCAGGGCGGGAGCGGAACTCTGCTGGGTGGTGTTCCGGGTGTGGAGCCTGCACGCGTTTTGGTTATCGGTGGCGGCGTTGTGGGTGTGAATGCGGCCCGCATGGCCATGGGCCTTGGCGCTGATGTCACGATCGTTGATCGGTCTATCAATCGCCTAAAAGAACTCGATACCCTTTTTGAAGGCCGTATGAAGACTCTTTACTCAACCCGTGATGCCATAGAGCGGCACGCCTTGGAAGCAGATCTTGTGGTCGGGGCCGTGCTCATTCCTGGAGCCGCCGCACCCAAGCTGGTTTCAGCGGACCTGGTTTCTCGTATGAAGCCCGGGTCAGTGCTGGTGGACGTTGCTATTGATCAGGGGGGATGCTTTGAAACCAGTCGCGCCACGACGCATCAGGATCCAGTTTATATCGTTGATGACGTGGTGCATTACTGCGTGGCAAACATGCCTGGTGGCGTTGCGAGAACTTCGACCTTAGCACTGACTAATGCAACGCTGCCTTACGTGCTGGCGCTTGCCAGCAAAGGGGTAAAAAAGGCGCTTGAGGACGATCGATACCTGCGCGACGGCCTAAATGTGCATGCGGGACAAGTCACTTACCAGGCTGTGTCCGAAGCGCTGGGCTACGAATATGTTCCACCCATGCAGGCATTGTCTAACCTGAACTAGGGGTTCAGGTGCAGCCACGGGCCGGCAGCGATGCTTTTTGGCCCCGTGTTCTTCGACCTCAGGCGGCGGCCTTCGCTTCCCGGCGGCGAGCATGCAGTACCGGCTCGGTATATCCACTGGGCTGTTCGGTTCCAAGGAACACAAGATCGCAAGCGGCTCGAAAGGCCACGCTGTTGTCAAAGTTGGTCGCCATGGGGCTGTACAGCGGGTCCGCCGCATTTTGTTCATCGACCACCGCAGCCATGCGCTCCAGGGTTTCGCGCACTTGGCTTTCGCTGCATACCCCGTGCAGTAGCCAATTGGCGATGTGCTGAGAAGAGATTCTTAGCGTTGCGCGATCTTCCATAAGACCGATATTGTTAATGTCGGGTACCTTGGAGCAGCCCACACCCTGGTCAATCCAGCGCACTACATAGCCGAGGATGCCCTGGGCATTATTGTCGAGCTCCCGCTGAATTTCCTCGGGGCTCATGTTGGCGGCGCCGCGCAGGGGTATAGAGAGAATGTCGTCTAAGGAGGCGGGTGTACGTTCTTTTAAGTGTGCTTGCACGTCGGCAACATTCACATCGTGATAGTGAGTGACGTGCAGCGTCGCGGCAGTGGGAGAGGGTACCCAGGCTGTGCTGGCACCGGCTTTTGGGTGGCCAATTTTGGCTTCCAACATGTCGGCCATGAGGTCGGGCATTGCCCACATCCCCTTGCCAATTTGTGCGCGTCCCAGCAGGCCGCAGGCGAGTCCCGCGTCTACATTGTTATCTTCATAAGCGCTAATCCAGGGCTCGGACTTCATGTCGCCTTTGGGTGTCATCGCAGCGGCGGCCATGCTGGTGTGAATTTCGTCTCCGGTGCGGTCGAGGAACCCTGTATTAATAAACACAATGCGTTCGCTGGCTCTGCGGATGCACTCGCGCAGGTTCACGGTGGTGCGTCGCTCCTCGTCCATAATGCCCAGCTTCAGCGTGTTTCTTGGGAGCCCCAGGGCATCTTCGACGCGGCAGAACAGGTCAACCGTGAAGCTCACCTCATCGGGCCCATGCATCTTCGGCTTCACAATATAAACGCTGCCGCAGCGAGAGTTAGCTAATCCGCTGTCGCCCTTCAGGTCATGCATGGCGATCACCGCGGTGAACATCGCGTCCATGATTCCCTCAGGAATCTCTTTGCCCGTAGTACCCAGTATCGCGTCGTTAGTCATGAGATGACCAACGTTGCGCACAAACATCAGGCTGCGCCCGGGCAAGACCAAATCGCTGCCATCCATCGCCGTATAGCGACGATCGGGGTTAAGCTTACGCGTCTGGCTGCTGCCGCCTTTTGTGAACTCTTCACTCAAATCGCCGCGCATTAAGCCTAGCCAGTTGCCGTAAACCACCGCTTTGTCATCGGCGTCTACGGCGGCCACTGAGTCCTCACAGTCTTGAATGGTGCTAACCGCAGACTCTAGTAACAGGTCTTTGACTCCGGCTTTGTCTTCGGAGCCAATAGGGCTGTTGGCATCGATCTGGATTTCTACGTGTAAACCGTTGTGCTTCAGGAGAATAGCCGTAGGAGCACCTCTCTCACCGCGAAAGCCCTGCAGTTGATCGGCCTGCGCCAATTCGCTGGCGGTTTTGCTGTCGCCAAGGCTAACGAGCAAAGCGCCGTCACTGAGCGCATAGCGGGTCGCATCGTGATGACTGCCATTTTTAAGCGCGAAGTGCTTGTCCAGAAAGTCCCGCGCCCAGGCGATCACTTTGGCGCCGCGCACCGGGTTATAGCCACCAGCTCGCTCCGCACCATCGTTCTCGGAGATGACATCTGTTCCATACAGCGCATCGTAGAGACTGCCCCAGCGGGCATTTGCCGCATTGAGTGCATAGCGGGCATTCATTACCGGCACGACCAACTGTGGGCCTGCCAGGGTCGCAACCTCCGCATCGACGTTTTCGGTGCTGATGGTAAATGCTGCGGGCTCTGGGAGTAGGTAGCCGATTTCCTGCAGAAAGGCCTTGTACGCCCCGCGATCGTAGTCGGCGCCGGGATGTTGCCGGTGCCAGTCATCGATTTGCTGTTGCAGGTCCTCGCGGATAGCCAGAAGTTCTTCGTTTCGGGGCTGCATGTCCTCAATGATGCTCGCCAGGGACGTCCAGAATTCGCCCGCATCTACCCCAATGCCCGGGCAAATCTGCTCCTCCAGTAGTTCTGCAATGACCGGTGCCACTTGCAAACCTGCTCGCGCAACTCGAGTTGTCATGACGAAGACTCCTTAAAGTGAATCATTGAATATGTTGATGAGCCGATTTTAATCGCGGGACAATGATTTCCAAAGCCAATAGATATGATCGCCATCATTTATTTCATGAATTTTGGTCCGACGCCACGATTTTTCTTGCGGTGTCCACAATGAGCTTGCGAAGCCAGCGATTACCGGGGTTGTGCTGAAGCAGCGGGCTCCACGCCATTTTTAATTCCAGGGGAGGTATGGTCAGTGGTGGGTCCCTACGGACCAGTCGTGGGTTGTCTCGTTTGAGCATCGCCGCGCGGGTCGGTAGCGTCACTATTAAGTCGTTGTGTTCCGCGAGGGTCATTGCCGCCTGGTAGTGCCGGGTAAAGACGCGAATTTGGCGCTTCTTGCCCAAACGATTGAGCGCCGCATCAACCCATCCCAGGCGTTGAACGTCGTCGGGGTTAACGCCTACCCCTACGCCCATGCCTGTTTTACTAACCCAGACATGATCCGATAGCAGGTAGTTTTCCAGGGTAAAGTCATCGAGGATGGGATGGTTTGGGCTGAGAAGGCAGGAAAAACTGTCGTCCCAAAGAGGAATTTGGTGAAAAGATTGCGGCATTGAGTCAAAGCGGTTGATCACCATATCGACTTTGCCGCGCTCCACATCCAGAAAGCTAACATCCGAGGGTGTCATAATATCCAGAGTCACGCTGGGGGCTTGATTACGCAGCTCGCCCAGGACCTGAGGAAACAGCGTCGACTCTGCATAATCGCTGGCCATGATGCGAAAAACGCCCTGAGCCTCTTCTGGCCTGAATGCTGCTCGAGGCTGCACGGCCTGATCGATGCGCGACAGGGCGTCGCGCACCAGCGGCTCCAGCTCCAGAGCCCGCTCGGTAGGCGTCATACCCTCGGACGTGCGCACCAGCAGGGGATCGTCAAATAGTGTGCGCAGCCTGCGTAAACCATTGCTCATGGCCGGTTGTGACAGGTTTAACTGCTGGGCGGCCTGGGTAACATTGCGCTCGCGCAGGAGGGCGTCGAGGTAGACCAACAGGTTCAGATCAATGCGGTGCAGATTCATGGGGGCAACCGAGTGCTATCTAAACGTTGCAGTATCGCGATGATGCCGCCCTCCTGCCAAGCCTTTATAATTGCGCGTTTGGACGTACTATCTGCGTCCCTAATTTTACCGTGAACCATTAAGAGGCTTTTTGGCTATGTATCGTGCGCCCCTGGAAGATATGCGTTTCGTCATCGACGAGGTACTTTGTATTGGAGAAACGCTGGGTAGCTTGCCCCGTTTTGAAGAATTGGGTGTGGGAGAAGATTTGACCGCTGCTTTGCTGGATGAGGGCGGTAAGCTCGCGGGTGAGGTTCTTGCTCCATTGCGGCGCGGGGCTGATATGCAGCCAGCGCGTTGTGAAGACCAGAAGGTGGTGATTTCTCCGGGATATGCGGATGCGATCCGGCAGCTTGCTCAGGGCGGGTGGTTTGGCATTTCTGCCGATGCGGATTTTGGCGGTCAGGGTCTCCCGGAGCTGTATGGGACAGCGGCGTCAGAAATGTGGAACGGCGCAGATATGGCCTTTGCTTTGGCCCCTATTCTCAGTAGTGGTGCGGCGCTCGCTATCGCATCGCATGCCACCGATGAATTGAAAGCGATCTACCTCGAAAAGCTCCATACCGGTGAGTGGACCGGGACCATGAATCTTACCGAGTCCGGTGCAGGTTCAGACTTAGGGGTTATGAAAACCCGCGCTGTCCCTAACGGCGATCATTATTTGATCACTGGCCAAAAAATTTATATTACCTGGGGTGATCATGATGCGGTCGATAACATCGTGCATCTCGTGCTGGCGAAGCTGCCGGATGCCCCGGAGGGCTCGAGCGGCATCTCATTGTTTCTGGTGCCCAAATTCCTGGTTAATGCCGATGGCAGTCTCGGCGAGCGCAATGACGTGTACCCGGTGTCGACAGAGCACAAATTGGGGATACACGGCAGTCCGACCTGCGTGATGGCTTTTGGCGACCAGGGTGGTGCTGTGGGGTATCTGGTTGGCGAGGAAAATCGCGGACTGACCTGCATGTTCACCATGATGAACGAGGCGCGTCTGAAGGTCGGACTGCAAAGTCTGGGTGCCACCGAGGGCTCTTACCAACTGGCCCTGGCCTACGCCAAAGATCGTGTACAGGGCGGGGTGCCTATCATTGAGCATGCAGACGTAAAGCGTATGCTTCTGACTATGAAGGCGCTGAGTGAAGGGATGCGCGCGCTTGCTTACAGCGAAGCGGTAACTATGGATCTTGCGCACTACGGCGCGGATGCACAGCGCAGCATGGCGCAGGCTCGCATTGATTTAATGATCCCTGTGATTAAGGGCTGGATGACCGAGGTGGGAGTGGAACTTACGTCCCTGGGTGTTCAGGTTCACGGTGGTATGGGTTATGTCGAAGAAACCGGCGCTGCCCAGTATCTGCGCGACGTGAGAATTACCCCCATCTATGAGGGTACCAACGGCATTCAGGCCGCAGATCTGGTGGGTCGCAAATTGGGCCGGGATGGTGGTTCAACAATGGCCGCCGTACTGGATATGATCCGTGCCGATGCGCAGGATTACCTGAGTCGCGGCGGTAGCCTCGAGATCATTGGTCAATGCCTTTTGAAAGCAGTTGCACAACAGGCCGAGTCCACGGAAGTGATATTGCAAATGCTCTCTAGTAACCCGGAGGTGGCTGGCGCCGCTGCATTTGATTACATGATGCAGACGGGATTTTTGTTTGGCGCCTGGCAGCTTGCCCGCGGCGCAGCGGTCGCTCAGGCTGCGCTTAAGGCCGGCAGCGACAACGAGTTTTACGCGCGGAAGGTGGCCACAGCTACCTTTTACGCGCAAAGCATATTGCCGCGCTGTGAGGGCTATGCGGGCAGCGTGGCCAATGCCGGTGGTGCGTTGCAGGACTACCCGGTGGGTTGGCTGTAATGGTGTTTAGTACCCCGGATCTCGCTGACAGCGCCCCTGATGCTCGAGCGGTGTTACATCCCTGGCAGGACTACGGCGCGGTGACATGCTTCAGCGGCGTCGCTGTCACGGTGAAGTGTTTTGAAGACAACTCCTTGGTGAAAGAGTTGGTGCAGCAGCCTGGCAACGGACGGGTTATCGTCGTTGATGGCGGTTGTTCTCTAAGACGAGCCTTGCTGGGTGATCAGTTGGCAGCCAAGGCGGTGGAAAACGGATGGTCGGGCTTGGTGATAGCCGGTGCCGTGCGTGACGTGGAGATTCTTGAGACGCTTGAGCTGGGCATAAAAGCCCTGGGCTCATGCCCGCAAAAAACCGATAAGCGAGGCGAGGGGCAGCTAAACGTTTCTATTGAGGTCGGTGGCACCACGGTCTGCAGTGGAGACTATATTTATGCTGATCGAAATGGAGTGCTGGTCAGTGCCGAGCCTTTGCTGCCGCTCTAGCTAAAAAGCGGAGCCGCATTCGTTCATGATTCTCTAGCTTGGCGTGCAATGCCTCCGCTTTTTAGCGAGGATTTTACTGGCTTCTCAAGCGAGCCGCATAGACAGATCCAGAGGCTGGCAGCCCTTGGTGAGTGCGCCGATGGAGATAAAGTCGACCCCGGTTTCGGCGATAGCACGCAGAGTTGCGAGGGTAACGTTGCCGGATGCTTCCAGTTCGGCTCGGCCATTGGTCAGCTTTACGGCTTCTCGCAAAGCTCCAAGATCAAAGTTGTCCAACATGACGCGCTCGCAGCCGGCATCAATCGCTTGAAGCAGTTCATCGGTGCTTTCTACTTCGACTTCTACGGGCTTTCCTGGGGCGCTTTCCCGGGCGCGCAGGACCGCAGCGTGAATACCGCCGCAAGCAAGAATATGGTTTTCCTTGATCAGAAATGCATCGTAGAGCCCGATACGATGATTATGGCACCCACCGCAGCGCACCGCGTATTTTTGCGCGGCGCGAAGCCCTGGCAGTGTCTTGCGGGTGTCCAGTAAACGCACGCCAGTGCCTTCAACACTTCGCGCGTAGTCCCGGCATCGTGTCGCCGTGCCGGATAGTGTCTGGAGGAAGTTCAGCGCAGTGCGCTCTCCGGTGAGCAGGCCGCGGGCAGGGCCCCGAAGTTCAAATAGTGTTTGACCAGCGGTTAGGCTATCTCCATCTGCCGCAGACCAGTCGATGCTGATGCGATCATCAACACTGGCAAACACTGTGTTTACCCAATGTTGGCCACACAGCACGCCGTCTTCCCGGGTAATCACCGTGGCTTCGGCCATGCGATCCACTGGCAGCAAATCCGCAGTGATATCGCCGCTGCCGATGTCCTCCGCTAGGGCTATTTCGACATTGCTCTGGACAATGGTTTCTGGGACTCGGGTAAGGCTGAGGCTCATGGGGATTTCCGGCTTGCGGGATAAGGGGCTCTTGGTCGTTATGGTAGCAGCGTGGACTCGGTGACGAAAAGCGTCTCCGCGCTTGCCGTAGGCGGTATTGATGCACACAATACGCGAATGTCCCCTTCAATAATCTGGAATGGTTGGCTCGAATGTGCCCGCCATTGCCCGTCACCCAACTACAACGCCCGGCCGTCAGCCTGCTGGCCGGAAATGCTGGTGGTGCACAACATTTCACTGCCTCCGGGTTGTTTTGATACCGGAGACATCGAGGCGCTTTTTTGTAACAAGCTCGATTGCTCCCGCGATCCTTCCTTTGCAGAGCTGCAAGGACTGGAGGTATCTGCGCATTTTCTGATCGACCGTAATGGAGTATTGACGCA
The DNA here is from genome assembly GCF_045689235.1 of Congregibacter variabilis. GTDB lineage: Bacteria > Pseudomonadota > Gammaproteobacteria > Pseudomonadales > Halieaceae > Congregibacter > Congregibacter variabilis. Next base: position 1,615,358 of record NZ_CP136864.1, on the reverse strand, counting down.
GTTTGTCTCTTGTCTTGACCGAGCCTGGCACGCAGGTGTGTCCTCCTGGTCCGACAGGGTGAATTGCAATGACTTCAGTATCGGCATTGAGCTTGAGGGGACCGATAGTCTGTCCTACGAGAAAATCCAATATGAGGTGCTGAGCCATTTAATTGTGGAGCTTCGCAGTTGTATACCCACGCTGGCGCCCGGGCCGATAGTCGGGCACAGTGATATCGCACCGGGCCGCAAAACCGACCCCGGCCAGGCTTTTGACTGGGCCAGGCTTCGAAGTCTTCTCAGGGCCCGTAACAATCCATCCGCTCGCTCACCAATAGAGGAGTCAATAGCGCGATGACATTTCTTGCCATGATCATTGCACTGTCCCTGCAGCAAATCATACAGCCGGGCAACTTTTTGCAACGAGACCGGTGGCTGATTCAGTGGGATGGCTTTGTGGCTTTGCGCTTTTCGGCGCAGATGCTGCGTCTTGTCATTACGCTTGGCGTTATCGCTGCGGTGGCTTATTGGGCCCTGTCGCTATTGGAGGGCTGGTTGTTTGGGTTGGTGGAGCTTATTGCCATCTCAGGTCTTTTCGTTTGGAGCCTGGGGCGCGCTGACTTCCACACGGCTCTTGAGCAATATGAGGCCCGGGCATCGGATGATCCTGAGGCAGCTCGTGCTGCTCTGGAGGATCTATGGGCGCCTGTCGATGATGCTGATACCGAACCTGCGGATCGGGCCCTGCAGCGTTTGGTTTACTGTGGCTATGCCCGCTGGTTCGCGCCTTTGTTTTACTTTGTCCTCGCCGGTCCCATAGCGGCGGTGCTCTATCGCGCCGTGGCAATTCTGGCGGCTAACGATCGTGGTCCGCAATACTTGCAGGTCCTGCGTTGGGCGGACTGGATCCCCGCACGCATTTTGGGTCTGACCTTCGCTTTGAGCGGTGACTTTATGGCAGTGAGTCAGCGTGCGCCCCTTGCCCACTTTACCGATACCACCCCGGCACCGCAGCTCTTGTGGGAGCTTGCAGCGGTTGCCTGCAACCAGGGCGCGGGCGCTCGTATTTTTGGCGATATTCTTTATCGTAGCGCGGGGCTTTGGTTGTTGGGTCTTTCCGCCGTGCTTATTCTGGGCTAACGCGTTGGATTAGAGTCCCGATTCCCCGGCTGCTATGCTCAGAGGCCGCCCTTGGCGGTGTCTTGAGTAAATGTCGAAATGACAGGGAGTTCAAGTGGAGAATCCAGGTAGAGGTGGTAGGACTCGCCCAATCGATTCCATGGACGGATCGTTTTGGGGTTCAGCGGAGGATCGCGATGTACAACCGGAGTTGTGCGTCCTAATTGCTTTTCATCCTGACACCTCTCGCATCGGCGAACGCTACCGCATTGCTTGCACTGATGATCCTGTGATCGTCGGCAGACACTTTCCCGAATTTGCTGCTTCCACCACAGCCAACGTCAAGGGGATCGGTGATCAGTACGTGAGCCGTGAAGCTTTTAGCCTCCTGCGTGAGGGCCGGGATTGGCGGATCCGGCGAAACCCGGGGCGTTCGCGACTGCGCGTCAACGCACAAGAGCTTCCCACGGAGCAGCTGTTCAGTGAGGAGCAGCTACAGCAGGGACTGATTGTCAGCCTCGCACAGCGCATCGTTTTGCATCTTAGGTTGCAGCTCCCAATGCCTGCGCAGCAAGGCGCCGTGGCGGCCCTGGCATCACTCAAAGGCCTGAGTCCCGCAATGCAGCAGTTGCGCGAAAGCACATTGCTTGCCGCTAAATCGTCGGCTGACGTTTTACTCATTGGCCCAACCGGTACCGGCAAAGAGCGCATCGCTCGCGCTATTCATACTTTGAGCGACCGGTCTTCGGGTCCCTGGGTTGCCGTGAATATGGCGGCTACGTCCGTGGAAATCGCAAGCGCGAGTTTATTTGGCGCACGAAAAGGCGCCTACACAGGCGCCGATAGCAACCGATCCGGTTATTTTCAACAGGCTGATGGAGGCACGCTTTTTCTTGACGAAGTGGGCGACACTCCCCCAACGCTGCAGCCCATGCTTTTACGCGCACTGCAGGAGCGCGAAATTCAGGTGGTTGGTGGAAAGACCGAGCGAGTGGATTTACGGGTAGTTGCCGCTATGGAGCAAGATCCGGATGAATTGCGGGAGCGTTTTCGCCCTGCACTTCGATATCGACTGGGAGCTCAGGAGATACGTTTGCCGGCGCTTGTGGAGCGTCGCGAGGACGTAGCGCTTCTGGCTGCAGATTTCTTTGGGGAGTGTGCAACTGACGATGAACGCCCCTGGGATATCGGTCAAAGCGAGACCAGTATTCGATCCTGGGCACGGCTGTTTGAACAGTTATTGGCCTATGACTGGCCCGGCAACATCCGTGAGTTACAACATACAGTTGCACAGATTAGCAGTTGTTCTACGTCGGAATTACACGTTCCGTCGGCTGTAAAAGCGCGTCTCACAGCAGTCTCTGTCACTTCAGTGATGCCCGGGGAGCATCAGCCTGATACACGGGTGCAGGAAATGCCGCCAACGCGCTTGGCGGATGTTTCGGACGAAGATTTTATCGTCGCCTGGCGGGCGGCCAAGTACGAAGTGGCAGCCATTGCCCGGCAGTTGGGCGTCTCGCGTTCTGCGATCTACCGGCGGCTAGAGAGTCTGCGCGAATGTCGCCTTGCCGCAGATGTGCCGCTGGGCGAGATGCTTGCAGCACTGGATGCCTGTCGAGGAGACCTTGCTTCGACTGCTGACCGTTTGGCTGTATCCCGGCGCGGCCTTCAGACGCGACTGCGAGCCAGCGGTGTCAGCAGCGGGTATCGGTCTGACACCTCAAAGCGCTAGGGCTTGAGGCAAACGGTGAACCGAGGGCTCTCACAGTACCGTTTGTTACGCCGACTAGGCTCTGGAGGGCAGGCGGAGGTTTATCTCGCTTTTGATACACGCCTGAAGCGACGTGTCTGCATCAAGCTCTATCACCTTACGGGCTCGCTTTCGGTGCGCCGCCGCGCTGTGGCCGAGGCTCGGCATCTGATGCGGGTCGATAGCCCACACACTGTGGCAATACACGACGTAGTCAGTGCGGGTCCGCACCTTGCTCTGGTGGTGCAGTACGTGCCCGGCTGCTCCCTGGAGGACCTGCTCGCGCGTGTTCATCGTCTCGCTCCTGCGAATGCTCTGGCGCTAGTGACAGATCTTGCAGCGGCTCTTGCAGCATTGCGTCGAGCGGCTGTAGTTCACGGCGACATGAAACCGGCAAATGTCCTTGTTACGCCCAGTGGTCGCGCTGTGCTGACGGACTTTGGTGCAGCGCAGCTGGTGGGTGAGCAATGGTTAGCCGGTAGTCCCGAGGCTCTGTCTCCGGAGCAGTCGCGGGGTGAGATGGCTGATCTGGGTAGTGATTTTTTCAGCCTGGGATTGCTGTTGCATCGCATGCTCTTTGGCGTACATCCATTTTTTACAGGCAGCGAGCTCGACGTTCGCCGGCTTCGGGGCGGTTTGAAAAAGCTGCCAAACATGCCAGGGGTTGGTGAGTCGGAGGCTGAAGCGATCAAAGTACTACTGCAGATGTTATTGGCCGCTGAGCGAGCAGACCGGCCTGAGGGAACCTTTGAGCTCAGAGAGTGTTTGCGGGAGCTGCGCAGTTTGCTTCCCGCGGCGAATTTCGCGGAGCTTCCACTGCACACCGTTACGGAGCCGGTCCCCGCAGGCGTCTCTGCTGCGCGGCTGCCGCAAAAACTGGTTCGCCTTCCGCTAGGACAAAAAGCGCGAGCTCTTTTTATGGACTACTGGGCTCGTGGCAGTTCCGGTGCGCGGAGCCTGCTGATTGCGTCTATGCTAGTGCCTTGCGTGGTGCTGGGCCTTGTTATGTTGATGCCGGGTCCTTGCATCTCTGTCGCCATGCCTCAGGTCAATGTGTTGCACGACACAAAAATGCTCGCAGCAACCGAAGAGCAACTCCGGGTTTTACTCAGTTTGCTTCTCAAGGAGCGGGTGGAGGATGCGGTGGTCCTTGGGGCGGGACTTGCTAGCGACAACAAATATACTCTCACTTCTGCGGGTAGCAGCAATGTCTGCATCGCACAGCGGGAGCTGTCTTTGCAGGTCGATTGCGCGTCCGGACGCTGTCTTTTACAGCTACGAGGGTCGAGGGATTCCCGGCGTCAGGAGCAGCAGTTGTCGTTGCCTCAGGGAGCCACACTTCCGCAATTAAAACAGGCGCTCTCGCAGTTGCTTGATGAGCTGGGTCGTTTCTTGATTACTTAGCTTAGAGAACTTACCAGCGCTTGGTTAAGAGGGAGTTCGAGTCCAAGACTGTGCGCGCGGCGCAGGAGTTCTGCATTGAGATAGTTGATCTCCGTGGGACGTCCCGCGAGTGTGTCCTGGAGCATCGAAGATTGATTCTTGGCAGTGCTTCGGCATACGCTCACTGCAGCATCCAGTAAGTCGCCGTGCTTTCTCCATAGTCCCAATCTCTTTAGTGCCGGCTCGCTTTCCTCGCAAAGAGACCGTAGCTCAGGGCCGGCCGTGTTACCGAGCAATAATAGTTGACCATTGAGACACTTAAGCTTCGCTGTGAGTGGATTGATGACGCAATTGATCGAGAACTTCTCACCTATGGCCAGTTCCATGCATGGCTCCCAGCACCAGCCCTCCAGCATTGCCAGGCTATCGCGGAACCAGTTGGGGGGATCTTCGGCTGACTTTCCAGGCCCCATACGGGTGCTTCCTGTTGCAACGACGTGCACTGCTGCCCTGTGATCTCGGTAGGCCGCTGCAGTGCTCACTGCACGATACAAGTTCTGCTGGGGCAGTAGTGCCTTAAACCCCTCGTCAAATCCCAGGCCATTGGCAGTGCATGCGATTACGGCATTCGGTGATAAGTACGGCATCGCCAGCTTCAGAGCATCAAGCAGTTGGCCCGCCTTGGTGGTGATTAGCAATCGTTTGATGCTTCCCGGGGCCTGCGCATCCAGAGTGTGAATGGGCAGTTGTGTGCTGCTTTGTCCATCGATTAACAGTCGTGAACTTTCGCCTTCGTGATGATGCAATAACGTGCAGGGTAGCCTTGCATGTTGCATGCGATAGGCGATCAGGCTCCCCATGGCTCCGGCACCGAAGATGTGCCAGTGACTCATTGTGGGGCCCCGTTCAGTAAAAATTCGGCAAGTTTACGGTGCGACAGCGACGCCTGATTTGAGCTGCTATGGTGGACGCTGAACCAACAGGCTTCGATGCAGGCGTAAACCAGACTTTGCGCCTTAAAGCGCCTTTGCTCCGCCTGCGTCGCCGGACGCTGCAGATAGAGTTCCAAGAGTTCGCCGTTCACTCTTCCCGGTAAGTCCGATGCACACACCGCAAGGTCAAAAAATGCATCCCCCGGAGCAGCGTATTCCCAATCAAGGGCGTAAAGGCGATCTTTGCTGCGCAGACAGTTCGCGCGCAAAAGGTCGTTGTGACACAGCACGGTGGCGATGTTTTTCTGCTTGCCTAACTCACTCACCGCTTTGTTGATACGCGAATGCCCGGTGCGCATAAGTTCTGCCAGGGATGACTCAGGCTTGATTGCAGTTTGGTAGCGTTGCAAAACGGCGGTGGATTCGAGGCACTCACCCAGTGGAGGGAGAGCATGAATTGCTCGCAGGAGTCCGGCGAAATCAGCTGCTGTGTTCTGAGCGTCCTGCTGCGCATCGATCCATTCCATAACTGTAATGCCGCGCTTGGGATCACTGAAGAGAATGCCCGGCGCTATTTTGCAGGCGGCGGCCTGCGTCTGGATGGCAAGTTCCCGTTCTCTATGGCTGGTGTCGCGGTTTTGTTTGTCAATGCGGAGCACCCAGCGCTGCCCGGGGGTCTCGATCAGCTGTACGTGGTGGTTATAGCCGCCGTCAAGACGGCTCCCGGGGGTCGGCGCGCTATCTAGCTGCGGTGCCCAGGCAGCGTGGTCTTTGCAAACCTCGTCGACTATTCGCCGTGTTGAAGACGCAAGCTGTTGTGCCACTGCTTCCATGCGATAAAGGCCAATACCGTGTAAACCAAATAGAGCGCTGATGATGCCAGTAATCCAGCGTCCAGATATAGCCCGGCGGTTACTGCATCGATGCCGATCCAGTAGACCCAGGCCTCAAGTTTCTTTCGCGCCACCATCCATGTGGCCAGAACGCCGCCCCAGCTACTTGTGGTATCCACGATTGACTGAATGTCTGTTGGCGAATTACGGGCAATGAGTGTGAGGCCGCTAAGCGCCAGTAGGCTGATGATCACTATGCTGTGGTAGCGCCAGTCAACCTGAGTCACGAAGCTTGCGTCCCGGGAACCATCCTTACCCCATTGCCACCAGCCGAGCGCGGCCATTGCAAGGTAAAAGGCTTGTAGCAGAGCCTGCATGGGTAGCCCCGCTTGCCAGAAAATCCATCCGAAAATTATTGATGCCAGCGCGCCGGCAATCCAGCAACTGCGTTTTTCGCGGATCGCAAGGACAAGATAGGCAAGTCCCAGCACTACCGCCAGCGCTTCCAGTACTTCGTTCAAAGACGCAGTTCCAGAGAGAGACCCAGCTGTCTGGGATCAGCAAACTGCCGGTAAGCCTCGGTGATGTAGCCTTTGCGAGGATCATTGCCGAAACTGCCAAAGCCTCGGGTGAAATAGTCTTCATCAAGCAGATTGCGTCCCCAAAGAGCGAGTTCCCAATTCTCCCGCTGATAGGCGACGCGCAGATGCAGCAGCGTGTAGGCGCCCGATTGTTCGTCATGGCGATCAGAGAAGTAGAAGCTGTCGCGGCCTTCCCACTGCAGGTCAGCCTGCCAATGCTTACCGGGTCGCCAGTTGAGGCCAGCCGCAAACTGATAGCTTGGAGCATGTGCCTGCTCGCGACCTTCCAGATCTCGACCATCGGCGTTTACGTATTCGTCAAATTGTGCCCGAAGGAGACCCGTGTTGAGATAAACCTCCAGTGTGTCACTGGCGGCGGCGCGCAGTTCCCACTCCAGACCCAGGTTGTAACCTGCCGCGGCGTTGTCGGTGAAGTCTACGAAGGCTGTGCTGCCATCCCCCCGGGGGATAACAATAGAGCCGCGTACCTGCTGATCGCTGCGATCCATATAGAACAGGGTCACTGCGCTTCGCAGTCGGCCATCAAGGAATTGCCCTTTATGACCGATTTCCAGGTTATACAGCAGTTCTTCGTCGAAAAACCGCAAGCCCGCCAAGCTGTCCGATACCTCGCTGTTGTCGTCAGGGAACGCAAGAATGCCCGCATTGACGCCGCCTGCGCGGTAACCTCTGGAAATGGCCGCGTACAGCATCCCGAGTTCATCAGTTTCGAATTTCAGAGCTACTTTCCCGCCCCACAGACTGTTGTCTGGTTTGCTCGAGATGGCATTGGAGTCATCGTATTGCATGGAGCGATTAGCGAGTCGAAGACCTGTGCTCAGTGTCCAATTTTGCGATAGTGCCAGATCGATCTGCCCGTAGGCTGCCAGGGTTTCGGCCTGAAAGCGGCTTGTAAAGTCCTCGCTGAGAAAGGTGTACTCCCGACGTAGTGACTCATCGTCTTGAAGCGCGTAGAGCCCAGCGGTCCAATCAAGCGCGCCGGCTGCGGTGGCCAGCGACTCTGTTGATGACAGCCTCAGCTGAGCACTGTAGCTGTCGCGATTTCTCAGATAACGATCAAAAGATGAGTACTCAAGATCCGGGGCAATGCCCACAAAACTCCAGTCTTCGTCATAGCTGTAGTCGGTGTCGGATGTGGCGGCGCTGGCCATGACTTCTGTCAGCACTCTATCGCCTTCCCATCGGTAATGCAGTCCTGCCGCGTCGCTTTGCTGGCGATCATTCCCGGGCATGTCCGATAAAGTCGTGCGCGTATTATCGAGGGAGAACGCATCGTAACCGTTGTCGATATCGATATGAGCTAGCGTGACATCCAGGCTCTGGCTGGCATTTGGAATCCAGCGCAGCCGTCCGCGCAGACTTGTTTCATCGCGGGCATTGTTGTCGCTGCGATTGAGGAAGCTGTTATCCATGAATCCATCGCTACGATGTTGGAATGCCGCGATACGAAAGAGTAATTTCTCTGTTGCGAGGGGGCCCGTTACGCTCACGCCGAGCTCTCGACGTCCGTAGTCGCCAACGGTGGACTGTAGCCGTGCGCCAAATTCAGACTCCGGTGCGGCACTGCGCATATTGATAAGACCCGCCAGAGCGTTTGCGCCGTGCAAGGTTCCCTGGGGGCCGCGGAGAATTTCCACCTGTTCTATATCAAAAAGAGTCGCCCCGCTTCCTAGCCCACTAAAGTCAATGCCATCAATAAGCAGGCCTACGGAAGGGTTCAAGGGATCCACAAACTGACTGCGCTCACCCACCCCGCGTATCTGATAGAAACGCGCACGGGAGCTCCCGCCTGCCAGATTCACATTGGGTGCGAGTTGCAGAAGATTCTCAAGGTGAATGGCCGTGCGCTCCTGAATTTGCGACGCATCCATGACGCTACTGCTCGATGGTTGAGACAACCAGGGCGTGTCTCGAAGTTCGGCGGTAACGATAATCTCTTCGAGGGTTGGGACTTTGCTAGTCTCTTGAGCGTGTCCGCTGGCGACGAAGGTCAGGCTGAGCAGAGTGCCGAGAAAGGCATGTTGCGCACCGGTTTGCCACCGTAGAATCTTCCCTATGTGGTCCCGATGGATGTGGTCCCGATGGCGCGCAAGCGTGGGTTTAAGGCTGAAATTTTTCGCTGTCAATTGCTTCATGTTTGTTCCCTTGAGCGAGGGAACGAGCAGCTCTGGGCATGAGATGTTATGCCAGCTCTGCAACCATTCCTACGCCGGTATTGCCCGGATCAGGTTCAAAGGGTTCGCTGCATCGCTTCATTGTCTCCCGCAGGGTCTTCCACGGGAGGACAGTGAAGGGCAGGCGTCTCAGGCTAGTGCCACCCCTCGGTTTGCTCCGTGGAGTATAGTGGCCTTACACTTGCACATCAAAGCGTTTGAGTGCTTATTCAGTGCGAAGGAGAGTTTCTCGTGGCGCATAAACAAAATAAGAAAGAGCTAGAGTGAGCGAAGACCACAGTACTGAGCCTACTGAGCCTACTGGGCCAGAGGTCACCAATATAGAGATGACCGCTCTCCCGGCAGAGGCCGACGATAGCGACGATCTTGTCTCGCTGTTGCATGTCCATGTCCTGCGCCAGTTGCGTCAGGCGCAACGCAATTTGCTGGCGGTAAAGAGCCTATCTTCCCTGGTTAAGTACCTTCTGGAGGATTTTCCGCAGGGATTTGGTTCCCCGCAGGCCGAGTTGCGACTCTACGACCCCGAAGAGCAGATCGCCCGACTGCTGCCCATACGCAAATTGTTCGGAGCATCTTTGTCGCTGAAGACCGACAGCTATGCGCTCTACCAGCTCTATCACGACGTGCCTGAAACAGCGATCATAGATCTTGATGATCGCCGCATGTTCACCATTTTGTCCGGGGCAAGCAACGCCGCCGGCGCGGTCATGATGCCGCTGTTCGACGGCAAGCGACTTGTGGGGAGCTACCACATAGCTCTCACCGATAAGATGACCAGCTACGGAGCGCAGGAGCTCGAACTTTTCGCCATGTTGGGCCAATTGGTAGCTGCCGCGCTTTTGCGCGTCGTTGAGTATCAGCGCGTAGACCAGCTGACCCTGTTGAACCCGGTAACCGAAGTGGGCAATTTGCGCGCGTTTCGTCGTGATATGTTGCGGGAGATCTACTGGGCTCGGCGGGTCAATCATCCCATGACCTTGTTGTATATATCGTTGGATGAACTGGCGGATATCTGCAAGAGTTACGGTGAGGTGGCCTGTCATTTTGTACAGCGCCGCGTATCGCAGCGACTGTGCTCTGAGCTTCGGGCGACGGACTATATCGCCCACATCTCTGCGACGCATTTTTCTGTGCTGTTGCCTGCCTGTAACGAACCCCATGCACACGATATTGGTGAGCGTATGCGCCAGGATATCGATGAATTCGCTATTGATGATGGCCGGGGCGCCGTGCTGCATGTTTCTTTAAGCATTGGGTTGGTCTGCTGGGAGCCTTCCCGGCATCCTGTGGAGTCCAGTGAGCGTCTGGCGACGCAGATGGAGTCAGAGGCTGAAGCGGCCATGCAAAAAGCAGAGCGTGGGGGCGGCAATCGGATATCTGTGGCGCGCCTCGGTCTGCTGATGCTTTAGTCATGGAGGGGCTGAGAGAGCTTTTAGCCAATAATCGTGACTGGGCGGAGCGTGTTAGCGCCGCTAACCCGCAATTTTTCCCTGAGCTCGCAGGGCAGCAATCTCCCCGTTATCTATGGATAGGATGTTCTGACAGCCGAGTACCGGCCAACGAGATAGTGGGGCTCAAGCCCGGTGAGGTGTTTGTGCATCGCAATGTTGGCAATGTGGTCGCGCACGGCGATCTCAACTGCTTGTCGGTGCTGCAGTACGCTGTGGACATTCTTCAGGTATCGCATGTGGTTGTGGTGGGACATTACGGCTGCGGAGGTGTGGCAGCGGTACTTGACCCCAAGCCTCGAGGTTTGATTGATAACTGGCTCAAGCACATTGAAGATGTGGCGATTCAGGAACGAGAGGCACTTGAGGCTGAGCCCGATGCTGAGGTACGGGTCAATTTGTTGTGTGAGATGAATGTTCAGCGTCAGGTCGAGAACGTGGCTAGAACCTCTGTGGTACAGGCTGCCTGGGATCGAGGCCAGTCACTGGGTGTACATGGATGGATTTATAGTCTTAGTGACGGCTTGCTTAAAGATCTTAAGTGCAGTCAGTTTGAGCCCGGCTACGCTGCCGATACTGAGACCTGATACTCATTTTTGCCGTGCCCCACGGCATGCGGCTATCTATTGCGTCGTGCTAAACTGCCGCGCCAAAGTTAACTGTCTGTCAAGGAATAATCATGGCTGAGCAAAAAGCCACCAATGTGCATTGGCACGAAGGTGATATCACGCGGGATCACCGTGCCAAGTTATTGGGTCACAGGGGGGCCACCATCTGGTTTACAGGTTTGTCCGGTAGCGGTAAGAGCACCGTGGCGGTGGAACTTGAAGGTGTTTTGAATGAGCGTGGCGTCCTGGCCTATCGTTTGGACGGTGACAATGTTCGCATGGGTATCAACAAGAATCTCGGCTTCTCCGCAGAGGATCGCACGGAGAATATTCGTCGTATTGGAGAAGTGGCCAAGCTCTTTGCCGACAGCGGCATAATTGCGCTGTCGAGCTTTATCAGCCCCTATGTCGCAGATCGCGATGCGGTACGTGAGTTACATGCAGCGGCAGGTATCGACTTTATTGAAGTCTTCGTAGATTGCTCACTAGAGGCGGCAGAAGGCCGCGACCCCAAGGGCCTTTATAAGAAAGCGCGGGCCGGAGAAATCAAAAATTTCACGGGTATTGACGACCCTTACGAAGCGCCACCATCTGCAGAGGTACACCTGCATTCGGACAAGCAAACACTGAACGAAGAGGTTGCGCAGATTTTGAAACAGCTGGGCGACCGCGGCATCATCGCCGCTTAAAGAGGAATTCGAAATGATTAAACCCCACGGGTCTGCGCAGCTGCGTCCTTTGTATGTGTATGACAATGATGCTCGAGCGGCACTTGTTGCAGAAGCGGAGTCTCTGCCGTCGATGTTACTCAATTCTGCGGCAGCGGCGAATGCTGTTATGTTGGGAGCTGGGTACTTCAATCCACTGACGGGTTACATGACCCTGGGTGATGCACTGTCGGTAGCGGAGCATCTGACGACAGAGTCGGGTCTGTTTTGGCCCGTGCCTATTTTGAACGTCACCAATGACTTAAGCGTAGAGGCCGGTACGCGTATAGCCTTGCGCGATCCTAATGTGGATGGCAATCCAGTGCTGGCTGTTATGGATGTAACGGCCGTCGAAGAGGCCAGCGAAGCACAGCTTGAGCAGATCGCGAGCAAAGTGTTCCGCACCCTGGACCCTGAACACCCTGGCGTTGCCACATTCTTGAGTCTGGGTAAACGCATAGTGTCGGGTCCCATACAGGTGCTTAATTTCTCCTACTTTGCCAGTGAGTTCCCTGATACTTTTCGTACCGCGGTGGATATTCGCGCGGAAATCGCGGAGCGGGGCTGGGAAAAAGTCGTTGCATTCCAGACTCGTAATCCAATGCACCGGGCGCATGAAGAACTGTGTCGCATGGCCATGGAGGACCTGGGCGCCGACGGCATCCTGATCCACATGTTGCTAGGCAAGCTCAAGCCGGGAGATATTCCTGCTGAGGTTCGCGATGCATCAATTCGCAAGATGGTTGATGTGTATTTTCCGCCGAACACGGTAATGATCACCGGTTATGGTTTTGACATGCTTTATGCAGGTCCCCGAGAAGCTGTGCTGCACGCCGTGTTTCGACAGAATTGCGGTTGTAGCCATCTCATCGTAGGTCGTGATCATGCAGGTGTTGGTGATTATTATGGTGGCTTTGACGCTCAGACGGTGTTTGATGAAGAGGTTCCCGATGGCGCTCTGGAGATCGATATTTACCGTGCCGATCACACCGCTTACAGCCGCAAGCTTGATCGTGTCGTAATGATGCGCGATGCACCGGACCACAGTAAGGACGACTTTGTTTTACTGTCTGGTACTGCGGTCCGTGAAATGCTGGGAAAGGGTATCGCACCTCCGCCTGAGTTTTCGCGACCTGAAGTCGCGAAGATCCTCATGGATTATTACCACAGTCAATAGTAAAAGACCCGGTTGAGCGCTGGCGAGTCCGTCATATTAGTGTCACAATTTTGCCCTTCAATGGCCGCTTCCCGAGAGGGCCATTGAGTTCACAAAAGTGGTAAAGCTGGGGGCAGCGGTGACAGCGCTTTGGCAGACACGGTTGACTAGCTTCGCATCCCGGTTTAACCATGGGGCGGCGACGGTATTTCGATTTTTTTCACAGCCGACTAACTTCCTTTTTCTGCAGCGCGGCCTTGCGCTGCTTCTTTGTAGCTGGATAGCGCTGTCTTTATGGACAGCGCTTTGGAGTTTTTTTCCCGAGGCCCCTCCCTTGCCTGCGGCCGCCGTTATTAATCCAGTCTCCAGTAGTACGGCAAGTCGCGCGCGTGCTGCGGTGGACATAGACTCTCTTGTCGCGGCCCAGCTGTTTGGGCGGCCCGGAGCAGTGGTCGCCCCGGAGGCACTCGAGGCGGCGACTGGTCGAACTCCTGCGATGAGCGAGGCCGAGGCTAGCGTTGCGCTTGCAGGTATTGAGGATGGAGCGCCGGAAACTGGCTTGCCGCTATTGTTGCGCGGTGTGCTCGCAGCGTCCGAGGCCGGTCTCGGTCAGGCCGTAATCGAGCACCGCAATCTGCAGGACCTGTATCAGGTAGGTGACGAATTGCCAGTTAGCGGTGACGTGGTTTTAGCTAAGGTGCTGCCTAATCTGATCGTGCTGGACAATGGTGGTCGCTACGAGGTTCTGCGTTTGTTTGAAGACAGTGAACTGGTTGCCCCTGTCCGATCTGGGGCCTTGCCAGTTGGTTCCCGGGATGCGGCTCGGAGCGTATCAGCCAGTGGCGATGCCTCGGCACTGGCCGCTGAGTATCGGGATCGACTTTATCGTAATCCCCAATCCTTAGCTGAGGTGGTGCGGGTGGCAGCGGTGCGTGAGGGCTCCGAGTTGCAGGGTTATCGGATTAGTCCCGGACGGGCAGCAGAGGAGTTTTCTGCACTGGGTTTCGAATCCGGCGACGTAGTGACCGCCGTGAATGGCCTGACCCTCAAGGATCCTGCAAATACGGTGAAGCTATATCAGGCAATGCGTTCGGCCAGTGAAGCGAGCTTTGAACTACAGCGAAAGGGAGAGACTGTGACACTTAACGTAAGTCTTGGAGCAACTGTTGATGAGAGCGGCCTATGACAACTTTGCCTAAGATGTGGTGGCATAGCCTGATGCGTTCAGCATTCGTGCTCCCACTGCTGCTGGGTCTTTGGGGGGCTTCGGCAAAGGCACAGGACTTCACTGTAAATCTGAAAGATACAGATATTCAGGAACTGATCAAATTCGTCTCAGAAGCCACTGATACAACGATCGTTGTTGATCCGTCGGTGAAGGGAAAGGTCAAGGTGGTTTCCTCGCGGCCGGTCAATGCCAGCGAGCTTTACGACCTGTTTCTTGCGATTCTGGATGTGCACGGCTACACCGCGGTGCGCTCCGGTGCGGTTGTGAGAGTGATTCAGAACAAGGATGCGCGATCGGCGCCGGTTCCCGTTGCTGGCGATGCTGCTCCAGGCCTCATAAATGATGAGTACATTACCCAGGTGCTCCGCCTGGATAATATCTCTGCGGCTAAGCTGATTCCCGTACTGCGCCCCCTGGTTCCGCAGCAGGCGCATATGGCGGCTTATGCACCCAGTAACGCCATTATCATTTCTGATTCCGCCTCCAATATCAGCCGCATCCGCGACATCATTGAGCGTATGGACCAGTCTGCAGTACAGGAGACCGACGTCATTGCCATGCGCTATGCGGTGGCAGAAGACGTAGTAAGAATGCTCGAGACACTCAATGCCACCGAGGCCAAGAACAACGGTGGTGAGGTAGACGTGCTCCTCGTGCCAGACAAGCGTACTAACAGTTTACTGGTGTCGGGCGACGAACTGCAGCGAGCGCGTATTCGCAAACTGGTCGCTTATGTGGACACGCCACTGGAACAGACGGGCAACGTCAAGGTCATTTATCTGGAGTACGCGCAGGCTACGGCGATCGCTGAGGTCCTTACCCGGGTAATGCAGAACATCAGCAAGCTCGACACGGGAGACAGTAAGGCCGCCCGGTCATCAAGTAATACAGCCACTATCGAAGCCGATGAGGGTACCAACTCACTGATCATTACGGCCGATCCCGATGAAATGGCCGCCGTAGAATCTGTGATCACCCGGCTGGATATCCGGCGCGCACAGGTTCTTGTGGAAGCCATTATCGTGGAACTTGAAGTCACTGACGGACAGGATCTGGGTTTGCAGTGGTTGTTTGCCAATGACAACGGATTTTATGGCAGCAGCATTAATGCCTCGGACGCACGGGCTCGGAATATTGCCGGTGCGATTCTTCCGTCCGACGGTGGTTCGGGCTCTGGTTCGACTACCGGTGACTTCGATGTGGGTAATCTGGCGGCGGCTCTCGCTGGATCTGCAGGTCTTTCCCTGGGTTGGGGTGTAGTAGGAGAAGACCTGAGTATGACTGTTATCCTCAACGCGCTTGAGGAGCAAAGCAACGCGAATATCCTGTCTACGCCAAGCCTGCTTACTTTGGATAATGAAGAAGCATTCATCACCGTGGGGCAGCAGGTTCCCTTTATCACAGGGTCCTTTACAAACACCGGTGGAAATAATGGCGCTCAGAATCCCTTTCAGACCATTGAGCGTGAGAACGTGGGTATTACGCTTACAGTAACGCCGCAGGTGAACGAGGGCGACTCGGTAGTTCTTGAGATCGAGCAGGAAGTGAACTCTCTTACCGGTGCCACGCTGGTCGCATCGGCATCGGCGGCGGATCTGATAACCAATGAGCGAAAGATTCGTACCAAGGTACTCGCAGAGGACGGTCGGATTGTCGTGCTCGGCGGATTGATAAAAGATGACGTGCAGAGTACTGAGCAGCGCGTTCCGATTCTGGGCGATATACCTTTCTTTGGAAGGCTGTTTCGCAATGATGCCGTCTCCGTGAGCAAAACCAACCTTATGATATTTATTCGCCCGACGATCATTCGCGACGATAAGGCCCTGGCCGGAGCAACTGCGCTTAAGTATCGACATATTCGGGATCAACAGCGTGTTCAAAAAGAACAGGGATTGATGTTCTTCGAAGACAGCGAGGTGCCGGTGCTGCCTGATTGGGAGCGACAGATCCTGCAGTTGGAAAAAATTCGAGACGACATCCGGGCTCCTGATGTGGAGTCGCAGTGAGCGAGGTCCAGCCCCAGCCCTCTCTTGAGTTTGCAGAGCTCGTACCGGGCAAGCTCCCGTTTAGCTTTGCCACGGCCCATCGTGTGGTCATCGACCCTCAGGCGGCACATCGTGTATTTCATGACAGTGCTCTGAGCGTTGATGTGCTTCTGGAGCTTCGCCGACGCATTGGTAAGCAGCTTGAGTTTCAGAAGCTAGCGGCAGGGGACTTCCAGGAGCAACTCTCCCTTGCGTATCAACGTGATAACAGCGAAGCGGTGCAAATGGCTGCGGACATCAGCTCAGATGTTGACTTGAGTCGTCTCGCAGAAGAGATCCCCGATGCCGGCGACTTGATGGACGCAGAGGACGATGCGCCTATCATTCGTCTGATTAACGCGATTCTTTCTGAGGCTGTTCGCGAGAAGGCCTCGGATGTTCACATCGAGACGTTTGAGGAAAAGCTCAGTATTCGCTACCGCATTGATGGTGTTCTGGCCGAGGTTTTGTCCCCGAAGCGCATGTTGGGGCCTTTACTGGTTTCCCGTCTCAAGGTTATGGCGCGACTGGACATTGCGGAGCGGCGGATTCCTCAGGATGGTCGAATATCTGTCCGCATAGCAGGTCATGCGGTGGATATCCGCATGTCGACGATACCCTCGGCCTATGGCGAACGGGTGGTGCTTCGATTGCTGGATAAGCAGTCGGGACAGTTGCAGTTGGGACAATTGGCGATGCCCAAGACCGTTTACAGCGGTTTTCGCTCTGCGCTGGCAAGCCCCCACGGAATTATTTTGGTTACCGGGCCCACCGGGTCCGGTAAGACGACCACCTTGTATGCGGGCCTGTCCGAAATTAACGACGCCGCACGGAACATCATGACCATCGAAGATCCGGTGGAATACATGCTGCCTGGCATTGGACAGACTCAGGTGAACCCCAAAGTCGACATGACTTTTGCCCGGGGACTGCGGGCGATTTTGCGTCAGGATCCGGATGTAGTGATGGTCGGGGAAATCCGTGATCTTGAGACAGCGGAGATCGCCGTGCAGGCGTCTTTAACGGGCCACCTGGTGCTGTCCACCTTGCACACCAATACGGCTATCGGAGCGGTGACTCGACTTCAGGATATGGGCGTTGAGTCTTTTTTGCTGTCCTCGAGCTTGATTGCGGTTATGGCCCAGCGCCTGGTTAGGATGTTGTGTCCCGAGTGTCGCCGCGCGACGACGCCGACGGCTGCGGAAGCCGCTATGCTGAGCATTCAAAGCCACGATCTTGCCAGCACAACAATTTATCAGCCGGGGGGGTGTTCGAGCTGCAATCACAGCGGTTATCGCGGGCGTAGTGCGATCTACGAACTCATAGAGGTTGATGATCAACTGCGAGCCCTTATTCATGATGGTGCTTCAGAGCAGGCAATGAATGAGCATGCCCGGAAACATGCGGCAAGTATTCAAGATGACGGTAGACGGCGTATTCTTGAGGGCGACACAAGCCTTCAGGAAGTTCTGCGTGTCACCTCAGTAGCCTAAAGGCGCTAAATCGTGACGGCTTATCGCTATCGTGCGCTCAACCCAGGAGGCAAACTGGTGCGTGGCGTTCTGGAGGCAGACTCCGAGCGTCATGTTCGCGTTCAGCTGCGCACACAAAAGCTAAGGCCTATCGAGGTGCAAAGTGCGGCTCGTGCCGAAGCCGCTAATAGCAGTCTACGACAGCGCTTTCTTCCCACTCGTATCAAGGGGTCGGATCTTGCTCTGTTGACCCGGCAGCTCGCCACACTGGTCCAATCCAATTTGCCTTTGGCCGAGTGTCTTCAGGCGGCGGCAGAGCAAACTCGACGTCCTCGCATCAAGGCTATGCTTTTGCAGATTCGATCGAGGGTGAGTGAAGGGCACACACTAGCCTATGCAATGGCCGAGTTTCCCCTGGCCTTTAATGAGATGTATCGCGCCATGGTGACGGCAGGGGAGCACGCTGGCTTTCTGGGCCCCGTGCTTGAACAACTGGCGGATTACGCCGAGAAACGGCAGCACAGCGGCCAGCAGTTGCGTATGGCTATGATTTACCCGTTTATTTTGCTGGCAGTAGCCGTTGCCGTGATCGTTGCGCTTATGGTTTTTGTGGTGCCTGAGCTCATCGGTATTTTTTCTCAGAGTAACCGGGAGCTGCCGACGCTAACGGTTGTTCTGATCGCGGCCAGTGATTTTTTCAGGTCCTACAGCCTTTGGTTATTGCTTGGTCTGGTGTCAGCAGGGGTTGTTATGCGCCGCCTGCTTCGCAATCCCCGGCGGAGAATGGCCTGGCATGCTTTGCTGCTTCGTCTGCCGGGTATATCTGGATTACTGATCGCTCTTGATACTGCGCGATTCGCCTCTACGCTAAGTATTCTTATGGCCAGCGGGGTCCCTTTGCTCGAAGCATTGAGGATCGCCGGTCAGGTGTTGGTCAATCTGGTGCTGAGGGCAGAAAGTGAGGATGTAGCACTGCGTGTACAGGAAGGCAGCAGTCTTAGTAGAGCGCTGGCCAGTGCGGGACATTTTCCGCCGATGATGGTGCATATGGTTGCCAGTGGTGAGAGCAGTGGTTCTTTGGAAGATATGCTCGAGCGCTCGGCAAACAATCAAGAGCGAGAGCTCGAAATGACTCTGGGTACGGTTATGGGTTTGTTCGAGCCGCTCATGGTGGTTTTTATGGGGGGAATGGTTTTGCTTATTGTGCTGGCTATTCTCCTGCCAATTTTTGATCTAAATACGATGGTGAGGTAAGCAGATGCAGCGCACAGCAGGTATGGCGCGCCAAAGCGGATTTTCCCTTGTGGAAATTCTGGTGGTGCTGGTAATCATGGGGTTGCTGATCAGCATTGTGGCGCCGACGGTGCTCAATCGCGCGGACGATGCGCGTATTCAGAAGGCGCAGGCGGACTTCAAGGCCATCGAAACCGCGCTCAAGATTTATCGTCTGGATAACTACGTGTATCCGACCACCGAGCAGGGGCTAGAAGCGCTGGTCAGCGCCAGTTCTATCGACCCTGTTCCCAGGAACTTCAAGGATGGCGGGTATCTTGCAGAACTACCCCTGGATCCCTGGGGACGGCCCTATTTGTACCTGAGCCCGGGAGAGAATGGCGAGATCGATATCTACACTTTGGGTGCCGATGGCCTTTCCGGTGGCGAGAATCAGAACGCAGATATTGGGAACTGGAAAGAGGATCAGGGCTGACATCATGATTTGTGGTCGCGGATTTAGCTTGATCGAAATGCTGGTCGTGCTTTTTGTGATCGTGTTAATGACCAGTCTTGTGACACTCAATGTTAGTTCCGGAGCTGGTGATCGTCTGGTCCAGGAGCGTCTCGAAACCCTCGTTGCCGTGGCCGCTTATGCATTGGATGAGGCGCAGTTCAGTGGTAGCGACTTTGGTGTCCTGTTTGCTAATAGCGTCAACGAGCGTGGCGAGCCTACATTGACTGCTCACTGGCGACAGCGTCTGAATCAGGGTTGGCGTGGACCCCAGGATTCTGCTGAAGTCTTTGAATCTCTGGAGTTTCCCGGCAACGTGCGTTTACAGATTCGACTTGATGATGTGGAGCTGCTGCCTGCTGCCATGGATGCGGTTGATCCTTTGGCGGGGGCTATACCTCAGTGGCTTATGCTTTCCAGTGGCGAGACTCAAGCCGGAGAGTTGCTGATCAGGAATCGCGACGACGATGTTCTGCTCTGGCGTTTGAGCTGGGATGCTCTGGGACGATTTAGGCAGTTTCGCGGCGACAATGACGAGACGGTGGATGAGTATGCCGTTGCCCGATAAACGCTTTGCAAAGTTGTCGGGTTTTACGCTCATTGAGGTGATGGTCGCTCTAGCCATTGTGGCTTTGGCTGTTCCGGCGCTGCTCTTCACTATCGATCAGCAGATTGATGGCACAGCCTATATTCGCGATCGCTCACTTGCCCAGGTGGTGGCGAGTAATCGTCTGGCAGAGCTGCGTCTGGCACTTCGCAACGGTGGACAAACACTCCGGGGTAGCACAACCGGGAGCGAGGAAATGGCGGGAAGGACCTGGCAATGGAAAGTGCAGAGTCAGGCAACCGAGGTTCCGGATTTCTCCCGGGTAGAAGTTCAGATAAGAGTCCAGGATAGCGCAGAGGGGCCGGCGCTTTATACGCTGGTTGCTTTTTTGGCGGCACGAAGTGATGGCGCCGCCAGTGGCTGACGCGCGACACAGCGGGTTTACTCTCGTGGAGGTGCTTATCGCATTGGCGATAACCGCGTTTGTTGCTGCAGCTTCTTATAGTGGGATATCGTCGACCCTCACGGCTGCACAACAACTACGAAGTGCAAGCGAGCGGACCCGCAACCTCAACCGTGCGCTGGCCTTACTCACGCGAGACTTGCGGCAATTCAGTGATCGATCGGTGCGCGATGAGTTCGGTGCGGTGCAGCCAGCGCTGAGCGGTGGGCCGCTGGGCTTTTATCCACTGTCGCTGACCCGGGATGGTTGGACCAACAGTCTGCGGCAGCCCCGCAGTGAACTTCAGCGGGTCTTTTACTACATTGAGGAAGGTGCACTGTGGCGGGCGTATTACCCGGTGTTAGATAGAGCCGTCGATGTAGAGCCCCAGCGCATGGAGTTACTCGGCGGCGTTAACGCTATGGAGCTGCGCTTTCTTGATGTTTTGGGCAATCTTGAAGTCGATGGTGATTTAGTCGTCGATACCCGCTCCTGGGCACAAAACTGGGTAGCTCAGCCGGCCGGGGGATCCGCAGTACCCCAACCTCCGGTTGCGCTGGAGATACGTCTTGAGTTGGACGATCTTGGCGAGATAAGACGACTTTATGAACTCCCTGTACGTTAGCGTGAGCCTTCCTCGATCCCAGAGGGGTGTTGCCTTGGTGGTGGCATTACTAGTGTTCGCGATTTGCGCTGCGGTACTGGTTGCCCTGCAACGGGATTTTGATCTTGGCTACCGTCGCGGTCTAAACAGCTTTGTCGCAGAGCAGAGCTGGTCCTATCTGCGGGGAGCTGAAGATCTTGCCTCTTTGGCGTTAACTCTGGACTACGATGCCGATCTGGCAAGTGAGACGGCGCGGGACGACCTCAATGAGTTATGGGCGCAACCAGCGGCACCGTACGCTCTTGACGATGGGGGTTGGATGTTCGGAAGCCTCAGTGATCTGCAGGGGCGTTTTAACCTGAATAGTCTAGGTGATCCTCCCGCTGCCGATGCTGTGGCCTATAGTCCGGCGCAGGAGACCTTTATTCGGCTTCTCCAGGCGCTGGAGACAGTCGAGCTTGATCAATTCACTGCCATCGCGCTTACCGACGCTGTTGGGGATTGGATAGATGCAGATGATGAGCCCAGGCTCAACGGTGCGGAGAGCGCCTACTACGTCAGTCTTCAGCCCTCCTATCGGCCGGGAAATCGTCCAATGATGAGTGCCAGCGAGTTGCTGGCTGTCGCGAATATGACGCCTGAGATTTATCAGGCGCTGCGTCCTTATGTGACTGTCTGGCCCCAGGTGCCCACTGCTATCAATATTCACACCGCAGCACTGCCCGTCCTTCGGGCTTTAAATGCAGACCGGAGTTTGCAGCCCTTATCGAGCAGTGAGGGGGAGTCTCTGCTGCAGCTTCGGGAAGACGCAGGTTTCGCGAGTCTTGAGGAATTCTTGCAACTGCCGGTTTTTACCAGTGATCCCAGCTCTGGTATCGCGACACTTGTGACTGAGTCCTCATCGTATTTTTTACTCGCGTCGCGAGTGGAGATTGCCGACCGTGAGCAGCGGTTGTACAGTGTGCTTCGCCGCCAGGCTCGTCAGATTGACGTGCTGCAACGAATCAACGCAAGCCTATACGATATGCCCAATCCTCCTGCCAAGAGTTCCCAGTGAGCGACAATTTAAGCGTGCTTTTCCTTCGGGGTGATGCCCTGCATTGGTTGGATGCGGGGGAGGTGTATGCCTTGAGCCATGACGCAACTGAGCAAAAGGATCGCCTGCGGCAGAGTTTGGCTCATAAAGGACACGGTGTGGTGTTTGCTGTTCCGGGCTCCGAAGCTCGCTTATTGGAACTGGCAGTCAGCCCGGAAGAGCGCAAACACCTGGGCGCGTCTCTGCCTTTTATGCTTGAGGAATCACTCTCTGACAGTATCGACGGTGTGCACTTCGCGCGCATGTCTTTGGATCGAGACCATTACGCGGTAGCCATGGTGGATCGTCAGTCCATGCAAAACTGGCAGGAGATCCTGGGAGAGTTTGCGAGTCTTGTGCCCTGGGTCCCTGAGCCGCTTCTGCTGCCCTGGTCACCCGGGGAATGGACGCTGGTGCTCGAGAAGGACAGCACCTTGCTACGCTACGGTCGCAGCCTGGGGACTCGTATTGAAAATGCTCTGCTACCGATGTTGCTTGAAACCCTGGGTAACGAGTCGCCAGCAGAGAGTGTCATTGTGTATGGTCAGGACGAGGCTGCAGATCTTGCGCTGCTAGCGCCTCTGGGAGCTGTGAGCACGCAGTGGCGCAAGGGCGGGCTAGCTTCAGCATTATTGCTTCATGATCAGACTGAAACAGGTATCAATCTGTTGCAGGGGGAATTTGCGCCACAGCTGCCCTATGCGAAATGGTGGAGTCAGTGGCGTAAGGTCGCAGCCTTAACGCTTGTGGCGCTTAGTATTCACCTACTCTCGGGATGGTTGGATTTGAGACGCCTTGAGCGCGAAAACCTCGTTTTGCGCACAGAGATCCAATCGGTTTATCGCCAGGTCAATCCTCGCGGGGCGGTTGTGGATGCGCAGAAGCAGCTTCAAAGGCAGTTGGACAGTTTGCGTGGGGGCGGCACCGGAACCACCTTCACGGGTTTGCTTGCGCCCCTGGGCGACTTGTTTTCTCCCGATAGCGACTTGGTTTTGGCCAGCCTCAGTTACAGCCAACGTAATGCCGAGTTGCGGGTTAATTTATTGGCCGCCAATTTTGCCGATGTCGAAACTCTCAGGGTTGCTCTTGAGGCTGCAGGTTTTATAGCAAGTCTCGAAAGCTCCTCGCGAAGCGGTGACCGCGTCCGGGCGCGGCTACGCATTGGAGATCGCCCATGAAGGATTGGTTTGAGCGTTTTTCTTTGCGTGATCAACTGGCACTGCTGATCATGTTGTCGGTGGTTTTTGTCTATGTGGTCGTACTGTTTGTTGTTCGTCCTCTGGGACAGGCAAGACAAGAGCTATCAGCGCGGAACGCCGCAACCGCGGCGGTGCTGCAGCGAGTAGATGCCATGGCTACAGAGATTCAGTCGCTGCGCGGTGCGCAAAGTGACGGCGGGACTGCGTCCTCGGTGAATCTCAGTGCGTCGTTAAACGAAAGCGCCAGTCGCTATCTTCTTCGGGTGAGTCGTCTTCAGCCAAACAGCCAGGGCTCAGTGCAGCTTCGCTTTGAGTCGGCTCCTTTAGAGGCTTTTTTGCGCTGGATCTACGAGCTAGAGACGCTTCAGGGTTTGCGGGTAGATGATGTATCGCTCAGCCAAACCAGTAATGCCGGTGTCGTCAGCGCCACCCTTCGCGTAGCTGCATTTAAATGACACCGCGTTTTTGGCTTCCGGCGCTGGTCGGCATTGCGCTGCTGTTATTCATTCTGGGCTTGAACATGCCCGCCCGATTACTGCCATATTTTCTTGATAGCCAAACTATACAGATTTCAGGTGTTGCCGGAACGCTCCGCGCAGGAACAGCGTCGCGGGCGCGCTTGACGTTCCCGGGGGCCAATTTTCATTTAGGACAGCTCAGCTGGGAAATTGCGCCATTAAGCCTGCTCCGACTAACGCCCCGGGTTCAGGTGAGCAGTGTGTGGGGAGATCAAAGAGCCAGTTTAGCGCTGCAGCTGGATGGCGACAGTCTCGAACTGCGGGCAGTGGATGTGAATCTCAATGCAGCTCTTTTAAAGCAGGTGTTGCCCGTGGAGTTGCAGGGGCGTCTCGGATTGCTCTTTGATGAAGTTACCGTACGGGCGAATGATTTGTTGCGCGCCGATGGACGCCTTGTTTGGCAGGATGCTGCCTGGCAGTCTCCGGGTGGTCGACGGGTGCTGGGTAACTATGTGGCTACTTTCACGAGCCCAGCTGAGAAACAGACACGGGCCGATATTGTTACTCTGAGCGGCCCCGTGCAGGCAACCGGGGCGGTGACACTTAATGAGCGGCGTTACGCTATAGATTTGTTTATCGAAAGTTCGGGGCAGGAGTTTGACGCTGAGCTGGCGCAGGCGCTTTCACTCATTGCCAGCCCCGAAAAAAATGGCTACCGTCTGCGCCTTGATGGCGAACTGTCGCCGGGCTCTTAAGCCCCACCAACGAAGCTTTTCTTTTAATTGTGGTATTCGGAGATCAGAACACTATGAGTGAACAGTCCTTTCGCAAGTTTGAATGCATTGTTTGTGGCTTGATTTACGATGAGGCCGAGGGCTGGCCTGACGATGGAATTCCTGCTGGAACACTTTGGGAAGATGTTCCGGAAGACTGGCTATGCCCCGACTGCGGTGTGGGTAAAGAAGACTTCGAGCAGATCTGATCAATAACACGGCGGTGAACGAAATGGCAGCTGCGAGTCAGAAAGCGAATCTGGATTCTTTGCGCAAAGAGCTCGTGTCTCGCGGGGTCGATGCCTTTTGCGTGCCTCGAGCGGACGAGTATCTTGGCGAATATATTCCTGCTCACAATGAGCGTTTGCGTTGGCTCACGGACTTCACTGGTTCCGCAGGCATGGCCGTTGTTACGACAAACAACGCGGCGATATTCACCGACGGTCGCTACACCGTGCAGGTGCGTCGTCAGGTTGATGGCCAGCAGTATGAATATCGCCGTCTTATAGAAGAGCCGCCATTGTCTTGGCTGACCGAGCAGCTCGATGCCGGTAGCAAGGTTCTTCTCGACCCGCGCATGTGTACCCTCGATTGGTACCAACAGGCAAACAAGGTCTTGGGAGCAGCGGGTATAGAGCTCGTCCTGAGCATCGATAATCCTATTGATCAATGCTGGGAGAGCCGCCCCGAGGCGAACGTGGCGAAGGCTTTGTTGTTGGATGAGTCCTTCACCGGGGAACATAGTCTGAGCAAACGCCAGCGGCTTGGAAAATCCATCGGCGAACTTGGTGCGGATGCAGCGTTGATCTTTGCACCAGATTCGGTGAGCTGGCTGCTAAATGTCCGCGGTCGGGACGTTCCACGATTACCTGTACTGCTTGGCTGTGCGGTTCTTGAAGCCTCTGGCGATCTACATTTGCTGGTAGACAAAGGGCGTGTCCCAGAAGGCTTTCATGAGCATTGCGGTGGCGGCGTTTCGATCATTGCTGAGGGTGAGGCCAGCGAGTTATTAGGCGCCTGGACGGGAAAAACAGTACTGGCGGATCCAGCTACGGCAAGCGCGTGGACCCAGTTAAGTCTGGAAGCCGGTGGTGCGACGCTTATGGCTGGCGAAGATCCGGTGTTGCTACCCAAAGCCTGTAAGAACGCCGTCGAAGTCGCTGGTGCGCAAGAGGCCCATCGTCGTGATGCCGTCGCTGAGATCCGTTTTCTTGCCTGGCTCGACGCGGAGGTGGCCGCCGGTCGATACCATGATGAGGCTGAGGTATCTGACCATCTCGGTGCTTTACGTGCTGAGGGAGAACTCTTTCACGAGCTCTCCTTTGACACGATCTCGGCATCTGCATCCAACGGCGCTATGTGTCACTACAATCATCAAGACAACACTCCGGCGTCGCTGCAAGCCAATAGTTTGTATTTGGTGGATAGTGGTGGCCAATATTCTGATGGCACCACGGATATAACGCGGACCGTAGCCGTTGGCGAGGTGACTCAGGAGATGCGTGAGTTGTTTACCCTGGTCCTCAAGGGGCACATCGCGCTGGACAGGGCGCGTTTTCCCAAGGGAACCACCGGTACCCACCTGGATGTATTGGCACGACAGTTCCTATGGCAGACAGGTCGGGATTATGACCACGGAACGGGTCATGGCGTAGGGGCGTTTTTGAGTGTCCATGAGGGCCCTCAGCGCATCGCCAAGGCCTGGAACGCAACCGCACTTGCGCCGGGAATGATCGTCAGCAATGAGCCAGGCTATTACCGAGATGGCGCCTTTGGTATTCGTTGTGAAAACCTTTGTGTAGTGCGTGAAGCGGACACTTCATCGCAGGAAGTGCCGATGTTGGAGTTTGAGGCTCTGACACTTGTGCCCTTCGATAAGCGATTGATCGAGATTGCTTTGCTCAGTAGCGAAGAGCGGGAGTGGATCGATACTTATCACGCTCGTGTAGCAGCACAAATCATGGAGCGTCTGGAGAACCCCGGCGATCGTGATTGGCTTGCCGCCGCCACGACAGCACTTGCTTAGCTAAACGCTGCAGTTTGGCTGAAGCCTTGGACGCTTTTGTGTAGACTCCGAGGCTGACCCACGCTCGGAGTTTTTGTTATGGCGGCAGCCGGCGGTGCGAACTCGCACTGGACCTCTCGATTTGCATTCCTTCATGGCCTCGGTGGGCTTTGCCGTTGGCTTGGGTAACATCTGGCGATTTCCTTATGTAACCGGTGAGAACGGTGGCGCCGCTTTTGTACTCATCTATCTGGGATGTGCATTTCTCATCGGTGTGCCGATTCTCATGGCCGAGCTGATGATCGGGCGGCGGGGCGATGCCGCTCCGCCGATCGCTATGGCAAACGTTGCCAAGGAGAGTAAGCGCAGTCCCCAATGGCGCTGGGTAGGCGGCATGGGCCTCCTTGCTGCGTTTACCATTGAGATCGTCTATTCCGTGGTGGTTGGCTGGGTGCTTTGGTATCTGTTTAAGGCTATTACCACCGGTTTTGCCGGCGTTGACGCGATGAATGCGGAGGCGCAGTTTACCGCGGTCCTCGCTGATAATTGGGGCATGCTTTTTTGGACCCTCGCAGGACTCGCCATTACCGGGCTGATTATCTTCGCGGGCATCAAAAATGGTATTGAGCGTGCGGTGACGATCATGATGCCGCTGATGTTTGTATTGCTGCTGGTGTTGGCGGGATTCAATATCTTTGCCGGAGGTTTTTGGGAAGCCGTTGCGTGGCTGTTTACACCAGACTTTAGCAAGGTGAGCTACGCCACGGTGTTGGCGGCTATCGGACAGGCGTTTTTCTCTATAGGCGTTGCCATGGGCGGCATGATGACCTATGGATCGTACTTGCCTCGTAGTATTTCTATCAGTCAATCAGTGCTGATTATTGTCATAGCAGACACAGCTGTGGCTCTCTTGGCCGGCTTGGTGATATTCCCTGCGGTATTCAATTTCGGGCTAGATCCTGCAGCGGGAGCCGGACTGATCTTCCAAACGTTGCCGGTGGCCTTTGCGCAAATGCCCGGAGGCTATGTATTTGCGGTCCTGTTCTTCTTGATGTTGGCTGTAGCGGGCATTACATCCATGGTAGGACTGGTCGAGTCAGTGAACGCCTGGATCGAAGAACACTATGGCGTGTCCCGTCACATCAGTGCTTTGGTGGTGGTCGGTTCCGTCGCTGTTTTGAGTGTCTTGAGCATCTTGTCCTACAACGTTCTGGAAGGATTAAGTGTGGGCGATCGAAACTTCAACGATGTCATGGACTACTTCTCTAATCAGATACTGCTGCCACTCGGTGGTTTGTTTATCGCGATTTTTGCAGGTTGGTTTATGCGTCGAGAACACTCCAAAGAGGAGTTCGCTACGCTCAGTGCCCCTGGCTATGCGATCTGGTACTTCCTTATCCGTTATGTAGTGCCACCGGCACTCCTGGTTATTTTTATCTTGGGCGTCACTGAGTAGACGCGAGGAAGCATCATGCTAGCTATATTGAGTGACCTCCTTTGGAGCAAGGTCCTTGTTGTGATGCTTGTGGGCATCGGTTTGTACTTTACCGTTGCCTCGCGTTTTGTGCAGTTCCGGTACTTCGGGCGCATGTTTGCTGTGTTGGGTACAGCCTTACATCACGAAAAGGGACACGTCAGCTCGTTTCAGGCTCTGGTTGTCAGTGTTGCCGGCCGCGTTGGGGGCGGCAATATCGCCGGCGTCGCAGTGGCAATCACCCTTGGTGGACCGGGTGCGGTCTTCTGGATGTGGGTCATTGGCCTCATGGGGATGGCAACGAGTTTCTTTGAATGTTCTCTGGCGCAGTTGTACAAACGCTACGAGCCTGATGGCACTTTTCGTGGTGGTCCGGCCTACTACCTCACGCGCGGAATCAATCAACGCGGGTTGGCAGTGATTTATTCGCTGCTGTTGTTGATCACTTTTGGCTTTGGCTTCAACGCGGTGCAGTCCTATGTGGTTGCTACCTCACTGGAGGTCTCCTTTGGCGTACCAACCTGGGTGAGCGGTCTGGCCCTGGTCGCTTTTCTGGGCTTCGTAATTTTCGGCGGAATTCAACGCATCGCTTCCGTGTCAGAAATTGTTGTACCGGTAATGGCGGTCAGTTACTTCGCGTGTGCGCTGCTTGTGATTGGTCTGAATATTCAGGACGTGCCTGCGGCGTTTGCCAGTATTGTGCGTAGCGCTTTTGGTCTGGATCCGGCGCTGGGTGGCGGAATCGGTGTGGCGATCATGCAGGGCGTTAAGCGAGGCCTGTTCAGCAACGAGGCCGGTCTGGGTAGCGCGCCCAACGTGGCGGCAGTCGCTTATGTGCCGCATCCTGCTAATCAGGGCATTGTGCAGGCCTTTAGTGTATTCATTGATACCATTGTGATGTGCAGCTGTACGGCGCTGATCATCTTACTGTCGGACGTTTATCAGCCCGGGGATGCTTCTATCTCTGGTGTGGCCTTGACCCAGAACGCTCTCGCGGAGCATTTGGGGGCCTGGGGCGGAAGTTTTGTGAGCATTGCTCTGGTGATGTTTGCCTTTAGTTCCATTATGTATAACTACTATCTGGGTGAGAACGCGCTCAATTACTTTAGTGAAGACAATCGAACCCTGTTTTCGGTTTTTCGTATCACTGTTTTGGCCCTGGTCTTCTGGGGTGCGGCACAGGATCTTGCCACGGTCTTTGGGTTTGCGGATCTGACCATGGGTCTTTTGGGCGTCGTGAACCTTATAGGCTTACTGTGGATGTCAAAGCTGGCCCTGCGGATTTTAAAGGACTACGACCAGCAGTTGAGCGAAGGCAAAGCCCCTCGCTTAAACGCAGACGATTACGCTGACCTTGATATCGATCGTCGGGCCTGGCCTGACTGAAGGCCTCTATAAAACCGGAGACATCAACCGAGCTGCGGCAGTGGCCAGGGGAAACCAAAAGGGTTTTCTTCCCAGTTCTTCTTCGGTGACCAGCCGGGACTGACCAAAGTCTTTGAGTAGCATAGTCTCCACCTCATCGCAAAATCCTTCGTCATGTACGAGCGCGGTGATTTCAAAATTCAGCCGGAAAGAGCGATTATCAAAGTTAGCCGTTCCTACGCCGGCTAGCTCCCTGTCCAGCAATAACACTTTCTGGTGCATGAACGCGGGCTCATAGCGATACACCGCCACTCCTGCCGGTAACAGCTCCCGGGTAAATGACCAGTTCGCAAGGCCAACTACTGGTCCATCGGCGTTGTTTGGAATCATGACGCGAACATCGACGCCTCGTAGCGCGGCGAGCTGCAGTGCCGCAATAATGCCCCGATCAGGAACGAAATAGGGGCTGGCTATCCATACGCGATCCTTGGCCTGGGTAATCACCTGATGAAACATCAATCCCGCCTCATCGAATTCACTGGCAGGGTCCGATGGAAACAGCAGTACGGAGCAGTTCCCTGGTGCGCCACGCTCTATCTGCCAATTGATCTCAAGTTGTTCCCGGCGTGCCCACAACCAATCGGTAGCAAAGGTAAGTTCGGCGCCAATCACGGCGGGGCCTGAAATTTTGACATGCGTATCTCGCCAGGGACCGCGCTCTTCGCTTTCGCCTAAATATTCGATTCCTACGTTGTGTCCGCCTATCCAGGCACTGCTGCCATCGACAACAACGACTTTTCGATGATTGCGAAAATTGATCTGGAATCGGTTTCGTCGCCCTTGCCGGGTGTTGAAAGCGGCGAGTTGCACACCGGCCTGGCGAAGCTTCTTGTACAGCTGGCTTTTGCTAAAGCTGCGTGAGCCCACCTCGTCATAGAGTAGACAAACTCTCAGTCCTGCCTGTGCTTTTTCTGCCAGCACCTTACCCAGGCGCTGACCCAGAGCGTCATCTCGAAGAATGTAGAACTGAAACAAGATGTAATGGTTCGCGCTGCGAAGTCCCGCTTCGATACTGTCAAAGGTCGCGTAACCGTCGATGAGCAGTTCAACCGCATTGCCTCGCACGGTCGGCAGGCGTGCGAGACGCTGAAGGCTGCGATAAAACGCTTTGGATGCATCGCTAGCCTGGAAGTCAAATAGCTCGTTCCGGGGAAGTTGTAATCTCGCCTCTGCCTGGGCTTCTATTTGCGCACGTTCCCGGATGTATCCTTCAAACTTATTTCGTCCAAACACCAGGTACAGCGGGACGCTGAGATAGGGTAGCGTTAGTAGTGATACCACCCAGGCGATAGAACCTTGCGCCGTACGCGCCTGAAGAATGGCATCAATCGCGCTGGCAATCGCCATCACGTAGATTAGCGCGAGAACGATGCCGATTATTTCGGGACTATAGTTAAGTTCCATAAGCTGATTCTAGCAGCGCAATTAGGATCCATGGCTAATCGATGCGAGTGCCTCTATGTTGCGTCACTACTGTCTACGGTAGGGGGCTTCGGCATATTTTGAGGCGCAGTTTGCTGCGTATTGGGTGCCGATGTCGGCACCGGATGTTCACCGGGGATAAACTGAATCACTCCCAGCACTAACAAAAATAGGCTTAGAAGTAGCCATTTGTGCCAGCTTTTCATTAACTTTCTCTCATCTTCACGATAGCTCAGTGGATCAGGTTAGCACGCCCGCAAGCGATGTTGATGCCTTGGCTACGGTATAATCAGCACCTATCCAAAATCGAGTTCTGCGCTATGTTTACTCCAACTTACGCTCGCATTACTGAGCGGCTCTCTGCCGAAGGTAGTGATGTTTGGGCTGTTCATGAGCGTGCCCTTAAGATGCAGCGAAACGGTGACGATGTCATTTTGTTGTCTGTAGGGGATCCGGATTTTCGGACTCCTGAACCTATCATCGACAATGCCGTCAGCCATCTGCGAGTGGGGCGCACCCACTATTCTCCTTCGCTTGGCGAAATTAAGTTGCGGCGGGCGGTTGCGGATCTGGAAACCCAGAGTTCTCCACATCCCTGCACAGCCGACGAGGTCGCAATTTTTCCTGGTGCCACGTCCGCCATTCATGCGGTCTTATCCTGTCTCTTGAACCCTGGGGACGAAATCGTTGTACCTGAACCCATGTACGTTGGATACAACCCGATATTTAGGGGTCTGGACCTGAATCTTCGAACCACGCCTTTAGATGTAGAGCATGATTTTGCGTTGAACGTAGAAACGCTGAAGTCGACTCTCAGCGATAAAACACGGGTACTGTTTATCAACACGCCTGGTAATCCCACCGGAGCAATCATTCCTGCCTCGGATATACGGGAGCTAGCTGCCTATTGCCTGGAGAAAAACATCTGGTTGGTTTGCGATGAGGTTTACTCGATGTTTTGCTACGAAGGAAAGCACATGTCTGCTCGAGCGAGTGCCGAATGTCTCGACAACGTGGTAATGATTGACGGCCTATCCAAGTCTCACGCAATGAGCGGCTGGCGTATAGGCTGGGTAGTGGCACCTCCCACACTTATCGAACGGCTCGGCGAGTACGCCGGTGCGACCCTATTTGGCAGTCCCCAGTTTATTCAGGATGCCAGCGCCTTTGCCTTGGAGAACGACCAGCAGTATGTCAAGGAAATGCGGAATGAGTACCGCGAGCGGCGGGACTATATGTTGGACAAGCTGTCGAAAGTGAAAAACCTTCATTGCAGTCGACCGCACGCTGGTATGTTTATCATGTGCGACGTTTCGCGCACAGGATTAAGTGGTAGGCAGTTCGCGGATCAATTGCTGGAGCAGCAGGGGGTATCGGTGATTCCCGGTGCTGCATTCGGACCGTCGGCGGAAAACTTTGTTCGCCTGGGCCTGGCACAAAATCGTTCGGTGCTAAAACGGGCCTGTAAACGTATCAAGCACTTTTGCGCTTCCCTATAGTCCGGGAGCGGGCGCTGCGGTTTGCGTTTATTGGGACTCGGTTAGCTTTACGTCCAGATCTACTTCAGCGTCACCCCGCCGGGCACGTACGGAAATACGGTCCCCGGCTTTGTGGCTTTCCATGATCGAGAGGTAATCATCATGGTCATCTACCGGCTGACCATCGATGGCAATGATGATGTCGCCGAGCCTCAGGTCGCCCTGGGAGCTGCGTGAAATACCTCGCAGCCCTGCCTCGGCAGCGGGAAGCCCGGGAAACACCCTGACCACCGGTAGACCTTTGATGGCGTAGCGGCGGCGCCAGCGATCACTGGCGAGTTCGACTCCCATGATGGGCCGCAATATGCGGCCGTAGCTGATGAGCTGGGGCACTACTTCTTTTACGGTGTTCACCGGAATAGCAAAGCCAATACCCGCGCTTGCGCCACTGGGACTATAGATAGCCGTATTAACCCCGATCAGTTGTCCCAGCGAGTTCAATAGCGGACCGCCGGAATTGCCGGGATTGATGGCGGCATCGGTTTGCACAACGCCGCGTATCTGGCGTCCGCTGGGCGCTCGAATCTCTCTACCCAGAGCGCTGACGACGCCTGTGGTCAGCGTGGTATCAAGGCCAAAAGGATTGCCGATGGCGAGAACTTTCCGGCCCACCGACAGCTCGGTGGAATCGCCAAGGGGTAAAGTCGTTAAATCTTTAGGAGGCTCCAGCAGCCGCAGCACCGCAAGATCTTTCTCCGGGGCAATGCCTATGAGTTCCGCTTTATAGCTGCTGCCGTCCTGCAAAGTGACCTGCATTCGGTTGGCTTCAGCCACCACATGGTAGTTGGTGACAATCAGTCCACTGGCGTGCCAAATAAAGCCCGATCCGGAGCCTTTGGGAATCTCCATGACGTCCAGAGAAAACCGACTGCGCCGCCGCAGGGTCGTCGTGGTGACATAAACCACCGCCGGGCTAGCCTTGCTGAAGATCTCGGTACTGTTGGCCTCATCTTCTGTGGCAAAGCTTAGGTAATCCGTAGTTTCAGCGGTAAATGCAGTACCCGGAACCAGGAGCATCAGCGGCAGTGCTGCTTTGAGCAGCGCCGACTTCAGCGATATGCCGCGAGTAAGTCTGCCAAGCATAGTAATCAGCCTTCAGCTGCCGCTTTAAATGCTGACATGAAGCGTCGAATGCGCTTGGCGTTCGCTCCGAGGTCGCTCACACCGACTCTTGATACGGATCGCACATCAATGAGACTGCCGTCGGCGTTAGTGCGTACGCGAATCACCACGTCATCTTTAAAATTCATAATCGCCGTAGTATCGACAGCTTCGATGAATCCGGCGTTGGGATCTTCCCGGACGACTTCCCATCCAAGGTCTCTGGCGGTCGTCAGTGCCATGTTGTAGCTGCTCGCGTAGGAGCGAGAGCTCTGGAGGGTCTTTAGGTCCGGGTAGGCCGCAAGCTGTTGCTCAATCACCTCATCACTCAGGTTCAGCGGATTACTGCTGTCGCCGCGAAGATCTACGATTTTCTCGAAGGCAGGGGGGTCCTGCAGATCTGTGCTGATATCGTGAATCGCTGGTACGTCTCGAGCCTGCATGGCCATCAGTAATAATGCGGCACCGGGAAGAGCCGGCAATGCACGCTTGAGGATATTCAGACGTTCACCGCCCCACCGCGGTATAAGGCTCTGAATTCCCATGAACACCAAAAGCACCAGACTCAGAAGACCAGCGAGAGCGTAGAGCATTAGTCCCTGCTGCCAGCTGCCACTGCGCACGACTAATACTGAAATTGCCAGCACCGCAAATAAAAACCATGCGATGTATCCAGGCCAGCGGATCCACGCCGAAGTTTTGTCATTCATGTTTGGTGCCTCTCGATAATTTAAACGCTGTCCTGTTCTTGATTTAGACGCCGCTGCGCAGTGCCGCTATTCGTTGCTCAAGGGGGGGGTGCGAGCTAAACAGGGCTTTGATTCCCTGCTTTGCCGATTCGCTAATGCCAAAAGCCGTTAGCTCTCCGGGCAGTTCCTGCTGCACGTTTTGATTGCCGCGCAACCTCTCCAGCGCCGCGATCATGTCGCCGCGTCCGGCAAGCTTTGCTCCCGCTTTATCGGCGCGGTATTCCCGCCATCGAGAAAACTTGAAGACGATCATACTGGCGAGTATTCCCAGAAGAATTTCGGCAACGATGGTCACGATAAAGTACCCGATGCCATAACCACGCTCTGTTTTAAAAACGACCCGATCCACCGTATGGCCAATAATGCGCGCAAGGAACATGACGAAGGTGTTTACCACACCCTGAATCAGAGTAAGCGTAACCATGTCGCCGTTGGCAACGTGGCCGATTTCATGGCCTATGACTGCCCGTATTTCGTTTGCGGGAAAGCGCTTGAGCATGCCGGCGCTGATCGCGACCAGGGCGGCGTTTTTGTTCCAGCCCGTGGCAAATGCATTCGGGCCCTCGGAGGGAAAGATGCCAACCTCAGGCATACCGATGCCCGCTTCCCCGGCGAGTTCGGCCACCGTGTCCACAAGCCATTGCTCATCGCGGTTGCGAGGTGTTTCTATGATGTAGGTACCGGTGCTGCGTTTGGCCATCCACTTTGACAGAAACAGCGATATCAAAGAGCCGCCCATGCCAAACAGCCCGCAAAAAACCAAGAGCGCCTTCAGATCCAGATCGACGCCATTTTCGGCGAGAATGCCCTGAAAGCCGAGCATGGTAAATATAGTGCCCACAAGGATGAGGACTGCAAAGTTGGTCGCAAGAAACAACAGAATGCGCATACTTTAATTCCTGTATCTAGCCTGGTGTCTCCTGGTCTGTCAGGAGCTCACAAATAAAACAAGCCTGAGCAAGCAGCAGCTCTAAGTTATTAACAGCCTTGAGCTATTAACAGCCTTGAGCTATTAACAACCTTGAGCTATTAACAGCCTTGAGCCATTAACAGCCTTGAGCCATTAACAGCCTTGAGCCAACATAAGCTCAGAGCGAAATAATGGGGGCGCTCTCTTGGGTTTCAAGTCGCCCAGGGAACCGGTGTATGGGCGTAGCCCCGTCGCAGCTAAGTTAGACTGCGGCGCTCAGGGGAGGTTCCTGCTCATCGTTGATTTGCTCTGCTACGCCATCCTCTTCTTGTGAGAGTTGGTTTTCCTGTGCGGCAATTAGAGCTGCCTCGGCGGCTTTTTCTGCAGATTTCTCTGCTGCCCTCTCTGCCAGCGTGGGCGTCAAGTGAGAGCTCGCTTCGACCATGGGTTCTTTGCGTTCATCGAGATCGCAGGCTAGAACCTCGCCGCGAAGTTCTATGTCCTTAGCGCTGAGTTCAACCAGTTGGTTCACAGCTTCGTCGTGATGCTTGATTTTGAGCAGGCGCTGGGGTTCCCGACCATCTACCCATTCTCCCGCTCGGGTCCAAAACTGACCTAGTTGATTTCGGATGACGAATACTCCATCACTCATGCTGCTCGGTTTCCTCTATATCGTGTTGTAAAAATGCCTCAGTCCTGCGTGAGCAAGTCTTTGGCTTGATTGATTTTAGCGGCAAGGTAGTCCGAACCGCCGCGGTCTGGATGAAGTTTTTGCATGAGCTTGCGGTGCGCGTCCACGATGGCTTCGCGGTCCGCGTCTTCGCTCAGGCCCAGTATTTCCAGCGCCTCTTTGCGACTCATACCCCCAGCGTCGGGCGGCGCCTGGGGGCCATCTTCCTGAGCTGTGTCCTGAAAACGCTGCTCGAGATAGCCATCTAAAAGCTGCAGAGATTCCGCGTCGGTGCTTTCACAGTATTGTCGCAGGGAATCAAGCTGCTCTCGACTCATCTCTTCTAGCAACCAGTCTTTAAATGGGCCCTCGATGACTTCGCCGGACAGGGCGCCGCTCTCATGATCCAGATGCATGCGCAGAATAAGCGTCGTTACCGTCGATTTCTTCGTCGCGCCGGCACTTTGAGACTTTAGCGAAGAGAGCATAGGAAAAAGACGAACAAGTATGGGTAAGGATTGGCGGGCCGCCACCAGAAGTCCGGTAATTGCAGCGCCTATCCAGTGCATCTTGCCGGCTAGGGTCAGTAGAACTACGGCTACCACAGCGACGCCTATACCCAGCTTGAAGTACTCGCCCCGACGACGATGGGGTGGCAGGGCGGCAACACGCCTCAGCAGAATGTAGACCACCGCGGCAATGGCCAGTAGAAGTATGAGTCTTGGCATGAAGGTCTCGTTTTCCTTGAGTCTAGCGCTTTAGCTGCTGTAAAAGACGTTGAGCGCCAGCACTGGGGTGGCTTTCCAGCGCTTTTCGTCCCCCGGCCGCATAGCGCGCGACGGCTCCGAGTAGATCCCGGAGTCTCTGAGCACTGTTTTGGTCAAAATGTTCATAG
This sequence comes from Congregibacter variabilis, assembly GCF_045689235.1. Lineage (GTDB taxonomy): Bacteria > Pseudomonadota > Gammaproteobacteria > Pseudomonadales > Halieaceae > Congregibacter > Congregibacter variabilis. The sequence continues at coordinate 1,578,930 of NZ_CP136864.1, read as the reverse complement.
GCACCACCGCTTACTTTGGCCATTTGTTCGAAGCAGTGCTTAGCATCGGGATCGTTGCCTTCCTGAAAAATAAACAACGGCAGGGATTGAATTCGACACTGCCCGGCCAGGTCCTGAAGGTCGGCTCTACTTTCTTCCACGGCATCACCAATAAAAACCAGAGCTCGCGCGTTCACCGTGGACTGTTGTTTTAGCGCCGCGCGGAGGAGCCGCCCAATTTGCGTGCGCCCCGCTGCACACTGGACCTGACTCATCCGCTTGGCAAGGGTTGCCGCGTCACTTTGCCAGTCATCCAGATACAGCTCTCCCAGGCCTCGATAATACGCAAGCTGTATGGCCAGCGAGGCAAGGTCTGCTGTGGCTCGAAACATGTCGGCTTGAAGTTCACAGGCCAGGTCCCAGGTAGGTTGTCGGCTGGCGGTCGCATCCATTGCAAACAGTAGTCTTGAACGTCCGGCGCTGAACCGCTGTACGCTTTTCGCACGCTGTAAAAACGCACGGACATCGCCAGAGCTGGCCTGTTTAACGGGAGGACGGGGCATCGTTGAAGTGAACCGGCATGATGCGAGAATGGTATACCCTTGTACTCGAGGCTCCAAGCGCGTTTGCGGCGCTCAGCACCTGGCCTCTATTTTTGAATATGGAGAAAGTACGTGAAATTGTTCGAATTGCGCAAAAAACATGCCCTTCCTGACGCACAAAGCGCGTTACCAGGGAGAGATACGCCTTTGATGGTTGCAGAGCGTCATCAGGTATTGGATGCACCCCTTCAGGGCCCATTCCCTGCGCATATGCAGCAAGTGGTTTTCGGGATGGGGTGCTTTTGGGGGGTTGAACGCCTGTTTTGGCAGCAAAAAGGCGTGTTTACCACCGCTGCAGGCTACGCTGGAGGGCACACACCAAACCCTGGCTATGAGGAGGTGTGTTCTGGAAAAACCGGCCATACGGAAGTGGTTTTGGTGGTCTTTGATCCACAGCTTCTTAGCTTCGAGGACCTGCTACGGGTTTTTTGGGAAGGTCACAATCCGACTCAGGGTATGCGTCAGGGCAATGATATGGGTACGCAGTATCGATCAGCTATCTATGTCAATGATGAGCAACAATTAGCGGCGGCGCAGGACAGTAGGGCGGCGTATCAGGCACAGCTCGATGGCGCTGGTTACCAGAGCATTACTACCGAGATCGCGATGGCCGGACCTTTTTACTACGCCGAGGATTATCATCAGCAGTATCTGCACAAGAACCCCGCAGGCTATTGTGGTCTGGGGGGCACTGGCGTGAGCTGCCCTATAGGTCTCGGCGCAGCCTGACCTTTATCGCCTAAAAGTCTTCTTCTGGCTCAGCCATCTCCAACTGCTCCATGAGAACGATTGCGACCTCCAGGAAATCGGAATCCGTGATGATCCCGACGAGCTGGTCGTCTCGGGTAATCGGCAGGCATCCCAGTCGCTGTTTGCGTAACAAGCTCGCGACGCTCCTAAGCTCCGCATTTTCATTAGCGGTCTGGACGGGCGAGCTCATTACCGCCGATAGCGCTACAAAGCTCTCCTTGCCCCCGGCGAGCAGGTCTTCGTGTACTAACCGCGAATCACTCGCTGCAAGTAGATCGCGATGGGAGACTACGCCGATGACATTGCCATCATTAGACACGATGGGAATGTGACGAATATGGTGTTCGCGCATAAGGGCCGCGGCTTTAACAAGGCTGTCGTCCGGGCCCAGGGTATAGGGTTGAGCGGTCATTACTTCTGCAACACTTAACATCATGATTCCCCGCGGTAGTTGAGGGTCACTCGCCGTGGTCCCGGTTTTATGGATGCCATGCAAACATGAACTCAAATTCCAAGTCTTGCGACGATGCGACCAAAATAAAGAATAGAGCCGCAGGGGTTATTGATCCGCGTCAATTATCGACGCGTTAGCTGTAGCGATTTCTAATGGGCCGGGGTGCTGCTAGCTTATCTGGGTCAGATGTCTGCCGAGGGCGCAATGCAGGGCGGTCTCCACCCGGAGCATACGAGGGCCGAGTCCGACACAGCGAGCACCCGCCTTTTGTATCAACTCGCGTTCAAAAGGAATGAAGCCACCTTCCGGACCCAGCATCAGCAAGCTCGGCACAACAGGCTCTGAGGGATAGCTGTCGCCGGCGCCAAGGTCTGCCAGCAATGCGTCGCGTCCCTGGCAAAGTCTTGGCAACACATCCTCGGCAAAGGGGCGAAAGCGCTGGTGCAGCCCCACCGTCGGTAATGCTGTGTCTATGGCCTGTTCGAGACCGGCAATGAGCGCCTCGTGCAACGCGTCGCGCTTCAGTAGCGGGCTTTGCCAGTAGCTTTTTTCTACCCGGAAGCTGTTGATCAGGTGTATGTCCTTGACCCCTGTCTCGGCCAGACCACGTAATATTCTGCGCAGCATCTTGGGCCGGGGTAAGGCCAGCACTACGCTTAGCGGGAGAGGGGGGGGAGGTGCTTGCCGCAAAGAGACATCGATTATCGCGCCGCTGGTGTCGATGGCCCGAACAAGGCCTATGCCGATTTCACCATCAAGTTGCCCGACCCGCACCTTGTCGCCGATCTGGAGTTTGAGAATCTCGTTGAGATGTTTGAGGCGCCGGCCGCTCAGTCGCAGTTGCTTGTTCGAGTCCAGTTCATCGGCCTCAATGATGAGGAGATTCACGGTGACTAGTCGATCCAGAGGTCGTATTCGTCAGCTTTGGATACCGTGCCACGAACCCAGTCTCCCGGCGTTAAGTCTGTGGCTGTGGGAATATGTACCCGCCCGTCTATCTCTGGAGCATCGGCACTGGAACGCCCTATGGCGCCTTCGTGATCCACGGTGTCTATCAGCACCTCAATTTCACGGCCCACCCGTGCTTGAAGGCGTTGTGCACTAATGGCCTGCTGGCGCAGCATGAAACGTTCGTAGCGCTCCTGCTTAACTTCATCAGGAACGTGGTCTGCCAGTTCATTCGCTGCTGCGCCGGTGACCGGGGAGTATTGGAAGCAGCCCACGCGATCCAGCTGCGCTTCGTCGAGAAAACTCAACAGCTCTTCGAACTCAGCATCGGTCTCGCCGGGAAAGCCCACAATAAAAGTGCTTCGCAGTGTGATATCGGGGCACTGAGAGCGCCAATTATGAATACGGTTAAGCACTTTTTCTGTGGCCGCTGGTCGCTTCATACGTTTGAGAACGGCATGGCTCGCATGCTGGAAAGGAATATCCAGATAAGGGAGGATTTTTCCTTCCGCCATCAGGGGGATCACTTTGTCCACATGGGGGTAGGGGTAAACATAGTGCAGCCGGACCCATACGCCGAGTTCGCCCAAGGCGGCGCACAGGCTTTCCATGCGAGTCGACAACGGACGGCCCTGCCAGAATCCCGTGCGGTACTTCAGGTCCACGCCGTAAGCACTGGTGTCCTGAGAGATCACAAGTAGTTCCCGAACACCTGAGCGCACCAGCGCCTCGGCCTCGTCCATGACATCACCGATGGGGCGACTAACAAGGTCTCCGCGCATGGAAGGGATAATGCAAAAGCTGCATCGATGGTTGCAGCCTTCGGAGATCTTTAGATAGGCATAGTGCCGCGGAGTGAGTCGTATCGACGATGTGGGGATAAGGTCGGTGAATGCGTCTCGCGGGGGTGGTGCAGGAACATATTCGTGTACCGCTGCAACGACTTCTTCGTAGGCCGCCGGCCCTGTTACCGAGAGTACCTTTGGGTGCTCCGCACGAATACGCTCGGCATCAGCTCCCTTGCCCATGCAGCCGGTGACGATGACGCGACCATTCTCTGAGATGGCTTCGCCGATGGCCTGAAGTGATTCTTCCTTGGCGCTGTCGATAAACCCGCAGGTGTTGACTACAACCAGTTCGGCGTCGGCATAGCTGCCGACAATGTCATAGCCGTCCAGTTTCAGTTGCGAGAGGATTCGCTCGGAGTCTACCAGGGCTTTTGGGCAGCCCAAGCTTACAAAACCTACGGTGCTGTTGTTGCCAGAATCAGAAGACATAAAATTGATCGATTCACAAAAGCGCGAAGGGTAGCATGGTCGTGACTGTGCGCAGTAACCGGAGCGCCAAGCCAACTACCTTGATCTGTCGATAGCAAAAGGATCGACGTTTACGCGGAAGCAGCAGCCAGCCAGGGAGAGTGACAATGACGGTGGTGGTCGAAAGTATCGGGCGGATTTTGCGTGTGGAAATTAACCGGCCGGAAAGTCGTAATGCGGTAGATGGTCCTACGGCCGCGCTCCTTGCAAAGGCCTTTCGCGAATTTGATTCCGACGATTCACTGGATGTCGCTGTTTTGCAGGGCAGCGCTGGCACGTTTTGCGCGGGTGCTGACCTCAAAGCGGTGGCCAGCGGCGATAGTATGAATCGCATGCAGGCTTTTGGGGATGGCCCCATGGGTCCCTCACGCATGCAGCTGTCCAAGCCTGTGATTGCCGCTGTGGAGGGGCATGCCGTAGCCGGGGGGCTCGAGCTTGCGCTTTGGTGCGACCTGCGTGTCGCGGATCCTGATGCCGTTTTTGGTGTTTTTTGCCGGCGCTGGGGAGTCCCTTTGATTGATGGGGGCACTGTGCGTCTGCCGCGACTGATTGGTCAGTCCAGGGCTATGGATATGATTCTCACTGGGCGACCCGTTGGGGCCTCAGAGGCTCTTGATATAGGGCTGGTGAATCGTCTGGCGGCGCCGGGAGCGGCTGGGTCTGAAGCCCTGGCGCTCGCCGAGCAAATAGCCAGCTTCCCCCAGGCATGTATGCGAGCTGATAGGACAAGTGCGCTGGCGCAATGGTCGCTTGGCGCAGAGTCGGCTCTTGCCTATGAGTATGCAGGGGGAGAGGCGGTGGTTCACAGTGGAGAGACCCGTCGTGGTGCCGAGCGCTTCAGCAGTGGCCTCGGACGCCACGGCGATTTTGCTAAGATCTGACTGTGATCAAATCACAGGTTCAATAGCCCTGAGGTTCATCAGATTTTGATACGACGAATTGGTCCATGAGTACGCACCAGAAGTTCCTCGCGAAGTAGCGCTACCAGAGACAAGCAGTCATCGCGATTGAGAAATTCTCCGACTATGACGGTCTCTTCTTTGCCATGAACCGTCACACCCGGGCCTTCCCAGGGGTGTTTCTCAGGGGTTATGGCCAGAGCGACCTGATCTCTGGCAAATCGCCAGCGGCGCTTGGGGGCATAGTGACCCTTGTCTATGGAGACAGTCTGCTCGTCAAGAGTAATCACATGGCGATATTCGAGTTTCCAGTTGACGTAGTAAAGCGCCGCCGCAAGCGCAAACAACTCTGCTCCGGCAAAAGGCAGTATTGGCCATGCCCCCAGCGCTGTGAATCCTATCGCTGCTCCCATGGATGGCACGGAAACAGCAAGCAGTGCCAGCTTGTTGTTCCGCCAGCTCGAGGAATGGTTGGGTTTGGCGATGATTACCAGTGAAGCATCGCTGCGACTGCTGCTGACCACTAGCTTTAATCCTTTTATGATGCGGCCTGAGTATAGTGCACCTTAAATGGCGTACACACTGAGGCGAAAAAATCGCCCAATAGTAGTACGCGATGCTTGTTTCAGGAGATCAGAATCATGACTGGGTTTCTTAGCGTGGCTGAGCTGGAGGATTTTTCCGGTGTGGTGGTCGACTGCAGGTTTTCCCTCGCGGACGCTGCAGCGGGGCAAAAGGAATATTCGGCCGGGCATGTGCCGGCCGCGCGGTATCTTGATCTTGCAAAGGATATGTCCGCTGAGGTGGATGTTCACGGGGGGCGTCATCCCTTACCGGGTCCTCAGAGTTTTGCCGACAAGCTTGCAGCCTTGGGCATAGGCCCAGATACCGATGTTGTCCTTTACGACGATTCTCGTTTTGTCTTTGCTGCGCGCTGCTGGTGGATGATGCGAGCCCTTGGCTATCGCCAACCGAGCTTTTTGAATGGCGGCTATGCGGCCTGGTTGGCTCAGGGCGGCAGGCCCGAAGCCTCGGCTCCGCGTGTGGAGGCTGTGCCGTCGATCGTCGCCCCTGAAACCTGGCCCGGCTGCTGTGACCGCGAGCAGTTAGCCATACTCCAGGGACAGTCCGCCGTTTTGGTGGATGCTCGTGAAGGGCCACGTTATCGGGGCGAGCACGAGCCCATCGACCCTATTGCCGGACATATCCCTGGCGCGATAAATCTTCCCTGGCAGAGCTTCAGCAATGACACAGGCATGTTCCTTGACGAGGAGGCGTTGCGCAGCTGTTGGGGGGAAACCCTGGAAGTGTCACCGCTGGTTGTGTATTGCGGCTCTGGTGTCTCCGCCTGTGTAAACCTGCTTTCTTTGGCGATACTGGGTCGCGATGATGTTTTGCTCTACGGCGGCAGTTGGAGTGACTGGTGTAGTTACCTGTAGCTACCTTCAGTTACCGATGGCTACGGTCTAAAAGGGCGCAGGACAGTGTCCGACTATTTTTCGACCCGTCGATGGATGTGCAAAGGCGATGCGTGTGGCATGCAACATAAGCCTGGGTGCGGCGCCGAGTATGGCGGGGGGCGCGTACATGTCGCAGCCCAAAATGGGATGACCCATTTCCCGGCAATGTATACGCAGCTGGTGTGTGCGGCCGGTCGCCGGTTGCAGTTCAAGCAGGCTATTGCCGTCTTTTCTGTTTAGTACCTTAAAGTAGGTGAGAGACTTTTTTCCGGTTTTTGCGCAGATTTTTTGCAGCGGCCGGTTTTCCCAGTCTCGGGCGATGGGGAATTCCACTTTTCCTTCGTCGGCGGTTACAGTCCCTGCAACCCATGCCCGATAGTGCTTTTCAACGGCGCGTTCCTGAAAGAGCCGGGAGAGCGCACCCTGAGACGCTTTTCCCCGGGCTACCATCATGATTCCTGAGGTATCCAAATCCAGGCGATGAACGACCAACGCGTCCGGGAATCGCTCCTGCAGGCGGGTGATCATGCAGTCGTAATTCAGGGGGTGGCGACCCGGTACCGACAGGAGTAAGTCAGGCTTGCGGATCAATAGTAAGTCGTCATCTGCATAGATGACTCGCACGGGCTCTGGGCTGTGTGGAACGATATAAGGCGGTAGCTCAAGGGTTTCCTGAGCATCAGACCCTGTGGTCACCGGCCTGCCAGTGCTGCCAGGTAGGCCGCTACGGCCGCAGGCATGCCCATGCGTAATGCATCGATGGTGAGCGCATGTCCGATGGAGACCTCCATCAAGCCGGGTAGCTCCCGAAAATAAGGGAGATTATGGAGATTGAGGTCGTGCCCTGCATTGACGCCAAGACCCGCTTGTATGGCCGCTTCTGCGGTGTCCTTAAAGCGCTGGTAGGTTTGCGCAATCTCATGATCGCTGGCAACGGCTACCGCAAAGGACTCGGTATACAGTTCGATTCGATCGGCGCCAATTTCGGCGGCGAGAGACATTTGCTCTGGCACAGGGTCCATGAAGAGGCTGCTGCGAATGCCTAGATCGCGAAGCTCAGCAAGTATGGGGCGCAGCTCTTCGGCTTGACGATGCAGATCGAAGCCGTGGTCTGAAGTGAGTTGGGTGTCACCATCAGGCACCAGTGTGCACTGCGTTGGACGCAGCTCCCGCACCAATTCCATAAAGCCTGGATAATCGCTCACGCCTTTTCGATCACTCGCGCGAGGGCCGGCAAAGGGATTGCCTTCAATGTTGAATTCAACATTGAGCATGGGTGCGAGATCGCGGCAATCGTCAGCGCGTATGTGTCGTTGATCCGGACGGGGGTGCACAGTGATGCCATTGGCGCCCGCATCTATGCACATTTGTGCATGCTCGGTCACGCTGGGTATGACGGTGTCGCGAGAATTCCGGATCAGGGCGATTTTATTGAGATTGACGGAAAGGGCGATCACAGCAGGCTCTTGCGCTCTACCTTGGTGATGATGACCGGGTCCAGGGGGACATTTCCGTGGGGTCCGATCTGTGCGGTTGGCGAGGTACTGATGTAATCCACGATACTCATGCCATCAATTACTTCGCCAAATACGGTGTAGCCTTCTGCGCCCGGTTGCCAATCCAGTCGCAAGTTGGTGCGCTGGTTAATAAAGAACTGCGCCGTGGCTGAGTCCGGATCTGATGTTCTCGCCATGGCCAGCGTCCCGCGAACATTGTGGAGACGATTTTTTGACTCGTTGACAATGGGGTCGCCGACGGGCTTTTCCTGCATGTCCGGGGTCATGCCGCCACCTTGAATCATGAAGTTTGGTATGACGCGGTGGAAGATGGTCCCGTCATAAAACCCTGCGTCCACATAGCTCAGAAAGTTTTCAACGGAAACCGGTGCCTTGTCGCGAAACAGACGCACGCTGATTGCACCAACATTCGTCGTGATGGTGACCTGGGGGTTGGGCAGGGGCGTGGGTGAAGAGGACTGGCCCAGCGCCGCATTGCTCAATGCGCCGAGCAGCAGGGTGCTGCATACGACACGGAAAAAGCGGTTAAGTTGGTGCATGTTGTATCTCCTGTCTGCGAGCGTTGGGGAGTGATCTCAGGCCCAGCTTGAGCTGTTTTTGCGTTTGGGCCACAGTCGCGGCACTACCAAAGTAATGATTACCCCGAGGAACACGGCAAAAGCGCCATCCATAAACGCACTGCTACGCACGCGGTCTTGCAGACGTTGGTTATCTGCCTGGAGGGTATCAAGAGTTGTACGCATGGTCGCTGACTCCTCTACGAGCTGGCGATTGTTGTCGGCGGTCTCCACGGCGCTACCCGATATCTGTCGCAGCTGTGCGAGTTCCTCACTTACCTGTTGCAAGTCTGCATTACTTTTCGCGAGCTGCGCATTTACGTCATCCTGGGTCGCTCGCAGTTCCGCAAGGCTGCTGCGCAGGGCTGCGGACTCCTGCTGGGCTTCTTCGAGCTGACGCACAACCGCGGGCAGACGAACCTGCGCAGGCGCCTCGGTGGACAGGTACTCGGCCTGCACCCAGCCCTCGGTTCCGCGCGATGTGGCCACCTCGGCCCAATTGCCATCGGTAGAGCGACGCTTCTCTATGAGCTGCGTTCCGGGTATGAGTTTGCCCAGCCAGCGGTAGTTAGAGCCGGGTCCTGCATGCAGCACCACAAACACCTCGTCACTGATGTAGCGAGATTCCTGAGCGAAAGCGACGGAGCTCACACTCAACAGCATTATCAACATAAGTCGAATCACGGATACTCCTTGTTTAATGGTATTGATACGCATGGCATGGTTCAGGGGATAACGATCTTGAAAGGTTTCACCTCAACGTGAGAAAACACGCCAGAGGTCGTATATGGGTCTTCGCTAACCCACTGTTGGGCATCAGCTAATGACGGAAACTCGGCGATAATCAGGCTGCCGGTAAAGCCGTTCTCGCCCGGGTCCTCGCTGTCGATCGCGGGATGGGGGCCGCCCACAAGCACCCGGCCCTCATTGGCCAGTTCTTGTACCCGCGCTAAATGCTGTTCGCGAACCTTCAGTCTTAAAGGCAGGCTGTTGGGGACGTCGTATCCGAATATGGCGTAATACATAAATTTCTCGATGGTTTTTGTTAATCGCTCTCTGAATCAGCTGTGGCTTCGACTGCCTGCAGGTGCGGGCTAACCAATAAAGCCGTCAATACAGTAAGTAGCAGCGTGAAGCCAATAGCCGAATACAGCTTGTAGCTGACCCAGGTGGACTCGCTGTAACTGTAGGCTACGTAAAGGTTAAGCGCGCCCACAATCAGAAAGTTACTGATCCATAATAGATTGAGTCGCGCCCAGACGGTCTTCGGGAGTTCCAGCTGCGCTCCAAGGGTACGCTCCAGAAGATTGCGCCCGCCGATGAAGTGGAAAAGACCAAACGCAATAGCCAGAGCCCAGTTAAAGATCGTAGGCTTCCATTGAATGAAGGTCTGGTCTCGCAGTATGAGCGTGGCACCACCAAAAACACCCACCGCAAGAAATGTCCAAAGACCGCGTTTGTCCCAGTAGCCGCTGGCTATGCGCGAAATCAGCACCTGCAGTGCTGTGGCAATAATGAGCACGGTGGTGGCACTAAAAATGCCATCGAATTCGTGCTGCCAGTTGCCCAGGCGCAGGGTCTCTCCGTCCAGTTGATAGACGACAAAGAACAGCGCTATGGGAATAAATTCCAGGAGTTGTTTCATACTAATCGCCAGGGCGCTCGGCAGTGCTAGAATGCCGCGCGGTGCTAAAAGGGCCGCATTGTAAAACAATTCACAGGTCAGCGCGGAGCGGACTTCCATGAGTCAGTTCTTCCAGATACATCCGGACAATCCTCAGGCTCGCCTGGTTCGCCAGGCGGCGGATATCGTGCGTGGCGGCGGCGTGATCGTTTATCCCACAGATTCGGGCTATGCCCTGGGTTGTCACATCGGAGATAAAGCGGCGCTGGACCGTATACGTCGCATCCGTAAGCTCGACGACCGGCATAATTTCACCTTGGTGTGTCGGGATCTGTCTGAGATAGCGACCTATGCCCGCGTGGATAATGTGGTTTATCGGCTGCTGAAGCAATATACCCCAGGCCCGTACACATTTATTCTGCGGGCAACCACCGAAGTACCCAGGCGATTGATGCAGTCTAAACGCCGGACTATCGGCCTGAGAGTGCCGGACAATGCCATCACGCAGGCACTCCTGGGAGACCTTGGCGAGCCACTGATGAGCGTCTCGCTGATTATGCCCGGGGATGAGCTGCCACTTATCGACCCTTATGAGATTCGCGAATTACTGGAACACGAGGTCGATCTGGTGGTGGATGGAGGGTGGTGTGGCATGGAGGCAACCACCGTGGTGGATCTGGCTGATGAAAAGCCTATGCTACTGCGCGCAGGGAAGGGCGATCCAACGCCCTTTGAGGCTGCCTGAGGTATACTTGCCTCACTATTAAGCGGTGCTTCTGTGACTAACGAAAATCAAGAATTGACTGACGCGGGGGTCTCGCTGGTGGGGCCTGAGCTGCCAACCCAGGGGGAGATGCCCTTTGCAGTGGTTATGGGCAAGGCCGTTACCGAGCTGCCCAAGGATTTGTACATTCCGCCGCAGGCTCTGGAGGTGTTTTTAGAGGCCTTTGAAGGACCCCTGGACCTGTTGTTGTACCTGATTCGTCGGCAGAACCTCGATATTCTGGAAATCGACGTTTCTCGAATCACAGAGCAGTATATGCATTACGTCGATTTGATGGATGCGATGCAGTTCGAGTTGGCGGCCGAATACTTGCTTATGGCGGCCATGCTCGCCGAAATTAAGTCGCGAATGCTGTTGCCAAGGGCCAAGACCGAAGAAGACGAGGAAGAAGATCCTCGGGCGCAGCTTATTCGTCGTTTGCAGGAATATGAGCGATTCAAGAAAGCCGCGGAAGATATCGAAGACCTGCCGCGTATGGAGCGCGATACCTGGATAGCATCGGCGGCGCCGCCGCCGGTGGAGCAGGAGCGCCCCGCGCCCGATGTGGATATGCGTGAGTTGTTGATGGTGCTGTCGGATGTGCTCAAGCGTGCGCAGATGTACGAGAGTCATCAGGTGCAGCGCGAGGCCCTGTCCACCCGGGAGCGTATGTCCCAGGTGCTTGAGAGGCTCCAGGGAAAGCAGTTTGTGCCGTTTGTTTCCTTGTTTTCGGCAGAAGAGGGCAAGTTGGGCGTTGTGGTGACCTTTTTGGCCATCATGGAGCTGATCAAGGAGTCGTTGGTTGAGATCGTACAAACAGAAAGTTTTGGCCCAATTCATGTCAAGGGGCGTGCCGAATGAGTGAAAGCAGCGGACTCGTGCAAATTATCGAAGCAGCCTTGCTCGCCGCGGGTAAGCCCTTGAGCGTGGCTCAGTTGGGGGCTTTGTTTGAAGAGCATGAGCGGCCTTCAAATGAGGATATTCGCGCTGCACTGGAAGAGGTGCGTGAGCGTTGCGAAGGGCGTGGTTATGAGCTTGTGGATGTTGCCAGCGGTTTTCGCTTTCAGGTGCGCGAGCAGATGAGTCCCTGGGTAAGTCGCCTCTGGCAGGAGCGGCCCCAGAAGTATTCCCGCGCACTCCTCGAAACTCTGGCACTGGTTGCCTACAGGCAACCCATTACCCGCGGAGAGATTGAAGAGATTCGTGGGGTGGCGGTCAGTACCAATATCATTCGTACTTTGCATGAGCGGGAATGGATTCGCGTTGTAGGTCATCGAGACGTCCCCGGGCGACCTTCTATGTATGCCACGACGCGTGATTTCCTCGATTACTTCAGTCTCAAGAGTCTGGATCAATTGCCAGCTTTGGCGGATATTCGCGACCTGGAAACCTTGAACGCTGAGTTGGGCTTTAGCGAGCCTTTGCCAGAGGCCGCAAATGCAGATTCGGACAGTAAGCCCGAAGCAGGGCAAGTCTCGCAGGAGCCCGCCAGCGAAGAGCCTGAAGCCGGGCACACTGATGATCTGGAGACAGACAGTGTTGAAACCGACGATGAGGTGTCGATGACTTTGCAGGAAGTTTCGGATACGCCGGAAGATTCACGGGAAGAGTCCGATTCCGATATCTCACAGCAGGCGACACATGGCCAAGGCTGATAAAGCAAAGGAGGGGGCAGTTGATGCTGCTCCTAAAGAGGGCGAAAAGCTTCAGAAGGTGCTGGCACGCACAGGTCTGGGTTCGCGTCGAGAGATGGAGCGCTGGATAGAGCAGGGGCGAGTCACGATCGATGGCACGCTCGCCAGCCTGGGAGACCGGGTTGGTGCAGAGCGGCGCATCGAGGTTGATGGCCGTCCATTGGTAGCTGGAGACGGCGAGAAAACCCGGTGCCTGTTGTACCACAAGCCCACGGGAGAGGTTTGCTCACGCAAGGACCCGGAAGGCCGCCGCACTGTCTTTGAGCGACTGCCCAAGGTTAAATCCGGGCGCTGGATATCCATAGGCCGTTTAGACTACAACACCTCGGGCCTGCTCTTGTTCACCACTGATGGCGAACTGGCCAACGCTCTGATGCACCCCAGCGCTAACATCGAGCGCGAGTATATGGTGCGTGTCATGGGAGATGTCACCGAGGAGAATATTACCGCCATGCTTGAGGGCGTGATGCTCGACGATGGCGTTGCCCGATTCACTGATATTCAGTCCGGTGGCGGTGATGGGATCAATACCTGGTACTACGTGGTATTGATGGAGGGGCGTAACCGCGAAGTGCGGCGACTCTGGGAGTCCCAGGGCCTGACTGTGTCGCGTTTGAAGCGCGTTCGCTACGGCGATTTATTTGTTCCCTCAAAGGTAAAGAAAGGCCAGTACCAGGAGCTTGCCGTCAACGAAATTAACGGCCTCTATCGTATGGCGGGTATGGCGACGAAAGATGTTGAGCCACCCTCGCGGGAAGATCGTAGTAAGCATAAGCGCATGGAGGGCAAACGCGGCCGGGTCCGGGGGAACAAAAATCCCAGAGATGACTTCGGTAGTCGAGACGCGCGTAAAGAAAAGTCCGCGAAAGGACGGAAGCCAGGTGCAAAAAGCGGCACGGCACCAAAGAACAAGCGCCGCACTCGCGCTTAGTCGGCGTCCCGTTCAATATCTACTGTGCGTTAAAGCTATAGCCGGTTTTGTCTTCGCTACAGTCATCCATCAAATACAGATAACTGCGCATGATGTCTTGCGGCGACGGGTTGCTGCTGGGCTCCTCAGCGGGATAAGCAGCGCGACGCATGGCGGTATTGGTGGCTCCGGGGTTGATGCAATTGACCCGTATATTGCTGGTGTTCTCCGTTTCGCTTGCGAGCACCTGCATCATGCCTTCGGTAGCAAACTTGGATACTGCGTACGCACCCCAATATGCCCGACCTGTTCTTCCCACCCCTGAGGACGTAAATACCACCGAAGCCTTTGGCGCCTCTCGCAGGAGCGGCATCAGGCTTTTGACGGTGAGAAACTGACTGTGAACATTGACCTGCAGGACATCCCGCCAGTCGTTCCATGCAGACTGTTCCAGTGCCCTGCGTTGACCGAGGATGCTGGCATTTAAAAGCAGTCCATCTAGCTTGCCTAATTGGGCTTCAATCACCCGAGCCAACTCTATAAAGGCTTCTTCATTGTCCTGAGACAGATCAAAGGGAATGGCCGCCGGCTGCGGGCCTCCCGCCGCTTCAATGAGGTCATATACTTCTTCGAGTTTTTTTACATCCCTTCCCAGTAGAATCACCGTCGCGCCATGGGCTGCGAAGCTCAACGCCGCGCTGCGCCCGATGCCATCGCTGGCGCCGGTCACAAGTATGGTTTTTCCCTGCAAGGCATTAGCAGCGGGTTGATAGTCCTGGGGAATGCCCACTCCCACCATTTCTTGCTCAGGCATAGGCTCGCTCCTTGAGAGGGAAAAGCAGTCCACAAAGATCCTCGCTGCGCTGAGCTACCAGGTCGGCGCCCCAGTTATGCGCGCTGTCGCCGGTTTCGATATACCCGTAGGCGGCGGCGATGGTAAACATCCCCGCGCGCTGGCCTGCTTGAATGTCGCGCAAATGATCACCCAGATAAACTGCTTCGCTGATTTCGCAGCGCAACTCGCGACAGCCCTTCTCCAGACTTTCCGGGTGCGGCTTGGCATGGGTGACGTCGTCTGGGCAGACGACGCTAGCCGGTGTGAGACCCAGTTTGGCCAGCAGTGGCAGGGTGTACTCCCGTGGTTTGTTAGTGGCGATACCCCAGGCAATACCCTTGTCCTCTAATTGTTTCAGTAATGCCGAGACCCCTGGATACAAGGCTGAGTGACAGCCCAGTACTTCGCTATAGAGCGTCAGAAGCCGTTGGCGATATACCTCGAAGTCAGGGTCCTTGTCCGATAGGTCCAGGGCGAGGGCGACCAGCGCTCGAGAGCCGTTGGATACGCTGGCGCGTATCCGCGGGGCAGCCATGGGAGGATGGCCACACTCAGCACGCAGTTGCTGTACCACGGGAATGAAATCGTCCGCGGTATCAATCAGAGTGCCGTCCAGATCAAAAATCACCCCGCGCAAACGGGCGCCGGGGTGCATCACGCGGCTTTGCTCGCGTGCACCATGAAGTTAACGGACACGTCATTGGGATTCAGGCGATAGCGCTTGCTCAAGGGGTTGTAGACCAGTCCGGTCATGCCCTCAAGCTGCAGGTCTGCGTCACGAAGCCACTGCGCCAGCTCCGAAGGTCGGATAAATTTCTCGTATTCATGCGTTCCTGCCGGAAGTAGACGCAGAATATGCTCGGCGCCCACGATGGCAAACAAAAAAGCCTTGGGATTGCGGTTAATAGTCGAGAAATACAGATTGCCTCCGGGGCGTGTCATGTCAGCGCAGGCTTGAATCACTGCGCCCGGATCGGGGACGTGCTCGAGCATTTCCAGACAGCAAACGACGTCGAAGTGTTCGGGTTTCTCCAAGGCAAACTCCTCGGCGGTAATGCGTTGGTAATGTACATCCACACCCGATTCCAGTTGATGCAGGCGAGCGACGGAAAGCGGGCCTTCGCCCATGTCGATCCCCGTAACTTCTGCGCCGCGCTGGGCCATGGACTCTGCCAGAATGCCGCCTCCACAGCCCACATCCAGTAGCCGCTGACCCGCAACAGGGGAGCGACTGTCGATCCAGTTCGCCCGCAGTGGATTGATTTCGTGGAGTGGACGAAACTCTCCATCCATATCCCACCACCGGGCCGCTAGCGCCTCAAATTTGGCGATTTCCGCGTCATCTACGTTCAGGTTTTGAGTGATTGTCATGTGTTTTTGGTGTCCAATATTCGCTCTGTTAAATTGCTGCGCTGATCTTGCGGCCCCAGTGCTTTGCCCGTTCCAGAGTGTCATCCAGGTCCAATGTTAGAAGTTGGCGATCTTGCAGTAGCGCCTCACCGGCCACCCAGCTATGAGTGACCTCGCCGCCAGTGCAGGCATACACCAGCTGCGAGAGTGGATTATAGAGCGGCTGGGTCGCAGGTGCAGAGAGATCAACAGCAATGAGGTCCGCCTGCTTCCCCGGTTTGATGCTGCCCACTTCCTGATCGAGACCAAGTGCTATGGCCCCGCCCAGCGTGGCCATGAACAGCGCACGACCAGCGGGCATCACCGTGGGGTCGCCGCTACTGAGTTTGGCCAGAAGAGCGGCGCTATGCATTTCGTTAAACATATTAAGATCGTTATTGCTGGCAGCGCCATCTGTACCCAGCGCGACGTTCACACCCGCCGTCTGCAAATCTCGCACGGGGCAGGTGCCGGATGCGAGCTTCATATTTGACTGAGGACAGTGAATGACCTGCGCGCCTGTTTCCACCAGGCTGGCGATATCCTGCTTGCCCAGAGACGTCATATGAACGCATTGAGTGCGAGGCCCAAGGAGGCCCAGGCGTCTGAGTGTGTCCAGGGGGCGCTCTCCTGTAGCTTCTACATGGCTGAGTACTTCACTGGCGGTTTCGTGCAGATGGATGTGAACGCCCATATCCAGCTCTGCGGCAAACAAGGCGACTTTCTCCAGGGTGGGCACTGATACGGTGTAGGGCGCATGCGGGCCGAAAGCGACACTCAGTCGATCCATGTTTTTGCAGTCATCCCGCAAAGCGAGAGCCTTGCTAATGTAGTCGTCAGGACCTTCTCCCCAGGCCGTCGGGAAATCAAACACCGGGGTCGTTAGTTGGGCCCGCATTCCGGTCTTTCTGCACAGGGAGGCCACAGCCTCAGGGAAAAAGTACATATCACTGAAAGTAGTGGTGCCCGATAGAAGCATTTCGGCCATGGCCAAAGACGTGCCGTCGCGCACGAATTCCTCGCTCACATGTGTAGTTTCTGCGGGCCAGATGTGATTTTCGAGCCAGGGCATTAGCGGTAAATCGTCAGCAAAGCCCCGAAGTAGACTCATGGCCGCATGCCCATGAGCATTGATCAGTCCCGGCAATACCGCATGCCCGGGGAGCACCAGACGCTTGATGCCAGGGTCTTCGGGAAGATCATCGTTTGCGAGCACCGCCTTGATGAGGCCGTTTTCTACCGCAATCGCATGTTCCCTGAGCACCTCGTCACCGGGTTCCATGGGAATAATCCAGCCGGGCTGGATGATGAAATCGGCCGTTAGAGCGGGCTGGTTCATGTCGATAATCTCAAGAGTGCAATGCTGCGGCGCAGGGGCTTTCGGGCCGATTATAGCGCGCAAGTTGGATGCCGCTCAGCCGAGCATTAGCCTGGCTGTGGGCATAGCCTTTGGGGTCTGCAAAAAGGTATACTTGCGGGCTGTTTTTGGGCGTCGCTATGCAGCGCTCCAAACGCCACAAAACACCACCGAACTAACACGACTTCAAGGCGATTTATGGGTGAATTAGCGAGAGAAATCTCTCCCGTCACGATCGAGGACGAACTCAAGCAGTCCTACCTCGATTATGCGATGAGCGTCATCGTGGGACGAGCGCTTCCTGATGTGCGTGACGGCTTAAAACCCGTACACAGGCGCGTTCTTTTTGCGATGAACGAGCTCAACAACGACTGGAATAAACCCTACAAAAAATCAGCGCGGGTCGTGGGTGACGTTATTGGTAAGTATCACCCTCACGGCGATTCTGCGGTTTACGACACTATCGTGCGCATGGCGCAGCCTTTTTCCATGCGCTACACGCTGGTTGATGGGCAGGGTAACTTTGGTTCGGTAGATGGTGATTCGGCAGCGGCCATGCGCTACACCGAAATCCGCATGTCCAAAATTGCCCATGCGCTGCTGTCAGATCTGGATAAAGACACGGTTGACTACGTTGATAACTACGACGGCACCGAACAGATTCCCGTGGTGCTACCGACCCGCGTGCCCAACCTGTTGGTCAATGGCTCTGCAGGTATTGCTGTGGGCATGGCCACCAATATACCGCCGCACAACCTCAAGGAAGTGGTCAACGCCTGTCTTGCGCTGATTAATGACTCTGATATCACCATCGACGATCTCATGCGCTACCTGCCGGGTCCCGACTTTCCCACGGGTGCCATCATCAACGGTCGAGCGGGTATCGTGCAGGCCTACCGCACCGGTCGGGGGCGTATCTATGTGCGGGCGAAAGCAGAAGTTATTACCGACGAAAAGACCGGTCGGGATACGATTATTATTCACGAGATTCCCTACCAGCTGAACAAGGCGCGCCTCATTGAGCGTATTGCTGAGCTTGTTAAAGAAAAGAAACTAGAGGGAATCAGCGAGCTTCGCGATGAGTCAGATAAGGATGGTTTGCGCGTTGTCATCGAGCTGAGAAAAGGCGAGATTGGCGATGTGGTGCTGAACAATCTGTATGCACAGACGTCGCTGCAAAACGTGTTCGGCATCAATATGGTCGCGCTTGTTGATGGCCAGCCGCGGGTTCTTAACCTTAAGGAGATTCTCGAAGCCTTCCTGAGGCATCGTCGTGAGGTGGTCACCCGTCGCACCTTGTATCTCCTGCGTAAAGCGCGAGAGCGGGGCCATGTGCTGGAAGGTCTGGCCATTGCCTTGGCGAATATCGATCGAGTCATTGAGCTTGTGAAGGCATCTCCAAGCCCCGCCGAAGCGCGTGAGAGTCTCCTGGCCCAGTCCTGGATGCCCGGCGAAGTGATGAGTATGTTGGAGCGTGCCGGTGCTGAGGCTTGCCGTCCGGATGAGCTGGAGCCGTTTTATGGCCTGCACGATGGTGAGTATCGGCTTTCTCCTACTCAGGCTCAGGCAATTCTGGACTTGCGTTTGCATCGACTGACGGGCCTTGAGCACGAAAAGCTGCTTAAGGAATATCAGGACAAGTTGGTTGAAATCGCTGATCTTATGGATATTTTGCAGGATCCGGAGCGTCTGCTGGCCGTGATTCGCGAAGAGCTCGAAGAGATTACCGCAGAGTTTGGCGATGATCGCCGCACCGAGATTCGCGACTCTCAGGAAGACCTAACAGCTGAAGACCTTATTACGCCTGAAGATCGCGTGGTGACCCTGTCGCATGGCGGTTATGCGAAAACGCAGCCTCTTGCGGAATACCAGGTGCAGCGTCGCGGCGGCATGGGAAAGGCGGCTTTGTCTGTAAAGGATGAAGACTTCGTCGAGCACCTGCTGATTGCCAATACTCACGATACTCTGCTGTGTTTTAGCAATTTCGGAAAAGTGTATTGGATCAAGGTTTATCAGATTCCCGTGGCTGGACGTACCTCCCGGGGGCGCCCCATGGTCAATCTGCTGCAGTTGGACGAAGGCGAACGCGTGACCTCTATTTTGCCTCTTGAGGAGCACACGGAAGATCGCTTTATCTTTATGGCAACCGCCAATGGCTATGTGAAGAAGACCGATCTTGCGAGCTTTGCGCCGCGTTCTGCAGGTCTTCGAGCGATTGTCCTGGGTGACGATGATGTTCTTGTGGGTACCGCGATCACGGACGGCAGTCAGGATGTGATGCTGTTTTCCAGTGAGGGTAAAGCCACACGATTTTCCGAGAGTGCCGTCAGACCCATGGGTCGCGCCAGTCGCGGTGTTCGGGGGATCAACCTTGCCGATGGGCATCATATGATTTCGCTGCTGGTGCCTGATGCGAGCGGCGCGGTACTCACCGTGAGCGAGAACGGTTACGGAAAACGCACAGCTTCTGATGATTTTCCCACCAAGGGGCGTGGCGGCAAGGGCGTTATCGCCATGGCCAGCTCCGAGCGCAATGGCCGTTTAGTAGGCGCGTTGCAGGTGTTTAGCGGTGACGAGCTCATGCTTATCTCCAATCAAGGCACCCTGGTGCGGACCCAAAGTGATCAGGTGTCCCAGTTGGGACGGAATACCCAGGGTGTTCGTATTATTCGCACCAAAGAGGGTGAAACGCTGGTGCGTGTTGAGCGAATTGTCGAGACTGAAGAGCCGTTGGTCGAAGGTTCTGAAAACGCACAGAGCACTGATGCCGCTGCGAGCACTGAAGCGGCAGCAAGCACTGATGACAGCACTGACAATGTAGAAAACACGGGCAGCACCGAAGGTGGCGACGACTAATGAGCCGGCCTTACAATTTTTGCGCCGGCCCGGCGGTGCTTCCCGAGGCGGTGCTCGAGCGTGCCGCCGCCGAGATGCTCGACTGGCACGGTACCGGCATGTCATTTATGGAGATGAGTCATCGCTCCGCAGATGTTGTCGCGACAGTTGAGGCGGCCGAGGCGGGCCTGCGTCGTTTGTTGGGCATTAGTGACGAGTTCGCCGTGTTGTTCGCTCAGGGCGGCGCGTCGTCTCAGTTTGCGGCCGTGCCACTGAACCTGGGAGCGGGTGCGAAGCCTTTTTCCTATGCAAATACAGGGCAATGGTCGGCAAAGGCTATGGCTGAAGCCCGGCGCTATGGCGATGTTGTAGAAGTTGCTGCGGCCTCAAAGGAGCTTCCCAGGGCCATACCCGCGCAGAATGCGTGGCTAAGTGCTGATGATTCAGCCTACCTGCACTTCACCCCCAACGAAACTATCGA
This sequence comes from Congregibacter variabilis, assembly GCF_045689235.1. Taxonomy (GTDB): domain Bacteria; phylum Pseudomonadota; class Gammaproteobacteria; order Pseudomonadales; family Halieaceae; genus Congregibacter; species Congregibacter variabilis. The sequence continues at coordinate 1,558,560 of NZ_CP136864.1, read as the reverse complement.
TGGTATTGAGTTTCATTGGATGCCAGAGACTGCGGCGCCCATCGTTGCCGATATGTCTTCAACCTTACTGTCTCGTCCGATTGCCGTTGACGATTTCGATGTTATTTATGCTGGAGCGCAGAAGAACATTGGTCCCGCAGGCTTAGTGATACTTATTGTGCGTCGCGAGCTGTACGGCCGAGCAATGAGCGCCTGTCCTTCCATGATGAACTGGGAGGTAATCGACAAGGCGGGCTCCATGCTTAATACGCCGCCGACCTATTCCATTTATCTCGCAGGTCTTGTGTTTGATTGGCTTGAGTCTCAGGGCGGCCTGCCGGCTATGGCTCAGCGCAATCTCAAAAAGGCGACGAGCCTCTATTCAGCTATCGATACAAGTGAGTTCTACGGCAACCCAGTGGCCGTCTCCGATCGTTCATGGATGAATGTGCCGTTTACTCTTGCGGATGCCGAATTGGATAAACTTTTTCTGGCAAACGCCGATGCTGCGGGTTTGTTAAACCTCAAGGGGCATCGTTCCGTAGGTGGGATGCGAGCAAGTATCTATAACGCAATCCCGCAGGCTGCGGTTGATACCCTGATTGATTTTATGCAGGACTTCGAGCGCCAGCACGGCTAGGCGTTCGAGAACCCTCATGTCGCACAACCCGGAAGCCTGCGAGCTATGACTGACGACACTCTGAGCAATCATGCTGATGACCGGGATCTCGCTCAGGTGCGGGCTGATATTGATGCTGTGGACGCCAAAATTCAGGCGCTGATTGCCGAGCGCGCCCGCTGTGCGCAACGGGTCGCCGCTATAAAACTGGATGAGGTACAGGCAGCCCGCGCCCGGGGGGAGCCGGATCAGGAGGTTGTCTACTATCGCCCCGAGCGTGAAGCACAGGTTCTTCGGCGGATCATGGAGCGTGACAGTGGCCCGCTTGAAGGTCCCACTGTTGCTCACGTTTTTCGAGAAATCATGTCGGCCTGTCTGGCACTGGAAAAACCGTTGCAGGTGGCCTACCTCGGACCGGAAGGCACCTTCACGCAGGCTGCAGCTTTAAAGCACTTTGGCCATGCTGCAGTTTGCGTTCCGCAGGTCACCATCGACAGTGTATTTTCTGAAGTAGAGTCCGGACACTGTAACTACGGCATTGTCCCGGTAGAGAACTCTACGGAGGGTATGGTTAGCCATACTCTGGATAGTTTTATCGACTCGCCGTTAAAAATCGCGGGCGAAGTGGAGATGCGCATCAGTCATCACCTGCTCGCGTCTCCTGGAACCCGGATGGACGATGTGACGCGCATTTGTGCGCATCAGCAGGCGCTGGCTCAGTGCCGAAACTGGCTGGATGGGCACTGGCCGAAGATTGAGCGCCTGGCCGTCAGTAGTAATGGTGAGGCAGCGCGCATGGCCGCCGAGAATCCCGGGACCGCCGCGATCGCCGGAGACATGGCCGCGGAGGCCTATCATCTGGATCGGCTGGCGGAGCATATAGAAGATGCTGCGGACAACACCACGCGGTTTTTGGTGATAGGGCGCAGTGAAGTTCCTCCCAGTGGGCAGGACAAAACGTCTATTGTTGTCTCCAGCCGCAACAAACCCGGAGCTTTGTTCACGCTTTTGGATCCTTTTCGCCGACATGGCGTTAGCCTCACACGTATCGATACCCGTCCCTCGCGCACTGAAAAGTGGGCTTATGTCTTTTTCATAGAGTTTGAAGGGCATGTACAGGACCCGGCGGTGCTCGAAATTATGCGTGAACTTGAGGAGCAGTCGATTTTGCTCAAGCCTTTGGGGTCCTACCCCCGCGGTGTGCTTTGAGTTTCTATGGTGAGTGACCCCCGGCGCTATGCAATAGGTTTTGTTGGACTTGGCTTGATTGGCGGCTCCCTTGCTCTCGCGCTTAAAAAAGCGGGTTTCGCATCTTCGGTAATCGCCTGGGATAGTGACCCTTCGGTGCTAGAGCGAGCGGCGCACTTGGGTGTGATCGATGCCGCGGCGCATAGTGTTTCGGCCTTGATGCAGTCGGTAGAGATTGCCGTTCTGGCCTGCCCAACGCAGGCCTGTGAACCTTTGATTTTGGATATGCTAAACGACTCCGGCAGCGCAATTTGCGTAACCGATGTCGCCAGTGTTAAGGGCGAACTATATCGGGCTGTGGTCGATGCAGCGCCCAAGTCGGCTGCAATCTACGTTCCAGGACACCCCATAGCGGGGTCTGAGCGCTCGGGTGTGGCAGCTGCTGATGCCGCTTTATTTGAACGCCACCGCGTCATTCTTACGCCTGACAGCAACACGGACCCTTTAGCTCTTGGCCTTGTGCAAAAGCTTTGGGCTGCTGCGGGGGCCACCGTGCAGTGTATGGATGTGCTTGAACACGATCAGCTGCTTGCCGCGACCAGTCACTTACCGCATGTGCTTGCCTATGCCCTGGTGGACGCGCTCGCACAGTCACCGATTCGCGAGGACATTTTTCGGTTTGCGGCGGGAGGTTTTCGAGATTTCACGCGAATCGCGTCCAGCGATCCGGTGATGTGGCGAGATATCGCGTTGGCAAACAGAGATGCCTTGCTTGCCGCCATGGACGATTTTTGTACCCGCCTGGAGGCGTTGCGCAGCTCTATTGCAGCTCGTGATGGCGCAGCCTTGGAGAGCACCTTTCGCTCAGCGAAGACCGTGAGGGATGAGTTCGCCAGGGATTTGGCGCTGCGTGATAGCGGCAGCTCATGAGTAACTTGAGCAGGATATAGTGACCAGCACCGGCAGAGAGCCTTATCCGGTTTAAAGGAGATATGACAGCGTGGAATTTTTGGTAGCCCCCGGAGGCAGTATTCACGGCGAGGCACGGGTCCCTGGCGACAAATCGATTTCGCATCGCTCGGTAATGCTGGGTGCTTTAGCCACTGGGGAAACCTCGGTTACCGGGTTTTTGCAGGGCGAAGATGCGCTTGCCACGGTAGCTGCGTTTCGAGCACTGGGCGTGGAGATTGATGGCCCCAGGAAGGGTGCTCTGCGCATTCGGGGCGTGGGCCTTGAGGGACTTCGGGCAGCACCTTCGAGCCTGGATATGGGTAACTCCGGTACCAGCATGCGATTGCTTGCCGGGATACTCGCTGGGCAAAGCTTTGCTAGCGAGCTTGTGGGAGATACTTCATTAATGGGGCGGCCGATGCAGCGGGTGATCACCCCGCTTACGCGCATGGGTGCTGTGATTGAAGCCGGCGATGGTGGCAGACCGCCTTTGCGGATCGCCGGAGGGTCAAAATTGCATGGCATTCACTATGATTTGCCCATGGCCAGTGCGCAGGTTAAATCCTGTGTCCTTCTCGCAGGTCTGTTTGCCGATGGCGAGACTTCCGTGACCGAACCAGCGCCGACTCGAGATCATACGGAAAGAATGCTGCGGGGCTTTGGCTATGATCTGGAATCGCAAGATGGTTCTGTAAAACTCCATGGTGGGGGCGAACTGCGCGGCTGTGAGATTGATGTTCCCGCTGATATTTCATCGGCTGCTTTTCTGCTGGTGGCGGCAAGTATCGCGCCGGGCTCTGAACTGCTGTTGACCCATGTGGGAGTCAATCCCACACGCACGGGTGTGATCAGTATTTTGCGCCTCATGGGGGCGGATATTACCGTCAGCAATGAACGTGAGGTTGGCGGAGAACCGGTAGCAGATATTCTGGTGCGCTCTGCTGTGCTTAAGGGTATTGATATTCCCCGGGATCTGGTGCCGCTTGCCATAGACGAATTCCCCGTACTCTTTATAGCGGCGGCCTGCGCTGAGGGCCGGACGGTCTTGCGCGGCGCAGAGGAGTTGCGGGTTAAAGAAAGTGATCGTATAGCGAGCATGGCCGAGGGCTTAACAACGCTTGGCATACGCAACGAGGTTCTCGACGACGGAATTATCATCGACGGTGGCACTCTGTCCGGGGGCACGATCAGAACCTTTCATGACCATCGCATTGCGATGTCTTTTGCGGTGGCGGCCTTGCGGGCCGAGGCGCAAATCAGAATTCTTGATTGTGACCACGTAGCGACATCTTTCCCGGGCTTTGATTCCCTGACGCGTGGCCTTGGGCTACAGATCGCTTCTCGAGATGCTGGCGAGTGACTGTTCCGGTCATTACTGTCGATGGCCCCGGCGGAGCAGGGAAGGGGACTCTCTCTTATAGTCTTGCCCGTGAGTTGGGCTGGCATATGCTTGATAGTGGTGCCTTATATCGCGTGACGGCGCTAGCGGCCCTGCGCAGTGCTACCGAGATCAGCGATGAATTGGCTGTTGCGAGGATAGCCCGGAGTCTCAAGTTGAGCTTTATCCCCGCTGCGGAAGGTTTAACGCAGGTTCTGCTGGATGGCGAGGATATAAGTGCGGCAATTCGTACTGAATCATGCGGCGCGGCGGCGTCGAAAGTGGCGGCCATGGGAGAAGTGCGTGCCGCTCTGCTGGAGCGCCAGCGCCAGATGGCCATAGCTCCCGGTCTGGTGGCCGATGGCCGGGATATGGGCACGGTAGTTTTCCCTGCGGCGCCCCTGAAAATCTTCCTCACAGCGAGTGCCGAAGCCCGTGCAGAACGGCGCTATCTTCAGTTGATGGAAAAAGGCGAAAGTGTTACCCTCGCGCGCCTTCTCGAGACCATCGAGGAGCGGGACTCACGCGATAGGAATCGGGTGGAGTCCCCGCTGGTACCCGCTGACGATGCCTTAGTCATTGATAGCACTGGTATTTCGGCAAGTGCGGTGCTCGACACCGTGCTCCGGGAAGCACGTAACAGACAGCTGATTAGCTAATTTACTGTTGCGAGATTTCCGGGCTTATGCCGACCTAAATCTCTTGAATTGTTTGCTTTTGGTGAAACTAGATCCAGCACCGTTTCATCAAGGCTTTATTGAAACAGGAGTCGTTCCTGCTGGAGGAGCGGCGGGCGCTTAGCGCCAACCCAACATACAGGTAGCTACGTAATGAGCGAATCCTTCGCTGATCTTTTTGAAGAAAGCCTTAAGACCGTCGATATGCAGCCCGGCGCCATTGTCACCGGTGTAGTAATCGATATCGACAACGAGTGGGTCACCGTGCACGCGGGACTCAAGTCCGAGGGTGTGATTCCCCGGGAACAGTTCATTGATGCGGCAGGTGAATGTAACCTGAGCATTGGTGACGAAGTGCAGGTTGCGCTCGAAACGGTTGAAGACGGATTTGGTGAGACCAAACTGTCCCGTGAAAAAGCCAAGCGTGCAGAGTCCTGGAAAGATCTCGAAGCAGCCTTTGCCGCTGAAGAAGTGGTTAAGGGTGTTATCAATGGCAAGGTCAAAGGTGGCTTTACTGTTGATGTTAATACTATCCGTGCGTTCCTTCCCGGCTCGCTTGTGGATGTGCGCCCCGTACGTGACACCGCACATCTTGAAGGCAAAGAGCTGGACTTCAAAGTCATCAAGCTTGATCAGAAGCGCAACAACGTTGTCGTTTCTCGCCGCGCGGTCATGGAAGCGGCTAACAGCGTTGAGCGCGATGCTCTGCTTGCCGGTCTCCAGGAAGGTCAGTCTATTAAGGGTGTGGTCAAGAACCTCACTGACTACGGCGCCTTTGTTGATCTGGGTGGCGTTGATGGTCTGCTGCACATCACTGATATGGCATGGAAGCGTATCAAGCATCCGTCTGAGATCGTAGAAGTCGGTCAGGAACTGGATGTTAAAGTCCTTAAGTTCGATCGCGAGCGTAACCGCGTGTCTCTGGGTCTTAAGCAACTGGGTGAAGATCCCTGGGTTGAGATCACTGGTCGCTACCCAGAAGGTAGCCGCGTAATGGCGAAAGTCACAAATCTTACGGATTACGGTTGTTTTGCCGAGATCGAAGAGGGTGTCGAAGGCCTGGTTCACGTATCCGAGATGGATTGGACTAACAAGAACGTACACCCGTCCAAGATTGTTCAACTTGGTGATGAAGTTGAGGTCATGGTTCTGGATATCGACGAAGAGCGTCGTCGTATCTCACTGGGTATCAAACAGTGCCAGCAGAACCCATGGGATGCGTTTGCTTCAGGCGCAACCAAGGGCGACCGAATCTCTGGTGTCATTAAGTCCATCACCGATTTCGGTATCTTTATTGGTCTCGAGGGCAATATCGACGGACTGGTTCACCTGTCGGACATCAGCTGGAACGAAACGGGTGAAGAAGCCGTTCGTAACTACAAGAAAGGCGATGAAATCGAGACAGTTATTCTCTCGGTTGATCCAGAGCGCGAGCGCATCTCATTGGGCGTCAAGCAACTCGAAGATGATCCTTTCAGCAACTACATTGCGGTGAACGATCGCGGCAGCATCGTAACGGGCGAAGTGATCGAAGTTGATCCCAAGTTCGTCACTGTGAAGTTGGCCGAAGAAGTTGAGGGAATCCTCAAGGCAGCCGATATCAGCCGTGAGCGCGTAGAAGATGCACGCAGCGAGTTCAAGGTTGGCGATACTGTCGAAGCCAAGATTATCTCTGCTGATCGTAAGAATCGTGGCTTGGCGCTGTCGATCAAGGCGAAGGACTTTGACGACGAGAAAGAGGCCGTTAAATCCTTGAAGGACGAGGCTGAAGCATCTTCACCGGGAACTATTGGTGATCTGATCAAGGCCCAGATGGGCGGTCAGTGACAGCTAAAATCGATCAACGCTGATCACAGCGTTGTTTGACTCAAAGGGGCCTTAGGGCCCCTTTTTTGTTGCCTGTCACAGATTTTTCGGACGTTCTGGGCGATTCGACCCCGCTTCACTCGAGCTGCTCGCGCATCTCCATCGGCACCACAGTTTTAAACAACGCGCTCGACGGACGCTCGAGCAAAACGGCGCCGAACCGCCATGTGTCGTCAGGCATGTGGCACTGATGAGGCGAGGCGGGCGGCAGTCCTGTGAGCGTCCGTCGAGCGCGTCTAACAGTGCTGAAGCTTTTCTGGAGATGCGCGAGCAGCTCAGAGGACTGCTGTCTGTCTAGCCGCTTTCAATCGTCGCAATTGCAAACGAGCAGCTCGGGAAATGTAAATTTTCCATAAAAAATAAGACGTTGCGTGATTTCAGGGAAGCGTCCACAATAACGTCAAAAGGCGTAGTGAGCTGTGAGCGATTGTGCTCCACTCTCGGGAGCGCTCTATATCCGCCACGCAAGCGGACCCGCTAAAGGTTGGGACTGACCCAAAATGACGAAAAGTGAACTAATAGAAGCTATAGCCTTGAAGCAGAGCCAGCTATCTACAAAAGACGTAGAGTTGGCCGTGAAAACAGTGATTGAGCAGATGTCGCACTCACTGAGCAGTGGTGGACGCATCGAAATACGGGGCTTTGGCAGTTTCTCTTTGCACTATCGAGAGCCTCGCCGCGGACGTAACCCAAAAACCGGTGATGCCGTGGAGCTCACCGGAAAGTACGTCCCTCACTTCAAGCCCGGTAAAGAATTGAGAGATCGCGTAAACCTTGGTCTTCAGGCTGGTCTCTGAGTGCGGTTTTGATGGGCTTTATTCGTAAGTTGTTTGCTCTGATTCTGGCGGTGGCCATGGCTGCTGTGGGCGTGTTGTTTGCGCTACAGAACGCTGAACCTGTGCCCTTGGACGTATTGATTATGATTCTTCCTCCGCACAGCCTGGCGCTATGGGTACTTGGTGCACTGGCACTGGGAGGCGTGCTTGGTCTTTTACTCTCGTCCATTGCGGTGCTCCGCCTGCGAGCCCGACTTATGTCGGCTCGTCGTCAGTTAGCCAATAGCCAGGCAGAGATGGATAAATTGCGAGTTAAGGGCCTGGCTACGCGTGAATGAAGCGCTGGTTTTCTTGTTATTGTTTGCCGCAGTTGCCTGCGGCTGGTGGCTGGGTCGCAGAAGTCTAAGCGGCGTCTCGGATAGCGCCTCCGGCCCCCCCAGCCAATACTATCGCGGGTTGAATTACCTTCTTGATGGTCGTCCGGATGGTGCAGTCGATCAATTCATTAGTGCTTTGGAGGTCAACAGTGAAACACTGGAGACACATATCGCACTGGGTAATGTGCTTCGTAGGCGCGGTGAAGTTGATCGCGCTATTAGAATTCATCAGAACCTGCTTGCGCGCCCCAATCTTCCGCGCTCACAAATGCACATCGCTCACCTTGAGCTGGCCAGAGATTACATTTCCGCGGGTTTGTTGGATCGCGCCGAGACGCTCCTGCTCGATTTGGTAGCAGAGTCAGACGAACAGCGCGATGTCAGTCGCCAGTATCTTGTAGAAATCTACCGCTCCGAAAGCGAGTGGCAGCGAGCGATTGACGAAGCCCAGGCCCTGCTTCCCAAGCGTAGCCTCTTACGTGGTGAGCCCCCGAGCTCGCAACTTTCAGGTCAGCCCATGGCCATACAGCTGGCACATTTTTACTGCGAGTTTGCCGTTGAACAGGCACAGGAAGGTAAGCTCGAGGAGGCTAGACGGCTCTTGCAGAACGCTTTGCAAAGTGACCCGGCTTGTGCCCGTGCGTCGCTGGAATTAGGACGCTTTGAGGGGGCGGCGGGCAACCACAGACTTGCCATAGATGCCTTAACCAGAGTGGTTGAGGAGCACGCGGAATTTCTGCCCGAGGCTATACCGGCACTGCGGGAGTGTTATGCAGCACTTGGCGAGGAACAGGCATTATCGACCTACCTCAGACGCTGCCTTGATGAGCATCCCTCGACGCCTCTTATGATTGCCGTGGCTGATGACATTCATCGCGACGAGGGTAACGCGGCGGCACACAAATTTTTGGCTGAACGTTTGGCGCAAGGCCCCTCGTTACGGGGTCTGCTCAGATTGATCCGGATACAGCAAGAAGAAAAGCAGGGGGTCCCGGGAGACTCGCTGTCTATGTTGAGTATCTTGCTTCATCGACTCATCGAAGTCCGTCCTGCCTATCGCTGCGATCACTGCGGCTTCTCTGCGCGGCACTTGCTGTGGTTTTGCCCGGGCTGCAAGTATTGGGGGACTTTTCGGACCATTCGCACAGCAGAAACGGAGTAATGCTATGAGTACCTCTTCGCCGGTCATCGTGGCCCTGGATTACCCACAGATGACGCCGGCTCTGGAGCTTGCAGCATCTTTGGATCCTGGGGCCTGCCGGCTCAAAGTGGGTAAAGAGTTGTTTACGGCCGCGGGGCCCGTGTTGGTTGAACGCTTGCAGTCTATGGGCTTTGAAGTATTTCTCGACCTCAAGTTCCATGATATTCCCAACACCGTAGCTGGCGCGCTACGCAGTGCTGCTTCCCTTGGTGTCTGGATGGCGAACATTCACGTCAGCGGAGGACGTCGCATGCTCGAGGCTTCTGTAGAGGCGTTGTCTGGTGTGTCCGCGCCACCACTACTGATTGGAGTAACCGTGCTGACGAGTATGGATACACAGGATTTCAGGGAGCTTGGCTTTGGGAATGCTTTGCCTGAACAGGTGCTGCGACTGGCGGCACTTGCCAAGGATTGCGGGCTTGGGGGTGTTGTGTGTTCTGCGCAGGAAGCCAGTATCTTGAACGAGCAGTTAGGCTCGGATTTTGCGCTGGTGACGCCCGGTATTCGCCCGGCAGGCGCAGCGCAGGATGACCAGCGTCGTGTGCTCACGCCGGCAGAGGCCATGGCTGCCGGCTCCAGCTACCTGGTGGTGGGTAGACCCATTACTCGAGCCGAGGATCCGGCGGCCGCGTTGCATGCCATTAATGAGTCGCTGCAGCTATCGCTTTGAAGGCGTTCGGCCCGATGTGACCAGAAAGAGCGTGCCCAGCGGTAGCGGTGTTAGTCTCTTTGGGTGGCCGGAATACAGACGGTTTTCCGGCTCAAGTGTGGCTTCAAGATAGGTAGCTAGCTGCCCTTATCAGGGTGCCACCAATCAAGCTGATCACGCGATGACAAGGAGGTCTCACCGTGAAATACACCAAAACTATTCGTTCAGTTTTACTCTACCTGCACAATCAACCCTTCGCACAAACTTCGCAACAATCCTGCAAAAAATCCCCGGTACGGTCACCGACGCAAGGTGCAGTCATGCGCCGGTATTTATGGATGACCTTGTTTGCGGTTGGTGCGCATTTGTCGATACAAAGCTCACCGGTGCTGGCCCAAACTGTAGCCGAAGAGATGCGCGAGTCCGCGGTCGTTGGCAACAAGGCAGTCGCGGCAACGGTAAATATTAATACTGCTTCCGCTGGGGACTTAGCCAGCAAGCTTAACGGCATTGGTGGCAGCAAGGCACAGGCCATTGTGCGGTACAGAGAACAGTTCGGCCCCTTTGAGTCGGTAGATGAGTTGTCTGAGGTCGCTGGTATTGGTGCGTCGACTGTCGAGCGAAATCGCAGCTTGCTGAGCACAAAATAGCAGCTATTACCGCGTTTTGGGGGCACTGCCCCCTTTATTTCTTGGCGCCATACGCGCACCATTCTGGCGCTACGATTCGTTGGAGAGCTTAAGGCGTGCATTGCCTGGTAACAGGAGCAAGTGGATATATTGGGCGTGCACTATTGCCGGTCCTTGCCGAGCAGGGACATCGGCTGAGTGCCCAGTATTGTCGAGGCGCTGTTTCAGCACTTTCGGATGCACAGCTAGATTTGCTCGAATGTGATTTCGCTGCCGGTCAGGTGGATCTGAATCTTGAAGGTATAGACCTTGTCTTTCATCTGGCGGGCATTGCTCATCAGCGCGCCGATGTTGCGGCCTATCAAAACGTAAACGTGGATGCGCCCTTGGCTCTGGCTGAGCAGGCGCTTGCGGCGGGAGTGAAACGCTTCGTGTTTGTCAGCAGCGTGAAAGCGCAAGCGGCGCAATACGATGAACATGGCGCATTAATCCCAGTCTCTGAATCGCGTAACCCCTATGCGCAGTCCAAGGCGCTTGCAGAGCAGGGTTTACAGGAGATTTGCCGCAATTCCAGTCTTGAGCTTTTTATTGTGCGTCCTGCTTTGGTGTACAGCGAGCATGCCTTGGGGCATCTACGTTGGTTGCGCCGCTGGGCAGCCTGGCATCTGCCTACACCACCCGCAGGTGGTGGGCGCAGCATGATTGCGTTGGATGATCTTGTACGCCTTCTGACCATGCTGGTCGCCCAACCGGTACACGCACCGTCAGTTATCACTGTCACGGACAATGAAAGCTACAGCACAGTGCGATTGCATGCTGCTTTTTGCAAAGCCATGGGCCGACGACCCTGGTTGCCATCACCTCCTGTGGTTGTTTGGCGAAGCTTTTGTAGTCTGTGGGACATGATGCGTAACGACGAGTTGGGAGCCACCTGGGCACGTATGGCCGCCGATGAGCGTTACCTCAGTTCGGGGTTAGATAGCATAGGTTTTCGGCCCTCCCTGAATTTTGAAGCAACCTTGAGTGTCGTTGGCGATGCAGCTTAGCTTCGGACTTTTGGCGTTGGCGCTGAGCCTTATCTGCACAGCGATATACCTCCCGTTGGCGCGGCAATTACGCTTTCTCGATGCGCCCAATCATCGCAGCGCACACGCTGTGATAACTCCCAGTTCTGGCGGACTGGCTGTGGTCATCGCTATTGCGATGACTTTGTGTGTTGCACAGCTGTCCGGCGGGGCACTGTATGGAAATGCCGAGCGCTTGATGTTGCTGCTGCTGCTGGGGCTCTGTGCTTTGGGTGCCTGGGATGATCGGCATCCCTTACCGGTCTATCTTCGTCTACTGATGTTTTTCTTAGTCGCTAGTGCAGCTATGTCGGCCTACCTCGACCTGCCGTTTACGTCGCTGTGGCTTTTGCCTGCACTCATGCTGGGGCTTGCCTGGCTCATAAACCTTTACAATTTTATGGATGGGATCGATGGCCTTGCAGCTTTGCAGGTAGTGATGGTTGCCGGGGCTATGCTTGGACTTGGCTTCATTACTGGCGCCAGTAACGAGTTTCTGATCCTGTGCGCGACCACTGCAGGCGCATATGGTGGCTTTCTGGTCTTTAACTGGCCTCCGGCAAAGTTGTTTATGGGTGATGCGGGTAGTCTCAGTGCTGGTCTGCTGCTGGGCTGGCTGGGGCTCTGGTCCTGGCGGGATGAATTCATGCCGCTGGTAGTTTGGTTCCTGTTGATGAGCCCCTTTTTGTTAGATACGGGTATTACCCTGCTTGTCAGGGCCTACAAAGGTCAGCGGCTCACAGAGGCGCATAGTAGTCACTGTTATCAGCGTTTGGCGCGGCATTGGGGTTCACATCGCCGGGTAGATTATGCGCTTGTGATATTGCACGGTGTCTGGTTGATCCCGCTGGCCCTGGTGGGCGTTTTTAGCACGCTGCCTCAATGGACGTTAATGCTCCTAGGCTTATTCCCGCAACTCTTACTCATAGCGAAATTGCGTCGTTTCACGTAAGCTTCGGTTCCAAAGTCGGCACGAAATACAGCGTTTCAAATTAGAAGCCGACAGGCGCATAACCAGCGCGGAGTGAGAATAGCATTGAATAAACCGGTCAAAAATCTGGTGGCAAAAGTGCGCGCAGTGGTGGACATTCCCGTCCAGCTGATTCTGCGTATTGTAGAAGTGCCTAGAAACGTTAAGCAGGCCATGGTCCTAGGTGTGGACATGGCGTTTGTCGCACTGTCTCTCATCGTCGCTTTTGGTTACCCCTTTGCATCGTTTTCTCAGCCGCCGGGCAGTGTGGAGTTGTTTTGCGCTGTGCTCACGATGCTCGCCAGCGCGGTGGTGTTCCTGCGTATGGGACTGTACCGGGCCATCATTCGCTTCATGGGTCAGCAGGCCATTTGGACGATCATCCAGGCGGTGAGCTACTCCACATTGGCCCTCGGTGCGGCAATCTTCTTCACGCAGGCTGACGTGCCACGTTCCATGCCCTTCGTTTACTGGGCTATGGCGATGTTCACCATTGGTGGGTCACGCCTGATTGTCCGAGCCGGGTATCAGGCCAGGCTGCGGTCCAGTAGCAAGAATGTTCTGATTTATGGTGCGGGAGAATCCGGTCGTCAACTGCTGACTGCTTTGCACCACGGGGATCAGTATCGCGTAGTGGCGTTTGTGGATGATGACCCTCGGGCGCAACATGCCGTCATCAACGGTCTACAGGTTGTTTGGCCGCGAGATCTCGAGCGCTTGATTGAGCAGCACGCTATTACCCAGGTTCTTTTGGCTATTCCCTCTGCCTCCGCCGAGCGGCGGCGCGAAATTATCAATTCGCTGGTAGGACTGCCCGTGCACGTGCGCACGGTACCCAAGATTAACGAATTGGTAGGCGGGGCAGCGGTAGTCAGCCAGATTCAGGATATCGATCTGGATGATCTTTTGGGCCGTGATCCCGTCCCACCCCATCCTGAGCTTATTGATCGATGTATTACCGGCAAAGTGGTTATGGTCACCGGCGCCGGAGGGTCTATTGGGGCTGAGCTCTGTCGGCAGATTCTTGAAGCCAATCCCAAGCAAATAGTGCTGCTGGATAACTCCGAATACGCGCTCTATCGTATTGAGCGGACGCTCAAAGAGATGCTCGCCAGACTTCAGATACACGTAGATACAGTGTGTTTGCTCGGGTCCGTTCGGGACCAGCGGCGCATGGAGACCATATATCGCACTTTTGCCGTACAGACCGTGTATCACGCTGCGGCCTACAAGCATGTCCCTATGGTGGAGCATAACGTTGCCGAGGGCGTGGCAAACAATGTCTTTGGTACCTGGCATGCGGCAGAAGCAGCACGTCTGGCCAATGTTGAGACGTTTGTACTTATTTCTACGGACAAAGCCGTGCGACCCACGAATATTATGGGAGCCTCGAAGCGCTTTGCCGAGTTGATTTTGCAGGGTCTTGCGGGCGAAGAGAGTTCTACACGGTTTTGTATGGTTCGTTTCGGTAATGTTCTGGGATCTTCAGGCTCGGTCGTGCCGCTGTTTCGGGAGCAAATCGAAGCGGGCGGACCCGTCACTGTGACGCATCCCGAAGTGTCTCGTTACTTTATGAGCATTCAGGAAGCTGCACATCTGGTGCTGCAAGCCAGTGCCATGGGTACCGGGGGCGATGTTTTTGTGCTGGATATGGGCGAGCCCGTGCGCATCGTGGATTTAGCGAAACGCATGATTCGTTTGAGCGGACATGAAGTAGGCGCCGGGCGTGACGATCTTGATGCGGTAGACATCGAGTTCATTGGTTTACGACCGGGCGAAAAACTCCATGAAGAGCTGCTTTTGGGGTCATCTGTCAGCGGTACCGGGCATCCTATGATCATGCGTGCGGAAGAGGAATGCCTCTCCCACGGGCAGGTATGTGTGGCTATCAAGGAGCTAATGCTGCGTTGTGACGGTATGGATTGTCAGGGCATTACACAGGTTCTTCGTGAGTCCGTCAGTGGTTTTGCGAACCATGAGATTCGCCACGATCATATTTGGGTTAAGCAGGGGCGTGCGGGTAAGCGCCGTGCCATTGCAGCAGACATCGAAGTTGCCAATGTGAAAAAGCTGTTTCCGGACGCGGCGGGCGACGCCAGCTAGCGCGAGCTTGCAACGTTCCGAGCGTCTATTTTGTAGATCGTCTTTTACCGAAGGCGAGTCTCTTGCCTCGACCCCCTTCACAACTCTATGCATACTGAGCCCATGAAAAACTTTGATGTGTTTAATGGCGATGCCGATGGCATCTGCGCACTCCTGCAACTGCGTCAGGCAATGCCTCTGGATGCGGAGCTGCTAACCGGCGTAAAACGCGATATCCAGCTCCTGGATCGGGTCGCTCCCGAGGGCGTTGGTCGTGTCACCGTGTTGGACGTGTCTCTGGACAAGAACCGCCAGCCCCTTGAAGCCTTGCTACAAGCCGGTGCGCATTTGTTTTATTGCGACCACCACTTCGCCGGTGACATCCCCGAGCATCCCAATCTCGAGGCCTTGATCAATACTTCACCGGATGTCTGTACCAGCCTTCTGGTCAATGGCCACTTGCGCGGCGCCTTTGCGCATTGGGCCGTGGTAGGCGCATTTGGCGATAATCTGGACGAGAGCGCCATGGCCGTTGCGAGAACACTTGACCTTGATGCAGACACGGTTGATTTGTACAAGCGTCTGGGCACCTACGTGAATTACAACGGCTATGGTGCTGTGCTCGAGGATTTGCACTTTCATCCTGCGGAGCTTTATCAATTGATGCTTGGCTACACCGAGCCCCGGTCGTTTGTGAAGGATGCCGTATCAAGTTTCGAAAGACTTGAACAAGGCTATGAAGGTGATATGAGTAGTGCGGCGGACCTCTTGCCCGAGTGGGAAAGCAAATCTGCGGCGCTTTTTGTGCTGCCCGATGCTTCCTGGGCGCGTCGGGTGAGCGGTGTTTATGGCAACGCGCTAGCCAACGCGACACCAGCGCGCGCGCATGCCGTGCTGACAAGAAAATCCCATGGCGGATATCTTGTGAGCGTTCGAGCCCCTCTCGAAGACAAGCGCGACGCGGATACCTTATGCCGCCAGTTTGAGACCGGCGGTGGCCGCGCAGCCGCGGCGGGTATCAATGAGCTTCCGAGCGACCAACTCAGTACATTTATAGATGCATTCTCGGCAATCTACCGCTGACGCTTATGGATTGGGATGATCTAAAGATTCTTTTGGCCTTATCGCGGAAACGTTCCGCCCGGGGGGCTGCACAGCTTCTTGGCGTCAGTAACTCGACGGTGACGCGACGTTTGGATGATTTCGAACGCGATCTTGGTTCGCGTTTGTTCGATCGTACGCCAGAAGGCTATCGCATGACCCAGGCCGCGGAGAACCTTCTGCCCACCGCAGAGCATGTCGAGGAACTCATGCTGGCGGCGGAACGCAAGGTCACTGGAACAGACCAGGAGTTGGAGGGAACGATTCGTCTGACGCTTCCGCCGGCGAGCGGTTTTAATGTCCTGATGCCACGTCTCGCTCAGTTCGCAAAGGACTATCCGGGGATCGATTTGGAGATTATCAGTAGTCCGGATGCTCTGGATTTGGGTCGTCGTGAAGCGGATATTGCGATTCGTGTGTTTCGCACGGGAACGTCACCCCCGGACAGTCTGATTGGTCGCAAAATTTCGGGTATGACGGCGTCGGCTTACGTCCACCGAGACCTTCTCAATCCTGATA
Source organism: Congregibacter variabilis (assembly GCF_045689235.1). Lineage (GTDB taxonomy): Bacteria > Pseudomonadota > Gammaproteobacteria > Pseudomonadales > Halieaceae > Congregibacter > Congregibacter variabilis. The sequence goes on along the minus strand of NZ_CP136864.1, from coordinate 1,542,534 downwards.
ATCCCGAGGATGTTAGCCATCTCACCTGGATTGGTCTGCACAGCACTACTTATGACGATTCCTGGAAAAAGCTGTGTAAAAACGGTCACTTGCCTGTCCATCACGCGGTATCTGCTTTCATTTTGCAGGTAGAGGCTGTGCGCTCCAAGATGGGTATGATGTTCGCACCCTGTGCCATGTTCAGAGATCACCCAGAGGTTGTTAGAGTCCCCGGAGAAGAGGTGCACCACTATTTCGATCTTTGGGTTTTGACACACAAAGACCTGCGCTTGTCGGCCCGTATGCGCATCCTTCGTGAGATTCTGGCAGAGGAGCTGTCGGAGCTACGTCCCTACTTTGATAGTTGCTGCGACCTTGAAGATGGTGTTGCAAAATCGCAGCGAGCTTAGTCAATTACGGTCATAACGCTTCATTTTCGGAGTGGCTATAGTGTCTCCCATCAACCACTAGGAGACATCCCATGAAGAAAGTTATTGTTTCAAGCATCGGAATCATTCTTGCCGCAGGTGCTGTATCGGCGTTTGCGGGCAAGGCAGATCGCGAAAACCTTGCTCAGTGCAAAGCTGACATTGAGTCCTACTACGGAGACAGCACCCGCACACGGCTTCGCAGCATCAAGCGCAGCTCTGGCGAGACGCACCTGCGTCTTATGGTTAATCCGAAGGACGGAGAAAACACCGTAATCGTTTGCTCAGTCGACAACGATGGCGCGAGCACCCTGGCAACGGGTGACGGTGTTGCTCTGACAATGCCGACAGCTGAGCAGAAGGTCAGCTACGCCAAGTAGGTAAATTGCTTAAACCCCGCGGGAGCCCCATGGAGCGACCGCATTGTCCCGGGACTTGGTGTCCCGGGTTTTTTTTGTCCGATCGGTTTTAGTCTTCGACGTCGTCCACATCCAGCTGCCCACTGAGTCTGCGTCTGATATGCGACCAGGACATCCCGGCAGCGAGCAGCAGTGATACGAGCAGAAGGGCCAGCCATGTCAGGGCGCCTGTGGCTTCGGTGCTCAGTAAACCAAGATCAATGAACAGCCAGATCATGCAGCCGAAGAGTGCCGCTCCCAGGGTGATACCCAGCCATCCCAGAGAATTAAAGGTTGCGCGGAGGTAGACCAGCCAGGCGATGAGTAAGGCAACGCCTAGCAACGCCGGTAAGGGGCCGAAACTGAAGTTCTCAGACATTAGCCAGCCCACATAGGAGAACGCCGTAGGGTTGTAGGTGCCAAAGACCAGGACTAGTGCTGCCAGCCATCTCACCAGAAAGCTGTCGAAACCAAAAGACTTTGCCATAGTGTTTCTCCATTATTATGGCGCTGATTTGGGGGGCAAACTCAAAGCCCTACGCTAGATTAAAGCACTCGCTGAAGCAACGACACAGCTTAAGGTGCCGGGATTCTGTACTGTTGATGAATGTCTTCGATTTTTCCTAGTAGTTCTTTACTGAGTGTTACATCAATACTGGCAATGTTAGTGCGCAACTGCTCCATGGTGGTAGCGCCAATGATGTTGCTGCTCGTAAATTGCCTGCTGTTAACGAAAGCCAGCGCCATTTGAGATGGGTCCAAGCCGGCCTCTTTGGCCAGTGCGACGTATGCATCACTTGCGGCCTCTGATTGTGGATTGCTATAGCGACTGAAGCGTTCAAAAAGTGTGAGCCTTGCACCGGCCGGACGCGCGCCGCCTTGATATTTGCCGCTGAGCATACCGAAGGCGAGGGGAGAATAGGCCAGCAGACCTGTCTGTTCCCGTATGGCCATTTCGGCAAGACCCAGCTCGAAGCTGCGATTTAGCAGGCTATAGGGGTTTTGAATGGACTGTACTCTGGGCAGATCCTGCTCTCGCGCAAGGCGGAGATACTCCATGAGTCCCCAGGGGGTTTCGTTGGAAATCCCGATAGCGCGAACTTTGCCTGTCGTGACGAGTTCGCCAAGTGCAGAGAGCGTTTCTTCGATGGCAATGCCATCATCGTCTCTGTGCCGGTAGCCTAATTGACCGAAGAAGTTTGTAATGCGCTCGGGCCAATGTACCTGGTAAAGGTCAACGTAATCTGTCTGAAGTCGCTGTAGAGAAGAGTCGATGGCTGCATGAATATGCTCTCTCGAGAGCCGCGGTCCACCGCGCAGATGGTCAAAGTCCCCTCCGGGCAGACTTCGTCCAGCGACTTTTGTGGCCAACACAACATCGTCGCGTTTGCCTCGAGCAGCAAGCCATCGTCCGATGATTCGTTCCGTTTCGCCCTGAGTCTCAGCCCGTGGTGGCACCGGATACATTTCGGCAGCGTCGATAAAGTTCACACCTTGATCCACCGCGTAGTCCATTTGCTCTGCGGCTTCTTCGTAGCTGTTTTGCTCCCCAAAGGTCATGGTCCCAAGGCAGATCAGGCTCACATCGATGTTGGTGCTGCCAAGCTTTTTGTATTCCATAGCGTGTCACTTCCGACTTTTGTTAATGATGGAGGTTCGGCCCAAGCAAGAACTCCTGCGTTGTTCTACCAACGCTGAATCTCTACGAGGCCCGCGGGGTCCTGATGCACAACGATGTCAGCGCCAGGAAAAATTTTAGAAATAGCTGTTTCGACTTCATCGGCGATGCGGTGGGCCTCGCGCAGTGATATGTCGGCGTCCATCTCCAGATGTAATTGGATAATGGGCGTTCGCCCCGATCGGCGTGTGCGCAAATCGTGCATGCCTTTTACCTCGGGGTTTGCCAGGGCAATCTCCTTAATCACTTGTCGTTGCGTCTCTGGAAGCTCCCGATCCAGGAGCTCGTTGAGTGCCTGGCGGAGGATTTCCCGCGTCGACACCAGCAGGTAGCCTGCGATGAGAAGTGCAAAAACAGGGTCGGCTTTGGTTATGCCCTGACCCGCGAGTAAAAGGGCCACCAACGTTGCGGCGTTACTCAGTAGGTCAGCGCGATAGTGAACGGAATCGGCATGAATGGCCATGGATCCGGTGCGGCGTACAACATAACGCTGCAATGAAACCAGCGCGGTGGTGACTGTCATGGCCAGGATCATCACCACTACCCCTGATCGCACTTCGGTGACAGCGACGGGTGTGAGTAATCGATGGATGGCCTCGTGTATGAGGAACGCGCTGGAAGCCAGAATAAATCCCGCCTGAAACAGGGCGGCGAGCGACTCTGCTTTGCCGTGCCCAAAGCGATGATTCCTGTCTGCCGGTGTGAGGGCGTAACGAACCGCGATGAGGTTGAGCAGCGATGCGCCGGCGTCCATCACCGAGTCAAGCAAGGATGCCAGTATGCTCACTGCATCGGTATTTACATAGGCGAAAGCTTTGATGGTAATCAGCAGGCATGCCGCCGCGACGGAGGCTACGGTCGCCAGCTTAAGAAGCCGCGACGCTTGCTTCTGGGGTGGCTCAGCGTTGCGGTGACCGGAATTTAGAGGTTGCGAAGTAATGCGCACCCACCTTTATTTGAACAATGAACGTCGTTACGCCTGTAAACGGATATGGTCAATAGCTGCGCGAGGGTTTAAGTCGGCGGCTCGAATGCGTACAGTCGCAAGCTGTCACCAAACGCTAATTCTATCATCATGGCCCCAATACTTTATGCCATTGCTGCAATACCGTGTCTCGGCACCGCTATGAGACTTTTGTTCCTTGGCGAAACAGCGCTTTTGCGCCGGCGTGTAGTGTCCTGCTTGCCTCTGGTCTTTTTGGGTGCCATCGCTCCGTCCCCGATGGCGCTTGCGCAGTCCGCTGTTCTTGAGGAAGTGCGAGTCATTGGTCGTCGTGATGCTTCGGCGCCTGCATTGGGCGCTAGCACTACTGAATTACTGGCCTTTGATGAGCAGGTATCGTTGAATCGGACGGTGGGCGACTGGATAGAGCAGCTTCCCGGCGTTAGCCTCAATGGCCAGGGCGGACTATTTCAGGCCTACAGTATTCGCGGCTTTAGCCGTTGGCGCATCCGGACTGAACTCAATGGTGTTCCGATTATCACGGACAGACGCGCGGGTAATGCCGCGTCCTTTGTGCCGCCAGACCTTATTTCGCAGCTTGCGGTGGAAAAGTCAGCTTCCTCCACACTCTATGGATCTGGTGCCATGGGGGGCGTGGTCAGTCTCGACACTCGACCTGCGGAGGGTTTGTCTGTCAAAGCCGAGGCGGCTAACAACGCGGAGCAGTTCTCGCTATCAGCACTTTCCGGAAGAGCTGATGGTCTGTCGGCGGGTATGAGTGTGCGTCGAGCAAGCGATGCCGATGATGCTGACGGAGAGAGCCTCAATACGGGCTTTGAGCAGCTGGCCGGCTTGCTGGCAGGCAGCACTGAGCTGGGGCAACTTGATTTGAACTACAGCTGGGTTGGGAGTCTGGGTCGAAACATCGGAAAGAGTAATGCGCTTTATCCCCAGCAGCGAGTAAGTAGCTACCCCAACGACAGACACTCCGTTGGGCAGTTGGAACTACGCGCCCCGGGAGATTGGTTTTTGCGGGTCTACCACCATTACCAGGATTGGGAGGCTGATGTTGAGCGAGTGGACGAGCGTCGAAATCTAACGCGCTACCAGTCACATACTGTCGGTGGGCTTTTTCAGGCTACTACAGCTTTTCTTGCCGGTGAGGGGAGTGTGGGCCTTGAATGGCTTGGGCGTCGCGGAGTCACTATTGACGATGAGGAATTTAGCCCCACGGGGATGCTGCTCGTTCAGCAGCGGTTAGTCGACGGAGATGAAGACACCCTCGCCGTATTTGCGGATCAGCAATGGGCACTGGGTGAGCTGACCATGAGCGCCGGGCTGCGTTACGATCACATTGAGCAATCTTCTGCCCAAAGTGATGATTCGGACGGACAATGGTCAGCCAGTGCAGCAGCAGATTACGCCTTGGGAAGCAGTTGGTCGACGCGAATTGAGTTGGCTTCGGGGTATCGTTTTCCGGGGCTAAGTGAGCGTTACTTTAACGGTACGACGCCGCGCGGCGAGGTTCTTGGGAACCCCGATCTCGAGGCCGAAACGCGACGTAGTGCGGAGCTGGCTCTGAGTTTTGCACCGCCTTCTTCGGCTATGCGTGGTGGAGTATCTGTTTATTACAGCGACCTGCAGGACTATATCGAGCGCTATTCCATTAGCCCGCTACTTGTCAGCTATCGGAACCTCGACGGTGCGAGTATTCAGGGGCTTGAGCTGGACTTTAGCCTGCAGGCAGGTCAGGTGAACCATCGACTGAGCTACCAGTGGCAGGAGGGGGAGGACGACCAGGGCAATACCCTCGCTGATCTTAATCCTCCCGGGTTGCGCTACTTTATGAGCTGGGAGGGCGAGCGGCGTGGCCTTTACAGTGATCTTAACTTTCGCCCTTCGCGGGATGATTTTGGGGCCGACGAGATACCCCTGGATTCCGCTTGGATCTGGAATGTCAGATTCACTCAGCGTGTAGCGGGAAATTGGCGCACGGAGCTTTTTCTGAGCAATATCCTTGATGAAGAATATCGTTCCACCGCGGATGATCTTGCCCCCTTCCAGCCAGGAAGAACCGTCGGCCTGCGTTTGGAGTGGAGTAAGAGCTGACCTTGTGGCGGTCGTGTGTTGCTTAGCCGTCTTCCGGAAACCACAAGGGTGATTGCTCCGGTGTCCACTTGGGGTGCTTGTGCATGACCGATGTGAAGAGCTCTGACCCCAGTAGATCATCCAGCCAGCGACGCAGCTGTGAGTAGGGTGTCTGATCAAACCACGGTCGATCGACCATGGCGAATTGTCGGATGAACGGAAAAATCGCGACATCGGCAAAACCTAATTGCGATCCATGCAACCAGGGTTTATCGCTTAGCCGTGTCTCCAGCGTGCCTAAAAAAACACAGGCCTGCTCCCGGTACCAGTCGGCGCTTTGCTGCGGGTGCCGGTCTGCATATTTGTACTTATCTAACATCCCTTTGAAGGAGCCATCGTTTTCGGCGATAAGCTCAATTAGCTCTCTGGGCAGCTTGCCGCCGGGCTCCAATGTTAGCCAGTGATCTTGATCCCTCTGTCTCAGGGCCCAAAACATTACATCAATGCTCTCGTCGATAACCCTTCCACCGGGGAGTATTAGCACCGGTACAGTGCCTTTTGGGGACGCCTCCAGCATGGCGGAAGGTTTGTCCTTGAGGACGACTTCGCGTAACTCCACACGAACGCCCGCGTAGCTCAGTGCCATGCGCGCACGCATGGCGTAGGGGCAGCGTCTGAAGCTGTAGAGTATGGGGACAGACTGCATCGTCGGTATCTTAAACGTAAGTTGTTGATGCCTGGCGGGATTAATCAATGAATTGCCAGGTATCGGCGCCGTCAAAGGTTCGCACGGTGGCGTCTTGAATGTCTGCAGCCAAAAGCATTCGTGCATTCACTGCGCGGCGTCGCGGTTCGTCCGTGCTTAGCGAGTCGTAGTGAGTCATACAGCCGCAGACACCGCAGTGCTGAAAAGCGATCTGCTTGTCGCCCCAAATGTAGGGCACCAGCGTGCCTTGTTCTGCATGCACCGTTGTTGTTTGCGTGGTGCAAAAAGCCCACAACGCTCCGTAGCGCCGGCAAACAGAGCAGGTGCATTGCACCAGCGTATCTGGCATGGCGTCTATTTTGATTTTTACGGCGCCGCAATGGCAGCTGGCTTCCAGCATTACTGTCGCCTCCTGGGAAGAGTGTCTTACTTTGCGAGTACCTAGGCGGTCATTCCGCCATCGACCATATACACGGACCCATTCAAAAAACGACTTTCATCGCTGGCCAGGAAAAGCATCATATTGGCTATATCCTCAGCGGTTGCGTAACGCTCAAGGGGGATCGCCGCTTTTATCGCAGCGTATTGAGCCTCGGGGTCTTCAGGACTCAGTCCCTGCTCCAAAGAGCGCATCATGCGGCCTTCAGCGGGTGCGGGATTGACCGTGTTGACGCGAATATTATGGGCCGCGCCCTCTTTGGCACAGGAACGCATGAGTCCCACAACAGCGTGTTTGCTGGCGGCATAGGCTGATAGTCCCGGCCCGCCGCTAACGCCCATGATCGATGACGTGGCGACGATACTGCCACCACCGTTAGAAGCCATTATCGGAAATACATGTTTGATGCCCAGAAAAACGCCGGTGACATTAATATCCAGCACTTTCTTAAAACTCTGTGTTTCCATTTCACTAACTGCTGCTACCGGACCCTCGGTACCTGCATTGGCCAGTAAGACATCGACTGTACCAAACGCCTTGACCGTCGCCGCGACGTATGCCGCGGTATCGACTTCGCTAGTAACGTCAGCAACGCAGTAGCGCACCGAGCCTGGCTCAAACTTGTCAGCAATCTCCCGCAGCTTCAGTTCGTCAAGATCCACCAGCATTACTCTGGCGCCGGCTTCAACAAATTGCCTAAGCGCTACCTGGGCGATGTCTCCCGCACCGCCGGTAAGGATTACTGATTTTCCAGAAACTGTGTGCATGGACCTACTCCTTGATGAAGTTGTTGTGGCCTATCAGCCAATGGTGTCGCGAAGCAAACGCAGCCAGTTAAGACCGAACAAGCGTTCGATATCGCCGCTGGACCAGCCCCGGCGATCCAGCACTACCATAAGATTGCGGTAGCGATCAGTACTATCGAGTTCAGGGATCCATGGCGGCCAGCGCAATTCGTAGCTAGGCTTGAAAAAGCCTGTTCTGGGGACGAACCACTCATCGTAGGTGGCCCAGGGTGAAATGCCTTGGGGCGGATAGTCCGTCGAAACACCAATGTGCTCCTTTCCGACGACATTCGCAGCATGTTCTATATGATCAGCGTAGTCCTCTATTGTGGTCTCGCCGCCGGGGTCTGGCCCTACAAAGTAGCCTAGCGCGACCATGCCCACCACGCCGCCTTTTTCAGCGCAGCTACGCATTTGCTCATCTGTTTTGGCCCTGGGATGAGCGCGCAGGGCATGGCACATGGTATGTGTGATACCTACGGGACGCTTGGAAAACGCGATGCCGTCCAGGGTGGTCTGTTGGCCGCAATGCGAGAGGTCGATAAGTACGCCGGTATCGTTCATGCGCGAGACGACCTCGACACCAAAATCCGACAGGCCTGCGTTAGTGCGCTCCAGGCAGCCGTCTCCCACCAGGTTTCGGAAGTTATAGGTCAGCTGGAAAGAGCGCATACCCAATGCGTAGAGCGCGTCGATATTGTCGACATCTCCATCAAGCATCGTGGAGTTCTGAAAATTCATCATCACAGCCGTACGACTCGATTCTTTTGCGCGCACAAAATCCTGAGACTCCAGGGCAAACATAAGCTTGTCGTTGTTATCCTTTACGCGACCTCGCCATTCCAGTAGGGCATTGATGGCAGTCTGGAGGTCTTTTCTGGGAAGGCTCTCGATGATGCCGGAGTAGTTGGCTGCGCGCAGGGCGGTGAAGACATCCTCATTCCATTCTTTTCCAAAACACAGTGCATCGATAATCAGCATATCTTCGTATTTGCTGGTGCTCGTCGAAGCGGCGGTGCCGGGCAGAGCCGTGCTTGCCAGCATTGCCGCCGCTGTGTGCAGAAATGTTCGTCGGTTTGTTTCCCAGTCCATAGCGTCTTGCCTCTGCGGTTGTGTGGCTTTGCGAAGATTCTGATTAGTAAAACCCGATTGACGCCCGCGGTCGACAGGTTTTTGGTTTACTATTTTGCTGATACTAAAGGATGAGCTGTAGTGCGCAATGATTGATCTACGAAGTGATACGGTAACCCAACCCACGCCCGAGATGCTCGAAGTAATGCATCAGGCGGACACGGGAGATGACGTTTACGGCGAAGACCCCACGGTAAACGAATTGGAACGCTTTGCTGCAGCGCTTACCGGCAAAGAAGCAGCGGTGTTTGCACCCACCGGTACCCAATCGAACCTCATTGGTTTGTTAAGTCATTGTCAGCGAGGTCATGAGTATATTGTCGGGCACGGTGCGCACACTTATATGTATGAAGGCGGCGGTGCCGCCGTGCTTGGTGGCATACAGCCATGTCCGTTGCCCTTTGCCATGGATGGCTCTCTTCCTCTTGACGAGGTTGAACGCGCCATCAAGCCTGATGACGCGCACTTTGCGATTACGCGTCTTCTGTGTCTGGAAAACACCCAGGCTGGAAAAGTATTGCCCCTGGAATATTTAAGGCACTTTAGCGCGCTCGCCCAGCGCTATGAGCTACGGCGACACCTGGATGGAGCGCGCGTATTCAATGCCGCGGTCGCCCAGTCGGTTCCCGTCGCCCAGATATGCGAGCACTTCGACACGGTCTCTATCTGTCTTTCCAAGGGTCTTGCCTGCCCGGTAGGTTCATTGCTCGTTGGCGATCAGGAGACTATTCGCAGTGCTCGTCGTTGGCGCAAGATGCTTGGCGGTGGAATGCGTCAGGCTGGTATTCTGGCAGCGGCAGGGCTGTATGCGCTTAAGAACAATGTCGCGCGCTTGCACGAAGATCATGAAAAGGCAGCAAGAGTCGCCGAGGCTTTGGCAACTCTGCCGAATATCCGACTGCAGGAGGAGCCTCAGACCAACATGGTGATGCTTGCCCAGGACACAGTCGTTGAGCCGCTGCAGCAGCACTTGCTGGAGGCGGGTATCAAGATATCAGGTGTGCGTTGGGTGTTTCATCAAGATGTATCTGACGACGATGTGGATAAAATTCTGGATGCCTGCAGAAGCTTCGCCTAAGAACTTAGCTTCGCTCATTGCCTTTGACCACGGCTAAAAACGCCTCGGCGTACTTGTCTCGTTTACGGTCGCCAACGCCAGAGATAGCGGCAAATTCATCGACATTTTGAGGTCGTTGTTCGCAAATGAGTTGCAGGGTTCGATCGTGAAAGATGATGTAGGGCGGTATGCCCTGATCTTCCGCTAATTGCCGTCGACATTCGCGCAGGGCCTCCCAGAGGCCTACATCAATGTGTTCTGGAAGTGCGTTTTTGGTAGTTCGCTTCGCAGAGCTGGTTTTTGGGTCCTGTCGCAACAGAATTTCTACTTCGCCGCGCAGGACGGCGCGTGCCGACTCCTGCAAATACAAAGCGCCAAACCGCGCTACATCGACGCTCAGATACCCCCGAGCTACAAGTTGTCGATAAACCGAGCGCCACTGCCGGGCATCCAGTGCCTTGCCCACACCAAAGGTAGGCAAATGATGGTGATCGTTCTGAAACACTTTGTCGTTCTCGGTTCCCCGAAGCACGTCGATAAGGTGATTTACGCCAAAGCGCTGTTCCGTGCGATAAACCGCGGACATGGCCATTTGTGCTGCTTCCGTGCCGTTCCAGGTGGCCACAGGGCTCAAGCAGCTGTCGCAGTTCCCACAGGGCTTATCGCGCAACTCGTCGAAGTAAGCCAGCAGAGCCTGGCGGCGACAGGTGGTGATTTCGCACAGGCCAAGCATGGCATTCAGCCGGTGCTGTTCTTCGCGTTTGTAGCTATCACTACCTTGAGATTGCTCCAGCATCTGACGCAGGGTGATTACATCCTGAAGGCCATATACCAGCCATGCATCCGCTGCTTGTCCATCGCGTCCCGCTCGACCGGTTTCCTGATAATAGGCTTCCACGGTTTTGGGTAAATCCAGATGGGCAACAAAGCGCACGTCGGGTTTGTCGATGCCCATGCCAAAGGCGATAGTCGCGACGATAATGACGCCGTCTTCCCGGAGGAAGCGACGCTGGTTATCGGCGCGGGTCTCGGCCGGCAGTCCTGCGTGGTAAGGCAGAGCCTTGAAGCCCTGATCAGCGAGCCAGCTTGCGGTCTCATTGACTCGCTTACGTGACAGACAGTAAACGATTCCCGCATCTTGCATATGCTCGTCGCGTAAAAAACGCAGCAGCTGAGCCCGGGGATTATCCTTTAGCGCAATGCGATAACAAATGTTGGGTCGATCAAAACTGACTAAAAAATGTTGCGCTTCACTTAACTTCAGTCGCTCCGCGATTTCTTGCCGGGTGCGGGCGTCAGCGGTAGCCGTAAGCGCGATGCGGGGAACATCGGGAAAGCGCTGATGTAATTCACTGAGCTGCAAATAGTCTTCACGAAAATCATGCCCCCATTGGGATACGCAGTGGGCTTCGTCGATAGCGAAAAGGGCGGGGGTTACCTGCTCAAGGAGCGCCAGCATCCGTGGCTGTAGCAGTCGTTCTGGAGCCACATAGAGTAAATCCAGTCGATTATCCAGCCAGTCCTGCTCAATTGATCGCGCGGTACTCAAATCAAGACTCGAGTTGAGGAACGCAGCCCGCACACCTAGTTGTTGAAGCGCCTCTACCTGATCCTGCATGAGCGCTATGAGGGGCGAGACGACAATTGCGCAGCCTTGTCGCAGCAGGGCGGGTATCTGGTAGCACAATGACTTCCCGCCACCTGTAGGCATGATGACCAGAGCGTCATCGCCACGGGACAGGGCGTTGATAATCTCCAGCTGCGGGGAACGAAATTCCGGGTAGCCGAACACCCGCTGAAGTGCCTCGAGCGCGTCAGCTGAATAGTCGGTCTGCGTTTGGGTCTGTTGCAGGGGGCCGTGCCGCCATTTCTGGCTAGCGGTGGTCCGCTAGTTTGAGCTTTTGGGTGCAGCCGCTTTTGCTTTGGGAGCTGCCATGTTCGCCTGACCACTTACGCCGGACTTGATCTGCTCGATTTCGCCGCCAGCTTCCAGGAACGCTTTAACTTTATCGTCCAAAGATGAGGAGGTTTCTACAGCTGCTGGCGGCTTCTTCTTGCCAGCGGTTCTTAGAGGTTTCTTGGCCATAATTACGCTATTGAAAATTTACGGGTACGTATCATAGCAAATTGTGGGGTCAAAAGTCCGCTCAAAGCCGGATTGTCGGGCAAATACCCGAGGGTCGCTTGTACGCAAGAGGACTCATAGCCAATCGGTCAACGCGATGCCAATGCCTATACGATTGTTGTAATTTTCCATGTCGATGAGATTTTCGCCATAGCCTGTATATATCTGTACAAATCCCTTTAGTCTGCGGAACAAGGGAAAGGTGTAGTTCACCTCCAATCCACTCCGGTTGGGGCTACTGAGGTTGTTTTTCAGGCCTATAGCTACCGTGTGTCGCTCACGTTTGTGGATGAGTCCAAGCTGAAGTCGGCCCATGTAGTCTTCGATGTTGGGATTGTCATCGACATCGGCGGGCTCGCTTATTCGGGCCCAGGTTTTTGCGGAGAAGACCCAGTTTCCCCGATCTAATGCGAGCTCTGCGGTGACACGATTCCAGCTTCTGGAGAGCGGCTCCGAGCGGCCATTGGACTGATGGTTGACCGCCAGCGTAGTCATTCGTGCGTTCCATCCAAACACCTCGAAGTCAGTAGGAACTTGCCAGAAAATCTCTGGTTGGTGATTCGTTTCTCGAAATGGCGCCGAGGCGTCATCTTCGGCATACAGCTGCCAGTAGGATTGCTGCGTATAGGCGGCCCATACTGAGGAATCCCTCCACAGACCTTGTGCTAGTCGAGTTTTCAGACTTAGCTGCATTTTTATCTCATAGTCACTGAAGCTCTCGCCCAGAGCGCCAAAATCAGCGTATTGGGGGTCGTTACTGAACGTGAGTGGAAGGATGTAGTTGGGATGATGTGGCGTTATGGAAAACCACTGATCGGTGAGCGTGGCCTCTTGTTCGACTCGGGCCTCGATGAGGGACACGCTCGGTAGTGCCTCGCTCAATAGCGCTACTTCGCCATCAGCACTGATTTGCGGTAGCTCAGCGGGGGTAAAGTAACTGTCAAAGCAGTTAAGACGCGCTTTGGCTTCGGGAATATAGGCGCAGGTTTCAGGGCTGCTTTGGGCCGTGGCGATCCAAAGCAATGGCAGCATGGCGGCCAGCCCAAGCAAATGTCGCATGGATAAGTGCTCAAGTGTGTGGGGGTAGGTGCGATGACAATAGCAGATCGGCAGGAACCTTCACCTGCCGATGCTGGCGCTGTACACGGGGCGCCAGTGTCGACAAAATACACGCCCACCTTGTTGACCGGAATATTTACGTGACCGATTTATTTGATGCCCTGACTTTTAAAAGCGGCGCTGTCATGCCAAACCGCTTCATGTTGGCGCCATTGACCAATCTGCAGAGCCATCCCGATGGCTGCTTGAGCGATGATGAATATCACTGGCTCACAAAGCGCGCGGAGGGTGGTTTTGGCGTGACTATGACCTGTGCATCACATGTGCAGGCAGCAGGCTGCGGCTTTCCCGGACAGCTTGGGTGTTTTTCTGATGATCATTTGGAGGGCCTGACGAGGCTCGCCAAGGGGATCAACGAGCAGGGGAGCGTTTCGGTGTTACAGCTCCACCATGCGGGAATGAGATCTCCTGCGGATCTTATTGCAGTAGCACCGCAGTGCCCCAGTGACAACGCGGAGACGGGCGCCCGGGGGATATCTCACGACGAGGTGCTCGCGCTTCGGGATGACTTTATTACTGCAGCGGTGCGCGCCGCCAAGGCGGGATTCACGGGCGTCGAGTTACATGGCGCCCATGGCTATATGCTTGCGCAGTTTTTGAGTCCCACAATTAATCAACGTGATGATGAGTACGGTGGCTCTTTGGAGAATCGCTGTCGGTTACTGCTCGAAATAGTCGACGGGGTTCGATCTCAGTGTGGGGCAGATTTTTTGTTGGGTGTTCGGCTGTCTCCGGAGCGATTTGATATCCGCCTGGCCGAAATGCGTGAGCTTGCCCAGCGATTGATGAACGAAGCAAAGATTGATTTTCTGGATATGTCCTTGTGGGATTCCTTTAAAGAGCCTATGGAAGAAGGCTTTGCCGGCAAAACTCTGCTTGAGTGTTTTACGGAGCTTGAGCGGGGAGAGGTGCGTCTGGGCACAGCTGGTAAGGTTCGCAGTGCAGCAGATGCCCGACGTTGCATCGAAGCCGGCGCCGACTTTGTCGTGGTGGGCCGCTCAGCCATTTTGCACCATGACTTTCCTCGGCAAGTTGCTGCTCACTCTGACTTTGAACCTGTTGCAAACCCCGTGAGCGCCGACTATCTGCGCAAAGAGGGTCTAGGTGAGGCATTCATCAATTACATGGCAACCTGGGGCGGTTTTGTCGAAGACTGAGACGCTCAAGCATAGGTACTGATGGCTTTTCGCTCTCATGCGGCTCTATGCTGCCCTCTCGATGGCTTGCCATTGGAAGTGCATGAGGGCTCTGTGCGCTGTCCCAATAAGCACGTTTTTGACATCGCAAAACAGGGATACGTGAACCTTCTTTCGGCGCAGGACAAGCGCTCTAAAGACCCTGGAGACAGCCAGGCAATGATTGCCGCCAGGCACCGGTTTTTGGAAGCCGGTCATTATGCTCCCGTGGCGGACTGCATCGCTGATTTACTACTGCCCCTTATTAATCATGAATCAGTGATCGTTGACGCAGGCTGCGGCGAGGCTTACTACCTTGGCCGCCTCAGAGAGTCCATCTTCGGCAGTGGTGGGCCTGAACCGCAATTCATTGGTTTTGATATTTCAAAGTGGGCCATGCAGACTGCGGCGCGGCGTTTTTCTGCAAGCTGGCTAGTGGCCAGCAATCGGAATATCCCACTGAGAGATGCCTCAGTGGACATATTGATTGATATGTTTGGCTTCCCTGATTTTGCTTCCTTTCATCGAATCATTAAACCCGGTGGACTAATGCTGCGAGTGCACGCTGGTGCGAATCATTTGCTCGAGCTTCGCCAAATCATTTATCCCGAGCTTAAAGAGCGCACGCCATCGGCCACAATACCCGACGGTTTTTCGGTTTTGCAAAAGCAACACTTGGGTTTTACGGTTTCGGGCCTTGGTCGTCAGAGCATCGGCGATCTACTGCTTATGACGCCTCATCTTTTTCGTGCCTCTGCAGATGGCAAGAGGCGCGCAGCAGCCCTGGAGTCACTGTCCCCCAGCGTTGATGTATCGCTGGAGTTGCTGAAACGGGACTGATGGTTTTGCCGCGCAAAGACACATTTTATCAGCCCAGAGGAATACAGGTCGACGCATGGTGACCAGATTGACCGATTTGTTCGGTTTGAAGTACCCGATCATTCAGGCGCCCATGGCTGGAGTTTCGACACCAGCATTGGCTGCTGCCGTAAGCAATGCGGGTGGCTTGGGGTCTGTGGCTCTCGGAGCACTGACTCCTGCAGCCGCAGCCCGTGCCCTGAAAGAAATATTCGCGCTTACGAGCGGACCGGTGGTGGCAAACCTGTTCGTCCACCGAGCTCCGCGCGTAGATGCGCAGCTGGCTCGACCTTTTCTGACTGAGATTGCGCCGGCGTTCGAGTCCGTAAAGGCGCAAGCGCCCGAGTCTGTCAGGGAAATCTACCCTTCCTTTAATGACGACGATGACATGCTGGAGATTCTCCTGGATCTGCAGCCGACTGCAGTGAGCCTACACTTTGGTACCGCAACCGCGTCGCGCATGCGTGCCTTTAAGCAGGCAGGGATTATGGTCTTGGCAACGGCCACCTCTGTTGCAGAAGCGCTTGCGCTCGAAGAGACGGGCGTAGATTTCCTCGTTATGCAGAGCTATGGGGCAGGTGGGCATAGCGGTGCGTTTTTAGGGCCGCCGGATTTAGCAACGGCCGGTGGCGCCGGCCTTAGCAAGCTCGTAAGAGACACGGTGGCTGCCGTTGAGCTGCCGGTAGTTGCTGCGGGTGGGCTGATGACGGGTAGGGATGTGGCCGATGTTATCGCTGCTGGGGCGACCGGTGCCCAGATGGGTACGGCGTTTATTGCGTGCCCGGAATCGCTAGCCAGTGACCGCTATTGCGAGCTGCTATTGAGCGGAGCGCCGACGCGGTTGACCTCAAATATTTCTGGCCGTCCTGCGAGGTCGCTCGTAAACGAGTTACTGCTTTGGGCCGACGGGCTCGCCGCGGATCCACCGGACTACCCGCTTTGCTATGACGCTGTGAAGCAGCTTGTGGCGGCAAAGCAGAATGCGGACTTCAGCGTGATGTGGGCTGGAGAAGGCGCGAATATGAGTCGCCGTCTGCCGGCCCGTGAGCTGCTGACAGTTCTGGCGGCTGAGTTGGCCGATGCTTAGCTCAGATACCCCACGAGTTTTTCAGCGGCGACCATCCCGTGCTCTTGCAAGCGCTGCATAAATGCTGCGTCCGCTTCAGGGGAAGTTGCAGGCGAACTAAACCCGTCCAGTCTCGCAGCTTTCATCCAGGCCAGCAGTGCTGGATCTTCCTGCCACGCTATACCGTTAATCAGGTCCGCCAGCATGTTGCGCATATAGTCAGTGTCGGAGTCTGGATGCGGTACTGGCGTGCAAAGCTGGTTTTTGCGCGCTTGATCATGCTTGCTAAGTTCAATGTGGGCTATGAAGGCTGCGCTAAACACCTGTTGGCACGTGCGCACGGCCTGCAGCGTAATTGTACCCTCGGTAAAAACCGCTTCTGGTGCTCGTCGAGCGAGTCCATCCGCCGTGCAGTCCACAAATAGGGTGTTATTGTCATAATCTACAGAGCCCTGTTCGAGTTCGATTCGGTCGGCATCGATATGTTTCACCCGGCCCATGCGGATCACATTCTTGATGGAGCGGAGTTTTTGTATCTCGGACTTGGTCACTGTGGCGCAGCGAAACATCGTGGGGTCCACGGTCTCGTCGATGCGCAGCACCATTCCCTGCGCTTCGGCGCGTGCGAAAAGATCTTCAACCGACTCGGATTCCGCGACCACTTTTACCTGCATCAGCGACAGTTGCTGAATCGAAGTTTCGAACAGTTCCCCCGCCTGAGCGTAGGCGCGATCCCACAACCAGGACTCTCTGGGTTTTATCCAGCAAATGGCGTCCGGGCTAACACCGTTATCAAGCAAAAACAAACAGGCGTCGAAACTGGTCTTCCCCGCGCCAATTATGGTGTACCTGCTCCATTGTCCGCCCAGACTCGTCAGGGCATTGGGGGCTACACAGGTGACGGAGTCGGCTACTTCGTATGCCGGCGGGGCCATTGAAGGTACCTTTACGTTCATGAACGTGGCGTCAACGACGGTCTGTGCATCGACGGCGTGGCTGGTCTGGCAAGTTAGTGACTGTATTTTGCCGTCGCCTTGATACTCGCACATGGGAAAGTACTTCACTCTGCCTGAGCTTAGGAACTCACGCATGATGTCATCGTAGTAGGCGCAAATTTCTGCTTTGCTCGCCAGTTCGTAGAGGCCTTTATTGTTGCCCATAGTGTCTATGCGAGCGCTACCCAGGGCGCGGGAATTGACGCCGTAAAAACCTGAAGGTTGATGCAGCCGCACAAAAGGGTAGGCCATGTTCCAGTGGCCACCGGGTTGATGTTGGCGATCAACAATGGTGATGCTTGCATTGGATTCGGTCATGAGCACATCTGCAAAGGCCATGCCCATGGCCCCGGCACCAATGATCAAGTAGTCGGTTTTATGTGTGTTCATCACGATTCCTTTTTTTGATTATTTTTGGGAAACAAGCGCTTAAGATCGGTATGGTTAGATCTCGGTCTGAGAAAGAGAAAAATATAATGGAACGATATCAGAAGTTAATGATTGGCAACGCTTTTTTGGTAATCGCGGTCAGCATGTTGGCTGGATTCATGCTTGGTTTTGGCTTGATAGGTGGGTTGGAGCTGTATCCTGGAAAAATCATTGCAATGCCTTATTACGGCACAGCCGAAGGGTGGGCCAGGGCACACAGCGGGGGACTTACCAACGGACTGTTAATAATCGCCGTGGCTTGGTCTCTACCAATGATTTCTTTAAGCAATCGAATGCGCAGCGTTACCGTATGGGGCTTTATCTACGTTGGCTGGGCAAACACCGTGTTTTATTGGGCAGGAAACGCGTCTGGCAGCCGGGCCCTGAGCTTTGGTGACAATCCTCTGGGTGCGAGTAACCTTTTCGGTGCTGTGGGCTTTGGTATGGCATTCGTGGGCGCTTTTCTGATCCTTTGGCTCCTGTGCTATGCGGCCATGAAGGCGCTGCGAAGTGTCTGAGATGACCCCGTGACTGGCCCTGCCGCTTACGCTTTGAATCTTTTATAGGAGTCTCGTCACCATGCGATCACTTTTTACCTATTCGCTAAAATTGTTGTGCCTGGTGGCCGCGACAATGGCTTACGCCACAGAGACAGCAGAGCTCTCGAATCCTTCTGCCTATGTGGACTCGCCAGATCCGATGCTGGATGTACAGCGGGCACTGGACCGCGCAAAGAGCAGTGGCAAACTGTTGTTGCTGGTGATGGGTGCTCAGTGGTGTCATGACAGCACTGGACTGGTAGAAAAGTTTGCGGCCCCTGAGGTTGCCAGCGTGTTGGCGAATCACTACGAGACCGTGTTTGTTGATGTCGGATACTTCAAAGACTTGCGTCAGATCACTCGGCGTTTTGATCAGCCGCACTATTTTGCGACACCCACTGTGATGATCGTCAACGCGAACACCGAGCGCTTGATTAACGCCAAAGATATGCACATCTGGGGCTCTGCCGATAGCGTGCCTACCCAACAGTATCTCGATTATTTTAGCGTCTATGCCAACAATCCTTCACCACAGTATGTGCCCTTACCCGATAGTCAGGCTTCGGTGGTGTCCGCCTTTGAGCAGCAAAATTCCCAGAGGCTCCAGGAGGCTTATGAGGTTCTTGTGCCGGGCATGAAGTTAGAAGATAGAACGGGAAAGGCAGCTAAAGAATTTCTCAAACAGTGGGGAGAAGTCCGTCAGTATCGAACAAGCTTGCAGCAAGATATTTTTAGGCTTCGCCGGCAGGTGCAGGAAGCGCCCGACGAAAGCCTCACACTTCCCCAATACGAGGCATTTAGTTGGGAGCAGTCGCCCTAGCTGTCTTCCGGCTCCATAAGAGACGTGTTCAGGATGCCAGGGCGACGTTGCCCAAGGCTTCCTGATGAGACAGGTACTCATCATAGGTGCCCTGAAAGTCAACCAACTCACCATCGCGAATGTCGATGATTCGAGTAGCCAGCGACGACACGAACTCCCGGTCGTGACTGACGAAGATTAGCGTGCCGTCGTAGTGTTCCAGCGCCAGGTTCAGGGCTTCAATGGACTCCATATCCAGGTGATTGGTAGGCTCGTCGAGCAGTAACACGTTGGTGTCCATCATCATAAGTTTGCCAAACAGCAGGCGGTTTTTCTCGCCTCCGGAGCACACTTTTGCCTTCTTGATAAAGTCATCTGAAGAAAACAGCAGACGGCCCAAAGTGGCACGCACGATCTGATCATCGTGACTGGGTTTACGCCATTGGCTCATCCAATCGAATAGATTGAGCTCGCTATCAAATTCATCAGTGGTGTTCTGGGGGCAATACCCTAAGGTGGCACTCTCGGCCCACTTAATGCTTCCCACGTTAGCTTGAATCTGCCCCATGAGGCAGCGCAGGAGTGTTGTCTTGCCCGCGCCGTTGTCACCGATCACTGCCAGTCGCGCACCGGCCTCGAGAATAATATTGCCGTTGTCAAACAGTGGGCCCTCGTCAAAACCATGGCTCAGTTTATCGATTACTACAGCCTGTCTGTGCAGTTTCTTTTCCTGTTTGAATCGAATGTAGGGGCTAACACGGCTGGATGGCTTGATGTCATCCAGCTTGATTTTTTCAATGCGCTTGGCCCTTGAGGTCGCCTGCTTGGCTTTGGAGGCGTTTGCGGAAAATCGCGACACAAAATGCTTCAGGTCGGCGATTTCGGCACTCTTTTTGGCATTTTGCGACTGTAGTCGTTCGCGAACAGCGGTTGATGCCGTCATAAAGTCATCGTAATTTCCTGGATACACACGCAGTTCGCCATAATCGATGTCGGCCATGTGGGTGCATACAGCATTGAGGAAGTGTCGATCGTGAGACACGATGATCATGGTGGACTTGCTTTGGTTCAGCACCGTCTCCAGCCAACGGATGGTGTCAATATCAAGGTTGTTCGTAGGCTCGTCCAGAAGCAGGATATCCGGGTCCGAGAACAGAGCCTGCGCGAGCAGCACTCGAAGTTTCCAGCCGGGAGCCACTTCGCTCATCAAACCGTGATGCAGCTCCTGAGCGATTCCTGCTCCGGTAAGAATTTCTCCAGCACGACTTTCTGCGGAGTATCCGTCCATCTCGGCAAACTGCACCTCAAGGTCCGCGACTCGCATGCCGTCTTCCTCAGACATGTCCGGGTTCGAGTAAATTCGATCGCGCTCTTGTTTAACTTCCCATAGTTCCTCATGGCCCATCATCACGGTATCTACTACGGAATATTTTTCGTAGGCAAACTGGTCCTGGCTTAATTTGCCAAGGCGCTCGTTTGGCGATATGGAGACGTTGCCAGCCGAGGGAGTAAGCGTTCCATCAAGGATTTTCATGAGTGTAGATTTGCCGCAGCCATTAGCCCCTATAAGGCCGTAGCGGTTTCCATCACCAAATTTAACGGAGATGTCTTCAAATAGCGGTTTTGCAGCAAACTGCATGGTGATGTTAGCGGTAGATATCAATTGATAAGTCCTGAAAAACGCAAGAAGCTCCGGAAGGCGTCCAGAGTTCTCAATGCTATTGCTAGGGAAGATGCGCACATTAATGGACTCAGGGTTGCAGGTCGAGTCCGGACCTTGGGAATAATCCCAAGCAATAATTGGATTGCAGCGGATTCGAAGCGGGCAATGATTTACGATAGTCGTCAAGAAAACCTTTGCGAGTAGCGGTATGCAGCAGGAAATCGGTCGATTTCACACCTTCAAGGTTCTTGAGATAGGGGCGCACAGTGCCATTTTGGATGCCCAGGCCTGGGGTCGCCTGCCCTTGGAACGCAAGCAATGTCCCGAATCTTTAGCCGTTGGTGACCAGTTGCAGGTCTTTGCTTATCTCGAGGCCGAAGGTCGCCCGGCACTCACCACGCTGCAGCCTGCGGCGCAGTTAGGGGAGGTTGCCTGGCTTGAAGTGGTCGAGATCAATAGTTTGGGCGCTTTCGTCGATTGGGGCTTGCCTAAGGATCTGTTTATTCCTTTTGCGGAGCAGCAGCACCCCTTAAAAAAGGGTGGACATACCCTCGTGAAAGTCTATGTCGACAATCAGGGCCGCCTAGCGGGCTCCACACGCATTGACCACTGGATTAGCGATAGCGCACAGGGCTTCAAGCAGGGGCAGCGGGTGAGCCTCATGGTGGCGGAGCGAACTGAGCTGGGCTACAAGGCCATTATTAACCACGAGTGCTGGGGGCTTTTGTACAGTAACGAATTGTACCGACGAGTTAAGAAAGGGCAGGTGATGGAGGGGTTTATTCAACGCATCCGCGATGACGGAAAAATCGACCTCTCTGTCAACCAGCCGGGATTCAGCAAAGCCAAGATGGATGATATCTCCACCAGGATTCTTGACCGACTGCGCGTCAACGACGGATTTCTTGCGTTGACGGACAAAAGCCCGCCTCAGGAAATTTATGCGGTATTTGGCGTGAGCAAGAAGGTCTTCAAGCAAGCTATTGGCGCTTTGTACAAGCAGCGAGTGATCTCGCTGGAGCAAGACGGCATACGCATGCTGTAGCACAAGAAAATTCTTTTCTTTCATTTATTCTCAGCTCTGTTACTGTGCGCGCCTTCGTGGCGTACTTCGGTCTGCGCCGCAACTAAGCTGCACGTATTGTGCTGGCTAGTACCCAAAGAAATCCCAGTCTGGACCGAGCCACTGCGTAAGCTTTAAAAGCCAGGGCGCAGGTCTGTCAGACGAACTTCTATACAACATCAGGAATACATTACGTGTTATTTAAAGATCTCAGCCTTTCGGCTGAACTACTGCGCGCCGTAGAAAAACAAGGCTACGACGAAGCAACCCCCATTCAACAAAAAGCTATACCGCTGGTTCTTCAGGGCAGTGACCTGCTGGCCGGGGCTCAAACCGGTACTGGTAAAACTGCAGGTTTTACCCTGCCAGTGCTGCAGCGCCTTCAGAGTAAATATCAGGAGGGTCAAAAGAGCTTTCCTAAAGTGCTGGTGCTCACGCCGACGCGAGAGCTTGCGGCGCAAGTTCATGAAAGCGTAAGAGACTACGGTCGTTATCTTCCATTTCGTTCAGCCGTAATCTTTGGCGGAGTTAGCATTAATCCCCAGAAGCAGAAGCTCATTAAGGGCGTAGACATTGTTGTCGCGACTCCCGGGCGTCTTTTGGATCATGTACAGCAGCGCAGTATTGACCTGTCCAAGATCGAGATTCTCGTTTTGGATGAGGCTGACCGTATGCTGGATATGGGTTTCATTCACGATATTCGGCGGGTCATGAAAGTGATCCCCAAGAAACGTCAGACACTTCTTTTCTCGG
The DNA here is from genome assembly GCF_045689235.1 of Congregibacter variabilis. Taxonomy (GTDB): domain Bacteria; phylum Pseudomonadota; class Gammaproteobacteria; order Pseudomonadales; family Halieaceae; genus Congregibacter; species Congregibacter variabilis. The sequence continues at coordinate 1,520,318 of NZ_CP136864.1, read as the reverse complement.
CTACTTTCTCTAATGAAATTAAGAAGCTGGCATCAGAGTTTTTGGAAAAACCCGAGCAGATTCAGGTCACGCCACAAAACACCGCAACGGAACTGGTTAGTCAGTTGGTTTATCCGGTAGACAAGAAGCGCAAACGCGAGCTGTTATCGCAGCAGATCGGCGAAGGTAACTGGCAGCAGGTGCTTATTTTTACCCGCACCAAGCACGGAGCCAACAAACTGGCCGAACAGCTTGATAAAGATGGCATTAGCGCGGCGGCGATTCATGGCAACAAATCGCAGGGTGCACGCACGCGGGCTCTGAGTGATTTTAAGGCCGGTACGATCAGAGCACTCGTCGCGACAGATATTGCGGCACGCGGTATCGATATTGACAAGTTGCCTCACGTGGTCAACTTCGAGCTGCCGAATGTGGCAGAGGACTATATTCATCGCATCGGTCGTACAGCTCGCGCGGGTCAGCAAGGTCATGCGATTTCTCTGGTCTGTGTGGATGAGCTTAAGCTGCTTCGCGATATCGAAAAGCTTTTGGGCAAGGATATTGAAAAGATCAATCTGCCGGGCTTTGATATTGACCCTAGCATCAAAGCTGAGCCGATTCAGAACGGTCGTGGTGGTGGGCGAAGTAATCCTCGCAACAATGGTCGCAGCGCTGCTCCAGGGCGTGGACGGGGGCAGGGAAGCGGTCGTCCTGGAGCTGGTGGCCAGAACGCTCGCCGAGGCAGTGGTGGCGGAGATCGCGCTCGATCCAGTAATGGAAATCGACGCAGCGCCTAAGTAGTTGCCAGCGCTGTGCTTCTATCGCAGTATCCTATTTTGGGTTCTGCGATAGCTTCGCTCAGGTGCTTACATGATTAACAAGGCTGTTTTATCTCTCACGCTGTTGCTGCTCAGTGCTATGTCGGTGTTTGCTGATGAGCGTTCGGAGTTGGCGGAATTGGTCGATGAGTTTCTCGCCGGTGCCTCGGTAAATGATGCTGATATGCATCGACGATTTTGGTCTGAGGACCTTGTCTACACAAGCTCCAGTGGGTCGCGCTACGGTAAGGAACAAATTCTCGCTGGTATGAGTGAAGCCCCGGATCCCGAAGAGGCCTCTGCGGTGTACAGCTCTGACCAAGTCGATATTCGCATTCTTGCCGACGGTGTGGCGGTGGTGACCTTTCGTCTGATCGCGACCGCCGACGATGGTGCGGTGGACTACTTCCTCAACACCGGCGTCTTTGAGCGCAGCAATGGCCAATGGCGAGCGAGTACCTGGCAGGCAACCAAAGTACCAAAAAAATGAGCCAGTAAGGCGGTTTGAAACCCTACAGAGGGATAGACTCTGATTTGTGCACTGCCTTTATTTTTAATTGAGTGCCTCTGCGCTCAATCTGACCAATGCCATGCGACGTTAGTGAAATCTCCGTGAATACTTCAGAACTCAATCAGCGATTTGCCATCGACGCTACGGTGCGTATCGTCGATGCATCGCCCAACTACCCGCTTATTGAAATAAATAACTCCCACGCAACTGCAAGCATTGCATTGCATGGTGCGCAGGTTTTGAGCTACCAGCCGCACGGTCAGGAGCCAGTCTTGTGGGTGAGTAAAGATGCCGTCTATGCCGAGGGTAAGTCCGTGCGTGGCGGTGTGCCAATCTGCTGGCCCTGGTTTGGTGCTCATCCCGATGCGGATAAGGCGCCTCATGGTTTTGTTCGAAATTGCTTCTGGCGATTACGGTCAATCCAGCAGCGTGCCGATGATTCTACCGAACTCGTGCTTTTTCTCGAGGATGATCAGCATAGTAGAGGTCTGTGGCCCGTACCTTTTGCCTTAGAGCTCAGAGTGTCTGTAGGGCAATCTCTTTCACTGTCACTGACCATGACGAATCGGGCAACGATACCGCAAACGCTAACCGCTGCGCTGCACTCTTACTTTTATGTTGGGGACATTGATGCCGCGGTCGTTGGCGGGCTGGAGCAGGTCGAATATCTCGATGCACTGCAGGAATTTCGGCGTTTTACCCAGGTGGGAGAAATTCGATTCGATGCTGAACTGGATCGGATCTATGAGCAATGCGATGCGGATGAATGGATAGAGGATGAGGCCCTGGGCCGAAAAATCTGCCTGCACAAGAAGAACAGTCAATCCACAGTTGTATGGAACCCCTGGGTCGACAAGTCTGCGAGGATGGATGACTTTGAGGTGGGGGGATATCGGCGTATGGTCTGTGTAGAAACGGGCAACGTCGCCCGTGATGCAGTTAACCTAGCCCCGGGGATGTCTCACACTCTGGGTGTCGATATTTCTGTTGAGAATCTTGTCCCGGCTAGCAATGATTAGCCCAAGCGGTTTGATCCCGAACGCCAGTCTCGAAACCCAAGCGCTGTACCGACAGCTAGAGCGCGGTACACTTTCTCCTCCAAAAGATTTTGAAACGGACGGTAGCCATGCCTAAGTCACTTCTTCCCCAACGGATTCTACTCACTGCACTGTCGGTATTCTCAGTGTCGGTGTCTGCGCAGCTTGATAAGGCCGCCATTCTTGATGCCCTTGACAGTGACTATGGGCGTTATCAGTCCATAGCCGAAACGCTGTGGTCGAGTCCGGAGCTGGGCTATCTGGAGGTGCAGAGCACCCGCCTGTTGCAAGATGCCCTGCAAGAAGAGGGCTTTACCGTTGAGGCAGGTGTTGCGGGCATGCCCACAGCGTTTACTGCTTCATTTGGATCGGGCGGACCGGTTATTGGTATTTTGGGTGAATACGATGCATTGCCCGGTATGTCCCAGGCGGCGGTTCCCTATGAAGAGCCTTTGTCTGAAGGAGCTCCGGGACAAGCCTGCGGACATCACCTGTTTGGCACCGCATCGCTGGCTGCAGCTGTTGCGGTAAAAAACTGGCTCGTTGAATCTGGCACGCCGGGCACGATCCGGTATTACGGCACACCCGCCGAAGAGGGTGGCTCGGGCAAGGTTTACATGGTGCGTGCAGGATTGTTTAACGATGTCGACGCAGTAATTAGTTGGCACGCCAGCGACGCCAACACCGCCAATCCCGGTACCAACCTTGCAACTATCTCCGGCAAGTTCCGTTTTACGGGGCGATCTGCGCATGCTGCGGCGGCGCCCGAGCGTGGCCGGTCTGCACTGGACGGCGTAGAAGCCATGAACGATATGGTCAATATGCTTCGCGAGCACACCACAGAACCCACGCGCATCCACTATGTGATTACCGATGGTGGCAACGCGCCGAATATTGTGCCCAAGACCGCTGAAGTCTATTACGTGATTCGTCACGAGGACGTTGATGAAGTGCGTTCTGTGTGGGCTCGTGTGGTACGCACGGCCGAGGGTGCTGCCATGGGTACTGAAACGAGCATGGAGTACGAGATTATTGGCGGAACCTATCCCCGTCTGCCGAACGAGGCCCTTGCAAGCACGCTGCACGCTAACCTGACTCAGGTGGGTGGTGTTGAGTACAGCAAGGAGGACCTTAGCTTCGCTCGAGAAATTCAAGCCACTTTGTCCGGCAGTCTTCCGGACATAGCCTCGGCCGGTGTTGTGCAGCCTAAAGTGTTTACCAGGGGTAAGGCGTCGGCAGACACCGGAGATGTGAGCTGGAACGTGCCCATGGCTGCCATGCGCGCAGCTACCTGGGTGCCGGGTACGCCAGCACACAGTTGGCAGGCGGTGGCTGCCGGCGGCACGAGCATTGGGTACAAAGGCATGATGGTGGCGGCAAAGACTTTGGCTCTGAGTGCCGTAGACCTCTATACCCAGCCAGAGCTGCTTACGCGTGCCAGAGCTGAATTTGAGGAGCGTATCGGCCCTGATTTTCAGTATGAAGCGCTACTTGGGGATAGAGAGCCAGCGTTAGACTACCGTAAGTAATGCCTCTTGGGTCACGGCGTCAGCCGGCGAGAACCGAGATTTAGCCTCTTTCGGGTTTTCAGCCGAAGAGGCGCGGATCGCGCCTGGGGTCCTTTAGTCAGGGTTCAGTTTGACTTATGATTTTCGTTGTTAGATTTACGTATTTGTTCTTCAGCGCCGTTCTCTCCATTGCTTGTTCGAGCACGCAAGGCGGTCCTATCGAATCTGTTAATGAGCTAAGGGAGTTTCAGGGCTTGCAGTTGGCGCCGCTGGTGAGCGCCGACCAATGCCGGGAATCGTTAGCCTTGAGCAGACCCGTGTCCAGTGCGGCGATTGACTCGTCTAATATCAAAATTTTGAACTGGAACATAAAGAAGGGCGAAGAGCAGGGCTGGGCGCTCGATCTTCAGCGTCTTTCGAAGGGGACGAGCCTGGTTTTATTGCAGGAGGCAGCGTTCAGTATGGATCTGCCGACGCATGTTGAGAAAACCCCCTTCGCCGCTTTTTCGCCCGGGTATATCAACAAGGATGACATTACGGGTGTGGTGACCTTTAGTGAGGTACGGCCCGTGCAACACTGTCGGCTCGGTGCGGTGGAGCCCTGGTTGGGTACCCCTAAATCCACGAACGTAACTCGCTACGCCCTGAGTAACACGGAGCATGAGTTAATGGTGGTCAATATCCATGCCGTGAACTTCAGCTTCGGTTTGCTTAGCTACCACGCTCAGTTGAACGAGATAGCAGATTTGCTGTCGGATCATCAAGGGCCTGTTATTGTTTCTGGCGATTTGAACACCTGGCGACGAGGGCGACAGCAGGCGCTGCTGACATCTATGCAGAGTCTGGGGCTGCAGACGGTAAAGTTCGCCAATGACTTACGAAAGACTGTTTTTGGAATGCCCCTGGATCATATTTTTACCCGAGGATTGTCCGTTGAAGAGGCCGTGGTTTTTGACGTGAGTTCTTCGGATCATAACCCCATGACGGTTTCATTTGCGCTAAGCCAGTGAGCTGCAGTCATCTTTGGATTTGGATTTGGATTTGGATTTAGATTTTTCTCATGTTTTTTAAGTTATTTCAAAAGGCTTTTCTTTTTGCGCTAGCGGTGGGCTTGAGCATGATCGCTGTCGCCGACGTTGCAGAGGAGGAGATTAATTTTTTGATCGGCAGCGTTGAAAGTAGTGCCTGCGTGTTTGTGAGAAACGGAAAAGAGCATGCTGCGGATGATGCGGCGGATCATCTTCGACTCAAGTACCGTCGAGGAAAGCGCTACGCCACCAGTGCCGAGAAGTTTATTGATCGCCTGGCCAGCGAGAGTTCATGGTCCGGGAAACCGTATTTTATTAACTGTCCGGATTCAGGGGATCACCGATCAAAGGATTGGCTGAGCGCGCAACTTGAGGACTACCGTGCCGCTAATCAGTAAAGCACGCTGCGTCATTTGGCGCGATGCTCCTGTATTCTCCACAGCCCAAATCACCCAGCTCATAGCGACCAACGGCAAAGCGATGGATGCTTAGTACCTTGTTATTAAAGCGGCCAAACATTCGCTTGATTTGATGGTACCTGCCTTCGCTTAGACCGACTTCGGCCGTTCTCTCATCCAGAATCGTGAGTGTCACCGGGCGCGTGGTTATTCCCTCAAAGCCAAAGTACATACCCCGCTGGAAGGCTTCTACGTAGTGTTCGGTGATGGTTTGTTCCGTGGTTACACGGTAGCGCTTGATGAGCCTGCTGTCGGGGTGGGATAGCTTCCTCGACCACTGCCCATCGTTGGTGAGCAACACCAGCCCCGTTGAGTTGTAGTCCAGACGGCCGACAATATGCAGTTGCTCTTTATAGGGCAGCTCAAGCAAATCGAGTACGGTTCGATGCTTTGGGTCTTTTGTGGCGCAAATCACACCCTGCGGTTTGTTGAGCAACAGGTAGTGAGCTGTATTGTTTTGTGTCCACTGGCCATCAATCTTTATGCGGCTAAATTTATCGATGGTTTGTGCGATGTCGCTGGCCACGACGCCATCGACGATGATGCGTCCTTGTGCCAGCATCAGGCGAACGGATCTTCGCGAAGAACGGATATGGTTACTAATATGTTTGTCCAGGCGTGGCATGGGTCTATCTTAACGACCTTGCGCTGCTAATATCGGGTTTTGTAATCTAAACAGCGACTTGGCGGCGATCTGGGCGACGCGATGAATGGCATAAACAACCAGGTAATAAAATACGCAAGGTACGAGACAATGATGCACCTGATAAAACGAAACTTCCTGGCAGGCATTCTCGGTCTACTGCTGGCAGCATGTTCGGGGCCTGCCGTGCAGCCACTGATGCCGACTCCGGTGGTTTTTTCCGAGCTTGGGTTTAGCCCCATGGAGCATATACCCGAGGAAAAGCGCTGGACGCCTCGACGCGTTTACTACGCTACTACGCGGCAGAGAGAGGATGATCTTCAAAGGCTTGATTACGGCAATTTAGAAGGCGAAAAAATGTCGGTGGGAATGACGCTTGTGGGTTTTGGTGCACCACAATTGTCCTGGTCAGACCTCAGTCATTATTCTCAACAGGACAGCCGTGACACCACGGTGGATTTATCGATTTCCGGGCTCGTGGAGATCGGGCGTTTTTCGCCATCTACCGATGAGACCCCGTCGTCCGATGAGTCTGGTGCCATGGCCTGGCTGATGAACGATATGAATTCGTCTATCGAGGCGTCAAGAGATGATGATCTGCTGATCTACGTGCACGGTGCCAAGGTGAACTTTTACAACGCCAATGCGTTTGCGGCTCAGCTTGATCACTTTATGGGACGAGATATGACGTCTTTGGCGTTTTCATGGCCCACGCGACAGAACATAATTGCTTACGGCGGCGGCGGCGATGTTCGCCGCGCCTATCGAGCCGCACCGGCGCTCACCTCCCTCATTGAGGAGCTTTCGCGAGAGTCAGTGGCCAGGCGTATTCATATAGTGTGCTGGAGTGCGGGTGGTCGTGTCGTGACATCTGCTCTTCAGGCTCTGTACGACCGGCACGCCCGGGAGGGTGTAGACCTGCGCGAGAAGTTCCGCCTGGGCACTGTGTACTACGCCGCAGCGGATGTGCCTACTTCAGAATTTGTTGATGCTCTTCCTGCAATTAATGACCTGGTGTCGCGGACGGTCGTCACGGTCTCTTCAAAGGATGGTGCGCTGGATATGGCGAAGATGTTCATGGGCGGCGGTGCACGTATTGGACAGCGGACAAACGACCTCACTGAAGAGCAGCAACAGATTGTGATGACAGCTGATCGACTGGAGGTGGTGGACGTATCTCGGGATTGGGAAGGACGCGGGTTTGATATTACCGGGCACCGCTACTGGTTTGATCATCCTTGGGCCAGCACAGACGTCGTTCTCGCTGTTCGAAGCGATTATGCGCCGCAGCAGAGAGGTCTTGCTCCCACCGAGAACAACTTGCTGTGGAGTATCCCAAGTGATTATCCCGAGCGACTGCGCAACTCGCTAAATCTGAAGCAGCTGCGTTTACAGGAGGTGAACGGCCAGTGATTACCAAGTGACTGGCAAGCAGCCCTCTTGCTTGATCTGGGCACTGATGGGAGTGTTTCTATCGCTCTTTGGGGCTTGCGGAAACCTGCCAGATAAGGCGAACGCTAGGGCTGTTATCCCGTACTTAACCACCCGCGGCTTCTCGGAAAATGTTGGTGGCGAGATTAAGTATTCCACAGATGTGGGCGAGGTGTCCGGTGGAGAGTGTCGAGTCGACCTGTTCGACGGTGAGAGTCTTGAGGCTAACAATGTCTCCCGGGGGCCTCGCACCTTTGACGAGGTGATGACGGGTTTTGACAGCAATTCGGCTGCGGGAATTCTCGTTTATGTGCACGGCTACAATACAGACCTGGAACGCGCCTGTAGAGATGCCGCTGTACTAGCCTACCGCACGGGTTTTTTGGGTCGGATACTGCTTTTCAGCTGGCCAGCCAGCACCACAGTAGTCACCTACTGGAAGGACGAGCGACGCATCGCTGAGAGCCTGCCAGCGATAATGGAACGTCTTGATGCCCTTGGCGAGCGCTATGGCTACGACAAAATCAAGATCGTCGCCCACAGCATGGGTTCTCGTCTGGCATTGGATGCTATTGCGGCTCCATCGCAAAACCAGAAGTTTGAGGATCTGATTCTTATAGCACCGGACATTGATCGTGAAAGGTTTATCGATGCGCTGCCCGTGCTGCAACAGCGTGTTAAGAGTATTTCCGTGATTGTGTCTGAGTCAGACCGGCTGCTGATGCTTTCGCAGGCTGTGAATTTGGGTGAGCGGCTGGGGCAGGCTAGCGACTTTGTGGCTGCCGGTGTCGAGGTGGTCGATGTCAGTGGATTTGAGGACCTGGGATTCGGTGGTCATCTGTATCATCTGGAGAGTGATCGAGTGGGTGAGATTCTCAAGCTAATATTAATGAAAGATCCCGTTGCCAGTGGCCACTAAAACCCGGGCGCAGCGCCGTAACACAGCCTAGGGCCCAAAGCGGTCATGGCAGGCGTTCCGCTCCTCCTCTTCTAATTGAGTTTATAGCGCACCGGCAGTGATTTGAGGCCCCCGACAAAAACAGCTCGTACCCATTGGGGGTCACCCGCAAGCTCAATGGACTCCAGTCGCGGAAGCAATTCGCGGAAAAAACACTCCACCTCAAGAACGGCTAGATGCTGGCCCAGACACATGTGGCCACCATAGCCAAAGGCGAGCTGCTCACGGTTGTCCCGAGTAACGTCAAAGCTGTCGGGGTTCGCAATAGCACGAGCGTCGCGGTTCGCCGAGGGATACCACAGCGCCAGGCTTTCTCCGCTGCGGACTTTTTGACCGTGGAACTCCACATCTTCGGTACAGGTGCGCATCATGTGTCGCACGGGAGATACCCAGCGGATCATTTCTTTTGCGGCGCTTTTTAAAAGGCTTGGATCTTCTTGCAGTTTGCGTAGTTGGTCAGGGAACTCCATCAGCGCTTTAAGACCGCCTCCAATAGTTGCCGAGGTCGTATCGTGCCCGGCGGTGGCGGTGATAATGAAGTAGCTGATCTGATCCAGTTCTTCCATGGGTTTGCCACCGACCATGGCATTAGCCAGCACCGATGCGAGATCGTCACTGGGGTTTTTCTTTCGATCTTCTACCACGTTTTTAAAGTAAGCAAAGAAGTCCATAAGCACTGACATTCGGTCACTGAGATCACCGCCACGACCCTGCTCGGGGTCCTCGCTGCCAAAGAGCTCCTGAGTCAGTTTGAGCATCATGCCTTCTTCTTCAGGTTCCACGCCGATGATCGACATGATCACGCGTAAGGGATAGTGCAAGGAAATATCACTCACAAAATCGCAGGTACCACCCAGAGCCTGCATCTTGTCCACATGCTCTTTGGCGATGCTCTCGATCATGGGTGTGAGCCGCCCAATGGGCGAGGGCTTAAACCATTCTCGAGTGACGCCGCGCAGTTCACGATGCTTAGGGTTGTCCATATGGATCAGCGTTTCGAGGCCGTTGCGGGTGCCAAATTGCTCCAGCAGCATTTGCTCAAAGGCGCGCTGCACGATGATCGTTCTTGGGTTATTAATGAAGACGTCGTTTTTCTGACTAACGTGCTTTATGTCCTGGTGCCGCGTCAGCACCCAGAAGGGCTCGAAATCCGGATGGTCAAAATAGGCGACTGGCTCTTCGTCACGAAGATGCGCAAATAACTCGTACATGGATTCTTCGTTGCCCATGACCACTGGATTGACGATTTCGTGAACGCGCTTCATGTCGATTGTTTGCTCCTAATCCGGGGGCGCGGACTCTAGCATCATTGAGCATATAAAGAAGCGTCAAGTGTATCCATTGATAACTGTTTGAACTGCTCTGACAATTAATCTACGGTAGGGCCACTTTTATTTGCTAATACCTGAGTGGTCTGTATTCGTGAAAATACGTCAAAAATTATCTTTAGTTATTCTCCTGCCATTCTTTTTTATGCTGTCGGCGCAAAGCTTGGCACAGTCTGATAAGGATACTGCGGCCTACGACACCGAGCTCTTCGATGCCATGGAATACCGCCTCATTGGTCCTTATCGTGGGGGCCGCTCGGGCACTGTAACCGGTGTCCCTGGTGACCGGGACACTTACTACTTCGGTTCTGTTGGCGGCGGCGTTTGGAAGTCGCTTGATGGTGGTAATACCTGGGCGAATGTATCCGATGGGTACTTTGGTGGTTCGGTAGGTTCGGTTGCTGTCTCTGAGTCTGACCCTAATGTTGTCTACGTGGGGCTGGGTGAAAAAACTATCCGCGGTAATGTGTCTTCGAACTTTGGTGTCTGGAAATCCACGGATGCAGGAAAAACCTGGACTTTTGTAGGCCTCAAAGACACCCGTCACATCGGCCGTATTCGAATTCATCCTACAGACCCAGACACGGTATACGTTGCCGCCATGGGTGACCTCTGGCAGTCCAGTCAGGAGCGAGGCGTCTATAAGAGCAGCAATGGCGGCACGAGCTGGGACAAGATTCTTTTTGCTAATGAAGATGCCGGCGCGGTGGATCTGACTTTTAACCCGGGTAATCCGCGAATACTCTATGCAAGTACCTGGAACGTGCACCGCACTCCTTATAGCCTTTCGAGCGGCGGCCCAGGTTCGGATCTATGGAAAAGTAGCGATTCTGGCGCGACCTGGACGAAGCTTACGGATCTGCCCAATATGCCGGCAGCGCCCCGAGGCATTATTGGCGTAACGGTTTCTCCTGCGAATACAGACCGGGTCTGGGCGATTATCGAAGCCGAGGATGGTGGCGTCTTCCGTTCCGATGACGCTGGAGAAAACTGGGAGAAGGTTAATAGTGATCGGGCGCTGCGATCTAGAGCCTGGTATTACAGCCGGATTATTGCCGACTCTCAAGACGAGAATAAGGTCTATGTGATGAATGTGTCTTACGCCACCTCTACTGATGGCGGTAAGACCTTTAGTTTGCGAAATGCGCCTCACGGTGATCATCACGACCTCTGGGTCGACCCCAATGATAATGAGCGCATGATCATTGCCGATGATGGCGGTGCTCAGATCACCACGGACGCAGGAGACAGCTGGACCACGTATCACAATCAGCCTACTGCACAGTTTTACCGCATCGCCACAGACGATCATTTTCCCTACCGCATTTATGGTGCGCAGCAGGACAACTCGTCTATTCGCATTCCGCATCGCAGCGACGGTGTCGCAATCACCGAAAAGGACTGGGAGGTCACTACCGGCGGTGAGAGTGCTTATCACGCCATCGATCCGGATGACAATGACATCATTTATGGTGGTACTTACAAAGGCTATATGTACCGCTTCAATCATGCGAATAATCAGCAGCGCTCTATCAATCCCTGGCCGCTGAATCCCGCCGGCTCCGGTGTTGAAGTGATGAAGTACCGCTTCAATTGGAACTTCCCGACCTTCTTCTCGCATCATGATTCCGACAAGTTGTATGCCTTTTCCAATCAGGTGCACGTGTCAATGACAGAGGGGCAGAACTGGCAAACCATCAGTCCGGATTTGACGCGAGCGATTCCCGAGACACTGGTGTCTTCGGGCGGACCCATTACTCAGGACAACACCGGTGTCGAGTTTTACGCGAACATTCTGACAGCCAACGAGAGTCCCTATGAAGAGGGTGTGCTGTGGACAGGTTCAGACGATGGGCTTATCCATGTGACGAGAGATGGCGGCGACAGCTGGCAAGAGGTCACGCCACCCAAGGCGCCGAAGATGTTGATGTGGAATTCCATTGATGTACACCCCACGCAGCCCGGTGGCGCCTACGTAGCGGGAACCATGTACAAGTCCGGCGATTTTGCCCCGTATATGTACAAGACGACAAACTATGGAAAGAGTTGGACGAAAATTACCAATGGTATAGCGCCGCTGCACTTTACGCGGGTGCTGCGTGCTGACCCGGATCGAGCAGGCCTGCTGTACGCCGGGACGGAGTACGGCATGTATGTGTCCTTTGATGATGGTAAACGCTGGCAGCCTTTTCAGTTAAATCTTCCCGAGGTGCCTATCACTGACCTGCAGGTGCGCGATCGAAACCTTATCGTAGCGACGCAGGGTCGCAGCTTCTGGATTATCGACGACCTTTCACCGCTTCATCAGCTTGATAAGAGCGTCGTGAATGCTGATTTTTATCTGTATGAACCCAAGCCGAGTTATCGTATTCATCAGGGTGGCCGCGGTGAGCGAAATCCTTTGCTTGAAGGTGAGAACCATGCCGCGGGAGTCTTGTTTTACTACTACTTGAGTGAGGCAGTAGAAGACTCTGATGTTGTCAGTCTGGAGCTTCTAGAGAATGACGGCACTGTCATCAAGCGCTTTTCAACGGATGCTCTTAGCGACGACGAAGAAGAGGAAAGCGATCTTAAGCTGGATGCCAAAGAAGGCGCGAATCTCTTTGTCTGGGATATGCGTTACCCGGATGCCGTATCGTTTGATGGAATCATCCTTTACTCAGCCAATACCAAAGGACCCAAGGCAGTCCCCGGAGCTTACCGCGCGCGCTTGACTGTTAATGGCCAGAGCGTGGAGCAGGGTTTTGAGATACTCAAGGATCCCAGAGTCCACAGCTCTTTGGCTGATCTGCAAGCCCAGTTTGATTTTCTCATGGCGGTGCGGGATAAGCTGTCTGAGGCAAATCAGGCGGTGCTCGACATCCGTAAGCTGCGCGCGGACCTTGACTACATGCAGGGCAAACTCAAGGGCGATGCTGAGGCTGAGTCTATTGTGGCTGCATTAGTGAGTCTGGACGAAGAGATGACCGTGATTGAGAATAATATTCACGAGACTCGCAATGAGGCCTACCAGGATCCATTGAACTTCGGTATCAAACTCAATAACCGTTTGGCCTATCTTGCGACGCACGCCGCCTCGGGGGATTACCCGCCCACGGACGAAGCCCAGGCTTACCGGCAAGAGGTTTCAGCGCAAATAGACGAAGAGGTCATAGCCCTTGAGCAACTACTGAACGCCCGCTTGCCCATGATCAACAAGTTGGTTGCGCAGCAGAACATCGAGGTGCTGTCTAAGCCGTGATGCTACAAGCAACGCGCCTGTTCGTTTGAAGCAGGCGCTTGCCAAAGATAATGCGCCTGGGGAAACCCCGGCGCATTTTTTTAGTCTCCGCGAAGAGTGTCTCCCGGTAGCTGCGGGGTATGCACAGGAAGCCTGATAGCCTGTAAGCGTTGTTCCAGGGCAAAGGCTAGACCTATAAGTGTTGGCTCGCTAAAGGCTGTGCCAAGCATGGAGAGCGTGACTGGCATCCCTCGTCCTGTAAATCCAATGGGTAGAATGAGGTCAGGAAATCCCGAGAGATTTGCCAGAATCACCGGTGAACCTCCGGAGCCCGGCTCGGAGGTGCCTGTGGGACGTTCTATCAGTTCCGCCGGTGAGCTCGCTGTAGGATAGACAATTGCATCCAGTTTCTGGTCTTGCATCAGTCCGTCGATCGTCTGTGCCACCAGCGGCAAGGCGTAGGTTTTTACCGCTTGATACTCGTAGCCGTCCAGGCCTGTTGCTTCGACTTCTTTGCGCATCAGGGACCAGCGGCTGGGGTTGGGAATAACGCCGTCCTCGCGCGTGGCATTGAGCGTCATAGCTTCGGCAATAAGCCCGTCCAGATCCTTGGGGTATTCATCATTCAGCGTGACCAGATAGTCCGCGATTTGCGCCTTGAACTCCGGGTAGCGGATCGCGCGGTAGAACTTGCCGCGAGATTCCAAAAGCCAGTCGGGGAACTCTACATCTACAACCTCGGCTCCCGCGTCACGCATGGCCTGCAAGGCTGATTCCACTAACCAATCAACCTCATTGTTATCATTCATAAATACTCGGGCGACGCCGATACGTGCGCCTTTGAGTGAATCGCCATCGAGGAACTGGCTGTAATCGGTATAGGAATTTTCGATACTTTTTTGCGTAGAGTCGTCCGCAGGATCCACTCCGGTCATCACACCCAATGCTATGGCCAGGTCGGTCACACTGCGAGTCATGGGTCCCACGGTGTCAAAGGACAGCGCGAGTGGTACTACGCCGTCACGACTGATAAGACCGTGGGTGGTTTTGAGGCCCACGATGCCGTTGGCAGAGGAGGGGCCTCGCACCGAGCCTCCGGTGTCTGTGCCCAGGCCCATGCTGGCAAAGCCCGCGGCAATTGCAGCGCCGGTGCCTCCTGAGGATCCCGATGGCGTTCTACCCAGGTGATGTGGGTTAGCGATAACGCCCCCCAGGGAGTTCATCGCGCCGCCGGATGCGAACTCACTGAGGTTCAGTTTGCCAAGAATGATTGCTCCGGCATCTCTTAGCTTTTTTACTACGTAGGCGTCATCCGGCGGAATGCTTCCTGCGAGCATAAAGGAGCCCGCGGTAGTGGGCATATCGGCAGTGTCCAAATTGTCTTTGATCACTACGGGGATGCCATGCATTGGGGATCGAGGCCCTGATACACGTCGCTCCTCGTCCAGTTCCTGTGCCCGCGTCAGCGCATTAGGATTCAAAAGCATCATGGTATTCAGCGTGGGTCCCTGTTGATCGTAGGCGGCTACACGATCCAGATAGGCTTGCACCAATTGCTCTGAGCTCAGAGTGCCCGCATCCATGGCCGCACTGAGCTGAGGAATACTGGCTTGGGTGAGCTGCAGTACTGCCGCGGTACTGGTGCTACTTCCGGCAAGTAAACACAAAAGCAGTGCGGGAAGTTTGAGGTAATTGGACAGGCGCAATTCGAAGCCGTGCGACATTGGGTGTTCCTTCTGGGTTGTAGGTTTTTGGCGTGTAATCGGCGTGACAACGTTATCAGCGATCATTAACCTTGCTGATCATTGCTACAGGCTCACCTTTGCTCACCGGCGGCGTGCTGATTACGTAGTTTACGATGCCAGAAAACGGCGCCCGTATCTTTGTTAGCTCGTTACCAAAAAAGTCGACCAAGACACCAAGTATCGTGCCCTCGGTGACTGCGTAGCCGTCTCTGGTCACCGCTTTAAAAATTCCTGATTGGGGGCTAGTCACCACTTTATAGTCGCCCAACCAGGTGATTCCGGTGTTGGGTACCTCATCGCCAGGTATCATGCTTAGGTGGCGTAGCACGTTCCATATTCCGTTCTCTGCGAGTCCCACCCAATAGGGGTCGTTGGAACCTGACTGACCGGTCTCTGTGGTGATGGCAGGGATTCCTCGCTCCAGTGCTGTTTGGTCTGTAAACAGTGAAGGGCCGCTGGCGTGCTGAGGGCCGGTGTCCATGACGATATGGTCCAGGCCAAAGGCTACAGCCAGGCCCTGTATCTTGGCGTCAAACTCTGCCTCGCCGGTTACCGGCATGTAAACGTAAGGCCGCAGTGCCTCGTTGCCGTCACCCCCATGCAGATCAACAAGGTAGTCCGCCTGATCAATGACCTCGGTAGTGATCAGGTGAGCGATGCGCTGGCTGATGCTGCCGTCGGGATCTCCCGGGTACATACGATTCAGGTTTTTACCATCTCCGGGACTGTAATAGATGGTGCGACCCAAAAACGAGGGCATGTTGGCAATGTGCACCATGATGACGGTCCCGCTGAGTGTCGCGGGGTCTAATTTCGCGCGTATCGTCTGTAGGGCGGTGATGGGGGGATATTCGTAGCCATGGGTGCCGGCGATTAACGCCAGGACCGGCCCATCGTTCGTGCCGTGGGCAATGCTCACAGGTATTTCGCTAGCAGAGTCCATTCCTTTGGGAACGGTGATGAACCCCGATACCAATTCTCCACGGTCGGCTTCAATGCCGCCCACCGCGAAGCTGTCAGCTTTGGCTGATAGGGTCGCTGCGCTAAATACTAGGAAAAAGAAAAATCTGTTTGCTGCTGTCATGACTTGTCCGTCGCTGATGTTCAGTAAGAGAGCATAACTGAGGTGCAGCGCCAGTATAGATCCGCTGTAGGGCATACAGCATCAATGACTGCAAACTGCAGCTGGTAAACTATCTATCGTTACAACAGCAAACGGGGCTCAGCGGCCCCGTCAGTTATTCTGTTACTGAGTTTTTAGCGGTATGGATTGTTGTCTCAGAAGCCCTAAATTACTGTCAGCAAAGGCTGATCGCAGCTCACTAAAGTCATTCTCCAGATAGTTATTTACTGCTGACACTGCATCGTTTACCCGTTTCTCGGCAAGTTTTGCAAAGGTCATAGCGGTTGGGCTGGGCTCCTGATACGTGGTCTTGAGAAAGTCCTTTGCTCTACCCACGGTGTTCAGTGCCAGATCATCGGTATAGGGACGTCCCTTCGCGCTCTTGGGGTTGCGCAGCAGAGATTCCAGATCTGTCAGCGTGTCCTTGTTGGCCTCTACCTGCTCTTTGAGCGCGGCATGCTTTTTGGGATCACCGGCTTGCTCGATCATCGTTTCGATGGTGCCAAGGTCTCTCCGAGCGGTGAGTATCTGAGCCAGCGCGTGATTGGCGGTGGCTTCCAGCGTTTGCAGCTGCAACTGCATGTTCTGGTTGGCGCGCATGGAGTCCATGGACACATCAATGCGCGGATCGGCTAGCACTTGCGCATCCAGGCTTTGTTGCTGATCGTCAAAAGCCACCGAGATCGTGTAGTTGCCGGGGATGACTTCGATACCGTCAGGTAAGTCCGCATCCGCTTCTTTCTTGCTGTCCGGCAGCGGGGGCAAACCGTCACGACGCAGATTCCAGGTCACGCGGTTAATGCCCTGATGCACATCCGTGGTAAAGGTCCGAATATGTGCGCCGTTTTCGTCGGTGACTGTCACCGTTGCTCGCGGTGCCTCATCCTTTTCATCTGTTGCCCCGTCCGTTTTGACATTGGCTTTTTCGCTGGCGCGAAGTTTGGCGTTGCGTGCTTTCTCGGTGTCTGTATCCGGATGCGGAATGTCATCTCCAGATGCAAGAAATGTAAGAACAACGCCATAGGCTTCGTTGTCTGCAACGTACTCCCCGTTGCCCCAGAATCGACTTCCGATAACCGGGTTACTGTCGTACTGCTGGCCGTCGGTTGCTGCCAAAAGATTAAGACGTGCGTCCAGATCCTTGCTGTCCAGGCCGCGAAGCGCCGAGATGTCATCCAATACAAATATGCTGCGGCCGTGCGTGCCGATCACCAGATCATTTTCTCGCTCTTGAAACGCCAGATCCATCACTGACGATGTGGGGACACCCGCGGTGTATTTGACCCAGTCCTCGCCACCGTTAAGGCTCACAAAGAGACCAAACTCGGTACCCAGCCACAGCAGGTCTGGATCTTTCGGGTCCTGTAAGACCGACAGGGCGTAGCCCTTGACTGATGCATCAGCCAGGCTCGTCCACTTTTTGCCGTAATTCTCGCTGCGATAGACATAGGGTTTAAAATCGCCGCGACGATGGTTGTCGAAAACGACATAGGCTGTGCCCGGTTCATGGGGGCTTGGATAAATCATGGGAACCCAGGTGTTTTTGGGAACGCCACGCACTTTGCCTTCGACGCTGCTCCAGCTCTCGCCACCGTTTTGGGTAACGTGAATGCGGCCGTCATCGGTGCCTACCCACATCACGCCCTGAGCTATCTTGGAAGGCGCTACAGAAATGATGGTGGTGTAGTTCTCGGCCGCGGTCACATCCAGTGTGATGCCGCCGGATGTTCTAAAAGACTGCCAGTCACTGTTGTTGGTAGTCAGGTCGTCGCTGATGACGGTCCAGTTCAGGCCGCGGTCCGTTGATTTGTGCAGGAACTGGCTGCCGTAGTAAATGGTGGCAGGCTCAAAGGGATCAATGGCAAATCCTGCAGACCAGTTAAAACGCAGTTCAGTTGCCAGCGTTGGTGGCTGAGGGCGTATCAGTCGTTGCTCACCGGTGTTTAGGTCCCAGCGTGAGAGTTGTCCGCCCTGGCTCATGGCATAGCCGGTGTTGGGGATCTCTGGATCCGGAACCGTATCAAAGCCATCGCCAAACCCGACCTCTTGCCAATGCAGCGTCCGAATTCCGCCAACGTCGAAGGTCTCTGCGGAACCGCGCCAGGAGCCGTTGTCCTGAAGACCGCCGTAAACGTGGTAGGGATGGGCGTTGTCCACGGCGATATGATAGAACTGCGCCAGGGGTAGGTTCTCTACAAAGCGCCAGGTGTCGCCGCCATCGTGGGTGATAGCGATGCCGCCGTCGTTCCCCGAAATCATGTGCTTTGAGTCTGTTGGGTTGATCCACCAGCTGTGGGTATCGATGTGTACGGTCTCGCTGGGCTTGCAGCAGGCAATAGCCTCAATGTAGTTAAAGGTTTTACCGCCGTCGATGGAGCGGCGAACACGGCTCTCAACGTTGTATACCGTATCTGGGTCCTGCGGATCGACATCCAGTAAGGTGTAGTAAAACGGTCTTATGGTGATGTTTGTTTCATCGTTCACGGTATGCCAGCTTGTGCCGCCATCGTCAGAGCGAATCAGCGCTGAATCTTCTGCTTCCACCAAAGCGTAAACTCGCTGAGGATCGCTAGGGGCAATGGCGAACACCGAGCGGCCTAATTCGCCTTTGGGTATGCCGTCTTCTTCGGTCAGCTGGGTCCAGCTATCGCCGCCATCTAATGAGCGATACAAGCCCGAGCCGGGGCCGCCGCTTTCGAAGCGGTAGGGCCAGCGTCGAAACTGCCACAAAGAAGCAAACAACTTATTTGGGTTACTCGGGTCCATCTTGATGTCGGTCGCGCCGGTGCGCTCATTGGGGCCGCTAAGCACCGCTGTCCAACTCTTACCGCCGTCCGTCGTTTTGTATACACCGCGATCGCCGCCATCGCTCCATAAAGAGCCCAGCGCCGACGCATAGGCAATGTCTGGGTCTGTTGGATGTAGGGCGATTCTGTTGATGCGCTCTGTGCCTTCCAGGCCGGCTTTGACCCAGCTGCGCCCGCCATCGGTTGATCGGTACATGCCGTCACCGATGGACGTGGAGTTGCGGGTAGCGCCCTCACCAGTACCAATCCAGAGGATGTCCGGGTAAGTCTGATTTATCGCCACGGCACCCACGGAATTCACTGACTGCTCATCAAAGAGGGGGGTCCAGGTGAGTCCGCCGTTGTCCGAGCGCCAGACGCCGCCCGAGGCCGCGCCCACCACGATAATTTTCGGATTGGATGCGACGGAAGCTACCGCGCTGACTCGCCCTGACATTCCTGCAGGACCAATATTGCGTGCCTGCATGCCGGCAAATAGATCAGAGTCCAGGGCGCTGGCGACCGTGGCCGCGGTGAGTAGTAGTGCGCTGAGGACCAGTGAGACTAACGAGGACTTTTTCATTTGCGGGGACGCTCACATTTTTTGTTTTGATAGCGCTAGCCTACAAGTTTTTGTCATCATCTTCACTAGCGTTACAAAGCCATCGATAAACGGAGCAGACTTGGGTCAGCGTTGTGATCCGCAAGCCCCAGTTAGGAGTAAATTAAGACCTACCTTACTTTCGGATTTTTGCGGTCATGAAACTGACTTTGCGCTTATCGATTCTGGCGATATTTTCTGCGTTTTTTATGACAACAACTGCCGCAGGGCAGACTGATGCGCAGGCGGACGCTGCTGCAGTTGCTGCCACTGCTGGTCTCCCCAGCGCCGCTGGAGCTCCTAAGCCGGGGTGGCGTAACCAATTCGGCGCTGGCTATATCGCCAATCCTAAGTTTGTGGGAAGCGATGAGTACAATACGCGGGTAATCCCCTACATCGAGCTGCGTTACTTTGACGAGAGCGGCACCCGATTTTTTGCCAACGTACCTCAGGGCATAGGTGGCTATGCCTACCGAAAACGCGAAAGGGCCAGTGGGCGATTTTTTAACGTGGGCGCGTCCCTCGCACCGGGCTTTAACGTGCGCGATGACTCCATTGACGGGCTCGACGAGATTGGCATATCTACTGAGGCGCGGCTGCTGCTGGAAACCGGGGGGCGGCGTTGGGCGGCGTCGGCGGTGTTTGCCCAGGATGTTGGCTCCGGGCACGAGGGTGCCTATGTTGATCTAAACCTGTCTTGGCGTGGGCGTGTTGGCGCGGGATCAGGCTTTTATGCTGTGGGCCCCGTGCTGCGCTTTGGCGACTCCACCTATAAAGACGCATTTTTTGGCGTGTCTCCAGAAGACTCTATCGAGACAGGTCTTCCTGCTTACGATGCAGATGCAGGCGTGGAGCGGGTGGGCGTGCAGGGCCTCGTAAGTTTGCCCATCAAAAAGAGCAGGTGGCGCTTTACCGCGATTCTTCGCGGCAGCCAGCTCATCGACAATGCGGCCGCCAGTCCGATTGTTGTGGATGAGACACAGTTCTTCTTTCTCAGCGCGGTGACCCGCTCTTTTTAAACACTCCAGAGCACAAAAGTACGCACGCTATTTCATGGAGTTTGCTGGCAGCCGCTGCAGGCTTTTGCTACCTTCTGCCCTGCATTCACAGGGGTAGTCCATGAGTTTTCTTGGAGAGTTGCATCGTCGCAACGTGGTTCGTATGGGTATTGCCTATACCGTGACCGCGTGGCTGCTGCTGCAGGTGACTGATGTGGTCATGCAGAACATCGAGGCGCCGCCCTGGGTGATGCAAGCCCTGTTGTATCTGCTTGTGGTTGGACTTGTTCCGACCCTGCTGTTTGCCTGGGTATTCGAGCTTACGCCGGAAGGCATTAAGCGCGAATCCGAGATTGCCGAAGGCAGCTCGGTGGTTCATCAAACGCGGCGCAAGCTCGACACCCTGATAATTTTGGTTTTGGCGGGCGCCTTGGCCTACATGTTTTGGGACGGGAAGCGATCCGAATCCGCTGCCCCTGCCGACGTAATTGCGGCGCAAAGTGCTGAGATTGCCGATGAGTCACCGGGCATGACGCGTCTGCGTGAGCAGGTAGCTGCTGCAGACCAAAGCAAACCGGACGATGCCGCCGTCGATATCGCTGACAAGTCGATAGCCGTGCTGCCCTTTGTGAATCTCTCGTCGGATCCCGAGCAGGAGTTCTTCTCGGATGGTATTTCTGAAGAGTTGCTCAATGTACTCGCTCAGATTCCTGCGCTGCGGGTAGCGGCGCGCACCTCGTCTTTTCAGTTTAAAGGCGATAATCGCGATATCAGTGAGATTGCCGAGGTGCTTAAGGTTAACCACGTGCTCGAGGGGTCAGTGCGCAAAGCGGGTACTCGACTGCGGATTACCGCTCAGCTCATCGAGGCGCAGAGCGGCTATCACCTGTGGTCCGAAACCTATGATCGCGAGCTTGAAGATGTGTTTGCTATTCAGGATGAGATTTCTCTGGCCATCGCTGAGGCGCTAAAAGCCGAGCTGGCACTCAATGATGATGGGCGAGCCCTGCTCAGTCGTGAGACGGCCAATACCCCAGCCTACGAAGCGTATTTGAAGGGCCGGGGATTGATCAATCAGCGAGGCAATCAAGCGATAACTGCAGGGGTGCGAGAGCTGGAGCGCTCTGTGCGCCTGGACGCAAACTTTGCGCCGGCTCGGGCCCAGTTGGCCATTGGTGTTGCACTACTTCAGTCTTCGGCGGGTGCTTATGGCGATCTAAGCGCGGACGAAGTGAAGCAGCGCGCCGGAGAGCAAATCGCAGCGGCTGCGGCGCTTGATGATGATTTTGCGGAGCTTTGGGCTGCGCGGTCGATAATGGCGGCGGTCCAAAATGATGCCGAGCGCGCCCTGGAATATGCCGAGAGAGCGTTGGCGATTCGTCCTAACTACGCCGACGCACTCACCTGGCGTGTAAATGCTCTGGGTGATCTGGGTCGTTACGCAGAGTCTTTCGCGGCTCGCGAGGAGTTGCTTGATCTTGACCCTTTAAGCGTTATTGGACGGCTCAATGCGGTGACCACGCTGAGATTTACGGAGCCGGAGCGTGCCACAATCGTGGCGCAGTCCCTTGCTGCGCAATCACCCTGGGCCAGCCATCTTGCTCTAGCTCGCGTGTACGTGGCTCAGGGGGAGGTTGATCTTGCTCTCGAACAGTTTTTACTTGCCTATGCGGCGGATGCTTCAGACTTGTTCAGCAATCTGCTGTTGTCATTTCTTTACAGTGAGCTGGGACTTATTGATGAGGGCTTACGGGTCGCACGCGAGGCTCAGCCCTGGGTGTGGTTGTTTGCAGGTCAGTTCGATAAAGCTGAGGGTAGCCTGCGCGAAGCGCTTGCTCTGAATCCAGGAGATCTGGAGTTAAGGAGTGGCCTGGGCAGTGCGCTCTATTATCAGGGGCGTTATCAAGAGGCCGTTGCTATTTGGCAAACGACGCTGGTTCCTTCGGTGTTTGGCGAGATTGTGTCCAGCTGGGGCGGAAACTTACCCACAGCGCAGTTTGTGTACTCTCTCCGGCAGTTGGGCGAATATGAAGCTGCAGAGCCCTATTTGAGCGCGCTGGACGCGCATGAGAGCGCTTTCGGCGAGCTGATCCAGAACAATGCCGGCTGGCAGTGGGGGCAGGGGCTGATCGCGGCACTACGCAATGATCGCAAGGCCGCCATTGAAGAATTGCAACGGTCCGTCTCTAACGGGATGAGGGATCCTACGCAATTGCAAGAGCCCATATTAAGTGGCCTGTTTGACGAACCTGCCATGCAAGTGATGCGAGAAACCGTGGCAACGCGCAATGCGCAAAATCGCGAGAAAGCACTGACGCTAATCTGTAAAAACAATCCCGTGCCTGACAGCTGGCGGCCTCTGGACGCGACCTGCGCGGGGTTTTAATCCAGCAGTGGTTAGTCATGATGGGCGGCTTAGACCGCGGCATCGTCCAACTGCACCCAGCCACGAATCGGCGCAAGGTAAACAAAGCGTTTGCCGATGGAAGTCACCGGTCGCAAATCACCGTGGGTCGCGGGGTCGTAGTCTTCCAGTCCCTCGAGGGCTAGGACATTGGCCATGGGTTCTAAGGGTTTGAGCGTTGCGGGCAACTCGTTGAGATGAAGCTCTTCGGCCTGCCATACCATACCGTCACGCTCTACCGGCGACGCTCCGCTGTAGTCTTCTCTTAAAAACACCGCAGACGTGCCCGCCATGCGTTTGTATCCCAAAGTCGTCACGCCTTATTCCTCGCCGTTAGAAGCTCTACTAGGTGAAGGGATGGTAGGGGGAATGAAGCGGTGCGGCTTTGCGATAGATCAAGAGAGAGCTAAACGTCTGCAGTCAATGTCAGGTCATGTGTGTTCACTGATTAGCTGTTACGCTGGTTTTTTGCGGAGCTAGAGTGATCGGATCGATCTCTGATGAACAACGTTAACCCCAAGAAACTGCTCAACAGTAAGTGGTCTGCGGTAACCCCCGCTAATAAGGAAAAACACTTCGTAGTTTCCGAAGTTGAATATGACGAAGACGGTGTGGTCGTTTTGTGCTGCATCGAGGCTGTTATGTCAAAACGCTCTATGCTCATAGATTGGCGTGATTTAAAGGATGAAGGCGCTTGGGTTCATGGCTGGAGGTAAACGTAGCAACACAACGGGGTTTCTTCATAAGTACAAGCAACTGGGATCGCCATTCATGACGTAATGAGATTCATTTCAAACGTGCTTCACGGTATTGATTTCATTAGGCGTCAGAAGCAACGTTGTACGCTTGCAGTGTCGCCAAATGACTATAAGGATTAGACGATGACCCTCTTAAGAAGCATTGCGATATGCCTGCTGATGCCCATCGCTGTCGTGGCGCAGCAAGACTGGGACAAGCTTGATGTCATAGGTGGATCGAATCCGACACTTCGCTATGGGTTCTACACAGAGACGAACGGCAGAGTACAGATGGGTCGCTACTATTTCATCGACGATGGAGAGGACCTGCGAGTCACACTCGCTCCGTATGGCAGAACGCCGGTTGTGCTTCCTGTTCGAAGCATCAATCGTAGCAATGGCGAGTTGGTGCTCGGCTGGGACGGCAGACCTGGTCGAACCTGTGTGCTTGAACGCCAGAGCCATCATCTCTTTCTCGGCAATTGCAACGAGGCCCTCTTGGTCTTGCCGATTTCGATTCGCGTGGCGAATGAGCGAGACGTTGAATGGATGGGCACTCACTTCCCGGTTTCCAGCGAAGATATAGCGATTTTGGAAGAAGCGAAGAGAATCCTTCTGGAGCAGAGCCAAAGGAATCGCGAAGGTGATCGAAATTGTGATGATGATTTAGCGAACAGCAACTTTAGTGTGTTTTGTGCCCTTTACTTCGCGTCGGTCGACGTTACTGGTGTGTACCGGCATAGAAGGCCTGCTATGCAGACGGTTAGAAAAGAAGCTGCTCGCCGATATCCGGGGGAGTACCCTCACATACTGCGCGACGTCAATAACAGAGCGGATATATCAGACAGTGATCTTATTGAAGTTCTTGATTCGGTAAGAGCTCAACTACTGTCCGAGCTGAATCCACAGCACCGGCGTCAATGAAAAGCTTCTGCTCTATAAAATGCCCGCTGCAATTCCAATAGTTAGGCGGCCTCAGCGGTCGCCCCAGCTTGAGCGTTATATGTCCTAAAGCTTGAGAATATCGAATCTCATTCGACATTTCCTACCTCTTGTGATCATCTATGATTTTTACGACAAAAAGTATCGGGGATTCTCAGGCCGTATCACACTGTTGTTGAGTGTCCTATTTCACATAACAAATCCAGGAAGGGCGCCTTCACAAGCAAGGCCCTTTAGGCAGCGATCATGACCCGCCTAAAAACGCTGCCATGGCCGCATAACCACGCTCGGCAGTATCAATACAGTTCTTAGTGGACTCCTGAGACTTACGCAGCTGCGTGAGCATACTGCTATCACGACTTGCGTAAAACGTTTCCCGCAAAGCAAGGTTCTCGCTATTACAGTTCGCCGTGGTGAACGCCGGCATCGTCGGTCGATAAAACTCGGGGATTTTTGCCGACAGCATGTCGAAGTACCCTTCAAAAGTTTGATAGAGGCCGCGTTGATTCGGCTGCGCATAGAACAAACCTGTGATCACCAACGAAGTATCGCCAGACTGAATGTCATCCTTCTCAAGAGACTGGAAAACAGCTTGTGCGGCTGCCGAGTCCCGAAAATACATCGAATAGGCGAGATTGCTGCGCAGGTTGGAGTTGTTGGTTTCGCGGTACGCAGCAATGTAGCGCTTGGCCATCGCTTCGTCTCCATTAAACAGTGCAGCGACACGCAGCGCCTCGTGTCCAAGTCGCGGATCTACACTTTCTGGCTGAGTTAGGTATTGATCTGCCAGCTTTGTCATCTCGGCTACCAACTCAGGCTTATCCCCAAACTCGGCGAGGGTGCGCAGCACTCGCGGCCTTAGGTCGCGCGCACTATCGCTATCATCGTCACGGGTTTGCGTGCCCAATTGTTCGTACCATGGGGTCAATGCCCTGGTGATAAACGCCTTGAGCTCCGGCTGAAGCTCACTGTGAAAGTACATGCCGGCGATACCACGCAAGCCATTCACCGCGCTCAGGGCCAGCGTCATACTGTCATCGGCAAGTAGCCCACCCAGTAACTGCAAATGCTGATCGATACCGATAATGTCGCCCTGCAGCAGCTGGTTACTGTTAGCGAGTACCGCCGCCTTTTCGCGCGCACTAAGCTCATCCAGATTCTCTAGAAGGGCCTGGTAGCGCTGGTCGCCGGTGTGCCACACGTAATAGCCATTACCCCCCGCGCCAGGAAGAATCCACTCAGCTTTGCTGTACTGGGGAAGAACCACGCTTTGACTACTCAAGGCAAAAACAGACTCGGTAAGCTTGCCGGTGTCACGATCGCGATGACGGGTCACTACGGGAATCTGCCATTGTTGCTCGGGGAGCTTGGCGCCGGGGCTGTGAAAGCGAGTCTGGCTGACTACTCCGTCCTTGCCGAATGTGATCAGCGGGAATCCTGCAAGCTCCAGGTAAGAATCAGCGATGACATCCACAGCGACAGAAGTTTCCGTTGCCAGAGCAGCCCAAAGATCTGACGCCCGTGTGTTCGACCAACGGTGCTTGCCCATGTAGGTTTGAATGGCACGCTGGAAGGCATCTTCGCCCATGCTTTGCTCCAGCATGTTTAATATTGAATGGCCTTTGCTGTAGTTGAGCCCAAAACCATCGAGGACATCCTCGTCGGTCTTCACTTCTTTGCGTATGGGCCGCGACTGAGCTACGGAGTCAGCGCCGAAGGCCAATGCCTGGGGTAGCTGCAGGTTCGTCTCGTACTGCGGATACAACTCGTCGACAATTTTATCCGCCATCCAGGTCGCAAATGCTTCGTTTAGCCACAGATCGTCCCACCACTCCATGGTCACAAGGTTGCCGTACCACATGTGTGCCAGTTCGTGAGCGATGGTGTTTACGCTGTTGGCCGCCGCCGAGCCAGAGGCTGAGTCCCCGCGTAACAGCAGCTCTGTACGGTAGGTAACGAGACCAACATTCTCCATCGCGCCAAAGCTAAAGTCGGGAACCGCCACAAAATCCAGCTTTTCATAGGGGAGTCCACTACCGAAATAGTCTTCTAAAGCACTGAGGATTGGCGGGGTGACTTTGGCTGCAAAGCCCGTATCTCCACCCGTGCCTTTAGGTGAGTAAATCACACCTGGAACCGACAATCCGTCGATAGGCGTGACGTCGAAGTCTCCGACAATGAGCGCTAGAAGGTAACTCGGCATCGGTGGAGTCTGCTTAAAGACCCGCGTGACCAAGTCGCCGCTCTCTGACTGAGACTCGACCGGCGTATTCGAGGCGACCTTGAGTCCCTCGGGTGCAGTAATGGTTAGCTGCCAGGGTATTTTAGAATCCGGTTCATCGATCATGGGTGTGGCACGCCGCGCCAAGGTTTGCTCGTATTGCGTGAACAGGTAGTCGCGACCAGCAAAGGTAGTCTTGTAAAGACCCAGCGCATCGCGCGAGTAGTCACCGCTAAAGGCAATATCCAGGCTGTATTCTCCCGGCGCTATCGTCTTTCCGTCGCTCAACCACCACATCTCGTAATCGCCTTGCTCGAAAGTCAGCGTTCTGACACTTCCTTTGGCATCGGTCAGTTGCGGCGGAGTTACGGCAAGACCCACCCAGTGCAAGCCGATACGATCAACAGGCTCATGCACAACCAGTTTGAGACCTGTTGTACCCGTGAAGCCGTCTTTCGCTGGATCAAGGGTCAGAGCGATGGATTGCTCGCTCACGGCATAGGATTTTGGCAGTCGATAATCAACGTCTGCGGCAAAGATCAGACTACTGAGTGTAGAGGCCAGCATTGCAATGAAGAGCCTGGCAAAAATCTGAGACATGAAAGTGCACTTCTCTTTGTTTTTCTGAGGACCGAAGGATACGACAAAGTGCACCGAAAGACTGCTACGAGCAGAATTCAAAAGGTGACTCGAAAGCTAGTAGCGAGGCATCCAAAAAGTTTGAATGCCGCTACGGTTCGTGCAGCTTGCTGATGGATAGCCAACATCATGGAACACTTTGAAAATTGTATATGAAATTGATGTGACTGAAGCACAGCATAAGTCTATCGAGATTTTGAGAAACCACTCATTTCCAGAGCACCAAGCTGAACGCTCCTATTTCAAGCAGCTACCTCACATGCGTGCTTTGCAATATGAAGCAGACAGTTTAGTTGCTTATCTTGGGCTGTGCCTCCGGTCGCTTGTCTTTTGGGAGCAAGGCTCACCAGAGCACAATTATTATTCGTCTCTGCACTTTTTGTAGTGTCCGACTTTAGAGACATAGGCGCTGCTCTCAATGTCGGATGTGGGTGCACGGGTCGCTTTCTAGACCTGCTAATAGAGAATGAATTCACAGCTGAGGGTGTTGATGCTTCAAGCGAGATGGTTGCCTTGGCGCAAAAGCGTCATCCGGACCTAAGGTTTTACCATCAGGATATATGCACGTGGTCGCCGTCAAAAAATATGAATTGATAACGGCCTGGGACAGCGTGATAAGGCTGGCGAACACTATGATGACTTTATGGGCCCGAAAGTCTATTACTCAACATTGGGGGTGAACGGGTTCATACGCTTATTTGTTAGCTTGGGCTGCGTTATACGGCATATAGAATATGACCAGTATCCCGAGCTTCACACGTATTTTATTGTGCAAAAAGATCCAAGAGGTATATCCAGTGAGGCCGCCTTACCGGGAGTCCCTGCTTAACGCTTTAGGAGTGCAAGTGCATGCGCCAGGAGTGTTTGATTTCTAATGACCCAAAGAGCACCTAAGGCAGCGCAGCTGAAAATGAGCTCCACCCTGATCGTGTCATATCGCCATGTATTGGCGGAAGCGACTCTGAGTTGGGTCGGAACACGGCTCCTAGCGTCCATTGCTGCTAGGCTACGACAATGACAAATCTACGATCATTGTTGTGCTGTCTTCCTTTAGCGATGCTCGCGTCAGCCTGTGGGGCAGAGCTTCAAGCCCCCTCAAGTATTCCTCGCGATGCTTGCCACGACGTTGAGGATCCGCAGCGGTATTGGCTTGAGGTGCGTGCCAATGCAAAGACCGCCGACGCAGACACAATCGCCCCCTTGCTTGCCGATTGTCTTAGGTCATCTGATCCGGTGCTTCGCGATCGAGTTGCTTATGAAGTGCTCACCTATTGGATTCGCCAAAATGAAATCTCATCGCCTGTCATGCGAGCCCTTGTGTTCCGACTTCAGGATTGGCTTTCGCTTACGGAATCTCCGGACGAAATGGACCCCGCGATTGCCCGAGCGTTCTCAGCGCTTGTGCTGTCCGAACTGGTGCGCGCGGATACCGAGGATCAGTTTTTAACGGCAGATGAGCTTTCTGCGCTATTGATAAGCGCCTGCGCTATGTTCGCGGCGGAGCGGGATTATCGTGGTTTAGATCCAAACCTGGGCTGGATTCACGCTGTAGCCCACGGTAGCGATTTGCTCTGGCGATTGTCAGCGAACCCGAATTTTACCTACGACCAACTGGTTCTAATTCTTGATGCTATAGCTGAGCAACTCACAGTGGCGGCTGCGCCTGCGTTTATCTTTAACGAACCCGATCGGATTGCGAGAGTCGTTTCGAGAATTACTGCTCGCTCTCAAGTGCCGCAATCCACCGTCGCAAACTGGCTGTCTCGGATCACCGATCCGGGTGATCTTTTATCATGGAATAACGCTTTCGGTTCGACTGCTGGAATGGCAAAACTCCACAACACCAAGAATTTCTTGCGCGCACTCCGCGAAAGCCTGGCAAACGATGCTCAATTAGAATTAGTTTCGCAGGTGGACGAACACCTGGCGACGCTACCGTGAATCTGTGCGGCATCGTTTATGGACGGAGTCTTAGGGATTGCTTCGGGGTGCGGGTGACGTGGCGTCCAGCAAACAGATGGAGCGCCCGTGCCCTTGAGGCCAAACAAGGCAGCTAACCGCGAGCTTTCGCCACGGTCTGGATAAAAGCTGTCCGCACCATTGAAGGATCATAAACGCTATGAATAATCTGCACATTCGAAAAGAGCAGGGCGCCGATCACGTAATTATTCGTTCGATTACTGAGCTCGCGTTTCGTGGCATGCCATACGCGGGAGGAGATGAGCAAGACGTTATTGAGCGCCTCCGCTCGGCGAACGCCCTAACCCTGTCTCTGGTGGCGGTCCTGGACGGAGAGCTCATCGGACATATCGCGTTTTCCCCAGCGAGCGCGGGCGATGGATCAACCCCGTGGTTTGCCTTGGGGCCCATATCTGTTCTGCCTGCTCACCAACGCCAAGGCGTAGGGCAGGCCTTAATCGAAAGTGGCCTGGCCGAACTCAAAAATATGAAGGCGCTGGGCTGTATTCTCACCGGCAACCCCATGTACTACGAGAAGTTCGGTTTTCAGTTGGCGCCGGAGAATGCGCCCTCGAACGAGCCCGCAGAGTTCTTTATGATGAGACAGTTGTCGTATAGTCTTCCTAAGGGGCAATTTTCATTTCACGACGCATTTTATGGCGAGGCATAACGAAGTGCCTAAATGTGTCGTGGACTGCAGTCTGGGGCGGGCATAGCTACAGCAACGCCGTTTACCGTGGCCTTAGACGCCGCAGGCGAAGGTTCTGATAAAGGGCGCCCAGCACGCCATTCAGTTTGGTTTTTCCAAAGCATGCGACTATAGGGGTCATGCCCTTACGCTAGGGCGTCCAGCATGGTCGGCTGTGGTTTGTTCCGGCGTCGCACCGCTAAAAGTAGTTAGGAATTCATTATGGAAAACAATTTGATTTTTGCACCGGTCGCCTTACAGGTAGCACTCACGCTGTGGCTCTACATTGCACTGGCGATTGCCAAGTCCGGCGCTACAAAGCGTGGTGAAGTTAACGAAGAACGAAGAGCCCTGCACGATGACGCCTGGCCCGACAGCGTGCTTAAAATCAACAACAATATTCGAAACCAATTCGAACTGCCGATGCTGTTCTATGTTCTCGTAATAGTCTTATGGAGCATGGACGCGGTCAACACTTACGTACATATCTCTGCCTGGGCTTTCGTCGTTAGTCGGATTGTTCACATGACGGTACACACAGGATCAAACTATGTGCCTCTTAGGCGCCGGGTATTCATGCTGGGTGGTTTCATTTTGATCGGTCTTGTTGGGTTTTTGGCATACAAGTTAATCACTGGCTGAGCGGGCTAAGGCCTGAACGGCAATAGGCAGATTATCGTGAATACTTTCGCGACATTATTAGAAGAGGTTCGTGCCTGTACCATCTGCGCCTCGCAGTTGTCGCATGGGGTGCGACCGGTATTGCAAATACACCCAAGCGCTAAAATTCTCATCGCAGGTCAGGCTCCTGGAAGAGTAGTGCATGAGACAGGCATCCCCTTTGATGACGCTAGCGGTAATCGTCTACGAGAGTGGATGGGCGTTTCCAAGGGCAGGTTTTATGACGAGAAGCAAATCGCGATTTTGCCGATGGGTTTTTGTTACCCGGGCACAGGAAAAACAGGCGATCTTCCGCCTCGCCCTGAGTGCGCCATAGCGTGGAGAGAAAAACTACTCGAGCAGTTTTCTCAACTAGAGTTAACTCTCGTAATTGGGAAATATGCGCAGTCCTACCATCTACCTAAGAACAAGCTATCACTGACAGAAACTGTGAAAGCATGGCAAGACCATTGGCCCAAAATTCTGCCACTACCGCATCCCAGCCCAAGAAATAACATATGGCTGAAACGAAACTCCTGGTTCGAAACCGAAGTCATTCCAAGACTGCGGAATCGTGTCAATGAGCTGCTTCCTCAGAGCAAGAGCAAACCCAAGCCGCAGAGATGGCAGCAAGCGAATGGGTAGCCTTGGAGTACTTCAAGGGGTCCTCAACGTTATGGTCTTCTTTGATCTTTGGAGTCACCCATGAAACTGCAAGTGCTTAACCCTCATCAGACCGCCATGGACTCTAAAGAGATGGAGTTTCGAGACCTCGGTAGTTTCGATGACGGCGGCGCTGGTGTGTTCTGGTCTAATGAAGGTGGGCCTTCACCTTGGGAGATGCATCCGGATTGCGATGAATTATTGCATGTCATGGAAGGCGAAATTGACATCGAGGTGCTTCCTAAAGAAGGGGGTGAGGCAAGTGTTGCAACAGTTGGGCCGGGGTGTTTTTTGGTGGTTCCGCGCGGTTGTTGGCACCGTCAGACCATTCGCAAGAAGTCGTCAGAGTTTTACGTAACACCGGGTAAAACTCTCCATTCGAGCGCCGATGACCCGCGTGTCAATGTATAGCGATAACCTGCAATCAGCCTTGTCCCAAGCAGCGGTTAGTGGTGGCAACTTTCTTCGCTTGGGCGGTGGGCGGTATGCAGCTTGCCGGGCGCGGTGCAATTGAGGACGGTTCCGCTGATTACTTACCCAGAAGACGCTTAGCCTTGTTTTACTCGGGTTTATTGTTACTTTATCTCGCAATACCCAAGAATTGAGTCACATGAAGACAGCTTCTTTAGTTCTCTCTGCCTTACTTACATGTATCGCGCCCCTCGCAGCCGCCGAGACCTCACTGCTCTTTATCGGCAATAGTTTTACCTTTGGATGGGGGTCGTCGGTTCGCTATTACCGATCTGATTCGGTACGTGATTTAAACGGAGAGGGCACCGGCGGAGTCCCCGCACTGTTCAAGTCCTTTGCTGATCAAATGGGTTTGCAATACCGCGTTTCGTTAGAGACCGTAGGCGGCAGCGACATTCAGTTCCATCTGGACAATAAGTTGCCTCTCATCTCAAGCGAGCCTTGGGATCAGGTCGTGATGCATGGCTACAGCACTTTAGATCCTCAAAACCCCGGGAACCCCGATGCCTTGGTTTCTCAGGTCGCTAAGATGGCGGCGGTTCTGCGAGACAAGCAGCAAGACGTAGCCATCTATCTGACCGCCACCTGGCCCCGGGCTGATCAGGTGTACTTACCGGAGCGCCGTTGGAGCGGCCAATCTGTGCAGCGCATGGCAAGCGATATTCGCAAGGGCTATGACCTTGCCGCTGACGCATCGGGAGCGGACGCGGTCAATGGGGTGGGGGAGGCATGGATTCGCGCCATGCAAAGCGGCATTGCCGATTCCAACCCCTATAACGGTATTGAGCTCAACAAAGTCGATCTTTGGACCTACGATCATTATCACGCCAGCAGTTATGGCTACTACCTCGAAGCGTTGGTGGTGTTTGGCAATCTCACGGGAGTTGATCCCCGCGCACTGGGCGCCAATGAGTGTTCCGGCTTCGAACTGGGTATGTCCCCGCGCCAAATACAAATGTTGCAGCAAGCTGCCTTTGATCAGTTGCTCAGTGACGGTCGGATGAAGCCTCAAACGCCAAAGCAAGATCAGTCACGCTTTGCCGCACGCTGTGCGAGTGTTATCGACGACTAGTGCAGTCGCCGGTGCTGTCCACAAGCGGCGCAAGGTTTTTGTCGTTCTGCCCGTCTGAATTACAATTTGATACCTTTCGCCCATCTCCATCTCCATCGGCAAATTATTCGCTCGCGAGGAAATCCTACATGTTGGTAAACAAATCATTTGGCACTTCTATGCTGTTGGGAGCATTGGCGGCGATCTCCATCGCTCAGAGTACACAGGCAGAACAACTGCTTCTCAGCGCGGACTACATGGTCGATACGGCCAGCGGCAAGTTGATCGCGGATCCTGCGGTACTGATAACAGACGGTGTGATTGAGTCTGTGGGCACGCGGGGCAAGCTCAATGCCGGCGATGGCGTACCGGAGCTCTATCTGGAGGGCCAGACCTTGCTGCCGGGCTTTATGGATATGCACGTACACCTGGATTCCGCCATCCCGGGCGTCCCATTTTTGGAAAGCCGGCTTCAGTCGGTGCCGCGAAAGACTGTTAACGCCGTAGCAAACGCCCGCACGACACTTATGGCTGGGTTTACCTCGGTGCGTAACG
Organism: Congregibacter variabilis; assembly: GCF_045689235.1. GTDB lineage: Bacteria > Pseudomonadota > Gammaproteobacteria > Pseudomonadales > Halieaceae > Congregibacter > Congregibacter variabilis. The sequence continues at coordinate 1,487,156 of NZ_CP136864.1, read as the reverse complement.
TCGGCTCTGTTGCCTATTCAGCGATTGCGGTGCGCGATGCAGTTAACGAAGGTCAAATACCCGGCCCGAGGATTTGGGCGGCAGGACATTCCATTGGCATTACCGGCGGCCATTGTGATGACAATTACTCACCGCCAGAGATGCGAAAAAGAAAGGCCGGCGTTGCCGATGGTCCCTGGGCGGTTCGAGAGAAGGTGCGCGAGAACATTAAGTACGGCGCCGATGCGGTCAAGTTTTGTGCCACTGGCGGCGTGTTCTCTCGTGGCACTAAGGTAGGCGAGATTCAGTACTCCCTGGAGGAGATGCAAGCGATTGTCGATGAGGGGCATTATCGCGGCCTGGTGGTTGCGGCTCACGCCCACGGCACCGACGGTATCAAGACGGCGATTATTGCTGGTGTAGATAGTGTGGAACACGCCAGCATATTGGATGACGAGGCAATTGAGCTGGCCTTAGAGCACGGTACCTATCTGTCCATGGATATTTACAACACTGAGTACACCCTGGAAAAAGGACGGGAGAATGGGGTTCCCGAAGAAAACCTGCGAAAAGACAAAGAAATTGGTCAGGTGCAAAGAGACAGCTTTAGCGCTGCTGTAAAAGCTGGTGTGAAGATGGTGTTCGGATCAGACGCGGCAATCTATCCCCATGGACTCAACGCCCGGCAGTTCTCGCGCATGGTCAAATACGGCATGACTGAAGCCCAAGCCTTACAGGCCGCTACCGTCAATGCGGCGACCTTGATGAAGCGCGATGATCTGGGTGTTATTCGCAAGGGAAACCTTGCCGATATCGTCGCGGTATCTGGCAATCCTCTCGAAGACATTAGCGTCACCGAGTCTGTTTCCTTCGTCATGAAGGACGGAGTGGTTTACAAAAACATGTGAGTCAAGGAAGGATTATCGGCTCAAGGTGAACGGGGATAATGACCTTGGAGTTCGGCGAGACCTTTTTAGCCGTGTCAGCAAAAGGGATGAGCTTTTTCTCCACGTTGTCTTGTTGCGAAAAACTGTAGGGCAAACGAAAGTTATCCCAGTGCGTGGGTACCACGATGGCGGGGTACCCCGTGGACTCCAGTAAGCGACGGTCATAGTCATACAGGCCCATTCGGGAGCCGTTGATACCGGCCAGCAAAATGTCGGGTTCCAATCCCTCGAACTCGCGCTCGATAAAGTTCATGGACCCCATGGTGAGTATGCTCCGCCCTCCGAGTCTGGCTAAAAAACTGAGAGCTCCGCCTTCGATGAACTGCTCAATGCGCAGCGGCGCTTCTAACACCGTATCTCGGTCGTAGCGTCTTGAGTCGTGGTAGTGCTTTTGGTCCAGCGCAGAGTGCAGTCCCGGCACGACGCGTACACTAAAGTTGTCGAACTGATAATCCTCGCCGCCATGAACCGCATAGAGCTGCTCCTCGGGGACGCCATAGGCCCGAAGAATCATCACAACGGTTTCTGTGCCGATGACTTTCGCGCCGGTCTTCTTGGCGATGTAGGGAACGTCTCCCAAATGATCAAAGTGCCCGTGCTGCACGAGAATAAAATCTGCCTTGGGAATCAACCGGTCAATCAAATCGGTATCAACGGGCGCTGGGTCAGTACGACTGTAGCTGGGACGCTCATCGTCCGGATGTGCCGGGCCTCCGTAGGGGATTCTGGATGGCCAGGGATCCAGAAGTACGATCGTTTTTCCATCGGTCATGCGCCAGCCGGCTGCACCAAAGTATGTCATTTCCAGGGGGGTATGAGCCGGAATGACTTCAGAAGCTGTCAAACCACCAAGGCTTAGCTGCTCATCGTCGCTTGGGTGTGCCGTGACAAAGGGGGCCAGCGTCACAGCCATAAAAGGAACAACCGCGGCACTTAACAGTTTATGCATTCGAATCATTGGAACCTCGAAGAAATAGGAGCAGAAGTAGCTTCAGCTATACGCCGCGCTCACGCAAGCTTGTAAGGAGCTTACCGCAATTCTGTGTGGCCGGGAGGTGTGGTGGTCTGCTCGTGTCGCTGGCTGTATATGTCAAATGACATGTCTTAAGCTGGTAGCTATGTATGAATGCGTGAGGAGCAGCGGTAGTGAGTAATCGAAAGCAAGAGATCTTGCAGACCGCAATCGAGATCATCGCAGATGAGGGCTACGCCGGACTCAGTATGCGCGCTCTCGCACGTGCCAGCGGGATGAAGCTGGGTGCTTTGCAATATCACTTTCGCACCACCGAGGACATGCTCCGGGAGTTGGTGGCTTATATAGCAGTGGAGTATGCCAAGGCCTTTGACGCGCTCCGCGCTGATGGCGACGCGCTTAGTGTTCGAGATATCGCAATGTTTGTTCTTGATGATGTCGCGGGAGAGCCCCTGCAGAGTGATCGGCTGTGGCCGCAGCTATGGGCCATGCAGCAGGTTGAGCCGTTGGTGGCAGACTTGGTGGACGACGTTTATGCGCAGTATTTAAGCGTGATTCAGCAAGCGCTTAAGGATGCGGGTAGCGATTCGTCCATTGCTGAGGCGCTCTGTCTTATGTCAATGCTCGAAGGCGGAACATTGTTTACCGGCAATGGCAGGCGTTGGGAGAGCGAGAAGCACGCTGTTCGCGATACGGCATTGGCATTTATTGATGCGCGATATCCTTGTTAATTGCGGCGAGTCCACTGAGCGAGATACCCGCGTCTCTCACGGTCTCCGCTATTTACATGTCAAGTGACATGTTTTAGCCTGTCAGCAGACATGTGACAACTGGCGAAGCCTTATGATCGAAGAACCACAACTCGACGATACGGTAAATAAAGCCGCGTATTGGTCCGCAATAACCCTCTTTGTCATGGTGGTGCCGTCGATATTCCTCCCGCTGGATGCTCCCGAAGGCCCGTTCACCGATCGCATGATGTGGTTTAGCAGTAATCTCGGCGCGTTCATTATGGGATGGATAGTGCAAATGGTCGCGATGCTCACACTAACGGCGGTCTTTGCCGCGACTGCCTGGCAGGTGCGCGGCTCCCGCCCCTTAAGCGCGGTTATTGCCGGTATAGCGGTGCTGATATCGCTTGTCGCGTTCATTATTCCCAAGTTCATTGCCATTTGGTCCATTCCCCAGATGGTAGGCGCATCGACCTCTTTATCGGCGAATGTCGACGTCGCCGAACAGTTGTTTCAGTTGCTAAATCCGTCCTTGTCTTTCTCGCTGTTCACTTCTTTCGACTACCTGGGTTTCTGGATGTATGGGGTGTTTGGACTGGTAGTTGCCCCGACGCTTTTTCGACTCTCCCTAAGCGCCAAGATTGCAGCAGTTGCATTAGGCCTATTTGGGCTTCTCTTTCATCTGCTATTTATTGCGGTGCTCACCGGCAACATAGTGAGTGCTGATATTGGCGTCGTGTTTGAGTCTATAGGCGCCTTATTGCTGGTGTCTGTGGGCGGCATGGCGGTTTTCTTTCGCAAGGCGATTAAGGCTGGCAACAGCGCATGAGTTTGGAGTCGGTAGCAGCGTATTGAGTAGCCTGAGTAAAAAATTATCAAAGGAGTTACACAATGAAAAAGATAGTGACTGGATTTGCTATTGCACTGATGTCCTTGTCGGTCTTGGCCGATCATCATGGCGCTAAAGACGCTGACCTTCATGCTGCGATCAAAGCGTTTGATCATGCTTACGCAGTTAATGATATCGAAAGCTATTTTGGTTTTTACGCCGATGACGCCACCGTATATGTCGGCGATGGCAGGGTGAACCTTGCTGAGTACCGGCAGATGTGGACCGAGCTCATGGCAAGCGGTGGGGGCGTTGAACTGAACGAGATGTCGGACCTGCAGGTACAAGTGATGGCTGATGGAGGCGCTGCTGTTGCGACCTCTTTCATCGACAATCGCACGCGTTGGCCGGATGGGTCTGTGACCACCTCCCGGGCTTTCGAGACCGATGTTTGGCAGAGGATTGCGGGTGAATGGAAGGTTGTTAGCCTTCATTACAGCGAGATATCGCCTGAGTAGCGACGGGCAGTGAGTGCGAGTGCGCAGCGATTCATTCCTGGGGTAATTCAGGTATCAGAGGGAAGTCAGTGAAATACAAGATCACCCGGCGAGATTTCTTAAACGGTGTTGCCGTCACCGCCGGAGCCAGCCTGCTGGCTCCTGATGAACTGTTTGCGCAGTCTGTTCCAGCTACTGCTGCAACTTACTATCCGCCCACGCGCACTGGGATGCGAGGAAACCACCCCGGTTCCTTTGATGTGATGCATGGCCTGGCCTGGGCCGGGCAAAAGCCTGATCAACATCACGAGCTTGATGAACACTATGACCTGGTGGTCGTGGGGGCAGGTGTCAGTGGCCTGGCTGCAGCGAGGTTCTACCAGAAGCGCATGGGACCTCAGGCAAAGATACTACTGCTCGATAATCACGATGACTTTGGTGGGCATGCCAAGCGCAATGAATTTGAGTATGCAGGATATATGCGTCTTGGCATCGGGGGTTCGGTCAATCTCGATGGCCCCAGTGATTACAGTATGATTTCCAAAAATTTGTTGGATGACATTGGGGTAGACCTTGATGCCATGCGGGCAGATATGGGGGAATTTGATTTTCTCGGGGCAGATGCTGATTCCATGTTCGCACTCCCTGGCCCCGATGGACATGTAAAGGTGAGGGGGAGCTGGATACGGCTGATGCTTGGCATTGGTGATTACCCGTCCGCTATTCGCGCGCTGCCACTGCCTGTTTCAGAGCAAGATTTGGTCATTGAATTGATTTCGGGGGACCGAGACTATCTCGAAGAGCTGTCGCTGGGAGAGAAGTCCGCCTACATTGAATCGACGAGCTACGCCGAGTTTCTAAGCCAACGGGTTGGCTTGTCTACAGAAACAATCTCGATCTTTTATCCCTTTCCTAAACTCATGTTCGGGCCTGCAGCGACCCGGATCAGTATTCTGGAGGCCTTTTACTTGGGTAGTCCGGGTATTCGGAGTATGACGTGGCTCGGCGATCTTCTAGCGCAGCTCCTCGATAGTGCAGTGTCGGGTTTGGAGTCTTTATATTTTCCGGATGGCAACGCCTCAGTGGCGAGGCTGCTTGTTCAAAAACTTATTCCGGCGGTAGCGCCGGATAGTCAGGGTTTTGAGGATATCGCGCTCAGCCGCTTCGACTACGGCGCTCTGGATCTTGAGCAGCAGTCCGTCCGCCTGCGGCTCAATAGTACGGTGGTTGGCGTGCGTGAGACTTCCGGTAAAGGGGTAGATGTCGATTATGTGCGTGACGGTAAAGCCCTTCGTGTTACCGGCGATCACTGTGTGCTGGCTTGCTACAACGCGGCGATCCCATACATTTGTCCGCAGTTACCCCAAATCCAGAAAGAGGCGCTTGATTACGGCGTGAAGGTGCCACTGGTCTGGGTCAATGTTTTGATCGCCGACGGGCAGGCTTTTTCTAAATTAGGTGTGGGCCGCGTTAACTGCCCCGATGACCCTTTTGTTGTGGTGACGGTTCCTCCGGCCACCAAAACGGGGGGTAACCGTCCTCCCGCCGGGCCTGAAGAACCTATGGTTATTTTTATGATGGGTGTTCCATCGGTTGATCCTGTAGATGGCGAAAAGAGCAGGGAGATTCTTCGTCGCTCGCGTCATCAGGTTTACGGGACGCCGTTTGAAACCTACGAGCAGCAAGTTCGGGATCAGTTACAGGGCCTACTGGGCGAATACGGCTTTAGACACGAAAGAGATATTCAGGCGATCACCGTCAACCGCTGGGCACACGGCTACGCCTACGAGTACATGCAACTCGATGATCCACAATGGGAAGCAGGGCAGGCGCCACATGAAATTGGTCGTGCACAGTTTGGCCGAATTTCTATTGCGAACTCTGATTCTGAAGCGCACGCTTATTTAGACTCCGCCATTGATGCGGCATGGCGGGCGGTGGCAGAGCAGGTTGCTTAGCGTCGCCCTTGCTTCAGCATGCACAGTTCACCTTCGCGGAACGTTCTGCACCGTGGCTAGGCACGCTTAGCTAGAGATTTTGTGTTTCGTGTAGTTGGTTTCGCCAATTTCCAACTTATGGAAGCTGATAAATGACTCGTCCAGACAGCGGCGGGAGAGTCGAATAACCCGTTCTGTGAGGGCCTCAACATCCGCAGTAAAAAGAGAGTCGAAACGCAGATACTCTGAGGTTTTGTTCTGGAATGCTTCGCTTTCGGGTTCTACGCCGCTCATGAGCTGATGGCTAATGGTGTCGGCGAATCTAACCACGGCGATGAGCATGCTTGTTGGACTCGGCTGCTCCAGACTATTATTTAAGCGGTGGTGATTGCCGATCACCTCGCGCAATTCTTTTGGAAGCCCCCAGACTTCTGCAGCCGTTGCGCCCACCAGCGTATGACTGACGGCGTTTTTGGATGACTCCGAGTCAGTGAGGTCTTCCGGGGTGAGTAAGCCATGGGACTCAATGTGGATTGGTAGATCAGACTCTTTAAAGTACGCGACAAATCTACCAAGGTCGTGAATCAGGCCTGCAAAATAGGCTAACTCTCCGTCGATCTCATTGGAAAGAAAATACGCGAGCTGTTCGCTCAGCGCCGCAACCTGTAATGCGTGGAGCCATAAATGTTTCTGCGCGTCGTCCGTAGGCGCAAAGACCAGTATCTTGGAATGCTCCAGCAACGGTGTTACCAGCCCGTCTTTGCCCAGTGCCCGAATGGATTGGCCCAGAGGCAGCGTGCCCTGTACATCTCCCCCGTGGGCGCGCTGAGCCAGGGCGATGACTCTAACTGCAAAGCACGGATCTATTCTGGCGATACTCAGCGCGTGGTCACTTCCGTAGGGATTGTCTTCATCCATCGCCAGAAGCGTGGACACCACCACCGGCAGTACGGGCAGGCTTTCGCATTCTTCTACGCGCTTTAGGGCGAGGCGTTCACGTTCAGTTACGGACAATAAACGAACTTCATTCATAATATGTCGCTGCTGCGCCTCTATTGGATTGTTCTTGATTCGGGAGCAACATACCCCATCGCTCTCCGGACTCCAATTGATTGAACTACGGCGCCGAGAGTCCTCTTTAGAATCCAAGAGATCAAGGCCTACACCAGAAGCTTCTACCAAAAATTGATCTATTCGAGCTTTTGGTGATTTTTTTGAATGAAATGTAGCTTAAGACATTGATAGGTGTTTCTATTGTGGACCTCTTAACCGAAAACTGAAGTTGACGCCAGTGGCTTTTTGCCTAATCACTACGACGTCACTCAGAATAAATAATAATCTTCATGGAGGGCCATGACATTACAAGAATCTGTGTTGAGCACGGCCAGCAATGGTCAACTACCCGTACTGCCGGTGGTGATCACTGCTTTGATGTCTCTGGATCTCGATGCCGAAGGGAGCTTTGCTGAGGTTCTGGCCCTCGCCAATGTGGACCCCTGTCTGGCGATCAAAATCCTCCAAAGCGCAGGCGCGGCTGGAGCGGTTCGCGGCGGCGATACTTTGCCCAAGGCCATGGTGCGTTTGGGCGTCAGTGCCATGCACCGACTGGTATCTGAGCGCTCGTCGGCCACCGTTTTTGTGCCGGTTACTGATGCCGAAAAATGCTTGTGGCTGCACTTTATTCAAGTGGCATTATGTGCGCAGTTTTTGGTCAAAAATTGTAAAGCTCTCAAGGTGGATGCTGACAAAGCCTACCTTGCGGGCCTGATACACGACATCGGCCGTCTGGTAGATTATGAGCAGATAGCGCAAGCTCCCAACGAAATCGAATCCAGCGATTATCACGACCCCGAGGCATTACTTCACGCTGAGACCCATGCCTTTGGCCACAGTCATGTTGGTATTGGAGTGATCGCCAGTAAGCGCTGGAAGTTACCCGACTATCTTATCGCCGCTGTTGAACATCACCACGATAATCTTCGTGAGCTGCGTGGACCTGACCTGGAAACTCGAACACTGGTGGAACTTGTACAGTGCGCCGACGAACTGTCGGTGTTCGTGCTGCGCCGCGATAGCAGCGATCTGGCAGCGGTTAAGGCCCTGTGCCAGAGGTTTCTGGACAGCAAAAGCGCCGTTTTGGCGCAGTGTGGTGTCGACGTTGCCCTGCTGCAAAAAGCTCTTGCCTATATGCAGGATGAGGCTGAGACGGCATTTTTAAGACTCAAGCTCGGTAAAGCGCCGGTTTGCCATAGTTAGGAGTATTGTCATATGTCGTCACCAGAGTTGCGTGGTAGCAATTTGCGCCCAGCGGTTGTGCGGCTTATGGAAGAGTTGCCCGTGCTCCCCATTTGTATCTCGACTTTGACTCGGCCAGATGTCGATATTGATGACCACATCGATGACATTCTTGCGCTTGCCAAGGTAGAGCCTTGTCTTACGATTCGGATATTCCAACTCGCTGCCAAGCACTTTCCCAGCCGTGCCGTGACCAGTGTGCAACAGGCACTGATGTTAGTGGGGAGTCGCGCCATTGATGAACTGATCGAAGTGCAGTCCATGGCACGGCCGTTTCACCCGGACAATGATGAGGAGCGCTGTATGTGGGCGCACTTTGTTCATGTCAGTATCGCCGCGGGCATGCTGGCAAAAGTCTACGGACAACTCGGCGTCAAGCCCGAGGCTGCAGAAGAGGCTGGCTTACTTCATGACCTTGGACGACTTGTGCACTACAAACACTTAGCAAAGTCACCGAGTGAAATCGAGATGCAAGGATACCGGGATCCCGCCGAGCTATTGCAGGCAGAAGAAGCGGTTTTTGGAATCTCTCATGTGGCTCTGGGGAGCGTGGCGGCCGAGATCGCACACGCGCCCGCTTACATACGGGATTGCATCGATCATCATCATAGCAAGGCCGCGAACATTCCTCGTAAAACGTCGGCTGCCAACGGCTCCTTGATTGAACTGGTTGCGATCGCTGATGAGATCGCCATGTACTGTCATCGACGCCCTGCTGATGATGAAGACGAGTTTGCAAAGCGCTCACGACGATTTATGGAAACCCGCTCGGTTTATGTAAAAAAATGCAGGCCCAAGCTCGAAGATGTTTATGAGGTATTGCTCAGTTCTCTTAAGCAAACTCAGACTGAATACTTGCGGTTAGGGATGGGACCGCCGCCGCAATTAGAGTACATGGATATTCAGCGGCGCTAAGTAAAGTGCTTATCAGTCGCGGCGAGCCGCGTGTTGTTTTTTCAGGGGTAAGGAGCGGCGGCCCATGTAGGAGCGCCGCTCCTTTTCGGACTAGGCGCCGCTTGCATGGGCGTCGCGGAGGATCTGCAGGTTGTCACTCGCTTCGCTAAGCTTGCGGTTGAGTTCCAGCGCTCGGGTGAAGTCCTGCCGGGCACCGCTTAGGTCACCACTTACCGCCTTCAAAACGCCAAGATTGGATAGCGCTACGGCCATATCCCGCCCCGCGGCCTTCTCCTGGGATAACTTGAGTGCAGTACCGCATTCGAGATCGGCTTTTTGCAGTTCACCGGTCATGGTGTAGGCGACGCAGAGGTTCGTGCTTGAGGCAAATTGTTTTGCGCCCTTGCTGTCCAGAACCTCAATCGCTTTTTCGTAGTCCCCGGCCAGCACGACGTTGCCCCGGGCACGATTGCTAACGGCAGCCATTTTGTAGCGGGAAGTAAGAGACTCGTCAATTAGGGTCTCCTGGGCCTGCGCAGATACGCAGAGCATGTTTCCTGCGATAAGGCAGGCACCGAAAAAAGCAGTGGTTTTGTCTTGGATTTTCATGGTTCAACTCCTTGGGTTTAGGTCAGTTGCCCCATCGCCTCGAAAGCAATGGGGTCAAGCGCAATGTAGGTTTGATGCCAGTGCGCCACAAACGAAAAAAAGTTGAAGTTGGTCTGAGAAACTCTTGATGAACAAGGTAAAGCGACAGAAATCACTATTCCTGAAATAGGTCGAGCACCCATTTTCGCAATGATTTCACTTCGGCTATTTCGGCTTTGGCTTTGGGGTAGGCCAGATAGAAGGTCTCGGGTAGTTCTGCTATTTCGTCAAACATAGGAACGAGAGCGCCGTATTTGAACCAGTTGTCGCTCAAGGGAACCGGGACGAGTGCGGCTCCCACCCCGCGTTCTGCAGCACGGGCCACGGCGATCATGGAGTCAAGGCGCACCACAGATGTGGCCGGTGGCAGCGTGATGCCCGTCGCCTTAGACCAAATATTCCAGGCCTCAGGTCGACTTGTGTGCACCAAAATGGGGAGCGGCGTGAACTCTTGCCCTTTACGGTAGCGTTTTAGAAAGTCTGGTGAACAGGCGGCAATCAATCGCAGCGGAAAAAGCGCATCGGATTCCAGCTGAGTAGGCTTCTGACGAAAAAGTCGAATAGAGGCATCGGCGCTCACCGGGTGTCGCTCGGCGGTCTCATCACTGGTGTCTACAAAGATCTCTATGCCCGGGTTTCGGGCGGTGAAGTCCTCCAGCACCGGAACGAAACATTCGCTGGCAAAGAACGGTTGAACCGAAACCCGCAGTTGGCTGGCCGCTGTCTTACTTTGGACTTCGGCGATGATGCCGTCGATGTTAGCGATTGCAGGCTCTAATTCACGGAAAAGCCGTGCGCCTTGCTCTGTAAGGCGCAGACCTCGCCGCTCTCGGGTGAGGAGTTCCAGACCCAGTTCGTCTTCGAGTGTCTTGACCTGGTGGCTCACTGCGCTGGCGGTCACCGACAGTTCTTCTGCAGCTAAGGTGTAGTTACGATACTTGGCTGCGACGCAGAATATTCTCAATCCTCGTAGCGAGGTTTTCTTGGGGCTTATTTTCATGTGTGTCTCGGGGGAGGCCGGGCTGGGGTGTACGGCCGGCATCGAGTAATTGCGAGTTAATACGAGTTAGACACAGGATAGCAAGAAGCGCGCCACGCGAAGGCGGTTTTGTAATGCTTTATGCTCACAGGGCTTTTTACAGCGGGTTGATAGCGTGGCAGGATCAACCTGAAGCTAACATTGCTCGAACCGGCATTATCGAGTGAATTCTGATCAAAGAGACGCCATGAGCAAGCTCCTGAACGAACAGCAGATTATTGATCGTATCTTTAGCCACATTGATAACAAGACTACGGATCTTGGAGACACCGTCTGGAAAGAGCCCGTGGCCAGTTATTTGTCCCGGGAGCGCTTTGATGCCGAGATAGAACTGTTGCGGCGCATGCCAGTGGCCTTTTGTCCGTCGGTGATGCTGTCTGAGAAAGGAAGCTATGTCGCAAGGAAGGCCGCTGGCACACCGCTACTGGTTGTCAGAGGTGAAGATGGCAAGATCCGCGCCTTTATCAACGGCTGTCGCCATCGTGGCATGCCGGTGGCCAAGGACAGCGGCTGCGCGCGGTCCTTTGTTTGTCCCTATCACGCCTGGACCTATGGCCTTGATGGACAGTTGAGGCATATACCGGGACGAGAAGGATTTCCGGGAGTCGAACTGCAAGACAATGGGCTCATGGAGGTTTCTGCCTTGGAGAAGGGCGGGCTGGTCTACGTTAATCAAAGCGGACCTATAGATGATACTTTTCTCAACAACGCGCCGGACTTCTTTTCTGGCGAGCAGCAGTTTTTTGATCAAAGCGAATATGACGATGAGTCAAATTGGAAGTTGATCGCCGAAACCACCATGGAGGGATACCACATCAAGTCCCTGCATAAGCAGAGCTTCTACCCCTATGGTCTTGATAACACAAATATCGTTGAGACCTTTGGTGCCAACTCCAGAGTGATCTTTCCTTTTAAACGTATGGAAAAGCTCCGGGCTATTGAACCTGCTCAGCGCAGTCTTGATGGAATGATTACCTCTGTGTACCAGCTCTTTCCCAACGTCGCTGTGTCGATTCTGTCCAAACATTCAACAGTAACTATCTTTGAGCCGCTCAGCCCATCGCAGACGCAAATACTCATTTATCGCGTGACTAACAAAACCTCCGATGGGTCTACCGTGGATGTTGACGAAGCAATGCGAGATGCGGTTTTCGTGAAAGCCGCGGGCTTTGATGAGGATCGCGAAGCTGCCTGCTCTATTCAAGAGACACTGGGAGCCGGGGCAAATCAGCATCTAACCTTTGGCTATTTTGAAAAAGCGATTGTGCATTTTCATAGAAATCTCGCAAAGCACCTATCGGCATAGTGCAGCACCAGTTGCTTTTATGCTTTGCTACTGTCCGCATCACCCAAGGAACATCCATGCGCTTTTTTGTATACCTGACTCTGCTTATCGGCCTCACCGCACTGCACATTGGGACGCTGCCTTCGGCCTTAGCCCAATCAAATTTAGAAGTAGATGGCCGGCGTTTGAATGAAACCATGAGCGCAATGAAGACCTTTGGGGGAACCCCCGAAGGCGGGTCCATTCGCGTTGCCTATAGCGATTCCAACAAGGCTGCGCTTGAGTATCTTGATGGCCTTATGCGCGAAGCGGGTCTTGCTACACACATTGATGCTGCGGGTAATCTTGTGGGGCGTCGCGAGGGCAATAGCAATAATCTGGCTCCCATTGTGACGGGCTCGCACATAGATACCGTGCCCAATGGTGGTCACTACGATGGCATCGTTGGTGTCATGTCGGCTATTGAGGTTGCAAGGACGCTACATGAGCAGTCTGTTTCGTTGAGGCATCCGGTGGAGTTTGTCGTGTGGTCAAACGAGGAGGGCGGTAAAACCGGCAGTCGCGCAGTTGCCGGTGCGGTTAAGTCGGCCGAGTTTGCATTGCCCAGTCTCGGCGAGCGAAGCCTGGGGGAGGGAATGCAGTTTCTTGGCGGTGATCCAGCCGCTCTCGAGTCTGTGAGACGCAATAAGGGCGACATAGCCGCTTATCTTGAACTGCACATCGAACAAGGCGCCATACTGGACCGTAAGAACATCGCCATTGGTGTTGTCGAAGGTATCGTGGGTATTCGTCGTTGGAATGTCACCGTCGATGGCTTTGCGAATCACGCGGGAACCACGCCTATGGACCAGCGCAGTGACGCGCTCTATACCGCGGCACGTTTTGTGACGCTTGTACGAGACAGTATTACCGAGATTCCGGGCACCCAGGTGGGCACTGTGGGACGTATTGAAGCGTTTCCGGGAGCGCCTAATGTCGTTCCTGGTCAGGCGACTATGAGCCTTGAGATTCGTGACTTGAGTATGGATAAGGTGGGCCTGCTGTTTGACCGAATTGCCAGGGCAAGTGAGATACTCGCCAAGGAAACCGGCGCAAAGATCAGCTTTGTGCAGTTCTACGAGTCTATGGCCGCGCCCACTAACGAGGCGATTCGTAAAATTATAGAAGGCAGCACCGAATCACTGGGGCTTAGTTACCAACGTATGCCCAGCGGTGCAGGGCATGACGCACAGAGCCTTGGGACTATCTGTCCCATTGGTATGATCTTTGTGCCGAGTCGCGATGGGACGAGCCATGCGCCATCTGAGTTCACTAGTCCACAGCAAATTACCGACGGAGCAAATGTCCTGCTCAGAACTCTGCTGGGCGTTGATGCGCAGATGGATAACGACTAATCAAGCTGGTGGCTGCGTGAGAATCAGAACTCAATGCTTTGTCCGCGCTCGGGGATGACTAAGTCACAGTCAAGTTCCTGGCGAAGCCTGTCGGCTAGTACCTGCTGCGCTTTTTCTTCGCCATGTATCAGGAGTGTTAATGGATTGGAGCGAAAGCTCGCGCGCCAATCCACCAGCTGTTGCTGTCCCGCGTGAGCTGATAAAGCACCGAGTGTCGCGATGCGTGCCTTTACGATGTACTCCTCGCCAAAAAGACGGACGTGAGAGGCGCCGTCTACCAGGAGCCGCCCGAGAGTGCCCTGGGCCTGAAAACCGGTAAAGATTATTGTGTTGTTTGCCTGCCAGATGCCATGTTTAAAGTGATGGCGTATGCGCCCGCCGGTACACATGCCGCTGCCTGCAATGATAATCGCGCCGCCCTTAATTCGATTGATCGCCATGGACTGATCGGTGTCGGGCGTTAAAGACAGGGTAGGTAAAAATTCTGCCAGGGAGCTTTTTTTCGCGTCGTCGAGCGCGCGTATGTCTTGTGTATCGAGTAACTTAAGCCAGTGGTCATAGACCTGGGTTACCGATATGGCCATGGGGCTGTCGAGAAACACGCGCCAACCATCGAGCTCTCCACTGTGGTGAAGAGTCCCCAGATGAAAGAGTATTTCCTGTGTGCGGCCCACCGCGAACGCGGGGATCATGACATTGCCGCCTTGGGACCAGGTCTCGCGAAGAAGGTCTCGAAGCTCCGTGAGTGTATCGCCTTCGGGGCGGTGATCGCGGTCCCCGTAAGTACTTTCCATTAGCAGAATGTCGGCTTCCTGTAGTTGTGCAGGTTCGCGCATCAACACAGAATCTGTTTTTCCCAGATCCCCGGAAAAAACCAAACGTTTTTGTTGTCCGTCTTCCTGCAGAAGCACTTCGCAAATCGCCGAGCCGAGGATATGCCCTGCATCATGAAAGCAGATGCTTGCGGAGTTACCCGCACCCAAGCTGTGATGCTTTCGATATTCAACGCCAATGCAGGCTGATAGCGCGGTTTCTACATCTTCCACACCGTAGCTTGCTTCGATGAGGGGCCGCCCGCGACGTGCATTGCGTCGATTTTTGTACTCCAGGTCTCGAAGGTACAGGCCCACTGCATCGTGCAGCATTATTCTGAGTAACTCGGCTGTTGCCGGTGTGCAAAGAATCGGGCCGCGAAAGCCGCCCTGACATAGCCTGGGGAGTAATCCTGAGTGGTCCAGGTGTGCATGGGAAAGGATCACCGCATCGATGCTTGCAGGATCAAACGCGAAGCGTTCATCATGTAGCCGGTCTACCGCATCGCCTCCCTGGTGCATACCGCAGTCCAGTAATACTCGTCCGCAGGCCGGGGACTCCAGTAGATGACAGGAGCCGGTGACTTCCCTTGCGGCTCCGTAGCTGGTGATGCTGGCCATGACAATCGCCCCTGACGCTAATCTTGCTATTAATCTATCTTATTCACAGATATGAGCACTGAGCTAGATCAAGGTGAGTACTAATTGGCAGCTGCATTTATTGCAAACGAGCGGTACTCACCTCAAAGACAAGCGGGCGTCCTATGCGCGCGCCTCCAGCACCAGGTTGGTGGATGAGGTAGTCGCAATGCGAACCGAAGAGAACCCTGCTTCTTCAAGCACCGCGGTCAGCCGTTTAGGGCCGGCTTGCGCGCCCAAACAAAGTCCGACTTCCTGTGAACGAGAGTTTGGCAGGCATATGAGTGTTGATGCGGCATAAAACACTCCGCCCAGGGGGTGCAGATTATCTTCAGTTTTGTCGCCGGCGAGGGGTTCTACGACCATTAAGGTTCCACCGGGTGCCAAGGCCTCGCGCATATGTCTTGCCACACCTACCGGATCACCCATGTCATGCAGTGCGTCGAAGATGCAAATAAAGTCATAACCGCCGTTAGCTGGGATTGTGCTCGCGTCTGCCTCGGCGAAGCTAATGTTGCTCACCGATGCGCTCTCGGCTTTGAGCTTGGCGTCCGCGATGGATGGTCCGTGAATGTCATACCCAAAGATTGTGGATTGAGGGTAGGTCTGTGCCATCAATACGGTGGTAGAGCCGTGGCCGCAACCAACGTCAGCCACTTTGGCCCCTGCTTTTAGCTTTTCTTCAACGCCGTCCAGGGCACAAATCCAGTTCTCGACGAGGTTGGCTATGTAGCCCGGGCGGAAAAATCGATCAGTTCCGCAAAACTGGCAGGGGTGCTGTTCGCCCCAGGGACGGCCTTTTCCTGTGCGAAAAACGTCGACGGCGGTTTCATGCTCTACATATTGGGCGACGATTATCTGCAGCAGGCCATGCATGTTTGCTGGGCTTTCTTCGGTGGCGAATACGGCGATCTGTTCGGGCGACAGGAAGAACTTCTCTGTCGCCGCGTCATAATTAACATAGTCGTTAGCGGCGTTAGCCGATAACAGCTCCTTGAGATAGCGTGAGTCAACACTGGCGATGGAGGCGATTTCGTCGACCGAGCGAGGTTCTCCATCGGCCATGGCTCGATAGACTCCCGTTTGATCTCCTATGTATGCGAGTAGGCCCGCAAAAGCGGCGTTGGCGTTACCCACGACTTTTCCTGCGAGCGCCTCGAGCTTTTCCATATCGAGTTCTGCCATAACTTTATCCTTATTTCTATTGGTAGGCTGCGCTGATCAATGGCGCTGGAAAGCGGTCAGCCCAAACAAAAGACGCTGACCGATTTTTCAGTATAGGAGTTCGGCTTTAAATAGCGAGGGAAATTGTGGCGATGCGGGCGCCGTGTTTTTGCGGCACCTCGGCTAATGCCTCTCCTGTTTATGAAGCAGGTAGATAACAGGAATTACCAACAGTGTAAGTAGCACGGAGCTGATCATTCCTCCGACCATTGGCGCAGCGAGCCGGCTCATGACTTCTGAACCAGTGCCACCGCCCAACAGAATCGGCAGAAGCCCCGCGATAGTCGCACCGGCCGTCATGAGTACCGGACGTACTCGCAAGACCGCGCCGTCGAGTATGGCCGTAGCTATGGCTTCTGGGGAGGGATTGCCTCCGTCGTTATTGCGCTCTGATACAAGTTTCTCCCAGGCTTGATCAAGATATACGATCATGATTACGCCCGTTTCTACTGCTACACCGGCGAGGGCCATGAGGCCTACCCCCACGGCAATAGAGAAATTGTAGTCTAGTAGATACAGCAACCAGGCACTGCCCACTAGCGCCATAGGCAGCGAACCCATAAGAATAAGTACTGGGGCAAGGGTTCGAAAATTCATGTAAAGCAATAGGATGATAATCGCCAGGGTCAGCGGCACCACATAGTTCAGTCGGGCCTTTGCGCGTTCCATGTACTCGTATTGTCCTGACCAACTGATTGAGTAGCCCGGGGGTAGTTCCAGTTGATTGGCTACCAGGTCGCGTGCGACTGATACATAGCTACCGATGTCCGACGTGTCCAAATCAACAAAGGTCCAGCCATTCAGACGCGCATTCTCGCTCTTGATGCCAGGAGGACCGTCTTCTACCCGTATGTCTGCGACATCACCCAGAGCTATTCTTTGTCCCGATGGTGTGACTACGGGAAGTAGTGCCAGATCCTCTGGGGATTGGCGATAGGATTGCGGGTAGCGCAAGTTGACCGGATAGCGTTCCAGACCCTCGACCGAGCTGGTGATGTTCATACCCCCGATTGCCGTAGCAATGATTTGCTGCACATCGGCTATGTTCAGGCCGTAGCGAGCTGAGCGGGCACGATCAATGTCTACCATGATGTAGCGCCCACCGGTCACTCTTTCGGAGTACACCGATGCGGTACCTGGCGTACCTTGCAGAATGTCCTCAAGCTGCCGTCCGATGTCTTCGATGACTGTGAGGTCCGCTCCGGCCACTTTGATTCCCACCGGAGTTTTGATGCCGGTGGCGAGCATGTCGATACGCGTTTTGATGGGCATGACCCAGGCGTTAGTGAGCCCGGGAATCTGCACCACGCCGTCGAGTTCCCGTCTTATATCATCAGAGCTGATGCCAGGGCGCCATTCGTTTTCAGGCTTAAGCTGAATAAAGGTCTCAATCATGGTCAGTGGCGCCGGGTCTGTGGCGGTCTCCGCGCGCCCAATTTTGCCAAAAACCGTTTTCACTTCTGGCACAGTGCGAATCAGTTTGTCGGTTTGCTGCAGCAGTTCTCGCGCCTTTCCGATGGAGATGCCGGGATAAGTAGTCGGCATGTACATAAGGTCCCCTTCATCAAGGGGCGGCATAAACTCGCTGCCGGTTTTCGATAGAGGCCAAAATCCGCTGATCACCATGAGAGCTGCTACTGCGAGTGTGGTTTTTGGCCGAGCCAATACTGATCTGAGCAATGGCCGGTAGCTTGCAACGATGAGCCGGTTTACTGGATTTTTTTGCTCCGGGAGAATCGTGCCGCGGATAAAGTAGCCCATAAGAACAGGCACCAGGGTCACAGCAAGCAACGCCGCGGCGGCCATGGCATAGGTTTTGGTGAAAGCCAGCGGGGTAAACATGCGTCCTTCCTGCGCCTCGAGGGTAAACACCGGAATAAAGCTTACGGTGATGATCAGCAGGCTAAAGAAGAGAGCGGGCCCTACCTCCACGGCAGACTCGGTGACTATGCGCCAACGATTCTCTGGCGTAAGGGGAGTGCGCTCTATGTGCTTGTGCATGTTTTCGATGAGCACGATGGCTCCATCGATCATTGCACCTATGGCAATGGCGATGCCACCCAGAGACATGATGTTGGCATTAAGCCCCTGAAAGTACATGACGATGAATGCCATGAGTATGCCTACGGGCAAGCTGATGATCGCCACGAGCGATGAACGCAAATGGAACAGAAAGAATAGGCAAACAAGGGCCACCATGAGCAGTTCTTCGCCAAGCTTTTGCCAGAGGTTTTTTACCGCCCGCTCGATCAAACCCGACCGGTCGTACACCGTTACCAGTTCAACACCATCGGGAAGGCTGGATTTGAGTTCGTTTAAGCGAGTTTTTACCGCATCGATGGTCGTTTGCGCATTTTCACCGGAGCGCATCACAATGATGCCGCCCACAACCTCGCCTTCTCCATTGAGTTCAGCGATACCCCGACGCATTTGTGGCCCGGTTTGAATCTCGGCGAGATCCTGAAGAAGTAGCGGGGTGCCATTTTGATTGACGCCCAGGGGAATGTTTCGCAGGTCTTCTACGGAGGAGATATAGCCCGACGCGCGCACCATGTACTCCGCCTCTGCCATTTCTATCACCGACGCGCCCACTTCCTGATTGGCGCGTCGAATGGCCTCCTGCACATGCGACAGTGGAATGTTAAAGGCACGCAGGCGATCGGGATTTACGCTTACCTGATATTGTTTGACCATTCCGCCGACGGTGGACACCTCCGACACGCCGGGGATGCCCTGAAGCTCATACTTTAAAAACCAGTCCTGCAAGCTGCGAAGCTGGCTGATGTCATGCTGCCCGCTAGTATCGGTAAGGGCATAGATATAAACCCAGCCAACCCCGGTTGCGTCCGGGCCCAGCTGAGGTTTGGCGGAATCTGGCAGTGAAGGAGCTACCTGACTCAGATACTCAAGGACGCGACTGCGAGCCCAGTAAAGGTCTGTGTCGTCGTCGAATATCACATAGACGTAGGAGTCACCGAAAAAAGAAAAGCCTCTGACGGTGGTCGCCCCCGGTACCGATAGCATTGCGGTGGTCAACGGGTAGGTGACCTGGTCCTCGACTACCTGCGGTGCCTGACCTGGATAGTTTGTTTTGATGATCACCTGAACATCCGATAGATCCGGAATTGCATCTACCGGCGTGTTCTTCAGCGCGAAAATTCCCACGCCGACAATCATGGCCGCGGCCAACAGGACAAAGAAGCGGTTGCTTACTGACCATCGAATAATCGCTTCAATCATGATGGGATTCTCCCGGAGGCATGACGTGGACCCTATCGATAATGAACTGACCGTCATCAATCACAAACCTGAAGTGAATCGACTGACCTGCCTCGAGTAGTTCTATATCAACGCTCTCTGACAGTATGAAGTCCATGGTTGCAGCCGGCCGATTCCATTTTGGGATTTCTTCACGGCTGATATTCGCAATCCGCGTTGCGCTGTCCACCCTATTGACGACTCCCATTACTTCGGCGATCTGACTGGAATCTGTAGGCGTACTCTGTTGGGTTTGCACCGCAACTGGCTGTGAGTTGCGACGTTTGGGGCTTGGGTGATCCATACGCATAAAGTCAGATTTTTTGCTCGATTCAGAGTCAAGAAGGAACTGCGCCGACGCTACGATCTCGTCACCCTCGGATACGCCCTCCATGATTTCGACCTGCGAATTGGAGATTCGACCGGCCTTTACCGCGATCGACTTGAAACGTCCCTCGCCCAGAGCAAGCACAACCCTATCCTCGGAGCCTGTTCTGATAAGGGCTTCTTTGGGTATGACGGTACGAGGCTGATTGTCTTCGGAGTGAATCTGTATTTGAGCGAACATGTTGGGTCGCAGTTCACCGTCGCTATTGGAAAAACGCAGCCTTACCCGCAGAGTTCTGGTGGATGGATCCAGCGTGGGATAAATATAGTCCACTGCTCCTTGCCATTTGCGACCGGGTAGGTAGTCCAACTGCATTGTCACCGGCTGTGCCAGGCGCACCAGAGCCGCCTGACTTTCGAAGACCTGAGCCTCTACCCACACCTCATCCAGAGCGCCAATAGACATGAGTGTAGTGTTCGGCCCCACAAAAAAGCCCTCTCGTATATTGAGTTTATCCACGACACCATTTTTTGATGATCTGAAAGTAACAGTTTGTCTGACTTCACCACTGTTCTTAAGCTCAGTAATAAACTCGTCACTTAACTGCAGAGCGCGAAGCCTGTCCTGAGCGGCCTGTACGAGCCTTTCGTTGTCCCTGCGCAAAGCGGAGATGAACTCTTCCTGAGCGTTTACCAGTTGTGGGGAATATAGATCGTAAAGCGGAGCACCTCGTGTCACCGAGTTGCCCTCGGCAGTCACGTAGAGCTTTTCCACCCAGCCCTCAACTCTGGGATGGATGTGAACAAGGCTGTCCTGGTCGTACTGAACGTATCCGACGCTGCGAATATCCTCATGCAAGACTGCGCGAGATACACGAGTTGTTCGCACTCCCAGGTTGTTAACGACCTGAGGGGAGATTTTTACAACGCCGGTGTCGTTTCCACTGGCATATACTGGCACCAGATCCATTCCCATGGGCGACTTGCCGGGTTTATCGCGACGATAGTTGGCGTCCATGGGGGCAACCCAGTAAAGCGGCGCGTCAGGATCGGAAGCCGTCGTGACGGCGGTTTCGTCGGGTTGCTGCTGTAGCTTTAACAGGCCCAGCCCGATCAGGGCTCCGGCTACTAAAGTGAGTCCATACTTTATGGCACTGTTCATTTCACTGGCCCTCCAAATAGTTGCTGGACGCGAAGAAGTAGTTGAGCTGCGCAATGGTTTTTTGCCGATTGACGGCGATGTTCAAAGCATCGATTTGTGTGTTGAGCTCATCGATTCTGGCCCGCACCACTTCAGTAAAGTCGCCGTCGTCATTCGTGTAGGCGTCCATAGTGGCGTCTACCTGCGCACTCATGTCGAGCAGCAGCCGCGTCTGGTAAAGCGCCTGGCGCTCGTTTAAACGCTGCAGCCGCGCGTGCAGGGTGGTCATCTGTGAAACCATCTTACGTAGCAGAAGTGCCCGGTCTGTGCGTAGGGATTCGGTGTTGGCTGTGGCAGAGATTACCTGTTGGTCCTGACGGTTCGACGTGAACAGCGGTAGATCGAATGACACACCAAAGGAGAAAAAGTCAGCGCGTGGCTGGCCCACAGGGTCGTCGTCTCGGTAGCCATAGCTTGCGTTAAGTCGCCACTCGGGTCGGTAGTTCTGCTGCGCCAGTTTTATGGAGGTACTTGAGGCTGCGAGTCTTTGGTCCACGCTTTTTAGTGCCGGATGCTCCCGCAGAATCATCGCTAGCGACTGCGGCGTGGGCGCTTGTTCAGCTTCGAACAGCTGTGGCGCCATGGGAGTGACCTGCGGGAGCTCCTGCGGCAGCGTGTAGTTCACGCTCCCAAAGTCTGAGCCATCAGAGCTTTGCAGCCATTCACTGAGCTGTGACACAGCGACGTCCTGTTGCTCCCGCAGCGAGACGAGCCGATCCTCAAGCCGAGTGAGCTCCAGCTGCGCATGCACCAAATCCTGTTGGCGGGCGCCCTTTATGGAGTTTACGTAGCTCGACTCAGCGATGTCCACGAGTTGTATAAACAGGTCTGTGTCTTGTTCAATCAGCTGCATGGTCTGAGACGCAAGCCAGGCATCGAGCCATAGTCCGGATACCTCAGCCTCGACTTGCGCTCGTCGATCCGCACGCTGGTAGGGGTGCTGATCGCCCATTAAGGATAGTTTCTGCTGTTGCAGCGCCCGACTGTCGCCTCGCGGGAGCGCCTGACTGACGCCAACTCGGAACTGGGTCATAGGCTCTTGATCAAAGTTAAAGGTGTTGGTGGGCAAATTGGCAAAACCCGCGGTCACCATGGGATCTGGTAGTGCAGATGCCGATGTGCTTTGCGCCTCCAATGCCTGCTGGCGATACAGGCTTCCCTGTATCCAGGGATCCTGCTGCTGGGCCCGCGCTACAGCGTCTTTAAGACTAAGCTGTGCAGGTTCTCCAAAGACCGTTTGGGCCACAAAAAGGGCCAGTAGTGGACAGAAGCCTCTGTACAAGAGTTGTATTGTTTTCACGTTCATTTCCGCCGTTGTGTTGCCGGATGCATCGTAAAACCCAAACAAGAGGGTTGTTCTGATGCAAGGTGTCTGATGCCTGACCGATGTCAGGATTCAAGAGCGGCTAGTCGCCAAATTTCAGGCGCAGCTATCCCGCGAAAACTATATCGAGGGTGGGCGGTAAAGCGAGGAGGGGGGCCAATGCGGAGCGGCTGTAGCAGCCATGGTTTTGTAGGGCGCTGTTGCTTCGGCAGTCGCTGTAAAGGCGACAGAGCTTAGGGCGCTGAGCGACATACAGCCGTTTTGAGAGCAGTAGCCCCCATCACAGCAAGTGCGCGAGGGAGTATCAACTGTTTCTGTGTGATGCGCGTGATGAACGTTGCTATCGATCGTGGACGTATCGGTCGCGCTCATCTTTGCTACTGGCATCGCCTGCATAGACGACATGGTGCTATGTTCGCTAGCGGACATCTCACAGGGCGACGCCAAAGAGACAATAGACTGCAGTGCAAGCATGCTTGCACAAAAGAGCGCTATGATTTTTCTGCGAATTTTCACGTCAAAGTCTGTTGGGTAGTGGCCCGCGTTTACTGCTTTTCAGTTAGTTGTCAACCCTAAGGCTTGATTACACCGCTGTTTGCTCATGCAGGTCAAGGAGGGAAGCATCCCAAGCCTTTACTGCACTGAGCGTCTGTCCAGCGTAAAAAAGGCTATAGTCCTTAATGAATCGATTCTTTAATAGAAGCATCGTTAAGAGACCAGTCATAAAAGTAGCTGCCAATTGACCGGGCCAGCTCTAGCTGTGCGCGCAAGTCGGGCTCGGCGTAGCGGCGTAAGTGATCAAGGAGGGCTTCGTCTGAGCTACCAAAATCATCTCGGTACCATGCGTAGATCTTCGAGACTTTCAGGCGACCTCTAGGACTTACATTTACACCACGCACGGGGTCGTTAACATACGCTGCTGCTGCATTACGCATGGCATCTTCAACGGTATCGGCGCTATAGGCAGTTTGCGGTAAGTTGGGGCAGCCGGTAGAGGCGCAGTTCAGGATGTAGTGAATCTCTGGCGTGTCTCGCCACACCGCCCGGACGACGCCATGCTCAATATCATGCAAGCTCATGGGGCGGCCCCGGAGGCTTAGGCGTTTGTTTTCCCAGGGCCCCAGGTCAAACGGACTATCTCGAATATCTCGAATACTCTCTACAGGGTAGTGATCAAGGATAACGTCGACGGTCGCCGCATTGTAGAGATTCGCCCAGTAGGCTAACTGTGCGTTTTTTGACAGCACTGTTGTGTCAACGGCGCTTAGGTTTGCGATATAGCCTTTAAGATTTTTGTGGTCCGTATCTGACACGGAGCCATAGTTGACTCGCACGACCCCGTCTGGGTCTGTTTGTGCGTAAAGCCCCAGAAATCTGTTCCAGTGTTCATGAGACAGGGGGTCTTGAGTTCCGCTTTGCGTGAAACTGGTCGAAATCAGATCGCTGTTGGGGATCGCGAGTCGCTCTATAGACGCACATCCCCCCAAGAGCGCCAGTAGAGACAGGAGCAGAATGCCTTTGAGTACCGAACCGAAGTTTGCATAGGATTTACCAGACATGATTGGCTTGGAACGGTTCCTTAGCCGGGCTGCGGAAGCCAGAAGCTAAATTGCGCTCCGTGGTTGCTCTCGCTACGCACAGCGATCTGTGATCGGTGCAACTCCACTATGCGTTTGACGATCGCTAGTCCCAAGCCGTTGCCCAGGGTGGGAGACTCCGTGTTTGGTTTGTAAAAGCGCTCAAAAATATGCGGTATGTCTTTTGCCAGAATTCCTTCGCCAGTGTCGGCAACTTCTACGCGAACCTGGCTTTCGTCGTGACTCACCCGCACGGTGATCGAGCCGCCTTTGGGGGTGTGCTTGAGCGCATTTTGTATGAGGTTATCCAGCACGCGGTGGATCATGGCAATGTCTGCGCATACGCGAATACCTTGCTTAGAACTCTCGGCGCTGAGGCTAATGTCCTTCTCTTGTGCCGCTATTTCGTGATCGTGGATGATGTCCTGGATGAGCTCCATCACCGGGAAGTTCTCCCAGTCTGGCTCGACATTGCCAGATTCAAGTGTAGACAGTTCAAAAAGTTCACCAATTAGCTCATTGAGTCTTATGCAGTGCTTGTGGGCAGTTCGTATGTAGTCTTTTTGAATGTCTGGATCGAGCTCTTTGAGCAAAACAGTTTCCAGATAGCCCTGAACCGAACTTACCGGCGTGCGAAGGTCATGGGAAACGTTGGCAATGAGTTCTCGACGGTTTAGGTCAATCTCGCGCTGCGCATTGAACTGTTGCTCGATGCGCTCGCTCATTTCACTGATTGCGGAGCCAAGTACGTCGATCTCATCCTGCGGTAGATGCCGCGTGTCGAGATTTATGGTCCCCTGGTAGCTCCCTTCTCGATACTCACGAACGGAACGGCCCAGTCGCTGCAGGCGTCGGGTGAGAAAGAAAAACAAAACGAAGCCGCCGATGGTGGCGCAAACTAGTGCAGCTATGATGGTGATGACGCCGGTCTTTAAATTGTAACTACCCGCGAGGGACTGCTGAATTCCCTCGTAGTCGCTGCCGTTAAGTACGGTGTACAAGTATGCTGCGGGTTCCCCGGAGACATCCAGCACCGGTGACACCGAGAAAGTTTTCTTTGCTGTTTTGCTACGCGGGTCGTCGCCAAAAATGGGTAGCTTACTGGGGTCATTTATAAAATCGCGAAGCGGCTGCATATCCACACGATTGCGTAGCACTGTGCCCTCGGGGAGCGCATGGGATAAGACCTGACCGCTGGTATCGAGGAGATAGACCTCTACGATCGGGTTGATAAACATTACGTGGTGGGCCAACTCCTTAAGCGCGGCTTCGTTCACCCCATTAGGACCTAGCAACGGCATATCCTCCGCTGCGTGCAGTGCGATGTTTTGGTTAACCCGTTGGGTGGTCTCCAGTGCGTAGAGTTCACTGGTTCTGGTGCTGATGGTAATCAGTACGCTGCCGACAACAATAAACAATAGACCGGTGGCAAGCGCCAAGCGAACATACAGTCGTCTAAACATAATCAATGGCTCACCTGAAAACGGTAGCCCACACCCCAGACCGTGATTACGTACTGTGGCGAACCGGGGTCAACTTCTATCTTGCCTCTAAGGCGATTGATATGGGTGTTTACCGTATGTTCATAACCGTCGTGGCCATAGCCCCAGACCTCGTCCAACAGCTCTGAGCGGCGAAACACGCGGCCGGGTTGTCGGGCAAAATGTAGAAGAAGATCAAATTCTCGTGAAGTAAGCTCAATCTTGTTGTTGTGCAAGCTAACGCTGTGGCTTCGATTGCAGATGGTAAATGGGCCGAGACTAATAGAGTCGTCGGGCGCGCTTTCTTGCTGATGTCCTTGCTGTTGGCTCATTGCCGCGCGTCGTAGCAGGGCTTTGACCCGTGCCGTGAGTTCCAAAGGGCTGAAGGGTTTGGTGAGATAGTCATCAGCACCGAGTTCGAGTCCCAGTACACGGTCGAGCTCGGTAGATTTTGCGGTGAGCATGAGAATTGGCGTTTGATTACCTTGCTCACGTAGCTGCCGACACAGCTCTAGGCCGCTCAGCCCGGGCAGGCGCAGATCAAGAATCAGTAGATCCCAGTTCTCGGAGCATGCAAGCTTCAGTGCGTCATCGCCTCGAGAGCTGTGATGAAACTGTATATTAAGATCTTCAAGGTGCAGGCTCACCAGCCGCGCAATGTCCGCATCGTCTTCTACTAAAAGAATACGTGGCGATGCGGCGTTGCTATTAGATTCTGACATCTGCGGTCCGGGTTCTCGACGAAACAAAACCTTTAGAGGAGCTGCATCCGCACGAGTTCCCGGATTATTTTGCATGCTATTGAGTGCGCCGAATCATTACCCGTGCGACGGGGTTGTCAAAACGATGGGTCTGGTTAAGAACCGACGTGTTTAAGCCGTCATCGACGGTAACTACCCCGCCATGCATTGTTACCTGATCCGCCACATCGTTGCGATCGGCATTGAAGCCTTCGCCGCCGTCTGCAGGGCCGGGAATCGTGCCCGCGGCTTCATCGTTCGCCTCCGTACCTGAGTCGTAGGCCACGGTACTAAAAGCGAGTGTGTCACCAACGGCTAAGCCAGAAACGTCAATACCGTTAAGCGCGGTGATGGCATCGTTGGTATTCACCAGCATACTTGCTAGCGAAAGCAGAGTTGCGTTGGTGTCATCGCTATCGAGCTCCAAGGTAAGTGTGGTGGTGGCGCCAGGCCCCAGAGGAGCTTCACCGCTGATTGTTGCGCGCGCGTCGATCTCGGCAAGCAGTTCGCTGTTGTCACCGGACTCTGCGAGCATTTCCAGACCTTGTGATGCCGCTTGCCCTACGGTGAACAAGCGCTGGTCTGCACCATGGGCAAGCACCGCAATGGGAGACAGAGGCTGAGCGTTGCTTAGATTCACTACTGTGACCTCGAAGCTTGCGCTAGCGGGTGTCGTTGGTTCCGGTGTCGGCGGGGGCGGTGCGGTAGATGTTCCGCTATCACCGCAGGCGACCAGGACACAGGCTAAGAGTGGGACTGTTAAGTGCTTCATGGCGTGGCCTCCTCTTAGTTGACGGTTATGACGACGCGAACCACCGGGTTTAGCCAGCGATGTACTGTGTTATCAATGTCGCTGTTGCCTCCGCTGAGATTGTCATCACCCAAGACGTTGCGGTGGATATGGACAAAGCCCTCCGCCATTGCGGCGATCCCCGTGCCTCCGCTTCCGCTGGCGGCCAGTACCGGCGGCGGTGCGGGATAACCCGGTTCACCGGGAGCGCCACTGCCGACGATTTCGTCGTTGGCCTCGGTGCCCGAGTCGTAGGCATTGACGCTAAAGACGTAGCGTCCAGGCTCGCTGGGAATCTCTATTGCGTTGAGGCCCATAAATCCATCGTTGCTTGGAAGAATCATGGCGACAATCGAAAGTCGGGTGTTATCCGGTGCATCGTCAGTGTTGAGAGCGGCGCTGGTTCGTTGCCCGGGGGCGAGCAGGCCCGATGCGGGATTAGCAACTACCGTTGCGTTAAGGGCTTCGACGTCTGCAATAAGCGGGGCGATGTCGCCACCTTCAGCCATGGCCTGAATGCTGGCGCTGGCGGGCTCACCGGTGGTAAACAAACTGGCATTCGCCGCGTGTGCAGCGACCAGAAAGGGAGTGAAGTAACTCCCTCGAGTAAGATTGATGATTTCTACGTCAAATTGCGCGGCACCTGCCGGTGCTATCGCACTGGCAAAAAGGGCAAGGGAGGCGAGGGTTCTTTTCATCGGGGCATCTCCGGAGTTGTGTGGAGTGCCCAGTGTTTACTAACACCTATGTTCCAGTTATCACAAAAGTCTCACAATTTAATGACTTGTTTGTGGCGGTGTTTAGGCTTAATTCAGGCGCGCAGCTGCCTCATGGCAGACGTGAGCGACGCAATTTCTTGTGAGCTGCTAAACACCTGTGGTGTGATTCGTACGCAGTGACCACTGGCTAATCCCTTACGGACCACAGTGAATATGCCGAACTCATTCTCCAGGCGTTGCTGCAGGTCTTTGGCATCGCTTGGGCTGCTTTTACCCGCTAGGCGAAACGCTCCCATGCCTGTCCAGGAGGCTTCATCGGCGCCACCGAGAACCTCGATGTGAGGCATATCCTGCGCTTCGTTGGTCCATAAGCGGCGCAGGTGTCGCAGTCGAGCTTCTTTATTGGCTGCGCCAATAGCCTGGTGAAACTCCAATGCGGCGGGAATTGCCAAGATGGACGCGAAGTTTGCCGTTCCGGTATGAATACGTGTGGCTGCTTTGCTGTTGTCAGGGTCGGTTTCGCCTGGGTAGGGCGCAACTTTCTCCAGGGTGCCTCTGCGCATGTACAACACGCCGAGTCCCACGGGGCTTCCGATCCATTTGTGCAGATTAAATCCTGCCCAGTCCACCCCCAGGTCGCCGATTTTGTAGTCCAAAAGTCCCCAGGACTGCGCACTATCGCAAATCACATCGATGCCCCGTTGCCGCGCTTCGGCGGTGATTGCCGCAACAGGAATTACCAGCCCATGCTGATTACTCACGTGGGTGAGCAGCATGAGTTTGAGATTGGGGTTGGCGTCAAAGGCCTGTCTATAAAGATCGAGAATATCCTTCTGCGTGGCTCGTGAAGGCAGGCTGATCACTCGAGCCTGCACTCCCCGCGATTCTTCCAGCCAATGCATGGTGGTTTTGAACTGCGGGTAATCCACGTCGGCATAAAGCACCGCGTCGCCCTTATTCAGTCCCTGGTACTGTCGAATAAGGTTGTGGATCGCTTCGGAGGCGTTGCGCGTGACTACTATCTCATCTTCATGGGCACCTAAGGCTTCGGCGATGACGTTTACCGCCCGCTTCGCATCGGCTGCGTAGCCTTTACGTCCATAGTATGAGTTTTGCGCGTTCACCATACGCGTAGCCTCGACATAGGCTTGCTGCACGGGTTTGGCCATCTTGCCCCAGTACCCGTGCTCAAGATTCACAATGCCTTCGGTACGATCGTAATATCCCGCGACCTCCCGCCAGAAGTCCTCGTTCTTTGCCAGTGCTGCGGCATTTTGTCCTGCAGGAGGGGCAGGCATCGAAGAACGCTGAGCCGCTTGCAGCCCCAAGGCCGGTACCGCCGCTGCGCCGGCGGCAAGTGCGGCCAGCACCTGCCTGCGATTAAGATTTGCCATGCTTCGATGCGCTCCCGCTATTTTGCTAATAGTTGCTTGATTGTTACTTGATAGATTTGGTGAAAACCACGTCTCTTAGCGAATCAGATAAAAGGACTCCTGGCGCCCCAGAATCCATTCCCAGCCATCCTTTGTAAGGAGCGCGTCTTCTTCCATGGAAAACTTCACCGCTTGGTTGTCCCACTCCGGCACAGGGTGAACGACATTAAGCTCTACCGAGTGCCAGGTGTTGGCCTTGAATGTCATGTCTCCTCGCACGGGAACGCCGCCCTGGTAGTCCGTCATCCCCAGAGGAACGCCGGCTGCATGGCCGTGATAACCAATGGAGTGCCAGTAGACCGTGGCATCCAGGCCTTCTTTTTTGGCTTTGGCCAGCGATGCAGCCAAGGCGTCGTTACCCGTGCGTCCCACTTGGGATTCGGCGCGGGTAATGTCCTGTAGGCGCATGGATGCCCGAAGCCCTGCCTGTAGTCCTGCGGGGGGCTCCACTTCGCCGGCGCGCAAAACATAGGCGTTGTGCTGGGTGTCGGTAGCAAAGCCCAGATATTGGATACCAAAGTCGGTCCATAGCATGTCACCACGCTGAATAATGGCATCACCGCTAAAACGCCCTTCGACCCCTTTGCGCTGAATGCCCACTGAGGGATGGAACCACCCACCAAGCCCATATTCTGCAACTTGCTGGCGCATCCACCAACGCACGTCATCGGCGGTGGTAACACCGGGCACAATGACTTCGTTCGAAAACGCCCGGCCAATCACTGAATGGGCAACGCGCATTATGTGTCGGTAGGCATCGGTTTCTTCTGGGAGACGTGTCTCAAGCCAGCCCACTACAAGCTTCTCGGCACTGACGATACGATCGGTGTAACCCTCCAGTGCGGCATAGAGCGCGTCGCGCTGCACGGCGGTGAGGCCGTCCGCATGGTTCCAACGCTCGGACATGTTGATGCCGATTTTGCGGGGATTGCGTTCTTCGACCAGTGCTCGCAGTCCTTCGAATTGTTTTTCGTTGTGCGTCGGCACGACGGTGTAGAGGTTCTGATAGTTGAAGCGCCCCACTGACAGTGCCTCGACACCAAGCTCTTCGCCACGGTCGTGAAAAACCAAAATAGTGCGGCGGCGAGAGGAGTAGGTCTCAAAAGGCGCTAGTGAGCGAAACACAGGATCATCGTTGTACTCCCGAGAGATGATGACCCACATGTCGATGCCTTCACGGCGCATGATCTGTGGGAGGATAGTTTTAAAACGGGTGTCCAGCCAGCCGCGCACCATCTTTGACTGCTCGCGGTGGGTAAGGACGCGCTCCTGCGGTACAAACGATGAGCTCATAGGCACAAGATAAGGGCGCTCGGCGAGGTGCTGTGAATCTTGTGACTGAGCCAATATTGGCATGGCAAGTAGTGTCGCTGCGGATACCGCTGCGCATATGCTGCGGGTCGCGCGCGCCAAAGTAGTCTTGATAGAAGGGCGAGGCCAGAGTTTGTTCAATAGAGTCATCAGCTGCTTTCCACATCAGTTTGTAGAGGAGCCCCAAAGTGTATACGAGTATTGCTCGTTGACTTAAATATCGACGCTGGTTTTTTTGTTAAAGCACTTGGCTTTGTGAGCTACAACTGCTCTGTGATAGCGTGGGGCTTTCTGCTACGTCAGTAAGCCATCGCTATGAAAAAACTACTACCGCTATTGCTCTTTGTTGTTGCTACCGCCTTCCTTCCATACAAGGCGGCTGCGCAGGAGGCCAAGTTTGATCAGTCCGTTGTTAAGGGGATGGAGTGGCGAAATATCGGCCCTAATCGTGGCGGGCGATCTCTGGGGATATCCGGTAGTCCCGGTAGAAAAAACGAATACTACTTTGGCGCGGTCGGCGGTGGCCTTTGGAAGACTACCGATGGCGGTCTTAACTGGAAGCCCGTAACAGACGGGCAACTCACGAGCTCCTCGGTGGGGGCTGTTGCGGTGGCCGAAACTAATCCCGATGTGGTTTACATCGGTACCGGCGAGACCCAGCTGCGCGGCAATATCATGCAAGGCGATGGTGTCTACAAATCCATTGATGCGGGTGAGACCTGGGAGAACGTTGGGCTTCGCGACACTCAGGCTATTGCCAGAATTCGCGTACATCCCACTGATCCCGATGTACTGTTCGTGGCAGCCCTTGGACATCCTTACGGTCGTAATAAAGAACGGGGTGTTTTTCGTAGCCAAGATGGCGGCGTAACTTGGGACAAGGTTCTTTACGTCAGTGACAAAGCCGGTGCGGCAGATCTCATTATTGATCGCAAAAATCCCGACACTCTCTATGCATCGATTTGGGAGGTATATCGCACACCCTGGAAGATGTGGGGCGGTGGCGGAAAAAGCGGTCTTTGGAAGTCTACTGACGGTGGTGATACCTGGGCTGAGCTTACCAATAATCCAGGCATGGCCGAAAAGCCCGTGGGCAAAATTGGTATTACTGTGTCGCCGGTAAATTCGGATCGACTCTGGGCGGTGGTTGAATCTGCAGACGGCGGGGTGTTTCGCTCGGACGATGCGGGCGATACCTGGACTTTGGTCAACAGCGACCGGAAATTACGTCAGAGAGCGTTTTACTACAGCCGAATCTACGCTGATCCCAAAGACGAAGACACTGTATATGCGCTTAACACCGGGTTTTACAAATCGACCGATGGTGGTGAAACCTTTGATATAACCATCAAGGTTCCCCACGGTGACAATCACGATCTTTGGATTGATCCCAGCAACCCCCTGCGCATGGCTAACTCCAATGATGGCGGCGGCAACGTGTCCATCAACGGTGGTGAATCCTGGACTGACCAAAACTTTCCCACCTCACAGCTTTACCACATCATGGTTACCAGGGACTTTCCTTACCACGTATGCGGTGCCCAGCAGGACAACTCTACGCTGTGTGTTCCCAGCGAAGGTTGGGATTTTAAGCAGGCGAGGGGGCCTTCCTCTGAGTACTACTATCCGGCCGGTGGCGGTGAGAGCGGTTACATAGCCCAGCACCCCGAAAAACTGGATTGGTTTTATGCCGGCAGTCAGGGCGCTCTTTTGACAAAGTTCAATCGTGCGACGGGCTACCTACGTGATGTGCAGGTGTATCCGCGGTTCTTCTCTGGTGAGCCTGCCAGTGCGCTGCCAGAGAGATGGCAGTGGACGTTTCCCATTGTGTTCTCGCCGGTGGATTCCAAGCGTTTATACACAAGCTCGCAGCACGTTTGGGTTAGCGAAGACGAAGGTCAAAGCTGGTCAAAGATCAGCCCGGATCTGACCTACGCGGACCCTAAAACTATGGGCGAAACCGGCGGCGTCATTACTAACGATATGAATGGCCCGGAGATCTACGCCACGGTGTTTGCTCTGGTGCCATCGCAGCATGATGTGAACACGCTCTGGGCAGGGTCTGACGATGGTCTGATGCACATTACCCGCAATCACGGTGAGTCCTGGGAAAACATTACCCCTCCGGATCTGCCCAAGCATTCGCGCATCAGCATCATTGATGAGTCCTGCCATAAGCCGGGCACGGCGTACATCGCGGTTAAGCGCTACCAGATGGATGATCGCAAGCCGTATATCTGGAAGACCTCGAACTACGGTAAGTCCTGGATCAAGATCGTATCGGGTATCCGCGACGACGACTTTATTCATACTGTCCGCGAAGATCTTGTGAAACCGGGTCTGCTATTTGCCGGAGGGGAGCATGCCGTTTATACGTCCTTTGATGACGGTGAGAACTGGCATTCACTGCAACTCAATATGCCGGACACGCAGATCGCTGACTTACAGGTGACGGACAAAGATCTGGTGGCCGGTACACACGGGCGTTCTATTTACATCCTCGATGACATAGCGCCATTGCGGGAATACTCTTCAGAGATAGCGAGCAAGGCTTTTCATTTGTTTGACCCTTTGTATGCCGTGCGCCGTGTATCGGAAGCATCGATTCAGTACTACTTGTCTGAAGAAGTCGGCGAAGTTCAGATTTCTATTATCGATAGCCAGGGCCGAGTCATCATTGAAAAGACTGGCACAGAGGCGGACCCAGAGGAGATCGATGACCCCTATGCACAGTGGTACGGGGCATTACCCCTTGAGCCGACCACGGCCAAAGGGCTAAACGTATGGTCCTGGAATAATCGGTACGCGGGTGCCGCGGATTTTGAAGGCATGATTATCTGGTCCGCGCGGCCGCAGCTCGGGCCCATTGCACCGCCGGGAGAGTACACCGTCAAAATGACGGTGAACGGCGATACGCAGACCAAGACCTTCATGCTCAAGGCCGATCCACGGTTTGATGTGCCTGATGCGCACATTCAGGAGCAGTTCGAATTTACCGTAAAGGTCAGGGACGCTGTGGATGCCGCCAACAGGGCGGTGATTCGTATTCGAAGCCTTAAACGCCAGATTGATGATCAACTGAATGACGACGGGGTGTCTGCATCAAGATCTCTGCTTCGCGTTACGGACGGTTTTAAAGAGAAGCTAAGCGGCGTAGAGCAGGCCCTGTATCAGGTCAAAAACGTGAGTGGTCAGGATCCGCTGAATTTCCCCATCAGACTCAACAACCGTTTGGCTTATTTACAAAAAAGTGCAGAAAGTGGTGATGGTCTGCCCACGCAAGGTCAGATTGATGTTTATGAGTTGCTCAAGGGCGAGCTAGACGATCATCTGAATACATTGGATAAGCTTGTTGCCAGTGATCTATCCAAGCTTAACAAGACGCTCACAAAGGACGGATTGCAAGCCGTCGCAGATAGTGACCCCGGCATGTGAGTCATTCGGTGTGACTGGCCCTGGTTCAGATCAAGCTGGCACTCCAAGCGAGTGTCAGCTGTGAACCGAAGTACAGGGGTATTCCCCAAATGCGATTTGAGAATCCTGGGCTTACGAACTGGTTTCGCGCAACCGATAGGTCAGAGATGGCGAAGCCCCAAGCTCCCAGAATTATCCATGCACCGAGGCTTGTCCCCCAAGACAGGCTTGCGGTTAGCAGCATGACGCAGATAACCACGACATAGCTCAGTACAGGTAGTTTCATGTTTGATGGAACGTGTGGCCATAGCCAACGTAGGCTTAGGATTCCCAAGGCCGCAACAGGAAAGAGGCTTAAGAGCACAGCCGACTGGTTAAAAGGTAATTGGAGAAATGCCACTGCGTACAGTAAATGGCCCAGCAGAAAGCTGCCCAATCCTGCGATGAAGGTTTTATCGCTAGATGGGATCAGCAAAATGTCGCCAAACAGACAGAGAACCAAGCCACCCAGTAGGAGTAAGCCGTAAAAGGAGCCAAGGGCGCCTGCCTGCAATGCCAGAGCGACAAAACACAGGGATGCGAATGGTTTAAACAACCACTCCAGCTGCGGCGCTCGCCGATCACTGATCAACATGGCAGCGACTGCAAGGGTGGCCGCCAAGATTATGTAGACGGGTAGTGTGCTCAACTAGGAAGCCGCTTTGTTAAATGCTGAGCGAAGCAGTCCAAAACCGCCCAAAGCGAATACAGCGGCGGCACCCGCATTAATTTGACGTGTTGTTTCTTTGTACCAAGCCATGACGCCGGCTTGAGAAAATAAAAAAGAGTACATCGCATTCGTTATAAAGCCCACTGTGACGCACACGCTGACTCCCGCCACTAGGGATGCTGTGCCATCAGCGGAGCGCAGTCCTACAGTAAGTGCGGCCATCCAGGCGAGTACGGACTTCGGATTTGATACATTTAATATGAGTCCCCGAAAGAACCATCCCAGATACGACGGAGCGTTTTCGTTTGACTGCAGAGTGTCTGTCTCAGGGTAAACGGCATCACGTCCGGCACTGTAGGCGAGAACTAAGAGATAACCGCCGCCAAACAACTTAAGAGCGGTCAAAATGTAGATCGAACTTTGCAATGCCACACCTAAGCCCGTTGCGGCCACAATCCCCCAAAACAGCAGTCCCGCTGACAGGCCCGCACCGTACATGAGACTGGCGTCTCGGCCTTGACTCATGGCAATGGCGGCGTTCGATACCGTCGCAGGCCCAGGCGAGGCGGCCATCACAAAGAACACTAAAGCGATACTGAGAAGAGACAGGAGATCAATCATGACGTGATGTTC
Organism: Congregibacter variabilis; assembly: GCF_045689235.1. Classification (GTDB taxonomy): domain Bacteria; phylum Pseudomonadota; class Gammaproteobacteria; order Pseudomonadales; family Halieaceae; genus Congregibacter; species Congregibacter variabilis. The sequence goes on along the minus strand of NZ_CP136864.1, from coordinate 1,452,116 downwards.
CGAGTTTTCATGTTGTTTTAGTGGCGTGAATTTTACGTCCTTTACGGACGCCTGTAACCTTGGCTCGACTTTCAAAGGAAAGAAGATATGAGCAACAACGTTTATCCAAGAAACTTCTCGCACATCGGTATTTCCGTGCCGGATCTCAAGCAGGCCGTTGAGTTCTACACTCAGGTGATGGGTTGGTATCTCATCATGGCTCCTACGGAGATCACCGAGGACGACAGCCCCATCGGAGAAATGTGTACCGACGTATTCGGAGCAGGCTGGGGGAGCTTTCAAATCGCACATCTATCGACTGGCGATAAAATTGGCGTGGAGATCTTTCAGTTCAATAATCAGGTTAATCCCGAAGACAATTTCGAATACTGGAAGACAGGGGTCTTTCACTTCTGTGTTCAGGATCCCGATGTAGAGGGATTGGCGGAGCGAATTGTTGAAGCCGGTGGTAAGAAGCGCATGAAAAAGCCGCGCTACTACTACCCGGGCGAAAAGCCTTATCGAATGATTTACATGGAAGATCCTTTTGGAAACATTCTTGAAATATACAGCCACAGCTATGAACTGACTTATAGCGATGGCGCTTACTGAGTCACGCCCTTTGACGAAAGTGTCACTCGGGGGTGCGACGTAACGGTTGCATCACCACTGCGATAGCACCAAGTAACTCGTCTTTAAAGATCAGCGCGGCCTAACTGGTGGCGGTGGAGCAACTCCACCGCGAGGTTACTGGCCAGCTTTAACACGCCTGGAATTAGCCGCCACGGACTCTGCTTATAGCAGCGTTGTGTTATGGGATACACACGTTTGGCTTTCTGTTGCTCACTTGACGCAAATCAACGGTATAGCGCTGCGAACTGGGTAGTCTCAGAGGCATAAGACTAGGTGCGGACTTGAGCTATGCCAAGGCAGCTCGGTGACTGCGTCTGGTAACTGGCCAAAGGTTGATTGAGCCGCGAAGTTCCTGAGGGATATCGTCATGAAAAAAATAGTCATTCTGGGTGCGGGAACAGCGGGGACCATCATGGCCAACCGTTTACGCAAAACCTACAAAAAGCAGATTCGCCAAGGTGACATGGGCGTTACTGTGGTCGATCAAAACGATAATCATATCTACCAGCCCGGCCTGCTGTTTGTTCCTTTTGGCATGTACCAACCTAAAGATATCGTGCGTTCCCGCAAGCACTATTTGCCCGATGATGTTGATTATGTGCAAAGCGAGATACAGCGTGTTGAAGCATCAGAAGACAAGGTGTACCTGGGTGATGGGCAAACACTGGACTATGACGTTCTTATTGTGGCCACCGGAGCCCAGTTGGTACCGGAAGAGACTGAGGGTCTGCTGGGCGAGGGTTGGCGCGACAAGGTCTTCGATTTTTACACCATGGAGGGCGCCACAGCGCTGTCCGAAAAAATGGCCAACTTCAAAGAGGGCAAGCTGGTCGTAAATTTTGTGGACCTGCCCATCAAGTGCCCGGTGGCGCCTCTAGAGTTTATATTTCTGGCTGATAGCTTCTTCAGGCGGCGCGGCGTTCGCGAAAAGATAGAGCTGACGCTGGTTACCTCCTTAGATCATTGTTTTACCCGTCCAGTGGCCGCCAAGGAATTTGGCTCCGTGTTGGACGACAAGGGCATTCACCTGGTAACTGATTTTGCCACGGGCAGCGTCGACGGTGCTGCGGGCAAGCTCACCTCCTGGGACGAGCGGGAGATAGAGTTTGATCTTCTGATATCGATTCCCCTCCATGGAGGCGCCAGTTTTGTGGCAGCCTCACCTGGCTTGGGCGATGAGCTTAATTTTGTAAAAACCCATAAGGCTACGCTACAGGCGGAGTGCAAAGAAAATATCTTTGCCTTGGGTGATGCCACGAACGTGCCCACGTCCAAAGCCGGTTCTGTGGCGCATTTTCAGTCTGAGTCACTCATTGACAACATCGTGCGCTTTATCGATGGCAAGCCTCTGGAGGAGAGCTTTGATGGGCATACCAACTGCTTTATCGAGACGGGGTTCGATAAAGCCATGCTGATAGATTTTAACTACGAGGTGGAGCCGCTTCCCGGGACCTTTCCTCTGGCCGGAATCGGACCCATGCAGCTACTCAAAGAGACCCGACTCAACCACTGGGGAAAACTCATGTTCAAGTGGATCTACTGGAACATGCTTTTACGGGGAAGAGATCTACCAATGGTGTCCAGCCAAATGAGCATGAAGGGCAAGAGACAACCGGTCACTAGCGACGACACGGCCAAAGCGGCCTGATCAGGAGATAAGAATCGTGCCAGTACTACAGGTCAACGGAAAAGAAGTTCAGGTCAATGACGAAGGCTTTCTGACGGATCACGAGCAGTGGGATGAGTCTGTGGCGCTGCACATTGCCCAAAGCCATGGAATCGACGAGCTGACGGATCGGCATATGCAGGTCGTGAATTTTATGCGCGATCGCTACATTGAGGAGGGGACTGCGCCCACGATACGTTCCCTGGGTAAGTTGTCGGGAGTGGCTATCAAGGAGCTTTACCAGCTGTTTCCCAAGGGCCCCGCAAAACTCGCCGCCAAGATCGGTGGTATTCCCAAACCACGAGGCTGCATTTAACAGGGGTAAGATCATGTCTGAAGCTATTGAAAAAGTCTCTATTGTCATTTCTAAAGGATCGCTGGAAGGTATTTACCCCGGCTTGATTATGGCCAACGGGGCGCGAATGGAGGGTATTGAGGCGAACCTGTTCTTTACCTTCTTTGGCCTTGATGCCGTGCACAAGAAGCGCCACGACAACATTAAGGTCGCTACCGTGGGTAATCCCGGGTTGCACATGGCCACCATGCTCGGCAGCTTGCCCGGCGTCTCGGCTTTAGTAACTCATTTTATGATGAAGGAAATGGATAAGCTGGACATACCGCCGATTCCCGAGTTTCTGGAGATGATCGGTGACTCTGGTGCAGGGATTTACGGCTGTAAGGCATCTGTCGATATGTTTCATCTGAGTGAGGATGATTTTGTTGATCAGATGACTGGCGTTATTACCGTAGGAGAGTTCTACGAAATGGCTGCCGGTGGGCAGATCATTTTTACCTAAAGACTTGTCAGCGGTCAGCTGGCGTTGCCAAGGCATGCCGCTGCCGCAAAACCAGATAGCACCAGACACTGATCATCACTGCGAGATAAACAGCGACAGCCATCGCAGCCATGTTGAGCTCAGAGCCAACTTTGCTGCTGTCCCGAACCTTGATAGAAAGCAGTAGCGTCAGGTAGGCCATCAAAGTTGATGCCGATAGTATGCATGTTGCGTATGCCCAAATTCGTCCCTGCCACAACCACCTTAGACAGGTCAGACTCACAAGCCCCGGTAGCGCCATCAAAAGACCGGTAGTTATCAGCGATACGAGGCGGTAGTCCAACTCTGCGTCATTCCCCAGTGCGACCGAGATAATTCCATAGAGGTGACCGCCGCCCATCAACAGCATCAGCGGCCCAAGGAGTGCGGCCGTCAGCGTGGCGAATCTAACAGGCCATGTTTGGGTCATTCGAATATTCCCGCCGGTGACAATTCTGTGCGCATCCAAAGTAAGATAGCGCAAAGTCCCACGGCGGTGAAAGAGTCAGCAGCGGCAGCGGATTAAGGAATTATGAGCGAACACATACTAAAAATTTCGGATGACTTCTGGAGCATTCGCGGCGACTTTAAAATCGGCTGCATGAGGACAAGTTTGGGTGAAGTGATCGCGGCGCAGTTTATTCTACGCCGCATGGTCAGGTAGCTGGGATCTGTGCATCGTCGCTCATGTACTTCTTGAGTCTTATTCGTATCTAAGAGCGTCAATAGGATTGGCGCGAGCGACCCTGACAGCCCTACCAGCCACGGTAAGCCATGCGATCATGAGCGACAGTAGGGCAGCGGCACAGCAGGCCAAAAATACGTATCCGTTTCCAAGACGGTATTCGAAACCCTCAAGCCAGCCTGCGACCACAACCCAGGCAATAGGCCAGGCAATCAAATTTGCGATGAGCACCGGATGTGAAAACTGCCAGACCAACAAGCCCACTATGTCGCGAACTCGGGCGCCGAGTACTTTGCGTATACCGATCTCCTTGGTGCGCCGCTCCGCTGTGAACGAGGCCAGGCCGTAGAGACCCAGGGAAGCGACTACCCCTGCTAATACAGCAAAGGCGGCTAGGAGGCTGGCCTGTCGTTTTTCATCATCGTATTGCGATTTGACCATACCCTCGAGGAACTCATAGCTGATGGGGGTCATTGGCGCCACTTCCCCCCATACTTTCTCTACGGCTTGGCGCAGATCATGGCTGTTTGCACTATCGCTGTAGCTTATGGTGGCCTCTGCAAAGCGATTGGGTTGATTGATAAAGATGCTTGAGCGGATGCCGAACTTTAAAGAGCGGAAGTACACATCGCTGGCGACTCCGATAATGCTTATGTCATGTGTACCCGCACCAAATAAGTCGGCGCGGAGCACCTTGCCTAGCGCCTCCTGCGGTGAACTAAAGCCCAGTCGCCGAAGTGCTGACTCATTGATTACCGCACTAGCGACAGCGATGCTATCGCTCTCTTCCCCGTTAGCGGTTGCCACTTCATCGGACAGACTTTCGCGATTGAACTCCCGTCCAGCGAGCAGTGTCATATCATATGCCTGAAAGAAGTCTTTGCCGACGCTGTAGTAATTCAGGACCAATTCCTCTCCGGCGGAGGAGGTGGCCGCCCCATCAATCAGTTGGAATACCGTGTTGTTTTCATTGTCCTGGCTAGGCACCTCCGATGAAAAAACAACGCTTTTTACGCCGGGTATACGCTCGAGCTGGGTGGCGAGAGTCTTCCGTTGTTCACTCACTCCCGAGGTGCCTATGCGATGCAACACCAGCTTGTTAGAGACGCTAAAGCCCGTGTCCATGTTCTGAGCAAATTGGGTTTGGGCAAAGATCACAGCAGTGCATATGCCGAGACCGATTGATACAGAGAACTGGAAAACTACCAGCAAACTACGCACCAGTCGGGAGCCTGGTTGGTCAGCCGATTGGTTGGCGCGGAGAATTCGGGCAGGCATGTAGCGCGAGAGGTAGATAGCTGGATAGCTGCCGGAGATGAGACCGAGAGCCAGTGTGGTCGCCAGCAGCACCAGCATTAGTGGAAGTTCGCCTGCGAGGGAAAACTCAAGAGTTCGTCCGATAGCTGAATTGTAGAGTGGCAGGCAGAGTTCCACCGCCACCATGGCTAGAAGCATTGCCAGGAAGGCTACCGCGACCGCTTCGCCCAGAAATTGAAATCCCAGTTGCTTTCGTGAGGCTCCTAACACTTTGCGCAAAGCAACTTCCCGCGCCCGCTGAGATGCACGAGCGGTGGAGAGGTTCATAAAGTTGATTGCAGCAAGCAATAGGACCAAGAGCGTAATACCAATAAACGCGTAGATCATGCGTTGATTACCAAGGCTTCGCATATCGCCCATGGTCCCCGCATCGTCTGCTGCCTTAAGATAAATCTCGCTGATAGGCATGACGTTGGGCTGAAAAACATCAGTCGGAGACGTGCCTTCCTCGAAGTAGTCGCGAAGCGGACTCTCGAGATCCAGCCATCTCCAGATTCGCTCTTTAAGCTCATGGGCCTCAACCTGAGGCTGCAGTTTGAAATAGGTATAGGTGTTGACGCTGGTCCATGTCGCGAGGAGATTAGGCGCAAAATCGAACATGCTCTCCTCCATCTGTACCAGCATGTTGATGTCGAGATGTGATGTGCGGGGAAGGTCTTCAATAACGCCGGTAATGCTGACCTCGATAGGTTCGTTATTCATGCAGCAGAGGGTCATCACCTCGCCAATCACGTCAATCCGGCCAAAGTACTTCATAGCAGTTGTGGAGGTGATTACCAGATCGCTTGGACTGTTAAAGGCCGTTGAGGGGTCGCCATAGACCCAGGGGAGCGCGAATACATCAAAGAAGCTGGGGTCAGCGAATACCACTGACTCGCTAAACACCTTGTCGCCAACAGTGACGGTAGGCTCTAACGTTAGCAGCCTAACCCCGGACTCCACCAGATCGGGCGCGTAGCTCTTCAGTGCCTTCATCATTCGGCCGGCGGATCGCACGGTTAGAAGCGGCGGCGCGTCCTTGGGTCTGTAAGCCGAGTGTAGACGGACTATTCGGTCGGCATTAGGCAGGTGCTTGTCGTGAGAGAGTTCTTCCCGCACAAAGAGCATTATCAGGAGGCAGCTCGCCAGTGCTATCGCCAAGCCGAAGATATTGATAAACGAGAACAGCGGGTTACCGATGATCTGACGCCAAGCTGTGATTACGTAGTTCTGGAACATATCTATGTCCTTGATTCGATAATGCTATTCATAACGTAGGGCCTGAATGGGGTTACGCCTTGCTACGCGAGCAGCGTTACCACCGACGGTCATCCAGGAAATCAGGAGGGCAATAAGCCCCGCAGCGATGCACAGTGGCGCGAGTACCCAATAGTCGAGACGATAGGGGAAGCCTTGCAGCCAGGTCACCATGCTCCAGATCGCTATCGGCCAGGCAATTGCATTGGCTAATATGATCGGCTTGGAAAATTGCCAGAGAAGAAGCCCCACAATGTTGGGTACGCTCGCACCGAGAACCCGGCGGATCCCTATTTCTTTGGTTCGCCGTTCAGCGGTAAAGCTGGCCAGGCCGTACAGGCCGAGGCAGGCGATGATCACCGCGAGTGCAGAGAACGTGCCAAGCATCGTTGCAGTGTTGCGCTCTTGAGTGAACGCATTCAATGCCACCTCGTCACTGTGTTCATAGGTCAAGGGGACATCTGGGAACATTGCTGTCCACTTGTTTTCCAGGCTACTCGCGAGGGTTCTCGGGTCACCGGAAAACCGGATCAAGATGGAACGCCCGGGCCGTCTCGCGATATGGTACAGCTCTGGGCGAACAATACTTCTGATCGACACGAGGTGCATGTCTTTGACTACGCCCACGACCGTAAAGAGTCCTTCTTTGTCCTCCTCGCCTAGATTCATCAGGACTGTGCGGCCCACCGCGTCCTGTGGTGTACCAAAACCCAGTCGGCGCACGGCGGTTTCATTTATTAGAAGGTTGCCTCTGGCCTGTTCGCCTTCGGCAAGGGTCTCGGTGTTAGGGAATTGGTCCAGCGCGTAGTCCCGATTAAAGTCTCTGCCGGCGGCTAGCTCCGCTTCCATCGTAGAGAAAAATTCATAGTCGGTTCTTACAACACCGATCAAAATATTGCCGGCTTCGGGACTTTCCGGGATTCGCACTGAAAGGTTGTTTTCGCTTTCAGAGAAGGGTTTTTCGGAAGCGATGCTGACGCGTTCGACTCCAGGCAGCATCTTCAGCTCCTGCAGCAAGGAATCCTGTTGATTCGCAACGCCCGGGCGTTCGGCCCCGGAAATAGCCAGGAGTTGTTCCTTGCGAAAGCCTGTGTCCATTGAAGTTGCATAAATCATTTGGGCATAAACTGTTGCCGTAGCGATGATCAGCGCGATTGAGACGGTGAATTGAAGGACCACTAGTGCGTTGCGTAAGCTTGCTGAACCTTCGGATTCAGCTGACTTGTTGGCCTTAAGTACACGTGCGGGCTGGAAACGTGATAGCACGAGCGCCGGATAGATGCCTCCGACAACCCCGATGGCGATGACCAAAAGAGCAAGTACCCCCACCGTAAACCCATCGGTGTAGGAGAGGATTAGCTCCTTGCCGAGAAAGTTTGAATACAAAGGTAGTAACAACTCCGCCAGAACGACCCCAAGCAGCAGACCGATTAGCGCAAGTAGAACTGACTCGCCGAGAAATTGAACGATCAGTTGCGACCGTTGTGCTCCCATCACTTTACGCAGCGCGACTTCGCGAGCGCGTTGCGTTGATCTGGATGTCGCCAGGTTCATAAAGTTAATACAGGCGATAAGCAGCGTCAGCCCGGCAACTACTGCAAAAATACTCACGGTTCTTTTGTTGCCTGTGGGCTTCATTTCCCCGAAGCCCGCAGGATTAAGCTGGATATCCGTAATCGCCTGGGCGCTGATTTTTATTAGGTCAGATGCAGTCAGACCATCCTCGGCGAGAGAGCCCTCCGACATTGGGATACTCTGATCGACGAAGGCGTCCATGCGCTGCCTAATTGAGTCGATTGATGCACTCTCGGCGAGCTGGAAAAAGACGTTATTGTTAATGGAGAACCAATGATCGAACAGATAGGGCTGTCCGCTCCAGTCGGATTCGTCAATCATGGCGAGTGCTTGAAATTTCAATACGGTGTTGTGCGGTAGGTCTTCAAAAACTGCGCCGATCCGGAAGTCGCGGTTGATATCGTCCAGGACGACGTTGACTACTCGGTCTATAGCGTCAGTTGTACCAAAATGTTTTTTTGCAAAACTCGTATCCACCGCGAGGCTGGCGTTATCGTTGAGCGTTAGACCAAGATCCCCGGCGATCACCTTCAGGTCAAACATCTCTGCGGTCGCTGGATCAGTCCAGTGAACCTCTTCGGTAAACGCATTGCCTTGATACTTGATGACGGGGATCATGCCCGAAAAACGTGTCACGTCCTTAATGTCCTGACTGAAGTAGCTCTCAAGGGCTCCTTTGATTGGGCCTGCAGCGACGACGGTCGCCATTGGCTCTCTTCCGGGGATATTTAGAGTTGTATTGATTCGAAACAGGCTCTCGGAATTCTCCCATTGCTCGTCATAGGAAAGTTCGTCCCTTACAAATAGTGAAATCAACAAGCAGGCCGCAAGACCGACTGCCAGCCCGACAACGTTGATAGTGCTGTAGAGCGGGTTTTTGATGATGTTTCGAAGCGCTACGCGCAGGTAGTTTTTGAACATCCGGGTGGCCTCCTTGGGTCAGCCTTAACCTACGGCCCGCAGGTTTTCGGTTAGCACATGACCATCCAGTAGATTAACAATGCGGCGCGCATAGTCGGAGTGCGAGGGACTGTGGGTAACCATCACGATCGTGGTGCCGTCCTGATTGAGTTTCTGCAGCATTTCCATTACTTCTTGCCCATGAGCACTATCCAGGTTGCCCGTCGGCTCGTCGGCGAGGATGAGTGGTTGTTCGCCGACCACCGCGCGCGCAACCGCAACTCGCTGTTGTTGACCGCCCGACAGCTGGCTTGGCATGTGCCGCGCCCGATGAGCTACACCAACTCGATCCATCACTGCAGCCACGCGATCACGACGCTCGGCCGCAGGAATGTCGTGATAGAGAAGCGCTAGTTCAATGTTTTCCTGGACGTTTAGTTCGTCAATCAGATTGAAAGACTGGAAGATAAAGCCAATGTTTTTCTTGCGAATATTGCTTAGCTGGCTTTCGTTGTAACCCGCAACGTTTTCTCCTGCGAAAAGATAGTCACCAGACGAGGGTGAATCCAACATACCGATGACGTTTAAGAGCGTCGATTTGCCGCAGCCAGAGGGCCCCATGATGGCGACAAATTCCCCGGCATTTATTTCGATGTTCACCTCGTTCAGTGCGATCGTTTCTACTTCGTCTGTCTGATAGATCTTCGAAAGATTGTTTAGCTGTAACATGCTCATCGTCCTTTTTCTGGTTTAGGGGAGTCGCTTACTTGGAGCTCGATTCGTCTGCGAGCTTGAGTCGCTGCATATCTGTGTAACTTGTATAGGGGCTTGTAACGACACGCTCGCCGGGTTCAAGGCCTTCGAGGACTTCTATAAAGCGTGAATTCCGACGGCCAAGACGCACGGGGCGACGCAGCGCTTCGCTACCGTCAGTGGTGACCACAAATATCCAGTTACCACCTGTGTCCTGGAAGAAGGCGCCGTTGGGTATGAGCGTCGCTTCTGTCGCGTCGCCCAGCGTTAGCTTTAGCTGCAAGGTTTGCCCGCGACGAATGCCTTCAGGCTCAGCCTCGTCAAACACCAGATCGACATCGAACTGGCCGTTGTTGACCTGCGGATAGATTTTGGAAATCTTCAGGGTATGACGCTCGCCGTCGCGCTCAAAAGAAGCAGCCTGGTCGATTTGTACACGTCCAAGATAAAATTCATCGATGTTGGCGCGCAGTTTGAAATTCTCCGGATCGTCAACCTGTCCTAGTCGACCGCCGTTGCTGATGCTTTGACCCACTTCCACATCCCAGCCAGATAACTTGCCTGCAACTGGAGCGCGGACGTTCAATGAATCGAGGTTTTTACGGGCATACACAACGTTGCGCTCAAGACGATCTGTGTTGTCTCGCATGAACTCCAGTTGCGTCTGCTGCAGTCGCGCATCGGCCTCTTGGCTTTCGAGGGTTACCGCGCGCCGATTCTCGAAATACTCCAGTTCGTCGCGGGCATCATCGAGAGTGCTTTGGGCGGAGACTCCCCGAGCTGCAAGGCCTTCCTGTCGCTCAATAGTTCGCGTCAGGCGTTTAATCTGATAGTTAATTTCGACAAGGTTCCGCTTGTGTTCCAGGCGGTTCTGCTCGAGCTGTAGCTCGATGGTGCGCATGTTATTCAGCTGCTCAGTCGCAAGCGCTTCATTTCTCGTGACGTCGAGTTGCAGGCTGGTATTACTGAGTACTGCAAGAATCTGATTCGCCTCAACGAGGGCACCATCTTCTACCAAACGCTGCTCCACGCGTCCTCCCTCGATGGAGTCGAGGAAAACGGTTCGGCGCGGGGTGACGCTACCTCGGATGGGTATGAAGTCCTCAAATGTACCGCGGGTGACAGAGGAAATATTCACTCGTCCGCTATCCACTTGAAGTGAGCGGCCGTCGGATACGGAGAGCGCGAGCCATGCTACAAACACCATTAGTCCGGCTACGAGGAAGGCCAAGGCGACTTTTTTTACTGGCCACCGACGCCGATCGATTTTCCGGTCCATTCCGGCCCCGGATTTGCCCGTGCTCGAGCCCACTGAAACCGCAGAGAGTGTACTTGGAGGCTTTTGCTGTTCCATTACCTAACCCTTTAAGGTGTTTGCATAGATCTCTGCACATCTCATGCCAAATACATAAGCGACTGTTTTAAATAGGAAAATTAAAATAGGGGCAGATTTCGTTACGCTGTACTGTTCGTAATCGGACAGACGATGTACGATTTCAAACAGTACCGGGCGGTCGGACCTCTACAGATTGCCGCTTGGCCACAATAATTATTTGCGGGACACCGGACCGATGGCCGAGCCTCAGGGAAAGCTTCTGATAGTGGACGACGATGAGGATATTCTCGTCGCAGGACGACTCCTTCTCAGGCGATACTTTGCTGAAGTAATCACATGTTCCCGGCCAGCGGATATTGAATCGCTAATGCAGGAGCATGAGTTTGACGCCATCTTGCTGGATATGAATTTCAGTCCCGGTGAGTCTTCCGGACAGCAGGGCTTTTTTTGGCTGCGACGGATACTGGAGCTTGATGCGCAAGCTGTGGTGGTACTTATTACTGCTCACGGGGGCGTTGATATCGCCGTTGATGCGATGAAGCTTGGAGCTACGGACTTCATCGCCAAGCCCTGGCAAAACGAGAAGGTCGTGGCCACAGTGACGGCCAGTGCCAAGTTGCGTCGGAGTCTGCGAGAGGGAAGGAAGCTTCAGCAGGCCAATCAGGAACTGGCGCAGCTGTCAGCCGTTGCCGGGCAGCCTATGCTGGGAAACTCCAGCGCCATGAGGTCGGTGCATACCCTTATTGAGCGCAGCGCGCCGACCGACGCTAACGTTCTGGTGCTGGGGGAGAATGGCACGGGCAAGGAGCTTGTGGCTCGGGCGCTCCATCAGCACTCCAAGCGATCCGAAAAAATCTTCGTGAGCGTGGATCTTGGCGCAATCGCTGAATCCCTTTTTGAGTCCGAATTATTTGGGCATATGAAGGGCGCGTTTACCGATGCCCGAGATAATCGTATCGGTCGATTTCAGGCGGCAGAGGGTGGGACGCTGTTCCTCGATGAAATTGGTAACTTACCTCTGCACCTTCAAGCAAAGCTCCTAACGGTGCTTGAGCAGCGGCAGGTGACACCAGTAGGTGCGAACAAAGCCGTTGCTATCGATGTGCGCGTCATCGCCGCTACCAATGTGCCGCGCGAAACGTTAGCTGACGAAAACCGTTTTCGCCAAGATTTGCTGTTTAGATTAAATACCGTAGAGATTATGGTTCCACCGCTACGCGAGCGACGTGAGGACATAGCTTTAATTGTCGACTATTACCTAGCAAGCTATGCGAGAAAATACTCAAAGCCTCAGCCGGTCGTTGCGCACGAGGCCATGACGGCAATACTGGCTGATGATTGGCCCGGAAATGTGCGCGCCCTGAGGCACGCTATTGAGCGCGCTGTCATTCTCGCGCCCACCGACGAGTTGAGCGTGCAGGACTTTCATTTACCCTTGAGCAAAACCGCGCGCTCGGAGCCTCACGCTTCGGCTGCCAGTGACAACGAAGACCTCAATCTTACGCGAATGGAAAAGCAGGCTATAGAGCTGGCCCTGCGCAAGCACCAGTTCAATATTAGTCATGCGGCCCGGGAGCTTGGCCTAACCCGTGCAGCGCTTTATCGTCGGATGGAAAAACATGGGATTTAACCGCTTTAGCATACTGCTTGCCCTGCGGCTCGTGCTGATTATGGTGCTATTGCTCAGCTTGCTGTATTTCATTGTTGAGCCAGGCTTTCACGCTGCATCCTTGCTTGTGTTTGGGCTACTGCTGATGCTTTCTTACGAGATTTTTCGCTTCGTGTCTCGCACAAATCAGGAAATCAGTCGATTCCTGGATGCGGCACGTTATGCCGATTTTGGTCAGCGTTTTGAGCTCGGCCCGCTCGGAGCAGGCTTTGACGAACTCGGGTCAAGTTTTGCGAGCATTCTCGAGCGCTTTAGAGAGCAGAGAAAAGGGCAGGAGCGCGAGCTTCGATATCTAAAGGCACTGCTCGAGCATGTCCCTGTGCCGCTGCTGTCGCTGCACGCAGACGGTCGTATCAGTCTTTGGAACAATACAGCTCGGCGTCTCTTTGGTAGTGACCATGTGACTCAGCTTGGAGATCTTGCTAACTACGGCGAGGACTTCGCGGCGCGGGTAGAGGCTGCGGAGCCGGGGAGTCGTTATCTTGCCAATTTTTCGGTGGAGGGTATGGAGAGGCGCATAACCATAGCGGCGAGTCAGATTGTTCTGGAGGGTAAGTCAGAGCGACTGATCAGTTTGCAGGATATCCAGAGTGAGTTAGATGGTAACCAGTTAGAGGCCTGGCAGGATCTGGTGAGGGTATTAACGCATGAGATCATGAACTCGATTACGCCAGTGGCGTCTCTTGCAAAGACATCTGTAGATCTTTTGGATGATGCGGCTAGCAAGGTGACAGATCATCCGGATGTTGTCGCTGAGTTAGCGGATGTGAAGCATGCGGTCGATACAGTCGCACGGCGGTCGGATAGTTTAATGAGTTTTGTGAGTAGCTACCGCCGGTTGACACAAATTCCGGCGCCCCAGAAGAGCGAGTTTGAGGTGTCTGATTTGTTTGAGGCTGTGGCCCGTCTTGCTGATAGTGAGCAGGAAACACCGGGTCTGGATCTCGAGTTTCAGATCGAACCGCAAAATCTGAAGTTGGTAGCGGACCGTGGCATGCTCGAGCAGGTGCTTATCAATATCGTCCAGAATGCCCAGCACGCGCTGCGAGAACGGTCAGGGCCTCGGTTGCTAGTACGAGCAAGGCTCAATCGGCGCCGAAATATCTGTATCGATGTTATCGACAACGGCCCCGGTATATCCGGCGAGCTGAAACGCAAAATATTTGTGCCCTTTTTTACGACAAAGCGTGAAGGTAGCGGCGTTGGTCTGGCACTGAGTCGACAAATCATGATCGCTCACGGCGGATCAATATCTATTGCTGAGGCGGATCCCCAGGGCGCAATGTTTACCCTGACGTTCTAGCTCGAGCCTTCTTAAAACGGTATATCGTCATCAAAATCAGAGGGACTTGGATAATCCTGCGCTGATGGCGGCGGTGGCTCTTCGCTATTACTGCCCTGTAGAGCCACTTTCCAGCCCTGAAGGTTATTGAAGTACCGGCCGTTGTATTCTCGACCGCGGATATCGAAGGTGACAGTGACTTCCTGGCCGGGTTGAAGGTCATCTAGCAGGGCGGTTTTGTCTTGCACAAACTCAAGATTGATCTCTTGGGGGTACTTTCCATCCTCGACAATGACCACCATTTCTCGTTTGGTAAATCCACTGTCGAATGTTTTGGGGTCCTGGATGAGTTTTATCTTCCCGGTTAATTCGTATGCCACGCTTTGTCTCCGCGTTAATGGTCGATCAATCGCCAGGTCAGGGATCATCGACACCAAGAATCAGAACGAGCAAACTAACTCTTCGTAATGCGTTCGCCAAGTTGATTCCGTTAAATTTGTGGAATTGGCTGATCGGAGGCCCATTAGAGATCGGTTAGTGACCTATCAGTGATGAAAGAAACACAGATTGCACAACAGATTCGCCAACGAATCGACGCTTCCATGGATCAGGCACAACAGCAATGGGCCAACCCGGTTGGGACTTCAACGAGGCACTTTGTCGTAGACGACCTTTTGCCTGAAGCGCTGATAGATAAGTTGTCAGCGGCGTTTTCTCAGGGTGGAATAGATTGGGTTCAACGCAGCAGTTTTCGAGAAAAGAAAAAGACATTCTCCAAGATTGATTCCATCGATCCCCTGGTGGGTGCTGTAACGGACGCCTTTCACGAAGAATGCGTATTAGAGGCGGTCGCGAGGGTTACAGGTTTTGATGGTTTGCAGGCCGATCCGGAGTTGTATGCAGGTGGTATTTCGATGATGGTTCCCGGTGACTTTTTGAACCCCCATATCGATAATAGCCACGATAGCGCCCGAGCCCGGTACCGACGACTCAACCTTTTGTACTACGTTTCACCGCAGTGGAGTAAAGACTGTGGGGGCAACCTTGAGCTGTGGGACGCGGCGGTGTCTAAACCGGTGGAGATAGTCTCCAGATGCAACCGCCTGGTAGTCATGGAGACCAACAAAACGTCCTGGCATTCGGTGAATGAGGTTATCACCCAACGAAACCGCTGCTGTGTTAGCAACTATTACTTTTCAACAGGCTCGCCGGATGGTTCCGCGTACTATCACGTGACCTCGTTCCTTGGTCGCCCCAGGCAGGTTCTTCGACGAGCCTGGGGACGCTGCGATAATTTTCTGAGGCAACAGGTCGCGGTTGGGCTCAAGATAAGCCGGGGCAAGAACTTATCGAGATACAAATAGCGAATTGCGAACCAGCCTTGACTGATTCGCCATACCACTAGTTTTCAGCTCTTAGGGCCATGTCGGCACGGGCCTGACTGATCACGTAAGCTCTGATCGCTTCGGTTTCTTCGGCTGTCAGGTATTCGGCAAAAGACACCATGCCATTTTGTGCCAGAACGCCTTCGCGTACCACGCTGTTCCAGGCCTCGGCATTGGCTGTGATAGGCGACCAGCGCAAATCAGGTAAGACGCCAGAGCTTTCGGCAAAGGGGCCGTGACATACCGAGCAGTTTCTTGCGTAATGAACGAGCCCCTCATTGAGCATCTGTTCGTTTCCAAAAGCTACCGCCAGCGTGGTGCGATCAACCTCGGGTAGGTCTGGCTCAGCGATGCTTTGGGTGCCGCCGAGCTTGAAGGTGACTACTTTTCCGACGGTGGAGGAAATAGTTTCATCGTAGGCATAACCTGCTGCAAGAGCATACAGCGATCCCCAGCCTGTAGTGATGCTGACGTACTGTGTATCGTCTATAGAATAGGTTGCAGGTCCTGCGTTGGCACCCGAGTGCAGGTCGTAAGACCACAGTGCTTCGCCGGTGGCGGCATCATAGGCCACGAACACACCGTCCAGCCGACCCTGAAAAACCAATCCCCCGGCCGTTGACAGCACACCGCCGTTCCATGCGTTGGCGTGCTCAACGGACCAGCGGGGTGATTGGGTTTTGGGGTCCCAGGCGATAAGTCGTCCCTTCAAAGCTGCCCGCGCGGCCTTCAAATCCGCCGGGCTTAAAACGGGTGGGACGCCGGCCGAGAAGTCTGCACCGGTATTCCATGCCGTTGAACCGGTGGAAAAGCGAGGATCTTCGGCGTAGACCGCAGGGATTTCCTGAGCCGGTATGTACGTCAGTTCCAACTCGGGGTTGTAGGCCATGGGATGCCAGTTGTGCGCGCCTGCGGGCCCGGGGAGCAGTGTTACCGGGTTTGTGCCGTAGCGTGCGCCCTCTGCTTCTATCGGTCGTCCGTTTTTATCAAGGCCTGTGGCCCAGCTAACAGGGCCAAAAGACTCGCCGGAGATAAACTCACCGTTGGTAGCGTTAATGACATAGAAAAAACCATTCTTGGGCGCTTGCATCGCGACCCTTACCGGCGCTCCTTCATCACCCAAGGGTAAGTCGGCAAGGATAATGCTCTGGGTGGCCGTGTAGTCCCAGTTGTCACCGGGCGTTGTTTGAAAATGCCAGCGATAGCGGCCGGTATTTGCGTCTACGGCAACAATGGACGACAGAAAGAGATTGTCACCGCCGGCGGGGTCACGGAAGTTACGATTCCAGGGAGATCCGTTGCCGACACCAAACACGATCTGATCGTTGACTTCGTCATACACGATGGAGTCCCAGACAGTGCCGCCGCCGCCGTCGGTAACCCAGTGACCGTCATCGCCCCAGCTATCGTTGCCGAGTTTTGCAAAGACCTCGTCGGAGATCTCGTTGTCGGGCTCTTTGTTCGGGTTAGGCACGGTGTAAAAACGCCAAATCTTGTCGCCGTTGTTGACATCGTAGGCGCTGAGATAGCCCCGCACTCCCAGCTCGGCGCCGCCGTTGCCGATAAGTACTTTGCCGTTTACCACGCGCGGCGCGCCGGTGATGGTATAGGGCTTGCTCTGGTCTACCGTCACGACACTCCAGTTACGCTCGCCCGTCTTGGCATCGAGCGCTTCGAGACGTCCATCTATAACGCCGACAAAAACCTGGCCCTCAAAAACTGCTACGCCGCGGTTGACCACATCGCAGCAGGCGTTTACCCCAACTGCTTTGTCGACCTCAGGGTTATATACCCAAAGCTCTTCACCTGTTGCAGCATCCAGTGCATAAACCAGCGACCAGGCAGAGGTAACGTACATTACGCCATCTACAACGATGGGAGTGGACTCGACGCCTCGGTTGGTTTGCAGGTCATAGGTCCATGCGACGCCTAGCTCTGCCACCGTGTCGCGATTCACGGCGGTCAGGGTTGAATGTCGTTGCTCGTCATAGCTGCCCCCGTACGTGAGCCACTCGTCGCTTGCACCGGTGTCGATGATTCGCTGGGTAGTCACTGCGGCAAAAGTACTTACCTCAGAGGCATCAGCTGCTGAGTTTTGGGGGGAGGGATCTGGACTTTGTTCTGAGCTTTGCTCGGAGCAGGCACCCAGAACCGCCAAAGCAGTCACTAGTAAAAATGGTCGGCCCAGGGCATGGCCCGTTTTGAGTCTCGATATCATCTGCATAGCATCATCTTTATTTTGTGGTTGTAGTCGGGTTCATTTGAGTTCTGAGTGTAGTGCTGCTTCAAGGCTTTATACAAATTGCCGTGATTCAAGCGGTACACGCGCTCAAACAATGCTTTTTAGGTTTAATGGCCGCAAGTCCTCACTGATAAGGAACTGCTAGTTCAGCGTGGGCAAAACCAGGGCCGCGCACAAAGCGTCCGGGCATGGCTCCAGTATGTTCCCCGTTACGAAGCACCACGCTGCCGTTGACGATTACATCGCGGACCCCGGTCGCTAACTGGTGAGGTTTTGCGAAGGTCGCATGATCCTGAATTGTCTCAGGGTCAAAGATGACCACGTCAGCGTAGTTACCGGGCTTTAAAATGCCCCTGCCCTTGAGCTTAAGATTGGCCGCCGGGAGACCGGTAAGGCGATGGATCGCCTCGGCAAGAGAGATAAGTTGTTCATCCCGAACATAACGCCCTAGCAGTCGTGCGAAGTTACCGTAGCCTCGCGGATGGGGATTGCTGTTGAGGAACACACCCTCGGGTGCCATAGAGCCCGAATCAGAACCAAAGGCCATCCATGGCAGGGTAATCTTGCGACGGACGTTATCTTCATCCATGAGAAAGTAGACCGTACCCACGCGGCTACCGTCTTCAATAACCAGATCCATCATGGTGTCGATGGGATGCTGACCGCGATCCTTGGCAACCGCAGCCAGGGTCATGCCAGTGTATTTACGTAAGTCCGTATTACGAAAACTCGTGAGTATCAGCTTCTCGGCATCGCCGGCCTCGGCGTAGAGGTTTTCCCAGTCATCGCCGGGACTGGCTATCTCCCGTCGCAAGCGTTCGCGAATCTTCGGGTTAGCCAGGCGCTTGGCCCAGGCCTCGTATCCGCCTTCTTGTACCCACGGTGGCATGGATGCATCAAGTCCTGTCGCACCGGCAGTGTAGGTATACATGTCTGCTGTGATGTCCAAGCCTCGGGCGCGAGCTTCCTCGATACGCGTGATGGCGGTTTCCAGCTTGCCGTGATTGCTTACTCCTCCGGCTTTCAGATGGTAAATTTCTGCCCCAATGCCCGCTTCCTCGGCAATGCGAATCAGTTCGTCGACCGCTTCCGGTAGTTTTGCGGATTCACTGCGTATGTGAGAAATATAACGACCACCGTACTCGGCGGCCACCTTGCACAAAGCGATCAACTCCTCGGTGCTGGCGTAAAACGCAGGGGCGTAGATGAGTGAGCTTCCTACGCCCAGTGCACCTTCTTCCATTGCCTCGCGCACCAGGGCCTGCATGCGTTCTAATTCCTCGGTGGTGGGAGGGCGGTCCTCAAAGCCTATCTCGTGAATACGCAAGGTAGTAGCACCCACAAAGGAGGCCACGTTGGTCGATACGCCTTTGTTCTCCAGGTGCTCTAGATAACCGCCAAGCGTGCTCCAGGATATGTCGTAACGGATATCGCTTTGACGCTGCAATGCTACGGTTTTGAGACGATCGTTCACTGGCCCCATAGACCAGCCTTCACCCATGACTTCCAGGGTGACGCCTTGGCGAATGTCACTCAGTGATCGGCCATCTTCTATGAGATCTTCGGTGGCCCAGCTGAGCATGTTGATGAAGCCCGGAGCGACCGCAAGCCCCTTGGCGTCAATAACCGTGTCAGCACCTCCAAGTCCCCAGCCCATGGCGACAATTTGATCATCCCGTATGGCGATATCTGCGACCACGGGGTCCCGGCCAGTTCCGTCGTAGATGGATCCTCCGCGAATAAGGAGGTCGAAGTCGCCGGCAGCAGCGGGGATTGCAAAGCAAACGCAGCTTAAGACAAATGACAAAAACGAAAGGCTAACAATTGGAGAACGAACAGTATTCATAGGGCGCACACCATGAGGAGGGTGGTTGAGATAAGCGACCATTGAGTGTGCCGTCAGCGGGTTTTCGATACAAGTGTCGCTCTTTTTGCGAGTAGCTTTGCTCCGCTGGTGTATTTCTTAACGGTGTTCCTTTTTTAAAGCAGGTGTGGACTGTTGATGATCAAGTGGACTGCGGTATCTAGGCTACACTGCAAACCCATGTACCCGCTGTAGATGCCTTCGGCGTCTTAAAACAACACCAGGGAGTAAAAGTGCGTCCAATCCCCATCCGCGCTATCGCCGCAATTGGCATTTTTGTCACGGCCGTTCTTGCACTTCAGTCCGGGGTCATCCTTAGCGCTGAAGATGCCGGCGTTAGCCGAAGCATACTCGTTGATTGCTACTACGCGCTGAGCCTGTTCGTAATCGGTGGTATCGATATTGGAACACCGCAATCAGGCCCGGCCTGGGCAGTGGCTTTGCTTTGGCTGAGCTACTTTGCAGCGCCTATTCTCGCTGTATCGACTGTATTGGATCTTTTTTTACGGATGTTTACTCAGCATCGCTGGCGTTTAAGGCGGCTCCGTAATCACGTGATTATCGACGGCGATGACGAGCTTACACGCAGTTATCTCAGACATCTCAGGCAAATAGATCCCAAACGTCAGGTTGTTGTCCTGCAGGGAGCGGGTTTTTCGGACACGTCTCGGGAGCAGCTTCGCAGAAGTTTTGGAGCATTGACCTGGGAGGGGGATTTGATCGACGCGTTCACCTTCGATCAGCTGCGCGTCAAGCATGCAGCCAAAATTTTATTGTTCTCCAATTACAGTTTAAAAAACTACGAGACCGTAAAAGCGATGCTTGATCGTCGCCAGGACCTTGCCGGCAAAATAGTCATGCATGTGGATCGCCTGCGATTCATGCGGTCCATGTCTTCGTCTCGTATCGCTCAGTCCGTGACGGTTTTTAACGGCTATCAAAGTGCGGCCGAAAGTCTTGTGACGACTCTTGCGGTACCGCACGTGCGCCAAAGCGGTGTGCCCATGGGGGTGGTAATTGCAGGCTTTGGACGGTTTGGACAATCTGTTCTCGAGTCGCTTCAAAATGCCTTGCCGGATGAAATCGCCGCTGTAGCATTAATTGAGCACGACGCGGAGCGGCGAGTGATGGTGACCAGAGAGCAGTTTTCTATCTCGACAAACTTTGAGCTGAAAATTCTGCAAGGCGATATGACGCACCCTGGTGTCTGGGAGGATCTGGACGGATTTTGGGACAGGAACAGTCCCAATACGCTATTTGTCTTCGCCACTCATCGTGAAGAGGATAATTTGAGATCAGCGCTGTGGTTGCGGCGACATAATCCCAACGCCTGGGTCTTCGCTCGCATAAGCCGTTATTCGAGTTTTGCGCAGGAGGTTGCGGATGATCATGACATTATTGCCATGGGGCTTTCGCAATTGATCGAGCGCTCGTTTCCCCAAAGCTGGATTGATTGCTCCATGGAGGGGACTGCTGAGTTAATCCCTCCGGGTAGCTAAGGCCTATGTTGGCGATAAGCTCTAAAAAAATCCTGCAATTAACGGAGCCCAGATGATCAAAGTACTGAAAGTTCGTAGTGTAATGGCGCTTGCCGTGTCAGCCGCAGCTGGTGTTTTCACAGTTGGCGCAGCTAATAGCGTGACAGCGGCAGAATGCACCACTGAATCATTGCGAGACGCACGCGAAACGTTTAATACAGGCATTCGTGAGAATGATCTCGAAGCTATAGCCCTGGTGTTGGATCGCGATGTTGTGCTGGTAACGGGAACCGACAGTGACCAGTTTATCGGGCGCGATCGTCAAATCGAAATCTGGGCCTCGGATGCCGACGATCCAGCGCGACTGATTTATAAGCGTGAGACTAGCGAAGTGAGTTTGTCACCTTTGTATCCCATAGCGATGGAGCTCGGTCGTTGGACCGGGGCGTCACCCATTGGTGATGAGGTGGGCGGAGAGTATTCAGCTAAGTGGCGATGCACATCGGATCAGTGGTTGCTCGAAGCCGAGATTTTTATGACTACGCGATGCACCGGAACCCTTTGCACTGATTGATCCCAAGCGGTGAGTACGCTCTATACGCGTGCCATTGTCCCAAGCTCTTCAAAAGGCGTTTTGACGCTGCATAGGTTTTTGATCTGCTAGACTCAGTACAAAAATAGCAGGTAAAACCTTATGCAAATTGGTCGCGTTTCAGAAGTGTGGATGTATCCCGTCAAGAGCATGGCGGGGCATACCGTTGACACGGTGCAGCTGGATGAACTGGGCGTTATTGGCGACCGTAGTTGGTCCATGCTTGAGTCCAATGGCGATGTCGCCTGGGGTAAGCGTTTTCCAAAGCTCATGAATCTAGAAGCACGCTATGTAAGCGAACGACCGCAGACGCGGATGTTTGCCGAGCATGTTCCGCCGGTGAGTGTGCGTTTTCCCGATGGTAGCGAAGTGGGAAGCGATGGACTGATTGACAGTCAGGTCAGCGCTTATGTTGGCGAGTCCTTGTCGCTCAGTGCGCTGCAGCCTCCCGAGAATCGTGAGCACTACCGCTGGGCGCAGCCATTGGATGAAGAGGCGATCATGAAGATCCTCGGTATCGCGCCGGGAGAGGCGCTGCCGGATCTGTCTGAGTATCCTGAAGAATTGATTTTGTTACTGGCAGAATGTTTTGCACCGCCCGGCACCTATAACGATATGGCACCCATCCATTTGTTAACGACGGCATCTCTTGCGCATATGTCGGAGCTGTCTGGGGAGTCCTTTGACTCTCGACGATTTAGACCCAATTTTCTAGTTGATACCAATGAGGATATAAGCGGCCTTGCTGAGTTTTCCTGGATTGGCCGTAGACTGCGCATTGGAGGAGCCGAGTTAGAAGTGGCGGCTAAAACCATCCGTTGCTCTATGCCGGCGCGCCCGCAGCTGCCTTTTGACCTTGAGGCAAATCCAAAGATTGCCAAAGCATTGTACGAAGAGACCAATCGATTTATGGGGGCTTATCTATCTATAGTGAAGCCAGGCGCGGTTTCTGCCGGCGACGAAGTGGTATTGCTGCCCTAGGGCCTCGGTACGATCAATCTGGCGCGGCTGACTTTGCCCGCGCTTCACTAGGAAGCCTTTATGACGCACCACACGCTCTACGGATCACCGCTTTCGCTTTATACAGGCCGTGCTCGCAGCTATTTGATTAAGGCTGGACTTGATTATCGAGAGACCACACCCACGAGTGAGCACTATGCGAAGGTAGTGCTACCGGCTGCCGGTAATCGCCAGGGTATTCCAACCTTGGAGACCGCTGATGGTCAGGTTATACGCGACGGCGCCGCGATCATCGACCACTTTGAAGCCCTAAGCGGTGATGGTTTTTCGCCCAGCGGAATCAAGCAGAACCTGGTTAGCCGCCTGTTTGACGTGATTGGGGCCGAGGGTCTGCTACGACCGGCCATGCACTATCGCTGGAACTTTGATGATCAAAATCTTGAGTTTCTGCGCTTCCATTTTCAGACCATGATGCCCAAGGGTATGGAGGACAAGACCGATAAGGCGATGCAATCTATGCGCAAAGCTGGGCAGGCCTTTGGCGTTGTGCCTGAGAGCGTGAACGTGGTCGAGTCTTTGTACGAAACCTTGCTGGACAAACTGGACGCGCACTTTGCCCAAGTTCCTTACCTGCTGGGCAACCGACCCTGCATCGGCGATTTTGGCATGATCGCTCCGCTATACTCTCATTTAGGTCGCGATCCCAAGCCGCTGTCGCTGATGCAGGCGCGAGCGCCTCATTTGTTTCGTTGGGTAGAGCGAATGAACCGCCCGGAGCCGGATATTGGTGAGTTTGAAAACCAGGCAGATGGCTATCTACCGGATGATGCAATCCCTGCAACGCTGATCGAAGTTATGCAGCACATCGCCGTTGATTTTGTGCCAGAAACACTCGCGGCCGCGGCCGTCATCAATGACTGGTTGGCCGCTCAGCAAGAGCTGCCCTCGGGCGCCACCGCAGAGCGAGGCGTGGGCTTTTGTCAGTTTAATATCGATGACGTCACCATCAATGCCCTTGTGCAGCCTTATCGATTTTATTTATTGGCTCGAGCTCAGACGATCTACGATTCGGCACCGGGCGTTGAGCAAGCCGCGCTGGCGTCGTTACTTCAGGCGGCGGGGATGCGAGAGATTTTGAATGTTAGCTTGACTCGAGAAGTCGGCCGTTCAGCAAATCTCGAAGTTTGGTGTTAATTACTTGTATGGAACTTGATGCCTACCTCCACCGAATAAATTTTGTTGGTACCCCCAAACCAGACTTAGACACACTGTTTCAATTGCAGCGCCAGCACCTCTATAGCATTCCCTACTCTAATTTGGATGTGCAGTTGGGTCGTCCGCTTACCACGGACGTCAAAAGCAGTTACGTCAAGTTGGTAGAGCAGCGGCAGGGCGGCTGGTGTTACGAAATGAATGGATTGTTGGGCGCGATGCTGGAGAGTGTTGGCTTTCAGGTTATGCGGATGTCTGGCGGGGTGCGGCGCGATGCGCGGGGCGACTCTGCCATTGGTAATCATCTGGTCTTGTGCGTGCAGTTAGACGAGCCCTGGGTTGTAGATGTGGGATTGGGTGATGGTCCCTATGAGCCCTATCCACTTAAAGCACACACATTCAGCCAACGTGGATTCACCTTTCGATTGGAGCATGTGAATGGCTATTGGCGCCTGCATAATTATGCGGGGAGTACCGCGCCCACATTCGACTTTGTGCACCAAACAGCTGATGAGGGTCAACTCAGCGCGAAATGTCATTGGCTGAGCACCGAGGCCGAATCGCCCTTCGTGAACGCTCTCGTGTACCAGCGCGTTGTGCCCGATGGATATGATTTGCAGGTGGGGCGCGTCGCGACAACGGTGCGTCCCGGCGTCCGTGAAGAGCGTTTGATTGACTCCGCAGATGAATTTGTACGAGCGATCTATCACCGGTTTGGTATTGATGAGCCGGCACTAGAAAGCCTTTGGGAAACAGTGCTTGAGCAGCACGAGATATATTTAGCCTCAAAGGAAAAGCAATAGAAAATAGCGGACTCACCTTAACGTTGAGGTTGCTGAGTCCCAATCTTGAAAACACGCAGGTACGAGCGAGTTCCGTGTCCTGTGACAGTTAACTGGTCGCTACCTTTGGGCGTAGAACCGTCGTTGAACCGAGTGTCAGAAGCGAACGCCCGCCGGAGCACTGTAGTTTTGCAAAACCTGCAGGTAATTCGCGCGCTCGAAGGCGGCCGGGTCCGGCGCCCGCTGACAGCTCATACTGCCTCGCAATTGCGCGACGGACTGATACTCCCGTAGTTCCAGCCAACGCTCCATGGTCTGTAGTATTTCGGTGAGAGCTCCCGGGCCGTCCTGCAACAGGACACTGCATAAGTGCACAATGTCAGCGCCGGCTAGTACTCCCTTCAACACATCCGATGCACAATGAAAGCCGCCGGTCAGTGCGATGTCGCAGTTGGTGTGTCCGAACAGCATGGCGGCCCAGCGAATGCGCAGCAGGGCCTCTGCGGGTGTCGACAGCTCTAGTTTGGGCACGACCTCCAGAGTTTCAAGCTCAATATCCGGCTGGTAGAACCGGTTGAACAGCGATACACCCCGTGTTCCCTGTGCCTCCAGCTTGCGGATGATATCCAGTGGCGCTGTGAACTGGGGTGAGAGTTTTATCGCTACCGGCAATTGCACGTATCCTGCCAGCGCCGCGACGACGTCCAGATAGCGTTGCTCCACATTGGTAGCCGTTTCCCCAGGATCGCCGGCTACATAGTAGATGTTGAGTTCCAGCGCATCGGCACCTGCTTCTTCCAGCGCCCGGGCATGACTTAACCAGCCTCCGGCGGTGGTGCCGTTCAGACTCGCAATAACCGGGATATCCAACGTGTTCTTAAGCGCCTGGAGATTTTCCAGATAGGCGTCCTCTACCGTACGATAGTTCGCCGGTAGGGGATGAAAACTGTCGGCCTCCGCATGTCCGATAGCCTGCTCGTCGAGGAAGCGGTTGAGCTTATTGTCCTCGGCGATAATGGCCTCCTCGAACAGGGAGGGCAGCACGATGGCCGCCGCACCGGCATCTTCGAGACGTTTTGCTGAATCCAGGGCGCCCGTCAGAGGCGAGGACGAGGGCACTAGCGGATTCTTGAGGGCCAGGCCCAGATATTCCGTGCTCAGATCGCTCATGTCAGGATTCCTCCCCGTTATCTTTCTTCTCAGCCTGTTTACGCACCTGGGCTCTTGCGCCACTGAGCGTTTCACCTTCGTTCCAGTCCATTGCTGCCAGCTGCTGGTAGTGCCCGAAGCGGCTGTCGATATCCTGCTGGGCCTGCGCGGCGAAGGCCTCGGCATCCTCAGGATGCGAATGCCAGAGCATGCTAAAGCGGGTCTCTGACTCCATGTATTGACGGTAGGGAATACTCGGTGCTTTGGAGTCGAGCTGCAGAGGGCTTTGTCCCATAGCGAGTCTTGCCGGATTGAAGCGAAACAGCGGCCAGTGGCCACTCTTCACCGCCATATCCTGTTGTCGATGATTGTTCGATAGGTCGACACCGTGGGCGATGCAGGGACTGTAGGCAATGATCAGCGCCGGCCCAGGATGTGCCTCGGCCTCGAGGAATGCCTTGAGGGTTTGCGTGTCTTTGGCACCGTAGGCGATGTGAGCAACGTAGACGTTAGGGTACTCCATGGCCAGTAGGGCAAGATCCTTCTTGGCCACCGCCTTGCCTCCTGCGGAGAACTTGGCCACAGCACCGCGTGGCGTGGCTTTTGAGGTCTGGCCGCCGGTGTTTGAGTACACCTCCGTATCTAGCACCAGAATGTTGAGGTTTTCTCCCGAGGCGAGTACGTGATCGAGCCCGCCATAGCCGATATCGTAGGCCCAGCCATCTCCGCCGATGCTCCAGACCGACTTGCGGCATAGGTTTTCTGCAAGCTCCAGAAGGTTTGCTGCCGCTTCTCCTTCAATTGACGCCAGGGCTTTGCGCAGTGCTTGCACGCGCTGACGCTGCTCGTAGATTCCCGCCTCATCACTTTCGTCGGCGCTTAGAATCGCTGAAACGAGTGCCGGGTCCAGCCGATCTGCCAGCGCCTGCAAAAGCTCTCTTGCGTGGGTCACCTGTTGGTCAATCGCCACGCGGATACCCAGTCCGAATTCGGCGTTGTCTTCAAACAGCGAATTGTTCCAGGCGGGACCACGGCCTTCGTCGTTTGTCGCCCAGGGCGTGGTTGGTAGGTTGCCGCCGTAAATAGAGGAGCAGCCCGTGGCGTTGGCGATCACCATGCGGTCACCAAACAGTTGAGAGGCCAGTTTGAGATAGGGCGTCTCGCCACAGCCGACGCAGGCTCCGGAGAACTCAAACAGCGGCTCCAGAACCATGGAGCCCGGTATGGTCGACGTCTTGAGTTCGCGGCGTGGGTAGGCGGGAAGCGCATCAAAGAACGCCCAGTTATCTCGCTCAGCCTCGCACAGGGGCGCCTGGGCCGCCATATTCAGTGCCTTATGGCTGGAGTGGGACTTGTCGCGGATCGGGCAAATATCTACGCAAAGCGTGCAGCCTGTACAGTCCTGGGGCGCCACCTGATAGCTCATCAAAAGGTGATCCGGGTAATCTTTGCTGAGTGTGGCGACGGCCTTAAAGGTCGGCGGGGCGCTTGCCATCATATCGGCGCTGAATACCTTGCTGCGAATGGCCGCATGGGGACAGACCAGCGCGCACTTGCCGCACTGGGTACAAAGATCCGCATCCCAGACCGGTATCTCCAGGGCGAGATTGCGTTTTTCAAGCTTGGCTGTGCCCAGGGGGAAACTACCGTCGTCAGGCAGCTGGCTGACCGGTATACGGTCACCCAGGCCCGCCATGATCTGCTGGGTAACTCGATCGGCAAAGCTGGCATCGGTGGATAGTTCTGGATGTAGGGGTAGCTCATCCTGCCCGGGCAAGCCCGGCGTGATTTGATGCAGGCCGGCAAGCGCCGCATCGATGGCCCTGAAGTTCAGTTCGACGATGCGGCGTCCGCGGCGGCCATAGCTTTTCTCCACGGCTGTTTTGATGGCGGTAATAGCCTCGTCTTTGGGTAAGACGCCGGAGATCGCAAAGAAACAGGTTTGCATGATTGTATTGATGCGCTTGCCGAGACCGCAGTCAGCGGCGACTTGATAGGCGTCGATACAATAAACAGATAGCTCTTTTTCCAGCACCGCTGATCGAACATGCGTCGGCAGGCTGTCCCAGAATCTGTCTGAAGGCTCGGGGCTGTTGACCAGAAATACCGCACCCTGTGCAGCCCGGGACAGTATTTCAACATTGTCAATAAAGTGTGGTTGATGGCAGCCGATGAAATTGGCTTCCCCTGCTTCAATCAGGTAACTGGCATGTATCGGCTGCGGTCCAAAGCGGAGATGGGACACCGTAATAGCACCCGACTTCTTGGAGTCGTAGACAAAATATCCCTGGGCGTGGAGATCCGTAGCCTCGCCAATGATCTTGATGCTGTTCTTGTTGGCACTGACGGTGCCGTCACTACCAAGGCCGTAAAACAGCGCCTGAACACTGTTCGCAAGTGCATCGGTGCGAAAGTCCATATCCCATTTGAGGCTGCTGTGGCTCAGGTCGTCATGGATGCCAATGGTAAAACCATTCTTTGGTGAATCGGATTTCAGTTCGTCCAGCACCGCCTTGACCATTCCCGGCGTAAACTCTTTGGAGGAAAGCCCGAAGCGTCCGCCGATTACCATCGGTAAGGCTGGGAAATGAGGGTCCCCCATGGAATCGCGGGCAAGAGCCGTCAGCACATCCTTGTAAAGTGGCTCGCCGTCCGCGCCCGGTTCTTTGGTGCGGTCCAGAACCGCGATGGCACGCGTAGTGGTGGGCAGTGCTGCCAGAAGCGCGGCAGGATCAAAGGGGCGAAACAAACGCACTTTGAGTAGGCCCACCTGCTCATCCTGTGCCACGAGATAATCGATCGTCTCTTGAGCAGCTTCTGCGCCGGAGCCCATCAAAACGATCACTCGCTCGGCCTGTGGGTGGCCCTGGTAATCGAACAGCTGGTACTGGCGTCCGGTCAGTGTTGCAAAATCGTCCATCGCCTGCTGCACCAGTCCAGGGAAGGCATGGTAGTAAGGGTTGACCGTCTCCCGGGCCTGAAAATACACATCCGGGTTCTGGGAGCTGCCGCGCAACACCGGGTGCTCCGGTGACAGCGCGCGACGACGATGGGCGTGCACGCTTGCCTCATCGATCATTGCGCGCACCGTATCACGGTCAACCTCAGTGATTTTGGCCACTTCATGCGAGGTGCGGAAACCGTCAAAAAAATGCAGTACCGGAATGCGCCCGCGCAGCGTCGCCGCCTGGGCAATAAGGGCCATGTCCATGACTTCCTGTGGGCAGTTGGAGGCCAGCATGGAAAAGCCGGTAGCGCGGGCGGACATGACGTCGCTGTGGTCGCCGAATATCGACAGGGCCTGACAGGCCAGCGAACGCGCGGCGATATGGAATACCGTCGGCGAGAGCTCACCGGCGATCTTGTACATATTGGGCAGCATGAGCAGCAAGCCCTGGGACGCGGTGAAGGTGGTGGTCAGCGCACCGGCCTGCAGGGCGCCGTGGATCGTACCGGCGGCACCGGCCTCGCTTTGCATCTCAATGACCCGGGGCACACTGCCCCAGAGGTTTTTCTTGCCCCGCGATGACCACTCGTCAGACCACTCGCCCATCGGCGAGGCCGGGGTGATGGGGTAGATAGCGATGACCTCGTTGGTCAGATGTGCGACACGCGCGGCAGCCTCGTTGCCGTCAACCGTAATCGTCCTTGGCGCATCCATAAGCGGCTCCCGGTGTGACCGTGAGCCCATATAGTGTGGTCGTAGACAGAGTGAGGCATTGACCTCGGTCAGGAATGTGTGGAATTGATGCTTCCTGGCCTTTGGGGTCCACGGTTAGACAGGCTCGCCAGTGCGCTGCGCAGCTGGTGTGAACAATGCAGACGGTTCACAGGGATTTGGTCACAGCTTCAGGCTGTCAAACTCCGCCAATCGCCTTAACAGTTCATTTAGGGGTAGTTCCGCCTGCTCCCTGGTATCTGCCTCAGCGAGGTTATCGATAGACGCTACGATAGCAATCCAGCAGCGCATATGACGCGTGCTCAGCTGTGCGGCTATATTGATGAGATCCCGGGCCAGGGGCAGGGTGGAAATTGCAACGCGCTTAAGGGCGACCAGTGTTTCGACGTCGAGCTGCGTGTCATTGAGTAAGCCGATCAGCCGCTGAACCATCAGTGGCTGTGATTCAAGATCACTTGTGGTGGCGGGCTCTGCGTCTGGTGCCAGAAACGCCAGATCCAAATGTGACAGGAAATCCCGCAGGGCACTGCGCAGGCTTAGCCACTGCTCGCGACGATGATAATAGTCGCGCAACTGCTGCACGAAGGTGAACAGGCCCACCAGAAAGAAACCCTCCAGACAGAAACCAATCAGTTCCGGCAGCAGGTTTTCCCGAAATGAGGCATCGTCTGCCTGAGAGACGAACAGTGCGTAGAGGCCCAGGCCGCCAATGCCGAAAACCACCAGCGGCAGTGCTATTAGCCAGCGGTTCAATCGTCTTCCTCGGCTTCACTAGCCAGCGCTTCGACGACTCTGGAAATCTTACGAGCCTCCTGGGGTGTCAGGTCTGCAGGTATTCCATGTAGATAAACCACGCGGTCCTGTTTGAGGGAGATAGGAATAACATCCGGGCGTTGCCGAGGGGCACTAAGGCGCACGGTTTCCAGGGCACGTTGTTCTCTTGATGTCGGCGCTTGCTTGTCCCGTGGCGACGCCGCCTGTGGGCGCACAGCTTTTGAAGAAAAGACGTCCGGGGACTCCACGAAACGGAAGTAATCATCGAGCGCCCCACGCAGACGCTCCGAATATAGCTCCACGACCTCACTGCGCAGACCGTCGCTCTGGGTATCAAGAAATCGGGACTTAAGTGCATCGATATCCAATTGCCGCAGGTCCGCCGCCTCGCTTTCGGATAGCTTGACAAATAGCGCCCGCGCCGCTGCGCGACGGCTCCGTGCCAGGGTTGGTGCCATAAGCCCGGCGAGGGTTGCTTCCCTGAGAAATTCTAACAAGCCCTCGCTCGAATGATCCTTGTTCATGCGTGATTTGCGCCCGCAGTGCTGTGCTTCAAAAATGTATTGCTGATTGTGACCTATCGGGAC
Organism: Congregibacter variabilis; assembly: GCF_045689235.1. Taxonomy (GTDB): domain Bacteria; phylum Pseudomonadota; class Gammaproteobacteria; order Pseudomonadales; family Halieaceae; genus Congregibacter; species Congregibacter variabilis. The sequence continues at coordinate 1,421,566 of NZ_CP136864.1, read as the reverse complement.
CCAACTGAGAACCGTAAGACTTTTGAACACTTGGCGAGCGAACGACCTTTAGACAGTAGATTGGCAAATTTTGGCGCTGCCAAGTTTCTTGGACTACAGTCATAGGACAGCTCAAATCGAGGATATAGCAATGATAAAAATAATCGTCCAAACAAGCCTCACAGTCTGCATAGCCGGTGCAGGTGCCGTATCGGTTGCACTGGCAGAAGACACAGCCGGCCTTATTGCCCTAGCCCGTTCCGCCGGACCAGCCATGATTAGTGACAACGCGGCAGTGATGTATCGCGGCAAGGTGATCGCCGAGGGGAGTAATGGCTGGACCTGTCTTCCGGAGACCCTGCCGGACGATGGCGCGCCTATGTGTAACGACGCAGTCTGGATGGAAATGATGCAGGCAATGGGCAGTGGCGCATCGTTCACGCCAACGTCGGTGGGCTTTTCCTACATGCTCCAGGGCGATGCCGGGGTCAGTAATTCAAATCCCATGCATCCCATGGGTAAAGATGCTCCCGATTTCATCAAGGAGGGCGCCCATCTCATGATGATTGTGCCCAGAGAACTTCTCCAGTCGATTACCAACAACCCGCATGCAGGGGGGCCCTATGTCATGTGGGGTGATACTCCTTATGCACACATTATGGTGCCGATAGACGATCGATAAGTGATAGATGGAGGATCGATGAGAGATAGATGAGTCATCTATGGGCTTCGGCTTTAGCAGACGCACGAGAGTAACTCTGCCATGATGCCGTTGCTTTAAAAAATCTGCAGCGACAGCGGGCGTAGCTGGTCTGGCGTCTGATCCCAATAAACATAGCGGAGCGCCACCTATGAACGACTCAGACAAGAAATTCATCATTGAGTACGAAACCGAGACCTGGTCACGCTGTGCGGACTCTTATCTGGATACCTTCTCGATGCTCACAGGACAAATGCTTCCTCGAGTAATCGAGGCTGCCAACGTGACTTCGGGTAGTCGTGTCTTGGACATTGGCTGTGGCCCGGGCAACTCAACCCGCGCCCTCGCCGACGCTGGCGCGATTGCCACTGGTGTCGATTTTTCCGAGGGGATGGTTGCGGCGGCAAAGGCCGCTAACCCTGAACTTTCGTTCAAACTCGCTGACGGCGAGCAAATCCCTGCAGACGACGATAGTTTCGATGCAGTCATCGCCAACTATGTGGTTCATCACCTGCCAGAGCCAGATAAGGTGTTCGCTGAGGCAGCCCGGGTGCTCAAGCCTGGTGGTCGCTTTGTCTTCGCTGTGTGGGGCGCCCCATCAGAGCAGAGTTCTATCGGTTGCTTTGTGCGTGCGGTAAGTGCGCATCATGATCCTCAGGCTCTTCCGCACGGTCCTCTCTTTGGCGTTACCGACAAAGAAACCTTTTTACCGCTGATGGAGAGCGCTGGCCTGGAGGGCTTTGAGCTGACGGACCACGAGACACAGTGGACTTGCGACACGCTTGGCCCGGTCATCGACGGTCTGTGGACCTGGGCGAACGTGGCGGCCTTTTCGCAGGAGAAGCAGGACGCAATCATGGCAGACATGAAAGAAAACTGCCGGCAATACGCCGTTGATGGAGGCTATATGTTTCCGCACACGGCTATTCTGGGTCATGCAAGCAAGCCCTAGTCAGCTTGGCTTTAATGTGCGTGTTGCATTCACATCCCTAATTGCTTGAATGTTGAAAATAGGGTCGGTCGCCGGCAATGGTGACTCTCTCCATGACACGAACCGCCGGGAAGTAGTCAGACGCCGCGAAATGCTGGCAGGCTCGATTATCCCAAAAGGCTATGGAATTGGCCCGCCACTTGAAGCGGCACTGCACCTCAGGATTCCAGGCAGACTTATACAACTCATCCAGTAAGCTCTTGCTCTCCTGGGGATCCATATCCTTGATATGACTGGTAAATGCCCCGTTGACATACACGACTTGTTCGCCGGTTTCCGGATGCGTTCGAACTACTGGGTGTTCCATCAACGGATACTTTGCGTGCAGTTCTTCTGGGCGTTTGTTCAATCGTTTTGCAAATACCCGGGCGATATCATGAACTGCGATCCGATCGTGAATCTTTTCTTTAGTGGCATCGGGTAATCGCTCGTAAGCCATGGTCATATTTGCGAACAAGGTATCCCCGCCCACTGCAGGCACTTCTACTGCGCGCAAAATAGAACCCAGCGACGGCTTTTCTCGCCAGGTTACGTCTGAATGCCACATGTTTTCCGAGCCCCTTGAATCTGGCCCGTGTGCGAGCCGCAGTATTTCGGGGTCGACCTGATTCTTTGGGGTGGCCGGATGAATTTCCAGATCACCGAATGCACGGGCAAAATCGATATGCTGTCGTGGTGATATTCGCTGATCGCGAAAGAACACTACCTTGTATTTAAGTAGCGCTGCGCGTACACCTTCGATCAGCTCTGGGGTGACGTTAGTCAGATCGACTCCCAGGATTTCTGCACCTATGGCTGGTGTTAAAGGTTCGATCTTGAGCTGCGATTTTTCGCCCACGTTTATTCTCCCCTCAGGTGGCGCTGTGATAGATGCTCTGTACATCCTCAAGGTAGTCCAGCATGTCGATTAGATTGTCCAGCACTTCCCGGTCTTCATCGCCAAGGGGTGTAGATAACTGCGGTATGAACTGAATTTCATCAACCTCGAAGTCAGTCTCACCGTATTCATCAATAATAGCCTGCCGTGCCTTGAAGTATTCGGTTTGAGGTGTGAACACGGTAACTTTTCCATCCTCACTTTCTATGTCGCTGACATCCACGTCGGCCATCATCAGTGCTTCGAGAACGGCCTCTTCGTCGCTATGAGAGAAGACAAATATGGCGGTGTGATCGAACAAGTGACTGACGCTACCAGTGTTACCCAGTTTGCATTTGGCCTTGTTGAAGCACAGGCGCACATCGCCAAAGGTACGGTTGGGGTTGTCGGTGAGGCAATCCACGATAAGCATAGAGCCGCTGGGGCCGAAGCCTTCGTAGCGTGCCAGAGCGAAATCTTCGCCACCGGTGCCCTTGGCCTTGTCTATAGCCTTGTCGATGACATGAGTGGGTACCTGGTCTTTCTTGGCCCGGTCAATAATGCTGCGCAAGGCCAGGTTGCCGGTCGGATCCAGACCGCCAGATTTTGCCGAAACATAAATCTCCCGAGCGTACTTGCTATAAACGCGGGCTTTTTGGTCCGAGGTTTTGGCCATGGACAATTTTCGGTTTTGGTAGGCTCTGCCCATAATCTGTTCCCGTTTTTAGCGCTGATTGGTAGCGCAAGATAAAGCTTTAGCTTCTTGGTATCCAGCGTGAGCTATTACTCTAAGCGGCCCGTCGCTAACGCTTGGCTTTCGCTTCCCGTCGAGCCCTTTTGGTCAGTGGCTCACCATCTGCATCAACGGTGCTTTTAGGCTGTTCGCCTTTTGCTGTCTTTGAGGCACGGCTACGAGTAATGAGCCGCAGGGTTTCGGCATCGCGCAATTGGGTTGCGTTCTTTTCCAGGGTATCGAGCTCTTCAAAGCTGTATAGGTCGTTCTTTAACTTCTCTATTCTATTCACGATGCGCTCTTATGGGGGTGGCAGAGTCGGATACTCTGCGATCAAGGAGTATTACACGGAGGCAATCAAAAAGGGCGGTGCCCATCGGTCCAAAGACAGCAGATCGAATGATTATTTTTTGAGTCACGTGGTTCCAAAATACCTGCTAGTCTTTGCGTTCTGTGATAGCTGGTTCAAATGCAATGGAGTTCTTTGCTGCGATTGGCAGTTGGATATCTGAGCACGAGTCACTCCTTAGTGGCGCAGCCGCCATGCTCGCTCTGCTGGGCGTGGCGATTTCAATTCTGACTATCGTCACAAAACGCATCACCAATGCTCGAAAAAGTGCCGCCGCTCCCTCCGGCGAAACGGTTCAGAGGTCAATTAGCCTTTCGGAGCTCACGGCGCCCGCTCCATACCCTGTCAAGTTCGCTCACAGCGACGGCTTGCGAATCGCCTACGCGCAGATGGGGCATGGCCCACACGAAATAATGATGGCGCCGGGTATTATCTCGCACCTGAATATATGCTCCCACCTGCCGTCGATTCGCAATACTGTGGAAGCTATCGGTGAGTTTAGCAATATTGTTACTTTTGATAAGCGGGGGCAGGGGCTCTCAGATCCTTGCATGAATGTCCCCGACATGACCGAGCGCGTACACGATATTGAAGCGGTATTGGATGCCGTGGGGTTGGATAAGGTGATTTTGTACGGTCTATCTGAAGGTGGCCCGATGTGTATCAAGTTTGCCCACGATCACCCCGAACGAGTGAAGGGGTTGATTCTAGTCGGCACTACTGCGCGTTGGCTTCAGGGCGAGGACTTCCCTGGGGGCATCGAAGAGAAGATGCTGGATCTTATTGCCTCCGCATGGGGTACCGGTAAATTAAGGAGCGTTTTTTTTCCTAGTGTGCCCCCGGAAGTTATCAGCGACGAAACTTATGTTGCTTTCGAGCGACTCATATCTACCAGAAGTTCAGTGAAACAACTTATCGAGTATATAAAGCAGACAGACGTGCGAAAACTCTTGCCGGGACTTACCTGCCCAACACTGGTGCTTCACTTTGCTGGAGACCTCGCGGTGCCAGTGCGCTTGGGTCGGGCCACCGCTGACGCTATACCCGATGCCGAGTTCGTAGAATTGCCGGGTACGGATCATGCTGATCTTTCGTCAGCTCCCGAAGGGATCGAAAAAATACGCCAATTTGTTGAGCGTGTTAACTCAGCTTAAGTCTTCAGCGCAAAATGTTAGAGGGTCACTCAAAGCCAATCACGCGCCATCGCTGATAGATCTTTCTCTAAGGACCCAAACTAGAGGGCGGACCTATGCTAGGCTCGAGCGGTTGATTATCCGGAGAAACAAAATGCCGACACTATTTTCACGCCTGATAGGCATGCTACTAGTCACTATATCGCTTGCTTCAGTTGCTCAAAACCCCGAACCGCAGAAGTCCATACTGATTACCGGTGCGACCACTGGTATCGGCCGGAACCTAGCCGAGTCACTTGCTAAAGAGGGGCATCACGTTTACGCAGGTGCGCGCACTGACGCTGAAATGGCCGAGCTCAACACCATCGATAACATTACCGCGCTTCGCCTGGATGTCACGAAGCAAGATCAGGTCGACGAAGCGGTGCAATACATCCAAGAGCGTGGAACAGGCCTTTATGCACTGGTAAACAATGCAGGCATCTACGACGGTGGAGCTGTATTGGACACCGAGCTCGACGTGCTGAACTTGGTTTATCAAGTGAACGTCGAAGGTGTGCTGCGCACGACCAAGGCTTTCGCTCCTTTGGTCATAGAGTCGAGAGGACGCATTGCAACAACGGGATCAATAGCGGGAACCGTGTCCGGCCCAGGATTCGCTGCGTACAGCGGCAGCAAGCACTACATCGAAGCCTTTACTGATTCGCTCGCTGCTGAGCTGGAGCCTCTGGGGGTTTCGGTTAGCGTTATCGAGCCCGGCAACTACCAGACACATATTCGGCGCAGTGCGGTCAAGCGCTCCATGGCCCGCGTTGTAGGTGGTGGCGGTATTGTCACCTCAGACATGGAAAAGCAGTACAAGGCGATGGAGGAAGTGGAACTCTCCTACAAGAAACCCAACGAGGTCACGTTGGCCTATAAACATGCATTGTTTGCTGATGCACCGCTACGTCGCTACGTCGTGGTACCCAACGCCGAAGAGCAACAGCTCACTATCGAAACCAAGATCCGGGAGCTGGTGCAGCTCAATAGCTGGGGACCTCATAGCTACGATAACCAGGAGCTGGTCGAGAAACTCAAAAGCGCGCTGGGGCTGTAAGCCTCGGCGCTTTTGGCTTGCGTTGCCGCTTGTGCCGCAGTCATCAAAAAGAGTTTTATGGGGAGTCCTGAAGCGGGCCCGGGCGCACACGCGCAAAGCTGTATTTGATCGGTCAAGATCGCAAAAATCTATAGCGGGGAGGTGCTGAGACCAGTAGGTGGCAGAACGCAAAGGGACCCTCGGTGGTCTTTCTTGCAGATGATGTTTGAGGCATCTTACACTCGACGCTCCTTTCATGGGGGTGTCAAAAAGTATCCCGTTGCCAATAATAAAGAAAACTGACGCAAAACATGTCTGCCGAAAAAAAGTACTATTTGAATTCCGAAATATGTGTCCCCGCGCTTACCATTGCTCGTGACTTAGATGTTGATTTGGACGCTGTCCTGACGGAAATGGCTGTGTCCAGAGAAGATCTCGATAACTCTCAGTTTTTGATTTCTTCAGATAAGTACTTTTTGTTGCTGGAGAAAATTCTCCAAGCCAGTGGAGACAGCTCGCTTGGGCTGAAAGCTGGACGAATGGCAAGCTTTGGCGCCCTAGGGATTCTGGGCCTGGGTATTCTGAGTGCGGCAAGCTATCGCGACAGTCTTATACTGGGAGCATCATACGCCGTCATATCAGGAGCGATCGGTCGCACTGGCTACTTCGAATCGGGTCGTCGCGCTGCTTTTGATTTTGATATCGTTCCCTGTGGCGCAGCGCTTGGCCGCTACCTCATTGATGAGCAGTTTGCTTCTATTTACAAGTATCAAGCGACGATCCTAGGCGATGACTACTGCGTCGATAATGGATCCAGCGTTGTCGCTGAAGAAATTCATTTCAGTTACCCCGAGCCGGACGACGCCCAGATTTATCACGATTTTTTTCGTTGCAAACTAGTGTTTGACGCAGGAGGGAACCGGATGTGGTTTGCTCAAGAAACACTAGATCTCCCGTTGCCGCTTGCTAATGAATCATCCTTTAATTTGTGCCGCACGCAGTGTGAGCAACTCTTTAGCGAACGCGAAAGTCCCCTATCTATCGCGCAGGAGGTGCAACGCACATTGTTACAGTCATCGTACGGGTTCCCCTCCCTGGAGCAGATGGCTAAAACCCTGGGGCTCAGTCCCAGGACCATGCGACGCCAGCTTCGACATGCGGGCTTTAGCTACAGCGAATTGCTCACTCGAGTGAAGTCTCAATGGGCCGACGAACTGCTTTCCAATCATGAGCTCTCCATAGATCACATCGCCGAGATTTTGGGTTACGTTGAGACTACAAATTTTCGGCGTGCCTACAGGCGCTGGAAGGGTATGAGCCCCAGTCAATATCGTAGACAGAGCCGATACTAGAGGATCAACGCCTGTTAGAGGGTCAACGACTTTGGCCTAAAATGATCAATATCTTGCATTAGCGAACCTATTTCCTCGCTTTTGGGCCTCATACCATTTGGTGGCTTGAGCATGCTGCGGTGCATGTTCTACAAAAACCAAATAAAAAATGAGGAACACCACGTGCCGAACTCTCAATCTTTCCGTTTTGGAAAGCGACCCTTTGTAGCGCTGAGCGCCTTGGCAGCTTCCCTGGCTTCGCCATGGGTAATATCCGACACGATACTGGAAGAAGTCATTGTGACTGCGCAAAAGCGCTCACAAAGCCTTAACGATGTCGGCATTGCCGTGAGTGCCTTTAGCGGTGAGCAAATGCGTAATCTGGGTATCACCGATGCCACTGATTTGGCGAATTTCACGCCGGGTTTGCATCTCACAGAGAGCGGCGTTACCGGTGTGCCGGTCTATACAATCCGTGGTGTTGGTTTTGACGACTACAATGCCAATAGCTCTTCTACCGTCGGCATTTACGTCGACGAAGTAAGTCTGCCTTACCCCACAATGACACGCGGGGAGCAGTTCGATATGGAGCGTATCGAGGTGCTCAAAGGTCCCCAGGGCACTCTGTACGGGCGTAACAGTACCGGGGGCGCGATCAATTTTATCAGCAATAAGCCCAGTAGCGAGTTTGATGCCGGGATTTCACTCGAATACGGCCGCTTTGACACTTTTCGCAGCGAAGGTTTTATCAATGGGGCGCTTACGGATTCGATAAATGGTCGCGTATCTTTTGCTTACACCGACAGTGGCGACGGCTGGCAAGACAGTGTGTCGTCTGATGAGACGCTGGGGCGACTGGATAAGACCGCGCTTCGGGGCATTTTCGATTGGGCGGCCACTGACAATCTTACCCTGCAGTTAAACGCGCATTGGTATGAAGATAAATCGGAGAACCCCGCACCGCAATACTTCGCGTACGTTCCTCTTGTGCCGGAACTCGCACCGTTTTTTCCGCCGCCGGACGTTAGTCAGCAGGCTGATTTAAGTGATCCGCGTAGCGCTGACTGGAGCCGTGATTTTACGCCGCAGCGCGACAACGAGGGACAGGGTGCGTCTATTCGCGTTGATTGGGAGCTCAACGGCATGACCTTAACCTCGATCAGTGCCTATGAAAGATTCGATCGCGAAGAAAGCAACGACTGGGATGGAACGCCAGTAGAAAATCTCGATGTATTTATGGCAACCGAAATTGAGGCCTGGAGTCAGGAGTTCCGTCTGACATCAGACGGAAGTGGCGATCTGTCCTGGATTGTTGGGGCCTATTGGTCCACTGATGAAGTCACCGAAAGCTGGGAAGCATTTGGGAGCCAATCAACGATTTATTCCGGCATCTTCGGAAGTGTTGATACTCGCTATAATCAAAATGCTGATACCGCAGCGCTGTTTGGCAGCATCGATTGGCAGTTTGCGGACAACTTTCGCCTCAATGTCGGTGCCCGGTACACCAGGGAAGAGCGCGAGTTTGAAGGCTGCGGTTACGATGTAGATGGTGGCCTGGCATTTCTCTATAACCTCGATTTTGGCCCGACACCGGGTTTTTCTGACCGCACTGTTTTGTCCAGCACGACGCTGTCGCAGGGTGATTGTGTCGTCATTGATCCCTCACAAGCCCAATTGTTTGTTGATGAGGTCACCGGTGTTTCTACTTACTTCAGTGGCGCATCGGGCGTATTTGACGACAGCTTTACTATCGAGAATCTGTCGGGTCGGGTAGGGCTGGATTGGCTGCCAAACGACGACTGGTTGGTCTTCGCAAGCGTCGGTAACGGCTATAAGTCTGGTGGTTACAATGGCGCCGCGACTTCAACCTGGACACAGTTGGAGCCCTACGATGAGGAAACGCTGTTGGCCTACGAACTGGGATTCAAGGCAACCTTGCTCGACGGCAGCATGCAATTCAATAGCTCTGCGTTTTACTACGACTACAGCGATAAACAAATAGTAGGCTTCATCAATGACCCGGTATTTGGTTTGCTTACGCAGTTGGTAAACGTGCCCGAATCTGACATTACGGGCATCGAAACAGAGTTAGAGTGGCAGCCGCTTGCAGGCCTGTATCTGAGGTTTGGCGCTATCTGGCTCGATTCCGAAGTACAGGAATATGTTGGCCTCGATGGCGTCGGGAATGTGCGGGATTTCGCCGGCCTGGATTTGGCGCAAACCTCTGAATGGCAATATAACGGCTTAGCCAGCTATGAATGGGGCGTTTCTGATTCGCTGATCATGCGTGCCAGCGTGGATGTGAATTTTAAAGACAGTTATCAGTCGGCGATAGACGATAACCCCCTGTTCTTTGTAGATGACTACACAATCTGGAACTCGAGATTGGCCATAGGCGCTGCGGACGGACAATGGGAGCTTGCATTCTGGAGTAGAAATCTTACCGATGAGTACTACTACACGAGTGCGAATCTCAGTAATGACTACTGGTTTCGAACCGCCGGGCAGGGCGTCACCTACGGTGCCACCTTCAATTACAAGCTGAACTAGCACTCAATCAAATGACGGGAGCTTGAATCATGTGGGAGCAAATTGGAGGGCAAATTTCTCTGTATGCGGCGCTGTTCTACCTGATATGTATCGTTGCAGAAATCGCCCTGGATCTGTACCGGAAGGCAGGTCTCTATAAGCTCAAAGACACGCTCTGCAGTCTTTCCATGGGCGGATTTTACACAATTAACAAGATCCTGATGAAGGGCACAACACTGTTGCTGTTGCTTATCGCGCAGCAGTACGCGGTGTTTGATTTCGGGGTTGGCTGGATCACCTTTATCGTCGCCTATGTGGTCGTGGACTTTTTTTTCTATTGGCTGCACCGTTTTATTCACGAGATACGCTTCGGATGGGCGGCACATATAAACCATCACTCAAGTCGGGAGTTCAACCTGGGCGGCACGGCCATGCGCCAGTCCTTTGCCGAACCATTTATGGAGGCGATTTTTTACAGTCCCATCGTTTTAATGGGATTTGATCCGTTTATGGTGCTGGCAGCACTCGAACTCAACTTGGTCTATATGTTCATTTTGCATACACAGTTTATCGATAAGCTGCCGCGGCCCATTGAATGGCTAATGTCTACGCCTTCTCATCATCGTGTGCATCACGCTAGAAATGTGCAGTATCTGGATAAAAATTATGGTGGCACGTTTATCCTGTGGGACCGTTTGTTTAAAACGTTTGAAGCAGAGAAGGAGGCTCCAGAATTCGGCGTACCGCAACAAATAAATACCTACAACCCGATAAAAGCGAGTTTTCATGGTTGGCTCGAGCTACTGGCAGATGTTCGCAGTGCCAGCGGTGTAGTAAACAAAATACGGTATTGCGTGATGCCTCCTGGGTGGGCGCCAGACGGAAAGGGTGAGACTACACGCCAGAAGCAGGCGCTCTATCGCCAGGCGCAAGAGAGTCAGCACAGTTCTGCGACTAGCGCTTGACTGGGTTGAGGCTCAGCCTAAGCATTGTCATAGCCACAACTGCGGCTCTTGTGGTCGCGGTCGCCAACCATTATTGGCCAAGCTCTATAGATCCACGGGCCGTTGTAGTGAGCCCTCAATCGTCCCTGGACTTCCCCTCGGTTCGTGTACGCACCCAGCCATCAAGTGTCGAAGAACATGAAATTCCGGAGGGATTAGCAATCGATGGCGAGGGTCGTGTCTACCTGGGAACCGTCGATGGCAAGATTTATAGAAGCGTCAATATTAAACAGCCGTACAGCTTTGCTTTGTGGTCGCATACGGGCGGCTTCCCCATTGGTCTGGCTTTTGAGGCATCAACCCAGAGCATGTGGGTTGCAAATTATTCCGTTGGGGTTCAGAAGGTAGAGCCCTCGGGACAATTTGCGAGCGTTCTGACGGCATATCAGGGAGAGAAATTGGGCTTTATCGACGATCTGGTTGTCGCTGGCGATGGAACTGTTTATCTAACTGAGGCTAGTACGAAGTTCACACCGCTTAATTATGCCGAAACCGAGCCCTTTATTCTTTGGGAAGTGTTAGAAGGTAGGCCGCATGGCAGAGTGCTTTCTTTTAAACCCCAAAGCGGGCTTGTTGATGTTCTTGTAGACCATAGCTACTTCCCCAGCGGCATCGCTTTAAACTCCGATGAATCAGCACTGTATTTCATAGAAGTGACTCCTGCACGTTTAATGCGCCATTGGCTTTTGGGGGAGCGGAAGGGGCTGACGGAATTGGTTCTAGCGGACCTGCCGGGGGTCCCCGATGATGTGATCATTGATGATGAAGACAGGCTCTGGATTTCCCTGGCCTCAGAGCGAGACACATTCACTGATCAATGGATTCAGCCTCACCCCTGGGTGAAAAAGCTCATCAGCCGGTTGCCCGCACAGTGGCTTCTTGGGTTTCAGCAAGTGCCTCGCAGCGGCTCATTGCTTCGCGTACAGCTTGGCAGTGATGAGACCTGTCACATGAGGTTCAGCGATCAATTATCACCGGGCAATCTACAGGTGGTAAATGACAGAATTTTGATGTCCACACTCAATGGCAGCAGAATCTCAGAACTTGCTTTCGACAGTGCAGACGACTGCTAAGGAGCTTTTATTTCAGCCTTTGTCCCATGGTGTTGTCCTGGTGTGACGCCCATTGCTGAGCCCCAGGGGTTCATGGGTGTAAGCATTGCGGTGGGCGCTTTTGGCCCTCGCTGGTGTAACCGGACCCTTCGGAGCTTCAGCGACATCCGCAGTGCAGGAGGGCTGCCCCCGGACTAACGACCAGCGGATGTATGTTTCGCATTTCACAGGAGTCCACTGACGTGAGCCGCTAGATCGAAATCAGATAATGTGTCTATCGGCAACTGGCGTCATGCAGCATCTGAAGGAAGGGATTCAAGCCGTTCAGAGTAGATCATTTGATGAGCAGCGAGGCAGACGGCCGAGAGTTGCCTCAATCTGCGATCAACTGGGCCATGGTGAAAACACCGACGAATGTGCTCGATCTAGTGCGCGCAGCAGGAGCTGAACCTGCGACCTGCCGATTATGAGTCGAACTCCAGCAGGCTCTATGCCATCGGACCGCGCTGTCCAGCACTCAGCGTTCCCTCCCTGAGCTACGTGAATAGCGGACCTATGCTAGGCTCCCGTGACTCATTATTTGGAGAAGCAATATGCTCACATTACTTTCACGCCTGACGGGCATCTTTTTAGTGACGATGACTCTTGCTTCGGCCGCTCAAAGCTCCGACTCGCAAAAGTCCATATTGATTACCGGAGCGACGTCTGGCATTGGCCGTAACTTAGCGGAATCGCTTGCCAGGGAGGGGCATCATGTTTACGCGGGTGCACGCACAGACGCCGAAATGGCCGAACTCAATACAATAGATAACATTACCGCGGTTCGCCTGGATGTTACCAAGCAAGATCAGGTCGACGAGGCCGTGCAATTCATCGAAGAGCGTGGAACAGGCCTTTATGCATTGGTAAACAATGCAGGCATCTACGACGGTGGTGCCGTATTGGACACGGAGATTGATGTACTGAATTTGGTTTATGAAGTGAACGTCGAAGGCGTGTTACGCACGACCAAGGCCTTTGCACCGATGGTCATCGAGTCGAAAGGGCGCATCGCCACAACCGGATCAATAGCGGGAACCGTATCCGGTCCGGGCTTTGCGGCGTACAGCGGCAGCAAGCACTACATCGAGGCATTTACTGATTCGCTCGCTGCTGAGCTGGAGCCTCAGGGTGTCAGGGTAAGTGTTATTGAACCCGGTAATTACCAAACTCAGATTCGCCGCAGCGCGGTTAAACGCGCTATGTCCCGCGTCGTGGGCGATGGTGGTGTCGTTACTTCTGGTATGGAAAAGCAATTCAAGGCCATGGAGGAAGTAGAGCTCTCCTACAAGAAGCCCGACGAAGTCACGCTTGCCTACAAACATGCATTGCTTGCGGATGCGCCGCTACGTCGCTACGTGGTGGTACCCAACGCCGAAGAGCAACGGCTCACCATCGAAACCAAGATTCGGGAGCTGGTGGAACTCAATAGCTGGGGACCCCATAGCTACGATAACGAAGAGCTGGTCGAGAAACTGAAGAGCGCGCTGGGGCAGTAGGCTGGAGCGTCTGTTTGCCGTGCTACCGCTTCAGCTTTAGTCATCGCGGACATCGGCACAAAGGAAGTCTGCTTGCCATCATTTTTGATGCTCGTTGGTTAAACCAATCCGAAACCTTTGAGAGCTAATTGATGACCAATAACAATAATGAGCCTTCAGAATTTGACGTTGTGATCGTTGGAGCCGGCTTTGCCGGTATGTACCAGCTAAAACGGATGCGCGACGCGGGTTTTAGTGCAATCGTGCTTGAGGTTGCTGACGACGTTGGCGGGACCTGGTACTGGAATCGCTACCCCGGTGCCCGCTGCGACATTCTCACCGTCGACTATTCCTATAGTTGGGACCCGGAACTCGAAAAAGAGTGGGTTTGGTCCGAGCGCTATGCCACGCAGCCCGAAATTCTGCGCTACGCACAATTCGTGGCCGACAAGCATGACCTTCGTCGAGATATTCGTTTCAATACGCGGGTTAACGCCGCTCGCTGGAACGATGAGCAAGGTAGGTGGGTCATCACTACGAATGACGGTAGCCAGCTCAATGCGCGCTACTACGTGATGGCTACCGGTTGCCTGTCGATGCCCAAAGTACCTGATGTTGCCGGTAGCGAACGGTTTACTGGTGAGGTGTATTTTACGAGCACCTGGCCTCACAAGGGCGTGGACTTCAGCGGCAAGCGCGTAGGCGTGATTGGTACGGGTTCGTCGGCGGTGCAGTCTATTCCACTGATCGCTGAGCAATGCGAGCAACTTACGGTGTTTCAACGCACGCCGAATTTTGCGATTCCTGCGCGCAACGGCGCGATCTCCGAAGAGCGTCTTGCAGAGTACAAAAAGGACCCCGAGGCTTATCGTGAAGAAGCGCGATGGTCCGAGATTGGGGTGCCCAGAGAGCGACCGCAACTGAGTGCGCTCCAGGTCTCCGAAGAGGAGCGGAATGAGCATTACGAGTCAATGTGGGAAGAGGGCGAGCTGCGCGCGGTCGGTGCGGTCTACAACGACATTCTTACCAACGCTGACGCCAACGATACGATGCGCCGGTTTATCAACGATAAGATTCGCGCGAAAGTCGATGACCCGGCGACTGCCGAACTGCTCTGCCCTGATAATCATTATGTGGCGTCCAAGCGCCCCTGCCTCGACACGAATTACTTCGAGACCTATAACCTCCCACATGTGAAGTTGCTTGATCTGCGGGACGATCCTATTGCTACGATCACTGAAACCGGCATAGACACTGGTAAAGCATCTTTTGAGTTTGATGCCATCGTCTTTGCCACGGGATTTGATGCGATGACAGGTGCGCTGGTGGGCGTGGATATTACTGGCCGCGATGGTTTGACGCTGCGCGATGCCTGGGATCACGGACCGCAGACCTATCTGGGTCTTATGAGCGTGGGTTTTCCTAACCTGTTTATGATCACGGGGCCGGGTAGTCCGTCGGTACTGTCAAACATGATGGTGTCCATCGAGCAGCACGTCGATCTGATTACCGACACGCTCGTCAGCTTACGAAAAAAGGGCTTTGACCGAATTGAGCCGACGGAACTCGCCCAGTCTCGCTGGGTTCAGCACAACAATGAGTTCGCGGATCTCACGCTCATGCCTTCGGCAAATTCCTGGTACATGGGTGCGAACGTACCCGGCAAGCCGCAAGTCTTTCTACCGTACATCGGGGGAGTAGATCGTTACCGGATGGCCTGTGATGAAGTTGTGGCACGGAACTATCTGGGATTTGCTCTGAGCGGGCCCAGCGGTCAACAGCTTAACGACGGGATCATCCGCGAGCTCAAGCCGGACGTGCAGTTGCTCCTCGAAGCTATTGCGGAGCTCGACTTGCCACCCATGGAGACCATGGGTGTCGACGGAGCCCGGCAGTTTATGATCGAGTCCGGGGCGAGCATGCCGCCGGGGCCAGACGTTGGTGAGATCATCGACGGGACACTGTCCGGTGCTGACGGCAGTGCCCTTAAGTACCGTCTCTACCGTCCGCCCTCGGGGGGGCCTCACCCCATTACGGTTTACTTTCATGGTGGTGGATGGGTGTTGGGGAATGCCACCACGGATGATCCGCTTTGCCGTTACCTCTGCCTGCATTCAGATTCTATTGTTATTTCGGTTAATTATCGTCACGCCCCCGAAGCCCGTTTTCCGGCGGCTGCCGATGATGGAATCGCCGCTGTGACCTGGGTTTCAGAGCATGCGCAGGAACTTGGAGGAGTGCCCGGCCGCCTTGCCGTGGCTGGCTGGAGCGCCGGTGGTAACGTTGCTGCCGTTGCGGCACAGCAGGCAAGGTTCGCTGGTGGCCCTGAGATATGCGGGCAGGTCTTGCTGTGTCCAGTGACCGATGGCACGGGGCGTCGATCGTCGCATCATGAGAATGCAGAGAGCCTGGGGCTGACGCTCTCACTCATGGATTGGTTTTGGGATAACTACTGCGACGAGGACAATCGATCGGATCCAAAGGCCTCGCCGCTACTGGCACGCGATCTCTCGGGGCTCCCCCCCGCGTTGGTGCTTACCTGTCAGTTTGACCCACTGCGTGACGAGGGTGATGCCTACGCCGAGGCGCTCAAAGCTGCGGGCGTTAATGTGCGGCACCTGAAATGCGAAGGGCAGATTCACACGTCCATCCCGGCAGTAGATGTGGTGGTGACCGCCGAATATGCGAGGGAGGCAATGGCTGCAGCCTTGCGTGATTTTTTCAGTGAGCCATAGCTGGTTTCAAACGGGCGATAGACGCAAGTTGGAGCGACAAAGATGTTGAGCTGACTGTCGAGCTTTTACGATTGAATCCTCAAACTGTTTAACGGTCTTACCGAGTGGACTAACAACGCAATACAACAAGTGAGAAGAAATGAAAACACTGCTTAAAGTCTTTGGCGTTCTGGTCGTCATCATCGCCATAGGCGTTTGGTTTCTGGCCTCAAACATTGACGATATTGCCAAACAGGTCATCGAGAACGTTGGCACGGAAACACTAGCCACCGAGGTCTCCCTGGACGGCGTCAAAATCAAGCTTGGCAGCGAATCGGGAGCGGCGCTTTCGGGACTGACAATTGCTAACCCGTCTGGTTGGTCCAGTCCCTACGCGTTTGAGCTCGGCACCATCGGTGCGTCTATTGCGCCGGCGTCCCTGTCCAAAGAAGTGATTGAGATCCCGCGCATTCTCGTCGAAGACGCGCATATGACCTTCGAGCAGAAAGGCACCAAGACCAATCTTCAGGACATTCTGAGCAAGCTCGACAGTGGCGAGGGAACCGCAGCCGATGAGCCGCCGGCGGAAGGCGCTGATGTCCTGATTGCTATCAGCGAATTGCGTCTTGTAGGGATCGGCGTGACCGCCATCAGCGACCAGTTGGACGAGCCGGTGACATTTGTACTGGACGACATTGTGGTGCGCGATATAGGTCTTCCTACAGCGGGCGCAACTCCGGCCGAGGCGGCCAAGCTGATTATCGGACCTGTCACTAACACGGTGCTGAAGCAAGCCAAAGACCAGGTTGCCAAGGTCGTGGAGCAAAAGGTTCGCGCTGAACTTGAGAAGAAAAAGGACGAAGCGACCGAAGGGCTGAAAAAGACCATCATGGACAAGCTCGGGCGCTGAGGGCGGTAGAGCGCTCAAAACATCGCAACAAACTTAATCCTAAACTAAATAGGGGCTTATCAATGAAAACAAAACTATCGATTCTGTTATCAGCCGTCCTTGTTGCATCGGGATTTTCGGCCATGGCGTCTGCCGAAACGGACAAAGCGGTGTGTGAATTCTACAACCACGGAAAAGAGAAGAAGGATCGCACCGGACCCTGTACCGTGTCTCGCGAAGGTGGCGAGATCGAGATCGAACTTTACAAAGGCAAGGTGTATACCCTCACGCCGGAGGAAAAGCGTTCGAACCGCTATGTCGACCAGGATGGCAATCGCGCGGCTCGTGAAATGGATGCGGCGTGGAAGCACACCTACAAGTGGAAGAATCAGCGGCTTATCGTTATGTACACCGAGGACAAGTAGTCTTCGATTTTTGACGCTCTGAGGTTTTGAGGCTTTTAGCAACGCGACCTGAGGCGGGATTATAGAGCGGAACACAGACCCGTAAAAAAGCCGGCATTGAAGCCGGCTTTTTTGTGCGTCCTCTATCTACTTCGAACCGACTGATTCCAGAATCTTTGCCGATGCGTCACCAATGGTAAAGCTTCCCGGCTTTTGCCGCGGAGGAAACTCCTTGAAAGTACCGAGGAATTTGCCAACGTAGTCAGCCGCTGGAAGGAGCAAAAACACGTGATCAAGATACCAGTCGTAGTAGGTATTGGAGGTCAGGTTCGCCCGTTCGTAAGGATCACGTCTCAGGTTGAACAAGAGCGGAATGCGCAGTTCCGTCCAGGGCTCTGCCCAGGCGCGGAGAGTTTGAGGATAACGATGCTCCAGAAAGATTGCCTTCCAGTCGTTGTAGCGCAGTGCCGTCAAATCACCGTCATCCGAGAAATAGAAGATCTCGTTGCGTGGTGATGTTTCCTCTTTTCCAAGTAAGTAGTCGAGAGAGTTGTAGCCATCGAGGTGGACCTTGTACTTGCGCCCAATGGCCCGGACGTTGCCCTTAAGCAGGCGTTCCTTGATGTCCGGCGCTCCGGCCATCGCAAGAAAGGTGGGTAACCAGTCCATGTGATGCATGATTTCGTTTGATATCGAACCCTCGGGTATTTTCCCTGGCCAGCGAACCATTGCGGGTACGCGGAAACCGCCTTCCCAGTTGGTGTTCTTCTCACCACGAAAAGGAGTCATGCCTGCATCAGGCCAGCTGTTCATGTGCGGGCCGTTGTCTGTGGAGTACTGAACGAAGGTCTTGTCTGCAATTCCCAGCTCATCAAGGACGGCCAGGAGCTGGCCCACATGCATGTCGTGTTCGACCATGCCGTCGGCGTATTCATCCTGTCCCGACACACCGCGCATATCATCTTTAACGTGGGTGCGAAAATGCATCCGGGTACCGTTCCACCATACAAACCATGGGATGCCAGCGGCTTCTTGTTTCTTTATGAACTGAATAGCTGCGCCCAGCGTTTCTTCGTCGATGGTTTCCATGCGCTTTTTGGTCAGCGGTCCGGTATCTTCAATAGCGCCATCCGCGTAGGAGTGGACTACACCCCTGGGTCCAAAGCGCTCACGGAACGCGGGATTTGTCGGGTAGTCATCCAGCTCGGGTTCTTCCTCGGCATTCAGGTGGTAGAGATTTCCAAAAAACTCGTCAAACCCATGGTTCGTGGGCAGCATCTCATCGCGGTCACCCAGGTGGTTTTTACCAAATTGACCGGTGGCATAGCCGTAGGCTTTTAGTAGTCCCGCAATTGTCGGATCTTCAATTCTCATACCCTCAGCAGCGCCGGGCATGCCTACTTTTGACAAACCTGTACGAAACACCGACTGGCCGGTAATAAACGATGAGCGCCCTGCGGTGCAGGATTGCTCGGCGTAATAGTCAGTAAAAATCATCCCCTCATTGGCGATGCGGTCGATATTAGGGGTGCGATACCCCATCACGCCTTTGGTATAGGCAGAGATATTGGACTGGCCGATATCGTCTCCCCAGATAACAAGAATGTTCGGTTTTTCGTCTTGCGCCCACGCAGGCGATACCAGTACCGCGGCAAGCGCTAGCAACAACAGTCGACGCAGTATTTTTTCGCAGGTCTTTAACGGTGAGACTACGTATTTATTCATTGGGTAGTGATCCTCTATGTGCCCATACCAAGGATACATCTTTCTTTGAGGGTATCACTAGGGATACTCTGCGACGATCGAGTATTACACAAAGGCATTAGCCAGGAGTTCATTGCTCTGATGTCCGGCTGCTGTGCGTGGCTATCAACAACTGCAAGGAAACCAACGTGTCCGGGAAGATCAAAAAAATTGGCAAGTACGTCGGATTGACCCTGGGTAGTTTGCTCCTCGTCCTTGCAGCGTTCGCCGCTCATGAGTGGTACGCGAAGCCGTTCTTTATTGGGAACTTCGCTAATCGCGTATTCGTCCAGTATTTAATAAAAAGTCCCGAAGATCTCACCTATCTGGGTATCTTTGAACAGTTTGGCATTACTGGTCACAACGCTGAATGGAATGACGATTCCCAGGCAGCGGTAAAAGAGCGAACAGAATTTATACGGCAAACCATAGATACGCTGGATAGTTATGACGTGAGTGGTTTGACCGACGAGTGGCGAGTCTCAGTGGAGGTAGTGAAAGTATTTTTGGGAAACCCTGAGCAGGATTGGCGTTTTCGACTACACGATTACCCCGTAAACCAGTTAGATGGTTTACAGCTGGAAATTCCCGATTTGTTGCTTGCACTTCAAGCGGTCAACACCGGTAAGGACGCCGAGCACTACATCAGTCGCCTGTCGAAAGTCGGTATCAAAATGGCGCAAAACATGGAAGGGCTGCTGCTTCGCGAAGACAAGGGAATGATTCCGCCTACCTTTGTCATCGATAAGTCCCTTGCTGGGATGCGTACCTTCGTCGCCACGCCGCCTGAGGACAATGCGCTATACACATCCTTGAAGTCGAAAATGGAAGACAGTGATGCCATTGGTGTAGAGGCGCGTGAGGAATTTCTGCGTGCAGCCCGACGGGAGATAGAGGCAGTGGTCTACCCGGCGTACCAGCAGTACATCGATTACTTCACCGCGCTACGCGCAAAGTCCAATAGCGATGCTGGCATATGGAAGCTTCCTGACGGTGATGCTTACTACAATTATTGTCTGCGTGTTCATACGACCACCGAGATGACGGCAGAGGAGATTCATGCTCTGGGTTTAGCGGAAGTTGCGCGCATAGAAAGCGAGATACGGGGGATTTTTGAGGCCGAGGGTTTCGATACATCACGGGGTTTAAAAGCGATGTTTGACGCGCTGGCGAACGATGAGCGCTTTTATTATCCCGATACCGAGCTTGGGCGTAATCAGATCCTGGAGGACTATACCCAGATCATTTCAGAAATAGATGAAGGTCTTGGCAGCGCCTTCAATGTGCGACCTGCTGCACCCCTTGTGGTTGAGCGTGTGCCTGCGGCGAGAGAACAAACATCAGGGGCTTATTACAACGCCCCCGCGGGCGACGGTAGCCGTCCCGGTGTGTTCTACGCCAATCTTTATGACGTGAGAGCAACACCCAAATACGGGATGCGCACGCTCGCCTATCACGAGGCGATTCCTGGGCATCATCTGCAGGCTGCGGTGCAACTCGAGCTTGATAAGCTCCCGGCATTCAGAACAGCTGTTGATTTTACGGCCTATTCCGAGGGCTGGGGACTCTATGCTGAGCGGTTGGCCTGGGAGATGGGTTTTCTGTCAGACCCTTATGACAATCTCGGTCGTCTTCAACTTGAGATGCTGCGGGCGGTTCGCCTGGTCGTTGACACCGGTATCCACGCAAAGCGTTGGACCAGAGAGGAAGCCATCGATTACATGCTTGAGAAAACCGGGCGGGCAGAGAGCGAGGTTGTGTCCGAAATTGAGCGATACATCGTTTTACCCGGGCAGGCCACCGCTTACACCGTGGGTATGTTGGAAATACTTCGCCTGCGTAGCGAAGCGCAGATGGCTTTGGGTGACGACTATGACATTCGCGACTTCCACGATGTGGTGCTACTACACGGACCGCTCCCGCTCACAGTGCTGCGGGATCTTGTCATGCAGTACATTGCGCGCAAGCAGTCTGAGTCGTGACCTACTCGAAACAGCCGTCTGACACTTATTACCAAGCTTTGACGCTCAATAATTGTTCGCGAATTTGTTGTGCGCGGTAACGGCGGTTAAGTCTTTACCAGACCTTCGACAAACCTCGGGGTTCAGTTTACTCTGTAACCGTTTGATACTGCTAAAAAAGCAACTAAATATGGCTCCCCCGGCCCGCAAGCGTAGCTTGCGGTCGTTCGCTGGCTCGCAGCGATGCAGTTCGAAACCCCGGCTCACTCTGCTGAGTTCTAACCAGCGACCCAATGATTAGCAGTAGGGCTGAGAATGGCTTTCATTTGGTGTATGCACAGGGCCGTTAAGCGGTTTTTGGCCCTAGGAGATGGTTAAAACCTGCATGCGAACCTCCTTCAAACCAGAGGAGACGTGAGATGCCAGGATTCCCTAAATACCCACAGGTAAGCCAATGTAAGCCATCAACCGAAGTCTTGACTGAAGCCGAAGAAAGTCAGTTTTTGTCAGCGATCTTTACAGCGTTCCCTGATTTGGCTGCAGCCCCTGGAGTGGTATCTGTTTATTTTGGCGTGGGCGCCGGGCAGGTACGAATACCGAAGACGCTGTAGGCGGGACAATAACCGACCAGCCCGGTTACTACCGGTACGAGTCCGAGCCACGCCCAGTTGGTCTGTGGGCCTATAAAGGCAAGAGATACAATGCCGAGTCCGGCTGTGACCCGCACAATGCGGTCGGTAGTTCCTTCATTGCTTAGCATAATGGATGCTCCGTTGACTGGATTGTGTGTTCATGCGTGAACGACCGTGCACTCAGCCAGGACCTCGCTCCAATTCGCTGTTAATGATGTCATCGAATGCGTTTTGACTCAGGTACTCTGGTGTGTAGCTTCCCCCATTGTCGAGTAACTGACGATAGAAGGCGCGCAGATGGTTGCGGGATCCTTTTTGCAGACTCTCGTAGACCAGAGCGATGTCGGGATTATTGTCCAGTTCCGCCCGCAAACGGCTTAGATCAAAGATATCCAACTCTTCGATCAGCACGCCCACATAGAGTCCGTCTAATAGCGAGGGGGTGCCCCGGGCGGTGAGCGAGTCGTAGAGCATTTGTAGGTCAGTGTCTGTGAATATCCCAACCGCATTCCCTTCGGCAGGATCTGCAAGCGAGTAGCGATCCAGAAGCTGTTTTACTGCCGTCGCATGCGTGTCTTCGCTACTGGCAATATTGCTGAATATTTGCAGCTGATGACGGTCATATAGATAGCGGTAAACATCACCGGCAAGCTTCTCTTCTTCACGCATGAGCAGCAGTCCGTCGCGCTCGCTATCGCTCAATTCACCCAGTGATAGCGCTGCGAGAGCGTCCGTCAGGGCGCTTTCGTCGAAACTGGTTTCGCCAGCATCACTGACGAGCGTTACTGTCGGTTCGCTAACGGAAGAGGGGATGGTCGGTACCGTCTCGGGTGATGATGAAGAGCCGCCACCGCAGCCGTTCGCGGTGGCCATGGCAAAAATCAATAGGCTTATGAGCCAGCACTTTTTCATGAGCGCGCCTGCGATGGTTTAGGCCCAAAGGGATCTGGCTGTGGGGTCGCGGGAGTCGAAGGCGGCAGCTGAGGGAGTGCAAAGTTGGGTTGATCTCCCGTTAGCGTCTTTAGGAAGGCGACAATTTTGCCGGTTTCAAGATCACTGAACGTGCGGCCTAGCTGGATCTCACCCATGATGTTGACGGCCTCTTCCAGGGTATTGACGCTCCCGTCGTGGAAGTACGGGTAGGTCAGTTCAATATTGCGTAGCGTGGGTACTTTAAAGACCATGCGATCAGATTCTTTGCCAGTAACCGCAAAACGCCCCTGCGCCGGGTTGTCAGTTGCGTACGGCTTAATAAGGCCTGTTTTTTGAAACAGCGCCGCGCCTACGGCCGGGCCATTGTGGCAGCCGACGCAACCGCTGCTTTTGAACAGCTGGTAGCCCTCTAGTTCTTCGCCGCTCAGCGCCGTCTTATCCCCTAGAAGCCACTGATCAAAGCGTGAGTTAGGTGTTACCAGGGTTCGCTCAAACTCGGCGATGGCATCGGTTACACGATCAAGAGTGATGGATTCATCGCCGTAGGCGGCTACAAAACTCTCGACATAGCCAGGAATGGAAGCGATGACCTGTATAGCTACTGAGTGTGGCTGAGCCATTTCGCCCGGATTTGCGATGGGCCCGGCTGCCTGTTCTTTAAGGTCTGCTGCGCGGCCATCCCAGAATTGCGCCAGGTTGTAAGCCGAGTTCAAAACGGTAGGCGAGTTAATCGGTCCCTGCTGCCAGCCGTGACCTACAGAGGAGGTCAGGTTGTCGGCTCCGCCCATGCTGAGGTTGTGGCAGGAGTTGCATGATAGAAACCCCGACTTGGAGAGTCGTGGATCAAAGAACAATTGCTTTCCAATCTCAGCCTTGTTGCTGTCTATGTCGGTAGGCGCAGAGATCGGTGTAATGGGCTCAGCCGCCAAAAGAGATAGGGGCATTAGCAGACTAAGGCCTGATAATGCGATTGCTAAAACACGCATATTCATTCTCCGTGGTTCATCGAAAAATTCGGATTCGCCTGTGAGCGGCGGGCCTGTTAAGTAAGAACATTATTATAATCTAATATTAAGTTGGTAAGGCGCTCAAGTTGCATTGCGTAGCAATCTACTCTTTATCCATGGAGACCACGAAAATGCCTCTAAGCTCGTTCAAACCATAGCCTCGGGCTTGATCAAGGGGATACTCCGTGTCTAGGGCGGCCGCCGTGTCAGCGCTAATGTCGGCTGCATTTGTGCCGTGGCACTGCAGGCACATGGCATTGGTGACGATGGGGTAGTAGCCAACCATCTGGTCGTCAATTTGCTGCATAAGCGGCTTAGGTTGCTCCCCCTGCGCCAAAGCCTTCTTTGCGGCGACAATGTATTGCATCTGCGTTTTGTCAGCCTTGTTGTCCGGATTGCGGGGGCGATCGCTGACACGAGTGATGGACGCCTTAAGCTTTTGCGACATTCGTTCACTAATCGGAATGGCATTGTCCTGACAAAAACCGATGGCAGAAACGGTGTCACCGGTATTCAGGGCTTGCTTTAAGTTGCTGCCAAGCTCGGCCTTAGTGCTCAGCGCGATCTTCTTACCATGGCGCAAGTAGTCTGCATTTGTGTTCAGCGTTGTATTACCACGCCGCTGGTTGCTGCGTTGCTCATCTTGATAGTGCCGTTCAAACCACTCCGGGGCCTCCAGAGAACTGTGGTAGATGTAGTACGCGATTTGTGTGATCACAGCCGAATCCAGAGGCATTTTTGGCATCACTCCAAACTTTCTGATGGCACCTGGCATCTTCGCGTTTTCCGCCGTTGGGTTGTCGACAAAAGCGGCTAGCTGCCGGCTAAAATCCTCAAAGCTAGTATTTGAGTTTATGTAGTGTTTCTTTATTGCCGCCATGGGTGGGGCGATGCGGTTGTCCATTGCTGCGTTGGGGCTATGGCAGCTAAAACAACTGGACTCCAAGGCGCGAAAACCCGCAGCAAGTTGCTCCTGATCAAGCGAGTTCTTGCTGGCCTGCAGCGATGCCGGATCATCTGATTGCGTGGCGCTGACGCTGCTGGTGATTGCCAGCCCTAGAAGTGCGGCTAGAAGGGTACTTGTTTTCATAGTTGAGATATCCAAAATTGAGAACACGGGAAGAGTCAGTGGCAACTGGCTACGGCAAAAGAATCGAGCGCAGTAGCATCGACACACTGCCCACGCTCAGAACTCCAGCTATCCACAGGCCGATAAACCAGACCCATTGCAGCCCGCGACTGTTAATCTTGCTGCTGCGCGGTTTATCTTCGCTCATGAGTGGTACCCCGCATCTCCATGACGAACCTTGCCCCGAAAGATCCAGTAGGAGTAGCCGGTATAGCCGAGTATCAGTGGCAGCATGATAAGTGCACCGACGAGCATGAACATCAGGCTTGAATCGGGCGCTGCGGCCTCGTGTATCGTTACTGCGCGCGGCACAATATAAGGTGTAAGTCCCACACCAAGTCCGATAAAGCACAGCCCAAGAAGAACGATGGTGCTGGGATAAATGATGGAGTCGATCTGTTTAAAGATACCCCTTGCGATGAGTCCTGCCACCAGCAGAGTCAATAGTGGTATTGGCGCTACGAAGTAAATATTTGGACTTGTGAACCAGCGCGCGTAAATCTCCGGTGACAGGAACGGAGTCCACAGACTGACAATGCATACAAAGAAAAAGGTGCCTATCGCGGTTAAGGTTGCAAATCGATACGCCTGAGCGCGAATGCCGCCTTCAGTCTTGAGTATCAGCCAGCCTGACCCCAGCAGGGAATATCCGACGCATAAGGCAATGCCGGTCATTACCGTGAAGGGCGTGAGCCAGTCCCACCATCCACCGGCATAGGCACGACCTTCGACTTCAATACCCTGCACAAATGTGCCGAGAACGATGCCTTGCATGAACGTCGCCATGAATGAGCCGAATACAAAGCTTGTATCCCAGATCCGCTCGTGAGACTTGTCGCGCCAGCGGTATTCAAAGGCGACGCCTCGGAACACCAACGCAAGGAGCATGATGATGAAAGGCGCGTATAGCGCGGGCATGACAATGGCGTAGGCCAATGGAAATGCGGCAAATAATCCGCCGCCACCAAGAATCAGCCAGGTCTCGTTGCCGTCCCATACCGGGGCAACACTGTTCATGGCAACATCCCTATCTGCATCGGTGGCCAAAAAAGGAAAGAGCAGACCGACGCCCAGATCGAAGCCATCCAGGGCAACGTAGATAAACACGCCAAGAGACAGCAGGCCTGCCCATATCAGTGGTAAGTCCAGGTTCATCAGATGCCTCCGGTGAGTTCAGTGGTTGTCATTGACGCAGCGGGCGTTGTTCCGGCAGCTCGAAGCGGCTTGCCAGTCTGTGGGCCTTCGCCATCCGGCGGTAGACGCATCATGCGAATAATGTAGTAGGTGCCCGCGCCGAACAGGGCGAAATACACAACGATGAACGCGATGAGCGATGCGGCGACCGCCGGGGCATCTACTGGTGCAAGTGACTCGCTGGTGCGCAGGAGGCCATAGACAGTAAAAGGCTGTCTTCCCACCTCGGTGACAACCCAGCCAGCGAGCACCGCGACAAAGCCTGAGGGTCCCATCCACAGGGCCGATTTTTTGAACCAGCGTGTTTCGTAGAGTCGACCTTTCCAGCGCAGCCACACTGAATACATGCCGATAAGCGCCATGAGCGTACCAACGAGTATCATCACGCGGAAAGACCAGAACACCATGCCGACAGGCGGTCGATCAGAGGCTGGTGAATCAGTCAGTCCAGGCGTCTCCCCGTTAATTTCATGGGTCAGGACTATCGCCGAGGCGTAGGGGATTCCAATTTCGAAACTGTTTCGCTCGTTCTTTGAATCCGGCCATGCGGCGATAAGAAACGGTGCGCCCGTCTGTCGGTGCCAGTGGCCTTCCATCGCAGCGACTTTGATAGGCTGGTGTTCAAGGGTGTTGAGTCCGTGTAAGTCTCCGGAAAAAATCTGGATGGGAGCGACGAAGGTGGCCATCCACATAGCCATGGAAAACATCTTTCTGGCTTCTGCGTTGCTTTTATCGCGCAGCAGGTGCCATGCGCCAACGGCACCTACCACAAAGGACACAGTGAGGTAGGAAGCAAGGGTCATGTGGATTAGTCGGTAGGGAAAGCTGGGGTTGAAGATGATTGTCATCCAGTCGTCGGGGACAAACTGCCCCAACTCGTTGATCGCATGACCTGTAGGAGTTTGCATCCAGCTGTTTACGGCGAGTATCCAAGTGGCTGAAAGGAGGGTGCCGAAGGCCACCATGGACGTCGCGAAGTAGTGAAGCCTTTTACCGACACGGTCCATACCAAAAAGCATGATCCCGAGAAATCCAGCTTCAAGGAAGAATGCTGATAGGACTTCATAGGCCAGTAGAGGGCCTATCACCGGGCCCGCTTTATCAGAGAAGACGCTCCAGTTGGTCCCGAACTGATAAGACATCACCAGTCCTGACACCACGCCCATACCAAAGCCGACGGCAAAGATTTTCAGCCAGTACTTGTACAGACGGAGATACACCGGATTGTCGGTTTTTAGCCACAGCCCCTCTAGAACAAAGAGATAGCTGGCAAGACCAATAGAGAACGCGGGAAAAATGATGTGGAAGGAAACCGTGAACGCAAATTGCACGCGTGCAAGCATCGCAGCGTCAAAAAACTCAAGCACCATAGACTCCTCGATTTATGCTTTAAGTGGTATTTCATATAGTATTTATGAGATTGCGTGTAAAAGCAATATTTAATATAGTTGTTTAAATTCGAAATCTAGACAAACCGCGAACAAGCAATCGCGTAGGACAAAGGAGCAAAGCTCATTAGACTGACCGCGTACACCAATTACTCCATGCGCATACTTATGCACTGCGCCATACATCCGGGCCGAATAGTGCGGATTCAAGATGTTGCGACGGCCTTTGATATCTCAAAAGCCCACCTTTTAAAGTCCGCCCGTCATCTGGGCCAATTAGGATATTTGTCGACGTCTCGAGGGCGGAACGGAGGCATTCAGCTCGGCATGGCGCCGGAGCGGATATTCGTTGGCAAGGTGATTCGTGAGCTTGAGGATAGTGGTGATTTCGTCGAGTGTTTTAACAGCCAGACCAATACCTGCCCCATCGTCGGTCCCTGCAAACTAACCGGCTTGTTTCGCAAGGGTCTCGAAGCTTTTTATAAGGAACTGGACGATGTCAGCCTGGCAGATATCGTTGGCGATGGGCGAGCTCTTCGTGACCGATTACCGCTGCTTGAGCTCGCCTAATTTTTGGTTCATCGCGCTCGTTTTGCCGAATGTGCTCCGTTTGGTGCCGATGTAAGTTCGAGACTCATGTCGGGTGGTGCGCAGTCGGTAAGAAAGACCACACGATGAGTACCAAAACTTTATCAAAGCACGCTTGATGCGGCTATAAAAAACAGCTAAATACGGCGCCCGCGGCCCGCAAGCACTGCTTGCGGGCCTTCGCTGGCTCGCAGCGATGCTGCTCGAAACCCCAACTCACTCTACTGACCTCCGCGCGGTAGACGCTTAAACGAAAAAGGGCCGCACTATGTGCGACCCTTTCCGTTAAATTGGCTCCGCCTGCTGGGCTCGAACCAGCGACCCAATGATTAACAGTCATTTGCTCTACCAACTGAGCTAAGGCGGAGTAACTCTTTGCGTGGACCTGTCTTTGCAAAGAGGGCGCGATTCTAATCAGCCTCCGCTTCGGAATCAACACCAATTATACTAATAAACTTTTGGTCACCTGAATCTACTATGAGCAAGCCCTTCAAAGTTAACTCCCCCTTCAAGCCTGCCGGCGATCAACCGACGGCTATTAAGGCTCTCGTTGAGGGTATCCACGCGGGGTTAGCGGCACAAACGCTACTTGGTGTAACGGGCTCTGGTAAGACCTTTACCATGGCGCATGTGATCGAGCAGCTCCAGCGGCCCACCATTGTGATGGCGCACAACAAAACGCTGGCGGCGCAGTTGTACGGAGAATTTAAAGAATTCTTTCCTGACAACGCGGTGGAGTACTTCGTGTCCTACTACGATTACTTTCAGCCAGAGGCCTACGTGCCGTCCTCTGACACCTTTATCGAAAAAGACGCATCTGTGAACGAGCACATCGAGCAAATGCGCCTGTCGGCAACCAAGGCCCTGTTGGAGCGCAAGGACTGTATCGTGGTCGCCACCGTGTCGGCGATTTACGGCCTGGGCGACCCCAAGTCCTATTTCAAAATGGTGATGCATGTGTCTCGCGGTGAGATCATTGACCAGCGCCAGCTCCTACGGCACTTGGCAGAGCTCCAGTATTCGCGCAATGACATTGATTTTTCCCGGGGCACCTACCGCGTGCGCGGTGATGTGATTGACGTGTTCCCGGCAGAAGCCGAGGCAGAGGCGGTGCGTATCGAACTCTTCGACGAAGAGGTCGAGAACATCAGTCTCTTTGATCCGCTGACGGGCGTGATCATTGCCAAGGTCCCCCGCATCACGATTTACCCCAAGACGCACTACGTCACCTCCCGCGACACCATGCTCAATGCCATCGAGCACATTGAAGTGGAGCTCGAAGAGCGGGTGGCGCAGCTCAAATCCGTTGAGAAGCTGGTAGAAGCCCAGCGTCTGTCTCAGCGAACGCGTTACGACATTGAGATGATTCGCGAGCTGGGTTATTGCCAGGGGGTCGAGAACTATTCGCGCTACCTGTCGGGCCGTGGCCCCGGCGAGGCGCCACCGACGCTGTACGAGTATCTTCCGGACGATGCCCTGGTGATTATCGACGAGTCCCACGCGAGTATTCCGCAAATTGGCGCTATGTATAAAGGCGACCGATCCCGCAAAGAAACCCTGGTTGAGTACGGCTTTCGATTGCCCTCGGCGCTGGATAACCGGCCCCTGCGCTTCGAAGAATGGGAGAACCTTTTACCTCAGGCCGTGTTTGTATCGGCCACCCCGGGGCCTTACGAGGCAGAGCATGCGGGGCAGGTGGTAGAACAGGTGGTGCGGCCTACTGGCCTAACAGATCCCGAAATAGAGATTCGCCCGGCGACCACTCAGGTAGATGATCTTCTGGGAGAGATTCATAAAACCGTGGAGATGGGTGATCGGGTGCTGGTCACAACCCTCACCAAGCGTATGTCCGAGGATTTAACGGAGTATCTTGCCGAGCACGACGTGCGAGTACGGTACTTGCACTCCGACATCGACACCGTAGAGCGTGTAGAAATCATCCGCGACCTGCGCCTGGGGCACTTTGATGTGCTTGTGGGCATCAACTTGCTGCGCGAGGGTTTGGATATGCCCGAGGTCGCCCTCGTCGCGATCCTTGATGCGGATAAAGAGGGGTTTTTGCGTTCAGATCGTTCACTGATTCAGACCATCGGGCGCGGCGCCCGAAACTTGCGGGGCCGGGCGATTCTCTATGCCGACAGAATCACCGGCTCTATGCAGCGTGCCATAGACGAGACAGACCGGCGGCGTAAAAAACAGGTGGCGTTTAACGAAGCGAACAACATAACTCCCGTAGGTGTCATTAAGAGCGTTCAGGACATTATGGAAGGCGCTCGGCGCATGCCCACCAAGGCTAAGACCAAGGGTCAGAAGGTGGCCGAGGAGACCCTGGCTTTCAGTCAGGAGTTACTCAAGCTTTCGCCGACGGCTCTGGCGCGACGTCTCGACAAAATGGAGTCGCAGATGCACGAGCATGCCAAAAACCTGGAGTTCGAACAGGCTGCTGCACTCCGCGATCAGCTCACGGAGATTAAGCAGCAGGCCTTTATCAGTTAAAGGTGGGACTAGCGAATCACCAGCACGCGATTGGTAACGGGGTACACCCACTCAACACCGCGCTCTGTCACCACCGCATCGTCTTCTAGGGGGACGCGGAGCTTTTTGCCGCCCCACTCAGGAATCGCGGTGTAAGCGAAGAGCTCTATAGAGAACAGGTTGCTCGGGTGAATCATGTACTTCATGCGCTCGGGATTGAACCAGGCGATGGAAGGGCCAATGCCGTGACCCAGGTTGCCCACGCTGTGACAGCCGATGATCACGTCTACGATGCTTGGGTCATCGGTAGGCTGATTGAATTTTTCCATGACCTTGAAGCCGGCTTCATTGATCTTGCCGTTCACAAGATCAAAGGTATCGCCGGCGGTGAGCCCGGCTTTGATATTGGCCTTGATGATGTCTCGCACTTTGCGCCCGTTATCAAAAGCCTTTTGAATGCTTGCCGGTACTTCAGTCTCACCCTCTTTAAGCACATAGGCCTGACGCTTCATGTCTGTATAAAAGTTCAGGTAACCCACGCCCCAATCAATAGCCAAAAAATCCCCACGTTGAATCACATGATTATCTGAGAGCGCCACAAAGCCGTCGGGGCCAGTGATGTACACCGAGGGCATGCCAAAAGATGTGCCCAAATTGTTGGCAAACTGTTGCTCGCGCATCCACCAGGCGACATCGGCCAGCGTTGTGACTCCCGGTGTGATCACTTCATTGGAGAACGCAGTCTCGGCGATCTTGCGGGACATTTCCCCGGCGCGGGCAAAAGCAGCGATTTCGGTAGCCACGCGGCGTGACCTAAAGTCCGAGGCAAGCTTTTCTGCCGACACAAAGCGCTCGCTGTATTTCTCACCCAGGGTTTTTTGTAAGTGTCGGTAGGCGGTGAGCGTGAGCCCGTCGGCTCCGCCGATGTGTTCGGCATAGTTAAGGGCAATGCTTTTTGGGTCCCGCTCTGCAACAAATGCGGCAAGGTCGAACTCGCCTTCGGTTGTGTAATCGTAGGCGCCGTTCTCTTCGATCAGGTGCGTGCCAATGCCTAGCGCAACACGTTCCACCCGGCCTTTGCCATAGTCACCCTCACGGTAAGTGAATATGTAGTAGCCCCAGTCGCCTACATAGCCCTCGCCAAAGTCTTGGGTGAGTGGGTCCTTGTAGCCCTCACGATTCACGGTAATCCACATTTCTACGCCGTTTTCGCGCATCACCTCGGGCAGCACCAGATCAAATTTTTCCCGGCGGATCTGGTTCATGAGTTCCCAGCGGGTTTGCGCCTCTCCCTCACCAAAAGCAGAGAAACTGATGAAAAGAGCCAGCGCGGTGAGTACAAGGCGGGTGACCTGAGTCATGGGCGAAATTCCTGTATTAGTTGACTGGGTAGAAACTCTAGCAGCTGCGGCTCGGTACTTCTTCTCTTTAATCTGGGCTTGCACTGGGGCAGAATGCGCGCCCCGCGGTGAGGATCTGCCCTCACCGAAATCAAGTGGCCTTTCGTGGGGGCCACCACTGACAGGAGACGCACTAGATGCCAACCATTACTTTGCCTGACGGCAGCCAACGAGAATTTGACAGCGCCGTAACCGTCGCTCAAGTCGCCGCAGACATTGGTCCGGGACTTGCCAAAGCCGCTTTAGCCGGCGTGGTCGATGGTCGCGAGGTCGATACCAGTTTTACGATTCAAGACGATGCTGCGCTTGCGATCCTTACCGAACGTGACGAGGAGGGCGTTGAGCTAATCCGTCACTCCACTGCGCATTTGTTGGCTATGGCGGTGCAGGATTTGTATCCGGGCACCCAGGTCACCATTGGGCCGGTCATCGAAGACGGTTTTTATTACGATTTTGCCGGTGAGCATCAGTTCACACCCGACGACCTGCCCAAGATCGAAGAGCGTATGGCGCAGATCGTTGCCGACGATTTGCCGGTAGAGCGCATAGTCATGGATCGAGACGAGGCCGCCGCCGCCTTCGAGAAGATGGGTGAGACCTATAAGGTTGAGATCATTCGGGATCTGCCCGAAGGAGAAGAGATTTCCCTTTACCGGCAGGGTCCCTGGATGGACCTTTGTCGCGGTCCCCACGTGCCCAGCACGGGCAAGCTGGGCGCTTTTAAGCTCACTAAGCTCGCGGGCGCCTACTGGCGTGGCGATTCAAACAACGAAATGCTTCAGCGCGTGTATGGCACTGCCTGGGCTAACAAAAAGCAGCTCAAGCAGTATTTGCGTCGTATAGAAGAAGCAGAGAAGCGCGATCACCGCAAAATTGGTAAGAAGCTGGACTTGTTCCACACCCAGGAAGAAGCCCCCGGCATGGTGTTTTGGCATCCTCAGGGCTGGACGATTTATCAGGTGATTGAGCAGTACATGCGCGAGCAGCAGCGGGCGCAGGACTATCAAGAGATCAAAACGCCACAGCTTGTAGATATGTCGCTTTGGGAGAAGTCCGGTCACGCAGACAAGTTCGGTGATGACATGTTTATGCTCACTGCCGATGAGCGCGAGTTTGCGGTCAAACCCATGAACTGCCCCTGTCACGTGCAGGTGTTTAACCAGGGACTGCGCTCTTACCGTGATCTGCCCTTGCGTTTGGCAGAGTTTGGCAGCTGTCATCGGAATGAGCCCTCGGGTTCGCTCCACGGCATCATGCGGGTGCGTGGTTTTACCCAGGATGACGGCCACATCTTTTGTACCGAAGAGCAGATTCAGCCAGAAGTTTCTACGTTTATCGATTTTCTCCACGCGGTTTACGCCGATTTTGGCTTTGATGAGGTGATTTATCGTCTTTCAACCCGGCCTGCTCAGCGTGTCGGAACCGACGAGGATTGGGATCGGGCCGAGAAGGCGCTGGCTGATGCGCTTGATGCCCAGGGTCTTGATTGGCAGGAGCTGCCGGGTGAGGGCGCTTTTTATGGTCCCAAGATCGAGTTTTCGCTAAAAGATTGTATTGGCCGGGTCTGGCAAATGGGCACGGTTCAGGTGGATTTTTCCATGCCCGGACGATTGGATGCACAGTACGTCGCTGAGGATGGTGCGCGCAAAACACCGGTCATGTTGCACCGTGCGATTTTGGGATCTTTCGAGCGATTTATCGGAATTCTCATCGAAAACTTCGAAGGCTCGTTTCCTGTTTGGTTGGCGCCAAAACAGGCGGTGGTCATAAATATCACCGAAAAGCAGGACGAATATGTACGATTTGTGGAAGATTCCTTGAAAAACAAGGGTTTTCGGGTTTTTTCGGACTTGAGAAACGAGAAAATCGGCTTTAAAATCCGCGAGCACACAATTCAGCGCGTTCCCTACCTTGTCGTGGTAGGGGAAAAAGAAGTCGAAGCGAAGACAGTGGCCGTGCGGTCGCGTAATGGTGAAGACCTCGGAACAATGTCCATTGAGGCATTTGCAGAGATTCTTGACCGGGACGTGGCGCGACGCGGCCGTATTGCTGTCGGCGACGCTCAAGACTCTTAGTCATTAACACTGACGGAGTGTTTGAGGCCCAAGAGGGCACTTAGTAACGAACTGACAGAAGGCTCCCAGTTGATGGAGCGCAGAAATGGAGAACAGCGATCAGTAAAGATAGCGGTAAGGGTAAGAAATCCCTTATCAATGACGAAATAGTCGCGGATAAGGTCCGTCTTGTAGGTGCCGAAGGTGAGCAGGTGGGCGTTGTCTCACTTGCCGAGGCACGAGCAGCTGCTGAGGCGGCGAGCATGGACCTTGTATTGATTGCGGATCAGTCGGATCCCATGGTCTGTAAGGTCATGGATTACGGCAAGCACATCTTCGAGGCGAAGAAGCAGAAAAACGCCCAGAAGAAGAAGCAAAAGCGTACGCAGCTTAAAGAAATGAAGTTTCGTCCAGGGACGGAGGAAGGGGACTACCAGGTAAAACTACGCAACCTGGTGCGTTTTCTTGAGAACGGGGATAAGGCCAAAGTCACGCTGCGTTTTCGCGGTCGTGAAATGGCTCACCAGGAGATAGGCATGGAGCTACTCAAACGAGTAGAAGCCGATCTTGCTGAACTTGGCGGTGTCGAGCAGTTTCCGAAAATGGAAGGCCGACAGATGACCATGGTTATTGCCCCGAAAAGGAAGAATGGCTAGCGGCCCGTGAATGCCCTAGACCGTTTGATTTGATCTGAGTTTCGACCTTAGCCCCACGAGCTAGCCTCTGGGAGAGTCGAACCCAATGCGGAGTACAAGTAATGCCTAAAGCAAAAGTTCACAGCGGAGCGGCTAAACGCTTCAAGAAAACCGCAGGCGGCTACAAGCGCAAGAGTGCGCATAAGAGCCACATCCTGACCAAAATGACCACTAAGCGTAAGCGCCAGCTGCGTGGAACTTCAATGATCCATGATAGTGACAAAGTGCTGATCGACCGCATGTTGCGGGCGCGCTAAGCGTTTAATAAGGACAGGAGAAAACTATGCCTCGCGTAAAACGTGGAGTCGTCGCACACCGTCGACACAAGAAAATTCTGAAGCAAGCCAAAGGTTATTACGGAGCACGCTCACGCGTCTTTCGCGTAGCCAAGCAGGCAGTCACTAAAGCGGGTCAATACGCTTATCGTGACCGTCGCCAGCGCAAGCGTCAGTTCCGTGCACTGTGGATCACGCGTATCAACGCTCAGTCCCGTGCCAATGGTTTGACTTATAGCAAGCTGATCAACGGCCTTAAGAAGGCCGACATTGGATTGGATCGTCGCGTACTTGCGGACCTCGCAGTACATGACAAGCCAGCCTTTGCAGCGGTCGTGGAGCAAGCTAAAGCAGCTCTTGCTGCTTAAGCCCCTGGCTGGATCAATCCCGCCGCGATAGCGGTACGGCTTGCAACACGGAAAATCAAAAGGGAAAGGGCTCAGCCTTTTCCCTTTTTTTATGGGTAGTGATGGACCATGGAAAACCTCGAACAACTTGCCAATGAAGCACGTCAGGCGATCAACGCCGCCCCGGATGTACCGGCGCTGGAGACAGCCCGGGTAGATTATCTGGGTAAAAAAGGCGCGCTGACGGCTCTGCTTAAAGGCTTATCGTCTCTTGATCCCGAGGATCGACCCGCTGCCGGTGCGCAGATCAATGTCGTAAAGCAGGAGATGCAGGCGCTCATCGGTGAGCGTAAAGCTGCCCTGGAAGAAGCGGCGGTGAGTGCGCGTCTGGCCAAGGAGTCGATTGATGTCACACTGCCGGGCCGCGCTGGGAGCGGTGGTCGTGTGCACCCGATTAGTCGCACCATCGAGCGCATCGAAGAGTTCTTTGGCTCTGCCGGATTCTCCGTGGCCGATGGCCCCGAGGTGGAAGACGACTATTACAACTTTGAGGCGCTGAACTTTCCGCCGCATCACCCAGCGCGGGCCGAGCACGATACGTTCTTTGTCGACCCGAGAACTGTGTTACGCACCCATACCTCGCCGGTGCAGGTCCGGGTAATGGAAAACAGCGAGCCGCCTTTACGGGTCATTTGCCCCGGGCGTGTTTATCGCTGCGATTCAGATTTGACGCACACGCCGATGTTTCATCAGGTAGAAGGCCTGTTGGTGGATGAGCACTCAAGTCTTGCGGATCTCAAAGGACTGATAGAGCAGTTTTTGCAGGTGTTCTTCGAGAAGGAGTTTGCCGTGCGTTTTCGTCCGTCCTACTTCCCCTTTGTAGAACCCGGTGCCGAGGTCGATATTCAGTGCGTGCACTGTGGTGGTGATGGCTGTCGGGTGTGCAGCCATACCGGTTGGCTAGAGGTGATGGGCTGCGGCATGGTCCATCCTCGCGTCTTTGAGATGGCGGGTATCGACCCCGAACGTTACTCAGGTTTTGCCTTTGGTATGGGTGTCGAGCGTCTGGCCATGCTGCGTTACGGCGTCAACGACCTGCGCCTATTCTTTGAAAACGACCTGCGCTTCCTCGCGCAATTTTGATTGCGCGGCAACGGTTGCGGCATAAAGGAGTTATCACGTGAAATTCAGTGAGCAATGGCTGCGCGAATGGGTGAATCCCGCGCTTGGCAGTGAGGCCCTGGGGCATCAAATTACTATGGCCGGCCTTGAGGTGGATGCTATCGAGCCCGTGGCCGGCGCGTTTACCAGTGTGATCGTGGCCGAGATTACCGAGGCGGTGCAGCACCCGGATGCGGACAAGCTGCGCGTCTGTACTGTGGATGCCGGTAACGGTAATACCCTGCAGATCGTTTGTGGTGCACCGAACGCCCGAGCAGGATTGAAAACGCCCCTGGCAGTTGTTGGCGCCGTGCTACCCGGAGATTTTGCCATCAAGGCGGCAAAGCTGCGGGGTGTAGAGTCGCAGGGCATGCTTTGCGCAGCCTCGGAGCTGGGCCTATCCGAAGAAAAAGATGGCATTTTGGAGCTGCCCGCTGACGCGCCCTTGGGTACAGATCTTCGCGACTACCTCAAGCTTGACGATGTGAGCATCGAGATTGGACTTACGCCCAACCGTTCGGATTGTTTGGGTCTGGCGGGCATCGCACGAGAAGTGGGTCTTTTGAATGACCTGCCGGTCTGCGCACCGCCAGAGAATGTACAAGCGATTACTACCGACGAAGCGGTTACCGTAGAGCTGCGCGCCAAAGAGCGCTGCCCCCGGTATTTGTGCCGCGTTATCGACGGCGTTGATTTGAGTCAGCCTTCGCCGCTGTGGATGCAGGAGAAGCTTCGCCGCTGTGGTCTACGCAGTATCGATGCGGCGGTAGACATTACCAACTACCTGCT
Organism: Congregibacter variabilis; assembly: GCF_045689235.1. Lineage (GTDB taxonomy): Bacteria > Pseudomonadota > Gammaproteobacteria > Pseudomonadales > Halieaceae > Congregibacter > Congregibacter variabilis. The sequence goes on along the minus strand of NZ_CP136864.1, from coordinate 1,384,536 downwards.
GCTGGAGTTTGGGCAGCCCATGCATGCCTTTGACCTGGACAAGATCAAGGGCGGCATCATCGTGCGCGAGGCCAGCGCCAAAGAGTCATTTACTTTGCTCAACGACCAGGAAATCACCCTCGGTGAGGGCAATCTTGTGATTGCCGATCACGAGGGGCCGCTGGCTTTTGCGGGCATTATGGGCGGGGCCGAATCCGCTGTAGGGCAGGGCACGACGCGGCTTTTGCTGGAGGCGGCGTTTTTTGCGCCAGAGCCGCTCAGTGGTCAGGCTCGATCCTTTGGATTGCACACTGACTCATCTCACCGTTTTGAGCGTGGCGTGGACTTTTGCCTCCAGCGCCGGGCCATGGAGCGCGCGACGGAGTTGTTGCTGGAGATAGTCGGTGGTGCTGCCGGACCTATTACCGAGGCCGTAGCCGAAGAAGCTCTGCCTGCGCCTGCGCCAATTCACCTGCGGGCGGCGCGTATCGAGCGTCTGCTGGGCGTGGTTATCGATGACGAGACCGTAGAGCGGATTCTGCGTGGTGTCGGTTTGGAGGTCACTGCGGTAGACGGCGGTTGGGAATGCGCTGTGCCGAGCTGGCGCTTTGATTTGCGCATTGAGGCAGATCTACTTGAAGAGCTGGCGCGAGTGTACGGCTATAACAATCTTCCGGTAACGCGCATTCGGGCCGATGTAGTTCTACCATCAATACCTGAAGAAAAGATCCGTCTTAAGCAGCTGCGTCGGGCGCTGGTGGCCAGAGATTACTACGAGGCAATTTGCTACAGCTTTGTGGATGCAGATATTCAAAAGCAGCTGGATCCAACAATCGATCCTGTGGTGCTCAACAATCCAATCTCGCCGGAGCACGCCGTGATGCGCAGCAGTTTGCTCGCAGGCTTACTGCGCTCGGCGCAGCACAATGTAAAACGTCAGCAGCCCAGAGTTCGTTTGTTCGAGACAGGTTTGCGGTTTGTAACCGGCCCTGAAGGACTCAGTCAGCGTCCGGGGCTGGCCATGCTTATCACCGGCTCTTTGGCCGCTGAGGGCTGGGCGGAGCCGGCGCGGAACGTGGACTTTTATGACCTGAAAGGTGATGTTGAGGCTTTGCTGGCCCTCACGGGAGACCCAGGCTCATTTCACTTCGAGACAGGTGAGCGCAGTGCGCTGCATCCCGGGCAGACCGCCTGGCTCAAGCGTGGAGACAGTACGGTCGGCTTTATAGGGGCGCTGCATCCGACCCTACAAAAGGATTTGGACTTTGATCTTCCCGTCATGGTGGCGGAGCTTGATCTGGAGCTGCTCAGCGCAGCAGTCATACCTGCCTTTGCGCCGGTGTCGCGCTATCCGGCGCTGCGCCGCGATGTAGCGGTGGTGGTGGACAAGAGTGTCACCGCTGGTGAACTCTTAGCCAATGTTCGGGACAATGCGGGCGTTTACCTTCAGGACTTAAGGCTCTTTGACGTCTATGAGGGCAAAGGTATTGATCCTGCTCGCAAAAGTGTCGCCCTGGGTTTGACTTTTCAGGATCATTCGCGCACCCTTGATGATAATGAAGTCAATAAATGTATTCAGCAAGTCATTGATTCGCTGAAAGAAAACTATCAAGCAGAGCTTCGCGGGTAAAAACGGAAGTTCGTAGTTAAGGTGTGACCGGGACGGTTGAGCATGAGCGCACTGACCAAGTCCGAAATGGCAGAGCGGTTATTTGAAGAGCTTGGGCTGAATAAGCGCGAGGCGAAAGAAATAGTCGAGCTGTTTTTTGAGGAAATTCGAGTTTGCCTGGAGAATAACGAACAGGTGAAGCTCTCGGGTTTTGGCAACTTCGATTTGCGTGACAAAAACCAGCGTCCGGGACGTAACCCAAAGACGGGAGAGGAAATTCCGATTTCTGCTCGCAGGGTGGTAACCTTCAGGCCGGGGCAGAAGCTCAAGGCCAGAGTAGAGGAATATGCTGGAACCGAGTCACAATAACGAACTCCCTGCCATTCCAGGCAAGCGTTACTTCACCATCGGTGAGGTGAGCGAGCTGTGTGCTGTAAAGCCACACGTACTGCGTTACTGGGAACAGGAATTTCCGCAGCTTAAACCGGTTAAACGCCGGGGTAATCGTCGCTATTATCAGCGTGAAGATGTGCTGACTATTCGTCAGATCCGCACTTTGCTGTATGACGATGGATACACCATTGGCGGCGCGCGTCAGCGCATGACCGACGAGAAGACCAAAGGTGTGCATCCCACGCATATCGATGCAGTGATTCAAGAAACCATTGATGACCTGGAAGAGTTGCTGGAGTTGTTGAAGCCCGGTCGCTAGCTGGTCAGAGCAGGCATTCGTAGCGCCAATCATTGTCAGCACCAATTTCTTGCGTATAATGCCGCCTCGATTGCTGGGGCGAATTCTTGCCAAGTAATCAAGTTCTACCGCTCGGGGCGTAGCGCAGCCTGGTAGCGCACCACACTGGGGGTGTGGTGGTCGCAGGTTCAAATCCTGCCGTCCCGACCAATTCCTTTTGATCCATTCTGTCTGACACCTGCCCGTGATCGACGGTATGATCCTTCGCTCGTTCTTCCGAGCAAATTAATGATAGTCCTCAATCATCCTAAAGATGTGGTACGTCTTCGCCGTGGTGTTTTGTCGGCCCAGGGCTTGCTCCAGGCCCAAGCCTTTGGCGCGGGGCTTGCGGGCGCCGCCGAGGCTATTACCCACATTGGTTACGTGCAGATCGATTCTATTTCGGTGGTGGAGCGAGCTCATCATCATGTTCTGCATGCCCGAGTACCCGGCTTCAAGCCGGCGATGATGAACCAGCTTCTACTCAATCGAGATATTTTTGAGTATTGGAGTCACGCCGCTGCTTTTCTTCCCATCGCGGACTTTCGTTTTTCTTTGCCCTACAAGCAGGCGATCAAAGACGGTCAGATCCACTGGTACAAGTCCCCGGATAAACCGCTAATGCGGGACTTGCTGGATCGTATTCGCCGCGATGGCCCGCTGCGCTCTCGGGACCTCGAGAGCAATCAGCCCAAGCGAGAGGGTTGGTGGGATTGGAAGCCGGCAAAGAAGGCCTTGGAGCAGCTGTATATGCAAGGCGATTTGATGGTCAGCGATCGCGAGGGCTTTCAGAAGACCTATGACCTCACTGAGCGGGTATTGCCCGATCACATCGATACACGAACTCCCAGCACCGATGAGTTTGCACAGTACCTGCTTGATCAGCAGCTCCGCAGTCACGCCTGCGTGTCGCTACGGGGTATTACTTATTTGCGCAAGAGTGCCGATTTACGCGCTGCAGTGAAAGCGCTTGTGGACGAAGGGCTCGCACAGCAGGCCTTAGAACAGGTTCAGACCCCCAATGGCGATGTATTGATTATTGAGTCCGGAGCCCTCGATGGATCAATGCCGCGCGTAAGCAATCGGATGCATATATTGTCGCCCTTTGATAACAGCGTGATTCAGCGAGACCGGCTCAAAGCCGTGTTCGACTATGATTACCAGTTGGAATGCTATGTTCCCGAGACTAAACGTCAGCACGGGTACTTCTCGTTGCCGCTGCTGTTTCGCGATGAGTTTGTTGGACGCATGGACTGCAAGGCACATCGCAAAACCAGGCATCTTGAAATCAAAGCGCTGCACTGGGAGCGCATTGATCACGATGAGGAGCTGCTTGTGCAGGCCTTCGTTGAGGCGCTGAAGCGTTTTCTGCCTTTTCAGGGTTGCGAGTCAGTATCGCTCACCGAGGTTTATCCAAAGCGTTGGGGGAAACGCTTACGCACGGAGCTTGCAGCTGTAAGCTAATCTAGAGTGCCCGGCGCAGCACTCGGCCCGAGCGCGCTCCCGTCGCCGCTCCATCGTCCAGTACAAGTTGGCCGTTGACCCACACACTGTGAACACCTGTTGAGAGAACCTGGCCGTCGCGAATACCCGCATGATCTTGAATAGTGTCAGGATCAAATAGCACCAGATCAGCCTTCATTCCCGGTGCAATTCTGCCACGGCCTGTAAAGCCTAGATGATCGGCCGCACGAGAGGTCATGGCCGCTACCGCGGTTTCTAAGGCGATTACGTTCTTGTCGCGTACATAGTGTGCGAGCACGCGAGGAAAGGCACCGTGCCCTCGGGGATGACCCTCAAAGCCGCCATCGCTGCAGATGTTGCTGTGCTTCCAGGCAATAAAAGCTTCGATGTCCGACTCGGTCATGGATTTTCCCATGATGGATTCAGCGGAAGCGCCGTCGTGAGCTTGCGACCAGGCATCGGCCTCTTTCAAAAGAGCAGAAAACGTCTGCACCTCAGAGCTGCCCCTAAGGGCAGCGATCTCGGCCACAGATTGATTCACATAGCTGGGGTTGGGTTCGAAGCGCGTAAAAATAACGCCGGAGGCAGGCGTCAACTGCTCCAATACGAATTTAATCTCATCCAGATTGTCTGCATTTCTGTCTGGCAGTAGAACCCACATAGTGGACTGCCAATATTCATAGGGGTACACGTCTGCGGTGATGTTGATGCCTTCTGCGCGCGCAGCTTCTAATTTTTTCAGCAGTGTCGACGACTGCCCCCAGAGATTTTTTGCAGCAAGCTTGATGTGAGAGATTTGCACCGGCATGCCCGTTTGTTTGCCGATCTCGATGATCTCGTCCATGGCGTCCCATAAAAAACGATCTTCGGATCTCACATGAGAGATATACCGGCCGCCTTGAGCGGCTGTCGCTTTGGCAAGAACCAGAACCTCGGCGGTCTGTGAGTAAATTCCGGGCTCGTACTCCAGGCCCGTGGATAGTCCCAAAGCTCCTGCAGCAAGCTCCTCCAGCAGCATTGCGCGCATAGCATCGACCTCGACCTCGGTGGCTACCCGCTTGGCGTCATCGCCCATGACGCGATCGCGTAATGTGTTGTGCCCTACATAAGAAGCCACATTGACGCTGCTGGGGTTTTGATCGAAGCCCTTGAGAAAACCACCCAGCGGATAATTGTGACCGCCGTCCTGGCCAAACACGCTGGTGGTGATGCCCTGGGTGAGTAAGGGCAGCGCGTCAGGATGTTTGGCCAGTGCGCCGTCATCGTCGTGGTGGCTGTGGGTGTCGATAAATCCCGGCGCGAGTACCAGACCCTTTGCGTCAATCACGTATTCGCCTGGTCGAGGAGACAGATCGCCAAGCTCAACAATCCCGTCGTTGATTACCCGTACAGCGCCTAAATATGCGGGGCTTTCAGATCCATCAATAATTCTGGCGTTGTATATAAGGGTGGAACTTTGCAATGCGCCAATGTCTGCCTCTGCGCTGCTATGGCTTGCAAGGGCTGCCCCCAACACAAGGCTGCATAGTGCCGTCGCAATGCGAGTGATCGAATACTGTCCGAATAGCTTTGATTTATTGACTAACACGATGGGCTCCTTTTCCGTAGACTAAGAATAACCCAATCTATTCTCTTGGCATTCAAGGAACTTTTATGCGTCGCTTGCTCGTTCTACTTTTAACCACATTGTCGTTTTCTGTCGCTGCGGCTGATGAGCCACTCAATCCCACAGGTTTTCCCTACGTGTTTCATATGGTCCAGGCCAAGCTTTGGGATCAGGTGCTGGCAGAGGACTCTACTTATTTTCCGCCCACCTACGAGGCAGATGGTTTTACCCACGGCACCTCGAACCCGGCAAAGCTTATGAACGTAGCTAACCATTTCTATCCTCAGGTGAAAGGAGAGTGGTACTGCTTACGTATGACAGTAGAGAGCCTAGCGTCGACCGGGGTAACGACAGTGTTCGAAGGGACGGCGCCTGTGGGTGACATACCGCCAAACTTTGAAGGCGCAACCGATGAGTTGTTTCCGCATATCCTTGGTGGCATTAAGCCCGGTGCGGTTCTTGAGGCTCACACGATCGTCCGAGCCGAGGATGGGACCTTCCTGTCGGTCGACGGTGTGACTGATTAATTCTTGTTGTAGTTACGCTCAGACAATTTTGATAAAGACAATTCGGAGAACGCTTACATGTCTGTGAAGCCCCCCAAGATGCTAGCCGCACTCTCGGCTTATTCCTCACTTCTGCTGGCGTCGCTGCTGCTTGCAAGCTTTACAGCGAGCGCTGATGACGAAAATGGCCCTCAATCGGCCTGGCAAATGATTTCTGAATCTGAGCGAAGCGAAGTGTTTGCCTTTGCCGAAGATTACAAAGACTTTATGAGTCGCGCCAAGACGGAGCTGAGCTTTGTCAGTGAGGCTGTGCGTATTGCCGAAGAAGCCGGCTTTAAGGCGATGCCCGCTGAGGGAGAGTTACCTTCCGGTGGCCGCTACTATGATGTGAATAGAGATCGCACGCTGACACTCTTTGTCGTGGGTTCTGAGCCCATGACCGACGGCTTTAGAGTGGTGGGCGCACACGTTGACTCCCCGCGACTGGAGCTCAAGGGGCGGCCGCTCTATGAGTCCGAGGGATTTGCACTATTTCAGACCTATCGTCACGGCGGCATCAAGAACTATCAGTGGGTGAATCTGCCGCTGGCTCTGGTAGGGCATGTGGATAAAAAAGACGGCTCTCGCGTCTCGATCTCTGTGGGTCTTAGCGAAGACGATCCCATTTTTATTATCCCGGACCTGTCTCCGCATGTGGATCAGGATTATCGCGAGCGAACCAACCGGGACGTGATTATGGGGGAAGAGTTGGATCCAATTATCGCCTCAATCACGCCAGCAGATTCCTCATTAAAGGATTCAGTATTGGGCTTCCTGAAATCCGAGTACAACATCGAAGAAGAAGACCTCGTATCAGCGGAACTAGCAATCGTGCCGGCAGTGGCGCCTAGAGATATAGGCTTTGATCGCGGCATGATGGCGATCTATGGGCAGGACGATAAGCTGTCTTCGTATACCGCACTGCGCGCCATTGTGGAGCAGACTGATCCTAAGAGAACGGCAGTGGCGTTTCTTGTGGACAACGAAGAAGTGGGGAACGTTAACAACACCGGTTCTAACTCTGACTATTTTGTAGACCTGCTTGCTGAGCTTGTCTATCGGGAGCGGGGCGACGCCTACACCGACATCGACGTGCGCCGCGCGCTTCGCAATACCAAAGTTGTTTCGTCTGATGTGAATCCGGGGGTGCACCCCAGTCATCCCGGTGTTTGGGAGGCGGGTAATGCACCGCGCTTAGGTTATGGGGTAAACCTTAAGCTCTATGGCGGCGGCTTTAACGCCAACTCGGAGTTTATGGCCTGGAACCGTGCTTACCTTGATGGCGCCAGTGTGAAGTGGCAGACCGCTACCTACAAAGGTCGAGCTTCTGGCGGGACCATCGGTAATTCGCTGTCCCGGCGCAACATGGAGGTGATCGACTACGGCGTGCCGGTTCTGTCGATACACTCGACCTATGCCATCAGCTCCAAGGTAGATGTGCACATGCTGTACCGGGCCATGGATGCTTTTTACCGTTTTGCGGATTGATGGACTCTGTTATCGGCCGCGCCGCTTTGGGTCACAGCCCTCGGTGCGGCGGGTATCGTCTAACTGCAGAATCTTCCACTGCCCCTCGCTTTTACGCAGGCTAAAAACATCCACACCGCAGTGATGGAATTCCCCATTAACAAACAGGTTGTAGGGCGTCCACGCCATAGCCATCTTGTCATCAACCAGCACGGTTTCGTCAAAGGTCACTTCATCCAGATAGGCGTCTGAGCTGGCAACCTGTGCGATCCATGCCTGGGTGCCTTTGGTACCCAAACGGCCTTCTGGCAAAAACGCTGAATCAAGCGCGTCTGCATCTTTCGCACGCATGGCATCAAAGAGTGCTGTGACCGCCTGAAGTACCTGCTGCTTCTGATCCTGCGCATGCGCAAGGGGTGTGCCGGCCAGCAAAACACAGAGTAAGGGTGTGGCAAGTCGCAGGCTCGGAAGCTTTCGCGCTACACTCGAACGTCGAGAATCCGAAGTACAAAGCTCTTGGCTGCCAGATTTGTGAACGTTTGGTGGTTGATGCAAGAGAGGATCTCCCAAGTTTGTTTTGCTGTAGTGCCCTTAACAATGGCCGTACTGCCGCTTAAGGTCAACGGGGTGGATTGTTGGGCGGGGTTCGGTAGCTGATTTTGCGCTACGGATGCGCTGCATAAATTATAAAGATAGAGGTCTAAAAGATGATGAAACAACAAGCTGTAACGGTCAAAACCAACATCTGTGCGGTGCTTGCCAGTGCCGCGCTCTTCGGTGCAGCGCTGGCTTCGGTCTCTGCGACGGCCGGCACGGCGCTGGTCGGCGGGCGTTTGATTGATGGTTTCGGGCATCAGCCCATTGCCAATAGCGTGATCCTGGTCGAAGACGGGGTTATTCAGGAAGTGGGTACCGTTTCGACCTTGCCGGTGCCCGAGGGTTACGAGGTGGTGTCCACCGAGGGCATGGACGTACTGCCGGGGCTTTGGGAAAACCATGCCCATCTTATGCTCAACGGGCATGCCGATTACAGCCATTGGCATCCTACCTATAAAGACCGCTTGGCCAGTGAGATTATGCCTTCAAGTGCGGTGCAGTTATTGCTTGCGGGAATCACCACTGCCCGAGACCTGGGGGCGCCACTGGACGCGTCTATGTCAGTGAAGAATCGCATTGAGTCGGGTGAGATCCCGGGCCCCCGATTGTTTGTATCAGGGCCCTTTATTCAGCATGAGGCTTATCCCGGCACGGACTTTTACCGCTGGGGTGTTGATAGTGTTGCGGACGGACGACGCAAGGTCAAAAAGCTCGCTGATGCCGGCGTGGATATTATTAAGCTGATCGACCAGGACAAGATGACCCTTGAAGAAGCTCAGGCCGTGGTGGACGAAGCGCACAAGCATGGTCTTAAGGTGGTGGCGCATTCACATCGCCCAGACGAAGTTCGCCGAGGAATCGAGATCGGTGTAGATAACTTTGAGCACACCGGTCTGACCACTGCGCCAGAGTACCCCGCGGATGTCATGGAATTACTCAAGGAGCGGACTGCCACCGGGCGTATTGCCGGCGGCCCACTATTTTGGACCCCCACCGTTGAGGGTTTGTGGAACTACGATCTCACTGTGGCCAATCCCGAGAAGCTCGACAGCGAATGCTGGCACCGGGGTTTAGAGCCTTCGACCATTGCGGATATCAAGGCGTCTATCCAGCAGCCCGGACAGCTGGCCTATACACAGCTGACACCGCTGCGTAAGCCTACGCTCAAGCGCAAGTTTCAGCAGTTACGTGATGCGGGCGTTGTTATGCTGGTAGGTACCGATAGTGGCATCCCCATGAAGTTTCACTGCCAGAGCACCTGGAACGAGATGGACGTGTGGGTCAATGTCATGAATGTGGATGCCATGAAAACGATTCGCGCAGCAACCTACTGGGGTGCGGTCATGATGGGTGTATCCGATAAGTGGGGCACCGTTTCTGCCGGCAAGTATGCTGACATCATTGCGGTAAAGGGCGATGTACTGCGACATATCAACCTGCTGTCGCGCGTGGACTTTGTGATGAAGAACGGCGTGGTTTACAAGCAAGACGGTCAAGCCGTCGAGTCGGCGTTGTAAGGACTAAAAGCATGTCGGAGTTTCAAGCCTTCGCCGTTGAGCAGTACCTGTCGGAGACCGAGCACGGGGTGCACTACAACTTTTCTGAGAGCGGTGTGCATCCTATGAGCTACGCCGAGTTGATTGAGTTGGCGGACATTGACCAGGAGGCGCTTCTTGCCAACTTGGTGGACTACCCTCAGGTCAATGGCGATGAGGCGTTGCGGGAGCGGATTGCCGCCCTCTATAGCAATGCTAACGCCGACAACGTGCTGGTGACCGTTGGCGCTACCGAGGCCAATACACTGGTTGCAGCAACGCTGCTGGAGCCTGGCGACAACGTCATTCGTTTTAGTCCGACCTATGAGCAGCTTGCCGGTAATGCCCATAACTTGGGTTTTGAAGTGCGTACGGTGGACATGCTCGAAGCCAGGGGCTGGGCGATTGATGCGCAGGGTTTGGAGGCAGCAGTAGATCAACAAACCCGAATCATTCACGTTGTTAATCCTAACAACCCCACAGGACGAATACTGAGCGAGGCGGATCGAGACTTGATCACGGCGGCAGCGAAGTCAGTGGGGGCGTGGATTGTTGCTGACGAAGTGTATTGCGGCACCGAGCGGCACTGTGATGAGCCCACGCCGTCCTTCTGGGGAGACTATGGCCGAGTGATTGCCATTAACTCTATGAGCAAGGCCTATGGCTTGCCGGGGCTGCGTTTGGGCTGGCTGGTCGCGCCGGAGTCTTTGATTCCTGCTTTGTGGCGGCGTCACGAATACGCATCGATTACCGCAAGCATGATGTCTATGAAGTTAGCCTGTGCTGCACTGGCTCCGGCTGCCCGGGACGCCATCACCGCCCGGGCCCGAGGCTTGATCCGCCGTGGTTTCGAAACCTTACGCGAAGGACTCAAAGTGCATGGTGGCGTGTACTCCGTTGTGCCGCCGGAGGCTTCTGCGATGTCTTTTGTCCGATTCAATCTGCCACTAAGCTCCGATGAGCTTGCCGCACGACTGTTGGCCGAGGAGGGGGTGTTGGTGATCCCCGGTTCTCGCTTTGGCGTGGAGCAGCACTTTCGATTTAGCTCTGCGCTTCCTGATGATCATCTGCGGGAGGGGCTTGCGCGAATCAACAATCTGACCGGGCGTATCCTGTCGAAGGTCTGAGCTGCTAAAACAATGAATGATCGGCAATGGCGGCGAGAAGCGTGACATTTACGCGCTTTTTAAAGACTCAGATACTCATGGCTGTCTTAAGTGGACTGGCCTTGGGTATAGTCCTGTGTATTGCGCTGCTCTTAATAGGCGGTGTTAACGGAGAGATCGCTCTCGATATAGAGCTAGCCTCCGCGGACGGGTTCTGGGGGCTGCTTCTGCTGCCCCTGCTTCTCGCTGTACTGGTGTTACTGGTCTCGCCCTTGTCCTATACGCTTATACTGCTTGTGAATAAATGGAGAAACAGGAGAGCCTCGGCTGATTAAGCCGTCGGAGGTTTTAGCGCGCGAAGTAATCGCGAGGGTCTAAAACCTGTCACGAGCATCGTTCCACTGAGCACCAAGCCTGCACCCAGTAGCGTGTGTAGTCCCACCGCTTCATCCAAAAACAACCAGCCCCAGAGTACGCCCCACAGGGGAATCAAATAGCCTACGGTGAGTGCCGAGGGTGCGCCTGCGGTAGCTATTAGATGGAAGTACATGAGGTAGGCAACGCCGGTGCAAAGCACGCCGAGGATAAGTGCCGCGGCCACCGCACCGGGGGGCCATACGGTGGGCATGGGGGCAAAAGGGATAAAGGGCAAAAGTAAGAGCGTGGCCGCCCAGAGACTGCCATGGGCATTGGCGTAGGTTTCTACCTTCTCGGCGTACTCGGCATAGCTACTGGCGATGCCGTAGCAGATCGCCGCCGATGCGGTAAGGATTACCGCAAACAGTGCCTCGGGTTTTACTGCCAGTCCCCCAAGACCTACCAGGCTCGCAACGCCGGACATCCCCAGTAGTAAGCCAACGATTGCGCGGCGTGTGATGGGCTTGCCCCGCCAGACAAAGCCGATGAGTAATCCCCACAGCGGCGCTGTGGAGTTGAGTATGGCGAGCATGGAGGCAGGTAGAGTCTGCGCGGCATAGGCAAAAGCCCAGAAGGGTAGTGCGGTGTTGAACACACCCAGAATCATGTAATGACGCCAGTGCTTGCGGATGTGCAGCGGTCGGCGCATAGCGCGACTGATGATCAGTAGTATTAAAGAGGCCGCCACGAGACGCATTTCCAGCAGCCATAGAGGCCCGAGCTGCGGCACAGCGATACGCATAAACATAAACGAAGAGCCCCAGATGGCGGCAAGCGCCACCAACTGTGCAAGCTGCGCTGTACTCATGCGGTGTGTTCCCAAAGATGCAGAGCCAGTTTTCGCTCCAGGCCCCAGCGATAGTTACCCCAGTCTCCGCCTTGGCGAATCACGCGGTGGCAGGGAATGAGGTAGGCAATACGATTGCGGGCCATGGCTGAGCCCACGGCGCGATGAGCCTGTCCGGTGCCGGCTATGGCCCCGAGTTGCTGATAACTTACCAGCTGTCCCGGAGCGACCTGCATGAGGGCCTCCCATACTTTGACCTGGAAGTTGGTGCCGCGAAGGAGCAGATGTAATTTTCCGCGCTCCAGGGGTTGTGCAAACACCTGCTCCAGAAGCTCTGCCGCCGCTAAGTTGTTTTGCTCGCGCGCCGCACCGCGCCACTCCTCATTAAAGGTCTGACTTACCTCGGCGTCTTTGCTGTTGTGAATGCTCAGCTGACTGATGCCTCGATCACTCCAGCCTACAAACGCCGGGCCAAAGGGAGTGTCGCCCCATCCGTAATGCAGCTTAAGGCCTTTGCCGCGACTGGCAATTTCGCCGGGGGTCATAGCGTCACAGCTCAGTGTCAGGTCATGAAGGCGACCGGGACCCGAGAGCCCGGCGTCCAGACTGGCATCGAGCACAGTGGCCTGCTGGCGCAGGGCATCCACGGCGTATTGTCGGGTGATGATCTGCAAAAAGCGTTTGGGCGATACACCGGCCCAGCTGCTGAAGGTCCGTTGCAGATGGAACTCACTGGTGTTTAGAGCCTGGGCAAGATTCTCCAGCGTCGGCTGCTCACGCTGATGCTCACGCAGATAGCGAATCGCGTCGGCAACCAGGCGGTAATGGGCAGAGGCACTGTGTGAAGACTCAGGCATGGGGCGAATTGTCGCATTCGCAGGCGCACTGTGGCGAAGCATAGTTCAACTCTTTTTTTACCGGGCCTGCAGTGTTAATCGGGCACGCTGCGCGCTCCACCCGATTCTTGCTCACCTCATTGGCACTGGTGTCTTAAGCTTGGGGCGTCAGTGCCAGCTGCCGTGATTGCGCCACCAGGCGACCGCTGCTATCCCAGACTTCTCCATCTTCTTCCATCATCCCGCCGCTAATGAAGCGCGTGCTGAAACGACAGCGCAGCCAGCCGGGCTCAGGCACTGCCCGAATATGCGCCGTGAGCTCTACCGTGGGTGTCCAGGCAACAGGTAAGTTGGCGTTGAATATCGTGGGCGGAAAACAATCGGTTGCCAGCAGCAGTCCAAAAGGATCTATGGGTTCATTATCCGGCAGGCGTAGCCAGCCGCGGATCAAGGGGTCGCCTGATGGCTTGCCCTTGAGAAAGTTCGCGTCATCCGGATGCAGACGCAGATCCACCCGGCCCATCATGGCCGGCGGGAAGCCTAGCTCGGGATTAGGTACCGAGCGTACGCATTGGTCCGGGGGCGGAAGGTCCGGTGGATTTGCGTCTACACGAGCAGGCCCGGTAAAACTTGCCAGATCCGCAAAGCTGCCCAGCAGCTCTATGAGCGGCTTGTCGGGGCTTTGTAAGGTCGCTCGAACCGTAGTCAGGCGTTTACCGGCTTTGATGATTTGTGGGTCTATGGTGACCGGGCCAGGTCTGCCCGGTGCCAGGTAATGCGCTGTGACGCTAATGGGATAGGGGCGAGCCGCTGCCTTGGCCATAGCGCGTGCACCAATTGCCAGCAGATATCCGCCGTTGGCGTTACCCACAATATCCCAACCTTCGGCGATCTCTGCCGTGTAGGGGTGTTGCCGGCTGTCTACCGCGGTTGCCTTTTCAAAGCTCATTGCACGATGACCTCTTGGGTGGCTGAATGACAATCTTGATGACTATGCCGCCGCTGGTATTGATCGTAATTGGAAGCGCGGCGTTAATTCAGACGGCAGAAAGTACTCGCTCAGCGGTATGGACGCCAGCCCTTGACAGCGTTGGAGCGCGACAGGTGTTGGGCGAGTTATGGGGTAAGGCTCAAGCCTTGACCGGACGCATGTTTCCTGTGACTGTCTGCGTCATAAAAATTCGCCTGCGCGTATAAAAGGGTGCACCTATGACAGGACAGGACAGTAATAGACTCCTCTTGGAGTTGGAGAAAATCCGTCGCGACGTGAATCGCGAGATTATGAATCCCGCGATACCCGAGCTGAGCGTCGATGCCATACGGCCGGTGATCACCATGGCGGCGCGAGCCAGGCTGTCTTACCTTCAGGAGTTGATCGATATCTCAAAGATCTCTCCTGAGATGCCCTCGCACGAGCAGATTTCTATGCTGGCGCGACAGCGAGAGGCCTACGAAGAGCTACGAGCCGCAGTAAACGCCTTAGAAACAGCAATTGACCGGGGGTATCTCGATGTCCGTGGCGCCTGATATGAGTAACACGATGCACCCACAGTTTCCGCACCTTTTTGAGCCTTTGGACCTGGGCTTTACGCAGTTAAAAAACCGCATTTTGATGGGTTCTATGCATACAGGCCTTGAGGAGATGGGACCTACAGGTTTTGAGCGCATGGCGGCCTATTATGCGGAGCGCGCGTCTGGCGGTGTGGGCATGATCATCACCGGCGGAAATGCGCCTAATGATTCCGCAGCCCTCGCTCCCGGCGAGTACGGTGCTTTTAACAGCGATGCGCATGTGCCTTTGCATCGGCGTGTTACCGACGCTGTTCACGCTGCAGCACCGGATTGCAAAATCTGCCTGCAGATTCTGCACGCCGGCAATCTGGCCTACAGCGCTGACCCGGTAGCACCGTCGCCTATCGCTTCGCCCATTAACCCCCGAGAGCCGCGGGCGATGACGGCCGAGGATATTGAATCCACGATTCAAGATTTTGTGCTTTGCGCCCAGCGAGCAAAGAGTGCGGGCTATGACGGTGTGGAGATTATTGGTTCTGCCGGCTATTTATTGAGCACCTTCCTGCTTGATAAAACCAATCACCGACAGGACGAATGGGGTGGTGATTACGAGAATCGCATGCGCCTGCCGGTAGAAATTGTACGACGCACCCGAGAGGCGCTGGGTCCGGACTTTATCGTGATCTACCGCATTGCGGCCATGGAACTCATGGCCGATGGCAGCAGCTGGGAGGAGGTGGTCACCCTGGGTAAAGCTATCGAAGCTGCTGGCGCGTCTATCATGAGCACGCACTTTGTGTGGCACCAGGCGCAGGTGCCCACCATTAGTACCCGGGTACCGCGAGCCGCATTTGCCGGTGTTACCGGGCGGCTGCGTAAAGAGCTGTCCATACCCATGATCACCAGCAACCGCATCAATATGCCCGAGGTGGCCGAGCAGGTGCTCGCCGACGGACTTGCTGATATTACGTCCATGGGGCGTCCCATGCTGGCCGACTCACAGTTTGCCAAAAAGGCCTATGAGGGCCGGGTGGACGAAATCAATACCTGCATTGCCTGTAACCAGGCCTGTCTTGATCACGCATTCCGCGGCAAGACCGTGTCCTGCCTGGTGAACCCCCGTGCCTGTCACGAAACCGAGCTGGAGTACCGGCCTACCGAATCGCCCAAACGTATCGCTGTGGTGGGTGCAGGCCCTGCAGGACTGGCCTTTGCCACTACTGCGGCATCGCGCGGCCATCAGGTGACTTTGTTTGAGGCGAGTAATGAGCTCGGCGGGCACTTTAATCTGGCCATGCGCATTCCGGGTAAAGAGGAATTCGCCGAGACCATTCGCTATTTTCAGCGCCAGTTAGAGCTTACCGGCGTCACCGTGGAGCTGGAGCATCGCGTAAATCCCGATGAGCTCGGCGCCGATGACTGGGATGAGGTGGTGGTTGCCACCGGTCTTAATCCTCGAGATCCCGAAGTGCCGGGCATCGACCATCCCATGGTGATGAGCTATGACGAGGCTATTCGCGGCACGCGGCCTTTGGGCAAAGCGGTAGCGATAATCGGGGCCGGCGGCATCGGCTTTGATGTGGCGGAATTGGCGTCTCACGCGGGTGTGTCGGCCGCGCTGGATCGCGATGTGTTTGCCCGGGAGTGGGGCATCGATTTTGAGAATCATCCCCGCGGTGGCGTTGCCGGTGTTGAGCCTGTTGTAGAGATCGCCGATAGAGAGATATTCCTGCTACAGCGTAAGCCCACATCGCCCGGCCGTGGTTTAGGACCTACCACGGGCTGGACTCATAAGCTGGCCTTAAAGCGCCGCGGTGTGCATATGCTCAAGGGTGTGCGTTACGACGGCATTGATGACCGCGGACTGCATATTTCCATCGACGACGAGCCACAGCTTTTGCCGGTAGACACCATTGTGATCTGCGCAGGGCAGGAGTCTGAGCGCAGTTTATTTGATGCGCTGGTAAGTGAGCGAGAGGGCGTGCATTTGATCGGCGGCGCCGATATGGCCGTAGAGATTGATGCAAAACGCGCTATCGATCAGGCCTGTCGTTTGGCAGCCGAACTTTAAACCGGCCGGCTCGACCGTATACCTTAACCCCACTCAGGGACTGGATTTACCGCTGAGCAGATCATGACAAAAGGTGTGGTAATCGCGTGCACGTGCCCGCTCATTTAGTGCCTAACTGGATTCTGGCAATCGCGGGCATTGCTGTGTTGCTCAGCCTGGGGCTGGCAGTGGCGCGGGCGCAATGGTCGGCGCTGAGCCAGCAGCCCTGGCGTATGCATCTGGTGGCCGGTGGTGCGGTGGCCTGCTTGTTACTGTGGCTGCTGAATATCCATCTCGTTGATGGCCTGGTTCTGCACTTTTTAGGCGTCACTACGCTATCTCTGTTGGTGGGTTGGTCGTTTAGCGTACTTGGGGCGTCATTTGCCGTAGTGGGCTTGTATGCGCTGCAGGGCTTGGATTGGACGGCATACCCACTGTCCGTGCTGCTGTGCGTATTGCTACCGGCAACCACAACGCGGATTCTGGCTCGCTTGCTCTATCGGCCGTCGCTAAAACACCCTTTTGTGTACATATTAGGGGCTGGCTTTGCCGGTGGTGGTCTGGTGATGCTTTTACTGGCATTGGCTGCGCTACTGTTATTTTGGAGCAGTGGTCTGCATAGCTACCTGGATAATGTCCGCGAATTTTGGCCGCTGTTGTTTTTGTTGATGTTCTCCGAAGGATTTATCAACGGTATGTGTGTAACGGCCTTCGCAATTTTTTATCCCAACTGGATGAAGACTTTTGACGATCAGTTTTATTTTGATGATGAACGCTAGCCCAGGCCCTGCCCGTGGCTGAGCTGCTGCCCTGGGAATATGGGCTCATCGCGGTGCTGTTTGTCTGGGGTGGTTTTGTGCGCTCGGGTCTTGGCTTTGGCGGTGCGGTACTGACCCTGCCGTTTTTGCTGCTGATTCGTGACGAGCCACTGCTGTTTTTGCCCATCATCTCGGTGCATCTGTTGTTCTTCTCGGGTTTGACGGTGTGGCAGGCCCATCGTGCGGATGCCAAGCTGGGCAGGGCGGTTAGCACCGTTAACTGGGAGTTCTTGCGCTACGCGTTGCCGTTAATGCTCGTGCCCAAGCTCATCGGCGTAGCGGGGGTGATTACGCTGCCTGGGTCGATAGTCACTGGCTTTATTTTTTGTACGGTCACCCTATATGCAATTAGTTACATAGTAGGTAGGCCGTTTAAAAGTAACAGCAAGCGCGTGGACGCGTTTTTTCTCATGTTGGGGGGCTATGTAAGCGGTGTGTCGCTCATCGCTGCGCCCTTGGTGGTGCCGGTAGCGGCAAGCCGGGTCACTAAAGAGCAGCTGCGCGATACCTTGTTTGTGCTGTGGTTCATCCTGGTGGGTCTTAAACTCATTGCATTTGTGATCACCGATGTCGATCTGCAGTGGCGTCAGCATCTGTGGCTGCTGCCCTGCGCGGCCATAGGACATGTGCTGGGCCTTAGGTTTCACGCCTATAGCCTGCGGGCAGACACACAGCTGTTTTTTAGGTATCTGGGGTTTGCGTTGCTGCTGGTGAGTGCCGCAGGTCTTGCGCGCTTCTGGCTCAATTTTGCGCCGGCCTGATCCAGGGTCGAAATCCCGAAGGCTGACGCGACTCAAAATACCCGCTACCCTTACAACACAGATTAGACGAGTAACTGCCATGATTTTGCGAACCCTTGTCGCATTACTAGCCCTGTCCCCGCTCACGGGACTCACCCAGTCGTTGGGGATGGAGACCGATTGGCTGGAGCTGGTGAAAGGCCACAGAGATGGTAAGTCCGGCGCGCAGGTGATGGACGTAAAGGCCGATGCGGCCACGGGACATCAGACCGTCATGATTAAAGTGCCTAAAGTGGCAATGGACTCCGATTCGGATATGGAAGAAGTCAGGGTAGTGGGGCAGGCCCCGGAAGACACCGAGATGCCCGTTCTGCTGCCAGAGCTTGAGACCGAATGGGTCGATGATTACGACAACGATCATTACGGCTTGTTGGTTAAGCTCAAGAGTGATCAGAAGATACCCTTCCGTCTGTTCTTCTCTGCCGTTGGGCAAGGCGGCAGTATTGATAGTGGTGTTCAGCCTTGACAGAAAAGGTCTAGATACCTATAGTCCCGCCCCCTACGCGCCCGTAGCTCAGCTGGATAGAGTACCTGGCTACGAACCAGGCGGTCGCACGTTCGAATCGTGCCGGGCGCGCCATATACAAAATAAGCCTCACCCATCGGGTGGGGCTTTTTTGTATCTAGTGTTCCAGCCGAAAGAACGTGCTCGTTCGACAAACTGCGACGAGCAGGAGCAGTTTGGACGGCGGAGCTTGCGACGCCGCCCGCAGGGCGAAAACAGCCCTTAGGCTGTTTGAGTCAATCGTGCCAGTGCTTTCCCTCAGCCAGCATCCCGCGCAGTACATCCAGCGTTTGCCAATGTGCCAGCGATCGCCTCGGGTCAAATCGGGTGGGTTCATTGCCCTGCCTACCCTGTTTTCGCCAGGCCTTGCTGAAAATCCTCGAGAACAGCAAAGTGTGTGACTATCCTGATACGCTTCGACCCGGGTCCAGCGCTACTCAAAGTTCGCTAAGTTTTGAGGGTAATGCCCGAACGCGAATCACAGATGGGAGGAAAGGCATGCAAGACAAGTCGAGTTGTTCCAGGATACTGTTGTATTCGCTGCTGCTACTGGTAGTGCCTCTGGCTAGTACCCAGGCGCTAGCGGCGCAAACCTCGGCCTTGTCCGCCGACGCTCAGGCGGTCTCGCTCGATGGGCGGCCGTTGTACGCCGCAAAGCCTAGCGAGCAAACGCTGGAGAAACTCCGCGCAGCCCAAAACGCTTATGACGCCAATCCCGGGGACGCCGACGCCATTATCTGGCTGGGCAGGCGCATTGCCTACACCGGGGATTATCGTCGAGCGATCAAGGTGTTCAGCGACGGTATTTCGAAGTTTCCTGATGATCCGCGTTTCTATCGACACCGCGGTCATCGCTATCTCTCCGTCCGCAAGTTTGACGAGGCCATTGACGACTTTTTGCGCGCGGCCGTACTGATGCATGATTTGCCGCAGGATATCGAGCCCGATGGGTTGCCCAATGCATTGAACATTCCGCTGACCACCACGCAGGGCAACGTCTGGTACCACCTGGGTCTAGCGTACTATCTCAAGCAGGACTGGCCTCTGGCGTTGGCGGCCTTTCGCAACGGCTATCGTCTGGGCGGCAACGATGACAACCTCGTGTCCAGCGGGCATTGGATCTACATGATTTTGCGTCGCATGGGTGAAGACGCCAAGGCCGCGAAGGCTCTGGACGAGATTAGCGTCGATATGAACATCATCGAAAACATGAGCTATCACCAGCTCTGTCTTCTGTATAAAGGCGAGCTTCCCATCGAAGAAATGATGGATGCTAACGGCGATAATCCGAGCAATTCGGCCGTCGCTTACGGGCTTGCCAACTATTACTACTACAATGGTGACCGGGTGCGATCAGACGAACTGTTGCGACGTATCGTGTCGGGATCCAGCTGGAGTTCCTTCGGTTACATTGCAGCTGAGGCTGATCTGGCCAACCCGGCGCGTTAGCGGCTAGTATCAAAACTCTGAATTCAACATTTCACCAATTTATCCATTCAAAAACGTGAGGCACCACATGAAGAGAAACTTTTTTGCCATCGCTATGGCGCTAGCTATCGCAGGATCGCCTGCAGGCGCTGCTGATTATGACGCCGTTAAATCCAAGCTGGAAAAAGCAATGGCTTCCTCGGTCAGATCAGAAGCCGAGACGAGTCGAGATCGCAACCGCAAACCCGTCGAGACTCTTGAGTTCTTCGGTTTACGTGATGATATGAAAGTCGTCGAACTCTTTCCGGGGGGCGGCTGGTACACCAAGTTGCTGGCGCCTGTACTGGCCGAGGATGGTGAGTTCTATGTCGCTTTCGGCGCAGACCGCGCGCTGAAGTCCCTGGCGGGCAAGCCCGGTTTTGGCGAGCTTCAGGAGACCGGCGAATTCGCCGATGTTGATCTCGATATCGACGATGTCGACATGGTTTTAACGTTTCGCAATTATCATAATTTCGACGAAGACAAGCGGATGGCCTTAAACGAAACTGTTTTTGACTCGCTTAAGTCAGGAGGCATTTACGCGGTGGTGGATCACACGCGCCGCCACATGCAGGGTGATAACGATGAGAACGGACGACGCGTTGACCCGGTACTCGCCATCAAGGAGATTCAGGCCGCTGGCTTCGAGCTTGTGGACTACTCCAAGCTGCACTACCGGGCCGATGACGAATTGCGCTACGAAGTAGGTCGCAAGACTGTCACTGGTAATACGGACCGTTGGACCCTGAAGTTCCGTAAGCCCTAGGCAGATCACAACAAGGCGTTTTATAGCTGGAGTGCACAACCATCCCGGCTAAAAACGCCTCATACAACTCAGTAAGTTCTTCCGTTCTCTATGAGCTGTGGTTGAATTTCACCGAATTGAAAGACGTTCGGGCTCAAAAGCTGGATAATAGCGGCAGTCCAAGGCCACAGAGCGCCAAATTCCTCAAATTGGTACTCTCGTAATGGAAATCAACGTCAATTTTCTCGACAAGCTCCGAATTGAAGCCAAGTTTGACGACTTCTCGGTGATTTCCGACCAACCTATACGCTACAAAGGCGACGGCTCAGCGCCCGGTCCTTTTGACTATTTCTTGGCGTCATCGGCGTTGTGTGCGGCCTATTTTGTCCGGGTTTATTGCATAGCGCGGAACATTCCAATCGACAATATCCGCCTATCGCAAAACAACATTGTTGATCCCGAGAACCGCTATAAGCAGATTTTTAAGATCCAGGTTGAGCTGCCAGAAGATATTTCTGATAAAGACAGACAAGGCATTGTGCGTTCCATCGACCGGTGTACGGTCAAGAAGGTGGTGCAAACCGGCCCTGAATTCCAGATTGAAGTCGTAGACAGCCTGGATGAAGACGCCCAGGCCCTGCTGATGGTCAAGCCAGAACGCCACGCCAGCACCTATATTTTGGGTAAAGACCTGCCGGTGGAGCAGACCATCGCCAACATGACCGCCATTCTGGCGAGTTTGGGCATGAAGATCGAGATCGCATCCTGGCGCAATATCGTGCCTCACGTTTGGTCATTGCACGTTCGCGACGCGGCCTCGCCCATGTGCTTCACCAATGGTAAAGGTGCGACAAAGGAAAGCGCCCTGTGCTCGGCGCTGGGCGAGTTTATTGAGCGTCTGAACTGCAACTTCTTCTATAACGATCAGTTTTTTGGTGAAGAAATTGCCAACAGTGAGTTTGTTCATTACCCCAATGAACGCTGGTTTAAGCCAGGCCCCAAGGACGAACTTCCCCAAGGCATTCTGGATAGCCACTGTCTGGAGATCTACAACCCGGAGAATGAATTGGCGGGTTCTAACCTCATCGACACCAACTCTGGCAATACTGAGCGCGGAATCTGCGCTTTGCCCTTTGTACGGCATTCAGACGGCGAGACGGTGTACTTCCCCAGCAATCTGATTGAAAACCTGTTCCTGAGCAATGGCATGAGTGCGGGTAACACCTTGTTTGAGGCGCAAGTTCAGTGCCTGTCAGAAATTTTTGAGCGGGCGGTCAAAAAGCAAATTATTCAGGAAGAACTTACGTTGCCAGATGTCCCCGTGCACGTATTGGAAAAATACCCCAACATTTTGGAAGGCATTCGGGCGTTGGAAGCACAGGGATATCCTGTGTTGGTCAAAGACGCCTCGCTTGGGGGCCAGTTTCCGGTGGCTTGTGTCGCGTTGATGAACCCGAAAACCTCCGGCGTTTTTGCCTCTTTCGGCGCGCATCCGACTCTGGAAGTCGCGCTGGAGCGCAGTCTCACTGAGTTAATGCAGGGCCGCAGCTTTGAAGGCCTGAACGATTTTCCGCCCCCGACCTTCAACAGCCTTGCGATCACCGAGCCCAACAATTTTGTAGAACACTTCATTGATTCCAGCGGTGTGGTCTCGTGGCGCTTCTTCAGCGCCAAGGCGGATTTCGAATTTAGCGAGTGGGATTTCTCGGGCACCAACGAAGAAGAGGTCGCCTGCCTGCTTAGCATCCTCAAAGACCTTGGCAAAGAAGTGTATACAGCGGTTTATGACGACTTGGGCGCCCCGGTGTGCCGCATACTGGTGCCTGACTATTCTGAGGTTTACCCGGTAGAGGATCTAATCTGGGACAACACTAATCGCGCTCTGGATTATCGCGAAGACATTCTCAACCTTCACTCGTTGAATGATGACCAGCTGAATGCCCTGGTAGAGCGTCTGGAAGAAAGCCAGATAGACGATTACACAGACATCATCACCTTGATCGGTATTGAATTCGATGAGAACACGGTCTGGGGCCAGCTCACCATTCTGGAGTTAAAGCTGCTTATCAACCTGGCTCTGGAGCAGCATGAAGTCGCCCTTGAGCGAGTCGAAACCTTTATCCAGTTCAATGACAATACCCTGGAGCGCGGCTTATTTTATCGGGCGGTGAATGCGGTACTGGAAATTGTTATCGATGACGAACTTGAGCTAAGTGATTACCTGTTTAATCTCAAGCGACTGTACGGTGACCAGACTATGGACGCGGTGGTGGGGTCCGTGAGTGGCGATGTGCGCTTTTACGGCCTTACCCCAACCAACATGCAGCTGGCAGGCCTGGACAAACACCTGCGGCTTATTGAAAGCTATAAGAAGCTGCATGGAGCGCGCGCTAGCAGAGCTTGAGTGCAGGAGCGTAGCGACGGCGGGATCATGCCCGGACTCCCGCGCCGGCTGTCGACTAGTAGCCACCTCGGGAGGGCTCACTGCTCTTTACCTCCGCCTTGGCCGTCGTGAGCGCCTGGGCGAGACCGTCGCGCAACATGCTGATATCGCTGCCGATAGAAACAAAATCGAAACCCTGTTCCAACGATTCGGCGGCCATCTCGGCGTTGTAGCCAAACATGCCGCAGGCCAGACGGTTGCTCCGACAGGCTTGCATGATCTTCTGCAGTGCGGCGTTGAATCGGTCGTTGGAAAAGTCTCCGGGTGCAAGGCCAAGCCCGTAGGTCAGATCCATGGGGCCTACAAATAGCCCGGTGACACCAGGTACCGCGGCGATAGCCTCCAGGTTGGAGAGGCCTTCCTCGGTCTCGATCATCAGCAGGCATGCGATGTCTTCGTTGGCGCTGCCGAGATACGACAGACCTTCTACCATAGCGTCGCGCATGGGCCCGCAGGATCGAAGCCCTTTTGGTGGGTAGTAGCACGCCGCCACTGCCTGTCGGGCATCCTCGGCAGAATTGATCATCGGCACGATGACTCCCCGGGCGCCAGCATCAAGGGCCTTGCCGATTTGGTCGGGTTGGTTCGCCGCCACTCGCACGACGGGGGTGATCGGCAGTCCGGTGATAGCGGGCAGCAGTTGAGTCAGGTGGCTGTAGTCCATCAGGCCGTGCTGCAGGTCAAAGCATATCCAGTCCAGGCCCGATCTTGCCAGAGTTTCGGCAATGTGGATGTCGGGCAGGTTTGACCAGGCGCCCCGAGACTTTTCTTCGGATTGCCACTTCTCGATAATCTGGTTTTTCATATTCGACAGCTCCTACAGCATATGAATCACCCTATGTGAAACATTGGTAAGTAGTGGTTCAGCATTTAAAACCAAGAGCCCGCGCGTAGTTTGTAACACTGGTCACAATTCAGTGGTAAAACTGGAAAGGTTAATCCCGTTACCTTAACGGCCGCCTAAAGTGACCGGTGCTTACGGTGGCCTACTGATATCCGGGAACCAGCGGCTCGCCACCGACCAATGCATCGCTGGCCGCTATCAATGCGGGTAAATCGGGAATCAGGATCCTGCCATACTCGCGCCGCACCAGCCCCGCTGCCTCGAGCTGCTTGAGCTCGCGGCTAACACCCTCGCGCGTCGAGCCCAGCATGCGAGCAAGGCTTTCATGGGTCACCCCTTCGAGAAGAGTTGTCCCGGTCGGCTCAACCGTACCAAAGCTGTAAGCCAGCCGGGATAAAAGCCTGGCGAGGCGGTCCCGCATGGGCAGAACGGTGGCATCTTCAATCATGGTGTAGGTCTGGCGCAGGTGGTGCGCCATGAGCCGCATGAGTTGCTGGAATATTTCGGGATACTTAGCGCACAACGAATCGAAATCACGTTTCTGAAGTACCTGCAGCGTGGTGGGGCCCGCGGCATAGGTGCAATGCGGCCGATACAGGCCATCGATTAGACTCAGTTCTCCAAAGCAATCACCTTCGCGTAATTCGGCGAATTCAATTTCCTTGCCGCGTGCCGTGTAGTTGCAGAATCGCACTCGTCCAGATTCGATCAAATACAGTTCTTTGCCTTCATCACCCAAGCTGTAGATCGCGTCGCCATCGGGGTAATGCCTCGCCCGCATGCAAGCGAGCACATCTTCTCGGGCTGTTGCAGAGAGCTGGCCAATCCAGTTGTGCAGTGAGTCGACTTTGAGCATCTACTTTTTATTGTAGTGTTTGGAGGCAAAATTATACGGCAGGCCTTGGGGCGCGTCCTGCATGTCGATACGGGCGTGGCTTTGCTCCCAGCCAGACACTTTTTGCCCGAATGTGACCTTTGGTACGAACAGTGCGACCGAAGCGAGGCATGATTTGCCACGTTTGGATATCGACTTGTGCCTGGACCGGCGAATAGAAACTATGGCGAACTATCCCTCTTTGCAGGCGGACATAGATAATTGGTATGCCTCTGCAAGTTATTTTGACTGGCAAGGCAGTCGCATTTGTTACCAGCATAAAGGTGCAGGGCCGGTGCTGTTGATGGTGCACGGATTCCCCACTGCCGGGTGTGACTGGTGCGATATGGCAAAAGGCTTAGCCGAGCACTTCACCATTATTGCGCCTGACATAGCCGACGCTGGTCAATCTGCGAATCCAACCAGACAAACTTACACCCTGCATGAACATGCCGACATGCTGGAAGCGCTGCTAAAGCACCTGGATTTTGGCAGCGCGCACCTGCTGGGCCACGATGTGGGCGATGCCATCTGTCAGGAGCTAATCGCTCGGCAGAATGAACAGTCTCTGGGGTTTCTGATACAAAGCTGCGTGTTCCTCAATGGCGGGATTCTGATGAAGGCGCATCGACCCCGCTTTCTGCAGTCGCGCCTGGCGGGCCGATACGGTGAATGGATTGCACGATTCCTGCCTGCGCAGCCGTTTATGAAAACTATCAGCAATATCTTTGGGGAGCGAAAGCCGGGGCCGGAAGCACTGCGCACCCTCTGGTCTGTAAGCACGGGCATCAATGGCAGAGCCTCTTTGGCACGCCGCAGTCAGAACATGCACGACCGGCGTCAGCACGCCGGGCGCTGGGTGCGCGCGCTACAGGAAACGGATATTCCCCTGTGCATGATCAACGGGGTTATGGACCCGATTTCCGGTGCGCATGCCTGTGAGGCCATCGAGCGCGAAATCCCCGCCATCGAGCTTATACGTCTAGAAGGGGTGGGCCACTTCCCCTTGATCGAGGCACCACAGCAATGTGTGGAACACCTACTGAGCTTCCACCGCCGCCTGGGTCTCAAAATCACTGTGGAGCAATAGCGACATGAGAAATATTGAAAACTGCGTAGCCTGGATCACCGGTGGCGTTACAGGTATCGGCCGTGCCGCTGCTATCGAGCTGTCCAAAGCTGGCGCGACGGTGATCAGTCCCTCCAACAATCGCTGGTACACGCTGGCGCGATCAGTGCGTGCCTAGATCAATTCCAAGGAGAAATACCTATGTCCAAGAAAAGTGATGTCATTATCGCAAGCCCCAACAAGCTGGTTAACGACTTTCGAAGTGGGGTAATGAAGGGTGCGGGGTATGACACCAAGCATCTGAACAAGCGGCCACTGATCGCCATTGCTAACTCCCATACCGAGATGACCGCGGGACACAATCATCTCAATAAGCTCGCCGACAAGGTCAAAGAAGGTATTCTGGTTGAGGGTGGCGAGTACGCCGAGTTCAATGTCCCCGCGCCCTGTGACGGTATCGCCATGGCCCACGATGGCATGCGCTACGTGCTTGCGCAGCGCGACCTGATCGCTGACATTGTCGAAACCCATGTACGCTCCCAGGCATTTGATGCGGTGGTTTTCATCGCAGGCTGCGACAAGATTAACCCTGGCATGATGATGGCCATGGGGAGACTGGATCTGCCGAGCATCTATCTGTCAGCCGGGCCGGGGCAAATGAATATTCGCAATGCACCGAAGTTCGACGACTCTATCGATCACAATGACTATCGTGGCGATCCCGAAGCTTTCGTCGAAACCTTCAACTGCAGTAGCTGCGGTGCCTGCGAAATCATGGGCACGGCCAACACCTTTCAATGTCTGGCCGAAGTACTGGGGATTTGCCTGCCCGGCAGTTCCAACATACCCGGATGGCACACCGAGAAGTTGAAAGCGGCCCGGGCTACCGGTCGACGCGCCGTACAATTGTTCCATGAGGGCCTCAATGCGCGCCAATTGCTCACGCAGACGTCCCTAGAGAATGCCGCAAGAATGTTGATGGCGATCGGCGGCTCAACGAACGGCACTCTTCATCTGCCAGCCATTGCGCATTCGGCAGGCTGTGAGCTCACACTGGATCACTTTTCCCAGGCAAGCGCGGAGGTGCCGACGTTGCTGGCCGTGAGCCCCAACGGGCCCTGGGGGTTGCAGGATGTATGGGCGGCTGGTGGCATGCCGGCTGTGATGCAGGTTATGCAGAAGGATATCGATACCTCAACTTTATCTGTCGGCGGCGGCACGCTGCAGCATGTTATAGATAGCGCCAAGGTGCTTAATCCCAAGGTAATTCCGCCGCGGGATCAGCCGCATCGGCCCACGGGCGGCATCGCCGTACTGCGGGGGAATCTTGCGGAAGGCGGCTCTGTGGTCAAGCAGGCTGGTGTCAAGGAGGACATGCTGCAGTGCAAGGGCCCAGCGGTTTGTTTCGATTCAGAGGACGAGGCCTTGGCCGGTATTGAGCAAGGCAAGGTCACCGGTGGCGACATCATCGTACTTCGCTACCAGGGCCCAAAGGGTGGCCCCGGTATGCCCGAGATGCTGGGGGTAACCCTGGCCCTGAAATTCGCCGGCCTGGATAAAACCGCACTGGTGACCGATGGGCGTTTTTCGGGCGCGACCAGTGGACCCTGTGTCGGTCATATCTGTCCGGAGGCCGCCGATGGTGGCCTGATAGCATTGATCGAGGACGGCGACATGATCGAGATCGATATTCTTAACGGTCGACTGCGTGCCGAGGTGACCGACGAGCAGATCGCTGAGCGCAGAGAAAACTGGCAGCCCGTCATGAAAGAAGTCGGTTTTGGCTACATGGGGCTTTATCGCAAGTATGTTCGGCCGGCCAGTGAGGGAGCCATCCTGATCTGAGCCTTTATATTCGATCCCGGCACCCGCATCATCGTTGAGGGTCAAGCCAGGTGCATTTACCTGGCTATCAATAGGAGCATTTTTCGGCTGCAGCGAATTCGAGGAGTTCACGCGTTTCCTGATGCTCTCCGGTCGCCGCAAAAACCGCTGCCAGCAGTGGGCGCGGCGCACGCGGGAGCGCCAACTCTGCCCGTTCATGGGCGAGCTTCGACGCAGCCGCTGTGCGGCCGCTTTTGGCTGCGACAAAGGCCAACTCCGATCCCCTATCCAGTTTAATGACAATACCCTGGAACGCGAGTTGTTTTATCGGGCGGTGAGCGCGGTACTGGAAATTGTTATCGATGACGAACTTGAGCTGAGTGATTACCTGTTTAATTTGAAGCGACTGTACGGTGACCAGACTATGGACGCGGTGGTGGGGTCCGTGAAGGGCGATGTGCGCTTTTATGGCCTTACCCCAACCAACATGCAGCTGGCAGGCCTAGACAAAAACCTGCGGCTTATTAAAAGCTATAAGAAGCTGCATGCAGCGTATGCTGCCAGGGTTTGAATGGCCTAAAGAACCGAAACGGGTTGCCAACACATCCGGTTTGGCACACCGATGCCCAACGCGTCCTCGGGCCTGGAAATACAATATAAAGGCGCGCATTTTTACTGCTTAAAGATTAAAATACTCGCGCCTAAAAGGAGATTGATACGCTCACCGGACTATCAGCTTCTACTGGGTCAGCGGATCAGTCACTGCTTTTTATCAATAAGTAGAGACTATGAAAATATTGATCGTGGACGATCACCAGCTTTTCCGTGAAGGCCTCACGTTGGTCCTACAAAAAATCCGAGGTAACGTCGAAATTCTGCAGGCAAGTGACTACGAAAGCGCTGTGGATTCCTTACGGGAGAGCTCTGATCTTGACGTCATGATGCTTGATTTACATTTGGCTAAAGAGGATGGATTTTCGGTATTAAGTTACGCGCGCGAGCACTACAAATCTCTGCCCGTGATAGTGCTGACAGGTTCAAAAACTGCCGCTGACATGCGGCGTGCCATTGACGGGGGCGCTCTGGGATTTATACCCAAGGAAAGTTCAGGGGAGCTCATGCTTAAAGCTGTACAGCTTGTGCTCGCTGGGGGTATCTATCTTCCCGCAGAGATGCACAGCGTTGTGAACGAGGCACGTGATAGATCTGGCATTGTATTCACACCACGGCAGAAGGATGTTTTGAAGATGCTGATAGAGGGCCACGCTAACAAAAACATTGCTGATTCACTTGGTATAACGGAAGCGACCATCAAGATGCATCTCAGTAGTATTTTTAAAGCGCTGGGTGTTAGCAATCGAACCCAGGCCGTCTTGGAGGCTCAAAAAATGTCTCGGGACCTATGATATTTCGACTGTTCTCTGTGGTGTGAGTAGAGTGCAAAAACGCGCGCAGTTTTGACGGGGCGACGGGTTTGTGAAGTACGATGTGGCCACTCTGTGCTAATGCGAGTAAACGTTCATTGTCAATGTCCCCGGTGACAATGAGTGCTGGAATGTCACTTTGGAAGGCTGTATGCAGCCGTCGAATGACATCAATGCCCGTCTCGTCATTCTTTAGTCGAAAGTCGGAAATGATTGCGTCTGGTTTGTGCATACCTGTTTTTAGCTGCTCCATCGCTTGATCGCCGTTGGCGGAGCAGATTGTTTTGTAACCCCAGATGTCCAAAAGGTCGGCAATTCCTTCACGAATGCTTGCTTCATCGTCAATGATGACCACCAAGGGTTGTTTGCCGGTACACGCAGCCCCAGATTCGGTAACAATAATGTCAGAGACAGACCTTGTGTGCTCTCCATCTATGATGATAGAAAATACTGAGCCTCTCCCTACTTCAGATTCAACGTGAATCTTGTGGTCCAGCAGTCGTGCAGCGCGCTTGACGATAGAGAGACCCAAGCCAAAACCTTTCTGTCGATCTCGTTCGTTATTGTCGAGCTGCTCAAACTCTTCGAAAATATCCTCAATCGATTCAGCCGGAATCCCCTTTCCGGTATCAGCGACGTCAATGATTAATGCACCGTCTTTTTCTATGCAACGCATCGTAATTGTGCCGGTGGTGGTGTACCTAATTGCGTTGGACAGATAGTTCCCGAGGATTCGCTCAATCAGGTTTACGTCGCTGTTAATAATGTAGTTACAGTTCTCAAAAGACAGCGTAAGGCCCTTTTTTTGTGCTTGTAAGGTGTAGGTGTTGGCGAGTCGATTGACGATGTCACCGAGGAAAAGTTCTTTTTTCTCGGCTAACACGGTCCCTGCGTCCAGCTGTGAGATGTCCAGAAGCGTGTCAAATTGGTCTTGTAGCGCATCGACCGATGATTTGATCTGCAACACCGTCTTTCTGGTTTTCTCGTTCGTGACACTCTCATCGAGTACTGCTGCAAATAGATTGAGTGCATAGAGGGGTTGTCGCAGGTCGTGGCTTGCAGCGGCGAGAAATTTTGATTTAGCAGAGTTTGCGCGTTCTGCCTCATCCTTTTGTTCCTGGAGTTTCTCGATAAGATCAAGATTTGTAAAACGCAGTTGAAGCGTGTTTTTAAAAGACCGATTAATTTTGATGTTAAAAAAAGTGAGTGCTGCAAGAAAAACAATCGTCACCGCCGCCATCGTCAGGTGAATAGTCTCTCCAGTCGACAATAGTTTGACGGTGATCGGCGTCAGCACAAGCGGTGAAAACGCGTAGTAGGTGGGCAGGTAGATACTTAGGGTAAACGTGGAACCACCGGTCATTCCGAACAGGGCCATCAGAATGAAAAGTTGGTAGTCCAGTTGCCCCGCAGGAAACAAAAGGATGCCGCTCGCGCCCCAGATCATACCCGCGATTGCGCTGCCAGCGACCAGAAAAAAGCTGTATTGACCCGCTTGCTCGGGGTCGAAGCGGTTTTGGTAATTGATATAGAGGATGCCGCGTAGCAGCAGCATTCCCAGCATCAGTCCAAACCAGGCAAGCAATACCGGGTGATCGATAATGTCCCAGAACCCAAAAACCAGACAGGCACTGACAATAAGGTTAATGGACATCAGCGGGTACATCGATTCAAACAGGGTTTTTACCTGCTCAATGCGAAGCTTGTCTTCCAGTGCGGGTTCGGTACCGGGCGTCTGCATGCTGTTCCAGTTGTTGGGAGACCAGAGCGATAGCGAACCCTGGTTTTTGGTCAATGGACTGATCAGCAAGCGGAATGCGGCATCAATGTCCGCAAGATGTTCGCACAGCAAGTCCCAATAGTCATCGACTGGCAATACAAACTTTAGTTGGTAATGGCTATCAACCAATGTCTAGTTGTACGGTCGAGACGGCATACCTATTGTAGTTGGTTGAGCAGCCCAAACCTGAGTACAGCCCGGGGCCTGCCAGCTTAAAAATAGGAAACCTGTGAATTATCTACAAGTAATGAATCGACAGTTATGCGGCCTGATTGCTCGGGAGCACAAGCCTGCCAGCAAGCGACGTGTGAATTGTTGGTCTGGGGCCGCTCTATCGCTGGCGCTGAGTATGTTTTCGTTATCAGCCGGGGCGCAAGTCGATCCGCCGGAAGGGGCCTGCAGAATCGATCGAATTGAAGTTAAAGATATTAACGTTATAGCCGCATCCAAGGGTATGGATGCTAACGGTGCGGCTTTGGCTTTCACGCTATCGAGGGTGGCCGACGTTGCGTTAAATGCATACCTGACGTTTGGCACTGGGGGAGTGGCGACGGGGTACAGCAAATTTCAAAAGGCGCAGCGCGTATTTTCCGTAACAGAGTCGGCCGTCAGCGGCGACTCAGAACTTCCATCATTTACTCTAAGCGCGCTGAATAAAGAGGTCGAAGACGAGGTTAGCTCGCCTCAGTTTATTACTGAAGCTTGTCCAGACGATCCGGAGTGCACCGTAGAAAGTACGCTCAATGACCTCATTTCGATTGTTTTGGCAAACCCACCCAATTCCCCGGATCAATTGCTTGTGTCGGTTGGTGGTAGAAAAGTGCTGCCACTGCCCAATGCCAGATATCCGGTCACTATTTTTGGGGCCGAGGTGGATTACCGTCCGGACGAAGACGATGATTTTGGATACAACTCTGACTTATTACCGCAGGATGCACAGAGCCAGTCGTTTATTGGCTCTACCTTTGTGCAATTTTGGGAGAACGACGTTGGCGCCGATAACGACGATCTCGGAAAGCTGGATGTAGCCTGGGAAGGTGATAGCGCTACCGGTCCTTTAAGACCTGAGGGCGAGCTCGATACCTCAGATCAAGTGAGAGTACTGGTAGGCCCCAAGGAAGAGGGCAGTATTTACGAATTCACCTACGCATTAACCCCGGGTACCGGCAATCTCGACGAAATCCCCGAAAGGCTTTTTTGCTCACAACAAGGCTGTTGGTCTGGGCGTCCTAACCCGTCTAACGGTGCCTTCGGCAATTTAGAGGGCGGAGCTCTGGGCGCCTGCCCGCCTAATTATGTCAATCGCGGTGATGTCACCACGGACAGAAATTTCGGATTCACCTATTGCACACTTGATCTGGCCTGCGGCGACACCTTTGATGATCTTGAGATCATGGGCGGCGTCAGCGCGCTGCGCGATGGTGACATCATTGCTCTACAGTCGCGTCGGGTCTTGTCGCCCGACGGTGTCTACCCCTATGTGGGCCGGGTTGGACTGGGCTTGCCCGGTGACGTTGTAAAAGACGACGCAATTGCCTCCATTTTGGACCCGAGCCGCACCGATGCCCAGTGGAGAGTTAGCAAGCTGCCAGACGGTAAGTTCACGCTTCGGGCTTTAAGAACCAACAAGTTGCTGAACATCGGTGGTTTTGCACCCGGTGGTGTCGAGGTAAACGTGAATGGCGCTGATTCTGGCGATAACACCGACTGGACAATCGAGCAGGCGAACGAAGGTTTTTATCTCTCTCAGGGTGCGTTCAAACTGTATGTATGCGATGGATGTGCATCGGATGAGGACAGATTAGGGTACAACTACTCCCTTCGCGCAACCCCCGGTGCAAGCGACGACAGTTCTCGCTGGACAATACTGGTCAAAGACCGGGATCGCCGTATTAGCGTTGATACGACAATTGAAGCCTTGGAATTGGACAGTCTGACCCGGCTGGTCATAGACCCGGGTATTACCTACACAATCAATGGCGACATCGTCCTCGACGATCTGGTCGATATAGAAAACTACGGAACCATTATCATCAATGGCGCTGTGAGAAGTGAGGGTCTGATTAACAATCTTGGTGGTGGCAGCATTGTGGTAAATGGTTCGCTTATCGTGGCCACGACGCTTATCAATAGCGGTGTATTGTCGAATTTCGGGACCGTGAGGGGCTTGGGTGATCGGGTCCGCATTCTGAACACGTCAACCGGCATCATTAGCGATAACCGAGGTGCGCAGGCATTTGCTACCGTGAAAAATGACGGAGCGATTTTTGCGACTCCGGGTTCCTGGTACGAGGCCGGTGGTGGTTTTAAGTCGGAATCCGGTACCAACATGGTGGACTTCACTACGACGTACTTCGGATTACCCTACGACACAGCCTGCCAGCGCATTGGTGGTGGTGTTTGGGACGAGGCGACCTCGACCTGCACCGCAGGCGGTTACTGGGTGCAAGAGGGCGAGGGTCTTTATGTGAGTGAAGGTGTCACCCTAAAGACGGGTGATGCGGCCATTGTCAATCGGGGCACAATCACCAATCTGGGCGTTATCGACAATGCAAACGGCGGCTTCTTTAGCTGCGAGAACGCTACTATCCAAGGCAACCCCAGTACCAACATACCCAGCGCCTGCATATCCAGTGAGGAACAACAGATCTGTGAAGGTTACGGCGGTACCTGGTACCCAGGGCCAGGCACGCCGACCTGCACTGGCAGCGTATTTGTCAGAAACGAGTTGCGTATTACTGCGGAAATGAACTGGAATTTGGACTCTATTTTGATGGGTTGCTACGTTACGGCGAATCTTGAAGAAAACGACTTCATGCTAACCGTTGACGCTTGCCCTGAAGGTGTCGGTAACCCACTGCTGATTGTTGACGCAGATGCCACGCTCACTGTCAACGCAATCAACTTTTACCGTGGCCCGGGGCAGCTTATCAATTATGGCGACATACGTTTTGGTGGTGGTCCCGATATTCCGGACGGCGCATCTCAACCCGCGCTGGGTCTTCTCGGTACCGGGCGTGTAGACAACTATGGCGTGATCTCACCGGCAATTGCGGTTGGCTTTGAGGAAGTTGGAAACACAGGCAGTTACTACAACTATTGTGATGCAACCGGAGAGATAGTTGGGGACCAAGGTGCTTACTTTGGGATCCGTGATTCCTGGGGTTTCCCTACCCAGGTTACGGACTTGTGCCCCGGCGTTGATTCCGATGGTGACGGGGTAGACGACCTACTGGATCCATTCCCGAACGACCCCCTGGAAAGCGTCGACAGTGATTATGACGGCGTTGGCGACGGTGCGGATCTTTTTCCGAACGATGCCTCTGAGCAAGCAGACGCCGATGGCGATGGCGTTGGAGATGCCAGCGATGATTTCCCTGATGATGCCCTACGGTCTAAGGATTCAGATCGCGATGGCATCAGCGACAACGATGATGCCTTTCCACTGGATCCTACGGAATGGGCCGATGACGACGCCGATGGCGAAGGTAACTTTGCCGACAGTTATAACAATGCCGTAACCGAGGGCGCAGCCGACGAGATTGTCGTGACCACGGCACCAGGGGCGGCGGACTCCAGTTGCTCTCTTACCGACGTAAGCACCGCGCCGGTCACAGCGTTGCCCCCCGCAGGAATGACGGTAACCACGTCCGAAATAGGGTTTTCGCTGCGCGGCTGTGCGACCGATCAGGCAGAGTCACTCCGCATCATTATCGACCTTGGTGAAAATCAGCGCGCAGGTGCCACGGCGTACAAGTATTCCGGTGCAAGCGGCTGGACGCGTATATCCGGTGCGGCCATCAACGGGTCCGTGCTGTCTTACGTGGTGGTCGATAACGGTCCTTTAGACAGCAATGAGATCCTTGGTGAGATTGACGATCCCGTTGTGGTTCTTTCGTCCGTGAGCAGTGTTCCGTCGATGCCTTATTGGCTTCTCGTGGTTATGGCGCTTGGACTGTGCTACCTGGGTGGTCGCATGGTGAGATCTTTAGACTAAGTAGAGCCAAAGTGTGATGGTGGATTACGCGGAAGTTTGAGTATTTGGTTTAGAAGGCTGCCGACGGTGGCCTGATTGCATTGACTGAGGTCTTGTCTTGGCAGCAATGAGCGGACAAGGCGCGCGTAAACGTCCAACGATGCGTCCCTCATCTGTTTGGTCTTAATCCACACCACACACCGACATCCAACCAAAGTCTCCCGAGTCTCTATACTATGCTCCGGGCGTTACAAGCTAGCCTGGCAAGCCGGTAGCGTGGTGCCCGAAGAAAGGGGCATTCCTGTTATCGGCGCGCTACGGAAAGTTAGCTTTGGAGAAAAACCTTACATGAAGCTCGCGTACACACATCCCAGTGGCATCGTGGTGGCGCAGGCCCGCAGTGTGCTCGAATTGGCGGGTATCGATAGCGTTATCCGCAATGAGTTCGCCTCCGGCGCGATTGGCGAGCTGGCCCCCATAGACGCCTGGCCGGAGGTTTGGGTGGTCAGAGACAGGGATTGTGACGCTGCGATCCGACTGCTTGAGGAGGCCCAAAAATCAGTCGACGAAGCCGACTGGGAATGTGCACTGTGCGGCAGCGCCAGCCCCGCCACATTCGAGTACTGCTGGCACTGTGGAGGTGACAGGCCGTCGGGATGATCCATACACGCCGCCAGGCAAGTAGCGGTTGAATTCTCGGCGCGGTTGCCGCAGCCCTCAGACTCGACGGGTCGCCTTTTCAATCGCCTCTCTAAGACTGGCCATTGCGGGGTGTACCGCCGTCTTTTTGAGGGTGACAGAAAACCAGATGGCGGGTTCCCCAGGATCAATGGGCAGCTCTTCAATAAGTCCGGCAGCCATCTCATTGCGCACGCAACCGGGGGTAGACAGCAGGATGAGATCGCTGTGAATCACCGCATCGCGCAAAATGGCGATGTTGTCGCTTTTGATGCCGAATTCGATGGCACTGCGATCGCCAA
The DNA here is from genome assembly GCF_045689235.1 of Congregibacter variabilis. Lineage (GTDB taxonomy): Bacteria > Pseudomonadota > Gammaproteobacteria > Pseudomonadales > Halieaceae > Congregibacter > Congregibacter variabilis. The sequence continues at coordinate 1,348,747 of NZ_CP136864.1, read as the reverse complement.
GGTCAAAATGCTCCGTGAGAGAGTCTAGTAGGGCATCAGATAGGTGTGCTCCGGCAAAGCGATAGGGCAGTAAATCCTCAAAATCCATGTATCGCTTTGCCAGCACCGGATGTCCTGCTCTGCAGAATGCTCGCCCGTCCTCCCGAGGAAGGGGGACCATCTCAAGCTCTGATGAATTGGCGGGTAGGTCTCGCCCATCCCCGATCATGAGGTCGAGGTTTTCGGCTCGTAAAAGTTCGAGCAGGGCCGGTGTGTCGGCTACCGTTACGTCGGCACTCATGGCTGGGTTGGCCGTTTGCCAGAGCCCCAGGATCATGCCACCCATGCTGCCGGATGACTGCGCGGTCATGCCTATCCTGAGTTCTCCAGCCATGCCCTGGGCCAGATAGCCGACTTCTTTTTCAAGGTTTCTGGCTTCAGCTAGTAGAGAATCAACCCGGTTTAACAGATCACGGCCCACCGCGGTAAGTCTGACCGGGCGTTCACTACGATCGAATAGTTGAACCCCCACACGTTCTTCGAGGTTCCGTATGGAATTGCTCAGCGCTGGCTGTGTGATGTGTGCCTGGCGAGCAGCGGCGGCAAAGTTGCCTAGCTGTGCGACCAGGCGAAAATACTGCAACTGATTGAGGTTAAACATTAAACACTCCGCGACGCCATTCGGCCTGACAGGGGCGTAGTTGATGAAATTGCCTTTTTGAAGCGGCAAGATCACGGTCGGCCGCCAGGCCATACTATTTTTAAAATGTATCGATTAACAAAATAAATAAAATTAGCGTGAATTGTAAAGCTTCGTTAACGTAGTGTTTTCAAAGCATGGACAATCGATAGTGTTGTATCTGCAGGTCAAACAATAAAAAAGGGATTTGATTAACGATGATTAATCACTCGGCCTCGTTCTCTGTCCGTCCGCTGCCCAATAAAACCTTCGGTGCTGTCGTGACAGACCTTCGACTCTCGCAAATCGATGAGAGTTGTTTTGATCAGCTGTATCAGTCCTGGCTCAAATACGCGTTGCTGATCTTTCCTGGCCAGCACCTGAGTGATGCGGAGCAAACGGCGTTTGCCCGACGTTTTGGCGAACTTGTCGAAGGTCTTGAAGCCGTAGAGCTGAGCAATGTGCTGCCCGACGGGAGACTCCGCGATGCGCCGGATGACGACATGATGAAAATTATTCGTGGCAATATGCATTGGCATCAGGACAACACCTATATGCCGTTACAGGCCAAGGGTGCAGTTTTCAGTGCCAAGGTTGTTCCTGCAGCCCAGGGCGATACCGCCTTTGCCGATATGCGAGCAGCGTGGGATGCACTCGATGCACAAGCTCAGGAAAAACTCACAGCGCTGTCTGCTTGCCATTCCCTCGCACGCAGCCAAAAAGAACTTGGCGAGGAAACCAAGAGCGGTGATAGCGAATATGTTGGCTACGGACTGAATGTTGCTGACATACCGCGCCGACCACTGCTGAAAGTGCATCCGGAGACCGGCCGGAAGACCCTGGCCGTTGGCCGTCATGCCTTTGGGGTTTCTGGGATGTCCGAGGAAGACTCCGCAGATCTGCTGAACGAACTGATCGACTTGTCTGTCACTGATGATCGACGCTGCTATCAACATCGCTGGTCGCAAGGGGATGTAGTGGTTTGGGACAACCGCTGCCTCATGCACCGGGCGTGTCCCTGGGACTATTCGGAGCCCCGGGTGATGCTGCATTCGCGTATCGCCGGCGATCCAGTGTCAGAGGCGGCAATCAACGTTTGAACATAAGGTCAATATTCCACCACGCAAATGTCTGTCGTTGTAATACCGCGGCGGCCCTCAATTTAATAACAAAAAGAGCGTAACCACTATGATTCAGCCTGATTACAGTAAGTCGATAGAGGCCTGTGCAGCGCATTACGGCGACGACGCCGACGCCGTTAAGGCATACATGTTTGAAGGGCAGCATCGTGCGTATGCACTGCGCAATCGCGGGCCGATTCGATTCCTAGAAGACGGCAGCCTGCATCCGGATATCCTTAGCGCCTATTCTCAATACGGGTTCTACATCTTTGAAGGCGTTCTCGATTCACAGGAGATGTCTGATATTCATGAAGATCTTGCCGAGATGCGCTCGCGTTTTCCAACGCATCCGGGATCCACGGTCGATGCCCAAGGTCGTCCTGCGTTAGGCTCGGATTGCGAGGGACCCGGATTGATGTGGAGTAAGCCGCTCAGCGACCCACTGGGTGGCACCGACCTGGCCAATGGTCGTCATCAAGTCAAACTTAAAGAATTGAAAGCCGCAGCAGATGCCCCCCAGGATGCTCCTTTTATTCTTCTGGGGTCCCTGCAGTTTTCTGAAGCTGCGCTTCGCGTTTATGGCCACCCGCAATTGCTCCGTGTTGCCGCTGAGGTGAACGGCGAAGACTTCGCCCCTTTTAACGAGGTTCTGTTTATCAAAGATGCGGGTATGGGGGCGGCGGTTTCCTGGCACCAGGACGGTGACACGCACTGGGATAACCCGCACTTTGACGAAGGCATCCATGGCTTCAACTTTATGGCACAGGTTTATGGAAGCACGCCGGTCAACGGTGTCTGGGTTGTGCCTGGCACCCACAAAGTGGGCAGGCTGGACATCAAGGCCATGGTTAAAGAGTCCGGCAGCGAGAGATTAAGGGAGGCTGTGCCCATCGTGTGCGAACCGGGTGACGTCGTGATCTGCAACCGTCAACTGGTGCACGGTTCTTTTGCAAACTCCGGTTATGAGCCGCGGCTGACCATCAACTTTGGTTTCCACCGTCGCTCATCTGTTCTCGATGTTATGGGCGCGGGTATTCATAGTCCTGCGGCTGTGTATGACAAAAACGTCATCAAGGAGCGTTCCCGGGTGATCGGTTACGCCATTGATGCACGCCGGCGTCAGTATCCTGATGAGGAGCCCTATGAATACAAGCCATTTGTTAAGTCGGGTGAAACGTTCTCATGGGATGCTGCAGCCAAAGCTGGAATCCGCGACTACAACTTACTTGATCTCAGTATCTAACGAATTTTCGCGGTAGCAACAAGCCGCGGGAAAAGTCAGTCAGGAGTGATGCCTGCTGCCTCCCGGCCAGGGTTTTTGAATCAGCTTTATCGTTCTTAGGCATTGATATCCGACCAAAACGCTTCGAATCTCTATACTAGGCGCTCGCCCTTAGCAATCGGTTGCCTAAACTGCTTGCTTCATGCTCAAAGGAAAGAGATTCCTATATGAATGAAGTTGTGTGTCCCCACTGCTCAAAAGCCTTCAAGATCGATGAGGCCGGCTATGCCGATATTCTCAAGCAGGTGCGTGACAGCGAGTTCGAAAGTCAGCTGCACGAACGTCTTGAGCTTGCTGAGAAAGAAAAACTGAGCGCTATTGAGCTTGCCAAGAGCCAGGTGGGCGGCGAGATGCAAAAGGTCGCTGCCGCCAAGGACGCCGAGATACAGGACTTAAAGGCATTGCTTGATGCTGGGGAGGTTGCGCGAAAGCTCGCGGTCACAGAGGCCCTTAGTGGTGTAGAGAAAGAGCGCGATGCAGCCCGTAATGAACTGGAAAAGGTTAAGCGCGAGCAAGAGGCGGCGTCCGAGCTTTCTGAAGCCAAGCGTCTGGCAGAGCTGCAGGCAGCTGCAGGCAAAAAGGACGCCGAGATTCAGGCGCTAAAAGCCAAAATTAGTGCCAGCGAGACCGAGCAAAAACTTGCCATCACCAATGCACTGGCTTCTATTGAAAAAGAGCGCGATGAGCTGAAGAACAACCTTGGACGAGCTCAGCTTGAGAAAGAATTGGCCGAAAAGTCCCTGAAAGACAAGTACGAAACGCAGATCAAGGATCGCGACGATGCTATTGAGCGTCTGCGCGATATGAAAGCACGGCTGTCGACAAAGATGGTGGGGGAGACCCTGGAGCAGCACTGCGAAACCGAGTTCAACCGCATTCGTGCTACGGCTTTTCCGCGAGCCTATTTTGAAAAAGACAATGACGCGAGTGCCGGCAGCAAGGGCGACTATATTTTTAAGGACTCCGACGAAGCGGGCGTCGAGATAGTCTCTGTTATGTTCGAGATGAAGAACGAAAGTGACGGCACGGCAACTAAGAAAAAGAATGAGGATTTTCTCAAAGAGCTGGATAAGGATCGCAGCGAGAAGGGCTGCGAGTACGGGATTCTGGTCTCACTCCTTGAGCCGGACAGCGAGTTGTATAACAGCGGCATCGTTGATGTATCTCACCGTTACCCCAAGATGTATGTGATCCGCCCGCAGTTTTTTATCCCCATCATCACGCTACTTAGAAACGCGGCCATGGGTGCTCTGGAGTTCAAGACAGAGCTTGCGATCGTCAAGGCACAAAATATCGATATCACCAACTTCGAAGACGATCTTGAGAAATTCAAAAGCGCCTTTGGCAGGAACTACGAGTTGGCATCAAGAAAGTTTGAGACAGCTATTAATGAGATTGATAAGTCCATCGATCATCTGCAAAAGACCAAGGAGGCTCTTTTGGGTACCGATCGCAACTTACGTCTGGCAAACGATAAAGCGCAGGATGTCACCATCAAGAAGCTTACGCGGCGTAATCCCACGATGACCAACATGTTTGAAGAATCACGGGGTGCCAATGAGGACCGTGGCGAAGATGACGCCTAAGAACGGGCTTAGTAAAGAAAGCGAAAGAATGAGGCAGACCCTTTTCGTCATGTAAAAAGGGCCTGCCTTTAAGGTCTAGAACATCAGTCTTACACCGGCTTCGACGCTCTCGCCGGCCTGGGGTGCAAAGTTACGCAGGAACGAGGTGCTCAGACGAATCTCTTCATCTGTAATGTTCTTTAGCTTGAGAAAGGCAAAGAGTTCCGTGTTACCCGCAAACTGCATGCTGTAGTCGATACCCGCATCCCAACGAGTGTAGCCGTCGGTTTCCGTCTCAAAATCACCCGGGTTGTCCTGATCACTTGCGTTGAGGACCTTTAGGTACACTCCCAAGGAGTCACTGCGCCAGGACAGCTCGCTTCCGACGCGCATTGGGGGTAAGCGCGGCACGTCGCCCGCAGAATCAAACTCGCCCGTGATCATGTCACCAAAGACGCCGAGGGAGACTGCGCCGCCGGCAACAGTGGCTAGCTCAAAGCTGGACTCAACTTCCAGACCATAAAAGTTTGCGTCGTCTTGCTCGTAGACATACACCGGTGTTTCGTCAACTTCGCTGCCCGTGTTGAGCAGAAAAATATAGTCATTGAAGGTGTTGTAGAAGAAGGTGATCTCAGCGAACGCCCGCTCGCTCATATAGGTCAACGACAGGTCGGCGTTAAGCGATACTTCTGTATCGAGATTGGGGTCTCCGACTTCAATAATGCCGGTTGCCGCGTGTGTCACGAACTCTTCGGCCGAATTGTTCAGATTCGAAAAGAGCTCCTCTGTCGATGGTGCACGTTCTGCTCGCGACAGAGATGCCCCGAGGCTCCAATCAGAGTTGATGTTGTACAAGCCAGAACCGGACAAGCTGAAGCTGGTGAAGTCTTCTTCAAATCCCGTTGCCGGATCGCGCTCTACGTATTCAGCACGGCCGCCTACCTCGAACTGCCAGTCCTGGGTATGAAAGTCCTGTACGTAAAACACACCCCATTCTGACGAGTCGGTTTTGGGCACGTAGGCCTCTTCGCCCACCGCCTCAAATTCGTCGGCTCGCCATTGCAGACCCAGTACGCCGTGGTTATCGCCCTCGCGAACGAGCTCCAGACGTCCTTCGTAGGTTTCGCGGCTGAACTGCGTGCCGATCTCTGCGCCTTCGAGTTCCACGTGCTCGTAGTCTGTGTAGGTCAAAAAGCCCCGTACGGTATCGATTAGCCCCGGCACGACATCATGAAGGTGCAGCTGCGTGTCATAGCGCTCCTGCTTGAGGTCGATGCGGATGATTTCTTCCTCTTCTTCCTCCTCCTCATGATCCTCGCCTTCGTGCTCCTCACCTTCATGCTCCTCGTGACCGTGAGCACCGGGGGGTATGCCGTAATTCGTCTCAAAGCTGTTATAGGCAAGGCCCACATAGTTCTTTTCGCCGAAGTGGTAGCTTCCGCCAAGGGTGAAGACATCGGAATCACCATTAGTGTTAGCGATAAAGCCGTCTGAGTTTTCCAGCTCTTCTTCTTCGTGGTCCTCGTCGTGTTCGCCGCCCAGGAGTTCTTCCTGCATTTCGACCGCTTCTTCATCGATTGCAAGGCCAGGGATGCTCACGTCCTCGAAGTCTCTAAAAGTGCCACTGACGTGAAACGCAAAGTCGCCCGCGCCGCCTTCGAGTTTGAGGACGCCTGTGTTCATCTCTGGTGCGTCATCGTAGCGGTACTCGACGGCGCCTTGTATGCCGTCGATGCGATCAGTGGGGATGCGATTATCGCGGGTGTTGATGACGCCGCCGATAGCGCCGCCGCCATAGAGCATGGTTGCCGGGCCTCGCAGCACCTCGATGGACTCGGCGAGCATGGCTTCTATACTCACCGCGTGATCGGGGCTGAGGCTCGAGACATCGGCTGCTGCAATACCATTGTTAAGATTGATGGTCCGGGGTCCAGCCTGACCGCGAATCACTGGGCGGCCTACGCCGGGCCCAAAGGATGAGTTGGATATGCCGGGCTTGTCGCCGAGCGTCTCGCCCAGAGTGCTTGCCGCAAGTCGGCGAAGTTCTTCGCCCGTTACTACGGTAACCGGAAGTGCGGTTTCGGCTGCTTTTTTGTGGATGGGCATAGTGACGAGTACATGCTCGACACGTGACTCGGGTACTTGCGCCATGGCCTGACTAGCGGCGCCTACGAGGGCCGCAATAAGAGTGCGTTTCATGTCATTCTCCAGAAAATAGAAAGGGTTGTGTCTTTCAGGAGAGAGCAGGTGGTCCTCGAGCCTTTAGCGTGTAAACGGCACTGGCCGGTACCGCTAAGAGAGGTTGTCGCGGGCCAGTGGTCGCAGTTGCGTATGCGATTGGTCCCTTGTTGCTTGTTGTGACCGCGTGGCCACTATCAAACTGGCACTGTAAGCAGTCAGCAACACTGCTGTCATCGGCGTGAAGATGGCCTATCAGTCCAATCTGCGCGCTAAGAAACACTGCCAGCAGAAGGGCTGGCAGAGCTTTAAAGGCACGTGAATTGTGAATGCTGAGTTTCATGAGGTGCAAAAGAGTACGCTATTTGCCATGGCGCGAAAAGAGCTTGTTAGCGGTGAGCGCAGCGACAGCAGCGTGTAAGTGCGGTAATCGGGATTACCTCAGCTAAGAGCCAGCCGCTGTAGCCTGGGCCAGCACTCAATTTTGCTTGCTGCTCACTTCCCCGCTATCGTCGTGAGCCGATCACGCAGATTTCACCCCAGAGCAGCAAGCCATGACAGTCAAAGTCTTAATTACCAGCTACTTAGAGCCTGAGTTTGTTGAGCAGATTCGACAGGTGGACACTCGGCTTGAGGTGGTTTACGAGCCCTCACTCATTGCAAAACCCCGGTATAACGCTGATCACAAGGGGCTCGCGTTCACGCGATCTGCCGCACAGGAGGCAAGGTGGCAAGCGTTACTGGCCGATGCCGACATCATCTTCGACTTTGATCAGACACATCTCGATGATCTGCCCGAGTTGGCCGGCAATGCTAAATGGCTGCAGACCACCAGCTCCGGCGTAGCGCGGTTTATCGAAGAGAACCGCTATGACCAGCGGATGCCCCACACCGTATTCACTAATGCTGCGGGCATTCACGCTCAGCCATTGGCCGAGTTTTGCATCATGGTGATGACGATTTTTAATAAGGGTCTTCTTAGCCTGTTGGAGGATCAAAAACGTCGGCATTGGGAGCGCTATGCCGGCACAGACTTAAGCAACAAAACACTGGTGGTGGTTGGTTTGGGGAAAGTAGGGCAAGAAGTGGCGCGTCTGGCCAGGCAGTTCCGAATGAAAACCATCGGCGTTAAACGATCTATTGAGGGTTTGGACGCAAGAGAACTCAATGTAGACCAGCTATATGCACCCGATGCACTGCACAGCGTCTTGCCGCGCGCTGATTACCTGGTCTTGATAGCGCCGCATACCGACGAGTCAGAAAACATGATGGGTGAGAAAGAGTTTGCCCTGATGCCCAAAGGCTCGGTCTTGGTCAATATTGGCAGAGGTGCCTTAGTGGATGAGCCCGCCTTGATTGATGCCCTGGAGCGCGGCCATCTCCTGGGAGCGGGTTTGGATGTCTTTCAAACTGAACCGCTGCCCCAGGACAGTCCTTTTTGGGATATGCCCAATGTCATCGTGAGTCCGCACTCGGCGAGCACTACGGATAATGAAAATAGGCTAATCACAGAGTTGTTCTGTGAAAATCTTAAGTTGTTTTTGGCGGCTGAGCCTTTGATAAACGCCATATGATGCTGTGTGAGGTTACACTCGCACAACAAGTGATCTTTAGAGCAGCATGCATCAGGAGCGCTATGCCAAGCGAATGCAGACGTGATTTTTGATCCAACCGAAAGCACTACCACGATCACGCTTGTGCTGGTGTTTACGGTGGTCGCTGCAATTTGGCTGGAAAACAACACGCGCGTTTTCAAAAAGCTGGGAGCCGCAGCCCTCAGCATATTGATCGGTATGCTGTTCTCTAACCTGGGACTGATTCCTGGTTCATCCAGCGTTTACGATTTTTTTCGTGGGCCCGGCGTCTTGGCAGGCATCACACTCTTTCTTCTCACGGTGGACTTGGGGTCAATAAGGGCTGCGGGCGGGCCCATGCTCAAAGCATTTTTGCTCGGCGCCTTTGGTGCTGCACTGGGTGGTGCGCTTATGGGGCTGGTTTTGTTGGATGCCATTGGCCCGGACACCTGGAAGCTCTCCGGACAGTTCGCCGCAACGTACATCGGCGGTGGGGTGAATTTTGCTGCGGTAGGTCAGGCGCTGGACACTTCCAGTGAGTACTTTACCGCGGGTGTTGCCGCAGATGTCATTGTTACGGCTATCTGGCTCATCATCTGCATCACCATTCCCGCTTATTTTGGCAAAACAGACTCCGAACAGCCTGTGCTAGATTCTGGAGACGAGTCTGGCGCCAGCCACTCCAATACCTCCAACCTCCTTATTAGCACCGGGGCGCCCTTTACCTTATGGGATCTGGCCGTACTTGCAGCGACAGTCATGGGCTGTCTTTGGTTGTCCGGCGTGATAGCCACTTTCATACCAGTTATTCCCAAGATCATTTGGCTCACCACTTTAGCTTTAGTCCTTGCACAAACTCCGGCTGTTCAAAAACTGTCAGGTAGCCTGGTGCTGGGTAATTATTTTTTACTACTGTTTTTAGCCACCAACGGTGCGGTATCGGTGATTGCGCGAATCATCGAAATTGGGCCCGCTATTTTCTACTTTGCCCTGGGCACTGTGCTGATACACGGCGTGATTATTTTTGGTATCGGGATGATGCTAAAAATCGATACAAAGATTATTGCCATAGCCTCTCAGGCAAACATTGGCGGTGCATCCTCAGCGATGGCCATAGCGGGCGCCAGAGGAACTCCACATTTGATTCTGCCCGGTATCGCCGTCGGGCTACTGGGCACGGCGCTTGGCAATTATGTGGGCTTGCTCATTGCACACCTTATGAAACTGTTCATCACCTAAAATCGACCGTTGCTGCAAAACAATACCGCAATAGGGCTTTTTGAGCCTAGCAATGATAGTTGTGGGGCTATTAACCAGTACTGGGCTTACTGCTATTCTTGCGCCCCGCGGCTATGGTGCACCTCGGCGCCCTGGCCCTTCGTGATCTAATTCCGGCTAAATAAAGTATCTCTATTCCATGACTGCTGACTATTTTCGCTTTGGCTTACAGCGAGACGTGGATTCCCCCACGTCTCGACGGTATTGGCTGGCATCCGGGCTACTGTTGCTATGGGGGCTTGGGTACGCACTGCTGATCGCAGAGGCGCTGTACATAATGCGCCCTTCGGATTTTGATCGTCTGGTGAACGCCGGCATGATTTTGCCGGGCTACGGTGATTACGTGCAGCAATTGCCGCCGTGGATTGTTGGGCTCACACTTTTCAAGGCATCAAGCCGTATTTTGGGTGCGATAGGTCTACTCTTGCGCAAGCGCTGGGCGGTGACTATGTACGGCCTTTCATTGGCGGTTTCCTGTCTGATTTTCTTTCGCGGCTTTTTGCTGGACAACCGCGGAGCCTACGAGGCCCCGGGGCTGATCGGTCTGGATGTGCTGTTTTTCTGTGTAAGTGTCTACGCGCTTTACTTTGCCGCAGTAGCGCGGGTCCGCGGCACCTTGCGTTAAGTCAGAGTGCTCTTGCGGCAAGCATGCTTGTGCAGCCAACTTGACTATAGGGCGGCACTTAGCTTGGGAATAGTGTCGAAGAGCGTTGTCTTGTTCAGGGAGTAATCCACGTGCACGTCGATGATGTGCACTGCAGGTTCTTCCAGGCATCTGGTCAGCAAGGGCTCAAGCTCCTCGGCGCTCTCGATGCGCCAGCCTTTGGCGCCATACGCTTCGGCGTAGCGCACGAAGTCGGGGTTACCGTAATCCAGGCCGAATTCGGTAAACCCCACGTCCGCCTGTTTCCATTTGATCATTCCGTAAGCGTCGTCGCGTAAGATGAGAACTACCAGATGTAGTCCAAGACGCACCGCAGTTTCAACCTCCTGGCTATTCATCATGAAGCCGCCGTCACCGCAAACACTGACCACCGGACGTTCGGGGTATACCAGCTTTGCGGCCATCGCAGAAGGAAGGCCCGCCCCCATGGTGGCTAGCGCATTGTCCAAAAGCATTGTGTTGGAGTGCGCCGCAGGAAAGTTGCGCGCAAACCAAATTTTATAAACGCCATTGTCCAGAGTAACGATGGTTTCCTTGGGTACCGCCGCGCGCACGGCACGCACCAGGCGCTCGGGCAATACGGGGAAGCGGTCGTCGTTCTCGCTGTGAGTGCGGTGCTCAAGATCAGCCTCGCGAGCACGTTGAAAAAGTGAAAAATCCCAGTCGGGTTGCGTCTGGAGCTTCTCTTTCAACTGCCAGATGCTGTTCGCAATGTCTCCAACGACTTCTAACTGCGGGAAGTACACCGGGTCCACTATGGCCGAGCCAAAGTTAATGTGTATTACCCGCCGACTGTCTGTTGCTCGCATGAAAAAAGGCGGTTTTTCCACAACGTCGTGACCCACGTTGATTATCAGGTCTGAGGCCTCGATAACCCGGTGCACAAAATCATGATCCGAGAGCGCCGCCGTGCCCATGAACAGCTCGCTGTGTTCGTCGAGCACGCCTTTACCCATTTGCGTGGTGACGAACGGAATGCCCGTTTTGTCGACGAACTCGCGCAGCATCTTCGCGGTGAGCTTACGATTCGCACCCGCGCCGACCAGGAGCATTGGCGAGGTAGCCTGCTCGATCATTTCTACCGCGGCATTGATCGCCTTGTACTCGGCGATAGGTCGCCGTACCAGGCTCGGATCGATGAGCTGGACGTTGGTCTCCTCGGCAGCGATGTCCTCGGGCAGCTCAATGTGTACAGCGCCCGGGCGTTCCTCGTGTGCCAGTCGAAACGCCTCGCGCACGATGGAAGGCACGCGATCACCGCTGACCACCTGAGACGTGTACTTAGTCAGAGGTTGCATCATGTCTACAACGTCAAGAATCTGAAAGAGCCCCTGCTTGGAGTTTTTGATCGGCTTTTGGCCGGTAATCATCAACATGGGCATGGCGCCCAGCTGTGCGTAGGCGGCCGCGGTAACCAGATTGGTCGCGCCGGGGCCCAGCGTAGACAGGCAAACCCCCACATTGCCGGTTAGTCGTCCATAGGTTGCTGCCATGAATCCGGCCGCCTGCTCATGGCGGGTAAGGATCAACTTGATGGATGAGCTGCGCAGAGACTCAAGGAGATCCAGGTTTTCTTCCCCCGGGATGCCAAACACGTATTCCACGCCCTCGGCTTCAAGCGCTTTTACAAACAGGTCGGACGCCTTCATTAATCGTATTCCTCGTCTATTACCTCATTATAGTTACATACGTGCCTCCGCTCAGCTGGTTTGCCTGATCGTTCGAATGACTAATTCGATAATCGACCACTCAGGTCACCAGTTACATGCTTTCAAGCTAAAACGACACGTTCTGCTGTTAATACCGGGCTCATGCTGGTTGTGCACCAAAGCCGTTGGTCGATACACAGTAACGTGGGCTTTTCAGTTGTCTGCGACGAGTAGATGAAAAAAATGGCTGACAGGCGTAAGGTCGGAATACGTCGACAACTGCCGTGTATTTACCTTTGGAGCTATAAAGATGAAGATGTTCTCACCCGTTATGATCCTGATCGTCACACTTATGGGATCGCCATTTGCGACGACAAGCTGCGCTGACGAGGGGGTCGTTGTTACTCCGACAATGGCGTTTCCCGCTGACGGCGTATGGATGCACGCCTTTGATTCCATCGAGGGTGAGAGCGAAAAGACCAATGCGGCGCTGGCTCGGGCTGTGGCTCTTTACAAGTACATGGAAAAAGCCGGTATCGATCCTAAGCAGGTGACCAGCGCTGTGGTTGTACACGGTCCCGCGATCTACGACATCGCCAATACTGCGCGGTACGAAGAAGCCTATGGCGAGGGCGTGAGCAATCCCAATGCCAAGCTTGTTGCTGAATTGATAGCACGCGGCGGCGAAATATGGGTATGTGGCGTAGCCGCTCTACACCGGGGCGTTGGTGATGACGATGTGTTGCCCGGGGTGCAGATGGCGCCTGCTGCTATGGTTGCCCATGCCGAACTGCAGCGACGCGGATTCAGTCTCAATCCCTACTGAGCTAGGACCTGGACAAGCGATAAATCAAAATGGCTGCTCGTTTGATCGCGACGGCCATAGAGCTTAGCTCGAGACTCTCGTTGGGGGTGTGTCCCCCTTCGCCAATCGCACCTAAGCCCGCCAAAGCATCGGTATAGGGTGCAACAAACGACACATCCGCAGCGCCTCGTTTAAGAGGGTCCCACACGGGCATAGGTCCACGGCCCAGTGCTTCGTTGATGCTGGAGAGTTCTTTTGCCAGCCGTCGGTTGCCATCCGTGGGTGCCATGGGAGGGTAACTCTCCACGAAGCTGATCTCTGCAAAAGTCTGTGGAAGACTGTTGGCTACAATCGCGCGCATGCGCTCCTGCGTCCGCGCCAGTTGTTCTTCTGTGATGGTGCGGATGCCACCGTGTACCACGACCTTGCGCGGTACCACGTTCGTTTTGCCAAAAGTTTCACCCCGATTCTGCTGGGGATCGTAGTCGACTGTTGTGCCTCCCTGTATGGTTCCCGCGTTAAACGTCAGGCCGTACTCGCCTCGAACTTCAGCGTAAAAGCTGTGAAGGATGCGCGCGGCTTCATGAATTGCTCCGGCACCGACCTCATCACTGAAAATACCCGAAGAGTGCGCCTGTTTACCTGTGACCTCCAGGGTCCAGCTGCTGGCACTGCGCCGAGCGATGGTCGCCCAGTCGGATCCGTCGGCGTAGCTTGCGCTCTCAAAGCCCAGGGAAATGTCGGCCCACTGTCCTGCTTCGATGAGGTCCTTGCGGGAGATCGACAGTGGTCTTCCACTCTTCTCTTCGTCGCCTGTGTAGGCGACAACAATGGGGATGTCCTCGAGAGCCCCTATTTCCTGAAGTGCCTTTAGGGCATAAACAATGACCACATTGCCTGACTTCATATCGGCAATACCGGGTCCCTTTGCTATGTCGCCTTCGCGCTGGAAGGCCTGAAAGTTGTCATCGCTTTCAAACACAGTGTCCAGATGTCCGATAAGAAGAAGCTTCTTGCCGCTGCCGTCTTTACGACCAAAGAGGTGGCCCGCACGGTTCATCTCCTGTGGCATTTCTATCCACTGTGTATCAAGGCCCAGACCGTCCAGTTCACGTTGCATAACGCGGCCGACTTCTCGAACACCTTTGAGATTCATTGTGCCGCTACCAATATTGACGGTCTCGGCAAGGAGTTCGATCGCCGCTTCAGTATTTTCGTCGACCCACTGGCTTATGCGCTGCTCGGTCGGCTGCAGTTCTGCGGCGCTGGCTCTGGCGACCATCAGCAGCGCGACTGCGCCGGAAAATATCCACGATTTCATAGAGATCCTTATTTGCGGCTTGCTAAAAATAGAATTTGATATGCAATCTACTCGATAAGAGAGCTTCGCTGCCAGCGATGAGCATATCCTGGAGGATTTTTACTCGGCACCTAAGGCTTAAAACCCATCCGAGCAGGCTACCGCAAGCAATAAATTGCCGATTTACCTGTCCTGCGTCAATAAAAAGTGCGCTTGCATAAACTAGTCTGCACTTTCTACGGCCTGCACTGCGTTGTGGGTTCTCGCGCAAGGTCTCGCATGAGGAGACAGTAATTACGACCATCGAGATTCTTACTTCACTGTCTTACTGGGTTTTAACGGTCCTGTGGTTAGTGATTCTGGGATTTTATCTGGCCTCGCGTGGTGAAGCTCGACGAGACCCCAACGTCTCCATCTTGCTGGTGATTTTGTCTATCGACGCCTTTCGAACGGTGTTTGAGAGCGCTTATTTCGGTTTGTACTTCAACTCACTTTACGGGTTTCTATCGCCTTCGATTGCTGTCGAGCTCGCCAAACCCTCCATGGTTCTTGTCCCCAAGCTCATTAATGTCCTGGCCGGGTTCGTGGTTCTGTTCATTCTTATTCGAAACTGGCTTCCCCGGGCTATTCGCGAAAAACGTGCTTCGGATGACGCGCTGCAACTCGCAGCAACAGTATTTACGCACGCCGAGGAAGGCATTGTGATTGCGTCACCCAAGGGCGTGACGCTGGACGTCAATGGCGCATTCTTAGCAATGAGTGGCTACACCAGGGCAGAACTAATAGGCAGTAAACTGGGCATCCACCGGTCCAAAGAGCACTCTAACAGCTTCTATGCTGGAATCTGGCGTGCCGCTCAAGACGAAGGCTCTTGGCTCGGAGTGATCTGGAATCGGAACAAGAGCGGGATGGTTTATCCCGTCCAGATGAGTGCCACTGCCGTACGGGGGCCGGCAGGTGACATAGTGAGTTTTGTGTGTCTTTACACCAATGTCGCGGAAGCCGTAGAGCAGCAGCGACAGCTCGATCACATGGCGCACTTTGATGTGCTGACGGGGCTTCCCAACCGAACGCTGTTGTCTGATCGTTTATCGCAGGCCCTGCTGCAGTGTGTGAGTCGAGAGCAGTCCGTCGGCGTCTTGTTCGTAGATCTGGATGATTTCAAGAAAATTAACGATCGATACGGCCGCGGCGCAGCCGATCGTTTGCTGTTAGAGGTTTCCAGCAATATGAAGGCGGCACTGCGTTCAGTGGATACCCTGGCGCGATTTGGCGGTGACGAATTTGTTGCCGTACTACCCAAGCTTGAGAACCATACACAATGCGAGTCGATTTTGGCGCAGCTGTTGGAGGCAGTACGCCGGCCTGTCGATATTGACGGAGACAAGGTCACACCATCAGCCAGCATTGGTGTGACGCTTTACCCCGAGGATAGCGCAGACCCGGAACAGTTAATTCGGCATGCTGACCAGGCTATGTACCTCGCAAAAGTGAAAGATAAGGGTAGTTGGCAATATTTTGACACTCTACGATATGCGGCTTTTCAAGAACAGTCGCGGCTTCAGGATTCTATTCGTAGTGCTCTCGTTGACGGTGGGTTTGTCCTGCATTTTCAGCCGGTAATTGAGCTTGTGACACATGATTTTGTGGGCGTAGAGGCGCTGATTCGTTGGCCTTCAGAAGAAGGTAATCTGCTTGAACCAGAGGCCTTTCTGGGTGCGACGCAAAACAATGCACTTGCGGTCGATTTGGGTGACTGGGTGTTTGAGACCGCGCTGTCTCAAATTGAAGCCTGGTCGCAGCAGGGGCTGAATATCTGCGTTAACGTGAATGTCGACGGCTTTCATTTGCAGCAGCCCGGTTTTGCTGCGCGATTAGCTGAGCTTCTTGCTCGTCATCCTTTGGTGGATCCGGCGAATCTTGAGCTGGAAGTGTTGGAGACCAGTGCGCTCGACAACCTGGAGAAGGTGGCCAGTGTTATGACTGAATGCACCGGACTCGGTGTGAGCTTTGCGATTGATGACTTTGGCACCGGCTACTCTTCGTTGACGTACTTACGGCGATTGCCTGCACAGCGAATAAAAATTGACCAGACTTTTGTGCGTGGCATGTTGGACGATGCCAGCGATATGTCTATCGTCCAAGGTGTCATAGGACTGGGACACTCATTTAAGCGAAAGATTGTTGCTGAGGGTGTCGAAAGTGAAGCACATTGTCAGGCCCTGCTCAGTCTGGGTTGTGAACTGGGCCAGGGCTACGGAATCGCAAGACCTATGCCTCCCGACGCACTGCCAAAGTGGCTTGATGATTGGAAGAAGGCCCAACATTAGGGTCATAACACAGGCCGTTTGGGGGCTGCTGCACGCGGGGATTGCCGAACGATCCGATAAGGGTTGATTGGCTCACCGCCTTTCAGCGGTGAGCCCTAAGTGTTAACTGCCCGTTAGATCCCGAATGATAATCGACCAGTGGTCCAGGGCATCGTAAAACGCCTTTACCGGGACTCGCTCGTTCAGGCCATGGGCAAATTTTTCATCGGGATTCATAAAGATACTCCCAACGCCAAAGGTGGGGACCCCTGCTTTACGAAAGTGCATACCGTCTGTACCGCCCGATGACATATAGGCAATGAGATCCAGACCCGGATAGCGGCTGTGTACCGCATGGCCCACTGCCGCCAGAACATCGGCGCGGATTTCTGAGATCGGGCTTTCTGTGGGGTCCCCCAAAAGTACAAATTCGGCTTCCGCATTACCCACTACCGACCGCAACTCTGCCTCGATGTCTGCTACGGACACGCCAGGAAAAATCCGGCAGTTGACAGTCGCGGTGGCTGATTGGGGGAGAGCGTTCTCTGCGTGTCCTGCTTCGAGCATGGTGACCACACAGGTAGTGCGAGTGGTCCCCACATAGGAGGGTTCCGTGCGCAATCGTGCCGCGGCTTCTTCGTCCTCGGGGTCATAGGCAAAACGCACCATGGCATCGCCTAGCTCGCCCCCCAGTTTGTCACCGACTTGTTGAAAGTAAGACAAGGTCATCTCGCTCCACATGACGGGGAAGCGGTGGGCTTCTATTGCTTTAATGCCGCTGGCTAATTCGTAGATGGCATTGTCATCACGGGGGCGACTGCTGTGTCCGCCGGGGTTGCGCACGGTGATCTCCCACGTGGCAAAGGTCTTCTCAGCGGCCTGAAGGCTGTAGTCAATGGCGCGTCCATCAGCAGTCAGGCTGCCACCGCCAGAGTCCGAGTTAAGCGCATATTCTGCCTCTACAAGTTCGGGCATTTCATAGGCCATCATGCGGGTGGTGATCATGCCGCTCTCTTCGTCCCCGGAAAATGCCAGGATTAAATCTCTGTCTGGCACAAAGCCCTCTTTTTTGAGACGGATCATGGTGCCAGTAAGTTGCGCAACGCCAAATTTATTGTCGATGGTGCCCCGGGCGTAAAAATTCACATCATCCTGGGTTAGCTTAAAGGGTGGACGTACCCAGTCTTCTTGCAGGGCTTCTACGACGTCCAGGTGGCCAAGCAGCAGGATGGGCTTTTTACCCGAACTGTTATCACCGCGGTAGGTTGCGATTAATACGCCAAAGTCATCCTTGGGAATAACGCGAACATCCTCACTGGCAAAGCCAGCGTCTATCAGTTGATCGCCCAAATACTGAGCGACCCGCAAGGTGTTACCTTTGGTTTTTGAGGTATCGACTTCTACTATGTTGCGGTAGATTTCGAGGGTTTTTTGCGCATGCTCGCTCTCAATAGAATTTGTCTGAGCGGTGGCGCTCAAGTTGATAATGAGCAAGGGCAGTGCCAGCCAGCGGCTTCGAAGCATGGTTGTTCTCCAGGTTGTATGGGACTGGCGTCAGTGTAGTGCTTAGAGAGGGTGTGAGCGATGAAAAAAGTATGTCTTGTTCTGGGCGCGGGGGCCGGCATTGGTGGCACCGTTGGCAAACGTTTTGCGCGGGAGGGCTATCACACTGTGTTGTGCCGCCGCAGTGATGAAGACGGCCTCAAGCGCTTGGTTGTCGAGATAAAGGATACGGGCGGCTCCGCAACGGGTCGAATTATCAACGCTGCTGATGAAGGCTCCATCGAAGAACTCGTGGCGGACGTCGAGGCAAACATCGGACCGATCGAAGTCGTACTGTTCAATCTTGGCGCGCAGATAGGTAACCGCGCTCTTGGTGATACGAGCTATAAGGTCTTTGAGCTCGGTTGGCGTCTCGCTACCTTTGCACTGTTTAGAATCGCCAGCTGCGTCTTTCCCCTCATGGAGGCCAGAGGCACGGGCACATTGCTGGTGACCTCTGCTACCGCCGCCGTGCGAGGTAACGCGGGGCAGCATTCCCACGCGGCAGCCATGGGTGGGCGGCGCATGCTGTGTCAGACCTTGAACGCAGAGTTTGCGTCCAAAGGTATTCACGTGGCGCACGTACTGATTGATGGCGCTGTCGACGCACCGGATACTTTGGGGAAAATGTTGGGGCCAGAGAACTTTGCAAAACTGCGCGAGGCAAAGGGCAGCGAGCACGATGGTTTGTTGGTTCCCGAGCATATGGCAGAGACCTATTTCCACCTTGCTCAGCAGCATCGTTCGGCCTGGACTCATGAGTTAGACTTACGGGCCTATTCGGACCTGGCATGGTTCAATCACGCGCCGAAACTGGTTTGATTGCGGGATATGTTTTGGACTTACAGCTCGTTAATTGATAATGCCTTTCTCCCCCAAGGAACTTGCAGAACATAAAGGAAATGCAATGAGCAAGACACTGGATTTTATCTTCGACTTTGCCAGCCCCAATGCGTATCTGGTTTATAAAGCATTGCCAGCCATCCTCGAGCGGACAAATGCCTCTTTAAACGTCATTCCTTGTTTATTGGGGGGGCTGTTTAAGTCCACGGGCAATCAGGCGCCCATGCTTGCCTTTCAGGGTATCAAGGGAAAGCTTGAATACGATCAATTGGAAATACAGCGGTTTATTGCAAAGCATGAATTACTTAAGTTTAAGTTCAATCCGCATTTTCCGGTTAACACGCTGTTGCTCATGCGCGGGGCGATTGCCGCGCAAAGCAATGGGCAGTTAGAGCAATATATCACCGTTGGCCTGACTAGCATGTGGGAGCAGGGCCTCAAAATGGATGACCCACAGGTGTACCAGCAGGCAATGACGGACGCGGGTCTGGATGGACAGGCTTTGCTGGAGAGTACTCAGAACCCGCAGGTGAAGGCGAAACTTATGGCTAATACCGCCGAAGCGGTAGCGCGGGGTGCCTTTGGAATTCCGACGTTTTATGTGGGCGATGAAATGTTTTTTGGCAAAGAGCGCCTGCAACAGATCGAGGAGGAGCTGTCGGCATAAATCAGTGCTGACAGAGGCTGACAAACAGCACAGGGTGATGATTGGGTCAATGAAATACGTTTTGCGAGTCGCTGCTCCTTCTGTAGGTGCGGCGTTCCTGGTCATGTTCCACGCCGTGGCTCCTACCCCAGCATTCGCGCAGGGGAGTTGTCCGCCAGATTTCGGAAATGGACGACTGTGCACCGCAAAAGACTTTGAGGTAACTGGCGTTGTAGTTTCCGGTCCTTCGGAGTGTACTGCGGGAGAGACCATTGCCGTAGAGCTCGTGGTAGGCCTTACTGCTACTTCCAATGAGCGTTACGACATTGGCTTGTTTGTCGCGGACAATGGAGGAGAGCTCATTGGCGGCGCTCAATGCAGCTTCACGAGTCTGTCGCCTCAAACGACTGTGGACGGGCTTTTTGCAGGGACGAATCCTGCTGGCTTGGGCCCCTATCGCAATCTGGATGGCGATGCCTGTGGCGACGTTGCCTCTAGTGATGGCGAGAACTACCGACGTTTTTCTTTGCCCTCCGTGCTTTGCGAGGATCGTGATGGAGATGGTGATGTAGACATTAACGGACTCGTTGTGTGGAGCCAGAACGCGAGCCAGGATGTTTGTCCTGATCCGGGCAATGCAGCGAATTTTTTTCCAAATCAAAGTTCAAAATGTCAGCTGGCACCGGATTACAGCCTGCCCATCGTGGTTGAGCCACCGCCTACAATCGAGGTCGCTAAGCGAGCATTCCCAGAAACGCTGCAGGAGCCAGGAGGCGACGTTGCTTTTTTTGTCTCCGTGGCCAATACATCGGTCGATACGGATCCTTTGCAGCTGACCAGTCTTGTTGATGATGTACATGGTGACTTGAACGGGCAGGGCAACTGCTCGGTACCGCAGAGTATTAGGCCTGGAACAAGTTACGCCTGTCGTTTTGTGGCGACGGTCTCTGGGAGTGCCGGGGAAAGTGAGACTGATGTCGTCACAGCTGTAGCTATTGATAATGAGGGAGAAAGTGTCACCGCAAACGACACTGCGACCGTCATCATCATTGCCAGTACGGTCCCGACGCCGCCGAGTATAGAGGTGATCAAGTTCGCCTATCCCAGCAAGGTGCCTGAGCCGGGTGGCACCGTTGTGTATGCCGTGGAGGTGATCAATACGTCGGATACGGAAAGCGTAACCATAAATAGTCTAGTGGATGATGTGTATGGCGACGTGTTTAGCCTTGGAGTCAGCTGCCCCACTTTCAGCGGAGCAACTCTGGCTCCCAGCGAACGCTTCATTTGCGCATTTCGAGAGAGTGTACCGCCCGCCGCTAGCGCGCCGGGTCAGCCAGGAGATACTGTCACAGACGTGATTACGGCTACGGGCTCCTCATCAGGCGGTGCGGCCAGCGACTTTGACGATGCCACAGTGGAAATTATTGACGCACCTTCGTCTTTGCGAAGTATAAAACAGGCGTTCCCGCAAACCCGGCCGGCACCCGGTGGCACCTTTGCCTTCCTTTTGGCTGTGCAAAATACGTCGCCAGCCGACACGGTTACTTTGAACAGTCTCGTTGATGATGTGTACGGAGACCTTAATGGCCTCGGTACTTGTGTGTCGCCGCAAACACTTGCGCCATCAGAGATTTATAGCTGCGTATTCTCTGGAGATTTCTTTGGCGTCAACGGTGAGTTTCAGGTTGATTCAATTCTGGTCGAGGGTGTGGATGACGATGGAAGCCCGGTGCGGAGCATCGCACGTGCCCAGGTCGAGCTAACTGATTCGGTGGCGCCTGGGGTTCCCGCATTATCGGTGGTCAAGACCGCTGATCCCACTTCTCTTTCGGAACCTGGCGGTGATGTGACGTTTACCGTTGACGTGCGCAATGCTTCATCCGCGGGCGATATTACAATCACTGCATTGCAGGACAGTCCTTACGGTGATCTCGACGGTCTGGGGAGTTGCGCCGTTGGTGCCGTCCTGACACCGGATCCTGCAGATGTGTACAGCTGTAGTTTCACCATTGCTGTGACCGGGGCCGGCGGCGACGAGTTAGTGGATATTGTTACGGCTACGGGGCTGCACAGTGGTGGCGATACCGTGACCGCAGATAACGACGCTACGGTGACTATCTTGCCGGATGCCTCCGAGGTTCTTGTTACAAAGAGCGCTACGCCTCAGACGTTGGAAGCTCCGGGTGGGCCTGTGGACTTTACTGTCACAATCCTCAATGCGGGAACTGAAACACTGGAGGTAACCGCACTAACCGATAGTGTGTACGGAAACCTTGACGGGCGGGGCGATTGTGCCGAAGGCGCAATAATGCCGACAGGCACCAGTTATAGCTGTATGTTTACTGAGGACGTCATTGGGGATGCGCCTACCTTGCATCTGGATACGGTGACGGTCGAGGTGCGAAGTACCACTGGCGCTATTTTATATGACAGCGCGCGTGCGACAGTGTTGATTTTTGGCTCCAACGGAGCAGGTGGTCCGGTGAGTATCCCGGTGAGTCCGCATTGGCTGCTTGTCATGCTTGTGGGTTTATTGTTTTTAATCGCGATTCGACGAACACGAGACACGCGCTAATAAAAACACGAGTAGTTGCCTGATAATCGAAAGACTTATCGCTCGCGAAACAACAAAAAGGAATAGCTGTTCTGGAAGATATCATTGCCATACTTGAGGACGACCTTGTCACCAAAGCTTTGCCGTTGTTTTTTCTGGCGATACTGATTGAGTGGGTTTATGCCGCAAAAAAGCATTTGCCCTGGTATGAGCGCCGTGATTTTTTTAGCTCCATGGGCGTTCTTTTGCTGACAGGGCTCGTCGACCTGGTTCCTAAAATTCTCGGCATCGCGGCCATGTTCGCTCTTTACGAAGTTTCACCGCTAAAAGGGGTCTTCGAGCGGCAATGGTGGAGTTGGGTACTGCTGTTCTTCCTGGATGACTTTGTTTACTACTGGTTTCATCGCAGTAATCACGAATTACGGTTTATGTGGGCTGGCCATGTTAGTCACCATTCCTCGCAATACCTGAACTACGGCACAGCGCTGCGTCAGGGTGTGGGCGAAAGAGTTATCAAGTACGCCTATTGGCTGCCTTTGCCTCTGCTGGGTTTTGACCCGGTGATGGTGGTGATCATGATGAGTATCAGTCTTTTTTATCAATTTTGGATACATACCCGGGCGATCGACAAACTCCCGAGCGCCATCGAATATGTGTTCAATACGCCGTCGCATCATCGGGTTCACCATGCTTCCAACGTGCGTTATCTCGATTGCAACCACGGCGGAACACTGATTGTCTGGGATCGTTTGTTCGGTACATTTAGCGAGGAGTCGTCTGAGGAGCCGGTGGTATATGGCCTCACTAAAAACCTCGAGTCCAAAAATGTGCTGACTATCGCCTTTCGTGAGTACCGGCTGATGCTTCAGGATATGGCCCGAGCAGAGCGTTGGAGCGACAAGCTGCGGTATCTGTTTATGGCGCCAGGCTGGTCGCACGATGGCCCTGACAAGCGGGCTCGGACACTGCGGCGAGAGCAACAAACATCGATAGTCTGACAACAGGTTCTTAAAATGCAGTATCGGCGATTAGGACATTCAGGTCTGAAGTTATCCGCACTCTCCTTTGGCTCCTGGGTGACCTTTGATAAGCAGGTGGATGCAGGATTAGCCGAAAGGATGTTTGGCACCTGCATCGACGCTGGCGTAAATTTTTTTGATAACGCCGAGGGCTACGAAGCCGGAAATGCCGAAATTGTCATGGGTAAAGCGCTCAGAGCCTTGGCGGCCCCGCGAGACAGCTATTGCGTGTCGTCCAAAGTGTTCTTTGGCTCCAGAGAGGATCCCAAGCCTACCCAGCAGGGGCTGAGTCGCAAACACGTGACCGAGGCTTGCCATCAGGCTCTGTCGCGTTTGCAGGTCGACTATCTGGACCTTTACTTTTGCCATCGCCCGGACCCGGACACGCCTGTCGAAGAGACGGTCTGGGCTATGCACAACCTGATAATGCAAGGAAAAGTCCTGTACTGGGGCACCTCGGAGTGGTCCGCAGAGCAGATTACGGCGGCCTTCGAGTTTGCCAGGAGTAACCATCTCACGCCGCCGAGTATGGAGCAGCCGCAGTACAACCTTCTTTATCGGGAGCGCGTGGAGGAGGAGTATGCGCCGCTTTACGAAAAGTACGGTCTTGGAACAACCATTTGGTCACCGCTGGCCTCGGGTACTCTCAGCGGTAAGTATCTAAATGGTGTGCCCATAGACTCGCGCATTGGCTTACCTGGCTACGAGTGGCTTCGCGAGATGTTGGTAGACAGCGAGCGAGGGCAGGCGCGCATGCAGCGCATACAGGCTTTGCTGCCCATTGCAGAGTCACTCGGTGTGAGCCCCGCACAGCTGGCTATCGCCTGGTGTCTTTTGAATCCGAATGTGTCTACCGTAATCTTGGGGGCGTCGCGCGTGGCTCAGCTGGAGGAGAATCTGGGTGCAATCACCGTCCTCGACCTCATAGACGATGAAGCCCGGCGGCAGCTGGAAGCAATTTGAAACGTCGCTGCTGCAGCGACCTGACGTTCGTTATTGCTACCTGGGCTCGCTCACCGGATCCGCCGCTGGGGCATAACTACCGGGAGGCAGGCGGGCACTCCTCAGCGGGGTGATTTCCCATCGTCGACACTCGCTGTATAACGTGCCCATTCCTCGGGAGATTCCCAGCCTGCTAACCATGTCAAAAAGCTCCTCAGAGGCATGGGTTTGGCAATAGCATAACCTTGGGCAATATCGCAGCCCATTTCTAGTAGGCGCAGGCCTTGTTCTATAGTTTCTACACCTTCGGCGATAACTTTTCGGTCAAAGGCGTGCGCAAGGCTCATGGTCGCCTCGACGATTGCTGCGTCATCGGGATCTATCAGAACATCGGTTACAAAGCTCTTGTCAATTTTTAAGGTGGTCACGGGCAGATACTTAAGATGGGACAGAGATGAGAACCCGGTTCCAAAGTCGTCCAAGGCACAGTGCACTCCAAGATCGGCGCAGGCCCGTATCACCCGGCTTGCTTCCTCCAATTCGTTAAGCGCTTCTGTCTCCACAATTTCGAGCTCGATCATAGAAGGTTTGATGTTGGGGAATTTATCTAACTGACGGACTAACGAGGGAACAAAATTCTGATCTAAAAACTGTTCGGGAAACACATTGATGCTGATTTGCAGCGTGTGGTCTTGTCGTATCAGCCCGTTTAAATCAGAGAGCGCTTGGGTGAGCACCCACGCCCCCAGTTGTTTAGCCAGCTGGGTTTCGTGAACTGCAGGCAGAAAAGAATCCGGATCCCGTATCTGTCCATCTGGGGTTCGCCAGCGCAAGAGTGCTTCAGCACCAAGCACCACACCTGTTCTAATGTTTACCTTGGGTTGATAGAAAAGTTCGAACTCCTGGTTAGTGAGTGCCGCTTCTATGAAATTCAGCTGCTCATGTTTGATTTGGAGACTTAGATCCTGCTCTGCATCAAATATTGCATAACGGTTTTTTCCCGCGATTTTTGCGTCGTACATCGATTTGTCTGCCTGACGCAGCAGCTGCTCGCCATCACTTGTTTCGCTTTGAGCATAAAAGGCAACGCCGATACTACAAGACACCTGCAGGGATTCTCCTGCGTAACTTATCGGGCTGTTGATAGTCTCGAGAATACGCCGAAACACCACAGTACATTCACCCCGTGACTTAATCTGAGACATGATTATCGCGAATTCATCGCCGCCAAGACGAGCCACTGTGTCAATCTCACGCGTGACTGACAGTAGACGTTTTGCGGTCTCTTTTAATACGAAGTCTCCAGCCTCGTGGCCGTGCGAGTCGTTAATCAGTTTGAAGCCATCCAGGTCCAAAAATGCCACGCACATGCTGTCGTTACTTCGCTTAGTTTGCTTTACGTGCCAGTCGAGTTTTTCTCCGAGCAGCATTCTATTGGGAAGGCCCGTGAGGGAGTCGTGCTGGGATAGATATTGAATGTGATCCTGGCGTACTTTTTGTTCGCTGATGTCGCTGAGCGTAACTACCAGAGTTTCACTTGAGAATTTTGCGGTCAGCAGAACATTCCGAAGACGGTTGCTTTTTGTTTTTATGGCCACCTCCAGATTGCTTGGAAGTTCTGCGTCTTCAGCAGCCCGTTGATCGGATACTCGAAAAACGGAGGCTAAGGCTTCGCGTGAGGTGTTGTCGTTGCCTGCGATCATGGACCATGAAACCCCGTCCATCAGATCGAGTGTTTCATAACCAAATAGTTCAGTGAATCGAGGGCTAAGGTAACTTACCGAGCCTTCCTGGCCTATGGCGAAAATTCCCGCGTTCGTAGCCGCGGCAATGGCCTCAAGTTTGTCCCGGGCGATGACGACCTCGCGCTCCTGCTGTTGGAGTTTCTCTCGCTGCAGGTCACGTTCAATTTCTCGTTGGCGCAACTCTTCGACGAGGCCTTGAAGCCGTTTTTCGTTTGCCTGCAGCTTGCCATCGCGCTCTTTCAGCGAATGCGTGGCTTCTCGCAAGGCATTAGCAAAAAAGGTGAACTCATCACGAGTCCCGGTCGCCCTCGCGATTTCTCTTATGTTTGCTTCCGCCGCATCCAGATCGCCAGAACCCAATTGTTGTGTCACTGACACAAGCTCGCCTGCTCTATGTGACACTACGCGTCCAACATAAAAGGAAACCGCGATGGCGAGAGTCACAAGTGTCCCTAGAAAATAGAATAGCAATGAGCGCACTCGTTTGAGGGGTTCTAAAAACTCCTTGGGGTATACGTGCGCGACCAGTATCCACTCGAGCTCGTCCACGTAGCTAAACCAACTGACGAAAGATTGATCGAGTTGCGGCTCCGCAATGCTTAGCGGCTTGTCCCGAGCAAGGTCCTTCATAAAAAGCATTTTTTCGAGCGTCTCGCTGGCTACCGTAGGAGAATCCGCCGTTCGATCCTGGCTTAGCAATGGGTTTCCCTGTAGATCGAACACGTGGAGATGTCCAGTCTCGCCAAAGTTCATCGAACTGATGGTCGGCAACATGGCCTCGAATAGCGCGTCACCGGTTATGCCCACAAACAGTATCCCAATGATGTTGTTGTTAGCGTCCAGAATTTTTTCATAAGCCGTTAGGTAGATCGTACCCACTACGTCAGCAACACCAAGGAAGGTTTCACCACGATTGATCACGGCATCATAGACAGGGGCAGACACTATGGTGCCAAGTGCACGCTCCCCTTTTAAGTCTTTCACGTTGGTAGAAATTCGAACGGCCTCGTCTCCGATCTTTTGAAAAATAGTGGCCTGGCTGCCAGACATCTCGAGTATTTGATCTACAATTTCATTGTTGCCATTAATGGTGTAATCCCCATCTTCGCCGCGAAGGACCATGTTGCCGTCAATGATCTCGGGGATGCCGCGGGAGTTAAATACGTAGCGCAATGTCGAAAGTTCGCCGATAAGTGAATCTTCGGTCAGGTTATAGCTTGAACGCGTCAGCGCTGAGAGGTCAGTCATGACAGTTTGTAGCTGCTCATCGACCTGGTCGAGCAGCGCTTGCTTGGCGGTGTTATAAGATAAGAAACCAAAGACTAGCAGGGGTAGGACGGCCAAGGGTAAGACAACCCAAAGCGTTTTTTGTCCCAGTGTGGCGCCCCGAAAAAAGCGGCGATTGCTCATGTGGCAAGCGAGGCACAAAGTCTGGGTTCAAGTTGCATTTTGATGGCCAATTCCCTCTTGGCGACTCATGCGGTTTGGGGCTTGGTAACTGCCGACTCTCAATATCATGCATGTGCCGATCCGATGCAAGGAGCAAGTATCGCTTTCACCTTGCAGGCTACAACACACACACAGCGCTGGTGCTTGAAGTGAATCGCTAATCATGCGACCTTTCGTCCAAGTATAAAATAAAAATTCTCTGCCTAATTCTGATCGTGTTTAAAGCCAGCGTGTCACCTTTCCCACTGTTGTGAAAGCGGTGAATGCGGTGTTCAGATCAAAGCAGGGTGCTAGCGTTGGAGTGTTTAAAAATGATCGGTTTCATAGGGCGTCTGACGACCAGTTCGCAGGGCTACGTCGGCGTCTTGGGCAAGACGGCGGCTATCATCGCTGTTGCGCTATGCGCGCTTACGGGCTGTTCGGACCCCGAACCAGAAAGCCCCGGGTCTAAAGCTGTAACCAGCCTGATGACCGCCGAGCAGTATCGCAACTCGCTGGGATACATCTTTGGTCCCGGTGTGGATCTGCAGGTGGAGTTTGCGCCGGTAGCCCGCACGGAGGGCTTGCTCGCTAATAGTGCGTCAGTAGCTGGTGTCAGTAGCGCCCAGCTTCAAGGTATTCAGAGTGTTGCATCCAGTGTGGCCAGCCAGGTCGTCGATGCAACACACCGCAACTATCTTGTTCCCTGTCAACCCGCCTCGCTTGAGTCGTCCGATGATGATTGCGCTGCCGAGTTTTTGGCAAAGGTAGGGCGCCTGCTGTTTCGTCGTGCTTTGACTGACGACGAGGTTGCGATGTACGTCGACCTCGCGGGGGCCGCTACCGAGCAACTCGAGGACTTTTACGCAGGACTCGAGATTGCTCTGGAGGGAATGTTAATCAGCCCCGAAGGATTATTTGTCGTTGAGCGAGTAGAGCCCGATCCCGATAATCCGGGGCAACTGCGTTTGGATGGCTACTCTTTGGCGTCGCGCTTGAGCTTCTTTTTGTGGAATGCAGGACCGGACGACGAACTATTAAGTGCCGCCGAAAGTGGCGAGCTGCACTCTAGAGAAGGCGCTGAGCGGGCCGTAGAGCGAATGTTGGCCAGTCCCAGGCTCACAGCCGGGATGCGTGCGTTCTTTGACGATATGTTTGCCTTTGACGAGGTGAAGACTCTGGTCAAAGACTCCACTATTTATCCCCAGTTCACTCGGGTGACCGCAGAGGACGCGCGGGAGCAAACCCTGCGTACGGCCACAGATCACTTGCTGACTAATGATGGCGATTATCGCGACTTGTTTACAACGCGCTCCACGGTTATGTCTCCCGCCTTGGCGCTGATTTATGGAGTGGCTGCGCAGCCGGGTTGGGCGCCCCATGAGTTTCCCGCGGATAGTCCGCGGGCTGGTCTTCTGACGCAGGTGAGTTTTCTTTCCTTGAATGCGCACCCGGGACGGAGCTCCGTAACACTTCGCGGCCAGGCGCTGCGTGAGCGCTTTTTGTGCCAGATAGTGCCAGAGCCACCGCCGGGTATCGACTTTTCGGTAGTGTCCAACCCCGACTCGCATTACCCAACGCAGCGCGAGCGCGTGCGTGCTCACCTGGAGACGCCTTCCTGCGCAGGCTGTCATCGCATTACCGACCCCATCGGTTTGTCTCTGGAGCAGTTTGACGGTGCGGGGGGTTACCGACTCACAGAAAATGGCGCGACCATTGATGCCAGTGGTGGCCTCGATGGATTTGAGTTTGATGGTGCGATCGGTCTTGGAGAAGCCTTGCGAGAAAACCCGGAATTGCCACGATGCCTTGTACAGCGCGTGTATAGCTATGGTACGGGAGGCCAGCCCGGCGTAGAGTCCCGCGCCGTTTTGGACTATTTCAATCAAGAATTTGCGGCTCAGGGGTATCGACTTCGCGACTTATTGCGCAGGGTTGCTTTGAGTAAAGCTTTTTCCCGAGTTCAGGAAGATCCCAGTGAGGGTGGTGGCTCGGATTATCAAGATGAGAATCAGATAGCCAGCGCACAGCCAGCCGGAGAGTTGTGATGAGTAAGTTTAATAGACGTCGTTTATTAAAAGGCATGGTCAACGGTGTGGGCGTGTCGGTGGCGCTGCCGTTCCTGGAAGCTTTCTTGAATGGAAGTGGTACGGCCTTGGCGTCGGGAAGGCCGATGCCCGTGCGTTTTGGTACCTGGGGGTACGGGCTGGGTGGCACCTCTGAGATTTTTGTACCTAAAAAGACCGGTGCCAACTACGACCTACCCGAGGAGATTGCTGCCTGGGAGCCGGTTCGAGACGACATCAACCTGTTTACCAATGGGTCGGCATTCCCTGACTCTTCGCCAAATAACAATCACTTTACCGGCTGGGTAGTGTCTAGAACCGGCGTTGCGCCGGAAGACTCAAATGTGGTGCCTGCCGAAACCATTGACGTGACGGTCGCCAAGCAAATTGGTCGTGCCACGCGCTTTAGCTCCCTGACTGCCACGGCGACCGCTGATGCGCGGGACACCTATAGTTTTTTAAATGCGGCAACACCTAATGCGCCGGAGTGGTCGCCCCTGCAGTTTTATAATCGTCTGTTCGGTCTGGAATTTCAGGACCCTAATGCGTCTGAGTTTAATCTGGATCCTCGATTGATCGCCCGCAGAAGCGTGCTTTCTGGCGTGATGGATCAGTCGCGTTCCATGATGAAGTCTTTGGGCGCTGCAGATCGCCAGCGCCTCGATCAGTACTTCACCGGTTTACGTCAGCTAGAAAAGCAGTTTGATCAGCGCCTGACCAAGCCGGAGCCCATCGCTTCCTGCGTGGCCCCGACAGAGGCGCCGGTGAATCCGCTTATGGATAAGTCCGCTGATGCGGTGAAGCTGCGCCATCAAATGATGACTGAGCTTATGGTGATGGCCGTGGCCTGTGATCAGACGCGGGTTTTCAACATGACCTACTCCGCGGCATTTTCGTCCATCATCAAGCCAGGCTATCCCAAGCCGCATCACACCTGCACCCACGAAGAGCCCGTGGATGAGGCTGTGGGCTATCAGCATCACGCCTCCTGGTTCACGCGCCGCGCCATGGAGTCCTGGGCCGATTTTGTTCAGGCGTTTAAAGCCGTGCCTGAGGGAGACGGCACGCTGCTGGACAACGTGTTAATCCTGGGCACCACAGATGTCGGTTACGCCCGAACCCATGCGATTGACGGAATGCCGGTGTTCTTGGCAGGTCGTGCTGGCGGTAAAGTTAAGAGTGGCCGGCATATTGATTTAGGCGGTGGCTCTGTTGCCCAGGTTGGTTATACGGCTTTGCGAACCTTGGGCGTAGACACACCGTCCTGGGGTACCTTGAGTAACGAGAGCTCCGAAGTGATTGCTGAGGTTGTAGCCTGAGTGAACGCTTTTACCGTAATGCCGAATCGCTTCGCGATATTTGCTACGGCGCATCAACGTGTTCTGGCAGCGCTCGCTATGATCTGTGCTGGTCAGTTCGCTGTGATCGATGCCCGCGCCGACACCCAAATCGATGCCTCCAATGCTTCCAGGTACTGGCAATCTGTAAGCAGTGACGCAAAAGAAGCGTACATCGACGAGCTCAGGCCAGAAGGTATTGGGGTGCTCATTAGCGCTCTGGAGGGTCCTGTGTACGTCGATGAGCAAGGGCGCACATTGTACAAGTGGCCTCTGGGTGCTCTGCGCAATGGCTCTACCGGCGACAGAAAAGATGGCCCGTCTAACTGTACTGATGAGGTTCTCACCGAGTCCGCAGGCTTAATGAGTCCCTACCCCCCTGGGCTGTTGCTACCTGATGCAGATGAACGGCTGAGCTGCGCCCAGGTGTGGCCGCCGCTGCTTGCATCTGAAGACGCAAAAGAGGTGGGTAAATGGACCTTAACAGCGCGAGCTGATGGTACTAGGCAATGGGCCTATGACGGATATCCGCTGTATACCTCCCATTTGGATCAGACGCCCGGCGACGCCTTGGGAGGCTCAAAAATTAAATCGGTGCGTGACGGAGGTATCGTGCGCGAGCCCGTAGGGCCTCCACCAGATGTACCGGCGGGGTTCAAAGTTGTTCAGAGCACGACGGGGCGTCTACTGGTTACCAAAGAGGAATACTCTGTTTACACCCGCGATGGCGACACGCCCAATACGGCGAATTGCGATAAGCAGTGTTTAAGAGACTGGACACCGGTGCCCGCGCCAGAAATCGCTATGAGTAGAGGCGACTGGGGGATAGTCAAGCAGGCCTCGGGTTTGAACCAATGGGCGTTTCGCGGTAAACCGCTTTACACCTATAACAACGACCCTGGTATCCGCAGTTTTGTTGGCAGCGACGTACCTGATTGGCGCAATCCGACCTGGCACAATGTTTACACGCAGCGCGCGGTCATTCCGCCTGCCGAGTTCACCGTGCAAGAAGTCGAATTTGGTGGTCATGTACTTGGGGATTCCCGAGGCAGGACTATCTATCTGTATAACTGCCGTGATGATTCGTTTGCTCAACTGGCCTGTGATCACCCGGACTCAGCCCAGGAATATCGCATGGCTATCTGTGGCAATGGTGACCCGGATTTGTGCCGCGAGACTTTCCCCTATGTTCATGCAAAGCCTGATGCTAAAAGCGAGAGCAGTCTTTGGACTGTAATGGCTATCGATCCCCAGACGGGACGCCATGCGGCAGAGGGTGGCACCAATGCGATCCATGTTTGGGCTTACCGCGCGCGGCCTGTTTACACCTACCGTGGTGATAAAGAGCCCGGTGTGACTAACGGAGATGGAATCGGTGAGTTTACCGGGCGTCGCAATGGCTACAAAGCTTTTGTCCTGCGCGATGACTTTGGTGAGAACGCGTTTCGTCGATGAAGTTAAAGTGAGTGCCGAGCGCTCAGGAGAGATAATCAATGCCATTTTGTGAAGCCAAAAAAACTGCGACGCCTGCTTTGAGAAGACTTAAGGTGTTGTCGATTACGCTGCCCTTGGCGCTATCATCTTCAGTGATGATAAACGCAGCCAGCGCCGAAGCTGTGGCGGGTGGTCGTATTGGTTACGTGCTGACGGAGCGGCATTGGTCGCTGTATCAAACGGATGACGCCAATGCTGAGTGTCCCGAGGGATTTAACATCGGACCGCGGGAACAGTTCGACGAACTCTTTCCTGAGCAAGAGGGTGTTGTGCGCACCGAGGTTGATACCCGGCTAATGCGAGAGGGTCGTCGCTTTCATCTTGAAACCTCCGAGGAGCCGTTCCCTTTTTATGATGGCGCCGGTTCCACGGCCTATGGCGTTAATCTGGATGCCAAGGTCAGCGACGAGGATTACCTCAGCCCCGAAGGCGAAGAGGGTATCGACAATCAGCTGAATAGAGCTCTGGCCTGCATCCCCATTTACCGGGGCCCCGATGGTGCTTTCTATCACTTCTCTAACTTGTTTATGTACGGCAACGCCTACAATCGATGGATGTTTGAGTTAACTGGCGTTGATGATCTGAGCAACGACGACAATGTCACGGTTACTTTTTATCGTGGGCTTGACGACCTTGTCTCTGATGCCTCGGGCAAGGGCTTTGTCGCTGGTGGCACCCAACGCGTAGACGTCCGCTGGGGCCAGAGCTTTATTCAGGAAGTGCAGGGCAAAATCGTTGATGGTGTATTGACCACACAGCCCACAGAGCGCACCAAGTTCCCCTGGTCGTTCCCGGGCATTGGCGGTGGCTTTCATGTGTTCCGTGATTTCCAGCTCAAGCTTACGCTGACGCCAACAACTGCAAAGGGTTTACTGGCAGGGTATGTGGATGTCGAACAGTACAACCATCGTTTAAATAGAAACTGGACAACGCATCACCAAAGCTATGGCCAGCTATCGGCGGCATCGCTGTACCGTGCAATGAAGCGATTGGCTGATGGCTATCCGGATCCCGATACGGGTGCTAACACTGCGATTTCTTCGGCGGTGGATGTGGTGCTTCATCAGGTACACATCCTGCATCCCGACGAAGAGGCGACAGAGTTAACGACGGCACAACGCTAAAACACATCATTTCCTCCAGCCTGACTATAGGGCGTCTGGGAAAGCTCGGGAGCAGTGTATGAAGGGTCGACGGTTTGTTCTTACAGCAGTGGTATATGCGCTGTGTTCTTTTGTATCCATCGCCAGTGTCGCGCAGCAAAGCAAATCACAGACGGTAGGTGATCGTAGTCTTATTGAGCTGTGGGAGTCCGGGCGGCCGGCTTTTGGACAATACGTGACACAGCATGCGCAAGCTACGGGCGATGACGCTGCATCTCCTCCTTACACCGTGCAAACAGGCCTGGACCTTGCCACCAATGATTTGCTTGATTTTGCTTTTCTGAGTCTTGAGCAGCATTACGATGCAACTTCTGCTCGGGACGTAGCTACTGGTATTGCCCAGGCGGGTACAGACAATGCCCTGCCTTTGCTGGTCCGTATCCCTCCTATTTCTGTCGACGGCGAAGACGCGGCCCGAGAGCGCGTCAAGGAGCTTTTGGCCATGGGTGCCAATGGGGTGGTGATTCCGCATGTCATGAGTGCCGATGAGGCGCGCACCGCGGTGTCGTTCTTTGCCGGTGCCAATGTGTGGTCTCCTGATAATCCGGGTGGTGACATTGTTGCGATGTTGATTATCGAAGACCCGGATGTGTTCGCCGAACTCGAAGAGATCGCAAATATTCAGGGTTTTAGTGCGCTGGTGTGTGGCATCGGTAGCCTTACAAGTGCCCTGGGTGGCGACCGAGAGGCCGCTGAGGCGATCAACATGCAGGTTCTCGCACAGAGTAAACGTGTGGGCAAGCCCAATCTCACGACCGTTAGTCCGGAATCAGTAGCGGGTCGGGTGGAGCAGGGCTTCCTGGGTTTACTGGCGTACGGACCTGAGTCCAACGAAGCTATTCGATTAGGCAAGCTTGCCGCCGGTCGCTAATTTTTTCTGGAGTCATCGCACTTCAGACTATCGATACTTATCGCGGTGGGTGAGTCGCGCTGCGTGCCAAATGCTCAACAGGGGTTAGACATGGACAAGAATCTCTCTCGGCGAACCGTTCTTTTACGAGGGCTGCAGATACCCATGGTCACAGGCATTGTAGCGGCCTTGGCCGCCTGCGAAAGCGACGGCGATGATGCACTTGTCTGCGCCGATCCCGGCAGTATGAGTTCTGCACAGGAGAGCGTGCGACGAACGCTTAAGTACACGGAGATATCTTCAGATTCGGCGAAAACCTGTGCGGCGTGCGAGTTCTTTCACGGGGCGAAGGATGGCGGTGGCGGCTGTGGAAGCTGCGAGATATTTGCCGGTGAGTTGGTGAACCCCGGTGGCTATTGTGATTCATGGAGCGTGGACTCTTGAAGACTGTCAGTGCCGCGCTGGCGGCGGTTCTTTGTCTGGGCGCCGGTCAGTTAGCATCTGCTGCTGACGCCGCTGCATTGTCTGAGCTGCAAAGCAAGGGCGAGTATTTAAGCACCGCGGGCAACTGTGTCAGCTGCCATACGACGGAGGATGGTAAGGCGCTCGCCGGCGGACTAGGCTTCGAAACTGACTTCGGGACGCTGTATTCCACAAATATTACTCCCGACCCGGAAACGGGTATTGGCAACTGGAGCCTCGAGGAGTTCACGGGGGCGATGAGGCGGGGCGAGCGCCCTGATGGAACGCATCTGTATCCGGTTTTTCCCTATACCTCTTTTACCAAGGTTTCGGACGAGGATATTGCGGCTATTTACGCCTACCTGAAGACTGTGACACCGGTGAAGTTCAACCCGCCAGCGAATGATCTGAGTTTCCCTTATGACCAGAGGTGGGCGCTGGGGCTTTGGAAGGCCATGTATTTCACTGAGGGTCGACTCGAGCCTCAAGCGGCGGAGTCGCAAGAGTGGAATCGGGGAGCCTACCTGGTAGAGGGTCTTGGTCACTGCAGCGAATGTCATACGCCGCGTAACTTCCTTGGCGCAAAAGACACTGAGCTTGCCATGACTGGAAGTGCCTATACGGAACGCGTGGAGGGCAAGGCATCAGTCTGGTCTGCTTCAAACCTGACCTCTGACAGTAGCGGATTGGCCATGTGGTCCCACGAGGACATCGCTCAATACCTGAAGCTCGGTTTTAGTGAGCGCGCGGGCGTGTTCGGTCCCATGAACAATGTGGTGGTCAACAGCACCCGGCATTTATCCCAAAGCGACGTGGATGCCGTGGCTACCTACCTCAAGAGTTTGCCGGCGAATGCCCAGGACAGTGACGAACCAGCCTCAGAAGCTTTGGTGCGAGCAGGCTCTTTGCAGTACGACATTCACTGTGGCACCTGTCATCTGCCAACCGGCGAGGGTTCTCCAGAGACCGGGCCCCCAGTGATTGGGAGCCCTGTGGTTTTGGATGCGGATCCTTCGTCGCTCATCAACATTACCCTGTACGGCGCCCAGCTACCGACGACTGCACCATCGACCGAGTGGCAGGCCAGGGGCTGGAAGCGAATGGAGTCCTACGCTAACAAGTTAAGCGATGAGCAGGTGGCGGCATTACTGAGCTACATGCGCAGTGCCTGGGGGCATGAGGCTGGAGCAGTGTCCGAAGAGCAGGTGGCGAAACAGCGTTGATTGGTGACTCTCGATATCGGAGCGTCCGTGGCTGCAAGCATCACTTCCCAGGTCCCTCAGGGGACGCAGATCACACTTTGGGAACCCAGGCGCAGTTACGCGTGACGCCGGACACACTTCTTTAGACATTGAATACGAACTCGCCTCTACTCTAGGCAAACTCTGTTCCGACTAGAACAATCGTGGAATTGAGTGATGAGTCGGCGTAGCGCGTTAAAACGTCAAAGAAAGCTAATTGTTACTGTGGCGGTGGCGGGGGTGACCGTGCTTCTTACGCTAGTGTACGCCGTTGCCGCTCCTGCAAGTCAGCCCTCGGATAAGCGGGTGAAGCCTGATGCTGCAGTAAATAACACGCCGCATGACGTTGATCATTCCTTACATTCGATACGCTCCGGCACTGGGCAAACAACTACTGCGAGTGTTCGATCAACAAAAGAAAGTAAAAATTCGGACGCTTCCGCAGTTCTTGAGGAACTTGCTGGAGACGATACTTATGTAAGTCCTGCGACAGAGGCAAGGCAACTTCCAGGATCCTCTGAATTGCTGGCGGGCCTGAATACGTCTGAGCCATCTGGGGTGCGAGCCTCTGGATTTGGTCGTGGCACTCGAGTCTCCGCCGGTCGGGGTGGGACTTCGCGCGGTAATGCTTCTGGCCTAAGCGGATTCGGTGGTGGCTCCGCTGCAGGGTTTGGGGGCACGCCGGCGCCAAGCAGCTTTGGTGGCGAATCCTTGTTCGGCGACTTGGAGGTTGCAAGTGCGTTTGTTACCACTGCCGACGACGCTTCAGGGCCCGGCGGTTCACGAATCAGCAACTTTCGTCCTGGAGCCCCGCTCCCAATTGCCTTTGATCCTTGCCTGCGCGATGGCCTGGTGGTCAGTCCCTGCGTGCGAACCTCCAGTGAGTTACTAAGGGATTTGGAGTCACCATCCTTTTCATCGGGCCCCGGCGAGTTCGGCGATTTACCACAAACTCGTATCGTATTCTTCTCCAGCCCAGCGGGGCAGAGCGAAGGTGGCGGCGCCTCAGGAGGCGACGGCAGTACTGGGGGAGATAGTGGCACTGGGTCAAATGATCCTGCCAACAGTGAGAGTCGTGGCGGCGGTGGTTTTTATCCTGAGGAATCAGCAACCCCGGTACCCGCACCGGCGCCTGTTTTGCTGCTCAGTGTGGGCCTGATGCTATTGCTAAGCCGACGTAGGGTTTAGTCCTCCCTAACTCTTCCGGGCAGCCTTTTGCCCTGAGTACGGTGGCGCAATTTTCGTTAATAAAATCAGTAATATGCAGAGCGCAGTGGTGTCTTTGGCGAAAAGCGCTCTTGATGTCCTGATGGTCCTTTGGCGGTATGACTTCCCGGCTTTCACTCCATGTCTACAAGGGCATCGCCAATCAGCGCATTATTACCCCAAATCGCGATACGCATCAGCATTGAGCTGCGGTTTGCTGTGTAAATCCATCTTGACGCTTATTGAGTCCCATTCAGCGTAAATGCCTAGAAAACAGCTTCTTCCGGCGGGTAGTGTTCACTCTGTTAGAGGGGTGTCACAGCTTATTGCCATTGGAGCTTTGATTGTCCAGCGCGCGTTTTTTAGGGCAAAGTTAAAGAACGCGTGTTGTGGGGGTTCCTCACTTTAACTAGTAGTGCGAGGCTTGGAGGTGACGCAAAGACGTTAACCCCTTGCCCGATATAACGATAATAGGCATTCATAATTATAAATAATGAGTAGAGCATCCACAGTTCTGCAAATAGACAACAGTGCTATCCGAGTCTGGGTACAGGCGCTGCTGTGCGCGTGTTCAACTATCGAGTTTCCTCTGATTTCGGCCTCTACTCGGTATTCGCGGTATCCATTGCTGTCGACACCGAAAAATCTGGTTTTGATTCATTTAAGTCAACGCAACTTCACGTATCCATAAAGCTAAGGGCACCTCTATGGCTAACAAAACTCTCAGAAAAAATCCGCTTGCAACGGCTGTTGCAGTGGCTGTTGGTACGCTGCTGGCACCAACCGCAGCCATGTCGCAAGAGCAAGCGAACTCCGGCCTCCTCGAAGAGGTGGTTGTGGTGGGTATCAGGGCGAGCCTTGAGGCTTCCGCCGACATAAAACGGTATTCCGAGGGTGTTGTGGATGCGATCTCTGCTGAGGACATCGGCGCCATGCCCGATACTAACCTCGCTGAGTCTCTCCAGCGCATTACCGGCGTGTCCATTGATCGAACCCGGGGCGAAGGCAGTAAGGTGACCGTTCGTGGTTTCGGTCCTGAGTACAACCTGGTAACGGTAAATGGTCGCCAGATGCCAACTCACCAGGATCGAACCCGCTCCTTTGACTTTGCGGACATCGCATCAGAGGGTGTGGCGGGCGTAGAGGTCTACAAGACCAGCCGCGCAGAACTGCCTACGGGTGGTATCGGCTCTACCATTAACATCAAGACGCAACGACCTTTGGAAATGCGCGAAGACCGTATATTTAGCTTGGGCGGCAAGGCAGTTCACGACACCTCGGCAGATTCTGTTGATGGAGACGACCTGACTCCAGAGCTTTCGGGCTTGTTTGCGCAGACCTTTGCTGACGGTACTTTTGGTATAGCCTTGGCTGGTAGTTACCAAGAACGTAACCAGGGCGTGGATTCTGCAAAGGTTCGCGGCTGGATTCCCCTGCGAGGCGATGCCTCTTGCTGTAGCTGGGCAGGATTTGGTGATGCTAACGACACCTGGCCCGGAATTGCACCTCCGTCGGACCCTAACCAGGTCAATCGAACCACTGATAATGCCGAGTTGTACTCACTGCCGCAGCAGCTCCAGTACGTGCGTGAGAGCTTCGACCGAGAGCGTATCAACGGAAACCTGACTTTGCAGTGGGCGCCGACCGAAACGATTACTACGACCTTGGACGTGATCTATTCAACGCAAGAAATCGAGCGGTCTTTTAACGACTACTCAGCTTGGTTCTCTCTAGCAGACGCGGCGGCTCGTCAGACCGAGTGGACCGATGGTCCGGTTGCAGGTCCTATTGAGTACACTGAATTTTACGGTAACCCTTCTGACAATCCCATGGGTGTCGGCGTCGACTCCACCAAGTCAGAGAACCTGTCTATAGGTTTTAATGCCGTATGGGATGTGTCTGACCGTTTGTCACTGGAGTTCGATTACCACGACTCGTCGGCAGAGCGCACACCTAACGGGGAATTCGGCAGCAGTATGTCTTTGGCTATTACGACAGCACGTCGGACTCAGGCCAGCGGCTTTTTCCAAACGGATCTCCCCATTTTGTCCGTTGGGCTGTTGGATGATCGACCGTTGTCGCCTAACGACATGCTCATCGGTGGTAGCGTATTTACCAACGAAGCTAACGAGATGAACATCGAGCAGGCAAAGATCGCAGGTAAGTTCGATTTCAACGACTTCACCACGATCAACTTTGGCATTCAGACTACGGAGGTTGATAACACTTCTCAGTCAGCTACCACCCAGCGTGACACCTGGGGTGGTGTTGGTGCGCCGGGCGATATCGCGGATCTGCTGTCTCCAGAGTCCATGGCTGATTGGTTCGATGACTTTGGTAATGCCGGCGATGATCGTCGATTTACTCAACTGTTTAGCTGGGATACCAATGCACTGATCGACCGTGCCAGAGAACTGGAGGCGCAGGGCGTGACGGTGAGCAATGCCAGCACGATTCCCGGAGACTGCGGAGACGGCTTCTGTCCGTCAACGGCGTGGACACGGGATCAGCGCACTCAGGAAGAGCAGACAGCGGCCTACGTTCAGGTGGATTTTGATCTGGAATGGGGCGATATGCCGGTTAACTTAAACCTTGGTATGCGCTACGAAGACACGGACGTGGCTTCTCAGGCGCTGGTGCCGGTGGTTGATCGTTTTGACTGGATTACCGCTAACGAGTTGACCGCTGTGACGCTTCTGGATGCCAACGGTGTCGCGGTCCAGGACTTCACAAGCCTCACGGGTTCCTACGACAACTTCCTGCCTAACATCGATTTCAATATCGAGTTTATGCAGGATGTGCTGTTCCGAGCCTCCTGGAGTGAGACCATGTCGCGGCCCGGGTACACCGATATTCAGGGCGGCTTGACAGTGGGTGGATGTGTGCCTGGTGGTGGCTGTGACGGCTTCTCGGGTGACCCCGGCTTGTTGCCTTTAGAGTCCACTAATATAGACCTGTCCCTGGAATGGTATTACGGCGAGACAAGCTACGTTGCCATTGGTTACTTTAGGAAGGACGTAGAGAACTTCCTGGGCAATTCGTTTAATACCGGCGTTGAATTGTTTCCGGATTTGGGAGACCCGACTGACGGAGGTCTAGCAGCTCAGGCGCGAGCCGCCGGTGCCGCCACATCCGATGAAGTTCGCCAATACATCTTCAATAACTTCCCTAATGATCCTTCGGTTGATGTAGCCAACCAGATCATTACTGGTACAACCGGCAACAGTCCCATGGACTTCAGGGTGCAGGTGCCATCGAACCAGGAAGAAGCTTCTATTGACGGCTGGGAGTTTGCAATCCAGCACACGTTTGGAGAGTCTGGTTTTGGGGCTATCGTTAACTACACCGTAGTTGATGGGGACGTCGGCTATAACAATCTTATTAGACCTGAGGAAGAGGCACAGTTCGCTCTGTTAGGTTTGAGTGACTCTGCAAACTTCGTGGGCTTCTACGATAAGAACG
This sequence comes from Congregibacter variabilis, assembly GCF_045689235.1. Lineage (GTDB taxonomy): Bacteria > Pseudomonadota > Gammaproteobacteria > Pseudomonadales > Halieaceae > Congregibacter > Congregibacter variabilis. The sequence goes on along the minus strand of NZ_CP136864.1, from coordinate 1,308,364 downwards.
GCATCGAGGTTCGACTGGCGTACAACTGGCGCGATGAGTTTCTTGGTGGGATTGGTACAGACTCCTTTGGTGCGCAGCCGCGTTACACAGAAGAGTATGGCCAGTGGGATGTTCGAGCCAGCTATCGATTCGGGGGCGAGGATCAATACATCGCTTTCTTTGAAGGTGTAAACGTCACTGACGAAACCTTCCGGGAGCATGGCAGATCTTCTCTGGATCTTCTGCAGGCCGGCCAAACCGGCGCGCGTTGGGCGCTGGGCTTCCGCGCTAACTTTTAACGGTCTCAGATCTATAAGCGCCTTCGGGCGCTTGCTCTGAAAACCGCCACTGCACTAGTAGTGGCGGTTTTTCTATACTAGGGTCATTGGATTCATTGGCAGGAACAGATATGGCGAAGGCCATTCAAACAGTCGTGATCGTTGGCGGCGGCAGTGCTGGCTGGCTCACGGCTGGACTACTGGCCGCCGAGCTTCGCCGGGCAGGATCCCATAGGCACGTCTGCCTGGTGGAGTCACCGGATGTCAGCCCAATCGGGGTGGGAGAGGGCACTTGGCCGACCATGCGCAGTAGTTTGATGCGCATGGGCATTTCCGAGACAGAGTTTCTTAAAGCCTGTGACGCCAGCTTCAAACAGGGCACCCATTTTGTGGGTTGGCTCCGCGGCGGGCAAGAGAGCTACTACCATCCGTTCACCCCTCCCCGGGGGTTTTCAGATATCAACTTAGCCAAGCACTGGCAGGGCGTGCGTGAGCAGGTTGCATTTTGTGATGCTGTGTCACCCCAGGCACAGGTCTGCAAACAGGCCCTGGGGCCCAAGCAGATCGTCACTCCCGAATATGCCAGTAATCTGAACTACGGCTACCACCTGGATGCCGGCAAGTTCGCTGAGCTTCTACAACAGCATTGCGTGCAGAAACTGGGCGTAGAGCATCTGCTGGAAAATGTTGATTCCATTGAGAACGACGAGACCGGTGATATTTGTGCTTTGCATACGGCCAATGGTCGTGTGGTCGCTGGCGATCTGTTCGTCGACTGTACCGGGATGCGTTCACTGCTGCTCGGCGAGCACTACGGCATAGACTTTAAAGACATGTCCCACGTGCTCTTTAACGACAGTGCTCTTGCAGTGCAGGTGCCGCGAACCGATGAGTCTGAGCCTGTTGCTTCGGCCACAGTGTCCACGGCGAAGGAAGCGGGGTGGATTTGGGATATCGCTTTGCCGACTCGCCGGGGCACGGGCTACACCTACTCCAGTCGTTACACCAGCGATGAGCAGGCCGAGCGGGTATTGCGTGAATATCTTGCTGAGACCGCAGGCCTTGAGTTTAGTGAACGTTGCACGCCACGAAAAATTAACTTTCGTCCCGGTTACCGGGAGCGATTCTGGCACCGCAACTGTGTGGCTATCGGTCTCTCTGCGGGTTTTGTAGAGCCACTGGAGGCCTCTGCGCTGGTGATGATCGAGCTGTCTGCAAAAATGCTTGGTGAACTCATGCCGCCAGATCGTGAGGTTATGAACATAGTCGCAGATCGCTTTAATGCGAGGTTCGCTAGCCACTGGGAACGCATCATGGAGTTTCTGAAGCTGCATTATGTGTTGAGTGAACGCGAGGATTCGCCTTATTGGCGGGATCATCGCGCGGCCGAGTCCATTCCTGATCGATTGCGCGACTCTCTTGTTTTGTGGGGTTATCATTGTCCCTGGCATGGAGATCAGGCGCAGGTAGACGAGTTGTTTTCTACTGCCAGCTACCAGTATGTGCTCTATGGTATGGACTTTCACTCTGAGGGCGCAGCGGGGATTGCCCAAGCGGACCCCGCCGCGAGTAAACGCGCTCAGAACCTGTTTGCTGAGAACGTCCGAGAGACGCAAAAAATGCTCACGGCGCTGCCGGCCAATCGTGAACTTATCGATAAAATTAACCGCTACGGACTATCGCGCGTCTAAGTCGCGCCTTGATTGGAAAACCTGATGGCCAGATTTGAAATGCTTAACAATGTCGAACATCGCGACGTTCGTATCCACACTCAACGTAGCGCCGATACCGGTGACGCGGTGCAATACGTGGTTACGTTTCCCCTGGAGTTGCGACGCGCCCAAGCGCACTATCCGATTTTCTTTCAAAAGGATTCCAATACCGGACAGTTTTTCCCGATTATTCTTCTGGGTTTTGAGAAGGGAGAGAATCTGTTTTTGGGGCCGGATGGCTGGGAGCCCGCCTATATTCCCATGAGTATTCTCCGCGGGCCCTTTCTCATCGGTTATCAGTCCAACCCCGAGCACCCTGATGGCCGGCAGGCTGTTATTACCATCGATATGGAGAGCCCTCTCATAACTTCAGCCCAGGATGGGCAGCCGCTGTTTTTGGAGCACGGCGGCTCTACACCCTACCTGGAGAACCTCACCGAACTGCTGGAAGACATACAGCTGGGTCTGGAGATGAATGCGCCGTTTATTGCGGCACTCACAGAACACGATCTCATCGAAAACGTAACCATGAGTATTACCTTGAACGATGGGGCAGAGCGCCAGCTTTTAGGCTTGTACACTATCAACGAAGACCGCCTGAACGAACTGGATGATGCCGCCGTGGCGTCCCTACACAAGGCCGGGCATCTGCAGTCCATATATATGATTATGGCGTCGCATGCGCATTTTCGCGCAATGATTGATCGTCGTAATGCCAAGCGTCTCGAGCCGGCGACTGGTCTTGGCTAATACTATGGAGGATCGTTTGCTCCCCCAGAGTACCGCCGTGAGCGCTTCAAATGCGGCTGAGGTGGGTGACCTCCCAGAGTTTCTGGATTCACTCGGTGAGCCACATGTGATCCGTGGTTTAGTCGGCCACTGGCCTCTCGTGGAACAGGGTCTACGATCCCGGAAAGACCTTGGTGATTACCTTCTTCGTGGTTACAGCGGCGCACCCCTTATTACCTCGTCGGGATCGCCGGCTATCAAGGGGCGCATTGGCTACAACGCTGACTTTACGGGTTTTAACTGCCAGCGCACGCACATGCAGTTGGATGAGTTTTTTGCAGGAATAGAGTCCTGCGCCGGGCAGGATGAGCCGCCCACACTTTATATAGGTTCGAGTCTGTTGGATCATTGGTTTCCAGGGATTGCAGCACAGAACGCAGTCGAGCCGAGCAGGAGCAAACCTTTGGCGAGTTTGTGGCTTGGAAACCGCGTGGTGGTCTCGGCACATTTTGATTTTCCTGACAATCTTGCTTGCTGTGTTGCGGGACGTCGTCGATTTACGTTGTTCCCGCCGGAGCAACTAGAGAACTTGTATGTGGGACCGTGGGACGTGACGCCAGCAGGGCAGCCCATCAGTTTGGTGGATATGCGCCATCCGGATCTTGATCGTTTTCCGCGATTCGTCCACGCCATGGCAGCTGCACGCGAGGTGATACTTGAGCCCGGGGACGCGCTATTCATACCCAGTATGTGGTGGCATCACGTAGAAGGTCTGGATGACCTTAATGTTTTGCTGAATTACTGGTGGCGAAGCACACCGGCTTACATGGGGACTCCCATGAACGTGCTCAAGCATGCATTCCTTACTATCAAAAGCCTGCCTGCAGAGCAGCGGCACGCCTGGCGCGACATATTCGATTATTATGTCTTTGAAGCGTCAGACGAAACGGTGGAACACATTCCCGAATCGGGACGTGGGATGCACGGAGCCATTGATGAAAACCGTGCTCGAGCATTGCGTGCCGAGCTTTTAAACGCACTCAATAGATAGCGAGATGTGCTGGCAAATGTTTCAGAGACAAAATACTAAAGTGATAAAGGGCAGCTAAGATGAATAACACCATTAAGAAGGTGGTAGTCGCTGGTGGGGGAACTGCCGGCTGGATGGCTGCTGCATCCTTGTCCAAACTCATTGGAAAGAACCTGGAGATCACCCTTATTGAGTCGGACGAAATCCCTACCGTAGGTGTGGGAGAAGCGACGATTCCACCGTTGATTTTGTTGCATCAGTTGCTCGACATGGACGAAAAGGAGTTTATGAAGGCGGTGCACGGCACCTTCAAGCTGGGCATCTCCTTTGAAAACTGGCGAAACGTTAACGAAGACTACATACACTCCTTTGGTTACACGGGTAAAGACTGCTGGGCGGCGAACTTCCTGCACTTTTGGCTAAAAGGGCTCAACGAGGGCATCAGTAAAGACTATGGGGTCTATTGCACTGAGCTGATTGCGGCACAGCAAAACAAGTTTGCGGTGTTGCAAAGCGGCGCTCTTAATTACGCTTACCACATTGATGCCGGACGTTATGCGGCTTTGTTGAGAAAAGTCGCAGAGGAACATGGCGCTACGCGTCAGGAGGGACGCATCGATAGTGTCGCGACCAATGAGAACACCGGTTTCATAGAGTCTGTAACTTTGGCGTCGGGACAGCGTATTGAGGGTGATCTGTTTATTGATTGCACCGGTTTTAGGGGCTTGCTCATAGAGCAAACGCTGCATACCGGTTACGACGACTGGAGTCACTGGCTGCCCTGCGACAGCGCTGTTGCAGTGCAGACACGCTCCGTAGGGCCACCTATTCCGTATACCCGATCAATCGCCCGAGATGCCGGTTGGCAATGGCGCATTCCTTTGCAGTCACGCGTTGGCAATGGTCTGGTGTTTTGCAGTCGCTACATGTCGGATGACGAGGCTATTCAAACTATCCTCAATAACGTCGAGGGCGAAACGATTAACGATCCTCGCGTGATCAAGTTTCGAACCGGTCAGCGGCGAAAGCACTGGAACAAAAACTGTGTCGCTATGGGGCTTGCCAGTGGATTTATTGAACCGCTGGAGTCCACAAGTATTCATTTGATCCAGAAGGCAGTCACTCGCCTGATACAAAACTTTCCCTTTGAAGGCATTCACGAGTCCGAGATAAAAGAATTCAACACGCAGATGGACGCGGATACAGAGAATATCCGGGACTTCATTATCCTTCATTACCATGTGACCAACCGTGAAGACACGCGTTTCTGGCGTCATTGTAAAAACATGAGCATTCCTGATTCTTTGCAGCACCGTATCGACCTGTTCAAGGAGACCGGACGTGTTTTTAAGTCTCCTAACGATCTTTTTGTGGAAAACTCATGGATTCAGGTGATGTTGGGGCAGGGCTTGATGCCCAAGCAGTACCACACCATTGTCGACGAAATGAGTGATGAGGAACTGCGCAAGTTCATGCAGGGCGCTGAGCTGTCGGTGCAGCGAACGGTGAGTCAACTACCCAGCCATCAGGCTTTTATCGACCACTACTGTAAAGCTGATCTTGGCGCAGGCGGAGAGGGTGCTATGCCGCTTAAGCCTCAGTCCGGTGTTCGCGCGGCGTCATGAGTTACAGAAGATGGTTAACGAAGGTTTTGGATTCTTGTGCAAATCCCCTTTGATCCTTTAGAAATCACGGCTCTTGTTTACTTCCTGTTGCTTTGGGCGGGTTACGCGCGCTATGCCAAGTACCGCGCCAAAAAAGGCCGTGGCCTGTCATTGTCGCGTTCTCTTCGTGATCATCGTGAGGCTTGGGCTCGCCGGTTGTTGAGCCGGGAGATGCGTATGACCGATGCATCACTGCTGGCTAGCCAGGAGCGGGTTGTTGGCTTCTTTGCCTCGGCCACGTTGCTGTTAATGGCCGGCGTGCTCACCGCGCTCACCACGAGTGATCAAATTGCAGAACTGAGTTCGCATATTCCCTTGGCAGAGCATCAGAGCGAAGGACAGGTCGAGGCGAAACTGGCGCTACTGTTAATTATTCTGGTGTATGCATTTTTCAAAGTAACCTGGAGCTTGCGACAATACGGTTTTGCAGCCGTTGTAATGGGGGGAGCCCCCGATGTCGGTGAGCAGGTGTCGTCACAGCAAAAGCAGGCCTTCGCCTGCAATCTGGCGAAGCTTATGGACTCTGCAGGGCATGACAACAACTCGGGTCTTCGGGCTTACTATTTCGGTCTATCTATCATGTGTTGGTTGTTTGGTACCGTGCCATTTTTAGTGGCCACGACCACCACTGTTCTGGTGCTTTATCGACGAGAATTTGTGTCGAATACTGTAGATGCGATTAAACAGGCCCTGGTGCTGCCGCCAGGGGATTCTCAGCAGGAGTCATCCACAAACTAGCGCCGATTGCCTGTTCCAGCTCGTTTTAGGGGCGGTAATCTCGGCTGGCGTGGGCGAGCACATCCTCCAACTCTAATCTCACCGGTCGGTCTTCATGCTCGACGAATAGGGGGGCTTGATCCGCATAATGGGGTGATGCTTCGTCTAAAGTGGCGCTGCCGAAGTTGTGAATCGCGCGGGAACTCACCTGACCGTCCTCATCCCACTCCACGAACATGATGTAACTGTCGCCGGCGACATTGCGACGATAACCGTCTTTTGGATTCTCATCCGTATAGACCGCGCGCAGAACATCGGGGCCACCATCGAGGGGCCAGCTATTCGAGCCCCGTTCGTGGCGCATAACATCACCGTAGGGTGGATCAATTCGCGAAAACTGCGCTTGAAGATAGTCCTGGGATTCTTGCAGTTCTCGGGCAATATCTACCTCGTCCTCTGTGTGTCGGCTGTCTATGAGTGGTGTTAGCGTCAATACCGCAAGTGCCGCGGCTCTGTTATCGCGCTGAGTCCCGAGATCCCAGGACGCCAGAAGGTCAAAAGCATCATGCAGTGACGCGGGTAAGTCCTGCTTACCTGCTGCCAGGAAAGCCTTTAATCGGCCAATTGCTTCGAGATCTTCATCATAGAATACGTCGTACTTGATGCGATAGAAATCCTCTCGACTAATTTCTCCCGCTGCGCTCAAAAGACGTTTCAATCGCAAAGCACGATTCGTAACACCTGTCTCAATACCCATGGTAGGTGAGTAATCCTGCGGTTTTGGCTGACCTGGCCCCACTGAGGATAGGTAAGGACTGTTGTTCGCATTGAAGACAAAACCGCTGCCTGGGTTGCGTGTTGCGGGTACATCATTAAAGGGCCGATAGTCGTCCCATATAAGTTCTGACTTATCGCCGGGTAAATCTTTTTGCCAGTCCCAGCCCTCCATGCGTCTTGGGAACATCGCGTTGTAGTAATGCGCGATGTTGCCCTTGCCATCGGCATAGACCTGATTGATGGAGGGTTGGCTGGCAATTGCCAGGGCTGTTTCGAATTCGGCCATGGACGTGGCTTTGTTGAGCGCAAGGTACTGGTCCAGCGTGCGGATCTCGCCCATACCTGCCCAGCGAATGGCAAAGGTTCCATGCTCCAGCTTGAGCACGGGGCCATGACGGGAAGAGTACAGCGGCTCGGAAAAGGTCCACCGCAGAGGCCCCAGTAGGCGCACAAGAATTTTAGCATCTTGAATTTCGAAATCGACCCACTGGCCATCCAAGAGATACTGATCGTCGTTGTCCGGGTTAAGGGTGAGTTGATAGACATCAACCAGATCTGGCTTGTTTACAGTGCTCGACCAGCCCAGATGGCGATTATGGCCATGGAGGATCACGGGTGAGCCCGGGAAAGTCGCCCCAGCAATATCCCAGCCTTCTTCGGAATGGAGTCGCGCTTCATACCAGGCTACGGGACCGGTGAGTGGTTGATGGGAGTTGATTAATAGACGGGTTTTGCCGTCGCTGGATTTGTGGGGTGCGATGGCGACGCCCTGGCTGCCGCGTTCTGGCTGCTTGTTGTCTGTAAAGGTGAGCGCGGTAACGCCTTGGAGCGAAAGCTCTCGCGGTGTGCCATCGAACAGAGCAGATAGCTCTGTGTCGAACCCGTAAAACAGCGGGAGTTTGAAGGTGAATCCTGCAATGAGGTCTTTGCCAGTAAGCGGAAGAACAAAGTCCGCCACAAGGTGGGGGTTTTGCGCAGCGTACAGGTTTATTCCATCGGCGTATGCCTGAGCGACATCCCGGGCTGCCTGGCTCAGTTCGGTATCGTAGCCAGCCTCCACGGCGTCCCAGACGCCCATTAATTGAATGAGGTAATCTGTCTTGGCGGCATCTGCACCTCTTACCGCTGCGAGCTGTCCTCGCGTCGCCAGTATGACCTCCTGGAGTGTTTCGAAGTCGTCTTCAGCCTGGGCGTAAGCAAGTCCAAATGCAGTATCTGCATCGCGCTTGCCATAGATGTGGGGTACGCCAAACTCGTCTCGTATTATTCGCACATCGTATTTTTCGCCAATCGCGAGTAATGGCGTCAGGTCTACCTTTGCTGGGGCAGTACTCATGATGTTTGCCACGGCGGCGAAGGTAAACGCGAGACTCGCAAGCACGATAATGCGGGACTTTTTCATTTGGGTCTCCGAGAGGGGTTCTGGCTGATGCAACTCAATATCGCTTGGGTAGAGTTCAGTAGCGATACTACAACAGAAGCGCGATCCGACCTTTCAAAAAGCCGCACTTTTGCACAGTAAGCTTGTTTACTTTGAACGCACAGCCGGGCCAACCATTTTTGTTTGAATAAATACCAGTATTTACATATACTGTGCCAATACATTTGCTACGGGAGCTTTTGCGCATGAGTATCACTGTTTGGGGAAGCGCTTTCATGCTCTATCTGCTATTTAAGCTGTGGTACGACGGTTTTCGTCAACCGCTCAGTCAGTCCGACGTAGAGCGTTTTCTTCAGATGGCTACGGCGCGTGCAGAGAAGGATGGGCAAACGCCCAATCTTGAAGGCTTGCGTAAGTTCCTGGAAGAAGACGATGGCAGGGAGTTCATTATGGTGAACTTGCTGCAGTTTAATGCGACGCCTATTAGCGATCCTGATACAGGCGAGGCAAGCACGGGGCCGATACTGTTAAGAAAGTATTTCAAGCCGTTCATGGGGAGGATACTTCGCCGTGCTGGCCATCCGGTCATCGCAGGGCAAGTCAAAGGCGGCTATCTTGACGAATGGAACACACCGCCCAATCCGGGCTGGCACGCCGCCGGGCTTGTGCGTTACCGATCCCGACGAGATGCAATGGAGTTGTCTCTGGCGAACACTGACTTTGACGAGCTTCACAAGTACAAAGTTGCAGCACTGGCCCAGACATTTGCTATTCCCACACACAGGCAAATGGGTTTTTACGCGTCTCCCCGTGTCAGTGTCGCCTTAATTCTGGCTCTTGCTGCGGCGCTGCTTCAGTTGGCGTTGGTGTGAGCGGGCATCAGAGTTAGTGTAAAACCGGGCCTTTATTAAAGGACTGTTAAAACAATCAAGGCGGGCGTTTATGAATTTTCAGGATCCCATTCAACTGATCGGCGCTACAGCGTCGCCCTATACACAGAAGATGCTCGCTTTGCTGCGTTACCGACGGATGCCCTACGCTGTTACCTGGGGTGATCCTGCAACCGTCTGCGAGGCGCGGGGGCTCGAGCCTCCCAAGCCTGCGCTCTTGCCTACTTTTTTATTGGAAGACCATGAGGTGGTGCACGCCATCTGTGATTCCACTCCCATTATTCGAAGGCTTGAAGAAGCGCAAAGTCAGAGATCCGTCTTACCCAAGGATCCAGCGCTGGCATTTGTCGACTATCTTATTGAAGACTTTGCGGACGAGTGGTGTACCAAATACATGTTCCATTATCGCTGGCACTTTGCGGCAGATGCGGACAAGGCTGGCACGATTTTACCGCTGGCCATGAATCCATCAATCTGTGCAAAAGAGCTCGCTGCTTTTAAGAAGCATTTTTCCGAGAGGCAGATAGGCCGGCTTTTTGTAGTGGGGTCCAACGACACGACGGCAGCGGTGATCGATGCAAGCTACCGACGATTTTTGAAAGCAATGGAGCAGCATTTGGCGCAACAGCCTTTTATGCTCGGCCGACGCCCTGGCGCGGGTGACTTTGCCTTGCACGGACAGTTGTCGCAGCTGGTAGGCTTTGATCCAACACCGCGTGCCATCACCCACGAGATATCGCCCAGGTCAGTGGCTTGGGTAGACAGAATGTATGACTTAAGTGGTCTTGATCCATTGGATGGCGACTGGATAAACCTTGAGGAGCAGTCCCCGAGTTTAGGTGATTTGATGCAGGAGATTGGGCGTGTCTATGTTCCCGCGCAATTAGCCAACGCTCGAGCCGTGGGGGCAGGGGACAAAGAATGGGGTTGCGACATAGATGGAGCACCCTGGACGCAAAGGACGTTTCCCTATCAGGCCAAGTGTCTGCAATGGACCAGGGAGCGCTATGAAGCGCTAAGTCAGAGCGACCGGGCACGGGTGAACACTTTTCTGGATGGCACGGGCGTCGAGGCGATGCTGAGCTAAGCCGATTGTCAGGAGCTCAAACGACCGTAAAGCGCATAAATCGGCCACCCTCGGCGTCAGAGAGTCTGTCAACCAATGCGTCACCCAGAGCAGTAGCAGGCGTTAAGACGCCTGTGGCGTCCGGTTTATTCTTTTGTTCCTTTAAAAGACACAGCGCTACTTCGCTTAACATCTTGGAGGTTGCGCCGTAGCCAGGGTCGCCCTTGCCCGAAATAGTGACCTTGGATAGCTTTTTTGATCCGCTTCTGGCGTGTACTTCGACGGTGAATTGCCCCTGAGTCAGCATCCATTTTGGCGGCCCCTGGCCAGACTTGGGGTTGAAGTTGATAGGCTCTCCCAAAGGAAACCCCAGACCTCTACTGCTGTACAGCCAGGCCACTCGCGCCCACATTCCGATAGAGCAGCACTCTCGATAGCTCACGGTTTCCGCTACGCCGGCAAGCGCCAGAGAGCGGCGAACCACCGGGGCATTAATCTGGGCCATAAAAAACGGTATGAGGGTTCCCATACCGTTTACCCGTTGATATCGAAAGCGCTTTGGCATGCCATCGAGCGTGGCGGTCTCTGAGTCGGCGCCGACGGTATTGGGGGCAAGTACGTAGGGATCGTGCATGGCCTCGCGGGTTAATCGACCGCTCTTGATGGCGGCTTGGCGAGCGCGCCCGGAAGCCAGGGTTCCCCCGGAGAAAGATCCACTGTACTCCGTGTAAACGGCAGTCAGCTGAATCGGCTCTTTGTCTTCTATTGATCCTTCGCAGGCTTGCAGTGCCAGATAGGCACCCAAGTCGCTAGGAATTGAGTCCACGCCGCCGCCCAGTACGATCTTGGCTCCACTCTTTATTGCCGTTTGGTGATAGCTGTCGATCATCTCGCGTTGCCAGAAGCCCTCACCGGATAGATCCGAATAATGCACGCCAAGCTTGGCACAGGCACCCAGCAAGGCCTCGCCGTTGTAGCTGGAGTACGGTCCTGCCGTGGTGATCACAACTTGCGTAGAGCGAACCATGGCCTGCACAGCAGCCTCGTCGTCCAAAGGACACACGACAAGCTCAAGCTGATCATGCTCCAGCGACTGACGAACCTCGTCCAGAGCCTCTGCATTGCGCCCGGCAATAGCCCAGCGCTTTCCCGCTAGGTCCGGGTGGCCTGCCAGGTACTTTGCAGCCAGTTGTCCGGTGAAGCCTGTGGCTCCGTAGAGCAGTACTTCGTATCTGGGCTTTTGGGGCATTCAGTGTGTCCTTTAACCGCGTAAGTTCTTGGCGATCCCGCTCAAGGTCTCCGCAAGTCGCGCGACGCGATCCGCGTGGCCCGTAGGAGCTTTGACTGCCTTGACGGACTTTGCCATCTTACTGAACTCGCGAGCCAGTGCTTTGTCCGTCTTGCCAGCGACCATTGCTGTATCCGCCAGATCGAGTGCTTCACGCAGCTCTGCCTGCATCGCTTCTGGTAAGCCATTATCGCGATGCAACTGGTCGAGATAGGCAAGGGCCACGGCCGGTGCGGCGGGCCAGCTGACGCTAAACTGCTGTTGCGGGTTGAACAAAGCGCCTTGATCCGCCAGACGCGCTGCAGCGATTTCATGCTCCGTGAGATGCTCACTTGGTAGTAAAGACAGTACATCCAGTCCCCGGACAATTTCGGTTCCGTAGATAAAGCCCTCATACCAATATGCAGACCAGAATCCTCCAGTGATGATCTCATCAGAAAAATAGGGACCGCGATCGAAGTAGGCTATTTCAAAGGGGTTCTTTGAGTCAGTAAAGTCGATGATGGAAATCCCGCCCTGATACCAGGCCTGCACAAATATATCGCGACCGGGAACCGGAATGATTGAGCCGTTGTGCGCTACGCAGTTCTCTGACTCTAATTGCGGAGCAGGCATTTTGAAATAGCCTCCAAACTCCAGCTTCCCATCAACAATATCGTAAATCGCATCGGCACCCCAGGTGAGGGGGTCCCATGCGCGGCAGCGGGCGCGGGCGCCACCGCCCCACTCATCGGTAAAGAGTACTTTGGTGCCGTCATTATTGAAGGTAGCAGAGTGCCAGTACGCAAAGCCCTCATCGGTCACTACATCAATTCGGGTGGGTTTTGCAGGGTCGCTGATATCAAAGATGATGCCATTGCCGGAGCATGCGCCGGCGGCGATATTTGCTTCGGGGAACACGGTGATGTCGTGGCACTGATCCGTAGGCGAAGTGTCTTGAGTGCCTTTGCCGTGATCACCACCTCGCCATAGGCCCGCGGCCACGCCGCTCTCGGGATCTGCAAATACCCGGGGGCTATCAACGATTCGTGCCGCAGCGGGGTTGTCCACGGGCACTTCGATGACATCGATACGGAAGAGGGCGGTACGTTCGTCTCCGGCTACCTCACCGATGCACCCTTCGAGCTCTTCTTCTTCGCGAACAGATGAGGTGCCTGAGTTGTAGATGGTGATGATCCCGTCTTTGTCGGGACCGGACACCACTGAGTGCGTGTGCGAGCCCCGACAGGTTTGCACAGCGCCTACCTGCAGAGGCATGGTCAGATCAGTAATATCGAAGATGCGCAGACCGCGAAAGCGCTCCTCACTGACGTCTTCGGTGACTCCTTCCAGGCCGCAGTCCAGTCGGCCGCGATTCTCTTGAGCAGACATAAACAAGAGATTACCGACTATGGATACATCACCTTGCCCGCCAGGACATACAATCGATGCCATCAGATCAGGCACACCACTTTCTTGCAGCTCGTAGACGTTAAAGCCGTGATAGTTTCCAGCGACAAGCACATTGTCACGAAAGGCCATGTCGGTGTTGGCAAAACTGAGCATAGGGCGGCGAAGGCTCTTGCCGTCTTCTTCAATGGTGGTGGATCGTTCCTCTGCGTCCTTGGCCTCTGCATCGTCACGATCGTCCCCCTGAGTGTCTTCTTCGTCCAGGGCGCGCGCACCGCGCTCCGCTGGATTTGCTGGATCAAAAAAGCCTGCGGGCTTTCTTAAACTGGCGATCAATTCAATGTTGGCGCTGGCCTGTTCGGCATCAAAGACACCCGGCCTGAGACCTGAGCGAGGATCTTCTGATAAGCCCACGAGCATGCCGTTCATACGTTCAATCTCGACGGCCTGGTCATTCGTGATGTCGTTGGTGAATTCAAAGAGGACAGGGTCGTAGGCAGAGCCCGGCTGATCCATCAGGTCATCAACCATGGTGATTGCCCCGTCGTGATGACGAATCATCAGCGTCAGGAACATACGATCAAAATCGGTGCCCTCTAACTCTGCCAGTGCCGACATTTGTGCCGGCGTGGCCATCCCCGCCATATCGTGATGCATGTGCATGGACTGATGGTTCGATGGTTCCGGCACGTTTTCACCGCGCTGGGCTAGCCATTCCTGCATAAAAGCTATTTCGTCGGCCTGGGTGCCGTTAATTCGCTCCGCCAGATCGACTAGCGCCGGGTTGTTAGTGCGGTCTTTTACCAAAGCCGCCATCTGCGTCGCCTGATGATGGTGCGGGATCATATCCTGCATAAAGGTGACATCAGCCGGTGAGTAGGAAGACTCGGCAATGGCCACAGCCTCGTCGGCGGTAAGTGTTTGTGTCGCCTGCCCGGGAGCTCCGGGTTTGACGATGGGTGCTTGTGCAAAGGTCAGCGCCGACAAACATATGCTTGAGGACGCTAGCAACAATGCAAGGGGAGCTGTGCACCGAGGGGCGCGGGGCTTTTTGTTCGTCATGGGGTGTAATACTCCAAAGTGCGTTTCACAAGGTACGGGATCATAGCGCAGACAAGAAAAAAACACTGCCAATACTGCTTGGGGCGTTGATGGAAGGAGCCAGATTAGCCCCTGCGAGCCTCGGAGGCTCGCAGGGGGCGTTCTAAGGTAGTTTTATGTCCGAGACACCGCTTTGATTGGCAAGCAGATTAAAGCTGTTTAACTGCTTTTCGCGAATATCTGACAACTGAGTCTCGTAGTCTTCCCAGACCTTCAGGTAATCCCGCGTCACGTCTTTGAAACCGTTGGTCAGCGGCAGCTGAGAGGCGTGCATGCGTGCAAGAAGATCCTTGATCTTCATGAGCAGGCGTCCCTCGTGCTGATACACATGCTGGAATGTCTTCAGCTCCTTCTGAAGAATAAGATCAATCCAGGCATCGATGTTTGCTTCGAGCTGCTCCCCTTGCGCCGTGACGGCCGTGGGTGCCCCCAATTCATTGATCAATGCCAGTTGTTTCTTGACCAACCTCAGGTCTTTGACGCCCTGACTCATATTCTCGGCCGCCGCCATAAGAGATGCCGAGAGAGCGTCCATATCAGCGTATTGGCGAAGATTTTCAGCGGTGTCTCCACCTAAGCGCGGATCAACACGCAGACGAAAGCTTTGCTCCTGAACATCGTTGCCAATGGTCATACGTACGGTGTATTCCCCGGGGGCTGCGGTGTAGGCGTCCATACTTCGCGATACGCTGTAAATTTCTGGAAGGCACTCAAATTCGCCCATTTGCAAACGCCAGACCCAAAGGTTATCGCCCAGGTTTGATGAGATGGTTTCCGGACGTGGTATCTCAGCTTGGCCGCGACCACAGATCGTACCCTCAAGGTCCGAGCGGTCACTGTAAACAATCTCATCCTTACTGTTGATTATGTCGAATTGGATAGCTGTCTCGACCCCTTCCTTCAATAGGTAATGCACCTGGAGGCCGCGCGGCGGGTTTTTTCCGGGGCCGGAGTCTGGATAGCCGTTGCCAATGATACGCACGGGATCGCGGGGGGGCAGGAGCACCGAGTCTCCATTAGACAGCCCGTCAAAAATCTCATGCAGGGGAGTTAGATCATCGAGTATCCAAAGGGCCCGTCCCTGGGTAGAGACTACAAGATCGTCCTGTTGAACATACAAGTCCGTTATCGGTACCTGTGGGAGATTCTGTTGCAGGCTCTGCCAGTGTTTTCCATCGTTAAAGGACACAAAAATCCCGTTTTCTGTTCCAGCGTAAAGAAGACCGGGGCGTTTTGGATCAACACGGATTGTCCTGGCAAAGGTGTTGTTAGGAATCCCATCGACAATTTTCTTCCAGGATTTTCCATAGTTGCTGGTTTTGTAAATGCTGGGACTAAAGTCGTTCATCTTGTAACCGGCGCGCGCAAAATACGCTGTTCCCGCCTCGTGGGGCGATGCATCGATGACGTTGATAATGCCCTCGGCGAGTCCGGTGGGTGTGACATTCTTCCAGGTTTTTCCTCCATCACGGGTCAGATGCACCAAACCATCGTCTGATCCTGTCCAGATGACACCTTCGCTCACCGGACTCTCAGCTATGACAAACAGATTGTTGTAACTCTCGGCAGTGATCTGTTCGTTTGAGATGGGGTAGCCTCCGCGACCCTGCTGCTCCTTGTTGTTGCGTGTCAGGTCCTCGCTGAGTATCTCCCAGGTCACGCCTCTATCGACGGAGCTCATCAGGTATTGCGATCCATAGTAGATACGATCGGGGTTATGGGGAGAGACGATCACGGGGCCGTTCCAGTTTCCACGGTATTTAAGATTTCTAGGCTCTTCACCGGTGACACGCTCGGGATAGGGGCGAACATTGCGGTACTGTCGCGTATCCCTATTCCATTCGCCGAGCATGCTGGCAAAGAACGTGGTGTAGACATACTTTGGATCGTCTTTATTAAAGGCGATTGTTGCGCTCTCGCCGGAGCCAATAGACCACCAGTGGCTTGTGCCGATACCGCCGCCACGGGCACTCATGCTCTGACTCGCAATGGTGATGCCATTGGAGTCCTGTTGTGCGGAATAGACGCGATAGGGGAAATTGTTGTCGGTGATGACTCGATAAAATTGCCCCGTGGGCTGATTCATCTGTGTAGACCAGGTCTGTCCGCCATCCATGGAAACGTTGGCGCCACCGTCATTACCATTTATGAGGATGTCGCTGTCCGATGGATTAATCCAGATGGCATGATGATCACCGTGGGGGGCCTTGTACTGTTCAAAGGTCTTGCCGCCATCAATGGATTTTATGAGCACGCCGTTCATTACCCAGACTTCGTCCTCATCGTTGGGGTCTGCAGTAATGTGCATGTAGTACCAGGCGCGGGCCCAGGTGTTTGGATCGTCGCTGACTTGCTTGAAGCTCTCGCCGCTGTCATCCGACCGATAAACGCCGCCCTCGCCATCTTTGGCCTCTATGGCCGCGTAAACTATGTTCTGATTAGCGGGGGATATGGCGATGCCCATCTTGCCCTTCAGTTTTGGTAGGCCCTTATCGATCTCTGTCCAGGACTCACCGCCGTCTGTGGTTTTATACATACGACTGCCCGGGCCGCCGCTTTTTACCACCCAGGGTTTGCGACGAAAATCCCAGCTGGTAGCCATGAGGAAGTTCGGGTCCTCGGCGTCCATGCTCATATCTGCAAAGCCGGAGTCTTCGTTGACGAAGAGGATCTTCTTCCAGTTTTGTCCGCCGTCTACTGTTTTATAGATCCCGCGTTCCTCATTCGAGCCCCAGGGATTGCCCTGCGCTGCGAGAAAAACCACGTCGGGGTTTTTGGGATGAATATGAATGCGACTGATGTGGCGAGTGGCCTCCAGACCCATATGCGTCCAGGTCTTTCCCGCGTCAGTCGATTTGTAAACACCGTCACCATGAGAGGTCTTTACTCCGCGGACCGGGCCTTCGCCTGTGCCCACATAGATGATGTTTGGATCGCTGTCGGCAACATCAATGGCGCCGATGCCTGAGGTGTTAAAAAAACCATCTGATACGTTTTCCCAGGCAGTCCCAGCGCTGCTGGTCTTCCAGACCCCGCCCCCGGTGGCACCAAAATAGTAGGTAAGAGGGTCGTTCTCGATACCAGCTACCGTTGTTACTCTGCCGCCGCGGAACGGACCAATGTTTCTGTACGTCAAGGTCTGATAGAGCGTTGCGTCAACGCCCTCGGTGGCGCTGGCCGAAGTGGTCAGGATGCTGGTGGTCACTAACGCCGCGAGGAACGCCGCAGAAATGAATAGTTTGTAAGTACAGTTAAGCATGTGGCACTCCAGTTGACGCTGTAGGAGCCTAGCTTACAACAACACTACTGTTATCGTGTGCGACAAGATGTCTGCTGGCAACGGCCTTTGGACAAGGCTTTCAAATAATCAATGTCTTAGGGGTCACCATGGGTGAGCTTTACCTTAAGTACGAGTACTGGGTGGCCGTTTTTCAGCTCGTGATGGCGATGCTCGGTATGGGGGCGACGCTGACCCCCCGGCACTTTCGTGACGTAATCATGGAACCCCGCGCCGTAAGCATTGGCGTAGCTGTGCAACTGCTGCTCGTGCCGCTTATTGCTTATCTGTGTATTTGGGGATTTGGGATGGTTGGTGGAGTGGCGGTGGGTATTGCGCTGATCGCGGCTATACCGGGAGGCACTACCTCGAACATTTTTACCCATTTTGCCCGCGGTAACACGCCTCTTTCGATCACTATGACGGCATTGACTACATTTGCTTGTCTGCTCACTACGCCGTTGATTCTCGGGGTTCTTATCACCGAATACATGCCTGAGGACTTTGTGATGCCACGCCAGCGGGTCATGGTGGAAATAGCACTGACGCTGTTGTTACCTTTGGTGTCAGGCATGCTGTTTCTACGTGTTTTTCCTCGGTCGGCCACGGCTTTTTCTCAGTGGTGCGTGCGCAGTTCGCTGCTGGGCATTGCGGCCATTGTGGTCGGCTCGTCAATGTCAGGCCGACTGGATGTCGAGGCTTTTGGCCTGTTTAACCTATCAGCGGTTTTTGTTTTTGTGTTGGCTCTTGTGTTTGCCAGTATGTTGGCTTGTAAGCTGTTAGGACTTTCCAGTGTTGACGCTACGGCGATCGACATGGAAGTAGTGGTGCGCAACATTAATTTAGGCGTACTGATAAAAGCGTCGCTGTTTCCGGCAGTCGTGGGTCAAGCGGATCCACTGGGGGATTTCGTGTTGTTTTCTTTGCTGGTATACGGCGGTGTGCAAATGCTTGTGGCCGCAGCATTCATTGTCTGGCGCAGACCAAAGCACGTTTGAATGTCTTCCTCTGCTGGGCGCTGCACCTGGCGAATCTACAAAAGATACAAGGCTAAATCACCTGCCTAGGCTGGTGCTCAGGGCGTTAATCGCCTAAATCCAGCAGTCCACCGCAAAGGACTCCTAAGCGGGGCTTTGCAGGAGTAGATTTCACGCACTGGAAACTAATGAGTGTGAGTCTGCAGCCGTGCAAACCGCGAAATCAGCTTGGATCGATATTTTTGCACGCCATCGTCTGGCGGCGAACCTTCTTATGGTCATGATGCTAATGGCCGGCGTCTGGGGGGCCGTGAAGATAAAGGTCCAGATGAATCCGGATCAAAGCTGGAACGTCGCTGAAGTTGAATTGCAGTGGCCCGGTGCTTCTGCAGAAGACATGGAAAAGCTGGTGACGAATCCGGTAGAGCATCAGCTTCGCGGCTTGCAAGGCGTTGAGCGTCTAAATTCCTGGACGCGCAATGGCTTTGCCTGGGTACAGCTCCGTTTCGATCGAAACACAGACATCAACAATGCCGTAGACACCATCAAGCAGCGCATCGCCTTGGTGCGTGATCTTCCTTCGAACCTGGAGCCGCCAAAGGTTGCCATCGACCGTTGGTACGAAACGGTCGCCGCTGTCTTTCTCACCGGGCCGGATGACTTCACTGAGCTTGCCCCCATGGCCCATGAAGCCGAGCGTCAACTGCGTGCGCTGGGGGCCGACGTGGTGGAGATCCGGGGACTGCCCCGGGAAGAAATCGCCATAGAAATTGATGGGCTCACCCTCGTCGAAATGAACGCCAGTATTGTGGATGTTGCGCAGTCTATTGCCAGACTGAGCAACGATACCCCTGCGGGCACTATTGGAACGGGGCAGGGCCGACGCCAGATTCGCTCTATGGATCAGCAGCGCAGCGTTAGGGGCTTTGAAGAGTTGCCGATAGCCTCCATTGCCGGTGATCAGCTTGCGCAGCTGGGCGATATAGCGCACGTTGAGCGACGCGCTATCGAGAATCAGCGGTATTCGCTTATCGACGGCAAGCCGGCCATTGAGCTTCGCGTACGCCGGGGCGATGGCACGGATACCTTTGATGCTGCCCAAGTCATTAAAACCTGGCGTGCCCAGCAAGAGGAATCGCTACTGGCCCGGGGCGTAGAGACCAAGGTCTTCATCGAAGCATGGCGCTTTGCCGCCGACACGATGGGACTGGTGTTGCGTAACGGCGTGTCCGGCCTGTGTCTGGTACTCGCAATGTTGTTCTTGTTTCTTAATCTTCGCGTCGCCGGTTGGGTCGCCCTGGGCATTCCCGTGTCCTTTGCCGGTGCTTTGCTGCTCTTTTACGCATTTGGCGGCACGCTCAACTTTCTATCGATGATTGGGCTGGTGATGGCTCTGGGGATCGTGGTCGATGACGCCATCGTGGTGGGAGAGCACTCCCTTTGGCAGTTCGAGAACGGCCTGCCGCCAGAGGAAGCGGCCGTGGTTGGCGCGCAACGAATGTTCCTGCCGATTGTCGCTTCCAGTCTGACCACCATGGCTGCTTTTCTACCGTTGGTCATTGTGGATAGCGACGAGATTCGCGAAATTCCCATTCTAATGCTGTGCGTGATACTGGCTTCGCTGGTCGAGTGTTTTTTGATTATGCCGGGCCATCTCAAACACTCTTTCCGCCGCATGGCGGAAAATAAAAAGCCCACACCTGCCCTGCGTAAGGCTTTTGATGTGCACTTTGATCGCTTTCGCGAAAAGCGCGTCCTTCCCTTACTCCGCTGGTGTCTGGCTCATAGACGCGTAGCCATTACCGCCGCCGGCAGCGGTTTTCTTTTTGCGGTGAGCCTTGTGGCGATGAGCCTTGTTAAGTTTGATCTGAATATGAATATTACTTTTGAATTTGCCGAGGCGAATATTCAGTTTACGGCGGACGCTGATGAAGCGCAGCGCCATGCTTATCTGCAGACACTGGAGGACTATGTGCAATCCACTGACGAGCACTTCGGAGGTGGCAATATTGTAGCCCGCTGGGTCCAGATCAATGGAGCCACTATCAGCCGCGATCGTCGTGAAGGTCCGGAGTTTGCCAGTGTGTTTGTGGAGCTGACGTCGCCGGAGTCTCGCGACGTGAGCTTGGCCAAATTTTTGGATCACTGGCAGACATCTATCCCTGACTCGGCGATCGTTGAGCAATTACAGATAGAGCAGGGTGATCAGCCCTGGCCGGAGATTGAGCTCACTTTTAGCGGTGCTGATACAGCCGCTCTAAAAGGCGCAGCAGGCGAGTTGGCAGCGGTAATGCGCACGATGCCTGGAGTCAATAATGTGCATGACGATCTTCCTTACGGGCGGGATCAATGGGTATTTAGATTGACTCCCGAGGGTAGAGCACTGGGTCTGTCCGCCACCGAAGTCGGTCGTCAGGTTCGCACAGCATTTGAGGGTGAGCGCATTCAATTGTTTACCGAGGAAGATGCAGAACTTGAGGTGCGAGTGTCTCTGCCCAGTGAGGACCGTCACCGCCTCACCAGCCTTGCACGCTTGCCTGTGATCACAGCCAGTGGAGAAATACTGCCCCTGTCTACCGTGGCCATCATCGAAAGCCGTCGCGGTATCGACAAGATTAATCACGTTAATGGCGTGCAAACGGTTGCGGTACGCGCGTACCCGGACAAGACGATTACCACGGCTGATGCAGTTATCAATGAATTGGAAGCAGAGCTGATGCCGGCGATTGCCAGCAAGTGGGGAGTAAGTCCAGGAAAAGGGTTTGGGGCCAATGAGCAGAGTGAGCTTCTTCGCGAAATGTTCATCGGGTTTTTGATCACGTTGGCACTTATCTACATTATCTTGGCCTGGACCCTGCACTCATTGAGCTGGCCTCTGGCTATTATGTTTGCCATTCCCTTTGGCCTCACCGGTGCGTTGCTGGGCCTTTGGGGTATGGGCTTTAACATTACGCCGCTGGCTTTTCTGGGGATTTTTACGCTCACCGGGGTCATCGTGAATGACTCAATCATACTGGTTACTGCCTATCGGGATCACCGCCAAGCTGGTATGGGCGCGGACGAGGCAATCATCGAAGCAGTTCGACAGCGTTTGCGACCGGTGCTACTCACTTCGCTGACTACCGGGCTTGGCCTTGTTCCGATGATGCTTGAGTCATCCTTGATGGGCGCTGCTTTTATTCCCCTCGCTACAGTGATTTGTTTTGGCATGCTCTATGGCACCGGTCTTATATTGCTGGTCATACCCGCAATCTTATCCGCTTTGAATACCTGTGAATTAAGCTGGCGGCGCTTACAAAGCCGCGCAAATACCCTACAAAATCCTGCTCTTGGAGCACCAAGCTCATGAAACTACTCTCTATTGTGTTGACGCCTGCGCGACTTATCGGAAGTTGGCTGCGAAACAGCCTGCCGGGTCGCTACATTCGCGCTCTGTCCTCATCTGCTCGAATCAGCTTGTCGATCATCGGGGGGCTGGTGGTGGCAATTTTTGGACTGAGTGCCTTTAGCAGTAATGACATCGAAGTGGATGCAACGCCAGAAGCTATTCCCGTGGTTGCAAGACCCGCGCAGCATCGTTCGCTGTCGCCAGAGATTCATGTGTTTGGTCGGGTTGAGAATCCGAATACTACGGCATTGCGCGCTGCCACCTTGGCCTATGTGACCGAAGTGAATGTTCGCGAAGGACAAAAAGTATCCGCAGGGGATCTTTTACTGCGCTTGGATGATCGAGACGCGCAGTTATCTGTTCGACGCTTCGAGGCAGCACTGACCGAGGCGCGGGGAGAATACGAGAGAATGCGCGCACAACAGATTGCGGAGTCAAAGAATGCTGAGCACCAGCGGCGGCTCTTCGAACTCACCGTCAAGAAGCAGGAGCGTTTCCAAACGCTTTTCAGTAAAGGCCAGATTTCGGCCACTGACTATGACGCTCTGGAACAGCAGCGACTCGAAATGGAGATGCAGCTCAATCAACAGGAAATGCTTCTTGCCAGCCATGAGTCACACAGAGCCTCGGCTGACGCCCGGGTCATTCGCGCTGAAACGGATTTGCAGGAGAGTATGTTGAATCTCGAGCGCCTTTCACTGCTGGCGCCCTTTGATGGCACGGTGATTCAGATTGATGCGGCTATTGGAGCGCGTATCGATGCAGGTCAGACAGTCATGTCGCTGTTTAATGCGGATTCTCAGCAGGTTAGAGTGTCTCTTCCGGAGCACGATGCCAATGCCTTGCACGCAGCAATCAGCAATGGTCAATCCATCCTTGCCGCAGCGAGGGTAGGGGATGAGTGGGTGAACCTGGACTTGCTCGATATTGGGTCTCAAGTCAGAAGTGGTCGCGCGGGGACCGATGTTTTGTTTGCTTCACCACTGGACAGCGAGCTGGCACTGGGGCGGGCGGTAGATGTGAGAATTACGCTTCCGCAACAGGCGAATCTCATTGAGGTTCCACTGCAGAGCGTTTACGCCGACCGCCTGGTCTATACCGTCGAGAACGATATGCTCAAGTCCGTGGATGTGGAGCGAGTGGGTATTCGTGAGGATGCCCAGGGCAATATGAGTCTTCTCATCCGTGCAGACAGCCTCGGGGAAGGCGAGCTTCTGGTGGTTTCATCTCTGAGTCGCGCGGGATCGGGTGCACGGGTAAAGGTGTTAGGTGCAGATGAATCTGTGCTTGATTCTTCAGATATCCTCGATACCCCGGAAGCACTTGTGGCGCGTTGATTGAGTGATCGCTGCGGATCATTCGTGAATATGGGATTATGGGTATCTGCGTTGAAGGACAAGGAGCCCAAAGTCTCATGAAGCAACAAGAAATCGATGATCAGGTATTTGATCTTTACGACGAGTACTGCCACGGCGGTATGAATCGGAGACAGTTTTTTGAACGCGCTGCGGCATTGACCATTGCCGGGGCCTCAGCGCTGAGCATGGCCAAGGCGCTGATTCCCAACTACGCCCAGGCACAGGAAGTACTTTTTACCGATGAGCGTATTAAGGCTACTTGGGTCGATTACGACTCTCTCGGTGGTAGTTCCGGTCGTATGCGGGGCTATCTTGTACAGCCTCAGGGCGAAGGCCCGTTTCCTGCTGTGCTCGTCATGCACGAAAATCGAGGACTTAACCCATACATACAGGACGTGGCTCGACGCTTCGCGGTAGCAGGATTTTTGGCCCTGGCTCCTGATGGCCTGTCACCCATAGGCGGTTATCCCGGAAATGATGACGATGGACGTGCGATGCAGCGGACGCTGGATCAATCCAAACTGCGTCAGGACATGGTCAACAGCGCACGCTTTGTGAAATCTCACACGCTTTCTACAGGCAAGCTCGCTGCTACCGGTTTTTGTTGGGGTGGCGGCACGACCAACTTCCTGGCGACTGAGCTTGGCAGTGATTTGCAGGCAGCGGCACCGTTTTATGGTGCGGCAGCTGATTCAGATAAGGTCGGGAACATCAAGGCCGCGGTGCAGGTTCATTATGCCGAAGTTGATGAACGAGTGAACGCTATGCGGCCAGACTATGAGGCAGCGCTCGCCGCGAATGGTGTCACATATGAAATGCATGTGTACCCCGGTACGCGCCACGGCTTTCACAATTACTCTACGCCGCGTTATGACGCTGAGGCTGCAAAGTTAGCCTGGAATCGCATGGTGAGCTTTTTTCAGGAACAGCTTACCTGAAGTGTCAGGGCCACGCGGTGGCTGGGACGGACGCTACTTAGGGAGCGTCCTCTACCTCAACGATCATTTCAATCTCTACAGCCTGGCCTCGGGGCAGCGACGCCATGCCCACCGCTGCCCGGGCGTGCCGTCCACGCTCCCCAAATACCTCGACGATGAGATCAGAAAACCCGTTTATTACAGCAGGCTGCTCAATAAAGTCGGGATCTGAATTTACCATTCCCAGGACTTTGACCACTCGTTTTACGCGACCGAGATCTCCCAGCATGGCTTTGAGAACTGCCATTTGATTGATTGCCGTGAGTCTTGCCGCTTCATAGCCTTGCTCAATATCGAGATCCTTGCCGAGTTTGCCGGACACTTCGCTTCCATCGGCGCGCTTGGGTCCTTTTCCGGCAAGAAAAATGAGATTTCCTGTTTGTACACCATTGACGTAATTGGCCACGGGGCTGGGCGCTTCAGGTAGCACAATACCCAGTGCCTGCAGTTTGGCCTCGGGGCTCAGTACTTCGCTGGTACTTGCTGAAGGCTGCGCATGTAGGTTGACTGCGAGCAGGACCCCCAGTAGCAAGGCAGTGCCACTGCGCAGTAACTGCCGACCCTTGCGGTTTTGAGCGTTTTGACGCCGCGCGCGTGACAGCGCATTTACCATTAGCTTAGGCATGGTCTATAGGTCTCCTAGGATTCTTCGCTGAGTTGCATAGCATCGCGCATTTCCGCATCTAATGCTTGTGCCGCGTGTGAGCGCGGGCGGGCGAAGCGGGCAACACCCAGATATAGAACGGGGGTCAGATACAGAGTGAAGAGTGCTGTGAGGCCCAAGCCGCCAAAGACAACCCAACCCACGGCAGACCGGGCTTCGGCGCCGGGCCCGCTGGAGATGATGAGAGGTAGGGCGCCCAGTACTGTCGATACCAGAGTCATGGCGATGGGGCGCAGGCGCACGGCGGCTGCCTCTGCCACAGCATCGCGTACCTTACGACCCTCATCTCTGAGCTGATCGGCAAACTCCACCAAGAGGATGCCATTTTTGGCAATAAGGCCTATGAGCATCACAAGGCCTACCTGAGAATAAATATTCAGGCTGGTACCGGTCAGGAAGAGCGCCAAAATAGCTGCGGCCAGTCCGAAGGGGACCACAGCAATAATCACAATAGCGCTGGTGAGGCTTTCGAACTGTGCCACAAGCACCAGAAACACGATAAGAAGTGCGAAGCCATAGGTCAGGAGCGTTTCGCGGTTGGACTCTTCCAGTGTCGCAGCCTCACCCCGAGTCAGTACCTCAATATCCTCGGGGATGACTTCCATGGCCAGGTCGCGAAGCTCGTCAACCGCTGTCTGCATCGCTACACCCTGAGCCACATCCACATCGACTTCGATGGCTCTGCGCTGAGACTGCCGCTCAAGTTCACTCGCAACGCCTTCTTCAACGATTTCCACTACGCTGGACAAAGGAACCAGAGCGCCGCTTCCCGCGCGCACATAGAGATTCGTCAAATCGCCGGGATCATTGACAGCGCGCGCGCCGCTCTCGAGCATGATGGGCACGGCCTGATCTTCAATATTGAGGTCTATCACGTCGAGGCCGTCGATCATTGCTCTGAGAGTTTCTGCAAGCTCAGGCAGAGACACGCCCAGGTCGGCCAAACGGCGCCGGTCGATACGGACTGATAATTGCGGCTGAGTAGGCTGATAGCCTACGCGTGGGCCACTAACACTTTGCAGGCGTTCGCGGATGGCATCAGCATAATCTCGGGCAGCGGCGTAGATACGGCCGTAGTCGTTACCCGTGAGAACGATTTTCAGCCCTCCGGATGCACCTCTAAGATTCAGGCTATTGCCGCTGTAAACTCTGGGTCCGGCTCCGGGCAGGTTGCGAAGGATGGGCGCTATTTCAGCGGCGATTTCCTGCTGACTGCGAGCACGTTCATCCCAGTCGGCAAGAGGCGCACTGATGAATACCAGGTTTGGATCGTAGCGACCCACAACGGTGTAGAGCGATTTTATCTCACCACTTTTTACAAGAGGCAGCAGTACATCCTCCATGCGGTCTGCCTGGCGGCCCATGTAAGGTAAGCCAACCCCGTCGGGGCCGCGAGCGAATATGTTGATTTCACCGCGGTCCTCGCTAGGCAGCAGTTCCTGATCAAGTTGCAGGTACAGTGCCCCGGAGCCTGCTGCGGCTAGTAAGCACAAGACGAGCACGGACCAGGGGTGCGCGAGAACTTTGTTCAGGCTGCGGATATAGAAATTTTGCAGATGAGTCCCGGTTTTACGCATTTTCCGGTCAAAGGCCCCTTCTGTGGAATCGCCGAGTCGCGCCATGGCGGCGGGGACCAAAGAGAGCGCAACGAAGGACGAAATCGCTACGGCGACGGCCAGCACAAGTCCGAACTCGCGAAACAAGCGGCCGGCAGTGCCTGGCAGAAATGCGATGGGGACAAATACTGCGACTAAAACAACTGTGGTGGCGATGACGGCAAAAAACACCTGACGCGTGCCCAGCACCGCCGCCGCGTTGGCGCCAAGTCCCTGCCGTCGCCGGCGCTGAACGTTCTCAAGCACTACGATGGCGTCATCGACGATAAGACCTGTGGCGAGCACTAAAGCCAGGAGCGTTAAAATGTTGATGGAAAAGCCAAGGACCCAAATGGCGCCGACGGTGCCCAAAAGCGAAACGGGGATGGCAATTGCCGGCACCAATGTGAGGCGCCAAGACCCGGAAAACACTCGTATGGTGGCGACCACAACCATTACAGCGAGAAACAGGCTCAACAGCACTTCCTTTACGGCACCGCGAATGAATATGGCGTTATCAGAAATCTTCTGAAGGGTCAGATCATCAAAGCGCGCGTTGAGTTCGGCAATGGCGCGGTCTGCGCCGGCGGCAATCTCAATGGTGTTAGAGCCAGCCTGTCTCACTACCCCGATACCGACCACGCGCTGACCATTAAGGCGCACAATGGACTCCGCATCCGCGGGCGCAAACGCAACATCAGCTACATCGCCGATGCGGACGGTGCCAGTCACGATAGTGTTGGCGACTTGTTCTTCGGTTACTACCGAAGCATCCGCACGAACCAGCAACTGCTGGTCGCCGCCACGAAAGCTTCCCGCCGGTACATCCAGCGGTGCCTCTCTCAAGACTGCCGCAACGTCGCTTACCGTGAGCCCGTAACTGGTCAGCCTCAGCGGATCCAGGATAACGCGCAGCGTGCGTTTGCGGCTTCCAAACAAGGGGACATCCGCTACTCCGGGTAGCGCCAGAAATGCCGGAACAATGTCCTGTTCAACAATTCTTGTTAGCGTCTCTTCGTTATAGCGCGTACTGAGTACCGCGACACGAACAACTTCTTCCGCATCTTCATCCGCTTTGTACACCGCCAGTTGTTCTACATCGTCAGGGAGGTTTCGAGCAGTTTGGCTGATTGCTTCTCGCACATCAGTGGCTGCGCGGTCCAAATCGTAGCCGGGGCGGAACTCGGCGCGGATTCGGGTGCTGTTCTCTTCGCTCGATGAGCGGATGTCGGTGACACCCGATACCCGGGCAACGGCGCCTTCCAGCACCCGTGTTACCTCGGCATCCATGGTTTCCGGCGACCCGCCGGGAAGTTGCGCGCGCACATTGATGATGGGGCGATCGACGTCCGGCAGCTCCCGTACTTCGACCGCCAGCAGTGCGGCTAAGCCCGCGATGGCAATGAGCATATTCATCACGGCCACTAGCCAGGGTCGCCGGACTCCCAATGCAGGTAAATCGTTACGCGCGTCCATAGCGTCATTGTGTTGCATGGCGTTCTAGCCCTCTCGGGCGGCGGGCAACAGCACGCCCCGGGCATCACGTGCTAGCGCATCGGCATCCATGGTACGAACAGAAATGCCATCGCGCATCGACTGCACTCCCTCGCCGACAACTAAAGAGCCGTCGGGAACGTCTGCATTCACCAGCACTCGCCGTCCCTGTCTCTGCACGAGTTCTGCGGCCACGCGTCGCGCCTTATTATCCTCTACCAACCAGATGTAGGCTCCCTCTGCTCCCCACTGTAGGGCAACCTCGGGAACGGATGGGTAAACCCCGCCGGTGAGATCCAGCTCTACGCGAAAACTCATGCCCGGTCGCAATTTATCATCGCTATTAGGTACTTCCGCGCGTGCGATGAATGCCCGGGACAGGGGGTCGACGCGCGACCCTAAATCTACAACGGTGCCGCGAGCTTCAGTGCGTTCGGCGCTCCAAACTTCGATGCGTACAGGATCGCCGGTGGTCAGACGACCTACAAAGGCTTCGGGGACGTCAAAGCTTACGAGCAGTACGCTGCGATCATCGATGGTGGTGATTTCTGTCGCGGTATCTATACGATCCCCTGCGTCGACATCGGTGATACCCACAAATCCGTCAAAGGGCGCAGTGATAAAGCGTCTTTGCAGGGCTATTCTCGCGCGGTCGCGTTCAATACGTGCGCTGTCCAGTGTCGTTCGAGCGGTGTCGATGGTGGTCTCGGGCACCGTGCGTTGCACGCTGTCGTTAGCTTGAGTGTAGCGCGCCAGCATACGCTCGGCGTCGGCTAGACGAAGTTCAGCCAGCTCCAGTGCCAGCTCTTCGTCCCGGGAATCCAGTGCTAGCAGTACCGCATCTTTTTCCACCCTGTCACCGGGCTGAAAGTTCACCGCAACGACTTCTCCGGCAACTTCTGGAAACAGCGATACTGATCGGTGGGCGCGAGCGGTGCCCACGGCTTCTACGCGGGTTTGCCGTGCCTTGAGTTGTACTGCCTCCACCACCACGGGGACGGCAGGTCGACCGCGGTCTTGCTGCACAACAGCTTGCTCTTGGCGATCCCCGCAGGCAACCAGCTGTAGTCCTATGATGGCAGCAAGGGTGGCACTCAGGGCGCGCTGGAAGGACCGCATTTTTCTCTCCGCTATTTGTCCGCTAAACATCACGCTAATCAATAGATACGGCGCCTTGGGCCAAAGAGATTACCGCGTGCTAGTGGTCCGTTTTGTCGCTTTGGCAGCTTAGGGCGGCTTCTCCGTCCGCCGCTGCTTCGATCATGAGGTAGCGAGCGGTCTGGTCGCCCACATTCACGGCCTCGTGCCACTCGATTCCCTCTGGATTTGCGAAAGTGATCGCTGAGGGGATGTCCTGCACGCGAGTGCCCAGCGCATCGGTAATCTTCATGCGTCCCCCTTCCAGAACGTAGCCGACATGCGGCGGATGAAAGTGACGTTCATGACCAATTCCAGGTGGGAAACTGCACCGCAGGATTCTCAGTTGCTCATCCCTGTGCAGGCATTCGCATACGGATTTTCCCTCCCACCCGGCGGCCAAAGGATCCGGTAAGTCCTCAGCAAGGGTGACCAAGGGCAGCATTAAGAGGCCTGCGCGCAAGGCGCTGAGAGCGCTAAGAGTGCTAAGAGTGCTAAGCATTTGAGTTTCTAGGGCTCCTGTGAAACGCGCACCACCAGCTTACCCAGATTTTTGCCACTAAACAGGCGTTCCAGTGAGCTCGGTGCATTCTCCAGGCCTTCTACGATATCGGTTTCGTAGTGAATCTTGCCCTCTGCAAGCCAGGCTGCCATGGCCTGCATGCCTTCGGGGAAGCGATCGAGATAATCGAGGATGATAAAGCCCTTCAGTAGCGTGCGTCGCATAAGCAGATTCGCAAAGTTGTAGGGCCCGGGGGTAGCTTCTGTATCGTTATAGCTGGAGATCAATCCGCATAGTGGCATGCGCGAGAAATCGTTGAGACGGGCAATGACTGCGTCCATGATTTCTCCGCCGACGTTCTCGAAATTGATGTCAATGCCGTCGGGGCAGTGGCGATCGAGGGCTTCTGCCACGTTCTCTCTTTTGTAGTTGATGGCGGCGTCGAAACCGGCCGTTTCAGTTAACCATTGGCACTTGTCATCAGAGCCTGCGATGCCCACTACACGGCATCCATGAATTTTGCCTATCTGTCCCACCATCGATCCAACAGCGCCTGCTGCTGCAGACACCACCAGTGTTTCTCCCGCTTGTGGTTTACCGATGTCGGTAAGACCGAAGTAGGCTGTCATTCCCGTCGCGCCAAGCGGTCCCATGAATGCTGTTAGTGGCAGTCCGGGAATATCGGGTAATACATTTACCATGTCTCCCGGGATGTCGTTATAGAGCGCCCATTGAGACAGGCCGGTGTTGACTATGGCGCCGGCCTGAATCAGCAGGTGATTGCTTTGGGTAACGACGCCAATACTTCCGCCGCGCATTCCCTCACCAATACCTACCGGGGGTAAATAGGCATCAGCGTCACTCATCCAAATACGGTTTGTCGGATCGAGGGACAGGTAAATGGTTTTTACACGAACACTGCCATCAGCCAATTCACCCAAAGGGCTCTCGACAAGCTCAAGATCAGTGTCTTTGATATCTCCAACGGGTCGTTGGCGTAGTACCCAGGTTTGATTCGTCATTGCTATTCCTTGTTTTTTTCTGCTACGGGTAGAATTTCAGGCGGTGTTTACAGGAGCTTGTCGATCATTATTTCTACAAATGCTGCCGCTGCCCAGGTCAATGGAGGAAGTACCGTGTAGAGCAGCATTCGTTTGAGTGCATGGACGTCAAAGGGCCAGGATGGGGCTCTGGCAACACGCTCCCGCATATCCAAAACTGCATCAAGCTGGAAGAGAGTATCGGCGTCTGCTCCTGCGATGTCTCCCTGAGTTATCCTGTCAAGACGCGCATCGAGCCCCGTAAGGGTCTGCTGTCGCTCCTCGCGAATGCGCCGGCGAATTCCCCGAAGAGGCCGGGCCACGATTCCGATCAGTGGCACCAGGCCAGCGATGACGCCAATGATCACCGGTCCATCCAGGGGGTTGTCACCGCCTAAGAAGAGCAGCGAGTAAGCGCAGAGCATGCCCGTCATCAATAGTGCCGGACGTAGGGCGGCAGAGCCGAAAGCGGCGTGTCGCGAAGGTCGTAAAAGATCAGGTTTTGCAATTTGCCCAAGGGACGAAAACACCAGCGCATTGACGATCAGCGGTGGGACTGTCAGAAACATTGCGACCCATAGAAGTATCGTCCCCCCAATTTGAGGAATAGCAAACTTCAAAGGGGACAAATGACTGTTGAGGATATATGAGTGGGCGACCCCAAGCGTGCAGCCCAGGATGCAGGCGCGCCACAGATTGGCGCGATCAATTCGAGAAAGAGCCGTACTTGCGGTCGCTATGGATGCCTCTGACCAGGAGAGTACACCAGAGAGTTGTCGTATATCCTGTGCAGCGCCGGCAAAAACCGGTCTGGAAAAGCCCGCAAGAATCCCCAGACTCGTACCAAAGAATAGCGCTGATGCAAGAACATCGTTAAACGTGGCGGCACTGACTTCGGTGGTGAAAACAGGGCTTAGCAAGCAGCCTGCTACGAGCAGGCCACACAGCGCTCCAAAAGCCCAGGACGGTAAACGACTCCATTCCTGAAGTCTCAGTATGGGAAGCTCGGGTGCGCTGGCGCGGGACCTCAGTTTATCTTCGAGTTCACTCAAGCTCGTGGGCCTGTTTTAGCTGCCATACGCGTAGGGGCCGCCGCGCTCGTGAGCACGCTGGTAAGCCGGACGCGCATGGATACGGTCAAGGAACGCAGCAAGATTCGAAAAGTTCTCCAGCCCGTAAAGCAACTTGCCCACCTGGGGCACAAAAGAAAGCTGAATGTCTGCGGCGCTGAACTCATTGCCCACAAACCAATCTTGATTCTCTAAAGCTCGATCCATGAACCCAAGATGATTGTCCAGCTCGCTGTTGATTCTTGGTTGTAGCAGTTCGCCACCGTCGGGAAGACGGCCGGTGTACATCTTGAGCATCAATGGGAGCATTGCGCTGCCCTCGGCGTAGTGCATCCACTGCAGGTAATTCTCATAAGCAGAAGTGCCAGCTTGCGGAGCAAGACGCCCGCCACCGTAGTGTCTAACGATGTAGTCGATAATGGCGCCGGACTCGATAACTGTGTTTTTATCATCAGTGAGCACCGGTGACTTGCCCAGCGGATGTACCTCGAATAATTCCGGTGGTGCCAAACTGGTGACGCTATCGCGTTGGTAGTTGCGTATGTCGTATTCAACGCCCAGCTCTTCAAGGAGCCACAGGACGCGTTGTGAGCGTGAGTTGTTGAGGTGGTGAATGGTGAGCATGTAATCGTTCTCCGGTACGTCGGTGATTAGCGCATTGTACGTCGGCGTAAGACCGGCTGCCGAGAGCAGGACGATCTCGCTGATCGGTGCCGGGAGGTTATGATCATGCCTGTCGTAGTAGATTGCAAAAAAAGAGAGTGGATCATGTCTACCGTACTTTATGAATGTCACGACCGCGTTGCGACCCTGACCCTGAATCGTCCCGAGCGATTGAATGCGATTAATACGGCCTTGCCAGGAGATCTGCGGGCTGCCGTGGAACGTGCGGACGCCGATCCCGGCGTACATGTGATTGTGCTGCAGGGGGCTGGCAAGGGGTTCTGTGGTGGCTATGACCTTGTGGAATACGCTCAGACTCCCGGGGAGATGCATGGTAATCAGGAGATGCCCTGGGACCCGACTCTGGACTACGCAATGATGTCACGCAATACAGAAGACTTTATGTCGCTCTGGCGTGCGAGTAAGCCTACGATTTGCAAAATACACGGTGCAGCGGCGGCGGGCGGTAGCGATATTGCTCTTTGCTGCGACATGATTGTCATGGCAGATGATGCCCGAATTGGTTATCCGCCTGCACGCGTCTGGGGAATCCCCACAACAATGATGTGGGTGTATCGTCTGGGTATAGAGAACGCAAAACGCATGCTGTTCACGGGTGACTTAATCAGCGGCCTGGAAGCGGCTGCGATGGGCTTGATACAGGAGTCTGTTCCCGACGATGAATTGGATGCGGCGGTGCAAAAGCTTTGCGATCGTATTAAGGGGGTGCCTCGAAATCAGCTGATGATGAGCAAAATGGTCGTTAATCAGGCCTATGAGGCTATGGGGCTTGCAAACACGCAGCGCTTTGCGAACTTCTTTGATGGCGTGGCTCGGCATTCTCCAGAGGGTTTGTGGTTTCGAGAACGTGCTGTGGATGTGGGGTTTAAACAAGCTGTGGCCGAACGGGACTCCGGAGGGCCCATTGCCGAGCATGCGAGTAAGGATCTGGGGCCTATACGAGCTGACGATTAGCCAGGCCGTATAGGCAGGGCGTTTCACTTGTTTAGGACATTTCGGTGTACTGACCGTTTTCCCAGCCTTCGCGCAGAGCAAATTTTTGGATTTTCCCCGAGCCGGTGAGGGGATAGGCTTCGACCTCAAACCAATGCCTTGGGGTTTTTTGTGGCGACAAATGCTCCCGCAGGTACGTAAACAACAGGTCTTTGTCTATGCTGCTACCGGGCGCTGGACGCAAAAACACCGCCACCTCTTCTCCCAGGCGTTCGTTGGGAAGCCCCACAACCGCAACCTCGCCTACGGATGGATGCTGGAAGAGCAACTCTTCAATTTCTCGCGGGTAGATGTTTTCTCCACCGCGAATAATCATGTCTTTCAGACGACCTTCGATTTTGCAGTAGCCCCGGGCATCCATGGAGCATAAATCGCCGGTGTGCAGCCAGCCATCCGCATCAATGGTTTTTGCCGTGGCCTCGGGGTTCTCAAAGTACTCGTGCATAACGTGATACCCACGGGTGCAGAATTCTCCAAGAACTCCAACAGGCTGGGTGTCTCCGGTTTCCGTGTCGACAATTTTAACCTCCACACCGGGCATCGCCTGGCCCAGGGTGTGGGCCTTATCGTCGAGGCTATCGTCCGCATGTGTCATGCAGGCCACTGGTGAGCATTCGGTTTGCCCGAAGACGATGGTGAAGGGGGCGCCTACGGCTTCTTCGAGCCTCTTCACAAGATCTGCAGGTACCGTAGAGCCGCCCGAACACAGTGCCCTTACTGCAGACAGGTCACGCTCAACAAAAGTGGGATGTTCAATCATCGCTATGAGCATGGTCGGTACACCGAGCATTGCCGCCGCGCGATACTCCTCCATAAGCTCTAGCACCAGGCCCGGCTCAAAAACCTCTACCAGCACTAGAGCGGAGCGTTTTGATAATGCCCCTAACACGGCCAGTACGCAGCCAGCAGTATGGAACAGCGGCATGATTCCCATATAGGTCTGGCCGGATTCTGCACCCATAATCGAGAGCGTGTGGGAGCCATTGTTTACCAGTCCACGATGATGCAGTAGCGCACCTTTTGGAAAGCCCGTGGTTCCCGACGTGTATTGAATCATGCAGGCATCATTGGGTAGGACAGTAGGTAAGGGTTTGTCTCCTGCGCTAGCTAGAAAGTCCTGCCACTGGGAAAACAAAATAACGCTTTTTAGTTCCGGACAATCGTCCTGCACTGATTCAAGATGATGAAGCATGGGATTGCCGCGAAAGTCTGGAAGCAAAAAGATACCTGCGGCTCTTGATTGGCGAAGTACATAGGCGAGTTCGTCTGCCTGATAGGACGGATTAACGGTAACAAGGACAATGCCGGCCAGAGCACAGCCGTATTCCATAATCACCCATTCGGGAATATTCGGCGCCCATACCGCTACTCTATCTCCGGGTTCAAAAATCTCCAGCAGCGCCCGTGCGGTCAGCTGCGCTTCATCCAGTAATTCGGCATAGGTCCAGGTACGGCGCTCAGCGGTGTCTGGTGTGCCGGCGATCAAGGCAATTTGCGCAGGACATTCCTCAGCGACCTCGCGAAGAGCGTCTCCAATGGTGAGTTCCCGAACGGGTGGTGTGGCGGGCCCTTTTGCATAAGACTCAGTTAGCATTAGTAATCCTTATTATTGTGTTGTCGGGCATTTTGTTTCAGACATTGTGTAGAGCCGAAGTCCTGAAGTCTACTTGCCTTAATCAACCAGTTGGCGAATGTGTTCGCCACGCTTTGAGGTCCAGCCGTGCCTGTTTTGTTTGATCGCATCCCGAAGCGTAGTCATGAAGGCCGCTGTAGACATTCCTACCATGAGAACGCCGTTAATCGCTTGAATAGGACCCAATAGTTTACGCTCGTCGCTCATCACGATATCGCCGTAGCCCAGAGTCGAGAAGTTCACGGCCGAGTGATAGAAGGCGGCGTCGTAGTTTTTGAACTCACCCAGAAATTGGAAAAGCGCAGCCCAAATGGCTACCTGTCCCAGATTGCCGAACATAAGCAGAAACATAACGCCGGACAGAATTGCCATGGTGCCAAGGTAGGAGGCACCATCCAGGTCTGATTGATGCTTTGCGTAATACAGCAAGGATCGGGTGAGTAGAGCTATCTGCAGCGCCAGACATAAGGCCATGGTCGCTACACCCAGTGCAAGGTTCAAGAGCATTTGATCGACCCGTTTTCAAAGAGGTCTGCAAGCATAGGAAAAGCCGAGTCGCTTGCCCAGCCCCTAATGAGGCTCCTCTAGCCAGTCGTCATCATCATCAAAGGGCCGCTCCTGTGTTGCTTCTGAAGCGGAGTCCGGATTGAGTGATGCAACACAGGCGTCCACGGCGGGTTGTGCGGCGCGATAGCTCACGGCCAGCCTGGCTTTTACGGCAAGGCGCGCTGAAAGACTCAGGTCGTCGCTGTATACCAGCTGGGAACTATATTCACGGGTGCTGTCACTCATGGGGACGGCACAGGCATGCAAGGGGAGCACTTTGTTGAGCTGGTTCAACATGTTGTCGGCATACATGAAGATTTCGCGAGTGTCGTCAAAGTACATGTAATCGACCCGGCCGTCGGCGTCGAGATCAGAGATACACAACACAT
This sequence comes from Congregibacter variabilis, assembly GCF_045689235.1. GTDB lineage: Bacteria > Pseudomonadota > Gammaproteobacteria > Pseudomonadales > Halieaceae > Congregibacter > Congregibacter variabilis. The sequence goes on along the minus strand of NZ_CP136864.1, from coordinate 1,272,639 downwards.
AGATAAAAAACGACTCACAATGTTCTTTGCCCGGCGGACGAACATCGTCGAAGGTGCTCGCGCAGGCGCTGAGCCAGAGAACCAGCATAGATACTGTAATACGTTTAAGCACAGTCGGGGTTTGCTAGAGCCTTGGTTGGGCAGGAGTACCGCAGACAGATTAAACAATATAATAGTGTGTTGTTGCACAGCTTTCCCAGACTCCGGACTGATGTTATTGACTCCCTCTACGCAGAACTTGCGATAAGCTGTCGTTTAAATATGTGTTGTAGGTGATTTATGTCGTTTCACACTCCGTCGGACCTGAAGCTGATATGCGGGAACCGCAATTATTCTTCTTGGTCTTTGCGTGCCTGGTTGACTCTGCGCAAAGCTGGAATTGATCCCGAGCTAATTGTCTTGCCTATGGATACGCCGGAATTCGAGGAGCGTGTTGCGCAGTATTCGCCCACGCGACGTGTTCCCGTGCTTTGGATAGGGGATGAGTATGTATGGGACTCTCTGGCAATCGCAGAGACGGTGAATGAACGATACGCTGACTTTGCGCTGTGGCCGGTGGATCTCAAATTACGGGCCCTGGGTCGTGCTATGGCGGCGGAGATGCATAGCGGTTTCGCCGCCTTGCGCCAGGAGATGCCGATGAACTGTCGCGCGAGGCAGCGTAGGCTGGCAGTTAGCGACGGCGTGCACCGCGATGTACATCGTATCAGTGAGCTTTGGCAGGCGGCTCAACAGCAAAGTGGAAGTTCTACATGGTTACTGGGTGACTTCAGTATTGCTGATGCAATGTTTGCTCCAGTGGCGGTTCGGTTTGGTGCTTATGCGCTGGACCTTTCTGTGCCGACTAAGGCCTATGTGGATCATTGGTTGGCTGATGCGGACCTGCAGGCATGGATGTCTTTAGCCAATAAAGAAGCCTGGGTTATCGAGCATGAAGAAGTGGGAGAGTGAGCTCTGTACTTGTTTGTGCCACGCCGCGGTTAATCAGCAAGTCAGCAATTCCTGTGAATAATAGTCAAAAGTAGTCAGTAAGAATGGAGATAGAAAAACGATGAAATTAATCCAGTCTGCTCAAGAGATGCTTTTAGGAGTAGGTCTTACCGTGATCGCGCTGTCTAGTGTCGCGGCGCCCGAGATGGTTTTTTTTGGCGGTCCGGTGATCACGATGAATAGTAACGACCAGGTCGCAGACGCGCTCGCGATCGAAGCGGGAAGAATTGTCGCCGTCGGTGATAGCGCTGAGGTATTAGCGCTTGCAGATGAAAACACCCGGCGCATTGATCTTAAAGGCAAACCCTTACTTCCCGGTTTTGTGGACTCACACAGTCATGCGAACTTTATCGGCGTGCAGGCGATGAGTGCCAATCTTTTACCGCCGCCTGATGGCGAGGGTGCCAGCGTAGCAAGCTTGCAACGGCTGTTACGCGAATACATGAGCAGCGAGCCTGAGTTACAGCGCGAGTTGGGTTGGATTATCGGTTTTGGCTACGACGACTCACAGCTTGCTGAGCAGCGACACCCCACCCGCCACGATTTGGACGCTGTGTCTACAGAGGTTCCGATCCTGCTGATCCATCAATCCGGGCATCTTGGGGTGGCGAACACCGTTGGTCTCAAAGTGGCAGGCATTGGGGCGGACACGCCGGATCCTGATGGTGGGGCATTCCGGCGGGAGAGCGACGGTAAAGGGCCTAACGGCGTGGCCGAGGAGTACGCCTTTTTTCGCTTGATCTTTAGCGCTCTTGCAGCTGCCGATGAAGAGCTCCAAGACCGGATGCTGCTGGCAGGCACGGAGTCCATGGCGAGCTTTGGCTACACAACCGCCCAGGAAGGACGGGCAAGTCCCGAGAGCATGGCCGCGATGCAGCGGGTTGCGGATCGTGGAGAGCTCAAAATTGATTTGGTGTCCTACCCGGATATGCTGATGACTGAAGATTTATCGCCATCACGCTCCTATGAGAATCGGTATCGCGTTGGAGGCGTGAAGCTGACCATCGACGGCTCGCCACAGGGGAAGACCGCGTGGCTGAGTCTGCCTTATCACGTGGCACCTCACGGCAAGAGTGACGACTATGTGGGTTATCCCGCCATTGATGTAGATACTGTCAATAGTAGTGTTATGCGTGCCTTTGACCACGGTTGGCAGATACTGGTGCATTCCAATGGCGATGCGGCAACAGATGCATTATTGAATGCTCTGCGCCTCGCGCGGGAGAAACACCCGGATGTGGAGCTTCGTCCTGTACTGATCCATGGCCAGGTCTTGCGCAAAGAGCAGGTTGCGGCGCTGGACGAGCTGGATGTTTTCCCTTCGCTCTTTCCCATGCATACCTTTTACTGGGGAGACTGGCATCGGGATTCCGTGTTGGGGCCAAAGCGTGCCGAGAATATTTCACCCACGGGTTGGGTGAGAGAGCGGGGAATGATGTTTGGCTCGCATCACGATGCGCCGGTAGCCAAGCCGGACTCCATGCGTGTGCTTTCAGCAACCGTTACGCGAACTACTCGCAGCGGAGCGGTGTTAGGTGCAGATCATCGTGTTGATGTAATGACCGGTTTGCGCGCTCTGACGATTTGGCCTGCCTGGCAACATTTTGAAGAGGCGGACAAAGGCACTCTGGAAGTGGGCAAGCTTGCAGACTTGGTGGTGCTGTCTGATAACCCGCTTACGGTGGATCCCGGCGATCTCGACGAGCTGCAGATTCGTGCAACTTACAAAGAGGGTCACCTCGTCTATCAACAGGATGAGCAATAAGCCGTGGTGGCAGTCGGTACAGCGGCAAGCTTTGTTGAGGCCCAGTATCAGCCTTTAACACCATCAAAGCCTTCTGAGGGTTATGAGGAGCTTCGGGAACGATTTCAGGCCGAGGGCTATTTGTATTTTCCGCGGGTTCTCGATTCGTCCATCGTGCAGCCCGTGCTGGAAGACATGCTGTCGGTACTCAGCCCACATATTCACTGGAGCAGTGCTGCGGCGTCCCCGGTACTTGCAGGAGACCCTTTTTTCGAAAGTGACCCCCTGTGGGACAGGCTCTATCCCAAAGTTCAGGCGCTGGAGTCTCTACACCGAATATTCCACTGCTGTGAGGTCCGGCGTTTGATGGACTTGGTGGCTGGTCCGGACGTTTTTGTGTATCCCATGAAAATGGCGCGCATAGCTGCACCGCGTAAATTGGGATTTGAAACCCCGCCGCATCAGGATGCGTTTTCGCATCATGCGGGACCGACTATGGCCGGGATCTGGATAGCGCTGCATGACGCCGACGAGGCAATGGGGCGTTTAACGATCTTGCCGGGCTCCCATATGCATGGGGTGCGGCCTGTCTTTGAGGCGCAGGGTGTGGGAGGTGTTCAGTGCGAGATCCATCCCGAGGAGACTTTGTGGCATGTCTCAAATGTCACCGCCGGTGATGTGATTATTTTTCATTCACAGACGGTGCATCGAGCGCAGGCTAATGTAGACAAGCACCGCGTTCGTTTGAGTGTCGATAGCCGCTTTTGCGATTATGGTGCTCCGGTTTTTTCAACTAACCTGGAGCCGCACCACGCCTGGCGTATTCCGGAATTGGACTGGGATTACGTCTACCGGGACTGGAAGACTCAGGATTTACGCCATTACTGGCTGGACTACCCTGGACTTTTCTGAGAACTCATCGTGGAGCCGCGGGACTGTCTCTCTCGGCTTTCGGCCCTTGGCGTCGTAGACGTTTTTGGCGTTCCGACCCGGCTTTACTCGAGCTGCTCGCGCAAAACGGCGCCGACCTCACGACTCAGCCAATGGCGTCTCGGGCTGACACAAAGGCAGCGATGGCACGATCAAGATCTTCTTTGGTGAGCGCGGCTGACATTTGCGTGCGGATACGAGCCTGGCCCTTGGGCACCACAGGAAAAGAAAAGGCCACCACATGAACGCCTTGCTCTCGAATATGTGCAGCCATTTGCGCAGCGCGGTTCGCATCGTGCAGCATTACCGGGATTATCGGGTGGTCACCCGGCAGTAATTCGAAGCCTTCTGCTTCCAGCGCGCTACGAAAATACGCTGAGTTTTCCTCCAGTCGCTTGCGAAGATCCGGCTGGGATTCCACAAGTTCCAAAGCGCGCAGAGCGCCGGCCACCACCGGTGGTGCAACAGTGTTGGAGAACAGATACGGGCGCGAACGCTGGCGCAGCAAGTCCACAACTTCTGCGCGCGCTGCGGTAAAGCCACCGCTGGCGCCGCCCAGGGCTTTGCCAAGAGTCCCCGTAATGATGTCGACGCGATCCATACACTGATGGTATTCATGAGTGCCTCGTCCATTTGCGCCGAGGAACCCCGTCGCATGGCAGTCGTCAAAATGCACCAGGGCGCCGTATTTCTCGGCCAAATCACAGATTTTATCGAGCTTGGCGATACTGCCATCCATGGAGAACACGCCGTCGGTGGTAATGAGCTTGAAGCGCGCCCCTGCAGCATCGGCGGCTTTAAGCTGGGCTTCCAGGTCCTGCATGTCATTGTTGGCATAGCGGTAGCGTTGCGCCTTGCACAGTCGGATGCCGTCAATGATGCTCGCGTGGTTTAGCGCATCAGAGATGATGGCGTCTTCGGCGCTTAGCAAGGTTTCGAACAGACCACCATTGGCGTCAAAGCCAGAAGGGTAGAGGATGCACGCCTCCAGACCCAAAAACCTGGCCAGGCTTCGCTCCAGATCTTTATGCAGGCTTTGCGTTCCACAGATAAACCGCACCGAAGCCATTCCGTAGCCCCATTCTTCGAGACCCTTTGCGGCGGCGGCTTTGACCTCGGGGTGTTCTGCAAGGCCCAGGTAGTTGTTAGCGCAGAGATTGAGCACGTTCTGGCTGCCGGCAATAGCGACATGAGCGCCCTGGGCACTGGTGAACTCTATTTCTTCTTTATAGAGACCCGCATCGCGAATACCTTGTATCTCTGCGCGCAGGTGCTCCTGGAATTTGCCGTACATAATCTGATTCCTTTTTTAGTCGTCCCAGCGCAAGACAACCTTGCTGGCACTGCCATTGTTCATGGCCGTAAATCCTTCATCGAAGTCGCTATAGTGCATGCGGTGAGTAATGACGGGACTGATATCGAGGCCCGTTTGAATCATCACCGACATTTTGTACCAGGTCTCGTACATCTCACGGCCGTAGATGCCTTTTAGCGTGAGCATGTTGAAAATCACCTGGCTCCAGTCGATGGCGGTGTTCTGTGCAGGAATACCGAGCATGGCGATTTTACCTCCGTGGCACATATGGGTGATTTGATCGCTCAGTGCCTGGGGGTTGCCTGACATCTCCAACCCCACATCAAAGCCCTCGCGCATGCCTAACTCATGTTTTACGTCGGTCAGGGATTCGTTCATCACATTGACAGTACGGGTCGCTCCCAGAGTTGCCGCCAGCGCCAGTCGATCGTCGATCACATCAGTAATCACAATGTGTCTAGCGCCCGCGTGACGACATACAGCGGCGGCCATGGAGCCAATGGGGCCGGCACCGGTGATCAGTACATCTTCTCCCAGTAGGTCGAACTGCAGCGCGGTGTGCACGGCGTTGCCCAGAGGGTCAAAAAGAGCAGCAATATCCAGATCGATGCCCGGGGCATGCTCCCATACGTTGGACATGGGGAGGGTCAGATACTCAGCGAAGGCGCCGGGACGGTCTACTCCGATACCGCTGTTGTCGCTGCACAGGTGGCGACGACCTGCCATGCAATTGCGGCAGCGGCCGCAGACTACGTGTCCTTCGCCAGAGACAATCTGACCGGGTTTGAAGTCATTGACGTTGCTGCCCACGTCGACAATCTCACCCACAAACTCATGCCCCACCACCATGGGTACTGGAATGGTTCGTTTTGCCCAGTCATCCCAGTTGTAAATATGCATGTCCGTACCGCAGATGGCGGTGCGCCGAACCTTGATCAGTACATCGTTGATGCCCGGTTCAGGCGCAGGGACCTCCTCCAGCCAAAGGCCCGGAGCGGCTTCTTTTTTGACGAGTGCGCGCATGTGATTCCAGTATAAGAGAATAATTCCTGTATTTTGTCTTCGATCGAGGCGCGATACAAGCCCACAGCTGTAAAAATTGCTTGTCTCTGGAGTCCTTGCTTGCAACACAGGCCCCCGCCGATGATCATATCGCACAGGTTTAGCGGGATAGCCTCCCTCAGATTCTCATTTGCCCAAACAAGGACTCAACATGCGACAGCAGATTCAGGCGCTCGCTCTTCTTGCGCTTATTGCACTACTGGCAGCCTGTGGCGGTACAGATCCCGCTGGGGGTGAGCGAATTAGAGAGTTTTCGGAGGGGATGCGCTGGCAGCCGGGTTTCGTTCCGTTCTACCACGATACACGCAAGGGCAAGATCTACCTCTTGCTGGACGAGAGCAATAGCGAGCTGCTCTATCAGGAGAGTCTGCCCCGAGGTGTGGGCTCCAATGACATAGGTCTGGATCGAGGTCAGCTGGGCGGTGAGGCGGCCCTGGTCAAGTTTGAGCCGACGGGCGATAAAGTTTTGCTGCGACGGACCAATCAGAGTTACCGGGCGACCACGGTAAACGAGGCAGAGCGACTGTCGGTGGAGCAGGCGTTTGCCTCTTCGGTGCTTTGGGGATTCCCCGTCGTTGCTCGAGACGGTGATCAGCGACTGGTGGATGCAACGGAATTTCTGCTTCGCGACAGTCACGGTATTGCCCGGCGACTCAAAAGCCGCGGGGAGGGCAGTTTTAAGCCCGATGCCTCTCGCTCGGCCGTGTTTGCGCCGCGAAGTCGCGCTTTTCCACGAAATACTGAACTAGAAGCTGTGGTGACCTTTGTGGGCGATGACCCGGGACCGCAGTTACGCTCCGTTGCTCCTGATCCGCACGCTGTTTCGGTGCATATGCACCACAGTTTTATTGCGTTGCCTGAAGCGGGTTTTGAGCCGCGGGTTTTCCACCCGGAGTCAGGTTACTTTGCTATGGGATATGCGGATTATTCCGTGCCCATCACGGAAAGTCTTGAAAAGCGATTGATCAGACGTCACAGGCTGATCAAGAAAAATCCTTCAGCAGCCGTCAGTGATCCGGTGGAGCCCATTATTTACTACCTGGACCCTGGCACTCCTGAACCTGTGCGATCAGCGTTGATCGAAGGCGCGAGCTGGTGGGCCGATGCCTACGAGGCGGCGGGCTTTAGTAATGCTTTTCGTGTGGAGATGCTGCCCGAGGACGCAGATCCTATGGATGTTCGTTACAACGTGATTCAGTGGGTGCATAGATCAACACGTGGCTGGTCCTATGGTATGAGTGTGAGAGATCCCCGCACCGGTGAAATTCTCAAAGGTCATGTATCTCTCGGTTCCTTGCGCGTTCGCCAGGATCTGCTTATCGCAAGAGGAATGACCGCGGCTTTTGCCGATGCCGGGGATGACAGTGAAACCATGGACATGGCGCTTGCGAGAATACGACAGCTGTCTGCACATGAAGTAGGGCATACCCTGGGGCTTGCGCATAACTTTGCTGCAAGTATCCGCGATCGCGCGTCGGTAATGGATTACCCCCATCCTGAGATGTCCCTTGATGATCAGGGCGAGGTGAGCTTGGCAGACGCCTATGCGGAAGGTATCGGCGATTGGGATAAGCGCGCCATCACCTATGGTTATGCGCAGTTCGATACCCCGGATGCCGAGGCTGAGTCCCTGGTAGCGTTGCTGGCGGACAATCGCGCCGCGGGGTTCGAGTTTATCAGTGACCCGGATTCACGTCAGATGAGCGACTTCCACCCACGCTCGCACTTGTGGGATGGCGGCGCGGATCCCGTGACTGAACTGAATCTTGTTATGCGCCTGCGGCAAAAAGCGCTGGCAGGATTCGGTGCAAACAGCATTCCGCAGGGGGCTCCTATGAGTGACCTCCAGGAGGCGATAGTGCCGGTATATCTCTATCACCGGTATCAGCTGGAGGCGGTGGCTAAACTCATCGGAGGAGCGGACTATCGCTATGCGCTCCGCGGTGATGATTCGGCGCCGGCGGTAACGCCGGTGAGCTCTGCCCGGCAGCGTGCGGCGCTGGAGAGTATTCTTGCGACGCTGCGCCCGGATGCTCTGAGCTTGTCGCCAGAGTTGCTGCAGCAGATACCCCCCAAGGCTTATGGTTATGCGCGTAACCGTGAGAGCGCGCCGTCGCGCACTGGAGCACTTTTCGATCCCTTGAGTCTTGCAGAGGCGGCCGTAGGTCATAGCTACGAAGCATTGTTGCATCCTGAGCGTTTGGCCAGATTAGCACTTCACCACAGTATGGACTCCACGCAGTTGTCTCCCGCTCAGCTATTTGCCCGTTTGCAGGATGCAATATTGCTTCAAGAGTACAGTGGTATGGAGGCGGCTATCGATCGACGTAGTGCTGGCGTATTACTGCATCATTGGCGGCAGCTGTTTGCCAATGATGCGACCGATCCACAGGTCCGCGCAGCGGCCCGGGGAGCGCTGGAGAAAGCCCAGCGACTGCTGCGAGCTCGCTCGCGCAGTGGCGGTGATGGCGCCAGCGACTATGCCGACTTCTATCGTTATGAAGATTGGCTTATCGCACGCAGCCTCGAGGGGCGTGTGGAGCTGAGGGAGTCAAAGCTCACGCCCATGCCCCCCGGATCACCTATTGGCGGCTAAGCACGCGCCTTCGGCTGTCTAGCCGGCAAAGCCACCCCCGGCCTCGTCGGGGGCAAAGCGAATCAATCGACTGTCGTCCACCGCAACGGTTCGATGCACAACAACCGCCTGATAATCAGGATTGGTGACCATGGCTAAAAACGCACCGGCACTGGGATAACGGGCAACGAACGCAATGTCCCAGTGTTTGTCTGTAGGGCCTGTGAGCATACATTCCTGGTGCCCTCGCCACAAAATTTCGCCGCCGAGCTCTCTGAATATTGGACCGCTGTGCTCTCCATAGCGACGGTAGGCCTCGGCACCGGTGCAGGTTTCACCATCGGGGTAAGTGGCCGTTTCTTTCAGGCGAATGAGATTGAGCATCATGATTGGCGTGTCTCTGGGTAGCGCCTTGAATGCATCGAATTGCTCACGAGTAGGGTCAATATGTTTCATGTGGACTCTCCTGTAAGAGAAACTTCAAATCCGTAGCGGGGAAAGTGAACGTGTAACTGCCCGGCTTGTGGATCCTGCCGGGCTACGATGATGCGATTGTCGTCAACGACGAGGAGTTGTCCGGTCACTGCCTGAAACCCATAGTCCGTAGGCATTACCTGAACGCTTGCTTCAGCATCGATGTTCAGCAGCGGGTCTATCTGCGGCTCGTCGATAGCCGCAGGATCGCTGCTGCGGGCAACTTCTATCGCCTCGGCGCCGCTCATTGGAGTGGCCACAGGCTCATCACTGAACCGCTGCATACGTTCAAGCCATGCGCTCACCGCGGGGAATGTCTCGAAATAATGGCGAAGCACGGCCTGGCGATGCACGAACCAGCAGCAGTGCCAGTGCGAAAAGTCAGACACATCAGGGCTGCTCCCGCCCAGAAAATCCTGCGTTAAGAGGGTTTCTTCCATGGCACCCAGGTGCTCTCTAAAGACGGCCTCGGCCCGGGGAAGGGGAGTTGCCAGTCCGGGGCTCCCGGCGGTGAATGCAGCGCGGTCCTTAATAAAGGCCTCTGCAGCCTTGGAGTCGGCAAAGCGAGGATTTGCGGCGACTGCCGCAGGCTGAAACACAAGGCCCACACAGACCCTAAAAAATTCACTGTCCGCCCAGCGTGCAGCGGCGACCGCCTGCGCTGACCTTGGGCCTCCAAAGATGCTGGGTTCCCCTTTCTCGCTTTCGATCACCTTGGCGATGAGTGCCGTATCGCAAAAAATATCGGCTCCCTGTTGCATGACCGGTGTGCGTCGATAGCCGCCGGTAAGCGCAGTGAGATCGGGCTTTGGCATGATTGGCGGGATGTCTACGCTTTTGTAGGCAAGTCCTTTGTAGCCAAACAGCGCGCGGATTTTTTCGGAAAATGGAGAGTCGGCGTATTGATGAAGTATGAGATCGGGCATGGGCTAGCTCTTAGTTAAAAGACAACTGTCGCAGACCGCTGTTTCGCCGTCCAGCCCAGCTGGTGGAGCCTCGTGAGCAATGCTAGCCTCTGGATATGTCCCCTAGCGAATGTGAGCGTCAATGTGAGTAAGAAAGCCGCGTCAGATCCAGCTTATGTGAAACATCTCAATACGCGTCTGGTGCACGCAGGGCGTTCGGACCCTCGGGTTGTCAGTAGCCCGGTTTTTCACGCCTCCACCGTGCTGTTTGCCGACTATGCCGAGTTCTGCGAGCGAGAGGCCGCGCCTTTGGATCGTGAGCACATGTACTACGGGCGAATGGGTACGCCGACAACCCGGGCATTGGAGGACGCCGTGTGCGAGCTAGACGGTAGCGTTGGTGCAGTACTGGCTTCGTCCGGCACGGCATCCATGGCCAGTATCCTCAATTGCTTTTTATCCCCCGGTGATCACGTTTTGATGGTTGATAGCGTATACGGGCCTACGCGAAAGTTTTGCCTGGGTAGTCTCGCGCGCCGCGGTGTCAGCACGACATTTTACGACCCGCTCATGGATGAGGAACTACACACTCTGGTGCAGGACAATACGCGAATGATTTTTATGGAGTCCCCGGGATCGGCGACTTTCGAGATTCAGGATGTACCGGCAATTGTTGCGGTGGCAAAGCAACATGGCTTGCTTACGGCTATCGATAACACCTGGGCAACACCTTTACTCTTCAATCCATTGGAGTTTGGTGTAGACCTGGCGATGCAGTCAGGAACCAAATATCTCAACGGTCATGCGGACTGCCTGTTTGGCGTGACGACTACAGCCAGTCCCGAACTGTATACGCAGCTTCACCATCACACGCTCGCCCACGGTATGCATCTTGCTCCGGATGATGCCATGTTGGCGCTTCGCGGTATGCGGACCCTGGCTATTCGCATGGAGGCTCATGACCGGGGGGCCAGGACTGTTGCCAGCTGGCTGGAGACACAACCCAGAGTTCGCCGCTTGCTGCATCCAGCCTGGGACTCTTGTCCGGGGCACGCGATTTTTGAGCGGGATTTTAAAGGTGCCAATGGTCTTTTCGCGATGGTGATGCAACGAGAAAACGAGCAGGCCATGGCAGCCTTTATCGATAGTCTGGAGCTTTATGGCGTGGGCTTTTCCTGGGGAGGGTTTGAGAGTCTTTGTTTGCCGATGCATGCAACTCGCAAGCTACCCAGCATCGCATTGGCTGATGACGAGACACTTGTCCGATTACATATCGGACTCGAGCATCCCCAGGATTTGATCGACGACTTGGCCCGAGGTTTTGCCGCGATGGATGCGCTTGCAGGCGCCTAGCCTCAGGCCTTGGCCGCCGCAAAGGCAAGAAAGTCTTCCCGGAGCGCCTTGGCCGCGACGGCGATGATTTCTTCGCCGGCCGCGACGGTTGCCTGAGTCGGGTCTGAGCCGATACGCCCATCGGCGAAACGGCCGCGGTAGTCCTCGGCATCGGTAAATCCGCCGTTGGGTGCGACTTTAGGGTCCAACACCAGGTTGCGGACCTGCTCAGGGTAGGCCGCATAGGTAACCGCTACTTCTGATGCCGTCGCGTGAGAACCCTCATGCTTTGGGTGTAGGCGCTGACAGGTGCTCATCACCCCGGGCAGTTCCCACCAGTTGCGTTGGCGCATGCTCAAAGCTGCAATGTTCGAGTTGGGTCCACTCAGGCTGCGCTCTGCGTAAACCTCAGCAAATGCTGCAGCGATGGTGGCAATGTTACCGCCGTGACCATTGATCCAATAAATTCGCTCAAAGCCGTGGCGACGAAGTGATGCACACCAGTCTGCGATCGCCGCGATCATTGTGCTTGGGCGCAGTGTCATGCTGCCGGGAAAGCCCAGGTGGTGCTGTGCACAGCCCACACTGAACGTTGGGCCCACCAGGATGTCCGGATTATTCGCCGCAGCTGCCTCGGCAATGACCTGAGGGCAGATGGCGTCGGTTCCAATCAGACCGGTAGGACCGTGTTGCTCCATAGAGCCGATGGGCAACAAAATACTGCGGCTGCGTTGCAAATAAGCTTCTACATCACACCAGGTGGATAGTGACAGCAACATGCTCAGTTCCTTGTAATTTGGTTTTTAGTTGTGCTTGTGGCGGCATCCTGCCAGTGCGGCAGAGGTTTTAGCCCGTTCTTTGAGAGGATAGCAGTTCCTTGTATAGCGCAAGGGTGTCCCGAGCCATGACGTCCAAAAGAAAGCGATCATTGCGCCTTGGGGGCGCAATCTGCCCTGCGAGAATGGCCGTAATCTGCTGGGCTGCCGCTGTGGTATCGCGCACTGGCACAGCACCTTTCGGGTAAAGGGCCTCTAGAATTTCGGCGACGCCACCGTGATCGTAAGCGACCACCGGGCGACCTTCGCTCAGAGGTTCCAAAACCGTGCGCCCGAAGGATTCCGGTTGTGTGGACAGTGACAATACGATGTCCGAGACCGAGTAAATGTCGCGCAGGTCGCCGCGATGTCCCGCGAAGGTGATATGCGACGCAAGACCGCGTTGGTCCACTGCTGCGTAAAGTTCTCGCGCGTAAGCAATACGCTTGGGATCCTCCCCGCCGACAATAAGCCCATGAACGGGCTGCCCCGCGTCGCGTAGTTGCGCAATCACATCCATAAAGTCGTGATGACCTTTTAGGCGGGTAAGACGGCCGGCCATGGTGATGACGCGCTGATCCAGTAACTGTGGAAACTCTCGATACCACTCTGATAACCACTTCTCGCTGGCCTGATGGCCTCGGGGGAATTCCAGTGGATTAATGCCCCGATAAATGAGGTGTAGCTTGTTTGGGTCGCAGCGAGGGTAGTTGTCCAGCACGTAGCGACGGATAGATTCAGAAACAACGATGACCCGTTCACCGCAGCATACGATTTCACTATAGCGACTCACCGAGTGCATTCCGTGTACCGTGGTCACGAGCCTTGGTCGCGTCTGGGGATCCATTCCTTTCCAGGCAAGCCAGCAGATCCAGCCGGGCATGCGAGAACGCAAATGCAGAATGTCGAATGCTTCAGATGTGAGCCAACGCCGCAGAGGACGCACGTGACGCAGCGTGAGTGGTGATTTCTTGCCCAAAGACCAGTCTACGTGTCGTGACCCCTGCTTCTCCAGGCGAGTTACCATTCGACCGCCCTGGGACAGCACGCTGGAGTCATGTCCTGCCTGAACAAGAGCCTTGGCGATGTCCACAGTGCCCCGCTCAACACCCCCGGTATCCAGAGCAGGAAGTACCTGCAGCACCTTCATGGACACAGCATCCCGGGAGACAGGAGGATCATGCTTGTAGCTGCTGACGATGAAGCTGTGCGTAGATACCCTGCTTGCTAAGCAGTTCTGCATGGGTACCCAGTTCAACAACACGCCCCTGATCCAGGACGGCGATACGATCGGCCTGTTCCACCGTGGATAGTCGATGGGCGATAATCACCGCCGTCCGTCCTTGGAGAATGCGTTGCAAGGCCTGCTGAATCAGTGCCTCACTTTCGGCATCCTGAGCCGAGGTGGCCTCATCAAGAATAAGAATAGGCGCATTCTTCAAAAACGCTCGAGCCAAGGCCAGACGCTGGCGTTGCCCACCGGAGAAATCGTCGCCCTCTTCACGCAATATCGTATCGAGACCGCCGGGGAGGCGCTGCACGAATTCCAGAGCGTTAGCCTGTGCGAGTGCTGCGTTTATGGCATCGTCACTTGCGTCTGCCAGGTCACCATAGGCTATGTTGTCCCGCACACTGGCAGCAAAAAGTGTGGTGTGCTGACTCACAAAAGCAATCTGTCGGCGCAGGGATGTCAGCATCAGCGACTCCATGGGCTCGCCATCCAATAGCAGGGAGTTAGGAGGTGAGGGGAACTGCGCCGCCAGAAGGTTTGCCAGGGTTGTCTTGCCCGAGCCTGAGCGTCCAACCAGGGCCAGGGTTTCTCCCGCCGCCAGATTCAGGGAGATGCCGCGTAGGGCGTCCTCGTCAGAACCCGGGTAGCGAAAGTGAAGGTCTCGCAGTTCATAAGCTCCCTTCGGTGCCGCCTGGAGCGCCCTACCCGAATCACTCTCGGTTTCTTCGTCGAGTACTTCAAAGACACTTTCTGCCGCCGCGATACCGCGCTGGATTCGCGCGTTCACCTGGGTGAGCTGTCTCAGGGGCTTTGCCACAAGGCTGGCAGCTGTAATGTAGGCCAGAAACTGCCCGGCATCCATGCTGCCTCGCAGCGCCGGATCCAGTCCGAACCAGAACAAGCCCGCCAGAGCACTGTAAGTGAGCCATTGAATGATGGGGGTACTGATCTCATTGACCCGGGCAAGCTTAAGGTCCTGATTCAGCGCGTAGCGACTGCGCTCTGCAAATCGGGCGTTTTCCGAAGCGGTGCCGCCAAAGCCCCGCACCACAGGAAAGCCGCGTATAGCCTCTGCCGCGACTCGGGTGATACCCCCCATGGAGTCCTGAATTCGCCGGCTGTATTTTTTAAACTGTGACGAAGCCAGGCTGATGATGCCGCCGATGAAAGGTGCGAGTACCACAAACATCAGAGACAGCTTCCAGTTGAGATAGAAGATGTAACCCAGCAGCGCAATGACCGTGAGTCCCTCGCGAACAATAACCTTGATGGCTGTTGATGCCGCGGCGGCCACTTGTTCAATATTAAAGGTAATAAGGGATATGAGTTCGGCGGAGTTTCGCTGAGCGAGGTACGCCGCCGGGAGGGTGTTGATATGCGCAAACACATCGAGGCGTAGCTGATTGACTACATGTCGGGCTACATAGGTAATGTAATAGCTGCCCAAATAAGAACCAATACCCCGAACGGTCACGATTGCAATGAGTGCAAGGGGCAGAAAGCTTCGAACGTTAGCGGCCTGATCCAAACCCAGGCGCCGTTCCCAACTCCTGAGCGTATCCACCCCGGTGACGGCCGAACCTCCAAGCGTGTTTCCCTCAAAGGCTGCGGGGAGGTATTGCATGAGGCCGGCAAATGCCGACTGAGTCAGTGCGTACAAGATGAAACCGAACATGCTTAGTAAAAACGCGGGCCACAGCGGTCGGACGTAACGCAGCAGGCGAGCGTAGGTCCGCAGTCCACTGCGAGGAAGGGGGGCGTCAGGCTGTGGGGAGTCTGTATCCAAGTGCGATTGCTAAAAGTGGCGTTGCGCCTATTGTACGGGATGCACCGCAAGCGGGCATCTGTCTGGCGTCGACTTTGCTAGACTGCGGTACTGATCTTTTTGAGGTTCTCTTATGCGTCAACTTATCCAGGCATGTCTACTTATGGTCCTTTGTGGCTTCAACATGCAGTCTTGGTCCTTCGATGAACTGGCTTACTACACCCATTTGCATGAAAACCCAGAGTTGTCGTTTCAGGAGGAACAAACAGCAGCAATCCTTGCCAAGACTCTGAAGGATGCAGGCTTTACCGTTACAACGGGCGTTGGTGGACACGGGGTGGTCGCTATTGTGCAAAATGGTGAGGGGCCTACCCTGATGGTTCGGGCAGACATGGACGGCTTGCCCGTAGAGGAAGATACGGGCCTTTCTTATGCCAGTACCGTCAAAGCAAAAGAGTTAAACGGTCAGGACGTTTCGGTAATGCACGCCTGTGGGCATGACGTACATATGACCGTTGTGATGTCTGCAGCACTTGAATTGCTGGAGCGTCGGGATGAGTGGCAGGGCACGCTCATGGTGATTATGCAGCCGGCGGAGGAGCGCGGAGCGGGTGCCCGGGATATGCTCGCCGACGGACTCTTTGAGCGATTCCCTCAGCCGGATTACAACCTGTCAGTGCACACTATTGCGACGCTTCCCGCTGGAAAAATCGGATTTATTTCGGGTTGGATGATGGCCAATGTGGACAGTGTGGATATTACGCTCCACGGCGTTGGGGGGCACGGTGCCTATCCGCATACCGCTAAGGACCCTGTGGTTCTGGCGGCGGCGGTGATCATGGATTTGCAAACCTTGGTCTCCCGGGAAATTCATCCCGCGGAGCCGGGTGTTGTCACGGTAGGCTCTATTCATGCAGGCACCAAGCACAACATCATTTCTGATAAAGCCACGTTGCAACTCACGGTTCGCTCTTACTCTGATGAGGTTCGGGACACGCTTTTAGCGGGCATTGAGCGTATTGCGGTGAAGCAGGCCGAGGCCATGGGTTTTCCTGCTGACAAAAAGCCAGACGTTGCTGTGCTTCAAGAGTACACGCCCGCATTGTGGAACGACCCGGCGCTGGTGACGCGCGGTGTCGCCGCCATGCGCGGGGAGTTGGGTGATGATGCCCTGGTGGAGATTCCCAAGGAGATGGGAGGAGAGGACTTCTCTCGTTACGGTCGTACCGATGCCAAGATCCCCTCGTTCATGATTCGAGTGGGTACGGTTCCTCAGTCTCTGTGGGATGCAGCGAGCCGCGGCGAAGAACGTTTGCCGTCTCTGCACTCGGCCTTTTTTGCCCCTGATCCGGTGCCCACACTGGACACCGGTCGACGCGCAATTACGGCCATGGTGCTTGACCTCATGGCGAGCCCCTAGACAGGCTTTACCTAGGTGGTGACAGGCTCATTGTTACCCGTCGCTGAATCTTGCCTGTTTTTGCGTGCTGCCCAGCGTTGACGGATGTCTGCAGGCAGCGCGAGGAGTGCCGGCGTGGCGATGAGTGTCAGGATCGTCGCGAAAGAAAGCCCAAACACAATCGCCTGAGATAGTGGTCCCCAGAAGGTGGCCATCTGTCCCCCGGCGGTGACGCTGCGATTGACGATGTCGATAGACAGGTCGCAAGCAAGCGGAAGTAATCCGAACACCGTTGTCACGGTGGTGAGCATCACCGGCCGCAAACGCTGCGCCGCTGCACGAACGATAGCATCCTGGACACTCAGTTCCGGGTTTTCGCTGCGCACAACATTGTAAGTATCGATGAGGACGATGTTGTTGTTCACGACAATGCCCGCGAGGGCAACGACCCCCACCCCGGTAAGTACCGCGCTAAAGGGATTGCCGGTAATTATCAGGCCCAGCAGAACCCCCGCAGTAGACATGATCACCGCAAGCAAAATGAGAGCGCTTTGGTAAAAGCTGTTGAACTGCGTTACCAACAGCACAAACATCAAAAGTAGTGACAGTAAAAACGCCACCTGCACGAACGCCATAGCATCAGTTTGCTCTTCGTTGGCCCCGCGGAATTCAATAGAGATCCTCGGGTCGAAGTTTTGGGTTTCGAGCCATTCCTTGATTTGCCCTACCACAGTGTCCGCCAAAACACCCTGAACAACATTTGCGCGCAGTCTTTCAACCGGAAAGGTGTCAATGCGTTTAAAGGTATCAACGCCGGGGGCGGGTTGTATGCGCACGAAGTTACTCAGTGGGATCTGGCCCTGTCGCGTACTGATGCGCAGGTCATCCATTGCCCGGATGCCGCGGTCCTGAATGGGGAATCGTGCGCGGATGTCCACGGCGTCATCTGCGCCATCGGGACGATATTCCGCGATCTTCACGCCATTGGTGACAAGCTGCAGAGCTACGCCTGCGGCTTGTACGTCGGCATCAAAAAGTGCGGCCTGAGCACGGTCCACCTGCATTCGCCATTCAATCGAGGGGAGGGCGCGAGTGTCGTCGATATCAATGAGTTCGGGCATGGTATCCAGGTGCTGCCGAATACGCAGCATCGCCGGTTCAAGCAGTTCTCGATGTCGGGAGCGTAGTTCTAGCTGAATAGGCTTGCCGACAGGCGGCCCCTGTTCCATGGCGGTCACTTCTACCTTGATGCCTGCGAAGTCCCGGGTACGCTCCCGGAGTTCGCGCACAACGGCAAAGCCATCACGATCGCGATCCCACTCCGGCACCAATTCCAGGAAGATACTGCCAATACGATCGTTAACAGCACCGCCTCCCCAGCCACCACCGTCAGAGCCGCTTCCGGGCAGGATGGTACGGGTATTCACTGATCGAATGTCCGGGACCTGCAATACCTGCTCCTCCACTTCCAGAACAAGGTCGTTCACCTCGCTTTCTGAAAAATTCCCCCGACCACTCACTGACAGACTAATGAACTGCGGATCCGAGTCATTAAAAAATACCATCCCGGACCCAAGCTTGCCGTAGCTCCAAAAGACGCAAAACAGCAGCGTGAAGATGGTTCCTACAGTGGTTAGGGGATGACCGGTAATCCAGGCCATCATTCGGGCATAAGCACCGGTAATGGTTGGTAACCGGGTTGGATCGCCGTGGTCTAGCTCTTCCATAGTGCTTTTTGCCGCAGCACTGTGGACTGTGGGCTTGCCAAAAATTGAGCCCAGAACCGGACCGAACAGCAGGGCGTAGATTAAAGACCCGGTGAGCACTGTGAACACGGTTACCGGAAGGTAGCGCATAAACTGACCGGATATCCCCGGCCAGAAGATGAGTGGAAGGAATGCCGCCAGTGTTGTCGCCGTAGATGCGGTCACCGGCCAGAACATACGTTTGACGGCCTCGGAGTACGCGTCCCGATGATCCATGCCTTCGCTCATCTTTCGATCGGCGTATTCGGTCACTACAATGGCGCCATCGATCAACATACCCAGCCCCAACAACATGCCGAACATGACCATGAAGTTAAAGGTGTAGCCCAGTTGGTAAATGATGATGATGGAAAACAGTAAGGAAAACGGGATACCGAGGCCCACAATGACGCCGCTACGAAAACCCATAGCCGCAACGACGATAACCATTACCAGTGCTAATGCGGTCATGATATTGCCCTGAAGCTCGGTTACCTGAACCTGGGCAAATTCCGCGGTATTCTGTGATGGCACCACATGAATGGTCGACGGTAATCCGGCGGTAGCCTCTGCTACAACCTTTAACACGGCCTCCGAGGTATCAATAACGTTGGCGTCCACACGTTTCTTGACCTCTACGGTCATGGTTTCAACGCCATTGAAGCGTGCATGACTGGCGCGATCTTTAAATGTTCGGCGGATGCTCGCCACATCTGAGAGTGTGACTACTGAGTCACCGCTCACCTGTACAGGCAAGTTCATAATATCGCTGGCAGACTCAACGATGGAAGGCACTTTTACCGAGAAGCGGCCGCTGCCGGTATCAACGCTCCCAGCAGGGATGAGGCGATTGTTGCGCTGAAGAATACTCACCAGCGACTCACTGGAAATCTCGTAAGCCTCCAGTGCCTGAGGGTTGATGATGACTTCCAGGACTTCTTCTCGGTCACCGCGAATTTCGGCGCTGAGCACCGACGGGATAGATTCGATGTCATCGCGAAGACTTAAAGCCGTTTCATAGATTTGTCGTTCGCTGGCTCCGCGGCTCAGCAGATTGATCTGGATTAACGGAAAGTCGTCCACATCCAGTTCCCGTACGATGGGTTCCTCAGCCGTCGATGGAATTTCAGATTTCCCCCGATCTACCGCTTCGCGCACGTCCATTAGCGCCGCATTGAGATCCACGCTGGGTTCAAATTCCACAAACATCGTGGCAGACCCTTCAGAGGCCGTTGCGCTGATTTCCTTAAGGCCCTCGATCTTGCGCAGTTCGATTTCCATGGGCTGGATGAGTAAGCGTTCGGAGTCTTCCGGGGAGATTCCTTCGTGGGGAATGCCAATGTAAAAGTACGGCAGTACAATGTGCGGATCATTGGCGATGGGTAGCATGGAGCGAGAGATGAGCCCCGCCAGCACCAGTACCCCCATCATCATGAGCGTGCTGCGAGACCGATTGATCGCTAGATCGATGTAGCTCATAGCAGGCTCGCAGTTGCTGGAGCGACGCTCGCATCCAGTGCTTCAACCTGCTGGCCAGCGGACACGAACTCCTGCCCTACGGTGATCAGGCTTACCACGCCCGGAAGACCTGTCACCCAGGCACCATCTACCGCATCCTCTACAATCGTGACCGGATGGAAAACCACGCGACTGCTTTTATCCACCGCCCGCAGGCCAATGATGCCGTCATCGTTCAACGTGAATAGCGCGGGTGAGACTCGATGTGCCAGTACCGTCTGGGTTTCTACGCTGGCAACCGTGGTGAGTCCCGCTCGAAGTCTGTAGTCGGGGTTAGGTACAGTGATCTCCACCGGATATGTGCGTGTTGTCGCATCTGACATGCTTCCAACAAAGGTAACTTCACCAATGAGCTTCTCATCAGTGCTGGTTCGCGCTGTTACCGAGCTGCCCAGGGCTATGTAGTTAATGTCGCGTTCAGACACATTCGCGGCAATCAGTAATGGGTCGAGATCAATGAGTGTCGCGCAGGGGGCTCCCACAGAGGCGAGGTCGCCCACATCCATGTGCAGTTCTTCGACGACGCCTTCAAAGGGCGCGACAATGCGAGTTCGTTCCAGATTTAGCTTGCGTCTGGCAAGTTCGGCGCGCGCTGTTTCGAGTTCCGAGGCCACCTGAGCTATGCGGATTTTGGACAGCAGATTGCGATCTTTGAGTTCCAGGGCGCCGGCATACTCTATTTCGGCTTTTGACAGTGCCGCATTCGCCTCTTCTACTGACACCTGCCGATCATTTACTGCAAGTTCACAAAGGAGTGTGCCTGCGGCAACGAGATCGCCTCGCTCTACCGGCCTGGTAATGACGCGGCCGGTCGTCTCGGCGCTCACTTTAGCCGTGCGCTTGCTGGCGGTTTTTCCCCGGAGCATGCGCGTTAGGGTGCGCTGTTCAGCATTAAATTGAGCAACCCGCACCCGAGGGAGGGTTTGCTCGGGTTCAGCCAATGCTGCAGTTTTGGCGTCTAGCGTGGGCTCAGGGGCCGGGGTGAAGATCCCCGAGGCTAACCACAAAAGCAGGCCTATGCCGATGAGCGTCGCTGTATACAGATTCTTTTTCATAGTGTCTTTCGCACGTGTAGCCCTTCATTATACCGTCTGCTGTGTCTGTCATAGGCTGGCAAGCTGAGTAATATTCACAGGCAAGATACGCAGCGTTGACAGTTTTGGCTTTGCCTAAAGTAGTATTGCCCCGTAGGCGGTGTTCTCGCTAGGCAAAAGTCAGTATGATCGTCCGTCGGCCACCTTCGGACAGGGAGATAGACAGCTATGGCACTGGTAGATTTCAACAAGGTAAGACAGCTTTTTGGCGATGCGCCGCAAAGCTCGGATTCGGATCTTTTTAGAGAGTTGTTCGTGCTGGTTCTATCTCGCGCGACCGATGCGGACGCTTATACCCATCCGGCGGAGATAGCCTCAGTTCAGTCAGTCATCAAAGAAGAGCTTGGTGAAGACCTTTCAGACGGCGAGGTGCGAACTGCGGCGCTGTCAAAGATTTATGAGTCCACACCTTTGCAGAAGTGCTTGTCGGGCGCAGCGCCCAAGCTGAGCATGGATCAGCGACGCGCGATCCTTCGTGGTCTGGTAGCTGTTATGCATGCAGACGACAATGTGTCTTCCCGGGAAGCTGAGTTTTTTAACATGGTGGTCTCGGCATTGGGTTTGTCTGCCGCTGATGCGGCAGGGCTTGTTGTTGCCTAAGGCCCATGGCTTGTCAGTGCTGTGCCCGGGAGTAGCTCGGGCATAGCATCGAAGTCTTTTTAGTGTGACTGTGTAAGCGAAGCGCCTCAAGCCTGAGGTGTTCGACCCTCTAAAACCTCCTGGAACACCTCGGTGTCGACGTTGCCGCCGCATAGAATGACGGCAATTCGTTGTCCTTTGTTAGCTTCCTGTTCTTGAATCGCGGCCGCTAAGGGCGCTGCGCCCGCGCCTTCACTGACGTTGTGGGTACAGCGAAAGTACATGCGCATGGCATTAGCCACTTCATCGTCGCTCACCGCAAGCACGCGTCGAGCGCCAGTTCGGTAGATTTTAAGAGCTTCTGGTACGACGGAGCGAACAGCCACTCCATCGGCAAAGGTACGGGCTGAGGCGGTACTTTCGGGCTTGCCGCTGAAAAACGCCTGCTGTGCGGCAGTAGCCTCTGTGGACACGACGCCGATTACCTCAGTCTCCAGCCCCAGGGCATCTCGCGCGGCAATGACGCCACAGATTCCAGATCCGCAGCCAATGGGCACGTAGACCCGTTTTATGTCTGACACGGCGGTAAAGAGCTCCAAAGCGTAGCTCGCCACACCTGACACCAGTGCGGTATGAAACGGTGGCACCAAAAACAAGTCCTCCTGAGCAGCTTGGCGTGATGCCTCCTCACGGGCCTCATCAAAGTCCCTCCCGTGCTCCAGGAGCGTGGCCCCAAAGCTGCGCATGGCGTCGTTTTTCTCGCGGGCGTTACCGTGGGGTACGACAATTGTGGCCGTAAGGCCGGCGGCAGCGGCGGCGCGGGCCTGACTTTGCCCATGGTTTCCGCGCGTTGCCGTAGCAATGCCTCGACATTCTGGATGCGCCCGTTTCAGCCACTCCATGAAGGTAATTCCTCCGCGAACTTTAAAAGCTCCCGTGGGCGTATGGTTCTCGTGTTTTACCCAGATGTCAGCGCCCAGCTCCTCACGTAACAAGGGCCAGGCGAATTGGGCCGTGGCGGGCATCTGTTGATAAACAAGCCCCACGGCGGCTTTTAACGCGGTGAGTGAAAAAGCGGGTTCAGACATGGCTAAAATGGGCTTCCAGGCGTGAAGAGATCCACATGCCCAGAATCATAGCGAGCAAAAAGACGTAGGTGTCGGTGTTACCGTAAAACAAGGCAGCAACCGCCGGTCCCGGACAAAAACCATACACCCCCCAACCTATGCCAAAGAGTGCGGCACCCCCAAGCAGCTTTGCATCCACTTGACGGGTGATGGGCAAATAGAAGCTGGGAGCAAACAGCGGCTTAGCTTGGCGACGAACTAGCCAGAAGCCAAGCAGCGTGACGGTCACCGCGGCGCCCATCACGAGTACCAAAGCCGGCTGCCAGTCGCCAAAGATATCCAGAAATCCCAACACTTTGTCCCGGTCGGTCATTCCCGAAAGCGCCAGACCAAAGCCAAATATAATTCCGCTGAGAAGTCCTGCAAGAGGTTTCATAGCTGAGATCCCAGTACATGGCGCAGAAGGAAGACGGTTGCGATACCACTGACCATAAACGTCATTGTTGCGACCGCAGAGCGGCCAGAGTTGAGGCCAATTCCACAGACACCGTGACCGCTGGTGCAACCGTTACCCATCTTTGTGCCCAAACCCACCAAAAGCCCGCCAATCAGCGCCCAGGATGTGGGTAGGTTTTGAGGTGAGGGTATCGCCACTCCCAGGAATTGGTGTGCCAGAGCCGCGCCAGCGACTAAACCGATGAGAAACAACCAGCGCCATAGATGGGTTGCCTGCTCCGTGAGTGCTCCCCAGAGAATGCCGCTGACGCCAGCTACTCTTCCGGCAAGGGAGAGTAAAATGACGGCTGCTGCCCCTATTAAGAGGCCACCGCTTATGGCCATCCAAAGTTCCGCGCTCATGTTGCTGTATCTGTCCAGGTCAAATTGGGGCGTTATCTTGATCGCGAGTCGGTGGAATGACAAGCTGTCCTGACAATGTTTCGTTAACCATCGTAATCCCTGAAGGAGTGTTCAGTTGGCTGCAGGTTCAGCACAGGAAAGCGAGAGCGAGGGTTTCAATGCTGAGCGCCCCGCGGATGACTCTTCGGTAACGCCTCTTTCGGGTTTTCGTTTCATACCCTTTCGGCGCAGCGACTTGTTGCAGATGTTGCGATCCGAGGCGCGATTGGGTGCCCTGCAAGAGCGTGCCTTTGAGGATTCGGTTCTTACTATCGGTGAGACCTTCAGGAATGACTTTCATGACAGTCGCCAGGCCCTTAAAGACTGCTATGCCGTTCTTGATCCTGACGCCGATACCCGGCAGTTTCCTGACGGTGCTTCAAGTCAGGACGCCGCGGTAGAGGAACTCAAAGACCGCCTGGCTGTTTTATTGAACCGAGGCAACTACGAGGCCCTGACTGAGGCACAGTTAAAGAAGGCTTTTCGCAGCAAGTCCTTGTTCCAGATACGTTTGCGCGTGGATTTGAAGGACTTTGACGATCTAATGCTCTTTTGTAGAGGAAGTAGCGAGCGTACCGAGACGGTCACACTATTCTTTGGCTTGATTAAGCGGCAGGTACGTTTCCTGAATTATGACCGTGTAGTCTTGTTTTTGAGATTTGCCGATCGAGGCGTCAAGACGGACAAGGACTTCTCGCCGGGAAGAGTGATGATCAAGTTGTTTCAGAACGTGCCTGATGCCGATCTGGAAATGCTCTTTCCCAACACCCGGGTGGCTATGCGTTGGACAGATCGGCTCCTCATTGGTGTGCCGGCTCTGGCCAGTGGGGCGATTGTTGCGACTACAAAGCTTGCCGCGCCGTTGGTTCTCCTGGGTACCCTGGGAGGTTTCTGGCTGGGACTGCACAGCGAGCCGGTAACGCTGGATAAGCGCGGCTTGGTGGTCCTTGGTGCGGGTATGGCTGCGCTTGGAGCCTATCTATGGAAGCAGTGGTCGAGTTATCGCAACCGCAAGGAACGCTTCCGTCAGACTCTGACCAGAGACCTTTACTTCAAGTTGCTGGATAACAACGCCGGTGTTTTGCTGCGGGTGCTGGATGACGCAGAGGATTCAGAGTGCAAGGAGGCCTTCGTGGCGCTGTATTTTCTTTTGGCAGAGGCCAGGCCACTGTCGGCCCAAAAATTGGATGAGCTTATCGAAGACTGGTTTGCAAAGCGTTGGCATGCGCGCCTGGACTTCGAAATCGAAGATGCCTTGCAAAAACTTGAACACATCGGCTTGGCGCAGAAACACGATGGTCTGTGGAGTGTGCCGTCTACGGCAGCTACTTCTGCCGCCGTTCCCTCGTGAAGAGTTTTGACACTGCGGGGAGCACCCAAGCCCTGAAGCCGGGTTTGCTCGGAGCCATCTACCGCCGGCTTGCGCCGATTCTCAGGGAGAATCGACAGCGTGTGCTGCTTGCCCTGCTGTGTCTGATTGCGGCCAAGGGCGGTCTGCTATTGATTCCGTTTTTGCTTAAAGCGCTCGTGGATGGCCTGGATGCAGGGGCCGAAGCCACGCCGCTCATGTTTCTGTTGTTACTGGTACTCGCCTACGGCGCGGCACGTTTGGCAAATACACTTTTTGGTGAACTGCGCGATACGCTTTTTGGTCGTGTCACGGAACGTGCCATGCGTCGCATTGGCTTACAGGTCTTCAGGCATGTCCACAGTCTTGATCTGGATTTTCATCTTAACCGGCGCACAGGGGGTTTGGCCCGCGATATCGAGCGTGGTACTACCGGCATCAGCTTCTTGCTGCGATTTTTCATTTTTAACATTGCGCCGACGCTCTTCGAGATCGCCATGGTGGCGGGCATATTGTTGTTCAGTTACGGCTGGCACTATGCGGTGATTGTTCTCGCTTCGGTGGTGCTTTACGGGCTGTATTCCTTTCGCGCAACCGCCTGGCGTACCCGCTTTGTTCGAGAGGTAAATGAGGCAGACTCCAGCAGTAACACTCGTGCCGTGGACAGTTTGCTGAACTACGAAACAGTAAAGTACTTCACCAACGAGGAGTTCGAGGCGCAGCGTTACGATGAGTCTTTAGCGACCTGGGAGACGGCCCGGCGCAAGAATCGCCTGTCGTTGTTTGCCCTTAATGGCGGACAGGCGCTGATTATTGCGGTGTCACAGACATGTATGCTGGGACTGGCAGCATGGCAGGTACAGGGCGGCGTCCTCAGCCTTGGCGACTTCGTTCTGATCAATCAGTTTATGCTGCAGTTGTTCATGCCTCTGGGTTTTCTCGGCTTTGTGTACCGCGAGATAAAAAGTTCTTTGGCAAACATCGAACGATTGTTTGAGTTGTTGGACAAGCACCCAAAAGTAGCAGATAAATCGCAGGCCAGTGAGTTGGTTATCAAGGATGCCGCGCTGGAGTTTCGAGGTGTCGACTTTGCCTACGAAGACACCCGCGCGATCCTCAGTGGTGTTAGCTTTTCTATCGGCGGGGGAGAAAAGGTCGCGGTTGTCGGAGCCAGTGGTGGCGGAAAGTCCACCCTGGTGAAGTTGCTGTTTCGTTTTTATGATCCTCAAGCCGGACAGGTGTTAATTGACGGTCAGGATCTGCGGGATTTAACGCAGGAGTCGCTCCGGCGTCAGATAGCCATCGTTCCGCAAGACTGTGTCTTGTTTAACGACAGTCTGAGAGAAAACATCCGCTACGGAAATCCCGACGCGGATGAGGCGGCTCTGCAAAAAGCGATTCAGACCGCGCATCTGGAGCATTTCGTCGAACGTTTGCCCGAAGGCCTTGATACGGTAGTGGGGGAGCGAGGTCTGAAGCTCTCCGGAGGCGAGCGGCAGCGGGTCGGTATTGCTCGAGCAGCTATCAAGGATGCGCCGATATTGGTGTTTGATGAGGCTACTTCCAGTCTGGATAGCCGTTCAGAGCAGGCTGTGTTGGATGCGTTTTCTGCTATGGCTATGCAGCACACCACCCTGGTAATCGCCCACAGGCTCTCTACCATCGTCGATGCGGACAGAATTTTGGTTTTACAGGATGGAAATGTGGTGGAGCAGGGGAAACACCATGACCTGCTTCATGAGAACGGGTATTATTCGCAACTCTGGCAAGCGCAGCAGCGCCGTAGCGAACAGGATTAGTGTGACCGTATCTCTTTGGACATTGACGCGAGGTCAATGTGGCGCGATTGATGGCTTTGATAAAGCACTTCAGGATGAATACCGAATCCGGTTAATGGAGTTGGGTTTTCATCCCGGGGAGCAGGTGAGTTGCCTGCAAGCGCCGGCCCTGGGCGCGCCTAAGGTATATCGAGTCGCAAATACGGTATTTTCACTGGACGACAAAATAGCCACCTACGTCCGCGTCAGGCCGCAAAGCAATGACTGAAGCCGCGCAGCGATCCCCGCACAACGCACTACTCATTGGCAGCCCTAACTGCGGAAAAACTCTGCTGTTCAATCGCCTCACAGGCCTGCAGCACCGGGTGGCTAATTTCCCGGGTATTACCGTGGAGATTGCCAGCGGCAAATTATCCGGACACCCCGGCGTCACTCTCTACGATTATCCGGGCACTTATTCGCTGCAGGCTATTTCGGGCGAGGAGCGCGTTGCCGTTGAGCAGTTTGAGTCTGCCCTTGGCGACCCCGAGCTAGGGCTCGTAATGTGTGTAATTGATGTCACGCGCCTCGAAAAAAGTTTGTATTTTGCACTGCAAGTGATTCGCGAATGTGGCCGGGCGGGCAAGCCGGTACTCGTCTTGGCCAATATGATTGACGTACTGGAAAACCACAAAATCAGTATAGATCTTGAGGCCCTGAGTCGTGATATGGGGGCCATGGTGATCGGCATCTCTGCACGTACCGGCCAGGGATTGGACAAGCTTGACGAGGTAATCAGTCAGCAGCTCCTGCATCCGCAAGCGCCAGCCAATAATCACGAACCGGATATTTTGCTTCGCGGCAACGCTCACCAGTTAGCCAGGAATTATGGTCCCAAGGGCGATGTCCTGCTACGTACGCAAAACCGCATGGACGCTTTTTTCCTGCATACGGGTTTTGGTGGTATCGCATTTTTTGCGATTATGTATTTACTGTTTCAATCGATTTTCACCTGGTCGGCGCCGGCTATGGATGCGGTGGAAGCAGGTCTGGCCGGGCTGTCAGATCTGGTGGTGCCCATGCTGGCACCGAGGTTGGTGCAGGACTTTGCAGCAGATGCCTTGTTCTCTGGCATCGGTGCGTTCTTGGTGTTTGTGCCACAGATTTTTGTGCTTACCTTCGTGATCGGCCTTCTGGAGGATTCTGGCTACATGGCGCGAGCGGCGCTCATATGCCATCGTCCCCTGAGGTTTTTTGGGCTTACGGGTAAGAGCTTTATTCCGATGCTATCGGGCGTTGCCTGTGCGATTCCCGGAATTTACGCAGCGCGCTCTATCGATTCACCCCGACGACGTTTTTTGACTTATCTGGCGATCCCTTTGATGCCGTGTTCCGCCCGGCTTCCCGTGTACACCTTGCTGATTGCGGCGTTTATCCCAAGCACCACCGCTCTCGGTGGACTGGTGGGCTATCAGGGGCTAGCGATGTTTTTGGTGTACCTCTTTGGGATGGTCTGTGGTCTTCTGGTGACGGCGATGGTTTCTCGGTTTAGTACCCAGCAGGAGCCGGATCTGCCCTTTGTTCTTGAGATGCCTGCATACCGCCTGCCAACCTTGGTGCCGCTGCTGCGTAAATCCTGGCGGCGTTGCAAGCTGTTTATCACTAAGGCGGGTGGCATCATTGTCACTGTGACTGTTGTGATCTGGGTGCTCGGGTACTTTCCCAACTATGGAGCTGATCTGGGCGCCTCCTGGTTAGGTCAGATCGGTCGTCTGGTAGAACCTGTGTTCGCGCCCCTGGGTTTGGATTGGCGCTATGGCGTGGCAGTCATGAGCTCGTTTCTTGCCCGAGAAGTGTTTGTCGGGACGCTCGGAGTGATGTTCGGTATAGAGGGGGCAGAAGAAAACATGGTGCCTCTGGTCGCTCAGATTCAAAACAGCGATTTGGGGCTTGCTTCGGGCGTAGCACTTCTGGTGTTTTTTGCTGTCGCGCTGATGTGCGTATCGACCATGGCAGTCTTGAGTAAAGAGGCGGGTTCCAATCGCCTGGCGATACGCATGTTTTTTGTATATAGCAGTATGGCTTACCTTTTTGCCCTCATTGCCTATCAGCTTGTTACTTTCCTGGGCGGTTGATCGGCAAGAGAATCTTTGTATGGGCCGAGATGCCTTTGCGGCCTCAGGGGTTTTGGCCAAGCGCGATTAAATGCTGCTCCAGACTAACTACATGCTCATCATGCTCGCCAATCTCTCGAAGCGCGCTGGCGAGCGAGAGTAGATAATCTGCATTGCTGCCACTGGGTCCGTGACTCGCGGCGATGTGCTTCGCTAGTTCCCGATCCGGAGCGTCTCCCAAAAAAGCCGGATTGTCGGCTGCCGCAATGTAAAAGGTGCCGGTCACGGTTTCTTTTCGCTGTTCCAAATACAGCTCTGTGCGATGCCGTTCGTAGCCGTTTTTCTCTCTGTGATCTAAATGCGCAAACACGGATTCGTCGACGAGAAATGCCACCCCTCGACAGAGTGCTTCGGCGTCCGGTACAAGAGTTACCACTCGCCCGGGGGATTCCGGCGTGCCCCGGTGATCGACAGAGCCTTGCCAGAAGCGTCGTGACCAGCCGCGCAAAGATGCTAGATCGCGATCCAGATAGGGGAAGTCGACTTTGTAGATCAACGACCCGTAGCCAAATATCCAGTGTTGTTTCTTTGACATTGTGTTTCCACGAGAAGTGAAGGGTAACTGTAGCCCATCAGGATGTTACATCTGCTCATGGCTCAAGTGCGTAATCTCTTTGAATCTATTTATCGGTGGGGAAATTTTTTGTGAGTGAGGCTGGGGGAGCAATACAGGGGCTTGTGGTAGGGGCCGGCGGCGGAATCGGCAGCGCAATCGCGCAGCGCTGGAGTACGGATTCGCGCTTCGACACTGTTTGGGCGGTGAGTCGGGAAGTGAGCGTTGATCCTGCATCACCGGCGCCTCTTCGTCATCTGGCTACGGATCACTCTGAAGGCCAGATCGCGGAGCTGGCCCAGACGATTATGCGAGAAAGTCCACGCTTATCGCGGGTGGTGATCGCCTTGGGCACGCTTCACGGGCCGGATTACGCGCCGGAAAAATCACTGGATGCACTGCAACTTGCATCCATGCAGGAGGTGCACCGCATCAATTGCATATTACCCATGCTGTGGATTTCAGCTTTGGTGGCCGGGCTGCGTAAAAGCCCGGACTGTCGTATTGCGGTATTGAGCGCTCGCGTGGGAAGCATCGGCGACAATCGACTGGGTGGGTGGTACAGCTACCGTAGTGCCAAGGCTGCGCTGAATATGGGTCTTAGGTGCGCGTCCATAGAGCTTGCCCGCCGGGCCAAAGGTGTAAAGCTCATCTCCTTTCACCCGGGCACGGTAGATACCGCGTTGTCAGCGCCTTTTCAGAGAGGCGTACCCGAGGGTAAGTTGTTTGACCCGGATTTTGTTGCCCGGCGGCTGGAGGGACTGTTGGACGCGCACAGCGCGGATGGCGAATTGTCGTATCTGGACTGGGCCGGGGAACCCATTCCCTGGTAGCAATATCCGAGTTCCATGCTCAGGTATTCTGGGCTATTATCCGCAGCTCCGCTTCGATCATCTGGAATCCATTCAATGCTTTGTTCATGTTTTCGTTCGCTTATCGTGCTGGCGGTTCTGCTGCTGACTGCCTGTGCTCAGTATGACTCTGAACGGGGCGTGGAGGTCAATTGGGATAAGGCGACCCTCGACAGTTTTCAAGAGGGGGTGACCACGCGTTCCCAAGTGATGGCTGAGCTTGGTCCTCCTTCGCAACTGGTGAGCCTGGGTGATGAAAGCGTGCTGTATTACCTGAACGAGTCATCGCAGGGTCAGGGACTGATTTTGCTGCTGTACAACCGTTTTGATATGAGTGCACGCTATGACAGGGCAGTGTTCATATTTGATGAGGACGACCTTCTTTCTGATTATTCCGGGTGGGTAGTTCCTGCTGATGAGGATTAGCGTTGTTATTGCCCTGCTGAGCCTTGCTTTGCTGCAAGGTGGCTGTACGCAGTGGTACTACGAAATGGGTGAGGCGCTTCCCGAAAGCTTTGAGCAGGATGCTCAGGGTAAAACCTTGGCCAATGTCCTGGCGGAGCTTGGGCCTCCTCTGCGTTTTGCGACCAGCGAAGACCAGCTATTAATGGCCTGGGAAGCTTGGGAAGTTCGCAGGTCGGCGCTGGGCCTTAGCCTGGGTTGGGCCGGGGCTGATTTTCTTAATTTCGACTGGGGTAGTGCCGAAATCGAAGGCGATTATCTTATTGTGACTTTTGACGCTGATGGACGAGTAAGTGCAGCACAGCGCGTGCACCGTGAGGAAAGCCTGGGCGGTGGCGCCGCGATCCAGCCCTTTTATAGTTTTGTATCGGTAGTGGATGTACAGGATCTTTTGCAGCCTCTGCCACAGCACGGATGGGGCGCTAGCCAATTACTGACTCTTCCCCAGGTACTCAACAACCCACAGAGCCCCGGCATGGGCGACACGGGCATAGAGCAACGTGGCACTCCGCTGGGTGCAGGCGCTCGAACCCTGGAATGGTTGGAGTAGTTTTTTAGTATGATTTGCAAACCTGTTATTGAATAACTATTGATTGTGGAGATAAAAAGATAATGGACTTCCAAACCCTGCCTGAATTCCTCGACCACTGGGCTGACACCCGAGGCGACAAAATCTGGATGCGTGATCTTCGCGAGGAGGGCAGCGTTGACTTCACTTGGTCTGAAGCGCGACGACAGATCAATGCTGTTGGCGCAGCGCTTGAGGCTCGCTTTGGTCACGGCCAGAACATGATCATGCTTTCGCGCAATCGCCCCCATTGGTTTATGGGCGACCTCGCTATCATTCGCTCTGGGAACGTTACGGTGAGTATGTTTACAACACTCCCCGCTGCGACAGCGCAATATATTGCCGAATTCACCGAAGCCAAGGTGATTTTTGTGGGTGAAAGTCCTAACTGGGAAGCGGTGCGTCCCGTGCTGCCGGCCGACATCACCATCGTAGCTCTACCGGGTGTAGAGATAGAGGGTGAGCACCTCACCTGGGATCAGCTGCTTGCCGAGGGCGAAGGCAAAGACATCAGCTACCAGTGCGCTCCTGATGACATGATGTCCCTGGTGTTCACCTCAGGCACCACGGGTCTACCCAAGGGTGTGATCCAGACCCATGAAAGCAATGTGATTCCTATCCGACGATTTATCGCGGCCTTTGGTCTGCGCGATCAGCCGCGCTATTTTTCTTACCTGCCACTGTCGCATATTGCCGAGCGGCAGATCGTTGAGTATTCGTCATTATTTTCCTGTGGTGAGGTGAACTTTAACGAGTCTTTGGAGCATATCCTGCGGGACTTACAGAGAACTCGCCCCCACATGTTTTTTGGTCCCCCGAGGATCTGGGAGCAGTTCCAGCAGGCCGTCATCAGCAAGTTTGGCGGGCAGGAAGCCCTTGAGGCTGCGCTAAAGGAAGACGCCGAAGGCATTGGAAAACTGGTGCTTGATACCCTGGGTCTTGGTGAGGTGGAGTTCTGCCTGGCGGCGGCCGCACCGACCCCTCCACCGCTAATCGCATGGTGGGAATCGCTGGGGCTCCAACTGATGGAGGGCTTTGGGCAGACTGAGGCGATGGGTCTTATTGTGAGCGGCCCAGACTCCAGAAGAATTGGCTCCATCGGCAAGCCCGTGGGCGAAGTTGAGTACAAAATCACCGAGGAGGGTGAGCTTGCGGTGCGTGCTGATGGTTGTACGCCGGGTTACTACAAGCAGCCAGACAAAACCGCGGAACTGATCCGTGAAGGTGGATGGTTGCACACCGGCGATAAGGCCCGGGTCGATGAGGACGGCTTTATCTATATTACGGGCCGAGTTAAGGACTACTTCAAAACGATTCAGGGCAAGTTTGTTGCGCCTCCTCCCATCGAAGGCATGTTTGCAAATAATCCGTTTATTGAGCAGCAATGTCTCATCGGGCGAGGTTTTTCCAAGACAGTGATGATCGCGGTGCTCACGGAAGCGGCGCGTAATGAAAGCAAAGAAGCCGTAGAAGCGTCCATTCGTGAGAGCGTGGCGGCGATTAACGATGAGATAGAAAAACACGCGCGCATCGGTGCCGTGATCGTCAGCTTGGAGCCCTGGAGCATTGAGAATGAAGTGCTCACGCCGACGCTCAAAATTCGTCGGGATAAGATCGAAGAGCGTTTTGGTGAGCTTGGTGAGGCACTGGCTCGTCAGGCTGCAGAACAGCGAGAGATGCTGATTCGCTGGGTCTGAATACGGTGACAGAAAAAGCCGGGCAAGTGTGGGTTGATGCCGATGCCTGCCCGGTACCTATCAAACAGATTCTTTTTCGTGCTGCGACCCGTTCACAGTGCCAGGTCACGTTGTTGGCGAACCACGCCATGACAGTGCCTCCATCCCCTTTTTTGGCGTTCGTGCAGGTACCTTCGGGCTTCGATGTCGCGGATAGTGAGATTCTCAAGCGTCTTGATGTTAGTGATCTTGTGATCACCCAGGATATTCCGCTTGCTGCGGAGGTGGTGGAGAGGGGGGCCTTGGCGATCAGTCCCCGAGGGGAGCGCTACACGGCCGAAAATGCCAAGGCGCGGCTAGCAGTGCGGGACTTTATGACAGAGTTACGTGATAGTGGCGTCAATACAGGGGGTCCCGCACCATTAGATAACAGTGATAAACAGCGTTTTGCCAACGCGCTGGATAGCTGGTTGGCAAAACGCTCCTGAGCGGCCCTGCTTGGGGGACTTACTCTATGGAGGCTTAGCGCAAAAACTCGCTTCGAGTGGCTGCATCTGTCTTGAACACACCACCCAGGGCGGTGGTTCGAGTGGATGAATTACTGTCCATTACGCCGCGGGACTTCACACAGTAGTGCACGGCGTTAATGGTGATCGCCACATTGTCGGTCTCCAGCAGCGTCTGCAGGGCAACCAGTACCTGTTGCGTCAGGCGCTCCTGAACCTGAGGTCGCTGCGCAAAGAAGCGCACAATGCGGTTTATCTTTGACAGTCCGATGATCTTGTCGCCGGGTATATAAGCCACGCGAGCGGTGCCATCGATGGTCACAAAGTGGTGCTCGCAGGTGCTAACAAGATCGATGTCATCAACAAGAACCATCTCTTCGACCTGCATTTTGTTCTCGATGACCGATATTTTTGGAAACTGACTGTAGTCCAGTCCGCTAAAAATCTCGTCGACGTACATTTTTGCAATGCGATGGGGCGTCTCCTGCAGGCTGTCATCGCGAAGATCAAGCCCCAAAGTTTCGGTGATCTCCCGGAAGCTGTCGCGAATTCGTTCATATTTCTGCTGCCGAGTCAGACCGTTGTCCACCAGCGGCGTTTCCAGCCCGCGTTCGAGCAATGCCTGTCGCACGCTACGTGCCTCGGGGCTCATATTTTCAGCAAATTCAAGGGTTTGAGTCGCGACTGCTTGGTTCATAGACGTTCTCCTTTGTAGTACTTTTTACGCCGGTAATCTGCTCCCGGATTGCTCTGATTCACACTACTTTGACTCTGCCAGAGGCGGGTGCAACACTCAGACACATAAATGCTGATTTTACGGTCCAGGAGGACTTTGAGATGGACGGAAGCAAACCCATACGTCTAGGGATCATGGGCTTTGGTCAGACCGGGAGGCAGATCTATGAACTTGCCTGTGCGTCGTCCGACATCGCAGTGCTTGCCGTGGCAGATGTTGGCCGGCCAGACATTCTGCATTATCTGCTGCAGTCCGAGGCGAAGGATCCCGGTCAATTTCGCTTGGAGGGGAATTTTCTTACCACGGATCGCCAGCGCACGCGGCTTATGTCCATCGATACGCCCGGTGAAATGCCCTGGGATATTTTCGATATTGATATGGTGATCGACGCCACCGGAATTTATGGCTCTGAGCTTGATATGCGATCCCACCTTGACGGCGGAGCACCGCGTGTACTCATTCGCACTCTGCCCGATGACAATATCGATCGCATTGTCATTCCAGAGATTAATGGCGGTTCGGCAGACGTTAGGGATCGAATGATTTCTGCGGGGTCACCGACTACGACGGCCCTGTGCCTACTCCTTCATATACTCTCAGAACACTTTGTTATTGAGTGCGGCAGTATGACCACTGTGCATGCCTACACCTCGGATCAAGCGCTCCAGGACTATGCAGGCAGTGACTATCGCCGGAGTCGTTCTGCACCAAAGAACATTATTCCCAATGGTCATGATGCCGGTCGATGGCTGGGGCATGTTCTCCCAAGCTTTGCGGGCAAGATACACACCTCGACATTAAATGTACCGGTACAGGAGGGCTGCCTGCTCGACACGACACTGGTTCTCGACTCTACCGCTGTGACGGCGGATGAAATCAACGAGGTCATGCGCACCGGAGCGAAGCAGTTCCCCAGCAGTGTTTCCGTGGTAGAGGACCCCATTGTTTCGTCCGACGTTTTGGGTAGTGACTACTCTCTACTGTTTGATGCCAAGGGCACGCTGAAGGCCGGAGACCACTTTATAAAGACGCTCGGTTGGTACGAAACCCGCGGGCATGCTGCGCGTCTGCTGGATGTTGTGAGACTCTACGCCGACCTTGATCGTAAGCTGGAGGCCGAGTCATGAGAATCGCTATCAATGGATTTGGACGAATTGGGCGCTCGGTGTTTCGCATACTTGAAGAGCGTGACGATATCGAGGTTGTGGCGGTCAATGACCTGTTTGACCATGACGCGCTTCGCTACTTGTTAAAATACGATACGGTCATGGGGCCTTTTCCCCATGATTTGTCCCTGGACGACGATCATCTGGTAACACCCAAGGGTCGTGTCAGGATGCTGAGCGAGCGAGATCCCTCCGCATTGCCCTGGGCAGAACTTGGTGTCGATGCGGTGGTTGAGTCCACGGGCGTTTTTCGTTCTCGGGAGCAATTGCAAATGCACATCGATGCGGGTGCTCCGCGGGTTGTGCTCACGGTGCCAGCTAAAGATGACATTGACTATACGGTAGTACTTGGGGTGAATGAACAAGGCCTTAATGAGTCACACCGCATAGTGTCCAATGCCAGCTGCACGACTAATTGCCTGGCGCCCATGGCACGGGTTTTACACGAAGAGTTTGGAATTCTTGAAGGCGTGATTAACACAGTGCATGCCTACACGAATGATCAGCGCCTGGCGGATGTACCGCACTCTGATTGGCGACGTAGTCGCGCAGCGGCAGAGAATATTATTCCCACTTCTACCGGAGCGGCTAAAGCGGTGGGGGTTGTGCTTCCGGATTTGCAGGGTCGTCTCCACGGTATCGCATCGCGTGTTCCCGTGCCCGATGGCTCTGTCGTTGATTTGTTTGTGAAACTATCGCGCACTGTGTCAGTCGAAGAAGTAGATCGCGCTGTGCGCACAGCTGCGGAATCGCCGCGCATGGAAGGGATTTTGCAGTACAGTGATCGGCCTCTGGTATCCACCGATGTTATTGGTAACAGTCATTCATCGATCTATGACAGCGGGTTTACGGCAGTGACCGGAGGTCGTTATCTACGGGTGCTGAACTGGTATGACAATGAGTGGGGTTACAGCTGCCGGGTGTGCGACGTGCTTGCAACGATGAGTGACTGGTAAACTTACGATCAAATGACCTGCGCCGACTGACGATTTTGTTGTTCTGCGCCTAATTGAGGATTTTTTGCATCATGTCTAAACGTTTATTGGGTCTTGCGGCCCTATTATGTCTGTTGGTTAGCCCTCTGACGCTTGCCGGGGAGTACGATGATGCGCTTCAGTCGTTCCGCGCTGCCAAGCAAACCGGGCCATTTTTTGACAATGCCTACGGCTATGTTGTGTTTCCTACCATTGGTAAAGGCGGTTTTGGTATCGGAGGTTCTCATGGCTCGGGACGTGTCTACGCCAAGGGCATGTATGTGGGTGACACCACAATGACTCAGCTCACCGTTGGATTACAGATGGGTGCGCAGGCGTTTAGTCAGATGATTTTTCTGGAGGACGAGCGGGCCTTCAAGAGCTTTACTTCAGGTAATTTTGAGTTCAGCGCTCAGGCTACGGCGGTAGCGATTACCGCTGGTGTTTCCGCCGAAGCGAATACCGGAGGCGGCACAGCGACCAGTGCCAGTGGCGGACGCAACGATGCCAACGTATCAAACAGCGGTTATAGAAAAGGACTCGCCATTTTTACCATTGCCCGCGGAGGCTTGATGTACGAAGCGTCAGTAGGTGGACAGAAGTTCACCTATAAGCCTTTGTGATGAAACTGGCGGCCATTGGTTTTACCTGGGTGCGGTTCCCACAATAATCACATGCAGTGCCCGGGGCCCGTGAGCGCCGAGCACTAATTGCATGGAGATGTCCGCGGTGCTGGACGGACCGGATATCATGATCATTCCCCGGGAACGCGAGTCGGGATCTTTAAGCCCCGGTTGTTCCCAGATGTCTTCGAGTTTTGCGCGTATATCGCAGCGATCAACCAGTATCAGATGGTCTTCGACTAACAAGTTGTTGAGTGCCGGGTTGTTGCGATTCAGTAACAGCGCGAGTGAGCCCGTTTCTGCGATTGCACATTGCGCGTAGCTTACCGATACGGAGTCTCCCGCCTGGGCAACATCAAATCTTGGCAGCAGGCCGCCGTCGCGCCAGGGCAGGGCCGCAAGACGGGGGTCATGCCCGGTCACTATTCGTCGCTGTCCATGTTTGTGCGCAATAAACTGCGAAATCTCAAGTACCGCCTCGCTGCGTGTTTCGACGGCCGCGGTACTCGCACCATTGCGCTGTAGATTTTTCTGTAAGGCCTCACAGAGATTGGATTCGGGCAACACCGCTCCTTGCACACTCTTGAGTGCCGCGAGCTCGGTCACTATCTGCTGGGGAGAGCTGCGCCGCGATGCCCCGCGAATTCGTGCAAAAATTTCTCGTTCTGAGTCGCTGGCACTCATTCTTGAAGAGATTCCTGGTGCAATTTTTGAAATGTCTTACCCGCAGGTGTCGGAAGGTCTCTAGCCTTGAGCCAACCCCCGGCAAAGGGCAGTCGGCGAATCACGCCGTTCCGACGGCCGATTCTATGCATGAGGCCAGCGCTTATGTTGGTCACGCTCTGATACAGCCTCGGATGCAGCGCAAGCCAGGTATGCAGTTGCATGCCCCAGCGCCAACGCTTGGCGGTGACCCTCTGTTCGAATTTGTCTCGACGTAGATCACGCAGCAGATCTGGCAGTGGAATTGCTGCGGGACAGACTTCTTCACAGCGTCCGCAGGCCGTGCAGGCATCGGGTAGATGAGCGCTCTCTTCAAGTGAAGTCAGCAGCGGAGTGAGTACCGAGCCCATGGGCCCCGGATAAACCCAGCCATAGGCGTGACCTCCAGCGTTCATGTAGACGGGGCAGTGATTCAAACAGGCACCACAGCGGATGCATTGGAGCATCTCGGAATAATCGCTCGCTAGAATTTCACTCCGATGGTTGTCCAGAAGTACAAAGTGCGTTTCCAGGGGGCCGTCCACGTCGGTGGGACGACGTGGTCCTGCGTAAAAACTGGTGTAGCAGCTGACAGCCTGTCCCGTGGTCGACCTCACCAGCAAGCGCAACATCGCCATGGCGTCGCTTGCCCGGGGCAGAACGCGATCGACGCTGGTACAGACGATCAGTACCCGTGGCAGATTGGCGCAGAGGTCTCCGTTGCCCTCGTTGGTTACCAGCATGGAGTAGCCGTTTTCTGCGATAAGTGCGTTGCTACCGATAATTCCCACATCCGCTGCGAGAAAATCTTCGCGGAGCACCTTTCGTGCCTCGGCGACCATCTCTGGCGCATCGCTGAGATCCCGGTCGCCGAGGTCGTGGCGCTCCAGAAACAACTCGCGAATCTCTTCCTTGGACTTGTGCAGTGCGGGGCCGACAATATGGCTGGGAGTCTCACCGGCCTCTTGAATGATGTACTCGCCGAGGTCAGTCTCTCTTACGGAGAAACCTGCGCCCTCCAGTGCTGCGTTGAGACCGGTCTCTTCGGTGATCATGGACTTGCCCTTGGCGATCCGCTGGGCTTCAGTGCGTGCGCAAATGTCTATGACAATGTCATTGAGTTCGCTGCCATTGCGCGCAAAATGCACGGAGCTGCCGTTCTCTCGAGCGGCGCTGGCGAATGATTCCAGGTAAT
The DNA here is from genome assembly GCF_045689235.1 of Congregibacter variabilis. Classification (GTDB taxonomy): domain Bacteria; phylum Pseudomonadota; class Gammaproteobacteria; order Pseudomonadales; family Halieaceae; genus Congregibacter; species Congregibacter variabilis. The sequence continues at coordinate 1,233,911 of NZ_CP136864.1, read as the reverse complement.
GTGCAAGGTGTTCCAGCGCATGCTGCCGGATAGCCTGAACCTCGGTTCGCAAGGCATCGAAGTCTTTGCTGCCACCGAAGTCCACGATTGCTTGCTCGCGAAGCTTAGGCATGAGCTGGCCCAGCGCCTTGCGCGTGCCGGTGCTTGTGGGATCGGCAATTGCTCTATCCGCTGCTTGCAGAAAGTCGCGGCTATGCTGCTCCATCAGGAGCCTCGTTCTTGGCGATGGGAGGCGTTGTGCTGTCGCCAATAAGGACTTCAGCAATGTGCCGAAATTGAATGTCCTTGTTTGTTCGGCTTGCTCTGCCTGCAAGGGCCAGGAGGCAACCCAAGTCACCCCCAATGAGCGTTTCTGCCCCGGTGTCCTGAGCATCCTGGATTTTTTGATCCGCCATGGCGCCCGAGATTGCGGGCATTTTTGCACAAAACGTACCGCCAAAGCCGCAGCAGACCTCGGCTTGAGCAAGCTCCTGTACTTTGATTCCGGCTCTAGCCAGCAGTGAGCGGGGCTGCGCCTTGATGCCAAGTTCTCTCAGGCCGGCACAGCTGTCGTGGTAAGCCACCGCTTTAGCAGACAGCTGCTTCGCTGGTTGGTAGCTGCAAATATCGACTAAAAACGTGGTGAGTTCATACACACGATCGGCAAAGCTGTTTGCGCGTTCGAGCCAATGGCCTTCAAGAATTTTTGGGTAGTGTTCTTTAAGCATGCCCGCACAGGAACCGGAGGGTAATACGACGTAGTCAAAGTGCTCAAAATTCTCGATAAGTTGTTGTGCGATGCGTGCGGCGCCAGAGAAATCACCATTGTTATAAGCCGGTTGTCCGCAGCATGTTTGCTGCGCAGGGACTGTCACTTCGCAGCCAGCACGCTGCAGTAATTCCAGGCTGGCCTGCGCTACGGACGGCCGCATAAGATCGGCCAGACAGGTTACATAAAGCGCGACCTGCTTGGGTTTCGACGGTGCGGGTTCTGGCTTGTCTTGTGAGGTATCCAAGGGTTCGCGAGGTGTCGATGCTGCTCAATGATGATCGGCAGTATAACGCGCAATTTCCTCAGCCGATGATAACTAACAGACTGACCGTCAGGAGTAGCCCGGCGGTTATCGCCAGGGCAGCATTCATCCAGGGGTGGCGTGATAGCCACAGCGCGCCGAGGATTTCGACTCGGCTGCTGCTATGGGCCGGCGCGTAGAGTGCCTTGTTAAGACTTGCGACCTCCAGGTTGGGGAGTACCGGAATTGAGACGGGTAACACGAGACCGGAAGCGATGAGTATCGCGGCGTTGCCACGGAGAACTGAACGCTTACCGTAGAAGTAGCGGCCGTCGTAATCAACGCAGATAAAATGTTTCTCCAGTAGTCCCAGATGGCCGCCGCTGCCTCGACGTAATTCGCTCCAGGCGTAAAGACTGGCAATCAGCAGCGGAAGCGAGGCCAGGGCCTGCTGCCATCCCCCCAGGCTGCCAAGCAATGCCAGGATAAATATGGACGTAAGTAAAAGCGCGATGCCAAGCTGGTTTACCGAGCGGTCCCTGTGAGCGGAGCCTGGTAGCCAGTGAATCCCTCCGGGAAGCGGGTCGAGAAGAACGCTGCGCTCTTGTGGTATGGCGCTCAGAGCGCGGTAGCTCGCGAGATACAATAGTGCTGTGGCGATACAAAAAAGAACCAGAATCAGTGGCAGTCCGATACCTAGCTGACGCATCAAGCTTCGTTGCTGCGCCAACTTGATCCAGTTCTCTCGCTCCTGAAGTATGAGTGATGACTCGAAGGGTGCCTCGAGCCTTCCGTCGCTCGCCACTCGCTGAATCACAGCCTGCTTTGGGTCTGCAATAAGTAGCTTGTCGCGCCAGCTGATGAAGTAAGGGGTGGAGAGTTCCCGGGGTAGGGCGATGCCTCGGGGATTGCCCCATTGCTGATTCAGTTGGAAGAGTCCCGGCGCTGCGTCACTGCCCGCCATGAGAGCCCAGTAGCTTTCATCCCCCGGTGAAACATCGCGCAGGCGATCCTGCCCCGCCGCAATGGCCGCAGCTGGCATCACCAGAAGCGCATCCAGTTGCTGGCCAAAGTTCTGCTGGTCCGGACGGTAAACGCCCAGCATAGGACCGTCCCCTGCAGGTATCAGTAGCAAGCCATCAATGGACAGAATTCGAGCCTTTCCCCAGGGCTGTTGCACAGTGGCAGTGGCTTCTATCTCGCCAGCACTATTGCTGCGCCACAATTGTCCCCCCTCACCGAGTAAGAAGATGCTGTCACCCAGTAAGGAGCCAGCTATGGCGGTCACGGGACTGCCCAGGACTTCTGGGCTGAAGGGGTAGCAACGAAGTTCCTCGAGATTGCAGCGCTGAAGTCTTAGCCCGCCCTCGGCTATCGCGGCGTTTAATAAAAGGTCTCCATTATTCATTGTCCAAAGCGGAGGGTAGAGTCGATCAAAGCCGAGATCGCCGGCGCCTATGCGAGCCCGGGGCAGTCCGGATCGCTCATGTATTAAAAGTGCTCCCTCCAGCAGCAGTACTAACTGCTTGTCTGGCAGGCTCGTGCCGGCCAGGGGCCCCAGAGGTTCCCGTCCTGCGGGTGCAGCTGGAAATCGAAGCATTACTGCAATGACGAGAACGCATAGTGCAAGCGCCGCGCCGGCGGCGATAAAGCTGCGTATTTGTGAGGTCTCGCGAAGCTGAGCAGGGTTTTGCGACGCAAACGCGGGTCGCAATGCAAACAGGTTTGGAGCTTGACCCCGGGGCTTGGTGCTTTGCTTTGGCCCAGGGGGCTTGGCTGGAGAAGGCTGTGCAGGCGGCGTTGAAGCGGTGGCAACTTTGGGCGGGTCTGCCGGCGTGAGTTCACAGATCAGACCAACACTGCGTAATTGCCGATACAGTCGCTGGGCATCGGTTCGAGTGATGTTGCGGCGCAGCGGCACGGGTTTGCCGCTAAAAAATACCGCGACACCGGATATGTCGCGAAGCCCAAAGAAGGCTGCCAAGGTCCGCTTTGCGCGCTCGATGTCGGTGCCCGGGAGTAACTGACCCGAGAAAATAAGATTGAAGCGCTGCTGATCGTTATCGGTCAATGCTGCGTTCCAGCTGCATCGCAGCTCATTATTCGGCGGAGATCAGGCTGAACTGAAGTCCTGCGTTTTGTTCCAGTCGAGGTATGAGCGCGGGGGCCAAAGCCGATGCAGGGGTCCAGATACCACCAGCGACCGTCGCCGGGTCTTTTGCCAGAGAGACAGCCGCTTCTCCAAGCATGCGTGAGGTCGAACCATAGCCCGGATCGCGATCTCCACTGACACGAGCGCGGAGGGACTTTTTGGAGTCCTCGGGGTGTTCGGCATGGAAGAATAGCTCGAAGAAGCCTTTTTCCCGAGCATCGCGATCCGGCCCTTCGCCCGGTTTGGGTAGCCAGCGAGCCATCGCATTACGTCCCAGAGTGTTGCTTGCGATGAGCATTGCTGCCCCCATACCCAGACTGATTGCCAGCGCCTGCGCGCGACTGCTGCACAGTTGGCTTTCATCGTAGTTAAAGCCCCGCCCCCAGGGGAAATCCAGCAAGGCATTGCTGCGCCTTACCACGCGCTCATTAATCAGCGCCATCACGAAGGGTGTGGTCCATTGTTCAAAACAGGGGTCGAAGACGGGTGTGTATTGGTCCTTTACCAGCGGTCCCGGTTCTTCGTGCTCGGGATACAGGCAGTATTTGTCCCGCAGCAAATTGCGGAGCGCCGGATCACGCCCGGCCTCTTCCATTACCCCAAGCAGACTGGCCACGGTTCCGCCGCTGGCCGCGCCCCGAGTCTTGCCCACTCGCCCGCGAACTCGCGAGGCTGTAACGCCGTGTTGCTCTTGCATGGCTTGTTGCACAAACCAATTGCCAAGGTCAGACGGGACTGAATCAAACCCGCAGCAGTGCACAATGCGTGCACCGGACTCCTGTGCGGTGCCTTGATGTAAGCCAATCATTCGGGCGATCCAGGGCACTTCGCCGGTGAGGTCGCAGTAATCAGTTCCCTGTGCTGCGCAGGCTGCGACTAATTCACTACCGTGTTGGGCGTAAGGCCCCACGGTGCTGCAAACCACCCGTGTACTGGCTGCAAGTTCGGTCAGCGCGTTGAGATCGCCGCTGTCCGCGGTGATCAGCGTCAGCGGGTGTTTGGGTCTAACGCCCTGTAAGGTTTGACGCACCGATTCGAGCTTGGCCAGGTTTCGGCCTGCCAGTGCCCAGCGTAATTCGCCGTCGCTGCCGTAGCGCTCAAGCAGATACTCGGCCACTAATTGGCCGGTAAAGCCTGTGGCCCCAAACAGCACAATGTCGAAGCTGCGCTCTGTCATTGTAGTTTCCTGCGCTTAGTGAATACCGTGCATCATGCGACGCAGGAGTGGCGACAGCAAGAGCATAAGAACACCCGCTCCCAAGCCCAGCCAAAACAGACTGCTAAAGAGTTCTCCGTAGGTCGTCAATGCGCCGGCGGTGTCAGTGACGCTGCCGCTGCTGGTTTCGATGGCCGCAAGTTTTGCCAATTGCGCAGCAACGAACTCTGAGTAAGCGGTTGCCAAAAACCAGGAGCCCATCATGACGCCAACGACGCTGGGAACCGCCAGTTTAGTGACGGCCGATAAGCCTACGGGCGATAGACAAAGCTCGCCACAGGTATGCAGCAAGTAAGCGAGGACCATCCAGTAGCCTGAGACAAGTCCCGCCTGGTCCGGGTTTGCGGCACCAATCATCAATGCGCCAAAGCCAAGACCAGCCTGAGCGATTCCCAGGGCAAATTTCACGGGTGTCGAGGGCTCAAGCCCGCGTCTGCCTAGTACCGTCCACAGCCATGCAAAGAAGGGCGCAAACATGAAAATAAACATTGAGTTGAGCGCGCCATACTGAGAGGCGGTGAGTGTGAGTCCAAAGACCTCGCGGTCCATGACCCGGTCCGCAAACAACGTCATAGAGGCTGCGCTCTGTTCAAAGAGGGCCCAGAACACGACCGTGGACATAGTCAGTATGATGAGCACGATCATACGGCTGCGTTCAACGGCATTACAGCGCGCTACGATGAACCAGGCCAGTCCCGCCAAAACCAGCACCGAGAGCGTATTCAGAAGGAGGCCCACGGCAGCATGAAATTGCAACATTTGCCAGACCACGGCGACTGCGAGCAGGGAACTGGCGTAGATAGTGTGTTCTTTGCTGAGGCCGATGACCGTGCGCTCTTTCAGCTTGCCATCTTCGGGGGGTTCAGCTAGGCCGGCAAGATAGCGTTGGCCGTAGATAAAGGTGGCTAGTCCCACAAGCATTCCAATACCCGCAGCACCAAAACCATAGCTCCAACCATAGGTCTCGCCCAGATAACCGCACAGCAGCGTAGCGCTGAAAGACCCGAGGTTGATGCCCATATAAAAGATTGTGAAGCCAGAATCCCGACGAGGATCATCCTTAGCATAAAGCTTGCCGACAATCGTTGAGATGTTCGGTTTGAGAAATCCCACACCAATTACGATGAGCGCGAGGGATGCATAAAACACCTGCAAGGCTTGGGTGTCGCGCGCAATATTGTCTCCCACCATTCGGGCCTGCTCGCCTTCCACCGCCATGCCCAGATGTCCGGCTACCAGTAAAAGCCCGCCAAGAATCACGGACTTTCGCATTCCGAGGTAGCGGTCAGCCAGGAGCCCTCCTATAACCGGCATGGCGTAAACCAGCGCGGCATAGCCGCCGAGCACCTCAAGTCCCTCGGCGTCAGTGAACAGGTGGTATTTCGTGAGATACAGCAGCAGCAGGTATTTCATGCCATAAAAGGAAAAGCGCTCCCACATTTCTGTGGCAAAGCAGATCATCAGGCCTTTGGGATGCCCGAAAAATCCTGTGTCATCCCTCACGAGTGGAACGTCTGCGACGGCAGTTGTCATGTAGTGCTCCCTTTTCTTGTCGCTAGGCCGCTATGGAAGCGGTGTTGTCATCGCCTGCTATGGCCTGTCTTAGTTGTTCGGGGTCCAAAATACGTTTGATCACCGCAAACATTGCTGCGGCTTGCGGATAGTAGTGCCTGAGGTACCCCAGCCATTGCTTGATGGGATTAACGGCGTAACGGGCGTCGTAAGTGTCCAGCGTCACCGCGAGGTATGTCAGCAGCAGACCGCGGATGTCGTCCCAGCTTAATGCGTTTTGTTCAATACCCAGATCCGCCGCGCGAACAAGTCGTGGGAGATCGGGTCTGCACAATACGCCCCGGCCAAGCATCAGATCCCGGGTGCCGCTCTTTTCTCTGGCCAACTGTGCGTCACCGACGCCCCATATCTCACCGTTCGCCACCAGTGGTATGTCGGTGACCGAGCGGGCCAGGGCAATTTGATCCCAGTAGGCGGGAGGTCGGTAGCCATCTGCGCGTGTGCGTGCATGGATTACCAGCTCACTGGGATTTGCCGCATCGATGCCCGAGACTATGTCGAGAAACTTGTCTCGGTCCTCAAAGCCCAGGCGAATCTTGACGCTTAGGGGAACCGATATCGGGAGTGCCCGGCGAGCGGCAGCTACGATGGCGTGCACGCGCTGGGGTTCGCGCAGAATAATTGAGCCGCCATCAGAGCGGTTTACCGTTTTGGCGGGGCAGCCGAAGTTCAAGTCGATGCCCGGCGCTCCGAGTTCTGCGCCACGGGCGGCGTTTTCTGCCACCACAGTCGGATCGCCGCCCAGTATTTGCAGGTATACCGGAACCCCCGATGATGTCCGCCCACCCTGAGCGAGTTCAGGGCATATACGGTGAAACACGCGCGCGGGCAGCAGTTCGTGACTCACGCGCATGAATTCAGTGACGCAGCGATCTACACCATCGAACCGGGTTAGCAGTTCGCGCATGGTGTGATCGATAACGCCTTCCATAGGCGCCAGTAGAATGCGGGGTAGAGGTTCGACAGTCACGGAGTAAGAGTATACGCAGACTTGCAATGGGGAACAGCTACCGTGACCCGGAGCACCTGCCTCGTTTATCATGGGGCATCATTGGAGAATCTCATGAGTGCCAATCTGCTTTCGCAGGGTCTTGAATTGCTGGTTTATGGTATGGGCACGGTGGTGGTGTTCCTGACGCTTTTGGTTTTTGCCACAAGGCTGATGTCGTTATTTATCCAGCGCTTCTTTCCCGAACCCCTCCTTGCGACGCCCAGGCGCAGTGCGAGGCCACCGCAGGCCTCTTCGGCGCCATCCCCGGAACTACTGGCTGCAATAGCCGCTGCGGTGCACCAGCACCGTGGGCGTGGCCTTGTTTCATCTGCATCTGATCTTGATCAAAGGAAAGCGCATGTCTGACCAACCTGGAAAACTGGGTATTACCGAGCTTGTCCTGCGCGATGCGCACCAATCACTGTTTGCGACGCGTCTGCGTCTGGACGACATGTTGCCCATTGCCGCGCAGCTGGACGAGATTGGGTTTTGGTCCATGGAGTCCTGGGGCGGGGCGACCTTCGATGCCTGCATTCGATATCTGGGAGAGGACCCCTGGGATCGAATCCGGGAGCTCAAGAAGGCTATGCCAAAGACGCCGCAACAGATGCTGCTGCGAGGTCAAAACCTTCTGGGATATCGTCACTACGCTGATGATGTAGTGGACAAGTTTGTTGAGCGTGCGGCCACCAACGGCGTGGATGTGTTTCGGGTTTTTGATGCAATGAACGATATGCGCAATATCGAGACGGCGCTTAAAGCGGTAAAAAATCAGGGCAAGCATGCACAGGGGACGATCGCGTACACCTTGAGTCCGGTACACGACATTGATGGATGGGTTGATCAGGGGCGGCGCATCGAAGATATGGGCGCTGACTCTATTGCCATTAAAGATATGGCGGGTCTGCTGCGTCCCTATGTTGGTTTTGAACTGGTCACAAAGCTAAAAGCGGCCTGCTCTATTCCTATTCATATGCAATGCCACGCCACAACAGGCCTGTCCACTGCTACCAATCTTAAGTGCATCGAGGCGGGTATCGACAATATTGATACCGCTGTCTCGAGCATGAGCATGACCTATGGGCATTCACCGACCGAAGCTCTGGTCGCAATTTTAGAAGGCACCGAGCGCGATACGGGCCTGGATCTGGTCGCGCTGGAGCGCATCGCTGGCTATTTTCGGGAGGTGCGCAAAAAGTACGCAAAGTTCGAGGGTTCCTTGCGAGGCGTGGACTCCCGAATTCTTGTGGCGCAGGTTCCCGGCGGAATGCTCACTAATATGGAGAATCAGCTGCGGGAGCAAAACGCGGGGGATCGACTTGGTGAGGTATTGGAAGAAATCCCCGCCGTGCGCGAAGATCTGGGATTCATTCCCCTGGTTACACCGACCTCCCAGATTGTGGGATCTCAGGCTGTGCTGAACGTGATTACCGGGGAGCGCTACAAATCCATTTCTCGAGAAACAGCCGGTGTACTAAAGGGTGAATACGGCGTTACGCCGGCTCCGGTCAATAGCGCCTTACAACAGCGTGTGCTTGATGGAGGCGAGGTTATTACCTGTCGTCCTGCAGATTTGCTGGCCCCTGAGATGGAGGTGCTACAGCATGAGCTGCAATCTTTGGCAAAAGAGAAAGGTATTGCCCTCGCTCCGGGGGAGGGGGCGGTCGATGACGCCCTCACCTATGCACTGTTCCCGCAGATTGGACTGCGCTTTTTAGATAAGCGTGGCGATGCCAGCGCTTTTGAACCTGCGCCGGGTAATGAGCCGGTCGTTGAAGCTCCACCGGCAGCGACAACAACTGCAACGCCGAGCGCGTCAGCGGCTGGAGGAGATTCCGGTGTGTATACAGTGTCTGTAAATGGGCAGCGCTTTGTCGTAGAGGTGGCCGAAGGGGGTGATGTGAGCAATATTGCCCCCGTGGCCAGCGCGCCAGCTGTCGCTGCACAACCAGTCGCAGCGGTTAACGCCGAGTCGGTCAATGCTCCCTTGGCGGGCAATATTGTCAGTCTTGCCGTGGCCGTGGGCGATGCCGTGGAAGCGGGTGATGTCGTGCTCATTCTCGAAGCCATGAAAATGGAAACAGAAGTTCGCGCGCCAAAGGGGGGTGTTGTCAGTCAGCTCATCGTATCAGCAGGTGATTCTGTTGCGGTGGGTGACGCCTTATTGGAGCTGGATACGCACTGATGGAGCGCCTAGCCCAGCTATGGGCCGCGTCAGGGCTGGCCCAGATGGATATTGGCTCGGCAGTGATGCTGGGCATCGCTCTTTTGCTTTTGTATCTGGCGATTCATCGTCGCTTTGAACCCCTCTTGTTGGTGCCTATCGGATTTGGTGGTTTGTTGGCGAATATACCGGGCGCTGGGCTGGCGTACTCAGCACTGGATAAAGCGCTGCATGGTGCAAACAGTGAGTTGCTTGTGGCTCTGTCGGCCTTGCTTTCTACCTCAGCTGATCCGGCCAGCATTGCGGCGGCCCTTGATATTGCCCCGCAGGCTCTCCAGTGGGAGGCGCTCCAGCTCGCTCGCGATACGGGTCTTAGCGATGGCATGTTGTATAGCTTTTACAGTGTTGCCATCGGTAGTGGTGTCGCCCCGCTGGTGATTTTCATGGGTGTGGGCGCGATGACTGACTTTGGTCCGCTCCTGGCAAACCCCCGCACGCTTCTTTTGGGTGCTGCGGCGCAGTTCGGGATTTTTGCTACGGTCATCGGTGCGGTAGGCCTTACATCTATGGGTTTGACTGATTTCAGTCTCGCTCAGTCTGCGGCCATCGGCATCATTGGCGGTGCGGATGGCCCTACGGCGATTTATGTCTCCAGCCTGTTAGCACCTGATCTGCTCGGTGCTATTGCCGTTGCTGCCTACTCGTACATGGCATTGGTACCATTGATTCAGCCACCGATCATGCGTGCGCTCACAACTGCCCAGGAGCGACAAATCGTCATGGTGCAGCTGCGTGAGGTTAGCCGCAGGGAAAAGATCAGCTTTCCGCTGATGCTACTGATTCTGGTGGCCTTGTTGTTACCCGATGCTGCGCCTTTGTTGGGTATGCTGTGTTTTGGAAATTTGATGCGTGAATGCGGTGTTGTGGAGCGATTAAGCGCCGCGGCACAAAATGCGCTAATCAATATCACCACGATATTTCTGGGACTCGCCGTGGGATCCAAGCTTGTGGCGGATAAGTTTTTGGACGTCAACACACTGGGAATTCTGGGTCTGGGTATCGTGGCTTTTAGTGTGGGCACGGCGTCCGGTGTTCTGCTGGCCAAGTTAATGAACCGTTTGGGAGGTACGCCCATCAATCCCCTCATCGGCTCGGCGGGGGTTTCGGCAGTGCCTATGGCGGCGCGGGTCAGCAATAAACTGGGTCTGGAAGAAAACCCCCATAACTTCCTGCTGATGCATGCCATGGGCCCAAATGTGGCCGGCGTCATTGGCTCAGCCGTGGCAGCTGGGGTGATGATTACACTGGTCGGATGAAGTCGGCGATTTAGACCATGGAGGCGCGGCGCGCTTTTGGGTAGAATCCTAAAGCTAACCCATAGTCTAGTCGTTGACGTCGCCCATGAACCCCAATTATCTGGATTTTGAACAGCCGATCGCCGAGCTCGAGGTCAAGATCGAGGAATTGCGGCATGTGGGCTCTGGAGCAGAACTTAATCTCTCCAGCGAACTTGACGAATTAAAAGCCAAAAGCTCCAAGCTTACCGAGAAGATTTTCTCCAATCTTAGCCCCTGGGATGTGGTGCGTGTCGCAAGACATCCACTGAGGCCCTATACGCTTGACTACCTTCCGTTGATTTTTGATGACTTTGATGAGCTTCACGGTGACCGCCATTTTGGCGACGACAAAGCGATCGTCGGCGGCATTGCGCGCTTGAACGGCGAGTCAGTCATGGTGATTGGTCAGGAGAAGGGGCGCACGGTCAAAGACAAGGTATATCGTAATTTTGGCATGCCCAAGCCGGAAGGTTACCGCAAAGCCCTGCGTCTTATGGAGACGGCCGAACGTTTCAGTCTGCCAGTGATAACCCTGATTGACACACCGGGAGCATATCCGGGTATCGATTCTGAAGAGCGGGGTATTTCTGAGTCAATTGCCACGAATTTGGCGGTGATGTCTCGACTGCGAACGCCGATTGTTTCTGTCGTGATCGGCGAGGGAAGTTCCGGTGGTGCCCTGGGTATAGGCGTGGCCGACCACCTGGCGATGCTGCAGTACGCCACCTATTTCGTGATTTCTCCAGAAGGTTGCGCCAACATTATCTGGAAATCCTCGGAGTTCGCCTCGGACGCAGCGGCGGCCATGGGCGTGACCTCAGACAAGCTCAAAGAGCTCGGTATCGTGGATGCCAGCATTCCTGAGCCTCTTGGTGGAGCACATCGGAATGCTGAGCTGATGGCAGAGCGAATTCGTGAGCATGTGTCTGGAGAGCTGGATAAGCTCAAGGCCATGAGCACCGAGGATATGCTCGAAGCCCGTTATGCGAGACTCCTCGCCTACGGTAACTGAGAGTCCTCAAGGGGTGGCTCAAAACCCCGTTCTTCAAGCCTTTGAACGGCACGCGGCCACGCTGGACAGGGCTGCGGGTGTTTATGTGGCCTTTAGCGGTGGTCTGGATTCAACGGTGCTGCTGCATGGAGTAAAAGCCGCTTTTGCTGGGCCCGTGATCGCCTTGCACGCCAACCATGGTCTGAACAGGGATGCGGATCGATGGGCAAATCAATGCGCTGAGCTGTGCTCACGATGGAATATTCCTTTTAGCTCTACCCGGCTAGAGTTGCATGAAAGTGGCCACGGTGTTGAAGCCGCCGCGCGAACCGCACGCTATCGTTGGTTTGAGTCCTGCATCGAGCCGGGTGCCGTCTTGTTGATGGCGCATCACCAGGATGATCAGGCTGAAACCCTCTTGTTGAGGCTGCTCCGCGGGGCCGGTCCTCAAGGTCTGGTCTCCATACCTGTGGCCCGCCCCCTGGGTCATGGTTCGCTGCTGCGTCCTTTGTTGGATCTTCCCCGCAGCGATTTGCAAGCCTATGCGATGGACCATGACCTGGTCTGGATCGATGATCCAAGCAATGCCGATACGCGCTTTGATCGAAACTATCTGCGCCAGGAAATCATGCCATTGCTTGCAAAGCGCTGGCCAGGGTACCGGTCCACGCTCTCTCGCGCGGCGACCCAGCTGCGGGAATTAAGCGAGCATCTTCCTGGTCCGGTAATGAAAACCGTATATGGAAGCCTGGGTGATCCCGGCTTTGCCATCGATGATTTGCCGCGGGAGCCTGCGCTGGCGGCACTGGCTCTGAGGCAGTGGCTTAAAGAGCGGTCATTGTTGGCACCACCGGCCGCTCGTTTGTTGGAATTCCTGCGGCAGATGCGAGAAGGCGCTGGTGCCCAGCTGTGTGGTTCTGATTGGACCATTGAGCGTTATCGCGACGCGGTGTATCTCCACCCTCGACAGCTGGACCCGGCGTCGAAGACCCGGGCCATACAGCTGGGAGAGACGCTGTCCTGGCCTGGCATGGGTAAGCTGACTCTGATGGGGGCTGAAGGCGAGCTGTTGCCGGATCTGAGCCTTTGCACGCGCCGTGGGGGGGAGCGTCTCGCACTGGCCAGCGGCCATCATAAGGATCTGAAAACGGTCTTTCAGGAGCAGGCAGTACCACCATGGTGGCGCAATTGTTTGCCTCTGCTGGTGCAAAACTCTGCCGCTGGTGAGGAGCTTCTGGCAGTCGCGCATTTGCTGCGCTCCCCGCGGGCAGTCTCGCTCGGGGTTGAACTTGTTTGGGAAAGGGAAGAAATTAGGCAGAAATAACGCACTCAATGCAGGTTTCTGATTGAGCGCGGGGGCGCTTTCTGTTAGTTTGATATCCCATCTTATCGCATGGTCGCGGGCCCGGATTGATGACAGTCTTGCTCGTCCGGGGCAGAGTCAACAGGAAGGCGTGACATGACGCGATTAGTCTTTGTGACTGGTGGTGTAGTTTCTTCTCTAGGTAAAGGAATCGCAGCGGCATCGCTGGCGGCGGTTCTTGAAGCCCGTGGTCTGAAGGTTACCCTTCTAAAGCTCGATCCCTATATCAATATTGATCCCGGAACTATGAGCCCGTTTCAGCACGGTGAGGTGTATGTCACCGATGACGGTGCCGAAACCGACCTTGATCTGGGGCATTACGAGCGATTCACCCGCGCGGTGATGAGCCGCAGGAACAACTTCACCACGGGTCGTGTTTACAACCAGGTGCTGGCCAAGGAACGTCGCGGAGACTATCTCGGCGGTACGGTTCAGGTCATTCCACATATTACCGACGAGATTAAGCGACGGGTGCTGGCGGGAGCCGGTGACGCCGATGTTGCTGTGGTCGAGATTGGTGGCACGGTGGGTGATATCGAAGGTTTGCCGTTTTTGGAAGCCGCGCGTCAGCTAAAGGTCGAGATGGGGCCTTCCCGGGCGCTGCTGATGCACCTCACCCTGGTGCCTTATATCGCTACCGCAGGCGAGATCAAAACCAAGCCTACCCAGCACTCGGTGAAAGAGCTGCGTTCCATTGGTTTGCAGCCAGATGTGCTTCTTTGCCGATCCACGGTCCCCATCGAGGAAAGTGCCTGTAGCAAGATTGCCCTATTCACCAACGTTGAGGCGCGGGCCGTTATCCCGCTTTTGGATGCTGACACCATTTACAGTATTCCCCGCGCGTTGCATGCAAATGGGCTGGATGATTTTGTGGTGGAGCGGTTCGGCCTCGATTGCCCTCCTGCAGATCTGAGTGAGTGGGATGAAGTGCTTCAGCGAGAGCTTGCTGATAGGCAGGCGACCGTTCGGGTGGCGATGGTTGGTAAGTACATGGAGCTGCCTGACGCTTATAAGTCGCTAAATGAAGCGCTCGCCCACGCCGGCTTACAGACGCTCACTGATGTAAAGATCGACTACGTCGAGGCCGAGGATATTGAGCGCAACGGTACGGGTGTTTTGGAAGGTGCCGACGCTATTCTGGTGCCCGGAGGCTTTGGTGACCGTGGCGTAGAGGGGAAAATTCAAGCCGTGCGTTTTGCCCGGGAGAACGACATCCCTTTTCTGGGGATTTGTCTGGGCATGCACGTCGCACTTGTGGAGTATGCACGAAATGTATGTGGGCTGGAGGGAGCTCATTCCTCGGAAATGGCTCCGCAGACGCCGCATCCTATCGTGGCGCTGATTACCGAGTGGAAGAATGCCGACGGCAGCACTGAGCAGCGGGACGAGACTTCGGATCTTGGCGGTACCATGCGACTCGGCTCTCAGCCATGCCATCTGGAAGAGGGAACGCGCATTCGCGACATTTACGGTGCTCCTGTAATCCACGAACGCCATCGTCATCGCTACGAAGTGAATGACAATTATGTGAGCACGCTTCAGGAACATGGCATGGTCATAGCAGGCTGGTCTGAGGACAGGTCGCTAGTTGAGATGGTCGAATTGCCCGAACACGCCTGGTTTGTTGCCTGCCAGTTTCATCCGGAGTTCACCTCCCGGCCTCGAGGCGGTCATCCGCTATTTACCAGTTACATACAAGCAGCTTGTCAGCATGCTGCGGGTAACCGCCATGCCCGTGATACTGCGGCAGGCTGAGCCCTGATATTGAGGTTATGCCGATGACAACAACCGTAGAGCTGGGTGATCTGCGCATCGCTAACGATGCGCCCTTTGTGCTTTTGGGCGGTGTGAATGTTCTGGAGAGCCGGGAATTCGCATTGGAGGTCGCTGCAGAGTACGTGAGCGTGTGTGCTGATCTGGGTATTCCACTGGTCTTTAAAGCCTCTTACGATAAGGCGAATCGCTCTTCCATACACTCTTTTCGCGGGCCTGGCTTGGCAAAAGGCCTGGAAATTCTGGCGGACGTTAAGTCGCGATTTAACGTGCCTTTGATCACTGATGTGCATGCGCCTGATCAAGCGGCGCCAGCAGCAGAGGTCTGCGATATTATTCAGTTACCAGCTTTTCTTGCCAGGCAGACCGATCTGGTGCGAGCCATGGCCGAGACCGGTGCTGCAATTAACATCAAAAAGCCGCAGTTTCTGTCGCCAGCGCAGATGGGCAATGTCGTTGAAAAGTTTCGAGAGTGCGGTAACGAACGACTCATGATCTGTGAGCGCGGTAGTAACTACGGATACGATAATCTTGTGGTCGATATGCTCGGTTTTGGCGTGATGCGAGCTGCTACCAAGGGTGTGCCGCAAATTTTCGACGTGACCCACGCCCTGCAATGCCGGGATCCTATGGGTGCTGCTTCTGGCGGTCGTCGATCTCAGGTTACGGAGTTGGCCCGCGCGGGTATGGCAGTGGGCTTGGCAGGACTGTTTCTCGAGTCTCACCCAAATCCGGATAAGGCGCTCTGTGATGGTCCCAGCGCTTTACCTCTGGATAAGTTGCGTCCGTTTCTCGAGCAAGTTCAGGCGGTAGATACTCTTGTGAAAGGTTTGCCCAAACTCAACATAGATTGAGTTCTTATTGGGTGCTGAAATCGATATTGCGACGATACATGGGTGCTCGGGTTAGCATTCAACGATGATTCAGGGAGAGTCAAAAGTGAGCAGAATTACTGACGTTCAGGGTTTTGAGGTGCTGGATTCCCGCGGGAATCCCACGGTCATGGCTGAAGTGACGCTTGATTGTGGCGCCTCGGCATCTGCATTCGCTCCTTCCGGTGCCTCCACCGGGTCCCGGGAAGCTCTGGAACTGCGCGACGCAGACCCCAATCGTTATCTCGGTAAAGGCGTCACCAAGGCGGTGGGAAATATTAATGGTGCTCTGCGCACCGCTTTGCTGGGAATGGATGCTTCTGCGCAGCGACATCTTGACGACGCCATGCTTGAGCTCGATGGCACAGAAAATAAAGAATCTCTGGGCGCTAATGCCATGCTGGCTGTTTCTCTGGCGGCCGCGCGTGCGGCGGCTATTGCGGCGGGGAAGCCGCTTTATGCTCACATCGCAGCGCTTTACGGTCGCGGATCGCTCAGCATGCCTGTGCCGATGATGAACATCATCAATGGCGGGGAGCACGCCGATAACAATGTCGACATTCAGGAATTTATGATTCAGCCGGTTGCGGCAAGCAGCTTTGCTGAGGCGCTGCGCTGCGGCGCGGAGATCTTTCATCATCTCAAGAAAGTGCTGTCTGCAAGGGGTTTAAGTACCGCCGTGGGTGACGAGGGTGGCTTTGCTCCGGACCTGCCATCCAATGAAGCCGCGCTGGATGTTATCGCCGAAGCAGTGTCAAACGCGGGCTACACCCTGGGCACTGATGTAACGTTGGCGCTTGACTGCGCAGCCTCGGAGTTCTACCGCGATGGTCGTTACTGGCTGGGTGGTGATGGCCGTGATTTCGATAGCGCAGGGTTTACCGAGTACCTTGCAGGGCTGGCCGATGCGCATCCGATTTTATCAATCGAAGACGGGCTTGATGAGTCTGATTGGGATGGTTGGAAGCTCCTCACCGAGCGACTTGGAGATCGTGTTCAGCTTGTTGGTGATGATCTGTTCGTCACCAATACCAAGATTCTTGCCCAAGGCATCGAACGGGGTGTGGGCAACTCAATTCTTATCAAACTCAATCAAATCGGCACTCTTACCGAAACTCTGGATGCTATTGCCATGGCGGCGGACGCCGGTTACACCGCAGTAATCTCCCATCGCTCAGGTGAAACAGAGGACACCACTATTGCCGATCTGGCGGTGGCTACCGGCGCAGGCCAGATCAAGACCGGCTCATTGTGTCGCTCTGACCGCGTTGCTAAGTACAACCGTCTTCTTCGCATTGAGGCTGAGCTTGGCTCCACAGCGCCCTATCGCGGGCGTGCCGAGTTTGCACGCTAGCTACCCTTTTGCGCTGGATATTACTGGTACTTCTGTTGCTCCTCGCAGGGCTGCAGTATCGCCTGTGGTGGGGCGAGGGAGGGCGTTTGGAGTTATTGCAGCTTCGGCAGCAGGCCCAGGACTCCCAGCGGGAGAACGCGGTTTTGCGTGAGCGCAATGAAGAGCTGAGTCGACAGGTCATGGACCTTAAAGCTGGCAATACCGTCCTTGAACAGCGCGCACGGGAAGAGCTCGGTCTGACGCGTGACGACGAAGTGTATTACCAGTTCGTAGACCCCGATAAGCTTGCGCCCAAAGCTTCCGAGCCCCGTCCGTGAACGCACTCTGGGCGGTGGTTCCTGCTGCGGGGAGTGGATCTCGCATGGCGAGCAGTGAGTCAAAGCAATATCTCAAGATCGGTGGACGATCCCTTTTGGATTGGAGCGTTGGCGCCCTGCTGGCCTATCCGAAGCTGCGTGCTTGTGTGGTGGCCGTGCCCGAGACAGATGTGCAGCAAAGCAGAGAGGGATCTCTGGGCGATGCGCGAGTGAGCTTTTGTGCAGGCGGCTCAAGCCGCGCTGCGTCTGTGGCGGCTGCTCTGGCAGCATTGCCGGCAGAGGATGAGGATTGGGTTTTAGTGCACGATGCAGCGCGTCCCTGTTTAGCTCCTCAGGACCTGCACTCACTCGTGCAAAACGTAAGTAGTACCGGTGTCGGTGGACTACTCGCGGTACCAATTACAGATACACTCAAACGCGCGGATGGTCAGGCGCGTGTGATGACCACCATCGATAGAGCAGGCATTTGGAGTGCCCAGACGCCGCAGATGTTTCGTGTGGGAGAGCTTAGATCGGCCTTAGATGCGGCCCGGGAGAGCGGCTTTGTTGTTACTGATGAAGCCTCAGCTATGGAGGCGGCGGGCTTCGATGTTCAATTAGTACAAGGCTCGGTTGCCAATCTCAAGGTAACCTATGCGTCAGATATGCAACTGGCAGCTTTCTGGCTGAAGCAGATTTACCCACAGGACGGGGATATGGCGGGGACAGAGATTTGATGCGAATTGGACATGGCTTCGATGTGCATGCCTTTGCGGAATCCGGGCAGGGCCCCGGTGCCGTTGTTCTCGGTGGCGTATCGATCCCCCACGACCGTTCGCTGCTTGCACATTCCGATGGTGATGTTGTGTTGCATGCCTTGTGCGATGCGCTGCTGGGTGCGATTGCCGCGGGAGACATTGGTAAACATTTTCCGGACACAGATCAGGCTAATGCCGGTATAGACAGCAGAGAGTTGTTACGGCGCTGCGCAGACCTCATAAAAGAGCATGAATACGTTCTTGGCAATGCCGATATCACGATTGTTGCGCAAGCACCGCGAATGGCTCAGCACGTTATTGCCATGCGCAAAAATATTGCAGCCGATCTGTTCGCAGATCTGGACCAGGTTTCGGTAAAAGCCACCACCACGGAAAAGCTGGGTTATGTCGGACGGGAAGAGGGCATAGCCGTGCATGCCGTGGTCTTGCTGAGTCGCTCATGAATAGATCAGCAGATATTTCGGGTATCGGTATGACCTCCCAGCGTACACGGGAGCGTCTGGTGCAACGCTTGCTGGAGCAGGGTATCACCAATATTGCAGTGCTTGACGCCATGCGCAACGTGCCACGACATCTGTTTCTGGATGAGGCCATGGCGCATCGGGCCTACGAGGACACGGCGCTGCCTATTGGTTTTCAGCAAACCCTGTCACAGCCCTACATAGTCGCCCGAATGACCGAGCTGTTGATCGCAGGCCGGGATCCAAAAAAGATATTGGAAATTGGTAGCGGCTCGGGATATCAAAGTGCGGTGCTGGCTGGAATTGTGGGCGAGGTTTATGCCCTGGAACGTATTAAGCCGCTGCTGCTGGCAGCCAGAAAACGCATGCGCCAGCTAAAGCTCAGGAACGTTCAAATGCGCCACGGTGACGGCTACGACGGTTGGGAGTCGCAGGCGCCCTTCGACGGCATACTGGCAGCTGCTGCTCCCGAGCAGGTGCCGCAGTCCTTGCTGGCCCAGTTGGCGCCCGGAGGCCGATTGGTTATGCCTGTTGGTGGTCGTGAACAGACTCTGGTTGTCGTCGAGCGCACGGATTCCGGATTTGAGCGTTATGACATAGAGCCCGTGCGTTTTGTACCGCTGCTCCCGGGACTCGGTAATGGCTGAGGGCGATTCTCCGGAGACACCCGTTATTGCACTGTTCCCCGGTATTTTTCTTCGCGGCGTACTCATGGGTGCGGCGGATATTGTGCCAGGTGTATCCGGTGGGACCATGGCCTTTATCACGGGCATTTACCATCGTTTGATTACCGCGATTAGCGCCTTTGACGTGAAGCTAATTCGGTGCGTATTCGCCGGCCGTTGGGGAGAGGTCTTTGAGCGTAGCGACGCTGCGTTTTTGGCGACATTGCTGTTAGGAATAGCGGTCAGCGTGTTTTCCCTGGCCAGTGTTATCTCATCGTTGTTAGAAACCCAGCCACTGTTGCTGTGGTCGTTTTTCTTTGGGTTGATCCTGGCATCGGCGCTGGTGCTTATCCGCCATGTGTCGCAGTGGTCAATGATCGCGCTCGGGGGATTACTTTTTGGCGCAGCATTTGCCGCGGGAGTGGGCCTCTCGCCGGCCTTCGTCTTGCCTGTGGCGCCCTGGAGTTTTTTTGTGGCCGGGTTTTTTGCCATATGTGCAATGATTTTGCCGGGCATCTCGGGCAGTTTTATTCTGGTTCTGCTGGGAATGTATCCCGTGGTGCTTGCTGCCATAGAGACCTTGGAGCTCACTTCAATGGGTCTTTTTGCGGCAGGGGCTGGTTGTGGACTATTAGCGTTTTCTCGGCTGCTTGGCTATTTGCTGCGGGAGCATCACAGCCCGACTCTGGCCACGCTCACAGGGTTTCTCTGCGGCTCCCTTCTCGTGGTCTGGCCTTGGAAAACGCTACCAGGGGACAGGGGCGTAACGTTTCCCGTTTCACCGCAGTACTACGGTGAGTTGTTTGGGAGTAGTCAGTTAGTGCTTTGCGTAGCGCTTATGATCCTGGGGTTTATTGCTGTCTGGCTGCTGGAAAGCCGCTGGGGTGGGCTGGAGCGCTAGCACATGACAAGGTTTATAGCGTCACTGTGCCTTCTGTGTATCAGTGCCTTTATGACTGCATGTGCCGACAAACCCCTGGCGCCCATAGAAGATCGTGGCCGACCCGGTACGGCAAAAGTGGAGCAGCGTTACACGGTGCTTCGCGGCGACACGCTTTTCTCCATTGCATTTCGTTACGGCCTGGATTTTCGTCGTTTGGCTGCGGCTAATGGGATTTCTGCACCCTTCACTATCTTTCCCGGGCAGAAGCTACGTCTTGCAGAGGCCGACCCTCTGACGGTTGTGAGGTCCACGCCAACGGTGCCGCCAAAAGCTACTCCCAGCGTTGTAGCAAAGGTGCCAGTTAAGCAGTCGACTCCAAGCCCTGGCACGTCAAGTAGCCAGTCCACCCCAAAAGCCTCGACACCCTCAGCTTCGTCTGCTGTGTCTGACAAAAGTTCTGGGAACACAGCAAAGCCTGTAACGCCTGTTAGCAACCGCAAAGTGGCTGGCTGGCGCTGGCCCGTGCCGGGAAAAGTAACACGCCGGTTTGAGACTAATCTGCATAAGGGTGTCGACATCAGCGGCAAGCGCGGGGATGCAGTAATCGCTACCGCAGGGGGCAGCGTGGTCTATGCGGGAAGTGGTATTGCAGGCTATGGGCTTATGTTGATCGTGCGACACAACGATGAATACCTCAGTGCCTACGGCCATAACGATGCCTTACTTGTAGGTGAGGGAGACGTTGTTCGCGCTGGGCAAAAGATTGCACAGCGAGGGAGTTCGGGTACAGATTCTGTGAAGCTGCACTTTGAGATACGTCGTCGGGGACGGCCTGTGGACCCACTGCGGTTACTACCTAGACGCTAGCACGGTGCTTGTTTTTTGCTGCAGCGCTGATATAAGCTGTTTGGCCGAGTATTTTTTAAGTCGAACTTTGTTCGGTGAAATGGCCGGGCTTTTTATAGGACGCTGACCCATGGGTAGAACCAAGGGGAGTTCCGAAGGCGACACAGGCATCAAGGCTGGTCGCACGCGGAGAGATAAGCGAAACCAGTCCGAGGTTCCGGGACTGGCCGGGGAGGCTTTGGCCTCGATGAATGACTCAGAGCCAGATATTTCTGAGCTCTCCGCTGATGATCACAGCACAGTTCAGTCCTTGCCCAAAGACACAAGCGATGACGACGCCCGTCAGATCACCCTCGACCCCACCCAGCTTTACCTCAATGAAATTGGCTTCGTTCCGCTGCTCACCGCAGATGAAGAAAAGTACTACGCGCGCCTTACACAGAAAGGTGATGAAGCTGCCCGCAAGCGTATGATCGAGAGCAATCTGCGTCTGGTGGTAAAAATCGCCCGGCGCTATCTGCATCGAGGCATGAGTCTTCTGGATCTTATCGAGGAGGGTAATTTGGGCCTTATGCGCGCGGTGGAGAAGTTTGACCCCGAGCGCGGTTTTAGATTTTCGACCTATGCAACCTGGTGGATACGTCAAACCATCGAGCGCGGCATAATGAATCAGGCTCGGACCATTCGTTTACCTATCCATGTTGTGAAGGATCTTAATGGCTGCCTGCGTGCGGCCCGGGAGCTCACTCAGCAACTGGATCACGAGCCTACAACCCGTGAAATTGCCTCCCGTACGCATAAAACGGCTAAAGAAGTTTCCC
This sequence comes from Congregibacter variabilis, assembly GCF_045689235.1. Classification (GTDB taxonomy): domain Bacteria; phylum Pseudomonadota; class Gammaproteobacteria; order Pseudomonadales; family Halieaceae; genus Congregibacter; species Congregibacter variabilis. The sequence goes on along the minus strand of NZ_CP136864.1, from coordinate 1,212,383 downwards.
GCTTGATGGGCCTCAATGAGCGAGTCAGCTCAATGGATGCGCCCCTGGGACCGAACTCCGATTCGTCCGTCGTGGAGACCGTTGCGGATGAACACGGCTGCGACCCTTCAGAGCAGTTACAGGATGATGACGTGCACGACAGCGTCGCTCATTGGCTGAATCAACTCTCACAGAAGCAGCGGGAGGTGGTCATGCGCCGCTTTGGCCTACTCGGGTACGACAGCTGTACTCTGGAAGAGGTGGGCCAGGAAATCGGGCTGACCAGAGAGCGCGTGCGACAGATTCAGGTCGAAGCTTTGAAGCGCTTACGTCGGATTCTCGAGCGCCAGGGTTTGTCTGCCGAGGCGCTGTTAAAGCAGTAACACAGCGCTCAGAATTAGATCATCTTCGCCAAAACCGCTAAAGCCCTTCAACGAAAACCCTCTACTTGAAACTACCGCTCCAGCAGTGCCAGCTTTCCGGGCTTACCAGCCCATTCTTCGGCGTCGGCCGGCGCAGGCTTCATCTCGGTAATACAGGGCCACACCTCAGCCAGTTCGGCATTGAGCTCTAGAAACACCTGTTGGTCCGCAGGTAGTTCATCTTCCGAGAAGATGGCATCCACGGGGCACTCCGGTTCACAGAGGGCGCAGTCGATGCACTCGTCTGGATGAATGACCAGAAAGTTGGGTCCCTCATAAAAGCAGTCCACTGGACATACTTCTACACAATCTGTGTGCTTACAATTAATGCAGTCTTCACCAACGACGAAGGTCATTCTTGCGGTTCCTTAACTTCGATTCAGGTCTCTACTTTAGCGGGCCTTTTTGCTTCGCCAAAGCGCTGAGGCCAAAGTGTAGCGATTCGCTTGCATGATGAGAAGCGTTCCCAGAGGCAAAATTTAATCTGCCAGTTCACTCAAGCGATACAGAAGGTCGAGTGCTTCTCGAGGTGACAGGCTGTTCGGGTCGCTGTCGCGAAGAAGCGCAAGCGCGGGATGATTCGGATTCTCAGCAAACAGGTCTCCCTGGGGAATGGGCGCCGCGGGGATGGCTGCCGCTTGGGAGCTGTCGGCGGGATTCTGGCTTTCGAGCTCTTGAAGCTTGCCAGCGGCGGCATGTAATACGCTGGCGGGCACGCCAGCAAGTTTTGCTACCTGCAATCCGAAGCTACGATTTGCCGGACCTTCTTGAATACGGTGCATAAAAACCACGTGCTCCCGATGCTCTACGGCATCCAGATGCACATTGCATACCGTGGGTAGCTGATCGGCCAGAGCGGTGAGCTCAAAATAGTGGGTCGCAAACAGCGTAAATGCGCGGGTCTTTTCCGCCAGATGTAATGCTGCGGCCCAGGCGAGGGATAGTCCGTCAAAGGTACTGGTGCCCCGACCGACCTCATCCATTAAGACAAGGCTGCGCTCACTGGCGTTATGCAGGATATTTGCCGTCTCAGTCATTTCAACCATAAACGTTGAGCGACCACTGGCAAGATCATCAGCGGCACCGATACGGGTGAATATCCGGTCTACTGTCGATAGAGTGACCGAGCGGGCGGGAACGTAAGAGCCGACGTGAGCCAGCAAAGTAATAATCGCATTTTGTCGCATATAGGTGGATTTACCGCCCATGTTTGGACCGGTTATTAACAGCATGCGCCGTTCGTTGTTCAGCAGAGTATCGTTGGCGATAAAGGGCTCTTCGAGTACCTGCTCGACAACGAGGTGGCGGCCCTGATCAATATCCAGGCAGGGCGCCTCGCTGAACTCGGGGCGACATAAATCGAGGCTGTGGCTTCGCTCGGCGAGGGTAGCGTAGACATCAAGCTCCGCCATAGAGGACGCACAGCTACGCAGGGCTTCCAGGGACTCTTGAAGAGTTGCAAGGAGTTCTGCATAGAGCTGTTTTTCACGAGCCAGCGCGCGACTTTTGCTCGACAGAGCCTTGTCCTCGAACTCTTTCAGTTCGGGGGTAATGAATCGCTCGACGTTTTTGAGCGTCTGGCGTCGTTGATACTCCACGGGAACATCATCTGATTGGCTGCGACTCAGCTCAATGTAATAGCCGTGAACACGGTTGTAGCCCACCTTGAGTGAAGCGAGTCCTGTGCGTTCTCGCTCACGGGTTTCGATGGCGACCAAAAAGCCTGCTGCGTTTTCGCTGATGGAGCGCAATTCGTCCAGTTGTGGGTCATAAGCTGTGGCGATAACGCCACCATCGCGAAGCACTACCGGTGGATTGTCGATAATGGCACGGTCCAGGAGATCGACCATGAGCGGAAAGTCGCCCAGTGCGGTCACGGTTTGCTGCAGCGCCTGGGAATCCTCTGTGGGGGTGGCGTCGCGCAGGGCCGGCACACTTTGCAGTGCAAACAGTAGGCGGCTCAGATCCCGGGGGCGGGCGCTTCCCAGAGCCACTCGGGTAATGATGCGTTCCACATCACCAATGGGGCGCAGGACCTCCCGAAGAGCCTCGAATCGATAGTTTTCTCTCAGCGCTCCCAGCGCGTCCTGTCGTTTCTCAAGCGTTGGAACCGACGTCAGTGGACGGTGCAACCAGCGTCGGAGACAGCGGCTGCCCATGGAGGTTTTGCAGCGGTCCATTACCGACATGAGCGTATGCGTATCGGTGCCCCCGAGATTCCGATCAATTTCCAGATTCCTGCGCGTTGCCGCATCCAGTACAACACTGTCTTCACGCATTTCTGGCGCGATTGCTGTGATATGTGGTAACTGGCTCCGTTGGGTATCTCGCACGTAGCTGATGAGGCAGCCCGCCGCTGCAATTCCCAGACGCAGGTCGTCACAGCCGAAACCGCGAAGATCGTGCGTTTGAAACTGCTCTTTAAGGTTTCGTTCGGCGCTCTCCAGGTCAAATTCCCAGCCCGGCTGGGAGCGCGCTCCAGGGCGGTTAGTGACCGCGCCGTGCTGCAGTTCCTCGTGATACAGGAGCTCGGCAGGATCCAGTCGCTCTATCTCCCCCAGGAGGGCTTCTTCACCTTCAAGCTCCATTAAGCGAAAGCGCCCGCTGCCCAGATCAAGATAGGCAAGGCCGTAGCTTGTTTGCTGGGCAATCAGCGCTACCAGAAGTTGTTCGCGTTTTTCTTCAAGCAGTGCCTCATCGCTGAGGGTTCCCGGCGTTACGACGCGGACAACTTTGCGCTCTACAGGCCCCTTACTGGTAGCTGGGTCGCCGATCTGCTCGGCGATGGCGACTGAGATGCCCGCTTTTACTAATCGGGCAAGATAGCCCTCTGCAGCATGATAGGGCACGCCTGCCATAGGGATGTCTTCGCCGGCGGACTTTCCTCTTGCGGTGAGGGTAATGTCCAGCAGTTCTGCAGCGCGCTGGGCGTCTTCGTAGAACAGCTCGTAGAAATCTCCCATACGATAAAACAGCAGCTCGTTGGGGTGATCTCGCTTGATGCGCAGGAACTGCTGCATCATGGGCGTATGTTGGCTTGTGTCGTTGGACAAAACGGTATCTGAGGATCGTCAAAAATTCGGTGTGCAGTGTAAGTCATGGAGTGGGTAAGCTGCCAGAGATGACAAGCCTGTTCGCCTCGCCTCGGGCAGTCTAGAATGAAGAATCATCTGTCAGGAACCATGACCACACCATGGGGATAGAGATCAACAAGACGACCTTCGACGCCGAAGACCGGCGGCTGTTCTCACAGCGTTTGGAGTCCCAGCTTCAACAGCTTTCCACTTTGATTGGTAGTCCGGGTTTTGGCCGCCCGGTGGAGACCATAGGCGCTGAGCTGGAGCTGTATATAGTCGATGCGGATGGCAAACCCGCGTACCTCAATGATGAATTGTGCAGCGCAGCGGCCGATCCCCAGCTCACCGTCGAGCTCAACAAGTACAACCTTGAATATAACCTGAGCCCTCAATCGCTGAGTGATGAGGGGTTTCTTGCCACTGAGCGCGAGGTGGTGGCAAAGCTTGAGCGTCTGTCAGCACTGGCCGCACAAAGAGGGGCATTCACTGTACCCATTGGCATTCTTCCCACACTGGCGCACAACGATCTTGGTGATCACTGCATCACTGACCGGCAGCGCTATCGTGCTCTCGTCGCACAGCTGATTGCCTGGCGAGGCAGCGATTTCCATATCAATATTAACGGTGCCGACCCCCTGCAGATGACCATGGCGAACATCACCCTGGAGGGCGCTAACACCTCGTTTCAGGTGCATCAGCGCGTAAGTCCCAAGGATTATGCCGCGACCTTTAATGCGATCCAGATGACTACCCCTTTGGCCATAGCGATCAGCGCAAACAGTCCCGGTTTGTTTGGGCATCAATTGTGGGATGAAACGCGTATCCCGCTGTTTAAACAGTCGATCGACACTCGGGATATGGATCGCTACCGATGGAGCGAGCCGCCCAGAGTGTGCTTCGGACATGGATGGGTGCGCAGCGGCGCCTTTGAGTTGTTCGAGCAAACCGTGCGGCTGTACCCGCCCTTGCTTCCCGCCTGTGATGCGCAGTTGGCGCAAGACAGTGGCCATACTCCCACGCTCGCAGAGCTTCGCTTGCACCAGAGTACCGTCTGGCTGTGGAATCGCGCGATCTATGACGATGCGGATGAGGGCCACCTGCGCATCGAAATGCGCTCCTTGCCTGCGGGACCTACACCCGTTGATATGGTGGCGGGTGCCGCGTTCATGCTCGGATTGGCCCGCGGACTGCGCGATGATATGGACAGCTTGATGTCAGCATTGCCGTTCCATCTGGCCGAGTACAATTTTTATCGCTCCGCGCAGCATGGATTAGATGCCCGCCTGGTCTGGCCGAGCTTGCAGCAGCATCGGCTGAGAGACGCCTCGGTAGTCGACATCATTGCTGAGATGCTGCCCGTGGCCGATGATGGTTTACGTGCCCTGGGGGTTGCTCAGGCGGAGCGTGACCGTTACCTCGGCGTTATCGATGCGCGCCTGAGTGCCCGGCGCAATGGGTCAAGTTGGCAGCGAGAGGCGACCCAGGCACTCATCGCTCGGGGTCGCAGCAAGCCCAATGCTTTAAAGGAGATGCTCACGCACTATCGTGTGCTGAGTGCGCAAAATATTCCGGTGGCTGAATGGCCCATGCCGTGAGTCGCCGCGACCCCCGGATGGCGTCATGAGACGTTTTCGTTTTATTCGGGACCCAGGCGCCAGTCTTGCCGGGAGTAACCCTGATGCCTTGCTGGACAACCTGGGTGGTCCGGTATGCATCTTGTTCTCGGGCCGTGATACCACTCGCACCCGTGCTCTGGTGACCCTGCTGCATGGTAATGAGCCTTCGGGCTTGTTTGCCTTGCATCGCTGGCTGTTGAGCGCCCAGCAGCCGGCCGTCAACTTATTGGTTATCGTTGCCTCGGTGCATGCCGCGCTGGAGAGTCCTCGCTTCAGTCATCGTATGTTGCCCCGGGCGCGAGATCTGAATCGTTGTTTTAAACCGCCCTTTGATGATGAGCAGGGACGTTTGGCCGAGGAAATTCTAGAACTTCTCCGCCTGCATCGGCCTGAAGCGATTGTCGATATGCACAATACCTCCGGATCAGGACCGTCCTTTGGTGTTTGTACCCACCTTGATCGCCAGCACGATGCGCTGGTGTCGCTGTTTACGAGGCGGCTTGTAGTCTCGCATCTGAATCTTGGCGCGCTTATGGATATCAGCGATGCCAGCTGCCCGACAGTCACGATAGAAGTCGGTGGGCGTCAGGACGAAGAGGCGCACACCCTGGCTTATGACGGTTTGCAGCGCTTTGCCTCGGCTCAGCGCGTGCTTGCAAACGAAGATGAAGTGGAGTGGGGCATAGAGATTCTCCGTGACCCCATTCGTCTGGAGCTGTGTGAGGGTGTGACCCTGGCCTACGACGATAAGCCGCGACCAGGGTTCGACATCACATTGCGAAGCGATATCGAGCATCACAACTTTGGCGAGGTGAACCCGCATACGCCCCTGGGCTGGGTAAAGGATGATCCGCAGGCTTTGTTTCGCGCTGTCGATGCTTTTGGACGCTGCGCAGTAACAGCTTTGGTGCGCTGTGAGGATGGGGTCTTGTATCCCTCTCAGGGTCTAAAACTTTTTATGATCACCACCAATGCGTCTATCGCGCAGAGCGATTGCCTCTTTTATGCAGTCGCTACTGAGCAGAATCTTCCTTTGACGTCTGACGCTAAATCCCTCGCATAGCTGTTTTGACACCTCTTGGCACCCGTCGCTAATCGCGACAGGTCGCAAAACAGGCACTGGTTTTCACCACTTTTCGGCGCATATGATGGTTGCATTCCTGAGCGTAACCACTGATTATATGTACAGTAGTTTTGGTAAGCGGGTTTTTGCGCGCTTTCCTCAGATTCAGTCACACGAACAGCACCGTAGAACGATAGACCAGGAGAGCAGAACATGAACGCAAACAAAGAAAAGGCCCTCGAAGCCGCCCTAAGCCAGATCGATCGTCAGTTCGGCAAGGGCACGGTCATGCGCATGGGCGACAACGACCGTATAGCGATCCCCGCAATTTCTACCGGTTCTTTGGGGCTGGATGTCGCACTGGGTATTGGCGGTCTTCCCAAAGGCCGGATCTGTGAGATCTTTGGTCCTGAGTCTTCAGGTAAAACTACGCTGACTCTGCAGGTAATCGCCGAAGCCCAGAAAGCGGGCGGCACTGCGGCGTTTATTGATGCGGAGCACGCACTGGACCCCATTTACGCAGAAAAGCTGGGTGTAAAAATCGATGATCTGATTGTGTCCCAGCCAGACACCGGTGAGCAGGCACTGGAAGTTACCGAGATGCTTGTGCGGTCCGGCGCTGTTGATGTGTTGGTAGTGGACTCCGTTGCGGCACTGACGCCGCGAGCAGAGATCGAAGGCGACATGGGTGACTCCCACGTGGGCTTGCAAGCTCGACTGCTCAGCCAGGCTATGCGCAAACTCACCGCGACAATCAAACAGACTAACTGCCTGGTGATCTTCATTAACCAGATCCGCATGAAGATCGGGGTCATGTTTGGTTCACCTGAAACCACCACCGGCGGTAACGCACTGAAGTTTTATTCTTCAGTACGACTCGATATTCGCCGTATCGGTGCGGTCAAGGAGGGCGATGAGGTGGTTGGTAACGAAACCCGCGTCAAGGTGGTGAAGAACAAAGTCGCGCCGCCGTTCAAGCAGGCCGAGTTCCAGATTATGTACGGACGAGGTATTTACCGAACGGCAGAGGTCATCGATTGGGGTGTCAAATTGGGTCTGGTTGATAAATCAGGCGCATGGTATGCCTACAAGGGCGACAAGATCGGTCAGGGTAAGGCGAATGCTGCGAAGTTTCTTGAGGACAATCCAGCGCTGGGCAGCGAGATCGAAGGTTTGATCCGCTCACAGCTTCTTGACGATGGCTCAGCTGCCAAAGATGACGTTGACGCTGCTATTGAGGCCAAAGCGGCCTCTGAAGACGAGGCGGCCGAGTAGGGGGGTCGTCACTCGGAGTGTTGTCTTCGGGTGACTCCGTTCACCACATAACTGTCCGGCGTTGATAGCGCCGGTACCACTCTCCGGGCGCTGAAGTACCACTTCCCCTTTCCACAGCTTCAGCGCCCTTTTTTTGCGACAGGCTTGCCAGTAACCTTGTCTCACTATGAAGCGCTCTTCTGCCCCCCCACAAAGTCCCCGAAACGCCGCAATGAATTTGCTCGCTCGCAGAGAGCATTCATTGGCTGAGTTAAAGCGAAAGCTTGGGCAGCGGTTTGATGCCGAAGAACTCGATGCCGCACTTGAGAAGCTCGCCAAAGAAAACCTTCAAAGTGACGAACGTTTTGCTCAAAGCTTCACCCGGGAGCGAATGCTCAGAGGTGTGGGCCCCTTGAGAATCGAGTCTGAGCTGCGTCAAAGAGGCGTGAAGCATGCCTACATTGATCACGCCCTTAACTGTGTACCCACCGAGGAGGGGCTGAGCTGGCGTGAGGTGGCCCGGGACGTTTTACAGCGCAAGTTCGGTGATGCTCCGCCGGCTGACTTACCAGACAAAGCCCGACGCCTGCGTTTTCTTGGATACCGGGGGTTTGGAGAGGAGGCCGCAGGGCTGGTGCCGGATGTTTTCTAAGACAGAAGGATGATTGGATTGAGCACCTAATCAAAATTCGAATTTTTCCGGCTGTGTTAACGTCACCGGTTTTGAGGCGAATGGCTATGCGTTTCATATCATTGCTTGTGTTCTTGTTTTCGATTCTGGCCACGGCGACGTCCTCAGCGACGCCCTCCGCGATGCATCCCTCTGTGGATCTTCTAGCCGATTGGGTGGCCCTGGACGCGCCCAGCGGTCACGAGTACCACGCCACGGATCGCCTTCAGCAACAGCTTTCCGGGTGGCGCAAAGGGCGCTCGGGCAACTTAATTAAAGTTGTGGGGGATATCGATGGTGATGGTCCGGCGTCGCTTGTGGCGTGCTTGCTTGATGCGCCGTCATTTACTGTTAGTCAAGTTAGGGCCGACGGATATTTGCGGCTCCATCACGCGGGCGCAGCGCCTGAACACCCCCTTTGGACCCAGGCACATGAAGGGCAGCAGCTTCGGATTATGACCCGCCGTGGTCCAGTGGTTGGAGTGAGCGCACTGGCTAACGGACACTTCTCCAATCTCCATGCGAGCGAAGTGGCACTTACGCGGGCTGAGGACCTTTGGCTGGATGTGGGCGCGGACTCCGCCGCTGATGTTGCGGCTCTGGGAATTGAGCTGTTGGACCCTGTGACGCGTCACTTGCCAGCATGGTCCTTCGGCGATTGGGTGGCCGGTCCTGCAGCCGGTTCCCGCGTGGGCTGTGCTGCTGTCGTGGCTGCGGCCGAGGCGGGCGTTAGGGGAGGGGGGGCGACGGTGTATGTCCTCTCGACACTTTCTCATTTTGCTAATCAGGGCTTAAGTGCCGCAATCGTGGAGTTGGGTTCTTTCGACCGTATTGTGCTGATGGATCGAGGCGTCGAACGTTTGGCTGAGTTGCCGCCATTCCCTCGGGGGCTTCGCGAGTTCTCGCCGGCCAAATTGGAGCAAATACAACGCCTGGCACCGACTGTGAGCGCTGCGGGCTCTCTTATGGAGCGCGTTCACCGCAAAGAGGTTGAGCGCCTTGGACAGAGGCTACTAAACGCGCTGGGAGATGATTCACATTCGCTCACTTGGACGTCGGCACCGAATCCGCTGATGCCCTTAAATAACGCGTTTGCATCAGACCCGGGTCGTTCGGATGCAACAGACGTTGATCAGTATTTGCATCTGCTTGATGATCTGGGCGAGTTGTATGGTGTGCCCGGCTCGGAAGGTCCAGTTCGCGCCGCTGTTAGCCGAGCTCTTCCTTCATGGGCGCAAAATGCTCTTCAGAGCGATGAAATAGGAAATCTGTGGCTGGATCTGGGGCCGAGTGAACAGCCCGCTACTATTTTTATGGCGCACATGGATGAGGTGGGCTGGGTGGTAGAAGATGTTGCTGAAGATGGTGTTGTAAGCCTTATGAGGAGGGGGGGTGCATTGTCTCTTGCCGCTGAGGGGCAGCCCGCTATTCTTCACCTTGATCATGGCTCAGGTGCAGATTCCGAGGTATCACCTACGCAGCTTCCCGGGGTTTTTCTGAGTCGCTCCGCGGAGCAAGTTCAGGAGTTGAAGGCGCGCCAGCCAAAGACATTACAGGCTTGGTTTGGTCTTGCGCGCAGCGAACTCGAGCAAATGGGAGTTACTGTTGGCATGCCTGTCACGGGCTATAAAGAGGGACATCGGCTTGCGAATAACCGCTTTACAGTTCGTGGTATGGATGACCGGGTAGGAACTGCAGCTCTAATACAGGCTGTGCGGCGTCTTGATCCAGACACCTTAGAGCAGCGTGTGGTTATTGCTTGGTCCGTGCAGGAGGAAGGGGGATTGTTTGGGGCTGCAGCGTTGGCAGCGCGCTTTGCAACGAACACTCGGCGGGTCTACAGTATTGATACCTTTGTTACCTCTGATACACCGCTGGAGAAAGCCCATTTCGCCTATGCGCCTCTGGGTTCCGGGCCCGTGCTGAGATCAATGGAGAGCAGCGGCTTAGTGATGCGTAACGAGTTGGACCGCAATCGCGCGGTGGCAAACGCCAGTGGAATCACTTATCAAATTGGTATGACCCAGGGGGGCACTGACGGGACTGCGTTTACATTTTATGGGGTGCCCAACGCAGGTCTTTCCTGGCCTGGTCGTTACAGTCATGGCCCGGCGGAGCTGGGTGACGCGAGCGACATGTTGAGACTCGTCGATCTTATAAGCGCCTTTATGCATGCAAAGCCATGACAGTTCCTGAGACGGTATTGGTAAGCTAAAACGCTTCAGGATGTGTCTGTTTTACTCCGATGGCATGATTCGAATGGGCAGAGGCTCAGATGCATCTAAATGCACATCGCGCTGCGGGAAGGAGATGCTGATTCCGGCGGCATTAAACTCGCGATAAATGATCTGGCGCAATTCCGTAGATACTCTAGGGTAGTCTCTCAGCGCAAAACATCTCAGCCACAACACCAAGGCGTTGTCGCCAAAGTCTTCGAAGCTCACATAGGGCGCCGGCTCCTCAATGATTTCCGGGTGCGCGTTGGCAACATCACGCAGGGTTTGCATAGCCGCATCGACATCCGATCCATAGGCGACGCCGATGGGTATAACCAGACGGAGTTTGGAATTGCTCAATGACCAGTTGGTCACCACGCTGGTAATCAATTCTTTGTTGGGGATCATGAGCTCTTTCCCCTCAAAGGTCTCGATAACGGTTGCCCGAGCATTGATTTTGGTCACGGTGCCGTCTGCACCGCCCGCATGAATAATGTCGCCTACCCGAATTGGACGTTCAAACAACACGATCAGACCCGAGATGAAGTTCGCGACGATTTCCTGTAGCCCAAAACCGATACCTACACCCAGTGCTGCCACCAGCCATTGGACTTTTTCCCATTGAAAGCCAAGCATCACCAGAGCTGTGGAAAAACCAATACCCAGGATTAAATACTGCATGAGCATGCCCGCTGCATAGCGGCTGCCAGCCGTCACCTTGGTCCACTCGGTGAGCACGACGTTGACCAGCGGCGGCAAGTGGCGAGTGATCAAGGAGGTGACTGCGATGATGAGCAATGCCAATAAAAACACTGACAGTGTGATTGCTCTGACTTCGCCATCGGGCAGGCTCGCATCGCTTGTTGACCAAAGGGTAATAGAGTCAAAAATTGACAGTGCGGGTAAGGCCGGCGCCCAAATCCACCAAAGGAGGGCACCCAGCGTTAACAGCCGTGTGAGGCCCAATAATTTTGAGTAAGCATCGGACAGGGATGTCACCGCGTCCAGGTCATTGCCTGCCACTCCGTCTTCTGCTTCGTCGTCCCTTGCTTCCTCGGCTCTTGCGCGAAGCTCTTCTCGGGCTTTGCGCTCCAGTGTGGAACGAAAAATAATCAGCAGTCGTTGCAGAATATTGGTCACTAGCAGCGTACCGATCACTGCCGCCACTGAGCCCGAAAGTGCTCGCAGATACAGGTGTGCCGCAAAAAGCTGCCCGCTGAGGTGCATGAAGACGATGGAAGCGGAAGCGATCATGCCGATCTGCAGCCAATGCCGCAGTATTCGATCACCGCTAAATTCTCCTGAGCGCAGCATACGTAGCGATACGATCAGCAAAAACATCGCGGTAGACATACTGCCAATCGCTGCCAGAGCGCCACCACTGTCAGTGGGTGATGACGCCCGCCCCAGAACGGTGATGGCGATAGAGCAGGTGATAGCTATGTTGAACCACGGTAAATCTCGAGAGGCGGCGTCGGAGCGAGAGGTGTTCCATTTTAAGAGGCGGCGCCCAGCGCCCAGCCTGTCGGACATGCGTCGAAGGCCTCCGAGGATAAACAAAATCACACCCGCAGCAGCGAGTGCACGACCTACGCCCATGACTACGGGTTCCCCCTGGGAGGCAACGTAAAATGCCCGCCCGCCCAGCATGAAGAGGCTCGGGACGGCAAACGCCGCTAACAATGTCAGCACCAGGGTCTTGAAAATCAGTGCGGCGCTTTCGTCGCGAGGACGGATGGGCTTGCCCAGCATACCGTCAAGTGCTGCGGTCACCCTTCGATGCATGGACATACCCAAGGCGACGATGAGCAGAAGAAGAAACAGCGGATCACTGATGATCCGGGGCCAATGGTTTTTTAGACTCAGCAGGGGGCGGGAGCTTTGTAAGGTCTGTAACTGTTGAAGTACCCGCTGAGGGGCGACGTAAGCATAGTTGCGTACCCAGAGCAGGTTGGCTGTTAACAAGGTTTCGTAGTCGCCGACGATAACGGCCAGTTCTTCAGTGGCCTGATTACCATCTACCAGCAGGCTCAGGAGGGTGTTACCCGCCTGCATGTTTTCTTGAAGTAGCTCCCGCCGCTGGATATACAGGCGTTCTGCTGTGCGCGTTTCTATATCATTCCATGAGGTGATGTCGCCAAGTGTTGCACTCAGAAAACCGCTCCGATCTCCCAGCTCTCGAAGTGCCTGCTCGGTGTCGATGGCCTTGATGGATACCGTGGCGATCTGCTCGTTGCGATCGACGTTCTGACTGAGTATCAAGCGCGGGTCGGGTAGGCTCGCGAGTCGGGTTAGCATCACCTCACCCAGCTTTGACTCCAATCCTGCTACGCTGAGTCGGCGCTGGGTTAGATCCGCATCCTGTTGTATTTCGTCGATACTTTTTCGGGTGCCAGAGACTTGCTGCCGGGCCTGCTCAATCTGCGATGACAGAGATTCAAAACTGTTGACCAACGACAGGTTCTCATCGACCAACTCCTGCAGTTCCGGCCGCGAGCCCGTTACCTGGGAGAGAAAACGTCGCGCTTCTGTGGCACGCTGCGCGGCAGCGCCTTGACGCTTCTTGGTGGCTGCATCAAGCAACTGAGCCAGTAGGGTGTCTGCCTCAGCGATGGCGGCGTCTAACCAGGCGATGCGCGCCGTACGGATACTATTGAGCGAGGGGCCACTGCGCAGTCGCAGTTCCAGTAAGCTCAGTTCAGCGTCCAGAAGTCGGTGGTGAATGCTTGATGCAAGCTTGTTAATGCGATCTTCCACGCCGGAGGTCTCTGCCGTAGTGGCTACCTCGGGAGCATCATCAGCACGTCGTCGACTTATCTCTGCAATTCGGTCTCGCGCTGCGGCTTCATTTTTGGCGAGATTTGAGAGGGTGTCCAGAGCCTCAGTGCGCTCCAAAGACCAGGCGTCGCGTTGGCTCTGCACAATACTGAGCTCTGTTTCAATGTTCGCTAACGATGGGTTATCACCGAGACGTCTCTGGATCGTAGCGGGAGCATTCTGCACATCCCGCATACGGTTTGTGTAGTCGGCGATGAGCAGATCGCTGTTCTTGAGCTTTTCTTCCAGTTCTTGACGGGAGTTTTTGAGTTGCTCTAGCTCATTACGATCCTGGGCTGCCACCTGGAGTTTGTCAGATAGCGCTGCACGCCGCTCCTCACTAAGAGTTGCATCATCACCAAGGACTGTACGCAGGTCCTCGAGCGTGTCAGTGATGCTCTCATCTTGAGCATTGGCGAAAGTACAGAGCAATACGGTGAGCAGCAGTCCCAGCAACGGTCTGAACACAGTAGCTGGGTTTAAATGGAAGCCGTGACCCTCTAATGCTGAAAGTCTATTGGTCATCAGGATCTCTTTATCTTTATGGATTGAGCAGTGCGCTCTTGAGCTGTCGTGCCCATGTCTGAAGGGCCTCAGTGTTTTGCGGCCCCGTGCGCAGCAGTTGCTTATGCAGGTCACTGGCGCCCTCAAGCTCGGGATCGGCGTAGGCCCACATAGCGCCCTTGCTTACCAGTGCCGGGGGTTGCTCCCGGGTGGGTGCCGAGAGAATATTATCCAGAGCTGCAATCAGAGTGTTGTCCATAGCATCACTGGGGTAGCCCAAGGCGGCGTAGGCATCCTGCAAAAGGCTGCGTTGCTGGTGGAAAAGCGTGGCGAGAGTTTCCGCGGGTAAAGCAGTTATCGATGCAACCAAGTTGTCATAGCGTTCGTAGCTCTCCCTACTGACCCAGTATTCGGCCCCTTCCTGTGTGGTTTTAAACTTGCCAGGAGGCTTTGCAATATTGGTAGTGCGCGTGGGCACTAAACCGCGCGCGAGTTGGTCAATACTGCTAACGCCGCGGTCTAGCAGATAGGCGGCATTGTAGGCAGAGCCCAGAGTGTCTTCCGGCGACAAGCCGACTTCACGCACCGCATCCCGCAGTTGCTGGTCGATTTCCTCGGGAGTGGGTGGTGCGACGACCACCTCCTGGACGATAGCTTCCTCCAGCCCGGCGTCTTCTGTGTCCTCTTGCTCCGTTTCAACAACCACAGGAATATCTGGCGCCGCTAAAATAGCGTCGTCGGGTGTCGGTTTGGGGGCTTCGGGCATGACTTGCAGAGTAGTGGCACTCTCTGTCGTGGGAGGGCTTTCATCACCAGAGTCCTTGTCCCGGGGCATCAGCAGGTAAGCGCCACCAGCAAGAATAAGTACGGCTACTGCGGTCACCAGAGTTTGAGTGCTGTGGCGCCCATGTTCTTCTTTACTAAAGCGGTCGTCGCGGTCGGCTTGCATGCTGGATCCCTCATCTCCTGATCTTTTTAGTGTAGGCGATACCTGCTCGGACTGTTAAGAAACTTTGAGGGTCGCTCCTTCACCAAATAGGGCAACATCCAGATCAAATGGTTCACTGCGAAATACCTGGAAGAACCGGTTTTGAGTCTTGGGCCTAAATTCGCCGCGGCGCCTTATCAGGCTTTGCGTATTCCATGCGTTGTAGCAAGGAGCTTTGGTAGTAGCTGTCTAGCCCTGAAATCGCAATGCTGTCGGTCTTGGCAGGATCCAGTGCGCCCAGCTCGTTGATGGCGTCGCCAGGGACATCAAGAGAAACAATCTCGCCGATGACCATATGAGTGCCGTTGATACTCAGCGGCAACTCATCCCGCAGGATCATCCCCATACGCACAATTGCTTCGGCAACAAAGGGGGCCCTCTGTCCGTCGAGCTGCAGCTCTGTAAGCCCCGTCGCTGCGAACTCGGAGACGTCACCAGGGTATCGAGCAGCGGTTTGATGCGCAGCGTCAATAATGCCCGCATGCACATGATTGATTGTGTAACTGCCTGTGTCGCGGATGTTGTCGAGCGTGTGTCGCTCGGCATTATCCGGTCTGAAGATCAGTGCCAGAAGGGGTGGGTGAGACCCGATATGCACGAGGGAACTCATAATGGCGAGGTTGCTCTGTCCCTGCGTATTCACCGTGCCCACCAAATTCGCCGGTTTGTAGCCCGTAATGGAGTTGATGAGCGCCGCTCGCCTGCGGCGTTCAAGATCTTCTATGTCGCTACTTGTGAGGTGCATGGAAACTCTCTTGAAACTGTTTGCCGTAAAGGCGTCGATATCGCCAGCGAGCCCAAATGGCATAGATGGCATCCGCAATGTGACGAACTACAGGCCAGCGTAAAGCGCTTAGAATACGACCGTGAGTAGTTCCTTCCCAGGCAGCAACGTTTGCATCAGCGCTTGTGAGCCAGCTACCGTCGGCGCGACGCAGATGCAGTACACGAAGAAGCTGATCTTTATTCGGAGACTGGTTTGAGGGGACGACGCTGTCTGGGGTGACGTCGCCCGTCTCGTCAAGCTCGTGGATATCCACAATACGCAGCGCATCTCCGCGAACTTTTCGAAGCTGAGATATTTCGCCCGCGCACAACGGACACTGTCCGTCAAAAAACAGCGTGTCCACTGACGGCGTTTGTTGGCCCTGACTGGAATCTGTCAAGGTGGTTTCATTCCGCGCTGTTGTAGCCATGGCGGGCTGTTCCTTAGTGCTGGACATGGCTTAGGCTCGGGAATCCCCGCCCCCCGCGGAACAGTCGTCCTCAGTCGCACAACTCGAGAGGCCAAGCCACTTCCAGAGGTAGCAGCGACCAAAAATGCTATTCCAAAGCAACGCGAACGCCGCTAAAAGACCCAATCCCTGGAGTAGCCCAAAGCTCTGGGCTGTAAAGATCCAGCCAACGATGACAACGGCGAGGCCGAAGCGTACCAGGCGTTCCACTGTCCCTATATTTCGGTCAATCATTTCAAACACAATTCTTGCAGGTTTAACTTATAGGGATATACGCGCGAAGTGAGCTGCCGGATGGTTTAAATCCGGCGCTTTGGTGATCTGTCTTGGGATGGGCGGCCCGGTGATCTAGCGGGGGTAGGTGGATTCCAGCATATTGAGGGTCTCTTCGAACTCTCTGCAGATGTCCGCAAGGATGTCTGCTACTGGGCGAATCTCGTCAATTCGGCCACATACCTGTCCGGTCAGGGGTATAGCTGACTCCATGTCGCCGCCAAAATAAAGGTCCTGGGGCTTGCCAAATTCAGTCATGGCGTTGACTTCAGGTTTCTGCTCCAGGGCAGTTGTTCGTTCCGTGCGAAGAGCGCGTAAACCCGGTGACTGGAAGCGGTTGAGGAATACGGTGTCGGTTTCCTCAGCGTTGACAATTGCCTGCTTCCAGTTGTCGTGGACTGGCGATTCCAGTGCCGACACCATGCGAGTGCCCAACTGCACACCCTCGGCGCCTAATGCAAAGGCCGCAGCCATGGAGCCGCCGTCAACAAAGCCTCCAGCGGCAATGATCGGTACATCAACCTTTGAGCGCACAAGGGGTAACAGCACCATGCTCGCAACATCCTGGGGACTCTTGAAGCCGCCGCCTTCTCCACCCTCAACAATGAGACCGTCTACACCGTACTCGACGGCTTTGAGCGCGGCTTTTAGATTTGGGACCACGTGGAATACGGTAAGCCCGGCGCTTTTGAGCAACTCTGTGTAGCGCTCTGGAGAGCCCGCCGAGGTGGTGACGAAGCGTACCCCCTGGTCGATGATGAATTGGGCGATGTCCGGGTCGCGCACGAATGCCTGAGCGATATTTACGCCAAAAGGACGATCTGTCAGTTCGCGCATAGCCCGAATCTCATCACGAATGACATCAAGTTCTCCCGAGGATGTTTCGATGATTCCCAGTCCCCCAGCATTGCAAACAGCCGAGGCCAGCTGTGAGCGGGCGATCCAGCCCATGGGTGCCTGAACGATCGGGAGCTCTGCTCCCGTCATCCGGGTGACGCGATTGTCGAATTTCATGCCTTGTTTCCTTAGCTCGTTATGTTCAATGTGTGGTCAACAACGCCTTGGGTTCTGGGGCGCTAGTCGTCTCTGTCTGCAAGGACACGGGCCTGCGCTGCGGCAATGCGGGCGACAGGCACGCGGTATGGACTGCAACTGACATAGTCCAGCCCCAGGTCATGACAGAAGCGAATTGAGCGGGGGTCACCACCATGCTCCCCGCAAATGCCGTATTTGATACCTTTTTTGGCCTGTCTGGACTCCTGCACCGCCATGCGCATAAGGCGGCCCACAGCACGCTGATCAAGAGAGACGAAGGGATCATCTTCGATGATTTTGGCGTCAAGATATTGCGGAATAAATCGCCCGGCATCATCGCGAGAAAAACCGTAAGTCATCTGTGTCAGATCGTTGGTGCCAAAACTCATGAATTCCACGGCTGATGCGAGTCGGTCTGCACCGAGGCAGGCCCTAGGGGTCTCCATCATGGTGCCTATTTTGTAGCGCAGCGACACCGATTTTTCTTTGGTGACCTTGGCGATGCCTCGATCGATAACCTCACTGATCAATCGAATCTCCCGCACGTTTACCACCAGCGGAATCATGATCTCAGGGTAAGGATTCAAACCTTCTTCGCGAGCCTGTAAGGCAGCGCCAATAATTGCGCGAACTTGCATCCGGGTAATCTCCGGATACACCACCGACAAGCGACAGCCGCGAAAGCCGAGCATGGGGTTTACTTCGGCAAGATCGTTGCGCGCCTGCATGATCTCCTCGGGATCTTTTTTGAGACGCTCAGCCAGTGCGTCTGCGTCGGCTTGATCATGTGGCAGAAATTCGTGCAGTGGAGGATCCAGGAGTCTGATGGTTACCGGCAGCCCATCCATGACGCGATAGAGTTCCAGCATGTCCGCATGCTGAAACTCCTGCAGTTTGGCCAGATGCTGTTTACGTTCCTTGCGATCTTTCGACAGGATCATGGCGCGCATATGGTCAATGCGATCACTGGCAAAGAACATGTGCTCAGTCCGGCACAGGCCGATGCCTTCTGCTCCGAGCTCTCGGGCTTTGGCTGCGTCTTCGGGAGTCTCGGCATTCGCCCGGACCTTAAGGCGTCGATGCTTGTCGGCCCAGGACAACAGTGTTTGAAAGTCATCCGATGTGCTGGCCTCGACTTTTGCAATATCGCCAAGCATCACCTCTCCGCTTGCGCCATCCAGAGTGATCACGTCTCCACGCTTGATCACGGTCCCATCGGCGGCGGTGGCTATGCCTTCCTGAACAGATACGCGCAAATCACCACAGCCGGTGATGGCACAGACACCCATGCCTCTGGCAACCACTGCAGCATGGGATGTCATTCCACCAAGCTCTGTGAGAATACCTTCGGCGACGCGCATGCCGTGGATATCCTCTGGCGTAGTCTCCCGGCGTACGAGAATGACCTTCTCGCCATCGGCTTCGACTTTGACTGCTTCGTCTGCAGAAAAAACAATCACGCCGGTGGCACCACCGGGACTGGCGGGCAGGCCCGTGGCAATGACGGTTCGCGGAGCATCCGGATCCACCATGGGGTGCAAAAATGACTGCACGTGTTCTGGCGAGACACGCAGCAGGGCTTCTTTTTCGTTAATCATTCCTTCGCGGACCATATCCACCGCGATTCTTACCGAGGCGCGTCCCGTGCGTTTGCCGCTGCGGGTTTGCAGGATGTAGAAGCGACCTTCCTGAACAGTGAATTCAATATCCTGCATATCCCGATAGTGCTGCTCGAGCATTGCCTGGGCAGCCAATAACTCAGCGTGCGCATCGGGCATGCGCTCCTGCATGGCGTCCACGGGCAAGGGCGTGCGGATTCCTGCGACGACGTCTTCGCCCGCCGCATTGAATAGAACTTCGCCAAAGAATAGCCGCTCTCCCGTTGAGGGATTACGCGTAAATGCAACGCCGGAACCCGAGTCCTCCCCAAAGTTGCCAAAGACCATGGATTGCACGGTGACGGCGGTACCTAAGGAGTCCGGAATATTATTCATCTCGCGATATACGTTGGCCCGGGGGGTATACCAGGACTGGAACACGGCTTCGACGGCGAGTCGCAGTTGCTCGAAGGGATCTTCAGGAAACTTGACCATGGTCTTAAAGGTTCCGATAACTGCCTGCCAGTCTTCAGCTTCCATGGCAACGTCTGTCTGGTAAGCCTTCTCGTCTTTGTAGTCCTCGATGACTTGTTCCATAGCGTGGGTGTCAGCCCCCAGTACCACATCTGCGAACATCTGGATAAAGCGGCGGTAGCAGTCGTAGGCAAAACGGGGATTGCCGGTTTTGTTGGCTAGCCCCTCAGCGATTTCGTCATTGATACCTAAGTTAAGAATGGTGTTCATCATCCCCGGCATTGAGATCGGGGCGCCGGAGCGCACGGAGAACAGCAGGGGGTTTTCGGGATCACCAAAGCGCGCGCCCATTTGTTTTTCGACCAGATCCAGAGCAACGCGATACTCCTGCTCAAGCAGTGTCGGCAGACGGTTGCCGTTCTCAAAATATTCCCGGCAGGTAGGTGTTGTTATGACGAATCCAAAAGGCACAGGCAGATTCAGGGACGTCATTTCGCAGAGATTCGCTCCTTTACCGCCCAGGAGATCACGATCATCTTTACTGCCTTCGGAGAACAGGTACACGCGCTTGGCCATAAACTGTATTTCACCTCATCAATTTTTGTTCGCTGCAATATGGTAACCGACCTTGCTTCTACGCCTACTGTCAACCGTCATATTTGTAAATGGTCCACGTTTGGGGCGTTGACCCCGAGGCCAAGAGATATGAGAATTGACATTGTCAACATAACTCAAAAAAGGTGACTAGCATGCCCGCTCGAAATACCCTTAAAGCCATCCCTGCTGCCATTGCGGCTGCTGGCTTTGCCGCGTCCGTTTCTTTGCCCGCTTTAGGTCAGGGCGCCGGAATGCTCGAAGAAGTGATCGTAACTGCCGCCAAGCGTCAGCAAACGCTCCAGGAAATTCCTATTGCGGTGTCTGTGGTTACCGCCGAGTCCATCGAGCAGTCACAGGTTTTGGACATCAAAGACTTGCAGACCCTCGTGCCTAGCCTTCGTGTTACCCAGTTGCAGGGTAGTGCGCAGACCAACTTTATTATTCGTGGCTTTGGTAACGGCGCTAACAATCCTGGTATCGAGCCTTCAGTAGGTGTGTTCATCGATGGCGTGTACCGTTCGCGCGTCGGTAGTGCACTGGCTGATCTTCCCAAGCTAGAGCGTGTAGAGGTCCTTCGCGGTCCCCAGAGCACACTGTTTGGTAAGAATGCGTCGGCAGGTGTCATCAACGTGGTTACCGCCAAACCTGATCTGGCTGGCTACAGCGGATCGGTATCGGCGACCGTTGGTAACTACAACCAAAAAATTGTGCGCGGTGATATTACCGGTCCACTTTCTGACAACGTTGCCTTTAGCTTGTCGGGTAGCATGAACCAGCGGGACGGTTACTACGACAACATCGAGCTAGATACCGAGCAAAACGAAATCAACCGTTGGAACCTCCGCGGCCAGTTGCTGTGGAACCCATCTGATCGTATGGAAGTGCGTTTCATTGCAGACTCTGATGGCCTCGATGAGCAATGCTGTGGTGTAGCCAACCTCGTGAACGGCCCAACTGGTGCGGTGGTTCAGGCCCTCGGTGGCAACCTGGTCCCTGAACAGCCTTTTGCTTACGAAGGTTTTTATGACTTCGATCCGCAAAACCGTATCGACACCCAAGGTCTGTCGATGCAGATCGATTACGATTTTGACAGCTTCACTTTGACGTCGATCACGGCGCAGCGAAAGCTGGAGCAGTTCGATTTGGGTGATGTGGATTACACCAGCGCCCGGCTGGTAACGCCTGATGCCGCGAATGAGCGGGATACCACCATTGATACCTTTACTCAGGAACTGCGTCTTACCTCTGCAACCGATGGTCCACTTCAATGGATGGTCGGCGCGTTCTACTTTACTGAAGAGCTCGAGACACAGGGCGCCTTTGGCTACGGCGATCAGTTTCGTCCCTACGCGGACTTCCTGATTCAGGGTGCCACAGGCGGTGCCTTAAATCTGGGTGTGCTTGAGGCGATCTACGGCGTCCCAGGTTTGTCTTTCCTGGAAGGGCAGGGCTTCCCCAGCGAGACCTATACATTGGATGACGACACTCTGTCTTTGTTTGCTCAGGTTGATTTTGATATCACCGATGCCTTAACACTGACCGTGGGTGCTAACTACACAGAGGTTGACAAGGAGGCTACGGCAAACCTGGTATCTACCGATGTGTTTGCGACCCTGCCTTTCGGTGGAACGCCGTTTCAGGGCTTGCAGGCGCTGCAGTTTTTGCCGCCTTTCCTGAACTTCGGTAACCCCGCTGTAGACGGCAATACTGTTGAGGATGGCACGACAAACGACGATGACATCACATACACAGTGCGCCTTGCCTATGATCTGACGCAGAACATTAACGTCTACGCAGGCGTGAGCACAGGTTTCAAGGCAACATCGTGGAACATGTCTCGTGACTCGCGTCCCTTTGCCTCGGATATCCCGGCGCTGGGCGCTGCGGGACTGTTGCCACCCAATATCGTGGCGGGTACACGTTGGGCGGGTCCCGAAGAGTCGACGGTCTATGAAGCCGGTCTAAAGGCTGAGTTCGATACTGTGAGCGTCAACGTTGCGATCTTTAATCAGGAAATCGAAGGCTTCCAGCAGAACATCTTTACCGGAACAGGCTTTGTACTGGGTAATGCGGGCAAGCAGTCCACAGATGGGCTTGAGTACGAAATTAACTGGGCGCCTACCGATGGCCTGCGTATCGCTTTCGCAGCAACCCACCTTTGGCCTTTGTATGATTCCTTCGTCGGCGGCGTTGGCATTGGTGGAGCAACAGATCTGTCTGGTAAGCGACCCGCAGGAATTCCGCAGCTTTCAACCAATACTTCAGCGACCTACAACTTCAATATCGGCAACGCCATGTCCTATGCGCGCATAGAGCATGTGTACGAGCGTGAGGTGCAGGTTGTGGATAATTTAGATAAGGATGTCGCCGGGCGCGAAATAAATATGTTCAATGCAAGCTTTGGTATGACCTTCAGTAGTGGTCTTGAGTTTAATCTCTGGGGCCGTAACTTGAACGGGGATGAGTACCTGTTGTCAGCCTTTAACTCTGTAGCGCAGGCGGGCAGCATCAGCGCCTACCCGAACCAGCCTCGCACTTACGGTGCTACGCTCAAGTACAACTTTGAGTAAACAGCAGGCCTTAAGGCCACAACGAGAAAGGGCGCTCTGAGAGCGCCCTTTTTTTATGCTGTCTTTTCCTGTTTCAGACGATTGGCTCTGGTACTGAGCTAAGTCTTAGGAAAAACCTGTCGAAACCAGGCTTTAAGAGATCAGTCTTTAGTGTCCATTAGAGCTGCTTTGGCCTTTTCCATGTCTACAGCCTCCGCGGCTTTTTCCACGTCTACTGCTTCGGCCGCTTTTTTGTAGTCCACGCCATCGGTGCTAACAGCTGCTTTGGCCTTTTCCATATCGACAGACTCTGTGGCTTTTTCTGTATCGACCGCGTCCATCAGTTTGTTCATATCCTGCGCCTGTGTCGCAGAAACCATGAGCAGCATGGTGGCTGCTACAGAAGCTAAAAAAGTTTTCATGTTGTATTCCTGAGTGTGTAGTGACTATGCCCGGGGCGCTGAGCAGGTGCCCCGGATCGACAACATACCACTGTTTGGCGGACATCGGGCGAGGCCATGATGCGGCTATTGGCTTCGTACCACCTTGCCCCGGGAAATGACCAGACGAATCTGTCGGCTGTGGCGAATATCCTCCAGAGGGTTTGCATCCAATAAAAGCAGGTCCGCTTCGTAACCCGCCGAGACCTGTCCTAAGCTGTCTTGCAGTCCAAAGAAACTTGCGGGCACAAGGGTTGCTGCCGCCAGCGCCCGTTGCGTATCAAGTCCTGCAGCCACAAGCACTTCCAGCTCTCGATGCAGGCTGTAACCAGGGATGGCCCAGCCAATAGGTGTGTCGGTGCCTGCGCCAATGCTGATGTTGTGGGCGGCGAGGCGGGGAATCATGTCCAGGGTCCACTCACCTGTGATTTTATAGCGAGTCGGATCCATGTAGCTCGGAGCCTTTATCCATTCGCTCCTTACGGCTTCGGGTAAAGCGTCAAGAGCAATGCCCCAGTCGCTTTGCCCAAACGGAGGGTACTGCGTCATCGCATTGAGTCGGGCAGTGGGTACCTGGATGGTGTTGCTCAGGCTGGTCAGCACGCGCTCGCAGCGAGCAGGGTCTTCGTTTTGAATTGCGCTATCACGCTGTGCGTGGTGGATGCTGCTGCGCAGACTCATGCCCGCTTGATCCTGTCCAGCCTTTAAAAGAGCACGCCGCTCCCTAAGGAGGCTGTCTGCGTTGTGTGCACAGTCCAATTCGACATTGCGTAGGTGCTCCATGGATTGCACCTTGGGTCCGACGTCCGAGGCGAGCATAGCCAGGGGAACATGAGCGGCGATGGGTAAGTTGTGCGCAGATGCTGCGGTGGTAAAAGCCTCAAAAACCTCCGGGGACACCATTTCATAAATTTTGATGAAATCGACGCCCGCTTTCGCCAGAGTCTCGACCTTGCTGCGAGCTTGCGCTGTGGTGAGATGGCTTTGGCCAATGCCTGACTCATCGTCGGCGCCATACACTACGGGGGATCCGTCCAGCAGTGGTCCTGCAAAAAACACCCGAGGCGCGGCGCGGTCGGGTCCGTAGAGCGAAGCCAATATGGGTTTCAGACGCTTGAGATCACCTCCGGTGTCCCGAACGCTGGTGATTCCATAGTCCAGGAACAGATCCGGCATGATGTCGATAAAGCGCGAGTCGTAGCTTAGGTGGACGTGCATGTCCCAAAGCCCGGGGGTCAGAAAGCGGTCCTGTCCGTCGACAATTCTGACGCCGGGCGGTGCTACAAGATCCTGCCCCATGGCAGTGATGTGTCCGGCGCTGATCAGCACGTCCTGCGGTGGCATGAGGCCGTGTTTGGCATCTACCGGAGAAACGTTGCGAATCAGCAGCGGCGCAGAGTCTGATTCTGGTGCAGCCCACAGGCCTCCACTAAGGATGATGAGGGCTAAGCCGACGCAGAGCTTGGCGATCTTTGTGGCGCCTACAGGAGAGCTTAGAAAGCGACACTTTTGCGCGCTATAGTGCATGGCTATTCCTTCGACGAAAAGAATCAGACTATGCAGCTGCGAACCGTACAAGTACAGAGTTGTGCAAAGCGTAACTTTGCTTCAGTGGCTCTGCGGCCTTTGATGTGCGCGCTGTTGTTCTTTGCTTCTGGGCAAGTGCTTGCCCAGAGTGCCACTCAGAACGTACTGGTAATTTACGTGGATGATTTGGGTTACGGCGACACCGGAGCCTACGGCCATAACGTGGTGCAAACACCCAATATTGACAGGCTCGCCGCCGAGGGCATGCGGTTTACCCAGTTCTATGCGCCATCTGCGCTGTGCTCTCCGTCCCGCGCTGGGCTGCTTACCGGGCGGACTCCCTACCGCACCGGCGTTGAGAGCTGGATTCCCGACGATTCGCCGGTGTCCTTGGGAGACAATGAAACAACGTTCGCGGATCTGGCTAAGCAGCGTGGTTATCGCACCGCGGTGATCGGCAAATGGCATCTTAATGGTGGGCTGCATATGCAGGACGCGCCGCAGCCCCGGGACTTTGGTTTTGACTATCAATACGGCCTTGCCGCCTGGGTAAAAAACGCGACAGTAAGGGAGTCCCCGGACGTGCCGCGCCGCGGCGCGATGTTTCCTGACAATATGTACCGCAACAACGAAGCAGTGGGACCCACGCAAAAATACAGCGCCGAGCTTGTGAGTGACGAAGCCATAGCCTGGATCGAGGGCGCTTCGGATCCGTTCTTTTTACTACTGACCTACAGCGAAGTGCATACCCCTATTGCGTCTCCGCGTCAGTACCTGGAGCAGTATCAGCATCACCTCACTCAAGAGGCTAAAGATAACCCCTTGATGTATTACTTCGATTGGCGTGACCGGCCCTGGAGAGGGCGGGGGGAGTACTACGCCAACGTCAGCTACATGGATGCCCAGCTTGGGCGGGTAATCGAGCATCTTCGCAATAAGGGCGTTCTTGATGACACCCTGATTGTTTTTAGCAGTGACAACGGTCCTGTTACGGACGCCCCCTTAACACCCTGGGAGATAGGGATGGCGGGGGAGACGGCCGGGCTTCGGGGTAAGAAGCGCTTTTTGTTTGAAGGAGGCCTGCGGGTGCCCGGCATTATTCGCTACCCCGCGAGAGTAAAAGCCGGACGCGTGGAGTCCCGCCCGGCTAGCGCCCTGGATGTTTTTCCTACGCTTGCCAAATGGATGAATGTGGCGATAGATCCTGCGATACCGTTAGATGGCGAGTCGCTGTGGCCGCTTATCGACGGTCATGATTTTAAACGACAGCAGGCGTTTTACTGGTCTATTCCAACACCTGATGGCATGGAGTACGCGCTGCGTGATGGGGACTGGAAGCTGATAGTCGATACGCAGGGGGCGCCGCAATACCTGTTTAATCTAGGAAACGACTGGTACGAGCTCAATAACCTCCTCGAGACAAAACCCGAAGTTGCACAGCGACTCTTGCACCTTTATCAGGTTCAAAGAACCGCTGTAGAGAGCGATCCGCTAGCGCTGGCGAGACAAGCTCAGAAGCACTAGCGGACGAACCAAGGTTCAACGCTACCAGGCAATACCGTAGTCATCACCATAGTCACTGGCCCCGCCCTGAAACGTGCCTTGCTTGGGGTCGATAAGAATAGCGGTGATAGGGCTGTAGGTACGCTTTACAACTTTTACGTCGTAGCCCATGTCCTTGAGGCGATCCCGCGTGTAGGGCGGTAATTGGCCTGTAACATCCAGACGTCCAGGCTCGCTAACATGCGCGCCAAAGGAGCTTTGCATCTGGTAGCTCGTGACGTTGTGTGCCTCGGCCGCTTGCTGCACATTCATACCAAACTCTACGACGTTCAAAAAGAACTGCAGCAGATTTTGATCCTGCGTGTCGCCGCCCTGCACCGAGAAAGCCATGATGGGGTCGCCGTCTTTGAGCGCCAGGCTGGGCGTAAGCGTTGCGCGAGGACGTTTACCCGGTGCGACCACGTTGAAGGGGTTGATTCGCTCATCCAACACAAAGCTTTGCATACGTTGGCTCAGTCCCACGCCGCTGTTTCCGGCGATAAACGCAGGTATCCATCCGCCCGAGGGCGTTATGGAGACGACCCAACCATCGGCATCCGCTGCCTGAATAGAGGTGGTGCCTGCGATAAATGCTGCGTCATGGTCTACGCCAGCTTGCTGAAATCCGTCTGAACCATCAGCGTCCGCTGCCGGGGGAATAGGCGACCATTCTTCCAACAGCTTGCTAAAGGGGTTCTTGTCGCCCTGAAAAGGGTAGGGATCTCCCGGTCTGGCCATAGCATCGTTAACGTCGGGCTTGATGAGCGCGCGGCGCTGTGCGGCGTACTCTTTGCTCAGCAGTCCTTCGATGGGCTCTGCAGGAGGAAAGTATGGGTCACCGTAGTAAAAGTCGCGATCAGCAAAAGCCAAATTCATGGTTTGATACAGCGTGTGAATATAGTTGGCGCTGTTGTAGCCCATGCCTTTGAGGTCCAAAGGTTCGAGAATATTCAGAGCCTGCAGCATCGCCGGACCCTGTACCCAGGTGGTGAGCTTGTAAACATCAATACCCTTGTAGTTGGTGCTCACGGGTTCTTCGATATGTACTTCCCAGCTCGCCAGGTCTTCTTCAGTAAACAGGCCTCCTTGCTCGCGGGTAGCGCGGACGATTTCTTTTGCGATGTCACCGCGATAGAAACGCTCGTAGGCAGCGTAGATCGCCTCTTTGCGGGATTTTCCTGAGGCAAGAGCATCTGCCTCAGCGTCCACCAGTTTTTGTAGCGTTGCCAGTAAATCCAGCTGCTGGAATATCTCGCCATCGACCGGAGCGGCACGCTGCGCAGGATTGCTGTCGTCCAGGTGGGGCAGGAAGACGCGTTTGGAATCTGGCCACTGGGCGATGATCTCCCGTCGTCGCTCGATGTTATCTGCCTGTACGCCCTCGATGGGATAGCCTTCGGCCATTTGCATGGAGGGCGCTAACACTTCGGCCAAACTCAGGCGGCCGTACTCAGCAAGCATCACCATAAGCCCGCCCGGCGTGCCCGGAGTAACCGCGGCCAACGGGCCATACTCCGGGGGATACACCATGCCTTTTTCCTGGAAAAACTCCGGGGTCGCACCCGTAGGAGCTACGCCCAGTGCGTTGATCCCCAGTACTTTTCCGGTTTTTGGGTTGTAGATCAACGCCTGGGTCTCACCGCCCCAGCCGAGGGTGTCCCACATGGTTGATGTGGCGCCTAGCATTGCGCAGGCCGCATCTACGGCGTTGCCGCCCCGAGCGAACATCATGGCTCCCGCGCTGGCGGCGAGGGGTTTGCCGGTGACCGCCGCCCAATGTCGACCGTGGAGTACCGGCTTTGCGGTGTCTTGGGCAGATACCGGAATGACGCCGCATAGCACCAGCCCCAGGCAGATGCCAAGGGTCGCGACTTGACGGCAAAAAGAGGCAGGTTTGCTGGAAGTGTCAGTGTGAATCACGATGCGTCTCCATCGGTTAACAAGCTAAGAGGCCCTTTGAGGCCTGCGTGGCAGAGTGAGTTTCTATATTACTACTCGTTGTGAGTCGGCGGTGGTATTGCAACCGCTGACCCATCGCGATTTGCCCGGTAATGTGGCGATAGTATTTCGATATTGTGTTCTCTAAAGCGATCCTGAATGTGCGCATGCATTTCGGATGCGATTTGCTGCTTTGCCGAAGGATTGCGGATATAGGCGTTGAGCTCGTAGGCAACATAGTTGTCGTCAAGACTTGTTTGCAGCACAAAGGGTGCCGGCTCCTCCAACACATGCGCAGTAGCGCTGGCTGCTTCGCACAGCAGTTGATGTACCCGTGTCCAGGCAATGTCGTAGCCAATAGTAACCGTGGTGTGCAGAAGTACGCCGGTTTCTTTCGCCTGGGCGCTAAAGTTGACGATGTGATTGTTCATGACCATCGCGTTGGGCACGGACACTTCTTCGTTTTTTGGTGTGCGGATGCGTGTTACGAACGCACTGCGCTCGATGACGTCACCTTCGGTATCTGCGATGCGCACTCGATCTCCAATCTTGAAGCCCCGGGTGTAGGTGATGACGATGCCTGACATCACGTTTGCGACCGCGGATGTCGACCCTAACGATACCAGTACCCCAAAGAATATAGACAGGCCCTGAAACGCGGGGCTGCTAGATCCCGGGAGGTAGGGAAACACGATGACCAGAGTAATGGCGATGATCAGCAGACGAGACAGTCCAAAGCTGGTTTCGGCCCAGTCGGGATAGAAACCAGGCAGGGTGATGCGTTCCAGTCGGATCCCTTCGAAGATCCCTCGCGTGGTGCGAATCACGAGGCGCGAGATGAGAGCAATGATGCCAATGATGAAAAGATTAGGGAGGTAGTTAAGCACTGCGGCAGCAATGACGCCAAGCTGCGCGAACACAAAGCCAATAATATTGACGGCAAGATCGCGACTCCAGGAAAACTGCGTGAAGACCAGGTTCAGCCAACTTATGAGCAGTACTGCTCGCAGCAAACGCCACACGCCGTTGACGACGCTGTGAAGTGCTCTTGCCAGCTCCCGCTCGGTGAAGATCTGTTGATCTTGAACTGTTAGGGCACGGGCGCCGGACCCGTCTGCATCAATCCAGCGGTGAACGCCTTTTCGCCAGCGATCGAGTAAACGCCAAACGATCCAAACCATAAACGACACGAGAAGCAGCGCGCCGGTGCGAGATGCGATGTCCGCCCATAAGGCATTGCCCATCCATTGGGCTAGCCAGAGTTCGAGGGTTTCAAGGCTTTGGTTCATAGTTGAGAGCTGATGTGCGACTTAGCTGCGTAGGATGCGTGAAGCAATCGCACATGGCAATTATCCAGCAGTAATTTGCCTGCGAAGACCCGCGTCGTAGGAAGTTGCTTGCCGGAAGTCCCTGAGCTTTCTAGTATCGGGTGATGACTGAAGACTCGCCTGCCAACCCGCGCAAGATTATCCATGTTGATATGGATGCGTTTTATGCCAGCGTGGAACAGCGGGATGACCCCTCATTGCGGGGTAAGCCACTGGCTGTGGGAGGATCGGCCAAGCGGGGTGTTGTTGCCGCAGCGAGCTACGAAGCCCGAAAGTTTGGAGTGAAGTCTGCAATGCCCGGAGTCACCGCAAGGCGCCGCTGTCCCAAGCTACTGTTTGTGAAGCCCCGATTTGAGGTCTACCGCGCTGTATCCCGACAATTACACGAAATCTTTGCGCGCTACACCGAGCTCATCGAACCATTATCACTTGATGAGGCCTACCTGGACGTAACTGCCGATACTGCCGGCATTGGGAGTGCGACGGGTATAGCCGAGGCTATCCGACGGAATATCCGCGATGAGCTGCACTTAACAGCTAGCGCGGGAGTGAGTTACAACAAGTTCATTGCCAAGGTGGCGTCAGACCAAAACAAGCCCGATGGCGTGTTAGTGGTTCGTCCGGGGGAGGGTGCTGACTTTGTGGCGTCTCTGCCAGCCCGGCGTTTCTATGGTGTTGGGCCGAGAACGGCTGAGCGTATGTCGGCCTTGGGCATTCATACCGGAGCGGATATACGTGCTCAGACCCTGAGTTTTTTGGAGCAGCATTTTGGTAAGTCGGCGCACTACCTTTACCAAGCAAGCCGCGGTGAAGACTATCGATCCGTACGCCCGGATCGCGAGCGCAAGTCCATTGGGGGAGAGCGCACCTATTCACAAGATTTGCTGCTTGATGAAGATCTGCGTACAGCCCTGGAACATATCATCGATATTGTTTGGGAGCGGATTGAAAAAAACAAAACTCTGGGAAGGACCGTGACTCTCAAGGTGAAGTATGCGGATTTCCAACAAATAACCCGGGCACGCTCGGTGAGCCCTCCGGTAGAGACTCGCGCGGACTTCGAGCGTATATCCCGTGGGCTATTAGAAGCTTTACTGCCTGTCGCGAAAGGCGTGCGTTTACTGGGACTCACCCTGTCTGCGCTGGAGGCGCCGCTGGGGGCCAGCATCGATGACCCAGAAGGCGTCGCGGAAGCGGGGCCGGTGCAGGAATCCCTGGCCTTTTGACGGAATCAGTCGGGTTCTTGTGGCAAAGTGGCGGGCATTGCGATGCCCTTGATCAGCGATGCACTCAATGGGCACGTTAATTGCTGTATTTGACGTAGTTATCTTTGCCGCACTCCACGGCAGTGAATCCCTTGCTACAGGACTGACTCATGATTTACCCGGTAAAACCCGCGCTTGTCGCCACATTGCTGCTGTCTTTGGCTACGGCTCCGCTTATTGCAGACGAAGAGATGCCCGAGATTCCTGGTGAACTTCAAAGCATCCTTGAGACCCTGCCCAGCGAGAAGCTTGAGTACCTTATGGAAGAGGGTGAGGACTTTACAGGTACCTGGGAGAAGCTATTTGTGCGTCTACGGGGCAAGAGCGCTGGAGAGGTCGAGGCTTTTGTAGATGCCATGCAATATTTGGAGAGTGCCAGTAAGTTCAATCCGGAAACCGATATGGCTTCTATACCGCTGAATACTGAAGCGGAGGATTTCAACGGTTGGAAACTGATGAATCCCAAAGCACTGGCTACCCAACGTGAGCCGGGACCCATCCATCTGAGCTATTACGCCAGCAGCAGGAGCGGAGGCGTTCAAACCTTTGCAGGCGCACCCCTGGCGATTTATCCCGAAGACCTGATTGCCGGTGATGTTGAGGTGGCCATCGTCGGTGCGCCGCTGGATATGGGGACTTACTACCGGGGCCAGCGCTTCGGGCCTCAAGCTATGCGCACCGGTTACTACCGTGGCGGGAATGACATGGCCACCATGGTGAATCCCAGTAAAGTGCTGAGCATCGTGGATTACGGTGATATTGCTATCGATAACATGAGCACGGAGATCAGCGTGCACCACGTGCGTGAGCGCGTAGCTGAAATCGCCGCTACCGGGGCCATTCCCTTTATTGTAGGTGGCGACCACTCGCTGGAATACCCCGATATTGCAGGCCTTGCTGACGTGCACGGCAAAGGTAGCTTCGGTGTCGTGCATTTTGATTCTCACTTTGACGCGGGCAAGGGGCAGGCTCATTACATTACCCACGGGCAGCCTGTGTACCGTGCGATCAAGGAAGGTCACGTAAAAGCAGAAAACTTTATTCAGGTCGGCCTCCGGGGGCCGTGGCCCGGGGACTGGGGTTTCGAATGGATGCGCAACAATGGAATGCGCTACCACCCAATGGCCGAGGTAGAAAAGAAAGGCTGGAAAGAGGTGATGGAAGATGCGCTTCGCGAGGCCAGAGAAGGTACCGAGAAGCTGTTTATATCCTTTGATGTCGACGTATTGGATCCGGCTTTTGTACCGGGTACCGGTACGCCGGTTCCCGGTGGTCTAACTATGCGTGAGGCGATTCCCATCGTGCGGGCACTATGCACCGAAAGTGATCTCATTGGTTTTGAAATTGTGGAGCTCGATCCGCTGCTGGATAACACCTATCGATCAGCCCTCAACGCCAACTACATCATGCACGCCTGTTTGACTGGGATTGCCATGCGTAAAACGGGTATTACAGATGGCTCTTATCTTTCGGAGTTGTCTACCGAGGACCAGCAGCCTAAAGCAGGAAAACGTGGCCTTAAGGCCGGCGATACCGAAGAGATCGATCCGGATTACGGTCGTTCGCAGCCTTAATTAGATATGCCTTTTTGCTGGCGTTTTGGGCTCGATGAGTAAGCGAGGCTCTATGAAGCGTTTACTGAAGGACCCGGTACTGATTTTTTTCGTTTTAGGTGCCCTGCTCTTTGTGCTCTTTGGCCTCCTGCAGCGTGAGGAGTCGACGCCCATTGTGCTCAGTAATGGTGCCCAGGCACTGTTGGTGAGTGAATGGGAAATGCTGACGGGTCGATCGGCGGATTCGAATGATGTTCAGCGGATTGTCGAAGATTATTATGAGCGCGAACTGCTGTTTCGCGAGGGCCTCAGCCGCGAGCTTTATGCGAGCGATCCCAGTATTCGCGAGTTGATTATTGAACTCATGCAGCAGCAGGTTACCGGCGAAATTCTCGAGCCCTCAGGCAAGGACCTGGTCAATTTTTACACGGATAACATTGATCGCTATTACAGCGAGGCGACCATCAGTTTTACTCAACGCTTGTTTCGCGATGCACCACAGGCCCCCGATCAGCTGTTGGCACAGCTGAATCAAGGTGATGTCATCGGTGATGATCAGCTCTGGCAGGGTAAGGATTTTCCGAATTATGGCGTGAGTATGATTCGAGGCTTGTTTGGGCAGTCGCTGCTGGAGGTACTTGAAGAGATTTCTATCGCCGAGTGGCAGGGGCCTTATCAGTCTGCCGAGGGCTGGCACTACTTTCGCGTTGAGCGTCGTGACAAGCCAGTCCTGCTGTCGTTTGAGCGCGTGAAAGATCAGGTGATGGCTGACTATCAAGCCGAAGCCGTGTCTGCAGCGGTCGAGGCGTTTGTCGAGACGAAACGCGCTGCTTACCCCCTTGAGACTGGCTCCCGGTAGAAACCTGCGCGCACTGTATTTGTGCGAATCTCAGGCTTTTTTGCCATAAATTGGTGCAACTGCACGTCGTGGTGGTCTTCAGTCACGGCCCCTAGCGCCTGCTGGCGGTGGCTCGGCTTTTGCAAAGCTTTGCGGATACGCTTGATATGTCACGGAGTCATCATCAATGGATTTGTTTCCTCGCAAATTTTTCACGCCTGCCAGTGTTCGTTGCCTGGCTCTGAGCCTACTGTTGTCGCTGATCTCTTTCGGTGCTCGCAGTCAGGATCCAGAGCCTATCCGGGTGGGTGTGTTGCATTCACTGTCTGGAACCATGGCGATCAGCGAGACGACGCTCAAAGACACCGTTCTGATGTTAATAGAGCAGCAGAATGCCCGGGGAGGCCTTCTGGGGCGGCCCCTCGAGGCCGTTGTGGTTGATCCAGCGTCGGACTGGCCGCTCTTTGCAGAAAAGGCGCGAGAGTTACTTGTGCGAGAAAAGGTGGATGTGGTGTTTGGTTGCTGGACCTCGGTATCTCGCAAGTCCGTGCTGCCGGTGTTCGAGGAGCTCAATGGCTTGCTGTTTTACCCGGTTCAGTACGAGGGCGAGGAGTCCTCGCGAAATGTTTTTTATACGGGAGCGGCGCCTAATCAACAGGCGATTCCCGCTGTCGACTATTTAATGTCCCAGGGCGTCAAGCGCTGGGTGCTGGCGGGCACCGACTACGTTTATCCGCGAACGACCAATAAGATTCTTCAAGCCTATCTTGAGCAAAAGGGCGTGGCGTCAGAGGATATTCTCGTTAACTACACGCCGTTTGGTCACTCTGACTGGCAAAGTATCGTTGCCGAGATAAAGCGCTTTGGCAGCACAGGCGCGAAAACGGCGGTGGTATCTACCGTTAATGGCGATGCCAACGTGCCCTTTTACAAGGAGTTGGCAAACCAGGGTGTGAGCGCTACGGATATTCCTGTGATCGCCTTTTCGGTGGGTGAAGAAGAGCTCTCAGGAATCGATACCGCGCCTCTTGTCGGTCATTTAGCGGCGTGGAACTATTTTATGAGCGTCGAGGATGACGCCAACTTTGATTTCATCGACCAGTGGCTTGCGTTTATCGGCGATGACAATCGAGTGACCAATGATCCCATGGAAGCCCACTACATTGGCTTTAACATGTGGGCGAAAGCCGTAGAGGCAGCCCAGAGCACGGATTCCGATGCGGTGCAGGATGCCATCGTAGGTGTGAGCGTCCCTAACTTGTCTGGCGGCATGGCTACCATGCTACCCAACCACCACATCACCAAGCCTGTACTCATCGGCGAGATCCTTGACGATGGTCAGTTTCAGGTTGTTTGGGAGACTCCAGAGGCCGTGGCCGGCGACGCCTGGTCAGACTATTTGCCGGGTTCCAAAGATCTGGTGGCCGACTGGCGCGCGCCTATGCGCTGTGGCAACTATCAGCAAGATGAGAAGCGCTGTCTGGCTGAAAGTACCGAGTAGCGGCTTTTCCGAGTTTTCCTATGCTGCGCTCGCTGCTGTTGTGCTTACTGATCGCTCTGCCTGCTCAGGGGGCTTCGCTGCGCGACTGGGTTGATGAACTGGGGGCGGCAGACGGCGAGCAAAAACGCGAGTTGCTTGCGCAAATCGCTGCGAGTGGCGACGATAAATCCGATAGGGTTCTTGATGCTTTTGCGCGAGGCGCACTGTATTTGGATCGGCGCAACTCGTCGGTGGTGATCGCACAGCGGGAGGGCTCCAGTTACCTCCTGAGCGACGTGCTCTCTGGCGAGGATCTCGGGAGTGCCGGGCGACGAGACGTTCGGCGCATTGCTATAGACAATAGCCTTCGGGCAGAACTGCAGAGTCTACAGTCCATTGCTCGCCTGTCTGCCAGTGATGAGCAGCAACGCGCTTCTGCTATTGCTGAAATTCTTGCAGCGCCAACCGTTACCGCACTCAAGGCCCTCGCCGCTAGAGAGCCGTTGGAGCCTGTCGCCGAACTGCAGGAGCAGATTGCTATTGGTTTGGCGCTGCAATCAATAGCCGGGAGTGATCCGGCGAAGGTCGAAACGGCTTTGGTGGTACTGCGCGGACGTGTGGATCCGGTGGTGCGTGCTTCGCTGGCGACACTGGTCGAGCGCGAGGAGCTTCCCGAGGCGCTTCGCAAGGAGGCTGCAAGGCTTCTGTCTTTGGCCCAGAGCCGCTTGCTGTGGCTGAGCCGTCTCGAGTCATTGTTTTTTGGTCTCAGCCTGGGATCGGTGCTGTTGCTATCGGCTGTGGGTTTGGCGATCACCTTCGGTGTAATGGGTGTGATCAACATGGCGCATGGCGAGCTGATTATGTTGGGCGCGTATACCACCTGGGTCTTACAGCAACTATTGCCTGGGCACCCCGGTACTGCTTTGCTTCTGGCGATACCTGCGGCGTTCTTGGTGTCTGCCGCGGTGGGATTGGCGATTGAGCGCGGGGTCATACGCTTTCTGTACGGCCGGCCACTGGAAACGCTACTGGCAACCTTCGGCATTAGCCTGATCCTTCAGCAGGCGGTGCGCTCAATCTTCTCGCCGCTGAATCGATCCGTACTCACCCCCGAGTGGTTGAGCGGTGCCTGGGAGGTGACGCAGGGCCTCTCACTGACCTACAACCGAATGGCGATCTTGTTGTTCTCGCTCATGGTATTTGCGGGTTTGTTAACGCTAATGCGCTACACCCGCCTGGGTTTGCAAGTGCGTGCGGTGGCGCAAAATCGCGCTATGGCCAGAGCGCTGGGAGTGCGCAGCGCGCGAGTCGATGCCATGACCTTTGCGCTGGGATCCGGCGTGGCGGGAGTGGCGGGTGTTGCCCTGTCTCAACTGACAAACGTAGGGCCAAACTTAGGGCAGGCCTACATTATTGATTCATTTCTTGTGGTGGTGTTTGGCGGGGTTGGAAATCTCTGGGGCACCCTGGTGGCCGCGTTTTCTCTGGGCGTTGCCAATAAGGTTCTGGAGCCCGCTACAGGGGCCGTGCTTGCAAAAATACTTCTGTTGGTCGCCCTCATCCTGTTTCTCCAGCGCCGGCCTCAGGGTCTTTTTCCCCGCCTTGGTAGAGAAGATAGCAACTGATGTCGTATCAGGGCTCTTTTGTCCGCGAGCGCACGTATTTGATTACCGTGGCTCTACTAGTCTGTCTGGCGATTGGCGTGCCGTTATCGAACCTTCTTTTACCTCAGGAGTCGGGCTTCGCGCTGTCGAGTTACAGCGTTTCATTGTTGGGTAAGTATCTGTGCTATGCGCTTTTAGCCCTGGCCCTGGATCTTGTCTGGGGATATGCGGGGCTATTGAGCTTAGGGCACGGCGCTTTTTTTGCCCTGGGGGGTTATGCCATGGGCATGTACCTTATGCGCCAGATTGGCAGTCGCGGTGTGTACGGTGATCCAGAGCTCCCAGACTTTATGGTTTTTCTCGACTGGCAGGAGCTTCCCTGGTATTGGCTGGGTTTTGACAGCTTTGGTTTTTCCCTTGGCATGGCGCTGTTAATCCCCGGAGCACTTGCATTGCTGTTCGGGTGGCTGGCGTTTCGCTCTCGGGTAACCGGGGTCTATTTTTCGATCATGACCCAGGCCATGACCTTTGCATTGATGCTGGCTTTTTTTCGCAATGAGATGGGTTTTGGTGGGAATAATGGACTGACAGATTTCAAAGAGATCCTTGGCTTTGATATGCAATCCGACGCGGTGCGATGTGGCCTCTTTGCAGCGACCGCATTGTTGCTGCTTATCAGTTACATCGGCTGTCGCTGGATGCTCGCGACGCGCCTTGGTAGCGTGGTTGTTGCCTTACGGGATGCTGAATCGAGAGTGCGCTTTTTGGGGTATTCCGTAGCCAGCTACAAGCTAGTGGTTTTTGTTGTGTCAGCAATGCTTGCGGGTTTGGCGGGGGCGCTCTACGTGCCTCAGGTTGGGATCATTAACCCCGGTGAGTTTCAGCCGCTCAATTCTATCGAGATAGCGATCTGGGTGGCTGTTGGTGGCAGGGGAACGCTACACGGAGCGATGCTGGGAGCGGTCATTATCGCCGCCGCAGAGACCATGCTTACTGCACGCCTGCCCGAGCTTTGGTTGTTTGCGTTGGGCGCGTTGTTTTTGCTGGTCACCTTGCTCCTTCCCCAAGGCGTTGTCGGTCTTTTCGCGGGGCGTCGCAGTGACTGAATCAATCGATACGCGCCATGGTGTCATTCTCTACCTCGAGGATGTCAGCGTAAGTTTTTCGGGATACAAAGCGCTGAACAATTTATCTCTCGCCATTGATAAGGGGGAGCTACGCTGTCTTATTGGCCCCAACGGTGCGGGCAAGACCACCCTGATGGACGTCATTACTGGCAAAACGCGACCTGATCGAGGTTCTGTGTTTCTCGGTCAGGATATCAATCTTCTGCAACACGACGAGGCGACAATTGCCCGCTTGGGTATCGGTCGCAAGTTCCAAAAGCCCTCGGTGTTTCCAAAGCAGACAGTTCGCGACAATCTTGCCTTGGCTGTGCAGGGGAATCGCTCGCCCTGGGAAGCGCTGTGGTATCGCCCAAGCTCCGTAGATACTGACCGAGTTGCAAGCCTGCTTGAGACTGTGGCTTTGGATTCTGTAGCTCATAAGTTGGCTGGAGGCCTTTCCCATGGTCAGAAGCAGTGGCTGGAAATCGGTATGCTGCTAGCACAGGAGCCATTGTTGCTGCTGATTGACGAGCCCGTTGCCGGAATGACACAACAAGAAACTGAGCGCACCGCACAGTTGTTGCAGTCACTGGTGCCTCAGCGCTCTGTGGTTGTGGTTGAGCACGATATGGTTTTTGTTCGCTCTATTGCCCGTAAGGTAAGCGTGCTTCATGAAGGCGCTGTACTTATGGAAGGCAGCATTGATGAAGTGCAGTCTGATAGCCAAGTGCGAGAAGTCTATTTAGGTGAGGCATGCTGAGTATTCGCGGGCTTAACCAGTATTACGGCGCCAGCCATACGCTGCGGGATATCCAATTGGACATCCAGAGTGGGCGGGTATTCTGTCTCATGGGCCGTAACGGTGTGGGCAAAACAACACTTCTCAATACCGTACTGGGATTACTGCCAGCCCAAAGTGGAGATATAGAGTTCAAAGGTGCTGCCATTGATAGGCTTGCAACCGAGGACCGGGTCGCTCAGGGCATTGGCTATGTGCCTCAGGGGAGAATGATTTTCCCGGACCTTTCCGTAATGGAGAACCTCCGTGTAGCTCTTGCCGGACGTCGAGGCGGCGATTCGAAGATTCCCCAACAGATATTTGATTTTTTTCCGGTTCTGGCCGAGATGGCGGATCGTCGTGGCGGAGATTTATCGGGCGGTCAACAGCAGCAGCTGGCCATTGGTCGAGCTTTGGTGCTGGAGCCGAGTATTCTACTGCTGGACGAACCGTGCGAGGGTATTCAGCCGAACATAGTGCAGCTCATCGCTGAGGTTATTCAGCGCTTACGTTCAGAGCAGGGCTTAAGCGTGCTGCTCGTAGAGCAAAAGCTCCCGTTTGCCCGGTCAGTGGCTGATGATTTTGCAATTATGGATCGAGGAGCAGTAGTGGCTACTGGTGCCATGGATGAGCTCTCAGAGAGTCTGGTGGGCGAATATCTGACGGTCTGATCTGTACATCGGATCTCTGCCAGTGACTTTACTCGGGCGTTACTGCGCAGTGAGTCAGCCCACGAGCTCGAATTGCGGCATTTTCCAGAACTCTGGCGGTGCCTGCTGCCTTATACTGTGCGTTTTTTGGACGTATTCCCATGGATGACGAGAAGAGCCGCC
Organism: Congregibacter variabilis; assembly: GCF_045689235.1. Taxonomy (GTDB): domain Bacteria; phylum Pseudomonadota; class Gammaproteobacteria; order Pseudomonadales; family Halieaceae; genus Congregibacter; species Congregibacter variabilis. Next base: position 1,173,784 of record NZ_CP136864.1, on the reverse strand, counting down.
AGGCAGCCCGGGAAGCCGCGCTGCGATACCACGCGTACCCTAAGCCCGGTAAGTTGGAAATTCGCGCCACAAAACCTCTCGCCAATGGTCAGGATCTCGCGAGAGCCTACTCCCCCGGCGTCGCTGAGGCTTGTCTGGAGATCGTCAAAGATCCAGCGGCTGCAGCGAAATACACCGCACGAGGAAACCTGGTTGCCGTAGTCAGCAATGGCAGTGCGGTATTGGGCCTGGGCAATATCGGTGGCTTGGCTGCAAAACCAGTGATGGAAGGCAAGGCTGTTCTGTTCAAGAACTTTGCAGGAATCGATTGCTTTGACATTGAACTGAACGAATCAGATCCAGAGAAGCTTGCGGATATAGTCTGTGCTATGGAGCCGTCTTTTGGGGCGATTAACCTGGAAGACATCAAAGCCCCCGACTGTTTTATTGTTGAGCAGCGGTGCCGGGAGCGCATGAATATTCCGGTCTTTCATGATGATCAGCACGGCACTGCCATTGTTGTAGGCGCCGCCGTCACCAATGCTCTGCATATTGCCGGCAAGCGCTTCGAAGATATCAAGATCGTGTCAACCGGTGGTGGCGCTGCGGGTATCGCCTGCCTGAATATGCTGCTGAAACTGGGTGTGCAGCGAAAAAACGTTTGGTTGTGCGATGTTCAGGGCCTTGTGTACGAAGGTCGCGCGGAAGATATGAACCCTCAGAAATCTGCCTTCGCTCAAGCTAGCGACAGTCGCGATCTCGATGATGTGATCGACGGTGCTGATTTGTTTTTGGGACTCAGCGCGCCCAAAGTGTTGACTGCCCCGATGGTGGCGCGCATGGCTCAGCGACCAATTGTCTTTGCTTTGGCTAACCCCACACCAGAGATACTCCCTGATGAGGTTCGCAAGGTTGCCCCCGATGCAATTATTGCAACCGGTCGCTCGGACTACCCGAATCAGGTGAACAACGTACTGTGTTTTCCGTTCATATTCCGGGGCGCCCTGGATGTAGGCGCTACCGAGATTAACGACGCTATGCAGATCGCCTGCATAGACGGGATTGCCGCTCTTGCCCGGGCGACTACAAGCGCAGAGGCGGCTGAAGCGTATCGAGGCGAGCAGTTGGTCTTTGGTGTCGATTATCTTATTCCCAAGCCCTTTGATCCTCGGCTGATGGGGGTGGTGGCGAGTGCTGTCGCCAGTGCGGCAATGGACACAGGCGTGGCCACTCGTCCGGTGGACGACCTGGCAGCCTATCGAGAAAAGCTCGATGGCTCGGTGTTCCGTTCTTCGATGATTATGCGGCCTGTGTTTGCAGCCGCCGCACGTTCACAGCGACGCATTGTGTTTGCCGAAGGCGAAGACGAACGGGTACTGAGAACAGCGCAGGCGATTATTGAGGAAATGACAGATACGCCGATTCTCATCGGTCGCCCCGAAGTGATTGCCAGGCGCTGTGAGAAAGCGGGTCTGACCATTAAGCCCGGTGAAGACTTTGAGGTGGTGAATCCCGAGGATGATTCTCGCCACCGCAAGTACTGGGAAGCATACCTTAAGCTCATGGCCAGACGGGGCGTAACTCCGGATCTTGCGAAAGTCATTATGCGAACCAACACCACTGCAATTGCAGCGATCATGGTGTACTGCGGTGATGCCGATAGCATGGTCTGTGGAAGCTTTGGGCAGTATTTATGGCATCTTAACTACGTGCGCCAAATACTCGCCCATGATGGAGCACACCCTCGCGGTGCACTGTCTTTGATGATCACTGAAGACGAGCCATTGTTTATTGCCGATACCCATGTGCATCCAGAGCCGACGCCGGAGCAGATCGCCGATACGGTAATGGCGGCTGCAAATCATGTCCGTCGTTTTGGTTTAAAACCCAATATTGCACTGTGCTCTCATTCGCAGTTTGGCAACCTCGATATCGATAGCGGACGTCGAGTGCGACAAGCCATGGCCTTGCTAGAGGCCCGGGAACCTGACTTTGCCTACGAGGGTGAGATGCACACCGACTCGGCATTGGACCCGGAGCTGCGCGCGAGGATTTTTCCGAACTCCCGTTTGGAAGGGCCGGCCAATGTGCTGGTATTTGCCTACGGGGATGCTGCCTCCGGTGTTCGCAACATTCTGAAGATGCGGGGAGGGGCGTTAGAAGTGGGGCCCATCCTTATGGGAATGGGTAACCGCGCTCATATTGTGACGCCATCGATTACTGCCCGCGGTCTACTTAATATCTCCGCTCTGGCCGGTACTGACGTAGTTCATTACGGATAGAGTCCGCGGTACGCAGCCTGGAGCTTCGTAAGTCTATTGGCCGAACAACTTGCCCAGTCCTTGGAGGTCCAGGGGCTTCGCTGGCAGTTCAAAGCGTTCATTGGCAACCGTCTCGCCACTGATTTCTGTGACGGTCATCTCCTTGCCGTAGCGAAGAATTCCGGCCTTTAATCTGTTCAAACGTTCACGAATGTCCTGGCCCTGAGCCTTGGCTTTATCCTGCCCCGGCGTCATTGTCTGCGCAAAACTCATCATTTGAAACATCGCGTCGCGGAACTCCAGAGCCCGGATGTCCGTAGACAGCACGAGCGATTCACCACGCTCTTGACCACTGTCATCAATAAACGTAACGGTATATACATGGCCTTGTATGCCGGCAACAATCTCCTTCTCGCCGGTGTCTTCCAGGGACACTATTTCAGCACCCAGGTCACCGTGGATAGCCTGAGGCGCCATATCTGAGAAGCCCTTCAGCATAGCGCCTGCGTCAAACACCATGGCTTGGCCGTTGTTGTAGCCCACCGTGTAAAAGTGGCCATCTCTCAATAGCGCGTACCCGCTGTTTTGTGTTGCATTAATTCGCAGCATATTGCCGTTGTACTCAAACTGCGCGGCGTCGCCTGCAATGCCACTGACTGATGCGCTGCCAGCGAATGCGTGGGATGTCATCAGTCCCCAAATTATTGAGATGCAAATAAGCATCTGCGGTTTGTGCGAATGCATGGATAACTCCGTTTTCGTTAATGCAAGGTTTAGTGAAACGATATCCTAGCTGTAATTAGACGCTTAGTTCGGTCGAGTTCACTGCAAGGTAGTAGCGATACTGTGCAGCCAGGCATACCGGTGCGGCGATGATAAGTCCCAAGCCTAAGGGTAGGCTGGCAACCATACAGATAACCGCTAACAACAAAGCGAACAGCGCATAGCTCCAAAAGTGTGCATGGATGAGTCTTCGGCTGTTTTCCATCGCCGGCCAGAAGTCCTGCTTCCGATCGACGATCAATAGCGTGGTAAAGCCATAGCTGATGAGCAGATAAAGGCCGGGTAGAACCAGCAAAAACAACCCGATAGCGACGAATAGCGAGATGAGAAGGGATGCAATTAGCAGGGGTAGAAACTGCTGGAAGCCGTCAAAAAGGTTGCTGATGGTGACGGCCTCACCGCGATCAACTCGCATGATCATGCCGTACAGACCTGCGAGTAGCGGGGGGTATACCACCGTACCTAACAGAGGTATGAGGCCAGCAATGCCGCATATCACCGCCATCAGTATGGTCGCGCCTGAAAGCAAAACAGGGTCTTTTCTGTATAGCGCCCAGCCTTCACTCAAGCAGTCGCCGATGTCCGGGGAGATTCGATCAGTCATTGAGCAAGGCTAGCATAAGCTGACGACCGAAGAGTCGGTGCGAGAAAGATGCTGCCCGGGAAAGCCTAAAGCTAGCCGTTCATCTGTAGACCAAAGCCGAGGGGGAATAGCGGTGCAGTGCTCGAATCATTGATAGATGCAGCGTCTGCTGGCCATGCAAATGACAGGCGACCCTGAAAATCATAATCACCAAATAGCACGTCAGCCACACCGTTCCCTTCGGAGCCAGGTAACCATGCCGCCACAAATGCCTGTGCCGCAGCAATCTCCGGGCCCACTGGTAAGGGTCGGCCAGAGATAAGCACCGCGACCACAGGAATGCCCTTGGCCGCTATGGCTGAGATGATGGCCAGGTCCTCCGGGTGCGCGGCCGCGTGCTCAAGAGTGCGACCATAAGGCTCCAGTACCTTCATTTCACCACGAATTTGAGACCCTGCCTCGACAATAACGTTATCGCCCGGGCGTACGTCACCCATGCCTTCGGCGTAGGGCCTTTCACCGATCACTACGACAGCGATGTCATGCTTTGCAGGGTCCGCGTCGCCTGCGAAGGGATCCTCGCTCAGTGCGGCATTGGGCGCGACGCTTTGGATGCCCTCCCAAACCGAGCAGCCACCTTCGATGCTGTCGTTGTCTTCCACGCCCTGCCAGGCGATGGTGAATCCACCGCACTGGTGGCCACGATTGTGGGCGCTTTTGCCAGCGACCAGAATTCTGGCGTCTCGCTTGAGGGGCAACGTGGCTTGATCGTTTTTCAGAAGAACCAGAGACTTGCGCACGGCTTCCCGGGCTACGTCTCTAGTCTCCGTGCCACCGAAGACTGTGTCATTAGACCAGCGACGATCCAGGGGACGTGGTTTGTCAAACAGGCCAAAGGCAAACTTGACCCGTAGAATACGTCGCACAGCATCGTCGATACGGCTCAGGGGCACGGTGCCTTTTTCTACATGGGTTACGAGATGACGGATGAGCTGCCTCCAGTCCACAGAGACCATGAACATGTCGATGCCCGCGTTCACCGACATACCTACGGCGTCGTAGTAGCTTTTGGACAGATAGTCGATACCGTCCCAATCAGAGATTACAAAACCGTCGAATCCCAATTCGCCTTTGAGAATGTCAGTGAGGAGTTGGCGGTGGCCGTGACACTTGTCGCCATTCCAGCTGTTGAATGAAGCCATTACGGTGAGAACGCCCTGGTCTATTGCAGGTCGGTAGGGTGCGATGTGCGTGGACTGAAGCTCTTCAAGACTGACCGTGGTTTCCCCCTGATCAATGCCGTGGGTCGTGCCGCCGTCGCCAACCCAGTGCTTGACGCATGCCACGACAGCATCGTCGCCCATATCGCCCTGCATGCCATCTATAAAAGGCGCGGCGTAGCTGCCAACAAGCCCGGGATCTTCAGAGTAGCTTTCATAGGTTCGGCCCCAGTGGATATCGCGAGCCACTGCCAGCGTGGGCGCGAAAGTCCAGTCCACGCCCGTCGCCAAAATTTCTTTGGCGGTTGCCTGGGCTATACGTTTAATCAGGTCCGGGTCACGGGCCGCGCCAAGGCCGATGTTGTGCGGAAAGACCGTAGCGCCGCGAACGTTTCCGTTACCGTGGATAGCGTCAACTCCGTACAGCAGTGGTATCGCCAGATGCTCGCCATCAGCCTCCATAGAGGCCATCCAGTAGGCGTCATTCATGTTGACCCAATCGCCGGGATGGTTGTCGCCAGGACAGGAGCCGCCGCCACTGAGCACTGAGCCGATGTGGAACTCCTTAACGTCTTCAGGCGTGCATGCCATGCGCTCAGGCTGGGTCATTTGACCGATTTTTTGCTCAAGACTCATTTGCGAAAGTAGTTCTTCCACCTTCGCTGCCAGGTTCGGATCTTTCAATTTATTATTCATGCCATAAATCTCGCGAGTGTTAAGCGTGGATTTCAAACTCTGCCCAAAGTGGTGCGTCTGAGCTGCCGCCTATCCATACGTGAAACTGCCCCGGTTCGGTGGTCAGTTGCATATCACGGTTATAGAACGCCAAGTCATCGGTATGTATACGGAAGCTGATGCGCTGACGCTCGCCGGGCTTTAAGTGAATTCGCCGAAAGCCCTTGAGTTCTTTGATCGGGCGGGTCACGTTGCCCACGAGATCTCGGATGTAAAGTTGAACGACTTCTTCGCCCGCATGACTACCCATGTTAACCACGTCGGCAGAAATATCGAGGCTCTGTCCCATGCCTATTGAGTGATGTGAGGTGGTTATCTTCACGTACTGGAATCGACCGTAGGAAAGACCGTAGCCAAAAGGAAACAGGGGTTTGAAGCCTGCATCAAGATGGAACGAGGTCATTCCCAGTGATGTTTGGGGTGCACGGGGAGGGACCTCATTAATGTCGACACAGCTTTCTTCGGTTGCCGGGCGCCCGGTGTTCTTTTGCGCATAGTGAATGGGAACCTGTCCCACTACCCGGGGAAAAGTCACGGGTAATTTTCCTGATGGCGATTCCAGTCCGAACAGCAAATCGGCGATAGCTGGCCCACCCATAGTTCCCGGATGCCAGGCGTAAAGTACGGCATCCGCATGAGCCAGCACAGGTTCGATAGTAAGTGGGCGTCCCGCCATAATCACGACGATGACGGGCTTGCCGGTACTGGCAACCGCCTCGATTAGTGCCTGTTGGTGACCGGGCAGATCGATGTTGGCGCGGGAGTGTGCCTCGCCAGACATAAATGCCTCCTCGCCCACAACGATGATCGCAGCGTCGGACTGTTCGGCGGCTGTTTTGGCTGCGGCAAAGTCGTCTTCGCTGGCAGCTCGGGTGGTCTCCAGTGCTTTTTCGTAGTGGATCTCCACAGTGCGACCGATGAGTTCGTCGATGGCCTGGCGGCAGGTGACACTGTTGGCTGCGTCTCCGTCAAAGACCCAGGTTCCCATCTGTTCGTAGCCGTCGTCAGCCAAAGGGCCAATTAGCGCGACAGAGTCTAGCTTGGCCGGTGTTAGCGGTAAGGTCTGCCGTACATTTTTTAACAGCACGCAGCTCTGCATAGCCGCTTGTTTTGCGGCTTTGAGATTGGCTTTATTAAGAAGCTCCGGATGTTGGGCAGGGTCGGTGTATGGTTGCTCGAATAAGCCCAGCTCGAACTTCAGCCGCAGGACTCGCTCTACCATGCGGTCGATCTGTTCAAGAGTGATTTTATTCTCACCCACCAGACCTTCCAGGTGATCGCGATAGGATGAGCTCGCCATCTCCATGTCTATGCCCGCCGTGGCCGCTTCGTAGGCGGCCTGCTCATCGTCGTGGGTGAATCCATGGACACTCATTTCCACAATGGACTCCCAGTCGCTGACGACCATGCCCTGATAGCTCCATTCCTGACGAAGAATCTGGTCCATGAGCCAGCGGTTTCCTGTGGCTGGCACGCCATTGAGGTCACAAAACGCCGACATAAAAGTGGCTACGCCGGCGTCTGCAGCGGCTTTGAAGGGGCGCAGATAGACATTGCGCATTTCGTTTTCCGGAATGTTTGAGGTGTTGTAGTCTCGGCCACCCTCGGCAGCGCCGTAGCCCGCAAAGTGTTTCGCACAGGCGGCAATAGCATCCGGGGCCGAAAGGTCGTCACTCTGGAAGCCCCGAATCATGGCGGTGCCCAGCTTGCTGCAAAGATAAGGGTCTTCGCCCAGAGACTCAGCGATGCGTCCCCAGCGGGGATCGCGCGTGATGTCGATCATCGGGGCGAAGGTCCAGTTGATGCCGGCGCGCACAGCTTCTTCAGCACTCACTCGGGCGCCAGCTTCGACCACCGCTGGATTCCAGCTGGCGGCCTGACCCAGGGGTATGGGGAACACAGTTTTAAAGCCGTGGATTACATCCCGGCCAATAAGCAGTGGGATACCTAAACGGCTTTCTTCTACCGCGAGGCGCTGAAGCTCGTTGACGATGTTGACATCGGGTTCGTTAAGTATGGAGCCAACCTGACCGCGGCGAATGCTGTCGGCTAACTCATCGGGTATCCATCCGCCGCCAGCCTGTAGCTGGCTCATCTGGCCGATCTTCTCGTCAAGCCCCATGGCACTGAGAAGTTCTGCCACTCGGCTTTCTACGCTGAGCTGTGTGTCCACCGCAAGATTCTGTGCTGTTTCACTGCTCATTCATGTCTCCATTACCGTCGCTGCTAGAGCTCCCCAGACGAAGCTGAACCTGGGTGTCTGCTCGTTTTGTATGCATGCCGTTCCCGCGTGATTTTCCGGTGCTGAAACTGCGACGGTGAAGATATAGCGGCCATCTTTCAGCACAACAAATTTCGGTTCAAGCGGGTCTGAATTGCGTCAGAACGGACCGTCCGACAGTTTGTGCAATTATTTAATCCTTATAGTGACTAGTATGCAGTGCAGACGCAGAGCTTTCGAGCCGTGATATCCGGCTTGTCCCGACGGGAGTCCCGTTCGGCGCATGGTTGTTGTACCCTAGGCCAAGCTACATAAGATCAAGCGGGTAACTGTTTGCCTCACGCGTTGCTATTACCGCTTGCGCGACTTAATAACAAATCTAAAGAAAAAGGTTGTCTATGCATACCGAAGAGCTCTCGTTCCGAGAGAAGCTGGGATACGGGCTGGGTGATACGGCTTCCAATTTTTTCTTTCAGGTCTTCAATCTTTTCCTTATGTATTACTACACCGATATTTTCGGTTTGCCGCCCGCGGCGGTCGGTGCCATGTTTTTGGTGACCAAGATTATTGATGCGGTAAGTGATCCTGTCATGGGGCTTATTGCTGATAGAACGAACACGCGTTGGGGAAAATATCGGCCCTACATTTTCTGGGGCGCGATCCCCTATGGCCTGTGCGGATACCTGATGTTCGCTGGTCCGGAAATGTCTCAAACCGGGAAGTTGATTTATGCCTACGTGACCTACACAGCCATGATGCTTGCCTACACGGTAGTCAACGTTCCCTATTCTGCGTTGATGGGAGTGATATCTCCGTCCTCAATCGAGCGGACAAAAGTAGCTGGCTATCGATTTATCTGCGCATTCGCTGCGGGTTGGTTGATAGCTACTTTTGTTGGGCCACTGAAGAATTTACTCGGCGGTGGAGACGAGGCGATGGGATTTCGTCTCACTATGATTATCTTTGCGGTGTTATCCGTTGCGCTGTTCTGGGTAACTTTTGCGACAACCAAAGAGCGCGTCGTGCCGCACATCACTAAATCTAACGTGCGGCTGGATATCAAGACACTCCTGTCAAACGGCCCGTGGGCAGTTTTGTTTGCCTCTGCCATTGTTACGCTCATGAATATTGCTGTGCGCAATGGCTCGCTCCTGTACTACTTCAAGTATTACGTTGGTGATGATGGTGAGCCTTTGTTTCTCATTTTCGACAAAACAGCGGTATTTCTGTCTCTGGGACTGCTCGCGATGATTGGGGGTATCCTGCTGACACGGTATTTGGCTGAGCATTTTGAAAAACGTGCTCTGATGATTGCATTGACCTTGCTTAATGCCGTGACAATGGCGACGTTTTTCTATATCCCGCCCGATCAGTACTGGCTAATGGTTTTGGTTAACTGCATTGGTTCCTTTCTTATCGGTCCGACGCCTGCGTTGGTGTGGTCCATGTATGCCGATTGCGCGGATTATGGTGAGTGGAAGAGCGGGCGGCGAATCACAGCCTTAGTTTTCTCCACCGTACAATTTGCGCAAAAGATGGGGCTCGCAGTGGGGGCGGGCTTTTTGGGAATCGTATTGGGCGCTTTTGGTTTCGTAGCCAATGAGGTGCAATCGGAGACCTCCATGATGGGTATACGACTGATGTTCAGTATTCTTCCTGCTGCCTTGGCGGTGCTGGGCGCGGCATTCATCTTCTTCTATCGCATCGATCAGGAGACTATCGTAGAAATGGAAGAAGCCTTGGCCCTGCGTCATGCTAAGACTGCAGAAGATGCTGAGGGCGCACAGGCCTAAGGACGCTCCTGGCTTTTGCTGCCTACTGCGGTGGATTGGTTCATTGCAGTGGCGGTTCCCCTGAGCCTGATCAGGCGAAAGAAAGATGGGGCCAGGGTGCCTGCCCTGGCCTCTTGACGCAGACCAGTCGTGGCATGAGCATGTGAATCAGCGGGTCCAAAGTCTTATGTCCAAATACTTTAGCGAAGAGCGCATTGCGCAGTTCTGGGTTTTCCAGCTCTCGGGTTGGACTGGACTGTCTATAGTGAGCTACTTCAGTCTCAACCTTTGGTACGACCAACCCGAAGCTGTGTACCTTGGACACAACATACTGCAATCGGTGCTGGGTGTGATTGTGTCCTGGCCGCTGCGCTATATCTACCGGCGCGTATGGAACGACGCGCTTGTTCTCAGGATTGTTTACATTTCTATTGCTGTAGTGATCTTCGCGGGCCTCTGGTCGGTACTGCGCCTGGCCGTTTTTCAATGGATGACGGGCGAAACAGGAATTTGGTCAGATTTTGGCGGCTGGTTGTTCCCGTCCATTTTTATTTTTATGTGCTGGACTGCCTTGTACCATGGCTTTAAGTATTATCGACTCGTCGGTGAAGAGCACGATGCGCTGCTACGAATGGAGTCAGCCAGGAATTTTGAAGCAGCCAGAGCAGCTCGCGCGGAGTCGTCCACCAGAGAAGCACAACTCGAAATGCTCCGTTATCAGCTCAAACCGCATTTTTTATTTAACACTATGAACGCTATTCAAAGCCTTGTGGCCACCAAGCGCAATGAGCGCGCCATAGAAATGATCAACGCTTTGAGTGACTTTCTCCGTTACTCCTTGTACTCGGATACCAAGCAATTTGTAACGGTAAAAGACGAGCTGGCGGCGATTAAAATGTATCTATTGATTGAGCAGGCGCGATTTGGTGAGCGTCTAAGCGTCGAAATGAATGCTAGCGAAGAGGCCCGTGACCAGCTGCTACCAAGTATGCTGCTACAGCCCTTGGTAGAAAATGCAATCAAGTACGCAATTTCAAAGTCCGAAAAAGGTGGAGCGCTTATGATCGAAGCCTATTGTGATGCCACCCATCTCAATATCGACGTTATCGATTCCGGGGCAGAGGTGAGTGCCCGCGGAGCTGCAGGGGCATCTGGTGTGGGTCTGAGTAACATTCGCCAACGCTTGGAAGCCTGTTACGAGGACGATTATAGTTTTGACTTGCACCGGACTAAAGAAGGGGGCGTGCGCGCGGCTGTGCGCATACCACTGAATCATTCAGAGACCATGAGCTGATTATGCGAGTTTTAGTTGTTGACGATGAGCCTCTCGCCCGGGACCTTCTACTGGAACTTCTCAGCGATAGTCCGGATTTAGAAGTCGTGGGATCTGCCTCCAGTGGCAGGGAGGCGCTGGCAGCAATACGCAGCCATCGCCCGGATCTGGTGTTACTCGATATCGAGATGCCGGGGATGAATGGCTTCGAGGTAGTGGAATCCTTGCAAGCCGATGACTGTATGCCCCTGGTGATTTTTGCCACAGCCTTTAATCAGTATGCGGTGGATGCCTTCGATAAGAACGCCGTGGATTATATTCTCAAGCCAGTGGACGGAGCTCGTTTACAAAAAGCGCTCCTGCGCGCACGGGGACGCCTCCTCGATGGATCTAAAGCTAAACTTTTGCAAGCCATCACCGCGGTGGGTCAGCAGCCCGGCAGGGAGGCACTATCGGTAGAGGAGGCGCTGGAGAGCTATTCTGATGCCGTGGGTCGTCTGCCGGTTCGTCAGGGAGACTCAGTGCAGTTACTGGAGCTTGATGACATCGAATGGGTGGACGCGGCGGGAGACTATATGTGTGTGCACTCCGGAGGAGAAACCTTCATTCTGCGCTGCACAATGAAGCAGCTGTCGGATCGTCTGTCTCTTGGGCCTTTTGCGCGGATTCATCGCTCGACCTTAGTAAATTTGAATAAGATTCTAGAGATTACGCCGCTGACCAAAGGCGAGTGCATGCTGCATCTTGGTGATGACACTCGCTTAAAGGTCAGTCGAAACTACCGCTCGACGATCCAGCACCTTCTCGTGTGATATGTCTCAGCCCTCTGCGCTAAGCGCCGTTTCTCCATCACTGCACTACTGGTGCACGGTCGGAGCAGCGATGGTCCCAAGGGCATCACAGGTTTAGGCGCTTTTGAGATACTTCTCCTGTGCAAACAATGCCGAACAGCTGTCGAGCATGCGATTAGCAAAGCCCCATTCGTTGTCGTACCACGCCATAACTTTCACTAGATTGCCGTTCACTTTGCTGTGATTGGCATCAAAGACACAGGAGGCAGGGCAGTGGTTGAAGTCGATGGATACCAGCGGGACATCATTGACCTGCAGAACTCTGCCCAATGGACCTTTGGCTGCGGCCGACATGATCGCGTTAACTTCGTCTACGCTCGTGTCTCGCTCAGCGATAAAACTCAGATCAACCAGCGAAACATTAATTGTCGGAATGCGCACGGCCATTCCATCCAGGCGCCCCTTCAATTCCGGGAGCACCAGTCCAATGGCCGAAGCTGCCCCGGTCTTGGTGGGGATCATGGATTGCGTCGCCGCGCGCGCCCGGTAAAGGTCACTGTGATAGACGTCCGACAGCTGCTGGTCGTTGGTATAGGCATGGATAGTGGTTACGTGCCCTTTGGAAACGCCCAGCGCCTCGTGCAATGGTTTGATGAGGGGGGCGAGGCAATTGGTGGTGCAGGACGCATTGGAGATGATGCGCTCGTCGCCCTGCAAGGTGTGCTCGTTAATCCCATAAACCACAGTGGCATCGGCGTCACTCACCGGTGCAGACACCAGGACCTTCCGCGCGCCCGCCGTCAAATGCTTCGATGCCTTATCGTGGGTGGTGAAGACACCGGTGCATTCGCAGACTATGTCCACATTCAGAGCCTTCCAGGGGAGTTGCGCCGGGTCGCGCTCGCTAAGTACACGAATGCGGTGCTTACCCACGCGCAAATAGTCACCGTCTACTTCGACCGGTACTGGGAAGCGTCCATGTACCGAATCATATTGTGTCAGGTGCGCGTTAATCGCACTGTCCCCAAGATCATTGATTGCAATAATGTCGATTGCTTCAGCCAACTCGTCCTCGCGCTCAACCAGTGCTCTGAGAATGTTTCGACCGATTCTTCCGTATCCGTTGATGGCTATGCGCAGCATGTGAGCGTCTCCTGAGGGCTATTTTTGACTATAAAATTACATTAAGCGAGCTCGTAACAGATCAAAATCGAGAAAAAGTGTAGTTTTTATAAAATTTTAGGTAAGATTGGCTCAAATCATCAAGGTGTCTTCTTGGTATGAGTGAGACCCAAGACAGCAACTTGCTCCACGAGATAGGGAGTGCGTCCCGACGTCTGACAAAGTCAGAGCGCCGGATTGTGGACGCCATATTGGACGATCCCCGCGCGGCCACGCGCCTGAGCATCGCTGCCCTGGCTGAGCTTGCTGAAGTCAGCGAGCCGACGGTGAATCGCTTCTGCCGAAAGTTTGAGCCCCGAGGTTATCCTGAGTTTAAGCTGCGCCTTGCGCAGTCTCTGGTGCTTGGACTGCCTTATGTCAGTTCATCTATTGCGCCGGATGACGGTACTGCGACTTACACCACCAAGATATTGGATAGTGCAGTAGTGTCTATTCGGGCTCTGGGAGATCAGCTGCCGCCCGCTTTGATTGATTCAGTGATCGACCGGCTTCTTGCTGCTCAGCACATTTTCTTTTTTGGTCTCGGTATTTCCAGTGCGGTCGCCCAGGATGCAGAGCATCACTTTTTTCGTTTCGCCTTGCCCGTGACGGCTCATGCAGATGTACTCATGCAACGTATGCATGCCGCCGCAGCGCGCAAAGATCATCTGTTTTTTATGATCTCGCATACCGGTCGAACCAGAGACCTGGTGGATATAGCAAACCTTGCGACCGGGCGAGGCGCAGAAGTAGTTGCTCTGACGGCGGCAGGATCTCCCCTGGCAAAGGCGAGTAGTCTCGCTATCGAACTTGAGGTGTCTGAAGATACCGATGCTTACATGCCCATGACATCGCGTCTGGCTCATCTTGTGGTGCTTGATGTTCTGGCAGCGGGTGTTTCTCTTCGCCGAGGAGAGGCCCTTCAGCCGCATTTACGTGCGATTAAAGAAAGTCTTCGCGCAACCCGTTTCGCACCGCTACCCGGAGGTAAATAAAGCGCATGAGTTCTGATTCAGCAGCGTCTATGGATAACACTGGTAACGAATACCGTAGCTTGAGAAGCAACGTGAGTTTACTCGGCAGCATGCTTGGCGAGACCATGGCGCAGAGTCACGGCGAGGACTTTCTTGCGAGTGTGGAGCGCGTGCGGCTTTTGTCGAAATCCGGAAGCATGGGTGATGATGCCAGTTGGGAGCAGCTTGAGACCCTCCTTGGTGGTCTTGAAACAGAGCAGTTGGGTCTGGTGGCCCGTGCCTTTGCGCAATTCTTGAACCTTGCGAATATCGCTGAGCAACATCACGGTTTATCCCGAGAGATGGACGCGGTGAATTCCGCGAGTCGAACGCTCTCAAGAGCCATGGACCTGTTGAGTGAAGAAGGCCTGAATGAGGAGGCCATTGTGAGCTCCGTGTCGGATCTCAGTATTGAGCTGGTGCTCACGGCACACCCTACGGAGATCACGCGCCGTTCGCTGATCCACAAGTACGAAGAGATTCAACGCTGCCTTGGACAGCTTGAGTCGCCTGGGTTAACCAACTATGAGCGTAGCCGTATGGACCGGCGTCTGCGGGAACTCATTGCCCAGCTGTGGCACACGCATGAGTTTCGAGAGAGTCGCCCGAGTCCCGTGGATGAAGCCCGCTGGGGCTACGCGGTGGTGGAGAACTCCCTTTGGCAGGCCGTCCCCGATTTTCTACGGCGGCTCGACGATGCCTTGTTGGCCTCCACCGGGCAGCGTTTGCCGCTGGACGCGGCTCCGGTTCAATTTTCGTCATGGATGGGCGGTGATCGCGACGGCAACCCCTTTGTGACTGCAAAAGTCACACGAGAAGTTTTGCTCTTGGGTCGTTGGCAGGCCGCGGCTCTATACCTAAAAACCGTCGATCAATTGGTGCAGGAACTGTCCATGATCGACTGCAACGCCCAACTGCGTGAGCGAGTGGGCGACACCCGGGAGCCTTATCGTCGCGTGCTCAAAGATCTGCGGAGTCAGCTTCGTAACTGGCTGTCTGCGCTCGAAGCGCTGCTGGACGGGCGGCCGGCGACCCAGGAGCACCTTATTCATGAGGTGGCGACGCTTTCTGAGCCTCTGATGCTGTGTTATCAGTCAATGTGTGACTGCGGTATGGAGCGTATTGCGCAGGGAACCCTCCTTGATTTAATTCGACAGCTGCGCTGTTTTGGTATCAACCTCGTGCGTTTGGATATCAGGCAGCACTCAGATCGGCATAGCGCTGCCTTATCAGAAATCACAGAGTTTCTTGGGCTGGGTCGCTACGTCGACTGGGATGAAGAAACACGCAGAGAATGGATAAAGCAGGAGCTTGCCAGTCGTCGCCCTCTCATTCCGCAGCACTGGTCGCCCAGTGAAGAGACACAGGAAGTCCTGGATTGTTGCTCCGTGGTCATAGAGCAGCCGCCCGGCGCTTTGGCGTGCTACATCATTTCCATGGCGCGTCAGGCCTCAGATGTTATGGCGGTGCGACTGCTGCTCAAAGCCGCGGGAGGAGGGGACACCTTACCCATCGCGCCTTTGTTTGAGACCTTGGACGATTTGGATCGCGCGCCTCAAGTGATCACCGATCTGCTAGCGGTTGAGACCGCATTGGGTCGACTGCCTGAGCAGCAGATGGTGATGATTGGGTACTCGGATTCCGCTAAGGATGCGGGAATACTTGCGGCCGCCTGGGCCCAGTATCGTGCACAGGAAGCCTTGCTGGAAGTTTGTGCTGCCGCGGGCGTTCGTTTGCAATTATTCCATGGCCGCGGCGGCACCATTGGTCGCGGTGGCGCGCCGGCACATGACGCGCTGCTGTCGCAACCTCCGGGCTCTCTTGAATGCGGTCTTCGTGTGACAGAGCAGGGTGAGATGATTCGCACCAAGTTGGGTATGACGGGGCTCGCAGTTAAGACTCTGGCTTTGTATACCAGTGCGGTTCTGGAGGCACGCACCGCGCATCCTCCCACGCCTAAAGACCAATGGCGTCAGACTATGGATCGACTGGGCGCGGATTCTTGTGATGCTTATCGTGCTGTGGTCCGTGATGATCCGAGATTTTTGACCTACTTCCGTCAAGCGACGCCTGAGGGCGAGCTGGGAGCGTTGCCCCTGGCATCGCGTCCCACCAGTCGTAAAAAAGATGGCGGTATTGAGTCATTGAGAGCTATACCCTGGATATTTTCCTGGACGCAGAACCGACTTATGCTGCCCTCATGGTTGGGGGCGGGCATGGCTTTGGCCAGGGAACTGGATGAGTATGGCGATGAAGTTATCGCTGAGATGTTTCGAGAATGGCCGTTTTTTGCAACACGGATGTCGATGTTGGAAATGGTATACAGCAAGACAGATTCCCGCCTGTCTGCACACTACGACAGAAAGCTGGTTGATCCGGATTTGCTTGGCATTGGTGAGCAGCTGCGAGATCAGTTAAGTAACGACGTTAGCACTGTGCTTAAAGTGTTGGGGCAGGATAGTTTGCTCGAGCACCTGGATTGGACGCGGGAGTCTCTGGAGCTGCGCAATATTTATACAGGGCCTTTAAACGTGTTGCAGGCAGAGCTTTTGTCACGTTTGCGTCGTGACGCCGACGACGACACGCGACAGGCCATTATGATTAGCATCGCGGGCGTCGCCGCCGGTATGCGTAACACGGGCTGACCCAAGGGTCTGTTTAAGTGAGGAACGATATGGTTGAACTACACAGCACAGTAGCGAAAGTCACCGAGCAGATCGAGAGCCGCAGTCGCGGGCCCCGACAACGCTATCTGGACCTTATGGAGCGCAGTCGCGACCTTCGGCCTCAACGCGGACAGTTATCCTGCGGAAATCTTGCGCATGGCTTCGCAGCGTGTGGAGACGATGACAAAGACAGTATCCGTCTTATGGAGTCTTCGAACATCGGTATTGTCACGGCTTTCAACGATATGTTGTCTGCGCATCAGCCCTACGCTGAGTATCCAGATAAAATTAAATCCTATGTGCGCGCCGTTGGTAGTACGGCTCAGGTGGCAGGTGGTGTGCCGGCTATGTGCGATGGCGTTACTCAGGGGCAGATTGGTATGGAGTTGTCGCTCTTCAGTCGCGACAACATCGCTCAGGCTACTGGCATCGCATTGTCACACCATATGTTCGACGGCATTGTTTGTCTGGGTATCTGCGACAAGATTGTTCCCGGTTTGGTAATGGGTATTTTGCGTTTTGGCCATCTTCCCGCATTGTTTATTCCTGCAGGCCCGATGCCCTCCGGACTACCTAATGCCGAGAAAGCGCGAGTCCGGCAGTTGTTTGCTGAGGGCAAGGTTGGTCGCGAGGAGTTGCTGGCCGCAGAATCTGCGTCGTATCACAGTGCGGGAACCTGCACGTTTTACGGTACCGCCAATAGCAATCAGATGGTGATGGAGGCGATGGGGCTGCAGCTTCCCGGCGGTTCATTTGTCAATCCCGGCACCCCTTTGCGCGAGGAACTCACTCGTGAGGCCTCAGAGCTCATTACGCGCATAACGGCCCAGGGAAGAGATCCTCGCCCGCTAGCCGATGTAGTCGATGCGCGCTCCTTTGTTAATGCGATTGTTGCGCTATTGGCTTCCGGCGGTTCCACCAATCACACCATTCATTTGATCGCCATGGCGCGGGCTGCTGGTTTGCTGATTAACTGGAATGACTTTTCTGAGCTGTCTGCAGTTGTGCCTTTGTTAGCACGGGTCTATCCCAACGGACAGGCGGATATCAATCACTTCCACGCGGCTGGCGGCACGGGATTTTTGTTTCGGGAGCTTCTGGACGCAGGCCTGATGCACGGCGATGCAAACACAGTCTGGGGGAGCAGCTTTGAAGATTACACGCAGGAACCTTTTTTAGAGGACGATAAGTTGGCGTGGCGGGCTGCTGCCCAAAAGAGCCTTGATACAGACGTATTGGGTACAGTGCAGGAGCCGTTTTCCAGTGAGGGTGGTTTGCGCTTGCTCACAGGCAACTTAGGACGTGCGGTGATTAAAGTGTCAGCGGTAAAGCCCCAGCACCGTAAGGTAGTGGGTCCTGCCGTAGTGATCGATAGTCAGGAAGCGCTTGCAAGCAAATTTGCCGCTGGAGAGTTGAATCGTGATTGCGTGGTGGTTGTTCGATTTCAGGGTCCAAGAGTTAACGGTATGCCGGAACTGCATAAGCTGACTCCCTTGCTGGGATCCCTGCAGGACAAGGGCTTTTCTGTTGCACTAGTTACTGATGGCCGTATGTCGGGTGCATCGGGCAAGGTGCCAGCGGCTATTCACGTTACTCCGGAAGCGGCCATGGGTGGTGCACTGGCCCGCTTGCACGATGGCGATATGATTACCCTGGACGCGGATGCCGGCAGCTTAAGCTGCGAGATCAGTGACGAGGCTCTGGCACAGCGTACTGTGGCGAAGACGCCCACTGACAGTGAAGAAGGCGTGGGTCGCGAACTGTTCAGTATGTTCAGAAAAGTGGTCACTACGCCAGAGGCGGGTGCCAGCGTAATCTTTGATGAGGAACTCTAGCAGTGGCTAAGTCCTGGCACTTGTTAGCAGACATTGGCGGTACAAACGCGCGCTTTGCACTCGGTGACGTGAGCACCGGGCAGATCAGCGATTTACTGACGGTGTCCGTTGCCGATCATCCAACCTTTAGCTCGGCCTTGCAGTTGTATCTGTCCAAAATTGAATCCTCGGGTGACTGGGATCAGCGGCCGATCGATGGCTGTCTCGCGGTGGCTTGCCCCACGGACCGTGATGTTGTGACCTTCACTAATAGTGATTGGGTGATTGATCGAAAGGACCTGGCCTTTAGTTTGGATATTCCAAATCTACAGGTGATTAATGATTTTGAAGCTATTGGCTATGCCGCCGCTCGATTTTCTGAAGACGATTGGGAGCAGCTTGGTGGGGGCCAGTCGCGGCCGGATAAGGTGATTGGCGTGCTGGGTCCGGGAACCGGACTTGGTGTTTGCGGAGTGCTGCCGAAAAAGAGCCAGGTGATTGTGATGCCTGGCGAGGGCGGCCACGTTGACTTTGCTCCCGTTGGAGATGAGGAGATAGAGATTATTCGTTTGCTCCTCACCCGCTACCGTCGTGTCTCTGCGGAGCGTGTGCTTTCTGGGGCCGGTCTGCAAAATATTTACTGGGCGCTGTCGCAGATGCATGGTGCCGAACAGCGCCACGCCACACCTGCCGATATCAGCGCAGCGGCGCTCGCTGCCGATGACCCTGTGGCGGTAGAGGCCCTTGAGGTTTTTTGTCGTGTACTTGGCAGTGTGGCAGGTAATCTGGCGCTGACTTATGGCGCGCTTGGAGGGGTGTACATCGCAGGTGGCATCGTGCCGCGTATTTTGGACTTTGTGCGCCAGAGCGATTTTCGTGAACGTTTTCTCGCCAAGGGTCGTTTTCGTGATTACCTCAATGACATACCCACACGCGTGGTGACGCGCGAGAATCCGGGTTTGTTCGGCGCACTTCAATCTTTGCAAAGTAGGCATTAACAATGAGAGATTCGAGAGATATTCTTTCCCAGGCACCGGTGGTGCCCGTGCTGGCTATTGAGAATTTGGACCATGCGATACCTCTTGCCAGAGCGCTCGTGGATGGTGGCATCCCTGTACTGGAAGTCACCCTTCGGACGCCTGCCGGTCTGCCGGCGATCCGCGCAATCAGTGAGGCTGTGCCGGATGCGATTGTGGGGGCGGGGACAGTCATCAATGCCAGAGATTTTGAGGCAGCGGTAGATGCGGGTAGCCGCTTTGTAGTAACACCGGGCTTAACTCAGGGGATCCTGGACGCAGCAGCAGATTCGAGCGTGCCTCTCATACCCGGCGTTGCTACGGTGAGTGAGTTGATGCGTGCCCTGGACCACGGTATTGACTGTTTGAAATTCTTCCCCGCAGAAGCCTCGGGTGGAGCGGCTGCTCTAAAGGCATTTGCCGGACCATTTCCCAACGTCGACTTTTGTCCCACGGGCGGCATTGGCCTGCATAATATTGATGATTATCTGGCTTTGAGGTCTGTAATAACCGTAGGAGGGTCATGGTTGACCCCCTCTGCATTGCTTGCGGCAGAAGATTGGGCCGGGGTGACCAAGCTCGCTCGCGAGGCGGTCGATCATGTAACTGCTTTTAGGACTAAATCATGAGCACCACCACGGTAGATCACATGGATGCAGGGATGGATCTTTTGATTTTCGGCGCACGGGGCGACTTATCTGCGCGAAAACTTTTTCCTGCCTTATATCACCTGGACAACTGCGAGTTGCTGCCTGCGGGCGTGCGCATACATGCTCTGGCGAGAGAAGATATCTCTTTGGAGACCTTTCTGAACGACATCAAAGCTCGGGTGCGCAAATATGTTGATGATAGCCGCTGGTCAGAAGAGCAGTGGGCTCACTACGCCTCGCGCTTTGTCTACCATCGAATTGACTTCAGCAGTGCTGATGATTTTAGCGCCTTGAGCCACATGCTCACGCAAAGTCGCGCGGCTCTGTTTTATCTTGCAACGCCGCCATCATTGTTCGGTCCCATTTGCGAGCATCTGGGTGCAACCGGCTGTTTGAGTGGCGATCGGCGTTTGCTGCTGGAAAAGCCCATTGGTCACGATCTGGAGAGTTGCAAAGACGTTAATGACAAGGTGGCTGAGTACTTTTCTGAGGAGGCGATTTATCGCGTAGATCACTACCTCGGTAAAGAGACTGTGCAGAACTTGCTGGTAATGCGCTTTGGTAACCGTTTTATCAACACCCAGTGGGACCAGGGTTGCGTGGATCACGTGCAGATTACCGTAGCCGAACCTATTGGCATCGAAGGTCGTTGGTCGTATTACGATGGCGTCGGACAGCTTCGCGATATGGTGCAAAACCATATGATGCAACTGTTGTGTCTTGTGGCTATGGAGCCGCCTAATTCCATGACCGCGGAAGGTATACGTGACGAAAAAGTGAAAATCGTTCGCGCGCTGCGTCCCATCGATGAAAGCAACGTGCAGGATCATGCGGTTCGGGGACAGTACGCTGCCGGATGGCTTCGCGGGGAATCGGTGCCAGGTTATCTTGAGGAAGACGACTGTCCCGCGCAAGACAGTCAGACCGAAACCTATGTAGCACTCAAGGCGTTCATCGATAATTGGCGTTGGGCAGGAGTGCCGTTTTACCTGCGCACGGGTAAGCGTATGCCCGAAAAGCTCACCGAGATCGTGATCACCTACAAGGCACTGCCGCACAATATTTTCGCCGGTGCGGGAAGCGAGGATGTGCCGAATCGTCTGGTTATTCGTTTGCAGCCCAACGAGGGTATCGAAATGCAGATGGTCTCCAAACAGCACAGCCTGCGTAACAAAATGGGGCTGGTTACCAAGAACCTTAATCTGGACTTCCTGAGTTCCTCGGCACTGGACAGAATCCCCGACGCCTACGAGCGGCTGTTTCTTGACGCAATTAACGCAGATCAATCGCTGTTTGTGGGTCGAGAGGAAATTGAAGAGTCCTGGCGCTGGTGTGACGAACTGATCGATGCCTGGCAAAAACGAGCGCCGACACTGCAGCCCTATCAGGCTGGCTCCTGGGGACCGACCAAAGGCGAGCTACTTATTGAAAAAGACGGAAGAAGCTGGCATGTCTGATACGCATTTTTTAGAGTTCGAGAGCCGCTCTGTCCTTGATGAAATGATGGCGGAAGCTGTAACCGCTGTGTTGCAGCAGGCAATAGCGACTCGCGGGAAGGCTAGTTTGGTCGTTTCCGGTGGCAGCACGCCTAAGGGCTTTTTTCAGGCTATGGCTCATAAAGCGATTGATTGGTCCAAGCTGACTATCACCTTGGCTGATGATCGTTGGGTGCCCCCATCGCATGAAGACAGCAACGATCGTCTGGTTCAGGAGAACCTGCTTCAGGGGCCGGCCGCCGCCGCAAATTTTATTCCGCTGGTGACTGAAGACGCGCATCCTCGGGATGCGGTGGAGTCGGTTAGCGAGCGGCTGGCTGATCTGGGCACGGTTGATGTGATGATTCTGGGGATGGGCGGCGATGGGCACTTTGCATCCCTCTTTCCCGATAGTGAAACCCTTAAGCCAGGTCTTGATTTAAACAGCGGGAATACCCTGATTGCCGTTGATCCTCCGGTGGCTCCTCATGCACGCATGAGCATGACGCTGCCCAGAATATTTGATACACGACATTTGCTGGTGCATCTGGTGGGAGATGAGAAACGAGCTATTTGGGAGAAAGCCAGCGCCGAGCGAGACCCCGAGCGCCTGCCCATAGCCGCGGTGATTGCCAGTGAGTCACCACGGGCAGACGTTTACTGGGCGCCCTAGTCGCCCAGTGCAGGCGCGATCAGACGATATCCAGCAGCTGCTCGTTCGGACGGCCCAGTACAGCTTTGCGACCATTGATACCTATGGGTCTTTGAATAAGTCGTGGGTCTTTGGCCATGGCCGCGAAGACCTCATCGTCGCTCGCTGTATCTGCCAGTCCTAGTTTTACGGCGTCTTTTTCTCGAAGAAAAGCCCGGGGGCTGACCTTTCCCATCTTTTTGGCGATATCACGCAATTCGTCTTCGCTGAGCATGTCGCTTTTGTTCATGTATTTGCGTACCTGGGGTTCGATGCCGTTTTCCTGAAGCAGGGCGAGCCCTTTCTTCGACGAACCGCAGCCAGTGTGATGTATGAGTGTGTAAGGCATATTTGAACCGTTTTAGTGAAAAGTGCGATGAATTATCGGTCAGAGAGCTGGCCGTGGGAAGTGTCTCCGTAGCTGAGTCGATAAAGGCTTCATAGTTGGCATGCGCAGGGTTTAGGATAAGCTTCCTGTCTTCCAAGGTTCTGACATGCACATCGTAGAAAAGCCTTCTTTTGCTGATATTGAGAGCGCCGCACAGCGCATCGCCCCCTGCGCGGTGCGTACGCCGTTGCTGCGAAATTCTTTCCTGGATGAACAGCTTGGAAGGCGGGTATTCCTAAAGCCCGAGACTCTGCAGCTTAGTGGTAGCTTTAAGTTCCGTGGCGCCTACAATCGCATTGCAAAACTGACTCCTGCCGAGCGCGAAGCTGGTGTGATTGCGTGGTCCTCCGGCAACCATGCTCAGGGTATAGCCGCAGCGGCAAAGCTTGAAGGCGTGCCGGCGCGTATTGTTATGCCGGAAGATGCGCCGGCCATAAAGCTTGAAAACACACGGGCGCTGGGTGCACAGGTGATTACCTACGATCGCTATCGCGACGATAGGGAGGCTATTAGTTATGCCCTGGCCGAGCGCGACGGTGGCGTGATTATTCCATCCTACGATGATCCGGATATTATCGCGGGACAGGGTACCGCCGGTCTCGAGATCTTTCAGGATGCCGCCGCACAGTCGCAGTCTTTAGACGCCTTGTTGATCTGCTGTGGTGGGGGTGGACTTACCGCGGGCTGTGCGCTTGCAGCTGAGGCTCTGAGTCCTCATACCGACATTTTTTGTGTGGAGCCACAGTACTACGATGATCATGCTCGCTCCCTCGTCTCTGGCAATCGTGAAGCCGCAGACACAGCCCGCTCGTCTATTTGCGATGCGCTGTTGTCACCCACGCCCGGCGCTTTAACCTTTCCTATTAACCAACGTTTGCTGACCGGCGGCCTGGTGGTATCTGAAACAGAGGTTAAGGCCGCCATGCGATATGCCTTTCGAGTTCTCAAACTCGTGATTGAGCCTGGTGGAGCGGTGGCCTTGGCGGCACTCTTGTCAGGTAAGCTTGATGAACGGTATCAGTCCGTCGCTGTGATGCTCAGTGGTGGTAATGTGGATCCTCGGGTATTTGCGGCCATCCTTTGTGAGGACGCTTAGATGCCAAATCGGTCAGGGATGTATCTTATGACAGCGATGAGAGTCAGCTTGTGAGCATCAGCGCCTTTGATTTATTCAAAGTGGGCATCGGGCCCTCGAGCTCCCATACCGTGGGGCCCATGGTGGCGGCCCAGCGTTTTGCTCTTGGCCTACAGGACGCTGACTTACTACCGCGTGTATCGCGATTGACTGTAGAGTTGTTTGGCTCTCTGGGCGCTACCGGCGCCGGTCACGGCTCACCCAAAGCGATTATTCTGGGCTTGATGGGGGAGCTTCCGGAGTCGGTAAATGTGGACGATATCGCAGCTTGCGTCGATGCAGTTCGCGAACATGGCGAACTCAACCTACTGCGCAAGCATCGCATCAGCTTTAGCTATCGCGATGACATGATCATGCATCGACAGGAGTCACTGCCTTTTCATGCCAACGGAATGCGATTTAGCGCCTTTAATGACACAGGCAGTAGCTTGTCGAGCGAGGTTTTTTATTCCGTAGGCGGGGGCTTTGTGGTGGATGAGTCCGCCGCATCGGGAGAAGAGCTCATCGTGGATGATCCCACTCCTTTGCCTTATCCCTTCAGTACGGCGGATGAACTCTTGGCGCAGTGCCGTGAGCACGGCCTGTCTATTAGCGGATTGATGATGGAAAACGAAAAAGCCTGGCGCCCGGAAACGGAGATTCGCGGCAGGCTACTTGAACTGTGGCGGGTAATGGAAGCCTGCATTGATCGAGGATGTCGCACTGAAGGAATCATGCCCGGCGGCCTTAAGGTACGTCGGCGTGCCGCGCAGCTTCACCGGCAACTGAAGAGTCAGTCGAACAATTTTGGCGACCCGTCGCTGAACACCATGGACTGGGTAACACTCTATGCCTTGGCTGTGAATGAAGAAAACGCGGTGGGGGGGCGGGTAGTAACGGCGCCCACTAATGGCGCTGCGGGAATCATCCCGGCGGTGCTTAAGTACTACCTGACGCACTGCCAGGGTAGTAGCGAAGACGATATCTGCCGTTACTTTTTGACGGCGGCGGCTGTGGGGATTCTTTACAAGATCAACGCCTCTATTTCTGGGGCAGAGGTAGGTTGTCAGGGCGAGGTGGGTTCGGCTTGCTCTATGGCTGCTGCAGCGCTGGCCGATGCTTTGGGCGGGACGCCGGCGCAGGTCGAAAACGCTGCTGAGATCGCTATGGAGCACAATCTTGGGCTGACCTGTGATCCCATCGGAGGGCTCGTGCAGGTGCCCTGTATTGAACGCAATGCCATGGGGGCTATAAAGGCTATATCAGCGGCGCGCATGGCACTTCGAGGTTCCGGGGAGCACTATGTTTCCTTGGATCAGGTCATCAAGACAATGCGTGATACGGGCCGGGACATGCAGGACAAATATAAAGAGACAGCCCGTGGCGGTCTTGCGGTCAACGTGCTCGCGGTACCGGTGAACTTTGTAGAGTGTTAGGCCAGATTGGGTCGCGGTCGCAGCTGTATCAGTGCGCAGTGACCATAGCGAAGAAAGGGCGCGCGAAGCCCCGCAAGATGCAGCGTGTCGCCAGCTGCTGACCAGGCGCCGCCTCTATGCCAGTCTATGTCTTGCTGCACAAAATCCGCGTCTTCGGGATTGAGTAACTCTACATCAAAGTATCTCCCGCTCAGACATGCCGGGAGCTTGAGTATTGGAGGCTGCGCAGTTATTGGATAGCTTTGGCGAAGAATAAAGAGTAGCCCTCTGGTCTTGTCTGCGTCCCACAACAACAGAGACTCGATGCCGGGTTCCTGCGTGTCAAGATAGTGAAACTCTGCGCCTGCAAGGCTATCGCGTTCTGCTTTGAAGAAGCGCGTCCAACGTTGGACGGTCGAGCGCTCCTCTTTGGTCAGTTCCCTGGGACTAAGTTCCAGTCCCATATGCCCGAGCAGCGCAACAACGCAGCGAGTCGATAAAGGGAGGCTGGCTCCCGACGTAGACGAGGGACTGGCTCCTACATGGCTTCCCAGCAGGGTCGGTGGAAGTACCGTGCTTGCATGCTTCATAACGTCAAAGCGTTGTAGTGGATCCATACTATCGCTGGGCCAGAGGCGCTGACTGCGCGCCAGCGCTCCTGCGTCGGTGCGGGCACCTCCGGCAGCGCAGGACTCAATGGTAATCCCTGGGTGCCGGGTGTTTAATTCCTGGAGTAATTCGTACCAGGCCTGGGTCATCGCTACTGGTGTGGCTGCACTGCCAAAGCCCACCTGCGCATGGTCCCGATTCATGTCCCACTTGAGATAGTCTGGTTCGCAATCTTTGATCAGTCGCTCAAGACAGCTGAGAATGTGGTTTCGAACCTCAGGAAGACAAATATTGAGAAGGTACTGCCGTCTCCCTGATACCAGGGCGCGCCCCGGAATGTTAACCAGCCAATCTTTGTGCTCCTGAGTCACTTGAGAATCGAGAGTTGCCATTTCAGGTTCTACCCATAGCCCAAAGGACATGCCCAGCTTGCGGGCATGTGCCGCAAGGGGTTTTAAGCCATCGGGATAACGGCTACGACAGGGAGTCCAATCCCCAAGTCCGACACCGATTCCCACTCGGCCCTCCATCCAGCCATCGTCCAGTACAAAACGTTCGGCCCCGAGCGCCTTTGCTTCGTCCATGAGCAGGCAACTGCTCACGGCGTCATGCACAAAATAATTTGCTTCCCAGCTGTTGAAGTGAATCGGGCGCTGCATTGTTGGTTTTAGGTTTTTCCGCGCGTACCAGTAGTTTTGAAACTGACTGCGTAGACCGTTAATGCCTTGATCGCTCAGTGCAAACAAGGCAGCTGGGCCGCTGCATTGCTCACCGGGTGGAACGCAGAGTTCACCGGCCTGAAGCTCAACGCCTGCCTGCAAACAATGGCCGCCTGCAGGAGCGCGCTCGATACGCAGTCGGTGATTACCGCTCCACTCGAGGGTTACCAGTAGCGCTTGCTTGCGCTGTTGACTGAACCCTTTTTCGCCGCTGATTAAGCTGGGAAAACTCTGATGCGAGCTACGTCCCCGGCGGCTGCTGATATCAAGAGAAAATCCAGTGAGGGGTACTCGCTCGCATAAAAGTTCGTTAGCCCAGAAGCCGCCGTAACGCTCCACTTCGTTATGTGTCGATGGCAAAGGTAAATGTATAGAGGCCAACCAGTCGATCTGTAACGGTGTGTCTGTCGCATTGTTGGTCACGGTGCAGCGACTGCTAAACACACCATTTGCCAAGCCCTCAAAGCTTAGCTCCACGGAGACCCTGGCCTGGGTATCTTCCAAGTGCAGCTCCAATATTCCCGCGTCAGAGTGACAGCGAGTTACCTTGAGCTCAATAAGTAGCGCTCGATTATTGCGTCGGGCTAGCAGGGCTGCCTGGGTTTGTGATTGCCCGTACTGCGTAGGAAATCCGTCTTGGAAGAGTTCGCCGTCAAGCTCACCGTGGGGCGTGCAGGCACTGGTGAGCAGTGGGATTTCAGTCAGATCCAGACCTGGTGGTAACAAACTGCCCAGATAGCAGATTTGAAACCGATGGTTGCGACAATCCACAACCATGGTGCTGGGGCCTGCATCGAGGCGATGAAGCTTCACACCGGCAATGCCTTTCCGAACGAGAGCTTGGCCTGGCCTTGAAAGATGAGTCGATTACTAATCAGGGCCACCGCAATACAGAACAACAAGGTGATTGCCATAAGATGGATGTAGTGGATTGGTGTCCATAGAAAAGAGAAGACCGCATAAAGCGCGACACCACTGATTAATGCAGTTCCTGCCGCACCAGCCGCAACACCACTAAACACCAGGCCTACAATGAACACCGACAGAATGGGCATA
Source organism: Congregibacter variabilis (assembly GCF_045689235.1). Taxonomy (GTDB): domain Bacteria; phylum Pseudomonadota; class Gammaproteobacteria; order Pseudomonadales; family Halieaceae; genus Congregibacter; species Congregibacter variabilis. Next base: position 1,146,379 of record NZ_CP136864.1, on the reverse strand, counting down.
CTCAGCAAACCATTGAGCTGTTGCACCAGATTGATGATGCTTTCGGCTCCATCATAGACGGGCACCAATACCAATGAACAGGCGACGAATACAATGGAGACCATTACGTTGAGTCTGTGTACGTTCGCGTTTTTGTTCACGTAGGGTTCGTGGAGATCGATTACATAAAGCGTTGAAGACGAATTCAGAACACTGTTAAAGCTGGTAAGGACTGCTGCGACCATCATCGCCGCGAAAGTGCCGGAAAGCCATCCCGGCAACAGATCGCCCACCAATCTGCCAAAGGTGGCATCGCCTATATCGCCATACAGTTTGTAGGCGCAGATACCGGGGATGACAATAATTGCCGGAACAATAAGCAGGCGTATTGCGGCGGCGGCAAGAACCCCGCGTTGTGCTTCTTTGACGCTCGGCGCCGCCATGGCGCGTTGGGTGATGGTCTGATTGGTGCTCCAGTAAAATATTTGAATAAACAGCATTCCCGTGAACAGCGTCGTCCACGGTATGGGCGAGTCCGGTCCACCAATCATGCTTAGACGCTCCGCGGGAATGCCTGAGAAATCAAAGTCGATGGCGTCCAACGATAGCCAGACCACCAGGAGACTCAGGCTGAGTAGTCCTATTCCACTGAGTGTGTCTGATACGGCGACTGCGCGCAGGCCACCAAAAATCGCGTAGGACGAGCCCAGAGTCGCCAGCGCACAGGCGATAGTTAGAGTTGACGCCTCCAGGCCGAACATGGATTTGAGAAACAGCGAGCCCGTGTACAGCATGATCGGAAGATATAAAAACACGTTCCCCAGAAGAAAAAGAATCGACACCAAAGAGCGCAGAGATTGTTTTCCGTAGCGTTTTTCCAGAAGCTCGGTGGTGGTGGCACAGTTGTAGCGGTAGTAGATGGGGACAAACACAAAGGCCAGAATCAGCAGGCCGACCACTGCAGCGAGTTCCCACCAGGCCAACAGCAGCATCTGGTTGCCGTTCATACCCACAAGTTGGTCTGTGCTGAGGTTTGTTAGGGTGATGGAGCCGGCAATGAAGTACCAGGACAGCGTTCGTCCCGCCAGAAAGTACTCCGCATTATCGTCTCCACTTCGGGGGGCTTTACGGCACTGCAGATAGGTAAAGACGGCGATGGCAGCGGTAATAGCAGCGAAGACCACGATCTGTGTATTCATGACATAACCTTGCGTAAGTGTTCTGCTGCGCGTTCTGGCGTTAAGTCTCGCTGAGACTCGCCAAGCATCTCGAATCCCACCATGTGCTTTCTCACTGTTGCTGAACGAAGCAATGGTGGAAAAAAGTGCGCATGCAGCTGCCAGGAATTTTTATTGCCGGAGTTCGGCGCGCCGTGCCACCCCATGGAATACGGGAAGGGCACGGAGAAAAGCTGATCATAAGCAGACAGCAAGCGTTTTAGAATCTCTGCCAGAGAATTCCTTTGCCCGGTGCCTAGTTCTGGAAGCGTGGCTACCGGCTGCAATGGCAGCAGCAAAATCTCGTAGGGCCAGGTGGCCCACCAGGGAACTACCGCTATCCAGTGGTCATCGCTGCAAACAACTCTCACGGCTCTATCGAGTTCCCTGCGCGCATAATCCAGTAGCATTGGCGAGCCGTGCTTTTCGTAGTAATGAGACTGTTGTCGGCCCTCTACTATGATTTCACTGGGAAGATCGTTCAGGGCCCAAATCTGACCATGGGGATGGGCGTTGGAGCAGCCCATGGTTGCTCCGCGGTTTTCAAAGATCTGCACATGCTCGTAATCCTCACTGAGCTTAGCCGTCTCCTGTGCCCAGGTTCTGATGACAGCGTGAAGCTGCTGTTCGCTCATGCTCGCAAGAGTCAGGTCGTGTCTTGGGCTGTAACAGATCACCCGGCAGCGGCCTTTTACACTGCGTGCCTTAAAAAGCGTGTCGTTTGATTCGGTGGCTTCGGTGTCGTCTAGTAATGCCGGGAAGTCGTTATCGAATACAAAGACATCGGTGTAATTGGGGTTGTGTTGACCGCCTGCGCGCTCATTGCCGGGGCACAGGTAGCAGTCGCTACTGTAGGAAGGCTCTTTATCAGGAGTTGCTTCTACCTGGCCTTGCCAGGGGCGTTGATCTCTTTGTGGGGAAACCAGTACCCAGCGGTCACTCAGCGGGTTGTAGCGACGATGTGGCTGATTGTCACTCATATCCATTCCCACGCCTGGGCGCCGGCGACCGCTGTAACCCAACGAATCTGTGCATAGCCAAAGCCCGCATCAGTGAATCCTTTGCTGACGATGCGCTCAAATGTCGCCTCGCCCCCGATGTCGACAAAGGCGATCATAGATCCACCAAAGCCGCCGCCGGTCATTCTCGCACCTATGGCGCCAGCTTCCCGTGCTGCTTCTACCAGAGTGTCAAGTTCATCACAGCTAACTGCGAAGTCCCTGGACAGGCTCTCGTGGCTCGCGTACATCAGCTGACCGGCAGTCTGCATATCATCGTTTTTTAAGGCTTGAGCGAACGCGAGTACGCGTTCATTTTCGCTGATCACATGACGGGCGCGGGCCCTGATGGTGTCGTCCGTTATTTTGACAAGATCTTTACTGCAAGCGTCCCGGAGGGAGCTTCCCAGCTGCGCCTGGGCGGCTTCTACCTGCGCCCGTCGAGTGGCATATCCGCCGTCGGCAAGCGCATGACTGACGCCTGAATCTACAATGGCCACTCTCAGCTGAGAGGGAATGTTTACAGGCTGAATACTGCGCTCGCGACAGTCAAGCAGCATGGCTTGATTCTCTTTGGCAAAACTTACGGCGAACTGATCAAGGATTCCACAAGGCACTCCGGCGTAGTCATGCTCTGCTTGCTGGCATAGAAGCGCCCGCTCCATCTTTTGGATTGGATGGGCGCTTGCTAATTCAACGAGCGTGGCAAAGCATAGTTCCAACGAGGCGCTGCTGGATAGGCCCGCTCCCAAGGGAAGATTGCCTCCGATGACCACATCCATGGCGGGTATTACAACATTGCGCTTGCGGTATTGTTCCAAAACACCGCGCAGGTAGTCTGTCCAGTCGCCGCGGCGGGGGTTTTCACCGTCCAGGGGAAGTACAGCTTCACCTTCGCGTGTGCTCAAAATACGAATAGCGTCACTGCCCGCCGCGCCCGGGGCTGCGATGGCAAGGGTGTAGAGATTGACACCCATGGGGAGCGCGAAGCCTTGGGAGTAGTCTGTGTGATCACCAATGAGGTTGACTCTCCCAGGTGCTTGGGCGGCCCACACCGGCTTCGAGGTGCTGAGCTTTTCCAGGGATTTTCCCAATGCTTGAAGCAAGGCAGTGACAGAGTCAGTCATTTGCATGCTGCCAGATCGCATATTGCCCTTGACTGATCTGTGAGCTTCCCAGGATGCGGTGAGCATCTTTGGCTTCGAAGTGGCGGGTTTCGGGAGAGAAGTTAAATGCGAATATCAATGGCCCGCGACGACGAATGCGGAAGCCCTCAGGTAGAGCTTCGTATTGAATGGTTTCTTCGGCGAGAATCTCCTGCATAACCATTGTCAGAAACGCTTCGGGAACATGCGCGTTAATGTAGTGATTACTTCCCGCGCTATACCAAAGTCCTGCACCATCGTCGCAGCGAATCTGTGGTTCGGAATCGCTTTCCACAGACTCGTGCCAGCGGGTGGATTCAAAGCTGCGCCCTGCATAGTTAAATGATCGCGTCGCGCCGGGACGCATACTGTCTACAGCAAGTACACGCACAGGAATGACGCTTTGGATCGGCCCCGGGGCGAGCTCCTGTGGTAGTGCGCAGTGTTCGTCTCGGGAGCCGCTGCGAGCGCCGACGAGGCAGCTGACACCGGCAGTTTTTGCCCGAGCTATAAAAGCCGCATCCACTATTACGGTGCCTGGAATAATGAGCATCTTGTAACCCTGCAGATTCGACTTTGTATTAACGATGTCGATATCTAAACCCAGGGCTCGGGCGGCACAGTAGTAATGGAAAGTACTCTCAAGTTGATCCATGCCGGGGGCATGAGGCTGAATCGTTCCTGCCCAGCAGGATGGGTAGTCAAAGAGAAGAGCGATGGGCGCTTGATGACTGCCGAAGGCGGGCAGTCTGCCCAGCTCCTGCGCCAGTTGGCTCACAGAAGACCAGGCAGGTGCCTCTTCGCCGGTGGGCAATCGCAACGCGGCGTGCATTTGCTCTTGAGCCCGAGGTAACTGTTGATACCTGAAGTAGCTAACGAATTCGGCTCCGTGGGCGACAGCTTCCATGCCCCAAAATGCTGGTGCACTGTCCAGAGGTTGTGCATTTGACTGCGCCCAGTTTACCGGGCCGGGTTGCTGTTCCATGACTGCGAATCGACCACGGCACACCGCGCGATACAAATCATGATGAAACGCGGCCCAGTCCGGATGACCTATGCGCCGATAACGGAGTTTCTCATCGTCGGTAAACCAGCCTTGATCAAGAAATCCCAGGGGATAGCTGTCCCAGGTGGCTACATCCAAATCTTCACCGACGTCAAAGTGATCAAATTCGACGAAGTTGCCCATAAAGTTATGCGTCACCCAGCGGTCCGACCCCTCGGAATCTCTAAGTAGCTGTCGTTGCTCAGCGTTAAAGTCGCGTACCTGCTCAGAGGCGAAACGCCAGTAGTCCAGTCGGTGAGCCGGATTGGCTTCAGTGACCGTGAGGTTAGGGCGGCCAACCTCGGCAAAGCTGCGGTATTCCTGACTCCAAAACACTGTGCCCCAGGCCTCGTTCAATGCGTCGATATCAGCATGACGTGTTTCCAGCCAACGCTGAAACGCACGCTCGTCATCCTCGGCGTAGCTAAGTGTCGTTTCGTGGCATCCATATTCGTTGTCGAGTTGCCAGCCCACAATAGCCGGATGTGTGGCATAGCGGTCGATGACTGCTTGGCTGATCCGCGTGGATTCACAGCGATATACCGAGCTTGCAAATCTATAGTGCCGTCGGGAACCAAAGCGCCGCACATTGTCATTGCTGTCCACCGGAAGGATCTCGGGATAGCGTTCGATGAGCCACAGCGGTGGGCAGGCTGTGGGTGTACACATGATGATTTGCAGGCTTTGGGCGGCGAGCGTGTCTATGGCGCAGTCCAGCCACTCCCAATCAAAGTGTCCGGGGCTTGGTTCAATGCGTGACCAGGCGAACTCTGCTATTCGCACAAGCTCTATGCCACCGCTGCGCATGGTCTGCGCCTGTTCGGCCCAGGTATCGCGCGGCCAGTGCTCAGGGTAGTAACAGACGCCGATAGACGCTAGAGCCATGGTTTACCTCATTAACCAGATAATCGTCGTGTAAGCAACAAAGCCACAAATACCGCAGTGGCACCGGCAAGGCCGGTCCATCCCAGTCCAACAGAGCTGGTAACAGCGCCGCCTATAGACGAACCGACACCCTGTCCAGAGTAAATCATGGATCCATTCAAAGCGAAGGCAATAGTTGCTGCGGGACCTGCTGCTTTGGCCAGTTGTGTTTGGATGACCGGGGAGGTACCAAACAGTGCGGCGGAGTTGAACGCCATGGTGAATACCAGAACTGGAATTGAGAATGCAGCCAGATTAAAAAGCATGCCCGCAGAAAACAGTAATTGCGTTAGCAAAACCACAGCCAGTAGTGTTGTCAGCGCAGTACGCGCGCTGAGCCGGGCAAGCATGGCGCCGGCCGGCAACCCCAGGAGACTGCCAATACCTGTAGATATCTGAATGGCTGCAATCCCCGACCCGGTAACGCCCGTAGAGGCGGTGATCACCGGTCCGATATAACTGACTGTCGCGAAAGTGCCAGCAAAGCCCAGCATGTTGATGATCAAGAGTTTGGGGTTCTCGCCTTGAAGAGCCCGTCGAAAGCTGGAGTCACCGGGCTGAGGAACATGAATGTGTGCGGGCGCAAAAATGCCGACCACCAGCAATGCGGTAGCTGCTATACCGGCCGCGAGCCAGAACGCCGCGCGCCAGCCGTAGACGTCACCCAGAATGCTGCCAATGGGCATGCCAATGAGAAATGCCAGCGTGTAGCCTGCCAGCACGCTTGCTATGGCTTTGGGTCTCTTTGCCTCGGGAACAAGGCTAACCGCTAATGTTGATGCCAGGGGCAGAGTGAGCGCGGCAAAAAAGCCGGCCGCGAATCTAATGCTCGCCATGGTGATCAGGTCCGGTGCCACGGCGGATCCGATATTCATAAGGACCAGAATACTCAGGACGCATAGCAGTAATCGCTTACGGTCGAACTTTGCGAGAAGGCGGGCCAGGAGAGGTCCGCCGATACCGCAGGCAAGCGCAAATACGGTTTGTAGCTGACCGACGCTGGCGATACCCACGCCCAGGCCTTTGGACATGGGCTCGATGAGTCCGATGTAGATGAACGCGCTGGTGCCGAGGGCGAAGGGTGCAAAAACAAGGCTGAGAAGTCTGGCGTTCAAAAAGTCGTATCCAAATGCGAGGGGCGGTAGCGTAGGGCGAACACCCTACGGGGCAAGCATGCTTAAGATCAAGCGATAAGCGGGGTTTGCGCGTTACTATAGGAACAAAGCTCGAACAGAGGAGTTATAGAATGCGATGGATTTTGATGGTCACTCTTGGTGTCGCGTTGGTTGCGGCTATTGGCTTTAGCGTTGGGCCGGGACGGCTCGAGCAGTCGCTGAATCAGGTGCTGGATCATGAGCCCTATGCGATATCTGCAGAGGCTGGAGCCCTGCACGCTGATCTCGTCGTTGGTGACTTACATACGGATAGTACTTTGTGGGCGCGGGATCTTACTCAACGGGCCGATCGAGGTCACGTTGACCTGCCGAGGCTTCGCGATGCCAATGTTGCACTCCAGGCGTTCACCTTTGTTACGCGCTCGCCCAAGGGTCAAAACTACGAGAGCAACGATGCTGAAGCCCGCGATAATATTACCCTCGTGGCACTCATTCAGCGCTGGCCAATGGCCACTTGGTCCAGTCTTACCGAGCGAGCCCTGTTACAGGCGCAGAAACTGGCAAAGATCGAAGCCAATGACCCACAGTCGCTGCGAATTCTGCGTGATCGAGATGATCTCGAGGCGGTGATGGAAGCGCGTGCAAAAGGGGTGCCCATGATCGGTGCCTTGCTGGGTATTGAGGGCTCCCACGCTCTCGATGACTCGCTGAGCAATATAGACCGCTTGCGTGACGCAGGAGTGCGTATGTTTGGTCTGCATCATTTTTTTGATAACGCCTTGGGAGGATCTTTGCACGGTACGGGCGGAGGCGGGCTCAGTCCCTTTGGTCGGGAGGTTGTACAGCGACTGGATGAACGCGGTGCCATTATCGACGTTGCGCATTCTTCACAGCAAAGTGTGCGTGATGTTCTGGCTATGAGTGACTCGCCGCTGGTGGTAAGCCATACGGGCTTTCAGGGCTACTGTCCGACACCTAGAAACATTAGCGATGACCTTATGCAACAAATTGCAGCCGGTGGTGGTTTGATCGGCGTAGGATACTGGGATGCTGCTGTTTGTAAGGTTTCTCCCGCCGGGATCGTTGGGGCTATTCGCTACGGTATTGATCTTGTGGGTGTCGATCATGTCGCCCTGGGTTCAGATTATGACGGCTCTACCACCGTACCGTTTGATACCTCGGAACTCGCGGCGCTCACCCAGGAGATGCTCAATCAAAACTTTAGCGAGGACGAGATCCGCAAGGTGATGGGCGGCAATATGCTTAGCTTCCTTCAAAAAGCGCTTCCCGGGAGCGGCGGTTAATTGCGCTGACTTACAGTTGTCACCTACGGACTACTTTGCCGAGCGCTGTCGCCATTGGAGCTTGGGGTCTCGCGATGCACAATTCCTGTCGCAAATTTTTTGCCGCTGACCGTTCATGCTGAGTAGCCTGCACGGCGCACAGCACACGTACAAAAATTTCAGAGATAAAAAAAGGAGCTAAGCATGTCAGCCAAGGAAGTTCTCACAGAAAAGATCGATGGTGTTCTGGTAATAACCCTCAATCGTCCTGAGGCTAAAAACGCCGCTAATCGGGCCCTGGCGTTGGGTGTCGCTGCTGCGATCGATGAGCTGGAATCAGATGACAGCTTACGCGTTGCGATTCTTACCGGCGCTGGTGGAACCTTCTGTTCAGGTATGGACCTCAAAGCGTTTGTAACCGGGGAGCTCCCTCAGGTGGAAGGCCGCGGTTTTGCAGGGCTAACGGAGTATCGTTCGAGCAAGCCCATTATCGCCGCCGTCGAAGGTTATGCGCTGGCGGGCGGATTTGAGCTTGCGATCAGCTGTGATCTTATCGTTGCCTCTGACAGCAGTAAGTTCGGTATTCCCGAGGTCAAGCGGGGACTGGCAGCGGCAGCGGGCGGATTGGTTAAGCTACCCAAGCAGATCCCCTCACGCATTGCCATGGAATTGGCGCTCACGGGTGAATTTATCAGCGCCGCTCGCGCCTACGAACTGGGTTTGATTAACCGTATTTCTGAGACAGGTAAGGCCCTGGAAGGCGCTCACGAACTGGCAAAGAGCATTGCGGCGAACGGTCCTTTGGCCGTTGCGGCGAGCCTTAAGGCGGTATCGGGTGCGCAGGACTGGAATAGCGATGAGATGTTCGCCAAGCAGCAGGAAATTGTCGGGCACGTGTTCACCAGTGAAGATGCCATCGAGGGCGCAACAGCCTTCGCGCAAAAGCGCGCACCCAATTGGAAAGGCAAATAGGAGTTTAGGGATATGAGCGAAGCGTGGATTATTGACGCCTGTCGGACCCCCCGTGGTATTGGAAAAAAAGGCAAGGGCGCATTAGCGCATTTACACCCTCAGCATCTGGGCGCGACGGTTCTGCGGGCGATCGCCGAGCGCAACAGCATTAATACCGCTGACGTAGATGACATCGTGTTTGGTACCAGCTGGCAGCGTGGAACCCAGGGTGGGGATCTTGCGCGCATGGCGGCGCTGGATGCAGGCTATGACGTACGCAGCTCAGCAGTAACTCTGGATCGTTTTTGTGGGTCGGGCATCACATCGGTGAATATTGCTGCGGCGTCGATTATGAGCGGCATGGAAGACCTGGTGGTTGCTGGTGGCTGCGAGATGATGTCGCTCTACGGATCCGATCCCAGCCAGTCGCCTTTTATGGATAACGACAATCTGCATCTGCGTGAGATGCACCCTCAGCCACATCAGGGTGTCTGTGCCGATGCCATTGCGACTTTGGAGGATATCCCCAGAACCGCATTGGATGCGTTAGCGATTACTTCACAGCGCAATGCAGCAGCCGCCATCGCAAACGGATATTTTGATCGCAGTCTTGTTCCAGTTCTCAATCCCGACGGCAGTGTCGCGCTCGATAAAGAGGAGTTTCCTCGTCCGGAAACCACCCTTGAAGGGCTTGCAGCACTGAAGGCGTCCTTCGAGCCTATCGCGGATTATCCACTGGATGAGCAGGGCACGACTTTTCGTAAGCTGGTGGCTCAGGTGTATCCGGATCTTGCAATCAAGCATGTCCATCATGCCGGCAACTCCTCAGGCGTCGTGGATGGGGCGGCAGCCTTGTTGCTTGCTTCCCCCGACTATGCGAGATCGCATGGGCTGAAGCCCCGGGCCCGTGTGGTGGCTATGGCAAACATGGGTGACTCCCCGACCCTGATGCTTAATGCTCCGGTGCCCGCGGCGCGGAAGGTGCTTAAGAAAGCGGGTATGAGTCTGTCGGATATCGATCTATTCGAAATCAATGAAGCCTTTTCGGTGGTTGCCGAAAAGTTTATTCGGGATCTCGATCTGGATCGGAGTAAGGTAAACGTCAACGGCGGAGCCATGGCTTTGGGACATCCCATCGGCGGCACGGGCTCTGTTCTGATCGGCACGATCCTTGATGAACTGGAGCGTCGCGATCAACAGTTTGGTCTGGTGACCATGTGTGCCGCAGGCGGCATGGCGCCTGCGATTATCATCGAGCGGATTGCCGCCTAAATTGGGAGAGGGTACTTGTACGAATTCAGTAAAGCCTCATTGGCCTATCAGGACGGTTTGCGCGCGTTCATGGACGCGCATATTTACCCCAACGAAGAGCGCTATCGCCAGCAGCTGGATGCCGCCGAAGATCGCTTTGGCTATTTGCCGATTATGGATGAGCTTAAGGGCAAGGCTCGAGAGGCCGGCCTGTGGAATATGTTTGTGCCGCCCAAGCTGGCGGAGCATGTAGACCACGATGGATTAAGCAATCTGGATTACGCCCCCTTGGCTGAGCTCATGGGTCGGGTGATTTGGTGTCCGGAGGTGTTCAACTGTAATGCTCCGGATACCGGCAATATGGAAGTTTTCATGAAGTACGGTACGCCGGAGCAGCAGGCGGCCTGGCTGACTCCACTGCTCAACGGCGACATCCGCTCTGCATACGCAATGACTGAGCCGCAGGTAGCATCTTCAGATGCAACGAATATTGAGCTCTCTATTCGGCGCGACGGGGATGAGTATGTGCTCAATGGTCGTAAGTGGTTTATCTCGGGTGCGATGTACGAACGCTGCGGTATTTTTATCGTTATGGGCAAATCAGATCCGGATAATCCCAGCCGTCACAAACAACAGTCGCAAATCCTTGTTCCCAAGGGTACGCCTGGATTAGAGATTATTCGCCCTCTGACAACGCTGGGGTATGACGATGCACCTATGGGGCATGCGGAGCTGCGTTTTAACGATGTGCGCGTGCCGGCACAGAATATTCTTTTAGGCGAAGGCCGCGGGTTCGAAATTGCTCAGGGCCGGTTAGGGCCTGGACGCATTCATCACTGCATGCGCCTTATCGGCGCAGCGCAGCGATGCCTGGAATTGGCCTGCGACAGGGTCACCCGACGCAGTACCTTCGGTCGCAAGCTCAGTGAGCATCAGTCTGTGCGCGAGGACATTGCCCGAAGCTTCTCTGAGATAGAGATGATGCGCCTGCTGGTGCTCAAGACCTGCCAGCGCATGGATGAAGTCGGAGCCAAAGGTGCCATGGATCTCATTGCAGCGAGTAAGGTGTCGGTGCCTATTATGGCCCAGACGGTTATTGATCGCTGTATGCAGATGCACGGTGCGGGTGGCCTTACCGAGGACTATCCCATGGCCGAGGCTTACAACTATGCCCGCTGGTGTCGCCAGGCGGATGGCTCTGATCAGGTCCATCTCATGGCGTTGGGTAAGCAGGTGATTCGCCACTACGCGTCAGAGTGACCCACAGTGCCGGGCCTATGGTTCGGCATCTTTCTAATTCATAGACATCATCACGGCGGCGTAGTAATTGTCGGCTACCTTGCGCGGTGTTAGTGTCTGTTGTTCACGTATTTATTCGGAGCTTTGCTGTGAAGAAAACGGCCTTTCTTTTTTTGTCAGCGCTACTACTACCCATTGATGCCAGCTATGCGCAGAATTTTGATGCCCTGGAATATCGCAACGTCGGCCCAACTCGAGGCGGACGTGTAACTACGGTTGCCGGTACCGTGCAGGAGCCGGGTACGTTTTATTTAGGCGCTTCGGGCGGGGGTGTCTGGAAGAGCACAGACTACGGCACCAGTTGGAATAATATCTCTGATGGTTACTTTGCATCACCGTCTATTGGTGACATCGCCGCATCGCAGACCGATTCCAACATTCTTTACGTCGGAACAGGTTCTGAGGGTCTGCGCTCCAACGTCATACCCGGCAAAGGCATGTATAAATCTATCGACGGGGGCGACTCCTGGACGCACATCGGTCTAAAAGACAGCGGTCATATTGGTGCGGTAGAGATTGATCCGACCAATAACAATGTGGTGTGGGTCGCAGCCATTGGCCAGGCTTTTAGCGATAACCCTGAGCGCGGCGTCTACAAATCAACGAATGGTGGCGAGAGCTGGACCAAGGTTCTGGGTATCTCTGATGCGGTGGGTTTTACGGATGTTGAGTTGCTACCGAATAATCCTGAAGTCGTCTTCGCTGCCGCGTGGAAAGCGCGACGTAAGCCCTGGACGATTATTAGCGGCGGTACGCAGGAAGAGGGCGGCTTGTTCAAGTCTATCGACGGTGGTGATAACTGGCGCAGGATCAGTCAGGGTTTGCCCACAGGTTTGATCGGTCGTATTGATCTTGCGATTTCTGCATCGGACAGCAGCATAGTGTATGCGCTGGTAGAGGCACCCGGTGAAGAGGGTGGCCTGTATCGCTCAGTTGATCAGGGTGAGAGCTTCACTCAGGTGTCTTCAAAAAAGGCGCTGGTCAATCGACCTTTTTATTACGGCAATGTAGAGGCAGACCCTCTTGATGCGAATGTCCTGTATGTCATGGCGACCAACTACTACAAATCCATTGATGGTGGCGTGAACTGGGAAGAGATGAACCCTCCCCATGGCGATAACCACGACATGTGGATAAACCCCAATGACTCTCAGCTGTTCATTCAGGCGAATGACGGCGGAGCCAACGTCACGCACAATGGGGGACTCACCTGGTCGAGTCAGTTCAATCAGGCGACCACAGAGTTGTACACCGTAGATGTCGACGACCAATATCCGTACTGGCTGTACGCAGGGCAACAGGACAACGGTACAGCTATCGCGGTACCCAGCCGATCTCCTTACAGCGTGCAGAATGTTAATGCCTGGCTCATCGAGGCAGGCGGCTGCGAAACCGGCCCTGCGATACCCAAGCCAGGTGATCACACAACCGTGTACGCCAACTGTAAAGGACGCTTTTCGGTGTTTGACAAAAACACCGGCACCGAGCGGAGCTACTATGTGGGCGCCACTAATATGTACGGGCAAAACCCCAAGGACCTCAAGTATCGTTTTCAGCGCGTGGCGCCGGTGGCGGTCTCACCACACGATCCCAATGTTGTCTATCACGGTTCACAGTTTTTGCATCGTACTAGCGACAACGGCGTAACCTGGGAGACCATATCGCCAGACCTGACGGCTTTTGAGGCCGACAAGCAGGTGGTGTCGGGATCACCGATCACCCGGGATGTCACCGGCGAAGAGGTGTACAGCACGCTGTACTCTATCCGTGAGTCTGCGATTGCCCCGGGTGTTATCTGGACGGGATCCAATGACGGCCCCATTCATGTGACACGCGATGGTGGTGAAAGCTGGAAGGACGTCACGCCTCGAGGACTGCCCAAGGGCGGTCGCGTTGATTCTGTAGAGCCGTCCCGGCATGACCCTGCGGTGGCCTATGTAGCAGTGCTGCGCTATCAGCTTGGCGATAACAAACCCTATGCCTATCGAACATCAGACTACGGCAAACGCTGGACTTTGATGACTGATGGCAAAAACGGTATTCCTGAGGATCACCCTGTGCGCGTAATACGAGAGGACCCGGTTCGTCCGGGACTGCTATACGCGGGTACTGAGTTCGGCGTGTTTGTTTCTTTCGACGATGGCGGCAATTGGCAGTCGTTTCAGCAGAACTTACCGGTGACACCGGTAACGGATATTCGCATTCATCGTGACGACCTTGTGGTATCAACGATGGGTCGCGCGTTTTGGGTGTTGGATGATATCTCCGCCTTGCGCCAGACGCCCATGCCCAAGGTAGGTGATCAGCCGGTATTGTTTGAGCCTGCGCTGACCGTTCGTTATCGTCACCGACCTAGCTATGACACTCCCGATCCCAAAGCGATACCTCAGTATAGAGAGCCCTCGGCGATCATCGACTACCACCTTCCCGATGGCGTTGAAGGTCCCGTCACACTTGAGATAGTGGATGCTAATGGCGAGACGGTAAATGCCTTCTCCAGCGTAAACGCAACGGACAGTGATGATCCGGGCGAACTCATCGACAGCATGGCCCTGAACGAGATCCGCTATGTGAAGCAAAGTAGCCTAACTGCGGAGCCTGGCATTAATCGCTTCCACTGGGATATGCGCTATCGCGGTCCCTGGCAGAAAGACGAGAAAAAACGCTTCACTGATGGCGCTCTGGCAACAGCTGGGACCTACAGCGTGAAGCTGTCTGTGGGTGATGAGGAGTTAACCCAGCCACTGACTATCATGATGGACCCCCGGGTGCTGAAGCTTGGTGTCACTGAAGCGCATGTTCAGGCGCAGCTGCAGCTTCAGCGGAAGGTACTGGATCTGCTGGATCGGGCGCGGCGCACTGCGCACAGCGTGGAGACTGAACTTGAAGCACTTGAGGATGGCGACTCCGATCGACGGGCAGCCCTGGAGTCTGCGATTACGCTGCTGGTAACCGAAGAGGGCACCTATATGCAGCCGCGACTTATCAGTCAGATCAGTTATCTGTCACGGATGTTGGATAAGGCGGATCAGGAGCCCGGTGGTGAGGCGCTGGCTCGCTTTGCCGAGCTGTCAGCTGAGTACGATGCTGTGCTCGCGGGACTCGATAGCTAGACCATTCGATAAAGCTCGGGCTGTCGGCAATACGTACTCGACTCGCTAGTGGGGGGACGCTCGCACCATGGCTTATCGTAAACGGGCTACTGACGTTACTCACTCCACTCGCTAGTGGGGGGACGCTCGCTTAGTAAGTGACGCCGGCAGCCCTTTGCCCGTGGCAGCCACCGAGCCGGAAGTACGTACCGACGCGGGCAAGCGTGCGCGACTTGCGAAGTGAGCGTCCCCCAATTTAGCGACCGTAGCGAGTTGTGCGCGCTTGCCGAGGTTCGAGCATCGAGTTGCACCCGCTGCAATTCTTCAACACAAGAGTTAATCTTGCTCTCGCAATTTTTATCGCCCATTAGTAAAGGATTCTGCTCAATGATGCGTACGTTCGGTTTAGGTTTGTTTGCTTTAGCTTTGGTGTCCCCCTTGTATTCGTTCGCTCAGGAAGTTGGGAGGCCCCAATACTCTATTGATATGAGCTATCCCTACGATTACAGCTCCATACCTGTTTATAGCCAAGCGCACGAGGCAATTTACAAGCACATTGATGACAACCTTCCGGCTCATGTGAGCAATCTGCAACGCTGGTTACGTCAGCCATCAATCAGTGCCCAGGACGTTGGTATAGACGCAATGGCGCAAATGCTGGTCGACGATTTTCGGGCCATGGGATTTCAGGAGGCGGAGCTGGTGCCTACGGATGGGCATCCCGGTGTGTGGGGTTATCTTGATTCCGGTGCGGCAAAGACCCTGATGGTTTATATGATGTACGACGTGCAGCCGGTGAATCCCGAGGACTGGCAGTCTCCACCGTTTGCCGCTGAGCTTGTGGATCACGCCACCGGTAAGGTGATCATGGCTCGCGGTGCGACCAACCAAAAGGGTCCTCAGCGCGCGTTTCTCAATGCCCTGGAGTCAATTCTCGCGGTAGAAGGAAAGCTTCCGGTGAATCTGATGATCACCGCAGAAGGCGAAGAAGAGCTGGGATCGCCGCACTATCCGCAAATTGTCGACAAGTATGAGGATCGCCTGCTTACGGCTGACGGTGTCATATTTCCCATGAATATGCAGTCCCCGGCTGGCGACCTGAATCTCTTTCTCGGGGTGAAGGGTATTGCGTACTGGGAGTTGGAGGCTCGCGGAGGCAGCTGGGGTGGCCCGGTGACTTCTGAGATCCATGGATCCTACAAAGCGGCGCTGGACTCGCCCGTGTGGCGTCTTATTCAGGCCCTGGCGTCACTCACCTCACCAGATGGTAATACTGCATTGGTGCCGGGATTTTACGACGGCATCCGTGGGCCCACAGAAGAAGAGCAGTCACTCATCGCAGCGTCTCTTCTGAACAACGATAGCACCAGCGCGCTGCAGGAGGCCTTTGCCATTGAGCGCTGGATTGACGATGCAGGCCCTCAGCAGCGGGTTATGGAGCTGACCTATTCACCGACTCTGAATATTGATGGCATCTACGCAGGTTATACGGGTGAGGGCGTGAAGACGATTCTTCCGCATACCGCCACCGCTAAAATGGATTCCCGCCTTCCCGTAGGTATCGATCCCGAGGAGCACATGGACAAGATTCGCGCTTACCTCGATGCCAATGGTTATAGCGACATAGTGATGCGCCGGCTGTCGAGTTATCCCGCAGCACAAACATCCATCCAGACGCCCCTGGTTCAGGCGGCTCTGGGGGTCTCAAAGAAGTATGCTGGTACGCCTGCGGTGAATCCCCGCATTGCAGGGTCGGCGCCTTTTTATCAGTTCACCCAACGTTTGAAGTTGCCAATGATGCCCTGGGGCATGGGCTTTGGTAACGGTGCTCATTCGCCCAACGAAATTATGCTTATAGAACCCGCAAAAGACAGCGGGGCGGCAGGACTTGCCGACATCGAAAAAGCCTACGTAGATTTTGTGTACGCCTTATCGGGAGAGTAAGGGGCTATACGAGAGCTCGCTTTTATCCCCACAGCGCTGCGTCGGGAAGGCCCACGATGCCTCCGGCGCGGTAGTCCAGTCCGTTCTCGACGTCGTGAGCCAACAGCAGTGGTCCGTCGATATCAACGAACTGACAGAACTGAGCAATTACGTAGCTTGGCGCCATAGAAAGCGATGTGCCGGTCATATTGCCTACCATCAGTTGCATATCGTGCGCCTTGGCAGCCCGCACCAAGGCGAGGCCCTCTGTAAGTCCCCCGCATTTATCAAGCTTTATGTTCAGCACATCGTAGCGCCGCGCAGCGAGTTCAAATTCCTCAAGGCCAAGGCAGGACTCGTCAGCGCCCAAGGGCACCGGCGATGTGAAACCTTCCAAAGCTGAATCTTCGCCGCGGGGCAAGGGTTGCTCGATCATGGCAATGCCAAGTTTTTCGCAGGCCGGCAAATATTCTTTGAGCGCTTCAAAGTCCCATCCCTGATTGACATCGATCACCAGGGTGGCGTCGGGACGTACTGCGCGGATTGCTTCCAGGCGCTCTATGGGAGACTGGGCGTCGAGTTTGATTTTTAATTGCGGAAACTGGGCTGCTTCAGCGGCCCGCTGTGCCATTACTGAGGGTTCCTCCATGCCTATGGTAAACACGGTGATAAGCTCCCGCGGCGTGATATCCAGAAGCTCCCAAATACGTTTTCCCCTGCTTTTAGCGCGGTAATCCCAAAGAGCACAGTCCAGAGCATTACGCGCGCCGCAAAGTGGCATCAGTTCTTGCAGGGACTGGGGACTGGTGTCGCCATCGATGCGACCGATAACCGCTTCCAGATCGGCGGCCATACTTTGGGCTGTTTCGTTCAGGTAGTAGGTGCCAACGGACTCACCACGCCCCAGCACGCCCTTATGTTCAATGCTTACCCGCACGGTCTCTGTGTCGTGAAAGACATGTCCCGTTATAGCGAAGGGGACTTTCATGGGATAGCTGGCGATATCTACGGAGATTTTCATGAGTGTCAGGCTTTATCTGTTTATGGCAGTTGATGAATGATCGCGCTGGTGCCGTCAATCATAGGGTCCACGCAGGGAAGTCCGTACTTTGCGGATAATTGGGCCAGATAGTCCTCTCGGTTCTCGTGTGCAATTGACCGAGTGTTGACACTGATCCCCACGCAGCGAATACCGGGATTGGTGAGAGAGCCAATAGCTATGGTGCGCTCTATCACTTCGCCTATGCTGGGCAATAAATAGTCTTCCCAGCCTTCAATGTGTGTGCGACCGGCTGCATGGCAAGTCACAAATGCATCCGCCTGAGAGCCGATGAGCAAGCCATGACTTACCGCGGCATATCCAGGATGGTAGATACTTCCCTGGCCTTCTATGACATCCCAATGCTCTGGATCATTGTCGGGCGACAGCATTTCTGCAGCGCCAGAAATGAAGTCGGCGACGACGCAATCAATGGGGATGCCTGTGCCAGCAATCATGATGCCGGTCTGTCCCGATGCACGAAAATCGACACTGTAACCGGCGGATCGCATATCTCGTTCGAGTTGCAAAGCGGTGTACTTCTTTCCTAGCGCGCAGTCTGTGCCCACTGTGAGCAGGCGTTTTCCTGAGCGTTTCTTGCCACTTGCTACCGGAAGATTCTTTGGCGGGATTCGTACATCGATCAGCCTGCTGTGACCGGCTGCTGCAGCATCGCGCAGTACCGCGATGCTGTCGAGTCGGGTGTGCAGACCCGCAACGATGTCAATGCCTGCAGCGGCTGCGCTGCAAAGCGTGTCCAGCCAGTGCTCGGGAATGCTCCCACCTACCAAAGCGGTGCCAACGATAAGGGAGCCCACGCCAGCCTCCGCCGCTGCAGCAACGGGCATGTCTGCCAGCTTTAGGTCCAGCGCATCGTCGCTAAGTCGCAGCTGACCTACGCAGAGTTCCGGTCGCCAGTCAGCGATTCCCTTGCCGGTTTTGGCATAGGTGGGCCGGGCTTCCTCACCCAGGAAAATTAAATAGGGAGTGCGCAGTTTAAGAGTCTGAGTGTGCATAGCTCGGACTTAAGCGCGCTGGGCATTTAGGTGAATGCCGTCCGCAATTTCCTGAAGCAGAGGTGTGGGAAGGTCATGGGCCATGCCCGGTAAAATACGCAGCTCGCAGTCCGGCAGGTGCGTCGCGGTGTCGATACCACACTCGACTTTGACCAAAGTGTCTTCTTCGCCATGAATGACCAAGGCGGGTGCATCGATAGTTGATAGAAGCCGGCGACGATCCTTGGCGACGATGATTGCAGCTAGCTGCCTTGCCACTCCCGCGGGGTAATAGCCTCCGCGCGCAACAGCATCTGCCGCGGTCTGGCGAATCTCTGCATCGTCTTTGGGGTGAGTACGACTCTGCAGCGCTTTTCGCACACGAACGTTTCGCTCGACGATCGATGCATGATCGTTTGGATTATCGGGCTTCAGTAGCAGTGCTCTGGTCGCATCCCGATCAGCGCGGGGTAGGGAGCGATGTCCCGTGGTGGACATGATCGATGTCAGGCTAAGCGTGCGTTGGGGGTAGTGGGCGGCGATAAGCTGCGCAATCATGCCGCCCATCGATGCGCCGACAATATGTGCCCGCTCAATGTTCAGCGCGTCCATTAGACCTATGGCGTCGGCAGCCATGTCTTCTAAAGTGTAGGGGGACAAGACTGGCAGTTTAAGAGTCTTGAAAATGACGAGTCCCGGTATATTAGGCATTCGTTCCTGATCAAGGCGACTCGACAGTCCTATGTCTCGATTGTCAAAGCGCAGGACGTGGTAGCCGTGATTTACCAGCGATTCGCAAAAGGTCTCGGGCCATCCGGTGAGTTGGGTACCCAGGCCCATGATCAACAAGATTGTGGGGTTGTCCGGGTTTCCGTGAGACTCGTACTCAATACTGATGTTGTTAGCGTTAATGTTTGGCAAAAGCGGGTCTTCCCTTGATTTGTAACAGTTTGGTAGGAGGGGCGTTAGCTTACCTCTAGCGGCCGGTGAAGACTGCTTTTCGGCGTTCCACAAATGACTTCACGCCTTCTGCGGCATCATCGCTTTTCATAATAGGGATGAGATCGGTGAACATCTGCCTGGCGCAGGATTCTCTATTGTTCTCCAAAGAATATCGACTGGCTTTTAGTAAGCCTTGAACACCCAGAGGGGCAGCATCAGCGACTGAAGTGGCAAGTTCCAGTGCGCGGTCAATCTGAGCACCGGGCTCTGTGAGCTCTTGAACCATGCCCCAGCGAAGTGCGTCCTCGGCGCTCCACCTGTCTCCAGTAAGCAGCACGCGCTGGGCATTTCCCCAGCCGATTTCCCGGGGTAGGCGAAACGTTGCACCACCGCAGGGGAACAGGCCCCGTTGGACTTCCAGCATCTGAAACTGTGTGTCATTGGCGGCTATGCGAATCTCTGTGTTCAGGAGCATCTCGACACCCCAGGTAAAGCAATAACCCTGCACCGCTATGACAATCGGCTTGCTGTGCTGGGGACCGGTAACTCCCATAGGGTCGATTCTACCTTCGTCGATAGGCCAGCCCTGTCCGCCTCCAAAATATGGGGCCCACTGATCCAGTTCGACCCCGGCGGTAAAGTTTCGGCCCTCTGCCGACACGACAGCAACACGCAGATCAGGATCTGTTTCCAGACGGTAAAGCGATTCTGCAAGCGCGCCATACATCTCCAGGCTCAGCGCGTTGTACTTCTGTGGCCGGGTGAGATGAAGGTGCATGATGTGATTTTTAGTGGTGACTTCTACCTGTGACATGATGTTCTCCCCAGTGGCATGGCGGACAGTGTACGTAGCAAAGCCCCCAAGATTAAACGATTCGACGCTGGGATTTGAAAAAAAACTGTAAGGCGCTGAAACTGGTGGCCCGATGCAGCGTTGTCAGCGCGCAAAAGAGTTGAGTTTTGGATGGTGAATCATGATTGCAAAAGTGTTTGTGCTACCAATGATGGTGTTCCTGATGGCCTGTAGTGAAGATTCAGCAGTCAGTACGCCGGCAGATACCGAGGTGCCCAGTATGAATGCCGCCCAGCGGGCGCTCCCTTATGGCAGTTGGCCATCCGATATTTCGGCTGCTTCCTTGGTTCAGGGGAGCAGGAGTATCGGCGGTCTACGCAAAGACGGTGAGTTTTTTTACTGGCTGGAGTCTCGCCCGGAGCAAGGTGGCCGCAACACCATCATGCGCTGGCAACCAGGCACAGAGCCCCAGGAGCTTCTGAATGAACCCTTTAATGTGCGTACTCGGGTGCAGGAGTATGGCGGAAGCAGTCTTCTTGTGCATGGCGGCGTGCTCTGGTTCAGCAACTTCAGCGATCAGCGCTTGTACCGATTTGTTGCCGGTGAATCGCCGGTGCCTATTACGCCAGATGCAGCACTACGCTACGCGGGCTGTTCCTTTGACAGCAGTCGCAACCGCTTGATTTGCATCCGCGAAGACCATCGTGGACTCGAAGAGCCGGTGAACACCCTGGTAGCACTCAATCCGACTGAGGAGAGTGAGGGCGCGATATTGTTCTCCGGCACGGATTTTGTCTCCGCGCCGCGCTTGTCAGCTGACGGTACACGCATCGCATTTACCAGCTGGATGCACCCCAACATGCCCTGGGATAACACGAGCTTGCACAGTGCGAGCTTTGATCGAGAAGGCGCTCTAGTAAATCTGAGTACCCACAACCCCGAAAACAGTGAGTCCGTGATAGATCCTCAGTGGCGGCACGATAATACGCTTATCGCTATTTCTGATCGAGATAACTGGTGGAAGCCTTACATCGTGACGGGAACATCTTTTGCGGCCATAGATACCGGATTGGAAAACGTTGAGATAGGCGGGCCTGACTGGAGTGTGGGAAGTCGCTATTACTGGATGTTGCCCGACGGGCAAATGTTGTTTATCGCCCGGCGCGGCGGTGTGGAGCAGTTACTGTTGCTCAATGCTCAAGGTGAAGCGCGGGTCGTCGAAACCGGTGCCGTGAGCTATGGCAGCCTGGTCTTTGATGGGGACGTCTTGTATTTCACCGGCGGTTTTGCCGATAGACCCTCTGGCTTAGTTTCGGCGGGGCTTGACGGAAGTATTCAAGAAGTCATCCGTAGCTCGTCTGACTCGGCTTTAGACCCCCAGTGGATTCCTGCTTACGAACAAGTAACGTTTCCACTTCCCGCCGGAGGAGAGGCTTACGGCGTGTACTTTGCGCCTAAAAACCCTCATGCGACTGCCCCGGCCGATACCGCGCCGCCGCTCATCGTCAGTGTTCATGGTGGACCCACATCGGTGGCGGGGGTCAGCTATCGCCCCGAGCATTACTATTGGACAAGTCGTGGCTTTGCAGTGCTGGATCTCAACTATCGCGGTAGCACTGGATTTGGCCGGGACTACCGCAGAGCTCTGTATGGTCAATGGGGTATCACGGATGTCGAAGACGCCTCGGCAGGGGCCGCCTGGCTTGCAGAGCAGGGGCTTGCGGATGCACAGCGATTGATTATTCGTGGCGGTAGCGCGGGCGGCTACACCACGCTGGCTGTGCACGCGTTTTACGACACCTTTGCAGCGGGTGCATCGTACTATGGTGTATCTGACATCGAGGCCCTGGCTAAAGACACCCACAAGTTTGAGTCGCGCTATCTTGATCAGCTCATAGGGCCGTATCCGGAGCGCAAAGATCTGTATGTCCAGCGTTCGCCGATTCATCATCTCGAGGGCTTTAGCGCGCCGCTGTTGCTATTGCAGGGACTCGATGACCCCATTGTCCCGCCCAATCAATCCGAGATGATTTACGAGGCATTGAAGAATCGCGGAGTACCTACAGCCTATGTGGCTTTTGAGGGGGAGTCTCACGGGTTTAGAAAGGCCGAAAACCAGATTGCTGCTCGAGAGGCGGAGTTGTATTTCTATGCCAGGGTTCTTGGCTTTACCCCGGCCGACAATCTGCCGGGCATTTCTATTGATAATCTTAAATAACGCCCAAGCATGGGCGAGTCGGGGTACCTGTGAGCGATAAAGCGATAGACGCCATAGTGATTGGTGCGGGTCACAACGGCCTGGCTTGCGCAGCTTATCTTGCGCGAGCTGGTCTTGCGGTGAAGGTGCTGGAGCGCCGCAATGTCATAGGGGGTGCTGTTCTTACCGAGGAGTTTCATCCGGGGTATAGAAACTCGGTGTTTTCCTATCTGGTGAGCCTGCTGGATCGCGAGGTAATGGCAGATCTGGAGCTCGAAAAGCACGGCCTAACGCTGCTGCATCGTCCCGGTGGATCTCTTTCCCTGCTCCCCAATGAGCATATGTACCTGCCGCGAGACACTTCACAGGCCCAGGATGCGATAGCCCGATTTTCCAAAGCCGACGCAGACGCCTACCCCGCATTTGAAGAGATGCTGGAGGATATGGGGGAATTGGTCAGAGGTATCGCCAATGCCATACCGCCCAACTTTGGCGGTGGATGGTCCGACATCTGGCGTCTGGTGAAGCAGGCCAACGCGTTTAGGCGTCTTCCACCTCAACGCCAAATCGAACTGAGCGAACTCATGACCATGTCCATTGGCGATGTGCTGGATCGCTGGTTCGATAGCGACCCCATCAAAGGACTATACGGATTCGAAGGAATCATCGGTAATTACGCGACTGCCTACACACCCGGAACAGCCTACGTGCTGCTACATCATGTGTTTGGCGAGATCGACGGACGAACTGGCGCCTGGGCCTACGCCAAAGGGGGCATGGGGGCGATCACAAAGGCGATGGCAAGTTACTGTGAGGCCCTGGGTGTAGACATTGTGACGGAGGCCGGGGTCGCTGAAGTGATCGTTAAGAACGGTAAGTCTGTGGGCGTGATACTGGAAGACGGTCGGGAGTTTTCGGCGGGGATTATTGCCTCCAATACCCATCCCCAGGTGCTCTTTGGCCAGTTAATCGATCAGGCGCATACGCCACCGGCTTTCCAGCAGCGCATTGCAGGGTACAAAAGCGAGTCGGCTACCTTTCGCATGAACGTTGCCCTGTCTGAGTTGCCGCGCTTTGCCAGCGTGGATCATGACGAGCGGGGTCTCGCGGCGATGCAGAACACTATCGATATCTGTCCTTCACTTGAGTATATGAATCAGGCCTATGACGATGCGAAAACACAGGGTTGGGCCAATAAGCCGGTAATTTCTATGTGTATTCCGACGCTTCTGGATGACTCCCTTGCTCCCCCCGGTTGCCATGTGATGAGCTTGTTTTGTCAGCACTTTCGACGGCATTTGCCTAATGGGCAAAGCTGGGATGAGATAAAAGAGCAGGTGGCGGATACAGTCATTGATACGGTCGCGGCCTACTCACCTAATTTTCGTGCCGCCATTGTGGGACGGCAAATCAACTCGCCGTTGGATATTGAACGAAAGCTCAATATGCTCGGCGGCGATATTTTCCACGGCAAGCTATCTCTTGACCAAATCTTCTCCCTGCGTCCGGTGGGTGGCTATGCGGATCACCGTATGCCCATAGAGGGCTTGTATCTCTGTGGGTCCGGTGCGCATCCCGGAGGAGGGGTGTCGGGGATTCCCGGCAAGAACGCTGCGGCCGCGATACTCAAGGATCGAAAGCGCGGCGTGATCTAATCGCTTCTGTCAGAATTAACCTGTGCATCTGCCAGTTTCAGCAACTCTTCAAGACGACTTAATTTGCGTTTGAGTGCTTTGGCGCTTTTCTCATAGGCTTCATCAGGCTCTCCTTTCAGATCTTCAAGACTTTGCTCGGTCTCCTTAATAGCTTCGCGTATTTTCTCGGCTGAGGCGGCATCCTCAGCTTTGTCAAAAGCAATGTCTTCGGCCATGGTCTGAATGTCATCCGGGTCGCGCTTTGTGCTTTGCGCCGGAAGGATTCGCTGCTCGGGTGCCAGTGCCCGGGTATTCATGAAGTTGGGTGAGACAGCCTCGATATCATTGTTAGTTAAGGCATCGAGCATTTCCGTCATGAGCACTGAGCGTGCTGAGATCAGACTGCGGATGTCTTCCAGCAATCCTGCTACCCGGTAGGTCACGGCAAAGTCGCCAAGGCTGCGCACATGCACAAAGCAATCTGTGAGGCCTGATGTCGTTGCCGCCTCAAGCAGCGCCTTTTTCGCGCGACCGTGAGGGACGTCATACCCCAGAGAAACCTCCGCGGTAATGATGGATCCCGATGCCCGCACTACTTTGAGTGGTTGTGTGACCATATAGATATTGGGCACGGTGACCAGATCGCGAAACTCGGTTTGGATTTCTGTATGCAGTAGATCCATTTCGGTGATACGGCCAGTGAGATCCGCTACGGTGATGAAATCGCCGGGCCGCGCCTTGCGTATGGTCTTGAGCATGATCCCCGCAAGGATGTTGCCGATAAACGTGGTGGACGATAGAGCGATGGCGGCGCTCAGGAGCAGGCCGATGAGGCTGAGCAACTGTCCTCGGAGCGTGTCACTTACCGGTAGCGCTGCAACTATGCTCAGACCTCCCGTGATGGTGAGGGCCAACATGATTAGCTGAAAGTGAAACTGCGCTTCGGGCATGTCCTTCCAGCGCCGACGCAGTACTGCATTGGTGGTCAATAGCACAAACAGCGTGACCGAGATTGTTGCCAGCAGCGGCAGAAACGAGGTCGTAAGTTCGCTTAGGGTATTCACCCGATGTCTTCCTGAGTCGTGTCGATGACCTTTCCGGGGTTGAGTATGCCCCTGGGATCGAGTGCGTTCTTCAGAGTCCGCATCAAGCTGATCTCCTGAGGATCTCGGCTGAGGTGCAGATAGGGCTTTTTCTCAAGGCCAATACCGTGCTCTGCAGACACGGATCCACCGATACCTTTGAGTGGTTCGTAGACGGCGTTCTCGATAATTGCGCGATGCGCCTGTGCGTCACCGGCAGAGGTTTGAATATCCAGATGCAGGTTTCCGTCGCCCAGGTGACCAAATACCCACAAGGTGTTTTGGGGCAGGGCCTTATCCAGTCTTGAGCGGACATCAGCGATGTAAGCTTCCATGCGATTGATCGGCAATGACACATCAAAGATGATGGGCGTTCCCAGTCTGAATGTTTGCTCTACATCATCGCGTATGGCCCAGAGGTTTCGTCTCTCGGTAGCTGATTGGGCAATCACTGCATCGACAATCAGGCCGTCCTGTAGTGCGTATTCAAGAATCGACTCAAATCGCTGCTTGTCTAGCTCATCGTTGTTTCCCTGAGTTTCTATGAGTGCGTAGTAGGGATGCGTGCCTGCCAGGGGCGGTTGATTGTTTGCGGGCGCCTCTGTCACCAGGCGATAGAAGTTGTTCCACAAAACCTCGAAGGCTGACAGCGCTCCCCCTAAATCTCGGTCAACACGCTTCAGCATCGTGGTGACGGATTCGAAGTTATCAAAGGCCACAAAAGCGATGTTCTGTGAGCTGGGTGCTTCCCTAAGCCGCAGCACCAAGCGGGTGATAACTCCCAGGGTGCCCTCGGAGCCTATGAACAGCTGTTTGATGTCGTAGCCTGCATTGTTCTTAATAAGATGGTTCATGGACGAGACAATGGTTCCATCAGCCAGCACGGCTTCGAGGCCCAGAACCATGTCTCGCATCATTCCATAGCGGATAACACGGTTTCCCCCGGCGTTGGTGGCGGCATTGCCTCCCAGCGTTGCCGTGCCCCTTGCACCGAGATCCAAAGGAAAGAAAAGATGCTGTTCTTCTGCCGCTTCCTGAAGCGTTTGTAAGTTCACGCCAGCCTGGACAGTGGCGGTTCGCTGCGTGGCATCTATGGCCTCGATGTTACGCATGCGTTCCAGTGACAGTATCAGGTGTTCTGGGTCTGCATCCGCACCATGGACCAGTCCGGTGAGGCCACCTTGCGTCACCACCGACACGCCGTTTTCACTGCAAAGCGCCAGGATTTGTGACACCTCTTCGGTGGAGCGCGGCCGCGCTATAGCCAGCGCATCCAGAGAGTCACTTCGCCACACGCCCGCAGCGCGGCTGCTGACATCGGTGCCGGTAAGTAGGCCCCCGGGACCGAGTATGATCTTTAGCTCCTCAAACAGACTCATGGCGGACCATCCTAAATTGCTCGGAGATGTGAGCTGCACTTTCCCACGCGTGCATTTACCCACACTTATTGCTCTTTGAGCAATGTTCAGGGCATGTTGTAGCCGCGTTCTGTATACGACTGTTGTATCCTCGGCCTTTTGCAGCAGTAATTGCACAATGGCCGCATCACTCAAATCCAAGTTGCCCCGCGTTGGCACCACCATATTCACGCGTATGTCGGCGTTGGCGCAGGCTCATGATGCGCTGAACCTCTCGCAGGGGTTTCCGGATTTTGCTCCGCCGGCGCGCCTTGCCGAGGCCCTCGGTGAGCATGCTTTGCGTGGTCATAATCAGTATGCACCGATGGCGGGTTTGCCACGCTTGCGCGAGGCTATCGCACAGCAGCTTTTACTGCATAGAAATGTCCTTGTTGATCCTGAGACGGAGGTGACCGTTGTACCGGGAGCGACGGAGAGTATTTTTTGCGCCATTACCGCGCTGGTGGGAGCAGGTGATGAGGTCATTGTTCTGGATCCCGTTTACGACAGCTATGAGCCAGCAATTGAGCTGGCGGGGGGGCGCGCAGTGCACGTTCCGCTGCTTGCAGGCTCCTTTGCTATTAATTGGGAGCGCGTAGAGGCCGCTATTTCGCCGCGTACCAGGCTCTTTATGCTTAACAGTCCTCACAATCCCTGTGGAAGTATTGTCAGTAGAGCCGACCTGGACCGCCTCGCAGTGTTGGCCCGGGAGCACAATTTTTACGTTTGCAGTGATGAGGTGTATGAACACCTGGTGTATGACGGTCGTGAACATTGCAGCGTGCTGGCTCATCCAGAGCTCCGCAGTAGAAGCTTTGCGCACTTTTCCTTTGGTAAGACGCTAAGTGTCACCGGTTGGAAAACGGGGTACTGCGTTGCACCGCCGGCGCTCACCGCGGAGCTACGCAAGATTCACCAATACGTGGCATTTGTGGCGGTGACACCGGTTCAGCATGCGCTCACGGATTTTTTGGAAGAGCAGCCTCAGTACCCCGCTAGTTTGGCGGCGGATTATCAACGGCGTCGCGACTTGTTTCTGTCCACGCTGGCCGGATCACGTTTCTCCTGGACACCTGCACAAGGCAGCTATTTTCAACTGTTGGACTACAGTCAGATTAGCGATGAAAAGGACACTGTATTGAGCGAGCATTGGACTCGGGAGCTGGGGGTGGCGTCTATTGCGGTGTCCGTATTCTATGAATCTCCCCCCAAGCAGACCGTATTGCGTTTCTGCTTTGCAAAATCCGATGATGTATTGATAGAGGCAGGACGGCGATTATGCGCGATCTAAGAGTGACGCTCGTACAGCAGGCATTGGTCTGGGAAAACCCTCAGGCCAATCGCGAGCAGTTGGCGGCGGTGCTGGTTGCCGCGGCGCCCCGGACGGATTTGATCCTTCTCCCGGAAATGTTTACCACTGGATTTTCTATGAATGCCAGGTCGAATGCGGAGCCCGCGGGTGGGGAGTCCCAGGATTGGATGCAATCACTAGCACGTTCTTTTGATTGTGCAGTCGCAGGGAGCGTGGCGACGGAGCACAACGGCGCTGTTTACAACAGATTGTTGTTTGTGACGCCGGATAGCGTTCAAAGCTATGACAAACGTCATTTGTTTCGCATGGCGGGAGAACACGATCACTACGCAGCCGGAACTAAACGTGTGGTGCTGCAGTGGAGAGGCTGGCGCATTAAGCCGGAGGTTTGCTATGACCTGCGCTTTCCGGTCTTCAGCCGCAACCAAAACGACTACGATTTATTGTTTTACGTGGCGAATTGGCCGTCGCCCAGAGCTCACCATTGGCGCGCTTTACTGCAGGCGCGCGCCATAGAGAACCTGGCCTGTGTGGTGGGAGTAAACCGAATTGGCGAAGATGATAACGGGCTTAGCTACAGTGGCGATAGCCTCGCTTTTGATCAGCAGGGAGATGTGCTCACAGACCTGGGGTCCTCAGCCGCAGTAGAGACGGTGTGTTTCAGTGGCGACAAGCTTTGCAGCTATCGAGATCGTTTTCCGACGCAGCTCGATGCCGATGCGTTCACACTGGTCGATGGACCTGAGTGAGTGTTCGATCCCGGTTGACCCGGCGTTATCCAGTGCTTATGTGTGCACATCTGGTCGCGAAGGCAGGACGAAATACCATCTGCTATTGCGTTGTTGGCGTTGCGGGAGTCTGCTGTTGAAGTAAGTGACATGAGGGGTCTCCTAGTTGCGAGCAATACGGCACCAGGTCGCAGGTTTTCAGGCATTGGGTATACATCTTTCCAAAGACCTGAGTGGGTGGCGGAGGGTCTCTCCGAACGGGTAAATCCAATAGCGTTAAAATGTCCATGAGCAGACACTAGCGCGGCTTCATTGCTGTGACAGCTAAAGGGCGGTCAAAGCGCGAAGCTCGTCACAATCTGCTTCCGTTAAATCTCTGTCTGTGAGGCAGGTCACACTACGCTGGTAGGTGTTTCAAGGGACTTGGGGTCTAGAGGGTTTTGGGCAGCAGGCGCGCTTAGCTCTTTTCCATGGTCACAACGAATACACCCCTAAGTTCATTCAAGCCGTAGCCCGTTGCTTGATCCAGAGGGTAGCTGGCACGTATCGCTTTACTGGTTTCCTGGCTGATTTCTTTTCCAGGCGTGCCATGGCATTGCAAGCACATACCGTTGGTTACGATGGGGTAATACCCAATCATGTGTTCTTTGCTGTCCACGATGGCAGGCTTTGGCTGTTCTCCTGCGGCTAGCGAAGCTTTAGCCTTGCTAATGTACAGAAGTTGCTCGGCGTTGGCTGCGTTCTTGGGATTACGAGGACGGTCACTGACGCGCACGACGGAGCTGCCTAGCTCATTAGCCACGTGCTGTGTCAGGGGGAGCGCGTTGTCCTTGCAGAAGTTAACAGCAGCTACCGGACCTCCATCGCGCAGAGCTTGCTGAAGCTTACTGCCCAGTGCATCTCGCGTTTGTATCGCGATTTGTTTGCCTTGTAACAAATAGTCTTTTGGTGTGCCTGATTCTGCCAGTGCGAGGCTGGCGGCTATATTCACGGCTATAGACGCCACACAAATAGCAAAAGTAGAACGACTATGCATTATCTTGTACCTCTGAGCCATTTGATCAGGTTTCCAAGATAGCGCGTCCCTTGAAGACAAGCACGTAAATAGCGGTGTACAACGCTATCACGATGAGACCCACCCATTCGATCTTGAAGGGGGTAAATTGATACAGCGTAATGAGCATGAGCATGCCTAGGGTGTTTGCGAGTACGTACTGCGGGTGCCCCATACGACTTGCAGTAAGGTCAAGGTTGACCGTGTAGAGACGAATCAGCGAGTCCAGCGAGTTGATTACAAATACTATGCCCACACAGATTAATGCGAGCTTCACCGTGTCAGTCAGTATTAGAGTCTGCGTGTGATAGTGGTAGAGGACGGAAAACCACACGGCAATGGGTATAGAAGGAACCGTCAGTAGCATGAGCAGCAGATGGCGCGTTTTCATGGGGCTTAGAAAGCGCGACACAAACTGCCCAATCATGATGCTCCAGGCGAACCACCAAAAGAGATAAAAAGCGTGATGATCACTGAGGGGGGCGACGAAGCGGTGCGCGTTAGAAAAATACTCTTGAAGATTTAGCGCGCTGGTGAAAAAGCCGTTCATGCCCATGTCACTGTTGGTCCAAAGAAAGGCGATGAGAGCGAAAAAAAGCCAGGTGGATGCGAGGCTGAGTATTTTTACGTATTTGACGTCGGTGCTGGAAATAACAGCGCTGAGGACTACCAGAACCACCAAACCGTATTGACCGGCGCGGGAGATACCATCGACATAGGTGGGCAGGTAGCTTAAGAATAAAAACCCGGTAAATGCACAGGTTGCGATGATGACGCTGTTGTTGATGAACTTTACCGCGGGGATTTCGAAGAGCTTGAGCCTGGGTTCTACCTTGCAAAAATAGAACGTGGTGAGAAAGTAAAACGCCCATACCAAACATCCCCACATACCAAACTCTATGGCCAGCGGATTTGCGAACTGATAGACCGATTCCTGCTCATAAACCGGAAACTCGGTGAGGGGGAACATGATGAGTCCAACATCAAGTCCCGAGGTAAACAGGATGGCGCAAAAAGCAAAGAGCGAGGTGGGCATCGGTCCCTGACAAATCGCGCTACCCCAACGCACGACAATGATCAGCGAGGTGAGTAGGGTGATCCCTATGGTTATCGTTAGAATGCTGTTCATGAAGGGGCCTGCGCGTCTAGGAAATTGAGCGCTTGGGCGCGCCGGGTCGCTGGCGTTGTTGCCACTGTTCGTCAATCCAGGCCTCTGCTTTGGATGCAGGTTCGAGCTTCACTCCAAGTATCAGATCGCTGGCTCGTTCGGCCAACATGATGGTAGGTGCATTCAGATTGCCGTTAGTGATGCTCGGCATGATGGATGAATCCACCACGCGCAGAGCTGCTAAACCCATTACCTCACAGTTGCTATTCACCACTGCCAGTGGGTCATTGTCGGCGCCCATCTTGCAGCTTCCCGATGGATGGTAGGCACTTTCAACATTGTCTCTCACCCAATGATCAATGGCCGCGTCGCTTTGTATCTCACATCCCGGCTGAATTTCGTCGCCGCGATAGGCATCCATAGCAGGCTGTCCGATAATCTCCCGGGTCAGTCGAATGCAGTGACGCCAATCCTGTCGATCTTGTTCGTGTTCAAGGTAGTTAAACAAGATGCTGGGCTTGTCACGAACGTTATTGCTCACAACGCGGACTCTGCCACGGCTATGAGGTCTGTTTGGCCCCACATGGACCTGAAAGCCATGCCCTTTGACGGCAACGCTACCGTCGTAACTCATCGCAGCGGGCAAAAAGTGATATTGAATATCAGGCCAACGGACGCCTTGCTTTGAGCGGATAAAAGCGCAGGATTCAAAGTGGTTGGTAGCGCCTAGTCCGCTCTTAAACAGCAGCCACTGGGCGCCGATCAAGCCTTTGCCAAGGAGCCCTAGTTTGCCATTCAAGGTGATGGCTTCTTTGCAATGGTATTGGAAATAGACTTCCAGGTGGTCCTGCAAGTTTTCACCGACCCCGGGTAGATCATGTTGTATAGCGATGTTCGCTGCGCTGAGCACCTCAGCGGCACCGATGCCGGAATGCTGCAATATTGTGGGCGAGCCTATAGAGCCGGCGGCAAGAATGACTTCTTTTTTGGCCCTGGCCTGAGCGACTACGCCGTTTCTCTCGTACTCGACACCCACGGCTCTTTTGTCTTTCATGAGCACTCTATGAGTAAGGCAGTGGCTTAAAAGCTTCAGGTTTTTTCGCGCAAGCACAGGATGCAGATACGCGCGGGCCGTCGAGCAACGTAGCCCATCTTTTACCGTCATATGCATGGGGCCAAAGCCCTCTTGCTGCTGCGCATTACTGTCTGCGGTGATCGGATAGCCCGCATCGCCGCCGGCATCTATAAAAGCTTGATAGAGAGGATTGAGTTGTCCGGCATTACCGGCGCATGTTGCCAAAGGGCCGCTGTCACCGCGAAACTCATTTCCGCCGCCGATCCAGGTTTCGCTGCGTTTGAAGTACGGAAGACAGTTTGCATAGTTCCAGCCTTTGGCTCCATTCTCCTCCCACAGATCAAAGTCGCAGGCGTGTCCACGGACGTAAACCATGCCATTGATTGACGAGGAGCCACCGAGAACCTTTCCTCGAGGACAATGCAGCTTACGCCCACCAAGGCCTGGTTCGGCTTCAGACTCAAAAAACCAATTGAAGCGCTTGTCATTCATTGGGTAGGAGAGCGCGCTGGGCATGCGTATTGTCAGGTGTTTGTCGCTCCCCCCGGCCTCTAGCAATAATACGCTGTGGTTCGGGTTGGCGCTGAGTCGATTGGCCAGTACGCAGCCTGCGGATCCAGCGCCGACAATGATGTAATCGTACTCAGGCGCGGTCATAGAGTTTCTCAAATAGATCCGGAGTCAGTGGCATGACGCTCAGTAAGGACAGTCGACATCACCCAGTTCCACATACACGCTCTTGAGCTGTGTGTAGTGTTCGATAGCCGTTGGTCCATTCTCGCGACCCAGCCCCGATTGCTTGTAGCCGCCAATGGGCATTTCGATCGGCGTGATGTTGTAATTGTTAATCCAACAGGTGCCCGCTTGTAGTTGAGCGATGACTCGATGGGCTCTGGCCAGGTTCTGTGTAAAAACACCGGCAGCAAGGCCATAGGGCGTGTTGTTGGCCCGGGCGATCACTTCGTCCTCTTCGCTAAAGGTCAGTATCGACATCACCGGTCCAAATACTTCGTCCTGGACGGTTCGCATATCATCAGCGCAGCCAGTAAAGATTGTTGGTTCTACAAAAGCTCCTGCAGCCAGGGCAGGGTCCGCTGATTTTTTTCCGCCGCACAGCAATGTTGCTCCATCACTCTTGGCTTGTTCTATGTAAGCAAGCACCTTTTGCATATGCTCCGGTGAGATCAGTGAACCGATTTGTGTTTCAGGATTCATG
The DNA here is from genome assembly GCF_045689235.1 of Congregibacter variabilis. Classification (GTDB taxonomy): domain Bacteria; phylum Pseudomonadota; class Gammaproteobacteria; order Pseudomonadales; family Halieaceae; genus Congregibacter; species Congregibacter variabilis. The sequence goes on along the minus strand of NZ_CP136864.1, from coordinate 1,113,585 downwards.
GGATCGCCGATAGTTAGATTGCGCGTTCTTGTAAGGAGTCGCGCTACAAACTCATCATGAATATCGGTATGCACAAACACGCGTGTGCCATTGGTACAAATTTCACCCTGAGTATAAAAATTGGCCATCATCGCGGCGGATACCGCATTGTCCAGATCGGCGTCCTCAAAAATGACTAGGGGCGACTTGCCGCCAAGCTCCATGGAGACATGCTTTAAAGTCGAAGCCGCGGCGGCCATGACTTTCTTGCCAGTTGCGGTAGAGCCAGTGAGCGACACTTTGTCGATGCCAGGATGCAGCGACATAGCACTTCCGATGTTGCTGTCACCCAAGACTACATTGAATACGCCCGCAGGAACGCCGGCTTCGGTGAGTATCTCGGCGAGCTTCAGGCAACTCAGGGGGGTCAGTTCCGATGGCTTGTAAATCAGCGCATTGCCGCAGGCCAGAGCCATGGCTGCTTTCCAACAGGCGATTTGGATAGGGTAGTTCCAGGCGCCGATCCCGGCGCAAACGCCCAGCGGTTCGCGGCGGGTGTAACCCAGAGCGCCGGGAAGATCCATTTGATGGCCCCGAATCGTCGGCGCTACGTGCGCGAAGTACTCGATACAATCGGCGCCAGACATAACGTCTACGGACTGCGCTTCAGCGATAGGCTTACCGGTGTCCATGACCTCCAGCTTCGCCAACTCGTCGTTACGGTCTCGCAGTAGAGCGACGGCTCTTAAAAGGATTCGACTGCGCTCTGTGCCGCTAATACCGGACCATTGCTCAAATCCCCTGCGTGCGGACACAACGGCACGATCCAGGTCAGAGCTACTGGCAAGCTGTACTTTGCATATCTCCTCGCCGGTGGCAGGGTTGAAGCTGGGAAATACAATCCCTGAGCTGGCGGAGACGTAATCTCCGTCGATGTACAACTGCTGTTCCGGCAGATTCACGCCTGGGATTCCTTTAGCCTGCTTGCCATACCTTTATGAGCTCGTCGTAGGGAACGGTTTCGCCCTGTGGTTTTTCATCACTGAGCTTTGGCTTTGGCGAGCCGGGTTGGTCGAGCCAGTACTGGGGATCTCGTGGCTCGTTCAACGCGGGCCCGCACTCACCGAGAATCCCGTGGCGCTCTAATCGACCCATGATGCGATCCTGTTGCTCAGCCAGTGTATCCATGGCGACCTGTGGGGTCACTTCGCCGCTCACCGCATTGGCGACGTTAGCCCACCACAGCTGCGCGAGCTTTGGGTAGTCCGGCACGTTCGTCCCCGTGGGCGTCCAGAGGGTTCTTGCAGGGCTGCGATAAAACTCCACCAAGCCGCCAAGCTTGGGCGCAAGGTCGGTCATAGCCTGAGAATCCAAATCGGACTTGCGAATGGGCGTCAGGCCGACCACTGTTTTCTTCAAAGAGACAGTCTTGGACGTTACAAACTGCGCATAGAGCCAGGCGGCTTTGCGTCTTTCCAGCGGTGTGCTCTTAAGAAGTGTCCAGGAGCCGGTATCCTGATAACCCAGCTTCATACCTTCGCTCCAGTAAGGCCCGTGAGGCGAAGGCGCCATACGCCATTTGGGCCTGCCGTCCGAATTCACCACCGCCAGCCCCGGCTGGATCATGTCGGCGGTGAAGGTGGTGTACCAGAAAATCTGCTGAGCGATATGTCCTTGTGCTGGTACGGGGCCGGATTCGGAGAATGTCATGCCGCCAGCTTCCGGTGGTGCGAAGCGCTTCAGCCAATCCATATATTTGGACAGCGCATAGACTGCTGCCGGTCCATTGGTGGCGCCACCGCGACTCACGCTGGAACCTACCGGACGACAGTCCTCAACGCGTATGCCCCATTCATCCACGGGTAAACCATTGGGGATGCCTGCGTCGCCTGCGCCCGCCATGGACAGCCATGCATCGGTGAAGCGCCAACCCAGAGAGGGGTCTTTTTTGCCGTAATCCATGTGGCCATATACGCGTTCCCCGTCGATTTCTTGGACGTGCACACTAAAGAACTCAGCAATGTCTTCGTAAGCGGACCAATTAATGGGTACGCCCAAAGGATAGCCGTAGAGGGATTCGAACTGTTCCTGTATAGCGGGCGTTGTGAACCAGTCGTAGCGAAACCAGTAGAGATTGGCAAACTGCTGGTCTGGTAACTGGTAGATTTTTCCATCCGGGCCTGTCGTAAAACTGATCCCGATAAAGTCATCAAGATCCAGAGTAGGGGAGGTGACCGCTGCACCTTCGCCCGCCATGAAATCGCTCAGGGGGACCACATGGCCGTAGCGTGCGTGTGTTCCCACCAGGTCTGAGTCATTGACGTAAGCGTCGTAGACGTTCTCGCCGGTTTGCATCTGGGTTTGCAATTTTTCGATGACATCGCCTTCCTGGATCAGATCATGTGTCACTCTGATTCCCGTGATCTCGTAAAACGCTTTTGTCAGTCGCGTACTTTCATACTCATGCGTGGTCAGGCTTTCTGATGCGACGTTAATAGACATGTCCCGAAAGTCTTTGGCTGCCTCGGTAAACCATGCCATTTCTGCCAGCTGTTGGGCTTCAGTCAGTGTGGAAGGCTGAAACTCTTTGATCCATGTCGCTGCATTGGAGCTAAAGTCAGCGGTGGTTTCGGCGGGAGATTCTGTGGATTGCTCGGAGCAAGCAGTCATTAGCGCGCCCAGAGATGTGATTGCCAGGAGTAGATGCCGTACTTTCACGATGATTGCTTGCCTTGGGATTACGAGCACTCAGTATAAAGAGCTTATCCCCAGCGCATAAGTAGGGCGGCCCACAAAGCAGAAGCACAGCTGGCTATCAGTAAGCCTCCATCGACGAGCCCAAGCCAAAGCAAATGGATAAAGGCCGCGCTGAGCAAACTGATAAAAAACCGGTCGCCACGGGTAGTGGCCATGGGTAAAAACCCGCGCACACGCGCTGTGGGCCGCAGAATCTCAAGGACCGTGAGTCCCAGAAGTGCAAGACCTATGGCGCTGAAAAAGAACGCTGTGGGTGTGGTCCAGGCCATCCAGCTCACGATACGCGACCCAAGGCAAAACCTTTTACAAGATCTTTGCGAACGAACCAAACCACCAGAACACCCGGTAGCACGGTCAGAACGCCCGCTGCGGCAAGTACGCCCCAGTCGACGCCAGAGGCGCTAACGGTTCGAGTCATTACCACTACGATCGGCTTTGATGATGCGCCAGACAGCGTGCGCGCCAGGAGCAGCTCTACCCAGCTGAACATAAAGCAGAAGAACAGTGTTACACCGATGGCGCCACGGTTGATCGGTAAAAAGACCCGAACAAAAAAGTACAGAAAGCTGTGCCCGTCGATTTGCGCCATTTCATCGAGCTCCGTGGGCACGCCGGAAAAAAAGCCTTCCAGAATCCACACGGCCAAGGGCACCGTGAACAGGCAGTGTGCCAAGGCGACCGCCAATGGGGTGTCAAACAGTCCCACCGCAGAATAAAGCTGAAAGAAAGGCAGTAAAAACACTGCCGGGGGCGCCATGCGATTGGTCAGTAGCCAAAAGAATAGCTGTTTGTCCCCCAAAAAACGGTAGCGCGAGAATGCATAGGCTGCAGGTATGGCCACGGCCAGAGAAATCAGCGTGTTGATGGCAACGTAGCTGAGCGAATTTGCGAAGCCCTGGTACCAAACGGGATTCGAAAATATTTCGGCGAAATTTGCCAGGGTAGTGGTCGGCGGCAGCAAAGAAAAACTGCCCTGAATGTCGGCATTGCTGCGCAGGGACATGGATAGAAGCCAATACAGTGGCAGCAGCAAATAAATGCCGTACACCATGAGAACGCCGCGGCTGAGCCCGAGTCTATTCATCGTCGGTGCGCACCACGCTGGTATAAAAGATCCAGCAGAACAGCAAGATGAATAAAAAGTAGATCACCGAGAATGCGGCCGCAGGACCAAGGTCAAATTGCCCGACGGCCATGGTGGCCAGATGCTGGCTGAGCATGGTGGTGGCATTGCCCGGACCCCCTCCGGTTAAAACAAAGGGTTCCGTGTAGATCATAAAACTGTCCATCAGTCTGAGGAGGATGCCAATGATTAACACACCCTGCAGGCGCGGCATCTCTACGTAACGAAACACTTGCCAGCGACTTGCGTTGTCGAGTTCCGCAGCTTGATAGAAAGGCTTGGGAATTGATGTAAGGCCGGCGAATGCGAGGAGCGCTATGAGTGATGTCCAGTGCCAGACATCCATGGCTACCAAGGTCAGCCAGGCATGCAGCGGTTCTGCGGTGTAGTTGTAAGAAATACCGAGCGCGTTCACGGTCCATCCCAGCAGACCGATATCGGGGCGGGCAAAGACCTGCCAGATCGTGCCGACAACGTTCCAGGGAATGAGCAGAGGGAGAGCCAGCAGAATGAGTATCAGCGACGTAAACCTGCTGTCCTTGGGAATGCCCTTGGCCACGGCGACACCCAAAGGTACTTCAATGGCCAGAATCGTAAGACTGAAGACAACTTGTCGTACAAAAGCATCAATGAATCGGGGGTCTTTAAGGGTTTCTCGGTACCACTCAAAACCTACAAAAAAACGGGAATTGAAATCCAGAATGTCCTGTACGGAGTAATTCACGACGGTCATTAGCGGTATGACGGCACTGAAAGCCACAATGAGCAACACCGGCAGAACACCGAGCCAGGCGCGATTGTTCTTGGGCTTAAACGAGCTCAATATCACTCACCTTGCGCTGGTTGGTAAAAGTGATACAACGGGTCAGCTGCATATTTAAACTGTCTCCGATGCTTACCGGCGCATCGGGAAACTCTCCGCGGACGGCGACCTGGCCGTGGTCGGTGGCTAAAGTGAGTAAGCCGAACGGCTTACCCGCCTGGGCACCTTGCACGCGTATGCGCAGTACTTGGCCGGTGAGCTGGCCCATAGCGGAGCTGTTTGCGGGAGAGCTTGATATCGGCGAGCTTGCTGTGCCAAGAACGGCCCACTCAGGTCGGAAACCTGCGCGCTCTGCATCGTCGATTCCTAAGGCTTTAGCGGGTAAAAAGTTCATGCCGGGGCTGCCGACAAAGTGCCCCACAAACTCGTGTTCGGGGCTGTTATACACCTCCTCAGGCGTTCCCGTTTGTAAAATGCCTCCTGCGGTGAGCACCGATACGCGATCAGCAAAGGTCAGTGCTTCGGTTTGGTCGTGAGTCACGTAGATCATCGTCACTTTGAGATCGGCCTGCACTCGCCGCAAGGTCTGCCGGAGACGCCATTTAGTGCGAGGCTCTACCGCGGTAAGGGGCTCATCCAGTAACACCAGGGAGACATCCGGACGCATGAGTGCTTTGCCAACGGCAATCAATTGCTTCTGAAACAAAGATAGCGCGGCAGGCTTTAGGCTTTGGAGATCTGTGATATCCAGTTCGCTGCAAATGTAATCGAGCCTTTCGCGGATCATCCCGGAAGGCGCTTTTCGTGTCCTTAGCGGGAAAGCGAGGTTATCGGCAACGCTTAAGGATTCATACAAGACCGGAAACTGAAACACCTGTGCTACGTTTCGAAGTCGACCCGACTGCAGAGATACGTCCTTATCATCAAAACGAAGTGCGCCAGAGCTCGGAGTCAGTAGCCCCGAAAGAATATTAAGTAAGGTTGTCTTGCCCGCTCCGCTCGCACCGAGCAGGGCATGTGCTTCACCGTCAGGGATGTTCAAGTTCAGTTTTGAGAGCGTTGGGGAGTCAGCGCCGGGATAGGTAAAGCCGAGGTTTTCAAGGCTAACGGTAGCCATCAGAACTGCACTACATCATGAGGGGCGGCGTGGATTTGAAGCACCTGTCCAACACTTACTGGCAGCATGCCACGGCTGCGCATCACCCAATCAGTATCCTGAACCTGACCGTGGACAAAGGATTCATCGCCGTTGGTTTCGTAGGCGGTAACCTGCATGTCAAAATCAATTGACGATTCGAGGGCGGGGTCATGGCCCTGTAAACTCAGTTCCAGATGTTCGGGACGCAGGGCGCAAAGTCTGCCATTGCGATAAAAGCGATTGATGTCCGGGTCTGCAAGCAGCGCCATCGCAGCTGGACAGCTGGGGCTTTCATAAACCTCCAAGGGGCGGCCAGCCTGAATTTTTGATCCCTTTTCTAACAGTAACAATTGATCACCCAGGGTGAAGGCGTCTCTGGGGTCGCTGCTGGTGTAAACAACGACGGTGTTGCTGGCGCGCAGTAACTCTCGAAGCTCAACTTCTAAAGCTTCTCGAAGTTTGAAGTCGAGATTCACCAGGGGTTCGTCCAACAGCAAAACCTGAGCTTCCTGAGCTAGCGCCCTGGCAATAGCAACGCGTTGTTGCTGACCTCCGGATAACTCGCTGGGCAAGCGGTCCAGCAGTTGTGAGATTTGCAGCTTCTCTGCCGTCTCTGCAACGGTTTTGGACAGGGTCTTTGTATCGGTTTTTTTTGCACGCAGTGGAGAAGCAATGTTTTCAAATACTGTGAGGTTGGGGTAATTAACAAAAGCCTGATAGACCATGCTCACCGGTCGCGATCGGGGGCCCAGCTCCACAAGGCTATGACCATCAAGACTCACCTCTCCTTGCGCCCGTGTGTTCAGGCCGGCAATGAGTCTGCAGAGGTTGGTTTTCCCCGACTGGTTGGCGCCCAGGACCACCGAAATTTCTCCGGGCGCAAAGCTGTGCGAGAACGCATTGTTCTCGTCGGGAATTAGACACACATTGTTAACGCTCAGCACACGCGATATCGCTTTGCAGGCACAGTTATTATCTCCAGACGGAGTGAGATGCTACACCGTGTCAGAACAGCGCACCATGCCTGCTTGTCTATCTAGGAAGCGATTGACCAGTTGCCCTTGTAAAGCCGCTGAATTTCTTTCTGCGTATCGTCTATGCGGTACAGATACAGCCAGTCATTGTCGACGAGCTGTTGGACAACTTCATGACGATCGACGATATCGGCGATGGCCTTCTGTGGAGCTGCTATGTACACATTGAGACGCAGAGCATCGTGCATCCATTGTTGCCCGTTATGGAGTGATTGCATCGGTAAGCCTATACGTAAGTCGCCACCGTTGCCTTCAAAAACGCCGATGTTTCCGCCTACAACGTTGTGCAGAACTTTATTGCCTGAGCCGTAAAGCTCGTTATCCATAACCGATGTGTTGTACTGCATGTTGATCCAGTGTGTCACCAGCATGGGGGCCGTCATAATCAGCTCCAGCACTGGATATCCCTTGGCGCCGTCGGCAGCCTCATCGTAGTCATGGAGAAAACAGCGCCCGGCAAAATCCAGATGAGCCGTTCGAGACCGAGGTGCCACCACAAAGCAGGCATTCCCCGCCAGACCCCACTCGGGTCTCACCTGGGACCAATCGCGACTGCGCTCCATAATGGCTTTGTCGGTATTTTTATCGTCTACCCCGAGCTTTTTTGCGCGCTCTCGCCGAGCGGCTTTACCCGCCGCGCTGATCCAGCTTTGGACTAAATCACTGCCAGCGGGTAATGCTGTCAGGTAATGCAGTTCATCGGTGGTCGTGTCATGGAGAGCAGCAACAAAGCTTGTGTCTTTGGGTATTTGTATGCCGTGTGCTGCAGCCAGCGCGGTTCGTACATCTGCATCATTGAGTAGCTGAGTGAGTACGCGCACATTAATCTCACCGGTTTGCCCGCCACATGCGCCGCAATCCAAGCCCGCTGCATGAGGATTGTTTCGGGTGCTGCTGCCGTGGCCAGCAAGAATAACGATGCTTGCAAAATTGTCGGTCAAGGTCATTGCGCCGAGAATACCCGCGACTAACTCGGCTTGCGCCGGTACATCCAGTGCCGCATCTTCGTTGCTAATAATGTACTGGGGATCGCCGGCCTGGAGCGTATTAACCGGGTGTGTGCTGTCTGCCCCAAAGAGTGATTCGCGCAACAGTTTAAACGCGTAGCCCAAACCTACTGACTCTACGTAGCCAAAAGCGGCGGGAGCGGCTTTGCCAATCGCCGACCAGCGTGCCCGGCGGTTCAGCCCGGCACTGAGCTGGTTGTTTGCCTTCGGCTCTTTTGACTCGGTGACGCTCAATGCTGGAGCAAGCAAGCCAGGAAGTTGTGGACGGGTATAGCTTGCCCCGGTAGGTGCGTACTCAATAGGTAAGCCAAAGAAGCCTGCAAAACCCAGGGTTTGAATAAGGTGGTCTTGGCGCTCCAAAGCGCGGCGATATATTTCTGAGCGCACGTCAATGCAAAAGGCTGCTTGCAGTGTCGGCCGTTGAGCAGGCTCCGGTTTTGTAGCTGCGGGGCTTAAGAGCTTTGCATGCGTGGCTTGCTGGAATGCCACCTCTGCTGCGCGTTGCCATATCCATGCAGGTTCCTGATGCTGACGATGGCGTTGCAGTAAATCAGGTAGCCTCGCGAATTGCTGGGTCCAGCTCTGTGTGAGTGCCGCCGTATGCCCTGATTGCTTGCTACTTTGGTGTTTCCAAAGTACCAGTTCCCAGGCGAGTCGTATGGCGAGTAGTTGATGCATGGCATCGTCGCTGCCGCCTGCCAGCTTCGATTGCCAGCGCAGATATGCCAGCCAGGAAGCCCAGCCATTGATATCCAGTAACAGCGCATGGAAATAGTCCTCCATGGCGCCCTCGGGCACCTGAAGGTCTGCGACCGCCTCATCCAATAAAGCTTCTGCGGTTGCCGGCAGCGCGTCGAAGTATTGATGAAGGCCTTTCTCGCCCATCATTATTTCGATGCCACGATCGTTACGTACATTCTCAAGCCAGGCCTCGTAGAGACAATGGTCGGGTTCATGGGGTAGTGGTGTGGCAATACTGTAAAAGCTGGCGCAGAACTGGCTGATCTGATGAATGATTTCTTCGTGCCAGGACACATTGCGTGTGAGGTCTCGATTTGCATCGACACTGTCGCTGAAGTTTTTCCAGCATGGCGGCTGATCGTCACTGCCGAGCCAGGCCATGAGTGCCTCATGGTCCAGATTGGTTTGAGTGCTTCGCAGCGCGGTGTCTAGATGCTCAGGACTTATTCGGTCCGGAAATTGAGCCTTAAACCAATGTCTGGGCATGTGACCATCGGCGTGGCCAAGCAGGGTCAGGCGTGCGGCTACGTCGGTAATGGTTTGGTCGCGCATTTCCCACCAGGGGTTCACCGCAATGAGCTGATCCAGCGGCCAACTTGGGGCTATGCGGTTACCGGCTACCAGGGCTGCGCTGTGCGCAACGGGGTATGGTGAGTTGGGGCGCTCTGCAGGGGCTGTCATGATTGCTTCTCCCGTTGATACTGTATTCCGGCTTGATGCTGTCCTGCGCGCTGTGGCAGCTTGGCGGGCCAAAGAGCCAGGGTCGCTCGCGTCGCCCATTCATCAAGATAGAAGCCGGCATAAAGATTGCGGTACAGGCGTCGTCCAATAGCTGAGTCGCCCCGTTGACGGAGAATCCAGTAGGCCGCCAGGAGTACAGTGAACAGCAATGCACACCACAGTGCGGCGCCCGCACCGGGGATAGATCCGCTTGGCGCCAGATGAATAAAAACCGTCTTCTGCAGTAAGTAAGCACAGATGAGGAGAAAGCCCAGCCCCGCGGTCATGAGTATTGAGGCGCTGTGTCCCGTGCTGCTGCGCTCGCTCAGCATGGCAATGGGGAACAATGCCAGCAGCAGCCACAGGCTGGCGTCGTTGCTGACAATGTCCAGCCAATACAAAGAGCCGATTATCAGTATCGCGAGGGTAAACAGCAGGGGTAGGGTGCTGGCTGCGGGCAGGCGCGCGGGTGCGAGCTGCTTTTTAAGGAAGACCTCGACATCGCCGCCAGCACTCAGGAATGCATAGGCCTTGTAACAGGAGTGTGCTACCAGGTGCAGGAGTGCGAGTCCGTACTGTCCTAAGGCGCATTCAACGAGCATCAAGCCCATTTGAGCAACGGTTGACCAGGCGAGCAGGACTTTGACGCTAACACGAGTCATGGTGATCAGCGCGGCTGCAATGCAAGTCAACCCCGCCACAATAAGCAGTAACCAGTTTGCCAGCTCGGCATGCATCATCAGCGGAGCCATAAGCAGAATAAGAAAACCGCCGAGGTTAATGACACCTGCGTGAAGTAGGGCTGAGACGGGAGTAGGACACTCTACAACCTGAATCAACCATCCATGCATGGGGAACTGTGCGCACTTGACCATTGCGGCGCTTGCAATAAGCAAAGCCGCGATTTGTTCGCCTGCGGTGAGTGTTACCGCTGCACTTTGGTAGGCGGTCAGAATATCGCTAATGCTCAAGGTGCCGTGCTCGAGGTATAGCAACGCGGCGGCAACGATTAAGCAGGACTCCGCAAGGCGGGCGAACAGGAATTTTTTGTGCGCCGCCAATGCGGCACGTTTGCGCTCGGGGTAAAACATTAACAGCTGGTGCAAAGAGAGACTTATTCCTATCCAGGCTGCGATCAAAATACCCAGGTGGTTAGTTGTGACCACCACAGTCACACTGGCCAGGGTCAACTGCAGCCAGCGTTGGAATCGCTGCTCGCCGGGCTCACCACTTAAGTAATGTGCAGAGAAGCGCGTCACGATCCAGCCGATAAATGACACAACAGCCAGCACGGTCATCTGCATCGCGCGTTGGCCAAAAAAGCCGGACTCCGGGGCCGGTAAAAAGGGCAGGCCGATAACCACTAGCAGTATCAGTAGACTCGCGGCGTTTAACATTCGCCAGCCAGTCTTTGCTGCACTCAGCGGCGCTAGAATCGCGCTGCAGATGTAAGCGAGGGGCAGGCTCAAGAAAACCAGGTCACTCCAATTACCGCTCATTAGCAACTCCCTATTTAAAGTGCGCGCAGTATCAGGAGCATGGTGGCCATTGTAAAATTTAAATATTTAAGACTTTAGTTAACTAAAAGTTAACAATGGTATCAAGGCTAAGAACGCCCTGTCGGGTCACTATATTGACTGTAGCCGTGGCCGCTCTGCGCTGGCATGATCCGCTACCCCCGCGGCAAACGCCGATCGGGGAATGGCAATCCAGACAGGGAATTGTTTGCGCGCCTTGTTCTGCAACTATTAAAGGAAAAGAGAAATGCTGAATCACCTAATGATCGGGTCAAGTGATATTGAGGCAACAAAAAGCTTCTATAACGCGGTGCTTGGCGTGTTGGGCGCTGGAGATCCTATTGAGCACACCAATGGGACAGGACAAAAGCGTCTGTTTTATATCCATGACGGCACGACTTTCGGGATTAGCGAACCGATTAATGGTCAGCCCGTAACTACCGCTAATGGTTCAACTATCGGTTTTCTGTGCAACTCTCCGGAGCAGGTGGTAGAGCTCCACGAGGTTGCTATCGCCAATGGCGCCACGGCGGTAGAAGACCCTCCTGGCCCGCGCGATGGCACTATGGGTGTCATGCATTTGTGCTATTTCCTGGACCCTGATGGCCACAAGATCTGCGGCATTCATCGCCCAGCCTGAGTCCTGCTTATCAGTCGTGGGATTCGCAGCAGCGCCTGCTGCGCTTCCCGCGGGCTTTTAGTCACCACATGAGATCGTCGGGGATCTCGTAGTCTTTGTACCAGTCGCGTTCTTCTCCCTCTAAAGCATCTCCCGTATCTTGCGCGCAGAAGATTACACGCTGAGCGTCGCGTTCCGCGATTTTATGGGCGACCTCAGCAGGGATGATCTCGAAGTGATCCGCGATCTGGGCAATGGCAACCTTGCCGGCGGCTAACAGCTTTTGTTGCAGGCTTGTGACATAGAGTTTCTTGATTTTTTGCTCGTAGCTAAAGTTGAAGCCAATCTCGCCTCCGCGGCGATCTAACTTGTTGTTTTCGATTAACTGTACGATCTGCGCTTCGATGGCTTTGCGCTGGGCTTGGGCATTTCGAGCCTCATTGAGCTGTTTGTCCCGGGCGATTTTTTCATCGCGAGCCTGCTGTGCTGCCAGCTTTACCTCATCCACTACCTCGGTGCGGGACTTATGCGCCGTCCGCTGTTTCTTGCGCTTTTCTTTATCGAGTTTTTTTGCTTTTTTGGCGTCGCTCAAACCTGCGTTGAGCAGCTGATCCTGGAGAGATCCAGCCATAACTATCTCCTTGAGAGGGCGCGCTGCAAAAAGGCTGATCGCGGCAACGCAGGAGCGAAAATACCGTCAGTAGCGGTGTTTTACAAATAATCAAAGTACGCAGCATCACAGTGACCGATGAAAGAGTAATATTGCGGTCTTCGTCGCCCGTCCTCCCTCAGGAGGTCCGGGCAATCGCTCATGCATCAGCAGAGAAGGGAATAGGAATGTCCGCACAGATTATTCTTCCTCGCGTACTTCAGGTTGGCGCCGGAGCCAGTCAGATGGTGGGCACAGTGGTCAAAGACCTGGAATGCCAGAGGCCGCTCATCGTCACAGATAAGATGATGGTCGAGTTGGGTTACGTTGCACGGATTCAGGAAAGCCTGCGGGAGCAGGCTATAGCATCAGATGTTTTTGATGACACGGTGCCTGAACCTACCGTGGGCTCTATCGAGGCGGGGGTAACTGCGGTGCGCGAGGGGAACTACGACTGCATCATCGCCCTGGGTGGTGGTAGTCCCATCGATAGTGCCAAGGCCATTGGTATCTTGGGGAAATACGGCGGTGTGATGCGGGACTATAAGTTTCCGCGTCTGGTTAGCGAACCAGGGCTTCCCATCATTGCCATTCCGACAACCGCTGGAACAGGCTCGGAGGCGACTCGTTTTACGATTATCACAGACGAATCCAACGACGAAAAAATGCTCTGCTCTGGCAGTGCCTTTATGCCTACTGTCGCTCTGGTGGATTACGAGCTGACACTCAGTCTGCCGCCGCGTACTACAGCGGATACGGGGATCGACGCGCTCACTCATGCCATGGAGGCCTATGTCAGTAAAAAAGCGAGCCCCTACAGCGATACCCAGGCCATCGCTGCCATGCGACTTTTGGGGCCAAAGCTGCGCCGTGTGTTTCACGACGGAAGTGATCGCGAGGCGCGGGAGGCCATGATGCTGGGCTCTACCCTGGCGGGCGTCGCGTTTTCTAACGCGTCGGTAGCTTTGGTGCACGGTATGAGTCGGCCTATCGGTGCTTTTTATCATGTCCCACACGGGCTATCGAACGCTATGCTATTGCCTGCGGTCACGGAGTTTTCAATCCCATCCTGCCAGAAACGTTATGCAGACTGTGCCCGCGCTATGGGCGTCGCTGAGCCAGCAGATGATGACGATGCGGCGAACCGCAAGCTGATGAGCGAGCTCTACGCACTGAACAGTGAGTTGAGTGTTCCTACACCAGAGGAGTTCGGTATTGATCGGGAACATTTTCTAGGGAATATGGAGCTTATGGCCGAACAGGCTTTGGCCTCGGGCTCGCCGGGCAACAATCCTCGGGTGCCCAGCAAAGGCGAAATTGTTGAAATCTACGCAAAACTCTGGTGAATAGCCCCGGAGAATCGCAGTCCACGCCAGTCAGGGGCTACTTTGGGTCATATATTGGTTTAAAGCGTCAGCAGTAAGTGGTGTCGGGTAGCAGCCATGGCTTAGAATTGCGCTTTTGTGCGCGATGATTTGTCGCGCTCATCCTGCCAATGGGAGCTTGAACGTGGGCGATAGGATAAAAGTCGAAAAACCCCTGGTAATTCTGCACGGTGACGAGATGGCTCAGATCGCTTTTGAGCGAATTCTGGAGCAGTTCGTGAAGTCTCGCCTGGATATTGAGCTGGTTGAAGTGGATTTGTCCGCGGAGCAACGTCTCACCAGCAATGGCCAGGTGGTTCTTGAGGCCATTGATGCGCTCAAGGAGCACGGCATCGGCATAAAGAACGCGGGTATGACGGTGAATCGCAGTCAGCTTGACGAAATGCTGGCTAAGTTTCCGCAGGTGCAAGAAGCCCAGCTCGATAAGCTTGCGACTAAATCACCTAACGGCGCCATCCGAAAGGGTATTGGCGGCAACATCACTCGCGAAGACATTGAGTTTCGCAATCTCACCAGCGTCCGTCCTGACTGGGTAAATCGCGATATCGAAGTGGACACCATGGAGAGTGGCGGGCTGGATTTCAGCTACAGCGAACTGTCTGATGCCACGGGTGTTGCAAAAGTCATGTTTGTGGGTAGTAGTGGTGATCCCGTAGAACTGCATCGTCGCACCCTGAAAAAGGGTGACCCCTGGATGTTGGCTACCAACGACCTGGATGATGTCAAAGCCTGGGCGCATCGATTTTTTCAGCGTGCCCTTGATGAAAAGCGTGACATCTATTTGGGACTGAAGGATACAGTGGTGCCGGGATACGATGGCGTAATGCGCGCCGCCATCGAGGAGATTTACGCTAGCGACTATCGCGACAAAGTCGAAGCTGCCGGTCTGAAGTATCACTACGAGCTTATCGACGCGCAGGCTGCCCGTATTGTCTCCAATCCTCCCCAGCGTGCGCTATGGGGTGTGCCTGACAATGTTAGTGGCATGAAGCTGTATAAGCTTGTTCAGCAGCTGAAGCATTACGGACTCCCGGAGCGCAAAGCCAATGTCTCCATATCCAGAATGAGCGCTGGCGGCGGTGATCAGTACGGCAGTTACAACACGCCTGCGCCGGAAGACGGCATCATCAAAGTGATTATGGATGGAGAAGAAAAGCACGCCCGGACCGTCAAAAGTAACGACCCCATACTGTTTATGTCTAACGATCGTGAGTCGATCAAGGACTGGGTCACGCAGGTGTTCCGTGACGCGGCTCTTTACAAAAAAGAAGTGTACTTTGGACTGAAGCGCGAATTCGTGAACTACGATGAGGTCTACAGCTCAATTATTCTTGAGATTCGTAAAGAGCTTGCCGCGCTGGATACGCCTCCACCATCGTTCATGATTATGCGTCCATCGCGACAGCTCAGTAAAATGATCTGTGATCCACCACGCTGGGGCTTGTATCCAGCACAGAACCTCGACGGCGATATTTTTTCGGATATCTCCGCAGCGCTCGGCGGCAGTCTGGCTACGGCCAGCTCTGTGATAAAAAGCAAAGACGGCACTTTGCTGTTTGAGGCGCCCCATGGCACGGCTCACGATCTTTATCTTCGATATCTTGAAACCGACGGTAAAGAAGCCAATTTTAATTCCTCGGCGTTGATCTTTGCGGTGGCAAACGCGTTAGAAGAGCTCGCTCGGCGAGAGAGCAACGAGCCCTTGGCTACATACGCAGAGGCTCTCAAAGCCGCGCTTATAGAAACTGTCGCTCAGTGCACCATCACCGGTGATCTCAAGGGTAAAACCCTGACTCCCGAGTCGGAAACGGTCGTAGATATGTACGGCTTTCTCGATGCCATCGAAGGAAATCTGACGATCTCATGAAAACGCTGTTCTTAAGTCTTTTGGCGGCGACGCTGATTGGCTGCTCTGTGCCTCCTGCGCAGGAATTGGTCCATACGCAGCTATCTACTGAAAGCGGAAGTGTTATTGGAGTTGCCAGTGAGCATCCGGTGGTGCGCTGGCTGGATATTCCCTACGCTCAGCCGCCGGAAGCTGACTTGCGTTGGCGAGCGCCGCAGCGCCTGGCGGTTAGTGAAGAAAGGATAAGCGCCGCAAAAAGTCCCATCTTGTGTCCCCAGGAGGCGGGGGAAACCTCGGGGATCGTCACCGGAGGTATTATCGGCAGCGAGGATTGCCTCTACCTGGATGTGACGGCCCCCATTGACTACGGCAATCAAAGCTATCCCGTGATGTTTTGGATTCACGGCGGGGCAAACACCTCAGGTCACAAAGGAACCTATGATTTTTCTGCATTGGCCGCAAAAGAAAAAGTTGTGGTGGTTACCATTAATTATCGTTTGGGACCCCTGGGGTGGTTTACGCATCCTGCATTGAAGGAGTCTGCCGAAGACCTTGATGCCAGTGGTAATTATGGGACCCTGGATATCATCGCTGCACTTGAGTGGACCCAGCGCAATATTGCGACCTTTGGTGGTGACCCTGACAACGTGACTATCTTTGGAGAGAGCGCTGGAGGACGTAATGTCTACAGCATGCTTGCGTCGCCTCTGTCCGAGGGTTTGTTCCACAAGGCTATTGCCCAGTCACCGACCTTACAAAGCTACTCGCGACAGCAGGCATATAACGAAGAAAAAGAGTACCCGCAGCTTAGCCGGGGCTCCTGGGAAGTTGTGGCCAACTTGGGTATGGATAACGCGAGCGTTACCTCAGAGGAGCTACGTGCCACCTCAGCTGAAGTGCTACTTGGCGAGTATTTTGCGATTTATAAAGATCATGCCGAGCCGTTGATCGTCAATGACGGGCAGGTGATCCCCCGGGAAGGCTTGATTGCCGCGCTGGGAGACGCACGCTACGCTAAAAACGTGCCCGTAATGGCAGGATCAAACCGCGATGAGGTGAGCTTATGGCTGGGCTTGAGTCGCTATTTTGTTGACGCCAATTCATTGTTTGGAGTCTTGCCGCCAAAAATTCGGGTGCGTGATCCCGAGTTGTTCAAGTACTGGATCAGTCAGCGAGGGCGTGGCTGGAAGGCGCGAGGCGTGGATGCGCCGCTGCTAAGCCTGGAGTCCGCAGGCTACCAGGATCTCTATGCTTATCGGTTTGACTGGGATGAGCAGGCCGACAATTGGTTTGTACCGTTTTCGAAGGTTCTTGGTGCGGCGCACGCCAGCGAAATCGCCTTTGTTATGGGCGCGCCCATGTATGGATCCGTAGGGGAGTATATGTACCCGGATACAAGTTCTGCTCAGGCGATGACCGATATCATGATGGCCGCTTGGGGGCAGTTCGCGCGGATCGGTTCTCCGGGTAGCGTAAAGGGTATTTCCTGGCCGAAGTTTGCTTCAGGAACTCCTGACGTTATGGTGCTTGATTCGGGCGAAGATGAACCGAGAATCGTAACGGATAGCCCGGGTCTGGATGGTTTGCTCAGCGAAGTTGCCAGTACCCCCTCAAGGCTCAGTGATACAGAGACATGTATGCTCGTGTGGGAGTTGGTCACGACGGTTGGGGATGCAGCTTATGGCGACTACCAACAATGGCAGGATGGTCGCTGTGCATCGCTGGACGTCCCCAGGGAGAAGGCGGCGGTGCGTGAAGCCCTAACCGAAGAGTATGGGTCGCCGGATTTGTTCTGAGGCCCTGGTGTCTGCGGGGGCGATCAAGTCAGGACAAACATTATTCGCTGTAGGGGCCAATTAACGCCATACTCATGGCCGTTAAGGTATACCTGACAAGGAAGGCTCCCCGTGATACTCCAGATCGCTGTTCACTTGCACTACGCTGTACAGGCCGAGACAGATATTATTCTGCAAATTACCGTGCCCAGCTTTGCTGACCAGCGAGTCATCAGCGAAGAAGTGCTGTTAAGCGATTCTCTGTACAGCTCGTCTGTTCTGGGTGAAGAACGGTTTGGAGAGCGCCGACTTTTGCACATTAATAAAGACTTTGAGTGTCACTACAAGGCCTGCATCGATATCGATCGCCCCTTGTTAGATATTCAACCGCTCTGTGCAGTGGCTCCCCATAGGCTTCCCAATGATGCCCTTCGTTATCTTATGCCGTCGCGCTATTGCCAATCCGATGAACTGCAAAGTTTTGTGGAATCGGAATTTGGGGATAGTGGTGGTGGTGAACGCATTGTGCGGATCCGCGATTGGATCTTCGAGAATTTTCGCTATTCCTCGGAGGCGAGTAATGGCCAGACCACGGCGGTAGATACCTTTGTGCATCGTCAGGGGGTGTGTCGTGACTTCGCCCATGTTCTCATCGCACTAGCGCGAGCTTCCTCTATCCCTGCTCGCTTCGTCAGTGCCTATGCGCCTTATGTCACTCCACAGGACTTTCATGCGGTTGCAGAGGTGTATCTGGATAATACCTGGCATCTGGTCGATGCCACGGGAATGGCAGCCTCTAATCAAATAGCGCGCATTGGTGTCGGGCTGGACGCCGCCGAAGTGTCGTTCCTTTCGAGTTTTGGACCCATCATGTTCCAGAATCAATCGGTGCGAGTCACCGTGAATGAGTGAGTGCGGTTAAGCGAAGCCTCAGTGCTGGTGCCCGCCCGGCCCATGAACATGCCGATGCGCGACTTCTTCGCTGGAAGCCTCTCTAACTCCTATGATTTCTATATCAAAGACTAAGTTCTGCCCTGCAAGTGGATGATTGGTATCCAGGTCAGCGCTGAACTTCCCCACTTTGATGACGGTCGCCGGGCGTTGGCCTTGCTCCGTACTTACCTGTACCACCATGCCTGGGCGAAGCCGGCCTTTATGGATTAAGTGCTTTACCGGAATGCGTTGCTGCCGCTGGGGGTCGCGCTCGCCATAGGCGTCCGCCGCCTCAAGACTGACTGTAAAAACATCGCCCTCGGTTTTACCGGCCATGCTTCGTTCCAGGCCGGGCATTATGTTGTTTGCGCCGTGAAGGTAGACGCTTGGCTCGCCGCCCTGGGATGTCTCCAGTTGCTCGTTCTCTGCACTGAGCAGGGTGTAGTGAAAGGTCACTACAGTGTCACGTTCGATGATCATGATGGTCGGTCGTTCCATAGTAAAAAAATGATTAGAGTGGAAAAGAGCGTTTCAAGCAAGCGGTAGCTGAGCGCATCTGCTTTGTTCAGGTGTCGCGATGGTGCAAAATGATTGAGCAGCAAACCGCCACTAAATTTTGCAATGACATCGGGGGTCGATATGGGCCGGACTTATGTTTCCAGCGGCTCTGAATTTGAGTCAAAGATAGGCTATTCCCGCGCCGTAATTGACGGCGATTACGTTTTCGTATCGGGTACCACCGGCTACGATTACCAGACAATGAGCATTTCGGACGATGTCCTTGTCCAGGCCGAGCAGTGTTTTATGAATATCGAACAGGCACTTGCAGAGGCTGGCAGCAGCTTACACGACGTTGTACGAGTTCATTACATTTTTCCCAACAAGCATGATTTTGAGCCCTGTTGGCCGGTACTACAGAAGTACCTGGGTGCGGTGAGGCCTGCTGCAACGATGTTTGAAGCGGGGCTTCTGGACGAGAAAATGAAACTGGAGATCGAAGTGACGGCGCGAGTACGTGCGTAGCAATTCGCATCTGTCTCGTGGCTAAGGCGAGTGGCAAGTAAGTGGAGATAAGACTGGATGATTTGTCAGATCCCAGGATTGAGGCTTTCCTCGAGGAACACCTTGAGGATATGCGATCGGTGTCGCCGCCGGAAAGTAAGCACGCTCTTGATTTGGCAGGATTGAAGAGTCCTCAGGTTTCTTTTTGGTCTATGTGGGACGAGCAGGTCTTAGTCGCCTGTGGTGCACTGAAGTATCTTGATGACGCCCATGCAGAAGTAAAGTCCATGCGCGTGTCTACCGCGCGAAGGGGGCAGGGCTTGGCCTCGCAGTTACTGAGTCATATGTTGGAGGAGGCCGTCTCTCGTGGTTACCAGCGGGTCAGCCTGGAGACCGGCTCTATGGAGTTTTTTGAGCCTGCGCGGGTTCTCTACAAAAGCTTTGGCTTTCGATACTGTGCCCCGTTTGCGAATTACACAGAAGACCCCCATAGCGTGTTTATGTCGTTGGATCTCTCGGCTTGAATGTAATGTTGGAATGTAGATGCATCGACACAGTTCACCGCTATCCATCGGCACGCCTATGTTAAAATT
This sequence comes from Congregibacter variabilis, assembly GCF_045689235.1. Lineage (GTDB taxonomy): Bacteria > Pseudomonadota > Gammaproteobacteria > Pseudomonadales > Halieaceae > Congregibacter > Congregibacter variabilis. The sequence goes on along the minus strand of NZ_CP136864.1, from coordinate 1,094,004 downwards.
GCGAACTCTGATGCAGTACATTAAGCGGAGCCTTTTTGAAAACGAGCGCTAAAAAAAACAAGCTTGCTCCCTTGAAATCTTCCACGGATGGTCGTCGTAAGCGCAGTGAGCGGAGCCGTCACGCGATTATTAGTGCGAGCCTGGAACTGATAGAGGAGGGCGTGTTGGTGCCTACGGCTCAGCAGATTTCCGAGCGAGCGGGTGTGGGAATCCGTTCATTCTTCCGGCATTTCGCTGACATGGAGTCCTTGTTTGAGGCGGTTGATGCTGAGGGACGAGAGCACGTGAAAGCCTTGTTTGTAGGCGGTGATCGTAATGGTTCGCTGGCGGAGAGGGTTTTGCACGCGGTGGAGCGTCGAGCTGCTGGATATGAAGACCAAAAGAATATCATCCTGACTACGGCTGCGCAGAGCTGGCGCTACGAGATGCTCCGTAAGCGATACGCACATTATCAGCGTAATTTGCGTAAGGATCTGAAGGATTGGCTGCCCGAGCTTAAAGAGTTAGGCGCGGCTGAGCGCGAGGCTGTTGATGCGGTGGCTTCTGCCGAAATGTGGCTCCGGCTGCGCAATCAGCAGGGCCTTAGCAAGAAGCAATCGATCGAGGTCGTTGTGAACATGGTAGAACGCTTAATGCAGCAGTAGAGTCCCTGGCAAGCTGACCCTCTGCACTCTGGTTGCTCTGGCATCACTTTTTATGGCATTATTTATGCCAATTAGTGGTTCGTTCAAGATGCCCAAGCTGTGCTGGCTTCTTAAAGGAGTGGTCCGCATGATAAAGAAAGCTGTAATCACCTTTTTCGGCGTAGTGCTCGTCGCTGTTGTGGTCGCCTGGATCAATCGCATCGACCTGATGTTGGCTCTGGTGAAATACAGATCCAGCGGGGAGTATGTGGTGGGCGCAAACCGCGTTATCGCCTGGGACCAGGGGCCGGCGGTGCCGATGAATTCGGCGACGGAACGTCCTCCCAACATTATTCTGATCCTTGCTGACGATCTGGGCATCAACGACATCTCTACTTTCGGTGGTGGCGTTGCGGGCGGCCGGGTGCAAACACCTAATATTGATCAGCTTGCGGCCCAGGGGGCGATTTTTACCCAGGCTTATGCGGGCAACGCCACCTGCGCGCCTTCGCGGGCCATGATAATGACAGGTCGTTACCCTACCCGTACCGGCTTCGAATTTACGCCAACGCCGGCGGGTATGGGGCCAATGGTCTCAATGATCTCTCGCAGCTTGAGCAATGGCTTACCGCCTGGACGCTTTGACGCAGTCTCAAGCGAAGCGGCACTGCCCTATGAGCTGCAGGGCCTGCCGGGTGATGAGATTACCGTGGCGGAAGTTCTTAGGGAAAAGGGTTATCACACGGCGCATATTGGTAAGTGGCATCTAGGCAGGGCAGAGGGCTCCAGACCCAATGATCAGGGTTTTGACGAGAGCCTGTTGATGGCCAGCGGCCTCTACTTACCCGAAGACGATCCTAATGTAGTCAATGCCCGCTTGGATTTTGATCCTATCGACCAATTTTTGTGGGCTCGGCTGAACTACGCGGCCTCATACAACAATGCAGGTGATGATCGTTTTGAGCCCGGTGGCTACCTCACGGACTACTGGACCGATGAGTCGATCAAGGTCATCAAAGCGAACCGCAACCGTCCGTTTTTTTTGTACCTTGCTCACTGGGGCGCTCATACACCTTTGCAGGCAACCCGAGAAGACTACGACGCTGTGGGCGATATTCAGCCACATCGTCTGCGGGTCTATGCGGCTATGATTCGTGCCCTGGATCGAAGCGTTGGCCGAATAATGGCCACACTGGAAGAGCAGGGACTGGCTGAAAACACGATGCTGGTGTTTAGCAGCGACAACGGTGGAGCAGGATATGTTGGTCTACCGGAGATTAATGCGCCTTATCGCGGATGGAAGCTAACGAACTTCGAGGGAGGCCTGCGTGTGCCAATGCTGGTCAAATGGCCCGCGCGCATTTCTGGGGGAACTTTGGTGGACAAGCCGGTTGCGCATATTGATGTGATGCCAACCATTGCAGCTGCGGCACAGGCCGATACTCCTCCGGGCGTGCCTATTGATGGGTTGAGTCTTTTGCCACTTGCAACGCGAGATGGCTCCGAAAGTTGGTCCCGTGAAACCCTGTTTTGGCAAAGCGGTTATTACCGCGCAGTGCGTCATGGCGACTGGAAACTTCAGGTCTCTGAGAGCCCTGCGAAAAACTGGCTCTACAACTTGGCCGACGACCCCAGCGAGTGGCGCAACCTGGCTGGATCTCATCCCGAGAAATTGGCCGAACTCGAGGCACTGCTAGATAAACATCAGGCATCAGCGAGAGCCCCATTGTATCCCTTCGTTGCAGAGTTGCCGGTAGCGGTTGATAAGACGCTAGCCGAGACTTTCAAAGAGGGCGATGAGTACATTTACTGGCCTAATTAATAACTTGGGTCACGCCCTGTGAGGATCCGCATAAGCGATGAACCACCTTTCAGATCCCATTAGAGGAATCACCATTCAATGAATAAAAGGCTTTTGACGGCCCTGGCAGTGATAGCTGTTCTGGCGGGCATATTTGCTTTGGCGCTGCCGACTATTTTGCACAAGGCAGGTCTGCATCCCAAGTACACTGGCGAAACAGCACAGCTTTCTTCTGCCAAACGTGCTCTGGTGATCACCACGAGCCACGGCGTGTTGTCTGCTCCCGGCGAAAGCGACGGAAAGCCCTCGGGGGTGATGGCTTCAGAAATGACGCACCCGTACTACAACTTTTTGGACGCGGGTATGAGAGTTGATGTCGCAAGTGTGAAAGGTGGTGAGATTCCCGTAGATCCTCAGACCCTTCTGTATATGATCAAGACGCCCGAGGACGAGCGGTTTTTGCAGGATCCGATTTTACAGGCCAAGGTAAAGAATTCATTACGCATAGACGATGTGGACTTTACTGTCTATGACATTATTTTTATGGCAGGGGGTTGGGGAGCGGCTTATGATCTTGGCTACTCAAGCGTGTTGGCAAACAAAATATCCCAGGCGTATTACGCGCAGAAGACGCCGGTCATCGGGGGTGTATGTCACGGTGTTCTCGGATTGATCAATGCTAAGGATCTTCAAGGCAATACCCTCATCGCAGGGCGTCGAATGACAGGGGTTTCAGATAAGCAAGTGGAAGAGCTCGGTATTGCAATTACACCCTTGCATCCGGAGACGGAGCTGCGAAAGGCTGGGGCTATCTACGAGAGTAAAACCGCCTTTCGCGACTTTTTTGCGACCCATGTGGTGGTTGATGATGAGCAGCGTTTTGTTACGGGGCAGAACCAGAATTCAGGTCATGAAACGGCGCAAAGAATGATGGCGATTATCGCAGATAGGACGTAGTGAATGAGTGAGTTAGTGACTGTGAAATAGTGGGCGCAGGCTGTGCCCGATAAAGGTTTACTCCTTTATCGGTTCCTAACACGGCACTTTGTGCCAATAACAAACAGTGCCCTGGAGGTGTCTATGAATAAGATTTTGCGTCTGCTGGTGGCGTTGCCCGGAGTTTTGTTTGTTGTTACGGGGCTTCGCTGGTTGGTCGATCCATCTGCAGCTGCGACACAGTTTGCTATGCCTCTGCTTGACGGCCTGGGTCGTAGTTCCCAGATCGGCGATCTGTCCGGCTTCTTTTTGACGCTGGGTATGGTCATTCTCATCGCGCTTATAACCGGGAAGCGCGTCTGGTATTACCCGGCAATCATGCTATTGGGGTTTACGCTGCTCGGGCGTATTCTGGCGTGGTTGGTTCACGATGCGACCCTGGCAATAGAGATGATTGCTGTGGAGTTTGTAGTTGCCTGTCTGTTGTTGTTTGCTTCGCGCAAGCTGGCTGAACGGGGGTAATCGATAGTGCCATTGCGCAAATCACGCGCCCTTGGGAAGCTTGCCTTTGGGGCCGCTGTCTTAACGCTCCTTTGTCAGTCAAGCTTTGGGCAGGATGTTGGATCGACACGCAAGACAGAGTTACTTGTCTCGGCAAAAGACTCGTTCCAGCGGCCCAATGTTATTTTGATCTTGGCGGATGATTTAGGGTTTAGCGATCTGGCCTCTTACGGAAGCGAGATCAACACTCCCAGCTTGTCTGCATTGGCCGCCGCTGGGGTTAGCTTCAGCAATTACCACACAGCCGCTAGTTGCGCGCCTTCTCGTGCCATGTTGCTGACCGGGGTAGATAGCCATCGGGCAGGCGTGCCGAATATCCCGGAAATGATTCCCCCTCAGCAACGGCAGCACTCTCACTATCAGGGAGTTCTTGGCCGTAATGTCGTAACGATCGCTTCGCTGTTACAAGATTCTGGTTATCACACCTACATGGCAGGGAAGTGGCATTTGGGTATGACGCCGGATCTCTTGCCCTATAGCCGAGGTTTCGAGCGCACGGTTTCTATGGCGGATTCTGGGGCTGATAACTGGGAGCAGAAACCCTATCTGCCTATCTACGATAAGGCCAATTGGTTTGCGGATGGGGAGAGATTCGACTTGCCCGACGACTTCTATTCTTCGCGTTTTCTTATTGATAAGACCATTGAATTTATTGACGGCAATACGGGCGATGGACAGCCTTTCTTTGCCTATGTTCCCTTTCAGGCTGTGCACATGCCGGTGCAGGCACCGCAAGAGTTTATCGATCGCTATATGGGTGTCTATGATCAGGGTTGGGAGGTTTTACGCCAGGGGCGACATACGCGGGCCATGGACCTCGGCGTGATTCCTCAGGGGTCGACTAGGGTGACTATGTCTACTACTGAGGACTGGGACGCTCTTTCACAGGCCGAAAAACGTTATCAGGCAAAACGCATGGCGGTATACGCCGCTATGGTAGAGGCGATGGATCATCATATCGGTCGCTTGCTGGCGTACCTCAAAACCACTGGGCAATATGACAATACCGTGTTCATCTTTACCTCGGACAACGGCAGCGAAGCCAGTGGCTCGGTTGATCCTGACAATGCTTTAACGCGCTTTGCGCTGGCTCGCCAAGGGTACACCAACGAATACGACACCCTGGGTTTAAAAGGTAGTTTCAACAGTTTGCCGCCGAGCTTTAGCAGTGCCTCGGTATCCCCCTTGGCCTTCTACAAGTTTTACTCTGGCGAGGGGGGCATGCGCGTACCGCTTGTCGTCGCTGGTGCCGGGATAGAGAAACAAGAGGGCTTCTCCAATGCGCTCACCTACGTCACAGACATTGCGCCGACTGTTCTAGATCTGACGGGAGTGGCAGAACCGGGAGGTCGCTATGGTGGTCGTGTTGTTGAACCGATGATTGGACGGACTCTTTTGCCACTGCTGCGCGGCGATGTCGCGCGTGTGCATCCCGATAGCGAGGCCATAGGCTACGAACTGGCCGGTAATGCAGCGCTGTTTCGGGGTGACTACAAGATCGTTATCAACCGCGGACCGCTGGGTGACAATCAATGGCATTTGTTCAACATCGTTACGGATCCCGGCGAAGCTCAGGACCTCGCCGGCAAGATGCCCGGTCTGTTGCAGGATATGCTGAGTGAGTATCAAAGCTATGTAGCAGATAACGGGGTGCTGCCGGTATTGCCAAACTATAACGATCGCCGGCAGGTTGCCATCAACGGTTTGCAAGACAGATTTGGTCGGCAGATTCTCCTGGCCTTGTTATCTGTGTTGGTGCTGCTGCCTTTTTTTATTGCCTATCGACTGCGCTATCGACGCTGAATCGCAGTGATCCCTTACAGACTCTTACGGCTATGAATGATGTCCTTTGAGCCGGTCGGTAGCGAGAAGGTCGTTCCGTCGCGGCCAACGGTATAATTGGGAAAAACCGCATCTGCGCCGTTTAAAAACAGCGTTTCCTGACCCGGAAACATGATCGGCGGCACGATGTGGTAGTACAGCAGGTGGCCCACCTTTGCGTCGCGTGCCGTCTCGGCCGCTTCTATGGGGCTGGTGTGATAGTCCAAAACATCGTGAGTAATTTTGGCTAATACCGCATTTCCCGATTTTTCGGCTGCATCGTGCATCATGTTGAGCAGATTGGGCGCCAGTGCCTCATGTACCAGCAGATCGACTCCCTGGGAAAACTGCTGAATGTTGTCTTGTTTTGTCGTGTCGCCGCTTATGAGCAGTGAGCGGTCCTTGTAGGTAAAGCGATAGCCAACCGCTGGTTTGATGGGTGCGTGGTCTACCGTCAATGCTTCAATTTTAAGGTCGCCCTCATCAATCAATGTTGTGAGCGTTCCCATGGCCGGCGCAGCAAAGGGCCTCGCCGTCATTCCGGCTCCGCTTCGAGGCGCCACGGTGTCGCCGTGGTGTGCGTGTCGATAATTCTCGTCCAGTGCATAGGCCATGTTAAAGCCGTCCACGACCTGGGTGACGCCCAAAGGGCCGAACACCGGAAGGGCCGCGGTGTTAGCAGCGCTGACCCAGCGTATGGTGGCTAGTTCGCCCAGGCCGTCAATGTGGTCCGAGTGGAAGTGCGTGAGGAACACCGCCTCTATGGAGCCCGCTGCGTATCCCATGCGACCTAAATTACGCAGACCGTCGGTCCCGGCATCGACAATAAAGAGGCGTTTGCCGGCGACGACGGCGACACAGGGGCCAGAGGCATTGGGCGCGGGCATGGGGCCGCCGGCGCCGCAGAGAGCCAAATGCAAGCCGTCGTCAAAACTGTCGACGATATCGGTTCCCAGTCGAGTTTCAAGCCCCTTTGCCATGATGCGCTCGGCGATCACCGCACGTTGGAGATATACACCGACACCCACTAGTGCAGCGACGGATAGAATGACGAGTAGTTTTTTCACGGTGTCTCCATTGTTAGTTCAATTCTTGCTATTGAGAATCGCTGTAAACGTCGCACACCATCGGTGCATTTGCCAGGCCTTTGACAGTCAGAGTTAATTAGTGACACTATCTGTGCCAATAAATTCTAACGCACGATACTAAAGCAATTCTAGACCTAAGAGGGACTAACTGATGGATTTTTTACGCACCCCGGAAGAGCGATTCGAGAATCTTCCTGACTATCCGTTTGCGCCGCAGTATCAACTGATCCCAGCCGGAGACGGTGATGAGCTACGCATGCATTACCTTGATGAGGGCCCGTCGGATGGGCAGGTTGTATTGCTCATGCACGGCCAGCCCAGTTGGTCCTATTTGTACCGCAAAATGATTCCGTTGTTTGTCGAAGGTGGTTATCGCGTGATAGCACCTGACCTGATTGGTTTTGGAAAGTCAGATAAGCCCACGCAGCGCGATGACTATAGCTATGCCAATCATGTGGCCTGGATTAAATCGTTTCTCGATGCACTGGATCTGAGCGGTATTACTCTTTTCTGTCAGGACTGGGGTGGCCTAATTGGTTTGCGTGCTGCGGCGGAAAACAGTGAGCGCTTTTCGCGAATTGTTGTGGCAAACACAGGCCTGCCTGATTCCAAGGGCGTTGCCGACGGAGACGTAGCAGACATTTGCAAGGCTATGGAAGCGTATTACCAAACCGTACCCGTACACGCCAATGCACTTGAAATGGCAATGGGGATGGGTGGCGATGAGTCGGCCATGAAGTTCATGCATTGGCAAAAGTTCTGCGCTGAGTCCGAGGGGTTTCGCCCAGAGGAGGTGATGGTCTTGATGCTTTCTTTGTCTGACGAAGAAAAAGCCGCCTATGCAGCGCCGTTTCCTGATGAGTCCTACCTTGCTGGCGCGCGGCAGTTTCCAACCCTAGTGCCCATAAGACCTGACAATCCGGCAACACAGGCTAACCGGGCGGCGTGGTCGGTTTTTGAGCAATGGGCGAAGCCCTTGCTCACCGCGTTTTCTGACTCTGATCCAATTACGGAGGGTGCCGAAGTGCGTTTTCAGCAATCCGTACCCGGTGCGCAGGGGCAGCCTCACGTGACGATTGTCGGTGCAGGCCATTTTCTTCAGGAGCAGGCTGCAGATCAGTTGGCCGAAGTGACGATGAAGTTGATTCGCGATAACCCACTCTGATCGATCTTAATGACTATTGCGCTGACGCAAGCCAGCGTATTTGATTGTCAGTGGTATCGTCAGGTGCATAATGATCAGGTCAGGCTGATTCCGGGCCTTTGTCTCCAAGAAAAAAACTATGATCATCTACGGCGTTGCTCTTCTTTCTGGCTGTCTCTTGATCGGCATGCTCACCGGACAGGTTCTGGGTGAGCTGCTCGGTGTTAGTGCCAATGTCGGCGGGGTCGGCATTGCCATGCTTTTGCTGGTGTTGCTTAGCAACTCAGAGCGCTTTAAATCCCTGACTTGCGGCGCGGCGGGATCCGGTATTCAGTTCTGGAGTGCCATGTACATCCCTATTGTGGTGGCCATGGCTGCCAAGCAGAACGTAGCGGCGGCTGTCGATGGCGGGGTGCTGGCCTTGGTCGCCGGGGTGGCGGCGGTAGTTGTCTCGTTTGCACTGGTACCTATGCTCAGTCGAATCAGGAAACCAGACGCTGCCGATAACGAAGACAGCGGAGCGGATTCCTGATGGACGTCATCGAATCGGTTTTTCTTCGCAATAACTTGATTGCCGCTTTTGCCTTCATTGGTTTAGTGATGTGGGTGTCGTATTTTTTCTCCAACAGGCTTACGGCGGGCCGTATTCACGGGTCTGCAATTGCCATAGCCATCGGCTTGCTGCTCGCCTACTGGGGAGGAGTTAGCAGTGGCGGTCAGTCCGGAGTGGCAGATATTGGGTTGCTAGGGGGTATCGGTCTGCTCGGTGGCGGCATGATGCGTGACTTTGCCATTGTTGCTACCGCCTTTGGTGTGCACCTAAGTGAGCTAAGAAAAGCCGGTTTGGCGGGGGTTATCTCGATTTTTGCCGGGGTGCTTGTATCATTTTTTGTGGGGGCTGTTGTAGCCGTGGCTTTTGGGTACAGCGACGCCGTGTCCATCACTACCATTGGGGCGGGTGCCGTGACTTATATTGTAGGCCCAGTCACGGGAGAGGCCATTGGGGCATCAGACGCGGTAATAACACTGAGCGTTGCCACAGGGTTGGTGAAATCTATTTTGGTAATGGTAGGGACGCCCTTTGTGGCCAAATCCATTGGCTTGGACAATCCACAGTCCGCCATGGTGTTCGGCGGTTTGATGGGCACCACCAGTGGTGTTGCCGCAGGTCTGGCAGCGACTGATGCAAAGCTGGTTCCCTACGGTGCGATGACCGCAACGTTCTATACCGGAATTGGTTGCCTACTCGGGCCATCGTTACTGTTTTTTGTCGTTAGTGCTATTTTTTAGAACAACGCGGCTGTTACCAGTCCTGACATCATTAGAAAAAATTGAGACCGTTAACTTATGTCCCTGTCGTATTTTTCTGAATTGCGTGATGACAACAATAAGATAGCTTTGGTCGAGAGTGACCAGGCCTTTAGCTATGCACAGCTGAATCATCGTGCCAATTGCATCGCTACCGGATTGCTTGCCGGCAGCAGCGATTTAGCGGAAGAGCGAATAGCCTTTTTCTTGCCAGCGAGCATGGACTATGTAGCGACCATGCATGGCGTTTGGCGCGCGGGCGGCATCGCAGTTCCCTTGAATGTTGCCTCTGCGGTCACCGAGTTAGAGCACTACCTTGGCAGTGCCTCAGTGACGCGCCTCATAGCCGGTCCCGAGCACAGAGAGTCGCTTGTTGATCTTTGTGCGCAGCTGAAGATTGAATTGCTCGACGTTACTGATGTGTTAAATGGCGACATTGTGCAGTTGCCAGCGATTGCGCCTGGGCGGCGTGCCATGATTTTGTTTACCAGTGGCACTACCAGTAAACCTAAGGGTGTCGTGAGTACGCACAAAACCATTCAGGCACAGATCAGCACTTTGGTAAAAGCCTGGGCGTGGAGCTCCGACGATGTGATCCCCTTGTTTTTGCCACTGCATCACGTGCATGGCATTATCAATATTCTCAGTTGTGCTTTGGCAGCGGGCGCCAGCGTTCATTTGTATCAGTCCTTTGATATGCCACGCATCACCCGGCAGGTGGCCGCTGGCACCTTCACTGTGTTTATGGCCGTGCCAACGATTTACGTAAAACTCATTCAGTACTTTGAGACGCTGGATGCTGCTGCGCTTGCAGGAATTTGTTCGGGATTTGGGGCAATGCGTTTAAATGTCTCGGGCTCTGCGGCCTGTCCCGAGAGTCTGTTTTATCGCTGGAAGGAGCTAACAGGGCAGGTGCTTTTAGAGCGTTATGGGATGACCGAAATTGGCATGGCGCTGTCTAACCCCTACAACGGCGAGCGCCGCGCGGGGCATGTGGGGCAGCCATTACCCGGCGTCGAGGTGAAGCTATTTGATGAGCACAAGGTAGCGATTACCGACGAGGGGTCCCCCGGGGAGATCCGTGTCAAAGGGGATAGTGTTTTTCTTGAGTACTGGAATAACCCAAGGGCGACACAAGAGAGTTTTGTTGACGGGTGGTTTGCCACCGGTGATGTGGCCGTACTCGACAATGGTTACTACCGCATCATGGGGCGTTCTTCTATCGACATCATCAAGTCCGGAGGCTACAAACTGTCTGCGCTGGAGATTGAAGCGGTATTGCTCACGCATGAGGCGATCGCAGAGGCGGCGGTGCTAGGCGTGCCGGACGATACCTGGGGAGAGTCTGTGCTCGCGGTGGTCGCTCTCAAGGAGGGCGCATCTTTGGCGTACGACGATCTAAAGCATTGGTGCGCTGGAAAAATGTCGTCTTACAAGATCCCCAAAGCGATCAAGATCGTCGATAGTCTTCCGAGAAACGCTATGGGTAAGGTCACCAAGTCGGCACTTCGGGCGCCAGCCTGATCCTGTTGCTGTAAGTAGTGGATGCTCAGACCTGAATCAAGAAACCCGGAGTCGACGAATGCTGGCGCTAGGGTTCTTCTGCGCGTCGCAGCACCGCGGGTTTGACCTGCACCGACTCGTTGCCGCTCGTTAGCCACAACTCGCCATCAGAAATTGTGCATTGCAGGGCCAGCCCCGGTGCCGCCAATGCAGCCAACTCTGTAAGTTCGCTGTCAGTCACACTGTAGACCGACAAATTGTCAAAGCGCGCCAGAGCGTCTGCATTTTTGTCCCACCAGACCTTAAACGCACGTTCGCCGTAGGCGTACAGCAGGACGTTTTGCGCGCGACCGCTGGCTTTTCGCAGACGGCTTGGATCCGGCGTTCCCAGTTCAATCCAAAGCTCAATGGCGTCTGTCAGATCTTTTATCCATAGGTCCGGCTCATCATCGGTGCTGATACCCCGTCCAAACTGCAGCTGCTCATGTGCGTGTAGGGCAAACACCGCTACCCGCAACATCATGCGCGCGTCGGTTTCCGAGGGATGCCTTGCGACGGCTAAAGCGAAATCTCCGTATATATTGCGATCAAGATCAGCAACGTTTAGCTTGACCTTAAAGACCGTGGATTTGAGTGCCATGCAGTTTGTGCTCGGTTTCGCGGTGGTCACCCAGTGTACGTTGCTCATGTCGGGCCAGTAACTTTTTTGCTACTGACATTAAGATTTTTGTGGCACCAGGGGCCCAGTTAGTTCACGATATGCGGATTGGTCTTCAGCTTGATTGGAGACAGGTTTTGTTTATTTTGTCGGCACCATACCCACTTCTTTCTAATTTGGTCCGCACACTGCGCTGTGCTGGTGTTTGATTGGCGTTTACCAGTGCCAACGGCGCAAATTACCGCATCTCAAATTGAGCAGTACTAACGTGAACGATACGGCACAGTCCTACATTTTGACTTTCTCATGTCCCGACTCCATCGGCGTAGTCGCACGCTACTCAAATTTATTCTACGAGTGCGGTATTAACATCACCGAGATTTCTAACTATACGGACCCTGTCACCAATACGTTTTTTCTTCGCTGCGTGTTCGATGTGAGCGCTATGAGCTGCAGTTTTGAGCAATTCGAAGCGCGTTTGCAGCCGGTGGTTGAAGATTTACGCATGGAATATAGCTTGCGATGCCTCACATCCTTGCCAAAAGTTGTGGTCGCGGTCTCACGCTACGACCACTGTCTGACGGCACTGCTGACCAAACTGCGTGCAGGGGCCTTACCTGTGGATATTGTTGCGGTGATCAGTAACCATGAGGACTGTCGTGCGCTGAGCGAGTGGCATAACGTCCCGTTTTACTACCTGCCCATTACCAAGGAAACCAAGTCCGCTCAGGAGCAGAAGCTTCTTGCGGTGCTTGACGACTGCGAAGCGGATCTTTTGGTGCTTGCGCGGTATATGCAGATACTCTCTGATGATCTTTGTACACGACTTGCGGGCCGTGCCATCAATATTCATCATTCTTTTCTGCCCGGTTTTAAGGGCGCTAAGCCTTATCATCAAGCCTACGATCGGGGCGTAAAGGTGATCGGCGCTACGGCGCATTATGTGACCGCTGACTTGGATGAGGGGCCGATTATCGCGCAGGAAGTGCGCGCCATCGATCATGAGATATCGGTAGAGCAGATGGTGCATTTAGGTCACGACACCGAAGCAACGGCGCTGTCTCAGGCGGTGCGTCTGCACTGCGAGCAACGCGTCGTACTCAATGGTCAGCGAACCGTTATTCTTTAAACTTTTGGAGTTTTCATGAGCGCATCAATCATCGACGGTAAAGCAGCGGCCCAGGCTCTGCGCGAGCGGCTGGCCATCGAAGTGTCCCGTATCGACGCTGAGCACAGCTGGGTGCCTGGTCTAGCGGTGGTATTGCTAGGAGAAGATCCTGCGAGTCAGGTGTATGTGCGTAACAAGGGTAAGCAAACGGCTGAGGCAGGCATGCGTAGCTTTGAGCATAAGCTGCCCGCCAGCACTAGCGAGCGTGAGTTGCTTGATTTGGTACGAAGCTTAAATGTTGATGAGACCGTCAATGGCATTCTTGTGCAGCTGCCACTTCCCGCGCATATCGATGCCCAGCTTGTCATAGAAACTATTGACCCCGCTAAAGATGTTGACGGATTTCATCCTATGAACACCGGTGGTTTATCTAATGGCGATCCCACCGCCGTGGTCCCCTGTACACCACTGGGCTGCATCATGATGTTACGCGAGCAGTTTCCCGAGGGCATGGCGGGACAGAATGCGGTGGTAGTCGGTCGTAGCAATATTGTTGGTAAGCCCATGGCGCAATTACTCATCGCCGAGAGTTGCACGGTCACCGTGGCACATTCCAAAACCCGGGATCTTCCGGCGCTTTGCCAGACTGCGGATATTTTGGTGGCAGCGGTGGGGCGGCCAGAGATGGTGCGCGGAGACTGGGTCAAAGAGGGCGCTGTGGTGATTGATGTGGGAATCAATCGCGTAGAAGTTGAAGGTCAGGAAAAGGCCCGTCTGGTGGGTGATGTGGCTTTTGCCGAAGCCGTCGAAAGAGCGCGGGCGATCACGCCGGTTCCCGGCGGAGTAGGGCCCATGACTATCGCGTGTTTGCTACGTAATACCGTGGTCGCTGCCTGTCGACAACACCGGGTGGTGTGCGAACTGGCTTGATTTTGTGGCGCGCAGCTATGCGCTTCCCAGTAGTTCAGTTATGCCGATCAACACAAGCCAGATGCCAAAGAAGCGTTTAAGCTTGATGGTGTTCATGGCCAGGGCGAGTTGTCTTGCAATCACTGCGCCGATGATGGCGCCGGGTCCTGCGAACATAATCACCGACCAATCCGCAGACTCGCCCATGATGAGTTGCTCGGGGGCTGCGCTCCAGACCGTAATGGCGGAGAGCACCACCGCGACCGCTACCGCAAGTTTTACATCGTAACGCCGAAGAATCAGATAAAAGGCCACAAACTCGCCCACGCCCACAGAGAGCCAGGCGGTGACGATGCCCCCCATAAAAGCTATAGGTCCCAGTGCAAGAAGATCGCTGCGACGCAAGCGCTCTTGAAAGACAGTATCTTGTTTGCGACTGACCAGAATTATGGCCACGCCCAGCAGCAGCGAAAACACGGCAAAGCTAGTTACGGTTTCTGCCGGTGGCGATATCTGCAAGAGATTGACGGTCCACAGTCCTAGAACCGAGAACGGCACGCTCAAAAATAGGCTCGGTAAGAACGCGGCCCAGTGACCTTGCTGGCGATGCGTTTTTTGATAGTGGCGACTCCAGGCAATTGCACCGGTGGTCATGCCAAAACATTGAATCCCAAAGCTGGTAGCAACAGATTGCGGGCTCGTAAATCCCAGCTCATGAAACACAGGAATAAATACCACGCCGCCGCCTGCGCCCGTGGCGTTGGCGAAGATAGCGCCTATGATGCCGACAAAGACAAAACCGGCTTGTTTTGCCAGGGGCCATAGCTCACCCATGGTAGTGACGGTGGTCTCCGCCTGACTAGCGGCAGCCCAAGCAAGTGATAAAAGCACAAGGATCGGGGCGCGGGCGCCAGCCATCCTCATAGAGTCGAGTGCATGGATCGATCTGTATCTGGCAATAGCCGGTGCGCTCAGGGGGACTCTGGGAAGGCTTTGAGCACTTCGCGCAGCAAATCCCAGCGATTGAAGCCCTGCTTACCGTAGTCCAGGCCGCGGCGGACGATCACAAGATCGTGCTCTGGATCGACAATGACGTACTGACCACGGTTGCCTGCGGTGCTATACGCACCCGCGGGGACCTCATCTTTACGATCATCGGGTACCAGCCACCATTGCGCGCCGTAGTCGTTGCCGCGCCGCGCGCTGGCCGGCGCCGGTGCTCGGGAGAAGCTGATCCATTCTTTGGAAATCAAGCGTTCACCGTTCCATATACCGTTGTTCAAATAGAGCAGACCAAAGCGGCCCAGATCGCGAGCGTTGGTGTACACCTGGCTGCTAAGTATGAAGTCCCCAAATCGGTCCGTGGATAACAATGTGTTGCGCATGCCGATACGATCCAGCAGGCGTTTCCGAGGAAATTCGCGGTAAGCTTTTTCGTTGGGAAGTGTGTCCTTGAAAGCTTTGATCGCAAGTAGCGTGTCGTAATTCTCATATTCCCAGTAGCTGCCCGGCTCGCGTATCAGTCCGCGATTTCTGGCTCCGTCGACCGAGCTCGCGCCTGCCCAATAGGCAAGTCCGGACCCCGTGGCGTACTCCATGTTGAAGCTGTCTACGGGGTAAAGGCCGCTGGACATGTTGAGCAGGTGGCGCAGGGTGATGGCTTTTCTGGGATCTTTCCCCCCAGACACCGCCGGAAGCCAGTCGATGGCCAGCGGCGCGTCTAAGGACATTTTTCCGTCATCAACCTGCATACCTATAAGCGTGGCGCCGATGCTTTTTGCCGTGGACCAGGTGCGGGTGCGAGTGCTTTGATCAATACCGTCTGCATAGCGTTCGTGAATGATTTTGCCTTGGTATATGACAAGCAGACTGAGGGTGTCTTGCTCATCCGTGGCTCGATCAAAAGTCCAGTTGGAAGCTTGCTGAAGGGCGTCGGCATTGAGCGTGGCTGGAATGGGCATGTCAGCGTTGGCATCGCCTTGAGGCCAGGGGAGCGTCCCCGGGTCGGTCTTTGGGTAAGGCAGTTCAAGCTTGGGAAGCTTGTCGACATCGGACAAAGACAAGTGGGGCGCCATCACCACGCAGCCGATACCCTGGCGGAAGGCTGAGATGACCGCAGGCCCATGGGCATCGCCGCCCACGCTCACGGCCTGCTCTCTCGGAAACACGGTGTAAGGCCCGCCGCTGGCATCCCCCAGAACATTCTCTCCCAGATAGGCGAGTTCCTGTTGGAACACCTGCTTAAGGTTCCGGCGCGATGTGTAAAGACCGTTGCAGGTCAGCAGGGACTGGACGCCATTGCGAATCAGCTGACGGTTCGCCGAAAAGTAGTCATAGCTTTTTTCATCGGCGACTGTTGCTGTGCTCATAACGACGAGTAAAAGTGCTGGCAAAAGCTTTGGCATTACGCGTTTTCCTGGTCGGTAAAATCGTGACTATACACAAGGGGACGCCTGGCGTGGCAATCCGCGCTAGACTCACAACAAGACTCAATACGGCGGAAAATTGCTCATGCGCATAATAGTAGGAACGCTTCTGTGTGGCTGCATAGCGATGGGTGCAAATGCTCAGATCGATCCAACCCAGAGTGAGGCGGGCGTTTCTGAATTCATAGAGCCGCTGCGTTATGTACACGATCACGAGCCTATCGGAAACGTACGGCAGATCTATGACGGGGCGCTGTTCCCGGATGAGCAGGTGAGGACCTTTCGAAATATTCATCGATTGTTTCCGACTCGCATCGTTGCTGCGGGTGATAAGCCTTATCCACTGCCGGAAGCCGAAACCTCGCTGCAGAATTTTCAGTTTGAGTCCCGGGGAAGAAGCTGGGATCTCTACGACTACTTATCTTTAAATCGCGTTGCCGGAATTTTGGTGATAAATGCTGACGAGGTCGTGTTCGAGCGCTATTTCTTTGGCAACGGGCCCAAGACCAGGTGGATGTCTATGTCCGTTGTTAAGTCCATGGTCGCGACGCTTGTGGGCGCGGCAATTCATGATGGCTACATTGAGTCTGTTGATGATCCATTGACGCGCTATTTACCACAGTTTGTCGGCAGTGCTTATGACGGTGTGACCGTGCACCATTTGCTACAGATGGCCTCGGGTGTCGCCTGGAACGAGACATACACCGACCCCACCTCGGATAGACGGGCAATGTTGGAGGCACAGATCGGCCAGAAGCCCGGTGGGATTCTCGATCTGATGGCGAGTCTTTCGCGTGCCGCAGAACCCGGATCGCGGTGGAATTACAGTACGGGAGAAACGCAGGTGGTCGGTGCCCTGGTCGCTGCCGCCACCGATATGCCTGTCGCTGATTACTTGTCGCAAACGATTTGGCGGCCCTTTGGTATGGAGTCCGACGCGAGTTGGTGGCTTGATTCAGTGGACGGTCTGGAGATTGGCGGCAGCGGATTATCGGCAACGCTTCGCGACTATGCCCGCTTTGGTCTGTACATGCTGAATGAGGGGCGAATCAACGGCGTGGAGACGTTGCCCACAGGCTGGGTGAGCGCGGCCACTAGCGTAAAACAGATCGCGGGGGAAACCGTTGACTACGGCTATATGTGGTGGCCGCTTGATGACGGGGCGTATTCAGCCATCGGCATTTTTGGGCAATTTGTCTACGTGCATCCAGACAGTCGCACGGTGATTGCCATGTGGGGAGCCCAGCCAAAGCCGGTGGGAACGGATGTGATTGATGAGTATGATTTTTTTAACGCCATTGTGAGAGAGCTTCAGGGCGCGCAAAGCACTAGAATGGCCGCTCACACCACATCCACGCTCGCAGAATAAATCGGGAGATACTTTGACTAGGGGAGACAGCCTTACCTACGGGACCCGCGATACGGTGACGGGGGGTGCGCTTGCCTCGTCGACCGATGACGATCAGCAGTCAGCGCTGAAAGGCGCCCAGATTCTCGCCAAGTGCCTGGTTGCTGAGGGGGTCGATACCCTGTTTGGATACCCGGGCGGAGCCAATCTTGAGATCTTTGATGTGCTGCCGCAATTTGGCATTCGCTGTGTGCGCACCGAGCACGAGCAGGGCGCCGTGCATGCTGCCCAGGGCTATGCGCGGGTTACCGGGCGCCCGGGCGTCTGTCTCGCCACCTCTGGCCCCGGCGCCACCAATCTGGTGACCGGGATTGCTGATGCCAACAGCGACTCCACACCCTTGGTTGCGATTACCGGAAACGTTCCTTCGCACCTACTGGGCAGAAATGCTTTTCAGGAGGTGGATATTGTCTCGGTGACCGAGGCGATCACCAAACGTAATTATCTGGTCAAACGTGTGGGTGATATTCCAGAGGTGGTTCGAGAGGCATTCGCTCTGGCAGGTGGCAATCGTCCGGGCCCGGTTTTGATCGACATCCCGAAAGACATTCAGCAGCAGTACCCCAAAGATCCTGATGGTAACTATGTAATCCCGCGCATTCCTGCGGTAATCGACGCCCCTGAACCGACCATGTCGGGTATGGAGCCGGCTCAGTTAGAGGAGTGCATTCGTCTAATTCGCGAAAGCGAGCGTCCGGTGATTTATGCCGGCGGCGGAATTAGTGTTGCACAGGGCGAAGCGACCTTGCTGGCCTTTGCGCAAAAGGCGCAGATCCCTGTGACCTGGACGATCATGGGGGTGGGCTGTTTTCCGCCAGATCATCCGCTTTCGCTGGATGTCTTGGGTATGCATGGTGCGAAGTATGCGAACCGGGCGATTTACGAGGCCGATCTGGTGCTCGCGTTGGGCGTGCGCTTTGACGATCGCGTGACCGGGAACGTCGCTGAGTTTGCCAAACACGCCCGCATCGTACATGTGGATATAGATCGCAGTGAGCTCAACAAAAACAAGACCGTTACCTTGCCGATAAGGGCTGATCTTAAACCTGCGCTTGCACAAATGCTGGATGCCTGCGAGACAGTGACAAGCCGAGCTTGGGTAGCCACTGTTAATGACTGGAAGGTGCGGTACCCCTATCCCGAGTCAAATTCTCAGGGATTGAAGCCACAACATGTTATTCGTGCGCTGTGCGATGCCACCTCAGGTGAGGCGATAGTGTCGCTGGGAGTAGGGCAGCATCAGATGTGGGCCATGCAGTTTTATCGGTCCACACAATCGCGCTCATTTTTGAGTTCCTCGGGTTTTGGCACCATGGGTTACGGATTACCCGCCGCCATTGGCGCCAAAGTGGCTGCTCCCGATCGCCAGGTCATTGATATCGATGGTGACGGTTCTCTCAATATGACCATTCATGAGTTGTCGACCTGCCATCGCTATGGCATCGGTGTAAAGACCGTGGTGATCAACAATCAATGGCTCGGTATGGTGCGCCAGTGGCAGGACATGATTTATGACGCGCACCGAGCAGGCTCAGATTTGTCGGACCCCATGGCCGTCAAGGCCGCCGACGATAAGGATATTTACCCCGATTTTTTGAGCATCGCCAAGGGTTACCGGGTGACGGCAGAACGCGTGCGTAACGCCGAGGATTTACCCGCGGCTATTGCTCGCATGCTGGCCGACCCGCAGGAACCTTACCTATTGGATGTGATCGTGGAGGCGGAGGAGAATGTCTATCCCATGATTCCTGCTGGTGGAAGCTATCGGGACATCATCATGAGCGCTGACGATCTGGCAGAAAGTGACTCCAGCGCTCAGGGCAGCAATATCTAGAACTTTCATCAAATCACCCCTCGCTGAGCTTCAAGGTCAAAAAGTGGTCTTTTTACCACTGGGGAACTTTTTCAGAACTCTGTAACATCCTTGTCAACTTTCGGCCGTACTCTGGCCAAGAATCTATCATCTCACCCCCTTTCGGAGGCTTTTTCCGTGAAGAAAACCCTTACTCAGGTATTTGTTCGTAAAGCACTGGTCAGTGCGATTGCTGGTGCGTCTATAGTGGCCGGCGCCACGCTGGCAGTTCCTGCCTATGCACAGGAAACCAGCGCGGCGGTTCGAGGCGTAGTTAGTGATGCCAGTGGCCAGCCAATTTCTGGTGCCGAAGTTGAGATAAAGAGCCTTGCAACGGGCGTAAGCAAGCGCGCGACCACAGATGGCACAGGCAGCTACTTTATACGTCAGCTTCCGGCTGGTGTGGAATACAGCATTTCTGTTACGGCTCAGGGTGAAGGCACAGCGCGCACAGAACGTTTCCCATTGACTGTGGGTGAGTCTGCGCAAATGGACTATCGCCTGGGCAGCAGCCTCGAAGAAGTTGTGGTCATGGGGCGTTCTATCAGCGTAGCCGACACAGCCATTGGACCGACTGCCGTATTTGACGCTAAGGCTCTTCAGGATTCTCCAGCGATCAACCGAAACATCAATGATGTTATTGGACAGGATCCGCGTATCTATATTGACCAGTCCGGTACCGCCGATGCGATTCAATGTAATGGCGCAAACCCGCGGTTTAACAGCCTGACCCTCGACGGCGTACGTTTGAACGACGGCTTTGGTCTTAACTCGAACGGCTACCCTACGCAGCGTATGCCGTTCCCCTTCGACGCAGTATCCAGCGTCGCCGTAGAGATGGCCCCCATGAGTGTTGTTTACGGCGGCTTCTCTGCTTGTAATATCAATGCGGTCACCAAATCTGGTGGGAACGAGCTGTTCGGCTCGGTGTTCATGGATTACACCAGTGATGCCATGCAGGGCGATTCGCTCGAAGGTGAGAGCGTAGAAGTGCCCGACTATGACGAGACGCGTTACGGCTTCGAAGTTGGCGGTGCGCTGATTAAAGACAAGTTGTTCTTCTATGGCGCGTACGAAAAGTACGAAGGCGTGGACTTTAACAACCGCGGCGCGATCGGGTCGGGTGCAATTAATGAAGTTCAGGTGACACAGGCAGAGCTTGATGAGATTCGCCAGATAGCTAACGACGTGTACGGCTACGCACCCGGTACCAGCTCGCCGGGCACCTTCGATTTTGAAGACGAAAAGTACATTGCAAAGTTGGACTGGTACGCGACTGATACCCAGCGCGTAGCGGTGACATACAACTACAACGAATCTTTCAACGTCACCGAGTCAGATGGTGATTTGAACGAGTTTGAGTTCGCCGATCACTTCTATAATCGTGGTGCTGAGTTAGAGACCATCATTGCTAGCCTTTATTCGGATTGGACGCCTAATTTCTCGACCGAGTTGCGTGTAGCACGCACCGATGTTGATTTTCTTCAGGCGCCCCGGGCCGGTAACGACTTTGGTGAGATCCGAGTTGAGTTAGAAAACGTTGATGTGTATTTCGGTGGTGACGACAGCCGTCATGCAAACGAGCTCAACTACACTATTGATCAGCTCGTGTTCCGCGGCCGCTATCAGCTGGGCGCTCACACTATTACTGGTGGTATCGAGCGTGAAGAGTACGACATTTTCAACCTCTTCTATCAGCACGTAGATACAGAGATCCGTTTCGATGGCATCGATAATCTCCGCAATGGATTGGCGGATCGCGTCTACTACGGTAACGCACTGTCCAACAATCAGGACGATATTGCTGAGTCTTTCAGCTATGCCATCAACTACCTCTACTTGCAGGATGAGTGGCAGGTCAACGACAAGTTAACAATGACCTTCGGTCTTCGCTACGACCGTTACGAGACCAGTGACGCGCCTAACCTGAACCAGAATTTCCAGGATAGCTACGGTTTTGGAAACAACGCCACACTCGATGGTCGTGATCTGATTCAGCCGCGCTTCGGTGTGGCCTATGAGTTCTCCGAAGATGTTTCGCTCCGCGCAGGTGTCGGCTTGTTCTCGGGCGGTAACCCGAACGTCTGGCTGTCCAATACCTACAGCAACACTTCAACTACGGCAGTGCAGGCTCGGATCAATGGCGTCGATCTTTTTTCACAGAACTACGTGAACTGTGAAGAGGGTGTTCCCACAGGTCCAGGTTACTGTGTGCCACAGGATATAGCGGACATTGTATCTGCAGGCGACGGTAGCAACTTCGAGATTGTATACCTTGATCCTGACTTTGAAGTTCCCAGCGAGTGGAAGTACACCGCAGGCGTGACCTGGTATGCGCCCATGGATTGGACGGTTACTGCGGATCTGCAAATTAGTCGCGGCCAAGACACCGCGATCTACAAGCGCGGCGATCTTGAGCGGGTAGGTACTAACGATCTGGGTTACCCGATCTATGACAGCGTGCGCGATCCCTCGTTCGTATTGACGAATTCGAAGAATGGAAATGAGTCAGAGTCCCTGTCCTTTAGCGGTTTCAAGAGCTGGGATAACGGTCTCGATCTGCGCGTTGGCTACGCTTGGACACAGGCAGAAGACGTGAACCCCATGGGTTCATCGGTTGCCTTCTCCAACTATATTTTCCGAGCCTTTGAAGATCCCCAGGCAGAAACACTGGGAACATCCGACTGGCAGATCGAGCACCGGGTTACTGCGGTACTTAACTACACCGCTGACTTCTTTAATGGCTACGAGACGCGTGTTTCTCTGTTCGGTCAGTGGAACTCTGGACTTCCCTACAGCTTAACGCTGGACGGGGGCGCAGGTACTATCGGCGCTTACGGCTTCCAGCCGTTTCTCGACTTTGAGCCAAACGTACTGCCTGTCGGTGGCGAGCGTAATAGTGAGACCGGTTCATCCTTTGGCAAGGTCGACATGCGGATTACGCAGGAGTTGCCCGGATTTAGCCCGGAGCATCGCGGCAGCCTGTTTGTCGTCGTGGATAACCTGACTAACCTCATCAACGATGAGTGGGGCGTTTTTCGTCAGCCCAATCGTCCGGGTGTTACCCAAGCCGATCTGGATAACGGTGCTTCACAGCAGCGTGTAGGTGGAACCTCGCTATGGAGTATGCGTGTAGGGGTTAACTACAGCTTCTAATACCGAACGAGCCTCGAAGCCCCGGCGTCGCAAGACCTCGGGGCTTTTTTGTCACTTTCATTTGAAGTTGTGCGGATCTCGTGCAGCTAATGCGCTCTGTTATGCTCCGCGCTTTATTATCAGGCTATCTGTATGAGTAGTTCCGCCTTTACCACCCTCCCGCTTGCTCCGGCGCAACTCGAGGCCTTGACCGCCTTGGGCTACGAGAGCATGACACCGGTACAGGCTCAGAGCTTACCGCTGGTTCTTCAGGGCAAGGACGTTATCGCGCGCGCGCGCACGGGCAGCGGCAAGACCGCAGCCTTTGGTATTGGTCTGCTGCAAACAATCAATCCGCGCTTTTTTGGGGTGCAGGCTTTGGTACTTTGTCCCACCCGGGAGTTAGCAGAGCAGGTATCCAGCGAGCTGCGTCGCCTGGCCAGTCGTATGGCCAATATCAAGCTGGTAACGCTGTGCGGAGGTAAGCCCTTTGGTCCACAGGTGGGTTCTTTAGAGCACGGCGCGCATATCGTGGTGGGTACCCCTGGACGCATTCAGGACCACTTGCAACGAAAGACTCTGAAGCTTGATGGTCTTAAGGTGCTAGTGCTTGATGAGGCTGATCGCATGTTAGATATGGGTTTTGCCGACAGCATGGAGAGCATTATTAGCGAGACACCCAGGTCGCGCCAGACGCTGCTTTTCTCTGCGACTTACCCCGAAAACATTCGCAAGATGAGCGCCTCGATTCAGCGCAGTCCCATCATGGTGACCGTTGACGAAGACGTGGGCCATGCAGAGGAAGTCATTGAACAGCTGTTCTTTGAAGTGCAGAAACATGAGCGCAACACCACCTTGCTGGCCCTCTTTGAGCACTATCAGCCGGCAAATACCGTGGTGTTTTGTAACACCAAAAAGCAGTGTGATGAGGTCGCCAGCGTGCTGCGCGAGTATGACATCGAGGCTCGTGCTATTCACGGTGACCTTGAGCAGCGAGAGCGAGATCAGGTGCTGGTGCAGTTCAGCAATAATAGCTGTCCGGTACTGGTGGCTACCGACGTGGCTGCCCGGGGTCTGGATATCAAGTCTCTTGCCATGGTCATCAACTATGAGTTGCCCCGGGACCCTGATGTGTACGTGCACCGTATTGGACGTACCGGAAGGGCGGGGGAGACCGGTCTTGCCATGAGTATTGTGATTCCGTCGGAGACCCAGCGCATTCGTAAGATCGAGGAGTTTCAGAAGCAGCCCTGCGCCTGTGACACGCTTCCGTCGCTGGATCGCAACCCGAACTACTTTCTCAAGGCACCTATGGTGACCATTCAGTTGGACGCTGGACGCAAACAAAAGCTGCGTCCGGGCGATATTCTGGGTGCTCTGACCGGTGATGCAGGACTTGTGGGAACGCAGATTGGCAAAATCTCCATTTTCGATCAATGGAGCTTTGTGGCACTGGAGCGTGATGCGCTGCGCCAGGCTATGAGTTATCTGGCTAACGGCAAGATCAAGGGCCGGAGTATTCGTGTCCGTAAAGTGCGCTGAAGCCGCAGTGGAGTTACAGGCTTCGCACTGGTGCTGCCCTTGCCTCAGCTACCGATGGGTAGCGGCGCGGCCTGTTTGACTGTCAGCAGACTAAAGCTTGACTCAATCCCCTTAACACCCGGGAAGCGCAGAATTCCCTGCATGGCAATTTCCGAGAAATGGTCCATGCTCTGAGCGACTACTTTTAACAGGTAGTCATAGGCCCCACTCATGGCGTGGCACTCGATGATATGCCGCTCTGAGGCCACCTGTTCAAGGAAGGCCTGTGTTTTTTGGTCATCATGCTTCTCCAGCTGAACCTGAACAAATGCGGTGACCTGCAGGCCTACCCGCCGCTGGTCGATGGTGGCGCTGTAACCGCTGATAACACCTTGCTCTTCCAGTGCACGGACGCGGCGCAGGCACGGAGATTCAGATAGGCCAACGGCCTGGGCCAACTCTACGTTGGACATGCGGCCCTCCTGCTGAAGGGCTTCCAGAATGCGGCGCTCGGTGCGATCCAGCATCAACGACATAAAGTTGCTCATTTTGTTTGATATTAGACATATTGTTGCTAATTTATCTTATTCAAGGCAACAAAAAGAAGGAATCTTTCTCTGTATAGTCTGTAGTCTTGTCACTCTAAATTACTGTTAATCAATGGTCGGAGACGGTACATGCCTGATTTATTCGAAAACCCCATGGGGCTTGATGGCTTTGAGTTTGTAGAGTTCGCGGCGCTGGAGCATGGCGTGCTGGAGCCTACCTTTGAAATGATGGGCTTTTCTTTGGTAGCTAAGCATCGCACCAAGAATGTGGATCTTTGGCGTCAGGGCGGCATTAATTTCATCATCAACTACGAGAAGTTTTCGCCGGCTTATTACTACGCTGAAGAGCATGGCCCCAGTGCTTGTGGAATGGCATTTCGAGTGCGGGACGCCGCCCATGCCTACAAGCGGGCCCTGGAGCTTGGCGCTCAGCCCATCGATATTCCCTGCGGTCCTATGGAGCTCAAGATGCCGGCGATTCGCGGAATCGGCGGCGCGATCCTGTATCTCATCGACCGTTATGAAGATGGAACGGCAATTTACGATATCGACTTTGAATACCTTGAGGGCGTCGATCGTCGGCCCGAGGGCTGCGGTTTTGAGCTTATCGATCACCTCACACATAACGTCTATCGCGGGCGCATGGATTATTGGGCCAACTTTTACGAAAAGCTTTTTAACTTCCGCGAAGTCCGTTTCTTCGACATTAAGGGTGAGTACACGGGACTTAAGTCACGAGCGATGAGTGCGCCTGATGGCAAGATTCGCATCCCCCTTAATGAAGAGGGAGGAGCTGGTGGCGAGGGACAGATTGAAGAGTTCCTTATGAAGTACAACGGCGAAGGCATCCAGCACATCGCCTTTGCCTGTGATGACCTGCTTGGCTGCTGGGATCGGCTGAAAGCCCGCGGCTTACCCTTCATGACTGCTCCGCCGGAGACTTACTACGATATGTTGGAGGGGCGCCTTCCGGGACACGGCGAGCCAGTGGATGAGCTCAAGGCCCGGGGTATCTTGCTCGATGGCAACACCGACGGCGAACCCCGTCTGCTGCTGCAGATCTTCTCGGAGACCTTGATCGGTCCCATCTTCTTTGAATTTATTCAACGCAAAGAAGATGAAGGCTTTGGTGAGGGCAACTTCCAGGCGCTGTTTGAGTCCATGGAGCGCGATCAAATGCGTCGTGGGGCTCTTGCGGCCGACGATGCTGCATAGTCATTAGGAAGCGATAATCGCTAGGGATTTGCGCTTCGCTGATAGTGGTCGTCCAGCAGCTCTCTCACCAGTGGATTATCAAAGCGTCGCTTTAGGGTGATGGCATAAAAGCTCTCGGTCAAAACATCGAAGTGCTTTGCCTCCACTAGCAGGCCGCTGTCCAGTTCGTCGCGCACAACAATAGGCGGAACGACAGCGATACCATGATCGGCTCTGGCCAAGAGTCTGATCATGGCCATATCGTCAACCTCGGCAACGATCTTGGGTTGTATGCCGCTACGGTCCAGCCAGGCGTCAAAGTTGTTGCGGATACTGCTTGCCTCTGAGGGCAGAATCAGTGGTTGAGTGCTCAACAGTTCCTTGATGTCGGCATCTGCGCTTACCCGCGATGGGCTGCCGACGATGCTTACCGGTTGCTCTGCAATAAGATGCGTGAGCCAGGGAATATCATGACTTACCGCCGGTGGTGTGTTCACCAGAAGCACATCCAGCTGAAGATCTTCGAGTTCCTTTAGCAGCACAGAAAACCCGTCAGAGCGGACAACGATGTCCAAATCGTCTCTTGTCAGCAGAGGTGATAAGAAGCTGACCTGAAAGTTTCGCGAGAGCGTTGCCATGGCGCCAATACGAATCACCTTACTGGCCCGGGCGTCGATCCCGCGCATACTTCCCAGCAGGTCAGCGCCCGCGGTGAATATCGTATCGGCGTAGTCAAGAGCGACTCGGCCTGCTTCGTTCAGAACCAGCTGTCTGCCCTTACGATCAAAGAGCGTATGCCCCAATTGCTCCTCGAGCTTCTGGATCTGTACCGACAGCGCCGGCGTGCTGATGTGCAGTACCTCGGACGCGCGCGTAAGGCTGCCTTCATGAGCTACAGTCCAAAAATACTTTAAATGCTTAAAATTCAGTTGCATAGAGAAGTTTCTTAAAATAAAAATAACTAGTATTAGTTAATTTTATATTAACCAAACAGTTAAAACATTCTATTTTTTTATCTTCTCTGGTTTGCGTAGAGTGCACCGCGTCATCCTACTGAGCTTACCGGCCATGAGTATTTCTGTCGCAACATTCTCGGCAAGACCGACAGACATGTTACTAGCAGTGTTGCTCATGTCGTTACCCCTCATCTGGTTAGCCAGCGCTGTATGGTGTCGTGCGGGGGCTGATTATCGACAGCTAACGGCCCGCAGGCTAAGTCTTACCGGCGGTATTGGCGCCATGCTCATTGCTCTGGCTTCAGTGGCGTTTCTGGTTCTCAACGGCCCTACAACGCTCGCTGTGCCTGGTGTGCTTGGCAAAGTGTTCTCGGTACGTGTAGACGCGGTAAGCGTGGCCATGACGGTCCTGGTGAGCTTTGTGGGCCTGGTTGTAGTGCGCTTTAGCCACAGCTATCTGATGGGAGACTCCCGACAAGCCGACTTCCTTCGCTACCTCATGCAAACGCTGGCTGCGGTCACGGTGCTGGTCATGGCCGGGAACGTTGTACTGCTGCTGGTGGGGTGGGTCTGTATGAGCCTGTCCTTGCATCGCCTTCTGGTGTTCTATCCCGATCGTCCCCGAGCGCAGCTGGCCGCGCGCAAAAAATTCATCATCGCCCGCAGTGGCGATGTTGTGCTGGCGCTGGCTGTCGTGTTGTTGGTCAGAGCAACCGGATCCACAGACATCGCCTCTATTGCCAGCCTAGTGCAGGGAGAGGAGGGTTTGTCCCTGACAGCCCCGGCTCTATTGCTGGTTCTCGCTGCGCTCCTGAAATCCGCTCAGTTTCCTACCCATGGCTGGATCGCCGAGGTCATGGAAGCACCGACACCGGTATCGGCGCTATTGCATGCAGGTATTGTTAACGCTGGAGGCTTTTTGATCATTCGCTTCGCCGATGTGATCTCCGCCAGCGGCCCAGCATTGTATGCCTTGCTAATCGTAGGAGGTGTAACAGCCCTGTTTGGATCATTGGTGATGATGACCCAGCGAAGCGTTAAGGGCGCTCTGGCTTACTCCACGGTGGCACAGATGGGTTTCATGTTGCTTCAGTGCGGCCTTGGCGCGTTTTCCTCAGCGATGCTGCACATTGTTGCGCACTCGCTGTACAAGGCGCACGCCTTCCTTTCTTCGGGCAGTGTGGTGGATGTAGCACGCGGCAATGGCTTTCAGGCCAACGCAGCCCCGGTGAGAGCATCACTTATGCTGCTTTGCCTGTTTATTGCAGGCGCGATTTTTGCCGTCTGGAGCACCGTCCTGGGTATCACTGTCGCGACGAAGCCGGCGATTGTTGGCCTCGGCGCTATTTTGGTTTTTGCTGCAATGCACTTGGTGATTCAATCCAGTCGTGGGCAGCGCTCAGTCCTGGTGATTGTGCGGGCGAGTTTCGCCGCTGCCCTGGTTGCAGGCCTGTATTTCACGCTGCAGGCCCTTGCAGTAATAACGTTTGAAAACAGCGTCCCTGCCGCCGGCAGTCTCGATTCTGTTCAGCTCACCCTCATGGTCTTGATGCTCGTCACCTTTGGCGCAGTAACGGTCATTCAGTGGTATCTCCCGTCGGCACGCAACAGCGCTCGCTGGCAAGCATTTTGGGTGCATCTTTCTAACGGATTTTACGTAAACCAGATTTTTAACCAATTGATCGCTGTGCCGAGGGTAAGCGGCGAGCCCCAGCGTTGATTTACTCGAGGATACTTTCATGACGGCAAAAAAAAGCGCCACGGTCAGCACCTTTCCGGGTAATCGTGCTCCTGAAAGTAGCGCGATTCGCGCGGCGATCTCACAGTCGGTAAAGCGCGTAGCACCTCTATGGTCCCTGGACCACTTTGTTGCGGTAAATCCCTTTTTGGGATTCACCGATGAGCGTTTTGAGCATGCCGCCCGCCGGGTGTCCCTGGCTTGTGATGCGCAACTGCTGATGCCCAGAAGTTACTATCGAGAAGCACTGGAAAGTGGCCGTATGCAGGAGCGGGACCTTATCGCCGCTCTCGCCCAGAGCTCCCATGCAGGCGAAGTTACTCTTGAGACCGTGCTCGAGGGGCTTGAAGAGGATCGAGGTAGTCAGTCGGCTCTGGCAACCTGTGCGGATATCGCAGCCCATATCAGCGATCGTGATTGGCCAGCTTTAGTGGTGGAGCGCGTGTCTCATTGGGCATCGGGCTACTTTGATGCAGGGCAGGCTAGCTGGCCTTCGCCGTTTAGCGATCTTCGGCCTTACCAGGCTTGGCGTCGAGAGATGAGCATAGATTGCACGGATGCCGTTATGGGTCTGAGCAGTGCTCAGGAAACCTTCGCGGCATTGCCCGAGTCGCCGGAAGAGCTTTGTGAATATGCGCTGACTAAGCTGGCTGTTCCCGAGGCCTTGCTGGATCTCTATCTTCACCGGCTGCTCAGTAGCATTGGCGGTTGGGTGGCTTATGCGCGTTACCAAAGTTGGGGGCAGGAATTGGCCGGGGAATCGCCCAAGTGGGTTGTGGATCTTCTGGCGATTCGTCTGTCCTGGGAGCTTGTGCTTATGCAGGAGTTTGCCCAAAGCGGGGCTGAGCTCGCCTGGCGCAGGGCGGTGCTTTCCCAGGTGCCCAGCGCGGATATTGAGCGTCCACTGAACGAGGACGAAGTGATTGATCAGATTGCCCAGGAGGCATTTGAGCTTGCCTGGCAGCGAGATGCCATAAACGCTCTGGCGGCGAATGAGACAGACTCACTGCAAAAGCGCGGGCGTCCTTCAGCCCAAGCGGTTTTTTGCATCGACGTACGTTCGGAGGTCCTGCGTCGAGCTATGGAGAATGCGGGCGATGATTTGGAGACTCTGGGCTTTGCCGGTTTCTTTGGTCTGCCTATTGAGTATCAGGCATTGGCGGGAGAAGGGGGGGAGGCTCACTGCCCCGTGCTGCTGTCACCGGCCATCGCGGTGCAGGAGTCTCTTCGCGGGCAGCCGATAGAAATGACCAATCGCCTGTCACGTCGTATTCGTTTGCGTCGTCACCTGAGCAATGGGTGGCGGGCGTTCAAGAATTCTGCCGTTTCCTGTTTTGTATTTGTAGAAAGTTACGGACTGGCCTATGCGTTCAAACTTGCAGCGCACACGCTGGGCCTGTCTCGCCCGGAGCCTCTTCCGGCACACCGGGGGCTGCCACCGAACCTTGCACGGGATCTTGGGCCGCAGTTAGCGTCGGTGGACGGAATCGGCGGGGGTATTGGTATTGAAAGCCAGATGGACTTTGCCGAGTCCATGCTGCGGGGCATGTCCCTGACTGAAGGTTTTGCCCGGCTGATCATGCTCGCCGGACACGGTTCCTCAAGCACCAATAATGCACACGGAACGGGCCTTGATTGCGGCGCCTGTGGTGGCCAGACGGGGGAGGCCAGCGCGCGTCTGGCGGCGATGATTTTGAATAACCCCCCGGTGCGAAAAGGTATCAGGAGTCGGGGGATTGATATCCCGCAAGACACGGTTTTCGTCGCCGCTTTACACAACACCACGACTGACGTCGTGGAGCTCTTTGACCTTTCGTCTGTGCCTGCATCTCATGCACCGGATCTTGATGGCTTACAGGCCCAACTATTGGATGCAGGCGAGCGTGCGCGCAATGAGCGCAGTAAGCTACTGGCCTTTGCGCCGGGTACAGATCCGCTGGCGGGTATGTTGACCAAGAGTCGTGACTGGAGCGAGGTAAGACCCGAATGGGGGTTGGCCGGCTGCGCAGGCTTTATCGCTGCTCCGCGCTCTATCACCCGGAATATCGATTTGCAGGGACGTTCATTCCTGCACTCCTATGACTATCGCCAGGATCCGGACTTTAGCGTTCTGGAACTGATAATGACCGCGCCAATGGTCGTGGCCAGTTGGATTAACCTGCAATATTACGGGTCTACCGTCGACAATAACGCATTCGGTAGCGGGAATAAGACGTTGCATAACGTTGTAGGGGGTAGCCTCGGTGTCTTTGAGGGCAACGGGGGAGATCTTCGTGTGGGGCTGCCCCTGCAGTCGGTGCACGATGGAGCCAGCTTCGTTCACGAACCCCGTCGTTTATCAGTGTTCCTTGCAGCACCTATATCGGCGATTAACCGCATTCTCGATAAGCATGAGCAATTACGGCAGCTTGTAGATAACGGCTGGCTCCGATTATTTGCTGTCTACGATGACGGCAAAGTGGTAGCGCGCTACAGTGGCAGCATGCAGTGGGAGTCGGCAAATGCCCGCGACACAGAATCAGCGCCTACGGAGGCCTAAAATTGAAGCAATTTCGAGATATTCTGGTATACGCGGAGTCTGATAACCAGGCCTGTCTCGAGCAGGTTGTAGCAGTGGCACGGGCGCATGGCGCGGCGATTACCGTCTGTGAAATTGTTGAGCCCGCGCCGGAAATTCAGGACAACCGTGGCGTCATTGAGCGTCTCAGCAAGTTGCGTTGGAATCGTGCATTCCAGCGATTGCGTCGGATTTGTGATTTGTTTGCGACGCATACGGTGATCGACTATTCAGTCTTCACTGGTGTGCCTTTTGTGACAATTACCGAGCAGGTGGTACAGCAGGACTTTGATCTGGTGGTGCATATCAGCGAGCCGGTGCAGGTCGCCAGTGGCATAGGTCTGAATGCCACCGGCATGCACTTGATGCGAAAATGTCCCTGCACTGTCTGGGCGCTACATCCCGAGCGGGCAACTCACAGCAATGATGTTGTCTTGGCACTTGATAGAGAGCTTGCCAGTGGCACACGCGCCGCAGAAGCTTTTGCGATGACCCTCGCTGAGTCTGCATTGGGTCTTGCACAGACGCGCGGTGGCAATGTTCACGTCATACACGCCTGGTTACCCTATGGTGCAGAGTTGCTGGATGACGCGGATTTGGATCTGAGTGACGGTGAGCGCCAGGTGTATTTCCAGCAGCAACGAAGCGATAGCGAGCAGTGGTTCAAACGCGTTGTTCAGCGTATTGAGAGTGTTGCTGATGATCCCCTGAGAGTAAAAGCCCATCTTGTAGAGAGTGCTGCGGTTCCTGCGGTGGAGCGCATGGTGGAAGAGACCAACGCGGGAATGTTGGTGTTGGGGACAGTTGGTACGTCGGCCAATCCCGGTGTTCTCATCGGTGCCACCACAGAATCTATTCTCGCGGGGATCGGCACGCCTGTGCTCGCTCTCAAGCCCCCGGGGTTTGTGTCGCCTCTGATGCTTGCCCGCCAATCCTGAGATCACCCGTTGGGGATTCCTTGCAAGGCTGTGCGAAACTACTGCGGTTGAGCCTTGAGGAGGGAAGCAGTTGGATATCACCGTAGTGAGTTCTCGTGTTGAAGCGCTCAAAGAAGCTCTACAAGGCACTTTGGCTCAGCGCATCCCCGAGGATGTCTCGTTTTGTTATTACTCGGATATCAAAAGTCTTGATGAAAAAGGCCTCTGTGCCGAGATCGCTCTGGGGGCTCCGGATGTTCTTGCCCCCTTGTTGGAACACATGCCTAACTTGCGTTGGTTGCAGTCCACCTGGGCCGGCGTGACACCGTTTTTTGAAGTGCCTCGGCGCGATTATGTGCTCACGGGCGTGAAAGATATTTTTGGGGCAAGTATGAGCGAGTATGCCCTTGGCTGGGTGCTTGCCATAGAGCGTTCGGTGCTTGCGCATGCTAATGCGCGGCAATGGAACTTTCGCATTGATCGAGGTCTGTCAGAACTGCGTGTGGGCGTGGCCGGTGTCGGCAGTATTGGTACCGCCGTGGCAGCTGCGTTCTCAGACTTTGTTAAAGAGGTTCGCGGGCTCAATAGCAACGGCCGACTGGTGGAAGGGTGCAGTGCCTGCTTTGCAACAGTCAATCGTCAGGAGTTTGCTCAGGCGCTTGATGTGCTGATTATGATCCTGCCCGACACGCCTGCCACCGATGGTTTGGTTGACGCACATATGCTCGGCAAACTGGCTCCTGGTGCCATCGTTATCAATGTCGGGCGGGCTAATGCGCTGGATCTGCCTGCAGCACTCAATGCTCTGGGATCAGGCCAACTGCGTGCGCTGGTGTTGGATGTGCTCGACAAAGAGCCCCTTGCTGATGATGACCCGCTGTGGAGTACCGCCGGTGTTTACATTACGTCGCATACCGCAGCGCCCACCCCCATGGAGAGTATCGCCGGTGTGTTCCTTGATAACCTGCAGAGGTACCGCAAGGGTGAAGCACTAGACGGAGTCATTGACTTCGAGCGGGGATATTAAAATCCTCAAGCAGCGGTTTTTAATGTCGATCGCCCAGTCGACGACCGCGACGATTCTCGCGACGATTTGCTTCCCCGTTAGCACCGTAAAGCTGCGTTTGTAGCCCTATTCCCATGCGGCGATCATCATCATCGCTTCTGCGGCGATCCGGGTGATGAATAAAACTGCATTGGCAGTCGGGACTTTTGCAGCCACTTACCGGCAGCGAGGGCGCCGCAGATTTTAAGTAGCGAAGATTGGACATTTCAAAGGCAGTGGAACATGAATTACTCGAGGGCTTTACCGAGACTGCGGCATAAGGCCCCAGGGGTTCACGCACAGTGCGTCGTTTGCTCGCGAGTTTCTTGCCTTGTCGATGCTTATCGCGTCCGGCTTTACCGCTGTCCCGCTGCCTTAGCATAAGCGCGGCCAGCGCAGCGAGGGCGGTGACGATGCCAATAACTATTAACACCATAGCTTTGGTTCCCTGTACATCGCCATCCTCTTACCGCATTGGATTGTCTATAGGCTAATTCCCTAAACTCTTGATTCACACTCTCCCTGTGGAAGAGTGTGATCCGGTTCACAGTTTTATCGATTACGTCCCAGGCGCTCGTGAGCGTCAACCCACTCGTTCTGGCGCGTCTTCTTGTCCACTCGTGTTGCCGCTCCCAAGGAAAGCTCGCCGGCTACAACCAGCGCCGCGGCAATCTCCGCCAGCTTCAAGGCTTTGCCCTGGCCATGGCAATCCATGATCTTAAGACACTCACGCTGCGTCGGTAGATTGGTGCCACCGCCATAGCTGGCAACAATCAAGGCAGGCAGGGTGACCGAAAAATGATAATCACCTTCCCGTGTTACCCGGTTGTAGGTCGTGCACTGGTTGGATTCACCAATGTTCGCGATG
The DNA here is from genome assembly GCF_045689235.1 of Congregibacter variabilis. Classification (GTDB taxonomy): domain Bacteria; phylum Pseudomonadota; class Gammaproteobacteria; order Pseudomonadales; family Halieaceae; genus Congregibacter; species Congregibacter variabilis. Next base: position 1,060,379 of record NZ_CP136864.1, on the reverse strand, counting down.
TCCTGACCGGTGGCCAGATAAAGCGCGGCCAGGCCGTTGGCCGGGTGCGCAGCGTTGTTAGAGGAGTTGGTCAAAAAGGAAGCAATCGTTGTGATCCCTTGGCCGTAGTGCATCGCCTCAGGCGTGATACGCAGATTACGCTCCAGGACTTCTCGCGGCACAGTGATTTCTGCTGTCACGCGCTTGCCGCGGTTTTTCAGCATATTCACTGACGATGTGCGCTTTTCTGTATCGAAGTTACCTGACAGCAAATAGTTCTTGAGCGCCGGGTAGTTCTCACGGATCCACTCACAGGCGACAAACGTGGCGCGACTGGTCATGTTTTGTCCGGCGGCATCTCCGGTGCTGTAGTCGAAGCGCGTGTATACAAAGTTGTGCGCGCAGTAGTGCTCGATCTCGTCGAGCTTACCCACCGAGGTGGTGCTTTCAGCCACGGCTTTGATCTGCGGGAAGTTCTCGACCAGCCACTGCTCAAAATCTCTGGCATCGCGTGAATTGCGAAACACGAAGCACGGTGCCCGCTGCATTGCCTGACCTACCACTGTTGTCAACACGCCGCCGGATTCCCGGATAACCTTCATTCCCCGGTTGTAGCTGGCCAACATGGTGCCCTCTACCGTCGCCATGGGCACATAAAACTCGCCTTTTGCGTGTTCGCCGTTGACCAGTAGTGGGCCGGCCAAGCCAATGGGAACCTGCACAACACCGAACATGTTTTCGATATTGCCAGCCATTTCCTGAGGGTCAAAAGAATATTGTTTGGTGTGCTCAAGCTCTGCGCCGGTCGTCTCTTCAATGAAGCGTTGACGCTTGGCGATAATCTCGGCGCTGTAGTCGTCGCCACCGTCTCTGGGGATGGATTTGCTCATAGTCGTGTCTCCGCAAGAAAGGCGGCTAAACTACGTAACCAGAGCGCCAAGGTCAATTCTGAAAGACAGGGATTTGAGGTTGCCGTGGTGTGGGATTTGATCATTCAGCGTTGAAGTGACCATTAAGAGGCTCGAGTCGTGATGAGGCAGCACAGTAATAATTTTGTCGTTTTAATGGGTATATGCCTGGTCTTACTGCTCATACCCCGTCTGAGTTTCGCTACAACTTTAGAGCAAGCGCTGTCTCAGGACCCGCCCCACGATGTCCAATACCCGGCTTCGGTGATTGAGTTGGCTATTCCCAGCGGTGGCTCGCGCATGCCAGCGCACATGTATCTTGCGGTGGGGCCGGGGCCCCACCCGACGGTGGTGTTACAGCATGGTCTTCCGGGTAATGAGAGGAATCTGGATATTGCCCAGGCTCTGCGGCGCTTCGGCTTTAATACCTTGTATTTTCATTATCGTGGCGCCTGGGGCGCTGAGGGCCAGTATCGCTTTAGTCAGCTTCCTGTGGATACCCTGGCGGTGCTGGACTTTCTCCGAGAAGAGAAAAACGCGCTGTCTCTGCGCGTAGATCGAAATGCTTTGTCGGTGCTGGGCCACTCCCTGGGCGGTTACGCAGCTCTGGCCACGGGAGCCCGGGATGCACAGTTACGTTGTGTTATGGCTCTGTCGCCGGCAAACCTGGGCCTGTGGCAGGCAGACATTGCTAAAGGGGATGGAGCCATCAGTTCGCGCCTAAAAGCCTATGCTGATGAGCTGTATATGCTGCAAGGTTTTAGCTCAGAGCGCATGGAAGAAGAGTTGGCCTTTGCTGACGCCTCTCTTTGGGAAAACAGTGGTTTTGCTGCGGGTTTGCAGGGTAAGGCGGTCTTGATGCTGGTGGGTCAGCAGGATCAAGTTACTCCAGCGGTAACAATGTTTGAGCCTGTGGTAGAAGCCTATGAAAAGTTTGCCCGAATTGATCTCACCGCAAAAGTGATTCCCGGCGATCATTCCTTTTCCTGGAGCCGTATGCGGCTGACTCGAGAAGTTCTGGGGTGGTCAGACGCGCATTGTCGTGGTGACAGTCAAGCACAGCAATGAACAGCGGCCTCCAAAGTTAGGAGGGAATAAGCAGTGCACAACGTTGTCTGAAGCGACGAATCTTGCGTTGGGTTTTTCGTCGGGCAAAGAAGCCAGACCAGGTCGACAAGGGAATGAGCTCAGCATTGCCAATGCCGTCTACTAGCATCACACGATACCCGCTGTCCTCCTTCACCGCGATAATGTTGTGCGGAAGAAGGTCCCGGCTGAGAATGCGAAGCTTGCCAACGGCGTCTACAAACTCTTCGATACCTGCTTCCAGCGCCGGGTCCGTACCATTGCTCAGGATTTGTTCGAGATTTTTGGGCCAGCTGCCGTCTGCGTTACGCATCAGCTGCGTGACAATGCCGACACCCATATCTGTTTCTTCGGTGCCATGGTATCTGGGGACGTAACGCCACAAGGTCTCGCTCGCCCGGCTCAGAAGCTCCCGATACGCTTTGATTTCTTTCAGTTGGTCGTCCAGAAATCGTGCTGGCAAATGACGCTTGAAGTCTTTGCGGAGGATTTTTCGGGCCGTGCCCGTGCGATCGGGTCGCAGTACCTTTATGCATCGATTGGCATGCTCAGGGTGCTGAAATACATAGCGTGTGCCGCCAACAAACAGTGGTCGTGAGTTTTTGAGTTTAAGCATGGGCCAGTAATGGTCACAGGAGCGACGCACAGTTTACCGCAGCTATGTCATCCTCGCGATTTTTTGACTGCCGGGCCCTGACATCGCATAGTAGCGGCGCCTATTTTTGGAATCCTCCATGCGTTTGTTTCAAGTTCCCCTTCCTGCGCTGCTGCTTGTGCTGGCCATGGTCCTTTTGCCATTTGGACGCATGCTTGAGATTCCCTTGGGCCTTTTGGCGGTTGCGGGCGTGCTAGGACTCGTAAAGTCCAAAGGTATGGCTGGTGCAAGCCACGCAGGGTTTTTGATGGCCCTCTTGACTGCCTTTGCACTGCCCATGCTTCTGTCTTTGCCTGATGCCGTAGCACCGCAAAAATCACTCATCACTACACTTGGAACCTTGCGTTATGGCTTGAGCTGCGCGGCCTTGCTGTACTGGTACCAGTGCTACGGCAGACAGCCGGCGGACCGTGATCAGCTCTTGAATCTGCTGGGTATGGCGGTGGCGCTACTACTGACTTTGTGGTGTCTGGATGGACTCTTGCAATTTGTTACCGGAAGCAATGTTCTCGGTTATGGCGTGGGTGAGGGTTACATCAACGGCTTGTTCGGTGACGACGACAACATCAAATTCGGCATCGCTGTGGCGTTTTTGTTACCCATAGGCCTGGTTTATGGCTTGCGGGCTTGGCCGGCGGTGGTGGTGGGTATTTTCCTACTGCTGGTTTTAACGTTAATTGTGCTGTCGGGTAAGCGTGCGGCGTGGATCAGCGCGGGGGTCGAATTGGCAGCGCTGGGGGTTTATTACTTTTTCCGCGGTCGTCTTGGTCTGCTTCGTGTTGTGAGTCTACTCGGCGTAGCTGGCCTTGCCTTGGTTCTGGCATTTGGCAGCAGTGAGTGGGTGCGAGAGCGCAGCGTTGTGATTGCCACCGCGCTGGATGAACCAGACTACACGACAGTTAACAGAGCAACGGGGCTTCGATTGCCGATATGGCGTACCGCGGTTGCTATTGGTGAGGCGCATTGGATTAACGGGGTCGGTCCCAGGGGCTTCCGCTATGCTTATGCCGATTTTGCCGCAGAGACTGATACCTGGGCGCGCCCGGCGGGGGCTGCCGGCGGAGCGCGAGCCTCTCACGCTCACCAGCTTTTGTTAGAGTTGTGGTCAGAGACCGGTGTGTTTGGCCTGGCCGGCTATGCCGTTCTCGTGGCGTTGTTATGGGTAAGCTGGCAGCGCGCAGATGCCCAGGCTCGGTCCAGAGCACTTCCTTACGCCGTGACACTCCTGGGCATGCTGTTCCCCTTAAATACCCACTTGGCGTGGTATTCATCCTGGCATGCGCAGCTTCTATGGCTATTTATTGGACTGTATCTTCTGGCATTAAGTCATAGAGAACCGAGGGAGACTCCATTGTGATCATCAGTCATCGGCATCGGTTCATCTTTGTCAAAACGCATAAGACAGCAGGGAGCTCTCTGGAAGTCGCGTTGGCACGGGAGTGCGATGAACACGATATCGTGTCTCATATGGAAGACAATATTGGTGACGGTATACCCCGCAACTACGGACCTGATTCCCTGATCGGTCCCGCTTACAACGGATCGAAGTTTGTTCGTAAAATTGTGGATCGGCATTCACCGCTTTTGGGTGCTTTTTACTATGAGCACATGCCTGCAACACGTATACGTGAACTTGTTGGGGATGAGGTGTGGAACAGCTATTTCACATTTTGCTTCGAACGAAATCCCTGGGACAAGGTTGTTTCCTACTACCTTTGGAAGCTGCATGGACAGGGACGTTCCATGCCGTCCTTTGCTGATTACATAGACAAGAAGCCCCATCGATTGCCTCGCGATGCTCAACTGTACTTTGATGGCGATGCCGTGATGGTCGATCGCGTGTTTGAATTTCGGGAGCTGACGGGTGCACTGGCGGAACTGCGAGAGCGATTAAACCTTGAATTGCCGGAACCACTGCCTAGAGAAAAAACCGGTGTAGCAAAAGAGAGGAAGCATTACAGTGAGTACTACGATGAGCGTAGCAAAGCGCGCATCGAAGACTTGTTTTCTCGAGAGATTGCTTACATGGACTACCAATTTAACGCGTAGTCCTGGGGTGGGGGCAGGGCTGTTGCTTTACGAGCGCTCATTGCTCGAGTTTTTCCGGATCGCGGGTAGCTACGCCGACGGCGCTGCAGGTTTACGCACAAAGTGCACAAAGCCCGTACGAGGCCCGTCTACACCAAAACGCTTTCGCTTTGACAAATCCGGTTCCAAATCTTCCGGCGTGAAAACCTCTACAAGGAAGCCTGCAGCTTCCAGACGGTCGCGATAGTCAGGGCCATAATTTCTCACGTGTTCGTCAGGGCGCTTATCCCAGGCGGCGCGGACATTGCCTGGCGTATTGGCCTCTTGCGTTTCTTCAGCAAACAGGGGCACGTTAACCACAGCCCAGCCGCCGGGACGAAGTACCCTAAAGCATTCCGCGATCGCCTTGTGGTCATCGGGTACATCTTGAAACACGTGGTTGCAATAGATCGCATCCATAGTCTCATTGGGGTACAGCATGTCCTGAACGTCCATACGAACCATCACGTCTTTTCGCATTAGGTCGGCGGTGATGTAGCCCTCACCAATGGCGTTAAAGAAGAATTCACTCAGCCTGGGTTCTGGCGCGACGTGCAGAAACTGCATGTGCCACTGCAGAAGTTCACTCTGACGCTGCTCGAGAAATAGCCAGCTGAGTCGGTCGCGCTCGCGACTCCGGCATAGTGGACATACGGCGCCAGGACGAGCTCTCTGTCCGCTGCCTGCGGCCAGGAAGTGAGAAAAGCTGTGATCGCAGACTGGGCAATGCACTGCGTCCCCACGATACTTCATCGGTGAGATCAGTTGATTGCGCCAGCTACGTATCTTTACTTCTAGAGATTTGAAGAGCTGCATAGCTTAGCGACCTGACACTGCGCCCCTCGGGGCGCGAAGTGTAGTAAACATTTTTGGCAGATGATTAGCCAAAGACAAAGAAGGCCAGTTTATTGCCATCAGGGTCGCGCACGTAAGCGCCATAAAATACATCAGGTATTCGTTGCCCGGGTTCGCCGTCGCAAGTCGCACCCAATTCAATGGCTTTGGCATACAAAGCATCTGCATGCTCTTTGCTGCTCGCGGTAATCGCGACCATGTTCCCGTTACCCGGATGATTGGGCTCTTCGTTGAAGGGCAGACACACAGCAAGCATAGGTTCAGCCATGCTTTTGCCGATGAACGCAATGCGGTCCATGTCAACGACAACTGATGCGCCCATATCTTTGAGTAATTCTGAGTAGAAGGTCTTGGCGCGATCCATGTCGCTGACGCCGACTGTTACATAGCCGATCATAGGTGACTCCTTAAATTCGATAGTTGTTGTTAGAACGCTGTTGAGCGCGCAGAGAGTTTAAAGCATACAGTCGCTGTGGCAATCCATGGTACTGCTGAAGACGACGCTTGAGGCCGCATGCCGCCAGCGCGTATGCTCGCATATTCAATCGGTGACCAGATTTTTATGCCTGAACAGCTTTTCATAGCCACGATCTTTCTGGGTCTTTTTTACGGCCTCATCTTCACCTCTTATGCCCCTGCCTGGTTGTTTGCCGGGGCCATGGGGGCAGTTTACTTTGCCGGGCTGGTGGACACGCCGGAAGTACTGGATAAAGCGACAAACATCGGCCTTGTTACCTTGGTGTTGTTGCTGCTTGTATCCATTGGGCTGGAGAAGCTCAGCTGGCTTTCTCGTTTGTCGCGAGGTCTCGTGGTGTCTGGATATCGGCGCTCCCTGCTACGGGTGTCAGTTGTCACCAGCGTATTTTCAGCGCTGGTCAACAATACCGCCGTGGTCGCGACCTTGGCCAATGCACTGCGCGAAAACAGTTTTCATCTGCCCAGCAGATTACTCTTACCTCTATCCTATGCAGCTGTGCTGGGCGGAACGACCACACTGATAGGTACCTCGACGAATCTTATCGTTAGTTCATTCCTTGAAGATGCTACGGGAGTAGGTCTCGCTTTCTTCGACTTTCTGCCTATAGGTCTGTCCGTGACGGCTGTGGGTGTAGTAGTGCTCTTACTCACATCGCGTTTGCTGCCGGACAACCCCCGGGACACAGTGAGTGTTGCTGAGTATCTTGTGGAGGCGAATGTAGTAGCCGGTTCCAGTCTGATTGGGCGCAGTATCGTCGACAACGGCTTGCGGGAACTCGATGCACTGTTTTTGGTTGAGATTGTGCGGGGAGAGCATTTGATCTCGCCCGTGGGGCCCCAGGAATACATTGCTGAGGGCGATCGACTGATTTTCTCAGGAGACATCAGCAAAGTCGGCTTGCTCGACCGCTTTGACGGGCTTAAGACGTTCGCTGCAGGGGAGGGTCTCCTTAGCGGCAATCTGGTCCAGGTGATTTTATTGCCCGGTGCGACCGTGGAAGGTAAAACCGTCAAAGACTCTGGCTTTCGGTCGTTGTTTGATGCCGCTGTGGTCGGTATTAGACGTGGAGGTGAACGACTTTCGGGCAAGCTTGGCACGATCACCTTGCAGGCTGGCGATAGCTTGATGCTGGCGATTGGCGGGGACTTTTACAGTCGTCGCAACGTCGACAAGAACTTCCTGGTGGTGGGCTCGCGAGCGCTGCAGGCACCGCTTTCAACACTGGTAAACAATAGCGTAGGGCTGGCGATGCTTGCAGTGGTTGCGCTCGCGGCCATGGGCGTTCTGCCGTTGATTAAGGGGTTGTTGGGGATGCTCGTGCTGATGCTCGGTCTCGGTGTGGTTCGAGCTGGCGAGCTTCGCCGTCGCTTTCCTTTTGACATTGCTATGGTGATTGGGGCAGCTCTGGTGCTCTCGCAGGCGCTGGTGAATACCGGCCTGGTGTCACTCATAGCTGATGCATTGCATTTACGATTGGCCGCCGAGGGACCGTACGTTGCTTTAGTGGCTGTGTACCTCACAACGCTGCTGCTTACAGAGCTAATGACCAACAATGCCGCAGCAGCGCTGGTGTTTCCCATCGCTTTTGGTCTGGCAGAAAGCTTTGGACTGAGTGTCCTGCCGTTTGTGATGGCCGTGGCCTATGGGGCGAGTGCGAGCTTTATGACGCCCTACGGATACACCACCAATCTTATGGTGCAGAACATAGGTAACTATCGTTTTTCTGACTATGTGCGTTACGGTTTTCCGCTGTCGCTGACTTATTCAGTGGTAGTTCTTACAATGCTGCCTCGGGTGTTTCCCTTTTCACCCTAGAGCGTCAGTAGCCGGCAAATTTAAGCACATGGTCCAACATCTGAATTTGCTCTTTACGGATGTCTGCATCGACACCCCGACCGCCTTCTTTACCATCTGCCCCAAGACTCCCGAGCTGGTACTGCGGAGCCGTGCGACCTGATAGTCCACCAATGTAGTAGTAGGGACGTCCCCAGGGATCAATGAGGGTTTCCTTGCTGACGCCAAAATCGCCTTCGAGCAGAGTTGCCAGCGTTTTTGGAAGCGTGTTGGCAGTGTTGTAGTAGCGATTGATGCCGTCGTTAATAGCCTGCATGTCATCGCGTAACTTAATCAAGGGCGCCCAGTCGCCATCCGCTGCGCCAATCCCCAGTCGAGAATACAAGGCCTGAGCAGGATCCTTGCTGCAATACACAAAGACTTCATCTGGGGTGGCCTGGGAAAATAGAAATGTCTCTCCAACAATAAAATCGCTGCTGCGCGTATTCCAGCCGTCCGCAGTAAGCGTGGTGTAGTTGCCACATAGAATCTTGCCGGGATAGCTGTGGCTTTCGTTAAAAGTGACTTCCCGTTGGTTGGGAAGGCTCCGTATCAAGCGATCCTGATACTCGCCGACATAGGACGCACAGCCGGTAACCACGCTGATAAATAATAAGGTGGAAAGACGCAACAGCATGGATGCTCTCTACTAATTCGACAGGGGCGGGGAGTATGAATCTCGGCGTAGTTTCGGGCAAGAGGGGCGTCTAGGATGAATTTGAGGACGCTATGGACGTGGTCGCCCCCCTAAGCGCTGGGGCACTCTGAACCCTTCAGAAATGCAGGGAGATGAGGTCAGATGTCAGGCGCAGCGCAGTTAAAAACCGGGGTCTGTCTGTTTTTGATTTGCTTGGCGCAAGTTTCCCCCGAGGCATCTGCACAGTCCCCAATTACGATCGAACAACTCCTGGCCAAGCCGTCTACCTGGCAGATAAGCAGCAGCCTTGATTACCGGTCGGCGATGTCAGAGCCGACATTGCTTGAGCGACAGGGCAGCTGGCTGGTGGGTCTCAGGTACGGATTAAGTCAGCGCCTTGAGCTGAACGCGCGACTGCAGGAGCAGCAGTTCAGTCAGTCCGGCGCAGATCAGAAGATCCGTGAGAAAAGCCATCGGCTTAGTGTGGGGAGCAACTGGTTGATCAAGCGGGAGTCCACACTACCGGCCGTGTTACTTGAAGCCCGGGCGATTATTAGTAGCAGTTCCGAAAATGGGCGTCGCACGCTCCCCGGGGGGCAAATTGCCATAACCACCTACAAAGGTATTGATCCGCTGGTGCTATCACTCTCTATCTCTATGAGTTTTCAGCGAGATTACCGTCTGCATAGGCTTGAGATCGACCCCGGGTCTAGTTGGCGCGTTGAGCCGGGTGTCAATTTTGCCGTTAATCCCCGGGTCACCTTGTTTGGCGGTGCTGCGTTTGAGCGCCGTACCGCCACTGACCTGGGTTCCGGTGTCGTTTTGCCAACAAGTGAGCGGCTGGGTATTCATGGCGGTATGGCTCTGTCTGTTGCGCGTCAGCATTCGATATTCGTGAGTGTTGATCTTGGTACGGACCGCAGTGGTGGTATGACCTTGCAGTGGTTTTATGAGTTTTAGTGGTGGGGAGTTTTTCGGGAAAAATAATTATGAAGGGAATCATATTATGAAAAAGTTAAACAAGCAGTTAGCGGTGCTTGTCGCCGGGAGCCTACTGGTTTCGCAGGGAATTATGGCAAGTGATGAAGCTCAAACAGAAGGCCGATGGAATACATCACAAGCCACTTTGATATCGGATGCTTTCGATAGCCCACCTTCATCCGGTGTCGAGATGCTTGATGAACGGGCAATGAGTCGCACCCAGGGAGAACTTTGGCCCTGGATCATTGGCGTTGTCACTCTGGATTTGAGTCTCGCCAGTTTTTTCTGGGGCGATTATGTTCCGACCGTAGCCTCTTCGGGTGGGCTTTGTGTTAACTGCGATATAGGAACAAAAAGTCGCTAGCCAGCCGGGCTGGGGCAGTGTGTCTGCCTCGGCTTTTTTGGCCCGCCCGGGCCCTTCTTGCCTAAAGTGATCTTTAATGAATCATCCAGACTGGATTAAGAAAACAAACGATGCGGAATACATGCGTCGTTACAACCGCTTGTTCTTTATGCATGCGCTAAGCCTGCTGCCGCTGTTTGTTTTTGTGCTTGTTCTTTGGCTCGAGGGCGGCGACGTAAAACCTTCAGCCGTATACCTTAGCGGTGCTAGCTACTTGCTTGGTTTACTGCTTTTGCGGGGCCTTTGGCGCAGAGATGTTTTATCAGGTATGCGCCGGGAGGGTATGATCGATCGCGGCTACAGGCCGCCGATGTTGTGAAGTCCCTGTCTATCAAGGCAGCAAAGTGGGCCAGGTGCATACTGGGAGTGTCCGTGGTTCTGGCACCGCCGTGTTACGGCGTTGAGAGTTGGTTATCGCTGCGCGATAGCGGTGTTGTCAGGCAGCAAGCCGACTACAGTTGTGGCGCCGCCGCTCTGGCCACCTTACTAACGTATTTCTATCTGGATCCGATCAGCGAAAAAACGCTGTTGATGCAGACTATGGATAGCCGCACTTTCGAGCCTGCTCAAGGATTGGCTGCTAAGGGTCTGTCTTTTGCCGAGATGGCGATGCTTGCCCGGTCTCGCGAGTATCCTGTTTTGGGGCTTGAGCTTGGCTATAGCGACCTAAAAAAGCTAAAAGTCCCTGTGATTGTTGCTCTTGAGGTACACGGCCGAGCGCACTTTTCTGTGCTACGAAAGATTGATGATAGGGATCGAGTGTTTTTGGCCGATCCCAGTTGGGGGAACCGGCAGTGGGGCCGAGATGAGTTTGTAAAAAGCTTCACGACGGAGGACGACATTTCATCGAGAGGGCGGATTTTGTTGGTAGGTTCAAAGCACGACCGCGTTGGCGACGATGCCTTCCGGCACCGCCCTCCGCGACGGGTGCTAATAGCGCCGAGGCGCTAGGTTCGCGTCTAGAGTTCCTTAAATGCCAGGCCCAGAGATTCGAGGAAAGCCGCACTGTCTTTACGTGCGGTGTTGCCAGTCACAACGGCAATGGAGGCTTTTTCGGGAACCAGATACTGCGCGGAGACACGTTTGAGGTCCTCAAGGCTAACTTCAAGTATCCGCTGCCGAAATGCCATGCGCTGCTCGTGGTCGCGCCCAAAGCGACGGTTGTGAAAGTCCTGCTTTGCCTCTCCCGCAGGGGACCCTGGCTTGTCGATGTTGCCGATAACGCCAAGAATCGCTTCTTCCAGGCCTGTCGCGTTGTGATCACCGTTGACCATCCAATCAATACTGGCGTCAAAATCATTGAGAGTTCCCTCAATGCGCGGATCCCGGTAGGAGTAAAAACGAAAGGCAGCAATGCTTGCATCATGGCTTGCACCACCGCCGTAAGCACCGCCTTGCTCGCGGATAGCGCGATGTAGAAAGCCGTTGCGCAGGTAGCCGGAGAGTACTGTCAGTGCAGCTGCGTCTGCGTGTCCACTGGGCACGGTTGGGTAGGCTTTTGCGCAAAAGCTCACCTGGGAGTTTGCTACCCAGCATTCCCGTCGAGTTTCGCGAAGCATCGGCAGGCTCAGATGCTCCACACTTTCCTGGGGCAAACCCTGCCATATCTGCGCAGCTTCTTTTGCCAAATTCTCTGTGCTTCCAGGCTCTGCGACAATTAATGCTTCCCAATTAGCGTTGCGCAACTTTGCGTAAAGCTGCTGCAACTCACTCGCAAAGGCCTCCAGATTCGCTGGTTCATTGAGTGAATCGTCCAGCTTGCGCAGACCCGCAATACTCTGCATCCCCGATAGTTCGTGGTGGAGCCTCGCCAGAGGGCTCATGCCAGCGCAGGCCGCAAGCATTGCCAGACTGTGACCTTGCCCTGTGATGGATTGCTCGCGCCGAGCTCGCTGCTGGGCAACCAGGTCGCGTATTCGCGGGAGCTCATCAAAGCGAGCATTAAGCAGCGTATCGCGCATTAACTCCGCCTGTTGCTCGCTCTTGCGTGCCAGGGCTTTTGAGGACAGGACTAAACTGGTTTGCATGACCTGTTCATCCTCGATGCTACCGCGCATGGAGGTAAACAAGTTGATGGACCCGACAGAGGATGATTGGCGGTTTTGCGTATCCAGATAACTGGCGTCGCCAAGACCCAGCTCCGCGGTCATTCCAGTGAGGTGTGGAAGCAGGGATAGCTCCTTTGCGTCCAAGGGCGGCAGGGCGCAGCTCAGCTGCTCATAGACAAGGCCATTGGTGCCTTGCTCATAGAGCGTAAAGGGGAGTTCACCCAGCTGATGTTCTTCATAGGACAGCTTTGGCAGGCTGGGGGGGACGTCGCTGAGGGTAACCTTGGGCAGTATCTCGGGATCATCTTCCTGAGCCTGACGTTCCAGCAGCGCCTCTGCCTGCGCGACCACCGCTCTTTTTGCATCGTCATCCATTGCGTCTTTGATGGCGCTCAGACGCTGCCGCTCTTCTTCGAGTTTTTGCTCGGACAAAGCGCTATCGGGTGTCATCACCAAGGTGACTCGGTGAGTGTTTTCCAGCAATAATTTTCGGGCCAGCTTGCGGATGTAATTCGGATCCTGGATCTGCTCTCGTAAAAGAGCGATGACTGGCTCGAGATCCATGGAGGGGATTGGGTCTGCATAATGCGTTGCGGGTCCCAGGGCCTGAAGAATCAGGTTGAGGCCATAGGGCATACCATCGCCACTCACTTCCCGCTGGTGGAGCTCAAGTTGATGCAGGATTGCTTCCAGATGCTCCTGAGGGACCCCATCAGCGGCGATTCGCTCAATAACCTCAAGCACCAGTTGCTCCAAGGCGTCTTCGTTCTCAGCTTCGCTTCCCTCGATTCCGCAACAAAAAACGAGTTCTCGCAGGGAATCCTCGAGGCCGCACAGCGGAGAAGGTGCCGTGCCCAGGTCCGTAGTTTCCAGTGCCTGCTGCAGGGGCGAGGCACTGTTTTCCATCAACACACTGGACAGCAGTTGGGCTTCTAGCAGGTCCTTTAGTTCGCTACTTTCGCCCAGCAGCCAGCCCATGACGATGTGGGTGTGGCGTTCGCTGGAACCTTCCTCATCAAAGGCATAGGACTCTCTGGCACGATGGGGGGCACTAAAGCGCTGCTCGGGTTTGACCACGACTTTGGTGTCGAGCTTTGAAAAGTGCCGCAAAGCCTGCTCATGGAAAACCGCCTGATGTTCAGCCGCGGGGATGTCGCCAAAGGTCAGGAACGTCGCATTGCTGGGGTGATAGTGACTCTTATAAAACTGTCTCAGTTGCTCGTAGCTCAGCTCGGGAATGTTTTCTGGCTCGCCTCCGGAGTTGTAGTGGTAGGTGCTGGTGGGAAACAGATGATGGCAAAGGGTTTGCCACAGGCGCGACGGTACGGAGCTCATGGCGCCTTTCATTTCGTTGAATACAACGCCTTTGTAGACAAGCTCACTGTTGATATTACCCGGTTCGGCAAACTCTACTCGATGGCCTTCCTGAGCAAAGTCCAGCGGGTCGAGCTTGGAGAAAAACACCGCATCGAGATAGACATCCAAAAGGTTGCGAAAGTCTTTTCGGTTCTGGCTGGCAAAGGGGTAAGCCGTCCAATCTGAGCTGGTAAAGGCGTTCATGAATGTGTTTAGAGAGCGCCGCAGCATCATGAAAAACGGATCGCGCACGGGATAATGCTCGCTGCCACACAGTGCAGTGTGCTCGAGAATATGCGCAACGCCAGAGCTGTCCTGAGGCACGGTGCGCAGTGCAACGAGGAATACGTTCTCAGGATTGTCAGTAGAGAGATGATAGTGAATAGCGCCGGTATCGCGGTGTTCGAAGTGTTCGATACGAATGTTTAGCGCGTCGATACGTTCAGAGCGCAGGGGGACAAAGCTATCGTGGGCAATAGGTAGGTTTGAAGGGCTGTTCATAGAGGTTCCGGCATCAATAAAGTCACTATTCTAACGTGAATTCGATGTGCTCTTGAGCGTCAATCGCTCGGAATCAAACTTTTGCTTTATGTGGGGGTTTTCGTCACTCCACGCGCACGCGCGCTGGGTCCTACGGTATGGGGCGCAGTTTCAGTCTATAGAGCCAGGGCCAGCGTTTGCCAGTCACCCAGAGCGCCTCGTGGCTTGCATCCCAGGCGATGCCATTAAGCACGTCCGTAGAGGAATCACGGTCTTTGGGATCCAGCAGGCCTCGAAGATCGACAATGGCGGTCACCTCTCCGTTTAGTGGATCAATGCGGACCAATTGGTTGGCTTGCCAGACGTTTGCCCAGATTTCACCGTTAATCCATTCAAGTTCATTGAGTCTGGGCAGTGGCCTTGCTGCGAGGGTGACTTTCAGAGTACGCAGCAAGGTCATGTTCGCGGGGTCCAAAAAGTACAGCTGATGGCTGCCGTCGCTATAGATCAACTCATTACCGTTATGCGTCAGGCCCCAGCCCCGGGTAGAAATGGGGTGTGTTTTGAGCAATTCGAAGGTACTGGCATCGTATTCGAATAGCTGACCCGCATGCCAGGTTAGCTGGTAGATTCGTTCACCCAGACGGGTGACGCCTTCCCCGAACACCTCCGCCGGAAGGCTCAGCTCTTGCGTCAGGGTCATCGACGGGAATTGGTACTCCCGGAGACGCGACTCGCCATATAGGCCAGTGCCCACATAGAGCGAATCGCCAAAAATCTGCAAACCTTGAACGAAGTTTTCTCTAGGCTGGGGAACACGTTCGAGTACCTCGTAGCCGTAGCGTTGGAGGTCTGCGCCCGTCACGGGAGTGAGTCCTGAAGCCAAGAGGAACGCCAGCACGATGAGGCGGCTGCGCGCGAGTGGTCTCGCTGGCGATTTCATGCGCTCACCGCTTTCTTTTGCGATGTCCCGCGCACGAGACCACGGATCAGGAATCGAGCCGGTGCGACAGCGCGCTGAAGCTCGCGGCTCACAGGTATTGGTTCCTCAAAGATCTGGGCGGCGATAAGCTCTGCGCTTAATGCGGCGTAACTTAATCCTCGGGATCCATGTGCGGTGCTCACAAACAGACCGGGCTGATAGGCCCCTCGTTCGACGATGAGCTGACTTGCGTCCCACTGTAGAGCCGCGTAACGCTGCTTGAAGGCCTGCTCATCGGGAAGGGGGCCGGCCAGGGGCAGGTAGTCTGGAGATACACAACGTAACTCGGCACGACCTTGCAGGGTGTTGGGGTCCAGAGAATTGAGGTGTTTCTGCCAAGCCGGCAGAGCCTGAGCGAGTGATTCGATGTTTGCCAGATGTTCCTCGACACGTATTTCCCGACTGTCATCCCCGGGCTTAAAAGTGGCACCAATACAGTGCTGGCCATTAACCGCAGGGCTGATGTAGCCGCGGTGGCAAAAGCTTCTGAGCAGCGGCTGATCCAAGGGCGCCGGTATCTGAGTTGTCTGACCGCGCACTACACGCAATGGAAGGTTTTTTGTCTGCGGGAGATTTCGGCTGTCTGGTCCCGTGGCGAGTATGACAACCGGGGCTGCCCCCAGAAGCCTGCCACCGTTGCTGTGAACTTCCCAGATTCCATTGGCGGCACGGCTAAGCTGCAGTTCTGTGCAGTGTTTGTGCACACGAATACCTGCCTGTTCAAGCAGGGCCTTACATACGGCCGGCGGGGATAGCCAGCCCGAACCGGGCTGCCAGAGGCCGGGAGTGCTGTTCTTGACTCCCAGGATCTGTGAGAGGGTCTCGGCGTCGCAGCTCTGTGCAATCTCCTGAAGTCCCCGCAATGCGGTTTCAAGTGTCGCTTCATTGCCTCGAGGCGCATCTATCTGGACGCAGCCATTGAGTGCTCCGTCGACGTCTTCGGTGAGGGCACCCGTGCGAAACATCTCCAGATAAAGTTCTCGGGCGTAAAGAAAAGCCAGCATCGAGAACTCCCCCAGAATTGAGCGTTCGTGAGAGAGACGGGTGAAGAGAACACCTTGAGGATTACCGGAGCCACCTCCGGCAATGGAAGCCTGATCGAAAACGGTGACCGCCATTCCCCGGCGTGCCAACGCGGCGGCGGCATGGGCTCCGGCTAGTCCAGCGCCAACAATCAACGCTGATTGCCTGTCAGGACTGTTTTTCTCGTCATTAAGATCCCAGGGCGTCAACCGCGGAGCCTGGGTATAAAGACGAGTATTTATCGGCAGCACCCCATGTAAACACTCGCGTTTACTGCCAAATCCCGCACGCTTGGTGATAGAAAAGCCCGCCTCTGTGAGGCTGCGCCGCACGGTGCCGGCGGCGCTGTAGGTCGCAAAGGTCGCTCCGGGTTTGCTCGCCGCTACCATGTGCGAATAGAGATCCGGCGTCCACATGGACTCATTTTGGCGTGGGGCAAATCCGTCCAGATACCAGGCGTCCACCAAGGGCTTCCCCAATCCCGATAGCTCGGCCAGCGCGTCCGCAGCTTCTGCCCAGACCAAATCCAGAGTAAGTCGTCCCTGGGCGAGTACGCGGCGGTGTACGCCGGGTAACGGCGGGGGGTAGACGCTCAGCAATTCTTCGATCAGAGCGCTCAGCTGTGGCCAGCGGTGCAATGATCGCTCCAGGGCTTCGCGGCTCAGCGGGTGGCGGTCTACGCTCCAAAAGTGTAGACGCGCGTTCGGTGCAGCAAAGCGATTGAAGCAATCCCAGCTCATTAAAAAGTTTAGGCCTGTGCCAAAGCCAAGCTCGGCGATGGTAAACAGAGAGTCACTGCGCTGACTTAGTCGCTGCTCAAGGTCACTGCCTTCAATAAATACATGCTGGGTTTCGGCGCTGCCGTCTTGAGCGCTGAAGTAGCAGTCGCCGTAGCGCAAAGAGCGAGGCTCACCGAGGTCGGTCCACTCAAGCTCCGCTAGCTCCATGGCGCGCAAAGGGCCCTTAGCGCGGATCACGGTGTCGGACTTGTTTCGCCGGTGGGCTCCCGAAGCCATTGCGGCGCCGCATCGCCCAATTGCATGGTCGCGCTGGCAGGGAGAGCGTGCAACTCCCAGTCTCCCCGCGGTGGTGCGACGAGAAGCAGGAGATATCGATTTGTGCCCTCTACTGTCGGCAGTTCGATTTCCCACTGCTTATCTGCCACGCCAAGAATATTGAGTCCCGGGGCCAGTTCGGTATACCCAAAGAACTGGTGCTTGCCGATATGTGTGAGGCTATAGCGGCTACTACCGATAAGGGATCCTCTTTGGCGGATCTGGGTGGTGCCGATTAAGGAACTGTCACTTCGACGATCAACAGCCTTGCTATCGGCCAATCTCGCCTCGACATCCGCCAGTAGCAGCGGGAGCTCTTGGGGCCGCAGGAGGACCTTTTGAGGCGAATAGGGCGCGTTTAGTGCCGCGGCAAACTCTGATTCCTGAGATTCCAGATCTAAGGGTATGTCGACAATGGGCGACTCTTCGGTAACCTTCTCGGTGTCGGCTCCCTGATGTCGAAGCAGCAGGCCTCGAAGCCGCTCAACGTCGGTTTCGGCCGCAGTGATATCAGCTTCCTGAGCCTCAGACATTCCTGCAGCGAGGAAAGTCAGGCACAGCGCGATCGCCGACGCTGCAACTATCGATGCAAGAGTTCGTTTTGGTCTTGTGCTTATTGCGGACACTGAATCGCCCATGGGTTTATCAAGTCGTGAATGAAAGGTGGAGCATAGCAAACTGTGCGATTTAGCTCTTTTATTGTCTGGGAGTATTTTAAGGGCAGGTGGCTGGCAAGCCGAGGGCCCAATCGGTAGACTTCGCGGGCTGTTAGTCACATCTGCGGAAGAGTTATGTCAGAAAACACCCAACGTATGAGCTTACCCACCGACAAATTCCTGACCGTCGCGGTGAACCTGATCCATAAAGCACTGATCGAGCCGAGTCGAACAGAGGCCAAGAGTCTCTATCGTGATCTGGAAGAGCAAAAGATTGTTCCTTTGACGAACTTGCGCATGGAAGACGGCAGCATGGTCCGCTTTGATCTGAGTTTGAGCTGTGAGCACTATCAGGGTCGCCTGAATTTTACCAGTTTCCGCACCGGACTCACTATGCTGCTAGCGAGTATCGCCGAGGCCATTAAAGAACCCGAGTCCTTGAGGAGCTTTGCCAGCGAGCACAGCGACAATGCTGTGATGTTTGGTATCACGGCGCTTACTGCCGAAGATGGAAAGCCCAGTGTATTGGTCCTGGGTGCAGATTCCGGCCGCGGTGGTCCCAATGTGGAGCTGCAGCTTATGTATCTTGACCCCTCGCAGTTTGAGCAGACCGCCAAGGCCGAGGCGGACTCTGCTGCGGGCTGAGAGCCTCTAAGCCAGCGGTGCGGGCGCCTTCGTTTGGGGAGGCGCAATTACCTCGGCACTGCCTCGCAGCACGTCCCGGCCGTCCTCGTGGCTAACCCTGCAATCAAGAATTACTCGTCCCCGGCGTTTCTTCTCACGCACCGTAAGGCGGATAATCAGCGTGTCACCAGGGAGTGCCGGCTGCCGAAATTCAAGGTCCTGGCGAAGGTAGACTGTTCCACGTCCGGGCAGAGAGTGGGCCAGCGCTGCGGATATCCAACTGGCCAGAAGCATTCCGTGGGCAATGCGGTCTTTGAATCCCGCCGCGCGGGCGAATTCGGCATCAATATGCAGAGGGTTGTGGTCACCACTGGCATGGGCAAAGGCGTCAATATCCTCCGCCAGAAGCTGACGTTTGACTTCGGATTCTTGTCCCTCATGAAGGTCGTCATAGCTGTAGCTGGTTTCAGTGCTCACCGTGGTGCCTCGTTGCCTGATCTTGGGTCTGTGATTAATAATTTTTGGAATAGAGCAATCAATAGTTCGATATACAGTTTGCCAAGAGTACCGCGGGATCCAGATCTTTGGCGAGGCCCCAGGGCATGAGTACCTCGGATACGCCACAGGTAGTTCGGGAGATACCCGCACTCACATACCCTGCGGATCTTCCTGTCGCGGAGCATCGACAGGAGATTGCCGATGCACTGCGGGAGCATCAGGTGGTGATCGTGGCCGGCGAAACAGGTTCGGGAAAGACCACCCAACTTCCCAAGATTTGTCTCGAATTGGGGCGGGGTCGTGTCCAGCGTATTGGGCATACTCAGCCCCGTCGTCTTGCCGCCCGCACTGTGGCCCAGCGTATTGCCGAGGAGGTGGGGCAGCCCCTGGGTGAGTTGGTCGGTTATCAAGTGCGCTTCCAGGAGTATTTGGGTGAGCGTACGGCGGTTAAGTTGATGACCGACGGAATCTTGTTAAGTGAAATGCAGCGCGACCGGGATTTGCGTCAATACGACACTTTGATTATCGATGAGGCGCACGAACGCAGTCTGAATATCGATTTCATCCTTGGTTATTTAAAACGCCTGCTGCCGCGTCGACCCGATCTAAAGGTTTTGGTGACCAGTGCCACGATCGATCTGGAGCGGTTCTCCGAGCACTTTAGTGGCGCTCCGGTGATCGAGGTTTCGGGACGCAGCTACCCTGTGAGCACGCATTATCTTCCCCGGGACAGCAGTGATTCGGAGGATTTATTGCGCCAGGTGGCGTCGGTGGTTAAGGAGGTGCAGGCAGGCGTTCACGGTAGTCCTGGCGATATGCTCGTATTTTTGTCGGGCGAGCGGGATATTCGTGATGTAGCAAGGCAACTTCGCGGTGCAGAGGGTCTTGATGTACTGCCTCTCTATGCTCGGCTGAGTCAGGGCGAGCAGGCTAGGGTATTCGGTCGCGGCAGTTCCCGGGGCTTGAGAGTTGTGTTGTCGACAAACGTCGCTGAGACCTCGGTCACGGTGCCTGGCATTCGGTTTGTTATCGACCCGGGTGAAGCGCGCATTAGTCGTTACTCCTACCGCACGCGAGTACAACGTTTACCTATTGAACCTGTATCCCGGGCGAGCGCCGACCAGCGGCGGGGACGCTGCGGAAGGGTGGGGCCAGGGGTGTGCCTGCGCCTGTACACCGAAGAAGATTATCTGAACCGCCCAGAGTTCACCGATCCTGAAATCAAGCGCAGTAACCTTGCGGCGGTGGTACTACAGATGCTGCAGTTGGGACTTGGCGATATTTCAAGGTTTCCTTTTTTGGAGCCCCCGGACAACCGTCTTATTCGCGATGGTTACAGACTCCTGGACGAATTGGGGGCGGTCAATCAGCGTGAGCAGTTGACGCGGCTGGGACGACGCATGGCAGCGCTACCTATCGATCCGACTTTGTCGCGCATGGTGCTTGCCGCACAGGAGTTCTCTGTCCTGCCGGAAATGCTTGTGATCGCCAGTGCCTTGTCCATTCAGGATCCCCGGGAGCGTCCGGCCGACCGCCAATCGCAGGCTGATCAGTCCCATGCCCGTTTTACAGATCCGCGCTCCGATTTTATGAGTTTGCTAAATCTCTGGCGTTACTACGAAGAGCAGCGCCAGACGCTCAGCGAAAATAAACTCCGTAAACTCTGTAAGCGCGAGTACCTGTCCTGGCTGCGCATGCGTGAGTGGCGCGACGTACATCGCCAAATCAGCATTGCCTGTCGCAGCCAGGGACTCAAGCCAGCTCTGGAGATTGCACTGGAGACGAATTATGCCGGCGTTCATCGTGCCCTGCTTACCGGTCTGCTGGGTAACATTGCGCAACAGGACGAGCGTCGGGAGTATTTGGCAACGCGGAACCGACGTCTGCAGTTGTTTCCGGGTTCAGCGCTATACCGTAAAGCACCAAAATGGCTGGTGGCCGGCGAAATAGTAGAGACTCAACGTGTCTACGCCCGAACGGCGGCCGCTATCGAGCCGCAGTGGCTTATGCAGGTGAATCCATCTCTGCTGAAACACCAATATTATGAACCGCGATGGCAGCGCGAGCAGGGGAGGGTCGTGGCCTGGCGACGCACTACGCTGTTTGGTCTCACGATCAGCGATCGCGTCGCTGTGCACTACGCCAAAATAGACCCAGAGCTTTGTCGCGAGCTGCTGATCCGTGAAGGCCTGATTGCCGGACGTTGGTCAAAGCCGCCTGCGTTTCTCAAGCACAATTTACGTCTCCAAAGAGAAGTAGAAGATCTTGAATCTCGTGCTCGTCGCCGCGATCTGCTGGTCGACGAAGACACGCTGTTTAAATTTTACGATGAGTTGCTGCCAGGTCTTGCGACAAATACGACGTCCTTGCTTGCGTGGATAAAGGAGGATGAATCCCGGAGCAGTGTGCTTAAACTGCGCCGGGATCAGTTGCTCACTCGGGATCCCGGGGCCGTGATTGACGCTTTTCCCGACCGTTTGGAATGGCAGAGTCAGAGTTACAAACTGAGTTATCAGTTCTCGCCGGGTAAGGAAGCGGATGGCGTGTCTATTACTGTTCCCGTGGCGCTGCTTAATCGCTTACCCCGCTTTCGACTGGAGTGGTTGGTGCCGGGTGTTTTGCGTGAAAAATGCATCGCTCTACTCAAAGGTTTACCGAAGCCCGTGCGTAAACAGATGGTGCCCGTGCCTGATTGGGCGGACCGCGCTTTGCAGTATATGAAGCCGGAGGACCGCCCCTTGTCAGAGGCATTGGGAGCTGCTGTAAAACAAGCCGGTGGGCCGAGCATCGCAGCTGGCGATTGGCCGGATGTTGTCGATGACTACTACCGGATGAATTTGCGCGTAGTGGATGAGAAGGGGAAGCTGCTGGCCCAGGGGCGGGACGTTGATTTACTGATCAGCGAGTTTCAGGAAGCGACGCGAGCCCAACTAACGACTGAGGACGGAAACTCGCCTGCACGCACTGGCCTCATAGTTTGGGACTTTCCAGTACTCGATCGTGAATATGGTTTCAAGCAAGCTGGCGTAGATATTCTCGCTTATCCTGCGCTGCGTGATGCGGGCGACAGTGTGAGTATCGAGCTGTTCGACTATCCTGGCGAGGCGCTATTGGCCCAGCGCAGAGGACTTGCCCGACTGCTTATGCTCTCGGCTAAGCCCCTGTTCCGTGATTTTCGTAAACGATTACTGAAGGACAATGCCACGGCACTGTTGTTGGCAGCCCTCGACGTTTCCCGGGATGATTTACTCGACGAGGTGCTGCCCACGCTGGCGCTTAACGCATCCGGTTTGCTTGATGGTGACTGTCGCGATAAAGATAGCTTTGACGCCGCCAGCCAAAAAATGTCTCGAGCAGCGGTAGGGCTTGGTAACGACCTTGAAGCGCAATTGAGCAACACTCTGAGTGCCATGGTTGACGCTTCTCGCTTACTTCAACGCTACAAAGGGCAGTACGCAGAAGCGAAGCAGAATATAGCGGCTCAGCGGAAGTTTCTCCTGAGTGGCGCTGCCTTATTTGGTCTTGCGAGTGATGAGTTTCGACATTTTCCTCGTTATGCCAAGGCTATGGCGGTCCGAGCAGAACGTCTGGCAGCCAATTACCAAAAAGATCAGGAGCACCAGGCGACTCTTGCGACCCTGGAGGCGCCGATGTTTGAGCTTCTCAAAGCAGTGCCCGGCGCCGCTCAATTGTCTCCGTCCTTGTCCACATTTCAGATCATGCTTCAAGAGCTTCGGGTGTCACTGTTTGCGCAGCACCTTGGTACATCGCGCCCGGTGTCCGTGAAGCGCCTGCTGGCGCAGTGGGCTCTCGTCGATGCCTGGTATCAACGAAGCGCCGGACGTACGCCGGAGTGATTGTAAATATTTCTCATTATTATTGACGGCCGACGGAAACTTCACGCAGAACGGCCAGTCTGACTTAGGGAGTGTGATGACAAGGCTGTTTCTTGTTCGCCAGCCTCCAGGCAAGAGCGAGCTTTGGTAGATGCAGGTCACGCATGACAAAGCTCCATTGACTGACATTTTAAAAACTATTAACCGTTGAGGATATTCGACATGGCAAGTTCAAAAACACCTTTGGCAGCAGCGCTTGGCGCCGCTTTTCTGGCTTCTGCAATTGCTCCTATGGCGTCTGCCGAAGTAAACCCGTTTGCAGCTCAGCAGTTGAGCAGTGGCTACGATCTGGCTTCTTATAATCATCACGGCGAAGGAAAATGTGGTGAAGGTAAGTGTGGCGGCGAAAAATCCGAAGGCGAAGGAAAATGTGGCGAAGGTAAGTGTGGTGGCGAGAAGTCTGAAGGCGAAGGCAAATGCGGTGAAGGTAAGTGCGGCGCCGAAAAGGCCGAAGGTGAAGGCAAATGTGGTGAAGGCAAGTGCGGTGGCGACAAGACCGAGACCGAAGGCAAGTGTGGCGAAGGTAAGTGCGGCGGTGCTTAATGCCTGAGGTCTGCAAAAAAGACCCGCTTGGTGCGGGTCTTGGACTTAGACGGGCCCTAATGGGCCCGTTGTTGTCTATGCCGGAAACGGCGGTAGATTTTTTGGAGTTAGCACCAGAGAACTGGATTGGTGTGGGGGGTCGCTACGCTGAGGGACTTAATACCCTTGGGGAGCGGTTTCCCTTTGTGATGCACGGGCTGTCACTGGATGTGGGTGGTCCAGATCCCCTCGACATGGAGTTGTTGGATGGGGTCGCGGAACTTGTCCGACGCTTCGACGTCCCCCTTTATAGTGAGCATCTCACTTATTGCGCAGTGGACGGGCACCTGTACGATTTGCTTCCCATCCCTTTTACCGAAGAGGCCGTGCACTATGTGAGTGAGCGTATTGAGGTGGTACAGGATCGCTTGGGGATGCCTCTGGTTTTGGAAAATGCGTCCTATTACGCCCAGGCACACAAAGATATGGATGAAGCGGCATTTATTAGTGCAATCGTTGATGAGACGGGCTGTGAGTTGCTGCTGGATGTAAATAACGTATACGTCAATAGCGTGAATCACGGCTACGAAGCGCTCAAATTTATGGATGCGCTACCGCTGCACGCCGTGCGCTATCTGCATATAGCCGGGCATTACGACGAAGCCGAGGATTTGAAGGTCGATACCCACGGCACCGAGGTGATTGATCCCGTCTGGACCTTACTTGATGAGGCGTATACCCGGGTGGGGGCATTGCCGACCTTGCTGGAGCGGGATTTTAACTTCCCTGAAATGGAAACCCTGCTCAAAGAAGTGCAACGAATTCGCGATGCCCAGAGGCGTCATGCTGAGCTAATTACGGGAGCCGAGGTGTGAGCACTGATTTGCATCAAGCGCAACGGCAGATGGCTGCGTATTTGCGTGATCCCAAGGGCAGTTCTCCGCCTGGGAATATCGAAGCTCGCCGCATGCATATTTATCGCGATCTGGTCTATCGCAACATCGAAGGTTTTATCAGTTCTGCGTTCCCCATACTGCGCAGTTTGTACGATGACGAAGCCTGGGAAAATCGAGTTCGGGCCTTTATAGCGGTCCATCGATGCAAAACGCCCCTGTTTTTGAGAATCAGTGAAGAGTTTTTAGGCTTTCTGGCAGAACGTCCTGCCGGGGAATTGCGTCCTTTTGAGGCAGAGCTGGCGCATTACGAATGGTTGGAGTTGGCAGTTGATGTCGCCGAGGGTGAGGTGCCCGCTGTGCTGTCCGCTGTGCCCAAATCAGGACTCAGCGCAATCATGGCCCATTTGTCGCCCACCGCTCGATTGGGTAGCTATGTATATCCGGTTCATCGTATCGGAAGCTCGTTTCAACCGGAGGCTGCTGGCGATCCCACTTTTTTGCTGGTATACCGCGACCGTGAAAGTCGAGTGCAGTTTATGGAATTAAGTCCTGGCTCTGCGCGTCTTATTCAAGAGGTGCGTGATGGTGTTGATAGTTCTGTAGCCGAGCTACTTCAGCGCCTTGCCACAGACTGGGGTATGGCCCCGGAGCAGCTGCAAGACTTTGGCTGGGCGCAACTTCAGAATTTTAACGAGGCGGGTGTCATCGCCTTGGACGACAGCAACGTATAATCGCCCATATTTAGCCAGTACGGTGACGGCTGACGAAGCAAAGACCGCTAGAAGAGACGAATAGTTATTAAGGATCGGGGTACACATATCGGAGCAACGGCGCTTGGTTCGCCGGGTGATCCATTACAAGGCACCAGGGGCGCACTCTGGCGCGCTTTATCGCTGTGTGCGGTTTTCAGTTTATCTGTAGTTCTCGCGCCCAGCTCTGCGGCCAACGACGATCCATTTGAGGCCATAAATCGGCCAATTTTTGCGCTGAATGATGCGATTGACCGCTGGGCTCTCAAGCCAGTAGCCAAGGGCTACGATTTCGTTATGCCAGCACCGGCTCAACGCGGTGTCAGCAACTTCTTTGCCAATCTTTATGATGTCACCAGTACTGTTAACGCAGTTCTTCAGTGGCGCTGGGGGGGGGCTACTCAAAGTGGCGGTCGTTTCCTGGTGAATTCAACCTTGGGCATAGCCGGGTTGTTTGACGTTGCTACGCCGCTGGGTATACGACCCTACCGAACGGATTTTGGTCAGACACTTGCCCTGTGGGGCGTTGCCGAAGGGCCCTACGTGATGTTGCCCCTCTTTGGGCCACGGACATTTCGCAGTGGCACCGGAACCCTCGTAGATACGTTCACATTTTCTGTGCCGCCCTATATTAACGATCGCAGTGTTCGAAATTGGATTTGGGGTGTCGAGCTCGTGCACGGTAGGTCGACGTTTTTGGGCTCCGATGAATTGATTTCTGGAGATCGCTATATTTTTGTCCGCGACGCCTACCTGCAGCAGCGAGCGGCGTTTGTGAATGACGGTGAGTTGCAGGATGATTTTTCTGACTTTGAGGACGCCTGGGATCAGGAGTTCTAGACCTTTTGGCTATTGAGGTGTGCTGCAATGGCGCAAAATTGTGAATTCTTCCTCAAAGCTGAGAACCTGTGTTGCCTGATTGCGAGCTCAGGCGTAGGGTTCCGCTAATTATCTTGAAGAAGCATCCCTTAGATGGCCTATAGCGGTAATGTTCTGGTCATTGATGACGACCCGAATCGAGGCAGCAGCCTTGCTGAGCTGGTGTCAACTGCCGGATTTACCACTTCTGTAGCAAGTTCCCTGGATTCCTTCACTGCAGAACTAGGCGAAAGCAGTAATTGGGATGTGGTCTTGTGTGATGTTCAGGCCACGCCGGACGCTTGGGCAGAAGAGGGTGCGAGTCTTCGGGAACTCAATATTCAAGTTCCGGTGATGATGTTCAGTAATGAGTCCCGGTCGACAAGCATGATGCGTGCCCTGCGGCTTGGGGCCAATGACTTCTTTGCCACTCCCGTGGAAGACCCCGATGCTCTGTTGGCATCCATGGAACGGTGTGTTCGGTTACGAGCCATGAGTCGTGAATTACGCCGATCGCGTCAGGCCCTGGAATCGGCTAATCGCGAGCTCAAGAATACCGTACGAGTTCTCGAAAGAGACCAGCAGGCGGGCCGGCAGGTGCAAATGCGCATGTTGCCCAGCTCCCCCATGGTCGTGAGCGACTATATGTTCAGTCACACCATTATCCCATCGCTTTACTTAAGCGGGGATTTCACCGATTACTTTACTGTGGATAAGCATTACGTCGTGTTTTTTATGGCGGATGTTTCGGGTCATGGCAGTTCGTCGGCGTTTGCTACGGTATTGCTTAAAAACCTGTTTGCAAGAAAACGCTCGGACTATCTACGCCGCAACGATCATACGATTTTAGGACCGATAGAAATGCTTACGCTGGCTAACAGGGAACTGTTGGAGTTGGACGTGGGTAAGTACGCCACTATGGTGGTGGGAGTGTTAGATCAGCTGGGCAACACGCTGAAGTACAGTGTCGCCGGTCATTTGCCCCTACCGGTACTTGTCTCCGATGCCGGGGCGCATTATCTCGAAGGTGAGGGCAACGCGGTGGGAATGATGCCCGACGCCCAATACAACGAGTATTCCCTCGATTTACCCGAGGCTTTTATGCTGGCTATTTTTTCTGATGGGATTCTCGAAATTCTTCCGCCCAAGAATCTGGTAGAGAAAGAAGCATTTTTTCTCGATGTTTTTTCCAGAACTGCAGATACGCCACAGGAGCTGGTGTCGCAGTTAGGCTTGGATAGCGCTGAGACAGCACCGGATGATATCGCGGCTCTATTTATCAGTAAGCGAGTTAGCGATGAGTGAGGGGCAGGTGCTTGCCGCTCAGGAGAACGGTGCGTATGTGCTTAGGCTTGTAGGCGATGTCCGTCTCACTCTCTGCGCATCCATCGAAGATTACGTCGACAATATGCTCAACGACCCTGATTTTAGTAGTGTGTGGGTGGACTTGTGCGACGCCGAGGGAATAGACAGCACGACTCTGGGGCAGTTAGCCAAACTCGCTATGTCAGTGCAGCAGCGCTTCGGTTTTCGTCCGGCGATCTATTGTTGCGATACGGGTATTAATCGGCTGCTTGCCAGTATGGGACTCGATCGTCTCTTCGAAATGCACGAAAAAACCTGCTGTGCCACAGGTAGCGGGCAGAGCATACCTATGGTTCCGGGAAGTGAAGACGATGTTCGCGAGAAGGTGCTTGCCGCCCATCGCGCGCTGATGGATGTATCCCCGGACAACCGTGCGCGCTTCAGTGAACTTGTCGCTACTCTGGAACGTCAGTAAGCCACTTTTCTGAGCTTGGGCATTCTGCCTAAGCTGTTGGCGTTACCTTTAAATGAGTTTTAGATTGACGCTTTGGCTGCAATCTTTCCCCGGATAAAGTCTTCGTGTTTAAGGTAAATCAGCTCTGAAACTCGGCGAATGAGATGCTCTTCGTATTTGTTCAATGACTTGTCTGCGTAGGCGACTTGCCACATGGCACTCACGAGAGCGAATTTTTCATCGTAGCTGTAGTGATCATTGACCAGTCGGGTGAAGTCGTAGAGAGACGTCGCGTTGTCAACTCTGTCGCTCGCTTCACTGAGTAAGGCAGCGACTGCTGCCTGCTCAAGCGAAAGGCTTGTGCATAGCAACTCTAGCATTGTGGCCTCTTCTTCAGCGTCCTGCTGAAAGTCTGCCCTCGCTACCTCTATGAGCAGCGCTGCAGCGGCGAGTCTGCGAGTTTCATCCGCACTTTGTTCAGGGGTGCCCGAAGGTTCCGTAAAGAGTTTTTTGAGCTTATCTATCATAGAGATTCAATGAGGTTTTCTAGACGTTTTTGATCCGCGATAAAGTTTCTGATGCCCTCTGCAAGTTTTTCTGTGGCCATTGCATCTTCGTTTATGCCCAAGCGAAAATTGCTTTCATTCAGCGCGTTTTTTGGGTCCGCGGAGCTGGCACCAGCGGGAGATAACTGTCTGGGTAATTCTTCCGTGTCGTTGGCGAGCTCTTCCAGAAGGGCGGGGCTGATAGTCAGTCGGTCGCACCCTGCGAGCGCTTCTATCTCTCCGACGTTACGAAAACTCGCGCCCATGACAACAGTGTCGTAGCCGTGCTGCTTGTAATAATTGTAAATGCGCTCCACCGACTGTACTCCGGGGTCGTCTTTGCCGCTGTTAATGAATAGCTCCCGGTTCGCTTTGTGCCAGTCAAGAATTCGTCCCACAAAGGGTGATATGAGAAAAACTCCCGCGTCCGCGCAGGCCTGAGCCTGTTCAAAACCGAATAGAAGCGTCAAGTTGCACTGGATGCCTTCCTGTTCCAGTTGTTGTGCTGCGCGAATGCCTTCCCAGGTAGAGGCGACTTTGATCAATATTCGGTCTTTTGCAATGCCGGCTTCTTCGTACAGGGCGATGAGGCGCCGCGCACGCGATTTTGTGGCGTTGCTATCAAACGACAGTCGGGCGTCAACTTCGGTTGATACCCGCCCTGGAACAATGGTCAGAATCTCCTTTCCCACCGCTACGGCAAAATAATCACAGCAGGCTGCTAGTTGCTCGTCCCGACTTCCGCCTTCCAAGGCCGCTCGCGCTTTGGCTGACTGCAGCAACGTCTGGTAATGCGGCAGCGCTGCTGCTTTTAGCAACAGTGATGGGTTAGTTGTCGCATCAAGAGGCGTAAAGCGACGAATTGCCTCAATGTCACCGGTGTCGGCAACAACGTCAGTCATGGTTTTTAATTGGCTTAGCTTGTCGGTCATAACTTTGCAGGATTCCTTTTTTATCAGGCAGCTAGCTGCCTGACTTCATTCACCGCGGCGCGCAGGATATCTGCGCCCGCTCCGGGTCGATGCGCTTGCTCACTCAACAAGCGACGGTAGCGCTTTGCGCCCGGAACTTCTTGATATAGGCCAAGTATATGACGGGTAATCTGGTTGAGTCGCGTGCCACCGGCCAGCTCTCTTTCTACGTAGGGTAGTAGGTTATCAATGACATCCTCTCGGCTGCGCGATTGTTTGTGTTCTCCAAACAGCAGCTGGTCTACCTCCGCGAGTATCCAAGGGTTGTGGTAGGCGCTGCGTCCGAGCATTACGCCATCTACCTGCGATAAATGTGCTGCGCAGTCATCCAGGGTCTCAATGCCCCCATTGATGACGATAGTGAAGTCTGGAAAGTCCTCTTTCAGCCTATACACCCAGGGATATGTAAGGGGAGGGATTTCACGGTTTTCTTTGGGAGAGAGTCCCTTGAGCCAGGCTTTTCGGGCATGCACGATGAACACCTTACACCCGCCGTTGGCAACGGTGCCTACAAAGTGGCAAAGCTCTTCGTAGCTCTCCATGTCATCAATGCCTATGCGATGCTTGACTGTTACATCGATACTGCAGGCGTCGCGCATAGCCAGGACTGCGTCACGTACCAGCTCTGGCTCGGCCATGAGGCAGGCGCCAAAGGCGCCATTTTGAACTCGATCAGAGGGGCAGCCGCAATTGAGGTTGACCTCGTCATAACCCCAGTCTTCGGCCCAGGCCGCGCAGCGCGCGAGATCTTGTGCGTTTGAACCTCCCAGCTGCAATGCGATCGGGTTTTCTTCGGCGTTGAATTGCAAAAAGCGGTCTCGATCGCCATGGATGAGCGCGCCGGTGGTGACCATTTCGGTGTAAAGGCGCGCGTGCTGGCTCAACAGTCGCCAGAAATAGCGGCAGTGTCTATTTGACCAATCCATCATGGGGGCCGTGCAAAAGCGCCAAGGCGACATCTCGCTGCTTGTTGCTTTGGCCTCATCGGAGGTCTTGATGTCAAGAATGTCGCTCATGAGCGTATTGTAAGTGTCTACAGTCTGACTTGCAGCAGCAATACATAGTGGCGGTTTTGCAAGTTGCTGCGAAGAGATCTTCAAACGCTTAGCAGTGAGTCCTGTTTCGCCACCCCTGGCTTCGCCAGACTGGCAAACAAAGGCGTCAGGCAGCACAATGCCACTGGTTACTGATGGTAAGTTTCTTAATTCTGGTACATAACAGGGCAAGAGAGTATGCGTAGCAAGTTGCTTAATCTTTGTGTGATGTCGGCGGCAGCAATGCTCGCCAGTTCCGTAGCACTGGTACAGCCCATTGAGGCCGCGGACACCAACAAGTACATGGTCATCGATGGACATAACGATCTTCCCTGGCAGTATCGCGAGCGCTTTGGCAATCGTCTTGCGCCGCTGGATGTCGCCAAGAGACAGGATGATTTGGATCCCCCCTTGCACACCGATCTGCCGCGCTTACGCGAAGGCGGTGTGGGGGCGCAGTTCTGGTCCGTGTACGTACCCATTGAGGCCTACGGCGGAGCGCCGGGAGATGCATCTTTGGTACTGACTCAGATGGATGTCGTGCGTCGTCTGGTCGAGAAGTATCCTGACGACCTGGCGCTGGCGATGACCGCAGCCGATATTCGCAGCGCCTCTGCGGAGGGTAAAATTGGCTCTCTCATGGGTATCGAGGGAGGGCATGCTATCGAAAACTCCCTGGGTACGCTGCGTTCGCTGTATGCAGCCGGAGCCCGTTACATGACGCTCACGCACAGCAAAGGTTTGGCCTGGGCAGACTCTGCTACGGACGCGCCTCGGCATGATGGACTAACCTCGTTTGGCGAGACGGTAGTGCGGGAAATGAATCGTCTGGGCATGTTGGTTGATTTGTCGCATGTTACCGAGGCGACCATGCACGATTCCCTGGATACCGTAACTGCGCCGGTTATTTTTTCGCATTCCTCGGCTCGAGCTGTGGCGGACCATCCCCGGAATGTTCCCGACAGCGTATTGAAGCGTCTGCCGAAAAACGGCGGAGTCGTCATGGTCACTTTTGTACCGGGATACATCTCTCAGGATCGTCGGGATTGGGATCTGGCCAGAACCGGAGAGCAGGCAGGCCTGAAGGCGATGTACCCCCATGATGAGGAGAAGCGTTCCCAGTTACTTACGACCTGGGAGTCCGCGCACCCCATGCCTGAGGTGACGCTGGCGCAGGTGGCCGACCATATCGACCACATTCGCAAGGTGGCTGGCCTCGAACATATTGGCGTGGGTGGCGACTTCGACGGTATTAGCGCAGTTGTCAAAGGGCTGGAAGATGTCTCAACCTATCCGGCGCTGTTTGAAGAGCTCAAGGCGCGAGGCTATAGCGATGCCGACTGCGATGCGATTGCCGGCGGCAATGTGCTTAGGGCACTGGAAGAAAGCGAAAAGGTAGCACAGCGTCTTCAGCGCAAGGCCCTTGCGCAGGACCCTCCTAAAAAGATGCTGGGCGCCGAGTGAATGGCAGGCTTGGTTTTGTAGCAGTGATCCCTGTATTCAAAGGGTTCCTCAGAACTCGTCTGATAAAAGCAGCTGCGCTTGGCAGTGGTTTTTTATTGGCTTTTGTTTACGGAGCGTCGGCGCTAGCTGATGTGACTATGCCGGTGTCTTTTTCGTCGGTTCTAGAGCTCAAAGCACGTAAGCCTGATCTTGTAACGCGCTATGGGAGTGCTCCGTCACAAACGGCGGCGCTGTGGATGCCACCTCTGAGAGCCGAGGGCCCTGTGCCGGTGGTGTTTCTGGTGCACGGGGGTTGCTGGTTAAGCGACTACAGCGCTGAGCACATATATCCTTTGGCGGCCAAACTCGCATCCGACGGATATGCGGTGTGGGTGCCTGAGTATCGCCGTGTGGGCGAGCCCGGGGGCGGTTGGCCTGGGTCGGCGGCGGATATGACGCTGGCTCTGGATGCGCTTGCAGAGTTGGACAATCCGCGAATAGCACTGTCCAGAACGGTTGTTATGGGCCACTCCGCCGGTGGGCAGCTTGGTTTGTGGCTCGCTGCACGAGACCCGGCGCTGGCAAAGCCGCCGCTCCGCATCGCTGCGGCGATTGGTCTTGCCGCCATTACCGATCTCGAGGCTTATGCGAAAGGTGGTAATAGCTGCCAGGCCGTAACGCATTCCTTTATGGGTGGGACTGCGAAAGAGAATCCTCGGGCCTACGAGCAGGCCTCGCCATCGTTATTGGGAACACAGGTGCCGGTGCGGCTTTTGCGAGGTACAGCTGATGCAATCGTCGGACCTGAGCAAATCACGGCAATGCCGCGGGCGAGTTCTATGGAAGTGCCGCGTGTCGGTCACTTCGATTGGGTGCACCCGCAGACTCAGGCTTACGATCACGTGCTCGATGCCGTGTTCGATGTGTTGAGCGTGTCGATTCAGCCTGTGCCCCCAAACCCGCCCCGTGCAGAGCTACCATGAGCTATATCGCAGCCTCATTGGATGCCGAAGATCCACTGGCAAGATTGCGGGACCATTTTCAATTACCCCAAGGCGTGATCTATCTCGACGGCAACTCTCTAGGTGCTTTGCCTCGCTCGGTTAGCGCCGCTGTTAAAGACCTTGTGGAGAGGCAGTGGGGTGAGGACCTCATAAGTAGTTGGAATACGCATGACTGGATTCGTTTGCCTACGAGCGTGGGAGAGCGCATCGCGCCGCTCATTGGCGCTGGGCCGGGTCAGGTTTTGTGTGCCGATAGCATTTCGGTGAATCTTTTTAAGCTTCTGGCGACGGGTCTAGATTTAAACGGGCCGCGACGCGTGATACTTACGGTGGAGGATGACTTTCCGACGGATACGTATATTGCGCAAGGGCTCGCGGGGCTACTCGGTGAGGCCCACTGTGAGATCCGTCGTGTTCCTGCGAGTGAATTGACATCGGCGTTGAACGAAGACGTGGCAGTGCTGATGCTCACAGAAGTGAACTACCGCAGTGGCGAGCGGCATGACATGCAAGAACTCACAGAGGCGGCCCACGCCGTTGGCGCTCTGGTGCTTTGGGACTTGGCGCATTCTGCAGGGGTTGTCCCCCTGGAGCTTGATGCCTTGGATGTAGATATGGCCGTGGGCTGTGGCTACAAGTACTTTAACGGCGGTCCCGGTGCACCGGCCTTTCTGTACGTAAATAAACGTCATCAGGCTAAAGCCAGACAGCCTTTGTCAGGATGGCTGGGGCACAGGGCGCCTTTCACTTTTGATCCTGACTATGTTGCAGCTGAGGGCGTTCAGCAGTATCAGGCGGGAACACCGGCCATTATTAGTATGGTTGCCTTGAATGCGGCTCTGAATGTTTTTGAACAGGTCACGATGGAACAGATACGAACCAAATCCATCGCTTTGACCGAGTTTTTTATGCAGGGTCTGATGTCTCGGGGTCTTTTGCAAACACTGGTCTGCCTTACACCTTCAGAGGCGGCTCGGCGCGGAAGCCAGGTCAGTGTTTCCCATGCGCAGTCATGGGGCCTGTCTCAAGCATTGATCGAGGCCCGCGTTATTGTCGATTTTCGAGCGCCGGACATTCTGCGTTTTGGATTCTCGCCTTTGTACAACAGCTTTACCGATGCCGAGCGCGCGTTGGATACACTGGCATCCATACTCGCTGATAAGCGATATCTGCAGGACCGCTTTGTTGATCGCCCCACGGTTACCTAAATATTCCCATGCCTTGCGTGATGCACAGCGTGACTAAGCTCCGAGGTTTTTGTGCACTGGCCCTTGGCACTGTAGCGCTATTTGCTGCTGCGCAAGCCACTGCGCAATGGCCTGAAACGCATGCGGAGCAAGCTGTGCCGGATCTCTCATCCAGGCCCATCGATAGCAGTAGGACGATCACGCAGCTGGCTTTTGGCTCTTGCTACAAAGCACAGCGCAAAGGTGAGGGCATTTGGCGTTCCATAGCGGCGACGAATCCACAGCTGTTCATCTTCGCGGGAGATACGCTCTATCCTGATAAGGACGACAGCACAGCAGGGCTTCCAAACCTACGTGCTGCTTATCGGATGCTTGGGAATCTTTCCGCATTCCGGGATTTACGCTCATCCACATCGGTGTTACCAGTTTGGGATGACCACGACTTCGGTCGAAATGACGGAGGCGCTGATTTCCTATGGCAAGAAGAGTCCGAGCGCTTATTTGAGAGTAGCTGGGGAATCGATGCTCAGGATCCTCGGCGGCAGCGACCCGGCGTGTACTTCAGCGAGTCGCTGGGGGAGCCCGGACATCTTCTTCAGATTATCGTACTGGATACACGCTATTTCCGATCCCCATTGCGCGCAACTGACGAGTACGGTGCAAAAGGTAAAGAACGCTACATTCCCGATACAGACACCGCTAAAACGATGCTCGGGCCTGATCAATGGGCATGGTTAGAGACGCAGCTTCGGCAATCCGCCGACTTGCGGCTCATCGTATCGTCGGTGCAGGTACTCGCTGACGGACACGGCTGGGAAGGTTGGAAGCAACTGCCTTTGGAGCGTGAGCGCTTGTTTGCCATGCTGCGAGCTTACGATGATGCGCCGGTTATTGTCTTATCCGGCGACCGCCATGTGGCGGGGTTCTATGAGCGTGAAATAGGCCTGCGAACGCCGCTTGTGGAGTTTACGTCTTCATCACTGAACAACCCCGTTTCTTTTCCTGATCGCTATGCAACCCTTGCTGAGGAAGGTCCACAGCGCTTGGGTGAGCTGTATGGGGACGCCAACTTTGGTTCGCTGCAAATCGACTGGAAGGCGGGCGTTGTCGAACTGTTGTTACATGACGCTTCCGGAGCAGTGGTTCAACGGCTTTTACGCAACCTCAGTTATTAAGGCAGAGAGCAGATCGGCAAAAGGCTGTAAGTTTTCACAGTCCCAAGGCGACCAGGGCGATAACGATAAGCGTTGCCAGCACGGGGAATACAACGGTGATGATGCCGACATCTTTATAGGCCTGACGATGTGTGAGCTGCGTGATGGTGAGCATCGCAACGACCGCTCCGCAGTGCGGTAAGGAATCCACGCCACCACTGGCCATAGTGGTTACCCGGTGCAGAACTTCTGGTGCCACTCCCATCTCCAGGTACGCTGGTGCCATTGATTGCATAAATATCTGTAGGCCACCCGAGGCGGAGCCGGTGATTGCTGATACCAGGCTCACGGAGAAAAATGCTGATAGCAGCGGCGGTAAGTCAGAATTCAGCACCAGCGTCGTGAAGTCCGCAAAGCCCGACGTCTGCGTGACAACGCCGCCAAAGCCTATAACAGCCGCGGTATTGATCAGGGGCATGATGGCGTCCTGAGTGCCACGCCCGGCGACGGTAAGTCCGCGACGACGTACCGCGGGAAACAGCGCGATCGCCAGGGCGCTGCCAAAAAACAGCGCAATACTGGGCCAGAGGATGGCCTGTGTGCTGGCAAACTGCAGAACGTCTCCGGCAACACCATCGCCAAGATCAACGCCTTTGAGCAGGCGGGGCATGAGGATGGTGCCGATGACAAATACCAAGGGCGATAGCGCCAGGGGCCAGGGCGGGAGGGCAGGACCATGGGAGCCCTCTGCAGCGATGTCATCCCTGGGGCCGGGAACAAATCCCTCGCCGGCTGCCTTGGCTTTGATTCGCTCGCGCTCCAAATACAGCATTCCAAAGCTGAACATGAGTACGGCGCCGATGAGTCCCAGCCACGGGGCGGCAAACAGGTCTGTTCCTAAAGCGCTGGCGGAGATGACGTTGTGTATAGAAGGCGTGCCGGGCAGTGCAGTGAGCGTGAATGTACCAGAGCCCAATGCGATGGCGCCGAGAAGTAAGCGCTTGGGGATATCGGATTCCTGCAGAAGCTTGAGTCCCAGAGGATAAATAGCAAAGATCACCACGAATACCACCACGCCGCCGTAGGTCAGCAGGGCGCAGGCGATGGTGCATATAAGCAGCGCACGATGTGCACCCAGGCGACGTATCAATGCCATGGCCAGACTACTTGCTGCATGGCTTTCGCCCATAATGCGTCCGAACACGGCTCCGGCGATAAACAAGAGGTAGAAGCGGCCCGCAAAGCTAAAAGCCCCCAAAGGACCCGAGGCGAAATACTCAGACAGGCCTTTTGCCAAAGGGAGGTCGTTGGTCAGGATGACCACTGTGGCGCAGATCAAGGCGGCGAACACGATATCGATGCCACGCAGTGCCAACCAGATGAGGAGGGCAACACTGCCTAAAAGACCAGCAAATTCCATGATTGATCGCTTTTTATTGGATTATTTGCAGCGAAGTGTATTGAGGCTCAAGAGCCCTGTACAGCAACATTGTGGACATGAGTTTATTGCGCGCAGGCTCTATAATCACGCACCTTCTCAGCTCTAAGACAACGTTATGACTGTTCGCACCCGCGTCGCACCTTCTCCCACAGGAGACCCCCATGTTGGTACAGCCTATATCGCACTGTTCAATCTTTGTTTTGCCCGGGCGCACGGTGGGCAGTTTGTACTGCGGATTGAGGATACGGATCAAGCCCGTTCCACGGCATCTTCAGAACAGGCGATTCTCGATTCCCTGCGTTGGCTGGGCCTGGATTGGGACGAAGGTCCTGATGTTGGCGGTGAGTACGGCCCTTATCGGCAAAGCGAGCGTATGGATATATACGGTGCGTATGCACAGCAGTTGGTCGATGCCGGCAAGGCATTTGTTTGTTACCGGCGTCCTGAAGAGCTCAACGAGCTTCGGGAGACACGCCGCGCTGAAGGAAACAGCACAGCGCTCAAGCATTCCGATTTGATATTGTCTGACGACGAGGTGCGTAAACGTCGGGACGCGGGAGAGCCCTATGTAATACGCATGATGGTCCCCGAGGAGTCCGGCGTTTGTCGTGTCCAGGACCTTCTGCGTGGCGAGATCGAGTTGGATTGGAGCATGGTCGACGCGCAGATACTGCTCAAGTCCGACGGTATGCCTACCTATCATCTGGCCAACGTTATTGATGACCACCTCATGGAAATTACCCATGTGATTCGTGGGGAAGAGTGGATCAACTCGGCACCAAAGCATCAGTTGCTCTACGAATACTTCGGTTGGGATATGCCAGTGTTGTGCCATTTGCCCCTCTTGCGAAACCCCGATAAATCAAAGCTCAGCAAGCGCAAGAATCCTACAAGTATTCTCTACTACCAGCGTATGGGCTTTTTACCTGAGGCTCTATGTAATTACCTGGGACGCATGGGCTGGTCCATGCCCGATGAGCAGGAGAAATTCAGTCTCAAGGACATGCAGGCGTCTTTTGATATTCAGCGGGTGTCCCTGGGAGGCCCGATCTTTGACGTTGAGAAGCTGCGTTGGCTCAACGGCATGTGGATTCGAGAAGATTTGAGTCAGGAGCAGTTAGCGCAGCGTTTGGTGGAATGGGCGTTTAATGCTGAAAACCTGGCAGCCGTGCTGCCGCACCTGCAGCAGCGTATGGAGACGCTGAGTGACTTTGCTCCTCAGGCGTCATTCTTGGTATCGGGTGAACTGAGTCTGGATGCAACCCAGTTTGAAGAGTTGGGCATGGAGTCTGAGCAACTTTTGAGGACGCTGCAGTTTGCATTGTGGACACTGGAGGGTTTGCAGGACTGGGACCGAGATTCGGTGTGGGCGGCGCTCAAGGGGCTCGCTGACAAGCTCGAAATCAAGGTTCGGGACTTTCTCGCCCCGTTGTTTATTGCAGTTTCGGGTAGTCGAGCGTCAATATCGGTAGTTGATGCTATGAGCCTGCTGGGGCCTGATATGACTCGAGCGCGTGTGCGTCATGCAATAGATACGCTGGGCGGGGTATCTAAAAAGGCTAGCAAGCGCTTTGAGAAGGAGTTCCAGAACCTTTAGTGCGCTGATGTTAGGGTGCAGTCTCGCTCCAGCGCTCTAGCGCTGCATCGCAGGGGTTCTCCTTTTGTATAAACCGGTGATAAAGCGGTTTTGCCAGCAGCGTAATGCCGCCTGTGGCAACGGCGGCTCCGCCGGTGATCGCGGAGTTGGTGATGTCCAGCCCCAAAGTGGGTTTACCGAGCGTACCGGTTATTTCTACGTAAGGGTTGATGAGACTGGCGGCGCTAATCCCCAGTCCTTTGCGGGCCCTGTTGGTAAAGCGGACGCCGAGTTTTTCGTTATGTAAATTCACTTTGCCTTCGGCGGACAGATCAAGCTGCGCACTGCGAAAGACGAAACCTGGGTCGAGGGTCAGCATGCCGTCCCTGGCCCTAGCGGCCAGAACGCTGCATTCAACGTCCATGTTGGTAGAACCCGACGCCAGCATGGGTAGCAGTGTTTGAAGCACCTGGGCGAGAAACGATTCCGTTGCAGCACTGAGCTTCATCTTTTTCAGTGTGCCAGCGCTCCCGGTCATTAAGAATTCGCCATTAAGCGTGGCTGCCAGGGCTCTTAAATCGTTGCCCTTAGCTTCAAAGACTGCGTCCAGGTCGTATTTTGGAAGCTTGTTATAGTCAGTGCCTGCGGCGATGATAGCGACGGGCATGCCGGTTACATTGAATGTTGTTTCAAATTCGGCGAGCGCCTGAGTATTGGTGATAGCAACATCAGCCTTAGACAAGCCGCGGCTTCCGACTATTCTATCGATGTGCAGCTGTCCTTTGCCGTCGCCAATTTGTAGCTGCAAAACAGACTGATCTACCAGTGACTGTGATTTGAACTTTGGATCAGCCAAGCCAAGCGGGCCTGTTTCGAGCTTTAAGTCCACATGATATTCATGGAGAAATTCCAGAGGCAGGGCAATGTCCGGAATTTTTCTGCCGTCTGTTGCCGGCGACTCTGCAATCGGATCAGCTTCGCTGTCTTTGGGTAACCATGCCTGGAGATTTGCGCTTGGGATCATTAAGTCTGCCGTGAGTGACTTGTTTGCACCTTTCCAGTGAACTATGCCGTGAATATGGTTATCGTCCAGTTGAACCTTTTTTGCATCCGCTGAAATGTTTTCGCCCTGCACCGTAGCCGACAGATCTATGACATAGGGAATCTGTTGGTCTGGAAAATTCGCATGAGTGCCCAGCTTGCGTAAGTCATCGCCCGCACCTTTAAGCGACACTCGGATGCTTTGCTTTTCGCGATCAGCCGGCAGGCTAATGCCGGCAGCGAGCAGTACGCCGTTTGCATCAAGCAATTGAGCGTCGATTTGTGTTGTATCTTTCTGCGGGCGCGTGAGCAGGCGTAACAAGAGACGCTGTTGTGGTGGCGTGTAATTATCGATGGGGGGAAAAAGTTGAGAAAGGTCTTCCAGGCTTAGATCCGCAGTAAGCAAGGTTTTTTCATTCAGTTGAAAGTCGCTAGCCAGTTCGAGGCGCGCGCTGCCGCTCACTCCGGGACCCGAGAGGTTTTCCAGGCCCACCGAAAACAAGGACGATGACATTTGCGGCAGTAGATCAAAACGGTAAGTGCCTGCCGCGGAGTAAGCTGGTGCATAACTGCCCAGAAGCTCCTTAATATCCGAGAGCGCTACTGACAGGCGCAGGTCACTGGAGATCGCATCTTCGGCGTAACGAAGAGCGCCGCTATTGGATCGAAGCTGCAGCCCTCCTGTGTCGAGGCGGAGATTATTAATAGTGATCTCTCGAGGGCTGCCCTTGATGTCAGTACTAAAGCTTAGCGGCAGATCTCCCAAGGTATGAATACCAAGGCGTTGTCCCAAAGTGGCAAGGGATGCACCATCCGAGGTGAATCGCAGATCCGCGTTCCCAAAGTCAGGATAGCTGTCGAATTGGCCGCTAAG
Source organism: Congregibacter variabilis (assembly GCF_045689235.1). Taxonomy (GTDB): domain Bacteria; phylum Pseudomonadota; class Gammaproteobacteria; order Pseudomonadales; family Halieaceae; genus Congregibacter; species Congregibacter variabilis. The sequence continues at coordinate 1,020,825 of NZ_CP136864.1, read as the reverse complement.
ATGGCTTGTGAAGTCAAAGGCATTGATATTCGCTGTGTTAATGGTTACCACGGCGTCGTCGGATACGGAGATGGCAGCCGTGACCGAGAGGGGGGTGTCTGACGGTAGCTCTATCCCGGCATTGGCAGTGATTATCTGTAGACTGGGGCTCTCAAACTCCAAACTCAATTCGCTGCCGGCATAGCTTGGAAAGTTATCAAGTAGTCCCAAGAGTTGCAGCCGGTGCTGACCGACGCTCAGATTGCCCCGCACTGTTTCCCCCACAGCAATATCGCTGACCACCATGGCGCTCAGAGCATAGGGTTCTGCCAGATTCTCCCTGCGGCCAAAGAGTTTTTGGTAGAAGGCAAAGCTGGGTCCCTCGGCGCTGAAATTGACCGTGGCGCCATCCGTGCCCGGAAAAGACGGTAGAACTACGTCGGCTCTCACCTGGTGGTCCCCGGCGACAAGCACTGTATCGCGTAGTTCTATATGTTGGTCTTTGCGCAATAGCCGGCCATCGATTGTCAGCGGTACATCGGTCGTTTGCCCGAGGCCGAGAGCCTGGGTCAGTCGCGGCAGGCTCGCCGCATTGAGTCGAACGGCCAGATCCAGACCGTCGCTGCCTCCTGGGTCATCAACATCGCCGTTAACCAGCAGGTCGAGTTGCTGGAGCTCCACGCTAAGTTCCACCCTTAATCCCGGGTCTATGTCGATGACACGTAGTTCGATTTGTGCCGGTTCATTCGCCTCAAGGAGTGGAGATAGTGCCGAGATGCGATCAGGAATAGGGCCATCGAGTTCGGCGTTAAGTGTGAGGTTTTGTATCTCTCTGGCGTTGGGTAGTTGAAAATCGCCCTGGAGCCGCAGCTCTCCCAAATCAACATTGAAGTTCGCAAAGATATCCAGACCCGAGCGCAAGCTGTTGAAGCCACTTCCGTTTAAAGATAGTTGCCAGGGCTTACCCTGAAGACTGCCGTTGCCTTTATAGACCAGGCTTTTGCTGCTGTTCGCATCCTGGCTGAGTGAATCAATCGTTAAGTTGACGGTCTGTTCGGTCGCGTCGTTTCTTCGCTCGATCACTACGTGCTTAACCTGAACATGTTTGATAACTACCGGGAGGGGATGCTGTTCACCGGTTTGTTCAGCCTCGCTGTCGTCGCCAGCTATATGGGGAAGATTACTAAGACCGTCAACGCTATTACGCAGTCTTAGCTCCAGCCCATTGACTACCAAGGTCTCGATCACAAGCTGATCTTTCAACAGTGTCGTAATATCGATATGCGCGGTGAGTGATTGCAGCTGGAGCATGTCGAGCTCGTCTGCCCAGTCAGCGTTTGCCAGGGACACATTGCTCGCGACGATGTGTAATCCGGATTTGATTTGAATGCTGGGCGCATCTTTGAAGGAGAGCCTACGCCCCAGAAGCTCGCTGGCTCGCGCCTCTAAATAAGGCGTCGCAAAACCAAGAGACATGCCATTTCTGAGCCAAAAGGCGAGGACTGCAATTCCAATAATCAGTGCCAGTGAAAGCAGTGCCAGCGCAGTTTTGAGTCGCATCAGGCTTTGCGTAAAAGAAGCGCCGCCGCGGTGGCCGTAAGCAGAGTCTCAAAGGCGAGCGCACCCCAGGTATAAACGGTCAGGAGCTCATCACTGCGCAGGGCGCCCAATGCACGACTAGCGGCTAAAAGGCCGATGCCGAGCACCAGCAGCAGCAATGCGCTCGATTGAAACGACGACCTGAAAGCCGCGAGCAGACAAAAGATGCCCACGCCAGTTTGCAGGCCACCATACATGGCAGACATCTCTGCGTAAGCATCGCCGTTAAGAACTTCCAGACCGGCTAGGCGGGCGGGGAGCGCCGGATCGACGATGCAGGCGATGCCGTAACCGCTGAACACGACGCTGACAAAAACCAAAAAGCTGCGAGTCATCATAAGTCTCTACTTTGTAAGCCGGTTATCGTGGATTCAAGCTAGCCAACTAAGAGTTATTGCTAGCAGTTTCTGTGTCGAGTCTTGAGCCCAGGCGCTGACTCACAAGGTAAAAAATACCTCCTGATATGACAATACCCATACAAATCATCGCCTCTATGGGCCGTTGGAGCACGATGTATAACAGGGTCCAGCCGGTAATGAGTAAGAAGATAATCGGGGGCAGGGGGTAGAGCCACGTGCGAAAGGGCCGTGGTAGATCAGGCTGACGCCAGCGCAATACAAATACGCCCAATACGGTAAAGAAAGTATTCAGTGCCATGGTCGCCCCAGAGAACACCAGTATGCGATCAAAGGATGCAGACCATAGAAAGGCCAGGGCAACCAGGGCTTGTACCAGCACGGCGGTAGACGGTATGCCGTCTTTATTGACGCGCCCAAGCAGATGAAACAGCGGGAAATCCTCGCCGATGCGGTGGAGTACCCTGGGGCCGGCAAGGATCATCGCGCTGACCGTCGATACAAGTAGCAGCGCAAGCAGAACTCCCATAATAGTCGCACCTGCATCACCGAACGCGTAGCTGGCCGCAACATAGCCAACCTCAACTTTACCCACCATGGCGTCCATGGGGGCTACGGCCAAAAAGACATAGTTGAGTAATAAATAGGACAGGCACACCAGCGAGGTGCTGGCGATTAAAACAACAGGTAAGGAGCGTTGGGGCTCTTCCAGTTCACCGGTTATGTAGGTCGCCGCGTTCCAGCCTGAATAAGCGTAATTCACATAGATAAGTGACACAGCAAATGCGCCAGAAAACAGTAGGGCGCCATCGCCTTGCGCTGGCAGAAATCGAGTTGCCTGACCGGATTCATTGAATAACAGCGCAAGTCCTGCAAAACCGATGATTAGCAGTATCTTGAGAATCGTAAAAAGACTTTGCGTGCTGCCGGAGCTTTTGTGACTGCGACTGTGAGCGACTGCCAGTACGACAATCAATCCCGTGGCTAACCATATCCCCGATAGCTGCGGAAAGACCGCAGATAGATAACTGCCAAAGGTCATGGCTGCAAGAGCAGTTGGAGCAGCAAATCCTACCGTGGCTGATACCCAGCCCGAGATAAAGCCCGCGCTCGGGTGATAGATCTCACTGAGAAAATTATATTCGCCGCCAGAGCGAGGCAGGGCGGCTCCTAGTTCAGCGTAGGACAGTGCACCACACAGTGCGGCGAGACCGCCGACCGCCCAGAGCGACAGTAAAACCGGTGCGGACTGGATTTCTACCAACTGAAAACCAAGGCTGGTGAATACGCCCGTGCCGATCATATTAGCGATGACAATGGCGGCTGCTACTGAGGGGCGAAAACGTGTCACGCGGCATTGTTCCGCGAATGTATCACCGACGCAACCGAATCCAGATCTAGAGCCATGTGGCCACCAGGAGTGCGGCGACAAAGAGACTGGTGAACTGCCTTGTGTGGGCAAAAGCTTGCGCGGAGAACCATAGCGGCCAGATCTGTTTTGGATAGCTGTCCGGGCGCTCGGTGGGCTTGGGGCTTTGCAGAGCCTTTAATGCGCGCAGCAGGGCGGGCACGCTGAGAAAAACTATAGCCAAAACCCAATGTTCACCGCCGCTGAATATTAAGGCAGCGCAGCCGATATATTGCGATACCAGTAATACCTGGGTAGTACGTCGGGCACCAGCGTGGCCCAGTAGCACGGGCAGGGTGCGCACGCCCTTCTCACGATCCATTTCAAGTTTGTCGATATGCTTGCCAAACAGCACAGTTGTGGGGCCGATGCCATAGAGCAGGCCCAACCACGCAGCGGAAGTGCTCCACTGGCCCGCGCTTACGTAATAACTGCCGCCTACCATCAATGGCCCCCAGACGAGGAGCACGGCGGGCTCTCCTAGACCTATGTATTTGAGCGGCCAGGTGTAAAACAAGACAAAGAAAGCACCGGCAAGCATGAGCGGTAAGGTGAGTCCTCCGCGGGCCAGGACCAGATAGATGCCAATGAGCACTGCAGCACCGCCGGTTAATGCCAGGTAACCGTAAAACTGTTTGCGGTTCATTAACCCGTCTTCGAGCACATGGATGCCGTACTGATTGCGGTAGTAGTTGCCAGCATCGATTCCGCGACTGGAATCGGTGAGATCGTTAAGAAGATTATTGGTCGCATGGGCCAACATGAGTCCAAGCATGCACAGCAACCAAAGACCAAGGTCACCCAAGCCGTCGCGCCAGGCTAATAGTCCACCCAAGGCCGCTGACATTAATGTCATAAACAGTACCGAAGAACGCACTGCGAGCAACCAACGCACGGGCAGGGAAAGCGTCTGCCACTGGCCGGCGCCGAGCCGTGGGACAGTCGTTAGTGCCTGCCACCAGGTGGGTGATTCGTTCATGTTTGAGGGTGCTCCTTGGCTACCGCGACAAACAGAGTGCTTTTCTGCTCTGTCAGGAGAGTGATGTTAGCAGGAGTCGCCTGTACTTCGGGAGGGATTCAGCGCTTTTGCAGGTAGATAAGCTGTGGAAGTAAAAGCCTATTTTGAGATGGATCTATTGAAATTCGCTCCAGCGCCGATTAGACTCCCGCCTCCTCTATGGGGCCATAGCTCAGCTGGGAGAGCGCAACACTGGCAGTGTTGAGGTCGGCGGTTCGATCCCGCCTGGCTCCACCAATTTAAAACCGTGCAAACTCATTGTGCGCGACACTTTTTTCGGTGTCGTCTGTTGGCCGCGGTGCTCGCCTCTGTGGCCCTATCGTCCTAAACATCAATCATCCGGCGTTCTCGTCAGGCTGACAGCTGCGTTACACTTGGCGGCGGGGTGAAGTTCATTACTTCGCAGTAGGGAGGCCATGTGCCTTTGAGCAGGGTGCCGGGGCCTGTTAGCCATGCACGAAATCGAGACCAGAGAAGCACTGAGAAACAGAGTCTGGGGCAGTCTGCCGCCCGTTACCATAGCGTTGGGCGTGCTCTACGTTGTGTTCACGATCAGCCACTCGTTTTTGCTGCCCGCCGAAATTCGTCTCCCCATGGTTACTATCGCGGGCGTTACGGCCATCGTTTTGTTCTGTATCACGGTCGCTGTTCGTCGCTGGGCAGCGCTGAAGACCTTGACCTATCCCATCGCGTCTCTGGTCATGATAATGCTCAGTATCAACAGTGCGTTCCATGTTTATCTAACGCAGGATATGGTTCAAACGACTAACGTAATGCTGGTGATTTTGGGCGCTGGTTTGTTTGTGTTGTCGCTTCCCTGGTATGTGCTGACTCTGCTCGTGACCTTAGGTTCATGGGTCTTGGCCGTGGCTGAACTTTCCGACCACGCACTTTTTGTTCATTTTGCCTTTGCCCTATTCAGCGCCACAATCGCTTCGATGGTGTTTCGCTTCGTGCACGTGCGCGATCTCTTGGAAACTCACAGACTGCGCCTGTTCAGCGAGCAGCAGCGACAGGAAATGGAACACCTTGCTACCCACGATTCCCTTACCGGTCTCGCCAATCGTCGAAAATTTCTTGAGAGCCTGACGCTACAGATTGCCCACGCAAATCGCGGGGGGCACAAGGTCGCTGTTTTGTACATCGATCTGGATAATTTCAAGGCCATGAACGATACCCACGGTCACGAGTATGGCGATGAGGTTCTCAAGGTTCTTGGCGATACGCTGCGCGACTCAATCCGGGAGACGGATTTGGCGAGCCGATTGGGAGGCGATGAATTTGCGGTACTTCTGACCGGCCTGAATGAAGAGCGGGCGGCCGAGATAGTGAGTTCGAAAATTCTGCGGCAGCTTCAGCGACCAACAACTATCCAAGGGATCAGTACGGTTATCTGTCTGAGCATCGGTACGGCTGTATTATCGGATGAGGCAGATGCGCCAGATGAGCTTTTGCGGATGGCTGATGAGCGGATGTACGCCCACAAGGCAAGCACGCGGTAAGGCGACGTTGAAGGCAATGGTCGATCATGCAACTTAATCAGGTCACACTGCCGGTCCACGACCTGCCAGCGGCGAATGCCTTTTATCTGTCGCTAGGCTTTAGGCAGATTGTCGATTCACCACGCTACGCCCGTTTCGAATGTCCCGATGGGGGAGCCACTTTTTCCCTGTCCTTGGAGGAGACCGCATTTTCAAACGGTGCGGTCATATACTTTGAGCATGAGCGCCTTGAGGAATGGGTAGATAGTCTGCAAAGAGCAGGCGTTACGTTCGATCAGCTGCCCCGGGAAGAGAGCTATCTGTGGACAGAGGCTGTGTTGAGAGATCCTTCGGGAAATAAAATTAAATTATATCGCGCGGGAGATAATCGCCGCTTTCCACCTTGGCGTGTCGACATAGTGCAAGCTTGAGATTGCACCCGAGAGCCAGTACCTGCGTCTTCCGACTCTTCTTCCGGCGCGGTCCTTCGAGTAAGAGCAATAACAATGAATCAATATATAGTGCATGCGGTGGAAAAGCGCGACGCTGAATATGCACAGATTGCAGCGTTTGCTGCGGCTGTATACGACGCTAATGTCATCCATCCTTTACGTCAGGTGTTTCCTGGATACATCTGCGTGCATCGCCGTGACCAACTCAATGCTGTAGTTGGCTTTAGGAGCGCGTCCGGTGGTTTGTTCCTCGAACAATACCTTGAAGAATCTGTTGAGCAGCTGTTGCAGCGATCCCAGGGTCTTGAGGTAACGCGCGATAAGATTGCCGAGTTGGGCGCATTTCACATTAAGTCGCCGTCGCTGGTCCCCCTTTTTTCCAAGCACATTGAGCGCCTGCTCATGGAAAAGGGTTTTAGCCATGCTCTGGCATTGTCTGATTCAGCCGTCGGTACGGTGCACGAGTGGTGTCAGGCAAGGGCTGCAATGCTGAGCTCGACGACTCAGGAGTTCATGGACCAGGGCAATGAGGTCGCACTAGATGTCTGCGTGCTTGCGCTGGAGTGCAGGGGCTGATCCTCAGGCAACGCAGGATGTGTGACCCTCGTAAGGATCTAAAGATTAGGGCTTTTCCCGATATCAGCTCCATTGCTCTCGTCCCAGACTGAGCGTCTATTCTTCAGGAAAAAGACGCTTATGGCTCAGGGATTGAAGCGGGATAGCAGCGGCGTTTCTATGCCTTCGCTTGAGTCCCTGCGGCGTTTGGCTATTAGCGAAAGCGGTTTCGTATTTGACCCTAGCAGCGGTCATCATTTCACCGTGAATGAAACCGGCCTCGAGATACTTAGGCACCTGCAAAAAGAGGCGAATTCATCGGAGCTGCTGGAGTTTTTGGGTCAGGAATATGACTCTGGGACCAGTGAGCTCGAACGTGATGTCCTCGAGTTTATTGGCATGCTCCGCAAATTTGTCGGCGATTGAGCGTGACAAAATCGCTGACCGTCGCGATCACCGGTATGAATGCCAGACCGGATAATCCTGGACCCGGGGTCGCGGTTGCGCGTTGTCTGCGCGATTCATTGGAGTTCACTGGTCGCATCATAGGCCTTGGCTATGATGCTCTGGATCCGGGTTTGTACTTGCGGGAGTATTGTGATGCGGCCTATTTGTTGCCATATCCTTCCGCGGGGGGGGAAGCCTTTATGGCCAGCCTGCGGTCGATTCACGCTTCAGAAGAAATTGACGTTATTTTGCCCTGCCTGGATGCTGAGCTCCCTGGATTGGTACGCCTGACTCCGCAATTCGATGAGATGGGTATACGGCATTTCCTGCCAAGCCCTGAGCAGTTGCGCCTGCGCAGCAAGGACCGGCTGCCTGAGCTTGCTGGGCACGCGGGCATTCACTGTCCGGAGATCAAGATGGTGACCCATTCGCGCTTTTTTTATCGATGCGAGAAAGAAGGCTGGAATTATCCGATGGTGGTAAAAGGCCTGTTCTACGGCGCGCAGATTGTACAAAGCGCCGACCAGGCAGCTGATGCCTTTGGTGAAATCACAGCACAGTGGGGTTATCCGGTTCTTGTGCAGCGGCTGGTGGAGGGAGAGGAATGTAATCTCACCGCCATCTGTGACGGCACGGGCAAGATGCTCGGTGAAGTCATGATGAAAAAGATGGCTGTTACCGAGAAGGGCAAAGCCTGGTCCGGCGTTAGTATTTTCGATCAGACGCTGTACGACGCGAGTGCTGCGCTTGTCAAAGCAATTAATTGGCGCGGCCCCCTTGAGGTGGAGGTCATGCGCGACAACCATGGTGACTACCAACTGATCGAAATCAATCCGAGGTTTCCGGCGTGGATCTATCTGTCCGCCGGTGTGGGACGGAACCTGCCGATGATGTTGCTAAAGCTTATATTGGGGGAGGAGATAGCAGAGCCCGCCGCAACGCGTCCAGGCATGGTTTTTATTCGCCACGCGGTAGAAACCATTATTCCCCAAAGTGAGTTTGAGGCAGTGATTATTAATGGCGGTCAGAGCTTTCGGCCAGCGTCGCGCGCGCTGCGGGTCACTAGCGTCAAGCCGTCGGCGGCTCAGGGGTCCTAAAGCCAGCCATGGCACCTGACTATGATAATAGTTCCGAGGCAAGAACTACCGGTTCCAAACCCTGGATAAAGCCGACGATCGTGCCATTGCGCAGCGGCTCGCTAAACAAGTTCGGCAAGGCGCATGATTCATCCTGGACTGACGCCATCGACAACGTGCCGGTAAAAGATCTGCTGGATCAGTACGATTCGCCACTGTTCGTGTTTTCTGAGCAGCGTCTGCGTCGCAACAGCCAGCGGCTAAAGCAGGCTTTTTGTGCACGTTATCCCGATGTATTACTCGCATGGTCCTATAAAACCAACTATCTGGGCGCCTTGTGCAATGTTTTTCATCAAGAAGGAGCCTGGGCAGAAGTCGTATCAGATTTTGAATATGAAAAAGCCCGAGGCTTGGGAGTGCCTGGAGAGAGGATTTTCTTTAACGGGCCCGGCAAAAAGCCGGAGGCGCTGCGGCGGGCAGTTGCCGAGGGTGCTCGCATTCATATTGATCATCTTGATGAGCTGTATGCCCTTGAGAAAATCACAAAAGACCTGGAGCGCAGTCTTGACGTAACTCTGAGACTCAATTTCGACACAGGGTATACGGAGCCCTGGAGTCGCTTCGGGTTTAATGTGGAGTCCGGGCAGGCAATGGACGCCGCGTGGCGTATCGCTTCAAGTGAGCACATGAGTCTCACGGGGCTGCATAGCCACATCGGGACCTTCGTTCTGGAGCCTAAGGCTTACGCTGTTCAAGCCCGCATCATGTGCAATTTTTTGGACGAGGTAGAGTCTCGTACCGATTGCAATATCGATTATCTAGATCTTGGGGGCGGCTTTGCTTCCATGAATTCTTTGCAGGGTATCTATCTGCCCGCCGATCAGGTTGTGCCCAGTGTGGAGCAATACGCGGAGGCTATTTGCGATGTATTGCTGGAACTTACCCACGATCGTGAAGCGCGAGGCATGAAGCGTCCCACACTAGTATTGGAGACGGGCCGCGCGTTGGTGGATGACGCGGGCTATCTCCTGACCAAAGTCATTGCAAATAAGCGCCTGCCTGACGGAAGGCGTGCGGTAATTGTCGATGCCGGTGTAGGTCAGCTGTTTACTGCTTTTTGGTACAACCATAACGTAGTTTCTACCCGGCTTTTATCGGGAAGGCCCGAGGAAACTGTCATCTATGGACCGCTGTGCATGAACATCGATGTGATGCGTGCCAGTATTATGCTCCCTCCACTGAACGTGGGCGACACACTGTTATTTACTCCAGTGGGTGCCTATAACACTACGCAGTGGATGCAATTCATCGAGTATCGACCAAACGTATTGCTCATTCATGGGGACAAATCTGTCTCCGTGATACGCCGTAAAGAAAACCTTGCAACGGTTACAGCGTCGGAATTGATTCCCGAGCATCTGGTCCGAGCCTGTCCTCAGGGCGATCGGATTGGAGGTGGGGACACGATCTCCGTAAGTGACGCGGCCTGCGAGAAATGAGGACTAAGGGCACCATAGCTGCTCTCAGGAAAATGCTGAACGATACGGTCGGTGCCTACGCGGCTTTATTTTTTCTTGAGAGCCCTCTGGCCGGCGGGTTGCTCATGGCAGCCACTTTCGTTTTCCCAAAGACAGGCCTCTCGGGTTTGGCAGCAGCGATAGTTGCGGTCATTGTTACCAGACTGTTTAGCTTTCCTGACTCGCGCAGGCGTTTATATATTCTCAACAGTCTGCTGGTAGGTTTGTCATTGGGTGCCTTCTATCCCTTGGACTTTCATCTGGTTATTTTAATCGTTGCAGGCGCCGCACTCGCGGTATTTGCCAGCGCAGCTCTTGCCGATGTGTTCTGGCGTCACGAGCGCTTACCGGTGCTGGTTATACCGTTTTTACTGGTCGCCGGGGTGACGGCGTTAGTGGCACAGGAGTTCTATCAGCTAACTCCCCCGATGGATTCCAGCGCAATGGGGCCGTCCTGGCTATTGCCTGAGGCGAATACTCTTTTTTGCTTGCTCGGTGCGACATTTTTTTCTGTTCACCCTGTCGTTGGCGCCGTAGTTCTTGTTGTGATGCTGTGGTGCTCTCGCTATATGGCACTGCTAGCACTTACAGCAGTGGCTAGCGGCCAGCTGATTTTTATGGCTCTGGGTGTGTCTACACAGCCGCCACTTATGGCTTGGGCGGGATTTAATCTGGTGCTGACGGCCATAGCAGTCGGTGGGATATACACAGTGCCCGGTATGGCCAGTTTCAGCACTGCACTGTTGGCCGTGATCCTCACAGCACTGCTAATGATCGCTTTTCAGGATCTTTTGTTTGTTCATGGATTACCGCTTATCGCATTGCCCTATGTGGTGGTGACCCTGATATTTTTAGTGGCCTTACGCTCTCGACCCGGTGTTGTGGCTCCATGGCTTTCCCCGCAGCCCGGGATACCCGAGCAAAACTATGAACGGGCCAGACTGGCACGGATACGCAACGGAGAGGTCAATAGCGTGCCCCTCCTGCTGCCGGTCTTTGGGCGATGGCAGATTTATCAGGGGTTTGACGGAGAACACACACACAGGGCGCCCTGGCAGCATGCCCTTGACTTTTTTATTGCCGAAGGCGGGAGGAGTTTTTCTGGATCTGGCGCTGCGCTGGAGGATTTCTATTGCTTCGGTCTGCCGGTTTTGTCACCGGTGAACGGGCAAGTAGTTAGAGTGCGCGAGCATCTGACAGACAATGCACCGGGTGACGTAGACACTAAAAATAACTGGGGCAACTTTGTACTGATCAGGCTGGACAGCGGTTTGCACGTATTGCTTGCTCACCTTAGGCAGCACAGTGTCAGGGTCAAGGAAAATGAATGGATAGTTCCGGGTAAGCTAATAGGCTCCTGTGGCAACTCCGGTCGTTCCGCTCAGCCTCACGTTCATTTACAAGTCCAGCGTAGTGCGCGTTTGGGCAGCGCTACGGAGCCATTTCATTTGTGTAGCTTGCTGCGTCACGAATTGAGTGGTGTGAGCGAGTACCTGCTCAATGCTCGGCCCAAAGCGGGCGATAGTTTGGAAGCAGCGGTGATCGACCCGCGATTGGCAATGCCACTGCATTTGCCGGTGGGCCGTCAGTTTACCTATCGTGTCGATGGCAGTGGTGTGCTGCCCCAGAAGCCTTGTCAACTGCAGGTGGTTCTTACCCTGCTGGGCGAGTTCCGTCTGATGAGCGATACGGGCGCCAGCGCTGCGTTCGAAGAGAAAAACGGTGTTCTGGCCTTTTATGATCGACAGGGCCCGGACGACATTCTTCTCGACATCTGGCTGTTGGCCTGCGGCCTGACGCCGCTCACCGGGAGCGCTCACCGCTGGCGTGACTCACCCTCGGCGCAGTTATTCCCCCTGGGTTTTTTTCAACGGATTGCTTTGAGAGTGACACGCCCCCTTGGCTGTGGCGTGGATAGTGTCTATGAGCGTGAATTTATTGCCGATGACGGAGTGTGGCGTCAGCGGGGTCAGCATCGATTGCGCCTTGGTGCCAAGACCTGGGAGGCGACTACAGAGTGCCTGATTGATCCTGAACTGGGTTGTCAAAGTATTAGCTGCGGTTTTGGTCAACGGCAATGGCGCGCGCAACTTACGAAATTGGGACTGGCCAGCGATGAAGGGGTGCCCGGATGGCACCAGTTCTGGAGGCAGGAAGAGCAAATTCATGAGCAAGTTCAAGGTCATCATTCCATGGAGGTTTAGTCATGAAAAAAACAGCTGTTTTTGAAAAGAATCTGATCCGCTGTTATCTGTTGCTTGGCAGCGCAAGCCTGTCTGCTATCGCGGTGGCCGATGAGTCTTGGGAACTACGCGCAAGCGCTCAGACAGTGTATGCAGCTTACAGCGGCGCGCAACTGCGCGACGATCTGTTCGGAGCCGGGGTTTATATTGGCGGAGATTATTTGGAAAAAGGTGGGTTTATCCTGGGCTACAGCTATACCGAGGTACAGGGAAAGGGTGCCGGCGTGGGCACCTTTGATAGTTTTGAGGAAAACGCCGCCTATTTAAGTGGCAGACTTCACAGTTACTCGGACAGTCTTGCGGGCAAAATAAGCTGGCGTCTGGACGGCTATCTGATCAGCAATGATGCCAGCGAAGCTATCAGTGAGATTCAGGGGGGCGCGGCTGATAGTGGCGCAGGTCCCTATGTGGTTGGTGAAGCCGACATCGGTGTTGTTAATCCGATTGTCAGCTACATGAATCATGACAAGGACCTGTCAGTTGAGCTGGGTTATTCTCATTCGAACTACGACTATGACGGACGGGATGAGTACCAGGTGCATCAACTAACGCCTGCGCTCGGATTTTCTGTCGCTGGTCCCAACAACTGGGTGCAGCTGCGCGGTTATTTTATTCATATTAGTGATGACGAGGTTAACGACGGCAAGAACGATACAAGCGCAGTAGAAGCCAAGCTGACGCATTGGTTTGGTCCCTCGGGGCCTTTGGGATTGGATAGTCTGGGATTTGCCGGGATGTTGGGCGAACGCTTTTTAGCCGTAGATTCCGATGCAGCAGTGGTTTATACCTTGGCTGATGAGCAGCAGGGCGTGGTGAGTGTGAATGGTCGCTGGAAGTTGGACGAGCAGACCAGCATCATGCTCCAGGCTGGCTATGAGCAGTTCGAAAATCGCGCGATAAATGATGAATATGACAGTACTTACATTTATTTAAATCTGTCGCACAAATGGTGAGGGCAGAGCGATGAAGTATTACCGGGCTTTTCTCACAACACTGTTACTGGTTACAAGCGTTTCCGGTCGGGCTGACGTCTGGTCCGAGAGCTACAGACTTGAGTCTATGTCGCAGTATGACTCGGCAGCTTCATTGTTTGATTCCATGCTCAAGCAGGAGCCGGCAAACGAGTTCGCAAGATTGCGACGCGCATGGTTGCGATACCTTGCAGGTAACTACAACGATTCCCAGTCTGACTACAAGGCTGCCCTGGAGGCTAACCCAAAGTCGCTGGACGCACAGATAGGATTGACGCTGCCCTTATTGGCTCAGCAGCGGTGGAGAGAGGCTGCGGTGGTCGCACAATCAGCGCTCGAGATAGCGCCGTGGAACTATTATGCGCACATGCGGTTGATGGTTGCCCAGGAAGGCCTAAAGCAGTGGCAGTTGCTGCTAAGGCATACGGAGGATTTACACGAGCGCTATCCCAGTGATGCGACGGTGCTGGTTTACCGAGCGCGGGCACAGTACTGGCTCGGCAACAAAAAATCAGCTCTGGAAAGTTACAGGCAGGTGCTGCAGCGAATACCCGGGCATATCGAGGCAACGCACTTTCTGGCTACGGGCTGACACAGGATCCGACTATGGTTGAGATTGTCATGCATAGACACACCTATCGATTAAATCGAAAATTATAACGAATAAAATGCGATTTTAATCCGACAAAATCGAACTTAATCTGGGCTCACTTTCAACGACAAGCAATAAGGAGTTTGTCATGAGCACAGCAACATCAACGTCCAGTAATCTTACCGCCTCAGTGCCTGCGAGCAATCATTTGGCCAGCGCTGCTGAGCTTGCAGGTCGCATCGGCCTGTCTGCGATTTTTCTTTTTGCCGGACTCGGTAAAATTCAAAACTACGAAGGCACCCAGGGCTATATGGCGTCTGTCGGTGTTCCCCAGGAGCTGCTGCCCCTGGTGATCCTCCTAGAAGTATTGGGGGCTTTGTTAATGATTTCGGGCTTATACACCCGTGTAACAGCAGTTGCTCTAGCGGGTTTTAGCGTCGTGAGCGCTTTGGCTTTTCACGCAGACTTGGGTGATCAGATGCAGTTCATCCTGTTTTTCAAAAACATCGCTATGGCAGGCGGGTTTCTGGTGGTCGCAGCTCACGGGGCAGGACGCTGGAGTGTTGATGCGCGGCGAAAGTCCGGGCAGCAGTAAACCAACGTTTCAAAGCGATTGATCCGCTGTGCTTACGTTTTGCTCCGTAGGATTTCGGTTACATAGCCGGCCGCTGGGACCCACAGCGCGTTATCATAGCCGTCACGCGGAATCTTCCAGCGTGACTTTTGAATGCGCAATCGATCTTCGTCTCGGCGGACTGTGACTCTCGGGCTCACAGCAACCCAGGCAAGGTTTGCCTTCGGGCGTTAATGGAGTGCTATGAATACTGAGGTAATGACTAAGCCTGACCTTGCCCGTGAGCTACCTCCCGATGCGACGGATGTTCCCGACTGGTTGCACAAGTCTCTCCGGGTCCCCCGGGAGGAGGGCTGGGTAGAGTCCGGAGGCTGCGATATTCACTATTTTCGCTGGGGCAATCCCGCTAACCCCGGTTTACTGCTACTTCACGGGTTTTTAGCTCACGCACGATGCTTTGGTTTTATTGCCCCGTTTTTGGCGCAGCACTACCACGTGGTGGCGTTTGATCTGTCAGGCATGGGTGATTCCGGTGTTCGTGAACAGTATTCCGAATCCGTTCGTGCATCAGAAGTTGAGGATGTTGCGCGTGCTACCGGGCTGTTTGATCACGCGGTTAAGCCTGTTGTTATAGCTCACTCCTATGGTGGGCATGTGGCACTCACCGCGATGCAAGATAGTCATGCATTATTTGGGGGTCTGATAATCTGCGACTTGATGGTACTTCGGCCGGAGCGCCTGAAGGCGTACTTTAGTTCAGAGAAGCCGCTGCGTTCGGACCCAAGTCGTCCCAACCGAGTGTATCCCGACTACGAAGCCGCCAAGGCACGCTTTGTGCTGTCGCCACCCCAGCCCGTGAATGTCCCCAGTCTTTTTGACTACATGGCATACCATTCCTTGAAAAAAGTGGAGGGCGGCTGGACATGGAAATTTGATACCAGCGTTTTTCAAAGCGATTTTGGCCGCCAGGAACGTATGTTGCGTCAGGGCGAAATCATTGCCGAAACGCCCGGACGAAAGGCCATTGTCTACGGGCAGGATAGCCTTCTCTTTGATGATGACTCCGCAGCATATATTCATGAGTGCGGTGCGACGGACATTCCTGTCATCGGAATTCCCGGTGCCCGTCATCACCTCATGTTGGACGAGCCCATAGCATTTGTGAGTGTGCTGCGCACGATTTTGGCCCAATGGGAGGCGCAGTCAGCCTAATTATGTTCCTGATGGCCCTGAGACTGAATCGACTTTGTCTTCCTGTATTTTTGGGGCTGCTTGCAGTTACGGTGCGCGCGGACGTGAGCCTCAGTGAGCAGTTAACAAGTGCCGTGAGCGATAGCTCCATTGCTCTGGATCTGCGTTACCGCTACGAGATGGTGGATGAAGACGGTTTTGATGATCCTGCCAAAGCTTCATTGCTTCGCAGCAGGGTGACCTTTGAGTCTGGCAAAGTAGGGCGTCTATCGGCTTTGTTGCAGATCGATGATGTTAGAAGTCTGGGTAGCGAAGACTATAACTCTACGGAAAACGGCAAGGTCCAATACCCGACCATCGCTGACCCTGAAGGTACGGAATTTAATCAGGCCTGGTTGCGCTACTCCGCCGATGATCTAAAGGCCACATTGGGGCGGCAACGTATCTTGCTGGATCGAGGGCGATTCATTGGCGCGAAGCCCTGGCGGCAAAATGCGCAGACTTACGACGCTCTAAGGCTGCAGTGGGACGCGAGTGCTGATTTTTCCATTGATGCCAGCTACGTTACCCAAGTGAGTCGAGTGTTTGGTCCTGCTGATGGAAGCAATCCAGCGGACTGGCACGGCGATAGCACCTTTGTGCGCATGAGCTATGATTTTGCGGACGGTCACGAGCTGGTGGGCTTTGCGTATTTACTGGATGTTGCTGCGCAGAGTGACTTCAGTGCAGCGAAGACGGTGAACAACTCCAGTAATACCTTCGGTGTGGCTTACAGCGGCGTGTTTTCCGGACTCAATATTCTCGCGCGATTGGCGACTCAGGAGGACTCGGGTGCCAGTGAGTTGGACTATCGGGCACCGTATTACATCATTGAGATGGCAGCCCCGCTGGGGGATATGGCACTCAAGGCCGCCTACGAAGTGCTGGGCGCTGATAATGGCGTGGGGTTTGGAACGCGGTTGGCAAACGGTCATGGCCATCAGGGTTGGGCGGATAAGTTTCTCGCGACCCCGGGTGACGGCATTAAGGATGCCTGGGTATCACTTGCGGGAAATTTGGGCCCATTGGCACTCACTGCTCGCTATCATGACTTTAGAGCCGAGTCCTCCAGTGTGAATTTCGGCTCTGAGATCGACCTGCAGGCGCAGTGGCAGATAAACGCATGGCTCACAGCGACGGCCAAAGCAGCCGTGTTCGAGACGGAGGCGCCAGATCGATATCCGGACACCAAAAAGGCCTGGCTGGCCTTACAGATCAGGCTCTAGGTTCCATGGTGTTAGGATTTACTGCGAGCCTCCGGGTATCGATGACAGAAGGCGTTACAGACAGAGCAGTGGACACATGAACGACAGTCTCAACATCGCAATCGCGCAGATCGCGCCAGTTTGGCTAAATAAGCTGGCGACCATTCAAAAAATTGAGGCGGCTATAGAGGAGGCAGCCACGCAGGGCGCTGACCTTGTGTGCTTTGGTGAAACCTTGCTGCCCGGATACCCATTTTGGCTGGAATCTACCGGCGGCGCTCGATTTAATGATCCCGAACAAAAGCAGATCTTTGCGCACTACTTACGTGAGGCGGTGAGCATCGAGAACGGGGATTTAGGGAGCATCTGCCAACTGGCGAAGGGGCATCGCATAGCTGTATACCTTGGATGCGCAGAGCGCGCGGGGGATCGAGGCGGGCACACGATTTATTGTAGTTTGCTGTACATCGATAAAGAAGGCGTTATCCAATCTGTACATCGCAAGCTAATGCCAACCTACGAAGAGCGCTTGGTTTGGGGCTCCGGTGATGGTCACGGACTGCAGGTGCACTCGCTCAATAATTTTGTTGTCGGTGGGCTTAACTGTTGGGAGAACTGGATGCCTCTCGCGCGCTCAGCACTGTACGCGCAAGGGGAGAACCTGCACGTAGCGGTATGGCCCGGCAACGCTAATAACACTATCGACTTAACGCGGCACATTGCCCTTGAGAACCGCATGTATGTATTGTCGGTATCGGGTTTAATGCGCAAAGATGATGTGGATGCAGACATGCCTCAGTACAGCCTGATTATGCAAAATGCATCTGAACTAATGGGCGATGGTGGATCGTGTATCGCGGCGCCCGACGGTAGCTGGATTGTTGAGCCCATTGTAGGACGCGAGGCTGTGGTGACTGCAGCAATCGATATGGACGAGGTAAGACGAGAGCGACAGAACTTTGATCCCTCGGGTCACTACTGTCGGCCCGATGTGTTTGAACTAACGGTTAATCGCCAGCGACAGACGGTTGTAAAATTGAAGGACTGATGCACATCAGTGATGATTTGAAGTGCCCGCGTGCTATGCGTTTACTCGTGCAGCAACTGCAGGCTATTTGCTGTGCTTGGTGGGTTTTTCCAGTTCATAAAGCGCATCAGACAACTCATCCGTGCGCTTGCTGATGACCGCTTGAGCGTCGTAGATTCCTCTGTTGTAGAAATACGCACCGACTTCTTCTGCAAAAAAATCGATGAGAAACTCAGCGTCGAAACGCCCTATGTCCTGCTCCAGCTCTTCGCGGAAATAGAGCTGAACTTTACGCGCGATCTCGCTTTTTTCTTCTGCAGAGAATTCGATGTTGTCCATAGTCGATTAGGGCAGCCCGGTAAGCTTTTGTACGATCCAATCTGAGACACGCGTTGGCAGTAACGCCTTGATGGCAATGAATGCGCTGCCGGGGAAGAACGGCACAACCCGTCGCGGCGTCGGATTGGGGCTTTCACAGGCGTCGACAATGCTCCCCGCCACGGTGATCGGGTCCGCGCCCTTGCTGTGCAAATCATGATGAAAAGACTGGAGTGTACGAAGCTGTTCAGCGTAGGCAGGCGCGCTCTCTATCCAATGTTCTATCTGTTGCTGTTCCAGTGACCCGAAGCGCGTTTTCACCGCGCCGGGTTCAATCACCACGACCTCAACACCATGCGGTCTGAGTTCATGCCTGAGCGAATCAGAAATGGACTCAACGGCATGCTTGGTTGAATTGTAGGGTCCAAAAAATGGCAGTGTCACTTTACCGGCAACCGAAGACACGTTGATGATTCGCCCGCGGCGACGTTCTCGCATGCTTGGCAAGAAAGCTTTTGTGACACGTACCAGGCCGAGTACGTTAGTACGAAACTGCTGCTCCCAGTCATCATCAGAGAGCGCTTCCAGTGGTCCCACTACCGCGTAGCCAGCATTGTTTACGAGTACGTCCGGCGCCTGGCCGTCGAGAGCCTCAAATACTTTGGCTGCGGCCTGACTCACTGATTCACTGTCAGTCACATCCATTTGTAATGCGGTAATGTTTTCATAGCCCGCATCGAGTTCTGCCAATGCGGTCTGATTGCGGCCGGCGGCAAAGACTCGGTGCTTCTTACTTGCCAGCAGTATCGCCGCAGCGCGGCCAATGCCTGCGGTTGCACCCGTAATGACAATACTCGACATGAAAATTCTCTCTCTTTTTGTGGCGTTGGTTTTACAGAATAGCCTCGATGAGACAGGGCCCAGGCGTCTTCATTGCCTCGGCAAACTGCGTTTGAAACTCACTGCTGGTGCGCGCTTGCGTGGCGCGGATGCCAAGGCCGGTTGCGATACTGGAAAAGTCCATATCTGGGTTGGATAGATCAAGCATAGATAATGTCTTGGCGTTGGGCTCTCCGGCACCGACTCGCGCCAGTTCAATATTCAAAATGGCATAGCTCTTGTTATTCAATAGGATCACGGTCACGTCAGTGTTTTCTCTGGCCATGCTCCACAGTGACTGAATGGTGTACATGGCTGAGCCATCGGCTTGCAGGGCGATTACTTTGCGATCGGGGCAGGCTAGTGCGGCGCCCAAAGCGACGGGCAAGCCCTGACCGATAGCTCCACCAGTGAGTGTCAGCCAATCGTGGGCAGGGGCCTGCTCGGTGCTTAGAAACATCGCAAGTCCGCAGGTGGCCCCCTCGTCTGAAACAATGGCATTGTCGGGCATTTCATTGCTCATGATCTGACCAATGGTTAGCGGGTTGAGGCTGTCGTCGCTCACCTCATGAATCTGTCGTTGGTGGACAGTCCCGGCGTCATTACTAATACCCAGAGCCTGTGTCAGTCCGGCAACGGTACTGTCTGCGTCTTCGCCGGCTTCGGCGAGGGTGAGCAGTTCGCAATGTTCGGGCGTTAACCAGCTTTCTTTCTCCGGGTAGGCAAAAAAGCTAACCGGTGCTGCTACCCCTAACAGAATGAGTTGCTCAAAGGGTTCCAGTGCCTCTGCGGCCTGCTCGGCAAAGTAGGGTAATCGCTGCACCGGCGCGCGCCCGGCACCGCGCTGCAGGCGGGTCGGAAATGTCGCACACATGAGGGTGACATTATGGACTTCGGCGATCGCACCAAGCTTTGCGAGGTTTTCTTCGCGAAGCGCTTTGCCACCCAACATCAGACAGGTTTTTTTCTCGCTACGGATGGCTTCGGCGATGCGTTCAATGCGATCGCTCCGCACGTGCAGCGGCTCGGGCTTTGGCAGTGCCGCGGCGGTCTCGCTTGCTGCATCCCAGGCGTGATTGGCTGGCGCGATGAGCGTGGCGATCTGGCCGTTTCCGCGCAGGGACGCCTGTACTGCTCGCGCACCACCGGCAGACAGCTCGTCGGGCGAGTTTGCGACCTCGGTCCAGTGCGAGCCCCAGCGAACAATGCCCGGCAGGTCGGATGTAAGCGGTGCGTCGAACTGCAAATGATAACTTGCATGGTCTCCAACGATGTTTACCACCGGAGAGCCAGCTCTTCGGGCGTTGTGCATGTTGGCCAGGCTGTTTGAGAATCCCGATCCCAAGTGCAGAAGAGTCGCAGCAGGTTTGTCCGCCATGCGCGCGTAGCCATCGGCAGCTCCGGACACGACACCTTCAAACAAACAAAGCACCGGACGCATTTCATCGGTTTGGCCGATAGCCGATACCAGCTGCATCTCCGAAGTTCCGGGGTTGGCAAAACAGATATCTACGCCACTGGCAACGAGAGTTTGGAGTAAAGCTTCGGCACCATTCACAATGATTCCTCCTGAATATGTCAGTGTGCATGATAGGCGATAACAGCCCTTAAATGTTTGTCCTGACGGTTGTAGTCACCTAAAATCGCAGCCCCCGGTTCCCCAATATCAGAGATTGTATTTATGGCGCTTAATCGTCGCTCAAAGAACATCACCGAGGGCGTGCAGCGTGCGCCTAACCGCTCTATGTACTACGGCATGGGGTATGAAGCGTCGGACTTTAATAAGCCCATGGTTGGAATTGCCAATTCACATTCCACGATCACACCTTGTAACGCCGGTCTACAGCCCTTGGCGGACGCGGCCCAGGAGGGGCTTCGGGAGGCTGGCGCCAATCCACAGATTTTTGGTACACCGACGATTTCGGACGGGATGTCCATGGGCACCGAAGGTATGAAGTACTCGCTGGTGTCTCGCGAAGTCATTGCGGACTGCATTGAGACCTGTGTGGGCGGTCAGTGGATGGATGGTGTGCTGGTGATCGGAGGTTGTGACAAGAATATGCCCGGGGGCATGATGGGTATGCTCCGGGCTAACGTCCCGTCTATTTTTGTCTACGGAGGCACGATTCTTCCAGGGCGTTATAACGGTCAGGATCTAAATATTGTGAGCGTTTTTGAGGCGGTAGGCGAGCATGCAGCTGGTCGTATCAAGGACGAAGACCTACTGGCTATTGAGCGCAATGCAATACCCGGCACCGGGTCCTGCGGTGGTATGTATACCGCCAACACCATGAGTTCTGCCTTCGAGGCGTTGGGCATGAGCCTGCCTTACTCCTCGACCATGGCCAATGTAGAGTCCGAGATTAAAGACTCCGCCAAACAAAGTGCATTGACCTTGGTAGAGGCGATTCGTCAGGACATTAAACCTCGAGATATTGTTACCCGGGAGTCTCTGGAAAATGCAGTTTCGGTGATTATGGCTACCGGTGGTTCCACCAATGCCGTACTGCACTTCTTGGCTATAGCGCACGCTGCACAGATTGACTGGAGCATCGATGACTTTGAACGTATTCGTCAAAGAGTGCCGGTGATTTGCGATCTAAAGCCCAGTGGTCAATACCTGGCGATCGACCTACATCGCGCAGGGGGCATTCCGCAGGTCATGAAAATTCTGCTCGATGGGGGCTTGCTCCACGGCGACTGCATGACGGTCACTGGTAAAACCATCGCCGAGTTGCTGGTCGACGTACCTTCGACGCCGTCGGCTGATCAGTCGGTTATTCGAACTTTGGATAATCCTATGTATGCCAAAGGGCACTTGGCAATTCTTCGGGGTAACCTCGCAGAGGAAGGTGCTGTGGCTAAGATCACCGGCCTCAAGAACCCGGTTATCACTGGGCCAGCGAAAGTATTTGAGGATGAGCAGTCAGCGCTGGACGCTATTTTGGCGAATAAAGTTGTGGCCGGTGATGTGGTCGTTTTGCGCTACCTGGGCCCCAAAGGCGGCCCGGGCATGCCAGAGATGCTGGCGCCCACGGGTGCCTTGGTTGGACAGGGCCTTGGAGAGTCCGTGGGACTTATCACCGACGGCCGATTCTCTGGTGGCACCTGGGGCATGGTTGTGGGACACGTCGCTCCAGAAGCCTATGCCGGCGGTTTGATTGCACTGGTAGAGGAGGGGGACTCTATTACTATTGATGCGCATACGCTGACTCTCCAGCTCAACGTTGATGATGCAGAGATCGCACGACGTCGTAAGCTGTGGACAAAGCCAGAGCCGCGCTACACGCGGGGTGTGCTGGCAAAGTTTGCAAATAACGCGGCGAGTGCGAGTCACGGTGCAGTGCTGGATCTTTATGAGGGCTAATGCAGTTGTGCTGGTGTCAGCGCTTGCTGTGATTCTGGGTCAGTGAACCTTGCAAGCATCATTGCCTACTGCGATCTGCTGGCGGTGGGCGTGTTTGCCGCGTCCGGAGCGTTGGCGGCCGCCGAGAAACGCCTCGATATTCTAGGCTTCGTATTGTTTGGAACGATCACCGGTGTTGGCGGTGGGACACTGAGAGATTTATTACTGCAATTACCGGTCTTTTGGATCAGCGATGTGCGTTACCTGTGGGTGTGCATCACGATTTCGGCCCTGACGTGGTATATCGCGCCTATGCTTTCTGCAAGGCGTAAGTTGTTGCTCTGGGCGGATGCCATGGGCCTCGCCTTGTTCTCGGTGCTCGGCTGCGCAAAAGCGATGCAATACGATGCCCCCTGGATTGTTGCCATTGTTATGGGTGTCATGTCTGCCAGTTTCGGAGGACTGATTCGCGATACGCTGCTTGGCAGGGAGTCGGTGTTACTCGGTGTGGAGATTTATGTCACCGCTGCACTGGTGGGGGCTGGAGCCTATGTTGCACTGGTGTCCAGCGCATTGCTGTCACCCAGCAACGCGCTTTTGATTGCCATGGTGCCGGCCTTCGTGTTGCGCGCCGGCGCAATCCAGGCTGGATGGCGTTTACGCAGTTATCGCCGCCTGGGTAATTGACCCTCCGATACCTTAAATGCGCTTGGCCAATACCTTATCTCGTAACCCGTCTTTGTAGCTGCGAATGCGCTC
Organism: Congregibacter variabilis; assembly: GCF_045689235.1. Taxonomy (GTDB): domain Bacteria; phylum Pseudomonadota; class Gammaproteobacteria; order Pseudomonadales; family Halieaceae; genus Congregibacter; species Congregibacter variabilis. Next base: position 997,793 of record NZ_CP136864.1, on the reverse strand, counting down.
GCGAAGGGCGTCATCTGAGGTAGCGAGCATTTGTGCCGCGAGAATGCCGGCATTGGTCGCATTGTCGATGGCGACTGCGGCCACGGGTACCCCGGCGGGCATTTGCACGATAGATAGCAGACTGTCCTCGCCCGCCAATTTGGTGGCAGCGACAGGTACACCAATTACCGGAAGTACCGAAAGCGAGGCGACCATTCCCGGAAGATGCGCAGCACCGCCCGCGCCGGCGATAATAACGCGCAGGCCTCGGCCTTCGGCTTCTCGAGAGTAGCTGTAGAGTTTGTCCGGCGTTCGATGCGCCGAGACAATCTCCATTTCGCTCTCCACCTGAAGTTCATCCAGAATATCTTTTGCGGCACGCATGACCGGAAGATCCGAGTCGCTGCCCATGATGATGCCAACGCGTACGCTCATGGCTTAAGAGCCTCCTCTTGAATCCTTTCCCAGTTTTGGTGGACGACGGATAGTGCAGCCGCCGTCGAGTTTGCTACCGCGGTGATGTGGCCTAGTTTACGCATAAGACGCGCAGGACTCTTGCCATACCAGTGAATCGTGGCCGCATCGTTGCCGCATTCGGTGCCGGCCTCTCTGTGAACGTTTTCGCGCTTGAGTGCGGGGGTGCACAAAATGTTGCGCATAGCGGCGGGTTGCCGCAGCGAGCTGTCACCCAGTTCCAGGCCTGCTACGGCACGCAGATGCTGCTCGAATTGAGAACATTTACAGGCCTCAATTGTGTAGTGTCCGGAGTTATGCACGCGGGGAGCTATTTCGTTGATGAATACTTTGTTGCCAGCTAAAAGAAACATTTCCACGCCAAATACACCGACGCCGTCGAGGGCTTCTACCGCCCGATAGGCGAGCTCTACAGCTGCAGTTTCTACCTCTTCTGACACCTTTGCGGGGGCGCTAACCGTGTCGAGTACCGAATAGTCTGTTTCAAAGGTCATATCGACGGGGCCAAAGTGCGTTGTCTGGCCGTCCCGGCCCCGAACCACCAGTACGGCAATCTCCCGAAAATCCCCGGCGAACTGCTCAAGCATTGTTGTACCCGGCCAGGACTCTTGGAGACTTGCCTCATCGCGAAGAAGTTGCACTCCGCGACCGTCAAAGCCGCCCCGGAGCGCTTTTTGCACTAGGGGAAAACCCAGTGTTTTGCCCGCTTGTTCCAGTTGTGCCGGCTCGCCGTCACATATCACAAAGGGTAGGGTGGCAAGATCATTCTCTGCCAGCCAGCGTTTCTGTTTGGCTTTGTCCTGGAGGATTTCTATTGCACTCAAGGGCGGGAAGCAGCTTACAAGCCCAGCGGCTTCTGCGGCCCTGAGCTGCGCGATGGTGGCTACGGGAACATCTTCACGTTCGTAGGTGATTACATCGCAGCGGCTGATCAGCGAGGCGACGGCGTCCGCATCATCCATAGCGCCTTCAATGGCCGAGGACGCCGCCATCGCAGCTGCGCAGTGGCGATCATTAGTGAGTATCACGGTATCAAGATGGAGTGCTGGTGCTGCCAGGCAAAGCAGCATGCCCAGCTGACCGTCGCCAATAATACCTACGGTGTTTTTGTCCGGATCTTTGAGGTCTGATGTCTTATCTGTCATTGCCCTACGCTGCCGATAGATTTCACGTGCTGCCATTTACTGTGGCGACCACGTTGCGAAAAGCCGCGCATTTTACTGTGTTTGTGGCCTGCTGTGGGATATGTCGACCGCTGGCGTTGAATTGTTCAAATCGCTATCCTCGCCCACCCCACAGCTTTGGTAGATACCATGACCACCGAAACCCTGCGCCCGCTTAGCGAGATTCTTGAGAGCCGTCGTTCCTGCCGTGCATTTTTGCCTGAGTCGCTATCGGACCAAGAACTTCAAGACCTCCTGGCGCCCAGTCTGCGAGCGCCGAGTAACTGCAATACACAACCCTGGTATCTACATGTAGCGTCTGGTGATGCTCTGGAGCGCTTGCGCAGGCGCTTGCCCGATGACTTTGCCAACGGACGTATGACGCTCGACTTTCCCTATGACGGAAAGTACAGCGATGTTTTTAAGGAGCGGCAGTACGCCTCTGCGCAGGCGCTTTACGGCGCTATGGGCATAGAGCGCGAAGACAAGGAAGCTCGGCAGGCGGCGTTCATGCGCAACTTCACATTCTTTGACGCGCCCCATGTGGGTTTCTTTTTTCTTCCCGAGGGCTTTTCGGAGCGCGAGGCCTGTGATCTGGGCATGTTTGCGCAATCGGTCATGTTGCTTTTGGAGGCCGCGGGTCTGGCCAGCTGCCCCCAGACAGCATTGGCGTTTTTGTCGGATTCGGTGCGCGAAGAGTTGGCTATACCGAGTGATCAGCGCTTAATGTTTGGCCTGTCATTTGGCTACGCTGATCCCGACGCTCCCGCGAACCGCTGTGTCACTGACAGAGCCGATGCGAGCCAGCTCATTTCGCTACATCGGTAAAAGCAGGGGACTTGAGCGTGGATGATTCGCAGGCCCAGTACTTTGCCATGAACCGCGTCGGCTGGGATCGTCGGGCAAAGGTGCATTTTGATTCGAGCTTTTATGATCTTGAGGGTTTTCTGGCGGGAGCCACTTCTCTTCGGGAGATTGAGCTTTCGGAGTTAGGGGAAGTGTCGGGCAGGCGGCTATTGCACCTGCAGTGCCATTTTGGCTTGGATACCTTGTCCTGGGCTCGCAGGGGAGCCTTGTGCACCGGCGTAGATATCTCACCCGTGGCGATTGCGAAAGCCCGGGAGCTCGCAGAAAAGACGCAGCTCGATACGCAGTTTGTGTGTTCAGATGTTTATGGTTTTCAGGCGAACAGTCCCGAGGCCTTCGATATCGTCTTTACTTCCTACGGCGCCATTTGCTGGCTGCCCGATTTACGTCGCTGGGCCGAGCTTGTGGCAGCTAATTTGGCGGTGGGTGGCAGGTTCTATATTGTTGATTTCCATCCGATCTACGACTTGCTGGCCGGTTACTCGTATTTCACGCGACAGGATCCAGATATCGAGGAGGAGGGCACGTACACAGAGAACGGAGCAGATGCCCTTGCGACGTTGGCGACCTGGGCCTATCCACTGTCAAGCGTCATCAATGCATTGATTGCCGTGGGCCTTCAAATCGAGCATTTGCGCGAGTTTCCCTACAGCCCCTACGATTGCTTTGAGGGCTTGCAGGAGCGAGAACCGGGTAGGTTCTATCTGGAGCATAAGGGGAATGATGTTCCCCTGGTCTTTAGTATTTCTGCGCGCAGGACCGACTAAGTCGGGTGGCCCCGATTTCCCGGGGCTCGGCGCTTTACTGTCTCGGAACCAATTTTTCGGCTTTGTTAATCCGCCGCGAGAGGCCAAACATAGGCCTCGATAGCATCAAGCATGGCGGGCCTGACGTCATCGGGTATGTTGTGCGCCATACCGGGGAAGGACACAAACTCCGCAGTGGGAATGACCTCTGCCGTATGTTGCCCATGGGGCAATGGCAGCAATGGGTCGTCCTCACCATGAATGACCAACGTCGGTACCTGCAATGTATTTAGAGCCGCGCTTCGATCCCCGGAATACATGATTGCCATAAGCTGTCGGGGTATCGCTGCGGGATAAAAACCCTTTGCCTGTATCTCAGCTAAATCGTCTTCAGACGTTTCGGCGACATTGCGAATAGCGGCGATGGACTCTTTGCTCGCCTGAGGCAGGTGTGGCGCGCCAGTACTGGACATGATGGAGATTAGGCTGATCACGCGCTCGGGGTGCTCAATCGCAATGGTTTGCGCAATCATGCCACCCATGGATGCTCCCATGACGTGGGCGCGTTCTATCTGCAGTAGATCAAGCAGCGCCACGGCATCGTTGCCCATATCCGAGAGTGTGTAGGCGTGGGAGACTTCAAAGCCCAACTTTGCTTTGAGCATATTCCACCACAGTACCGGCTCGCCCCAGTCATCGTACTTTTGGGAGCCTCCCACATCCCGGTTGTCTAACAAAACAAGCCTGAACCCTTTTGCGACCAGTCCATTGGAGAATTCTTCGCCCCATACTTTGTGAGATGCTCCCAGCCCCATAATCATCAGCATAGGGGTTCCCTCAGGATCGCCCATCTGTGTCCAGGCAATTTGTGTTCCGTTCACCGTGGAGGTCTTGACCGGCGGAAAGGCGCTGTCCCTGGCGATACTGGCCGTGCTGACTAGCAGCAGCGTAAGAGAAAAAAGCAGGGCTAAAAACGAAGGTGATCTGGCTTTCATTGGAAGTGGGGACCTATGTACTTTAATAGTTGAATCAGCCCTCAAGGGCTCGGGCCTGAGTGAATGTCGTATTCACTGCGCGCGAACGTATCGTATGATGCCTGTCAGCTGCAAGAGAAACGCCTGTTTGGCGTCCATATTGTGCGGTCACTCAGACTTGATGAGTGTTATTAATTAAAGGAGCTTCAACGTATGCGTTTTTGCCGGTTTGTTTTCCTTAGTGTTATCACGTCTTTCCTCGCCGCTGGAAGCTGGGCGCAGCAGGACATTGTTGCCATCGACAGCGCGGTCGACACTCAATTTTCCTTATTGCGCAAAGATGTCAAGGTGCAGAAGGCACTCGCGCAGATCGAAGCGCAGGAGTCGGCTTATCTTGAGGAGCTTATTCGTCTGACGGAGATACCCGCACCACCTTTTAAGGAAGAACGTCGTGCTGCCTATTTTCTGGAGCAGATGAAAAGCCGCGGTCTCAGTGATGCCTACATTGATGAAACTGGTAACGCCATAGCGATTCGAAAGGGCACGGGCGATGGCCCCACATTCCTGATTGCGGCGCACCTTGATACGGTTTTTCCAGAAGATATCGACACAACGGTCACTTTGCGTGACGGACGCTACTACGCGCCGGGAATTGGGGATGACACCCGGGGCCTGGCGGCACTGCTATCAGTTATCGATGCTCTTGAAACCAGCGGTATTGAAACCGTGGGTGACATAATTTTTGCGGGTAACGTCGGTGAAGAAGGCCGTGGGGATTTGCGCGGCATCAAGGGTATCTTTCGAGATCATCCCGGGATCGACGGTTTTGTATCCATCGACGGCGTAAAAATGCGCCGCATTACTAACGGTGGCACGGGTAGTCGTCGCTTTGAATTTCACTTTATTGGTCCCGGGGGCCATTCTTTTGGCGCCTTTGGGCTGGCAAGTGCCACCCACGCCATGGGCAGAGCTATTGCAAAAATTGGCGATATCGAAACGCCTGCAGCGCCTAAAACCACCTTCACCGTAGGCACAGTGATGGGGGGTACTTCCGTCAATTCGATAGCTGCACATGCCGTTCTGGCTTTGGATATGCGCTCTAACGATAAAGATGAATTGGCGAAGCTTGAGGAAAAAACCAAAGCTGCTGCCGAGGCAGGAGTTGCCGAGGAGAATGCCCGTTGGAACAACGGAGAAATTCGGGTGGAGTTCAAGTTGATTGGTGATCGCCCGGTTGGCAGTACTCCCCCAAGTAGTCCTTTGGTGCAAGCTGCGGCGCTGGCCTACGACACGGTAGGGGCAAAGCTGGAAGGTCTGGGTATATCCAGTACTGACTCCAATGTGCCTATGTCTCTTGGGATTCCTGCGGTGACCTTGTCAGCCGGTGGTGATGCGGGCGGAGCGCATTCGCCCGATGAGTGGTATGCGCCTATGGATTCCTACAAAGGCCCCCAATCCGCGTTACTGGTTATGCTTGCGATGACGGGTGTATCGGGTGTCTCTGAGCCGTTATTGAAGCCACTCTAGCAATCGGTGGGAGCGGTTTCGGCCCGATCGTGACTTTCAGCCCGTAAAGAGACTGGCGCCTCAGATCCTCGCGCCAGCTTCTTCAATTGCTTGTTCAACTTGGTGATCGATATATAGGAAAAAACCCTAAAGCAAGCTGCATCTTCCTTTAGTTAGAATGCGCAGACTTACTATGCAGGTTCGAAATTAAAGCTATTGAGAACCCAAGATGAGTCGCGTCCAGCCTCAGGCTGTTCCGCGCGCGGGGTGTAGTGACTATATGCTCGACTACATACAGAAGCGAGATGCGTTAAATCGCAGTGCCTCTACAGACCGTCGCGGTAGCGAACGTCGAGGTGCTGAACGCAGGGGCGACGATCGTCGCCAGGCTTCGCGTCGGAGCATGTCAAATCAAGCTCGGGGCGTTGATGGAGTGACTGTCAAGCATGAGCGTCGCAAGGAAGACCAACGTCAGGCTCCCCGACGTACTGGCGATCGCCGCAATGCGGAGCGAAGAGCATGCGAGCGTCGCCTGGATCCTTCGCGAATGCGCCGCTTTCCGCTACCCGACGGAGGCTTTTTAACGCCGGAAGAACGCGATTTTCTCATGTCCCTTAAGGACGACGCGTAAGCCCGCATTGCCAGGCGCTGTATCTGCCTTGGCGTTCGGTTTCAGGGGCTTGTTGTAAAAGCTCCGGTTTAGGGCGCGACAAAGTCCACCACTTCCAGATTAAAACCGGACAGCGCGTTGAATCGCATGGGTGCTGACATCAAGCGCATCCGGCCCACGTTTAGACGCTGCAGTATCTGAGCGCCAGTGCCAATGATGCGGTAGTTTTGCAGGCCCACTGAGCCGTCTCCCGGATTATTGATTGCAGTACCGGGGAAAGCCTCGATATCCGCGATCTGACTCTCCATGGAGCGGTGCTGGCCGATAAGGATAAGTGCTCCCAGGCCTTCATTCTCGATACGCGACATGGCTCTGCTTAATGACCAGCCCTCGCGGTCGGGTATTTGTGTGTTGAAAACATCCCGGAGCATATCCAGAGGTTGCACTCGAACGAGCGTGTCCTGATCCGGGGCCAGCTCACCTTTTGTCAGGGCATAGTGGAGTGTGTCGTCCACCAGGTCTTTGAACGTGTGCAGATCAAAGGCACCGTGTTCTGTCTGTACCGGTTTCTGTGCCACAAGTTCGACGGACTGTTCATGTAAGGCCCGGTAGGCAATGAGGTCGGCGATGGTACCCATGGGTAGCTGATGCTTTTGAGCAAAGACCTCGAGCTCCGGCCTGCGCGCCATTGTTCCGTCTTCGTTCATGATCTCGACGATTAGCGCGGCCGGTTCGAATCCAGCCATTCGCGCCAGATCAACGCCGGCCTCGGTATGACCAGCGCGGCGAAGCACGCCACCTTCTTTGGCCACCAGAGGAAAGATGTGCCCCGGTTGGCAAATGTCCGTAGGGCTGGCGTTTGCGCCAGCGGCAACGCGGACGGTGTGGGCACGTTGAATAGCACTGATGCCGGGGCCACGACTCTCTGCTGCATCAATAGATACGGTGAAGTTCGTTTCATGCTGGGAGCGGTTGTCACGCACCATAAGCGGAAGCTGTAACTGCCGCGCGCGCTTCTCCGTGAGCGGCATGCAAATCAGACCGCAGGCCTGGGTTGCAAAAAAGTTGATGATTTCTGGTGTGACCGCCTCGGCCGCAATAATGAGATCACCTTCATTCTCGCGATCTTCATCATCCATGAGAATAACCATCCCCCCTTGGCGGATGGCTTCGATGAGATCGGGAACGCTGCTAAGAGCCATAACTGTCTGTCCTGCTTATGGTGTGACGGTGCGAATATTTAGATCATCTCGATAGCAATTGCCGTGGCCTCGCCGCCACCAATACATAGCGCTGCTACGCCGCGCTTGCCGCCCGTTTTACGCAGCGCATACATCAAGCTGACGATAATGCGGGAGCCGGTGGAGCCAATGGGATGACCCTGGGCGCAGGCGCCGCCGTGGATATTGACTTTGGCGTGATCAAGGTCATGCTCGCGCATCGCCAGCATGGTGACCATGGCAAAGGCTTCGTTGATTTCGAAGAGATCTACGTCGCCAGCGGTCCAACCGGTTTTGTCGAACAGCTTTTTAATGGCACCGCCGGGAGCCGTGGTGAACTCGGCAGGCTCCTGACTGTGCCGACTGTGCGCAACGATGCGTGCCATTCCAGAGATGCCCCGGGCCTCAGCTTCACTGCCTGACATCAGGAGGAGGGCGCTGCCACCATCTGATATGGAGCTGGCTGTAGCAGCGGTGATGGTGCCATCTTTGGTGAAGGCGGCACGCATCTGGGGTATACGGTCGACATTAGCTTTGTGCGGCTGCTCGTCATCACTGACTAGCGTGTCACCTCGTCGGCTGCTGACGGTCACCGGAGCTATTTCTGCGGCCAGAGAACCGTCGTCGATTGCGGCTTTGGCGCGACGCAGGGATTCTATGGCGAACGCATCCATGTCTTCGCGGCTGACGGACTCGCGGTCCGCCGTAGCTTGCGCAAAGGTTCCCATAGAACATCCATCATAGGCGTCTTCTAGTCCGTCCATCATCATGTGGTCAAAGGCAGTGGCAGATCCCAGGCGAAAACCGCTGCGTGCACCCATGAGAAGGTGGGGCGCGTTGCTCATGCTTTCCATGCCACCGGCAAGAACAATACTGTTGGTACCGGCGACAATACTGTCGTAGCCAAAAATAGTGGCTTGCATGCCGCTGCCGCAGGCTTTGTTGACGGTCACGGCCCCCGTGCTGACGGGCATGCCGGCTGCGATAGCTGTCTGTCGTGCAGGGCACTGCTTCAGCCCCGCCGGAAGTACGCAGCCCATAAAGACTTCATCAACCGCATTGGGCTCAACGCCACTCTTTTCAAGGGTGGACTTGGCTGCGACCGCTGCCAGCTCTGGTGCAGGAACGGTAGAGAGTGCACCTTGCAAGCCGCCCATGGGGGTGCGGGCGCCGTCAACAATTATCACGCTTTGGTCAGTCATTAATCACTCCTTGGGAGGGCTGTGGAAGAGGGGTGCGTGATTTAGCCACAGTGTCTCTTGCTGCTCAAGTTTATGCTTCAGTGGTTTGCGAGGCTGTAGTGCTCGTAGCTGCGCCAAATCGCTTGCCGCGCACAGCCTCTCTAAACGCTCGAGGGCTCAAATCTGTGGCGCTTCGAAAGGCCTGAGAGAAGCGACTGGGAGAGCTAAAGCCACAGCGCCAGGCAACGTCTGCCAGCGCCAGGTCTGAGTGTTGCAATAGGGCCCGGGCCTCGCGGATACGGAGGTTCAGTAAATAGCGCATAGGTGTTTCGCCCGTGGCTTTGTGAAAGCGCCGACCGAAACTGCGCACCGATAGTCCGCCACGGGCGGCAAGACTTGCGAGGCTGTGGACGTCCCCCGGGTGCAGCTGCATGTGATCCTGGGCTTCGCGAATCACGGCGTCGTGATGTGCTCCGCTTGACTCTTGTAAAAAGGCAGCGGTTTCGAAGGACTGTCGTGCCTCGGGCGAAAACTGTGCTTCCACCGCCCTGGCAATACGCTCGCCGTACCACTGCTCCACAAAGTGCACCATGAAATCCCCAATAGAGTTCACGCTGCCCACGCAATAAAGCCTTTGGCTTTGGGTAATCAGGTGTCGGCGCTTAAGATCCACCGCAGGATAATGCCGTTCAAAGCGATCGAAATCGTGCCAGTGGGTGGTGGCAGGGCGGTGATCGAGGAGTCCTGTTTCTGCCAGGAGCGCGCTGGCGGTTCCCACACTGCACACCGTACTTCCCTGGGCGTGCAGCTCTTTAATTCTGGGTAGCCAGCGTCTGGCGTTTTGTAAAACGCGTCTGGGGTGTCGCCAGATGGCTGGGAGGATCAGCAGATCGCAATTTTTCAGTGTGCTTAGATCGCCATCAAGGGCAAGACTCAGGCCAGAGTCGAGGGTAACGAAGTGCTCCCCGTTAACTCCCACCAGTTGAACCGTGGCGCTTATACCCAGGCCACGACGGGACTGTGACATCTGCGCTGCAGCGTGGAGAATTTCTGCAGGGAGTGTGACGCTAGTGGCCAGGGCCTCGGGGTAGAGCACGAGGGCAGCAGTAGGCATAGGTAAATCCTGTATGGCGCATTTTATAAATAAATTGACGTTAATAGGATATAGATAAGCCGTGCGGATGCCTACACTGGGATTTCAAGCCATTGATTGCAGGAACGATTGTGGGACAAGCATTGCCGGTTATTGTCAGTCTTGGTGGTGTTAATAGCGCCGGTCGCAGTTCTATGCACCATGCCTATGCGCGAATGGTCGAGGATGTTTTGAGCACTTCGCGGCGCAAGGAGATGCTCGCCGCATTGGGACAGCTTACAGGCGCATCCGGTAGTGATGAGGCCTCACTCCTGAATCGCACGCTCATACGTCGCATCGGCCCCGCGCACTTTGATCCTTCCCGTGTGGCCTGGAATCAACGACTGCCCACCCGTAGTAACGGTGCGCCGGTGAGTTTCGAACTGCACAAAAAGTATTTGCCCGTGCCTGTGCCGGACGACTGGAAGCTTCTCGCTGGCGAAGATGAGGATCATCTGCGGGTGCAGATTATTGGAGAACAGCAGTTTCTCTTGCCCACACATCGTGAGTTCGAGGTAAAAGCCGCCAGCCAATTGCCCGATGGTTTTGACCCTGCTGCGCTATATCAATCCCGAAATCACCCCCGGGGTCTGGCAATGTCGGTCTATGCCGCTAGTGATGCCTTGGGCAACCTTGGTATGGATTGGGATGCGCTTAGCTCAACCTTGGGGCCTGATCAGATCAGCGTTTACGCCGGCAGTGCTATGGGGCAGCTAGACGATAACGGGACTGGGGGCATGCTCAAGGCTCGCTACCGTGGTAGCCGGGTAACCTCCAAGTTCTGCCCGCTAGGGCTTGCAGAGATGCCCGCCGACTTTGTTAACGCCTATGTGCTAGGTGCGGCCGGCTCCACCGGAGCGACGCTCGGTGCCTGCGCATCGTTTCTGTATAACCTGCGCCACGCTATTCACGACATCCGAGCGGGCAGGGCACGCATTGCGTTTGTGGGCGCTGCAGAGGCGCCCGTCACACCCGAGGTAATGGAGGGCTATGCGGCCATGGGTGCCTTGGCCACCGATAAAGGACTGCGTCAGCTGGATGGCTTGAGTGATGATGCCGAGCCTGATCACCGCAGGGCATGCAGGCCGTTTGGCGAAAACTGTGGATTTACCATTGGTGAGTCATCGCAGTTTATCGTCTTGTTTGACGATGCCCTCGCGCTGGAGACTGGCGCAAACATTTTGGGATCTGCGGCCGATGTGTTTGTGAATGCAGACGGATACAAAAAATCTATCTCCGGCCCCGGTGTCGGTAATTACCTCACCATGGCGCGCGCTACAGCCTGTGCTCGCGCTATCGTAGGCGAGCGCGGCATGCGCGAAGGTGGACTGGTGCAAGCCCATGGCACCGGTACCCCGCAGAATCGTGTGACTGAGTCCGTGATCCTTAGTCGTGTCGCAGGCGCCTTTGGGATCGAGCAGTGGCCGATCGCCGCGATCAAGAGCCACCTGGGACATTCCCTGGCGGCCGCCTCGGGTGATCAGATCGCGACGACTTTAGGCATTTGGGCCGAAGGGTGGCTGCCGGGCATTTCTACCACGACGAAGCTGGCTGATGATGTCGCCACACAACATCTGGACTTTGCCTTGAGCCATCGCGAGTTGGATCTGTCCCAGCAGCGCTATGCCCTGATCAATGCCAAAGGCTTTGGTGGCAACAATGCATCGGCAACGCTCCTTAGTCCTTTGCAGACCATGGACATGTTGCGGGCGCGTCACGGGGCCGAGCGTATGACCCAATGGGAGCGGTCTTCGGAGGCCGTAAAAGAAGCACAGCAAGCTCGGGAGTCCCGAGTGCTGTCCGGGGAGGAATCTCCGCGCTACTTATTTGATAACAATGTTTTGGGAGACACTGCGGTCAGCTTCACTGCAGATAGCATTTCTATTGGTGGTCAACCCGTGTCGCTAGTACAGTCCAATCCCTTTGACGATTAAAGCTATGGTTGATGGCGATTAGATCGGTAGTGCAGGCCCGTGGATAAAAACCGGGAGTGGCGGGTGACACTGAATCCAATAGTGGGTTTGCAGAGTGAGTTGACGCTGCAAACGCACTGTCCGGATAGCGACCTTGTGTCGCGCAAGCTACATAGTGAACGCCTTTGGGAGCCCTTTGAGACGCAGCTTTGGATTGCGTCGCAAGAACCCGGAGATGTCGTTGTCGACGTGGGGGCTAACCTTGGATACTTCAGTATTCTTAGCGCATTGCACCCACGGCGGGCATCGCAAATCTTTGCCTTCGAGCCTGCGTTGGATAATGTGACGCTGCTGCAGAAAAACCTTGCTCTAAATAACTGCCAGGACAGCGTCAAAACTATGCCCGTCGCTCTGGGTAAGCTTGATGCCCAGGCGAGCCTGCACCGTAGCGAAGACAATCGAGGTGATCATCAAATTTACGCTGGTGATGGCGACCGGCGTGAAGAGGCCATAACGGTGCGTGGCGGTGCGAAATTATTGAGCGCTCATACGAACCGTATTGATTTGTTAAAAGTCGATACTCAGGGCAGTGAATTCGCCGTCATGGAGGGCTTATTACCGCTTTTACAGGCCAGTGTTCCTCGCCTGAGGATTTTGCTGGAGCTCACACCATATTCTCTTCGTCTTGCCCAAAGCAGCGGTCGAGCTCTGATTATGCTCATTGCTGAGTTAGGTCTTCCTCTTTGGATAGTGGATCATATTGAGCACCGTCTCGTGCCTAGCGATGCCGCGGCTTTGTGCCTATGGGCAGACAACGTTGAAGCTACTGATGGCGATAGGGGATTTATGAATATCTATGCAGGTATCGCCCCGACTGAACTGCTTGAATGACGCCTATCTCTTAGCCTGCGTCTGGCGAATCACGCTGGTATGATGCGGGTCCAAATTTAGCGAAGAGCACAGCATGTCGGCGCCCCTTAACGGCCTCAACTTTTTACAGCAGCGTAATTCTGCCCCGCGTCTCACAGAGCCGGGTCCCAGCGCAGATGAACTTGAACAGATGCTGTTGTGCGCGCTGCGCAGTCCAGATCATGCGCGTCTGCGTCCCTGGCGCTTTGTGAGTATTCAGGGCGATCGACGAGTGGCATTTGGTGAGCTGCTTCGGGCGTCTCTTTTAAGGCGCGATCCGGATGCTGATCAGATTGCACAGGACCGGGCGCTCAATGCACCTCTTCGTGCGCCGCTGGTCATAGCAGTAATTGTTTCCCTTGTGGAACACCCGAAAGTACCATTTTGGGAGCAGCGTCTGTCCGCAGGCTGTGCTGCTTTCAGTCTGAGCTTGGCGGCAGAAGCAATGGACTACGCTGCGATTTGGCGCACGGGTGCTTTTGCCGAAGATGAGCAGCTTCTTCGTGACATCGGGGGAGCCGAGAACGAAGAGTTTGTAGGCTTTGTGTATGTGGGACGTCGGGACGGCCCTGCGAAGCCGATCCCGCCTATGGAAACCGCTGAGTTTCACCGGGTCTGGTGATTACGCGCTTTTGACTGCTTGCAGGGGCAGCGCAACAGGGCTCTGTAGAATAATGCCGAACAATAGAGACGTAGCAGGAACAGGAGATTGATATGCAGCAGGAACAGATAACACAGCCAACCTTCGAAACGCTGGAGTTGAGCATCGACGGTCACGTCGCCGAAGTTTTCCTCAATCGCGGCGATAAAGCGAACTCTATGAGCGTGGCTATGTGGCGGGAATTACAGGACTGTTTTGACTGGCTGGACAGTGAGCCTTCTGTTCGGGCCGTAATTCTTGCGGCGCACGGTAAGCATTTCTGTGCCGGGATCGATCTGGATATGCTCGCTGGAGTACAGGGCCAGAATACAGACCCTGCTCGTCGTGCCGAGACCTTCCGGCGTAATGTGCTGGTGATGCAAGATAACTTGTCGGCCATAGAAAAGTGCCGAAAGCCCGTATTGGCGGCGATTCACAATACCTGTATCGGCGGTGCCATGGACATGGTGACCTGCGCGGATATGCGCTACGCCACGGCGGATGCCTGGTTCTCCATTCGTGAGGTCGATATCGGCATGACTGCAGACGTGGGTACGCTACAGCGTTTGCCCAAAATCGTACCCTACGGTGTCGCCTGTGAGCTTGCTTACACGGGCCGCAATATGGGCGCTGAAGAGGCTCAGCAGGTGGGCCTGATCAATCGGGTATATGCCGACAAAGAAGCCTTGTTAAAAGGTGTTCGCGAGACAGCGGCACTGATTGCCAGTAAAGCACCACTAGCTGTGCGCGGAAGCAAAGAGATGTTGTTGTATAGCCGGGACCACAGTGTTCAGGAAGGCTTGAACTACATCGCCACCTGGAATGCCGGAATGCTAAGCGCGCATGATCTTCAGGAAGGGCTCACCGCCCAGATGGAAAAACGCGCGGCGAACTACGACGATTAAATCAGGGAAGTGATGCCCCGGGCTGTCTTCAGGGGTTGCCGGGGTAGTCTTTCATCTCAATCAGGGGGTGTAGCGCCAGCGCGATGCCTTCGTCTACGTAGTCATTGTTCTCCAGCATGGATCTGCGACGTATGTAACGCCCCGTGGAAGACCGGGCATCAATAGCATCGGTAGCGTCCAGTCCGCCGCGGCTGACAAACAGTCGCTTTAGTTCAGTGTCAAAAATAGTGACCTGTATAGAGGCGACAGCGGCAGTCATGGACCAGTCGAAGTCCGCGCTTACGCCGGTGCCCGGGCCTTGCATAGACGGGCGACGAGCGACACCGTCCCAGCGACCGATGTGTTTGAGCCCACCATTGAATGGTACGTCCAGTTCTACGAGATCTGTAAACACAAAGGCATCGAGGTCGCCGTTCTCAATGAAGCGGTCACGAACGCTTTGCATAATTTGCGAAAAGGTTTTCATGTTGACTCGACCGGTAGTTGGGTCCACCGGGTCACCAAAGGCGCGCACCGCTGCGTTCCAGTGCTGCTTGAACTCTCGCTGGGGTAGGACTTTATAGCCATTGGCCTTGAGGTAGCTGCTGACCCGCGCGTCGATGCGGGGCGCGACATCTTCCAGATGGTTGCGCGACGGGCTGCCAAGATTAACGTGGGGTATCACCACTGTTCGTACCGGGGACTCGGACAAACGCTCGGTCTCTATTTCGAAGGGAAAAACCGTAGGGTTGTATCCTCCGCCGGTAGCGCAGGCAGTGAGCCAAATGAGAGTGGACGCGATAAGGACTAGCAGCTTTTTTGACATATTCTTGGGTAACATGTTCTGACGATGATTAGGAAGTGCGCATGGTAGCAAACTTGGCAGCGAACAAAGAGCGGTCCGGGCACAATAAAGCCTTGGAGCCGACGCTGCATGCCAGCGTTGTCGGGGTGGGCTCGCCGGTCATTCTGCTCCACGGCCTATTTGGCATGGGGAGTAATCTGGGTGGCTTGGCGCGGGCGCTTGCCAGCGATTTTGAGGTGCACCAACTGGATCTTCCTAACCACGGTCGCTCGTCCTGGCAGGAAAACTCCGATCTGCATGATCTTGCAGCGAGTGTTTTTGCTTACCTGAAGAATAAGGGCCTCTCTCGCGTTGCCGTCGTGGGACATTCCCTGGGCGGAAAGGTCGCTATGCAGATGGCTCTCAGTTGGCCGGAGCATATCAGCGCAGTAGTCGTGGCTGATATCGCGCCGGTGGAGTATCCCGCATCACATGATGCGGTGTTTTCGGCTATTGCTGCAGTAGAAGCGGCACGACCCAAGTCCCGCAGTGAGGCGGGGGAACTCATGCAAGGGTCAGTGTCAGAGCCTTCGGTGGTGCAGTTTTTGACCATGAGTCTGAAGCGCGATGATGAAGGTGTCTATACATGGCGATTCAATGCTTCTGCATTACGGGACAACTACGAAAATTTTCGCCAGTCGCCAACAGGGCCGGTGTATCCGGGGGCTGCTCTATTCGTGTACGGTTTGGCGTCTGATTACGTGGATGAGGTCGGAATGAGGGCTGCTTTGGATTTGTTTCCAAGGGCCAGATTTCAAGGTATTCCCGATACGGGGCATTGGCTGCATGCAGAAAAGCCACAGGTATTTAACCGTTCAGTACTCGATTTTTTGAAACAGAGTCTTGGCAAAGAGGGCAGTCAGGGATGACGCTAAGTATTTGGGATTTAGTTTTCGTGGCGGTATTCGGCGGGCTTGCATGGTATGTATTCAGCGCAACTCGGGTACGCGAGTTGGCCGTGGCAGCGGCAAAGCGCTCGTCCGAGCTGGCCGACATTCAGTTATTGGACCAGTCTGTGGCGCTATCCAAAACCTCACTCAGTCGCGACAGCAAAGGGCGATGGCATATCTGGCGCCAATACCGTTTTGAATATAGCCGCGACGGTGTGGGACGGGAGATTGGACATATCATCATGCTTGGGCCGCGACTGCAGGCCGTATTGGTTGCTGAGTCGCCTACGGTTCACTGAGGATGGCCGGCTAAAGCGAGGACAGCAGCCGTGTCAAAATGGTCAAGGCCAGAAGTGCGAGTAGTCCCGCGAAAACCCGGTCGATCGCAGCGCCATTCGCTTTAAGCACCGAAATCCATTTTTTTCGGGTGAGCATCAGCGTAATAAAGGTATACCAGAGCCCATCGATCAGCGTTGCTGTGGAGATGAGGATCGCTTGAATCTCAATGTTTGCGTCGGGCCGAACGAACTGCGAGAACAATGCGAGCATGAAGACCGCAAGCTTTGGATTGAGAAAAGCAATCGTGAATCCGTCGCGTGCTGACGCTGCCGCGCTCTTGATCGTAGGCTTACTCTCTGCTGTTGAGGACTGAGCGCTACGCCACAGTCCCCAGGCCAGCCACAGCAGATAGATAGCGCCAGCGCTTTGTAAGCCAAGGAACAACCAGGCTGCGTTAGCCAGTAATGCGGATAAGCCAAGTACAGTTAATACAGCGTACAGTCCCACACCCAGGGCATGCGCCCACGCCGCTGCCAGCCCCGCCAGTTTGCCTCCGCCAAGACTGGCACTAACGACGACCGCAAGACTCGGCCCCGGTGAAGCGGCTCCTGCGAAACAAAGGCTGGCCAGACTCAGCCACTCCCATGCGCTCATTTAGGTTTCACTGCTCTAAAATCCTTTAGCTTTTGTTCGATTCTGTGGATGTGTCTCAACAGATCGACGGGTAGTCAGATAATCGCCTGTCCATTCATCTATTTACTGCGGGTTGTCCACAAAACCTGTGGATAAAGCGGTGCACAATTTGTTTAGCATGCCCGCAGTCTCAAGCGTTGCGGTGTCTTTGCTGCGCTGGTTAAAATTCGAACAATGCCATAAAATACATAAAAATCAGTTGGTTATAGCGACTATGTTAGAGCGAACCTGCGGCATGTAACGTAACTTCAATATTTCTGTCATACGCACTACCGCTGTGCATAACAATTTTGCAATGCTACCTCCCGTAACCATTACAGCAGTAACACATCGCTGCTTGGTAACGTTGCGCAGAGCTCTATGGCAAAGCCCTTGTCATCAACCTCTATAGATGCATCCGGAAGTGCAGGTTTCACGAATCTCGACGCCTGCCAGGGTGGGTAAGGCAGGTACAAGGCGGTCCCATATCCAACGACACAGGTTTTCGCTGGTGGGGTTTTCCAGGCCTTCGATGTCGTTTAGGTAGTAATGATCAAGCTGTGCGATCACCGGTTTGCAGGCCGCTTTGATATCACCAAAGTCCATGATCCAGCCGGTTACCTCGCCGGGCTCTCCTGCAACGTAGACCCGCAATTGAAAAGAATGACCATGCAGTCTCTCGCACTTATGCCCTGCCGGTACCTTGGGTAGGCGATGCGCTGCCTCAAAGTGAAAGTCCTTAAAGATTTCCATCTGTAATATCCTGTTGAAAACCCGCGTATGTTCAACCTAAGCGTGGTGAATTGAAAGTCTTGGAGGCGGGCTTTTTGCAAAAACCCCCGCCTTTTGCGGCGTTTTTTGATGAATTCGCGGGCAATAGGGGCCTGCCGATGTAGATGTTTAATCCCCGGGGTAAAATCCGTTGACAGTCAAAGGCAAGGCTCTATAATGCGCCCCTCCAACGCGGGTGATTAGCTCAGCTGGGAGAGCATCTGCCTTACAAGCAGAGGGTCGGCGGTTCGATCCCGTCATCACCCACCACGTTGCTAAAGGCTTCTTGAGCCGAGTTTCCCCAGGGAAACAAGTGAAGTGTATTACGCGTTGTCTACCCTGGAGCGGTAGTTCAGTTGGTTAGAATACCGGCCTGTCACGCCGGGGGTCGCGGGTTCGAGTCCCGTCCGCTCCGCCATTTTTATTGGCTTCATTTCAATTGCTGTTAGGCCCCCAGGTCAAATGCTGTTAGGCCCCCAGGGCTTCGGTACACAGTGTGTTGCGCCTGGTAATCCCCCATGTCTTCTCTTTTATTAGTGATTCGGCGCAGGCCAAATCAGGGTCTGTCTGTGAACTCAGCGCCTTTTACACTGCTGCGCGATAGTGGTTCTTCAGACTGCTTGGGAGAAAACCCATCGGTTTCTGGCTCTGAATTGCCAGTCGAGCTGTGCTCTTATATTCTGCGGGCATGATTAAATTAGCGTGCCCTAGGCAAATTCCAGAACGACTCGGCATAACTGGCGGTGTTACTCATGGCGTCACTGCGACGTCGTCGCCATACTCGGGCTGGGTGAGTCGATTTGCAGCGCTGCTTTTAGCGTCTCTACTAACTGCCTGCGCGAGCGTGGACTTTGACGAGCCCCGAGAGCCCAGCTACGCGAATGTTGATACCAGTGATACCCGTTTGGGGCGTGCCCTGGGGCCTTTGCGAGAGCAGCGACACCCGGAGTCTGGCTTTTCGCCGCTACTCTTGGCGGTGGATGCCCTCTCAGCGCGGCTACTCGTTATAGGCTTGGCCGAAAAGACCCTCGACGTTCAGTATTATCTGGTGGGCAACGATCCCATAGGCGCCGTCTTTTTTGAGGCGCTATTGAAGGCGGCGGATCGCGGCGTGCGCGTGCGTTTGCTGATCGACGATATAGGCACAGCCGAGATAGAGCATCAGTTGCCGGCTCTTAATAGCCACCCCAATCTAGACCTTCGCCTTTTTAATCCCTTTGCGAGTCGTGGTGTACGAGGTTTTGATGCCTGGGATATACACAGGCTCTCACGTCGAATGCACAACAAAACACTCATTGCGGACCAGGAGCTGCTAATACTGGGCGGTCGAAATATTGCAGCGGAGTACTTTGCAGCGAATCCGGCATACAACTTTGGCGACATTGATGCGGTAGCAGCAGGTTCGGTGGCGCGGGACGCGTCAGCCATGTTTGATCGCTATTGGAACGATCGATACAGCATTCCCTACGAGTACGTTTCTGACGCGGCCAGTGGACCTGCTCAGTTATCGCAATTGCGTACCGAGTTAGGCGCGTCAAAGCAGTCGCTTCTGGGGACACCTTACGCGAGTCTCGTGGGCGAGCGTGCTCTGGAATTGTCAAATGCTGATGTTGAGGATTATTTTTGGTCTCCTTACCGACTGGTGTATGACTCTCCCGACAAAGCCCTGTCGAATGAAGCCAAAGCAGAAGATAAGCTGAGTTACTCGCTTGGGAGAGTGGCAGCGATGGCCGAGGAGGAACTCTTGGTGCTTACGCCTTACTTTGTGCCCCGAAAGCGCGGAGTGGAGTGGCTCACCGGTATTGCAAAGCGGGGTGTGCAGATCGACGTGTTGACCAACGGCTTGGCAGCTAATGACCATCTTGTGGTGTACGGGGGTTATGCGCCGGCTCGAAAGCCACTATTACGAGAGGGTGTGCGCTTCTTCGAACTTCGCGGGGACATCGTTATGGAGGGGACCAAGGCTTCTGATTCCGTTGATGCCGATAGTAAGCTACACGGAAAAGCGTTTGTGGTTGACAGGCGTTACCTCTTTATAGGCTCGTTCAACTGGGACCCTCGCTCGGCTAACCTCAACACGGAAATGGGTGTGGTTATCGATAGTCCGGAATTTGCCGGAGCTTTTGCTCAGGGAATGTATAACGAACTCCCTAACAACGCCTACGCGGTTTATCTGGAAGATGATGCTTTACGCTGGCGCTCCAGCGTGAACGGTCAGGACACTGTCTTGAGCAAAGAGCCCGAGACAGGCTGGTGGAAACGCTTCTTGGCAAATATGACTCGCTTGCTGCCCATCCGAGGACAGCTGTAACCGATTGTTGCGGGCATCCGTGTCCGCTATCAGCTCAATGCCGTCGCACTTTCTTTCAATCTTGCTGCAAGTGTGTCCATATCGCTCTCTTGGATATTCGCGAAGGCAAAGCGTAAAAAGCGCTCCTGTCCGGGCCCAAAAAAACTGCCCGGCAAACACAGGATGTTTTGATTGTCTGCGAGGCTTCGGGCAACTTGCTTTGCTGTCATGTTTTCGAATGGGTGGCGAATATATGCAAAATATCCACCGGCAGAAATAAGTTCATAACCCAGATCATTGTCTTGAAAAATACGCTTCATGCCGTTTTCGCGAGCGGCGAGCATGACGCGTTTCTCTTCCACCCACGGCCAGGCGTGCTTGAGACCAAACAGCGCTGCGTCCTGAGAAATACGCGGTGTGCAGATCTGTACAGTGTCCATTACTTTGGCCACGGCCTGGATAACTCGTGCGCTGGCAGACACAGCGCCCACCCGGTATCCGGTAAGGCTAAAGGTCTTGGAGAAGCTGTAAAGCTGCACAAGTGTTTCGTCCCAGTGACCTTCTTGAATCAGGTTATGGGGTGGGCCGTTTTCATCCGTAAGGAAGTCGCGATAGGTCTCATCCAGGATCAGTGCGATACCACGCTGTGCGGCTAGATCCCTGAACTCGCTGATGACCTGGGGTGGATAGACCGCTCCCGTTGGATTACTGGGAGATACCAGCACAATCGCCTTGGTGTTGGGCGTTAGCAGTGCCACGGCTTCTTCGGGGTCCGGCACGCCCGCTCGGTCGTGGCGAAAGGGAAGATGAATCGCATCGATTCCCTGAATTTCCAGCCACATCTGGTGGTTAAAATAATAGGGCACGGGCAGCATTACAGCATCGCCGGCGCGAGCCAGCGCCTGGATAGCAAGACAAAACGCCTGGTTGCAACCGGCAGAGATCAATATGTTTTCTGCTGAGACGTGTCCACGGTATCGCTTGCTTACATGGTTTGCGAGTGTCTCCCGTAGCTCGGGGATACCCTTGATACCGGTGTACTGTGCGGTCTCGAACAGCTGGGCGCGCTCAGCTACGTGCGCGCTGATCGCCTCGGCTGGGGGGTAACTAGGCACACCCTGCGCGAGGTCCAACAGCGGCTTATCAGCAGAAAATTCGCGTCCTTCAATCCAGGAATGAGCTTCAGCTATGGGGGGGTCAATGGCATTGAGTACATCAGGGTTGAGCGCAAGTTTCATTGAAGTGAGCCGGGCGGTTATCGAGTTAAAAGACAAGAGTAGGGCCTTTGATGTTTCAGAGGAAGTATTTGTTGGTGGCAAGGACACATTCTCGCGGGGGTGTTTGCTGTAAAGTTAGCCAATAAAGAAGCTTGCGATGCCAGCGGGTAGGCAAAGATCTTTAGTTATTCGAGTTTTTAGGAGTTTTTACTGTGGGTATTTTTCGTCGTGTCGGTATTGCAGGCGCTGCTGTTCTTCTGAGTGCGACCGTCACTGCAGCACCAGAGGTACGCTTAGTGCTTCAGGTCACCGTTGATCAACTCCGGGGTGACTTGCCTCTGCGTCATATGGAGCAGTTTGGTTCTGGAGGCTTTCGCTACCTTGCAAAGCATGGCGTTTGGTACACCAATGCGAATTACAGGCATGCCAACACCGAAACGATCGTAGGCCATAGCTCTTTGGCAACGGGCACCATTCCAGCCGTGCACGGCATGGTGGGTAACGTGTGGCTTGATCGCGATGCCGACACATTGGTCTATAACGTTGAGGACTCCAACTATGCGCTGCTGAGCGCTAACGCCGACGTAGATAAGTCCAGTGAGATTGATCCCACACAGCGGGTTGCCAATAGCGACGGACGATCTCCCCGGGCACTCTTGTCATCAACCTTCTCAGATCAATTAGCGATTCGCTATCCCAAAGACAGCAAAATCTTCGCGGTTTCTGTTAAAGATCGTGGGGCGATTCCACTTGCGGGCCAAAGCGGTAAGGCTTTTTGGTTTTCAAAAGCGGCGGGGGAGTTTGTTACTTCCAATTACTATTACGAAGCATATCCACAGTGGGTTTTAGACTGGAACCGCGCAGGAAAACTAGACCGTTTTGCTGATGCGTCCTGGGCTTTGAGTAATGCAGCAGAGAGTTATCAACGAATAGCGCAGGATGACAATGACTGGGAAACTGATGTCGCCGGCTTTGGTCGAACGTTTCCGCATTCCTGGGGCGGACGCGATAGCAAATACTTCACTACGCTGCTGACGGTAAGTCCTGTGGGTGATGAAATCACGCTGGATTTTGCCAAGGCGCTGCTGGCGGCCGAGGGTTTGGGGCAGGACGATGTTCCCGACTACTTGTCCGTGAGTTTTTCATCCACGGATTATGTCGGTCATGTGTTCGGCGCCTCCAGTCTTGAAATGGAAGACAATCTGATTCGTCTTGATAAAAGCCTTGCTGAGCTCTTTGAATATGTCGACAGTACCGTGGGTCTGCAACATACATTGATTGTGCTGTCGGCGGATCATGGAGGGCCAGAAGCGCCAGGGTATCTTCAGGAACTCAATCAAACCGCGCAGTACGTTGATGACGAGGTGGTGTCCACGGATAAACTCAACACTGATTTGCGCGGATTCCTCGCGGTCGACGTTGATCTTGTGCAGACGTACTTTCATCCCTACATCTACCTTGATCGTGACCTCGTGAGGGAGCAGGGACTTGATCTGGCTTCTGTACAGACAGCCTTAGCCGGCCTCCTGTTGGCTAAGGCTGATGTTGCCTACGCTTACACCGCGACGGATATAGTTACAGGGTCCACCGTCGGTGGCGATATTGCGGAGTTTGTCTCAGCTAACCATCAGGCCAAGCGCTCCGGCGATGTCTATGTGGTTTTCAAATCTGGATCTTTCATTAACGATTTTGACGGTTTGGTGGTCGCAGCGAGTCACGGCTCGCCCTGGCGCTATGATCGACATGTGCCCGTCATCTTTGCCGGTAACAGGCTCAAGGGCAAGACGGTTAGCAGGGTTGTTGCCCCTTACGACATAGCGCCGACGCTCTCGAACAAGCTGGGGATCGAAGCGCCATCGGGCGCAGTAGGCGAGCCCTTAAGTGAAGTAACCGCTCCATAGGACCCCGGAGCGTTTAGCCAGGCTAGCGGTACTCCTGGTTGCTTGCGGTGATGCGCGTTTATTCAGTAGCGGGCATCACTGTGTTTCTTCCCGCGTGTTTGGCCTCGTATAGCCTATGATCTGCAGCGTCAATTAAAACCTCTGGAGACTGCTCATGACTCGGGTCAACCTCCGCCACGCCCAGGCTGATTGTTGCTACTGACGAAGGACTGTGGTCGCCTCGGGAAATACCCAGGGCTTCAACCGCTTTTCTGCACTCTTGAGCCATATTGATGGCGTCATTGAGGCCTACGCCGGGAAGCAGGATGACGAACTCTTCGCCGCCGTAGCGAGCCACGCAATCACTCACCCGATTGGCATGCTGTGCAACTGTGCGGGCAATATCCTTTAAGCAATCATCTCCGGCTAGATGTCCCAGCTCATCATTGAACAACTTAAAGTGATCGATGTCGGCGATTATCAGGGCGATGCGAGTTTTATCGCGACGCGCTCTGCGCCATTCGTTGCGAAGTGCAGCGTCGAATTTACGGCGGTTGCCTATGCCAGTCAGGCCGTCAGTAAATGACAGGTTTTCTAGCGCTCGATTCAGCTCTTGTGTGGCAGCTTCAGCTTCTTTTTCCGCGGTGATTTCTTGAATCAGGCTCACAAAATACTGAGGATTCCCGGCGATATCCTTGACCAGGGTCACAGTGAGTCGGGCCCAGAGATAGTGACCTTTTTTATGGAGATAGCGCTTTTCCATGCAATAGGTTGCCCGGGTTCCTGCCAGCATCTCTTTGACATATTGCAGGTCCGTGTCGAGATCTTCCGGGTGGGTTATGGCCTGAAAGCTTGTTTGGAGGAGCTCTGCCTCCTGATAACCCAGAATTTCACACAGCTTGTCATTGCACTCGAGCCAGCTGCCATCAGGATTGACTCTGGCAATGCCAATGCCAGCTGCAGCAAACACACTCTGATAACGCTCAGTGGTGTCTTTAAGTAATACGTACTCGGACACGTCAGAGAACGCTGCAAGACGGCAAGTTTTGCCATCCAGTGATAAAAGGTGCGGAGTGACTCGAACAACCTTTATCGATTGGTCTGGCATCGCAAGCTTGAGGGTGTAAGGCGTGGTGTCATTGTGCGCAAAGCGCGACTCCATCGGGGCTTTTTCGCTGGGGGTGATTACATCGACGGCAGGTGTTCCGACGAGACTATCGAGGTTCTGTCCTAAAAGATCGCAAAAGTCGGAATTTGCGGCGATGATTACTCCCTCATGCGTAAGGACAAACGCACCCAACCAATTCAGCGAGTCGGTTACCGCTTGGGGATCTTCGCGCAGGCAGAGCTCAGCGAAGAAGTCAGACAGAGAATCTTGTGGATTCATTGCTTCTTCCTTAGACCGTCACCGCATGCTCATGACACGTTACCCCTCAAAGCTGCACAAAGAGCAGCACGTCAAAAATCAGAGTAGCTGTTATTTTGTGTATATGCGAATTAATTAATATTTCCGATAAGCGATGTTTCTGGCAACGTGGGCCTTTTCGATTACGTGAGTCACTAAGCAGATGGCATCAGATATCCTGGATATTTCCGCACGATTACGCCTTGAGCCTCTTGCACAGTCACATGCGGCTGCTTTGTTTGCCTGCGTTGAACAAAACCGCTCACACCTGAGACGCTGGCTGGCATGGCTGGACAGCACTACATCCGCGGCGCACATTGATGCCTTCATCGCCAGCGAAGTCGATAAGCGCCGTTTACAGAGCGCGGCTACCTACGCGGTATTTTGTGACGATGGTTTGTGTGGGGCTGCGGGCTTTAGAACCTTGGATAAAGCTATTGGGGTCGGAGAGCTTGGTTACTGGTTGGCCGAAAATCACACTGGCAAAGGTTTGATGACCGAGGTAGCGGCGAGACTGGTAAGGCATGGCTTTGACACTCTGGCTTTACAGCGTATTGAAATTCATTGCGCTACGGAGAATCTCCCTAGCCGGAGAGTGGCTGAGTCATTGGGGGCGCGCCTGTTACATATTCAAAAGCACGCGGCTCTCTTGTACGACCACTATGTTGATCATGCGATTTATGTGTTGGATAACCCAGGATCGGAGCACTAAAGCAGCGCATTGCGCCACTTTGCGCGGGGCGAGGCATTGATCGTTTTATCGGTATAGACCGGTGTTCGGCTCCACGTGGCTCAGTGTGCTGTAGGCAAAAGCGGTATTTGCCAGTTTTTGTTTTCCGCGTCGATGACGCCATCCATTTCTTCCACGATCACTCTATCCACCACCCTTAGACCCCGTTGTGCCATGTCCGGAAAATCATCCAGGCCGTTGTTAGGGAAACCGCCGCGGGTGCGATGGATGTTAAATTTTGTGGAAAACGTCCGACCAAAAGTGTCTTCGATACCATCTCGACCTAGCAAAAATCCCAGTAATCCACCCCAGGTGGCTGCGGGGTTATCGGAGTCCCAGCCCGCCAAAACAGCGATTTTTACCGTTTCCTGATAGTCACCGTTGCCATAAAAGAGGCTGATGATACTGGCCCCAAAGTTGATGCCAGACGCGAAGCAGCCGTTGCAGAAGAGCTCTCTGGAGCTGACATCGTAACCGTCTGCCTGTTCTACCTGGTAGCGCTGGTAAAAGGCGTCGCGCGTGTCTTCCCAGCTTAAGCCGGCCTCATAGGACGTCGCTACAAAGTCATACATCTTTGCCGTGTAGCTTTGGTCAGGCAGATGCCTGCGGGCTTGCTGCCGTAGTTTTTTAAGCTGCTCGCTCAGGGTTTTCGCAGGATCGGCGGTAGCAGCCAGGGAATGCATGACGATGTAGAACTCGGCTGCCAGCGCGGCTTCACCGCGCGCTGTTGTTCGAATGGGAAGGTGAGCTAAGCGTAATGCAACATCCGGACGCCCGGGTGCGAAGAGTCCAAAAATCTCTGTGGTGAGTTGCGCGTCGATCATATCGTGATGAGGATTGAGCGCGGGATCGCTAGTCGCCGGCGGTAGCAAACCTTGCTCGCGCATGAGGTCGTGAGCCTGCTGATTAGACACCCAGAGGTAGTTCTCGGGCTCGCAGCGCTCGTTGGTGAACGGGGTGTTGTCATCGGAGTAAATGTAACGCAGCCAGCCGTCGCGAATTTGTTCGGGGCTCAATACGCTGGTTTGATACTCGAGCAGCAGGTGCTGATACATGTATTCAATATCGGTATCGTCGTCAGCACCCCAGATGCCGTCCTCGTCGGCAAATACCCAGTCGATGGTAGGGGACAGGTCGCTAGGTACGCCTTCGGACCAGATGCTCGGCTGATCAGCCTTGCCCCAGTCGTGACGTGTGTAAAACGTACCGTGAATTCCCTCGCCACCGATCTTGTCCATTTCGGTGACCAGCCCGGTCCAGTTGGCAATGCTCTGACCCAGCCAAAAGCCTTCCATACGTCGTGCGTAGTCAGACCGCGATAGGTTAAGGGTGCCTCTATCTTCAGTCTGTGCCCACGCAGACGGAGCCAAGCACGCCATTGCCACCGCGATTAGTGCAATGGCTGAGGCTTTGCGACGCATAATGCTAAACGCCTTAGCGCGGAGAAGCGTTGTTCCAGGTGCTCAGTTGTGGCTCTGACTCGATGGCCGGGGCGGCCTCAATCTTGTCCAGAGGTCCAAGCACGGCGACGATCATCCGCTCCGGGTGAATGTATTTTTGAGCCGCATCACGCACGGCTTCAGCGGTGACCGCTGCCACTCGACGGGGAAAACTTTCGGAGCGTGCATGACTTCCGAGCGTAAGCCACTCTCTGGCGTAGGCTTGGGTGGCCTCGACACCGGTTGCATAGCTATCAGCGTAGATACCATCAACCAACGCCCCCTTGGCCACAAACAGTTCAGCTTTGGTGGGCAGGGTGTCGCGAATGGCGTTCAGTTCTCTAAAGGTGATGTCTACCAGCAGTCGCACAACTTCCGGACGTCCATAGGTTCGAAAGGAATAAGATCCAGGTCCACGAACTCCAGGCTTCAAAAAGGAACTGTTGTCATTGGTCAGGCCGCGCAGTTCCCGAGAGCTTCGATAGAGACGGGAATCGAGGTGGTAGGCTCCCAAAATATAGTCCATGACCGCCAGTGCCGCTTCGTCGTCCTCAGGCACTATGGGTAACTCATGCCCAATGACTATCCAGCCCTGGATCCGATCCGCTTGAGAGAGCATCAGTTCGCGTTGTTTTGCTGGCGCGAGTGCAGGGAAGGACTCCGGGGCAGGAGCTGGGTCAGTGCTCAGTGGCTTCAGTGCCCGGCGGATATCGTTGACTGCCGCTGATCGTTTGAAGTCTCCGGCAACCGCGAGGGTCACGTT
The DNA here is from genome assembly GCF_045689235.1 of Congregibacter variabilis. GTDB lineage: Bacteria > Pseudomonadota > Gammaproteobacteria > Pseudomonadales > Halieaceae > Congregibacter > Congregibacter variabilis. The sequence goes on along the minus strand of NZ_CP136864.1, from coordinate 970,415 downwards.
TTCTCCCACCACGTAGCGTGCGTGCAATGCCCGGGCACCCTGATTTGCAGCTAAGGCTTGTTCTGCCGTGGCGTCGCGAGTGAAGGCATGCCCGGCAAAGAGTTGTTCCTCAAACACGGCAACAGCATTAACTAATGAGTAGTTGTAATCGATGCTTGCGCTGGAGCTGCGTTGCTGGGGACCTGTTTCGGTCCCTTCAAAGCTTGGCTCGCTAAGCAGCTGGCCCATGAGCTTGAGTGCTTTATCTGAGTTGTCGGCAGTGACGTCGAGAAAAATCTCAGTAACTTCATGGTCCTGGCTGACGCTAAACTCGCCGTGCATTGCGTTTAAAGTCGCGTTGAATTCCTTTGCGGACATGGCTTGCGGGCCGCGGCGAAATGCCGCCGCCAGTGCCGCAGCATCACCAGCAGCACCATGACCGGCACCCACTCCAATATAGGCCTTGAGGGTCACCAAAGGAGCGCGATGATCTTCGGCTACGTAAGCGACGAGGCCGTTGTCCAGCGTCAGCTGCAGGGAGTCGGGATTGGGTCGTTCAAACTTCACCGCAGGCAGGCCCATGGCCTGCGGGTGCCTTGTGTCCTGCGCCACGGCTGTTGTGCAGCCAATGATACTCGCGAGCAACAGGGATGCTTTGATGCCAGTGGTGGTTTGGTTCTTAAAGGCAATCATTGCTGTTGCTCCTGTGCGGCGATGGCATGTCGGGGGCGGGCAATGCCTACACTGCGATTGTCCAAAACCAGATAGCTATTCGTCAGTCGCGCGATGTCCTTCGAATTAACGGTGTCTCGTGCAGCGAGATACTCCGGCAACGTGCGCCAGCTATCCATGGTCTGAAAATGGCCAATCTCAAAAGCCAGCGCGCTGGCATCCCGGGCAGTGCGATACCACTGCGCGCGCAGTTTGGCCTTGGCCATGTTCAATTCATCTTTATCGGAACCTTCCTTGAACGCTGAAAGCGTTTTCTCAAGCAGCGCTTCGGCCGATTGAAGCTCTGTGGCGTCAGACAGAATGAGCTCAAAATTCATGGTGCCCGGAACGCCAAAACGATCTGTATGCACAACACGGGTGTTGACGTTGACCGTTCCAGAAATGCCTGCAGTTTGCAGCGCTGCATTCAAACGCATTCTCGCTAGTTCTCCGAGGACGTCAAACATAGGGCGATCCGGGTGTCCCACAGCAGGTATCAGGTAGCGAAACTCCACTCGGGGTTTAATCTCGTCATTGCGGTAGATCAGGCGCCGTTCGGCGCCGGGTCGCGGTTCGATGGCTGGCGTACGGGTAGGTTCGGGTGCGGGCTTCATCCAGCCAAAGTAATGCTCAACTTTTGGAATCATATCTTCGATGGATACGCCGCCGATGAGCACGATGGTGCTGTTGTTGACCACAAAATACTCTTCGTAAAGCGCGCGCTGCGATGTTCGCGTGTACTCATAAAAGTCGCTGGCATAGCCTTCGGGCCAAAACACCGGATGAATCAAGCCTGCGACTGCATTCATCTGTTCATAGTAGGGCGTAGACGGCTTGTTGAGATCTCCTAAACGCTGCTCCACCAGAATCATGCGCTCCTGATCGAATTCCCGAAACACGGTATTACTCATGCGGTCCGCTTCGAGACGGAAAAACAGGTCAATACGCTCCACCGGCAAATTAATATCGAACTTCATGTATTCCTGCTCAGTGGTGGCCGTAAGATTGGTGCCACCGTAGGCCTGATACCACTTATTGATTGCGCCGTTCTCACGGTAGACCGAGGCTTCTTTTTCCAGCGCTGCAAGCTCCGCCTGCAGCTCGCGCATACGTGGGCTTGCTTCTTCATGACGATAATCATCTATAGCGCCGCGTTGGCGAATCGCGTTGCGAGCGCGATTTTTTTCTTCGATAAACTCGGCTTCGACGACTTTCATGCGCTCGCGGATGGGCTGCTCAGCCGACCAGTCGGAGCTTCCCAGGGACGGTGTTCCCTTAAACATGATGTGTTCCTGAAAGTGCGCCGCACCCAATAGCCCCGGGGTTTCATGGATGGCGCCCATGTCGGTAAAAATCTTCGCCTCCACCCGGGGGTCATCCGAGCGCTCCAGTACCAGCAGGCGCAGACCATTGTCGAAGATATGTTCTTTGATCGGTAGCTCGTAGGGTGATGCCGCTTGAGTGGAGACAGCAGATGACAGGAGCAATGCGGTGCTCAATCCGAGACTTACTGCTGGCGAGGTGAATTCAAAAGCGCGTCGGAACATACCCAGGAAGGACTTTTTCAAGCGAAGCTCACTAAGATGAAAAGGGGAGGTCAGTATAGGAGTCGTCGGCAGCTACCGACAAGCTTTGCGCTAGCTTTGTTATTGCCGGTGGTCCAGATATTCGAAGCGCTCGATGAATTCCCCCTTGATATGGTATCGCTGGCCTCTTTTGCCATAGCGGTAGTCCAGGTAACGCCGAGCGCGACGGAACACCTTGCGCATGGTGCGTGCTTCGCCGTCGCGCATGACCGCTATGAGCGTGAAGGGCGCGTCAGACATCTTTTCTTGAAGTTCGCTGCTTTCACTGCGACCGGATGCTCGAGGGCGAGCACCCAGGCTCTGTGCTACCTGTTGCCAGCGTGGGCCGTGTTTGAAGCGGATGCCTGCGATGAGATGCGCGAGTTCATGGCGGATTGTATCTTCCAGGTCTGCCGTCGCGGACGTCCCAACAAAGGTGTTGGACAGGACGATGCGGCCATCGGCATGGGCATGTCCGTAGGCTCGCTTTGCGCGATTAAAGCTTAAGGCGCTAAACGGATGCTCCCAGTGTGTGAACAATGCCGATGCCCGGCTCCGCTCGTACTCAAAGATGCTCCGAATAGACGCCTCGGTCAGCGCGTTCTCAGTCAGCAAGGCCCGCTTCCGCCAGAATTGTCAGGATGCCAATCTGTGGGCCGAGGTGTGCGTCCACGGGCTGCCACCATTCATGCAGCGAGTGTGCCTCGCCAGACTTGCCGCCGCGACTCATAGTAACCGCGGGGATGCCTTTGGAGATCGGCAGGTTGGAGTCCGTGGAGGAGATTTGCAGTGAGGGAGTGACGCCCAGTGCCTGCGAGGCTGCCATGGCGCGCTGAACCAGCGCTGAATCCACATTGCCCTTTGCTGCGGGACGGGTGCCCACACGGTCAATATCTACGGTGAGAGGCGGGCCGTCGAGGCGTCCGTCATTTTCCTGCTGCAGTGCAGTCGCAATGGCGGATTGCAGCACGGCGTCTATGTCATCAAGCTTTGCTTGACTACCCGAGCGCATATCGATTTCCATCCAGGCTTCAAAAGGTATCGAGTTAATTGATGTGCCGCCGCCGATACGGCCAACGTTGTAACTGGTCTTCTCTCCAACGCTGGTGACCGATGGTGCATTTTCGTCAAAAAGTGCAATGGCGCGCCCCAGAGCATGCTGCGGGTTGGCCAGCCCAAACGCGCCCCAGGAGTGACCGCCGGGGCCTTTAAAAGTGACGCGGTAGCGGTGCGAGCCGACGCCGCCATAGACCAGCCGCTCTGCGCTCCCGCCGTCGACGGCAATAAAGGTATCGATTTTCTCGGCGCCCTCTCGAAACAGGTATTTAACGCCGCGAAGGTCGCCAAGGCCTTCTTCGCCCACATTGCCAATAAATAGAAGGTCAGCATCAGTCTCGATGTTTGCGCTTTGAAGAGCCCCGATGACCTCTAACACGGTGACAAGTCCCCGAGTATTATCGCCGATACCGGGAGCGCGCATTTTCTCACCGTCAAACTTGACCGTGACATCAGTACCCTCGGGGAATACGGTGTCCAGGTGTGCAGCGTAGGCAACAACCTTGCTTCCGGTCTTGCCCGGGCGACGACCAATGACGTTGCCCGCGCCATCTATTTGTACGTCTTTAATGCCAGCTTCTTTGAGCATCTTTGCAAAATGCGCGGCGCGGACGTCTTCTTTAAACGGAGGGGCGGGTATCTCCGTTAATTCGATAAGCTCTTTTTGCGACTTTTCCTTGACGCCCACGACGTATTGCAGCGCCGCTTGCACGCGGGGATCTGCAGTGATGGCGCCCATCTCTGCGCGATAGTTTGCCTGCACCTCATGGCTTGGTTCTGCGGCTTGCACAGATCCGAGCATCAGGGGGAGCCAGCAGCAAAGGACTGCTGTCGGTGGCAGCGAGAATTTTAATCCGGCGAATCGATTCATAGGGTTCCCGTTAGTAGTGGTATGCCTGAAGGCACTCTTGGTCTTATGATGACAAGCTGCGCGCCGTATGTCAGCTTTCATACGGTCACAACAAATAGTAGTTGGGAGTTTTCGCCGTGAGTGCAACCATCGACCTGTATTTTTCTTTCCGTAGCCCTTACAGCTATCTTGCTGCACAACTGGCAGAGGACGCTCTGGCAGACTTTGACGTGGACGTGCGGTTTAGGCCGGTTTTGCCTCTGGCTATCCGCGAGCCCGAGTTTTTTGCCGCGGGAAACCACGATCGGGTGAGATACATTTTGGCAGATTATCCCCGGCGAGCTGAGATGCTGGGGCTGCCCGTAGGCTTCCCCAACCCGGACCCCATCGTGCAGGATATGGCGACCTTTACAATTTCTGACGATCAGCCGTACATTTTTCGGCTTACCTACCTTGGTGCCGAGGCTGAGATTCAGGGAGCGGGATTAGCCTTTGCCCGGGAAGTGTCACGTTTGATTTGGAGTGGAACGCCGTCCTGGGATCAGGGTGATCACTTGGCCGATGCAGCAAAGCGCGCGGGTCTGGACTTGAGCGCTATGGATGCCGCGATTAGCAGTGGGGATGCCCACAAGGACATCGTCGAGAAAAACCAGGAGGATCAGCTGGCTGCCGGTCATCGGGGTGTCCCGCTTTTTGTTTACAACGGTGAGCCGTTTTTTGGTCAGGACCGCATAGATTCCTTGTGCTGGCGCCTGGAAAAGGATGGACTAAAACGCTAGAAACACAGTGGTTATCTGCAATTTTTGCGGCAAAAATTTATTTCGATAACGAGGAGAGTGGGTGTGAACAGAATTCACAAAGCAGTGGTAAATGCCGGCGTAGCCCTGGCTATGGGGATCACTCCGTGGACCCTGAGCGCGGCGGAGGAAGCTGAGCCACCCAAGCCGCAGCTGATGGGGCTACAAGCAGAAGCAGCGATGGAGGTCGACAAACGCGAAAAGCAGATCCAGGAGATTATCGATAGCTTGTTTTCCTTTTCTGAACTGGGTTTTCAGGAGTTTGAAACGCAGGCCTACATGACCCGACTTTTGGAGAACGAAGGATTTACCGTAGAACAAGGCGTATCCGGTATGCCATCTGGCTGGTGGGCTAGCTGGGGAAGCGGAAAACCCGTTATTGCCCTGGGCTCAGACGTGGATGGAATACCCAAGGCATCCCAGATGCCCGGCGTGGCCTATCGTCAGCCAATGGTGGACGGTGCACCTGGACACGGAGAGGGGCATAACTCAGGTCATGGCGTGACTGTTGCTGCGGCACTGGCCGTGAAAGAAATTATGGAACGTGACGGTTTGCCCGGGACTCTGGTGATCTGGCCGGGTATCGCTGAGGAACTCGTGGGGGCAAAGTCCTACTACGCTCGTGACGGTCGTTTCAAAGATGTGGACGCCGTGCTTTTTACCCACGTGGGTCGCAACCTCCAAACGTCCTGGGGCGGTGATCGTGGTACTGGCCTGGTATCGGTGGAGTATCAGTTTAATGGCGTGGCCGCGCATGGTGCAGGAGACCCCTGGCGGGGTAAGAGCGCGCTGGATGCTGTGGAGTTGATGAACGTGGGCTGGAACTACAAGCGTGAGCACTTAAGACCACTGCAGCGCTCACACTATGTCGTTGTTGATGGCGGTGATCAGCCTAACGTGGTGCCCTCAAAAGCCAGCGTGTGGTATTTCATCCGGGAGATAACCGCGAAGCACATTCTGGAGAACTTCGAGTCGCTGCAGGAGATTGCTGAGGGCGCCGCAATGATGACCGGCACCACGGTTGAGCGACGCATAATCGGTTCTGCCTGGCCCCGGCACTTTAACAAGGTGATTGCCGAGCGCATGTATCACAATATTCAGGCGGTAGGCTTGCCTCAATGGTCTGAAGATGACCAAAAGTTTGCGCGGGCCGTGCAGGAACTCATGCAGGCTGAGGATCTGAAGGAAGAGGGTCTGGCGACGAAACTCAGTGAGTTGCAGGCGCCACCTGAGAAGCCCATTAGCGGTGGATCGGACGACATTGGCGATGTTTCGTGGAATGTGCCCACCGTGACACTGCGTTTCCCATCCAACATCCCCGGTACCATCGGTCACAACTGGTCATCAGCGATGGCCATGGCGACGCCCATTGCACACAAAGGCGCAGCTGCCGGCGCCAAGGTGTTGGCGGCGACCATGATGGACCTGATCACCGAGCCCGACTTGCTTGAAGCTGCCTGGACGTATTTTCGTGAAGAGCAGTTAAAGGATATGGAGTACGTGCCGTTCATAAGCGCCGACGACACGCCTGCGATTGAAAAGAATCAGGCAATCATGATGCAGTACAAAGATCAGTTGAAGCCGCTCTATTACGATCCTTCCAAGTACAGCACTTACCTTGAGCAATTGGGTGTGGATTACCCCCAGCTTAAGCCAAAGCGCTAGGGTTTCAGGCTTAGATAATCCTCGGGCTGCGCAAGCAGCTCGATGTTTGCATCGAGGCTGCTCAGTGCGAGTCTTCCTTCACGGATGCATATGCCGTGTCGACGCTTGTATATCCAGCGGTGTGACCTTGCGCGATCTTTGAATCGATCATTAGAAATTACATCGGCGTTTTCGCGCTTCGCCAATTCCAGAATCCATTGGTCAGCCTGAGTGCCACCAGGGACGATCACAAAGTCCTTCGCCCAGGGTGCCTCGCTGGTCAGACGGTTAAAGCACTCCCGTTGCTCGCTGCGGGCATCACTGAAAATGTAAGGCGTATTCGCGTCAAAGAAACAGCTGACTTTTCCGCCATTGCTGACCAGGTGGCTGGAGAGTGCGACTACATAGCGTAATTCGGGTCTGGCAGGCCCGTGTAGTAGTGCGATGTTCGTGCCATCCAGCACAAAGTGCCGATTCGCCAAGGGGAGGGTGAGAGTCGCCGGCTCAAACTGCGATGAGCGATGGCCAAACCAGGCAGCAAGGCGGGAAAACCGGGTCTGTGACGTCTTGGTGCTCACTCGTGGACGCGCAGCCACATGGGCTCATCGCTAGACTGCTCGGTGGCTACCGGTCCATTGCCTATAATCTGTACCACCGCATCGTTGCTGCCTTTTGCTCCATCCCAATGTGCGGCTCCTGCCGGGTGAAACATGTAGCCGCCGGCGCGAATCTCCTGCGCTTTTTCGGGATTAAATGTCGTGCCCACACCGGCATACCAGCTGCCTTCGATCACGGTGACATGTCGATCAGCGCTATGAAAATGCGGTGCGTCCATAACGCCGGCAGGGAATCGTACCCGGATGACATAAACCCCGGCTTTGGAGGGATCTCCCCGAACCACGGCAAACTGGGTGCCCAGCCCTCCCGGGACCGCTTGCCAGGTCAGTTCGCTGCTTTGAACGACCGAAAAGTCAGGTTCAGTGTCCGCGCTGTGTACCGTGGCTGCGACAAGGCTGCTCAGTATTACGAAGATTGTTTTGCCAAGTGTGACGTGCATAGACTTTTCCCAAAATTGAGGCGAGGATCGGTGTGCCTGCAAGTTGAGCATAATAGTCCGAAAGGGTCGATGGTTTGCTGTACTTGCTGGGAGTATTACTGGCTGAAGTTGTATCAGAACATAATCTAGGAGTTTTGCTTGAAAATTAGCGACAGTAACTGGTTTGAGATCGAAGAGCGCGTAAAGCACGATGACCGCTGCATACTGCCGCTGGGTAGTACGGAGCAGCATGCTTACCTAAGCTTGTCCGTCGATTCCATTTTGGCGCAAAAGATGGCGGTAGATGCGGCTGAGCCCCTGGCAGTGCCGGTGTTTCCTGCGCTGCCTTTTGGCGTGACGCCTTACTTTATGGGCTTTCCGGGCACGGTTTCTCTCACTATGTCGACCTACGAGTTAGTCCTGCGCGAGATTTTGGACAGTCTGTATACGCACGGCTTTCGGCGGGTGTTGATTGTTAACGGCCATGGGGGCAATAGTCCCGTGCAGGAAGCATGCGCCAAGTGGGTGAGTGACAACCCCGGCACTGCCTGCCGGTTTCATGACTGGTGGCGAGCCCCCAAAACCTGGGCAGCAGTAAAGGCCGTCGATCCTATCGCCTCGCATGCCTCATGGATGGAGAATTTTCCCTGGACGCGCTTGGCCGGCCGCGAGATGCCTGGTGAGCAAAAGCCTTATGTTGACTTCGAGCGTTTGCGAGACAGCAATCCTCAGGAAGTGCGTGCGTTGATAGGTGATGGTAACTACGGCGGTGAGTATCAAAAATCCGATGAAATCATGGGTGACATCTGGGATGTCGCTGTGGCCGAGACCCGTGAACTCTTAGAGGGAGATTGGGTTTGACCGGTACCCATGATGAGGACCCGATTCTTATCTGGGGCGCGGGAGCCATAGGCGGCGTAATCGGAGCTTATCTGGCGCGAGCGGGACAAGCCGTACATATGGTGGACATTGTTCAAAGCCATGTAGAAGCGATGCGCGGCGAGGGCTTGTCCATAGAGGGACCGGTGGAAGCGTTTCGACAGACACTGCTTGCTGATACCCCCGAGACTTTAAAAGGGCGTTTTCGACGGGTGATTCTCGCAGTGAAAGCCCATCACACTACAGCCGCTTTGGATCAACTTTTGGAACATTTGACTGATGATGGCTTTGTGGTGTCGGCGCAGAACGGCCTGAATGAGAAACTCATAGCCGAGCGCATTGGTAGTGAGCGGACTCTGGGTTGTTTTGTGAACTTTGGCGCCGACTGGCTTGAGCCGGGTCGGATTCTTTATGGAAACCGCGCCGCTGTTGCTTTGGGTGAGCTCGACGGAACTGTGACGCAGCGTCTGTCTGATATGCATAGACTTTTTAGCATCGTGGAACCCAATGCGGTGTTGACCGATAACATCTGGGGTTATCTTTGGGGGAAGTTAGGTTATGGCTCTCTACTCTTTGCCACGGCTCTGACGCCGGAGTCTATGGCGGATGCCATGGCATCGCCGCAGCATCAAGCGGTTTACGCCAGCTTGGGCAAGGAAGTGATGCGCCTCGCCGTGGCTGAGGGCGTGACGCCTCTTGGTTTTAACGGCTTTGATACTCAGGCTTTTATCGGCGAGGACCAAGAGGGGATTGCGCAGTCAATTGAAGCGATGGTTGCGCATAACCGCAATACAGCTAAAACCCATTCGGGTATTTATCGCGATCTTGCCGTACGCAAGCGTAAGACAGAGGTGGATGCGCAAATGGGCATAATGCTGGAGATCGGCGCGAATCATGGAATACCCACTCCGGGTATCGCGGGGCTCTGTGCGTTCATTCATGACATCGAAGAGGGTCGACGGGTCCAATCCATGGACTTGCTGGATGAGATGTTGTCCCTATGCGCTTGAACCTCGAAAACAAAGTAGTGGCGGTAACAGGGGCTGCCCAGGGTATTGGCGCAGCAATTGTTAGAGGACTCCTTGCGGAAGGCGCAAAGGTGGCGGCCATCGATATTGATGCCCAGGGGCTTGCCCCTTTAGCTGCCCTGAAAGGCGTGAGTTGTTTTTCAGGAGACCTGTCTTGTGCTGATGATGCCCGTGGACTTTGCCAGGAGGTCATTGACTCCCTGGGTACGGTCTATGGCCTGGTCACGGCAGCGGGCGGTGTGCGCGGACAGGCCGGCAGGCCATTGGAAGAGGTGGATGAGTGTGACTGGCACAGGATATTTTCCGCAAATGTTGACGCTGCAATGTGGTGTGCCCAGGCTTTTGCGCCAGGGATGAAGGCGATGGGTGAAGGGCGCATTGTGACCATATCCTCAGGCGCGGGCTTGCGGCCCAGTCTGACAGGTATACAAGCTTACGCCGCCGCCAAGCATGCTTTGGTGGGTTTAACACGCCAGCTCGCTCTCGAGCTTGGCCCCGATGGTATTAGCGTTAATTCGGTGGCGCCGGGCTTTGTTTTGTCTAACCCTACCACGCAGAGGCAGTGGGACGCGTTTGGTGCTTCTCGTCAGGAGCAAATCATCAACTCCATACATATGCGACGTCTTGGCTGTGGAGAGGATATTGCCAATGCTGTGGTGTTTCTCTGTTCTGAGTCCGCCAGTTGGATTACCGGGCAAATTTTATCGGTAGATGGCGGGCACGCGTAAGCCAAGTGCGCCAGATCCCATAGCGTTCCAACTGTCACTTACGGTCTGTGTCTCTGTCCGCTGAGATCAATGCATTTACAGTGTCGAGGCCTCTATTATCTGGCAGGACACGTTTTGTCCTCTGGCTAGAACGTAGTCCTTCGTCGCCACCTACAGATACCGGAGTTCAATCTTATGATTCCCAGAACCGTCTTTGAAGAAGAGCATGAAATGTTTCGCAGCAGTGTGCGGCGTTTTCTTGAGGAAGAAGTCATGCCCTTCCACGCGCAATGGGAAAAAGATGGGCAGGTTGATCGCGATCTATGGCGAAAGGCCGGGGCTCAGGGTTACCTCGTTCCTCAGGCGCCGGAAATTTACGGTGGCGCCGAGGCTGATTTTCGCTACAACGCGGTGATTGACGAGGAAGTGTCCCGATCCGGCTGCACTGGCTTGGGCTGGGGTGTGCACAGCGATATCGTCGTACCGTATTTGATGAACTATGGAAGCACTGCGCAAAAAGAGCGTTACATAGCCGCTTGCGTAAGAGGTGACATCGTAACTGCCATTGCCATGACAGAGCCCGGGACAGGCTCAGATTTACAGGGCATTCGCACCACGGCCATCGCTGATGGTGACGATTACCTGATCAATGGCTCCAAGACATTTATCACCAATGGACAGCATGCTGACTTGATTGTCGTGGTCTGCAAAACGGATCCCAGCGCGGGGGCAGCAGGGACCAGCCTTATTTTGGTGGAAGGGGATGCCGATGGATTCGAGCGGGGCCGAAACCTCGATAAGGTTGGCATGAAGGCGCAGGACACCTCGGAACTGTTTTTTAGTGATGTGCGTGTACCAAAAGAAAATCTACTGGGGGAAGCGGGCAAGGGCTTTGCTTACCTCATGCAGGAGCTTCCCCAGGAGCGTCTCTCCATTGGCATTATGGCTATGGCGGCATCTCAAACAGTCTTGCAGCAAACTATCGACTACGTCAAAGAGCGCACAGCTTTTGGTAAGCCCATTGCGACTTTTCAGAACACGCAGTTCAAACTCGCCGAATTGGACACTGAATTGACCAGTGCGCAGGTTTTTATGGATCGCTGTCTCGAACTGCTCGTGCAGGGCGAGTTGGACACGGTGACTGCCTCAAAGGCGAAGTTATTGGGTTCCGAACTGCAATGCCGCATTGTAGATGAGTGCGTGCAGTTGCATGGTGGCTACGGTTTTATGTGGGAATACCCTGTCGCCAGAGCGTTCGCCGATTCCCGGGTTCAGCGTATTTACGGTGGCACCAGCGAGGTCATGAAACTAATCATTGGACGTTCACTCATCGCAGACTAAACTGCTCTAGCGGATTTAATTTTGGCCAAGCGCCTTTGACAATGCATTTTATAACGAGAGAAACCACGCTTTATGATTAATCTGAAGAGCTTAGCAATAGCGAGCTTGGCAGCAACCAGTTGTCTGCTCAGCTTTGGGGCACAAGCCGCCGATAAGCCCAATATTTTGGTGCTGTGGGGTGATGATGTAGGTGTTTGGAACACCAGCGCCTATAACCGAGGCGGTATGGGTTACCAAACGCCCAACATCGACTCCATTGCAAACCAGGGCGCGCTGTTTACCGATATGTATGCACAGCAATCCTGCACCGCAGGGCGAGCTTCATTTATTCTGGGTCAACAGCCTTTCCGAACCGGCTTGCTGACCATTGGCATGCCGGGTAGCGATCAGGGTATTCCGGATTGGACACCGACCATCGCCGACCTGCTAAAAGAGCAGGGTTACAAAACCGGGCAGTTTGGTAAAAACCACCTGGGCGATCAGGACAAGCATCTACCTACCAATCACGGTTTTGATGAGTTCTTTGGCAACCTGTATCACTTGAATGCCGAAGAAGAGCCAGAAACCTACTACTACCCCAAGGATCCGGCCTTCCACGAGAAGTTTGGTCCTCGTGGGGTTCTTCACTCCTATGCCGATGGAAAAATCGAAGACACGGGTCCCCTCACACGCAAGCGTATGGAGACAGTGGATGGCGAGTTTGGCGGCGCCGCCAAAAAGTTCATGGCGGCTGCGGTAAATGAAGACAAGCCTTTCTTCGTGTGGATGAACTTTACGCGGATGCACGTTTGGACCCACCTTCAGGAAAAGTACAAAGGCAAGACGGGCATTAGTTTGTATGCCGATGGCATGGCGGAACTTGATGACATGGTCGGCAGCTTTCTAGATGAGCTAAAAACTCTGGGTGTAGACGACAACACGATTGTAATTTTCTCGACGGATAACGGCGCAGAAAAATTCACCTGGCCTGATGGCGGTGCCTCGCCTTATCGTGGTGAGAAGGGTACGACCTGGGAAGGTGGTATGCGTGTGCCTCAAATGGTGAAGTGGCCTGGCACCATTAAGCCAGGAACTATCTACAACGACATCATGAGTCAGGAAGACTGGATGCCAACGCTATTAGCGGCAGCGGGCGTGCCTGATGTGAAGGAGCAACTCGCATCCAAGGGCGGTATGCGCGCCAACGGGAAGAAGTTCCGCGTGCATCTTGATGGCTATAACTTCAAGCCATATTTTGAAGGTGCAGAAGAGAAAGGTCCGCGCAGAGAAATTATGTACTTCGCAGCCAGTGGAATGCTAAATGCTATTCGCGTTGACGATTGGAAGGTCGCATTTGCCATTGAACGCGGCCCCATTAATGAAGCCTATCGTGAGACACCGGCGTGGCCTGTGATTACTAATCTGCGCGCTGACCCATTCGAAAGTGCCTATTCAGAATCAGGTATGTACGTGAGGTGGTATGCCGACAATATGTGGCTCATGGTTCCGGCTCAGGGCTTCGTGCAACGATTCTTTGCAACGCTAGAAGGCTTTCCATTCCAGGCGGGCGGATCGCTGAGTGCAAGCAATATTGGCTACGGTACGCTGGAGCGCCAAAAGGCCATGGGCAGTCTCAAGGCTCTTATGGACCTGTCGATACAGAACTAGCTAAGCGCAGTCTATTTACCCAAGCCCGGGCAGTGAATCGCCCGGGCTTTTTTGTGGCGACTATTGGTGTCTGAAGGTTAGCGGAAGGTCAGTCGAGAAGCCCCTGAGCTTTGAGGTCACCCACCAGGGAGGCGATCACGTCGTGACGAAGCTTGTCGGTTGATCCTGCCTGAATGGTGTCGGAGACGGCTTGCCACATGTGTTCTTTGGTCTTCGCAACGTAGAGATCTGCGATCACCTCGTGAGTCGTATTCGTTGTCCATACCGGCTGCTGGTAGGCAACTTCGTATGCGTGGCCGTAATAACCGCCGAAGCCGCCGTAGTATCCCGCGCCATACATGGGCGTTACACCATAGTAGATAGTACCCGGGTGATAAATTTCTTCGGAGACAGCTCCGACGTAGCGGGTGACGAGAACAGTATCAAGATTGTTTTGTTCGGCGATGGCAACTACGTCGTCCGCACTGGCTTTGTCTTTACTGATAAGAGTGTGCGCAGCCACGGCATTAACGCCGTGCCCAGCAAGCGCTCTGGCAAACATGTTTTCGAAGATTATGCGGTTTTCGCGGTTTTGGGCAACGCCAATGACCAGCACTCCCTGTAAGTCGAGTTTGCTCAGTAGCGGATCAACATAAGAGCGGGTGATAGTAGAGTTATTGGAACAAGCAGCTATGAGTGCAACAAATAGAGCGACAACGATCAGGCGCAGACGATCAAGCGGAAGACAAAGGCGATGCTGTGACACGAGTGGATTCCTCGACAAATGCGATAAGCATACCGCTAATTACCTGACTTTCGCTTTATAATCTCGCCCCTTGCAGGCCGCGCAGCGGTTTTCGCGGGGTTTGCGTTTGTGAGCGGGTATCGTCACGGCGATTCACGAAACGTATTTTGGGTGAATAAACGGGTTCTGAGCTCACAAGTTTTGATGTCGAATTTTTCATGAAGCGCTTGCTCATTAGGCTGCTGGTTGTTTTTGTACCGGGCACCGCCTGGTCCTTTGGGGACCTGCGGACGCTCGATCCCGAAGACCGTCGCGGCGAGTGGTCTTTTGGCTTCGCCTACATTCTCGAAAATTCGATTTATGCCGGGGATGAGCGTGACAGCACAGACCTGGTGCCCGTGTTTACCTATAGCGGTGAGCAGTTTTTTCTGGACAGCACCGACTTTGGTTGGCATGCGATCGATAACCAAAACTGGCAGCTTGATGTGTTTGCCAGCTACTTTACGCAGGGATACAACGATCACTCCTTCTTCAGTGAGACTGGCGGCGTACGTCCCCCGAATGATGCGCTCAAAGGTATGGAGCGCAAGAATACAGTCGAAGGTGGCCTCGAACTCACAAGAAAGACGGATTTCGGGCGTTTTGGCTTGCAGCTCCGACAGGATATGCACGGTGTGCACGACGGCGGCGAAGTGCGCGGACGTTGGGCAAAGGTAGTTAGAGGAAGTAACTGGCAGCTTGAGCCCTGGGTGGAGTACAGCTGGCTGTCCGCGGACAAAGCGGATTACTACTTTGGCGTGCGCGATGAGGAGGCCTCCGACAGCAGACCTTCCTATCTTGCAGACTCCGGGAGCTCCTGGGCAGTCGGCCTTGCGGGCAGATACTCCCTATGGAAGCACCATCAAATCAACGCAAACCTTAGTTATCGGGCCTATGCAGGGGATATGGTCGATAGCCCCATCGTTGCCAACGACAGTGGTACCAGCTTTCAGGTGGGATATCATTATGAGTTCGGCGGTGAAAAAATCCCTGCTCATGATGATGGATTTAACTTTGTAACAAACAATGCCAGGCCCAGCTCTGTGAGGCTGGCCTACGGCTGCACCACTGAGACAAAGTTTGTGGAGATCATGCAGGGCGATATCAACTGTGCCGATTTAGATACGCATCTTGCAACCGCCTTTGTGAGTCGCCAGCTCACAGAGAGTATGCTGACACTGCCCATCGAGGGTTGGCTTCAGCTGGGGCTGGGGCGGCGTTTTCAGAACGATGTGCAGAGTGATTTTTGGGAGGGGGTTTTCGCGTTCAAAGCGCTGTTCAGACAATTCCCCTGGTCAGACAGTGTCGAGACCCGGGTAGGATTTTCTAACGGTTTGTCCTACGCTGGTCGCGTTCCCGCGCTGGAGATTGACAAGGCCGAGCGCAAAAACCGGCGACAAAGCCACCTACTGCATTATCTGGAATTTAGTGTGGATGTTTCCGTAGGAGATATAGTGAGCGCAGATAGCCTCCGAGATCTGTTTGCCGGCTTTTATGTGCATCATCGCTCGGGAATTTTTGCCAGTTCCAACTACTACAAAAACGTAGACGGCGGCTCCAACGTTAACATCCTCTATCTTGAGTGGGAATTTTAAAGAAAGGTATATTAAACAATGCGTTATAGTTTTTTTGTCATGTCATTTCTTGGTTTTGTGCTGGGCGTGCAAGGTGCCCAGGCGCAACGGGCGGGCCAGTCCATCAGCGTGCAGTATGGAATTGTCACAGGGGGTAGTCAGGTCGATCTCAACTCTGGTGCTGTACCCAGTGGCGCAGTAGTGGGGGGCGCCCTGGGATTAGCTTCTGCAAGAGGCAAAAAGTCGAGTAAGAAAGCCCGCAACACGCTGATCGGCGCTGTAGCCGGTAGTGCGGTAGCCGGCGCGGCTCAGGGTGACACCCGAGGGATGGTTTATAAGGTTGCACTGACAGGGTCTGCGGGCGAAATGCAGGTAGTTACTGATCAGCGAGAAATTCGTGTGGGTGACTGTGTAGCGGTGGAGCGAGCTGGTGAAACCGCGAACCTGCGACGGGTCAGCGACGGCTATTGCGAAGCGTCCAATGCGCGCGCCGTTGCGGAACTGGCAGATGAAAGCGCTGAGGAGGCCAGCGAGTGTCAGGCCGCCAAACAGGCGGTGGTCGATGCCAGTACCGTAGACGCGGCGGAGCTAGCGGCAGTAAAAATGCGCTTGTTGTGCAGTGACTAATGATTTGAGATTTCAATTTGTATTGCGATTTTCTCCGGCGGTGCATTACATGACAGCGCTATAATTCGACTTTGAACGAACGGGTTACATACTTATGAGCGGTAATACTCGTATTCCAGTGGTTGATGTATCAAGCGGTGAGAAATACGTTAACGATCGTGGGATGTCGGTAATCAAGGATGGCATCAAAGCCAGTTCCAGGGACTCTGCACGTCTACCCAAACCAAAATGGTTGCGGGCAAAAATTCATGGCGGCGAGACCTATGAGCGGGTCAAGAGCATAGTCCACGAGCACCGCCTGGCTACAGTCTGCGAGGAGGCCAAGTGCCCCAACATGAGTGAGTGTTGGAGTGCAGGTACGGCGACCATCATGCTGATGGGAGACGTCTGTACTCGAGCATGTCGCTTCTGTGCCGTAAATACAGGGAACCCGAAAGGCTGGCTTGATGCTGAGGAAGCCGAAAACACCGCGCGTTCTGTGCAGCTCATGGGTCTTAAATATGTGGTTTTGACCTCCGTGAACCGCGATGACTTGCCCGATGGTGGGGCGGGGCACTATGCCGCTTGTGTTCGTCGTGTGAAGGAGGTCAATGCGCAGACCGCTGTTGAAGCGCTCACGCCGGATTTTCTTGGCAATTTTGCGGACGTCGAAACTGTCGTTGACAGTGGCATCGAAGTGTTCGCTCAAAACGTGGAGACTGTTCGTCGCCTGACTCATCCGGTCCGGGATCCAAGGGCAGGCTATGAGCAAACGCTGGAGGTGCTTGCTCACGCTAAAGCCTATCGCCCGGATGTATTGACCAAGACTTCGCTGATGTTGGGCTTGGGCGAAACTGAGGACGAGATTCGAGAGGCCCTGGAAGATCTCCGCGAGGCGCGCGTAGATATCGTCACCTTTGGCCAGTATCTGCAGCCCACGGCGCACCATTATCCGATAGAGCGCTACGTCACCCCGGACGAATTTGCGACCTATCGAGAGTGGGGGCTTGCCATGGGTTTTCTGGAGGTTGTTTCCGGGGTGTTGGTGCGATCCAGCTACCGGGCCGAGCAGGTCCTTGAGAAGAACAACGTAGGCCTAGGCTAGCTTAGCCCAGGCCCCCGGCCTTGTTTACTCGTTCTTACCTCTAGCCTGCAGAGCGAGAAGCCCATCGTGTATCTGCTTTGCCCAGGCGTTAAAGTTACTGCGCACTTCCGCCATGTTGCTCACGCTGTTGTTGATACCCCACATGTTGGAGTTCACCCGGCTGCGCGTGTCCTTGATAATAGCCAAAGGCTCTCCACTGTCACCGTCTGCGATCATAATGGCGATAGACATGCTGCCGCTGCCTTGGGTAATAACCGTGCTGCGCGCTGTCGTGCGAGACATCTGATCATCTTTCGGGCCTGAAGGTGCAATGCGTGTGAGCATGCTCTCGAGCTTGATAACGTCATCACCACCTTCCTGTGCGATTTCAAAGGCGCCGCCGTCTGTTAAAGCTTTACTCATGGATTCCCTAAAGGTGCTTTGCAGCTTTTCCTTGTCAGCGTCAGTCAATTCCCACTCGCGATTAAAGCGATTGGCCATACTGCTATTGCTGTCGGGCTGAATGACTTCGACGTTCTCCAGATCCAGCGGTGCAATATAGACCTTGCGATAGCGCGTGTAATCAGCTGTGGGATCCACATAGGCAAGATCTACTCGGGCGTTATCAACTTTGGCGAGCTCGCCCATAATGGTCTCAGCATTTTCGCCGCTCTGAATGCTCGGTTGCTCGGCACAGGCTGCCAGCAAAGCTACGGGTAAGGCTAAGCCAAGTATTACTTTTGGGAACTTGCGGTAAGTTTTCATAATGTGTAGTCCATACAGTTAGCGACGGTTGGAGACCAATAGAGGCCATATATTGCCAGTCTTTACTCGCTGTGCAACTGTCTATGGTTGCACACAGCGATGTTGCACAGCGTCCTTGCTGGGTATACTGACTTTTTCACGCGAGAGTGTTGCATGCCCGGAGTATTTTCCCGAGTTGGTGTAGTGGGGCGTAGTCGTCAGGATGGTATCGAAGCGGTCCTGGATGAACTGATTACGGCGCTTCGCAAAGCCGGCGCCGAAGTCCTTCTCGAGGATCGCTTTATCGAGCTAACCGCCCAAGGCTGCGAGACGCTTCCGCGGGAGCACATCGGCGAGCACGCCGATTTGATTATCGTTCTGGGCGGCGACGGTTCCATGCTCAGCGCTGCCAGAGAAATGCTGCAGTTCGGCAAGCCCATGCTGGGGATTAACCGCGGACGCTTAGGTTTTCTGACGGATATCAGTCCCGACCGGCTCAGCGAGCAGGTGGCTGCTGTGATGGGCGGTGACTTCAGTAGCGAAGAGCGCTTCCTTCTGGATGTCAGTGTTGTTCGCAATGGCGAAACTGTTGCAGAGGGTGATGCGCTTAATGATGTGGTGGTGAACTCGGGCACCTCAGCTCAGATGATCGAGGTAGAGCTGTACATTGATGATGAGTTCGTCAATCGGCAGCGTGCTGACGGTCTTATCGTGTCTACCCCCACTGGCTCAACCGCTTATTCTCTGTCGGGCGGTGGTCCTATCATGCACCCGGCGCTGGATGCCTTATTGGTGCTACCGATGTTTCCCCATGCGCTGTCCAGCCGTCCCATTGTGATTCGCGGAGACAGTCAGATTCGTATCGACGTCTTAGGCCGGAATCGTATCCACCCGCCGGTAACCTGCGACGGTCAGGTCAATATGACTGCGCGCCCCGGCGATTCGGTACTGTTGCGTCGAAACCCCGCCGTGCTGACGCTGCTGCACCCCCCGGGTCACAGTTTCTATGCCAGCTGTCGAGACAAGCTGCGCTGGAGCGGCGCGCTGGTCGATTAGTATGGCCGAGCTCCTTTATCGCGGTTCCCTGGACGAGGATCTTCGCCCCTTAAGCGCCTTGCTGTGGCAGCAACGCATTGTGCATCGCATCGTCGAGGAAGACGGTGGCCAGGTCGTGCTACTCGCCCAGTCCAGTGATCGTGACCGCGCTGCGGACTTATTGGCCCGCTGGCAAAGTGGAGAGCTGCAGATCACGCTAAAAGCCGCGCCGCGTGTGCAAAAGCGTGAATCTGCGCTACCAGCGCTTCTTCGCAGCGCACCCGTGACTCTTGTGTTAATAGGGTTGAGTGTTTTCGGGTTTTTGTTGGTCTATCTCGGCGCCCCCGTTAGCTGGATCGCGATGCTCACCTATGAGCCCTTTAGCCTGCAATCGGGTCGGCCGGTATTTGAGCCTGCTTCCGGTGAGCTCTGGCGCCTGCTTACTCCGGCCTTTTTACACTTTGGCTTAATGCACATCGTGTTCAATAGCTTGTGGTGCTGGGAGCTCGGAAGGCGCATCGAAGCTGCGCTGGGGAGCTTCAATCTTGCCGGATTGTTTGTTGCCACCGCTGCGCTATCAAATTTTGCCCAACACAGTGTGTCCGGTCCGGTGCTGTTTGGTGGTTTATCAGGAGTGGTTTACGCGTTTCTGGGCTTTTCCTGGGTGGCCGGTTGGGTAAATCCACGCTGGCGCCCACTGGCGCCGGCTACGCCTATCATGTTGTTTATGGTTGGCTGGCTGCTCGTATGTCTGCTGGGCGTTGTCGATGTGCTGGGCTTTTCGGTGGCGAACGCGGCCCATGTGGGCGGTTTGCTCAGCGGAGCGGCGATCGGCCTGGTGTTCGCACTGGTTTACAGGAACCGTTCCTGAGTTTAAGTATAATCGCGCCTCGCTTCAGGGGAGCTTCTATGGATTACCAGTCACTCATCGATCAGCTGACTCCGGATGTTGTCGCAAGACTACGTCAGGGAATTGAGACCGGGCGTTGGCCCGATGGACAGGCAGTGACTCCCGAGCAGCGTGAACATAGCTTGCGCGCGGTTATCGCCTGGGAACAGCAGCATCTGTCCGAGGAAGAACGCGTCGGTTACATCGATAAAGGGAGCAAGTCGGGTGCTTCCTCCGCCGGCCAATCCCAAGCTGAAGAGCAACTACGCTGGGTCAGCCAGAAAGAAGGTGACAAGTAATGGCGGTAATTTTGGGGGAGGGCGGCATTCGAAAAATGCGCTCAGAGCTCAGTAACGGACGGGTTAAATACGCCTTGCCCATGGGTGACGGTAGCGTGCCTTTGAATGACTTATTGGGGCAGTCTATTTCCCTGAGTTTTCTTGGCGCTATTCATTGCATCAACTGCGCGCGTAAGACCAAAAAAAGCTTTAATCAAGGCTTCTGTTATCCCTGTTTTCAACGTTTGGCGCAGTGCGATAGCTGCATTATGAGTCCACAGAAATGCCACTATGCTGCGGGAACGTGTCGCGAACCCGAGTGGGGCGATGCGAACTGCATGGTGGATCATTTCGTTTATCTGGCGAACACGTCCGGTTTGAAAGTGGGAATTACGCGGCACACCCAGCTTCCTACAAGATGGATTGATCAGGGCGCTACTCAGGCGCTACCGGCGTTTCGTGTGGCCAGTCGCCTTGATTCAGGTTTGGTGGAGATCGCTTTTGCAGCCCATGTCGCCGACAAAACGGCCTGGCAACGAATGCTCAAAGGCGCTAACGATCCCATGGATTTGCCGGCGGAAAGAGCTCGCCTCACCGAGATCTGCGCGGGCGCCATACAAGAGCTACGAGATGAGCGCGGCATCGATGCCATCACGACTCTGGAAGCAGGGGATGTGACTGAAATTGACTACCCCGTGTTGGAGTACCCGACAAAAGTGAAGTCTATGACCTTTGACAAGATGCCCGAGGTCACCGGAACTTTGTTAGGGATTAAAGCGCAGTATCTGATTTTGGATACGGGTGTTATTAATATGCGTCGCCACGCCGGTTACCAGATCGCACTATCTCAAACTACGGAGAGCTGATATGCGCGATGCGCAGCCAAAAACAATTTTTCTTAGCGAATATAAGGCGCCGGATTACGGCATTAGCTACACGGAACTGCATTTCGAGCTATTCGACGACCACAGCCTTGTGCACGCGCGACTGCACTTCAAACGATCGGATCACGCCTCAGACACCGCGACTTTGGTGCTCAATGGCCAGGAACTCGAGTTGCAGGCCCTGGCATTAGATGGCGAAACGCTGGCGTCAGACGACTACGAATTGAGCGATGACTTTTTATGTGTCAGCGGCCTGCCCGCCAGTGGGGTTTTGGAAACTACAGCGCGTATTTATCCCCAGTCCAATACGTCCTTGGAAGGTCTTTATCGTTCTCGGGGGCTCTTTTGCACCCAGTGTGAGGCCGAGGGTTTTCGAAAGATCACCTGGTTCCCGGACCGCCCTGATGTGATGTCCACCTATCATGTCACGGTAGATGCCGATGCCAGACAGTGCCCGGAACTGTTGAGTAACGGCAATCTTGTTCAGTCCATGGAGCTTCCCGGCGATCGACATCGCGCGGTGTGGGATGACCCTTTCCCCAAGCCGAGCTATCTCTTTGCGCTGGTGGCGGGAAACCTTTCGCGGGTAGAAGATACCTTCATCACGATGAATGGTCGCAAGGTTCGGTTGATCATACTCGTCGAAGAGAAAGACCTTGATAAGTGTGCGCACGCCATGGACTCACTAAAGCGCTCTATGCGCTGGGACGAGGAGCGCTTTGGTCGAGAATATGATCTGGATGTTTTTCATATTGTGGCGGTTGATGACTTCAATATGGGGGCGATGGAAAACAAGAGCCTCAATATTTTTAACACTTCTTGCGTGCTCGCAGCGCCCGACACCACCACGGACGCTGGTTATCAAAGAATCGAAAGCATTGTCGCGCACGAATACTTTCACAATTGGTCAGGCAACCGGGTCACCTGCAGGGATTGGTTTCAGCTGAGTCTCAAAGAGGGCTTCACTGTTTTCAGAGATGCGGAGTTTTCTGCGGACATGGGCTCGCGGTCTTTAAAGCGGGTGGAGGATGCCATGGTTATGCGAACGCTGCAGTTTGCGGAAGACGCGGGCCCTATGTCACATCCCGTGCGTCCTGCATCGTTCATTGAGATATCCAATTTTTATACGCTCACTGTCTATGAAAAAGGCGCCGAAGTTGTGCGAATGCTGCATACATTGCTGGGCGAAGAGGATTTTCGTCGCGGCAGTGACCTGTACTTTGACAGGCATGACGGCCAGGCGGTGACCTGTGATGATTTTGTGTCCGCCATGGAAGATGCCTCGGGCAAGAATCTTAGTGATTTCAAGCGCTGGTATTCCCAGGCAGGCACACCGGAGTTGACGATTCGAGATGACTGGGACGCTGAGCAGGGCGTTTATACCCTGTCCGTTTCGCAGGAGACGCCAGCGACGCCGGGACAAAGTGACAAGGAAGCCTTGGTGATTCCCCTGGCTATGGGTCTACTTGGAGAGGCAGGCAACCTGCGTCTGACGCTCGATGGAGAGGCTCCAGACCCGGAGTCTGCCGATAACACCCATCGTATTCTGATTGTTGATAAGCCCGAACAGGAGTTTCGTTTTAGTGGATTGCCCGAATGCCCAACGCCTTCTTTATTGCGTGGCTTTTCGGCACCTGTACGCGTGGACTACCCCTATACCCGCGAGCAGTTACTGGCTCTGGTAAGTCGCGACGATGATGAGTTTGTACGCTGGGATTCCCTGCAGCAATTGATGGTGTCTGCATTACAGGAATTACAGGCTGAGCCGCATCGCGTGTCTTTGGATCCGCTTTTGGAAGAGGCAGTGAACGCTATCTGCAGCCAATCTCTGGATCCCGCGGTACAGGCAGATATGTTGCGACTCCCCTCAGAGACCTATCTTGCCGAGCTTGCCAGCCACAGCGGCAAGGCCGATGTGCATGGGATCTTTCGCGCGCGACAGGCACTGCGACAGGCTTTGGCAGAAACGTTTCGGGAACGCTGGCAGCAACTTTTTGATAGCTATCGAGTGACTGCGCCTTATGCCGCAATTGGCGAGCAGATAGGTGCTCGGGCTTTGGCGAATGTTGCCCTCGATTATCTGGCAACCGGCGACGAGCAGGGAGTGTCTCTGGCGGCACAGTACTATTTTTCTGCGGATAATCTGACAAACCGCCTGGTTGCTCTGCGCACGGTGCTGCGCGAGGGCGATGCGGCTCTGGGCGATTCCTTGATCGACGATTTTTACGCGCGTTTTAAGGATGAAACACTTGCCATGAATCACTGGTTGTCTGTGCAGGCAGAGAATACCAGCGGCGATTCTATTGCTCGTGTGCGGGCCTTGATGGAGCATCCCGCTTATGACAGTCGTAATCCCAACAAGATTCGTGCACTCATTGGCGCTTTTGCAAATGCTAACGCGGTTCACTTTCATAAACACGATGGTGCGGGGTATCGCTTACTGGGCGAGGTGGTAGAAACGCTTAACGAGCAGAATCCGCAAATTGCTTCGCGGCTGCTTACCCCGCTTACACGCTGGAACAACTATGCCCAAGGTGCAACGCTCATGCGCGCAGAGCTGGAGCGTTTATCTGAATTGCCGTCTTTGTCGCCTGACGTATACGAAGTCCTTAGCAAGTCACTGGCTTAGGTATAGCTCCGGTAGCGCGTTGTTCGTCTTGGCGGTGGCTTTAGTCTTGGGCAGGGCGCGGACAGCTGCCGCAAGATCGCTACCGTCCCAGCGGTTGGCCTGAGGATCCCGCTCAGAGTCACCACGATACAGGCAGCTCTCCAACGCCTCCACCGCCTTCTGAAGGGGCGGGGAGTTTTGCTCCCGGAGCCAATCGCCTATGGGGCCAGCATGACCTTGCTCACGCAGCCAGGCTCGAAGTGCTTCTCGCGCCAGGCTCGGGTCATTGCTCTTGCAGGCATCAAAGAGTTTTGGCACAGAGCTAGATGCTGTGGGTTTCTGAGGTGCCTGTGGGGCGGGCTTTTTCGAGCGACGCCACCACATAAAGGAGGTGAGAATCCATCCGCTGGCGCAGGCTGCAGCGATCAGGGCCCAAACGTTGGTGCTGCTCACCGCGCCGTTAACGCTCTGTGTGGCTTGATCCGTGAGCTCCAGGGGTGAAGCGCTCGTCCCATCAGCTTTACCCGGCGCCGCGGCGCTGGGCAGTACCGTGAGCCGTTGCGCCGGCAGTCTTGCGAATTGCAGGCTGTCACTTTCGGTATCCCACCAGGGGATTTCCAGCGCTGGTAGTTCGTAAACGCCGTCACTTACCGCCACCAGGGCAAGGCTGTCTACACGAATACCGGTAACGCCTTTGTCACCATTCACGTTGTTGATCAGGGGTTGGTCTGGATAGGCGCGCAATCCAGAAGCACTGTTGCCGTCAATAGGGGGTAGCTGTGCGCCCTGCAGACCTTCACCGGTAATGGTGATAGTACGAGTCACTGAGTCACCGATCCGCAGCTCATCAAGGGGCGCCGACCATTGCTCCTCTATGCTCAGCTTGGAGGAGGGTAGCCAGGTTGCAGCGGGGTAGCTTGCCGGCCGCGGAAGAACCGGGATGACGAGTTCTTCACTGCGCCGTCGGAGTAATCTTCCCGCCGGGCGTGTGTCAAATAATGTGCGGCGCCCAGAGGCAATTCGTCCAGAAAAGGTTTGCGCGGGAATCACCAGCTCACCACTGGATTCGGGAAACAGCGCATAGCGGACTTCGTGCACCAGCCAGGGCCGGCCATTTATGGTGCGCTGAAAAGAGTTCTGCCCTAGAGTCTCTACGTAGGCGTTGCTAATTTCGAGCTCGCTAATACTGCGTGAATCCAGGTTGACTGCCTGCTGAACTCTCAGCGTCAACAAAAGCTGTCCCTGAACGTAGACTTGAGATCGGTCTACCTCAGCTTCAAAAATCACAACCTCATCGGTAGCTTGTACGCTAGGCTCCGGTCCCACGGTTACTGCCAGCGCCTCGCTACGCTTACCGTCGACTTCAAAGGGTGGGATGATCAGGGAGCCTTCTTTTATCGGCGTTAACTCCAGGGTGAGCTCTCGCGTCTGACTTCGCTCACCGTTCACAATGCGCGTACTGACGTTGGAGGAACTTTGCAGTACCTCAAAGAGTTCCTGAAGCGCGCTCAAGTCAGCATCGGCTGGATTACTGTCGTCATCGCTGCGCAAGGAAAGTCGCACACTGTCACCCATGGCAATGTTATAGCGATCCAGTGATGCTTGAAGCGCGGCCTGCGCTGGCCAGCTTAGCAGGGCCAGAAGGCTAGTCAGCACCAACCATTCAAAGCGGCTACCAAATTTCTTTTGTGTCACGGCTCTTTCCTTGCTGCTGTCGCTGGCGACTTTCAAAACGAAACTTTTCTCGTAACAGGCCTGAGGGGTCATCCGGTACACGACGCAACCACTGCTGCATCGCCTGGTCTTTCTCAAGGTCTTCCTGCATTGCACTATTATCTATCTGCGGTTGCGGCATGGGTCGAGCTTGTGCCTGCTCCGATTGCTCGCTGTCTCCCTGGGAGCCATTGTCACTATCTGTGTCTTGCTGGTTCTGTTCCTGGCCACCCTCTGGCTGTGATTGGTCGCTGGAACCCTCATGGCCGCTGTTTTGTTCTCCCGACTGGTCCTGAGGATCCTGGGACTGCTGGCTCTGTTGACTGTTGTCGCCGCTTTGCTGCTCGCGGTTACCATCTGAATCCTGAGGCTGTTGCTGCGAATCCCCTTGCTGGCCATCTTGTTCCTGTTGCTGCTGATCTCGCAATTGCTCGACGGTGGCAAGGTTTTTCAGCGCATCCTGTTGGTCTGGTGCACGCTCGAGAGATTTTTTGTAGGCATTGATCGCTGCATCCAGTTCTCCTTGAGCGGCCAGTGCGTTGCCTCGGTTGTACCAGGCGTCAGCGCTGTCCTGGGCAGAAAAAGCCTCAGCGGCTGCCGAGTAATTTTCATCGCTAAATGCTGCGGTGCCTCGCCAGGCGGGATCTTTAAAGAGCTCTGCGGCGCGGGCGGCATCCCCTTCGGCCAGGGCGCGCTGCGCCTGCTGGTCGGCGCGCAGCCACAGATCCTGCCATTCGAAAGCTTCGCTGTGCTGAGAGGGGAATACCGTCACCAGCAGTGGGAGAAGATAGACCCAGCCCTTACGAAAACTTCCAAGTACCAAAAGAAGCAAGGGAAGGACCAGCCAGTGAGCCATGTCCTGCCAGCGGTCAGCGCGACGATCAAGAGAAATAGTGTCGTCATCATCCACAATGTCCGTGCTTGTGAGCAACGCCTGCAGATCACTGTCATCTACGGTCATGGTGCGATACGCCCCCCCGGTGGCGCTGGCGAGCTCCATGAGCAAGTCTTCGTCCAGCGCGGGAACCACTATTTCTCCGCTGTCGTCCTTGAGAAATCCGCCGCCGGGCAGGGCAATGGGCGCACCTACACGGGTGCCCACGCCTAGCACTGCCATTTCTCTGGGCTGCCCCGCGAGCATCTCGCGCATAGCACTGATGTCGCGTTGGCGAACGCCATCTGTCACAAGGAGAATTCTGCCACGACGAACGCCCGCCGAATCCAGCAGAGCGACTGCGCGCTCCAGGGCGTCAACAGGGTTTGAGCCCGGCAGGGGCATCATCTCGGGCGTCAATGCGGGTAGTAAGTTAGCTATGGTTGGATTGTCATCAGTAAGCGGCGCGACGATATGCGCGTCTCCGGCGTAGGCAATCAATGCCGTCAGGCCTTCTCGGCGCTCCCGAAGTAAATCCAGTAGCTTGCGTCTCACCCGGTCCCCCCGAGAGGGCTGTAGATCGGTGGCTAGCATGGAGTAGCTAAGATCAAGCACAAGAACCAGCGCATCTTGTTTTTGCAGTACCGGCTGGGGCAGCTGCTGCCAGCTTGGTCCTGCGGCAGCAAGTATTGCAATAACCCAGGCCAGCAGTAATGCAGGGAGCCCACTTCGACCGCGGCGAACAGAATCCTGACTAATCAAATGCTCGAGGAGCTCTGGAGCGACGATGCGCGACCAGCTGGCTTCGCCCCCGCGCTGGCGCCACAGCAGCACCGCGAGAAAGACGCTGGGTATAAGTAGTAGCAGCCACTGCGGGCGCAGAAAATGGAAGTTAGCGATGATCTCGTTCACGACTTTTGCACACTAAGGTCGAGCGATGGCGAGCGATGCAGCCAGAGAAAGCGCAGCACGAGAATAAAACTCAGTGCTATAGCCAGTAAAAGCGGTAGCGCTGTAAGCGATTGCTGCGGCCGATACAGGGCTTTATCGACCTCCACAGGTTCAAGTTGCTCAAGGAGGCGATACACCGTTGCCAGTTCTTGCGGATCTCTGGCCCGAAAGTATTGTCCGCCGGTACTAGAGGCAATGGCGATGAGACTGCTTTCATCAAGGTCAGCCGAAGGGTTCACTGTGCGCGCACCCAGAGGGGAGCCAAGCAGGCCCGGGAGGGTTAGGGAGTCTGCTCCTATGCCGATGGTATAAATGCGAACGCCAAGATCTGCAGCGAGATTAGCGGCTTCCAAAGGGTCTACGGTGCTGGCAGTGTCCTGACCGTCAGTGAGCAGAATGAGTACTCGACTGGTCGCTGGGCGTTCCTGTAGTCGTTTTACGGCCAGACCTATGGCGTCTCCGATGGCTGTTTCCTGCCCGGCAAATCCAATCTGTGACTCGAGTAAAAATCGCTGTACGGTTTGAATATCGAAACTCAGCGGTGATTGCAGATAGGCGCGACTTCCAAACAGAATGAGCCCCAGACGATCGCCACTGCGGCGGGACATGAAATCGCTACCCAATTGCTTTACCGCATCAATACGTCGGGCCATACGATTACCAACCTGCATATCTTCGACGCGCATACTCCCTGAAATATCCACGGCCAGCATTAGATCTCGCCCGCTATTGGGTAATTCGATGGCCTCGCCCACCCAAAGAGGCCGCGCAGCTGCAAGTAGCATGCAAAGCCAAATTGCCCACAATGCGATTGCAGGCACTTTAGCCGACACACTGACCACGGATTTTTCGTCGTCATTGGCAAGACTCTGCCAGCGCTCAAAAAATGGAGCGCGCAATGCCGGGCGTTCTGTGCTGCGCGGCGGAACAAAGCGGCGGAACACCCAGGGCAGCGGTAGTAACAGGAGCATCGCAGGCCACACCAGCGTAATCACAGTGGTCGCTCCAGATCGCTGAGCCATCGACGGGTGGCGTCTAAAGCGTCATTGCAGTCTTGGGGGCTTATGCTGGGAAGGTAGTTCAATTCTGCGAGCCTGCCGTCGAAGTAGGCGTTTTTGCTTCTTGACAGGGAGTTCAAAAAATCCGCCCAGGCCTGTCCCGTGAGTCCGGCGCAGGCTTTACGCCCCGCCACCGCAATAGCTAGCCGACGTTGCAGTTGCCCTAATGCGGCAGCCTGTTCGGCGTTTGCCTCGCTTGTTGCCTCGATGTCCGCAAACGCTCTGCGGGCTGCACGCAAAGGTGCAGCTCGAAGATGGAATAGCCACAAACGCCGCAGTCCGTAGCCAGCGAGTGTCAAAATTAGTGCGGCGAGCACCCACCATCCCGGCGCCAGAGGCCACCAATGCACGGCAGTGGGTTCCCGCAGAGGCTCCAACATATTGACGATTGCATCAGCCTCCATTTGTTACCTTCGCCGAGTCTGAAGCCTCAGTCGGACTGCCAGCACCGCCATAGATGTTTCTAAGGAGCGTGAGCGGGGCCTGAGTGGTGCTGGCGCTGAGCATCGGGATCCCCAGTCGCTGGAGTTGCTGTTGGTAGCCATCCACGCGGGAGGCATACAGTTCTGCAAAACGCTGGGAAAGTCCGAAGATGCCCGTGTCGAGGTCTGCGCGTGCCTGGCCGTCGGTAACGCTGTAGCGACCCGCAGGGGGAAGCTGCGCTTCCAGTGGGTCGCTGCAGTGGATGGCCGTTATCTCGACATGACGCGCCAGTTGAAACAACTCTTCGCGAGCGTCATCGTCTTCAGCCCCTTCAAAGTCACTGATGATGAAGATGCTCGATCCGGGGCGGGCGACTCTGCGTACGCTGCGCAGCAATGTGCTGAAGCGATTTTTTTCGGCGTCACCGCTGTCAGCGGCTTGACTGGATGCTGGTGGCTCAGCAAGAGCGGAAAGCAGAGCCAGTACCGTGCGCCGGCTATTTCGCGGGCGCATTTCCCAGTGGTCTGTGTCACGCATCAGTAGACCACCTACACGCTCATTGCTGGCGAGTGCACTCCAGGCCAAAAGCGCCGCAATCTCTGCAGCGAGTACGAGCTTGAAACAGTTCTGTGAGCCAAATTGCATAGACGAACGCTGATCTACGACCAGAAGCACCGGGCGTTCCCGCTCCTCATGAAAAAGTTTTGTGTGCGCTGATCCTGTGCGTGCGGTAACACGCCAGTCGATGGCTCGAATATCATCGCCGGGTTGATAGCCCCGCACCTCTTCGAACTCAATACCTCTCCCACGAAAGTTCGAGCGTTGGCCGCCGGAGAGCTGTGCAAGAGCGCGCCGTCGCCGCCGGATATCGAGCTGGCGCGCAGGAAAGCGCAGGGCCAATAGGCGCGCAATATCAACTGCGGCGCCTTGGGCAGGTTGCGAGGGGTCCAGCGTTAACATCGGCGTATCAGGCCACCGGCACCAGACGAAGTAGTTCGTCGATCACGTCATCACTGCGCACGCCCGCAGCTTCTGCTTCAAAACTAAGGAGCAGTCGATGCCGGAAAACATCAGCCGCGACCGCCTGAACATCGTCGGGTGATACAAAATCCCTGCCATGGAGCCAGGCGTGAGCGCGGGCGCAGCGGTCAAGGGCAATGGTTGCCCGAGGACTGCCTCCATAGTCCAGCCAGTGTGCGAGATCTTCGCTATAGGGCGCGGGGTCCCTTGTGGCGATCACAAGCTGAACAATGTACTCCTCAACTGCGGGAGCCATGTGCAAGGCCAAGGCTTCTTTTCTGGCCTGAAAAACACTTTCTTGTGCCAGCTGTGGTGCGTCGTTAATAGAGCCAGTGGCCGCCTCGGATCGCGTAAGGCGTAGTATTTGTCGCTCCGCTTCGGCGTCTGGGTAATCAACTTTAACGTGGAGCAAAAACCGATCAAGCTGAGCCTCGGGTAATGGGTAAGTGCCTTCCTGTTCAATAGGGTTTTGCGTGGCCATCACCAAAAACAGACGTGGGAGGGCGTAGCTTTGGCTGCCCACACTGACCTGGCGTTCTGCCATGGCTTCCAGGAGCGCTGACTGCACTTTTGCCGGTGCACGGTTAATTTCGTCAGCCAGCACAAGGTTGCTAAATACCGGACCTTGTTGGAAATGAAAGCTTGCTTCCTGGGGACGGTAAATTTCTGTGCCGGTGACATCACCGGGGAGCAGATCCGGCGTAAACTGGATTCGGTGAAAACTGCCCTCCAGAGCATCGCCCAGGGATTTGATGGCCCGGGTTTTTGCAAGCCCCGGTGCACCTTCTACGAGCAAGTGGCCGTCGGCCAGTAAGGCAATCAGGAGCCGTTGCACAAGATGGCTCTGGCCAATAATTTGCTGGTCCAGCCACTGTTCCAGTTGTCTCAAATCGCTAGAGGTCAAGGTCTCTCCCGTCGGTATTCTGTCAGCGTAGTCGATGTGATGGGCTTTCTCGCATGCAGCGCACGCAAGAAGGGTGCGATTCTAGCGGAGTAAGGCGCCCAGGGGCACCCGAATCTCCCTTAATCGACTCACTGGATAGGGGAAAGTTCCCAATATGCGTCCTTCGCGGCAGCTACCTTTGCGATACACTGCGTCTTGGGTACGGTGCCGAATAGTAGGAGAGACACGCTATGGCGTGGGAGACACTTAAGCAGGCCTTGCTTGACGATATCGCCGGCATTATCGCCGCACGTGCTGACGCTAAACATCGAGACGATCTGGTTCGCCTGGCGGACACGTTTTTTGGTCGCTTCTCAGCTGAAGATATGCGTGACCGTTCTCCCGACAACCTGTACGGCATGCTTTACGGTCTACTTCGGTTTATGGACGAATGGACTGGAGAAGAGCCAAAGGTTCGCCTCCTAAATCCGCAGATCAGCAGTCACGGCTGGGAGAGTACATCTACGATTGTCGCGATCCTTTGTCGTGATATGCCGTTTTGCACCGCGTCGGTCCGGGGCGAGATCAACCAGCGAAATCTGGGTATTCATTGTCTGGCCAGTTGTAATCTTCGTGTGCAGCGAGACGGCCAGGGCCAGTTGCAGCAGCTTTTGGGCGCAGATGAGCGCAATGACCGGACCTCAGCAGAAAGTCTTCTGTACTTCGAAATTACCCGCCACAGCGATCTTTCGGATCTCGATAACCTTCGCGATAACCTCAAGCAAATTCTGGACGAGGTTGCAGTGGTTGTTAACGATTTCGATGCCATGCGGGAGCGCCTCAGCGAAGCTAAGAAGTCTGTCGACGATGCAGCCTGCGTAAGCGCTGATTTTCGGGAGGAGGCAGCGGCCTTTATCGATTGGCTGCGCAGCGATCACATGACCTTTCTTGGCTATGAATACCTGTGGGTTGAAAATGGTGAAGCCAGTGTGGATCCGAGTCGCAGTCTCGGGGTGTTGCGTCAGCGCACTACTCGGGGTGCTGCGGACTTAGGTCATGATCTTGCCCGGATGGCACCCGAAGAATGTCATCGTCGACAGCTCAGTTTTGGTAAATCCCAGCAACGCGCCCGAGTTCACCGCCAAGCATATCCAGACTACGTAGAGGTAAAAACCTACGACGCGTCGGGCGCTGTCACAGGGCAACATCGGTTTTTGGGGCATTACACCGCTGCGGTCTACAACATGGATCCTGCGGACATCCCTATTTTGCGACGCAAAGTCAGTCAGGTTCTGGAGCTGTCTGGTCTTTCGGTCGAAGAGCACGATGCCCGGGAGCTAAAACGCGTGCTCGAGCTAATGCCTCGGGACGAATTATTTCAGTCGTCAACCGCTGATCTTTTTAGTACCACCTCGGCGGTCAATCGTATTCAGGAGCGCCGTCACACCCGGCTTTTTGTGCGCGAGGACACGCACGGAAAATTCATAAGCTGTTTGCTGTATATGCCCCGAGATCGCTACACCACCCAGCGTCGAGTGAATATTCAGCGGATTTTGAGCAAAGCCTTTGCTGCAGAAGAATCGGAGTTCAATACTCAATTTACCGAGTCGGTATTGGTGCGCGTGTATTTCGTGCTCCGCGTAGATCCATCACAGAACCACGAATATGACGTTAATGAAATCGAGGAGCAGATCGTGCAGGCAACGCTAGCGTGGAAGGATCGACTGCGGCTCAGGCTCCTTGAGGAGTTTGGAGAGGAACGCGGCGAGCAGTTAATGCGCGAGCTCGGCCAGGGATTTGCGCCGGGTTATCGCGATGACTTTGATCCGCGAGTTGCCGTCCTTGATATCCAGCATATTTTGGCCATCAATGGCTCTGATCGACTCGGTATGAATCTTTACCGATTGATCGAAGAGAAAGATGATCATCTGAAGCTTCGCCTGTATCGCATGGACTCGCCGCTTCCTTTGTCGGATGTGCTGCCCATACTCGAAAACCTGGGTTTGAGAGTGGTAGCAGAGCGAGCCTATCCGGTGCGCGCCGTGGGAGACGGTAAGTACTGGATTCAGGAATTCAGTTTGATCTATTCGCTGTCCAAGAATATTGACCTTGAGCAGGTGAAAGAAGAGTTTGAGGATGCTTTCTCGCGAATCTGGTACGGCCAGGCGGAGAGCGATTCCTTCAACCGCTTGTTGCTGGGTAGTCGTTTGAGTTGGCGCGAAATTGCGCTGCTTAGAGCCTATGCCTGCTATCTCGGTCAGATCAACTTCCCGTACTCCCGCAGTTACATTGCTGAGACCATGGCGGCGCATCTGCCGATCTCCGCATCAATCGTAGAGTTGTTTCTTACCCGCTTTTCCCCGGTCTTTGATGGTGATGATGAGTGGCGGTCGCAGCGTGAGGCGTCGGTACAAGAGAAAATCTTGCTGGCTCTTGATCAGGTGGAAAACCTCGGCCAGGATCGAATTATTCGCCAGTATGTAGAGTTGATTACGGCGACCGTGCGGACCAATTTTTTCCAGCAGGGCGACCACGGCGACAGTAAGTCGTATTTCTCCTTTAAGCTTCGCCCGGGCGATATCCCTGAGATTCCTCGACCGGTGCCACTGTTTGAGATCTTTGTGTATTCGCCTCAAGTCGAGGGTGTACACCTGCGCGGCGGTAAGGTTGCCCGGGGCGGATTGCGCTGGTCGGATCGACTTGAAGATTTCCGTACTGAAGTTCTTGGTTTGGTTAAAGCTCAGCAGGTGAAAAATGCGGTGATCGTTCCCGTGGGCGCCAAGGGTGGTTTCGTTGCGAAGCGATTGCGGCCGGATATGACGCGCGACGAAATCCAGGAAGAGGGTATCGCCTGTTACAAGACCTTCATCCGAGGTCTACTCGATATCACGGATAATCGCGAAGAAGATCGCATTGTTCGTCCAGAGCTTACGGTTTGTAAAGACGACGAAGACCCCTATCTCGTTGTGGCGGCCGATAAAGGCACCGCGACGTTTTCGGATATTGCCAACTCACTGTCTGAGGAGTACGGCTTTTGGCTGGGCGACGCTTTCGCGTCGGGCGGTAGCGTGGGTTATGACCATAAAAAGATGGGCATAACTGCCCGGGGTGCCTGGGTGTCCGTTGAACGTCATTTTCGCGAAATGGGTATCAACGTAGCGGCCACTGATTTCTCTGTCGTGGGTATTGGTGATATGTCCGGGGACGTGT
Organism: Congregibacter variabilis; assembly: GCF_045689235.1. Lineage (GTDB taxonomy): Bacteria > Pseudomonadota > Gammaproteobacteria > Pseudomonadales > Halieaceae > Congregibacter > Congregibacter variabilis. Next base: position 936,578 of record NZ_CP136864.1, on the reverse strand, counting down.
TTGGTAACGGTATGCTGCTTTCAAAGCACATTCGTCTGCTGGCTGCGTTCAACCACTTGCACATTTTTGTCGACCCCAATCCCGACGCCGCACAAAGCTACGCCGAGAGAGAGCGCTTGTTTGCCCTGCCTCGATCGGGGTGGTCGGATTACGATACGTCGCTGATTTCTGAAGGGGGTGGGGTGTTCAGTCGCAATGCAAAGTCGGTTGCGATCTCCGAGCCCATGAAGGCGCGGTTCGGTATTACTGTGCAGCAGTTAACGCCCACAGAGTTGATCAGCGCGATTCTGCGCGCCGAGGTGGATCTACTGTGGAACGGTGGTATTGGAACCTATGTGAAGTCCAGTAGCGAAACGCATACCGATGTGGGCGATAAGGCGAATGACGGCTTGCGGGTCAATGCCAGAGATCTGCGCTGCAAAGTTATTGGAGAAGGCGGCAACCTGGGCATTACGCAACTGGCACGAACGGAGTACGCGCTCACTGGCGGTCGCTCTAACACGGACTTTATTGATAACGCCGGTGGAGTAGATTGTTCGGACCATGAAGTGAATATCAAAATCCTGCTTGATGCGATTGTCGCCCGAGGTGATCTTACCGAGAAGCATCGCAATCAATTGCTGGAGGATATGACTGAGTCGGTCTCAGAGCTTGTTCTGGCCAATAACTATCGCCAGGTGCAGGCCATCAGTATTGCTGAGCGCGAGGCGCGGGTGCGCAGTGGCGAGTACCGTCGACTGATCTCCACGTTGGAGAGCTCAGGTCGTCTGGACCGGGAGTTGGAGTTTTTGCCAAGTGATGAGGCCCTCGCCGATAGACGCGCCCAGGACCTGGGTCTCTCTCGGCCAGAGCTTTCCGTGCTTATTTCCTATAGCAAAGCCATTCTGAAGGAAGAGTTGATTGAATCTGATTTAGGCACCGATGCGCATTTGCTGCGGGCGGTCTCTACGGCGTTTCCTGCAAAGTTAAAGGAGATTTATCCCGACGACCTTGCAGAGCACCGTCTGCGTCAGGAAATCATGTGTACCCAGGTTGCCAACGATATTGTTAATCGTATGGGCCTGAATTTCGTGCTCCGTCAACAGAAAGCCACCGGTGCCCCGGTCGAGGATGTTGCTCGCGCTTACACCGCGGTCATGGAGATATTTGGTATCAGCTCCTTGTGGGAGAGCATCGAAGCGCTGGATTTCGCAGTGGCCGCGGACGTGCAGATTGAGATGATGCTTGATGTGATTCGCCTGGTGAAGCGCGGCACCCGCTGGGTGCTTCGCAACCGGCGTCATCAGATTACGCCTACCGGTATGATTGAAGAGTTTTGCGCGGGTGTGAGCCAGCTTCAGCTCGCTTTACCCGACTTGCTCCGAGGGCGTGCTGCAGAGCAGTACGAGTCACGCCTGGAAAACTACAGGGAGGCTGGCGTCAACGCTGAGACGTCAGCGCGAGTGGCTGGATGTATGCATGCCGCTACAGCGCTTGCCATTGTGGATGTGTCCACGCAAACCGAAAATGAACTGATGGAGGTGGCGACGCTCTATTACCACTTGGGTGAGCGTCTGGAGCTTGATTGGTTTGGCGCTCAGGTCCTTGCCAGCAAGGTGGAAAACGAGTGGCAAGCCATGGCTCGGGAAGCCTATATGGAGGATCTTCAGTGGCAGCAATGCACCTTGGCACAGGGTGTGCTGAGACTGCGCTGCGAAGATCGCGACGTTCTGAGCTGCATTAGCGCCTGGGAACAGCAGGAGAGTGCGTTGTTAAAACGTTGGAAAGACATGCTGACTGAGTTACACACCACGGCATCCCCGGACTTTGCCATGTTCGCTGTGGCAAACCGGGAGTTGCTGGATCTCGCTCAGAGTAGTCGCAGGGCCTAGGCGCTTAGGTCGTTATTAAACGACAGTTAGCCGTTATTCACCGGCCGTTAGCCACAGACCGGTGTCCACCAACCGTGATCAAGCCTCTGCGATTGGTAACTAAACGCCAACCGCGCTTGCTAAAAAGCACGGTACCTCTTGACGCGGTAGATCCGGTGCGTCGTGAGAGTGACTTGCGGGTTATATGATACTGGCTCCCGGCGGGAGCCGGTGATCACTGCATGCGGAGGCGATGAACGCCTGAGACGCCAATAAGTCCGTCTAGTTGGTCAGCGTGGCCTTCGCGCCAGCCGGTGATCCAATTGATGCGTTGCTGTTCGGTGGTATGTGGACAACTTTCGCTGTTGCGACCTGATACTCCTGCTTGATAACCACGCTCGTAAGCTCGAGCAGTCATATCGCGTTTCTGTCGGCGCATCGCTATTCCTCTCATGTGAAACATAGGGGCTTGTTCCTATCTAAGCAGAGAAAAACGTTTTCAGCTACTATTTTTTTGTTACGGATACAAGCACGTCTATGTCGCAATGATATAAAGAATTCACATATACGGGCGTGCGCTGCCTCTGCCAGCTTTTAATGGTTTGTTAACGGTGGAAACTCAGTGCACCATGAGCACTAGTCGATATTACTTTCAGGACGATTTCCCGATGTTTTTTAGAGTGTTTTGCAGCGTTTTTCTTGCGTTTGGCTTGTTAAATCCGACGTTTGCCCTTGATGAAAAAGAACAGGCAATCCGTGACGCGGTGCTGCGTGGAGAGGGGGAGGCCCTGACCCTGCTGGAGCAAGCCGTGAACATCAACAGCGGCACGATGAATGTAGACGGTGTGAGGGAGGTGGGACGACTCTTCGCCGAGGCTTTTTCCGCTGCTGGATTTTCAACCCGCTGGGTGGATGGCGAGGCGTTTAGCCGAGGTGGCCACCTGGTCGCAGAACAGGGAACGAAGGGCCCCAAGGTTTTACTGATTGGTCATCTGGATACGGTGTTTGCAAAAGACAGCAGTTTTCAGAGCTTTGTCCGCATCGATGAGCATCACGCAGCAGGGCCTGGGATCACCGACATGAAAGGCGGCAATGTCATTATTTTGCAGGCGGCTAAAGCGCTGGATGCTGCTGGGGTACTGGATCAGCTGCAACTGCGTGTGGTGCTCACCGGCGATGAAGAGTCCCGTGGCCGGCCTCTGGATGTGGCGAATGCTGAGCTGCTTCAAGCGGCACAGTGGGCGGATATTGCGCTGGGTTTTGAAGACGGTGACGGGGATCCGACAACGGCAGTGACGGCGCGCAGGAGCTCCAGCGAATGGGAGTTAATCGTGAAGGGAAAGCCTGCGCATTCTTCACAAATATTTCGCGAAGATATTGGCTTTGGCGCGGCGCTTGAGGCCGCCCGAATACTCAACGGCTGGCGCGAGGCACTGTCGAGTATTCCCAACCTGACCTTTAACCCCGGTTTGGCAATGGCCGGTACAGATCTTGTTCACGATGACGGGAATACCCGGGGTACTGTGTTTGGGAAGAACAACGTGATCGCCCAAAGCGCAATCATAACCGGCGGTATGCGCGCCATCAGCCCAGAGCAAATAGCGCATGCCGAATCCTTGATGCGCGAGATAGCGGCGGACAATCTTGCCCAGACCAGCGCCCAGGTCAGCTTTAATCACGGCTATCCTCCTATGGCGCCCTCGGCAGGCAATGACGAACTCCTCAAGCACTACAGCGCTATTAGCCAGGAGTTGGGTTATGGTCCTGTGGAAGCTGTCGACCCCCGGCGCGCCGGTGCTGCAGATATCTCTTTTGCCGCCAGTGGCGTTGCTGCAGCGCTTGATGGTCTGGGTCTTATGGGCGATGGCGGCCACACGGTGGACGAGGTTGCCGACTTGCGAACACTACCGCAGCAAACTGAGCGCGCTGCAATTTTGCTTTATCGAATTGCCAACGGCACGATCAGTTTCTCTTCGCAGTGACTAATTTTTCTTAGTTAGCCCCAAGGCCAAGGCGCCAACTTGGGGCGTTTCAGCGCGGCTGAGCCTTCTGACTGGGCATCTGTGGGTATTTAGCGCTGCCTTCACCGGCTGTTAATGCGGCTGTCACAGGCTGTTCAGCGCCCATCGGTTTGTCACAAATTCGTCATATTTTGATAACAAAACCGTCACACGTCACCTCTACGATTCGCGAAACGAATAGGTGGCCACTCTGGCCCTGATGTTGTTGCAATCTCTCACGACTAACGAGGCTTACGATGCTTAGCGATCGAATCTGGCAGCGCACAGTAGTTCTGGCTTTCACAACACTCCTGGCTGCCTGCGGCGGCTCTTCTGACAACGTTTCTCCCGGCGTCATCGTTGTGGAGGTTCCGGTAGATGGTGGAGGTGATAACGGCGGTGATAATGGTGGGGACAACGGCGGCGACAATGGCGGCGACAATGGCGGTGACGTTATTGCCACGATCATCCCTGACAATCTGAGCGCTGCGTTCTCCGAAACCGGCGAAACAGCCAGTGATGGCTTTGGTGGCCGGCCCATTGTTGAGTTGGATATATCTGCTCTAGAAGGTGGGGTTTTGGATCCCACAGGGTTATTGGTCGGTAATGACATCATCCTTGAAATCACCGGCGGTGCCTTGAGGGTAGCTAGCGGTGTGTTAGAGATGGCGCCCGGTTCGGTGCTGTCCGGAGGTTCTGCGTTTGAGTTTCTCATCATTGAGCAAGGCGCACAGATAGATGCTCAGGGCACCCGCGAGCAACCCATCATTTTTACTGCGGCGGCCGATGTGGCCGGCGATGTCGAGGCAAACGATCGCGGTTTATGGGGCGGCATTGTGATTAACGGTTTTGCGCCGATTAACGACTGTCCCGAGGGTGCCCAGGGCGGAACCGCACAGTGTACAAAAGAAGGTGAAGCAAACTCAGGTACTTTTGGTGGTGATGACCCCGCAGACAGTTCTGGTGTACTTCGCTACGTTCAGGTTCGCTATGCAGGCTCCAACGTTGATCCAGAGAATCAACTCAACGGTATTGCCTTCCAGGGCACCGGTTCTGGCACTACAGTGGAATATGTTCAGGTTCACAACAACCTCGATGATGGCATAGAGTTTTTTGGCGGCACCACCAGCGCAAAATACGTGGTGCTCACCGGTAATGCTGATGACTCTCTGGACTGGACCGATGGGTGGCAGGGATCTATTCAGTATCTTTACGTAGAGCAGTCTGACTCTGCCGACAACGTGATTGAGGCAGATAACCGCGAAGGCGATGAAGCAGCGTCGCCGGTCGCTATGCCGGCGATAGCCAATTTCTCATTCTTTGGGAGCAGCGCTGAGAACTCCATACGTCTGCGTCGAGGCACCGGCGGCATGTTCTTCAACGGGATTGTGACTGGCTCAGATACGTGTCTGCGCATCGACGGTACATCTCGGGACAAGCTGGGCACGGATTTGAGCTTTGCGGGCACCACTTTCAGCTGCACAACCATGCACAACAACGATGATGACGGCTCTGTGGAAGCCTATCTCGATAGCGCAATTGAGGTATCTCAGCTGGGCGACCAGGTTAGCGCTGTAACCCCAACAGACACACGTTTGGATGACACCGGCTTTGTCGGTGCCTTCGGCGCAGAGAACTGGACGGATGGATGGACTCTGAGTGGCTCGGTGAGCAACCCTGGACAACCCGATCTGGGCTGTCCTGCGGGAACCGTCAGTAATGGTGAAAGTATTGATAGCAAACGAGTTTGCGACATCGAAGGCACCATCACCACAGACCTGTCTCTGACCAACAACAATCTCTATCAGTTGGTAGGTAAAGTCACTGTAGGCGACGGTTCAAGCACCAACACCCTGATGATTCAGCCAGGTACTACGGTGTTCGGTGGCACCAATTTTGACTTTCTTGTGATCTCTCAAAACGCGCAGATCATGGCTGGCGGCTCTGCGTCTCAGCCCATTGTGTTTACTGCCCGGGCAGACGTAGAAGGCACTGCAGACATCGACGCCGACAGAGGTTTGTGGGGCGGGCTTGTGATTAATGGTAAGGCGCCGATCAACGATTGCCCTGAAGGCGCCGTAGGGGGTAGCGCAGCGTGCACGAAGGAGGGTGAGGCTAACTCCGGCACTTTCGGCGGTGACGATTCTGCGGATAGCTCAGGGACGCTTCGCTACGTTGTCGTGAAGTTCGCGGGATCCAATGTTGACCCAGAAAACCAGCTCAATGGCATCGCTTTTCAGGGCACCGGTTCTGGTACTACGGTGGAATTTGTCCAGGTCCACAACAATCTTGATGATGGCATCGAGTTCTTTGGCGGAACCACAAACGCCAAATATATCGTGCTCACAGGCAATGCTGACGACTCTCTCGATTGGACTGATGGCTGGCAAGGCTCGATCCAGTACCTGGTGATTGATCAGGCGGACGACACCGGTGACAACGGCATCGAAGCGGACAGCCGCGAGGGGGACGAGAACGCCAGTCCTCGCTCTATGCCGCGTATCGCCAACATGACGATTACCGGTAACCCTGCGGAGCGCGCGATTCGCTTACGCCGGGGCACTGGGCTTGAGTTGTACAACACGGTGGTACAAGGCAGTGATAGTTGTTTGCGTATTCAGGGCGAGTCATTGAACCAACTCGGCGAAAGCATCATCTTTGATGGGGTAACGCTCGATTGCTCGACGGTTAATGAGGGTGACGATGTGGCGGCGGTGCAGGCCTTCCTTGATGGCAGTAATGTTGCCGAAGGGTCCAATGCGGCGGCGCCCGCGGATTTGGCCGGCGATGTCTTTTTCGATGACACAAGCTTTATTGGAGCCATCGAAAGTGATGCATCAGATTGGACCGCAGGATGGACCGTAGGCATGCCAGACGCGGGTGTGAGCTTTGGTTGTCCAGTAGGGACAAGCGAAGCGGCGAATACCGTGGGTGGTAAGACTGCCTGTGTCCTCAGCGGCACCTACACCAGTGACCTGAACCTGACTCGCGATAGCAACTACATCCTTGATGGCAAGGTCACTATCGGTGGAGAGGGCATGCCGGCAATTCTTAGTATTGAGTCTGGAGTGACTATTATCGGCGCTGACGCCGAAGACTTTTTGGTTATAAATCGAGGATCCGAGATCCAGGCCAATGGAACGCAGGAAATGCCTGTCACCATGACGGCTATCGCCGATATTCAGGGCACCGTAAGCGACAGCAGTCGAGGCCTTTGGGGTGGGCTGGTAATCAATGGCTTTGCGCCCATCAACGATTGTCCCGAAGGTGCCGATGGTGGAACTGCCGCTTGCACCAAAGAAGGTGAAGCGAACTCTGGGTTATTTGGCGGTGATCAGCCTGACGATTCGTCGGGAACCCTTCGCTATCTGGTGGTTAAGTACGCGGGCTCAAACGTAGATCCGGAGAACCAGCTCAACGGTATTGCATTCCAGGGTGTGGGTAAGGGAACTACCGTGGAGTATGTACAGGTCCATAACAATCTGGACGATGGTATAGAGTTCTTCGGCGGCACCGTAGACGCAAAGTACGTAGTGCTTACGGGCAACTCTGATGATTCCCTTGATTGGACCGATGGTTGGGTAGGGCGCGTGCAGTATCTCTACATCGAGCAAACTGATGCGGGTGACAATGGTATCGAGGCAGACAACCGCGAAGGAGATGAGTTGGCAACGCCGGTGGCCAATCCTTCCATTGCCAACATGACCATTGCCGCGCGCTCGGATCAGCGTGCGATTCGTTTACGCCGCGGAACAGGTCTGTTCCTGTTCAACTCGGCGGTCTTAAGTGGTGAGAGCTGTCTACGTGTTCAGGGCGAGTCGCTGAACTTGCTCGGTACGGGCATTACCTTTGACGGTGTTCAGCTCAATTGCACCACGGTAAACGAGGGTGATGATGAGGCCGCAGTGCAGAGCTTCCTCGATAGCAGTAACGTGACCGAGGGCGCGGACTTGCCCAGTGCTGGGACACTACCCAGCGATGGTTTTTTTGAGCAAAACAGCACTATCGGCGCGGACTTTAACAGCTGGAAGGGGACTTGGGTCTTCGGGCAGTAGGTGGTTAGAGAGCGAGCGAGAGCGCCGGTCCCTGGCGGGACTGGCGTTTCTTACAGATACGGCTTGGGGCTCACACGACAGAGTTCGTGAAGCATTGGTCAAAGGCGAAAGGTAATGATGAAACGAAACACTCTTGCACTGGCAGTTAGTCTGGCGTCTGTGCCATGGGCTTCGCAGGTACTTGCACAGCAAGGGGGCATTAGTGCGCCGGCGCTTGAGATCGAAGAAGTGTTTGTTTTGGGAGAGTTTGTTCCTGATGAGAAGCGCGACACCTCTGAAATTTCCAATGTGCTGGATGTAGAAGACCTCTCCAAGCTCGGTGAGACTAATGTGGGCATCTCCTTATCACGAGTCACAGGTCTGAGTCTTGTGGGAGGTAAGTACGTCTACGTTCGAGGCTTGGGCGAGCGTTACTCTTCCACATTACTCAATGGCACGCGGATCTCTAGTCCGGTGCCGTTTCAGAAAACAGTGCCTCTGGATATTATTCCCAACAAAATTGTTGAGAGTCTGTTGGTGCAAAAGACTTACTCAGCTAACTATCCTGGTGACTTCTCCGGTGGGGTTATTGATATCCGCACCAAGAGCACGCCCCTGGAGGATTTTGCCAACATCAAGCTATCCGTCGGGGGGAACTCCGAGACCACCGCAGGCGACGGCATCTATTACAAAGGTGGAGATACCGACAATTGGGGCTGGGACGACGGTACCCGGGATATTCCGCTAAACATTGCGCAGTTATCCAGCGAAGAATTCGAAGCTGTGGAAGATCCTCAGCGCCGCGGACTTGGAGCAAGTTTCTTTAACAACTGGGACATTTACGAAAAGTCACTTAAACCCAACTTTACGGGTGAAGTTGAGCTGGGTAAGCGTATAGACGTTGGCGAAGAGTCTGCCGTCGGATTTATTGGTTCGTTTCGCTATAGCAACCAATGGCTGAATCGCTTTACTGATTTTCGACGTTATGAATTCACCGGTGTCGATGGGGGATCCAGGCAGACGGTCGCCTACGATCAAATGACCTCACGACAGGTAATTGGTTTCAACGGTTTTGCCACCCTGGGTTACGAGATCGATGTTAACAATGCCATTAATCTGACCTATACCCTGATGCGGCAGACCGAGGACGAAACACAGCAGAACAAAGGATTGTCGTCAGAGGATGATGTCACAGACGGCACCTTTGCCCAGAGCATCCGTCTGCAATGGACAGACAACGAAATCGAAACATGGCAGTTGTCTGGAGAGCATTATCTAAGCAGTCTGAACGATGCGGAGTTCACCTGGCGTCTTGTGGATGGCGCGGCATTTCGCGATTCGCCTGATACGCGAACCTACACCTACGCTGAAAACCGCGATGGCTTGTTGGAGGTGGTAACTCCTAACCGTCAGGCCGCCGGCGACCTAAGAGAGGTTTTTCAGGCGCCGGAACGGAACTACGCGCGTTTAGATGATTCTCTGAGCGATTACGGTTTTGATTTTAGCCTACCCTTTTATATAGGCGACATGGACGTCGTTATCAGTGGTGGTGCTGGCTATTACGAGCGGACTCGAGAAAGTGAGGACCGATTGTTTCGCTTTGACCTGACAACAGATACCCCGGATTACGTTTCTATTATGTTCCCTCAGCAATTGTTCTCTCAGGACAACTTCGCCAAGAACTGGGTGACCGTACGGGACTTTACCGCAGGTGCTGCGAATGCCGCGGGGATCTTTCCCTTTGCCGATTCTGGTGAAGAGGTAACAAGCTACTACGGCTCTTTTGATGCGCAGCTTAACGACAGGCTTCGCCTTCAGGGTGGTGTTCGCTTTGAAGATGTCACATTGAATGCTGATGCCTGGGGCGGCAACACTGAGCAGGGAACAATCAACGCGGTGGAGCAGCAGTACGACGACGTTTTGCCGTCTTTGTCCCTGACTTACGAGTTTATCGAAAATATGCAGATCCGCCTTGCCTGGTCTGACACAGTTAACCGGCCCAGCCTGCTGGAAATCACTGGCACTACAATCCGCAACCCGCAGAACTTTCAGCTTTATCGTGGCAACGTATTCCTGGAGCCTGCTGAGTTGAGCAACTATGACTTTCGTTGGGAATGGTACTTTGGAAACACCGACAGCATGAGTTTCGGCGCGTTTTATAAGGACTTCACGAATCCCATTGAGCAAGGAAAGGTTCAGGCGCAGAACGATATCTTCACTTGGTTCAATGCCGAAGAAGCGTATTTGCAGGGCTTGGAGTATGACTTTCGCAAGGAGCTTCGGATCGGGGAGTGGTTCGGCGTGGAAAGTGAGGGCTGGGATGAAAACTGGTTAGATCTCTTTACGCTCTCGGCTAATGCCTCTTACATTGAATCCGAGGTTACTTTGCTTGGCCCGGATGAAACAGCCGCCGATGTGCCCATCACCGGCGGGAGAAATATCGCACAACTCAACGCGAATGAACGGCCGCTCACGGGGCAGTCAGACGTTCTGGGTAACATCTTGCTTTCTTATGATGATCCTGACCGAGGGGTCATTGCATCTATAGCCTACAACTATACGGGTGAACGCATCGCCCTGGTGGGATCGCTCAATGACCCGGACGTTCTTCAGGAAGCCCGCGGAAGAGTCGATGTGCTGTTTCGCTGGACCTGGGATGAGTTTGATATGGTCGGCAGTGGGCTGGAGTTGGAGTTTAAAGCCGCCAACTTGTTTGATGAGCCAATAGAGTGGACCCAGGGTGGCCAGGTCTATGAGAGATATAATCTGGGAATAACGTATTCGGCGGGTGTGCGCCTGAACCTCTAGCGCGAATGAGCAGCACATAAAAAAGGCGGCCCAGCTCAACCAGGTCGCCTTTTTTTGTCACTTAAAATGTTGGCACCGAAAATATTGGCGCTTTGAGTTCACCCATCTCAGGTCTTGGGATGCAAAATCACGTTCAGGCCTTTGTAGCCTTTCACAAAAACTGACAGGGTTCTTTCGGGCTCGCCAACAACTTCCACACGATCAAAGCGCTCGAGAATCTCTTCCCATAGGGTGTGCAATTGCATTTCAGCAAGGCGGTTGCCCATACAGCGATGGATGCCAAAGCCAAAAGACAGGTGCTTGCGCAAATTCTCACGGTGGATGTCATAGTCGTTCGGATTGTCAAACATGCGTTCGTCACGATTACCCGAGACGTACCACATAACTACTTTGTCGCCTTTGTGGATCGTCTGTCCACCAAGCTCGGTATCCTCCAGTGCGGTGCGGCGCATATGAGCCAGGGGCGTCTGCCAGCGGATGGTTTCAGAAACCATGTCAGGAATAAGACTGGGATTGGCCTTCATCTCGGCAAATTGCTCGGGATTCCTGTCAAGACATAATACGCTGGAGCTCATGGTGCTGCGCGTAGTGTCGTTGCCACCTACGATGAGTAGCAGCAGGTTGCCCAGATACTCCATGGGCTCCATGTCTTTGGTCGCTTCGCCGTGCACAAGGCGTGAGATGAAGTCATTTGACGGTGGTTCCTTTGCACGCTGATTCCAAAGTCCAATAAAATACTCCAGGCAGCCGAGCATCTCCTGCTTCCATTCATCTTCTGTTTCCACCATGCCCTGACCGGGTAGGGTGGTTGTCATGTCTGACCACCAGGTCAGTTTGCTGCGCTCTTCGTAGGGAAAGTCAAAAAGCGTTGCAAGCATGCGCGTGGTGAGCTCTATGGAGACTTTCTCGACCCAATTAAAGGGCTCTCCAACCGGCAGATTATCCAGCACGTCGCGGGTTCTTTCGCGAATGATTGGCTCAAAGTAGCGCAGGGCGTCGGCGCCCACCGTGGGACTAACCGTTTTTCGCTGCACGTCGTGCTTGGGGCGATCCATGGCGATGAACATCGGCAGCTGAAAGTCATCGTCCTGATCGCGAATCGTGATCGCTGGTTCAGAGGAGAAGATTTTGTGCGATGTATCGACGGTCATAATGTCTTCGTAGCGCGTTATGGACCAATAGGGTCCGAACTCGCTTTCCGCACAAAAGTGCACCGGTGCTTCGTCACGCAATCGTTTAAACCATGACCACTGCACGTCGGCTTCAAAAAGATAGGGGTTTGAGACGTCGAGCTTGTCCAGAGGTACCGAGTAGGGGTCGATGTTCACCTGCTCTGGATCGTGCTCAGGAATTTTGGGGGTCGATGGCGCCGGTGCGTTCATAAAAAAGCCTCTGTTCTGATTATCTCGGTCGATTGTAAGCAAACTAGAGCCTAACAGCTATGGTATTTGCAAGGGTGGAAATGGCATAGGACGCTGCAGCGCCTTGCTCGCGTCCAAAAGTGTAAGATTTGACTATCTGAGCGCAGAACTTCGGAAGCGTTTACTATTAATTCTTCGCAAATGTATGACTGTTGGGGCGAGATGCTCATGGTAGGACAAGAGTGCGGTAGAGCGATCTGGGATGCCTTGCGAGATGAGCAGGAACGTCTTGAGGACGTTGCGATTCTCAGGCTCTTTGAGGAAGAGGGCCAGCGCGCCCAGGAGTTCTCTGTGGAAGCGGCGGGCCTGTATCTGGACTATTCCAAAAATCATATTTCTCAAGCTGGATTGCAGCAATTGCTGCAACTGGCTGAGCACTGTGAGCTTCCCCAGAAGATAAGCGCACTCTTCAATGGCGAGAGGATCAACCGTACGGAAGATAGAGCTGTGTTACACACAGCGCTCAGAGACCGCTCCGGTCGTCGTGTGATGATTGATGGAGATGATGCCTGCGCGTTGGCCACTCAGGAGCGTAATCGTATGCTGGCCTTTGCCGATGACATCCACAGTGGACGACGCTTGGGTGCTACCGGGAAGCGGTTAAATACGGTGGTGAACATTGGCATCGGTGGATCGGATCTTGGTCCTGTGATGGTCGTGGAAGCACTGCGGCCCTATTGGCTGAACGGCCGACGGAGTTTCTTTGTATCAAATGTCGATGGACAGCATCTGCTAGATACGCTTGAACAAGTGGATGTAGAAACCACACTGTTTATTGTCGCCTCCAAGACCTTCACTACCCAAGAGACAATGACCAACGCGCGCAGTGCGCTCGATTGGTTTCTTTCCAATGGTGGCAGTGAGGAAGGTGTGCGAGATCACTTTGTCGCACTGTCTACCAATGTCCAGGCGGTGCAGGAATTTGGTATCGCCCCGCAGTGCACCTTTGGGTTTTGGGACTGGGTGGGCGGGCGCTATTCCTTATGGTCGTCTATCGGACTTTCGATAGCGCTTGGCGTGGGCCGTGAGAATTTTCTGGGGCTGCTTGATGGCGCCTTTGCGATGGATGAACATTTTCGCGGAACAGATATGCAAGACAATATGCCGGTGCTTATGGCGTTGGTAGGCGTCTGGAACCGCAACCTTGAAGACATCGCCGTACATGCGATCCTTCCCTATGATCAGCATCTACATCGCCTTCCTGCCTATCTGCAGCAGGCGGATATGGAGTCTAATGGCAAGTCCGTTTGTGTGAACGGCGAGTGGAGTTCACTCAGCACCGGGCCGGTGATCTTTGGCGAAGCGGGTACGAACGGCCAGCACGCCTTTTATCAACTGCTTCACCAGGGAACAGATAAGGTTTCCTGTGATTTTATTGGCGCGGTTAATTCTCAAAGAGAGCTTGGTGATCATCATCCAAAGTTATTGGCTAATCTGTTGGCGCAGCCCAGGGCGTTGATGTGTGGAAAGCCACTGGCAGAGGCGACACGGGAGTTGCTTGCCGAGGGACTGGATACTGCCGCTGCGGATACGCTTGCGCCGCACAAGGTTTTTGATGGCGATCGTCCGAGTAATACGCTTCTTATGGATCGATTAACACCACAGACCCTGGGGGCGCTCATTGCGCTGTATGAGCATAAGATTTTTGTACAAGGCGTTATCTGGGGCATTAACTCCTTTGATCAATGGGGCGTGGAGTTGGGTAAGCAACTCGCTGGCGAGATCCTGCCGCGTATTAGCGCTCCCGCCGACTGCCAGCACCCCAAGCTAGATCCCTCTACTGAGCAACTGCTGACCTGGATTCGCGATCGTCGATAGAAAAGTCTGTCGCTTGCCCATGTTGTTGAACTGCACACTACCACCTTGGTCGCATTGCGAGTGCTCGGGTGTGCGTCTAATCTGAGTCAAACGCTGGAGCAGAGAGTGGTGTATGACAAAGCCTGTCGACTGGATGCAAGAAGCCAGGAATATCCATTGGTTTGAGGCGCCGACGCGGCTGCTTGATGACTCCAACCCGCCGTTCTATCGTTGGTATCCCGATGGTTTGACCAACGCCTGCTACAACGCCCTGGATTTGCATGTGGCAAAGGGGCGCGGGGACCAGGCAGCACTGATTGTCGATAGTCCTGTTACCGGGCGCGGACGCAGCTATAGCTATGCAGAGTTACTGGAGTCGGTAGCTCGTTGTGCAGGCGCCTTAGCGGCTCAGGGAGTCGGTTTGGGAGATCGGGTGCTGATTTACATGCCTATGGTTGCTGAGGCGGTTATCGGTATGCTGGCCTGCGCGCGATTGGGTGCGGTACATTCCGTCGTTTTTGGTGGCTTTGCCAGCAATGAGCTTGCGGTGCGCATCAATGATGCGACGCCAAGGGTGATTCTGAGCGCTTCTTGCGGCATCGAGCCGACTCGGACTGTCGCGTACAAGCCGCTTCTGGATGCGGCGATCGATCTTGCAGTGCACAAACCCTCTACGTGTATTGTTCTGCAACGACCCGAGCTGCATGCAGATCTTCTGAAGGGGCGTGATATTAGCTGGAGCGATGCCATGGCCGATGCACAGATGCATGCATGTGTGCCGGTACCATCAAACCATCCGCTTTATATTCTTTATACCTCGGGTACTACCGGCGAGCCAAAAGGTGTGGTCAGAGACACCGCGGGCAGTATCGTTGCGCTCAAGTGGAGTATGAAGAGCATCTACAACGTTGAGCCTGGCGAGGTTTTTTGGGCGGCTTCAGATGTTGGATGGGTAGTCGGTCACAGCTACATCGTTTACGGCCCCCTGTTCAGTGGGAACACAACATTGCTGTACGAGGGAAAACCCGTAGGCACGCCTGATGCGGGCGCATTTTGGCGAGTGATCGAGCAATATCAGGTGAGCGTCTTATTTACCGCGCCGACGGCATTTCGAGCGATCCGAAAGGAAGACCCCCAAGCCGGTCTAATGAAGAACTATGATCTTGGTAGCCTTAAATCTTTGTTTTTGGCTGGGGAGCGTTGTGATCCAGATACGCTTAACTGGGCGCAAGAGCAGCTCTCGATACCCGTTATTGACCACTGGTGGCAGACTGAGACCGGCTGGCCTATTTGTGCGAACTGTCTGGGGATAGAGCCATTACCCGTGGTGCCTGGGTCCCCCGCCAGAGCTGTGCCTGGCTATGATGTCGTGGTTCTGGATGAGCAGGGGGAGGTGGTTACCGACGATAGCATCGGCGCTCTGACGATCCGTCTGCCCCTTCCGCCGGGGACGTTTACGACTTTATGGAATGCTGACGAGCGTTATCAAAAAGCCTATTTTTCGCGCTTTCCAGGTTATTACGAGACGGGCGATGCTGGATACATAGATGAGCAGGGGTATGTCTTTGTAATGGCTCGCACAGATGACGTGATCAACGTGGCGGGTCATCGTCTGTCTACGGGCGCAATGGAGGAGGTGTTGGCGGCTCATCCAGATGTCGCTGAGTGCGCAGTCATTGGTGTGGCAGACGCATTGAAAGGCCAGCTCCCTTTGGGCCTTATCGTGCTGTCAGACGGCGTGGAGCGGGATTACAGTGATATCGTGACGGAAATAATCGCGTCTGTTCGCGAAAACATTGGCCCGGTCGCTGTGTTTAAGCAGTGCTACGTGGTTAAGCGGCTGCCAAAAACGCGCTCAGGAAAAATTCTCCGCGCCACCATGCGCAGTATCGCTGATAAGCAGCCCTACAGAGTCCCGGCGACCATTGATGACCCGGCAATTCTCGAAGAAATCAGCGCCTTGATTACCCCGCGAGACTAGCTTTCTGACGTCCTTTGAGCTGGAACAGAATTAGGGCGATAGCGGCCCGTCTGTGCGTGAGAGTTTGTATCGATTTGTGACATAAATTTGTCATTTTGCTGACACATAACTGTCACATTTCGTCGCTATCGTGCCGCTCATCGATCTAATGAAGGTTGCGGCGATGATGCTTCGCAATTTGTGTGTATTTATTCTTCTTGCTACGGGACTTGGCGCGCCTGCGCATGCACTGACGTTGAGCTCTGTGGATCTGGATGCCGCCGCGCAGTTGGGTTGTGTATTGGCAGACGACGCGCTGGGCTACCTTAATGAAGACCAGTTCAACGAACGCTTTGACGAAGTTGTAGGTAATCTTCCTGAGGCTCAGGTAGATGTGATCTACGCCAAGGCGCTCGGATACATAGATGGGCTGTTGTTCGGAGTATCCTCGGGGAATTCGGACATCGCTCAGCGTCGTTTGGAGTCCTACAGCAATAGCGGGAGCTGTGCATATGGCTCTCAGGCCGTGAGACGCACCGTTTCTCTCTAATTTTTGCCTCAACGGTGATCCACCGTGAATTTGGGGGCGTAACAAAAGCCTGTAACGTTCAGTCGTTACGGCACACCATCTCTCCCCCAGATGGTTGTATTTTTTAACCCGACCTCTTGGTCGGGTTTTTTTTGCCTGCGCCTCGTAGCCAGGCCCCGCGTTTGCTGGTGGGCAAACTGATCCTGTGAAGGCCTTCGCGCGTAACCGACTCAATTGCTTTATCGAGGTTTGTCTATGACGTACCACAAACGGCTGTTGTTACTCACGTTACTGATTGCACTGAGCGCCTGCGGCAGTATTTCGGTGGAGGACTACGCGGGGCAGGCGCCCATTTTCAATCCACAGGAATTCTTTGATGGCGATCTTCTGGCGAGGGGCGTCCTTAAGAACCGGAGCGGGCTGGTTATCCGCCGGTTTAGTGCCGATATCAACGCCTATTGGCGCGATGGGGTTGGGACTCTCGAAGAAGACTTTATTTTTGACGATGGCGAAGAAAGTCGCCGCGTTTGGACTTTGACCCCCGCCGGCGAAGGGCGTTATACGGCGACCGCAGGGGACGTGGTGGGTGAGGGCGTTGCAAGCGTTGCTGGCAATGCGATGTTCCTCGATTACGTCCTGCGAGTGCCTTATGGGGATGGTGATATTGACCTGAGCATTGATGACCGTATGTATCTACTGACTTCGGACCTGTTGATCAATGAATCTCAGATGCGCAAATTTGGATTTCGCGTGGGTGAGATAGTGCTAACGATTGAAAAACAGCAAGTATCGCACTGATGTCTATGCGCCTGATGCAGATTCTGGGTCTTGCGGGTTTACTGCCCTTCGTTGCTGCCGCTTTGGGCGTCATGTTTCTCGATGATCTTTTATTGGCACTCTCCCAGCGTACGTTTCTTCTCTATTCCACTGCGATACTTTGCTTTCTTGGCGGAACACTGTGGGGCGAGACGCTTCCCGAGCCAACGGTGGGTCAGGGCGCAACCATTTTGGTGAGTAATGGCATTGTGGTCTTTGCCGTACTCGCCATGCTTACTGCTCAGCCCTTACTGGCCGCAATATTGCTGATGCTCGGGCACCTGATGCTGCTGTGGTACGAGCGACAGCTCCCGCAAAGAGCTATCTGGTACACCCGCATGCGAAGTTGGCTCACCTTTGTAGCTGTGCTGTCACATATGATGTTCGCCGTTGGTTTGATGTGGCGCGCCCCCTTCTGAGGCCTGTGTTAATACATTGCGGACAGCCTAGGCCGGGGGCTAGACTCTAGCCCCATCCTGTCTTTGGATACTCTGTTTATGAAGCACTGTGAAAGCGCTTTGGATGCTGTGAGCTGCATTCACAGTGATGAGTTTATCTGGTGCCACTCTATGGCTGCGACACCGGTACTTCTCCTGGATGCTCTGGCAGAGCACGCGCTGCAGCACCAGAACATCACTTTGATGCAGCTTCACCTTGAGCATGCGGACAAGGTCACAGCGGCAGGTATGGAAGGACATCTTCGGCACCGTTGTTTCTTTGCCGGCCGAGAAACGCGCAAGCTCATCAACGATGGGCGTGCGGACTATGTGCCTATGTTTTTATCGGAAATTCCCAAGCTGTTTCGCA
Source organism: Congregibacter variabilis (assembly GCF_045689235.1). Classification (GTDB taxonomy): domain Bacteria; phylum Pseudomonadota; class Gammaproteobacteria; order Pseudomonadales; family Halieaceae; genus Congregibacter; species Congregibacter variabilis. Next base: position 918,556 of record NZ_CP136864.1, on the reverse strand, counting down.
AAGGCGAGCAGCGCGTCGATACGGTACTGGTGCAAGTGTCCCCACCGGATATACACGGTAACTGTTCATTGGGTATCTCCGTGGAGGCCACAAAGGCCGCCTGCGATATGGCGGGCAAGATCGTCGCGCATATCAATCCCTTAATGCCGCGAACCCATGGCGACAGCTTTATTAATGTGCGGGATATTCACAGTGCGTTTGAGCTGTCAGAGCCGCTGATTAACGTAGCGACCGCCAGCACCTCTAACATCGAGGCGCGCATTGGTGCCCATGTGGCGAGCCTTGTGGAGGATGGCGCTTGCCTACAGATGGGGATCGGGGCGATTCCAGATGCAGCATTACGTTGCCTGGGTGATCGTAAAAATCTCGGCGTGCACACTGAAATGTTCTCTGATGGGGTGTTGCCTCTACTGGAATCAGGGGTGATCAACAACTCACAAAAGAAGATTGCCAAGGGTAGAAGCGTGACTGGTTTTGCCATGGGCAGTGATGCTTTGTATGCGCATGTCGATGACAATCCTGAAGTTACATTTCTGGATATAGAGTTCGTCAATAACCCTACGGTCATTGCGAAGAACTCGCGCGTAACCTCTATCAATAGCGCCCTGCAGATTGACCTTTCCGGTCAGGTTTGTGCGGACTCCATCGGACACCAGATTTATTCCGGGGTGGGTGGGCAAGTCGACTTTGTTCTTGGGGCGACCTATTCAGAGCGCGGAAAGTCGATCATCGCTTTGCCAAGCACCGCTCAAAGAGGCGCTCTGTCGCGATTAGTCACGACGCTTGCTGCAGGCGCCGGGGTGGTAACTACCAGAGCGCAGGTTGACTACGTAGTCACTGAGTTTGGCGTGGCTCAGCTTCGGGGCCGGTCTCTGGGACAAAGAGCCTGTGACCTTATCGCTATCGCGCATCCTGATTTTCAGGAAGAGCTTGCTCGCGAGGCCCGCGATACACTAAACATCAAGCTTTCCTAGCCCGGCATCGTGATGGTTAGGAGAGACTGACACTATCGATCGTAAATACCGTTATGCCGGCGGAGCACGTTGCCTAACAAACAAAGAAGGAGTCGTAGCATGCAGTGCGTACAAGTTGTAAAACCCGGTGGTTTGGACAATCTAAAGGTGTCCGAGACATCCTCGCGGTCGCCTGATGCTGGAGAAGTGCAGGTGCGTGTGCATGCAAGCTCGTTGAACTTTCACGACTACTTGGTGGCCGCAGGGCTTTTGCCGGTAGAAGATAAGCGTATTCCTATGTCCGATGGTGCGGGCGAGGTGACTGCCGTGGGCGCTGGCGTGTCTGATTTTGCGGTGGGCGACCGTGTGATGAGCTGCTTTTTTCCCAATTGGGAGGAGGGTGAGGCCAGTATGGAGCGGCTTCTCGGTGTCCCGGGGGATCACGAAGACGGGTTCGCCAGTCAGACCGTCACTATGTCAGAAAAGGCCTTCTCGCTCATGCCAAAGCATATGAGCTTTGCCGAAGCGGCAACACTGCCTTGTGCCGGGCTCACCGCCTGGCGTGCGCTGAAAGAAGAGGCCAACTTAGGCAGCGGCGACTGGGTACTGGTTCAGGGCACTGGTGGTGTCAGTATTTTCGCTTTGCAGATTGCCAAGTTTCTGGGTTGCAAGGTTATCGCCACCTCATCTAGTGAAACAAAGCTGGAAAAACTTCGGGCTCTGGGGGCGGATGAGGTCATTAATTATCGTGAGCAGCCACAGTGGGGTCGTCTGGCCAGCGAGATTACCGGTGGTGTGAGTTTGGTGGTCGAAGTGGGAGGGCCGGGAACGATCACTGAGTCCGTTCGCGCGCTTCGCATTGGAGGAACCATCAGTATGATCGGCGTACTGACAGGCATTTCTGGCGATGTGCCTCTGGCGGAGTTTTTTCAGCGCAACGCGACAATGTCAGGGATTACCGTGGGCTCTCGATTACAGCAGGCGAATATGGTGAAAGCCTTTGAAGAGTGGGGGTTGCAGCCGGTAATTGATCGTAGCTTTGACTTGCCCCAACTGGCCGAGGCGTTTCGTTATCAGGAAAGTGGTCAGCACTTCGGAAAAATAGGTCTGAGTCTTAGCTAAAACATAGTATGGCTATGGCTATGGCTATGGCTATGGCTGAAACGGCGGGGTCAGGATATTTGGGCTTAGGGAGCGGGGATTGACCGCCCCTTAGGCCCAGTTTAATGACGGCTGTTTAGCGACGATCGATTTCGTCCAGCTCAAGATCCACATTGCCAAAGGCATCGCCCTTGTTCAGGCGAATGTGCAGGGACACATTGTTCTTCGAGTCAGAGTATTCCACGGCTGTTTCTGCGGTAATGGTGCCTTTCTCGTACAGCTCGATCAGTGCCTGATCGAAGGTGCGCATCTGATACTTGGACCCTTGCTCGATAGTACTTCTAAGCTCAGTGAGATCTTGTTTGGTGATCAAATCCTGAACGCGAGGTGTATTAACCATTACCTCCATGGCCGCACATTTCCCGCCGTCGATCGTTGGCACGAGCCGTTGAGAAACGATGCCACGCAGGTTCTGGGCAATTCTCACTACTTCATTGCCCTGATCTTCTGGCGGAAAGAAAGTGATCATCCGTTCAAGTGCTGACACCGCATTGTTTGCATGTAGCGTCGTCAGGCAGAGGTGCCCTGTGTTGGCGAATTTCAAACCAAACTCCATGGTCTCGTGATCCCGTATCTCACCCAGAAGTATGACGTTGGGTGCGGAGCGCATGGCTGAGCGGATACCCGTGCTGTAGCTCTCCGTGTCGACGCCTATTTCTCGTTGGGCGACTACGGAACGTTTGTGATTATGAAGATACTCAATGGGGTCTTCGAGCGTCAGAATATGCCCGGCGGCATTGGTATTGCGATGATCAATCATGGCTGCCAGAGACGTGGACTTACCGGACCCGGTTGCACCTACGACCACGACCAATCCGTTTTTCTCCATGACCAGATCATTGAGTACCGAGGGTAGACCCAGCTCTTCTACGGTGGGAATTTCATTGCGCACGTAGCGAAAGACCAGTGAGGTCTCGCCGCGCTGACGAAAGGCAGAACCACGGAATCGCCCAAGGTTAGGCACCCCGAGGCTGAAATCCACCTCGCCGTGCTCTTCGAACTCCATGATCTTTTTGTCCGAAGCAATGCTTCGAAAGATATGGTCGACCTGTCCGGGGTGCAGTTTTTCGCCTATCCAGGCGAAGCCAAAGGGTCCCTTGATGAGAATTTTAGCCCCGGAGTGGAAATAGATATCCTCGCCTTCCTTATTGACCATTAAAGCCAGATAAGGAGCGATTTCGAGATCCATGTCGCCCATTGCGTACACCTCTGTTGTCGTTCTAGAAGTATCGCATTGCTGCGGCGGTGCGAAAAGCGTTCTTTGTCGGCTACGAAGCACCGTGGCTTTCGGATAGAATACCGAGATCCTTTCCGCCTGTAGCTCAGCAGGATAGAGCAGCCGCCTCCTAAGCGGCAGGTCGCAAGTTCGACTCTTGCCAGGCGGACCAATTGACTACCAGAGGCTACAGATGAATCGCGTCCTTTCGGCCTTAGTTCTTGCTAGCACTGTTTTGATGGCTCTCCCGGCAAAGTCGGAGGTGACGCGGCTCGAGCCGGCGCGGGTTTTTGACGGCAGTGAGCTGCACGAGGATTGGATCGTTATCGTTTCCAATGAGTCGATCCTCTATGCCGGTCCTGAGACCAAAGCGCCCGAACTAACAGTAGATACCCTGTTGGAGCTTGACGATCAGACCCTACTCCCGGGACTTATCGAAGGACACTCACACGTTCTTTTGCACCCCTACAACGAAACTCCCTGGAATGATCAGGTGCTCAAAGAGTCAGAGGCAGAGCGGGTTGTGAGGGCGGTGAATCATGTCCGGGACAGCCTGCAGGCCGGGGTTACGACTATGCGTGATCTGGGCTCTGAAGGCGCGGGATACGCCGACGTGGCCTTACGTGATGCCATTCAGAAAGGTCTGATCCCCGGTCCTCGCTTGCTGGTGGCGGGGCGAGCGATTGTCGCGACGGGTAGTTACGGGCCCAAGGGATTTCATGAGGATGTCACCGTGCCACTCGGTGCTGAGACCGCCGATGGCTTTGATGATTTGATTCGGGTGGTACGCAGTCAGATTGGTCGAAATATCGACTTTGTGAAAGTTTATGCAGACTACCGCTGGGGACCCTCGGGCACCGCGGCGGCGACGTTTTCTACCGATGAGCTTAAAACCATTGTCGCAACGGCTCGAAGTAGTGGCCGGGGAGTTGCAGCTCATGCAGCGACAGCCGAGGCGATTGAGCGGGCGGTACTAGCCGGGGTCGAGACCATTGAGCATGGCGATGGCGCTACGTTGGATGTGCTGCGCTTAATGAAGAAGAGCGGCGTGGCGCTGTGTCCGACACTGGCCGCGGGAGATGCGATCTCCCAGTATGCTGGCTGGGAAAAGGGTGTAGCAGTCGAGCCGGAGCGAATAAGCCGCAAGCGGGAGTCATTTCAGGCGGCACTCAAAAGCGGTGTGGATATCTGCTTTGGCGGTGATGTCGGCGTGTACGCTCACGGCGACAACGTGCGGGAGCTGGAAATGATGGTGGAGTATGGGATGTCCTCTAAAGCAGCCCTGCGTGCCGCGACTGCTGGGAACGCAGAGATTTTTCATCTCAGTGATAGCGTGGGTCGAGTCAGCTCCGGACTGTTGGCAGATCTTGTCGCTGTTAAGGGCAACCCTCTGGTCGACATATCGGCATTACGAGAGGTGTCTCTGGTTATGAAGGGTGGCGAGGTCTACCGTAAACCTGAGTGAGGCTTCTAATACCTTAACGCATGCCTGAGTTTACTGACCGGTGCTGGTAGCCCTTGTTACCGGGCTCTGTGACTGCGTGCGCTTAGCACTGCCTATGTTGTCCAGAATGAGAATGCCTTGCTCAGTCTGATCAAAACTGAAGCGAACATTCCGGACATCTTTAAGGGATAGCTCAGGGTTGGCGTCAATAAAGGCGCTAAACGGAATCTCGACGTACTGCAGTACCGGTTCCCAGATGTCGTTGTAGTCTCTCTTATTGCGTTTGGCATTTTTCATGTACTGCACCCTTACGGGGGGAATCAACTGCGCGAACTGGGACGCTTGCACTGTGCCTTCCCGCGAGTCGGCAGTAACGAGAGTGATACTAAAATCTGCAATCTCAGGGCGCTCCACGTCCTCGGTGACCGGATTTAAAGGGAGTTTTTCTGTGGAGCCGCTAACGGCAAACACGAGAGAGCGGTCAGCGCTAATAGACTGACTATCGTTTAGCGAAATGGTGTACTGGGCGTCAGGCTTTTCCCAGCCCAGCACAACTGCATTGCTCCCCTGCAAACGTTTGTCGCGATGTTTCAGTGCATCTTCGCGCCATATCGCCAGATTGGCGGTGTTGATGTACCCACCAGGCTGACTGGCGGTGCTCGCATCGATATCTTCTTCAAAGTCAGCAAAGGCGTGAAAGCTCGAATCCCTGAATTGATGCACGTAGGTTTGTCTTGGGAGCCAGGACGCGAGGCTGCGAGGGTCTTTAAGAAACGCTAAAAAGCGCTGATCATTATGCAGCGAACCCTCCAGGAATGCAGAGATAAAGATTTTTGCGGCTTCGCGCTGCTCGTCGCCAGGAATTATGGGAGCGGTGTTAAGTTCCCAGGCACCAGGGGGTGAGTAATCGTAACGGCCCCAGCCTGTATTGAACTGGCCGTGATTGGCTCCGTGAAGATAGACGCCCGCTTTGAAGAAGTAGTCCTCATCGCTTAATTGAATTCGATTCATCTGGCGCAAACCGTGATAAGCCGGTTCATCGCTGTCGTAACTCCCGTGAATGCTAAAAAAATCCACGTCTGTGAGCTTTACACGTCGATGATAACGCTGATCTACCTGGGCGATGGCCACAAGCGCGCGAATGTTAAATCCATAGTCGAATTCGACGGTGGCATCATCAGGAAAATGCGATAGCTTGTTAAAGCTATGCGCTATAGATACCGCCTCACCACCCCGGGAGTGACCGATGAGCGCGATGTTTTCGAGGTCTACCTTGGATTCAAAAAGATGCCCCGGTGTTTCATTCCAGTCGCGCCACTGCGCAACATGCTCTAACAGCAGCCAGGCTCTGGCTGCCATTTCCTTGCCCTGAAAGTCCCCGGACCAGCTGCCGTTGATATAGTTTTGATCAACCGATACCGCGATAAATCCGCGGCTGGCCAATAACTCTCCTAGATAGGCATAGCCGTCATCGGAGTAATCTTCCATGCCGTGATTGCCGTGTACGATGAGTACAAGCGGGTAGGGGCCCTCGCCTGAGGGAACCCAGGCCCGGCCATTGAGAGGGGCTTTGGCGAGTCCAAAACCCCAGTAACGCTCGCGCATACTGCGCTTGAAGTCTTTCCACTCGGGTAGGAGTTTTCTGGCATCTACGACCCGGCTCTCTATATCGCGATCGCTGCCAAATTCCGGCCGTCGGGGATTTTCTCCCGCGCCATAGGTCAGGCTCTGAAAGCTGAAGTCTCCAGGGCTTCCCGGATTGTCTGGCGCAAAGGGGATGCTAAGGACCTGAGGGTGTGCTCCGTCGTCGGGATAGGGGTTGCTCCCGGTATCCATGAGTGTCCAGGCAGTTTTTAGGCTCAGGCCTGCTAATGCGATGGTGACGATCAGAAGCATAGTCCTGCGTGGCCGACTCAGCGAGTCGAGACCTTTTGTCACCAGGAGGGTGATGAGGCCTGCAACTGCCGCCGTGGCCAACACCATGACCATGAGCGAGATAGGCGATAGGGCCTGGATATTGAGTTCCATGATCCCTTGCTGCTCGTTGAGCAGCATTCTGGCTACGGACGAGGGTCCGTTTTCTTTGAGCGCCCAAACCGCGAGCGTCGCACCCCCGATGACACTCACAGCTGCCAGGGGGATACCCTGAATGCCGGCGGTAATGAGACCGACGATCAATGTGGCCAGAGCTATGGCAGTGAGGCCAAGCACAGCACCGAGCAGAAACTCCAGAATATTACCGAGGCCGGTATCCATAAGAGCGACATTGACGCCGCTCATGACAATAACGGTACTTGCCGCAGCGAGGGAACTCACCGACCAGTAAGAGCCGCTTCGGGAGGAACGCGGGCGTTTCATGCTAGTTATTCTCGGTGTCGACGATAAATACTTGGCGCATCTTTACATCCAAAGCCGTTGAAATGGCGGTATTGGCGCCGGTATCTGCATCCGGGTAAGCGTCAGCCAAACGGCGAAGCGCTTTATACAAAGAGATACCCGAAATTTGTCCGTTGCTCAGGTGGTGTGTGGAGTCGTTGCGTATCAACTGGTAATACCAGCTATCAATGTCTGCATATCCTGCCACAAGACCCGTGGCCCCTTCGGGAGTCAGCGTGAGCTCAAGACGCATGTCTCGAATGATTTGCACGGTGGGAACACTGAGGTTCATCCATGGAATCACCACTTCGCTTATAGGCTCTGTGCGCAGAACGCCATTTTCGATGCGCCCGGTAGTGTGCCGTATGAGAGATTCACCCCAGCGCCGATCAATTCTCTGTGATCCTCCGGGGACGACGTTCAAACCGGTCGCATCGGTCAACAAGCGGTCGCGCCCGCGATACAAATTAACAGTAACAGAGTCGTCGTTTTGAAGATCGTCAACGTCGCCAAGCTCGATCATCATGCGGCTGTAGTTTTGGTCAAGAATAGCTTTATTCTGGAATATGTACTCCACGCCGTCCGGGCCTCTAAACCCAATAATGCAGCCCACCGCGCGATAGACCTGATTATCTATCCCCGCCTGTCCGTCGGGGTGCTCAAAATCCTCATCGCTGGCAACGCCATCAAGATCGAGTCCCCAGGAATAGGCGCCTTCAACCTCCCGGAATTCAAAACCGTCAGGCTCAGTGCTTGGCAGCCAGGTTTGAACTTCCTGGCGCAGCTGAGTGTCCTGCACGGTCATTGCCGTGTGATTGGGGTACAGCTTTTCGAATTGCTCCCGGGGACCGTCGTTAAAGCCTTCGGGGCACTCCTCTTTGGCATCCGGTGTCTGGTAAACGGACCAGAATAGATCCGTCATGGCATAGCCAATCTTGCCATCACGGATGGGCGCGTCCTGTGCTTGTGCACTTGCGCCCGTTCCAGTAAGAACAGCAACAGCCACCGTGGCTCCTTGCAAAATACGATAGATCACTGAATGCCCTTCATGTAGTCGTCGCGAACCCAAAAGGCCAGGAGTCCGTTCCGTTTGCCGCGCCACTCTCCCGTGCCCGCGCCCTTAACGTCCCCCGGAGCTTTGTCGGCGGCATAGGTGTAGACCGGCCGATCTCTAAAGCTCCAAACACGCAGGGCCGCGGGATTATCAGCGGAAGCCAGGCGGCCCGTGTTCGGATCAATACTGAGAATCTTCCAGGCTCTGTTAACGCTGGATTCGGAGTCTTGGGCAATAACGTAAGGCCAGTTCTGTTGGCAGGTTTGAGGGTCACCGGCACCGCAGATCGCCAGACGATACACCTGAGTATCTTCGGGGTGGTCACAGGCAAGTTGATCTATGGAATCGTCCCCACACTGATAGCTGTATATCGTTTTACCCTGTGAATCAGCCAAAACAATGCCAGCGAGGGTGCTTTGTAAGGTGAAGCTTTTTGGAGTTGCGGGAGCGTACTGTGTGAACACGTTGCGCCATCCAGGATCATCGCTCCCCAGTAAACTCCAGGGCTCAGGGTCCAGGGTGTAGGTATACAGCGGAGCCCCACGGAACATCCATTGCCTCACTCCCGGCGCGCGTTCCAGAATGCTCCACTCACCGAACGCTTTAGCCATGGACGGAGCGAGAATCGGCTTGCGTTCTTTGAGGCAATCTTCCACACAAGCTGAGGCGGACGTGCGGTCGCCATCAAAAGCGTAGGCGGCGTAATTTTGCTTGGTAGTCAGCATGCGCCCGAGGCTGGTGGTTTTGATTGCGAAGCCGGGCGGCATTAATGCAGGCGGTCCTGCCGGAACACGCCCGGCGGGGGAATCGCCATCGCCGCTCCCATCCGCTCGGCGTTTTCGCCTGGAGCCACCATAGGTATCTCCTGCTTGTTTGTCGCGCACCGATGTATAGAGAGGCTGTTCTTTATAGGCCCACTGGCGAGCTCCGTCATTGCGCAGGATGATGCTCCAGTCTCCGATGGCTTGGGCTGTGATATCTGCCAGCACCGGGGGCCAAAGATCGGTGCAGCTAGGGCGGGTATCAAGTTCTGGTAACTGCAGACCGGGGGGGTAGGGGCTCATCAGCCCAGCGGTAACGCGACGAACCTGGTCATAGCACGCGGCCTTGCCGGCCGCTTCGCCGCTGTAACCATTGCGCAACTTAAGTTGTGGCCAGGTATAGAGGGTTTTACCGTGCTCATTAGCAAAAACGGGGCCCTCCAGTTCCGTAGCTTCCACATGAAAACCCTCAGGCATCGGCACAGTGCGATACACCTCACGAACTGTGCGGGCATCTTCTGCTGGCAGCCCGGACTCAGCCGCAAAAGCGAACTGAGCCTGGGTAATACTCACCAGGGACAGTGTCAGAGTGCGCAGCACCAAGGACTTGGCTATTGCGGAAAAGGCGCTAAACAAGTATTTCACCGATGGCATCAGAGGTGGTATTGCTCTTTGTGCCCCAGCTATCAATATCCAGTCCCATGAGGCGTTGGGCCGTATATCCAAGACGACAGCCTGGACTGCCACCACCGTCGATATGTAAGCCCGTCTTGATTTTGCCGCCGGCATTGCCCGCGGTAAACATGGGTATGCCGTCGATAGCGTGCATTTTTGCGAAGGACTGATCGGTGGTGGCATAGATCAGTGAATTGTCGAGCAGCGATCCGTCTCCCTCGCGAAAGTCAGCCAGTGCCTGCACATAATATGCCCACTCTTCCATGGCGCGGCGGGTGTACCAGGAGACGTTAGGCTGATAGTGCAGTGATCCATCCACCGCTTCTTCGTGCGTTGCCGTGTGATGGGGCTTGTCGTAACCGGGCTTAGTCGTCGCCGAGAATGCCGAGGCGTAGAACATGTTAAAGACGCGGGTTTGATCGCAAGCTACAGCCATAAGCATCAGATCGGTCATTATGCGGTGACGTTTGGAGACCAAATCCGCGTCCAGCCCGCTGGGCATGTCCTGCGGTGCGTCGGCAATGATGCAGGCCTCCCGCGGATCGGGCTTGGTCAGTTGCAGGTCAAAGCGTCGCTCCAGATCGCGAATCCCTGTGAAGTATTGGTCCAGGCGAGCTCGGTCTTCTGCGCCCAAAGACTGATTAAGTTTTTTTGCATCTTCCTGTACGGATGACAAGGCACTTTTTCTGATCATCAATCGAGGATCGGGAGAAAAAGTCTCTGCATTAGGGTTTTGAAAATCCGCACCAAATAGTCGCTGATAAAAACGCAGGGGAGACCATTCCGGCGCATTGACTGAGTTCCCTGCTTCGTAGCTGAAGCTGTCACGAACGTCGCCTGTGGCGTTGGCGCTGAGACTGCGGAACCGCGTTTCGTTGCCGAGTTTCCTGGCAATGGAAACATCGATTGTCTCGCCGGGACGATTCGGTCTGGAAGTGGGTGCGATGCCGGACCGTAACACCACCCAGCCGGAGTGATGGCAAAGGTTGGGGGCATCGTCTTTGAAGACATCAAAATTAGTGAACAGGTTGATGTGTTTTTGCACCGAGGCCAAAGCAGCAATCTCCGGTGGCAGATCGAAATTCGCGCCGGTCTTTTTGGGTACAAACACATCTTTATTCATGCCCAGTCCCCAGGACCAGGTGCCAAATCGTGTTGGCAGAGACTCTCCGGAGGCCAATGCTTTGCCGTTGCCATCCAAAAAAGCATCCAGGAAAGGCAGGGCAACGCTCACCGCGGCACCCTGGAGCGTCCCTCTAAGAAAACGCCGGCGATTTAATCGACTCATCGATTTGCCTCCTCGTGGCTGGCCACGATTTTATCTGTAGTACTGTGCGGTGATACTGCTAATACACGCCTGCTGTCGATTTGCGCAACGGCCTTGGCAGTGTCGCGGGGCTGTCGAATCGATGAGAACGCATCACTTAAACTCAGCTCCCGAAGAAGGGCGGGAACACGGTGCTCACTGGATACGAACCGGTTCTCGAAGCGCTTTAGAATATCCCGGTCATAACGCAAAGATACGGGTCCACCGGTTCCATAGGCATAAAGGCGATTGACCAGACAGGCGGACAGCTTGGGATGGTTCCGCATGGCAATCCCCAGGCCTTGAATATCGTCGAAGTACACGCCGTCCAGTTCGCCACTGATGTCGAGAATCGCACCATTTTCGGTTTCTCGGTAGGCTCCGGCTCCGTCAAAGTTTTCCAGCGCAAGACCCATGGGGTCGGTAATAAGATGGCAGCCGGCACAGGATGGATTGGTGTTGTGGACTTTCAGGCGCTCTCGGGCTGTCGGTACATCCCCGGCATCCTCCAGTTTGGAAAAGTCCACATTAGGTGGTGGATCCGGTACATGCTGACAGAGCAGTAGTTCGCGCATTGCCTTGCCTCGCAGCGTGGGAGAGCTTCGTACTGCGTGAGAGTTGGCGGCCAGAAAACTCACGTGCGTCAGTAGGCCGGCGCGGTGACTCTGCTCGTCAAAGGTATGGCTCGTCCAGCCCTTGTCTGTGGGGATCCCGTAGAGCGCTGCCAGGGACATGGACATGAAGGTCTTGCGAGTCGTGAAGAGATCTCGATAGTCCGCGTTCTCTACGAGCAAATGTTCAATAATTGTTCTGAGGGTTTGCTCCCGGGCGTCAGCGAGCGTTTTTGCCGTGACTTTAGGGTAGACGATCGGGTCTTTGGCCAGACTATCGAAATCATCGAAAGCCAACATGTCATCAAAAAACGCTCGCATCCCGACTTCCAATCGAGGGCTGCTCATCAGGCGGTCGACAGCCGCTTCCCGTCCGGCCCGAGTATTCAGGACACCACTTTCGGCAGCGTCCAGCAGGGCTGCGTCGGGGGTTGAGTTCCAGAGGAAGAAACTTAATCGCGATGCGAGGGCGTAGGCGTCCAATCGCATAGCGCCGGTGACTGCGGGGTCGGGTTCGGCATGATCGATGACAAACAGAAACTCAGGGCTAATCAGCAAGGTTTCCAGCGCCAGGGCGAGACCCTCATAAAAATCACCGGTGGTGTCAGCAGCTTGTCTTGCGACACTGACCAGCTCTGTCAGCCGCGTTTCTTGCAGCGGCCGCCGGAATAACAAACGCCCGCTATCGTTTATAAACTGCGCGGCGCAGCTGTCGTCAGGCGCATTCTTGGAAGTGGGTTTGCAGGGCACGAGGTAGTCGCGGTGTTGATGATCGACCACCTGAGCGGCGATCGTTGCAGCAGCCTGCTGAATTTGTGATACCTGATCTGAAGTCAGGCCTACGAATGAGGCGCCGGAGGCCAGGAGACCGTCTTTTCGCGGTAGCGGCGGTAGCGGCGGTATGACACTCTCGCTTATGTCGCTACCAAAGACATGCGCGATGCTATTGCTGTACTGCGCACCGGTAAGCAGCCGGACCCGTAACTCTGATGCGCCAACGACACTGTGTTCAGTCTCTTGACTGCAGGCCGTTAACAACAGACAGCTTGCGACAAGGGCTGCCAGCGAGCGAGCTAAAGTACGCTTGATCAAGCCCTGACCCTCATACCGACGTGGTGCTCAATGATAGCACTGCTGATGGTTTTGCCGTTCTCGTTTGCGATGTTCAAAATTACTCCCAGCGTTGCCTGGCAACCTGTTCGGGTGTCACGGTACCCGCATGGTTATCCCAGGAATGACGAATAAATGTCGCGACCGCAGATACCTCATCATCGTCCAAAATGTATTGAAACTCCTCCATAGCTTCGCGCCACTTCGGGCTCAATGCCGGTTTTGGAGCCTCAGGGCCGTAGAGGATTACATTGATCATTGATGCGGGGTTGTCAGCCTGTGCTACAAGACTGCCTTTATTGAGTCTTGGGGCCATTTCGGGATCTCCCTCTCCGGTAGGCAGGTGACAGGTGCCACAATGCAGGTTGTAAATGGTTCTGCCTCGACCCAGGACTATGATGCTGTCGGGCTCAACAGGCTCGGGGGGCTCGATCGTCGGAAGCGCCTTTAAATAGACAGCCATGGCCTGAATGTCGTCGTCGGACATGTGTCGTGTGCTGTGCATGATGACCTCATTCATGGGCCCAAAGGACTCCAGGAAATCGTTCCTTGCGGTTTTCAGGTAAGCCGTCAGGTCATCTTCTGACCAGGTCCCCAGCCCGCGAGTCGATGCGGTAAGGTTAGGCGCAGACCAGGGTCTACTTACCCCGGGCGCTACCGTGTCACTGTACTCGCCGCCGGCCATCTTCATGCGCTCTTGCTCTGCGCCAAGTATGTTGCGCGGTGTGTGGCAGGCGCTGCAATGAGCGAGCGCCTCTACCAGGTAGGCCCCGCGATTCCATTCTTCGGATTCCTGGTCGTTTGCTTCAAAGGCACCGGGCTTAAAGAACATCAGTTTCCAGAACGCCATGAGAGAGCGCATATTGAATGGGAAGCTGATGTCGTTGTCTCGATTTTCACGAGTCACCGCCGGCACGCTCATAAGGTATGCGTAAAGGGCGGCGAGATCGTCGTTATTGATTTGTGTAAAGGCGGTGTAGGGAAACACCGGATAAAGATGATCGCCGTTGGCGCGAACGCCATGGCGCATGGAGTTTAGAAAATCCCGATCACTCCAGCTACCTATTCCCGTCGCAGTATCGGCTGTGATGTTGGTGGAGTAGATGACGCCAAAGGGCGTATCAAAAGCAAGACCTCCGGCCATGTACTCGCCGCCGGCCGCCGTATGACAGCTCGCACAATTACCCGCTAAAGCGAGATACTCTCCGCGCTGTATGAGTGCATTTGCATCTGACGAGGGCTGTGCGATGGGACCGGAACCCGTGTCCATGGTTGGCTGCAACACAACAACAAAGACGAACGATGCAATGAGTACAACAAGCGTCAATACAGCGATAGCGCGGGGCAAACTCATCAATAAAGAGACTCGACGTTGGTTCATAGTGATGTGACTGCTGCGCGGGAGAGCGAGAGACTATTTCTGGTCTCAGGCACGGGAGCAGTCGCTTGGGTGCCATTACCGGCGAACAGCGCATCGCTGTCAAGTTTCGCTGATGACAGGCGGAGCCTATGCATGAACTTATAGGTAGCGCATAACAGCCTTGTCGGGTTTTCAGGTAGCATCGGCCAGGGCTCAGCCAATGCTTTTTTCTATTTCAGTGGAGGATTTAATGCCAAAACCATCAACCGGTGGGCTGCTTTTTGCGACGCTATTGTGCGTGGTCACGGGGGTTGCTGCACAGAGCGTGAGCAATACCTTACCCAAAATCGAAGATGCTTACGCGGCTAAGCTCAGCGCGAAGAGACCCATCGATGCCAGGCAGTCCTACTGGCTTGAAGAGTTGACCTGGATGGAGGTTCGAGACCTCGTGGCGGCAGGACATACGACAGTGATTATCCCTACCGGGGGCGTGGAGGAAAATGGCCCTTATCTGGCTACGGGAAAACACAATGTCATACTCGAGGCGAGTTGCCCTGCCATTGCCAGACTTTTGGGAAACGCCTTGTGCGCGCCGATTGTAAAATTTGTGCCCGAGGGCGATATAGACCCTCCCACCAAAGCCATGCGGTTTCCCGGATCCATCAGTCTCAGTGCGAGCACTTACGAGGCCCTGCTCACCGACATTGCAATGAGTCTGAAGCAATCGGGCTTCACTAATATCGTAATGATCGGGGACAGTGGAGGTAACCAGAAGGGTATGCAAACCGTCGCTGCCAAACTAAATGAAAGCTGGGCGGAGCAGCCGGTTCGCGTTCATTTCATTAAAGCGTTCTACAAGCCCGGCTGGGAAGCGACAGAAAATTTTACGAGAACTGAGCTTGGCGTAGAGCAAACACGCAAGGATGGTTATCACGATGACATCTGGGTCACGGCCATGATGATGGTTACGGATCCGGCGCAGGTGCGATTTGAGGAGCGCGTGCGAGCTGATCGGGCCTCGATCAACGGAGTGCCCATAACCCCGCTTGAGGATACGGTAGCGCTCGGCCAGCAAATGATTGAGTTTCGTGCAGCGCTTACGGTGGATGCGATAATTAGTGCTATTGCCGGGCAGTAGTAGCCCCTAGGGACGTAGCGATGGCGCGTTACATGAGCTGTTAGCTGGCGGTCGGTTCTTTGGGCTCAATTGTCGTGCAGTCCATCGCCTGTTTGACGACTTCATGCGCCAGTATGTCTGCCGCGTCATAGCATGGTAAATCTGTTTGAAATTTTGTTGCCACTACGGACAGTTCAGTGCAGGCAATCACCAGGCAGTCGACGTTCTGCGCTTTTAGAGCGTCCGCACATTCCTGCAGTGCAGCGTAGCCCAGTTGTTCGCCGGCGTTGGCTTTCACGGCGATGATGAGCTCCATTAAGGCATTTTGTTTTTCCGAGGTGGGATAAACGATTTCTGCACCCTGGGATTCGAACCAGGGTTCATAAAGCCGGATCTGCGATAAAGCCGACGAGGCGAGCAGGCCTACCCGGGCAAAGCCGGGCTGACGGTCCGCAATGTGCGCGGAGACCAGCGCCATAATGTTCAGAAAGGGGATGTCAACGCTTGCCGACAGTTCAGCATAGTAGTGGTGCGCCGTATTGCAGGGCATGACGAGCAGATCTGCGCCTTGCTCCGAAAGTTGCCCGGCCATGGCACGCAGCATCGGAAGCGGACTGGGCCCTGTTTTTTCGATGAGCGCCTTCATCCGCGATGGAACCTTGGGATTATTGTCGACCAGCATGCGGATATGATCATCGTCATCGGCGGCGGGCGTCGCCGCGATGATGCGCTGCATAAGGTCTACCGTTGCGGCCGGCCCCATGCCTCCCATAATACCGACGGTTTTACTGGTCTTCATATAATCGACGCTTGTCTGGTAACACACTCATACGGGATCGTAGCCGAAGGCATCGCGATAGGCGAAGAGCGCCTGACTACCGCCTGTATGGATAAACACGATGTTTTGGTCCTTTGTGTAATGTCCCTTACGAATGAGATCGATAAGGCCTGCGGCGCCTTTGCCCGAGTAAACAGGATCCAGAAGAATGCTCTCGCTGCGGGCGAACAGCTCGATAGCCTCGATGGTCTCTGGCGTTGGTATGCCGTAGCCCTCACCGACGTAGTCGCAGTTGGCCTGTACCTGCTCGCGCGCGATGGCCCCGGGTATCCCCAGGAGGTCGGCAGTGCGCTCGGCGAGCTTAAATACATTCTCTTCCTGCAGCGGCTTGGGAGCGCGAACGCCAATGCCCAATACAGGCACTTGACTGTTACTGCCGGCAAAGCCGGTGACCAGACCAGCCTGGGTTCCGGCGCTGCCCGTTCCATGAACCACCAGATCCATACGTAATCCCGCCGTATCTGCCTGGTAGAGCAACTCCATCGCGCAATGCACATAT
Source organism: Congregibacter variabilis (assembly GCF_045689235.1). GTDB lineage: Bacteria > Pseudomonadota > Gammaproteobacteria > Pseudomonadales > Halieaceae > Congregibacter > Congregibacter variabilis. Next base: position 902,075 of record NZ_CP136864.1, on the reverse strand, counting down.
CCCAGGGCACCTACAGGATTCGAGCCACCCCCTGGAATGATGTACGGTTTTTTGCTGTCGCCCCGCAGTTGCTCTGCGAGTTCTTCCATGGCGGCGTTCATATCTGTGCCGCCGGCGTAGCGATGCAGCCTTGCTTTAAACAATACGTCTAAAAGCACGTTGCCGTTATGCTTATAGTCGTCGTCGAGGCTTCCCGTTCTGTCTTCGAGTAGCACTTCGCAGGCCATGCCCATCTTTGTGGCGATGGCTGCGGTTTGCCGGGCATGGTTGGATTGGGTAGCACCCTGGGTAATGATGGTGTCGGCACCCTGCTGCTCAGCCTCGGCCATGAGAAACTCAAGCTTACGAGTCTTGTTGCCGCCTCCGGCCAACCCCGTGCAGTCGTCGCGCTTAATCCAGATATTGGGACCGTCAAGTTCGCGAGACAGGTTTTTGAGCGGCTCCAGAGGGGTGGGCAGGTGCGCAAAATGCAGACGTGGAAAACGGGCTAAGTGCATGCTGTTGCTCTCGTTGGCTGGGTCATTTGAGGTAGGCAAGGGTACATAAAGACTAGAGGCGGGGCCATTGTGCCTGTGGCCAAGCTATAATATCGGCCTTTCAACGAAGAGACTGTAGTTGTGCAACGACTGATTACCCTGATTTTGGGCCTTGTTCTCGCGGCCTGCTCGTCTATCACATACAACCTGCCTGCGGTGAGCAGTGATACGGATGGCAATCGGCGCACCGGCAAGTTTATCTGGCACGATCTGATATCGGATGACCCCAAGGGAACTGAGACATTTTACGGCGCGCTTTTTGGCTGGGAGTTTCGCTCATTGGAGCTTCTGGGGGCCAACTACTGGGTGATCAGCCTGGATGGGACGCCTATTGCCGGCATGGTAGAGCAGTCTGGTTTAGCAGCACAGCAAGATATTTCTCAGTGGATGTCTGTGATTTCTGTCGCTGATGCTCATGCCGCTGTGCAAGTTGTCACAGATGCGGGTGGGCGGGTGCTTCGAGAGCCGGTGTCAATTGGCGATCGGGGAGTGATCGCTGTCTTTACCGATGCTCAGGGAGCGCATTTTGCAACGCTGACCACCCCGTCAGGTGATCCTCAGGATAGTGAATCGCTACCCCAGGAGGGCGCGTTTTTGTGGCACGAGCTTTGGACATCCGATGTATCGCAGGCCACTAAGCTGTATGCAAAGCTTGGCAGTTTGGAGGCAGTGGCTCACAGCGGTGAGCGGGCAGACGGCAGTGAGATCGATTTTCGTGTGCTGCGCAGTGACAAATTAACCCGAGCCGGAATTCGTAGCCTCCCGGATCCACAAATGCCTTCGCTGTGGATGCCTTACTTGAGAGTTGAAAGCATTGATCGGCTGAAGCAGTTACTACTGCGCATCCCTGAAGTGGGCGGTCAGGTCCTCGTGCCTGCCATGCCGAGGCCGGCGGGCGGTTATGTGTCGGTCATTGCGGGACCATCGGGCGCGCCCATAGCGCTGCAAACCTGGGGTAGCGACCAGCCCCTGATAGAGGATTTATAAGGTGCGAAGATTAGGACAAACAGGACTTCGTGGGCGCCCACTGCGAGCCGTGGCGACAGCCATACTTGTGGGATCGGTCTTATCGCTCAGTGGCTGTGATGACCCCCAGATCTACGGCAGTGTCGGAGTATCCTCGGGATACGGCGGATACGGCGGATACTACGGTGGTTACGGCGGCTGGGGGCAGCCCAGGATGCACACCAGTATTTCGGTCGGTGGACGGATTCGCTGACTAAAAGCTCCAACCCACGCCGGTGGTGACGCCCCAGTCAAAACTGCCGGCGGCGTCGACTTCTACCGTTGAGTTGTCATAGCTCCCCCAGGCACTGAAATCCCAAAACAGATCACTGATCATTTCCCAGCGCAAGGTCGCGGTGGAGTCCGCGCGCACGCGTCCGCTTTCGGTGAGCGATGGGTAAACAGACGCGTCGAACTTGAGTTTTAACTCTGGCGAATCAAAGCGCCAGCGGGAATAACCGAGGGTGAGTACGCCCTCAATGCTTTCTTGCGTGTCGCCACCAATGCTTCGCTCTTCCAGCCCCTGCAGGGACATGCTCCCAATGAGTTCGCTGCGGGGCGTTTCCACGAAGTAACGTCCCATACCCGCGCCGAGAGATAGACGATAGTCCAAGCCCAGCTCGTCATTACTTTCATAACCGCCAAATACCAGGCGGTAATTAGCGGCGCGGTCTACCCAAGCCTTGCGTGACACATTGATTCGAGAGCTGCTGGTTGCCTCTTCATCGGTGTCGGATACCGTGACTCGACTGGTGAAGGCATTGAGCGTTTTTTCGTCCTCATAAGAAACGTCTGCTCTAAGCTCGGTCTGGGCAACGCCACTGGCTTTTGTGAATGCATAGTTAGCCGCGACATAAATATCGATGCGGTCTATAAAGGTTTCTTCTACCGGACGAATTTCTACCACTTCCTGCCAGCCAAAGCTCTTCTCTCCAAAGACATCCTCCAGCGCTACGGTGCCGGCAATAGAGCCAGGCTTAACGCTGCCGTAAAAACGTTGACCGTTATCCAGACGCAGCTCGTAGTTGTAGTTAGAGTCTATGCTCGCGATTTCCTTCCACTCAATATCCAGAGTGCCCATGGCATCCGTGTTAAAACTTAAACGCCCACCGAGCAAAGATTTAATTTCACCGGTAATGCGGTCTCCGTTATAGAGAGTGATAGTATCGGTTTTGCGCTGAGCGGCGGCCGGGTTGCTCAGGCATATGCTGACTGACAGGAGCAAAATCACCATAGCCATGCGTTGTAGCTGCCAATCGTCAGGCGCAACTAGCGTCGTCAAGGTCTTCAACTTCGTTCACCGATTGTTATGTGCGTCGGGGCGAAGTTTAACGTCATCGGCTCCTAAAATTCGCCTGCTTGCAGTTTTACCGCTGTCGTTGCTGTTGCTGTCGACTCCAGCGCAGTCAATGTTTGACGGAGCCTCCAGCGATGAATCCCTCGCAAATGATCGAGAGCGTTTCCTGAACGCAAAAAAAATGATCAAAGCGGGAAACTGGGCAGCGTTTGATCGCGAACGCAAGGCTTTAGATGAATATCCTCTGAGTCCTTATCTTGATTATGAGCGTTTGCTGCGTCGACTTACCGTAACCTCCGGGGACCAAGCTCGAAGCTTCGTTGATCAGCAGAGCCAAAGCCCTTTGGGGGTCCGCTACCTTGGCAGTTATCTTGAGGCCACGGGGAAGCGCCGCCGCTGGGGGGATTACCTTAATGCCGCCTCTCGTGAGCCTCGTAGCGAAAACCTGCGATGTTATTACGCCCGCGCAAAACGCGCGCGTGGCGCTGAGGGTGAAGCCTGGGAGCTGGCGGGTCGGCTGTGGGTGTCGTCAAGCTCGGTAGATGATGCTTGTGACCCTTTGTTTACGCTCTGGCAGGCAGCCGGGGAACTGAATGACGTATTGATATGGAAGCGTGCCACTTTGGCCTATGCGGCGCGTGAGAGCGGCTTGCTGCGTTATATCGCTTCCCTGGGGAGCCCTGATTTGCAGCCTGCGCTTACTGCTCTTCGGCGCAGCTACAGTCAGCCGCAGCGAAGCGTGGATCTGGCAAAAACTTTGGATGCCGAGTTTCGAGCGGAAGTGGTCACTCTCGGGCTTGAGCGATATTCCCGCTACGACCCGGCGCGTGCGCTAAAGCAATTTCAAGCCCTTCCCAAGGAAGCCTTGAGTGAGGAGCAGAGCGAGCGTGTAACCGCGGCGATAGCTTTTCGGGGTTTGCTGGAGCGCGATGAAGCAGTAAGAAGCTGGGTTGATAACGGTTTGCCTCTTTGGTCAGACGATAAGCTTATTGAGCTCCGTCTTCGTTGGGCGATTGCTGAGCAGGACTGGGAAGCCATCGACCAGCTGTTCATAGCGCTCAGTGGCACCGCTCAGGAAGAGGCGACCTGGCGGTATTGGTACGCGCGGTCGCTGGAGTCCCGAGGACGCGACGCGGATGCTCAGCTGCTGTTTAGCACCGTGGCCAGAGAGCGGAGTTACTACGGATTTCTCAGCGCGGATCGAGTAGGCCTGCCCTACAGTTATCAGGATGCGCCCGTCGCCGGGTCAGCAACGCCAGCCAAGGACCTTCCGAGCTGGACACAAGATACGCTTTGGCGGGTACATGAGTTAGTCGCTCTGGACGAGTCGCGCCTTGCAGAGACGGAGTGGGCACATGCCTTACGCCGTCTTGATGACGAGCAGCAATTGACCTTTGCACGTATCGCCAAGGATCAGGGCTGGCATCGTTTAAGTATTGACGCAGCGAATGCTGGGCGACACTGGGACGCGCTGGATTTACGTTTTCCCCTGGCGTTCGTTGACGACTTTTATCAGCGAGCGGCAGCGCAATCATTGCCGGTGAGTGAACTCATGGCTATTGCGCGGCGGGAGAGCGCGTTTTCGCCCACTGCGCGATCACCCGTGGGGGCACGAGGATTAATGCAGCTCATGCCCGCCACCGGTCGGTCTGTGGCGCGAAAGGTAGGCATGACGGCGAGCACGCAGAAGCTGGACAACGTTGAATACAACATCACGCTGGGCAGCGCTTACTACAGTCAGCTTTTGGAGCGATTTGACGGCAACCGAGCTGTGGCTTTGGCCGCCTACAATGCAGGTCCCAATCGAGTGAAAAACTGGCTCCGTGACGGATTACCGCTGGATGCATGGATCGAAACTATTCCCTACCGCGAGACCCGCGACTACGTGAAGGCAGTGTTGGCCTACAGTGTGGTCTTTGACTATCGCCTGGGAGAAAAAGCACAGCTGATGGGCGAGGCGGAGCGACCCTCTGGCTACTGAGTTACCTCCATTGGTGAGTTTTGTCATTCCGGCACTGAACGAAGTGTCTCGCCTGCCTGTATTACTGCGCCAATTGAGACGTGATTTTGCAGACTGCGAGCTCATTGTCGTGGATGGGGGTAGCAGTGACGGCAGTGTAGCTGCGGCGATGGGACTGGCGGACTGCATCCTGCTTGGAGAACCGGGTCGAGCGTTGCAGATGAATCTTGGCGCCGCATGCGCAAAGGGTGACTGGTTGGCGTTTTTGCATGCCGATACCCAGCCAGACTTTGATGAGGCGACGCTGCGCGCAGCGTTAGATGATCAGCTCCGTTGGGGCTTCTGCCACATTAGTTTGCAGGGGCATTCACGGGGTTTACCGATGGTTAGTGCGTTTATGAATCAACGCTCTCGTCTCACCAACGTCGCTACGGGTGATCAGCTTTTGTTTGTGCAGCGGGAGTTATTCAGGGAAGTCGAGGGCTTTCGCAGGATCCCCCTTATGGAGGACGTAGATATCTGCAAACGCCTGCGCTCTCGCGGTGCCGGAGGTCTCTTGAATCTTCAGGTTCTGTCCAGCGGTCGACGCTGGGATGAGCGGGGCCTCTGGGCCACTATCATGCGTATGTGGGTTCTGCGTCTGGCGTATTGGCTGGGCGTATCGCCCAGGCGTCTGTGGGCGCATTACTACGGTAAGCACGCAGTGCCTGGCTCTGGGGGAAGCTAGCGTGTCCGATACGCGTCTACTCCAACAATTTGCCCGCTATCCAGAGCCGGGGAAAGTGAAAACCCGTCTGCAAACAGCCCTGACCGCCAGGGATGCCTGTGCGGTGCATGAGGAACTGCTTCTACACACCGCGAACACCCTCGTGGCCTGTGGGTTTGGGCCGGCTGAGCTCTGGCTGGATCGACTGGATGAGCATCTCACTTTGTCCGCAGCTTTGAGCCTGGGAATGTCCGGGGTGTATCTGCAACAGGGGGCTGACCTTGGGGAGCGAATGTATGCAGCGCTAGCTCAGGGTTTGACTCGCGCGCAAGCAGTGGTACTCGTTGGCAGTGACTGCCCGGTGTTGTCCCGCGATTACCTTGCAGCGGCATTCAAGGCCTTAGAGTCGACGCAGGTGGTTCTGGGTCCCGCAGAAGATGGTGGTTTTGTGCTGATAGCCTGTACGAGTGTGCGTGAGGGAATGTTCGACGATATAAGCTGGGGCGGGGCGCAGGTACTTGATGAAACGCAACAGCGCTTAAAGAAAGCCAATCTCAGTCACGCGCTGTTGGACGTGCTCTATGACATTGATACCCCCGCTGACTTGCAGCGGTGGCGGAATGACCAGGGTTCAGGCGTGGGCAGCGACAGCTGTGTTTTGAACTAATCCCATGCTGGCGGATTCTTTCCAGTCATCGCTTTGCACACGAGAACGTTGGTAAAGGAGCCAGGCAATCGCGGTGCAATAGCTGAGGTTGGTTTGTAACTCGCTGTCGGGGTTGCTCAAAAAGGCTCTCTGGCTCGCCAGACCGCGCACTCTGCTTGCAATGTCTGGGCGAAACGCCAAATAGCGATCCCAAAGATCCCTGTGTTGACTCGACGTGATGTGAAACAAGCCCAATCCCGGCTCTCGCCGGGAGAACAGGCCCACTTCGTCTTTGCGAAGGGCAGCTGCAAGCAACTCCCGCTCAGCATCTGATGACCACTCGCCAAGATATTCCAGCGTGGGTTTAATGACCTGCTCGCGCAGGTGTTCGGCTGTGATGTACATATAGCAAGCTCCTCGCAGGAACATGGTGTGATTGCTCTTCGGCAATTCATCACCGGTTTGCATGCTATGACGATCACTGTAGGTCGCGCCGTGACGCGGTTTAAGCTCTTTTGCCGATAGAGCCCTTACGGTGACCGTTATCCAAGCGACCTTTCCCTCGCTCTGAGGTCATTTTTACCATAGTGTTTAAAAATATCCAATATAAATTAGAGGTTTAGGATGTTTTTATTATGTAGATTTTGGAACTTGCTCCTAAATAGGCTTATTTTTGGTCGCATATAGCTTTAATCACGATAATTTTGTGGTCCGCAGCGCCTTAGTGGTTAAAAATTGATCAATTAATGCTGTTTTGACTAACCCCCGGCGAATTTGACAGTGAAGCCTTCGGCTTCCAGCACCGATTTTATGAGCTCTCGCTGGTCACCCTGGATCTCGATTACGCCATCTTTAACCGCACCGCCCACGCTGCAGCGCTGCTTAAGGGCTTTGGCCCGATCCTTTAATTGAGCCGGGTCATCAGGAAGCCCGGTTACCAGAGTCACCGCCTTACCCCCTCGACCTTTGGTCTCGCGCTTAAGACGAATGATGCCGTCGCCTTTGGGGGTGTCGCCCTGGAGCAGGCGGCAGCGACAGTCGGCTTTGACGACACCGCAGTCGGGGCAGAGCCTGCCTTTGTCCGTGCTGTAAACCGGCCGTGATTTTCCTTGCCCATTGCGACCCATGAACGTTGCTCCTTGGTTGACTGGCAGTGTAGGGTACAGCGCTTTGTGCTGTGGTGAACCCCGTGAACGACGATCGAACAAGCGCTGAAATTGCGACCCTGCAAGCTGAAATAGCTTTTCAGGGCGATAGTGTCCAGCGTCTCAATGATGCCCTTGCTAGCCAGCAGCAGGATATTTTGATGCTCCAGCGACAGGTTGCTCTGCTGGGTGAGCAGTTACGCGCGCTGCGGGAAAACGGCAGTCACCGAGACGGTGCAGCCGAGGTGGAGAAACCGCCGCATTACTGAGTTTTACATCGTCGTTCATTTGGCACTGAATGGCTGAACACATGATGAGCACGGTTTGTGCGCAGCGCCGCAAGCTTAGGTAGATATTCACTATGCAGCTTTCCAGATTTGGCGAAAAATTTGCGGGCAACAGCGGTATCAGTGGTCTGATGGAGGACCTTGGTGCGGCCTTAAGCGATGACCCTTCGCTGCTTTTTATGGGCGGTGGAAACCCGGGGCGCATAGACAGTGTGCAGGCCGCTTTTTCGGATCGTCTGTCAGCTATCGCGGGAGACCCGGAGCAGCGTCATGAGTTGCTGGGCGTCTATCAGGCTCCGCAGGGTGACAGAGGTTTTCGTGAAGAGTTGGCGCGGTTTCTCCAGCGCGAATATGGGTGGTCCGTAGGTCCCGAGAACATTGCCCTTGCCAACGGCAGCCAGTCTGCGTTTTTTGTGCTCTACAATTTATTTGCCGGCGAAGCCTCTGACGGCAGTTCGCGCCAGATACATCTACCACTCTCGCCGGAATATGTCGGTTATCGCGATATCGGCCTCAGCGAGAACTTCTTTTCTGCAACAAAGCCTCGCATCGAACGACTGGATCAAGGCCAGTTCAAGTACCACGTCGACTTTGAGGCGTTACAGCTCCCTGAGACTGTCGCTGCGCTTTGTGTGTCGCGGCCCAGTAATCCGACGGGCAACGTTGTTTCCGATTCTGAAGTCGCAGAACTGGATCGATTGGCCAAGGACAGGGGTATACCCTTAATTATTGACGGCGCCTACGGCCAGCCGTTTCCAGCGTTGATAGATGAGTCCGCCACAGCATTTTGGAATGACAACAGCGTCCTGATGCTGAGTCTGTCCAAATTGGGGCTGCCCGGAGTGCGCAGTGGAATAGTCGTGGCGAGTCCAAAGATCGCCCAGGCCTTTTCTCGAGCTAACACAGTGGTCAGTCTTGCCTGCGGTACCCTTGGTCCGCAGTTGCTTCGGGGCTCCTTTGATGACGGATCACTGCTGCAGCTTTGTCGTCAACAGATACAACCTTATTATAGGGAGCGTCGAGAACTTGCGGTGCGCGCGGTAGAGGCGGGCCGTGGCGACTTACCGGTTTGGATTCATAAGCCCGAGGGCGCATTTTTCTTATGGTTGTGGTGCGAGAATTTACCCATCGACAGCTTCGCGCTTTACCAGCGCCTGAAGCAGCGCGGCGTTATCGTGTTGCCCGGGAACGACTTTTTCATTGGCAGTGAGGACCATTGGCCGCATAGCCGGGAGTGTTTGCGAATATCGTACGCAGGCGATAGGCAAACAATCGAGGCGGGAATCGCACTGATTATGGAGGAGCTTCACAAAATCTACGCCACTGCGGCATGAAGGGCGGTGGTGGAGGCAAATTTTAGTAAGTCCGAATGATTTAAAATAGCGGCGGTGAGCTGCAATAAAAACCAATAATGGAGAATGCTAGATGCAAAAGTTAGCCCTCGGTCTGTTACTGACAGCATTAAGCACAGTAGCGACCGCACAAAATTCTGCACACCTTGACTGGCTCAATGCCAATTACGAACAAACGGCGCAGACCGCGAGATCTCTTTGGGAGTTTGCCGAAGTTGGTTATCAGGAAACTCGCAGCAGCGAGCTGTTGCAGAATCAATTGGCGGCTGCGGGATTTAAAGTAGAGAGCGGCGTCGCTGATATCCCCACGGCGTTTGTCGCAAGCTATGGCGACGGCGGACCGGTGATCGCAATTCTCGGTGAGTTTGACGCTCTTCCCGGCATTACTCAGGATTCCGTACCCACCAGAAGCCTTATTGAAACAAAAGCAGCCGGTCACGCCTGCGGGCACAATCTGTTTGGTGCCGGCTCGGCGGCAGCGGCAATTGCCGTGAAGGAATGGCTGGCCAGCACGGGTACCCCCGGGACGATTCGTTTCTACGGAACACCTGCCGAAGAGGGCGGCAGCGGTAAAGTCTACATGGTACGAGCAGGGCTCTTCGATGATGTGGACTTCGCTATGCATTGGCATCCCTCGGATCGTAATTCGGCGGCGGCGCGCACGACCCTGGCAAATCGCTCAGCAAAGTTTCGCTTTAGAGGTGTGTCAGCCCATGCAGCAGGTGCACCAGAGCGCGGGCGATCAGCGCTGGATGGCGTGGAGGCTATGAACTATATGGTCAACATGATGCGCGAACATGTACCGCAACAGACGCGCATTCATTATGTAATCACCTCCGGTGGTAATGCGCCGAATGTGGTTCCTGATTATGCGGAAGTTTTTTACTACCTCCGTCATCCAGAGGCAAAGACCGTTAGGTCATTGTGGGAGCGGCTTGAGGCAGCGGCGCGTGGTGCTGCACAGGGCACGGGAACGAATCTGGAAGTGGAGATTATCCACGGGAATCATCCGGTGCTGGTCAATGAGACACTGCATAAGATGATGGACGCCACATTGCGCGATATTGGCGGTATTGAGTACAGCGATGAAGAGCAGCGCTTTGCCGAGACTATCTATGAGAGCTTTGATGATCCATCGCTGAGTTTAGGTTCTCAGGGTGAGATACAGCCCTACAGTGTCTCCCTTGGTTATGGATCTACGGACGTTGGAGACGTATCTATTGCCGTGCCTACCGTGGGTGCAAGTATTGCCGGCTATGTACCCGGTACTGCAGGCCACAGCTGGCAGGCTGTCGCTGCAGCGGGAACCTCGGTAGGTTTTCAAGGCGCTAATTTAGCGGCCAAAGCGCTCAGCAGTGCGGCGGTAAAGATGTACAGCGATAAAGCCCTTCGAGATGCTGCCCGGGCAGAGTTCGAAGAGCGCCGCGGAGGTGATTTTGAATATGAGGCACTACTGGGCGATCGCGAGCCAGCACTGAACTACCGCAAATAAACTGCGTGTTATCGCTGTGGTTTCAGCATAGCCAACGTTAAGAGCGAACGAGGATTGCTAAATGTCGGATAGTGAACGCAAAGACAATGCAGAGCAGGCTGAATTTCGAAGCTACTGCAAAGAATGGATAGCGAAGAATCACCCGGGTGAGCCGTCGGTACGGCTGCCACTGTCTCCGCTAGAAATCATGACCTCCGAGCAGATGGAGTATCTCCAGAGCTGGCAGAAGTCAGCCTATGACGCCGGACTTGTGGGCTGTGATTATCCAAAGGAAGTCGGTGGGGGCGGTCGAAAAGACTGCCAGCGAGTGGCAAACGAGGAACTGGTGGCGGCGCGTACGCCTTACTACCCCAACGTCATTGGTCTGGGGATGGCCGCACCAACGGTTTTTTATCATGCCAACGAAGCGTTAAAGCAGCGCTTGTTGCCCAGGCTGTTCTCTGGCGAAGACATCTGGTGCCAGGGGTTTAGTGAGCCTGGTGCGGGCTCTGATCTGGCAAACGTGCAAACCTTTGCCGAACGCAAGGGAGACAAGTGGGTCATCAACGGCCACAAGGTGTGGACCAGTTTGGCGCACTTCGCCGAGTGGATGATTATTCTTTTGCGTACGGATAAGGGGCATAAGTACGAGGGCCTGTCGTACTTTGTGGTGCCTATTGCTTCAGCGCTGGGTAAAGGCGTAACGGTGCGGCCGCTGATCAAAATGACCGGCGAAACGGGCTTTAACGAAGTGCTGTTTGAAGATCTGGAAGTGGACGACAGCTACCGTTTGGATGAGCTGGGCAAGGGCTGGCAGGTGGCTATGACCACGCTGCTACACGAGCGTGGCGCCGGTGAGCTGGTGACACCGCGTGCCGGAGGCCTCAAAAGTAAGAGCTCCCTGTCCATCAGTGCTCGCAATGTTATGGAACTGGCCAGTAACACGGTTCGTGGTGCAGGGCGGGCTTCTGACGACCCCCTGCTCAGAGATCGTATGGTCCGGCAATTGATTCGCGAAGAGGCGCTGAAGGAACATCAACGTCGTGCGCGCGTTCCCGCACTTACGGACCATCCTATGCGTTTGCCTTTGCAAAACAAGTTGCTGGCATCTGAGATTGCTCAGGACACGGCCGCCCTTGCGCTGGAAGTTGAAGGTCCCGCGGCCAGTCTTTATCTGGCCGATGAGAATGCTCCTGCGCGTGGTCAATGGCCGCTCGCTTATATGAACTCCTACGGTATGACCATCGCCGCAGGTACCAGCGAAATTCAACGAAATATTCTAGGCGAGCGAGTTTTAGGACTCGCCAAGTCGAAGTAGATTGCTCGGCGACATAAGGAGATAACTGTGGCTCAACCCAAGAACTACGGCTTTGAAGAAGAAGCCGGGATGCTCAAAGACGGTGCGCGGCGTTTCTTTGCCGAGAAACTGCCCGTTGATCAATTGCATGCGCTGGTAGCCGACGCCTACGTACCTGAGCGAGCGCCAGAAGTGAAGTGGCGAAAGGAATTGTGGGACGAAATGGTGGCGCTGGGCTGGACGTCGCTGGCGGTGCCGGAGAGTGCGGGTGGTGTGGGTCTTCCCTGGGTTGCCGTTGCTGCACTACTTGAAGAGAACGGCCGCGCTGCGTTTCCGTCACCCTTGTTGAGTACTTTGCAGACCACGGCGGTACTCGCAGCGTGTAAAGACGCCGGAGAGTCCGCTTTGGCGGCAATAGCAGAAGGGTCTGCTGCCACGATTGCGGTGATGGGCGCCTCTGGTGATTCAACGCCGGGTGCGGTTCAGGTGGTAGATGGGAAACTGCAGGGGCTTGCTTGTTTTGTTCAGGACGCGGGCAAGTGTGATCACCTGCTGGTTATGGCGCTGGACAATGGGCATCCCGCGTTATTCTGGGTCGCCTGTGACGCCGAGGGCGTCGAGATTCGTCAGGACGCGATCATTGATCTAACGCGGGATCAGGCGAGGGTTAGCTTTAATGATGTCGCTGCCCAGCGAATTGATGCTGATGCCGCTGCGGCCTGGGAGGCGGCCCTGCCGGCTATGTGGATGTTGATTAGCGCCGACATGGTGGGGGCGGCCGAGTGGCTGCTGCAGACTACCGTCGAGTATGCGCAGCAGCGTAAGCAGTTCGACCGGTCTCTGGGCTTCTTTCAGGCAGTAAAGCATGACCTGGTTAACGTCATGATAGCCATCGATGAAAGCAAGTCGCTTGTGTATAGCGCGGCCTGCGCCCTGGACCATGAGCCTGAGCGCGCCCGGGAGCTAGCGCACATGGCTAAAGCGTCTGCCAGCGATACGGCGGCATTTGCCTCCGGGCGAACCGTACAGATGCATGGGGGAATAGGGTTTACCTGGGAGTGCTTTGTCCATCTCTACTTCAAGCGCCAAAAGCACAGCCAGCTCCTGTGGGGTGACGCTTCCTGGCATCGCGCTGCACTTGCAGATTTGCTGGTTGATCGGCAAGACATAGACGCAGCAGCGTAACGATGACCTGGAAAACTGCAGGGTTCATCGCAATTGCACTGCTGGTTGGCTATGGCACCCTTGCGCTTATCGCCTTTGGAAAATAGCTGAGCCTGCTGGGTTCTGTTTTGACAGGCAGAGCTGATTCAGGCCACGGCTTTTTGCGCAGCGTCAAAGGCGTCCAGGTAGTCCATGAGCTTTACCCGCTCGGCGGGGTCTTCCCGGGTGCGCGACAGCAGGTGTGTGGTGCGGGGCTCACGGTCGAGAAATAGCTTGCCACTGACGCCAGCCGCTTCGGATGCCGCGCTGAGCCAGATAATCGTATCGGCACCTTCTTCTGGAGAGCGCAAAATGAAGCGCGTGAGCGTGTGGAACGCAGGTAAGGCAGTTTCAACGCCCGGCGTATCAGCCCAGCCGGGATGCATTGCGTTGACAACAATGCCATCGGAGGCCCAGTTTTTTGCCCACTCTTCGCTCACCACCGTCAGTGCGCGCTTGCATCGGGCATACGCGGTTGCCCCGGCGTAATTGTCAGCAGTCGCCTCCAGGCGATCTACGCGAAGCTTTTGCGAATACATTCCTCCTGACACCACGTTGACAACTCGCGACTGTCCCGCAGCTTTAAGCAGGGGATGCAGTGCACGGGTAAGACGCCAGGGACTTAGCAGGAGCAGGGCAAAGCTTTGCTCCAGGCCTTCACTGGTTTGTCCCCAATCATTGAACAGGGCGCCGGCGTTATTCACTAGTACATCGATAGGTTTTCCATCCTCCAAGAGGCGCTGAGCCAGGGCATCAACGTCCGCCATCAGCGAAAGGTCTGCAAGTTCATAACGGATGGCGCTGTTGCCGGTTTCGGCCGATAGCTCTTTCACTACAGCCTCAGCACGCTCTGGATTGCGCATGACGAGAATTAATTCTGCACCACGCTGTGCAAGTTCTCGCGCAGTAGCCAGACCAAGTCCTGAACTCGCCCCGGTAACGATCATGCGTTTGCCCTTGAGTGAGGCGCTCATGGGGAGCCAGCGTTTGCGGCCCCGGCGGTAGCCCCACTTGCTAAACATGGCGAGTCCCGGCCAGAGCAAACGGTCTGCCGTGGCGCTGCCAGAGGAAATCTGCGGAGCCGAATTGTTGTCTTCCAGAGCGCGCTGGAGTCCACGCAGGGCAGCCTTCCCCATGCCTTGCATGCCACTTTTGAGGGCTCCTTCAAGCGCTGCAAAAGGCATTTTGAAGCTGAAGTCTGCATGATAATCAATGCGAGTCTGGCCCTGATCTTCTTCGAAAGCGATAGTGTCTACCGCCGAAAACAGCCAACTGTCGGCTTGTAAAGTCACCAGCTGACCTGGCTCGAACTCGGTTATGGTGTAGAGAAGTTCGATGGATCCCAGTGGTAGGCGGCAGCGCACCGCAAAGCGTGATCCAAGTCCTACGGGGCCTTCAGTGAGCTTTTTTGCTTTGTAGGCGGTCGCATCCCACTCAGGGGTGGTGCGAAAATCCGCCGCGTAATCGAAGCATTCGTCGATGGGGCGCGCGACGCGGATAGTTTGCGTGAGGCTGATCATGGTACCTGTGAACTCTATGTGCGTGTGGTGGTGATTACGCATTTGGGCCTTCTTCAGTTCACCGGATGGGCATTGCGCACCGATCGCTGTGGGCCTAATCGTCGACCCACACGTGACGCAACGGTTCGCCAAAGTCATCATAGATGACCTGTTTTCGGGATCTTTTGAATCCCCGTTTAGACGCTGGTTTGCGAGATTCCTTGAGGGACTCTCGTCGAGCCTCGATGGTTGCCACAACTTCTGGCACGGGTGTTCGCTCGCTGGGTGGTTCAGTAAACAATGGGCGGGAAGGGGGCGGCCGCTGACCAGGCTCCCAGGCGGTAGCGCCCCGAGGAACGTTATCTACCTCGCCCCCCACCTGTAAAAACTGCGCAGTGGCCTGTTCCAGCTCACGACGCATAGCCGCCTTGGTTTTGGTGCCAAGCTTCGGCTTTTTGTTGTCCTTGTCAGTCATTGCAGTATTTGACGGGTAAGTGCCTCATTATGCTGCCCGGGCGTCAGAGTTTTGGATTCTAACTGACCAAATGTCGGGTGCAGCTCATTATAGCGCCTGATTTGGTGGTTCCGCCCTACCTGTATCTGGGATAATCCCCACGCTTATGTAATCTCCCGGAGTTAATTGTATGTTTTGGCTTGCTATCACCATCGTGGCGTTCGTGATGTTTTCTTACCTTGTTTTGCGTGGTGAGAACCTGTCGTATCTCGATCAGCCTGTCCCTCGGCACAGCGCGCAGGCGCCGAGCGAGGCGATGCAATCTGTGCTCGCTTCCTTAAGTGAGTTCGCACAGGGGTCTCATGGCCGCGGTCGACAACGGGTGCGGGCTATTCGAGCATTCATGGACAAGCTGGGGGCTGAGCGTAGCTATAAGAGTGAGTTTCTCCCACTTTCTAATCCTGAGCTGCGCGGTGAATGGGTGCTGGCGCCCAACTGTGACAGCGGGCGGAGAGTTTTGTATCTACACGGCGGCGCCTTCATAGCCGGCAGCCCCCTGAGCCACCGGCCCATTACTGACCGCCTTGCGCGACTGACCGGCGCCGCGGTGTTTGCGCTCGATTATCGGCTGATGCCTGAGCACAAGCGCATCGAAGGTATCGAAGACTGTCGCCGGGCTTATCGCTGGATTCTGGAAAACGGCCCTGAGGGACGTGAATCGGCGCAGACACTGGTGGTCGCGGGGGATTCCGCCGGCGGCAATCTCACGCTTTCGCTCCTGGCCTGGGTTCGCGATCAGGGCCTGCGCCAAGCCGACGCGGGTATTGCGCTGTCGCCGGCTACGGACGCTGTACTGGACGCGCCGAGTCTGCGCAGCAACATTGCCAGCGATGCGATGCTGGGACCTGCATTTGGTGCGTTGACCAAGGTGCCATCGATGTTCCTGCTTTGGTACACCTGGGCAACATCGAGGATGCTCCCGGCTGACCCTCGCATATCGCCTTTGCGCGGCTCACTCGCGGACTTACCCCCCATTCTTGTGCAAGCCAGTGACTCGGAAATGTTGCTCGATGATGCACGGCGCTATGCGGCAAAGGCGCAGGCAGCCGAATCGCCGGTCGTGCTGCAAACCTGGCCCAATATGTGTCATGTCTGGCAGATGTTCACACCGGAGTTGGCCGAAGCAGAGGAGGCCTACGCCAACATCGCCGAGTTCCTCGACAGCGTTTCGTCCAACGACGGTATCGAGCAAGCCGCATGAACACACTGCGCTCAGTGCTGGTCTTCGCGTGGATGGTGGTAAGCATTATTCCGGTGGGGCTTGGTTTGATATTGTGCTCTTTGTTTTTATCGTCGGCGAATCTTTGGCGCTGGTTTGCCAGACCCTGGCTTCGTGGTGTTGTGGTTGCTGCGCGTTGGGTCGGCGGAGTGGATTACCGGCTTACGGGTGAAGAAAACCTGCCTGGCAAAGACGATATGCGCCGGGTGATTTTGGTGTCAAAGCATCAATCGACCTGGGAGACCTTCTTTTTCCCCAGCATGATGCCCCATAACCTGGCCTACGTTTTTAAGAAAGAGCTGCTTCGTATTCCCATTTTTGGTTGGTGTATGGCTCGCTTGGAAATGGTGCCCATTGACCGGAGTAAGCGTTCTGAGGCCTGGAACAAAGTGGCCCAGTATGGTGTAAAGCTCATGGACCGCGGGCGGTGGATCATCATGTTTCCTGAGGGTACGCGCAGTGAGCGTGGGGGGCAGGGCAACTATAAAAGTGGTGCGAGCCGACTAGCAGTGGCAACCGATGCGCTGTTAATACCGATTGCGGTGAGCTCCGGTCAGTGCTGGCCCCGGCGATCGTTTTCTTTTATTCCCGGAAGAATTGATGTCTCTATAGGTACACCGATTCCCGCTTCCGGAGGGGATCCGGAGGCCCTGATGAGGCAAGTCGAGACCTGGATCGAAGCCGAGATGCGCCGTATTGATCCTGACGCTTATGTTCAAACCGATTCCCCAGAGCCAGGAGTCGACGGTGCCTGAGCACGCTTTGCCTCATTGCCAGGCGATTATCGTCAGTGCAGACAGTCAATGGAGGGACTCTCTTTGCCAGCGCCTAAGCGAACTTGAGGCGCGTGCAGAAGCAGAGAACCGCTGCTGTGAGCTGAGTATATCGGGGCTTGATACACCTGATTTGCTGATGGAGCAGGCGCGGATCGACGGCGCCCTGCAATGCGTCGTACTTGATGCAGCCAGCGTGCCTGACGTCAACGTCGTCGTTTCTCAGTTGCGCGCTGTTCGCAGCGAGTTGGATGTTTTTATTGCGGCGTCTTCGGGTCAGGCTCCGGCGGACGATAATGCGGCTGTGGTTGATCGCGACGATACCCGGGCCGAAATTTTGCTCAGGCGTTTGCGCCGCGCTATTGCGAAACGCGCCAGTACGCCCTTCGCCGATACTTTGCGTGAGTATATTGAAGGTGCAAGAGATGCCTGGCACACACCGGGACACTCCAGCGGAGATGGCTTGCGAGAAAGCCCCTGGGTGGCTGATTTCTATCGCATGATGGGCGAGCACGTTTTTAACGCCGACCTTTCTGTTTCGGTCCAGGAGTTGGACTCATTGCTGGATCCCTCGCATGTTATTCACGCCGCGCAGGATCTTGCAGCCGATGCCTTCGGGGCGAAGCACACCTTTTTTGTGACCAATGGTACGTCGACGGCCAACAAGGTCATTGTGCAGCACGTACTGGGCAGCAGCGGCAAAATGCTGGTGGATCAAGCCTGCCATAAGTCAGTGCATCATGCAGCGATCATGTCGGGGGTAGATCCGATCTATCTGCCAGCAAGTGTGAACGAAGTCTTTGGGCTCTATGGCCCGGTGAGTAAGCAGACGATTAATGACGCCATCGACGCTCATCCGGATGCTCGATTGCTTGTGCTGACATCCTGCAGCTATGACGGCTTTTACTATGACCTCGAACCTATTATTCGTCGTGCGCACGATGCAGGACTGAAAGTTCTGGTGGATGAAGCCTGGTATGCGCATGGTTACTTTCATCCGGATTTACGCCCTTGCGCCCTTGAAAGCGGTGCAGACTACGTCACGCAAAGTACGCACAAGATGCTCTCGGCTTTTTCTCAGGCCAGTATGATTCATGTGGCGGATCCGGAGTTTAACGAGAGCCGCTTCCGCGAGCATTTGAACATGCATACCTCCACGAGTCCGCAATACGGCTTGATTGCAAGCCTGGATGTCGCCCGTAAGCAGATGAGTATGGAGGGTTTTACGCGACTAGAGCGATGCATAGTGCATGCCCGGGAACTGCGCAGCGGTATTGCTGAGACCGATCGCTTCAGAGTTCTTGGGCTTGAAGATATGTTGCCGGCATCTTTGCAAGGAGACAGCGTGCGACTGGATCCGACCAAGCTGACAATTGATGTGAGTCGTGCAGGTTGTAGCGCGCGAGAGTTGCAAAAGTCTCTGTATGAGAAGCACTCTATTCAGGTTGAAAAGATTACGCACAACACGCTATCGGTGTTGGTCACTTTGGGGACCACCCAAAGCAAAGTTCTGCGTTTGCTTAAAGCCTTACGCAGTTTGGCCAGAGAGCTTCCACAGAAACCGACGCCTGCGCAGGCCCCCAGTGTTTTGCCTGCCATCGGCGATATTGTGATACCACCGCGCGAGGCTTATTTTGGCCCCAGCGAGGACTTGCCTTTGAGCGACGAGAGCCACGGCATCAATAGGTCCCTCATCGGCAGAACCAGCGCAGATCAGGTGGTTCCCTATCCACCCGGGATACCGGTTTTGGTGCCGGGACAGCGTATCAGCGAAGACGTGCTGGATTATTTGTTGGACCTGTATCACGGTGACAGTGGTATTGAGCTTCACGGTCTCATGCGACATGAGGGACGCGGCATGTTGCGCGTTACATGCAGCCTTAACGACGAACTCTGACTTACACGAAGAATTTCTAATTTACGAGGACCGAATCTGATGGCCATGCAGGAAATGTATATCGATTACGAGGTATCCGGTGCGACTCATCAGGCATTTGTAGCCTGGGATGACGAACATTCCAGCCCGCGCCCGGGAGTCATGGTGGGGCATGCCTGGGGTGGACGCAGTGAATTTGAAGAAGGTAAGGCAAAGTGGCTGGCCCAGCAGGGATATGTGGGGGTGGCCATAGATATGTATGGCAAGGGCGTTCGCGGTACATCGGCCGAAGAAAACGCGGCTTTGATGACCCCGCTGGTGGAGAATCGTGAGGAATTGCAGGCGCGTATGCAGGCGGGGCTGGCCGTCGTTCAGGGGCTTGAGTCGGTTGATGCGGCGCGATGTGCCGCGATGGGTTACTGCTTCGGTGGGCTCTGTGCGCTGGACCTTGCGCGGGTCGGTACAGAAATTGCCGGGGTGATATCGATCCATGGCTTGTTTATGCCCGCCGAAAATACGCGCGGTGTTGGAATCAATGCCAAAGTCCTCTGCCTTCACGGATATGATGACCCTATGGCTGATCCCCCCAGTATGCTGGCTCTGGCAACGGAACTAAGCGCAGCTGGTGCGGATTGGCAGATTCATGCCTATGGAGGAACCCAGCATGCGTTCACCAATCCTCAGGCCAATGATCCCCAGAGCGGCACCGTTTACAGTCCCGTGGCCGATTCCCGCGCGACTGTGTCCATCGCGAACTTCCTGCAGGAACTGTTTCGCGAGTAAGTTCTACTCCCTGAAGATTCGTTGCCACCAAGACATTTTTTTGTCGGCCAAAGGGGCTGGTTCTGTGGACCGTGGAGGCCTGCCGGCAGCGCTGTTGTCAAAAATCGCGTTGAGCCATGCCGCTGTGCGAATACCCGCGAGCGCCAGTTGTTTTTCGGCCATGGGAAGTTTTCGCCGAACGTAGTCTTTACCGATGATTGTCGGAGCCGGATACAGGGACTCACGCAAGGCGGCGCTCTGGGCAATCCAAAGGTGGGGTTCGGCCTCTTGCTCTGAGGGAGGCCTGACTAAGTCGCTGCTTTTGAAGTAGTCCAACCATTGTTCCTGGCTGCGTCCGGTGGTTTCAAAGATCTGACGATCCCATACCCTGTGGAGATTGGATGTCTCGCCAAGAAATTCGACCATAAGCTGATTGCCTCCGCGATCCAGTCCATTGCCCACATGCAGGGGCTGCTGTAAGTCTTGAATGATGTGCACGGCGAAACGCACAGCAAGCTGTTTGCGCGCTCGAGAGACGGACGTATCGCGCAGGTCCCGGGCAAATTGCGCTAGCGCCGTGGCGGCATCACCTTGAGCGGGAGGCCCGACATCGGCGTAGACACGTCCCCGGGGCACCGTTACGTAGTGATAGGGTCCAGCTTCTTTTTGCCAGAACCAGGAAGGATCCTTGCGCATGCGATCGGCCCAGGTAGAGGCGCTGGCCAGCGATTCGTTGCCTAGTAGTGCTTTTAATTCTTGCTGGGTATGCGCGCTGAGATATGGGCTCGCAAGCTCGGCGGCAATTTCATGGCCCATAGCGCCCCAGGCCTGCACCGCTGGACTGGGAGAGACGCCACTTAGCACTATCACCGCCAACGCGAGTGGCTTTGTGAGTGCAGTGCCTGTTTCAACGAGTCGCTTTTGGGTGTTCGTTACTGGAGTCATGACTGGGAAGTTTACTGCCCTTCGGAGGTAGGCAACCACACTGCGTTTCCCATAGCCCTGTGTTATAAAGCCGCGCTTTAAAGTACTGGAGTTACTGCTATGAATCACGATTTGCAGCCAATCATTATCGGCGTCGGGCAATCTGTATGGCGCGAGCGTGATGTTGATCGCTCCCCCGTCGATGCGCTTCAGGCGGTAGCTACCAAGGCGCTTTCGGATACGGCCTCGGATCGTGTCATAAACGCGGTGGACAGTATCGTTCACATTCCCTTTTTGATGAATCAGGTGCCGGGTCTGGCAGAGGCCATGCCGATCAATCCGGGGGCGGCGCTTGCTGAGCGATTGGGTCTGAAGGCCACCCAGTACACCTCGGACGTGGGTGGAAACTTGCCACAGCAACTGCTCAATGAGTTCGCCGGACGGCTTTCTCAAGGCGACGGAGCAGTAACTTTGCTTTGCGGCGTTGAGCTCCTGGCGACTTTTTTGGGCGCGGTGCGTTCCGGTGAGGGGTTTCCCGACTGGGCCACGGGGCTTGAAAACACTGCGATTCAGGTTGGTGAAACTCCGGTTATGACCGCCGCTACAGAGCAGGCCCACGGTCTTTATGAACCCATTAATGCCTATCCCTTGTTCGAGTCGGCGCAGGCTCATGCAAAAGGACTTTCTACCGCAGAGCATCAGGCTCGCTTGGGCAATTTGCTCTCGGCTATGAGTCGATGCGCCGCGGAGAACCCCTATGCCTGGAAAAATCGCCAGTTGTCACCGGAGGAGGTGTTGTCCACGGCGTCAGGCAACCGAATGATCAGCTATCCCTACACGAAGGTTATGAATGCGATTATTGCTGTAGATCAGGCCGCTGCGGTGGTGTTGACGACGGTGGGCAAGGCGCGGGAACTTGGTGTCGACCCTGATAAATGGATCTATCTTCGTGGAGTGGCAAGTGCTCACGACTCCTGGTTTCTTAGTCAGCGCGCAAATCTGCATGAGTCTCCAGCGCTGAACGCTGCCTGCTCGGCAGCGTTGACGCAAAGCGGTCTGGATACCGATGCGCTTACACACTTTGATTTGTATAGCTGCTTTCCGTCGGCGGTGCAGGCCGGTTGCGATGCTCTGGGCATTGAGCCTGATGACGCTCGTGGTGTGACGGTCACTGGTGGTTTGAGTCTGTTTGGCGGGCCGGGTAATAACTACAGCCTGCATGCTATTGCTTCGATGGTTGACTGTCTGCGCAACACAGACAATGGGGCGGGCCTGGTATGGGCAAACGGAGGATATCTGACGAAACACTCGGTGGGTGTCTATGCGCGGCAGCCGCCAGAGCAGGCCTGGAAGCCGCGCAGCGATACTTCAATGCAGGCGGGTATCGACGCGCTTGCCATACCGGACTTGGCAGATCAGGGCAGTGGACGTTTTGTGCTTGAGGCGCATACGGTCTGTTATTCCGCAGATGAGCCCGACCGCGCTATTGCCATCGGTCGACTCGATGACGGGCGGCGTTGTGTTGCGTTGAGTAAGGATGCGCAACTGATGCAGGCGCTTGTTGACGGTAACTGTGTAGGACAAGAAGCCGTCGTCAGGCATGAAGACGGTTTAAACCACTTTCGCTTCCAGGGAAGCAATTATGGCTAGTCTTTTCCGTCGATAGTCTCGAAGCGATTCTTTTCGAGATTCTTATGCACATTGTCAATCTCAAAGAGCTGGCCGTTCATGCTGATATAGACGCCGGGGGAGGCGGCCTGCAGGGCGCCCAGGGCACAACCAATGTTGAAAATGGCATCCGAGCCCTTAAAAGCCGCTGGCTGCAGGGCCCCGGTAAGTACGATGGTCTTTCCCTCGATACCTTTTAGCGCTTTGCCCGTCTGGACCATGCCGTCGGTGCCATGGGTTATCAGCACCTGCTGTTCGGCGCAGCGTTCGGCGCTTTCGCGAATCAGCGCTCGGTCCTCATCTGTTAGTTCCAGGCTGTCTTTGCGCATGGCGGACTCCACCGTGTAGGGGAACTGGGCTCCCATGCTGTCAAGCAACTCGCCAATAACCGGTTCGCCGACCTGGTAGTCGCTCTTGGCATCGAAGTAAATTTTGTCGATGGTGCCGCCGGTGGTAATGATATGAAGATTCATGGTGCGTCTGGGCCTTCTTAGCTGAGGACGAATCCTGCTACATGCGTGCGTTCCTGTCGAGGTTCTATTTATGCCCAATGAATACTTGCTCTGCCGTGCGCAACCTGGGCCATTGGCTGCTTATAATGCGTCCACAGACAGAAATTCTTCACACTGGACGGTGGTTATGGGTTTTTACGATCGGCACGTGCTTCCGCGTTTCATTAACTGTGCCTGCGGGAGCAAGCCCATTATGAAACAGCGAGAGAAGATTGTTCCGCGAGCAGCCGGTACGGTGCTTGAAATAGGCATCGGCACCGGACTTAATCTTCCTTACTACGATAGTGACAAGGTCGACAAGCTGATCGGACTGGATCCTTCGGAGGCGTCCTGGGAGCTTGCCCAGGCTCGTGCCAAAAATCTAAGCTTTCCGATTGAGTTTATTGGCTTGCCGGGAGAGCAGATCCCCTTGGCAGACGATAGCGTAGACACAATCGTCATGACGTTCAGTCTCTGTACCATTCCAGATCCTGTTGCCGCACTTGAGGGTATGGCCCGGGTGCTGCGTCCGGGCGGCACTTTGCATTACGCCGAGCACGGCAGGGCACCTGATGAGGGCGTGCGCCGCTGGCAAAATCGCCTTGACCGTCCCTGGGGCGCTATCGCGGGGGGCTGCCACCTTAACCGGGATATTCCTGCTTTGCTGGTGGAGGGTGGTTTTCACAGTGACGACCAGGAAAGCATGTATCTGCCGGGTACGCCGCGCTTTGCAGGCTTTAATGTCTGGGGCAGTGCGAGGCTCGGTTGAAGCCAGCGAATGTTAAAGATCTTCGCCGCTGTTTCTGTCGTTCTGGTTCTGACTGCTGTGTCTGCCCAGCTCTCGCATGCCGAGGGCTTGCGCTATGGCATCGAGGGCGTAGGGAAAGAAGCGAGAGAGAATATTCGCGCCTATCTGGGTGAATCACCCAAAGAAAACGCCACAGCCGAGCAGTTTATAAACACCGCACCCAGGCTTACCGCAGAGGCTCTTGAGGCTTTGGGTTTCTATGACCCTGTTATTGAGCTGCAAGTGGATCGCACGAAACGTCCTTGGGCGGCTACGATTAATGTGCAGCCTGGAGAGCCTCTCACATACACCGCGGTCTCTGTGCGAATTTTGGGGGAGGGCCAGGAGGATCAGAGCCTCACGGCACTCATGGACGCGCAGACCCCAAAACTCGGCGACCGGGTACATCACGGGCGCTATGAGGTCCTCAAGCAGGAACTTCTGCAGCTGGCTCGCCGTCGTGGATACTTTGATGCCGATTTTCCCGAGAGTCGGGTAGCCGTGGATGTAGGTAAGAGGCAGGCGGCTTTGTCGTTGGTGTTTGATGCCGGACGACGGTACCGGTTTGGGGCGGTCTCCATCGATGAATCCATTCTGGATCGAGACCTGCTAAATCGCTTGCTACCCTTTGAACCGGGTGCCCCGTATGAGCAAAAATTGTTGCTTGAGCTTCGTCAGCGACTACTCCGTCTTGGCTACTTTGGCAGCGTCACCGTGCTGCCGCAGCTTCCGGAACGAGTCTACCCCGATGTGCCCATACGCGTTGCCCTTAGTACCGCATCACGTCACAGCTATGAGCTTGGGGTTGGCTTCAGCACCGATACAAGGCAGCGCTTATCACTTACCTGGCAAAGCCCCCGTCTCAATCGTTGGGGACACAGTCAAGAGACGGCTTTGCGTTGGTCGCCGATCAACCCTCAGGCGAGAGTAACTTACAGTATTCCCCTGGACGATCCTGCAAACGACGTTCTCCAGTTGATTGGTCGTTTGGAGAACAATGAGTTTGGAGATCTGGAGAGCGAGCAGCGTGAGCTGCGCGTCCGCCGCGAGCGCACGAAGGCTGGCATAGTGCGAAGTCTCCAGTTTCGTGGCCTCAATGAGCAGTGGGGCGTCTTTAGTGACGACTTTGATGCAAGTTTTGTGCTCGCAGGTGCGAGCGTTTCTTCGCGCTACCGTCGAGGCAATGCGGTTGATCCCAGTCGAGGTGTAAGTCAGTTTTACAGCGTGGAAGGGGCCTCTGCTGATCTGGGTTCTGATGAAGATCTGTTGCGTTTTTACGGTACTGTCACCGCGCTGCGTACCCTGGGCGAGCGTTGGCGTGTGGTGGGGCGAGTGGAGGCTGGAGCGCTATGGACAAGCTCAGACAAACCTTCGGAACTTCCTCCGTCTCTGGCGTTTTTCGCGGGCGGCGATTCAAGCATCCGGGGATTCGCCTATCAATCGGTGGGTCGCGAAGCGACAGCTGAGGGCTTCTCGAGCGCTCAGCCCAATGAATCTCTGATCGTTGGCGGCACTCGACTTTTAACCGGGTCCTTGGAGCTGCAACGTTACGTGACTGAAAAATGGCGTGCGGCAGTTTTTGTGGACGCTGGTGATGCCTTCGATAGCGGTGATTTTGATGCCCGGGTGGGCCTTGGCATTGGCATTCACTACTTGTCACCGGTAGGTGCTTTGCGCTTTGAGATCGCTAACCCGGTTTCCGAAAGTGGTGGGTCCTGGCGGGTTCATGTGAACATTGGAGCTGAATTTTGAGGCGCCGCGTAGTCGCTTATCTTGCGCTTGCAGTCCTGCTGCTAATACCCCTGCTGCCGGTGTTTGTTCTGGGAACTGATGTGGGGCTTGGCTTGGGAATAAGGGTTCTGGAAGCGCGTTTGCCCATTCAGGTCGAAAATCCCCAGGGGTCCTTTTGGACCGGTATGTCATTGGATGTTTTTCGCTACGACGATGAGTCCTTGTCCATGGAGCTGCAGGACCTGCATCTTCGTGTCGCCTGGGCTTGCGTGTTGCGAAGTACCCTGTGTGTCCGCGATGCCTCGGCGAGTAAAGTGTCGTTGGCGGTTAAAGCTGCAAGTAAGCCAACGGATCAGCCTTTGCAGGCACCGTTGCCCTGGTTACCTGTTGCGGTAAATATCGATCGACTTGCGGTAGACGAGTTGGTGTTTTACCGCGGTAGTGAAACAGAAGTACTGAAAAACCTGCGTCTGTCCGGAGACGTTGCCAGCGATACTGCCTTGATAGAGGCGTTCTCCGGTGAACACAGGCTTGCCCGGTGGAGCGGCGGCGGGGCTATCGCCAGGAGCGGGCGCTGGGATCTGAAGCTCGATGTTGCTGTCCAGGCTTTGGCTGTCTCAAATTGGCCGGAAAATCTTGACCACAGTTTCACGCTTGATTTCAGCGGTGATCTGCGTGCGTTGAAGGGTGATATTAGCGCAAGCGCAGGATCGCCGGCGTTGGCACTCGCTGTCGACCTAAGCTCTGCAGGACTGATTACGGCGTCAGGTTCCCTTGAGGGCCTGTCTGATCTGGTGCCGCAGTCAAACGCTCTTTCGAATGTAAGTGGGGTCGGTCCCTTTTTGTTTGAGTCAAAAATTCGCGATGCAAAAAACCTGAAGCTTGCTCTGCGGCAACAATGGCAGGGCTTTGCGCCTGAGCCAGTGTGGCTTGAGCTGAAACTAGCGCAACAGGCAGCTGTCTGGGAGCTGGAGCAGGCTGTTCTGGGCGAAGCCTCGCAGCCGCTGCTTCGCGCGTCGGGTTTTTTGGGTGAGCTTGAGTCTCTGGCACCGAGGCTAGAGGTCGTGGCGGATCAGTTTCACGTGCCTCTCAAAGACGGGTCGCCTGAAATGACTGTCACAGGCGTTGGGGATATTGCGTTTTCAGCGCTGGATCCGCTGGGGACATTAAGCCTTGCTCTTCGCGATATTGATCTTCAGGAAGGCTCGAATCAATGGGAAATGGCGGGCGATTTGAGTGCAAGTGATGTACCGGTTCTACCTTTGGGGTCGCTTAAGGGCGCGCGCAATGGGCTCGCGTTTTCTTACCATAGAACCAGCCAGCCGGGGGCAGCGGCCTTGCTAGAGTTGCCCCAGGGCTTACCCCCCAGTGACGTTTCAATTTCTGCACTTAGCGCAAGGGTCTTTCCGGGAGAGGTGACGCAGCTCGAGATTAAAAGCGAAGGAGATCTGCGGGGGAATCTTGAGGTGGCGCTGCAGAAAACCGATCAAGGCGCGACGTTTTTGATGCAACCCTTTGTGGTATTTTTTCGGGATGAGGCGGTACGTGGCAACGAGCCCGTCGCCGGCCGTTGGGACGCCACAGAGGCATCGATTCTTTTGGACGCGCTTTGTTTGCAGTGGCGTGCAAACAGTATGTGCGCACAAAGCGCAGTGCTGGGGCAAAGCGGCAGCCTCGGTTTGACACTTGAGATTGACGAAGAATTGCAAGGCGCCGTGTCTGACAAGCCCTTCTCCATACAAGCGCAAGGGACGGGGACACTCGATCTGCTGTGGACCGCGGGAGTCCTGGAAGATGCGCTCTTTGATCTCAGTTTCGATCTCTTGTCCCTGGACCCCTTTATGTACGAGGGCACGGCGCTTCCCATACGCTGGGAGCAAGCGCGGGCCTCTGGGTACTTCCGCCCGGACGCGAAAAATCTGTCACTTGATTTGCGCTCTGAACGCGTGGGGGTATTAGCAGCGACACTCACCGAGCAAGGTGCGGAACTGACTGGCTCATTAAAGGCCAGCGATATTGATCTTGCGTCGCTGGATGATTTGTTACCGGAATGGTCCCTTGGCAGCGGTGCCATCGAGGCTGATATGACAGTAGCGGGATCGCGCAGTCAGCCCTTGCTATTCGGTCAACTCGCGTTGAAAGGGGCAGGTGCTGAGCATCCGGAAATTGCAACAACACTGACAGATGCGAATCTGCTGCTGGACGCTACAGGCGATGGATTTACGATCGATGGCAGCGCCATGCTCGGCGGCGCCCCCCTGACCCTCACCGGCCTGTGCTGCGATGATGGCGCTTTGCAGGCCGAGTTACAGGGTGTGAGGAATCAGTTGAGCTTGCCGGTGGGTGTAGAGGCAACGATTTCACCGCGTTTGGATCTGCAGCTCACGACTCAGAGCTTAGCGGTCAGTGGCGACATAAGCGTCCATAAGGGAGAGTTTCAGCACGCTGGTCCGTTGGAAAATGCCATCGCCGTATCGGATGATTTTTATCGCGTGGATCTTCCCGCGAAGCCACCGCGCCGGTTCGACTTATCCCTGGATCTTCGGGCATTGATTGAGCCAGGGTTTACGCTTCGTTCCCGGGAGTTGGTGGCGACCTTATCGGGGGATCTCAGAGTCAATATGCAACCTGAACTTCCGGCTTCGCTATATGGCGACCTCCAGGTTTTGGGTGGTGAGTTACGAGCGTATGGGCAGGTGCTGCGTCTGACGCAAGGAAGCGTTGGCTTTGTGGGAGATCCTTTTAACCCAGCACTGAATTTGAGTGCCGAACGGCGTATCCGGGCAGAAGATCTGCGCGTCGGTTTTTATGTTCGCGGAAGCCTTGAAGAGCCAGTGTTCGAGATATTTTCTGATCCTGTGCGATCAGAGCGCGACACCTTATCGTACCTATTGCGCGGTAGAGGGCCGGATGCCGGCGCTTCGGTCGACGGTACGGCGATGGCGCTGTCACTTGGTGCGTCGGCAATCAATCAATCCGGTGCTCTTGAGTCGCTGAATGCCATCCCGGGCTTGTCCGGCGTATCCCTGGGTGCCGAAGGCAGCGACGATGATATGGCGGCGACCATCAGTGCCTACGTAGGCGAGAGACTGTACTTGAGTTACGGCGTGGGTATCTACGAACCGGTAAATGCGCTCACTGCGCGCTTGTATCTGCGATCACGCTTATGGCTTGAGGTGGTTAGCCGACTGGAGAGTTCCTTTGATCTTTACTATCGATTTGATATCGAGTGAGCAGGGTTTGTGTGATGAGCGAACTTGCCCGGTGGCGCTTTTGATGAGGTCTTTATGGATCCTGTAACGCAGGGGACGCTGGGCGCGGCTCTACCACAGTCAGTAGCGCACCCCCACAAAATTGGTCTCGCAATGTTGTGCGGCATTGCTGGCGGCATGGCGCCAGATCTGGATGTGCTGATTCGTTCGGCTACAGATCCATTATTGTTTCTGGAGTATCACCGGCAGTTCACGCATTCACTCATATTCATTCCCTTGGGTGCGGCGCTTGTGGCGCTGGTGCTTTGGGGGGCGGTGGGGAGGAGGCGAGACTGGGCCTTTCGCGAGATCTATTTGTTTGCCGGCCTGGGTTATGCCACTCATGCGCTACTGGATGCGTGCACCAGTTACGGGACCTTATTGTTCTGGCCATTTTCCCAAGAGCGTTTTGCCTGGAACAACGTGTCGATTATCGACCCCTTGCTGACGCTTCCGCTCATAGCCCTGGTGCTCACATCACGCCTCAGTCATCGTCGCTGGCCCGCCGTGTTAGGCATGCTTTGGGCGATAGGCTACCTGTCGCTTGGCGTTGTGGCCCGGGATGCCGCTGTAGAAGTCGGCCAGCAAATCGCGAAGGGTAGGGGGCATACACCGCAAGTGGTCGAGGCTAAACCGAGTTTTGCGAACCTGTTTCTGTGGAAGACCATTTATCAACAGGATGAGCATTACTATGTGGATGCAGTTCGTCTGGGGGGCGAGCCTGTTGTTTATCCGGGTGAGGTGGTGGCCACCCTGGATTTAAGTCGGGATTTTCCCTGGCTGGATCACAACTCGCTGCAGGCCAGGGACATTGAGCGCTTTCGCTGGTTCAGTATGGGCTATATCGCTGCGGATCCGGATTTTGAGAATCGTATTATGGATATCCGCTATTCACTGCTGCCAAATGAAATCCGACCTTTGTGGAGTATTCAGCTGAACCCGCAGTCGCAAGATTCTGAGCATGTGGCTTATCGGGTAAGTCGTGAGCGTGGCGCGGGTACAGTCGGTCGACTGTGGTCGATGATTCGCGGCCTGCCACTGTAGAGAAGGTCCGCGACATTTCGCAGCCGGCTATGGAGTCTGCCGGGTAATATAGCGCCACCTGTTAATTACTGGTTGATTTATAGAAGTCTTCGGCCGCACGC
This sequence comes from Congregibacter variabilis, assembly GCF_045689235.1. Lineage (GTDB taxonomy): Bacteria > Pseudomonadota > Gammaproteobacteria > Pseudomonadales > Halieaceae > Congregibacter > Congregibacter variabilis. Next base: position 872,530 of record NZ_CP136864.1, on the reverse strand, counting down.
AGGGCAGCGCCGCTCTCAACGTTGTGACCTTCAGCGTGCAGAGCTGTCTCTAAAGCGTTGAGGCAGAGGATGACGTTACGCTCGCGACTGGCGTGCCCCATCAGGCCAATGCGCCAGGTTTTACCCGCAAGTGCGCCGAGTCCCGCACCAATCTCCAGATCAAAATCCCGTAACAGTCGGGTTCTGACCGCCGCATCATCCACGCCCTCAGGAATGCAGACCAAATTGAGTTGCGGTAGGCGCCAGGCTTCATCCACGGCCATACTCAAGCCCATGGCTTCCAACCCCGCGACGAGAGCCAGGTGGTTTCTGTGATGTCGGGCGATGGCGTTTTCAAGACCTTCTTCTTCTAGCATCACCAGAGTTTCGTGCAGTGCATACATGGCATTCACCGGTGCCGTGTGATGGTATGCGCGTTTGCTGCTCCCGCCCCAGTAGCCCATCACCAGCTGCATATCCAGGAACCAGCTTTGGACTTTGTGTGTCCGGGCTTGAATACGCTCCACAGCTTTCGGACTGAAGGTCACGGGGGAAATGCCAGGCACACAGGACAGGCACTTTTGGGATCCGGAATAGACAGCGTCAGCTCCCCATTCATCAACCTTGAGTTCGATACCTCCCAATGAGGTGACGGTATCCATGATCACCAGGGCGTCATGTTCTTTGGCAAGCTTACAAAGGGTCGCTGCATCGCTGCGCGTTCCGGTAGAGGTTTCGGCGTGGACGAAGGCCAGTACAGAAGCCTGAGGGTGATCGCGCAGCGCCTTTTGGACCTTTTCTGGGTCGACGGGGCTTCCCCATTCGTCTTCTACCATGATGGCTGTGGCTCCACAGCGCTCCACGTTCTCGCGCATCCGGCCGCCGAACACGCCGTTCTGACAGACGATAGCTGTGTCGCCCGGTGACAGTAGATTGACGAAGCAGGCCTCCATGCCCGCTGACCCCGGCGCAGATACCGGCAAGGTGAGTTCGTTCTTGGTTTGGAAAGCGTATTGAAGCAATAGTTTGATGTCGTCCATGAGGGACACAAACAAAGGATCAAGATGGCCGATGGTGGGACGAGCCAGGGCCGCCAGTACGCGAGGGGAGACATCCGACGGGCCGGGACCCATGAGCGTGCGTTGTGGTGGGTAAAAGCTTTGCGACACTGGGTTGCTCCCTATATTGGAAATGGTTGGCGATCGCGCATCAGGGCCGATCGCGGCGCGGCGGAATTATACATTGCTGCAGCACCGGAGGCACCGTAGCCCTTGTTGATGCTCGATGCCTGTGTCAGCATCGTCCTTCTTCCGTAATCGGCGGAAGACATCGCCCGTCACCATTTCGGATATTCATGTTTCGCTCAGTGAAAATCAGCGTTTTTCGCACTCTCATAATGCCATCTCTGGCTGCGTTGCTCGGCGCCTGTAGCACTGAACCTGTGCAACAGCAGGTCAAGTCAGACCCGGTTGATATGTCGGGCAACTGGGAGCTCGACTACGCCCGCAGCGATAACCTGCAGGCGCAATTCAACTCCACAATGCGGGGATTGCGTGCGCAGGCGGCGCGCAATGCCAATGATCGCAGTCGCAACTCCGTGGGCAACGCGCCAACATCGTCTCAGGAGCGGCTTTTGGGGATGGCGCAAATGGCCGAGTTGATTACCGAGTCCCAGCTTTTGGAGATAGAACAAAGTCGCGTGTCTATTAGAGTTGAGCGCGAGGGCAATTTTTCTCTCAGCTGTGACTACGGCCCAGATGCGCCCAGGCAGATTGATTACGGTCTGGGTAGCGAAAGCTGCTTTTGGGACGGACAGCAACTGGTGTTTCAAATTCGCTTGCCTGACGGCTTGGATATCGTCCATCGTCTCTCGGCCTCCGCGTCCGGGGATACTCTGGGCATCGTTACTTCCTTGTACTCTCGGGGCGTATCAGAGCCATTCTCTCTCCGGAGGGTCTACCGTCGATATACCCCGGGCAGTAATGGCTATCGCTGCACCGAGACGCTCACGAGAGGTCGGGTATGCACGACGGAGTCGCCGCAATGACACGTTCTTATTTTTGTGTGTTGATCCTGTCTTTGCTGTTGCAGGCGTGTAGCAATAATCGCGGCGTGCCCGAGGCGCCGCCAGAGCCGGAACCTCGTGCGCCTGCGGTGGGTCAGGTGCAGTTAAAGACTGCAGCGGCCTCGGTTTGGCCATTGGATGTGGGGATAGCGGTCTTCGACCAGGGTTTGGATAACCGAACTCAGGGAGCGCGCGTGTTTCCCACGGTGCGCAAAGCTGAATCCTTGCTGATACCCGTGACTTTGTCGTCCTATCTCGAAGACAGTGGTGCCTGGGGCGCTGTGCGTGTAGTGCATTCCAATGAGGTGTTCATGCCCCTGATACTGGATGGAGAAATTCTCAGAGCTGACGGTGCGGTTTTAGAATTACAGCTGCGCTTTCGTGCGGCCGATGGCAGCTTGCTTCTGGAGCGTATTTACCGCGATGAAGCCACAGCCAGCGATTATCCGGTAAAGCCCGGCGGGGAACCGTTCGACGATATCTATCGAGCGATCAGCAACGATCTTCTGGAGATAGCGGGTGCTTTGACGCAAGAGCAGCGGCTGAACCTGCAGCGCCTGTCGCTTATGCGTTTTGCTGCGACATTGTCCCCTGCCAGCTTTGAGCGCTTTGTTACGACTCAGGCCGATGGCGGCTATTCCCTGGCCAGTTTTCCTGCCGATGGTGATCCCATGCTCCTGCGTTTAGCCCGCGTGCGTCGTCAGGATGATTTGTTTATCGATGCGGTGGATGAGCAGTACGCAGACCTTCGCGGTGACGTAGAAGATAGCTATGCGCTCTGGCGTGAATACAACTATGAATTACAACGATTTGGCGATGATTACCGCACAACGGCGTCCGAGCGAAAGTCAACAGCTCGTCGAGGAACATTCGCAGCGATGCAGCAGGTTTATGCGAGTTATCGCAAGGTGAAGATTCAGGAAGAAGATCTTCGGGAACTTGTGAAGGGGTTTTCTGGAGAGTCTCTTGAAACGGTGTTGGAGGTGGATGATGGCGTGTTTCGCTTGAGTGGCAGTGTCCAGGATCGCTATGCTCAATGGCGACAGATACTCACGCGTATCAATGCGCTGGAAACCGGCGGCCAACTGCCCGGAACTCCCTAGGGCATTATTGATCCCTGCGTTATGCTGCCACAGTGAAAAACGACAACGACAGTAAGTACGCCCGTATCGCCGAAAGAGCCGCAGCGGCTGCCGGTGGCTCGCGCTCATCCCTTATTGAGAGCCTTATCAAGGGTGCGGGGAAAGTAGCCGGCGGCACCCTTGATCTGGCTGTTGATGTCGCCACGATGAGCGCCATGTTTGGTGACTCCTGGGTTCGGGACCTGCTCTTGAATGGCGCATCTCCAGAAAGACTGGAGGCCATGGCCGAGGCCGGCCACTTTCTGCGGGACGCAAGAGAAACAGCTGGCCTGAGCATTGCCGAACTATCGGATCGTCTGGACCTTGGCGACGAAGGGGTATTGGAGGGCGTGGAGCGGGGTGAAGCAACTCTTCCTCTGGAACTGATGCTTCGCACAGCGTCTCTACTGGCACGCCATGATCCGGTGCCTTTTTTCATCAAGTTTTTACGTAGTTACAACCCCCAGCTCGAAGCGACTCTGGAGCAGTGGGGCGTCATGGCCCTGCCGCGCAATTTTGAGCGCGAGCGTCGTTTTGTGAATCTCTATCGCCAGCATGATTTTCTTAGGGATCTCAGCGACGATGGGTACCAACGGTTCATTGAGTACATGGACTCCTCAACGCAGCTGGTGGTTGATGTCATGCAGCGCGAAGCTGCAGTAGCCCCGCCCAAGCGCAAGGTCAGCGCGCGGAGAAAGCCCCGAGCAAAGAGCAGCGCTGCCAGTTCGGCCAAGAAGGCTCGCTCGGCATCTGCGCCCACCAACAAGGCCAAGCCCAAAGCTAAGACAAAATCCACTGTCTCCGCGAAACCGGTAGTGCGTAAAGTGAAGCCCCGTAGCAATGATCGCTGATCCTGTAAGAGAGTGGGTTGCCACTTGTCCTCGAGCACTACCACCGATTCTTGCGAAGGAACTTGCCGCTCTCGGTGCGACCGATATTCGCGAAGAACAGGCCGCTGTTGCATTCGCAGGTTCCCGCGCCGTTATGTACAGAGCCTGTCTCTGGTCTCGAATAGCGACCCGGGTACTGCTGCCCATTGGTGGTGGTTCTGCGGTGGATGCCGATGCGCTCTACGAGACTCTGCTTGCTATGCCCTGGCCGGCGCTCATTGCAGAAGGCTCTAGCTTCGCGGTTAATTTTCATGGCACGAACGCCGATATTCGCAATACTCGATTTGGCGCCTATCGTAGTAAGGACGCTATTGTGGATGCGTTCAGGGCTGCAGGAGTGGCTCCGCCTCAGGTCAATCCGGATTCGCCGGACCTGCAGATTGTCGTGCGATTGCAGCGCGATCGCGTGGACGTTGCCCTGGATATGGTGGGAGAAAGCTTGCACCGTCGAGGTTATCGCCGTTCTGCGGGTGATGCGCCATTAAAAGAAAACCTCGCCGCCGCATTGTTGTTGCGGGCAGATTGGCCCAGCCTGGCCGCAGAAGGGGGCGGGCTGATTGACCCCATGTGCGGTTCAGCCACGCTATTGCTCGAAGGTGCCCAAATGGCGGCCGATCAGGCTCCGGCTTTGGGTCGTGAGCAATTCGGGTTTTTGGCCTGGCAGGAACATGACGCCCAGCAGTGGGGGGTTATTCACAACGAAGCCCGGGGACGCGCCGAGCGCGGCTTGAGTGCCGGGCTTCCGGAAATTCGCGGCTATGACGCAGACCCTGCGGTTATTCGAAGCGCGCAGGAAAACATCGCAGCCGCGGGCATGGCCAAGTGGGTAAGGGTGAGTGTGAAGGCCCTGGGCGAGGTGCGTAAACCTACTCATGTTGCCCTGCCAAAAGGCCTGGTTATTACTAACCCGCCCTACGGGGAGCGTATTGGGAGAAAAGATAGTCTGCCGCAACTCTATCGGCATCTGGGGGAGTTACTGCATCGGGAGTTCCCTGGTTGGCAGGCCGCAATTCTCGCCGGTGACCGCGAGCACGGCCGGTCTCTGGGGTTGCGCAGTCACCGTCAGTTTCAGCTCTTCAACGGTCGCTTGCCAGTTACGCTATTGCTCATTGATCTTGAGGGTAATCGCCTTGCTGATGGAAACCCTGCGCTTGCCACTCCCGTCGATGTTGCCGCCGCAACCGACCATAAAGACTTAAGTCCTGGCGCAGAAATGTTTGCCAATCGGGTTCGTAAGAATCTGCGCAAACTCGGGCCCTGGTTAAAACGCAGTAGGAATGAATGTTATCGACTGTATGACGCTGACATTCCCGAGTACGCCGTTGCGGTGGACCGCTATGGAGATTGGCTTCACGTTGCCGAATATAAAGCGCCCGCAGAGGTCAGTGAGGAGGGCGCTGCACAACGTTTACGAGAAATTCATCAGGCGCTGCCATTGGCCAGTGGTGTTGCGGCCGAAAGAATCGTGTTTAAGCAGCGTGAACGTCAGCGAGGAAAAGCGCAGTATCAGTCCAGTGGTGGCGCCAGCGACATGCTGTCTGTAAGCGAGGGTGATGCCCGCTTACTCGTGAATCTGCATGATTACCTGGATACGGGCTTGTTTCTTGATCATCGGCCTCTACGTTTGCGTATTGCCCAAGAGGCGAAGGGGCTGCGATTTCTCAATCTGTATTGCTACACCGGAACAGCGACCGTGCATGCCGCTCTTGCCGGGGCCCGGGAAACTGTCAGCGTCGATTTGTCAAACAGCTATCTTCGTTGGCTGAGTCAGAATCTTGCCCACAACGGGCTGGCTGAAATCCACAACCATCTTGAACGCGCCGACGTCATGCAGTGGCTCCGGGGCGGCGAAGACCTCTTCGATTTAATACTGCTCGATCCGCCATCATTTTCTAATTCCCGCAAAGTTCCGGGTAGTTTTGACGTTCAGCGAGACCACGCGGGGCTGATTCATATGGCCATGAAGCGGCTGACACCCGCGGGCGACCTGTATTTTTCCAATAATCGCCGTAAATTTCGACTGGACGAGGAGCTTGCGCAGAGTTTCGTGGTAGAGGAGATAACCCGGGCTACTCTTGACCCGGATTTTGCCCGGCTGCCGGTACCTCATCAGTGCTGGAAGCTGCGCCATAAGGCCCTTTAAACGTGCTATTTTGCGAGATCAAAGAAACTTATCCACAGGCCTTGCAAAAAAAACAGACAATGTGCTACGCCTGCCACAATAAATATTCAACATTAACTATTAGTTTTAATTACTTGATTTAATTAGTTAAAAAATAACGCGATATTTCCTTGGGCGAAAGTAACTAAATCCCTGCTAATACGCATAGAGCTATTGATTTTTTTTTGCGCACTGCTTTATCCACATCTACGAGCCTGCTTTGGGAGGTAAGACAGAGTTTGCCGTGTTAATTGTTTATCACAGCCAAAGTGGTGCTTCTGCGCAGCTAGCCGCGGCAAGCTGGCGCGGAGCCACAGAGCACAACTCGGCAGCGCGTATCGAGCGGGCGGCTGATGTTGGAGCCACTGATATCAAGCAAAGCTCCGGGGTTTTATTCGTCTGTGCTGAAAACTCCGGGCGTTTGTCCGGTGGAATGAAGGATTTACTGGACCGGATCTTTTATCCGCTGATCAGCGCTGGTTGCAGTCTGCCCTACGCGTTGTTGGTAACGGCCGGTAACGATGGACGGGGAGCGGTTGCAGAGGCTCAGCGGATCCTCTCTGGGATTCCCTTTACGGAGGCCCTGGAGCCACGAATAATTCGCGGCCCTGTGGATCCAGAGGCGCTGAAGTGCGCAGAAGAACTTGGCGCTGGGTTTGCCGTAGGTTTGGAGATGGGTATTTTTTGACGGCGGCTTATATCGCCGTCCTAATGCACACAGGATATTTTGCTCATGGCTTCAAAGATTAACGATGGGACGCCTATGGATGTGCCAGAAGGTTTCGAGCGCTTGCCCGAAGGACTCGGTTTTGGCGATCGTCTTCAGCCGTTTTACCGGCGCTTTCGAGACGACAAGGTGAGCTTTGGTTTGGTGGTGCAGGAGCAGCACCTGAATCTCATGGGGATCATTCATGGGGGCGCGCTTATGACACTGGCGGACATCGCTGCAGCGACCAGCATCCACTTGTTGCGTGATCAACCGGCGCCTTCGCCAACGATAAATCTGAGCTTTGATTTTATGGCACCCGGGCGTCCAGGTCGTTGGTTAGAGACCCGGGCGGACCACGTGCAGGTGAAGCGTCGTTTCGGTTTTTGCAGTGGCGCTATCTACGACGGCGATAATCCGGTTTTGCGTTATAGCGGCGCGTTTTACTTCCCGGACCATGGTGGTTTGGGAGTTGCTCCCGGCGATGCCCACAAGCTGAATCTGCTTATGGGCGACGACGGTGCTATCCGCGAGTAGCGCGGTTCGTTTGGGCTTGGCGTCTGGAGGCCGGGATCTGTCCAGATTCTCTCAAGAGTTCTGTAAATGCCCTGGCACTGCGAGACAGACTCCGTTCCTGATGACACACCAGTCCCAGGGTTCGCGATAGCTGCGTATCCTCGACTGACAGTGCCTGGAGTTCCGGTGCAGCCATGCTGTCGGGGAGCACGGTCCAGCCTAAGCCCACCACAGCCATCATGCGCAATGTTTCCAGGTAGTTGGTGGACATGCGCAGTTGCAGTTGTGCGCCGGCTTCATTGAAGTGACGATGCACGATCTGGCCGGTGAAAGTATCCAGTCCGGGTAACACCGCGGCATAGCCGGCTAGCTCCTCGATACCCACCGTTCGGCGTCCGGCCAGAGCGTGTTCTTTGCAGACCATCACCGATAAACCATCTTGCCAGATCGCTTCGCTCTTGAGCTGGCTTACGTCGCCGGGGGCGAGCGTCACCACGGCCAATTCGATATCACCCATGCGAAGCCGCTCATAAGCCTGCTCAGAATCCAGAAACTCAATAGCCAGCTGCACCGACGGGTAACGTTGCTGGAATGCAGATAGCACGGGGGGAAGGCGGTGCAAACCTATGTGATGGCTGGTGGCGATGCGCAGGGGGCCGGCGATTTCCCCGTTGATATCGCGCACTGCCTGCTCGGCCTGGCGCAGACTTTGTTCTATTTTTGGCAGATGTTGCTGCAGGGCGCGACCGGCCTCGGTCAGTTCGATACGCCGCCCAAGGCGGTCGAACAGTGTTGTGTTGAGCTCTGTTTCCAGCACAGCGATGCGCTTGCTAATGGCGGGTTGGCTTAGGTGCAGGTGCTCCGCCGCGACAGAAAATGATTGGGCCTTAGCGACTGCGGCAAAAGCACGAAGATTGGCGATATCCATGAATAATCAAAAGTTATTGACCGTATGAAAATAATAGATTTGAGTTATTTCTAATGCAAGCCTAGGATGTCCGCGTTTTTAGCTAAGAGCACACTGCTATGCCGGGTAAAACGTTGTATGACAAACTGTGGGAAGCCCATCTGGTAGAAGAGCGCGAGGACGGTTCCGCTCTGATCTACATCGATCGTCATCTTATCCATGAAGTTACATCGCCTCAGGCCTTTGAAGGTTTGCGTCTGGCCGGACGCGAGCCCTGGCGTCTGGATGCTAACCTGGCGGTGCCCGACCATAATGTGCCCACAGATGCTGCAGAAAGGGCGGGCGGTGTGGCAGGCATTATTGATGCGACGTCGCGGCTTCAGGTACAGACTCTGGATGACAACTGCGAGCAATTTGGCATCGAAGAGATACCTATCAACGATCGCCGTCAGGGGATCGTGCACGTTGTGGGTCCCGAGATGGGCGCTACGCTTCCCGGAATGACCGTCGTGTGTGGGGACTCCCATACCAGTACACACGGAGCTCTCGGCGCGCTCGCTCACGGAATTGGCACATCGGAGGTCGAGCATGTTTTGGCGACGCAGTGTCTCGTGCAGCAGAAGATGAAAAACCTGCGAATACGGGTGGATGGTCGACTTTCATTGGGGGTGACTGCGAAGGATCTGGCGCTGGCGATCATCGGTGACATCGGTACCGCCGGTGGCACCGGGTTTGCGATTGAGTTCGCCGGGGAGGCGGTCGAGGCTCTCAGCATGGAGGGTCGTATGACCCTGTGCAATATGTCTATCGAGGCCGGTGCGCGCATGGGCATGATTGCCGTAGACGATGTGACCATCGACTACGTTCGTGGACGCACCATGGCGCCAGTGGGCGAGCAGTGGGAGCTGGCGGTAGCTGCCTGGAGCGATCTTCACAGTGATGCAGATGCTGTATTTGATCGCGAAGTACATCTGGATGCCGCAAGCGTCGCGCCCCAGGTTACCTGGGGAACCTCGCCGGAGATGGTGGCTGCAGTGACTGACTCCATTCCTGATCCTGAGTCTATGAGTAATGCAGGGCAGCGCGATGCCACTGTTCGAGCACTGGCTTACATGGGCTTGCATGGCGGTTCGCCAATCACGTCTATTCCAGCGGATCGGGTGTTTATCGGTTCCTGTACTAACTCACGTATCGAAGATCTTCGAGAAGCTGCGGCTGTTGTGCGCGGTCGTAAAAAAGCAGACTCCGTGAAGCAGGCGATGGTGGTTCCGGGTTCCGGTGAGGTAAAAGCGCAGGCCGAGGCCGAGGGGCTTGATCAGATTTTTCTGGACGCAGGTCTTGAGTGGCGTGAGCCCGGCTGCTCTATGTGCCTGGCTATGAATGCTGACAAGTTGGGCAAGGGTGAGCACTGTGCGTCGACCTCTAACCGTAATTTTGAGGGGCGCCAGGGTTTTGGCGGCCGAACACATTTGGTGAGTCCGGCCATGGCTGCGGCAGCGGCGATCGCCGGGCATTTTGTGGACGTCAGGGACTTTCAGGGAGAGTTGTCATGAAAGCACTGAGAGTACACGAGGGTCTGATTGCGCCCATGGATCGTGCCAATGTGGATACTGATCTCATTATTCCCAAGCAGTTTCTTAAGTCCATTAAACGCAGTGGCTTTGGTCCCAACCTGTTTGATGAATTGCGTTACCTCGACGAAGGCGAGCCCGGTCAGGATTGCAGTAATCGACCACTCAATCCCGAGTTTCCCCTGAATTTTCCGCGTTATCAGGGCGCGTCGGTGCTCCTGTGTCGCGAAAACTTCGGCTGTGGATCAAGTAGGGAGCACGCTCCCTGGGCGCTGGAGGATTATGGTTTCCGCTGTGTGATCGCGCCAAGCTTTGCCGATATTTTTTACAACAATTGCTTTAAGAATGGCGTTCTGCCCGTGGTCCTGACTGCCGAGCAGGTCAGCGAGCTATTCGAAATTTTGTATGCCAACGAGGGCTACCGCATTACCGTAGATCTTGAGAAGCAGGAAGTACGCCTCGCGGATGGTCGGAGCTGGCCTTTCCCGGTGGAGGAGTATCGACGGCAGTGTTTGTTGGAAGGCCTCGATGATATTGGTGTCACTCTCAAAAGCGAGGCTGCGATTCGCGCCTACGAGGAGAAGCTTAGAAGTCGCTCTCCCTGGCTTTTTTCTGCGGAGGCTAGCGCATGAGGCAGTCCGTTCTTTTGCTCCCCGGTGACTATATCGGACAGGAGATCGTGCCGGAGGCGCAGAAGGTGCTCGCGCGGGTCTGCGAGCTCTACGATCTTGATATCAGCACCGATTCAGCACTCATCGGTGGTGCCGCTTATGAGGCGGAGGGCGATCCGCTCCCGGCGTCTACCCTGGAAAAGGCCCGCGCGGCGGACGCTATTTTGCTCGGGGCAGTGGGCGGGCCGGCCTTCGATCATCTGGACAGAGATCTGCGGCCAGAAAAGGGCTTGCTGCGAATTCGTTCTGAGCTTGGCCTATTTGGCAATCTTCGCCCGGCGATCATGTATCCCCAACTTGTGGATGCCTCGAGCCTAAAACCTGAGCTTGTTTCGGGGCTGGATATTCTCATTGTCCGTGAACTCACCGGCGGCATCTATTTTGGACAGCCCCGGGGAATACGTACGCTTGAGAACGGCGAGCGCGAAGGTTTCAACACCTATGTCTACAGTGAAAGCGAGATTCGACGCATTGCGAAGCTGGCTTTTGAGCTTGCGGCAAAGCGTGGCGGTCGTGTCTGTTCTGTGGACAAGGCGAACGTGCTTGAGGCGACGGTACTGTGGCGGGAGGTCGTCACAGAGCTGGCGGCTGATTATCCAAACGTAGAGCTGGAGCATATGTACGTGGACAACGCGGCTATGCAGCTCGTGCGTGCACCAAAGCAGTTTGATGTCATCGTGACAGGCAATATGTTTGGCGACATCCTCTCGGATGCAGCTGCCATGTTGACCGGCTCCATCGGTATGTTGCCGTCAGCCTCGCTTAATGAAAGCGGGCAGGGGATCTACGAGCCCTGTCATGGCTCTGCTCCGGATATCGCCGGGCAGGGAAAGGCCAATCCACTGGCGACCATTCTTTCTGTGGCAATGATGCTGCGCTATTCCCTGGGGTGTCCTGCGGGGGCGGATTGTATTGAAGCCGCCGTAGGTCAGGTTCTGGATCAGGGCTTGCGGACTGCGGACATTGTTAGCCGCGATGGGGTCAGTATCAGTACCAGCGAGATGGGCAACGCCGTGGTTGCGGCATTGGTAAAAACACAGACAGCGTGACGGACAACAAAGTAATGAGTGATACCTACGACATAGCAGTAGTTGGAGCCACCGGCGCGGTGGGCGAAGCGATGATCGATATTCTCGAGCAGCGTGATTTTCCCGTTGGAGAGTTGTATTTGCTCGCTTCCGAGCGTTCGGCGGGTAAGCGCATTAACTTTCGCGGTAAGCAATATGCTGTAGAGGATCTGGCGAAGTTTGATTTTTCCAAAGTGAAAATCGCCCTGTTCTCTGCCGGCGGAAGCGTGTCGGAAGAATATGCGCCCATAGCGGCGGCGACTGGCTGCGTCGTGATAGACAACACCTCGCACTTTCGCCGCGATGAGGATATTCCTCTGGTGGTGCCCGAGGTAAATCCGCATGCAGTCGCAGGCTTCCACGCTCGGGGAATTATCGCCAACCCTAATTGTTCGACCATTCAGATGCTCGTTGCCCTAAAGCCCTTACATGATGCGGCGGTAATTACGCGGATTAATGTTGCCACCTACCAGGCTGTTTCGGGCACAGGTAAGTCAGCTATTGAAGAATTGGCTGGCCAGACCGCACGTCTGCTCAACGGGCAACCTGCGCAGAGCAAGGTCTATCCCAGGCAGATTGCGTTTAATGCGCTGCCGCAGATTGATTCCTTTCAGGACAACGGCTACACCCGCGAAGAGATGAAAATGGTCTGGGAGACGCAGAAGATTTTTGAAGATGACTCTATTGCGGTGAATCCCACCTGTGTTCGTGTGCCTGTTTTTCATGGTCACTCTGAGGCAGTGCACATCGAAACTCGCGATAAGTTAAGTGCCCAGGAGGCGCGCTCGCTGCTGGCCGCTGCGCCAGGTGTAGTGGTGATCGATGAGCCCAAAGATGGCGGCTATGCAACGCCGGTCACGGATGCAGCGGGCAAAGACGGCGTGTTTGTGAGCCGCATCCGCGAAGATATTTCCCACGAAAAGGGGCTGGACCTGTGGGTGGTTTCGGACAATCTGCGCAAGGGAGCGGCCCTAAATAGCGTGCAAATTGCCGAGTTGTTGATCAGCCAGAAGCTCCTTTCTTAAGTATCCAGTCGTCTTTGGGCTTTGTCCCAAAAGCCTCTCGGACTTGACGTCGCTGCGCGCGCAAGGCTACATTTCTACAAGTTGCAGCATTTTGTAGGTAATTTGACGCAAGCTGTTGTGTAAAAAGCTTTTTCTGTGCTCATGTGCGGTATGGTCAGGTAAAGCGCCTAAGACTCGAGAGCTTCGGGCATAATGGCTAATCAGGGTAATAAAAAGGCGAGGCGATGGTGACTAGAGTCGGGGTCAGGGCTGCTGTGCGTGCAGCGGTAATCGCGTATGGGGCGGCGGCATCATTGCCGACGTTGGCATTGGGTCTCGGTGAAATCGAGATGCAATCGTTCCTCAACGAGCCTTTGCGCGCCGAGGTGGAACTCCTCGATACGCGGGCTTTAACAGTCGACGATATTCGTATCCGTCTTGCAGCGGGCGATGATTTCGACCGCCTGGGCGTGGAACGCAGTTATTTTCTTACCAGTATCAAGTTCGATATCGAGGTTGATCAGGACACCGGACGTGGGGTGATTCGACTCAGCACTGATGAGGCGGTACTGGAACCGTTTATTGATCTGATCATCGAGGCGCGCTGGCCCTCGGGGCGTTTACTGCGTGAGTACACCGTTTTAGTGGATCCTCCGGCCTTTCGCCAGGATGTGGTCACGGTCTCTGCAGTGGAGCGTATTGAGCAGGACACAAACCTTGAAAAGCCTGCTTTGGCGACGCCGCCTGCACAGCAGCAAGCAGTTAGCAGCGCCAGTGATTCGGTAGCATTACGAGAGAGCAGCCTTCCCGCCGGGCAAATGCCCAAGCGTGCATTCTCTGCTGAGACGGCAGAGATCCCGCGCTCTGGCAACCGATATATGGTGAAGCGCGACGAAACCCTGTGGCAGATCGCTTCTGAGGGAAAGCCGCAAGGTGTGTCAGTGCAACAAGCCATGCTGGAGATCCAGCGGCTGAATCCTGAAGCATTCATCAACGGCAATATTAATCAAATCAAGGCGGGTTACATTATTTATCTCCCCGCTGCGGGTGAGATTAGTTCTGATGATCTGGCACGTGCCCTGGACGAGGTGCGCGAGCAAAATCAACAATGGCGATCAGCACGCGGCGCACCCGGGGTTACTGCAGCAGCAACCCTGCGCGTTTCAGCGGACAGTAGTGCCGATACCCAGCCGCGCAGTAGTGAGGCAGAAGCATCGGTAGACGCACCGGCAAATGCTGGAAACCAGGCTGCAGACGCTGGTGCGACTTCAAGCAGTGTTATGGATGCGGCCGCGGACGATATAGATGAGGCTGCGCCTGCCGGCGAGTCCTCGGGTTCCTCCGAACTAGCCGCTCAGCTCGATGCCATGGCCACTCGTTTGGATACGCTTGAGCAGATTGTTTCTCTAAAAGATGAGCAAATCGCGACGCTGGAGCAGGCCCTGCGCGAGGCACGAGAGGCCGCCGCGGTTGCCGCGGCGACGCCTGCACCTGCGCCAGTAGTTACAGCGACGCCTGCGGCACAGACCCCGAGCCCCACGGCGAGCGTATCTAACGCCCAGTCAGGCGGTATTCCCTGGTTACCCATATCGGGCGGCCTGCTGGCAGTTGTGGCAGCAGTGGTCCTGTTGCTGCGCCGGCGCGCACAAAATGAAGATTCCGATACCGGTGGGCGAAACGCACAAGCAGCGCGGGAAGACGACGATGTCTTTGCCGGGGTTAATCTGAAGACTGAGTCATTTGAGGACGAAGATTCGTTGGACCTGGAGGCAGAGTCCTCTGCAGCCGTAGCCTTGGAATCTGATGAAGAGCCAGGTGCAGAGGCGTCTGACGACTCGGATGGCGAGGCGCATTCTCGCGGCGGTAGTCGCGGTTACGGCGAGCGCAAGCATGATGACTATATCGATGAAGGGGCTGGCGGTGATGCGCTTGCTGAGGCCGATATCTACATTGCGTATGGTCGCTACCTGCAAGCCATCGAGCTTCTTGAAACAGCTATCAGTAGCGATCCTGGCAACGGCGCCTACCGTGTCAAATTGATCGAGCTGTACGTTGATATGGGTGAAGAAGCGAGTGCCGCGGAGCAGCTTGAGGAGCTTCGAAAGCACGGCAGTTCTGATTCTATTGCCCGGGGAGAAGCTCTCTTGGGCACCGGGGGCGCTACTGCTGCCGCTCCAAGTTTTATGGCTGACACCGGAGATGAGCCGACTGCGACGCTGGACCTGGGTGAAGAATTGGACCTCGAGCCTGCGAGCCTGGATACGGATGCCGATGCCGACGGCTTGGATGCTCTTGACTTAAGTCTTGAAGATGCCGAAGTAGAGAGCTCTGTGTTTGAAAGTGCCCCAGTGGCCGACGAAGACATGGAGACCATTGAATTTGCGCACCTTGAGATCGAAGAAGACAGCCCCTTGGATGGAAGTGGCGACGAGCTAGACTTTGACAGCGCCGATGAAGAACTTGATCTCTCTGACGCTCTGGTTCCTGGCGAAGAAGCAACTTCGCAAAGTGTCGCCCCGGACAGTGATGATGTGGAAACCGAAGAGTTACTCATTGCTGATGACGCCGACCAAATGGCTACCAAGCTGGATTTGGCCCGCGCGTATCTGGACATGGGCGATAATGATGGCGCTCGCGGCATCCTCGAAGAAGTGATTGAAAAGGGTACCGAAGAGCAACAGCAGGAATCGCGGGACCTTCTGACCCGCATTGCCTGAATTTCTGAGTAGGCCTTTCTCGACCGAAACGCTGTCCCCGGGGCAGCGCATCGCCTTGCGGGTTGAATACGACGGCAGTCGCTACAGTGGCTGGCAAGCTCAGGCGCAGCTTCCCAAGGTCCGCACCGTTCAGACTGAAGTCGAGACCGCATTGTCAAAAATTGCGGACTGCCCGGTACGCGTGTTCTGCGCAGGGCGCACCGATACCGGTGTACATGCTACCGCCCAATGGCTGCATTTCGATGCGCCTTGTGCCCGGAGTCTCAAGGCCTGGATCGTCGGAGCCAATGCTCAGCTTCCTATGGATGTTCGCCTCGCCGACGGTCTGTCGGTGAATGAGGACTTCCATGCTCGCCACAGTGCGGTCGCCCGGCAGTACGATTACTTGATCGCCAATTCGCGCACGCCATCCGCTCTATTGGCAAATCGTATCGTGTGGGTGCGGCAACCCATTGACGAGGTGCTTATGCACCGTAGCTTGCAGGACCTGCTGGGCGAGTGCGACTTCTCGGCATTTCGAGCCGCCTCCTGTCAGTCGACAACCCCCATGCGCTTTATGGAAAGTGCGCAGGTTTTTCGCCGGGGGGAGTTTGTACAGATTCGCGTGGTCGCAAATGCTTTTTTGCATCATATGGTGCGCAATATCGTTGGGTCCTGTCTGCAGGTAGGCTTGGGTGAGCAGCCCCAGAGCTGGTTAAAAGACTTGCTGGCGCAACGGGACAGAACGCGGGCGGCCGCAACGGCGCCGCCCCATGGCCTGTACCTCACCGGGGTTCGATACCCTGATTCTTTACAGGTTCGCTCCGCCACCGATCTGCCTTTCTTCCCCTCCGCAGCGCAGGAATAAGCGCGGTCTTCTGCTATCATTGCGCGCTTTTGAAAAAGCGTTAAAAGGACGTGTCGAGGCAATGACTCGGGTCAAGATTTGCGGAGTGCGCAGCGCAACGGTCGCCCAGCAGGCTTGTGAAGTCGGTGCGGATGCCATTGGCCTGGTGTTCTATCCACCCAGCTCGCGTGCTGTCACCGTGGTGCAGGCCGCTGAGGTTATAAATGTGACCCAGGCGCTTGTCACAACCGTAGGCTTATTTGTAGATCCGAAGGTTGACGAAGTCGCGCGGGTACTGGATCGCTGCGCTCTGGATTGTCTGCAGTTTCATGGATCGGAATCGGCTGCTTTCTGCGAGCAGTTCGGTCGACCCTATATCAAAGCGATCAGTATGCGTCCGCAGGTGGATATACAGGCGTTAATTGACGAGCACCGCGGTGCTCGCGCGGTACTGTTTGATGCCTGGCGTCCAGATGCGCCGGGTGGTACCGGCGATACTTTTGCCTGGGAGCGGATCCCTGAAATGCATCGCCCCTGGATTTTGGCCGGCGGATTAACGGCTGATAATGTCGCCGCGGCGATTGTTCAGGTCAGGCCGCAGGCGGTAGATGTGAGTGGAGGCGTGGAAAACGCCTCTGGAGAGAAAGACCCCAAGCGCATGCGGCAGTTTATGAACGCGGTGCGCCAAGCCGATGAACGCAAGCATGAGGATGCAGCGGTATGACTATTGATTTGAACCCCCTGAGTTTTTCCAATCAGCCCGATGCGGATGGAAGATTCGGGTCCTATGGTGGCAAGTATGTCGCTGAGACTCTGATGGCGGCGCTCGCTGAATTAGAGGCGGTTTATCGGCAGCTCTCAGAAGATGCTGCCTTTCAGGCCGAGTTTGATTACGACCTTGCGCATTACGTAGGGCGGCCATCGCCACTGTACGAAGCGCGACGTTGGTCTGATGAAATCGGCGGCGCACGAATATTTTTTAAGCGCGAGGACCTGAACCACACAGGCGCGCACAAGGTGAACAATACCGTTGGCCAGGCATTACTGGCCAAGCACATGGGTAAGCCACGAGTGATCGCCGAGACCGGTGCTGGGCAGCACGGCGTGGCTACGGCAACAATAGCCGCGAGACTAGGCTTGGAATGCCATGTGTTTATGGGGGCTGAAGATGTTCAGAGGCAGTCCCTGAATGTGTATCGAATGAAGCTCCTGGGTGCCACCGTGGTGCCCGTGACCTCAGGCTCCGCTACTCTTAAAGACGCTATGAATGAAGCGATGCGGGACTGGGTCACAAACGTCGATGACACCTTCTACATTATTGGAACAGTGGCCGGCCCGCACCCTTACCCCATGCTGGTACGGGATTTTCAGTGTGTGATTGGACGCGAAGCCCGCGCTCAATGCCTGGCGCAGAACGGAAAGCTCCCCGACGCGCTGGTAGCCTGTGTCGGTGGGGGCTCCAATGCGATTGGTTTGTTCCATCCGTTTTTGAACGACGAAACCGTAGCCATGTACGGAGTTGAAGCTGGCGGTTTGGGTATCGAGACCGGACAGCACGCTGCGCCCTTGTCAGCAGGATCCCCCGGAGTCCTACACGGTAATAGGACCTATCTGATGCAAGATGAAGACGGGCAAATCATCCATACCCACTCAGTCTCTGCAGGGCTTGACTACCCGGGTGTGGGCCCAGAGCACTCATGGCTGAAGGACATTGGCCGGGTGAACTATGTGTCTGCAAATGATGAGGAGGCTTTGGCTGCCTTTCATAAAACTACGCGTGTAGAGGGTATTATGCCGGCGCTTGAAACAGCGCATGCACTTGCCTACGCCGAGCGGCTGGCGGCGACCATGACGCCAGACCAACATATTGTCGTCAACCTGTCTGGCCGGGGTGACAAAGATATCCTCACCGTCGCCGGTCTTGAAGGGATAAAGGTGTAAGGCGCTCATGAGTCGAATTGCAGAGTGTTTTAACGATCTAAAAGCGCGCGGACGAAAGGCGGTGATTCCCTATATTGTCGCCGGTGATCCCGGTGTTGAGATCACCGTTGATCTGATGCTTGCACTGGTGGAATCGGGTGCCGACATTATTGAACTGGGTGTGCCGTTTTCTGACCCCATGTCCGAGGGACCGGTGATTCAGCGGGGGCACGAGCGGGCGCTGGAGCGGGGTATGCGTTTGCGCGGTGTGCTGGATGTGATGGTCGAATTTCGCAAACATAACCAGAAGACGCCGGTGCTGCTTATGGGTTATGCCAATCCCGTAGAGCATATGGGGCACGCTCAATTCGCTGATCGCGCTGCGGCCAGCGGGGTAGACGCGCTGCTTACGGTGGATATCCCTCCCGAGGAAGTAGCGGGTTTGAATCACGAACTGCGCCGTGTGGGTATGGACAATATTTTTCTCATCGCACCGACGACCCCGGCGGACCGTATGGATCTGATCGCCGAAGAAGCGAGTGGCTTTATTTACTACGTGTCGCTCAAGGGAGTCACCGGCGCTGGCAATCTTGATAGAGAGGCTGTGGCTCGGTCAGTCGCAGAGATACGCAGCCATACGACATTACCGATTTGTGTAGGGTTTGGTATCAAGGATGGGCCGTCCGCAGCGGCCGTAGCAGCGGTATCTGATGGTGTTGTGATCGGTTCCGCTCTGGTGCAGCGCCTTGCTGATGTTGCCAAGGAGGGTGGCGATGACGCCGCGGTCCTGGCGGCGGCGCGAGCGATGCTCACTGATATTCGTGAGCACGTTGATGGCAATTTTTCTGACGCAGCCTAAGGCCCCAAGGATGCGTATAATGCCTCGGTATCGCGTGCTGGAGAGAGCTCCATGAGCTGGATCGACAAAATACTGCCCTCGGGCATCAGTAAAGCCGAAGGCGCCAAAAGGGCAACCGTGCCCGAAGGTGTATGGACCAAGTGCATTAAGTGCGAGGCGGTGCTGTATCGCCCGGACCTTGAGCGCAATGCCAATGTGTGCCCCAAGTGTGAGCATCACATGCGTGTGGGTGCACGCAAACGCCTGGATATCTTCCTGGACAAGGATGGTCGCGAGGAAGTGTTCGCGAACATTGAGCCCGTTGATCGCCTTCGTTTTCGAGATAAGAAGAAGTACTCCGTAAGGCTGGCGGCAGCGCAGAAGTCCACGGGTGAGCGCGACGCGCTGGTGGCCATGCGTGGCACCTTGCACACGATGCCCGTTGTCGCTGTGGCTTTTGAGTTTGGCTTTCATGGCGGTTCTATGGGCCAGGCGGTTGGAGAGAAGTTTTCTCAAGCGGCACAGCTTGCGCTCAAGGAGCGTATTCCCCTTGTCTGTTTTGCCGCTTCTGGCGGAGCCCGCATGCAGGAGGCTTTGATTTCGCTCATGCAAATGGCGAAAACCAGTGCCGTTATCGAGCGCATGCACAGCGAGTCGGTACCTTATGTGTCGGTACTTACTGATCCCATTTACGGTGGCGTATCGGCCTCGTTGGCTCTTTTGGGTGATTTAAATATAGCGGAGCCAGACGCCCGAGCTGGTTTTGCGGGCCCCAACATTATCGAACAAACTATTCGACAAAAGCTTCCCAAGGGCTTTCAGCGTAGCGAGTTTCTTTTGGAGCATGGGGCCATCGATATGATCGTCCCTCGTTTGGAGTTGCGCGACACCATTGCTCGCATCCTTGCGAAGCTAACAGGGGTTGCTGCTTTGGCTTCTTTGGAGACGGCAGCAGAGCTTGGCGTTGAGGCGATGGTCCCAGAGGGGGCTGTGGTCGACGGCGAGACTCAGGAAGGCAGTGAGCCATCACAGCCCGAAGCTTTGGCGGAATCCGACATTGATGAAGGCGACAATGAGGGCGCCGACGTCTCTGCCGAAAGCGAAGAAGAGTCCATCAGCTCTGCTGATGATGCAGCCGATAACGAGCAGACTGATAGCGCTGCAGACAGCGAGTCAGACTCATTAGAGGATGAATCCGGGCTCGTAGAAGATGAGTCATTGCCAGACGTTGAGAGCGCCTCTGATACCGAGGCCAATGGGGAGTCTTCCGACAAAAAGTTGGATGTCTGAGCGTACTCTTGGGGAGTGGCTGCGGTATCTCGAGCAACTGCATCCCGTCGATATCGACCTGGGACTTGCAAGAGTTCGTGTCGCTGCACAAAATCTGAATCTGCTGCCCTATGGCCCTGACGTTGTTACCGTGGCGGGTACCAATGGCAAGGGTAGTGTGGCTTATAGCACCGACGCTATTTTGCGCAGCCAGGGTAAGCGCACCGGGCGTTACACCTCACCACACCTGCTGAGCTTTAATGAGCGAATCGTCGTGAATGGCGAAACCGTCAGTGATGCGCAAATTCTCGACGCATTTACCGCCATAGAGGCAGCGCGCGGCGACGTGACACTGACCTATTTTGAATTCGCGACCTTGGCGGCCTATTGGATTTTTAAAGAGCAGAACGTTGATGTTGCCATCATGGAAGTCGGCCTTGGGGGTCGACTCGATGCGGTGAATTTGATCGACGCTGATCTTGCGGTAATCACCGCTATTGATCTTGATCACCAGCATTGGTTGGGTGATACGGTCGAGAAAATCGCACCTGAGAAGGCGGCGGTAGCCCGTGCGGGGCGTAGCGTTATTCTTGCAGAGTCCCGCTATCCAGCCACACTGTTTCACACTCTCAATGATATCGGCGCCATTGCTGTGCGAGCTGGCCAGGAGTGGTTCTGGCGCAGCGACGCTGAGAAACTCTTTGTGCAGCTTGGCGGTGAGCAAGACGCTGCAGTCTTTCCTATTCCTGATGGTCTGCGTCCGGCCAATGTTGCTGCAGCGATCCAGGTCAGTGCCTGTCTTGTAGGAGCGGCTTTTGATAAACGCAAGGCTGCGCTGGCGCTGGGGCATCTTGTGGTGCCTGCACGCAGGCAAAGTCTTGCGGTTGCCGATAGAGAGTTACTGTTGGATGTGGCACACAACCCTGCGGCCATGCAGGCTTTGGTGGATTATCTCAAGGCTGTTCCTATTCAGGGTCAAACCATCGCGGCCCTGGGGTTGATGAGAGACAAAGATCTGAACGCCATGGCGGCATGTCTGGCGACCGGTGTGGATGGAGCCTGTGCATTGGCGATTCCCGGTATTGACCGTGCTGAGTCGCCAGAAGTTATCTGGCAGGCCCTGGATGATGTGGGGGTAGCTATCCCCCAGCGTGAGTTTAGCGCCGATGCCGTTTGGGGGCAGTTGCTTGCGGGCAGTTCTCCCGGAGATCGTTTGGTGGTCTGCGGCTCTTTTCACAGTGTTGCAGGTATAATGAGCCTGTTGAACCTCGAACTTCCAGGCACCTCAGACGGGCACTAAAGACCGGTGGACAATCTCGTAAAACAACGCCTTGTGGGCGCATTGATTCTTGTCGCACTGGCAGTGGTGTTCTGGCCGATTATTTTTGTGCCCGGCACCGAGCAAGTGGACGATCTTCGCGTTGTTGTGCCTCAGGCGCCGCCGGTGGATCTTACGCCCTTACCGGAGCCAGATAGTCTGGGCCTGCGCAGCGGGCAAGAGGCAGCTGCCCAGAGCGTAGAAGTGCAAGATGTGGCGTTCCCCGATGTCGATGTGTCGTCGGATGTTGAGCCCGCGGGACTGCCTGCCAGTGCGGACACCATGCCGGTGGCAGAACTTGACGATGCGCGAGACCGCCTTGAATCGCCGGCTATGGATGAAGATGGGCTGCCTATCGCCTATTCATTGCAGGTTGCCACTATGGGCGACAAAGCCCGTGCGGAGTCGCTGCGCGACGAGTTGGTTTCTGCCGGTTACAAAGGTTACGTCAAGCGTATGCGCCGAGATGATCGGGTGTTGTATCGAGTGCTGGTGGGGCCTCGCTACAGCAAAGACGAGTTGCTGCCGGTTAAAAGCGCGGTGGATAAAACCTGGCGCGTTGAGTCTCTGATCATAAGGTATCTGCCATGAACGATTGGCCACAGCTCACCTTGTTTAATGGTTTTGATTGGTTTGCTGTCGTAATCGTAATGCTTTCGGCGCTTTTGAGCCTGTGGCGAGGTTTCGTGCGTGAGGCGATATCGCTTGCCGGTTGGGTTGTGGCATTTATTGTTGCTAATTTGTTGGCGGTAACTGTCGCTGATCAGATCGGTGATCTGATCGCTAATCGCACCGGGCGCTACATCGTTGCCTGGTCATTGCTGTTTGTTCTCACCCTGGTAGCCAGCTCTCTCACCGCAAAACTTTTTGCCAGTATTGTTAAGGCGACGGGGCTTGGGATTCTGGATCGAATGTTAGGCTCCGTGTTTGGCGTTCTGCGCGGGATGCTCATCGTCATGGCTCTGGTTTTTGTCGTAAGAGAGATCGTCCCCAAAAGTGAACAAAGCCTGTTGGAGGAGTCCCAGCTGATGCCGCACATTGATGTCATGCTGGCTTGGAGTATGCGTCTCTTCGATGAGTTTCGTGATGTGGAAATCAAGGGGCTGAACGCGTGATATCGAGACTGGGGCGTTCTTGTGAGTGTGGTCAGGAGGTGCGGACTGTATGTGCGGGCTAGCGGGTGTCGTCGGCAAGGCCAATGTAGCGCCTGAGATTTATGATGCGTTAACTGTTCTGCAACACCGGGGCCAGGACGCCGCGGGCATTATGACCTGCAGTGATGATCGCTTTCATCAACGCAAGAGTGTTGGCCTTGTCCGTGATGTGTTTCGCCAACATCACATGCAGCGCCTCGAAGGCAACATTGGTATTGGACACGTGCGCTACCCCACAGCTGGTAGTGCAGGTGCTGCAAACGCGCAACCCTTTTATGTGAATTCGCCCTACGGTATCGCACTGGCACACAACGGAAACCTGACTAATTCCAAGGTGTTGCGCCAGGAGCTATTCGAAAGCGAGATGCGACACCTCAACACGGATTCGGATTCCGAGGTATTACTGAACGTCTTTGCCTATGAGTTACAGGCGCTGGGTAAGCTGCATCCCGAGCCTGATGACTTGTTTGCCGCCGTATCGGCGGTGCATCGCCGCTGCCGGGGCGGGTATGCCGCAGTAGCGATGATCGTCAATTATGGCGTTATTGCCTTTCGGGACCCCTGGGGCATTCGGCCCTTGGTTGTTGGTTACCGGGGTGAGGGGAGCGAACGCGAGTACATGGTCGCGTCCGAGAGTGTGGCGCTGGATGTACTGGGCTTTCGTCTTCTTGGCGATGTCGCCCCCGGAGAAGCGGTATATATCGATGCACAGCGACAATTACATATGCGTCAATGTGCAGAAGCCCCGGTGTTAAGGCCGTGTATTTTTGAGCATGTTTACTTTGCGCGCCCGGATAGTCTGATCGACGAGATATCGGTGTACAAAACCCGCGCTCGTCAGGGCGAAGCTCTGGCTCGCAAAATTCTTAAAGAGCGGCCCGAGCACGATATCGATGTGGTGATACCCATACCCGACAGTAGCCGTACGGCGGGTCTTGCTCTGGCGCAATCACTTGGCATCAAGTATCGCGAAGCCTTCGTTAAAAACCGCTACATTGGCCGTACCTTTATCATGCCCGGCCAGCAGCAGCGACAAAAGTCCGTACGCCAGAAACTCAATCCCATTCGCCTTGAGTTTGAAGGCAAAAATGTGATGTTAGTTGACGACTCCATTGTCCGTGGCACGACGTCTCGCGAAATCATTCAGATGGCGAGGGATGCCGGTGCGGCGCGAGTGTATCTCGCATCCGCAGCCCCGCCTGTGCGGTATCCAAATGTATATGGTATTGATATGCCATCGCCAAATGAGCTGATCGCCCACAATCGTAGCGTCGAAGAGATCGGCGAAATGATTGGTGCGGACTGGCTGATCTATCAGGATTTAGATGAGCTGATCAACTGCTCGAGAGACGGCAATCCATTGGTAGAAACGTTTGATTGCTCGGTGTTTGATGGAAAATACGTGACCGGTGATGTTGATGATGCGTATCTTGCCGAGCTGGATGCCCAGCGTAATGACGAAGCCCAGACTATGAGTCGTCAGGCAAGCGATGGCGACGGAGTGGGTATTTATAACGACGTGTCTGACATTGCCTAAGCCTGTATAGGTCAGCCAGCAGATTGCCATTCGCAAGGATGGCCCAGTCAATAGACGAGAGCAAATTGTGAGTAAGCGAGACGACCCGGTAATGGACGAACTGCAGTGGCAGAGTCTGGCCGTGCGCAGCGGTATTACGCGTTCCCCTGAAGGCGAGCACAGCGAAGCGCTGTTTTTGACCTCCAGCTACGTGTTTGATAGTGCGGAACATGCAGCAGCGCGTTTTGCCGGTGACGATCCTGGCAACGTGTATTCTCGTTATACAAACCCCACCGTGCGTAGCTTCGAGGAGCGTCTGGCCGCGTTAGAGGGCGCAGAGGCTTGTGTGGCAACAGCCTCGGGTATGGCGGCCATACTCAGTACCTGTATGGCCTTACTAAAAGCTGGCGACCACGTAATTTGCTCCAGAGATGTTTTTGGTACGACGCGAACTCTGTTTGCAAAGTACCTGGCCAACTTTGGAGTTGAGGTGAGTTTTGTACCCTTACTGCCGTTAGAAGGCTGGCGCGATGCGCTTCGGGACAACACGCGACTTTTGTATCTTGAAACGCCATCAAATCCCCTGTGTGAGGTTGCCGATATTCAGAGTATGGCTGCCATTGCGCAAGCCTCAGATGCCTTGCTGGTAGTTGACAACTGCTTTTGCTCTCCGGCACTGCAGCGTCCTCTGTCCTTTGGTGCGGACATCGTGATTCACTCGGCGACCAAGTATCTCGACGGTCAGGGGCGTTGTGTCGGTGGCGCTGTTTTGGGGCGTCAGGAGCTAATGGATGAGGTCTTGGGGTTCCTGCGTAGCTGTGGGCCCACCATGAGCGCATTTAATGCCTGGGTTTTTCTCAAGGGACTCGAAACGCTGTCCCTGCGTATGCAGGCCCACAGTGCGTCAGCGCTGCTTCTGGCGCGCTGGCTGCAAGAGCAGCCTAATGTTGAGTCGGTTTTTTATGCAGGTCTGGAGTCGCATCCGGGGCATGTGCTGGCGGCCAAACAGCAGTCAGCGTTTGGTGGGGTTTTGTCGTTTCGGGTTCGCGGCGAAAAAGCTGCGGCCTGGAAGGTCATCGATGCAACGCGCTTAATGTCACTGACGGCAAACCTTGGTGATGCCAAGACGACTATCGTGCATCCGGCTACAACGACCCACAGCAGGATTTCGCCGCAGGAGCGTCACGAGGCGGGTATCACCGACAATCTCATTCGCATCGCCGTAGGTCTTGAAGATATAGAAGACCTAAAGGCAGACCTTCAGCGCGGCCTGGAGTCCTTGGGCTGAGTGTGGATACACAAGGTGTAAACGGTCCTTGGGCTTTGATGTCGTCGAAAGGTTTGGCAGTGAGGAGAAGCGTGCAGTGAGTACCGGCAAGAAAGCACTCATCGATGCAGCGGTAGAGGAAGTGGCCACCGTCTTACTGGGCAAGGAGTCTCAATTACGCCTGGCGATTTGCTGCCTGCTCGCCAGCGGACATCTGCTGATCGAAGATCTTCCGGGAATGGGCAAAACCACTTTGTCGCATGCCCTGGCCCAGGTTCTGGGGCTGTCCTACAAGCGTGTACAGTTCACCTCGGACCTTTTGCCGGCCGATATTTTAGGCTTGTCGATTTATCACCCTGACGAACATAGCTTCCATTTTCATCCGGGGCCGATATTTACCCAGGTGTTGCTCGCCGATGAGATCAATCGCAGTACGCCAAGGACGCAAAGCGCTTTGCTTGAAGCCATGGCGGAGGGGCAGGTCACCCTTGAGGGCGAAACGCGTCCTTTGCCGTCACCGTTTTTTGTCATTGCGACACAAAACCCCTTGGAGCAGTCAGGAACCTATCCACTGCCGGAGTCGCAGCTGGACCGGTTTCTTATGCGCATTGAACTTGGGTATCCCGACGCTTTGGCGGAGCGAGCGATGTTGCGCGGTGCCACCGGCACAGGACAGGCAAAGACGCTCAAGCGCTGTATTGATGCCACGGCGCTTGCTGACATACGGGCAGCCGTTGACCAGGTTCACGTGTCTGACTCGCTGCTTGATTATGTTCAACGCATAGCGGCTAGAAGTCGTGATGGCGGTGAGTTCGCTGTGGGTTTATCACCGCGAGGTGTTTTGGCATTGCTGCGTTCGGCCAAGACCTGGGCACTCATGGATGATCGGGATCATGTGTTACCCGATGACGTTCAGGCAGTACTGCCAGCAGTGACAGCCCACAGGCTTCAGCCCGGTGGCGGATTCTCTGGCGATGGATTAGCGCTTGTGGCGCTGCTGCGGCGTGACGTCGACGTGGTCTGAAGCTCTGAGTCGGCGCTGGTCGCGCTGGCTGGACAGGCGGATTCCGCCTTCCAGATCCGTCACCCTCAGTCAGCGACAGATCTTTATTTTTCCGTCCCGTACCGGGTTCTTCTTCGCGCTGTGCTTGTTGGTGATGCTTGTCGCGGCCATCAACTACCAGAACAATATGAGCTATGCGCTCACATTTCTTTTGGCCAATCTGTTTGTGGTGGCGGTGCTGCATACCTACGCTAATCTCGCTGGGCTCACGATCAGCGCATTGTCTGCCGACGAGGTTTTTGCCGGTCAGCGCGCCGGCTTTCATTTTCGATTCACTGCGGGCAACAAGCAGGGCCATCAGGCGCTTTCTGTCGGTTGGCCGCAGCCCAAAAGCTCCCAACGACGGCGCAGGCTTTTTACAGGATTGTTTTCCAGTGCGGATACGCTGGCCGAAGAAGAAATTGAGTTGGAGCCAGGTACTTCAAAGGATGTGGTGTTACATGCACCGGTAGGGTCCCGGGGCTGGTATCGGCCGGAGCGTCTTCGCATCGAGAGTACATTTCCGTTGGGGCTTTTGCGCTGCTGGACCTGGGTGGCCCTGGATCAACGCGCATTGGTTTACCCGGCTCCCTTGGTTTCTCCGGAACCGGTGGCTGCACAAGGAGACGCGCAGGACGGTCGTTGGCTGTCTGGCGCAGGAGACGATGAGTTCTCGGGTATCCGGGATTATCGCCAGGGTGACAATCCCCGGCGGGTGTACTGGAAAGGTCTGGCCCGGGGGCAGTCATTACAAACCAAAGTCTATGCTACCGCTGTGGCCGATGCCCGATGGTTGGACTGGGAACAGTTTGTGGGCCTGGATCAGGAGCGGCGTCTATCGGCCCTGTGTTACTGGGTTATGGATTATCACCGGCGAGAACTCGAATTTGGTTTACGTGTCCCTGGAACTGAGCTGGCGCCGGCTTCTGGGGATCGTCAACGTGACGCGGCGCTCCGGGCGCTTGCCCTGTACAAGCTCAGTGATGAGGCCCAGGTCCAATGAAGCAGGCACAGCAGCTGCCGCGTCCTGCCTTACTGTGGATTATTGTTGCTCAGGCACTGCTGTTGTTACCTCACCTTCCGAGGCTACCGATTTGGGTGGCCGCCGTTTATTTACTGGCGTTTGCCTGGCGGGTACAGGCGTTTCGGGGACGTATGGAGTTGCCGGGCCGTTGGTTAAAGGTTGTGCTGGCGCTAGCGTCTATAGCAGGTATTGTTCTGAGTTTTGGCTCTTTATTTGGCGTGGAGCCGATGGTGGCGTTTTTACTCACGGCCTTCGCACTCAAGCTTACCGAAATGCGCTCGCGCAAAGACGCCTACGTGGTTATTTTTCTGGGTTACTTCGTTTGTCTTACGGAGTTCCTGTTTACCCAGGATCTGTTGATCGTTGCTTACTCGATACTCCTGGTTTGGGTTTTGACCATAGCGTTGGTGGCGGTGCACCGACCCTCAGGGCGGCTCAGGGACTTACAGCCTGTTCGTATGGCCGGCGTGATGCTCCTTCAGGCCGTGCCGTTGATGCTGGTGCTGTTTTTCTTGTTCCCACGCATAGGACCACTGTGGTCGGTACCCCTAAAAAGCCATACCGCACAGACCGGTATGAGCGACCGACTTCGTCCCGGCGATGTTTCGCAGTTGAGCCAATCAACAGACGTTGCGTTTCGCGCCCGGTTTGAAGGTGATATTCCGCCGGTGTCACAGCTGTACTGGCGCGGAACGGTCATGAGCGCATTGGAGGACGGTACCTGGCGTTCGCTTCGCTACTTTGAGATTCCTGCGCAGAACCGCCGTGCACCACAGGTGCAGACCGAAGGGGAGTCGCTACGCTACAACATCATCATGGCGCCGACTCAGCAGAACTGGCTGTTTGCGCTGCGCTACGCCCGTACTCCAAAGCCCGGTGTTATGGAGCTCAATGATTTTCGGCTTTACTCCCCGGCAATCATCGAAAATGAGTATCAGTATGACGCTCAAAGCTGGCCTGATACACCTGTCGAAAAAGAGCTCAGTCCCTGGCGAAGGGGTGTAGAAACCGCGCTGTCGCCAAGCGATAACCCACGCACGCGGCAACTGGCAGAGAGCTTGTACGCCCGTTCTGATACGCCCCGGGCGTTTGTTGATGCGGTACTTGGGCACTTTAGAAATGAGGCTTTTTTTTACACCCTGCAGCCACCGCTATTGGGTGATCAGGACATGATGGATCAGTTTCTCTTTGGCAGTCGCCGGGGGTTTTGTGAGCATTACGCTTATGCGTTTGCAGTCATGATGCGCAGCGTGGGCATACCCGCCCGCATCGTCGGGGGCTACCTTGGGGGCGAAGTGAACCCGGTTAACCGCACGGTGATTGTTCATCAGTTTGATGCCCACGCCTGGAACGAGGTGTGGTTTGAGGATGAGGGCTGGGTGCGGGTAGATCCCACCGCTGCAGTGGCACCGGATCGAATCTTGTACGGGCTGGAACGGGCCGTTGCCGGGGAGGGCAGTTTTCTGTCTGCTTCGCCGCTTTCGCCGCTGCGCTATCGAGGTATTGGATGGATTAACTCCATGAGGCTGCGTTACGACGCGCTCACCTACCGTTGGCAGAGTTGGGTGACTGGTTTCGATGGTCAGGCACAGTTTGATTTGCTGCGCAGTGTCCTCGGAGAAATCTCTGTGAGCCGCTCACTAGGGCTACTGCTGGGTTCGGGTGTTCTCACCATGGCAGTAGTATCGCTGTTTCTGTTTCGGGGCCCCAGGGCGTTCCCGCGACCGGCCTTTGAGACCGAACTTCTTCGGTTTCAAGAGGCGCTTTGGCGCCGGGGCCTTAAGCCCATACCCGGTGAGACGCCGGGTCAGCTCACCGAGCGTGCAGCGAGTCGATGGCCGGAGCAGGCAGAAACGCTCCGCGCTTTGTACCGGGCTTTAGAGCTCTCTGTGTATGCTCCCTTAGCGGCTTCGCAAAATAGCGATCGCCTGCGCCGGGAGCTACGTACACGTATACGTGCCATACAGTTCTCGCTATAGCCATTCTTTCTTAACTGCAGTTGCAGTGACACTGATGCTGTGGGGTGTGCCAGCACACTCGGCGCTGGTTTGGCACTGGGAAGATCCCTTTACTCAGCCTGAGCGAGAAAAGCTGGGTGAGTGGCTGGACCGGACGCACGCTGCGCTGGTGGCTTATGCCGGCGTGCTGCCTTTTGATGTACATCTGTATATGCATCGCCGCGAGGGGGCCAAAGAACCTGTGCCCTGGGCTAACACCTGGCGTAACAAGGAACAGGCGCTGCACTTTTATGTGAATCCTGACTTTAGCACCGAGGCGTTTATGAGTGACTGGACGGCCCCTCATGAGTTCGCCCATTTGCTGCTCCCTTACCTGGGGTCCCGCAATGCCTGGTTCGCCGAGGGCTTTGCGAGTTATGTGCAGCACAGCATCATGGTGGAGCTGGGGGTGATTACCCCGGCAGAGGCACTGGCAAGGCGAGACAAAAAAATGCGTGCCGCGGTGGATTCGCTCCGTGGCGCAGACCGTCCTCTGCCGGACAGCATGCCAAGCTTGCGTGCCGAAGGCAGCTACCCGACGTTTTACTGGGGTGGGGCTGTGTATTTCGAACGAGTGGATGCGCGGCTGCAACGCAATAACCAAAGTCTCAGAGCGGTACTTAGCGATTATCTTAGCTGCTGTCGCAGCCAGGGACGTTCGCTTTCCACGCTGATGAGTCACTGGGATGCGCTGAGTGATTCAACGATTTTTAGCCAGGAGTTGGAGGTGATGCGCCGGGTCGATGGTGTGCCGGCAAGACCGAGCTTGTGATAAATTCATAAAACTGTGATTTTATGCACAAATTGTATGTGTAATAGCTGTAATCGGCCAGCTTGGCTGGTCGCTTCCAGAGCCCGCACGTATGATCGGTTTCTTTGGCTGAGGGTGGTTTAGTGGGAAAGGTCGCACTTGTAACGGGGATTACGGGTCAGGATGGCGCGTATCTAGCGGAGTTTTTGCTCGACAAGGGCTACGAGGTTCACGGCATCAAGCGCCGCTCGTCGTCCTTTAACACCCAGCGAATTGATCATATCTATCGAGATCGGCACGAAGAACATGTAAATTTTTATCTGCACTATGGCGATCTTACCGACACCTCCAATCTGGTGCGTCTGGTTCAGCAGATTCAGCCCGACGAAATTTACAACCTGGGTGCCATGAGTCACGTGGCGGTGTCCTTTGAGAGTCCCGAATATACCGCTGATGTAGATGCCATGGGCACCTTGCGGTTGCTTGAGGCTGTGCGATTACTCAACATGATGGAGAAGGTGCGGTTTTATCAGGCGTCTACCTCGGAGCTCTACGGTTTGGTGCAAGAGAGTCCGCAAACCGAGACCACTCCGTTTTACCCGCGCTCACCCTATGCGGTGGCCAAGATGTACGCCTATTGGATTACCGTGAATTATCGCGAGGCGTACAACATGTACGCCTGTAACGGCATTCTTTTTAATCATGAGTCCCCGCGTCGCGGCGAAACCTTTGTAACACGCAAAATCACCCGGGGAATCGCGAATATTGCGCTGGGGGTTCAGGACTGTCTATACATGGGCAACATTGACGCCAAACGGGATTGGGGTCACGCGCGGGATTACGTGCAGATGCAGTGGCTGATGTTGCAACAGGATCAGCCGGACGACTTTGTTATTGCCACAGGCGTGCAGTATTCGGTGCGTGAATTTATCGAGGCGAGCTGCGCTGAGCTGGGTGTGACTTTAGACTGGCGTGGTATCGGGGTTGACGAACAGGCGGTGGTATCGACCGTTGAGGATCGTGGGCTGGGGATCAGTGACAATCTGGTAGGGAAAACGGTAGTGCGCATTGACCCGCGGTATTTTCGGCCCACCGAAGTCGAGACGCTGTTGGGTGATCCGACCAAGGCCCACCAAAAGCTCGGCTGGCAGCCTACGACGAGTTTTGCACAGCTGGTAACCGAAATGGTGACCCACGACCTGGATCAGGCGCGGCGCTTTAAGCTGCTGCGCGATTCGGGTTACGACGTCGCTATGATCAATGAGTAAAGACTTATGACGCGGCGAATTTTTGTAGCGGGGCATCGCGGCATGGTCGGATCTGCCCTGGTTCGGCTGTTACAAAGCAGCCCGGGCGTAGAACTTGTGACACGCACGCACGCACAGTTAGACCTGTGCAATCAGGCAGCGGTACGCGATTTTTTTGCCAGCGAACGTCTGGACGAGGTTTATCTTGCGGCAGCACGGGTAGGTGGCATTCATGCGAACAATAGCTTTCCTGCCGATTTTATCTACGAAAATTTAATGGTTGAGGCTAACGTTATACAGGCGGCGTTCGCTGCGGGTGTACACAAGCTGCTGTTTCTTGGGTCGTCATGCATTTATCCGCGAATGGCAGAGCAGCCCATGCGCGAAGATGCGTTGTTAACCGGCGCTCTGGAATCCACCAATGAGCCCTATGCCATCGCCAAGATCGCCGGTATCAAGTTGTGCGAAAGCTTCAACCGGCAACATGGCACCGATTACCGATCGGTGATGCCCACTAATTTGTACGGCCCGGGTGATAATTTTCATCTAGAGAACAGTCACGTGATTCCGGCAATGATGCGACGGTTTTACGAAGCGAAACAGCGCGGTGATAGCCAGGTGACAGTGTGGGGTACCGGTACGCCCATGCGAGAGTTTTTGCATGTCGACGACATGGCGGCGGCGAGTGTGTTTGTTATGGATTTGCCTCGCAAGGCGATCGAGGCATACAGCACAGCGATGCAAAGCCACATAAATGTGGGTACCGGTGTGGATTGCACGATTCGTGAACTGGCAGAGACCATGGCGACAGTGGTGGGGTTTGAGGGCGAGCTGCACTTTGATGCCAGCATGCCCGATGGCACACCGCGCAAGCTCATGGATGTGAGCCGGCTGCTGGCCTTGGGCTGGAGCGCGACAACATCGCTCGAGATCGGCCTTGCGGACACCTTCGCCTGGTTTACCGCAAATGCC
Organism: Congregibacter variabilis; assembly: GCF_045689235.1. Taxonomy (GTDB): domain Bacteria; phylum Pseudomonadota; class Gammaproteobacteria; order Pseudomonadales; family Halieaceae; genus Congregibacter; species Congregibacter variabilis. The sequence continues at coordinate 840,014 of NZ_CP136864.1, read as the reverse complement.
GACGATGCCCGGCTTTGATCACCTGCGCCATGTGGTGGTGCACGCGATGCGCCCGGAGTCATACTGGCTTGCGATCGCTATTGCACTATCGTTTGCGCAAGGCTTGTTGGCGCTACTGTCACCGTGGTTTGCGGGGCATTTTGCCAGCGAGATAATGCTGGAGAGCAGCAGTTTTGATTATGGCTTGCCTGGGCTCATGGCTTTGTGGGCGCTGGTGCTCGCAGGTCAGGCCCTAACGCGGTTCTTGAGCGGCTTTTTACTGACCCGGAGTGGGGCGCGAACGCTCGCGGTACTCAGTCGCCGGCTGCACGATCATCTTCTGGCACTGCCGATCCCCTTCTTTGAGTCGCGCAAACGCGGTGATCTGCTATCGCTGTACAGCAATGATGTGGCCAGTGTGGCGCACTTTTTGACCGGCACGCTGGCAGGCCTGTTACCTGCGGTGGCTGTGCTTTTGGGTGCGACGGTAATGATGGCGCGTATCGACAGTCAGGTGGCATTACTCGTCGTGCTGCTGGCTCCGGTGTTTTTTCTGACATTAAAATTGTTGGGCCGCGGGCTTAGATCTCTGTCTGATCAGGTCGCCGCAGGGCAGGCAAGCGCCTTGGGTTTGGCGGGAGAGCAGCTATCGCTGATCGCGCTCATCAAGAGTTTTAACCGCCAGCACAGGGATGGGGAGCTCTTTGCGTCGCGGGTGCGTGACTTGCTGACCTTACGCAGTGATCAGCTGTGGTGGCAGGCTCTGCTCGCTCCGGCGCTGCAGTTGCTCTCATCTTTGGGGATTCTGCTGGTGCTTTGGTTGAGCGCCATCCATTTGCAGCAAGGCAGTTTGGAGCTCTCGGGGTTTGTGAGTCTGCTGATGTACGGACTGCTGTTTACGCGTCCGGTCAGTGGTCTGGCGAACTTGTACGGCGAAGGCCTGCAGGCCAGAGGCGCAGCACAGCGTCTGCAACTGGTATTTGCCCAGGCGCCGGAGCCCGAGCCCGAGGCAGTGTCGCGGACCGCTCTGGCACGTCCCGGAGGGGCGATCGATATAGCACGGGTGTATTTTGCTTACCCGGGACAAAAAGCGCTGTTTGAATCCTTGAGCCTGCATATACCGCCAGGCGAGATAGTGGCAATCACGGGTGACAACGGCGCGGGCAAAAGTACGTTGCTGCATTTGCTCATGCGTTTTGTAGACCCAATCAGCGGCGTGATCACCATTGGCGGGCAAAACACCCGCAAGGTCTCGCTGAGCAGTCTGCGGAGCCTGATTGCCATCGTTACGCAGCGCGTGCTGTTGCTGGATGCAAGCGTTGCCGACAATATTCGTTACGGCATGCCCGCAGCGACAGACGAAGCGGTGTACGCCGCTGCGGGTCTTGCGCAGGCCCACGCTATTATTCAGCGATTGCCACAGGGGTACGCGACGCGCATCGGGGAGGGTGGCGTGCGTTTGTCCGGGGGCGAGCAACAACGTATTGCGCTGGCGAGAGCGTTACTGGCTGACCCCAAAATACTCATATTGGATGAGGCAACCGCGATGTTTGACTCGCAGGGCGAGGCGGACTTTGTGGCCAATAGCGCAGCGGCTTTTGCCGGCAGAACAGTGATTTTGGTAACACACCGGCCTGCCAGTCTGGCACTCGCCGACCGCATTTTACACCTGGAGTCTGGTGTGCTGCGCCAAATGTCCGTGGCGCCAGAGCACAAAGAGGTGTTTGAAGCATGAGGTACAGAATTCCTGACACCATTTTATTGCAGGCCGTATCGGATGAAATGGTGATTTTGAATCCCGAGACGGGCGTGTACTTTACGCTGGATGCCATTGGCACGCGTATGCTGGAATTGCTGCGACAACTGCAGGACGAGGAGGCTGTCGCGGATGTTGTGGTGAGCGAATATGAAACGGACAGGAATACGGTTCTATCGGATTTAGCAGGGCTGTTGGCAAAAATGGCTGCGCACGGACTTGCAGAAGATTGTGGCCACGAAGCTAGCTAAGCTTTTGTCATTAGCGCCCGGCGATCTAGGTCTGTTCGCGAAAGCCTGGTGCTTGTTTGCCTACGTTGACTGGGTGGTTTCGCGAAGATCTTATGAAAGTTGGCCGGACTGGATGCGGGTGGAGCCTCCCAAAGTGAAGAGTCGGCTAGTTGTCGCAGAGTGCGATGTCCCGAAGGCGATTTCTCGAATTATTCGCTTGTCGGAGGCGGCTGGACGGCGTCACCTGCGTGAAATGAACTGTCTGCGACGATGTCTGGTTCAGCGCCGTTTGCTTGGGTTGGAGGGTATACCAACTGTTCTTCAGATTGGCGTCATACGCGTGGACGGGGCCTTGAAGGCGCACTCGTGGCTCTCGAGTGCACAGGTGCCGATCAATGATTCTGTAGATAACTTGAGTCAATACACCGCATTAGCCGAGAATGACAATAGGATTATCGATGCTCTATTTTGACTCGCGAGCATGCCACTCTAGGCTTGAACCTTGTTCGTATTCGCGTCGCGTCGGGCAGCAAGACCAAGTGCAAGGAATGTAGTGAACCACAATGCGTTTGCCGGAATCTGCAGGTTCCAGTCGACCAGCGAGTGAATGAGCAGTGCGACTACGCCGGCAAAGCATCCGATTGAGATAGCAAAGCTACAGCGACTATTGTTGTTTAGTCGTACATCACACATGGTGACCAGCCAGAGTAAAATTCCACCTCCAAAGAGCGCGAAGCCGATTATCCCGTTCTCCAGAAGTAGCTCCAGATAATCGTTGTGAACATGGTGCAGCATTTTTCCTGTACTGAAAGGCTGTGTTTCATACGCCGGATAGATGTGTCGAAAAGTTCCTGACCCGGTGCCAAAAACCGGATAGTCGCTGAACACTCGGTAGGCGAGCTGTCGCAATTCGTAACGGCTATCATCCAGTAAGCCGTTGCGCTCTACCCGTTCAAGCAAACTATCTATTGCAAGTATTGAAGCGCCGATTAAAGGAATAATAAGTACGCCGGTTGTTACCATTCGTGCAGGGGCTGCGCCTCCACGCTTTTTATAGGCTACAAGGCCAAGACTAATCACTAACGCTCCTAGTGCGGACAACGCACCGCCCCTGGAGGCACTAAATAGCAGCGCTAAGAGTGGGGGTAGTGTCGCAATTAGGTACCAGATACTGCCGCTAAAGAAGTAAGTGAATACTCTTCGAACTATTGATCGCCAGCCCTTGCCAGTCCTTCTGTAACGTGAGCGCAAAAAATAAAAGCTTACCGTCAAAGCTAAGGTTAATTCCATCAGACCCGCAAAGTGGTTGCGATTAGTATAAGTGCCCGCGATTGAGAAGGTGCTTAACGCAATTTCGGCTATGGGTTGTCGGAATATCGCGCCACTAAATTGCATGTCCACCAGCGCAAAAGCTGCGTGAGCTATTCCTGCCGCAGCTAAGCCATAGGCGAAAAGTTTGATACGCCGAGATGACTGAAGTACGCAAAGAAGCACTACGAATACAGCTGTCATTGCTGCCGAGCGCAACGCACGCTCAAGTGTTGCGCCCCTATCCAGACTAAGCGCTACGGGTGATGCAGGGTCAAAATCTGGCACGGACTCATAGTGCGCGGCGGCCGCCGGATTGAGTAAGCGGACTGATTCGATACTTAGGGGAGCGCTCGACAAAAAAACGTATGCAGTGAAAAGTGAGAAAGCCAACGCTATCAGGCGTTCGCGGCGTCCCATGGTATGCGTTAGCGCCCCGGTTATTGCGCTCGTCGCTATCCAGATGCTGGTAAGAACTAATGATGCGGTAGTGAGGAACAGCGCGCCCAGGGGATGTTTGCTGCCGAGCGGTATGGGCGCCATGAACAGTAACAGCAATAGAACTGCGAGCACGGCTCGATCGTTCCACGTATTTACTATAGATTTCACTGGACTACTGATGCCCGGTCTTGCAGCCAGGTGGCGATGTCTGGATCGGCTGTGTATTTCAGCAGGCTTGCTGCTGTTTCTGGTGAACCGATGATCGCTGATAACTGTTTTTTTGAACGTGCAGCCAACAGTGTGAGTAACTCCCGCAGTCGATTCTGCTCCGCCGGTCGGAGCGCGATGTCGCTAAGAGTCATTTGGCGCATAATCACGAGCTCTCGAACTATTACTGCATGCTGTAGGGGTGCCAGAGTCGCACATCGCTCTAGTGCATGGCGTAGTGTGTCCGTAGCGCCTTCGCTGGCATATAGCGCTTCAGCATAAAGAGCCCACAGATGACCGCTATGAGGTCGAGCGATAAGGGCCTTCCTGTATACACGGGCAGCTGATGCGGCATCAGGGAGATCAGGCGTTGTGGTGTATCGAAGGCTTTCGGGGGCAGTTGTTACTAAAGATCGTACAAACCCCTGTGCACCATAGAAATCTGCATTAAGTGGTTGGCGACGAGCTGCGCTGTCGAGCCTTTCTGCGACCATGGACAAGTCAGGGACAGCACGCAGCGCTGTGATTTTTTTCAATTCGGCTTTGACGACCTGCAGTTCGAGAGCACCCACTGTCCAACGCATCGCGATGATGCTCAGGGATGCGCAAAGCAATGCAACGCAGAGCCAGCTTGCTCGGCTGACTAGATTCTGCACGCTTCTACACGATCATCCAGCGGTGAGGTGCATATGCAATTGCTCATCGGACGCGGCTGCGCTTGTGTAACACACGGCGGTAATACGTTGTTCTGCAGCAGCAGAACCACTTCTCGGTCCATCGCGCCTTGCGGGGTGAAGGGTGAAAGTGAAGCAAGGCAGCAGAAAATGGATGCTGCCTTAACAGTGGGTGCATTAGATCGCATGCATTGATAACCAGTTTTGAAGTTGCACGGCATACAGTAATTCTACGTTTAGTGGATGCTTGTTAGCTATAACAGCATCGAACTGTTTAATCAGCGCATCTCGATTCGCGATCCCCAAGTCGTATAGAGAGGCGTGTGAGAGTAGGTTCCTCACCTCTACATGGTTGCGTTGCAGTAGTTGCAAGAAGAATCCGTCAAAGATGACTTTGTGTCTCGCGTCCAAAAGTTCATTGGGGAGCGAGCCGGCCATTGCCTGTCGGAGTAACCACTTGGGCTGTCCATCCCTCAGCCAGAGGTCATCGGGTATTGCAAAACTAAACTCTGCGATGCGCCGATCAAAAAACGGGTGTCTTACATCGACGCCAAATTCGCGTCCGACCGCAGCGTGGCTGCGCACCGAATGTATCGTCGAACTCCAGCGCAGGGCGTTGTATCGCGCGCTAAATACAGGGTCACCTATGGTTGCGGGCGCACTATGCTCAGTTATATGCGCATCAAAGCCGAGTCGCTCGCTGGCGTCGTCGGATAACCAGCTATTGCTTTTACCGCGCCCCTTAATGGCACGAGCGGCATCAACCAGCGCCGTTGGAGCAAGTGGGGTGATAAACAAATCACGCAGGGTCCGCGCGAGGGGCAGGTTTTGTTCCTTTACGCCCCGTATTACCTCGGATAGAACCGATAGGTCGCCGCGATTGAGTCGCTTGCTGTAGCTGCGGCTGTGTCCCCAACACATTTCGTCACCGCCGCTGCCGGTCAGTAATACCGAAGCACCGGCATCACGGGCGATTTGCATATCATCGCCGTAGCGAGGCGACAGCAGGGTTCCAGGGCTCTCTATGTGGGGTGGATACAGATCAGCAAAGGGCAGTCCCAAGTGCGTATGTGCCTCCACATACCTGTGCTGCGTAAGTCCTATATGGTCACGTACGCTCTCGATAGTGATCGATTCATCCTGGTGGCTGCCCTGTTGGTACCGATGAGAGATTGCGACAGGCTGCAGTGCTTGCCCCCGGGCGTGGCGGCAGGCCATAGCCGCTACGCTGGTCGAATCCATACCGCCACTCATTTGCATCGCGGTGGCAGAACCTGCTCCGTGTAGTCGATCCTTTACAGCGCGGCTAAGTAACGCCTCAAGATGGTCGGCGTATTCGCGCTCATCGGTGTACCGTATGTTGTCAGATGGCTCAAGGTCCCAATACGGCGCAACCTCCAGACTCTCCCTCGTAGCAATCAAACAATGCCCCGGACGAAGCCGCTGCACATCTTTAAACATCGGTAGGCAGGGATCCGGGTAGCCGCTAATCCAAAGCCCCAGGGCAAGCTCGTTCAGATCTTGGGTGACTGACGGTAATCGCAGTAGTTGCTCGGCGTTAGTGGCCAGGCAGACGCCATTTTGCGTTGCCACGTAGTGTAGGGGCCGCATGTTCATGCCGTCGCAGGCCGCAAAAAGCTGTTGATGGCGTTCATCAAAAAGCACGAACGCAAAGTCACCAATAAGATGCTCGGCGCAGTGAGTGCCCCAGCGTGCATAAGCAGCCAGGATTAGGTCGCCGTCACTAGAGTTTTCGCGTAGGTAGGGCGCGCCTTTTAAGTGCTCCCAAAGCTCTTTGCGGTTGTCGATGCGCGCGTCTGCCACCAATCGCAGGTGGGTCCACTCGGTATGAAGGCTGTGCTCCCGCACTCCCAGCTGCGCCACTGCACTGGGGTGCGATAGGCCATGTTCTATGGTGATCTGCCGGTCCGCGGCTGGGTATTGGTCGAGGTCTTTGGTGCCGTCTTTATGCATAGCCAGCCAGTGACGGCGTGCCTGGGCTGGATTGAGCCAATCAAGGGCCGCAGCAATCATATGCACAAATATTGTGCACAAAAGCACTGCAAGGGTGCGGTATTTGACGACTGTGTTACGTTGTCTTTGTGCATGTTATGTGCGTCTTGGTTGTTGTCTGCGCCAGGGTTCGGTCTGCGTCCCACGCCTCTGGTTTTCGGGGTTTGCAGCATGAATGCCCGTTTTAATGGCAAAAAGCACAGACTATTACGTCCGTTCGTCTCGATAATGAGTGTCAAGATTATTTACACCGGCAGCGCAAAATATTACCCGACAGTTGTTAAGTAACTGATAAAAAAAGAATAAAAAAATTGGTTTAATAATTGCATAGCTAAGGAAATGTTACTTTATAATACTTTTTTCATGAATATTTTCGCAGTTTACAGAAAAGCCATGGAGGCTGCTACGCGATGAAGTCTTTGTTCAAAACAACCGCACTTACGGTCTTTGCCGCTATGGGCGCAAACAGTGCCGCGACCTTTGCCATACCCATTGAGTCGGTGATCACCGGCGCTGATATGACCGGTATTGAGGTCGAGGTGGCATTTTTGGGAGGCGGCAGCGAGACTGCCGTTTGGGGCGCAACCTCCACTGATGCCTCGGTGCCCGAGGGTGAGGGGTTCGCAGGGGCTGCAGCCGGTACGGGTTGGTCGCTGAGCCAACAGGGCTTTACGCTCGGCGGAAACTCTCTGATCGACAATTCGGTGCTCGGCCTTTGGTCGTTTAGTAACTTCTCGACCTCTATCTTTTCGGGTTTTCAGGTGCGGGGACTGCCCGGATCCATTGTGTTCGACATCCTGGGGCCCGTCGGACCCGAGGGCACGCCCGGCTCAGACATTGGACGTGCGTTCCTCGCCGACCCACTGTTTCCGGGCATTAGCGATGTCAGCTACAGCTATAGCGACCCATTTAGTGGTCCAGACCTGTTTAGCACGCTGGACGTAAGCTTTGCTCAGGGCTTTGCGCCTCAGTCACAGCTTAGTTTTCTTGCAGACACCGACAGCGTCGCCGCGGTGCCTGTCCCTGCAACGCTGCTGTCCATGGCGTTGGGGCTCGGGTTGCTGCTGGTGGACCGACGCCGACGGGTAACTCCCGCTAACACCAATGCGCAGGCTTGATTCAGTCATGGAGGCAGTTATTGTGAACATAGAGTCCACTACCGTGGCAAATCGGCGCAAAAAGGCGTACGCCTCGCCAAGGCTTGAGACGGCCGGCACGCTGGCGGCGCTCACTCAGGGCTTTGCCGGCAGCGTCCCCGACGAGCAGGGCGGCCAGACCAAGCGGAACCCGTTTCAGGGTTAAGACTCCTACGCGATGAATTCGACGCCCCACGCGCCTTCGTCAGAAGGCGAGCTTCTTCATGGCGTGTTGGTGGGTTGCTCGGTACCAGACTCGGTCGCTAACACCTTGTCGGCGCTGCGACTCATCGAGGATGTTGTGCTGCTCCCGGACGCCGAGCCTATTTGGCAGCGAGAAGATGCCGGGGAGCGCTACCGCAGCACTCAAGCCTTGTATAAGGCGCCAGACGGTTATGTACTGTCTATCGCCTGTGAGGGGAGCGGCAGATTCAAGATTACCGCCGCCAGTATCGTGGTCGACTGGGACGGTGGTACGCCCTACACCCACTATTTACAGACATTGGCGCTTGCCCTGTGGTTAGAGCTGCGCGGCATACCCTGCATTCATGCGAACGCGTTGGCCATTGATGAAGATCGGGCCATTGGCCTTATGGCCCCAAGCAGGGGTGGCAAAAGCACCCTCAGTGCCGCTTTGATCAAGCACGGTGCTCAACTTTGCACCGACGATATGGTGGCGCTGTACCCCGCATCGCCCAGGGGCTTTGGTGTCTATCCTGCAAAGCCTGTTATGCGTTTGTGGCCTGACAGCGCGCAGACGTTTGTCAGCAGTAGCGACGCCCAAGTCTTACCCAGAGTTCATAGCCGGTTTGCCAAACGCGAGCTGACCCTGACTGACGATAGCGCGGTGTGTCGCTCGCGCCGGGATCTGGTGGCGTTGTTTGTGTTGGATCGAACGGAGCCTTCAGATCCGGCTGCGGATAAAAACACCGACTCAGATGCATCCCCCGCCTTAACTACCGCGATATCGCCCAGCGTGGAACCTATCGCCGGCGCAGCGGCGCTGCTGCAGCTGATGCAAAACAGCATGCTCGCCGACGCTTATGCCGCGTTGGACATACAGCTAAGCCGAGCGGTGGAGTTGTCGCGATTGGTAGATCAGGTGCCCATCTATCGCCTTAACTATGCCAGCGACATGCAGCAACTCCCCAAGGTATGCGCTCAAATACTCAGTGCGGTGAGCTAGGAAGGGGCGCTTATGTATACATTACCCGTACTCTTTGTCGCGTTCCTTGCATCGGTGCTAACGATATTTATCGCCAAGCCGGTGGCTGTACACATCGGTCTTGTGGACAAGCCTGGTGGTCATAAGGTGCATGACGCCCACGTGCCGTTGGTTGGGGGGCTGGCGATATTTATTAGTCTGTCACTGGCCTGGTTGATTGCGCCGCGCTTAGGGCTATCAACGATTAACTCGGTATTTGGTGCTGCGGGCGCTTTGCTATTTGTGGTGGGCTTGATCGACGACCGTCACGACATTTCGGTGCGCGTGCGTTTTGGGGCGCAAATCTTTGCCGCAAGCCTGCTTATTTACAGCAACGTGATTGTGGTGGATGTGGGCTACCTGTTTGGCGACACACCCTTTGCGCTGCACTGGCTGGCATTGCCGGTCACGATTTTTGCCGTGGTCGGTGCGATTAATGCGCTCAATATGATGGATGGCATCGATGGCCTGTCGGGCAGCGTGTCGGTTGTGAGCTTTACCTTACTCACCATTGTTGCCTTTAGCGCATCCAACCTGCTGCAGATACTCATATTACTGTGCATCCTGGGCGGTATCTTGGGGTTTCTTGCTTTTAATATGCCGCTGCCCGGACGCGCGCGGGCGCATATTTTTATGGGGGACGCGGGCAGTACCTTATTGGGGTTTTTGCTTGCAAACTCCTTGATTGTGCTCAGCCAGGGCGAGCAGCGGGCTATGGCACCGGTTACCGCACTGTGGATTTTTGCGGTGCCCCTGTTAGATACGCTGGGTGTGATGTTGCGCCGGGTGTGGTTGGGGCGATCTCCCTTTAATGCCGATCGCTGGCATATTCATCATCTTTTTTTGGATGCGGGGTTTCGGGTCCGCCATACCGTCATACTCATCGCCCTTGCCCAGGCGCTGCTGGGGGCAGTAGGTCTCGCGCTTGATTATTTCGATGCCCCTGATCTTATGTCTCTGGTACTCTTTGGCCTGCTTTTTTGCGGATATGCATTTTTGATCAGTCGGCCCTGGCGGGCAGTGCCTCGGATGCGCGCCTATCAACAGCGCTCGGGCTGGGTGGCTCAGGGGGTTAAGCATATTTACGTCGGTGGTCTAAACCCCGGCAGCGCGGTAGAAGACGTGTATGCACTGCTGGGTGGACGGGCGGGAGTTCTCGGCTTTGAGATCTATCGTCAGGGCGAAGCGTTAGGGGCTCCTGTGTATGCACTGATTGGCGTTGGAGACTCTGACAAAGTGGCCGATGTACTGGATGCAATAAAGTGGCGGCTGCAAAAAAAGCAGCGAGCGGAGCATTCGGGGTTGCTCAAAGTGACGGGTCTGCGTCAGTTCTATCCGCGGCAGGCGGGTAATGATCGACGCTCGACGGTCGGTACACCGCGTAAAACTGTGACTGAGTCGTGTAATCGGGACGGCGACAGAAGAAAGTCGACGCCGAGGATGATATACCGTTCTGACGACTGGCTGCGGTCTGATGATGGGTCCATGGAAAGTGCGAGAACATGATAGTAAGGCAACTTAATGGTTCACTTATTGTGAAATATTTGTCACACAAGGCGCGCGTCTTTGTGGCCGCGCTGGCGTCGCTGCTCGTGAGTGTTGTCGCGCCGCTGGCGATTGCGCAGTTGGACGATTACACCCTGAACGCCGGCGACTCTATCCGCATTTATGCCTATGGTGAGCCCGACCTGACCTTCGAGAAGTTACTCATTGGTCAACGCGGCCGGATCTCGTTCCCGTTTTTGGGTGAGCTGGAGGTCGAAGGCCTGAGCGTTAATGATGTGCAGAACCTCCTTACCGCAGGCCTCAAGCCGGATTACCTGGTGGATCCTCGGGTGTCTGTGAGCATTGTCGAGTACCGCCCGTTCTTTGTGAATGGCGAGGTCAAGAACCCGGGCGCCGTGGATTTTCAGCCGGGGCTTACGCTGCGCAAAGCCATAACCCTGGCCGGGGGTTTTACCGCCAGAGCCAACAAAAAAGAAATGCTGGTGATTGCCGATAACGCCGCAGGCGAAGAGGGTGAGCGCGTAGATCTGGATTATCGAATCAGGCCGGGCGACATCATCACGGTTAAGGACACGTTCTTCTGATGAATTCACTGCAGCCTACCGGGCGCCGATCGATGCATGAGTTTTCGGACATGCCCGAAGCCGATGACGATGTCATCGACATTGGCCGTCTGGTGCGGGTCCTGTTGGCCTATAAGTGGCGAATCCTGGGCTTTGCGCTGGCACTGAGCTTGCTCGCAACACTGTTTACCCTTACCCGTGTGCCCATGTACCGAGCCACGGCCTCTACCATGCTCGAGAGTCAGCAAGCCAACCTGGTGGGCGTCGAAGATGTGTATGCGGTGCAGGCCAGTCATATGTACCTGATCAATACGCAGTTCGACATTCTCAAAAGCCGGGAACTGGCCGAACGTGTGGTGCGCCGTCTCAATCTACATAAACATCCGGTTTACGCGCCCAAAGAGCTTGCGCCGGACGACGCGGCCAAAGCAGGCCCGACAGCCAAGGCCTGGTGGCGTTACGCCTTAGAGGCCGTAGCACCCTGGCTGTTTAAAGATGAGGTCCCCAAGGTAGAGCTGACTGAGGCCGAAAAGACCGAAAAGCGCATTCAAGGCGTGGCTAATCAAGTCGCGGGTGCCGTGAGCGTGAGTCCGGTGGAATTTAGCATGGTCGCCAACATCAGCTTTGAATCCAGCAATGCGGTATTGGCAGCGCGGGTAGCCAATGCCATCGCCGAAGAATTTATCGAAGCAGACATGGAAGCGCGTCTTACGGGCACCGTGCGGGCTACGGACTGGCTCAGTGAGCGACTCGATGAGCTTAAATCCAATTTGCGTCGCTCCGAGGAGGCTTTGCAGGACTTTAGAGACCTGGAGGGCTTGGTGAGCGTGGGCGGTGTGACCAGCCTGGGTAACGGCGATCTCAGTAGCTTGAACCAGCGCTTACAAGAAGCGAACAAGGCGCGCATAGAGGCGCAAAACATTATTAACGAAGTACGACGCTTGGGCAGCCAGGATGTAGAAGACCTGATGACCTTGCAGGCGGTGCTCAACCACCCGCTAGTGAAAGACCTAAAGCGCGAGCAGGCGGCGGCGCAGCGAGCGGCGGCAGAGCTGGCCAAACGTTATGGCGCCAAGCATCCCAAGATGATCGCTGCGCAAACTGACCTGGACGCCGCTAACGTGAACCTGTCCGTAGAGGTGCGCAAAGTGGTCAGCGGCATAGAACGAGAGTACGCGGTAGCCCAAAACAACGAGCGTGAGCTGCAGTCGACGCTAGAGGCCAGCAAAACCGAGGTTCAGGAATTTAACCGCAAAGAGTTTGAGTTGCAGGAGCTGCAGCGCGAGGTAGAGACCAATCGCGAGCTTTACGATGTGTTCTTTACCCGTATTAAAAGCGTCAGCCAAACCGGCGGGTTTGAGAAGCCCCATGCGCGCATCGTAGATCCTGCGGTGGTGCCCGGCGCACCGTTTAAACCCAATGTGCAGCGCTCCGCGATCTTGGCGTTGATTTTGGGGGTGATGCTGGGTAGCGGCGTGGCCATTTTGTTAACGTCACTGGACAACACCATCAAGACGCCGGATGACCTGCAAGACAAACTGGGCTTGCCCATGCTGGGCTCTGTGCCGCTAATGGATACCAGTAAAGCAGGCGATTTTGAGCAGTTTTGGGACAGGCCCAATGGACCGTTTGCCGAATCTTTTAGAACCATTCGAACGGGTGTGGTGCTGAGTAATTTAGATAATCCCAGCAAGATTATCGTGGTCACATCCAGTGTGCCCGGCGAGGGCAAGTCCACCACGGCACTGAATTTGGCCGCGGCACTGGGACAAATGGAAAACACCTTACTCATTGGTGCCGATCTGCGGCGGCCGAGTATTGCGATGCGCTGTGGTCTAAAGCCCAACCATCCGGGTCTCTCGCATTATGTGTCGGCTACCCGATCTATCGAAGAGTGCATTGAGCGGGTCGATGCCATGGGCATCAGTGTTATGCCGGCCGGCGTCATTCCGACTAACCCGCTGGAGATGCTCAGTAGCGAGCGCTTTTCTATGGCTTTGCGTGCTCTGTCTAAAAAATACGATCGCATCGTGATCGACTCGGCTCCGGTATTACTGGTGAGCGACGCACGCATTTTGGCGTCCTATGCCGACTCGGTTATTTATGTGGTGCGTGCCGACTCTACGTCGGCAACGCAGGTAAAAAAGGGCGTGCAGAGCATTATTGCGTCTAATGAGCCGCTCACCGGCGTGGTGCTTAATCAGTTCGACGCCGAAAAAGCCGAGAAGTACTACTACGGGCAGAGCCACTACAAGCAGTACGGCGACTATTACAAAAGTCACGAACCCGAAGACACCGCTACCGCATGATAGATATGCACTGCCATTTGCTGCCCGGTATTGATGATGGGCCCCAGACGCTGGACGCGGCGGTGGCTATGTGCCGCATGGCCGCGGACGATGGCGTTAAGGTGGCGGTGACCACACCGCATATTCATCCGGGCCGCTGGCCGAACACGCGCGATGTCATCGCGCGGGGCCGGGACGAATTGCAGAACGAGTTGGTCAAGCAGGGCGTTGATCTACAGTTGGGCTACGCCGCCGAGGTGCGCTTAAGCGACCATCTTATGGAGCAGGTGCAGCGAGACCAGATTCCGTTTTACGGCGAGGTGGACGGCTACAAGATTATGTTGCTGGAGTTTCCGCATGGGCACATTGTGCCTGGTAGTCAGAACATGGTGCGCTGGCTGTTAGAGCGCGGCATACGGCCGATGATCGCGCACCCCGAGCGCAACAAGCAGGTGATGAAGAACCCCGCGGCTATGGACCCGTTTATAGAAGCCGGTTGCTGGCTGCAGGGTACCGCCGGGTCACTCATTGGTAAGTTTGGTGAGCCTGCGCAACAGGTGATCGAAGAGCTGTTGCTGGCCGGTAAGTTAACGGTGATTGCAAGCGATGGGCACAACCTTAAGGCGCGACCCCCGACACTGAGCGCGGCGTTTACGCGTGCGCAGGAATTGGTTGGGTACGACATCGCCAGTAAATTATTTTTGAAGCACAAAACGGATCAGTCAGTAGCGGCATGACCCGACGGGTCGGTGCCAGCAGTTAAGCGCGAGCCAAAGGGCGGTTGTTCAACGAACTAACGCAGTAAAGGCTTTGCGTCATGAAGCCGGACTGCGTAAGGCAAGATAAGGGTGCGTGTTTGCAGTGATGCGGCATGCAAACCCTGCGGTAGCCTGCCTGACTGTCTGATATGTCAGGCGGTGAGGCGAGTGATAACAACGATTATCGTTCATAACAAAAACCTGCTGAGTTAAATCGCGGTAACGTTTGCTTCACGTATCGTTGCCCATTTTTTGTTATTCCGATAGCTAGAATCAAAGGCCCGCTAAACGCTGGTCAGGAGCCATTGTGACTAGACAGCATTCAAACATATGGTCGCCACGGAGTGCACCGCAAATTGAAAGACTGGTCAGGTTGCTCAGGGTTTCTTTGGCTGCCATACGAGGAAGAATTGCTGGTTTCAAGCGATGCCCCATAATCTTGTTAGATATTGGAGCGCGGGGCGGGCTATCCCGCGGTTGGCAGACACTCTGGAGGCTTGGGCTTGTCACTCCGGTGTTTGTAGAGCCGGACCCGGAGGAAGCTGCACGATTAAAGGCAAACTACAAAAATGCCTTGGTGCTGCAAACTGCCTTTGGTGAGTCAAAAGAAACCCGAACTTTGTACATAACTAAGCAACCTGGTTGCTCGTCGTTACTCCGGCCTAGACCCTCGTCGAAAGCGCCTGAAACTTTTCATTCTATGTGTGAGGTTATTAAGGAAATTGACGTAGAGGTAGAGCCCGCGTCTGAGGTTTTTCACCGATTGGGGATTTTCCCGGATGTTATTAAGATTGATGTGCAGGGATTTGAGTTGGCCATTCTGCGCGGAATGGGCTCATTCCTGGCCAAAGCCTCTGTTATAGAGTTAGAGGTCTCCTTCATAAGCACCTATGAGGATCAGCCACTCATTCAAGACGTTGTGGACTTTATGGTTGAGCAGGGCTTTGGCCTTACCGATGTATCAGTCTTTGGGGTGCGTGGCACCGGAGCTGCTATTCAGGCTAACGCCTTGTTTGGCAATCGACTAAACGAAGGCTCGAGGAGTTCGGCGATCGAGGACTTTGCCACTCTTGCAACAGGTAAATGGTACCCGGTCTAAGCTCAATTGGATAATGCTTCCGCTTATGAGAGCCTCGAAAGTAAGCCTGCTTATTTCTATGTTACGGGCTAGAACGCCTTCAGATACTGATTGTTTGACTAGGCGATTTTAAGGCGGGAGATTTTGCTTTGAATTTGCAGAGACCGGAAATGGATTGTGAGACAAACTAGTGTCGCTGCAACCTCGCACAAGTTGGAATGATGTTGACATACGAACGTGATGAGAATCCTCGCGCAAATCGTTAATCAGTCACACGCTGCCTTTACCAGAGTGGCGTCTAGTGCCGTGGCTATGCTTATCGGAATCTACGTTGCGAGGTGTGTTTCACCCGAGGAGTTTGGCGACTACGTATTTGTTTTAGCGCTCGCTACGTTGGCGTCCGTCGCATTGTCATTGGGTCTGCCCGCGCAGTTGATAAGGGAAGTTGCCTCAGACAGAGCGATAACTCACAGCGGCTTTAGGCGCCACGCGAGCCAAGTAGTAGTGTTTGTGCCCGCCGTCGGGTGTGTCGGTGCACTAGCCTCCTTGTTTTTAGGCAGCCAATTATTTGCAGTTGGTTTTATATTTGCCACCGCAAGCTCCTATGCAGGACTTGGTTATTCATACTTCTGCGGAGCCAGTCGCGTAATTTATGCTGGGTGGATTAATACTGTCTTTCGGCCGCTTGCTGTACTGCTGGCAACGGTAGGTATCTCTTTCTATTCAAGTGACTTGGGACCGACTCTGGTAATGTTTTGCCAAGCACTTGGGGCGTCTTTAGCAGTTGTTTTGTTTTTATTCGGCTACAAAACATTGGGCAAGTCATCATCTCGCAAATTAGTAGAGCTAGAAGATCCGTCAATCTCAAGAGTCACATATTTGAAAGCGGGGATCACGTTGATGGCGTCGCAGTTACTCATAAACCTGACAACTCAGGTTGATATTTTCCTTCTCAAATTCTTATCTACCGCTGACGCAGTCGCTCATTTCTATGCCGCTTCTCGTGCGTCTATCGTCGTAGCGATGTTCTACGGAGCGGCAGCTATGCTCATAGAACCTAAGGTTGCAAGGTTGATGGCCAGCGGGGAGAGAGGGCAGGCTCAAGCTGCAATCCGTTCGACCACTATTGCTGGCGCTTTAATGACAGCCTCGTGTGGTCTCTTCGCTTGGCTAATCGCGCCCGTCTACTTCGAGTTGTATGGGCCTACGTATGTCGCGGGACTATCTGCCTTGTCGATACAGGTAATTGGTTTTACCTTAGCTAGCGTTGCCGGGCCTGGACAGGCCGTAGTGCGCGCGCTTGGCGGCGAGGTTTTTTTACTGAAAAGTTTGATTCTCGTTCTCGCGATTAACATAGGTGTATCTGCGCTACTCATCCCAAGGTACGGGCCAGCCGGGGCAGCATTCGGCAGCTCACTGCAGTTTGTTTCTTACGGATTTATTATGTCGATGTACTCTGCCGAAAAGTATGGGCTTTCAACGTCTTTACTGACGTTGGTTCTACCTGGTCGACTGAACAACCGCGAGAACGCTTAGATGCTCTTTGTCCCCATTCTTAGTCGGCTTCAGTTTTTTTGCGAGTTGAAGGTTGTATTCACTCCGAACGACAGATATTTCTTGGCAACACCGTTGCTGTCTGGATATCCCTGTTTTGGTTCACGGTTTTTTGATGCGGAGACTGTTGGTTGGAGATTCTGTACGCCCGTTTGATTGCTGAACGATTCCGTTCGAGAAGGGACTTATGGGACGCTAAAGCTGTGCAGCATCGGGCTTCCCGAGCCGAGCGTCTCGAATGATCATCGGATTAGCGATCTTTGCTTTAGCTATTTTGGTGTCGTCTTATAGCATTGCAGTACTTTCTGGTGACGAGAGGATTGTTTCATTCCCATTCTTGTTTTCATTGGTGCATTTACTGTACGTGTTTCCTAGCATAGTCGGGTTATATGCAAGTGATTACACGTGGTCTGCGTACTACCGATTTGAGGGTGTTACTACCGACATGATGGCAATGAGTGCTTGCTGCTACCTAGCTGCAATGTACGGTTACTCAAAGAGCGCTCTATATGGTGGGCGTATCGATCTGTCCCGCATCAGCATTAATTTAAAGGCTCTTGACTATTTGTCTTTGATGATTGGGTTCACCGCACTTCTGGCGGTATTTATGCTTGCTCGGATGCAGGGGGGGGTGGCGTCCCTCTTTGTTGAAGCAAGCTTTTACGATATGCAACTATCCGGGCCAGTTGTATGGCTGTTGTTCCTAGCTCGCTTTGTCTATGTGGCCTTGGCGTGCTCCCTCGTTGCACTTTCCTATAGACCTACTTTCTTTCGATATGGTGTCACATTGATACTGCTGATATATCCGATACTCAATGTCGCGCTCCTATACCGCAGATCAGACCTCGTGTTTTTAGCGTTCATGTTTTGCTTTTCTGTTGTAGTTATTCGGCGAAAAAGAATCGGTCGTTTAGCTCTTCTGACCTCATGTGCAGCAGTGTTTCTGGCGGTGTCGGTTTTTCCAGCCTTAAGGTTAGATTTGTTCAACAAGCAGGGGTTCACCTCGGTAAAAAACGATGGCGACTATCTCACGGCTTCCGTGGAATCGAAATTCGATCCAATTATTGGCAGCGAAATACTCTCTTCCGCAGCGAGGTTTCAACGGGTCTCCAATGGTGCGCCCTTATCCGGGTTTAGCTTCGTCCCAAACAGTTTCGTAAAACAGTTTGTTCCTTCGTCAATAGTGGGCAAAGATCTAAAGGACTGGCTCTTGCTCGGGTCAGCCAACAATTACGAAAAAAATGCGCCGGCAGGACCTTATCAACGATTTGATTATGGGTATTTGGCTCCAATGGGGTTTGTCGAATCGTATGAAGCGCTCTCCTGGGCAGGAGGTTCCATATTTTTTGTCATAGGATTCTTTGCAGGTAGAACAACCAATCGGGTGCGGCGGTCTCCTCAAGGTCTCTTATTCTATATGGTCGTAATGCCATACCTTCTGTTGGCAGCTACCAATGACATCAACAGCATGCCAGCTCGTATTTTTACCGTTTGGGCATTATCTAGGCTCTACGGCCTCATTACCATTAGAAGAGCCCTTGCGAAATACCCCCTCGGACTTTGAAAATCGAGTTTATGCTAAGGAGTGAAATTGGGAATTGATGTGACCCAAGAGCGAAGGAGTGTAATCGTATTTCAGTTAACAGGGAGGATGAGGTACGCCGTCGCAAAGGCGCTATTCAAGGAGCAGAGATTAGCGCACTTGGTTACGGACCTATACTCGCCTTGGTATTTTCGGTGGATTTTTAGAAAGGTTGCTGTTCTTTCTCGTTATGTTATCCCCTTGCCACGGGAGGCTGTGCATGGTTCTGTGAACGTCGGTCTCATATATCGTTTTCTTATCAGAACCTCCAAGCCTTACTCCGCGTTTCCGCACGTCCTGGCGTCTAAAGTACTTTGCAGTAAAGTGCGACTAAATTACTCCCCGTCCTTAGCTGCGGTTTACGCGTTTGACACCCAAGCGATTGACGTTTTCAGACTAGCACGAGCCAGGGGTCTAAAGCTTGTGCTGGAGCAATGTGTTGCACCTAGAGAAACCCAGATTGAGCTTCTTCGGGAGCAGCGCTGCCAACTGAGTGATAGAGATTTCGAGTATCGACTCGCTCAGCTTAACGTATTGTCGCAACGCGAAAAGTTGGAATGGTCGATGGCTGATCGTATAGTCTGCCCATCCGTTTACGTAAAAGAACAATTATTACGTTTTGGTGCAGAGGAAGAAAAAGTCGTAGTTGTCCCATATGGGTACACCCCAAGGGAACGACGGCTATCAACATATAGCAAGGGTCCGCAATCTCCCTTCAGGTTGGTGTTTGTGGGGACCGTAGAATACAGGAAAGGCATTTTCGACGTGATAGAGGTGGCGCGCGCGTTGGGCGCACGCGTCGAGCTAAATATATTCGGCGAGGCCAGAGATAAAACGCTAGCTGATGTCGATATTCCAGTTAATGTGACTATCCACGGCAGGACGCCTTTTCCCGTTATAGAGCAAGCGTATCTGGAATCTGACGCCTTCATACTGCCGTCTCATCTTGAGGGGTCAGCTACGG
The DNA here is from genome assembly GCF_045689235.1 of Congregibacter variabilis. GTDB lineage: Bacteria > Pseudomonadota > Gammaproteobacteria > Pseudomonadales > Halieaceae > Congregibacter > Congregibacter variabilis. Next base: position 820,773 of record NZ_CP136864.1, on the reverse strand, counting down.
TGGTTTACGAGGCCTTAAGCTATGGGCTGCCCTGCATTGTCACAGCCGAAACGGGATCAGTGGTGCGTGATGGGGTTGAGGGTATTGTCGTAAAAAGAGGCAATATTGAAAGTATCTTGAACGCAGTTCGAAAGGTCATTGACGATCCAATACTACACAAAAAAATGAGCGATGCTGCCGTGATCAGGTCTGCTGATTTTTCGGAGGCCGCCTACGGCGAACGTATATGCAGAGTTTTCGATCTAATCTAATAAAGCTGCTATCTCGTGTACTCAGAGAGATCTCGAGAAAGCTACGCCTGCTTTATTACAATGCTACGGTTTTCGGTTACTACAAGCCTTTCCCGTATAGCACAACAATATATGGCCGTATTAGGACGCTCGACACGCCATGTAACGTACGCCTTGGGAAGTCATGTCGTATCGGTGATGACGCGTACTTTGCTACGACGCAACACGCAGAAATTTGTATAAGCGATGAAGTAAATATTAATTTGGGATGCGTCTTCGTAAGCATCGTGGGGATATCGGTTGGGGAGCGAACATCAATTGCCGAGTATGTGAGTATTCGTGATCAAGAGCATCGTTTTGACCCTAATCTTGGATCGAGAGACTTAGGATACATATCTGGCAAAGTGAAAATAGGCAAGAATGTATGGATCGGTAGAGGGGTTTATATAGGGCCGAACGTTGAAATAGGTGACGGCTCTATCGTCGCGGCGAATAGCGTGGTTCGCGACTCTTTCCCTGGCTCAGTGTTGATAGCAGGTGCGCCAGCGACTGTGAAGCGTACGCTAGTGACTGAGCGACCATAATGCTAAGAAAACTTGGTATCACAGCGATTTTTTTCGCGGGGTTACTATCCACCTCCGCACTGAGGCGCTGGTTGTATGTAGTCTTCTGTGGATATGAAATCCATCGAGATGCCCGGATCGGAAGGGCATATCTTGACGTTAGAGTTTTAAACGTAGGTGCGGGTGCGAAGATTGGCGACTTCACGATCGTGCGCAACATGAATGATGTTGTGTTGGCAGACTTATCTCACATCGGCACATTTAACTGGATATACGGTGATACTAGCTGCAAAAACTTTGCCCATAAGGCTGACAGGGTTAGTTCGCTCAAGCTGGGCTACGGGGCGAGCATTACTTCTCGACACATCGTTGACTGCACAGATAAAGTTGAAATTGGGGAGTTTTCAATCGTGGCAGGTTATCGCAGTCAGTTACTCACGCACTCGATTGACTTAAAGGCGTGCAGACAAGACTGTGCACCAATTGTTGTCGGTCGTAGAAGCTTTGTTGGAACCAACTGCGTCATATTGAAAGGCGCGGTTGTTCCAGATAAATCAATCATTTCAGCAAGTTCAGTCTTCGCGCAGACCGAGGAAGCTACGCCAGGTCAGATGTGGGTAGGTACGCCAGCTGTTGCCGTAAAGAAGCTTGACGATGAGTTAGGTTTTTTTGGTAGACAAAGCCCGCACATAAAGTAGGGAAGCATTATGCGCATATCATCTGCCAAGATTGGCTACGTCACCAGAAGTACATCCAGAAACGCAGGTGGGTTGTTCACCTCTGTTAGGGAAACTGCGAAAGAGATCAACAACAAGGCAGCCGAAGTTGTGGTAGTCGGGCTGAATGACCCACATACATCATCAGACCGGGATGCATGGTTGCCACTGCAGCCGGTAATTGTGGATACCGTAGGGCCACGTATTATGGGCGTAGCGCCGGGACTGACCGCGGTGTTAGAGGAGTCGTCTATTGATCTACTGCACCAACATGGTATCTGGCAACTATTCTCTGCGACGGTGGAGCGATGGAGTAAAAAAAACCGTAAGCCGGTAGTTATATCTCCTCGAGGTATGCTTGATTCTTGGGCAATAGGGCACTCAAAATTCAGAAAGCGCCTAGCGGCGTATCTCTATGAAAACACTAATCTTCATAGTTGCGCCTGCTTGCACGCGTTAAATGCGTCCGAGGCTCATTCGTTTCGTCAGTATGGTTTAAAAGCCCCCATAGCCATCATACCTAATGGAATTCACGCAGGGATTGGGACTAAACCTGTTGATCATGGCCCACGTGGTGAAAGTTTAGAAGATAAGCCGATGGATGTACTCTTTCTTGGGCGAATTCATGAGAAGAAGGGGCTGGTCCCTCTGCTTAGGGCATGGCAGTTAGTTAACACCGCTAAACTAACTCCGGAGCCCGCTTGGAGGCTCACGATAGCAGGGTGGGATGATGGAGGGCACCTTTCCACGCTTCAGAAATTGAGTGAGAGACTTGGTTTGAGGGATTCCGTTCGGTTTTATGGTCCCGCCTTTGACAGGGCTAAAGACGCGCTGTACGCGTCTGCTAGCATTTTCGTTCTGCCGTCCTATTCCGAGGGCTTGCCAGTGTCAGTTTTAGAGGCTTGGGCCTATGGCAAGCCCGTTCTTATGACTCGAGAGTGCAACCTGCAGGAAGCTTTTAGTCGTCGCGCAGCAATGGAGATATCTCATAACCCCGAAGACATTGCGACCAAGCTTCTGATGTTCATGGACCAAGGCCTATCAAATGAATATGGTGACAACGGCAAGGCGCTTGTCGAAGAGAGCTATACATGGAATTCTGTTGGCAGCAAAACTGCAGAACTATACGAATGGCTGCTAGGCGGCCAACCTTGTCCAGATTTTGTTTACATGCCGCATGAGTCGCTCCCCGATGCGAATTGAGTTGGGTGAGTTTAATAACGCAGATTTTCAAAGGGGCGCTCCTAGATTAGTCGAGATGGCATGGTTATTGGTTAAGGTTATTTTCTTTATTAATCCTTTGCCAGTACCAAGCCGGGTGCGTTGTCGGCTATTGCGACTCTTCGGCGCACAAATAGGTAGTGGCGTTGTAATTCGAAGTGGAGTTAACATTTCATTTCCGTGGCGCTTTCGGTGCGGCGATAACGTGTGGATTGGAGAGGGCGTCACGATATTATCTCTCGCCAAAGTACAGCTTGGCTCTAACGTTTGTGTTTCGCAGCAAAGTTTTCTGTGTACTGGGTCGCATGATTTTGGAAAGCGGTCCTTTGACCTGATCGCATCTCCGATCAAGGTGGGTGATCATACCTGGCTTTCGGCAAGAACTTTTGTTTCACCCGGTGTAACTATTGGAGCCGGCACGATGTGCTTGCCATGCACGGTGGTTTCATCTGATCTAGGAGAGGCTATTGTCGCGGGTGGTGTTCCAGCAAGAGAACTCAGGTGTTTGAAGTGATAATGGGTGTTCAAATGCGGTTCGACCTTTCTCGAGCCGAACAGCTTCGTTCCACTATAGGGGCTGGTTTGATTGTGAATAAAGGCTGGCTGACGTTTTGTCGCAACTTATAGCGAGGGTCGGATCATGAACTTTGATACGACGCATAACAGTCCGCCGGCAGTATCGGTGTCGGTGATCACAGTAGCCTTCAATTGTATAGGGACGCTGCCGAGTACTTTGGAGTCCGTTAAGCTGCAGTCACTTCCAAATGTCGAGCACATTGTGATTGATGGAGCCAGTACAGATGGTACAACGAAGTTTCTTGAGGAGCGGCGGGGCCAGCTTAGCGCGTTAATCAGTGAGCCTGATGATGGGATCTATGATGCACTCAATAAAGGCATCGAGGTCTCTTCCGGGGACGTCATTGGATTCCTACATGCGGACGATGTGTTTGGCAGCAATGATGTACTGACTGAAGTAGCGGAAAAATTTAAGGACTCCTCGGTGCAAGCTGTCTACGGTGACCTTCAGTATGTACATTTCGACAACCTGTCTTCAATTGTTCGACATTGGAAGTCAGGACCGTTTTCTCGCGCAAGACTTGTACGCGGTTGGATGCCGCCACATCCGACACTTTATGTTCGGCGAGAGTGGTACGAACGAATTGGGGGATTTGATACGAAATATCGTATTGCCGCTGACTATCTCAGCATATTGCAGATGTTTTCGGCGCCCCATTTTAAGGTAGCGTATATCCCAAAGGTTTTAGTTAAAATGCGGGTCGGGGGCGTCAGTAATCGATCCATCAGGAATATCCTTCGAAAGTCGTATGAAGACTATCAGGCCTTAAGGGAAACCGGTGTCGGCGGGTTGGGAACTCTGTTTGCGAAAAACCTTAGTAAGCTTAATCAATTCTTCTATCGCAAAAACTAGCCCAGCATTGCTAGGCGTCGCGATAAATTTATCTAACTGCGGAGAATTGTAGATCAGTCGTCAGTCGTAGATAAATTTGTACCTAGGGGAACCACGCATCGCCAAGCAAAGAGCCTTTTTTTTAAGTATAAAGTGGCTGAATAAGCACTTAACGCCTTCTTCGACTGCGGAGATAGAGTGTTTCAGGAGGATTTTGAGAGCTCTACCTACCGGCGTTGGTTCTTGGATTCCTCGCCCGTAGCATGAATTGCAAAATCCTTTTGATTAGCCACCAGTATTATCCCGTGTTGGGAGGCGTTCCCGTTTTTAGTCGTCTCTTGTCGCAAGGACTTACTCAAATGGACATCACTGTAAGACTGGTTACTGCGACCAGAGCGCAGTCTGCTGACGATGAGCCTTTTGAAGTTTTTAGAAAACCAAGTATATCGAAACTAATTGAGCTCTATCGATGGGCAGACGGGGTCATGATGGTCGGTCCTTCGATCCGATCTGGCTGGCTATCTTTGCTCGTAAAAAAGCCGCTGCTTGTTTCACACCATGCAGGCCCTCCTAGTGGTACAGCGCAGTGGTTTTTAACCAAGCGGGCGCGTAACGTCGCGTGCAGTGAATATCTGGCCCAACAGGTTGGCGGCAATTCAGTCGGAGTCCAAAACCCGTTCGACGTTTCTCTCTTCAATTTAAATACCCAGGGCAAAAAAAATATCGACTTCGTCTACGTTGGCCGATTGGTTGCAGCCAAGGGGGTTGATGTATTTCTTAGAGCGCTCGCAATCTTGAAGAGAAACGGCCGACACTTTACCGCATCGATTATTGGTAGTGGCCCTGACGAATCAGCCCTGAAAAATTTGGCAAGGGAGTTGGAGTTTTTGGATGAAGTTAAGTTTACGGGCTCTCTAGCAGGGAGTGAACTTAGAGACTATCTGCAAAGACATAAAATCGGCATCGTACCCTCTAGATGGCAGGAGCCTTTTGGTATCGTGGCATTGGAGATGATAGCTTGCAAAATGCCAGTAATTGGTTCGAGGGTGGGCGGACTGCCGGAAGCTGTAGGCCCATGCGGATTACTTTTTAATAACGGCGATGCTGCTGATCTCGCGTCAAAAATGGATGAGCTTCTAGCAGATCCCAATTTACGGGACGAGTTGGTTTCTCAGGCCGCTGATCACTTGTCCCAATCCGACCCAAAGAACGTCGCTAGGTTGTACGTTGAAGAACTATTCAGGTAACTCAAATTAATTCAGGGTGTTTTGACCTCCAGGTAAGCGGAGTGTCCAAGGGATATTTTCATCAGCAGCGAGCTATCCACTAGTTGAGAAAACAGGTTCCTGCGCAACCAGATTTAGATGTAATCGAGGGGGACAAGCTCTGGCACCGTATAGCACGCCGGAGCTTATGTAGTGTGTTCAGCGAGCGACCTTCTTGCATTACCTATAGTATTCAACATCTAAGCCTAAAGATGCGGATCGACAGACACCGTGGCGTCAATAAGTTGAAGCATTAGTGCGGTATGCATACGTCTTAGATTGTATTAATGCCAAGCCTTTGCTGGGGCAGATGTTCCAAAGAGGGGCCTTCTGGAAGGTGATAATGCCCATTATCCTAGGTTTAGGTTATAGGGTGTTATTCCCGTTCTTGAGGCAAGGGCCTCTTCAACCAGCCCCCCCAGAAAGGCGGCGAATGGCTGGATGTTCTGATGCACGCTTGCCTGCTCCAGGGCCTGCATGTAATCGTTTCGCCGCTCGACGGGGATAACGGTCCACGGATAGCCCCCGCCTGCCAGCATCGCATTCATCAAGAATCTCCCCATACGACCATTACCATCCATGTAGGGATGAATATAGACAAACACAAAATGCCCCAACACGACCCGGACAGCGGGATCGGTTTCACCTCGCAAGAGATCAAAAAATACGGGCATGCATTCCCGCACGGCTTGGACACGGGGTGGAGTATGGAAGGAATTGCGAATAAAGACCTGGTCTGACCTGTACCCGGCAAGGTCTCCCGGTCCCAACAGGCCTGCGGTCACGCTCGACCCAAACAGTTCCCGGTACCAGTCACTATGATCGTTCTCTACTGCCACACCCGGATTTTCGCCACAGATGATACGCGTGACCGTCTCTCGCACGCGCTGATGTGCCTGCCAGTAGCCTCTTGCGGCCAGCGCGTCGCGGCGTTGCCGGTCCTTCTCATTATGATCGGGATTCCAGTCACCGCTGCGTACTCGCTCGATCAGCTCCGGGGTGACACGGTAGCCTTCGATTGACAATGAGTGATAGGCGTCGGTGATATAAACATAATCGACATGTTGGAGGTAGTGCTCGGTATCCGCAGGTAATCCCGGCGGCTTCGGAAAGTTGGCGGGAATGAGCGCGCGCATCTCCTGCCACATTAAGCGGAGCCGATTAACGTAAGGTGAGCGCTCACGCGGCGGCGGCTGATAGACGGCAGCGGCTTCAAAAGGATCCTCTTCTTGGACTTTGAAGTCAGCGGTTCTCATAGTTTTGATGATCTGATCAGCGATTTTGTCGTTGCCGATATTGCGAAATGCTCCGGCTAGTCGCCCCGCGACGACGGAATGGCCTCCTTCAAGCAGCGGGCCGAGAAGCTCAGACGCATCCTGAATCATGGCGAGTGCGACCCGCATATCGGTGGGGGATTGTCGGAACGCGGCAGGTCCGGCAGATATCAGCGCCGCAGGTAAGGCATATAAACGTAACCCCTGCTTAACGGTGATGTTTGCCTTGCCGGGTAGCGGGGCACGGAGAACGAACAGTGAGGTCTCGTGAGGGAGTGAAACGGGTTTGTTATCGCCACGTTCTGTTCGGGCGAGGAGCTGCCCAGGGACGTTCCAGTTTTCGGCATGGATCGACAGTGACTGTTCCGGCGACAAACTCCATTGATCGTCGAAGCGTTCCTCCAGATAGGCAGCGCAGAAATCCCAAAACGAGGCGTACCATGCCGTACTTTCTCCAACGGGCTCATCCGGGCGGGAAGCAATGTACCAACCCTTCATGACCTCCCGAAGGAAGCCATTTCTCACGAGACGCTCACGGTGGGTTCTCGTGAGCTCACTGGAACGAATGGCAACGATGCTGCGTTCCTGTAGTTCGTGGAGAACTTCCAAGGAAGAGGCTAATTTTTCGGCGGGTGTGGCCATGTTGATGTCTTCTTGATTCCTCTCGGTTTTCGCGCTGCATGGTTACTAGGGTATTGTGTTTTATCATTACAAGGTAATTGCGTCAAATTTATACTAGGTTATTGTGCTTTGTTGTTGCTAGGTTATTCTGTGGCGACACATATGCTCTGGACGGTACGCACAGGTTTGTTACGGACTGGCGGAGGTCGGTTGTCCAATACATTCTGGTGTCGCTGATCGCGGTGGGGGCGCTGACTGAGCGCAAGAAGGGGCTTATGTCGAGTACCCTTAAGAGGGTGGGCCAGCGCCTGGTTTGTCGAGCTGCAAAAGGGAATCAATCACAGGACAGGCAGTCGAGAAAGCGACAGGGTGCGGGTTCTCATCGTGAAGAGCCGAATCGACAGGCACGTTGACGCCGAGTTGAGCAGGTATTAACCGGCAAAGTATAAATACCGTCTGTACCGTATAAATACCAGCGCGAGTTGCTAGGTCTTTGTTTTTGAGTGGTTATTGCTGAGAGGTGATAAGGCCTCTTATCACAGATCAATTTTTTGATGACAAGCTTTCGTGAGAGATTATGTCTGTGGTGCGACTAACCGAAGTGAACTTGTAAACGCAGATTTAGACAACTTGTCCCAGCGATTCGGTATGCACAACAATACTGTTTTGCCGCCCCAGTAGTTCTACCATCAAAAGCGCGCGATCTTCGCCGCGCGGCAACTGATAAATTCCTTTAAGCCCCTCAAACGGCCCCGCCAATATCTCGACCTGATCGCCGGGTTTATGCGGCCAATCTTCGACCTCTCGCGCCTCTAGCTCTGGGCTTTGCTGGCTGCGCAAATACTCAATCACCGCATCTGGCATGCTGGCTAATGACTGTCCAAACCGTATGAGGGTACTCACGCCTACGGTGGAGCGAATCGGCGCTACTGATTGTTCGCCCAGGGGCACGTTAACAAACAGGTACCGCGAGAAGAGCGGCGCTGTCACCCATTGCCAGCGATTCTGCCGCCGTTTGCGTTCGCGAATGCGCGGCAAAAATACCTCATAACCTTGTACCACTAGCTGATCGGCTGCCTGTTCTTCGCCCCTCGATTTGGTATGCACCACCAACCAGGTCATACGGTACTTGCCCCACTCGTTTTGCCTGTTTCTGCGGCGCACCGTAGTGCCTGCATATCTATCGATTGTTGCTTGCTTGAATTTTGGATGCCGCGCAGCGCACTAAGCGCATCGCTTAATTGGTCGTGGGCCAATAAGGTAAAAGCAAATTGCACAAGCAGGGCATTGCCTTGCAGTGCGCTCGCCAGGTCGTTCTTTAGCCATAGCTTTAGATAGGCTCTGCGGAGTGTTCCGGGCGCGGTTTTTTCACTTAGAGTTTTTGCTGCGGCTGTGTGATTGCTAGTTGCGCCCTCGCTAAGGCTGAGCAACCACCACAACATAATCCACGCGGCGGTATTTACACCCCCGCGCTGCAGGAGCTGCAGCGTTGACGCCACAGTACGATCGTCATTGGGGAGTTGCCTGCTAAGGTCCAGCATACGTATGAGTGTGGATTGTGGCGCTGTGGCGTACTTGGCAAACACCGGGTGCACCAGAGCCACAAACAATGCGGCACTGGGGCTAAGAGCCCAATGGTCACCGGCGTCCACCCGATCTTTAAGTAGCGCCGCTGCCAAGGGCTCTCGTGTGCGCCCGGGTCGCAAAATATCCCAGTGCAGGTCGATGGTGAGTGCGCCGCGCTGAAGGTTTACCTCGTGGCTGGCATTGTCGGCATTGGGTCGTAACACATATCCGGCGCTTACCAGACTTGCAATGGCGCGATCGCGGTTGTCGGCACCAACTAATAAGTCGATGTCGGCAGCGGGGCGCAGCGCGGCGTTGTCGTAAAGGCGTTCACGGTTTGCCACACCCTTATATACCGCATGCTCTATGTGCTTTGCGTCAAAAACCGCACGAATCTCTGGCAGCGCGGATTTTTGTAGCAGGTAGTGTGCTGCGGCCTCTGCGCTGAACCGAGACAGCGCCTGTAGCGAGCGATGACTGAGTTGGGATTGCAAATCATGCTGGCTCAGCAAATCGTGCCATAGCGGGGCCAGCCCCTGCTGAGCAATAAAGCTGACAAAGGTGTCTTCGCCAATGACGCCCACTTTAGACAGGTTAAGCGCCAGCACCTCTTTGCTATTGCCATGCAACAACGGCGATAGGGCGATGCGATGGATAAAATAGGGATCCGCCATCGGGCTAGCTAGGCGGCGCAAATCTAAAGCTGATCACCACCGCATTGGATGTGTAGTTAAACAACGCAAGTCCTGACTCGCGCTCCTCATACTGGTAACTCAGCCCCGCAGTGACTCTGGGCAAAAGGTCGTATTCAAGTCCTAGGCCAAACTCTGTGCGTTCGTCTTCTCGCCCGCTGTCGCCTTCAAATTCAAAGCGGTCGTACATTGCCGTCGCTACCAGTGCGGTCCTCGCGCCCAGCGCGCGCGATAAACCCACGTTAAATCCAGTGCGGACCTGACCGCCGGCACCCGGGATAATAGCGTCCTGGTTCTCTTGTCCGGCGCCTATCGTTACTTGGGTCAGTTCGGATGGCGTCCAGGTCATATCCAGTGACAGTGCCAAACCGCTCAGGTCCACAAAGTTGTCGCTCTCGAAGGTTCTGTCGCGATAACCGATCTTGAATTCGCCTGTGGTGTTGGCCGTGGCCTCCCAGGTAACCCCTGTTAGGTACAGCGTTTGCTCGCCGCTTTGGTCATTGCCAAAGACATCGGCCTGGGTAAAGTCAAAGTCCGTGTAATCCATCTGAAACAGCAGCTGCGTGCGCGGCGCTATGCCGTACAAAAACGTACCCGTAAACTGGGTGTTGTTGCTGTCTCTAAACTCCTGCCGGTTATTCAAGAACTCCTGCTCGCTGTAGCGAACACTGCCTTGTAACTGCCCCCGCGCATCCGTTGAGCCATAAAACACCGTCCATGCGCCACCGACTTGCTCAAATTCCGTTGGCGGCTGCCCGGGTAAAAACACCTGGTTATTGATACCCGGTGCCTCTACACCCTCTACGTACTCAATCTGGTAATCGGTGCGCAGGCGTACGCTATGATCCAGCAAGGCGTGGCCGCGCAGGTCCCAGGCGTTGTAGTCCAGCACGTCTTGATCGTTGTAGCGCCGCAGGTCTGCATTTAGGGCAACATCAAACTGATTGGCGCCCGAGTAGGCAAACCAGGCCAGCTCGGGTTGCACCGACAGATAGGTATCCGTCTCTTCCAGCGCGGCCGTGCGGTACACGTTGTCGTCATAGGCAATGTCTGCACCCACTCGCCAGTTAAGGCCCGGCTCACTACCCAGTGGGGTCAGGGTTTGCGCAATACTGCTGGCCGACAGCGCGGCTGTGATAAAAATAACAGGTTTCAAGATAGAGTCTTTGTTGGTGAAAATTCAGAGTCTATCTTACTGCGCTGCGGGCTTAAGCACCACGCTAAAAGTACAGCTGTTATGCGTCTGATCGGCTTTGCATCCGGTCGGCCCATCACGCAACAGGGCTGCGCTTGCGGTCTTTTGACCGAATGTGATGTTCCTGCGTTCAAACATACAGGCCATTATTGTGCTGTTGCGTTGTGCACTGTTGCGTAGAGAGGAAGGTAGGCTAGTATGGCGTCAATGGCATTCGATACGCTCCGTTACGCCCGCCGCCTAAAGGCGGTGGGTGTTCCAGAGCCGCAGGCCGACGTACAGGCAGAGCTCATGGCTGAGGCTTTTGGTTTTTATGCGGACAACCTCCTGACCCGGGATCACTTCACGGAGGTATTGAATGCGCGCTTCGCCGAGCAGGATGCGAGGCTCGAACAGCGCCTTGGGGTCATGGACTCAAAATTCGAAAGGCGCCTCGACGCTATGGATTCAAAGTTCGAGAAGCGCTTCGATGCCATGGATTCAAAGTTCGAGCAGCGCCTCACTGCGTCAGATTCAAAGTTCGAGCAGCGCTTCGATACCATGGATTCAACATCCGAGAAGCGCGTCACGTCCTTGGATGCAAAGTTCGAGCAGCGCTTTGGTAAGCAAGACGCCGTCAACCGCTTGCACACCTGGATGCTGGGATTGATCACACTTGCCGTGGTGATTCCCCAACTGCAGGCCTGGCTTTCCTGAACACCTGGCCTGAGCAGCAAAAAAAACGGGGCCTAAGCCCCGTTCTCCATCGCACCACTTAAGCTTGCTCTAGGCACCTAAGCCACTTCGCTAATCTCCAGCGCCGCGATACGTTTGCCATCGTCCGCCAGTTTCTGAAACTCCACGATCTGATCAAAGTTCATGTAGCGGTAGATCTCTGAGCTCATGGCATCCAGGTTCTTGGCATATTCCATGTACTCCGCCGGTGAGGGCAGTTTGCCGAGTATCGATCCCACTGCGGCAAGTTCTGCAGACACAAGGTACACGTTGGCACCATCACCCAGTCGGTTAGGGAAGTTCCGCGTACTGGTGCTTAGCACCGTAGAGTTGGCAGCCACTCGCGCCTGGTTACCCATACACAGCGAGCAGCCCGGCATCTCGGTGCGCGCACCGGCGGCACCAAAGATGTTGTAGTAGCCTTCTTCCATGAGCAGATGCTCGTCCATGCGCGTGGGCGGCACAATCCACAAGCGTGTATTGATAGTGCCCTTAAACTGATCCAGCAGTTTGCCCGCTGCGCGGAAGTGACCGATGTTGGTCATGCACGAGCCAATGAACACCTCATCCACCTTGTCGCCAGCAACTTCAGACAACAATCGTGCGTCGTCGGGATCGTTAGGCGCACAGACAATGGGCTCTTTGACATCTGCCAGATCAATCTCGATGACCGCCGTGTACTCGGCATCCTTGTCGGCGCGCATGAGTGAGGGGTTGGCCAGCCACTCTTCCATTTTCTTGGCGCGCCGCTCCAGGGTGCGCGGATCGCCATACCCCTCGGCAACCATCGCGCGAAGCAAGGTCACGTTGGAACGCAGGTACTCGGCGACGGTCTCTTCTGACAGATCCACTGTACAACCGGCACAAGAGCGCTCGGCCGAGGCGTCTGACAATTCAAAGGCTTGTTCGAGGGTAAGGTCTCGAAGACCTTCGATCTCGAGAATACGTCCAGAGAAGATGTTCTTCTTGCCTTTTTTGTCGACGGTGAGCAGGCCTTCTTTAATAGCGTAGTAGGGGATCGCATGCACAAGGTCACGAAGGGTGATGCCCGGCTGCATTTCGCCTTTAAAGCGCACCAGTACTGATTCGGGCATATCCAACGGCATTACGCCCGTTGCAGCAGCAAAAGCCACCAGACCAGAACCGGCGGGAAAGGAGATACCCATAGGGAAGCGCGTATGCGAATCGCCGCCGGTGCCCACGGTGTCAGGCAGCAGCATACGGTTCAGCCAGCTGTGAATGATGCCGTCCCCGGGGCGCAGAGAGACACCGCCGCGCGTCATAATAAAGTCCGGCAGTGAGTGCTGGGTGTCGATATCCACCGGCTTGGGGTATGCCGCCGTGTGGCAAAAACTCTGCATGGTCAGGTCCGCGGCAAAGCCGAGGCAGGCCAGGTCTTTGAGCTCGTCGCGGGTCATGGGGCCGGTAGTGTCTTGCGAACCTACCGTGGTCATCAGTGGCTCGCAGTAGGTGCCGGGACGTACACCTTCCATGCCGCAGGCCTTGCCCACCATCTTTTGCGCCAGGGTGTAGCCTTTATCGGAATCAGCCGGTTGCTCGGGCAAACGGAAAAGATCTGACACCGGCAGCCCCAGGCTTTCTCGGGCGCGGGTAGTCAGGCCGCGACCAATAATCAGGTTAATGCGGCCGCCGGCGCGTACTTCGTCCAGCAGCACTTCAGATTTGAGCTCAAACTCGGAGATGGTCTCTCCGGCTTCGTTAAGGATCTTGCCGTCGTAAGGGCGAATCTCGATCACGTCACCCATGTTGATGTTGTCCACGGGCGCTTCAAATACCAGTGCTCCGGCGTCTTCCATGGTGTTGTAAAAGATCGGCGCTACCTTGCCGCCTATGCAGATGCCGCCGGCCTTTTTGTTGGGCACGCCCGGTACGTCGTCACCAAAGAACCACAGGACGGAGTTAGTGGCGGATTTGCGTGACGATCCGGTGCCCACTACGTCGCCCACAAAAGCGACGGGCAGACCTTTGTCCTGAATCTCTTTGACCTTGTTCATGGGGCCTTTGACGCCGTGCTCTTCGGGCGTAAGTCCGTCCCGGGTCATTTTGTACATCGCCAGCGCGTGCAAGGGAATGTCCGGGCGGCTCCAGGCATCGGGAGCAGGGGACAGGTCATCGGTGTTGGTTTCGCCGGTGACTTTAAAGACCGCCACCTTGATGGATTCGGGCACAGCGTCACGGTTGGTAAACCATTCGGCGTCTGCCCAGCTTTGCATTACCGACTGCGCGTGATCGTTGCCATCTTTGGCCAGCTCCGCCACATCATGAAAAGCCTCAAATACCAGCAGGGTGTGCTTCAACTCCGCTGCGGCCATGGGGGCCAGGGCTTCTTCGGACAGCAGGGCTACCAGCGTCTCGATGTTGTAACCGCCGTGCATATTGCCCAGCAACTTGACGGCATCTTCGCGGCTGATCAGCGCGCATTCGGTTTCGCCCTTGGCAATGGCAGACAAAAAGCCGGCTTTAACATAAGCCGCTTCGTCAACACCCGGGGGAACGCGGTTAGACAGCAGGTCGAGCAAGAAAGCCTCTTCTCCGGCCGGCGGTGCTTTAATCAGTTCAATCAGGCCGGCAACTTGCTCGGGGGAGAGGGGCTTGGCCGGGATATTCTGGGCGGCGCGTTCGGCTTCATGTTGGCGATAGGCTTCGAGCACAGTTAACTCCTTGTTCGGTGATGTGTTCAGTAGGGTGGCACGCGGCACTTTGGCCGTTTGGAACCCTGCTTGAGTGCTGCGAAGTATAGACGAGCAAGGCAAATCAGACCAGAAATCAGGGGTTTATCGGCGGTATTCATAAAATAAATGCGCTGCAAGGTGCGTGCTTGTCGTGAAAATAAAGGTGGGCGGCGCTCGGCGCTTAGTGAGCGTCGGTGATGGACACCTGTTTTTGTTTGTCCAATCGACGGTGCATCTGCCGCGCATAGCCATTATCCTTAGCGCATTGCCCCCAACCTGAGCTCGTAGCGCATCAATGCAAGGCTTTCCGCGTGTTAAAACTCCGTGTATCGGCGTCTGTTCTACAGGCATCGGCGATAGTGTCTGTCGAGGTTGTAAGCGTTTCGCTCATGAAGTGATTCATTGGAATGGCTACACCGAGGAGCAAAAGCGCATCGTCGACGCGCGACTGGCACAGTTTCTGGCCCAGTGTGTGCAAAACCGAATCCGGGTGATCGACGCGACGCTGCTGGCTTGGCAGTTACAGACACAGCAAGTTCGTCATAACCCTGATCATGACCCGCATTGCTGGGTGTTTGCGCTGCTCAAGGCGGGCGCCGGGCAGATTGAGAACCCTACTGAATTCGGATTCGAAGTCGATCTGCGGTTTCGCGATGTGCCGCTGCTGGCCTTGCGCGAAGAGATTGACCAGGAATACTTTGCGCTGTCCAGCGCGCACTTCGATCGCTACCACCTGGTGCCGGATCTGTTTGGCGAGGAGCGCGTGTCATGACGGCTGCGATGGTATCAGGGGTGGATATGTCCCCCATCCGCGACTTTTTGCTCTGTGATACACCTCAGGCATGGATTGAGGCCGCCAGTGCTGAGCAAAACCTGCACACACTGCTGATTGACCACGCTAACTGCGAGAAAAAAGCGGCATCTACAGCACTGCAGTTGATGTATCGCTACGTTGAGTACCCCTCGTTACTGCACAAGCTTTCGCGCCTGGCGCGAGAGGAGCTTCGGCATTTTGAGCAGGTGCTGGCGATTATCGAAAAGCGCGGAATGCCTTATCCACAGTTATCGGCTGCCCGCTACGCCGCAGGGCTCAGAGACAAAGTCGATAAGAACGAACCGTATCGCTTGCTGGACACGCTGTTGGTAGGAGCGATTATTGAGGCGCGCTCCTGCGAGCGCTTTGCCGCGGTGTTGCCGGTTTTGGACGACGAGTTGGCGCGCTTCTACGCAAGTCTGCTGCGCTCTGAGTCGCGACACTTTATGGACTACTTGTCACTCGCTCGGGAACTGCTACCGGGCATGGATATTGATGCCCGATTGCAGCCCCTGCTTGAGGCAGAGCAACTGTTGATACAAAGCGTTGATTCTGAGTTTCGTTTTCACTCGGGAGTGCCCCAGTAGTCAGGCTTGCAAAAGTTTATATTTTTGATCAATTAATGATCGCAAGCTATTGTTTTATATCAAACTCTACCAAGTCTATTTTGCCGTCTGTCAGTTCTATGTACCAACCGGTTTGATCCCAGTCTCCAAGAACCCAGCGCGTTCCCGCGACGTCCTCATGACGCGCCGGGCGGTGGGTATGGCCGTGAATTAGCGTCTCACTGCGGGCTTCTTTCATGGCTGTTACGACGTCCCGCTCCGTCACATCCATAATGTCGGCAGCCTTGCGGCTTCCCGCGTCGCGACTGGTTTTGCGAAGATGTTGCGCCAACTCCCGGCGAGCCTCCAGGCTCTGCGACAGCATGCTGGCTTGCCAGTCCGGGTCTCGGGCAAGGGTCCTAAAGGCCTGATAATCGGTGTCCCGGGTGCACAGGCTGTCGCCGTGCATCAGCAGAAGTCGCTGTCCCTGAATGTCGACAACGCTGGGATCCGGAAGTAGCTGCGCGCCTACCCGGGCCATAAAGCGCTCCCCCAGCAGGAAGTCGCGGTTGCCGTGCATGATAAAAACGTCAGGACCGGATTGTTGATAGTCCTTAAGGATGTGCGCGACGTCCGTGGCAATCCGCGCGTCGTCGTCATCGCCAATCCAGAACTCAAAGAGGTCGCCCAGAATATATAGCGCTTGGGCGTCTCGGCGCTGGTCAAGAAACCGGGACAGAGCCTCGGTCACATAGGGCCGAGACTCGTCCAGGTGCAGATCTGATATAAAAAAGCAGCTCTCACTCATAGTTGCGAGTGCGTCGCTGATCAGCTCTCAGAAGCGTCGTCGTCAATGACGACAGATTCGATGATGACGGTTTCAACGGGAACGTCCTGATGTCCACCGCGAGAAGTGGTCGGTACCGCACGAATCTTGTTCAGTGTGTCTTCGCCGTCGACGATCTTGCCAAACACGGCGTAACCCCAGCCCTGCATCGTTTTGCCGCTGTGGTTTAGAAAGTCGTTGTCCTTCACGTTAATAAAGAACTGGGCTGTAGCCGAATGAGGGTCCATGGTACGGGCCATGGCAACGGTGCCAAAGTCGTTCTTCAGGCCGTTATCCGCTTCGTTCTCGATGGGCTCTTTGGTCTCTTTTTGCTTCATGTCAGCATCAAAACCACCGCCCTGGATCATGAAGTTATCTATGACCCGGTGAAAGATTGTGCCGTCATAAAGTCCCTCACGCGCGTACATCAAAAAGTTGGCCACTGAAATAGGTGCTTTTTCTGCATCAAGTTCGAGCTTGATAGGGCCGTAGGTGGTGTGGAGGGTGACCATAGTGAATCCTTGTTCTGATAAAAAGTGCTCAAAGGGTATGTCGTGGCGTGTTTGGAGGCGCCCGCGCCGGGTCCAATAACGCATACATCCGGCAGGGGCGCGATATTACTTGTTTTAGCCCGCAGTGAGAACCACCCGAGCGGTTTCTAAGTGTTAAATGATCCACATCACTTACTGTCTGCTCACAGCCGCAGCCGGTATACTACGCCGCTTTTTAACGGGCGGAGGCCCCAAACCGTGGAATCTGGGACTACCAGTAATAATTTTTTGCGCACCTTGATTGCCGAGGATCTACGATCCCAGAAGGTGACACAGATCGTCACCCGGTTCCCGCCGGAGCCCAATGGCTATCTGCACATCGGCCACGCCAAGTCCATCAGCGTGAATTTTGGCTTGGCCGAGGAGTTCGGCGGCATCTGTCGTCTGCGCTTTGACGACACAAACCCCGAAAAAGAAAGCCAGGAGTTCATTGAGTCGATTCAAGCAGACGTTGCCTGGCTGGGATACAGGTGGGAGGGCCCGGTGCGCTTTGCATCGAGCTACTTTGACACGCTGTATGGCTGGGCCGAGCATCTGGTTGAGCAGGGCAAGGCCTATGTCGATGATTTGAGCGCTGACCAGGCGCGGGAGTATCGGGGCAACCTGACTGAGCCCGGGCGCAACAGCCCTTACCGTGACCGTTCCGTAGACGAGAACCTGGATCTTCTGCGTCGTATGCGTGCGGGGGAATTTGCCGATGGCGAGCGTGTGCTGCGAGCAAAAATCGATATGGCGCATCCCAACATGAATCTGCGGGACCCGATTTTGTATCGCATTCGTAAGGCGCATCATCACCAGACGGGAGATGCGTGGCCTATTTATCCAACCTACGACTTTGCCCATGGTCAGGAAGATGCGATCGAGGGCGTTACCCACTCTATCTGCACCCTGGAGTTTGAAGATCACCGGCCTTTATACGACTGGTTTATTGCCAACCTGCCGGTAGAGAGTCAGCCGCGGCAATACGAGTTTGGGCGCCTGAACACCAGTTACACGGTGACCAGTAAGCGCAAACTCAAGCAACTGGTGGACGAGGGCGTTGTGGATTCCTGGGATGACCCGCGGATGCCCACGGTCGCGGGCATGCGGCGCAGAGGTTACACGCCGGCTGCCATCCGACACTTTTGCGAGATGGTGGGTACCTCGCGATCCGATGGCGTGGTGGATGTGGCTATGCTCGAGCATGCCATCCGTGATGATCTCAACCAGCACGCCCCGCGCGCTATGTGCGTGCTGAATCCTCTCAAATTGATTTTGCGCAATGTGTCTGATGAGCATCCGCCGATAGTAGCGCCCGCGCACCCCTCCAAGCCGGAGTTGGGTGAGCGTGCACTGCCGTTTTCCGGTGAGCTGTTTATCGACGCCGAGGATTTTCGCGAGGAGGCCAATAAAAAATTCAAGCGTTTGGTGTTGGGCAAACGCGTTCGACTTCGCAATGCCTACGTTATTGAGGCTGTGGACGTGCAAAAAGACGCGGCGGGAGAGATCGTGGCCGTCGTTGCAGACCTCATTGAGGGGACCTTGGGCAACGACCCTGAAGATGGGATAAAGCCCAAGGGAGTGATTCACTGGGTTGAGGCGAGCTCAGCGGTTCCCGCTACCGTACGCCTGTACGATCGACTGTTCACTGATCCCGCGCCGGACCGCGGCGGGGCCGATTTTATGAGTTTTCTTAATCCACAGGCCTTGCGCGTTGTTGAAGGAGCATTGCTGGAGCCCGGCGCCGCAGCCGCTGCGCCGGAGACGCGCTTTCAGTTTGAGCGAGAGGGCTATTTTGTGGCTGATCGCTTTGACCATCGCGAAGACGCGCCTGTGTTCAACCAAACCATTGGACTGCGGGATGTTTGGGCTGCCAAGGCCTGATGCGGACTTTAGGAGAATAGAAGAAAGTGGCTCTGCAGCTTTTTAATACACGCGCCAGACGCAAAGAGGCATTTAGTCCGGTCGACCCTGACTGCGTGACAATGTATGTGTGCGGTCCGACGGTCTACAACCTGGCTCACATCGGAAATGCGCGCCCGGTGGTGGTATTCGACACCTTGTTTCGGTTGCTGCAGACGCGCTACGACAAGGTCATGTATGCCCGAAACATTACCGACATCGACGACAAGATTATGCGCGCAGCGCATGAGCAGGGCGTTGCTATTGATGTTATCGCCGGGGAGTTCACACAAAAGTACCGGGAAGACACGGCGCAACTTAATGCTCTGCCGCCCACGCTGGAGCCTCACGCGACCGACAATATCGGACCTATGATTGCGCTGACTGAGACGCTCATAGCCAAGGATCATGCCTACGAATCCGAGGGCCATGTGCTGTTCGATGTCACCTCCATGGACGACTACGGGAAGCTCTCGGGCCGCTCACTGGACGACATGCTCGCCGGCGCCAGAGTAGAGGTCGCCAAATACAAGCGTCATCCTGGTGATTTTGTTCTTTGGAAGCCCTCCACTGATGATGAACCGGGTTGGGATAGCCCCTGGGGGCGCGTAAGGCCGGGCTGGCATCTGGAGTGTTCGGCGATGATCCGAGAGCATCTGGGGCCCACCATCGATATACACGGCGGTGGCCGTGACCTGATCTTTCCACATCATGAGAATGAGCTTGCGCAAAGCTGCTGCGCCTTTGGTGATGAGTTCGTGCGCGTTTGGATGCACAACGCTTTTCTGGATATGGACGGCGAGAAGATGTCCAAGTCCTTAGGGAATGTCGCCACGATTCGCGAGCTGCTGACGCGCTATCGGGGTGAGGTTCTGCGCTTTGCTTTGCTGTCAGCGCATTACCGCTCGCCTTTGAACTTCTCCGAAGCCTTGCTGGAACAGGCGGAGCAGACGCTGACCAGCTTTTATAACACCTTGCGCTCGGTGCAGGATGTCGAACTCGACTATGAAGTGGTGCTAGAGGGAGAGGGGTTTTACGCCGCGCTTTGCGACGACCTCAATACGCCCCTGGCTATCAGCGAGCTGCATGGGATCGCTCGAGACATCAACAAGGCGGCGGATGCCAATAAACCTGTTTTAAAGGCGAGGCTGCTTGCTGCGGGTAACTTATTGGGCATTCTTCAGCAAGACCCTTTAAGCTGGCTGCAAGGCGACGGATCGTCGAATGACGAAGGCCTGAGTGCTGGGGCCATCGAGGCATTGATTGCTGAACGGGTCGAGGCAAAGCTCGCGCGTGACTATGCCCGTGCTGATGAGATTCGTGATGAATTGACCGCCGGCGGGATTGTTTTAGAGGACTCCGCGAGCGGAACCCTTTGGCGACGTATAAACAGTTAGTGTTTTGATTGACGGGGCCATAGCGGATGAGTAACATTCGCGCTCCCTAAATCGGGCTTGCTCACAGATCGCGCGAAAGGTAGTGTAATCGGTGTGCATGGGGTTGTTTTGGTGACGCAGGTCATCGATGTTGAAAGGCTTTATCGGGGTATAGCGCAGTCTGGTAGCGCGCCTGCTTTGGGAGCAGGATGTCGGGAGTTCGAATCTCTCTACCCCGACCAACCTTTCACATTATCCGCTACATCCCTTAGAAGGAGCGCTGCTTTCCTGACTCTGTTTAGGAATGGTCTGGACATGGTTCAGGCGCTATTCAGGCACTGCTGCTCGTTGACCGTTTAGTGGTGGCCGTAGCTCACCGGGTAGAGCACCGGATTGTGACTCCGGAGGTAGCGGGTTCAAGACCCGTCGGCCACCCCATTTCAGCGCTTAAGTCGGTTCCCACAGCGTTGCGCAACACCTACAATACCGGGCAGCAACAAACTCGCAGTTTTTCTTGATACGCGCTCATAGCTCAGTTGGATAGAGCATCGGCCTTCTAAGCCGGCGGTCGGGGGTTCGAATCCTCCTGGGCGCGCCAACATTTTTTAGGTCCGTACCCGAGACATGGTTTAAAGAACATGCCGGACAAAGCAGGTAACAGTTGCTGGCTTACGGACTAACTGGCAACGACCTTGTGGCTCAAGGGACTTAAGCCTTCAATAAATGCGTCTACCTGATCACCGGGCTCTAGTGGCCCCACGCCCGCCGGCGTACCGCTAAAGATCAAATCTCCGGGCTGCAGTGTGAACAGTGCTGACAAAGTGCTGATGATTTCGGCAACAGACCAGATCATGTCCGCAATATCGCCACGTTGACGTTGCTCACCATTGACTCGAAGAGAGATTCTGCCGCTCTTAATGTGCCCGCAAAGACTTACCGGGCTGATATTTGCAATGGGGGCCGATTGATCAAAACCCTTGGCGGTGTCCCAGGGTCGGCCGCTCTTCTTGGCCTCAGCCTGCAGGTCTCTGCGGGTTAAATCATTGCCTACCGCATATCCGTATACATGATTCAGAGCGGACTGCGCCGGGATGTTGGCGCCCGCCGTGCCGATGGCAATGACTAACTCTACTTCGTGGTGCAGATTGCTGGTTGCCGGTGGGTAGGGGATGTCCAAACCGTTTATGACTGCGGCATCCGCAGGCTTGCTAAAAAAGAACGGTGGGTCCCGCTGGGGGTCTGCGCCCATCTCTTCTGCGTGTTCGGCGTAGTTGCGACCGACACAGAAAATACGCCGCACGGGAAACAGGGCGTGCTCGCCATTAACGGGAACACCGGGTGGAGCCGAGGGCTCGAAAACAAAAGGCATAGTCTCTGTTTTCTTCATGTTCCTCAGCCCCTGCGTTTTTGGACGATAAGTTTTAGCTGTTCGCGCTGTGTACCCGTTTGACCGGATCATGCTGCGCTTTTTCCAATCCAGTGAGAGCGCTTTGCATGACGTCTTTTACCGACATCTGTGCCTGCACGTGAGCCAAACCCGCGTGAAGCCTTAAGCCAGGGTGGCGCTTGGCCAAAGTTACCTCCATATCAATTATGAAAGTGGAGATCAGGCTCTGCCCGGCAGCCTCTGAAGTCGCTTCCAGGATAACTGCCAGGGTTTTCGGCTTCAGAATGCTCACGGTAACACTTGAGGGCAGGCGCGCCAAAACGCCGCTATACAGTTCAAGCATCACCGCGCGAGCATCGATAGCCAGGTCCAGGGCGCTGTGCTCCAGCGCGGGCGAGGTGCCGATAAACACCAAGCAATTGCCGTCATCAAGTTCCCAGTTCTTGAAATCTCTTGTGGTTTTGCCGTGATCGTTAAGCAGCAGTATCGTGCAGGACCGGCGCAGGTGCTCGCTGGCGATAACCAGGGCGCTTGCCAGTAGTAGTCCATTCTCGGGTAAGTTTATTGCGACGGCGGGAAGAAATAACGGCTCACCGGATTCGAATGCCCTACTCAGCGGGTGAGAGCCAGCGGGGGGTGATGGCGAAATACTGACCAGATCCTCCCAATGATGGTTAACCAGGTCCTGTGGCGATCGCTCCAGGAGCGAGCAAGCCTCGCAATTGAAGTCGTAAACGAGGCCGTCCTTGTCCACATACAACTTGGCGGATCCAAAATGACTACTGATATCAGACAGCTGGCGACTGCTTTCACGCTCCCGCCGGATGCTTTCGAGTCTGCGTACGGCCAAGCCCATATGGGCCCGGGTCTGGCCGTCAATTTCATTGCCGTTCTTTTGTATAAATCCTACCGGTTCGCAGGCAGCGGCTAAATTGAATACCGCAGGGTCAAAGTCAGCGAATGCGGTTAAAAAGACAGCGGGAATATCAAAAGTGTCTTTTGCGTAGGCTGCGAGCTCAAGCCCGTCGCGATCGCCCACCTTAAAGCGCGGACTGTCGGTCAGGTTGATATCGGTAATAAGCAGGTCTATGTCGCCCTGATCGAGGCGCGCCTTGGCGTCGTCAAAGTTGGAAGCTTCGGCGGCAACACTAATACCTACATCAAGCGCCTCAATGAAGTAGATTAACTCTGACCGAAAGTCGAGTTCGTTTTCTACTATCAGGGCGTCATATTCAGGCTGATAGCCTAAAGACCACTCCATTTACGCAACTCGCTCTTGATGGTTATTGTGACAAAAATAGTGGAAATTGTCTGCTATTATACGACCTATAACTTTAATAGACAGGTTTATTTAATGTTCAAGGCATCACTTTATTACGCGACTCGTGCCGGGCTAGCTGATTCAGCTGTGCCGTTGTTAATGCGGGCGCGTAACGGCTTGGGTAGCTAGGCTCATGGCTGCTGTACGCAAGGTAGATGAGCTCCCCGACGGGATTGTGTTACCGCATCGATTTCAAGAGTTCACAGGCGCCGATTTACTAAGCCGCTTCGTCGCGAGTGACGATGGCAAACCGTTCTCTGCAATTCCCGAAGATTCGTCAGTCATCTGTACCTGGCGCTGTCCGGGTGGCCACGAGTATCGGGCATCGCGGACCTCCCATCGGAGCAGTCGAGGCTGTCCCGTTTGTGCCGGGTCCGTTGCGACCAGAATGCCCGGCTTACTGCGATATTGGGATGATAAAAAGAACGCGCTTTCACCTCTGGATGTGTCTGCCTACGATCGCGAGCGATATTTTTGGCGCTGCGAGAACGGACACTCCTTCGCGCGGGCGCCCTACAGAGTATTGGCGACGGGCCATCGCTGTCAGGAATGTCGGCGTGAGGGTAAGACCGCCTGGCGCATTCATGGCAAACGGGATCCGGGCGCCAATCTGCTTGATACCCACCCTCAAATTGCGCGCGAATGGGACTATGAGCGCAACGCGCGCGGGCCTGAGGAGTTTGCACCGGGCAGTCAGCGAGTCGCATTCTGGGTTTGCGAGAACGGGCACTCCTGGAGTTCAGCTATTTGCCATCGCACCAGTACCGCACGAAATCAAGCCTGCTGCCAGGCATGTAAGGCGATCGCCTACAGCTGTCCGGAACTGGCGGCGCAGTTGCATCCAACGCTCAACCCGCCTGACACCGCAAATACGGTTCGCAAGGGATCCAGTGAGCCGCTTTATTGGCTCTGTGAACTGGGCCATACGTTCAGTGCATCGGTGGTTGCTCGACTGCGGGCTAACTATCCGGCATCGTGCAATAAATGCCGTGCTATTGCTGTGAAAGCACCACAGCTCATTCAGGCTTGCTGGGCCAGCGAACTCAACGGTGATCTGGATCCGACGGTACTGGGCACCTCGAGCGGCGAAAAAGCCTATTGGGTCAAGTTAGAGCACGTGGGCGTACCCAGAAAAAAGCGTCGCGCGGAGCACTATGAGCACAAAAAAATAGGCTATCGGTATCGCTGCTATATCAAGAATCGCGTCCGGGAAGACAAAGCGATCAAACTGGGCCTGAGTGCGCACAAGCCGAAGGTGCAGCGCAAGGCGCGTTAGTAATCCTCTGCTTAGCTTGGAGTTGTGTGGAGCTCAGTGCCGCTTTATCAGTAGCTCAAAGTGGAATCCCTGGTCATTGTAGAGCTGGGGTTCTGCGCCCAACTCCAGAGCTAATCCCACAAGCTGTGCCAGTCCCTCCCGATCCGAATAGCGCCTCTGAATCATGGCGTCCTCCAGCGTGGCTTGATCCATGCCGTTTCCGTAGTCCCGAAAGTGGAATTTAATAGGCCCATCCGCTCCATCGGCCGTCAGGGAGATGGTCGCAAGTACAGGGGAGGGCGTATCGACGGCGTACTTGTAGGTGTTGGTCATGAGCTCGTTAACAATCAGGCCAAGGTATTGAGCTTTGGAATAGGTCATGAACACATCGTCTAGTTCAAGCTCCACTGTGCGTGAATCCTGATCCTGTAACAGGTCACGAACACCAAACGATACCTGTCTGATCATCGAGGCGATATTGATATCCGTGCGGTCCGAGCGCTGCAGCAAAAGGTGGATTGCCGACTGCACCTTGAGTCGGGCATTGAGGTGCGAGAGTGACTCCCGGGTTTCTGTGTGTTTCGCGCTTCGCTGCATAGCGCGCACGCTGGATGAGAAGTTGGTCAGAATGTTGCCTACACGATGATGGAGTTCGCGTAAGAGAATCTCTTTTTCGCTGAGCCGGCCGCGCATTTCAGCCTCTACAATGTCACGTTTGCGGTTAGCTTCGTCGAGAGTTACCTGTTGGCGCCTCCGGCTGCTCAATTGCATAAAAAACATGAGCAAAGAGATGCTTAGCAGGGCAGGGATCGCGTAGCGAAGATCGAGAAACCACAAAATATAAGCTGGTGAGTCGATATCGACGGTCATCAATAGTGGTTCGGAGGCGACATTACCGTTGGTATCCAACATTGCAATCTGCACCTCAACAGGCCCCCAGACCTGTTGTCGCGTCAATACTACTGAGGGATTGCGCTGCAGTACCCAGTCGTCTGTGTCACCAAAACGCATGGCATAGTTCAGCTCGCTGGCCCGAATGTGGTCGTTATAGCTGTAATCTATTCGCAGGGTGCCGGCAGAGACATCTTTGAACTCGACGTTCAGGTAGGCGCCGTTATCCGGTGTATGACTGGCCACTATGGGTTTGCCATTGATAGACACATCCGTCCAGAAGAGTTGGATTTTTTTCTTTTCTGCGAATGCCGGGTTTTTAAAGGCCACCGGCACCTTGGCGGACATGAAAATGCGCTCGCCATTGGGGGCCAGAAAGCGTGCATGTGACCCGTAATCAAATTCGTTAGCGGGCAGGCCATCGGCGTAGGTTATGTGTGCCCCAAACTTTTCTTCGGATAGGTCGAAGGTGTAAAGCCCCTGATTTGTGGTGACCCACAGGATGTTTTCGTGATCTAAGAGCAGATGCCAGATCGTGCTTCCCTTTAAGTACTCCTCGATCAGGGGAATGCTGGTGGGAGCGTAGCGCTGTTGTGCCAGCATTGCGGCACTAAGATGTCGCACGCCGACATTTTCGATACCCAGGAATGCACCGCCCGCACCGTCCGCCTCAACCGCGAAGATAATTCCCTCGGAGGCGCTTTCTAATATTTTGCTACGGTACTGTCCGCCTGCGTCACGAATGACGAGTAGAACCTGCTGCTGATCGATAGCAACAAACGTGGAATCATCAATACGATAGACACCAATCAGCGTCTGTTGGTCGGTGATTCGTCTTAGGGTGACTTTTGGAGGAGCATCGGGCATGTTTTGCACGCGCACTTCCACCAGCCCGTAAAGATAAAAAGAGGCCAGGAACACCTGGTCCTCTACCTGGGTAAATGCACTGACACCGACGCCCTCGAAGCTCTTACCGTTGCTAGATGTGATGTTCGTAACCCGGCCGCTCTCAAGATCGATTACGTCCATGCCGCCAATGTGGTAGCCCACAAGGAGGCTTTGCTCACTGGCAGTCAGAGCGGTAATCGGACTCTGGCCGATGGATAGGGGATCGATGCGTAAAGACGATTCGGTGTCGGCTGGGAGGCTCAGGGCGAATTCCGTGAAATTGTTGGAGCCGACTTCTCCCCACCATAGGTTCTGTCCCCCTAAAAACAACTGGTTGCCAGAAGCGGTCAGACTCAAAATGACACCGGCGTCATATGCGCTGACGGTCTCCAGTACGGTGAAGTCTGTATCAACTGCGTAGTACAGCCCGTAATAGGTGCCGATCCAAAGGTTGCCCACCGGGTCGACGTTGATTGATCGCACTTCGTTGCCGCGTCCCGGTAATCTGACCACGTCTGCTACGCCATTCTTCCTCCGTATGACGTTCGGCCCCGCAGATAGCCAGGCGTTCTGGGGGTCTTGTACGGCCATGGCCCGGTAATACCCCTGAGGGTCTCCTTTGACCGGGTTGCTGCTTTGCGGTGGCTCTGTTGAGTGGAGCGTTTTCCAGGTCAATCCTTGTTCTCGGTCCAGCCAGATGAGCGATTCGCCGTCCCAATGAAGGTCCACTACCGGGTTTGGGGATTGAATCGTGTCCAGTACCTCAAACCCCCCGGGCACCCTGGCCAAACGAAAGATGCGACCGGAAATTGCGGCAACATAAAGCTCGTCCCCAACGGCCACCGCCGAGGTTAGGACCTCCTCCTCGAGGGCCTCAAGTCCCCCCGCAGCGCTCGCGCCTGATTCTGTAACGACAAGTACATCACCACTCGCGCTGACGCCAACAAGTCCGCCCTGAAACTCGACGAGTTCTAAAATGTCGAACTGTTCATCGTCGGTGCTGGCGGATTGGATGACGACTCGAAATTCATCGTCGCCATTTGCGAGTTTGGCGATCCCCCGTGCCGTGGCGACCCAGATGGTTCCCTTATCGTCCTCGTATATAGCATTGACTACGCCGGACGGAAGGCCCAGTACCCCGTCAGAGGTTTGCAGCCAGGTTTTTTGTTGCCCGGACTTGTATTGCACAAGTCCTTCTCGCGTACCCGCCCAAAGGTAGCCTTTTTGTCCCACATGAACCGCCCGGACCGAGCCTTGGGGCAACTCGATATCGTCGAACGGTCGTACCACAAAAGCCTCGCGTACGACTGATGCCACCGTGCTCCCGG
The DNA here is from genome assembly GCF_045689235.1 of Congregibacter variabilis. Classification (GTDB taxonomy): domain Bacteria; phylum Pseudomonadota; class Gammaproteobacteria; order Pseudomonadales; family Halieaceae; genus Congregibacter; species Congregibacter variabilis. The sequence goes on along the minus strand of NZ_CP136864.1, from coordinate 793,552 downwards.
GAGGCGCGCCGACCGCTAAAGCTGCACAGCTCAAGCCGAGAATGGCCAGCAAAAATTGTACAAACAGAAATCGCATCGATGTTGTTGCTTACGCCGTCTCGTTGGTGGGTTGCTGCGTGGAGCTTAAAGGCATGGGAGCGTCATAGTAGCGTGATATTGGCAACGACGGCGTATCGCAAGACACCGCAAGCTTGTGTTAATCCGTGACTACGATAAAGCCTGCATTTCGCCTTGCTCCCAAGAGGGTATTTCGCGACAATGCGCGTCCCCACGTGTTGGGGTATTAGGGTGGCCCGGGCGGTCCCCTCGCAATGTCAGGCAGTGAACTCCGCCAGGCCCGGAAGGGAGCAACGGTAATTGCTGGTACATGTGCCGGGGTGTGGCTGTCCGGGCCGCTTCCATTTCGGCTCGGGTGAAGCTGGTGTATAAGCACTAGCGGGTAATCCAAGTCAGAGAGACGGGCCGGTAAACGGACCGTCCAAGTACGGAATCGACATGTCCTATCAGGTGCTGGCGCGAAAATGGCGTCCGGCCACATTTGATGCCCTGGTTGGCCAGGAGCATGTTTTGCAGGCCCTGCGCCATGCGTTGGACAGCAATCGGCTTCACCATGCTTACCTGTTCACCGGTACCCGGGGAGTGGGCAAAACCACTATTGCCCGCATTCTTGCGCGTTGTCTGAACTGCGAGAGCGGGGTGAGCGCGTCGCCCTGTGGTGAATGCGGAAGCTGTCTCGAAATTAGCGAGGGACGCAGCGTCGATCTCATCGAAGTGGATGCAGCCTCGCGCACCAAAGTCGAAGATACCCGGGAGCTATTGGACAACGTTCAATACGCACCCACCCGATCTCGGTACAAGGTTTACCTCATTGATGAGGTGCATATGTTGTCAGGGCATTCTTTTAATGCCCTGCTCAAGACGCTTGAAGAGCCCCCGGAGCACGTTAAATTTCTCCTTGCTACAACGGATCCGCAGAAGTTGCCCGCAACGGTTCTGTCGCGCTGCCTTCAGTTCAATCTCAAGAATATGTCGGCGGAACGGGTTGTGGGGCACCTGCGGGATGTCCTTTCCCAGGAAAATGTCGAGTTCGATGAGCCGGCTCTGTGGCAACTGGGACGCGCCGCTGCAGGAAGCATGCGCGATGCGCTGAGCCTTACAGATCAGGCTATTGCCTTCGGGGACGGCGCTTTACGTGATGCCGAGGTCGCCAGCATGCTGGGCTCCGTGGATCGCCGGCATGTTTACGAGCTCCTCGAAGCGTTGCTGGCGGATGATGCCAAAGCCCTGATTACCAACTGCGCACAAATGGACGAGCAGGGCGTCGATTTTGCCTCGGCGGTAGACGAGCTGTGCAGTGTCTTGCATCGCTGCGCGCTGGCGCAGGCGGTCCCCGGCGCCATCGATCGGGAGTTTGGTGACGCGGAGCGTTTGGCAGACTTGGCGGGCCGAATGACGGCGGAGGACGTTCAGCTGTTTTATGAGCTGGCGCAAAGTGCGCGTTCGCGGGTTCTTCAGGCCAGTGATCCACGTGCGGCGTTTGAGATGCTGGTGCTTCGCCTCCTGGCGTTTCGTCCTGTGGTGGCTCTGGATCCAGCGCTGACTGCAGAAGATTTGCTGGAGTCTCGCTCGACGGCCCCGGAGGTCAAGGAACCCGCAAAAAAGTCTGAGCCGCCCTCGGCGGCGATAGCGGGTCCCGCGGCGATTAGGCCCGAAAAAAGCCCGGTAACACCAGCCGAAGCGGCGTCTTCTGGCGACACGGCTCCAAACTCGCAGGCTCAAGCTGTCCAAGACACTGCGCCGCACACCACGCAAGACACCGTCGCAGACACGGGTCCGTGGTACCAAATTCTCTCCGAGCTTGGATTAAGCGGCAGTGCCCTGAATATCGCGTCCCACTGCATGATTAAAAGTGTGCAGGGTGCCTCCTGGCATATGGTGTTGGATGAGAGTCGAGCGAACTTGTTTAACGACAGGCACGTGGCAATGCTTGCCAAAGCCTTGTCAGAATGGCGAAAAGAGCATTGCGAAGTAACAATCACGCCAGGACCAGTGAGTGAGGAGACGCCGGCCATGCGTCGCGTAAGGCTGGAGGCCGAACGTCAGGCAATTGCAGAGGCCGAAATCAACGAAGATCCACAGGTTTTGCAGTTGCTGTCGGATTTTGACGCAAAAGTATTGCAAGGCTCGGTTACCGTAGAGCAGCCTTAAACGGGTTTGAGCTATCTCGGTGTCCGAGAGATGATTTAAAGGAGAGTAGTGATATGAAGGGCGGCTTGGGTGACATCATGCAGCAGGCGCAAAAAATGCAGGCTGACATGCAAAAAGCGCAAGAAGAGATGGCTGAGCGCGAAGTTGTGGGTGAGTCTGGCGCTGGAATGGTTACCGTGACCATGACGGGCCGCCATGACGTGCGTCGCGTGCACATTGACCCAAGTGTTCTTGGGGAAGACAAAGCCGTATTGGAGGACTTGCTTGCGGCGGCCGTAAACGACGCTGTTCGGCGTGTCGAAGAGACCAATCGTAAGGCAATGCAAGATCTTACCGGTGGAATGTCACTCCCTCCCGGCTTTAAGTTTCCTTTCTGATGTACCGTTTTAGCCCAGCTATGGATGCCCTGATCGAGGGCCTGAGATGTCTCCCGGGGGTAGGCCCAAAGTCTGCGCAGCGCATGGCGCTCCACCTTCTTGAGCGTAACCGCGAAGGCGCCCTTGGCTTGAGCCAGTCTTTAGCGGACGCTGTGGAGCGCGTTGGGCGCTGCCAGCAATGTCGTAATCTTGCCGAGGCGGTACTTTGCGGGATTTGTTCCGATACAGCCCGCGATGGGTCTTTGCTGTGCATTGTGGAAACGCCCGGTGATATTTTGGCGATTGAGCAGGCGGGCGGTTATCGCGGACGCTACTTTGTGCTCATGGGGCATTTATCGCCTATCGATGGCATAGGTCCACAGGAGATTGGTTTGCCGATTCTTGAGGCGCTCGCACGTGACGGCGAGGTTAAGGAGGTCATTTTGGCCACTAACCCCACCGTAGAAGGCGAGGCTACTGCGTATTACATCACGCGCATGCTCGAGCCATTGGTTCCTCGGGTATCGCGTATTGCCCATGGTGTCCCTTTGGGCGGAGAGCTTGAATACGTTGACGGATCAACACTTGCCCATGCATTTAGCGGCCGCCAGCCGGTGGGCGGATCATGAACTGGACCCTGGTAGAGAGTGATGAGGCCCTTGGCGAGGCACTCGAAGCACTCAGCGGCGCGACAGAAATCGCGGTTGATACTGAGTTTATGCGCCGTAACAGTTACTACCCGCATATCGCCTTGCTGCAACTATGCAGTGAGGATCATGCCTGGCTTATCGATCCTTTGAAAATAACGCAGCTTGATGGTCTTCGAGCGTTCATGACGGATTCCAATTGTTGGAAGGTTCTACACTCCTGCAGTGAGGATTTGGAAGTGTTCAGGCATTGGCTTGGCGTTGTGCCAAGCCCATTAATCGACACGCAGCGCGCAACGGCACTGCTAGGCAAGGGCTTTGGTCTGGGTTATCGGGCGCTTATAGAGTTGTTACTGGGCGTCGAGCTGGATAAAGGCGAGACGCGCTCGGACTGGTTGAAGCGTCCCTTGAGCGACTCGCAGTGTCATTACGCCGCTTTGGATGTACTGGAGCTGGTGCCCGCATGGAAGATTCTCAAAGATCTGGCGCATAGCCAGGGTCGCATGGACTGGATTCTCGCTGAGGGCCAGGAAGCCATTCGCTTACTCAACGATCGCGACCAGAATATTTATCGTCGGGTCAAGTCGGCTTCGCGACTTTCCCCCCGCCAACTGGAGGTGCTTCGCAGGCTCTGTGAGTGGCGAGAAGGCTTTGCCCGTTCCGTGGATAAACCCAGGGGGTGGATCGTTGAAGACAAGGCCTGTATTGCCATTGCGCAGGCTATGCCCGGTGATGTCGACGCACTGGGGGATCTTGATGTGCTGCCGGCTTCGGTTGTGCGTAAACAGGGGGATACTCTCCTTGCCTGTGTTAGCGCGGCACAGGAGACGCCCGAAGTTGAGCTTCCGGATGCGCTTCCCGGGCCGCTAGCGGCACCACAGCGCAATCTTTTGAAGGCTCTGAGGCAAGTCGCTCGGAGCATCGCCGAAGATATGAATGTTGCGCCGGAGATACTTATCTCGACTGCGGATCTGGAGTTGCTGCTCCGTGAAGCCTCCGGAGCAGACATCGATGAACCGCTGCGTTGGCAGGGCTGGCGTGCCGATGCAGTGATAGCGCCCTTAAGAGCATCATTGCCGGGGGCCGCGTGACTTCCAAAACGTTGTGTGAGGTCTTTCGTAGTCCTCGGAAAGAAGGCATGTATCTTTATGTGAAGCGTGAGGAGGGCCTCTCGCGCGTGCCAGAGAGCCTGTTGTCAGTCTTTGGCAGCCCTGAGTCAGCACTGGTCATGGTCTTGGAGCCTCATCGAAAATTGGCTATGGCTGACGCAGCGACGGTCCTGGATGATTTGGAGAGCAAAGGGTTTTATGTGCAAATGCCTCCGGCATCTTTCTCAGAGTCGCTTCTGAGTACCTTAACGATCGAGGATTAGCAAAATGCTCACCGAATCTGCTTATCTTGGCGCCTTGATTGTGTACGCACTGTCGGCGATGTTTGCGGTGGCCTTAATGAATTTTTGGTTGCTGCGAAGTTGGTCCCCTGGATTCAAAGTTCTGCTCTCACTGCCGCTTTTGAGTCTGCTTTTAACCCCTGCGTTTATTCAGCCAGAGGCCGACACCTTTGCACCGGCCGTCGTGGTCGTCGCCTTTCAATGGTTAAGTCAGGGGCAGGAGGCGGCGACACACGCGCTGCGGCCACTGCTGCTCTTTACCAGCATCAGTGCCGGTTTGGGAGTCGTGTTGGCGCTCATCCTCGCTTGGCTTGGTCGTCGTTCAAGCGTGCAAGAGTCCGAAGCCTAGATGTTGGCAACTTGCTCGCCCTTGCCAGTGTTGGGTACCCTTGCGACCCCTTACATTTCTGATCAGCCGCTTACAGGCCGCTGTTCTTCATTTTAAAACTGTGGAGCCCCGTCAATGAAGTTTGAAGGCACTGAGCGTTATGTTGCTACCGAAGATTTGAGCATGGCCGTTAACGCGGCGGTGGCTCTCGAGCGTCCTCTCCTGATTAAAGGTGAGCCCGGTACGGGTAAAACCATGCTTGCAGAGGAAGTGGCTGCAGGACTGGGCTTCCCCCTGATTCAGTGGCACATCAAGTCCACTACCAAGGCGCAGCAGGGTTTGTACGAATATGACGCGGTATCTCGTTTGCGTGACTCGCAGTTGGGTGATGACAAAGTTCATGACGTTCGCAACTACATCAAAAAAGGCAAACTCTGGGAGGCATTTACCGCAGACGAGCAGGTCGTGTTGCTGATTGATGAAGTCGACAAGGCGGATATCGAATTCCCCAATGATCTGCTTGTTGAATTGGATCGCATGGAGTTCTTTGTGTACGAAACCGGCGAGACGATCAAGGCGACTCGACGCCCCATCATCATTATTACGAGCAACAACGAAAAAGAGCTGCCGGATGCATTCCTGCGTCGCTGCTTCTTTCATTTTATTAACTTTCCCGACAAGAGCACCATGCAGCGCATTGTCGATGTCCACTATCCAGAGATTACGCAGACCCTGGTGCAAGAGGCACTGGAAGTGTTTTTTGACCTGCGCTCGGTTCCCGGTCTAAAGAAAAAGCCGTCCACGTCAGAACTGATAGATTGGCTGAAACTGCTTATGGCTGACGATATTCCCGATGAGATTTTACGCGAGCGTGATCAGTCCAAGGCTATACCGCCACTGTATGGTGCCTTATTGAAGAACGAGCAGGACGTGCATCTGCTTGAGCGACTTGCGTTTATGCATCGCCGAGAAACGCGTTAAGCGGCTGATTTGAGGGCCTAAGCGTGTTGATAAACTTCTTCAGTTCCTTACGTGACGCCGGGATTCCGGTGACCACCCGCGAGCTTCTTGATCTCTATGAAGGTTTAAGCAAGCACGTTGCCTTTGGCAGCGCCGATGATTTTTACTTTTTTAGTCGCACCTGTCTGGTGAAAGACGAAAAGTACTTTGATCGTTTTGATAAAGCCTTTGGTGCGCATTTCGAAGAACTTCAGGATCTTGATGATGTGATCGAGGCAATGATTCCCGACGACTGGCTGCGCAGCGAGTTTGTGAAGCAGCTGTCCGAAGAAGAGAAAGAAAAGATTGAGTCTCTCGGAGGCCTCGAGAAACTTATTGAAGAGTTCAAGAAACGTCTGGATGAGCAAAAGAAGCGCCACGAAGGCGGCAACAAGTGGGTCGGTACCGGTGGTACCTCGCCTTTTGGGCAAGAGGGCTATCACCCGGAAGGCATTCGTGTGGGCCCTAATGGTGGCAACGGCAAAGCGGTCAAGGTATGGGATCGTCGGGACTTTAAAAACCTCGATGACAGCGTGGAGCTGGGCACCCGAAATATCAAGATGGCGCTGCGACGTTTGCGAAAGTTTGCTCGCAACGGTGCTGCGGACGAGCTGGATTTGGATGACACGATTCGCTCTACGGCCCGCAACGCAGGACTTCTGGATATCCGCATGGTTCCGGAGCGTCACAATGCGGTAAAGGTGTTGCTGTTCTTTGATGTGGGGGGCTCTATGGATCCCCACGTAAGGGTTTGCGAAGAACTGTTTTCTGCGACGCGGACTGAGTTCAAGCACATGGAGAGTTTCTACTTCCACAACTTTTTTTATGAGAGTGTCTGGAAGAATAATGTGCGCCGGCATGCGGAGCGCACAAATATGCTGGATATCCTGCATAAGTACGCCCATGACTACAAGGTCATCATTATCGGTGATGCGTCCATGTCACCCTATGAGATTGTCCAGCCCGGGGGCTCGGTTGAGCATTGGAACGAGGAGAGCGGTGAGGTGTGGATGCGCCGTATTCTCGAAACCTATGACAAGGCTGTGTGGATTAACCCCGTGCCTCAGGAGGAGTGGGAGTACACCCAGTCTATTTCCATCACCCACCAGCTTATGGAGGGGCGCATGCACCCCCTGACTCTCAAAGGGCTGGAAGACGCGATGAGCTACCTGTCGCGTTAGGCCTTGGCGGGCTTTTGTGTGGCGGCCACATAGGCGACCAGCGCGCCGCTGACAGCAACGTTGAGTGATTCCACGCCGTTTGCCATGGGGATAGACAGGTTTTCTCCGGGGAGCTCAGAGAGCTCTCTGGAGATACCGTCAGACTCACCGCCGAGTACGAACAGCGCTCGGTCAGCGAACTTCTGGCCATCAAACAATGTGCGTGTACCCCTGGATTGGAGTCGATACAGCGCGAAGCCGTTTTGACACAGGGATTTACTGGCTTGAAACAGCGTTTGGCATCTCAGCAAGGGAGCGCGGAATACCGTGCCTGCACTGGCTTTTATCACCAGCGGTCCCAGAGCGGGGTTACCCCGATCGGCGTACAAGACTCCATCGATGCCAGCGGCAGCCGCACTGCGGATAACCATGCCCATATTCTGAGGGTTGGTGACGCCATCGAGGGCGAGAAGTCTCTGGGGCGCGGCGGGCAGGGCGGCCAGATAGTCGTCTAATTCCCGCATCGCGGGGCAATACACGTCCAGTGCCACGCCTTGATCCTGCCGTCCATTGCGAGAGATACGCGCTAACTCCTCACGGCTGTGCTCTCTGCATTCCAGACCTTTGGCCCGGGCGGCGTCCAGGATGTCCTGTAACACTCCGCCACTTCGATTGCTGCTTGCCAGATGCAGAATACGACAATCCATTTGTCGGTCCGCGAGCGCCTCAAGAACAGCTTTGCGGCCATAGACGGTGAGGAAGCGTCGACGCTCCTGACGGTCGGGTTTGCGGAATTGACTCATGCTAGACTCGTGGCCCCAAAAGGGCCGAATGATGAACGAAGTGCCTCTAATTCTCTACAGCACAGACGGTTGTCATCTTTGTGATGAGGCGCAGGCTTTGCTGCTCGAAGAGCAAAAGTGCCGCAAGGATCTGCGTTGGCAGGTGGTTGATATTGCCAACGATGATGCGCTCTTTGATCGCTATGGCTGGTTGATTCCAGTATTACATAACACCGGCACACCCTCAGGGGCGGGCGCCGCCCAGGAACTCCGCTGGCCCTTCAATGCGCAGACCCTACGGGACTTTCTTGCGAGCCAGAGCAGCTTTTAGCCAACGCGTACTGCGAGCACGTCGCACTTGGCACCATGGAGTACACCGTTGGCCGTTGATCCCATGATCAGGGCCAGGCCGTAACGCCCGTGGCTGCCAACGACGATTAAGCCTGCACCGATTTCTTCGGCCAGAGAGTGAATTTCCACTTCTGGTCGCCCAAGGACGACATGTCGATGCGTTTCGTCCACACCATGCTTGAGCGCGAACTTGGCTAGCTGTTGTTCGGCCTGCTGATGGATTTCGTCTTGTATGCCAGAGAAGTCCATGGGTATATCGCCGCCGTAGGCAAAGCTCAGGGGCTCGATAACATGGATAACGTGCAACTCGGCATCGTTGTTTCGCGCGATGGCTAAAGCACGTTCTGCGACGGTGTCGGAGTCTTCGCTGAGATCGACGGCCATGAGAATTTTGTTGTAGTTGGACATAAGGTTCTCCACGCCTGAGCGTTGATGATTAGGATGCGTCACAGCGCGGCTGCTAGCATGCGTCCTTTAATTATCTTATTTATATCACAGTGATTTGCGTCAAAAACATCGAATAGATCAATAGATCGCAGGAGTTTTGGGTGACATACGGCATTATTATTTTGATTGTCCTGTTGGCGCTGGCTCCCCTGTGGCATTTCATGCCCACCAAGCGCCAGCGCCATCAGGCCCTGCTGCGTGAATCAGCTGCCTTGGCGGGACTGTTTGTGGAATTCAGGGATCTTCCCCTGGGTCAGGAGCGTTTGGAACGTCTGTCGGCCTCCGAGCGGCAGGTGCTCTACTATGGCCTGCGCCTGCCGGCATCCCGAAAGACAAGGCGAGAGCGGCAGGCCTGGTACCGGGAAAGAGGCCAGTGGAGTAGCCGCCCCGGGCGTCTGGAGCCGCCGACGATCGCAAGTAAACTGCCCGACTCAATACTGGCGATTGGGGTTTCTGATGAGAGCTGCGGAGTGTTTTGGCAGGAGTTGGGCGATGAAACTCTGGTGCGCGAAATTGCCGTGTTATTGAACCAGTGGAAGGATGATCTTGTACCTTCGTAAAGACGGGTTCCCTTGACCGGGCCACGACAGGCCTATATATATGCGCCCCTCCATACATTTCGGCGGCCCTTGAAAAGCTCCGCTCTTTAACTTTTAACAACAGGCTCTAAACCCCTATGGGTAAATCTCTCGTCATCGTCGAGTCACCTGCAAAGGCCCGGACTATCAATAAGTATCTGGGCAATGACTTTGTTGTGAAGTCCAGTGTGGGCCACATTCGTGATCTTCCTACCGCCGGTTCTGCAAAAACAACAGACGCCAAGGAGCGCGCTGCCAAGGCCGCTCAGACCCGAAAAATGTCTCCGGACGAAAAGGCGGTACAGAAAAAGCAAAGAGCGCGAGAGCAGCTTGTGCGGCGTATGGGCATCGATCCAGAAGAAGGCTGGGCAGCGAACTATGAGATCTTACCCGGCAAAGAAAAAGTTGTTTCTGAATTGCGTAAGCTCGCGGAGACTTCCGACACCGTGTATCTGGCGACTGACCTTGATCGCGAGGGTGAGGCTATTGCATGGCATTTGCGTGAGGCGATAGGCGGTGATGATGACCGGTATCAGCGCGTGGTCTTTAACGAAATCACCAAAAAGGCGATTCAGGAGGCTTTTTCCCAGCCATCGAGAATTGATCAGGCGCGGGTAAATGCCCAGCAGGCTCGGCGTTTTCTGGATCGTGTTGTGGGTTACATGGTGTCGCCTTTGCTATGGGCCAAAGTGGCTCGAGGTCTCTCTGCGGGACGTGTGCAATCGGTGGCGGTGCGCTTGATTGTTGAGCGTGAAAAAGAGATTCGAGCTTTTATTCCGGAAGAGTATTGGGAGATCCATGCTGAGCTGGAAAATAGCGCTGCAGAAAAAGCGCGTTTTGAGGTTCGTCGTCTGCGGGGCGAAAAATTCCGCCCTGACAACGAAAAAGACGCCATGGCCGCGCGTGATGCCCTTGCTGAAGCTGACTATGTTGTCAGTGATCGCGAAGACAAGCCTACGCGCTCCAAGCCACCGGCTCCGTTTATCACCTCGACGCTTCAGCAGGCGGCAAGTACCCGACTGAGCTTTAGCGTGAAGAAAACCATGATGCTGGCCCAGCGACTCTACGAAGCGGGTTACATCACTTACATGCGAACGGATTCAACAAATTTGAGCGCGGACGCGGTTGCTGCCTGCCGGGATTACATCAAAGGTAACTTTCCCAAGCAGTATTTGCCCGATGAGGCCGCACGGTATTCCTCCAGTGATAACGCGCAAGAGGCTCACGAAGCCATTCGTCCGTCAGACGTCAATGTGCTTCAGGGGCATTTGCAGAACATGGAGCGCGATGCTGAGCGTTTGTACGAACTGATCTGGCGTCAGTTTGTGGCCGGGCAGATGCCGGCTGCAGAGTACACCTCTACTACGATTACCGTTAGCGCCGGAGATTTTCATCTGACCACTCGGGGCCGTATCGTGCGCTTTGACGGCTACACGCGGGTGCAACCAACCCAGGGGCGCAAAGCTGAAGACACGGTGCTGCCTGACCTGTCAAAGGGTGATGCCCTCAAGTTGGTGACTCTGGAACCTGCTCAGCACTTCACCGCTCCACCATCGCGTTACGGCGAAGCCAAACTGGTGAGCGAGCTGGAGAAGCGCGGAATAGGGCGTCCATCCACCTACGCATCGATTATTTCTACGATTCAGGATCGCGGATACGTGCGATTAGAGAATCGTCGGTTCTACGCCGAGAAAATGGGTGAAATCGTCACCGATCGACTGGAGAACAGCTTCAGTGATCTTCTGGACTATGGCTTTACCGCCAGCATGGAAGAGAACCTGGACTCGGTTGCCGACGGTAAGCTGGACTGGCGTCAGCTGCTCGACAATTTTTACGGTGACTTCAAGCAGCGGGTGCAGCGGGCGGAGCTGCCTGAGCCTGAGGGTATGCAGTCCAACGCGCCGACGATGACAGATATTCCCTGCAAAGCCTGCGGTCGTCCCATGCAGATTCGCACAGCGAGCACCGGAGTTTTCCTTGGCTGTTCTGGCTACGCATTGCCACCGAAAGAGCGCTGCAAGGAAACCGTCAATCTGATTTCCGGGGATGACGTCGTCGACGTTGATGCCGATGACGAGGCAGAATCACGGCTCCTTCGTAGCAAGCACCGTTGCAAAACATGCAACGCGGCAATGGATAGCTACCTCATCGACGAGGAGCGAAAGCTGCACGTTTGTGGCAACAATCCTGATTGCTCCGGTTTTGAGGTGGAGCTAGGCAAGTACAAGATTAAGGGATACGACGGCCCCATCCTGGAATGCGACAAGTGCAGTAATGAAATGCAGCTCAAGACCGGGCGTTTTGGCAAGTATTTTGGTTGTACGAATAGCGAGTGTAAAAACACCAGAAAGCTGCTTCGAAGTGGTGAGCCGGCGCCGCCCAAGATGGATCCCGTGCAAATGCCGGAGCTGATCTGCGATAAGGTAGAAGACCACTACGTGCTCCGCGATGGAGCGGCCGGGCTCTTCCTGGCTGCGAGCCAGTTTCCCAAACATCGTGAAACCCGCGCGCCACTGGTGCGGGAACTGCTGCCCCACACGGCCGAAATCGACCCCAAATACACGTTTTTGTTTGACGCACCAACCGAGGACGGAGACGGCAATCCTGCGCAGATTCGCTATAGCCGAAAAACCAAAGAACAGTATGTGATGACCGAAGAAGACGGCAAAGCGACGGGCTGGAAGGCGTTCTACGATGGTGGGCGCTGGCAGGTGCAAGAGGCGCCCAAGCGCAAGCCAAAGGCCAAAGCCAAGGCAAAGACCAAGGCCAAGGCTAAAGTAAAGGCAAAAACCAAAGCAAAGGCCGCGAGCTCTGAGGCGTCCTGAGTTTTGCCGCGGACCAGAGGTGAGGCTAACCGTGCGTTGTATCGCGCTCGCATCCTCCTCGAAGCCTGGGACCGTTTAAGAGTAGAGGCGAGACACGCCGAGTCCGTGCTCATAGGCGCATTTGTTCCTGCGGTGCGCCTGCATCTTCGGGACGCTTATGGTTGGTTCCTCCTGTCGGTGTCAGGCGTTGACGATTCGCTTGCCGCTGATCTTCCCGGAAGTACTCGTGATTTACCTGCGCCACCAGCAGGCAAGGCGCTGATCCCTGAGTTAGCTGAGTTTTCTCAACTGGAAAATACCGGATGGCTGGCTCAGCTTCTTGCGGGTGAGCCTGAGGCCGGGTATGACGGTCCGGTGGCGGCGGGGCGTGGAGCTTCGCAAGGTCTGCTGGTAAGTGATCGTGAGCCCCTGGGTTATGCCGTCGTGCTCGCCTGGGCTGACGCGTTAACAGCGATTATGAGCCGTATGGATGATTCTTTGGCAGAATATTAGCCTGCGTTTTTTTCAGTCGAACTTGGGGCCACTTGTGACTGGGGGAACAGGACTGCTAACATTGCCTTGCAACTCTCCTTAAGAGGTTACTGCGTGCCTACATCTTTGCTCGAGATCGTTGATCTCGGTGATGGCGACATAGTGCTACAACGTGCTGATGATGACAGCGAGCCCCTCGTGACCATCAGCTTCTCTGACGAATCCCGTATGTATATTCTGGATCAGGGGTTGGAGGTGGCGAAAGCCATGATCCAAGCCGGTATTCAGGCTGCCGCACAGATCGCGGAACAGACGGACGTCGAGGTAGAAACTGAGCCCACCCAGACTGCCCCCCGAACCCTGCATTAAATCGGGAGGTCGCCAGCTGCATCTGCACTGGTCGCGGTGAAGAAGGCCCTGCTGAGGCACCGTTTGATGGCGCTTGTTATCAAGCCCGGACGGTGCCCTGAAGCCCCTCGCACTCTTTTATCGCTGCAGCCGGCTGCTCTTTGAGTCAGAGCGAGCGGCGGATGACTCCTACGCTCAGACCCTCAATAGCAAAGCTGCTTTGCGCCAGATCGACGTCGATAGGCGACAGAGCGTCATTCTCTGGCAGCAACTGAAGGTGGCGTTTGTCGCGACCGCGCTTTAAGCGCTTTACGGTGACTTCGTCGTCAATTCTGGCCACCACAATGGCTCCATTATCCGCGACCGGCGTGCTGTGCACAGCGAGCAGGTCACCATCGTGTATACCTACATTGATCATACTGTCGCCTTGCACCCGCAAGAGATAGTCGGCCGGCGGGTGAAACAAAGATGGATCCACGGCGCAGTGTTCTTCCACATGCTCTGCAGCCAGTATGGGTTCTCCGGCGGCGACGCGACCGATAATGGGCAGGCCGCTGTCTTCGGGTAAGCGAATTCCGCGAGAGGCCCCGGGAATGATCTCAATGGCGCCTTTACGTGCCAGGGCTTTCAAATGTTCTTCGGCAGCGTTAGCCGACTTGAAACCGAGCTCTCGAGCAATATCAGCTCGGGTAGGGGGCATGCCGCTGTCGCCGATATGGCGGCGGATGACATCCAGGACCTGTTCCTGGCGAGCTGTTAGCTTGAGCATAAGACACCTGTGAATTCATACAGTGCCTGTGATTATATACAGTAAAGACGTAGGGGCAACCGTTACCTTAATCAGCCGCTTGCTGTGATTTAGAAGTCGTCCAGCCCCAGGATTGTTTCAGGCTCTATGTTTGACAGAGGATTAGCCCACTGCAGGGGATGCATAGCCGCGTCCGGATCAATTTCGTCAGCACCGTCCAACTCAAAAGCACTGCGCCAGTCTTCAGGGGCTGCTGCGATAGCCAGGTTCATCTGCGCCCAGACATCAAGGTCAAAATCGGCGAGTTCACCATCGAGATACTGAACCTGGATATTGGCATCGTCCATATCCAGGGACACGACTTCAAACAGCTGGCTAGTCTCGCGGTCCTGGTACCAGCGCCCCAGTTTTGGAACAAATTGGCTCATAGTTTTTCTCCCTGGAGTTCTTAAAGCTAACAGTAAATAGGGGAGTTTCCAGTTGTAAAATACGCGGTCTAAGTCGCTTGGCTTTGGCAATACCCATACTACTTTTTTATGAATTGAGGGGATTCAAGAACTTGGACCTGCTGGCGTACAAATGATCTTAGCTCAGTGCCGCGCTGTTATACTTTCGGCGTCTTAACGACATTTTCCACATGCTCAAATAGTCTAAACGGCAGTCAGGACCGACATGGAATCACAACTCACTGTTGCTTTCGCTCACGTTGCTAATAGCCTGAACCTACCTTGGGTTTGGGTAGCGATAGGGGGGCTGCTGCTCATTGCGCTTGTGGGGCAGTGGGTCATCGGGGCTGTGTTTAATCGGCTGCATCGTCTGGCCGAGCAGTCAAAGCAGCAGTGGGACGACGCTTTTGTGACGGCACTGGCGGCTCCGGCCAAGCTTGCCTGGTGGCTCTTGCTTGTCACGCTGCTGTTCGCGTTGTTGCCGGCGCTGGCATCTGTGCGTGGCATAGCTCTGACAACACTGCACGCCTCTTTGGTGCTGCTTGTGCCCTGGTTTTTGCATCGTCTAATCGCGAACGTCGAAGAGCAGGTGGTGCTTGCCAAGTTTTCGGACGGTGCTTCGGTTGATAAAGCGACCGTGCGTTCAACGGCGCGCCTTTTGCGAGTCGCACTGTGGCTTATCACCGCGTTGATGCTGCTGCAGACACTGGGCGTATCGGTGTCCGGGCTATTGGCCTTCGGTGGCATCGGAGGGATCGCCGTTGGCTTTGCAGCAAAGGACTTGTTGGCCAACTTCTTTGGCGGTATCGGAATCTACATGGATCGCCCTTTCACGATTGGAGACTGGGTACGCTCTCCAGACCGCGCTCTGGAGGGTACCGTAGAGGATATTGGCTGGCGTGTGACGCGTATTCGCACCTTCGATAAGCGTCCGCTGTATGTTCCCAACTCCGTCTTCAGTCAGATTGTGATTGAGAATCCGTCGCGGATGCTCAATCGCCGAATTTACGAAAAATTTGGTTTGCGCTATGAGGATAGCCGCTCTCTTGCGCCTGTGGTGGATGCCGTCCGGGAGATGCTTCAGACGCACGAGGCCATTGATACCGATCAAACGATCATTGTTAATTTTGAGTCTTTTGGCGGGTCCTCCCTGGACTGCTTTTTGTATTGCCATACCCGAACGACCAATTGGGTGGAGTATCACGGTGTGAAGCAGGATGTATTGCTCAGAGTTCTTGAAATAGTTCATGCACATGGCGCGGATATCGCGTTTCCCACGCGGACACTGCATATGCAGGGTCCAGATGGGAGCCAAGGCGCATGAGTCTGGCCATTATCGGTGGCACTGGGCTCAATACCCTTGCTGGATTGGAAGTGCTCGCATCGCATGCGGTGGATACACCTTATGGTCAGCCCTCCATGGCGATCGAGGAGGGGGTTTACGGTGGTCGTAAATTGCTTTTTCTGCACCGTCATGGCGGCAGAGCGCAGCCCATCCCTCCGCATTTGGTAAATTACCGCGCGAATATCTGGGCCCTTCGTGAGTTGGGGGCAGAGAGGATTCTGGCTGCGAATGCCGTCGGAGCGATTAATGCCGGGATGGTCCCCGGAAAGCTTGTTGTGCCCCACCAACTGATTGATTACACCTGGGGTCGCGAACATAGTTTTGATGACGGCAGTAGCGGCGAACTGCTGCATGTGGATTTCACCCATCCTTACGACGGTGAACTTCGCGACGAGATCCTTGGTGCAGCGCTAGCTGTGGGACTCCCCCATGTAGCTACCGCGGTGCTGGGTGTGGTTCAAGGGCCCCGCCTTGAGAGTGCAGCCGAGGTGCGGCGTTTTGCCAACGATGGTTGCGACTTATTGGGAATGACCGGTATGCCCGAAGCGGCTTTGGCCAGAGAGCTTGCGATACCTTATGCCGCCGTTTGTATGGTCGTAAACGCCGCCGCGGGTGTGAGTGAGAAGCCTATCTCTATGGACGACATTCGCCAGACACTGCTGCAGGAAACAGCGCTTTTCGGTGCCTTGCTAAAAGCATTCCTGGAGCAGCAATCCGGGCTGTGAACGCCTAGGGCGTTTCGTCTTCAACGTCCGGGTCAGCGGGCAACAACTCTATAGGCAGTGCATGGCGCGCACGAAACTCTCGTTCCGCTGGCGCCAGCAACGGTAATGCCTCTTCACTCAGGGGCGTCACCTTTACAATGACGCCAATAACAGGGTGATCCAGGTAGTGAATTTCTTTGGAGCGCATGCGTCGGCTTTGGCGGTGCACGATGGCGTGGCGCCATGGGTACGCGGTAGCGCTGTCGTCATCTTCATCCAAAGCTATATCAGAGCCATCTGGTGAGTCTGAGCTTGGGGGCGATTCGATATCGTCGGGCATTGGCACTTCGCCGAATAGATCATCGATACTCGTGGCTGGCGCCCAGGGATTGATAGTGCTGCCGCTCAGGGTCTGCGCCCGTAACGAAGTCGGAGGCAGCGGTGGTGGGGCGATCTGCCAGCCTTCAGGCAGGTATTCGCCTTGAGTGTTAAGCCACAGGTCCAAAACGATGTGCAGGTAGCGTGAGCGGTAAACTTGCAGGCTGCCCTGCAACGCCGGCCAGTCGAGGCTATCCATATCTCCCGAGCGATCCATAATCAACGCCGGTGTCTGATCTGCCTCATCAAGCATTGCCCACCAGCTTCCGTGGAACAGGACTTGATTTCCCTGGCGGCGCAGGCTGCGAGCCTGAGTTCGAAATTCAAGCTGCTCGTCATCGAGTAGCTCGTAGGGCAGGGCAATGACCGGGCTGTCCAGATCAAGCTCCGGACTATTGGGATCCAGCTGGGGATTGTTGGGATCCTGCGAAGGCTGCAGATTCGCCATCGCAGTCAGATCGGTTTCGTCCTCTGCAGCAATCAAGATATCCAGGTCGTCTGGAGGCGTTGTGAGCGCATCGGGTCGGGAGTGATCTAACACCTCTTCTATGGGGGCGGGGACAATTAAGGTCTGAATGCCCCGGCTGTCGATTGTGCTGGCATACGACTGACTCTCCTGCAGGCGACGATCCGCAACGGCAGGGTCAAGCAAATAGCGATGTTGTCTTGGGTATTCCAACGTAGGAAGAGGATCCCACTGTTCTGCAAAACGGCTGTCTGCGTCTTCACGAACAAAAATCAAAACCTCGGTGCGATACCAGTTCTCGGCTAAGTCTTCGGGAACTTCCGCCTGCGTGGCCACAGCAAAGAGGCTCAGATAAAGCCCGGCAAAGGATCGCAAGGGCAGCGATGGGATCTTATGCAGCATCATCAAGTAGATCTCCTGCAAGTCGCTGGAGCAGTTCTTTAGCAAGCTCTTCTCGAACTTTGAGGTCTGGAAGCGCGCGTTCGATGCGCAGGCGGGTGGGACCGGCAAGCTTGTAGTTAAGCGGCTGTTCCTGCACCAGTGTCACGAGTTGTAAGGGATCCACATTGGTATTATCCATAAAGTCGATATGTCCTCCTGCCTCACCAAGCTCCAGAGCCTTGATACCACATCGCTGGGCAAGTAGTCGCAGGGAACTGGCACTGAACAAGCCTTTTACCGGTGGCGGCAGCAGCCCAAAACGATCGATCATCTCTACCTGCATCTCTCGCAGCGCCAGATCATTTTCGCAAGCCGCGATGCGCTTGTAGAGAATTAGACGCATATTGGGATCCGGAAGATAGTCATCCGGAATGAGTGCAGGGGCATGAAGGTTGACTTCGGTAATGGCCTGCAGCGGTGCGTCGATGTCTGGAATGTCGCCGCGACGCAATGCTTCTACCGCCTGACGCAGTAACTGGGAGTACATGGCAAAGCCGACGCTTTGAATTTGCCCGCTTTGCTCATCGCCCAATAATTCCCCGGCGCCGCGAATCTCAAGGTCATGTGTTGCCAGCTGATAGCCCGCGCCGAGATCGCCTGCGGCCTCGATGGCTTCAAGCCGCTTGCTGGCATCCTTGGTCATTGCCGACGCCGGTGGGCACAGCAGATAGGCATAGGCCTGATGGTGAGATCGGCCCACGCGTCCCCGCAACTGGTGCAGTTGGGCCAGGCCAAATTTGTCGGCCCTGTCAATGATGATGGTGTTCGCGTTGGGTATGTCGATGCCGGTTTCGATGATTGTCGTACAAATCAAAATATGATGCCGCTGGTGATAAAAATCGGACATCACCCTTTCGAGCTGGGTCTCATGCATCTGGCCATGAGCAATGACTATGCTCAGGTCCGGAAGGAGTTCCCGCAGGGCCGCGGCCCGTTGTTCGATGGTTCTCACTTCATTGTGAACGTAGAACACCTGTCCGCCACGCAGCGTTTCGCGAAGTACAGCCTCTTTTATCAGGCCATGATCCTGCTGCCGCACAAAGGTTTTGATGGAAAGTCTTCTGGCCGGGGGCGTCGCAATGATCGATAAATCACGCATGCCGCCCAAAGCCATGTTTAGCGTGCGCGGGATAGGTGTTGCAGTGAGCGTCAGAATATCTACCTCCGCTCGAAGGGCCTTGATGCTGTCTTTTTGGCGCACGCCAAAGCGATGTTCCTCGTCAATAATGAGGAGGCCCAGATCGGCAAACTTGATATCGCTCTGTATGAGCTTGTGTGTGCCAATGAGAATATCGACATCACCGTTGGTCAGGCGCTTGACGACGTCTTTGGTGTCCGAGGTGGATTTAAAGCGCGAGATGACCTCTATTTTCACCGGCCAATTGGCAAACCTGTCGCGAAAGGAATTGTAGTGCTGCTGGGCCAGAAGCGTTGTGGGGACCAATACTGCAACCTGACGCTGATTGGCAGTGGCAATAAACGCTGCGCGCATGGCGACTTCTGTTTTACCAAAGCCCACATCCCCGCAGACCAGGCGATCCATTACTCCGGAGGCACACATATCCTGTTCTACCGCTTCGATAGCAGCAGCTTGATCCGGTGTTTCTTCGAAGGGGAAGCCCGCGGCGAAGCGTTCATAGTCCTCTTGCGGGTTGTCAAACTGGACACCCTGGCGTGCCTCCCGGCGTGCGTAGACTTCAAGCAGCTGTGCCGCCACGTCGTTGGCCTTCTCCCGTGCCTTGCGCTGGGCTTTGTCCCACTGCTCGGATCCGAGGCGATGGAGCGGGGCGTGCTCGGGATCACTGCCAGCATAGCGGCTGATGAGCTGCAGTGAAGCGACGGGCACATAAAGCTTTGATTGATCCGCGTATTCCAGCGTTAGAAATTCAGCAGCCGCACCATCCACTTCAAGGTGCGTTAGACCCACATAGCGACCGATACCGTGTTCAGCATGAACAACGGGAGCACCCTGCCTGAGTTCGTTCAGGTCTCGGAAAATCGCTTCCGGGTCCTGGGAGTCCCGGCCACGACGGCGACGACGCTGCGCCACGCGTTCTCCAAACAGTTGGGTTTCGGTTATCAGCATTGGCCCGGTGGGCCCGAGGTTGATGCCGCGATCGATAGGCGCCACTGCCAGAGAAAACTGCGAGCCGGACGCAAGAAATTCAGCCCAACTTGCAACTTCCTGAGGTGGCGTATCCAGGGATTCCAGTAGAATTTCCCTGCGTCCTTCTGTTTCTGCACACAACACTACAGGTCCGCTGTGGCCCTGGAGCAGGGTCTTGAGACGGGTTGCGAGTCCGCTTTCGTTTTCACCGCCAAGAAGTTGTGGTGGTGGTTCAATGTCAGTCTTGATGTGAGCGGGCGCTTCAGCGGTTTGTCGCAATTCAAGGACAGCATGCTCGCCGAGCTTCTGAAAAAGCTCCTCAACAGGTGTAAACAGTTCACCGGGAGACAATAGCGGCCGGCGTGGATCGACGCCGTAATCGGTAAAGCGTCGCGATGCCTCATCCCAGAATCGGCTGGCGGCGCTGTAGTGATCGCCCAGCGTGAGCAGGGCCGCATTTTTCGGAAGGTAGTCCAGCAGGGATTCGCAGGCATCAAAAAACAGTGGCAGGTAATACTCCGCGCCACCAGGGGCGCGACCTTCACTGAGCTCTGTAAATATGGGGCACTGGTCGTGGTCAACATCAAATCGGGCGTACCAACGCTGCTGGAAGGCCTTGATGCCCGGCTTGTCCAGAGGGAACTCCCGGGCCGGCAGCAAGTCGACACTGGGCAGCTTCTCGACGGTGCGCTGGGTCTCCGGATCAAAGCACCGCAGCGAATCAATCTCGTCATCGAGTAAGTCAATGCGCAGGGGCAATTTACTGCCCATCGGGTAGATGTCCATGAGCGAGCCACGCACAGCAAACTCCCCGTGCTCATAAACCGTATCCACCGCGCGGTAGCCATTCTTGGATAAGGCAGCTCTAAGAGCTTCTATGTCCAAAGATTGGCCTTCTTTTAAAAGCAGGCTGTTGGCTTCGATATAGTGGCGCGGCGGCAGGCGCTGCATCAGTGCTGGAACCGGGAGTAAAAGCACCCCCCGGCGCGCGTGAGGCAGGCGGTGCAGGGTCCTCAATCGCTCGGACACGATGTCCTGGTGCGGTGAAAAGTTATCGTAGGGCAGGGTTTCCCAATCGGGAAGCTGCAATATCTCGCAGTCTGGCGACAAAAAGAACGGTAATTCTCGGGCCAGCATTTGCGTTTGGGCGGTATCTTCCGTGAAAACGACGAGTAATCGCTCCTCGGTCGCAAGCTCCGCAATGCACAGCGATGCGGTGCTACCGAAAAAAGGGCCGATAGCGGTACGGCTGCCGGTCTTGGTGGGCCAGGGACATTTGTCCAGCAATGGAGCGAACAGCATAGGAATGGGGCGATTCTGCGCGGAAAGGGTCGCTATTGTAGAGCGAGGTGGCCCGGGGTTCCAAACTGTGAGCAACTCAACATTTGTCATGTTGCGAGCAGGCGGATGGCCGAGGATAATGCGCGCCACCAAGTGTTACCTCGCCACTAGCGCGCCACAAAAGGACATTTTCCGTGACGGACCGCAAACGACCCCGCCCAGACGACTATTTTAAAGATTGGAAAGAGCGTGAAGCCCTCGCAGAGGACATCATTCCCCTGGTAGGTCGTCTCGCACGCGAGAAGAACGTTAAGTGTTTTTGCTACGACAAATCGCTGGTGAATACTTCAGTTCTTGATTTGATGAAGACGCATCGCTATGTGCGTCAGGTCGAAGGCAATGAGCTGTCAGAGCGAGAAACTCACCCGGTGCTCACAGCCATGAGTGCGATGAACCTGGGGCCTGCGCATATTGATGTAGGTCGTCTCGCAGTGAATTACTACGACAAGAACCACGGTGAGGGTCTCAGTGTCGAAGAGTATGTAAAGGAGCAACTGGCTCATCTCATTGAGGGCGAGGCCACGCCAGCGCAACAGCCTGTGGACGTCGTGCTGTACGGTTTCGGTCGTATCGGGCGACTGGTAGCTAGAATTCTGATTGACAAGGCCGCCGGTGGCGAAGCGTTCCGCCTGCGTGCGATCGTGGTGCGTAAAGGTAGTGCCCCTAACGATCTGGAAAAGCGCGCCAGTTTACTGCGCAGGGACTCTGTCCATGGAGCTTTCAATGGCACCATTCGCGTCGATGAAGAGCGTCAAAGCTTTGTAGCCAATGGCAACGAGGTGCGGGTTATCTACGCCAGCTCGCCCGACAGCATTGATTACACGGATTACGGTATCGACAATGCAATCATTATTGATAACACCGGTGTGTGGCGCGATGAAGAAGGCTTGTCTCAGCACCTGAAGTCCAAAGGTGCCGCGAAGGTTATTCTCACGGCCCCGGGCAAGGGTGATATCAAAAACATCGTTGCCGGCATTAACAATGACGATATTGCTGCTGATGACCGCATTATTTCGGCAGCGTCGTGCACCACAAATGCGATTGTTCCGCCCCTGAAGGCTATCGATGACAAGTTCGGTATCCTGCATGGTCATGTAGAGACTGTGCACGCGTATACCAACGACCAAAACCTGATCGACAACTACCACAAGGCCGATCGTCGAGGCCGTAGTGCGCCCTTAAACATGGTGATTACTGAGACTGGTGCAGCCAAGGCGGTGGCAAAAGTCCTTCCTCAGCTCTCCGGCAAGCTCACCGGCAATGCGATTCGCGTGCCCACACCTAACGTTTCCATGGCCATTCTGAATCTCACCCTGAGGGATGAAACGGACGTAGAGACACTTAACGAATACATGCGACATATGGCGCTGCATTCGACAATGCGTCGTCAAATTGACTACTCAAACTCTCCGGAAGTGGTCTCCTCGGACTTTGTCGGATCGCGAACGGCCTGTGTTTACGACGCGCAAGCGACGATCGTAAGTGGCAATCAGGCGGTTATGTACCTGTGGTATGACAACGAATTTGGCTACAGCTGTCAGGTCTATCGAGTCATGGAGCGCATGGCAGGGGTTAATTACGCGGTCTACCCCAAGCAGGCCTAGCATATTTCTGCCGCAAGTTTTCGCATGCGACAGTGATAAATAGACGCCTACTTGAGTAGCGGGAGTGCCCGACGCTTCGCTATAATGCCGGCGGCCTGAAGCCGGCTCGTCGGGGGAGCGAAGCGAGTCGGTAAGTCATTCAAGGCCAACACCAGCGAAAGATCTTTATGTGCTTTGCAGGAGTGTTGGCCTATTCGCTTGATACACAACGACAATCCAGGCGGATTACATGATCAAAATATCGCGGGGGCTTGATATCCCTCTTGAAGGTGCGCCCGAGCAAAAGATTTATGATGCTCCACAGGCGCGTACCGTTGCCGTACTTGGTGGTGACTATGTCGGGATGAAACCGACCATGGCTATCCAGGTTGGTGACCGCGTCCAGTGCGGACAGATTCTATTTAGCTACAAGAAAACGGAGGGTGTTCACTACACGGCTCCGGCATCGGGTGTTGTATCTGCGATTAATCGCGGAGCCAAGCGCGTACTGCAGTCTGTGGTCATTGATGTAGACGGCGATGACGCTGTCTCTTTTGACAGTTTCAGCACTGATGAAGCGAAGAACCTGTCCGGCGAAGCGGTGCGTGCGCAGCTATTGGCGTCGGGCCAGTGGGCAGCATTGCGTACACGTCCCTTCAGCGCTGTGCCTGCGCCGGATCATCAGCCCACTGCGGTATTTGTTACGGCGATGGATACCCATCCGCTGGCCGCAGATCCATCGCTGGTGATCACCGAGCAGTCCGAGGCATTTTCTCTGGGCCTTGATCTCCTTGCCACCCAAACATCAGGTCCGGTGTACTTGTGCACAGCACCGGGTGCACAGATTCCCGGCGGAAGCGCGAATAATATTCAACGGGAGGAGTTTGCAGGGCCTCACCCGGCAGGTCTACCCGGCACCCATGTTCATCTATTGTTTGGCGCCAGTGCTGAGCGATCTGTGTGGACCGTCAATTATCAGGATGTCATTGCCATTGGTAGACTGTTTTTGGATGGTCGGCTATGGACCGAGCGTGTTGTGGCATTGGCTGGCCCCCAAGTTGATCATCCTCGCCTGCTGCGTACGCGCATCGGCGCCGATCTGGAAGCGCTGATCGCAGGTCAGGTCGCCTCTGGCGAAAACCGCCTGATTTCGGGGTCGGTCCTGGGCGGTCGTAAAGTCGCCGGCGCTACGGCGTATCTTGGCCGTTACCACAACCAGATTAGTGTTTTGGAAGAAGGTCGCGACCGCGAGTTTTTGCACTACCTGCGAGCGGGTGCCAATAAGCATTCAAGTCTTGGTATTTATCTGAGCAGCTTTTTTGGACGCAAGCCATTGCCTATGACTACCTCAACAAACGGTAGCGAGCGAGCGATGGTTCCCGTTGGTGCCTACGAGCGAATCATGCCTCTGGATATTCTGCCAACGCAGTTGCTGCGATCTCTGATTGTGGGAGATACGGAAAGTGCGCAGGCCCTGGGATGTCTTGAGCTGGATGAAGAAGATCTCGCCCTGTGCACATACGTGTGCCCAGGGAAGTACGAATACGGGCCTATCCTTAGGGATAACCTGACACGCATAGAGAAGGAGGGTTAAGTCGTGGCCTTACGTAAATGGCTTGACGGCGTAGAGCACCACTTTCAGGACGGGGGGCGTTATCAGAGCTTTTATCCCCTGTTTGAAGCGGTAGACACTATTTTCTACAAGCCGTCATCAGTGACTCGCTCAACGGCTCATGTTCGCGATGGCATTGACCTGAAACGCATCATGATTACCGTGTGGCTGGCTGCATTCCCAGCGATGTTTTACGGGATGTACAACCTCGGTTTTCAGGCCAACGAAATTCTTGCGGTAACCGGCGGCAGTGTCGAAGGCTGGCGCGGATCGCTTATCGCGGCGTTTGGCGGAAACGACGCTGGCAATATCTGGCACAACATGTGGTTCGGCGCACTGTATTTCGTGCCGATTTACCTCGTCACCTTTGCCGTCGGGGGCTTTTGGGAGGTGCTCTTCGCCGTGAAGCGGGGGCATGAGATTAACGAGGGATTCTTTGTAACCTCGATTCTCTTCGCTTTGGTATGTCCACCGGACCTTCCGCTATGGCAGGCCGCGCTGGGTATCAGCTTCGGTATCGTTATTGGTAAAGAGGTTTTCGGCGGTACAGGTAAGAACTTCCTTAACCCTGCACTGACCGGGCGTGCATTTTTGTACTTTGCCTATCCTGCACAACTATCTGGCGACGCGGTGTGGACCGCCGTAGATGGCTACAGCGGCGCAACACCTCTGGGGCTCGTAGCCTCCGAGGGCATGACCGCATTGCAGGCCCAGTACACCTGGATGGATGCCTTTATCGGATCAATCCCCGGGTCAATTGGCGAGACATCAACGCTTATGGTGATGATTGGTGGCGCCATTCTGCTGCTGACTAAGGTTGCATCCTGGCGTGTGGTTGCCGGTGTGTTCCTCGGCATGTTTGTATTTTCGTCCTTTCTTAACATGGTGGGTTCTGACAGCAACCCGGCGTTTTCCATGCCCTGGTACTGGCATATGGTGGTCGGTGGCTTTGCTTTTGGTATGTTCTTTATGGCCACCGATCCGGTGTCTGCGGCGATGACCGACCGCGGGCGTTGGGCCTACGGGTTCCTCATCGGCCTGATGACCGTGCTGATTCGCGTTATTAATCCCGCGTTCCCCGAGGGCATCATGCTGGCGATACTTTTTGCCAATTTGTTTGCCCCATTGTTTGATCACTTTGCCGTTCAGGCGAATATCAAGAGGAGGCTCGCTCGTGTCCAGTAATGACGGTATTGGCAAAATTCTGGGTGTAGCGCTGGCCTTGTGTATTGTCTGTTCGGTAATTGTGTCGACTGCGGCAGTGGTGCTTAAACCTGCGCAGGAGGCCAATAAGAGCCTTGATCGCAAGCGTAATATTCTTCAAGCGGCAGGAATGCTCGAAGAAGGCCGCAGCGTCGAAGAACAGTTCGCTGTGGTGGAAGAGCGTTTTGTGGATCTACAAAGCGGGGAGTTCACCGACTCAGTGACCCCGGGTTACGACCAGCGAGCCGCAGCGAAAGATCCCGCGACATCGCGCGATGTACCGAGTGACGAGGACATTGCAAAAGTGGGTCGTCAGGCTTCTGTGGCCCAGGTTTATCTCGTGCGTGGCGACAGCGGCGATTACGAAAAAATCATTCTTCCCGTGCATGGTTATGGGCTTTGGTCGACTTTGTATGGCTTTCTTGCTTTGGAATCCGACGGCAACACAGTCGCCGGACTGGGTTTTTACGATCATGGGGAGACACCAGGCCTGGGCGGTGAAGTAGACAATCCTCGCTGGAAAGCCTTGTGGCCGGGGAAGAAGGTGTACCGTGACGGAGAAGTAGAGCTGGGTCTCAAAAAGGGCGCAGTGGATCCGACAAGCAGTGATGCCGACTGGAACGTCGATGGCTTGTCCGGAGCGACATTGACGAGCCGGGGCGTCACGAACCTTATCGACTTTTGGTTGGGCGACAACGGGTTCGCACCTTTCCTTGCAAACCTTCGAAACGGGGAGGCCTGATCATGGATGCCGTAAAAGATACGCTCACTGGCCCGATTTTTAAGAACAATCCAATCGCGCTTCAGATTCTGGGGATCTGCTCCGCACTCGCGGTGACATCCTCGTTAAAAGTCACGTTAGTGATGTGTGTGGCCTTGACTCTGGTCACGGCCTTTTCAAACCTGTTCATCTCGTCGATCAGGCAGCACATACCAGGCAGCATACGCATCATCGTCCAGATGACCATTATTGCCTCACTGGTAATCCTGGTGGATGAGGTTCTCAAGGCAGTGGCTTACGATATTAGTAAGCAGCTGTCGGTGTTCGTCGGACTGATTATCACCAACTGCATCGTTATGGGCCGCGCAGAAGCCTACGCCATGAAGAACCCGCCAGTGGCAAGTTTCATGGATGGTATCGGCAATGGCCTTGGCTACTCGGTGGTGTTGATTTTTGTCGCAGTCATTCGGGAGCTGTTCGGAGCCGGAAAGTTGTTCGGTTTTGAAATCCTGCCGCTGGTGACCGAGGGTGGCTGGTATAACCCCAACGGTTTACTGCTGCTGCCTCCCAGCGCTTTCTTCATTATTGGGTTGTTTATCTGGATTCTTCGCTCGGCAGATGCCAAGCAGGTAGAGGAGCCAGACTTCCGTATGGCGAAACACACCGTAGCGGAGGAGGGCGTCTGATGGAGTATTACCTTGGCCTGTTTGTGCGGGCAATCTTCATTGAGAACATGGCGCTGTCGGTGTTTCTGGGCATGTGTACGTTTCTTGCGGTCTCCAAAAAGGTTAGTGCGGCCATTGGCCTCGGCGTTGCCGTGGTTGTGGTGCTCACGATCACCGTGCCCGTTAACAATCTGATCTATAACTACCTCCTTGCCGATGGCGCTCTTGCCTGGGCGGGTTTGCCCGACGTTGATCTGAGCTTTCTGGGTCTGCTGTCATACATCGGCGTGATCGCCGCGCTGGTGCAGATTCTGGAGATGTTCCTGGATAAGTATGTGCCAGCTCTGTACAACGCGCTGGGCGTGTTCCTTCCCTTGATCACTGTGAACTGCGCCATTCTTGGTGCGTCTCTGCTGATGGTCGAGCGTGATTATAACTTTGGTGAGAGCGTGGTGTTTGGTGCAGGCGCTGGAGTGGGTTGGGCACTGGCGATTGTTGCCCTGGCGGGTATCCGCGAGAAGCTCAAGTACAGCGATGTTCCCGACGGCTTGCAGGGGCTTGGCATAACCTTTATCACTGTTGGACTAATGTCCCTGGGCTTTATGGCCCTCGGCGGCATCGATCTCTGAGGCACAAACATGGATATGACAATCGTATACGGCGTGGGCATGTTTACCGCGATGATACTGGCGCTTGTCGGCATCATTCTCTACGCGCGAACGCTCCTGGTCAGCAGTGGCGACGTGACTATCGAGATCAACGGTGAGCGCAATATCACGGTACCCGCCGGTGGAAAACTCCTGCAAACCCTCTCAGAAGCGAATGTGTTTCTTGCGTCGGCCTGTGGTGGTGGTGGCACCTGCGCGCAGTGTAAGTGCATCGTAAACGAGGGTGGCGGTTCTATGTTGCCCACGGAAGAGTCTCATTTTACCCGTCGGGACGCGGCTGACGGCTGGCGCTTGTCCTGCCAGACAGCTGTAAAACAGGACATGAAGATTCAGGTTCCTGAAGAAGTGTTTGGCGTAAAGCAGTGGGAGTGCACGGTAGAGAGTAACCCCAATGTGGCGACCTTTATTAAAGAATTGACGCTCCGCCTTCCTGAAGGCGAAAGTGTCGACTTTCGCGCAGGCGGGTATGTGCAGCTTGAGTGTCCCCCACATCTGGTGAACTACAGCGACTTTGATGTTGACGAGGAATACCGGGGTGACTGGGAGCGGTTTGGCTTCTTCAAGATGTCATCCAAAGTGGATGAGACAGTGATTCGCGCGTATTCCATGGCGAACTATCCCGAAGAAAAGGGTGTTGTGAAGTTCAACATACGTATTGCGACTCCGCCTCCGGGTAGCGAGGGCATCTCTCCAGGTCAAATGTCCTCCTGGGTTTTTGGTCTCAAACCGGGCGACAAGGTCACCGTTTATGGACCCTTCGGTGAGTTCTTTGCCAAAGATACCGACGCCGAGATGGTGTTTATTGGTGGCGGTGCCGGCATGGCGCCAATGCGTTCGCACATCTTTGATCAGCTAAAGCGCCTTGGCAGTAAGCGAAAAATTTCGTTTTGGTACGGTGCCCGTTCGCTGCGTGAGATGTTCTATGTCGAAGACTATGACGGTCTGGCGGCAGAGAATGAGAACTTTGAGTGGCACGTAGCTTTATCTGATCCCCAGCCCGAAGATAACTGGGATGGTTTGACAGGCTTTATTCACAACGTGCTCTTTGAAGAATACCTCAAGGATCATCCGGCTCCGGAAGACTGCGAGTACTACATGTGTGGACCACCCATGATGAACGCAGCGGTGATTAAAATGCTCACAGATCTGGGCGTCGAGCCCGAGAACATCATGTTGGACGACTTCGGCGGTTGATGAATCGCAGGTCCCATTGGGAACCTGCCCTGGCGAAACCTATGCTTCGTGGCTTCTGTGTACTGCTCCTCGCAATTGTGGGAGCAGTCTGTCTCTCTTCTTGTGACAGTGCCCCCAGTCGTGTGGTGCTCAAAGGCGCCACTATGGGAACTAGCTGGTCGGTGATCTATGCGGCCGACGAGTCCGGTCAGGTCGGCGATCTGGGCCCCGTATCTCCACAAGATCTCCAGTTGCTCATTGAGCGCGAGCTTGAGGCGATCAACCAGTCGCTGTCGACTTATATTCCCGATTCTGAAATCTCAATTGTCAACGCTCTACGGACAGAGGCGCCCGTACAGTTGTCGCAACGGTTTGCCGAAGTACTGGATGCCGCGCTACTCGTAGGCCAACTTACTGAGGGCGCCTATGACGTAACCGTGGGGCCCTTGATTGAGCTATGGGGATTCGGTGCAACATTACGTGCTGCAAGCCCGCCGGAGGCGGTTGAGATAAGCGCAGCGATGGATCTGGTGGGGTCTGATCGGCTGTCCTGGGATTCGAATAGCGCTATCTTAAGTCGTCCCCCTGGGGTAAGAATTGACCTATCGTCGATAGCCAAGGGCTATGCTGTGGACCAACTGACTGAGGTGCTTACCGAGCGTGGTATCACCAACAGTCTGGTGGAAATTGGGGGAGAACTGCGGGCCTCTGGCCAGCGTCCCGAGGGCGGACCCTGGCGTCTGGCCGTAGAATCTCCCGATCCCGCTCAGGCGCGCTTTATCGAAGCCTTGAGTATTAGCAATGCAGCCGTAGCGACCTCTGGGGATTACAGAAACTACTTTGAGTACCAGGGGCGACGCTATTCTCATCTTGTGGACCCGCGTAGCGGCTATCCCGTCGCGCACGATCTCGTATCCGTAACCGTTATTGACCCGCTGTGCATAAAGGCCGACGCATTGGCCACGGCTTTATTGGTGCTGGGACTGGAAAAAGCAATGCAACTGGCGGAGGAGGCTGGACTGGCCGCGCACTTCGTTGCTCGGGGCAATGAGGCACTTGAGGTACACTACACAACAGCATTTGATACTTATCGGCAGAGCGCCCAAGCCGCGCATACGCCCTAGCGCCGCATAGGTTCGCAGTTACACTGGAGTTGTTATGGTTTTTGTTCTCGCATTCCTGATTATGGGTCTGATCATGGCTGGTATGGCCATTGGTGCCATGGCCGGTCGCGGACCCTTGAAAGGCTCCTGTGGGGGGCTCTCGGCTGTGGGCATAGAAGGTCGTTGCGATATTTGTGGCGACGATCCCAGTCTTTGTGAGACGCAGTCCAAAGAAGGCCCTCGGTCTGTGCGCGATGATGGCGACGCTCGATTTTACGACGCCAGCAAGTAACCTCTGAAGTCTTTGGGCTATGGCCTCATACACTCGGTTTCTGGGGCTACGCTACGGGTTTAGCCGGCAACGCTCACGATTTACCACCTTAGTGTCTCTGGCTTCCATGTTGGGAATGCTTCTCGGCGTGGCGAGTTTGATTACGGTGTTGTCAGTGATGAACGGCTTCGCAGGGGAGCTACGCGGACGTATTCTTGCCCTGATCCCCCATGGATATGTCGAACAGACTGTGGTGCAAAGCGCCGCGGAATATGCGGCTGATACCGCGGCGCTGTCGGCGTCGCTCCTGGCCCATCCTGAGGTTCTGGCCGTGGCGCCTTTTGCTCGCGAGACCGTCCTGTTTTCTGGACCCTACCGGCAGCAAGGTGTGGTGCTCACGGGAATCGATATTGCCCAGCAGTCAGCATTGACGGATCTTGCGCAATTTATGTTGCTAGGAAGCCTCGAGGACTTGAGGGAGGACTTCAGTGTCATTATTGGGAGTTCCCTGGCCCGTATCCTGGGAGTGGTGCCGGGAGACGATGTGCGAATTATTCTTCCGCAGGTGCGCACCACACCGCTTGGCTTGTTTCCCCGTTCTCGTTTATTAAAGGTCGTGGGCTTGTTTGAAGTGGGTGCGCAGCAAGATAGCGTTCTGGCCTATGTCTCTTTGAACAGCGCAAATCGCTTGTTAGCGACCGGCGGCACCCGCGGACTGCAGATCCGCACCAGCGACCTCATGGCCGCCCCGGCCTTGCAACCATCGTTGCAGCCGTTGATTGCGGGGCGGGGTGTCTATCGTCCCTGGAGCGAGACCCAGGGTTCGTTGTTTCGAGCTATTCGCATGGAAAAGCTCACGGTGAGTATTCTGTTATTGGGTGTGGTGCTTGTTGCTGCGTTCAATGTGGTCTCTACACTGGTCATGGCTGTGACCGAGAAGCGGCGGGATATCGCGGTTCTGCGCACAATGGGGGCAACCCCGGGTGGCATCTCTCGTATCTTTCTTACTCAGGGTCTGGCGCTGGCGCTCCTGGGTGTCCTTGCGGGCACGTTCCTGGGCGTGCTCTTGTCAATTTATGTGGCCGACGTTGTGGATTTTTTTGAGCAATTATTGGGAGCTAAAATATTCGATCCCTCGGTATATTTCATTTCCCGGCTTCCTTCGCGGCTCCTGTGGTCGGATGTTGCCCTCGTGGGGGCTGCGGCCACTGTGTTGAGTGTGCTTGCCGCCATTTATCCCGCTTGGCGAGCTAGCCGTATCGCCCCTGCAGAGGTTCTTCGCTATGAGTGATTCGGTCGCGCTGCGCTGTACCGATGTGCAAAAAAGTTACGATGACGGTGCATCGCGCGTCACAGTTCTTCGGGGAGTCGATTTCACGCTTCAGGAAGGTGAAAAAGTGGCCGTCATTGGTGTTTCCGGGTCAGGTAAGTCCACCTTGCTTAACCTTTTGGGTGGGCTGGATCGGGTGACGGCCGGGGAGGTGGCTCTGGCGGGTCGCGATCTTTCTACGATGTCCGAGAGCCAGCTCGCCCGGTGGCGAAATAAGCACCTGGGTTTTGTGTATCAGTTTCATCATTTGCTCCCGGAGTTTTCTGCTTTAGAGAACGTCGCGATGCCGCAGCTCATTGCAGGTGTTTCCCGGCGCGAAGCACACTCTCGGGCCGCAGACATGCTGAAAGAGGTTGGGCTGAGCAGCCGTAGCTCCCACCGACCGGGGCAGCTGTCTGGCGGTGAACGTCAACGAGTGGCTATCGCTCGGAGTCTGATCAACAGCCCAAGCTGCGTACTCATGGACGAACCTACAGGCAATCTTGACCCCGAGGCTGCGCAGCAGGTGCTGGACCTGATAGATAAGCTTCGAAAGACACGCAGTGCCTTTGTAGTGGTCACACACGACCTGAGTGTGGCGCACCGTATGCAGCGTGTGCTGCGCTTGAAGGATGGACGTCTGGAAGTTGTTCAGTGAGCTTTTGGGAAACCCTGAGAGTTGCCCTTCGTTACACCCTTGCTTTTGGCCGAGGTCATCTATCGGTATTTATGGCTGGGGTATCCATTACCGGGCTGATTCTGGGGACCGCCTTGTTACTGACAGTCTTGTCGGTAATGAATGGCTTTGAGCGTGAGATGCGAGAGCGGATTCTCGCCTTGGTCCCTCACGTAACGGTACATACGCCGGCTAACTTCGCTAATGACGCGGGTTTTATACAGCGCCTGCGCGAGCTGCCGCGGCTTGCATCGGTCTCGCCTTTTGTCAGCTTTGACGGTATGGCCATTAGAGGTCGAGACGTTGTAGCTATTTCAGGACTTGGTCTTGAGACCATTGCGCAAGTGACTCCGGCCATGGCCAAGCTTCCGAATTTGAGTGATATATCAGGTGTTGTGCTCGGCGACTCCGTAGCGCAGCGATTGGGTGTGGAGGCGGGTGACAGCATCACGATAATTGTCCCGCCCAGGGGGCGAGATCGCCGTACGGATATCGCGACGGAGCGTCTCAAAGTAGTGTCTCTGGTGGATACGGGCACGGAGTTGGATGAGTCCCTGGCACTGATGTCTCTTGATCAGGCCTCCGCGTTGGCGGGACTGGGTGGGGGCATCAGTGGTTTACAGCTTCGCTACGTTGATCCATTTGAGGTTGACACGCTGCTTCCGCAGTTGCGGCGTGAGTTGCTCCCGGGAAGTTACGCTACAACCTGGCGCATGACGCACGGTAATCTTTATGCTGCGATACAGTTGTCCAGAGATTTGGTGGTACTGCTTCTGACCTCAATCATTGGGGTGGCGGCGTTTAATGTGGTGTCAGCGCTGGTCTTGATTGTCATTGACCAGCGCGGCGCCATTGCGATCATGCGCACCCTGGGCGCGACCCCTTGGAACATGGCATCTATATTTATTACCCAGGGGCTCATTATCGGAGTGATTGGATCAGCTATCGGCTGCGCGCTGGGTGCTGCGCTGTGCGGCGCTCTGCCCAGTATCGTAGCGGCTCTTGAGCGCAGCCTGCAGTTTCAATTTCTGAGTACAGACGTGTATCCAGTATCGTTTATACCGGTCGATTTACGGGGGGAGGATGTGCTGCTCATTGCCGCTGTGGCAATTGTCATGTGCGTGCTCGCAGCGCTGTATCCGGCTTTGCGCGCGGCGCGGCTGCAGCCGGCGAGCGTTCTGCATCAGGACATCTGAGCGCGGCGTTTTTTACGTTTTTTCCATTGTCGGGCGACACGGATTCGCCATAAGACGTTCACAACAAAATAGCCCAGGCTGCCGAAGAAGAGGCCGCACAGAAGACACCCGGCAAGCAATGGTCGCCAGACGCGTTGGAGTTCTTCTTGCAACCATTGGATGCTAAGGGCAAATTCCACTTCTTTAAGTGGCACATCAATAATCAGTGCTCCCACCTGATATGCAAGATAAAAGATAGCCGGGACCGTGAGGGGGTTGGTAATCCATACCAATCCCACAGAAATGGGTAGATTACAGCGCAACATTACTGCCCCCAGAGCCGCAAGCAGCATCTGCCCGGGCACGGGTATAAACGCCAGAAATAGCCCAACGAAGAAGGCCATAGACGCCGAGTACCGGTTGAGGTGCCACAGATTGCTGGCGTAAACCCATTCGCCAAAGATGTCTAAAGCGCCATGCTTGCGAAGCTTGGCGGGGGAGGGCATCAAAGATTTCAGTGTTTTACGCGGCACTACTGATTGACCGCTAATGCTATTCGCTGAAAAGGTTTGTCGTGTTTCACTTAAACACCGGTTGATTAAAAGACGCCTGTCGCATGGGTATCATTATGCCGCCCGAACTCCGGCGATGGTAGCGCCATACACGCTGCTGATCCTGTGTTTGAGCGCAGGTATTACGGTATTGCAGCTCCCGGTCCTTCCCGCGCCGGCTTTGGTCCAACTATTGATTCTGGTGACCGCGCTGGCGGGGCTGGTGTCTTACAGCTTGCGACGCTTTTGTTGGGCTAATGTTTCCTTGCTTTTATCCCAGCGGCTGTCGCTGTTGATGCTCAGTGTTTGCATAGCTTCAGTGTTCGCAATCCTGGTGCTTGTACCGGCCAGGAGCTGGCAAGAGAAGCAATTGCCTATGCATTGCGAGAGGCAAAAGCTGGGGCTTAAGGGGGTGGTAGAAGGACTGGTTCATCGAATGGGCAGCCATGAAGACCCCCGTTATCGCTTTACGGTGCGAGTACTGGAGGTGACCCCCAAAAGCTGCGCCGGGCCTGAGCGTGTTCAGGTGTATCTGAACGCCGGTAAAGACGCCGGGTTCTCTGCCGCGTTGGGGAGTAACGCAACACCGGTGACATCCGCTGCCAGGGCAGCGCCGTCAGAGGACTATTTGCTTCCCGGCGCTAAGCTCATTTTTGACGCGCGTCTGAGACGTCCCTGGGGATTGGTTAATCCCGGCGCCGAGAATGGAGAACGGCATTTTCTCGTTGCAGATATTCACGCTGTCGGCTCTGCCGCAAACCTACAGATAGAGCCACGCTTTACATGGCGAGACCTTGGTATTTCAGAAGTAAGGGATCGGCTGCGTGACACTGTTTCCCGCAATATTCAGGATCGTGTGCCGGGGGAGGTCGGGGCCCTCCTGACTGCCCTTGCGGTGGGCGATCGGCGGGCGATGACCCCCGCTGTATGGGAGCGTTTGCGACTGTATGGGGTGAGCCATTTACTGGTGATATCGGGAATGCATATAAGCTTGCTGGCGTTACCCGGGTGGTACTTTGGAGTAGGTCTGGGCCGAATCATCCGCCTGATGTTTCGGATCCGCGCTAACGCCAGCGTGTTACCACCCGTGTTTGCCATGCTTACCGCCGGGGGCTACGGCCTGCTATCGGGCTTTGCGCTACCGTCACAACGAGCGGTGCTAATGCTTGCAATTCTCATGCTGCCGGCGATGTTCGGTCGAACCTTGCCAACAGGACGGGTGCTGCCGTTAGCCGGGGTTGCGCTATTTGCGTTCAATCCCCTGGGTATTCTCTCAGCGAGTTTTTGGCTTACCTTGGGCGCCGTTGCTTTACTGCTCTGGTGCACCGTTTGGCGAGGACCTACGAGCTGGCTACAAGCCATTGGCGGGGCTCAGGGATACATGCTGCTAGCCATGCTTCCTCTTGGCTTATTTTGGTTTGGGGAAGCCAGCGGGATTGGGGGCCTGGTTAACTTTATCGCGATACCTTTGGTCACTCTTGCTGTTGTGCCTCTGGTTTTGGGGTCTGTCCTTTGCCTGCCAATACAGGAGGCTTTAGCAGATCTGGCGTTGCAGGCCGCTGCGGGCTTAATGTCACTCCTGTGGTCGGCCATGACTCACTGGGAATCGTCGATTTCACAATGGAGTACTCTGCACGGCAGTCCCGGTCTGTTAGCATTTCTGTTGGCTTTGATGGGCGTTTTAATCCTGCCCCTGCCGGCTTCTGCCTCAAAGTTAGTCATCGCGACTCTTCTGTTTGCCCCGCTCTTGGTGCCCGCTGAGGGAGATAATTCGGACACAGCAGAACTGATTTTTTTTGATGTAGGGCAGGGTACGGCGGTGCTTGTACGCCAGGGCGATCAGGCTCTGCTGTATGACACGGGCGGCGGGGCACCCGGGGGGCCGGCCATCGCAGCGCGAAGTGTGCTCCCAGTGTTTCGTATGCGGGGGCTTCAACGCCTGGATACGCTGATCATCAGTCATCCGGACAGGGATCACAGTGCTGGCGAAGGCCTCGTAAAACAGATACTCGGGCCGTATCGCATACGCCGAGGCGTTTCCGAGAGCCAGTCGCAGGCCTGTCGTTTGGGGGAAACTCAGCGTCTGGGCGACGCCATTGTTATTCGATACCTGTCGCAGCGCCTTGTGGGTGATAGTGATAACAACGCATCCTGTGCGATATTGCTGTCAGTTTACGGACGCAAGATTCTCCTGGCAGGCGATATCGACTCCCGGCGGGAGCGCGCCTTATTGGCTTACTGGGGCCGGGACTTACAGGTCGATATTCTCCTGGCGGGGCACCACGGTTCTGCAAGCTCAAATAGTCGTTTGTGGCTGCGCTCGCTGGCTCCCCAAATCATGGTGGTGACCGCTGGGCGCTCAAATCGCTTTGGGCATCCGGCAGCGCGAGTGCTTGAGGCAGCGGCAGCGCAGGGCATCAGTGTGATCAATACGGCCCTGCATGGTGCCGTGGTTTTCAGTATTCGTGCAGACGGCCTACTGAGCTGCGAAGCCGTAAGAAACCAATGGCAGCCTTTTTGGCGACGTGGTGCATTCCCAAACGACTGTATACCTCCGCGGAGCGCCATCCGCGGGTATAATCACCGCGACAGATAGAGGAGCCCTACTGTGCTGGAACTCATAACCGCCGGCGGCTGGTTGATGATAATCATCGTTGCCTGCTCGGTCGTGGCGATAGCCATATGCATTGAACGAAGCTATGTGCTGAATCGACGCCGCATCGCCCCTCCGCATTTACTCGCAAGTGTCTGGAAACAGCTCAAGGCGGGCGATATGGACTCGGCTAAACTGCGCAATCTTCGAGATTCTTCCCCTTTGGGGCGAATTTTGGCAGCAGGGCTTGCCAACGCCCATCATGGGCGCGATGTCATGAAGGAAAGTATCGAAGAGGCAGCAGGGCATGTTGTGCATGACCTTGAGCGTTACCTCAATACGCTGGGTACGATCGCGGCTATCGCCCCTCTGCTTGGCCTTCTCGGTACAGTGGTGGGCATGATTCGTGTATTTGCTGAAATTATGTCGCAGGGCACGGGTAACGCGAGTGCACTAGCCGGTGGTATTTCTGAAGCGCTGATTACTACCGCTGCGGGTCTATGCGTCGCGATTCCAGCCCTGGTGATGCATCGTTACTTCAGCGGGCGCATTGACGGCATT
Source organism: Congregibacter variabilis (assembly GCF_045689235.1). Lineage (GTDB taxonomy): Bacteria > Pseudomonadota > Gammaproteobacteria > Pseudomonadales > Halieaceae > Congregibacter > Congregibacter variabilis. The sequence goes on along the minus strand of NZ_CP136864.1, from coordinate 756,822 downwards.
GTTATTGAATTGGAACAACAGACTATTAAGCTGGTTGATGCCTTGCATTCAAGAGAAGAGGAGCGTGACAAGGCGTGAAATTTCGCCGCCAAAGCCGAGAAGAGCTGAACGTCAACCTCACACCGCTCATCGATGTGGTGTTCCTGTTGCTGATCTTCTTTATGGTATCCACCACGTTCACCCGCGAGACGCAGCTGTCCGTTGATTTGCCGGAAGCGACTGGCCTGATGCGTGACGAGGTAGAAAAGCAGGTAGAGATTCTCATTGATGAGGCGGGTAATTATCGCGTGAATGGTCGGGCGTTAGTTGACACCAGCATGCGCACACTACAGGCGGCGGTCTACAAGGTTTCTGAAGGCGACACCACACTTCCTCTGGTTATTTCTGCTGATGCACAGGCGGCCCATGAGTCTGTGGTGCGAGCAATGGACGCTGCCGGTCAAATGGGGTTCAGCCGTTTGAGCATTGCGTCGGTACAGCCAAATACTCAGGCTCCCTGATCACTATGCGCGATAGTCTAACGCTTGCCGTGGAGCGCGCCTGGTTCCAGACACCCAAGTTGTTACTCCTGCTTTTACCATTGGAATGGTTGTTTGCAGCGCTTACGGCGTTTCGTCGTCTGGCCTTTCGCAAAGGCTGGTTAAGCAGCGGGCACCCCGGCGTGCCCGTCATTGTCGTAGGTAATCTGACTGTAGGTGGCACGGGCAAAACGCCGGTGGTGCTGGGGATTACGCAATCACTTATCGCCCTGGGATTTCGAGTCGCAGTGGTCAGCAGGGGATATGGTGGCTCATCGGTAGGAACTGTACAGGTTACCCCGCATAGCGATTATCGAGAGGTGGGAGATGAAGCACTGCTCGTCGCTCAGAGCAGCGACGCCCTCGTGGTCGTGGGACGTGATCGCCTGGCGGCGGCTAAACATGCAGTGCGGCTCGGGGCAGAGGTCATTATTTCGGACGATGGACTGCAACACTATGCACTTCAGCGCGATGTGGAAGTGGTAACCAGTGACGCAAAGGCGGGCTTTGGAAACGGTCATCTGCTTCCAGTGGGACCGCTTAGAGAGCCTCCGCGACGCCTGGCTACAGTAGATTTCTTCCTGCAACGGGGCGGGCAAGACCCGCATTCGGGTACTCGATATCACGCAAAACAGTTTCGTCGCTTGTCCGACGGAGAACTTCGCAGTACCTGCGACCCGGGGTTCGGTCCGGCAGTGCATGCAGTGGCTGCGATAGCGCAACCCCAACGGTTTTTTGAAACCTTACGGGGGCTGGGAATGGAGCCAATAGAACACTGCTTCGCAGATCATCGGCCTTTCCTTGGCAGTGACTTTGACGGTCTGGATGATTTACCCGTGGTGTTGACAGCTAAGGACGCCGTGAAATGCCCCGGGTCGCTTTCCAGTGATATCTGGATTCTGGATATGGAGATTGAGTTTCCAGAGGGCTTTGTGGAGCAGTTGCTAAAGCGTGCATCTTTGCTTGGTGCCAAACGCGCCTCCGGTAGCAATGCGCAAAGCGCTAGCAGTAAAAAAGCAGCCCCCCAAACCTTAACGTCAGGTGGAGATGCATTATGAGTTTTGTTGTGGTTATTCCCGCGCGATACGCTTCCACACGCCTGCCGGGTAAGCCTTTGTCGATGATTGCCGAAAAAACCATGCTCCAGCACGTTTGGGAAAGAGCCAGAACTTCTGTCGCCAGCCGTGTTGTCATAGCCACGGATGACACACGCATTGCAGCGGTATGCGGTGATTTTGGCGCCGAGGCTTTAATGACAAGTCCAGATCACGCCAGCGGTACGGATCGATTGGCTGAGGTGGTTCAGGCGCTGGGGTTGTCCGATGATCAAATTGTAGTGAACGTGCAGGGTGATGAGCCTTTGATCCCTGCGACAGTGATCAATCAGGTCGCTAGTAACCTGGCGCGCGAAGAGACTGCCAGCATTGCGACGCTGTGCGAAGCTATCACGGACGTCGAAGTACTCCGTGATCCCAACGCTGTCAAAGTCGTGTTCGATGAAGCAGGCCGAGCACTTTACTTTAGCCGCGCAATTATTCCCTGGCCCCGGGACCATCTGTGGGAGTCAGCAGAAATGCCTTTGGGTAACTGGTATCGCCATATCGGCCTGTATGCCTACAGGGCCGGGTTTCTGCGTCGTTATACTCAGTGGCAACCAGCCCCCATAGAGCTTGCAGAATCGCTTGAGCAATTGCGTGCGCTTCATAAGGGCGAAGGCATTCACGTAGAGACCGCTTGCGAGCCAGTACCCGGTGGCATCGATACACCCGAAGACTTGCACAGACTGCGGCAACAGTTTGCTGATTTGAGCGTGAGTACTGCAGCGACTATTACAACGTCGACTGGTGAGTAAGGCGCATTCTCAAATCGCCGGCAATGCGATTGCGAACACGCTGGCATTGCCCTGCGCCGCGCGCAAGCGTATCAACATCACTGGGCATCAAGATGTGCTTGCTGCGATCGCATGGTCAGCGGAGTCCGGGTTGCCGCTCATGCCTTTGGGTGCGGGCAGTAATGTCGTCTTACCGCCGGTGCTTGACGCGGCGGTGCTGAATGTTTTGGACTCTTCGACAACATTGTTGGCGGACGCGCAGGATGCGGTGATACTTCGTGTAGGCGCCGGAAAGCCCTGGCATGAACTGGTTGTCGAAACAGTGGGTAGCGGTTACTTCGGCCTGGAGAATCTTGCGCTTATCCCGGGATTAGTCGGTGCTGCGCCCGTGCAAAACATCGGCGCCTACGGCAAGGAGTTCGGTGACTTTGTAGTCGCGGTGCACGGCTTTGATCTTGTCACAGGCCTTGCTCAAACCCTGTCGGCGTCGGACTGCGAATTCGCTTACCGCGACAGTGTATTCAAGCAGAAGCTTCAGGATCGGTTTTTGATCACCGCGGTGGATATCGAGTTGTCCCGCAAAGCGGAGCTTAATAGCGACTATCCTGTGCTGAAGTCACGAATAGGCTCGGGACCTGTTTCAGCTCAGGCCGTGCTCGATGCGGTAGTAGCGCTGCGCCTGGAGCGGCTGCCGGACCCCGCCAGTGCACCCAATGCAGGTAGTTTTTTCAAGAATCCCATTTTGGACGCCGGGCAATTGCTGGAGCTGCAAAGCAACGAGCCAGAAGTGCCTGTCTATCCACTGCCCAATGGCTTATGCAAGGTGTCTGCCGCATGGCTCATCGAACAGGCAGGGCTGCGGGGTCATTCGCTGGGGCGCGTCGGGGTATCCAAGCAGCATGCCTTGGTACTTGTGACTAACGGTAGTGCTGAGCAAAGTGACGTATTGGAACTTGCGCGCCACGTGCACAGTGCAGTGCAGAAGCGTTTTGGTGTGAGTCTGGAGGCTGAGCCTCGAATCTATGGCTGAAGCAAAAACAGAGAGGGATGGTTTTGATTCCGAAGCGTTCCTTGCGACGCTCACGACCCGTTGCGGCGTATATCAAATGTATGATGGCGACGGCGAGCTACTCTATGTGGGAAAAGCGCGAAATCTGAAGAATCGCGTCAGTAGCTACTTTCGCAACAGCGGCTTGAATGCCAAGACCGTTGCGCTGGTCATGCGAATTCGTGACATTCAGGTCACGATTACCTCAACGGAAGCCGATGCACTGCTTCTTGAGCATAACCTTATTAAGACCCACAAGCCGCCGTACAACATTCTCCTGCGCGACGATAAGTCCTATCCGTACATTTTTCTTTCCAGTGAAGATCGGTTTCCGAGGCTTACGGTACATCGAGGTCGCAAGCGCAAAAAAGGTCGCTACTTCGGTCCTTATCCCAGTGCTGGCGCAGTACGCCAGTCCATGCACTTTTTGCAAAAGGTTTTCAAGGTTCGCCAGTGTGAGGACAGTTACTTCCGAAATCGCTCCCGGCCCTGTCTTCAGCACCAGATTGATCGTTGCACGGCCCCGTGCGTAGACCTTGTGTCCACCGAGGATTACGCCGAGCAGGTGGAGAAGACTGAATTGTTTCTCTTGGGTAAGTCTCGGGAACTGCAAATTCGTCTTGCAGATGATATGGAGAGGGCCGCCGCAGAGCTTGCTTACGAAAAAGCGGCATTGCTACGGGACCAGATACAACACTTGCAGCAGGTGCAGAACACCCAAGGTATCGAGGGAGGGCATGGCGATCTGGATGTTGTTGCTGCGTCCATGGAAGGCGGGCAGTGCTGTCTCCAGGTGTTGTTTGTGCGTGATGCCCGGGTCCTCGGGAGTAAATCCTTTTACCCCAAGCTCCGTTTAGAGAATACCGAAGCTGAAGTGCTCGAGGCATTCCTGCCCCAGTTTTATCTTGCCGGTGAACAGCGAATACCCCCGGAAGTGCTCCTGAGTCATGCGCCGGATAATGCCGCAACCCTGGCTGAAGTTTTCACTAGTCGAGCGGGTCGAAAGGTCGTGTTGAGGCAGCGGGTTCGCGAAGCTCGAGCGCGATGGCTGCAGCTTGCGGTGCAGACAGCACAGACAAACCTCATTGCGCATCTTGCAGGCAAGCAGACTGTTCAGGAGCGTTTACAGGTGCTTCAGGAAGCGCTGGAAATGGAAGTTCATCCACAGCGTATTGAGTGTTTTGATATCAGCCACAGTAGCGGTGAGGCGACGGTGGCTTCCTGCGTGGTATTTGATGCCAATGGTGCGCGTAAGTCGGACTATCGTCGGTTTAACATTGAGAATATCGAAGGCGGTGATGACTATGCGGCAATGCATCAGGCGCTCACGCGACGTTTTCGAAGACTCAGAGATGAGGCGGCAGGCTTGCCGGATATTTTGCTTATCGACGGCGGTAAGGGGCAGGTGACGCAGGCCCTGTCGGTGCTTAAGGAGCTGGAAGTTAAGGGTGTTGAAGTTGTTGGTGTGGCTAAAGGGACGACTCGCAAGGCCGGTTTTGAGACCCTGATTCTCGGAGACAGTGGCCAGGAGTTACAGCTTCCTTCCGATAATCCAGCTTTACACCTCATTCAGCAAATTCGCGATGAAGCGCACCGGTTTGCAATTACGGGGCATCGAAATCGCCGGGACAAGCAGCGCCGACACTCAGCTCTGGAGTCTATTGCCGGGGTGGGCGCAAAGCGGCGTCGTGAGTTGCTCCGGCACTTCGGCAGCGCTGGAGCAGTCGAGAACGCGAGTGTGGAGGAGCTGCGAAAGATTCCGGGTATCAGTGCTAACATTGCACAGACTATCTATGACCACTTGCACGGAGTTGGGGAATAACACTTTGAAATCGCCGAGAGAATTTACGTGTCTCTGAATATCCCTAACTCGCTGACGGTGCTTCGGATTCTGTTGATCCCGGTAATGGTTGCGGTATTTTACATGCCCTTCGAGGGCCACTTGTTGGCTGCTGCGGGTATTTTTGCAGTGGCGGCCGTCACCGACTGGTTTGATGGTTATCTTGCACGCCGCCTGGGCCAAATGACGCCGTTTGGGGCGTTTCTTGATCCCGTAGCCGACAAGCTTATGGTGGCGGTGGCCTTGGTGCTGCTGGTTGAGCGGCACAATGATCTGTTATTTACCCTGGCTGCCTGCGTCATTATTGGTCGAGAGATCGTGGTATCTGCGCTTCGGGAGTGGATGGCTGAGCTGGGCAAAAGAACATCAGTCGCCGTATCGATGATCGGTAAGGTAAAGACTGGCTTTCAGATGGTATCCATTGTGGTGCTGTTGGCGGTGGATGCGCAGCGTGACGGCAGCGAAATACTGGCGCTGGGTGTTCTGCTGCTCTACATTGCAGCGGCGCTGACCATTTGGTCCATGTGGCAATACCTTCGTGCCGCGCAGCAGGTCTTGGCTGAGGACCCATCACAGTGATGGTTTTGATCTCGGTTTCGGCTTGACTCACTTTCATCACACCCTACAATACGCGTCCCGCCCAATTGCGGACAGGTTTTGCGGGAATAGCTCAGTTGGTAGAGCGCAACCTTGCCAAGGTTGAGGTCGCCGGTTCGAACCCGGTTTCCCGCTCCAAGTTTTGAGGCTCGGTGGCAGAGTGGTTATGCAGCGGATTGCAAATCCGTCAACGCCGGTTCGATTCCGACCCGAGCCTCCATTAAATAGCTGATTTACAAGGGTTTTATTTTACCCCTTGCATTTGATTTGCCCCATGTGCGCAGAATGTGCGCACTTCCACAATTTTTGGAGGGCAAGACATGGCTAGCATCCGTAAATACCGAAACGGCTGGCGCGTCGATATTAGACGCCAAGGCCACGCACCGATGACCAAAACGTTCGCCAAGAAAGGCGAGGCTTCTCAGTGGGCGATGGAGACTGAGGCCGCACTAGTCAATGGTGATCTCAGCAACCCCAGCAACAAGACTGTTGCCGAGATGATTCAGCGCTATAAAGAAGAGTGCGACCCCATCCCCTACGAGAAAAGTATCCTCAAAGAATGGGATATTTACCTCGGCAAAGTGAAGCTAAACCAGATCCGCAAAGCGCACGTTGTGGACGCCCGTAAGCGTCTCACAGTGGCCAGAGAAAAGCAGGGCAAGCCTCTGGCGCCGGCCACGATAAATCGCCGCGTAGCGCTTCTGAGCCGCGTCTGTCGTATCGCTATCCAAGAATGGGATTGGCTGAGTGACAACCCCTGCCATATCCGCGCCCTTAAAGAAGACAACCAGCGGGACAGATTGCTTTCATCCGAAGAGCAGACCCGGCTTGCTGAAGCTGTCGCCAACCACGAAGAAAAAGCCTTGCTCGGTTTTGTGCTGGTCGCAGAGGCCACTGGCATGAGAGCGGGCGAGCTGGTCTCATTGAAGTGGCAGAACGTCAACACTGATACCGGGATCATTGAGATCATCAAGTCCAAAAACGGGGAGAAGAGGGCAGTCGCAGTTGTAGGCAATGCATTGGAATGGCTGAAGGCATGGAAGCAAGAAAACGTGCTTCGATTCGGCGGCTATGTCTTCGGCAATGAAACTGGCTTTGCTCCGTTCTACTACAGCAAAGCATGGGTAGAAGTTAAGAAGACTGCCGAGCTTGAAGACTTTCGATTCCATGACCTACGACATAGCTTTGTTACGTCGGCTCTAAAAGCAGGCATGAACCCGGTGATGGTTCAGCTTGTCTCGGGCCACAAGTCGGGCCAAATGCTGAAGCGATATGCGCACCTCGTCACTGATGTGGCTATGCAGATCGCAGAGGCTACCGATGCGCAGCGAAATAGCGGAGGGCAGGCTGATGACGCGAAAGAGTAATAGGCAGAAATCATCTGGCTGGGCCAAAGCATTACCGCAGCGCGCGCTTAAGCGTCTCGACTCTCTGGGCGCTGATGAGCTGGCTAAAGCACAGGCGGCGAACTCCTACGCGGTCTTTTTAGCGAATAAATCATACCGAGAAACGACAGCGCCCCCCAAGGCGGTAACGACCCATATCGCGGAGACGGAAAAGGCGATCTCTGAATTGAGGAGATGCCTTGACGGCACCCCCGACCAAATAGCGTCGTGGGCTTCTTACCAGCTAAATAAATCCGGAGGGACGACGTATCGCGCTTACTGTCGTAGCGTCATGGGACAGCTTGAGCATCTTCGTGACCTGCAGCGAGATGCGGAAAGAAATTTTGCATCCCAAGAAATAGCCGATGCGGGTGAGCGGCCAAAGAATGCGGAGGCGCGATTACTCTCAGAGCTATCAAGCGTCATAGAGCCATTGGTTCATACCAAGCTTAGAGCCGCTGAAGTCGCCGGTGAATTGGCGGTATTGCTGGGTATATCTGGGCTGCCATCCAGTGATAAGGGCCTTGCTGATCGCATTAGGAATTATCGCAAAAGCGTGGAGATTGACGCCTAAAATCACGAGTCTTCGCTGCTTACCAGATCCTGCCAATCACTGACTATGGTTAACGAAAGCAGCGGGTGCAGACATAGAAGTATGCCCCGCTGCTGACTTAAACCAGTATGCAGGAGGCAGAAATGTCGAATCACTATCTAATTGAAAAATACCCCAGCGGCTTTGAAACAGTTACCGCTTTCGGGAAAGCCCACCCAGAGATTTTGCCCGAGCGAAGAGCGCGCAACATGATTGCAACGCTTACGCAGCAGCCTGAGCCGGTGCAGCGAGTCTTTCGCAAGCGCTTCGGACGCTGGGGCATTCACGTTCCCTCGTTAGTCAATTATCTCGAGCTTGATGCTCCACTGATCAGTACGCGAAACGTCGGCCGCTAGGTGCGGTTCCGCCACCAATCTTCAGAACGATAAAGCCCAAATTTCCTGCGAGGAAAAACGAATGTCCAATATTTGTAAGGGGGAGTGGTGTACGCCAACCCCCAGCGCACTAAACCCCGCCGCACCAATAATAGCCGCTGATATAGCCGTCAGCGTCCACGAACGTCTATCCGAGATCTCCGCACTCTTCTCAGCAATTCGATCGTCCGACGAAAGCACGGCAATGCGTCTGGCATTTATCGGCGAGGCACTAACCGAGGATCACAGTGACAATCTTGTTTTTGAGCTGGGGGAGCTGGCCGGGAGTGTCGGTCAGAACTTTGATGATGCGGGGGCGAGGATCCTCGCTTACGAGGAGAAACTGACAGGCATAAAAACGCAGCCCGAAGGCTGCGCCGAATTTACACACCCAAGCGGGGGCTATCAGAAACTCAGGAGTCACAATTATGAGTGATCGATCAGGCACCCACAATTCGAATTCTTGTAGTGCATACAACTTCCTTTCGGGGCGATCTGTGCCACTGACACAGATCACACCAGGACGTAAGAGCCCGGCAAGCGGGTGGCGGCCAACGTGGCCGTAGAGCAGCAACGGCTACCCCATCTAAAAATCATCCGCGCCTAAGACCTGTACTGCGAGAACTCATATGCAAAACCCTAGATTTTCATTTTACAAAACGCTCAAAGATAAAAAGCCGCTGCGCGAGATCACACCCGGTGACTTGCGCGAGATGGCGCGAAACCCGAAACCGGTATCGGCTAAAGAACAGGCTCCGCTGTTCACGCCCTACGCTGCACCGGGAAAAACCAAGGCAGTCGCAGAGCAAGCGCCGTTCTGGTTGCTGGTGCTAGATCACGACGATGACGGCAGAGACCTTTCCGCAATGCGTGCGCTATACGATCTGCTCGCCTGTGGTTATCTGGTGTACTCAACAGCTCACCACTATCGCGAGAAAGGCGACAAGCCGGCAGCACCCCGCTGGCGTGTCGTAATACAGCTTAGCCGGTCTATGGGTGCTGATGAATGGCTACCCCTGCAAAAGAGCCTTGCTAAAGCGCTGGGCGCTGACTGTGCCGCTACACAGCTTCAGCATGGATTCTATGCGCCTGCTTTGGTTGGGATAGAACCTCGCTATGAGTTTATCGACGAGCTAGCCCGATCCGCGCTCGATCCCGGCGATGCCGAAAGCCCGCTGCGTAAGCTCATCCAAGCCGTAAAGCCTCAGGAATCAGTGCCTTTTTCTAGCGTACAGGTTGAGCAAGTGCCACTAAAACCCCGCAACCTGTTAACGCTCAACAATGGCGACCTGTTCGACAAGATCGCGCAGCACTACCGATTGCATACCCTGCTCACAGAGGCGGGATACAAGCCCACTGGTGGCAATAAGTACCTTGCCCCCAATAGTTCTACCGGCACGGCTGGTGTCGCTCTAATGACCGATGAGAGCGGCACAGAGCGCGTCTTTTCCCATCATGGCGAGCATGACCCGCTATCCCATCTGCGCCACGGTGGTCACGCGCTAGACGCCTTCGACGTTCTTACAGAGCTGCGCTACAACGGCAACGAGCAGGAGGCCATGAGGCGCGAGGCTGAGACTGTCGACCCAGATGGACAGAGACAGCGGCAGCGCGACTATATGCGCGAGCAGGAACCGGCAGCGCCGCAAACCAAGCTCAGCCGCGTGGATTTAAAAGCAGACTGGGATATACCGGCAGAGCCTACCGAGTACGTCCTCGAGGCTCTTATACCGGCCCGTACGCTCACCATACTGGGCGCGGACGGCGGAAAGGGTAAGACCGCTCTTGCGCTGGCTATTGCGGCACACGCCGCTACAGGCCGCCCATGGGCGGGTCTGAATGTATCTAGTGGGCAAGTGGCGTTTGTCTCTCTTGAGGATGAACCTAAGCTGATTCGTACACGACTCAAGCTGGCCTGCATTGACTACAACCTACCCAGCGACACGGTATTAAAAAACCTGCATTTACTGGATGGCACAGACGGTGACGGTGCACTGATTGTCCCCGGCTCAACACGGCAGGAACTGCCCCGGCTGACCGCGACCTACGACGAGATCTGTGCGCAGTGCGCAGGCTTTGCGTTAATCGTAATTGATAACGCCAGTGATGCGTATGCGGCAAATGAGATTGATCGCCGCGAGGTTAGGACTTTTACCCGTGCATTGGTACGGCTTGCCCGAGAAACCGGCGCTGCGGTCCTGCTTTTGAATCACGTTGATAAAACAGCGGCAAAAGGTAACTCCCAAGGCGCGAGCTATTCAGGGTCTACTGCATGGAACAGCGGCCCACGATCGCGCCTTGCGCTGCTAGACGATCACAGCCAATTAGTTCTTCGTCATGAGAAGCATAACCTCGGCCCAAGGCATGACGATATTGCGATTCGCTTTAGTGACTACGGTACACCCTTACCCGATCTAGGGCGGCAATCAGAGCAGCACCCAGATCCCTCTGACCTTCTTCCAGCCTTCAGGGCCGCAGAGCAGGCAGGCATATCGGTCAACGCGAGCCTGTCCAAGAACCAGTATTCGGCGCAGACAATTCTGGGACGACTCCCCGAATGCCCTGAGTTTTACAAGCGAGGGAAGGCCGGTCATGAAGCGGCGGCCTCAGCGATCATCGACCTCAAGCGGCAAGGCCTTTTAGTCGAGGAAACCTACCGCGATGGGAACCGGCGACAAAAGGCCCGATTGATTCTCAAAGAGCACGCAGCGGGCGCGTTATCCGATTCAGGTGCGCAGTGGGAATCTGAAAAAGACGACAGCGAGGCCGCGTGATGCTCAATTTTTCACTCGAAATTTGTGTGCGCGCACACCCCCCATACCCCCCACTGCGCACTGCGCACGCCCGATGGGCTGTCAGTGGCATGCAATGGAGTCTCACTACGCACCACTACGCACCACTGCGCAGAGACACCCCCCAGAACGGCTAAAAAATCAGGAGATCGACCGATGCACATAAATACCAAAAAGAACCAGTTTCTAAGTGTTCCGATTTGGAGGAAAGCGCCATGAGTATTTCTTCGCGTCGCGTGCGATTGGCCAAGGGCTTGTATTGCAAGTTTAAGCATAACGGGACAGCTAAGCTCGACGTGGAATGGGATCCACGCCCACCGCGAGCGCCTTTCCACCGAAGCGTTTGGGGAAAATACAAAGCTGCGCGGGATTCATTTATCGCCGATATCGCCCACCAGATAGGGGGAGATGTAGTGAGGGTCGATTGCGAAGGCGTGGTGGTTATTCATCCTGCTGCGACAGATGATTTCGGCCAATAAAAAATGGGAATTCTGTTAATTCACCAAATGCGAATAGCACTGCCGGCTGAGACTATGAAGCTACCTTGCGAGGCCTGACGAGCGTGATGCTGCGTCAGTGCCGCCGACCTTTAGAGACTGGCGTGACGCTAGTTCTATTTACCGAGAACGCGGGTAAACCGAATTCTATACAGGTATTTAAATATGCAAATCGAAACAATTAGCGAACTGGCATCACTGCGCAGCCTGGTCGTGGAGTACAACCGTGATCTAACCGCCCGCATTGAGCGATTGGAACAAACCCGCGCCCCGCTCGATTTTGGGCGACTGAATGAGCGGCTGGACTGTCTGAACAGCACTCTGGCAAACGTATTAGCACGAGGCATTTCCCAATGAACACCGAACTAAAATCAGCGTTAGAAGAAATGGGCGAAGCCTTCGTCGATTTCCGGCAAAAGCACGAAGATCGACTTGGCGAGCACACGCGCGAGATCGAGGCCTTGAATAAAGCCTATGGCCGCCCCGGCTTCGGGCAGTCGATCGGTGGCGACCCCGAGCAGTTGAAGAGCCAGCTCGCGGAGTATGCTAAAAGTGGTAATCGCGGCAGCTTACTCAGCAAAGAGTTTAATACCGTAGATGGCGGCTCTACTGGCGGCTATGTACAGGTCTCAGATCTTGAGTCTCAGATCCGCTCGCGGATGGAGGAAATTTCCCCGATCTGGCGCGCTAGCGAAAAGGTAGTCACCTCAAGCAAAACCTATCTCCGAAACTACACAGACGATGGCTCTGTGGCGGTGCGGGCCGCAGAGAAATCTGCGCGCACGGAAACGACTCACCCCAGCATTGCGCAGACGCAGGTCGATCTTTCGGTGGCGTATCACCTGACCAAGCTGAGCGAGGAGGTAATGCAAACTTCCGTCATGGACCTTGGGCGTTATGTACTCGAAGACAATGCGATCGCATTTGGAGAGTTATACGAGTCGGAAGCCATTGCGGCTATCGAATCGGCCAGCACCTCAGTGGATGCGGATGGGGTGCGCAACTTCGGCCTTATCCAGAAGGTCGTGACAGGCTCCGTGGGTGCGGTGGGCTACGATGATGTGATCGCATTGATCCATTCCCTTGCGCCGTCCTATCGTCGCTCAGCGCGCTTGTACGCAAGCACAGACGCGATCCAGAAGCTGCGATTGCTCAAAGACGCAGATGGTATGCCCCTATGGCGGAATGCGGATTTGACCGCTGGCCGTGCGCCGTCGCTGCTGGGGTATGAGGTGGTAGAAGCGCCGCTAATGCCGGCAGTATCGAACGGGGCTATCCCGGTGTACTTCGGTGACATTAGTCGAGCGCACTTATGGGCCAGCCACCAAGACGGCTATGCCATGCTGAGAGATGAGCTGACCCAGAAAGGCTACGTCCAGCTATACAACCGTATTTTTGGACTTCCCACAGTACCGATGACACGACCGGGCCTCAAAATGAGGCTGCTTCAAAGGCCTCGGGACTGACACCGCCGATGTGGCTGTGTCGGCGTTGTCGATTGTAGAACGATTCTATGTAATCAAAGATATCGGCGCGAGCGAGATCACGTGTTTTGTATAGCCGCTTTTTGATGCGCTCCTTTTTGAGACTGCTGAAGAATGATTCGGCAACGGCATTATCCCAGCAGTTGCCGCGGCGACTCATGCTTGGAACCAGCCCGTTATCAGCGCAGAAACGCATCCAGTCATCGCTACCGAACTGCGTGCCTTGATCAGAATGCACAATCACCTTTTCTGAGGGGCGACGTCGTGTGACCGCCATCAGCAAAGCATTCAGGACAACCTCTCGACCAAGCGAAGGTTTCATCGACCAGCCCACGACCTTACGCGAGAACAGATCCACGACGACGGATAAGTACAGCCAGCCTTGCCAGGTTCGGATGTACGTAATATCAGTCACCCAAGCAATGTCAGGAGCATCTACGGTGAATTCGCGTTGCAATCGATTGGGAGCGATCAACGAGGGGCGACCCGCAATTCGCCGAGGCGCCTTGTAACCCCGTAGCGCCTTGATTTTATGGGTTCTCATGATTCTAGCTACACGGTGCTTTCCGCAGGTTTCCCCGGCTTCACGAAGGTCGAGGAAGACCCGAGGCGAGCCATAAACGCCGCTACTGGCTGCGTAGGAATCCCTAATGAGGCCGAGCAATCGTTGGTCTTCTATTGCTCGCTTCGACAGTGGGCGATGGAGCCAAGCATAAAAGCCACTCCGTGCAATCTTGAGCATTCGACACATCAACTGGACACTCCAGCGATCCCGATGTGCAAGCACGAACTGGTACTTCACTCGAGGTCCTGCGCGAAGTACCTTGCCGCCTTTTTTAGGATATCGCGCTCCTCCTGGGCGCGCCTGAGTTCTGCTCGCAGCTTGAGTACTTCCTGCTTGGCGAGCAGGAGTTCGTTGGCTTGAGCTTCGTTCTTATGGGGTTTTACAGCGTTGATCCATTTGTACAAACTGTGTGCTGATACACCGAGGCGTTCAGCGACTGTTGGTACAGAATGGTTTTTCTCAAGGACCTGACGTACCGCCTCTTCCTTGAACTCGGGGGTGTAACGTTGGTTGCTCATGGGCTTCCTCCTATGGGCTTATCATAGCCCGGAGGTGTCTACCGCACCGTGGGAAGTCCATTTATGCGGCAACGCTGTCTCCGATAGCAGGGCAATTAAAACGCTGGAAATCGCAGCAGCTTAACGCTCGAGGCTCGCCTACTTTCGTGGGCGAGCCTTTTCTCTCTCGATCGAGATGGGGGGCGGTAAAAATCTCTACAGACACCCGACAGGGATCGTCGAGGGGAGGTGATTTTTCTTGATCGCAAAACTAACTTTTAAAAAAAGTGTGGGATTGTGAATGCTTACCGGCTAGATCTGCCGGGTAGGCTTTGCGCTAGCTTATGACGCGACACTTATCTGAAAACTATTTTATTGAACGCCGACAGAACCCCGAGGGCTGGTACCTGTATCGGCACCAAGAGTCCGAGCTAAGGCGCAGCGGTCTCTATATTCCTCTCAGCCGAGGCTTGTCAGCTTCGGCTATGCTAAGCGCGGCTCTACGATCTGGGCGTGTCTGATGACGTTCTGGGGGCCTTCGAGGCTACAGCGAGCAAGGGATGCCGAGATTAGGGCTGCGAGTGCTTTAGCACGAGCCATGAAAATCACCCATCAATCCCGTGAGAGCCTAAACGCTGCGGCTCATGCCGTGCAATTGCCCGAGCAGCCTTGCCCCGCCGTGCGCAGAACTGGACGCTGTATGAGGGTTAAAAAATAACGAGTAGACGAGTACACACTAGGTCGAGTAGTGTCTGTACCACGACAAAGATGTTGATTACTAGCCTCTACCTTCTTCAAGAAGCACGGGAAAATCATGAGACTTCGGCTACGACCTAGCTTCAAGCAAATTTCAGAAAACCACGGCGTTTACCTTCTTCGAGCGGGGTTCAAATACGCCTATTTCGAGCATTTCGAGTATAGCAGTCGGGTTTTTTTCAACATTCCCGACATAACGCTTTCAAAAGATTTTCAGCTTGATGACGAGCTAAAAAAAGAATTACAAAAAGCCAAAGCCTTGGGGGATTGGATCGCCGCCCCGGGAAATTTCCAGCGGCCCAGCTCCAACACCGAAGATTACGATCCTACAACAGGAGAGATTAATGCAGACCATGGAGCACGGGGGAGAACAGCGCTTGACGCGTTGACCTTTTCTGCCATTGAAGGGTTTTACAAAAATGTGCGTGCTGGAGATCTGGTTGTCGTCCCTGGCCCGGGGGGGATCTCATCTAGGGTTTTGATCGGTGAGATTGAGGAAGAGTATGACGGGCAAACGACGACAATCGTTAACACGGAGTTTGGAGGAGAGCATAAATACCCTGCATTGAAGGTCAAATGGCTTTCTACAAATGTTCTGCGGAAAGACTTCTCCATAAAAGCGTACAAGGCCTTTGGATATAACCGTGTTTGGCACCAGTTGGCGCGATCAGTGCGCATTGAAATCTACGATCATGCCTACGGCGAGTATAGTGTAGGGGAGGCTTCTGCGATAAACGTACGCATAGACGAGCCAAATGCCGAAATAGGAAATGACTGGGATGTCGATAGTCTTTCAGCGCTGGAGATTCAGCAGTTGATTTTGTATTTTTCCGGTGCTTACGAGGCCATCAAGGCCGGAGCCATGGAGGATTTTGCTCAGCTTTCTCTTTATGATGCTTTGGCAACTAACTACGTGCGCGGACATCCATTGGTTTGGGAAAGTACAGTGCACTCACCCGGCCTCATGACGTTTCGAGACGCTAGCGATACACTCAAGTGTTTTTTCATAGCGGTCATGCTTGGTGTTGGTGCGCATGCAGGTGCTGCCGATGGTAATCCGCACGATATAGAGGTCCACGTCGTTCCATGGGATACAATACCGGAACAATGCGCACCCGAACTCGAGCAGAAAGTTAGCGATTATTTGCGGTTAATTAATGTGGACGTTTGGATGAAAAATTGTCAAATACAGAAGGAAGCGCAGGGCAGGATCAGCGGATCACCTACCTCAGAAATGGGCGTTGAGCAGCTTGATGAGCCGGCCAACGCACAACTTGTTCAAAATGACCCTTAGCCCTAAATCATGAATAAATTTTATATTTCAATTGTTGCAAATCTACTGCTGACAATCTCAGTTGGGTGGATGACTACAGATCGAATGAAACTACAAGAAAAGCTCGATTATTTGGAGTCTACCATCGAGATACGGGAAGCTCTGGTTTCAAAATTGCAGGATGGCCACCATATTCTTGACGTGAATTTGGCGAAAGTTTTCACCATCAACACCCCTCGTGGCTTAGACCAAACGGCCTTAACTTCCATACAAGAAGTCCTACTAGAGCAACACAACTTAGTTACGAATTTAGCTACAACGTTTCCTCCAGAGGCGGATGCTTCGAGGGAGGCACAAGCATATATAGCGCGTCTTGCTAATGTGAAAGTGCAACTGAGCCAAATAACGAGGAATGATCCCGGTGAACTCATGCTACTCGCCCCGGCAGTAGACGCCTTAAATAATCAACGGTTCTCGCTGTTGGCCAGTGTTCGTACTGCGGGCGAGAATCACTACAATTAGTTGCCAGCGTTAGCAATATCAGTAGTTCCAATACACTAAACTCAACCTCTACAATTTCTTGTTCGGTAGCCTACCACCCCCGCGCTGCCTAGCTAGCCTCCATTGGTCTGCCCCACCGGGCGCAAACGGGGCGCTGTTCAGCGCACTGGTTGTCCGTCAGCCAAATAAGTGGAATACCGTCAACGGGTGGCGCGTATTCCCCGTCCGTCGTTACATAGGGGTGTGCGCAATTTGTGCGCACTGCCCCGGTAAAACAATGCGAATAGCTGTAGGTGGTGCTATTATTTGTCTCAGCAAATCAGATACTTGGCAAAAAATGGTAAGGCCGGCTCGCATTGCAAATCCGTCAACGCCGGTTCGATTCCGACCCGAGCCTCCATTTATTTAGCTTAAAGCGCTTAGTGCATAGTGCATAGTGCGCAGATAAGCGTCAGGTCGCGGCCTAGCCAAGAGGTGCTCCTTGGATGAGCTACGCGATCAGGCTGATAAAAAAAAGGGGTTGTCTTCAGGACAACCCCTTTTTCGTTTTTGGCCAAGGCGACGCGCTGGTTTCGCTTTGCCGCCCTCTAGCTCACTGCGTGCTCAGGAAAACTGAGACAGTACCTTGGGGAGCGCATCAACATACATTTGTACGTGCTCCAGGCGGCCCATGCTCACGCGTGACCAGTTTGTGTAGTCCCGATAGATGCCGCGAATCAGCACGTTCTCTTTCTCCATCGCTTCGCGGAATGTTTGGGCGTTAATTGATCCAAGGTCTGCAAAGATGAAGTTTGTCTGTGAGGGTAGGGCGGTGAGGCCGTTCTCTTTCAGGGCGGAATACACCATCTCGCGCCCTTCGCGAATTTTGGCGCGCGAGGCATTCATAAACTCGTCGTCTTCATAGCTGGCAATAGCAGCGGCAAGTCCCGCCTGATTGAGGCCGTAACTCCCGATGCCATACTTGCCGATGCTCTCTATGGTTTGCGGGGCAGCGATAATGTAGCCGATGCGCATTCCTGCTAAACCATAAATTTTGGAGAAAGTGCGCGCCACAATGACATCGTGACCGTCTCTGACCAGGCTGACCATGGTGTTGGACTCTGGAGCGTCGGTAACCTCGTTGTAAGCCTCATCCACCAAAACCGTTGCTTTCTTCGAGGCTTTAATACAAAACGCTTTGAGCGCCACTGGATCGGTGAGAAGACCCGTTGGATTGTTAGGGTTTACAACCTGGACCATGGAGATAGAGTCATCGATAGCGTCGTACATGGCGTCCAAATCGATCTCAAGGCCTGCATCTTTTGGCAGGCGAACGATCTTGCCAATCTCCTGGTGCTCCACTGCCATGGATGTCGTGTCCCAGAACAGATCGGGGCCCAGGATGTTTCCGGTCTGGGCGGCATTGATCGCGGTGGCGGCCAAAACGCCACTCGAACCGCTGCTTATCGCGACAAACTCGGGATCCACGCCGTTACGCTCAGCGATCATTGCTCGCAGAGCCATGGCTGACTCACTCGCGTAGTAGGAGCCGCTTAGACTGGCTTCCTGAATCGCGGCAAGAGCTTTTTTACTGGGCCCATAAGGGTTTTCGTTTGCGTTGAGTTTGGCAACGCCGGGCGCAGGACCATATAAGGGCGTTAGTCGAGTGACTTTTGCAGCGTCTTTTGCCCAGCTCATACTCGGGCTGAGTACTGTTGTAGCGGCTGCGACACTCGCTGCTCCAACAAGGAAACCCCTTCGATTAAAATCTACCGTCATAGCTCTCTCCCGAGTCATTGTGTGTGTAGTTCATTGTGGCCTTTGCCACGCAAGCGCAAAAGGCGCATTTTCTTAAGATAAATCATGCTTTCAAAAACATCGAGACCGACACGATCACGAGGTATATTCCAAAAATCTGTTTCAAGCGTGCGCCATCCAGACTGTGCGCCAAGCGCGCACCAACAGGTGCAGTAAAGATCGAAAACACAGTGATTGCCACTAGCGCAGGAATGTTTATATAACCAATGGAACCCGCGGGCAGATTCTCGGCCCCCAGTCCCATTACCATAAAGCCAATCATGCCGGGCACGCCAATAAGAAAGCCGACACCTGAGGCGGTTGCGACGGCTTGGTGAATAGGTCGGTCACATAACACCATGGCAAGCACCATTACTGTGCCCCCGCCAATTCCCAGTAAAGCCGAAAAGCCGCCCAGACCACTGGCGAGCAGAGCCTTGCCAGGCCCCGTGGGTAATGAAAAACGCCCGTGATAGCGATCGAAAATGCGGGGGAATAAAAAGTAAATGGAGTAAACCAGCACGCCAATCGCGAATACCAAAATCAAGCGCTGGCTGTTACTGACAGAGGCTATCCAGATTCCCACTCCAACGCCGAGTATTACCCATACGGCCCAATCTCGAAGAAGTTGGAAGTCCACGGCGCCGCGTTTGCTATGCGCGTGCACAGCCCGTGCGGAGGATACAACGATGGTGGCTAAGGATGTGCCCACGGCGACAAGCATCAAGTCTTCACTTTGGTCCCCCAGGAAAGGAAACACTGCCAGCAGAGCTGGGACGACAACAAAGCCCCCACCAACGCCAAACAGTCCTGCAGTTATACCTGCGACAACACCAGCACCGCTCATCATAGTAAGAAACAACAGCATGTCCGTAAGCGCCACTCAGTACTTCCTTATCGGGTATGACTCTGATTCTGGATTAACACCTGGCCCTGCGTGCAACGCCGTTGCTTGGGCAGTCCCCAGTAATATATTTACTCCGGATCGGCACCCATACGCCGTCGGCCTACAGGGCCCGGAGTTGTGTTCGACGCTGCTCAAAGCAAAGCAAAAAACGCGCCACCAAAGCCAGCTGTGCGGAGTTAAAGTTGGGATCCTCAAATATCTAACGATTCAGGGGCTTTTGTGACACGACGTCACATTGCTGCGCCAAATATGACTTGAATAAATGGCTGGAACAGAAACGTCTTGGCACCACGACTGTGCGCTTAGGCGCGAACAATGCACCAAAGCAGTTACTTCCCTTTCGCATCCGTGTGTAGCTCAAAAAAAGGACGCCCTTGGGCGCCCGTAAAGCAAGAACCTGGAGGCTGCTCAGGCCCCGGTTTTGGAACTAGAAGTCGGCGCGGAGCCTCAAGTAGTAGTAACCCCCTTGCCAGTCGACCACTGAAGTGGATGCGTAGATGCGTCCACAGCAGTAATCGTTGTCACTGGCGACTCGATCGACCTCGTCTGGATACTCGTCAAAGATGTTGCGACCACCAATACTGGCACGCAGCATTTGATTGATCTGCCAGGAGCCTTCTAGATCGAAGAAGATCGTAGGATCATAAGTTTGTACCGAGAGGGGGGATGTGTTGTCCGAGTCCTCGCTCTCTCCGAAATACCGAGCGCGTGCCATGACGCTAAAGTCCCCGATGGTATGAAACGCGGTCGCGTTCCAGCGAAGATTTGGCAACTGGTTCTCGAGATCAAACTTGTCTTCAGCATTCAATACTCCGAGCGTGTCGGCAACGACTTCTTGCTCGTTATAATTCAGCGCTAACGAAAAGTCGGTGCTCTGGCCGCCGTCCCACTGCATCGCGTAGTTAGCCACTAGATCGAAACCGATGGTTTCTGTGTCGATAGCATTCTGGAAGTAATTTACGCCGCCGATGCTTTCTGCACCCACAACCCCGGCTGCTACCAATGCGAGATACCTTTCATAGGCATCGGAATCGCCGTCAGGGTCTGCGCTAACGTCTAGCGTAGATACCGCACGAAATCGATCGTCAATATCAATGCTGTAGGCATCGAAGGTGAGGCTCAGGTCAGAAAATTCAGCCGTGAAGCCAAGGGTGAAGCTGGTGGATGTTTCTGGAGCAAGCTCCTGCGCGCCCAGAGCCTGGGCAACAGTTCCGCCGGCAGGAAACAGCCCTGTGGCAACAGGAAACCCGTTTGGCAAGCGTGTAGAGACGTTCGTAGTTCCCTGTTGTCCGGGGGTGGGTGCTCGAAATCCTGTGCCAAAAGATCCGCGAAGAGCGAAGGTGTCATTGATTCGGTAGCGCGCTGCAATTTTTCCGACAACCTCACTGCCAAAGTCTGAATAATCTTCGTAACGCAATGCACCCTGAACCAGAAACTGATCCGTCAGGTCCGCCGACAGATCGCCATAGAATGCATAGGAGTCGCGTGTGTATTCTTCTGAAAACGCCGGCGAATAACCAGGAAATCCGTTAGAACCTACACCGACGACCTGGTAAACAGGATCATCCGGGTTTGCACAGTCAAGAGGCTCATCTGCAGGGGCGTTAGTTGCGCCCAAACCTGCAGCTGTCGGAGTTCCGTCGTCGTTACATAAGTTAAACGGGTCAGAAACCGCATGGGGTCCGGCGCTGTAGGACTCCGCTTGGCTTGACTGTCCAACATCATAGGTTTCGTCCAGGTAACTGGCGCCATAGGCAAAGACCAATGGGCCGGCTAGTCCCACATCAAACTCGGTTACCAGATCGAGTTGAAGTTGGACTTCCTCGTTTGTAAGTGTGCCGGGGCGAAAGTCTGTGGGGGAGGCGGCCCCTAACGAAGGGTTGATAGTGTTGAATAGCCGATAATCGATTTCATTTGATCCAAAGCGAGCGCTGATATCGAAGGTCGTTCGCTCCGTAATACTTCCACGTAATCCGGCCGCTGCAGAGATGTCTTCAACTTCACCTTCAAAACGTGGCGTAAATCCGCCCGGGAACTTCTCGAGAGGGCTATAGATGGAGCCGTCCGCCTGACGCAAGTCTTCGATGGTGCCGTTGCCCGGGTACCGATAAAAGAAGCTGCCGTCGCTCTGCACTGCGCCGTAGTTTCCAAAAGCATACAGCTCCATGCCATTGGCAAGATCGTATCCGGCGTTCACAAAGAACATTTGGTGTTCTCGGTTAGGCACACCCCATGGCATGGCATTTTCGCCTTCTACCGATGCGTCTGCTATGCCACCAGGAAACGCTGATTGCAGGCCCTGAACACGCGCAGAGGCACCGGAAGTTGGAGTGCCCGTTACGAAGCCTTGGCGAAGTTCGCTGGTCTCTTCAAAGCGGGGGTTGTTCGTATCGAGACAGAACCAGGCCTCGCAGTACTGCTCGGCGCGCTCAGTGAATTCTGATTCGAATACTTCCCCGGAAATAGAAACAAATCCATTTTCTCCCAAGGGCAAACCGATGTTTCCTTGTACGGTATATGAGGCGCCGTCACCCTCGTAGAACTGTCCTGTATCTACCGTGAAATCGACGCCTTCATTATTGGTCTTTAAATTAAAATTCAAAACACCGGCAATGGCGTCTGACCCGTATTGCGATGACGCTCCGTCGCGGAGCACTTCGATGGACTGTATGGCCGACGCGGGAATGGTGGCGACGTCCGGTCCCTGAGTGCCCGAGCCCCCAATCTGAACAAGGGAGGATCTGTGCCGGCGTTTACCGTTCACTAAAACTAAGGCGTGGTGAGAGTCCAAACCACGCAACTGAATCGGCCGGATAAATGATGCCCCGTCGGATATTGGCTGCCGGTTTACGTTAAAAGAAGGTACCAAGGTTTGCAGAATATCTACGGTGTCGGTGTGCGATATCGCCTCGATCTGTTCGGTATTAAATGTGTCTATTGGTACAGCGGAATCTACAGCTGAGCGCGGTTTTCCACGAAGGCCCGTTATGACAACCTCTTCCAATTGCGTTACGGAATTCTGTGCGAACGCTGTCGGTGCGATTGTTGCTGCTGCCCCAAGGCTTATCAGCGCTGTCGCCAGAGGAAGTGTTTTGAATTGCTTCGGCATAAATCATTCTCCTGAGTGACATTGGCTACCGATCCATTGTCGGCAGTTCTGTTACTGGTGCTGCGCTATGACGACGGCGGCTCTGCGGCCCCTGAGGATGGCGTGCACAAGGAGAGGCATAGCAAAAGCTGTGCCTGTTTTATTTTTGTGGTGAGTTAGCTTCGGAACCTGGGCTCTCGGTCTGGCGCTGGAAGCGAGAAATACTACTTATTTAACAGTGTATTCTGCTGATGTATAAAATCCTGAATCGGAGCTTCTGGATGTCGAGAGAAAGCGTTCTGCTTGGGTCGGCAAGTTAATTGCTTGAGCCAGTTTGATGCAGGCATGAGATTCAAAGCAGTGCTTTTGCTTTATATTAGTGCGTACGACTGGGGTCAGTGTGGCATTTCATACGCTACGAACAGTGCTTTAGGGTGACCTTAACTCGGTGCGCGACAGCGATCAGCGGGAGTTCTGAGCGTAGCTGATGCGGCCGCCCACCAAGGTCATTACCGTTTTTGCCGTCAGAATATCTGCCGGGGCTGCTTGCATGAAGTCCGTATCAAATACTGTCAAGTCTGCAAGGTTCCCGACACGTATGGATCCTCGTCGGTCTTCCTGAAATGCTGCGTAGGCGGGCCATAGGGTCAGCATACGCAGGGCATCTGACCGGGATACTGCAAACTCCGGATGCCACTCTTCACCCTGGCTACCGTCCAGGCGCCGGCGTGTTATTGCCGCATAAAACTCGATTCGCGGATCGCCAGCTTCTACCGGTGCGTCTGAGCCGGCGACGATCTGTAGGCCGCGGTTGATAAGGTCCTGCCAGGGATAAGCGTAGCTCAGGCGTTCTTTGCCCAGTCGGGCGGGGGCGAAGTTTAAGTCACCGATGGCATGACTGGGTTGCATTGAGGGAATGATCTGCATATCGAAGAGACGCTGCTGATCTACTGGCGGAATTATCTGTGCGTGCTCGACCCGCCAGCGTAAATCCTCTGTCTTCCAAAACTTTTGCGGCAGGTTCTGCCAGGCGCTGCTATACCAGTCCAAAGTATTCCGAAGAGCCCGATCACCGATTACGTGAGTCATGACCTGAAAACCCCCTCGAAGCGCAGCTTCCAAAACCGGCATCAGCTCCGCTTGTGTTGTCCGATTCATAAAACCATTGTGCTGAGCGTCCGCGTAGTTTTCGATAAGCGCGGCGCCGCGGGACCCGAGGGTCCCATCGATAAAAACTTTTATTCCGCGCATCTCAAAGAATCCATCACTGCTCTGCTCAGCGCCATGCTCAATCAAGGACTGTGCCTCGGCGATTGGTACTGCGATGTATACCCGGTGCGCCATTTCGCCGCTTTCGTGAAGTCCTCTCAACAAGCCCGCTTCTCTCAAGCTCATGCCCGCATCATGGGTTTGCGTCCAACCCCGAGCGGCATTGGCCTGCATACCCCGACGCAGATTCTCTTTGATGTACTCGTCGGTTTCTGGCGGCAAGATGGCACGAAATCTATCCATGGCGCGGGCCAGCACATAGCCCGTAGGATTACCCTGTTCGTCGCGCTCAAAGCGTCCCCCTTCGGGGTCCGGGGTACTGGCGTCTACGCCCGCCAAGTCCAGCGCCTTGCTATTGACCAACGCCGAGACACCATCAGCCCGTGGCATATATAGAGGCTTGTTCGCGGTAAAAGCGTCCACATCCTCGCGATTCAGAAAGCGTTGATCGTCCGTCCACTCACGTTCAATCCAGCCCCTTCCCAGCACCCAGTTACCGGTGGGTACAGAGGATGCCCAGTCCTTAATACGCTCGATCGTGGCTGCGCGGGTGGATATTTCGAATAGGTTCAGAGTGCGCGTACGTTTTCCTACGCCCTCGAGATGCTGATGACTGTCTGTAAAGCCCGGGTATATAACGCTGCCCTTAAGATTCATTGTCTCTTGAGCGCCACAATGCCAGGAAGCGGCTTCTTCGTTACTTCCCACAAAAACGATACGATCATCCAGTATGGCAACTGCCTCGGCGCGCCAGTTACTGTCATCTGCCGTGTAAATCGTGCTGCTGTAAAGCAACAGATCACTGCTGGGACAGCGAACTTCTTCCTTGGCGGTAATCTGACCTGAGACGGTGACTCCCAGCGCAACGACTATAGCCGCCGCGAGTGCTCGAGTTTTCATGCCTATTCGCATATTTGTCATGGGAATACACCTCCGCCTGCTGGTCCATCGCGATCATCGCGACAAAGCCTAGCACGGGGCAATGAACCGGGGAGCGGTCTCATAAGCGAGAAAGGGCTGTGTTTAAGCAAAGTGATATGCTTTGCTGCGAGGCGTGGTGTAAACATATAGGGAGTCATTCACCGTGAAGTCATACCTGCTTTTATTGTCGCTGGCATCCGCACTGGTGGCGTCAGCCTTTGCGCGGGGCCAAGGCGATCTTGAGGATGTGCGAAATTTTCACCGCGTATCTGATGTCCTGCTTACAGCGGGACAGATTTACCCCGAACAGGTGGCGGCGCTGCAATCTGAAAACGTAGAGCTCATCATCAACCTTGCAGTGGCCGATCCTAAGCGCAATGCACAGGAGCCGTTTGCCGTTGCTGCCGCGGGGATTAGCTACGTTAATATCCCGGTGCTTTGGGATTCTCCCACCCCACGGGACCTCGATCTGTTCTTTGCAATGATGGATGCGCGGCAGGGGCGGAAGACGCTGGTGCATTGTTTTGCCAACTTTCGCGCCTCTGCCTTCACCTATCTTTATAGGGTCATTCGCGAAGGCGTCCCTGAGGCCGAAGCGAGAGAAGATCTCTACGCGGTTTGGGATGCAGCTAAGTTTGACGAAAACCCGATCTGGCGAGCATTTATCGCAGATGCCCTGAAGGCCGCAGAAATCACGAGTATTGATTGATGACTAACGAATACGATTTAGACAAGCGGCGGACCTTGCGCGCGCTCGGGGCGGTTTCTGCGTTACCAGTGCTTGCGTCAGTGGGCGCCTGCACAGGCGGTGGGCAGAGGGTTTCCGGGGTGGGCCGCTATGCGCGGCCTCTGTCCCGTCAACCATTTGTCGCACCGCGAATTTCCGAAGATCGCATTGTCCGCGTGATTGTGGGACATAGGCCGTTTCGACCCTCAGGATTTGTAGTTAAACGCGAAACCTTTGATCAAAAGGACATTATCCACAACTACGGACACGGCGGCGGCGGTATTTCCCTCTCCTGGGGCTCTTCTGCACTGGCTGTTCAGCACGCCGCAAATTTAGCTGTGGGCGATGCGGCCGTTTTGGGATCCGGGATTATGGGGCTGACCACGGCGCGTCTGTTGCAGGATGCTGGATGGAACGTGACGATATATACCCGATCTCCTTCGCGCCACAGCGTGTCTAACGTGGGAGCGGGGCAATGGGCACCCACCTCGGTTTTTGATGAGGATGTTGCCGATGATGCATTCATTGCTCAGTATAAATACGCATCGCGCATCGCACACCACGCGTATCAAAACCTCGTCGGTGCCGATTACGGTGTGAGCTTTAAAGAAAATTACTATCTGTCAGATGAACCTCAGGCAGGGGGTTTTTATCTCCGTGAAATGCCCGAGCTTTTTACCTCGGTGAAGGACCTCGATCCTGGTGAACATCCATTTCCCACTCGGTTTGCCAAACAAACAGTCACTATGCTGATTGAGCCGGCGATGTTTCTGCGCAGGGTGCGCAGGGATTTTTTTGTCGCCGGAGGAAAAATGATTGCTCGGGACTTTAAGGACTTGTCGATGGTGCTTTCTTTAGCCGAGCCAGCGATATTTAACTGCACGGGTCTGGGGGCCAAAGCACTGTTTGGCGACGATGAAATGCAGCCGATAAAGGGTCAGCTGGTCTTTATGCCGCCAGACCCCGCCGTAGATTACCTCACGGTAGGTGGCGGTAGTGATGTGACCTACATGTTCCCGCGTAAAGGAGAAATTCTGTTGGGTGGCTCTTTTGTTCGTGACGACTGGTCCCGAGAGCCGGATCCGCAAGTTACCCAGCGGATTGTTGCGGACAATCGAAGTTTGTTTGAGCAGGTTTCCCAGCGAGTTTAAGGGTATGCAGACACAAGACGATGCGGTTCTAAGTGCAGCGCTCGATGCCTTGCGGGGCGGCCAGGAGTGCTGGCTCGCAACCGTTGTTGCAGTCCACGGATCTTCCCCTCGACCACCGGGTTCTTTGGCGTTGTTTCTACCACCACAATCGCAGGTGGGCTCACTCTCTGGTGGCTGCGTCGAAGAGGAGCTGCTTGCCAGCATTGTTAAGGGTGAATTCTCGCAAGACTCGCCTGAAGTACTGCAATACGGCGTGTCGGCGGAGGAAAACGCTCGCCTGGGTTTGCCCTGCGGCGGCCATCTCACGGTCTTTTTGCAATTCTTGCATGCGGATAGAGATCTGCCCTGGCTGGAGTCGGTGCGCAATGCGCTAGATTCACGGCAGGTCGCTGAGCGCTTTGTTGACCGCAAATCGGGTGATACCACTGTGAACAGAGGAGGAGCCTATGGTGAACTCGAGTTTGCCGAAGCACGCCTTTCTCAGTGTTTTGGGCCTAGGCAGCGAATGCTACTCATCGGCGCAGGTCAGCTGGCCGCAAGTGTTGCCGAACTCGCATTGGGTCTTGATTACGATGTTCTGGTCTGCGATCCCAGAGCGGACGCCCGCGCTAGTTGGCGGGGACCTGTACTGCCGCTTTTATCTGATATGCCCGATGACGCAGTGCGTGCGCACGCCGACGATCCCGAGTCGGTGGTGATTACCCTGACCCATGATCCTCGTATTGACGATATGGCGCTCATGGAGGCTCTGGAGTCCAAAGCCTGGTACGTAGGAGCGCTGGGCTCTGTGCGCACCACTCTTCAGCGCAAAGAGCGTTTAAGCGCATTGGGAGTACCCGCTGACTGTATTGAACGTCTGCATGCTCCCGTGGGCCTCGATATCGGCAGCAAAACACCGCCAGAAATTGCCGTGTCAATTGTCGCTGAGTTAATTCGCCTGCGCCGTCGTGGCGCTTGAGAGTCTTATGTGCTCGTAGGCATCCAGTGCGGCTTGGCGTGCCTCGCGGTGGTCGACGATCGGTGCAGGGTACTGTTGGCCAAGGACAATACCGGCTTGCTCGAGAATATCGTCGGGAGCCTCCCAGGGTTTGTGCAGGTATTTGTTGGGCAAGTCCGAAATCTCTGGAACCCAGCGACGTACGTACTCTCCCTGCTTGTCGAACTTTTCGCCCTGAGTCACAGGGTTGAATATACGAAAGTAGGGCGCAGCGTCGGCGCCACTGCCAGCTACCCATTGCCAGCTACAGCCATTGCTGGCTAAGTCAGCATCGACCAGGGTGTCCCAAAACCAGTCCTCACCCGAGCGCCAATGTTGTAACAAGTGCTTACAAAGAAATGATGCGACAACCATGCGCACGCGATTGTGCATGATGCCTGTGGCCCAAAGCTCACGCATGCCTGCGTCGACGATGGGGTAGCCGGTTTGTCCTTGCTGCCAGGCCTGCAGATAGGTCTCGTTGGCTTGCCAGGGGAATTGTGCGAAATTTTCTTTAAAAGGGCTTTCGGGTATGTGAGGGAAAAAGTGCAGTAGGTGATAGGAAAACTCTCGCCAGCCAAGCTCTGCCTGAAACTTGTTGATGGCAGTGTCACTATGGGGTAGCTCCAGCCTTTTTTGTTCGCACATTGCCCAAATCTGACGCGGAGAAATTTCGCCATGATGCAGGTGTGCCGACATACGTGATGTTGCATCTACCGCTGGCAGATCTCGTTCATCGGCATATCGCGACACCGTGTCATCAAGAAATGCGTGTAAACGTTCCCGGGCGCCAGTTTCGCCGGGCTTCCAATACTCGCTCCACTGTGCGGCCCAATCAGGATTCCTCGGAAGCAGTTCCCAGTCGTCCAGGACATCACTGGCACTGCAGTCGGACCAATTAGCAGCGGTTTTTTCGATAGGACGGGGAGTCTCATTTTTACGACAGGCGCGCCAAAAAGGCGTAAACACCTTG
Organism: Congregibacter variabilis; assembly: GCF_045689235.1. Classification (GTDB taxonomy): domain Bacteria; phylum Pseudomonadota; class Gammaproteobacteria; order Pseudomonadales; family Halieaceae; genus Congregibacter; species Congregibacter variabilis. The sequence goes on along the minus strand of NZ_CP136864.1, from coordinate 728,484 downwards.
AACGGGCCGCCACCCTGGGTCATCACAGTCCCGGGTTCGTGCAGTAGTGCGCCGGGGAAACGCTTGAACGTTATCTCATCGTTTTTGAAAGATTCGTGTAGTGTGTTTTCTTCTTTCGCCGCCCAGGGCTCGTAGCGCCGACTGCAGTAAATAGCCTCTGCGTTGTTCGCCTCACAAAGTTCGCGGAGGATTGACAGGCTATTGCCCCTACGGAAAATTAATTTGCCGCCCAGTGACTCAATGTCAGTGGCAAGCGCAGTGAGGCTGTGGTGTAACCACCAGCGACTGGCGCCGCCAATTTTCCAGTCCCCGGGCGCGTCTTCATCCAGGATATAAATCGGTAATATCTGGCGGCCGTCTTTACTGGCTGCGTGTAATGCCGGGAGGTCATGAATCCTGAGGTCTTGTCGAAACCATAAAACGACGGTGTCGGTCATGCTGAATTGATTCCTTGCTCTTTAAGGTTTTGTTCCTTGCGGTGCTCACAATAGCGTTCAAATATGGCTTGTAAGCCAGAATCGGCATCGATGCGCCACTTGGTTGCCATGTCATCTGCACGAGTTAGACCCGGATTGATGAGAAAGATGGGTTTGTTACTGTCCCGCGCCCACTTGCAAAAACGATAGCCGGAATAAACCTGCAGTGAGCTACCAACAACCAGCAGGCAGCGCGCTCGCTCCAAAGCGAGCTTACCCTCGAGAACTCTCTCATTAGGGATACTCCCTCCAAAGAACACGACGTCTGGCATCAATGTTCCCTTGCATTGCTTACAGCAGGGAACCGTGACGCTGTCAACAATGCCGTCAGCCAGGTCTGCATCACCGTCCGGTCTTGCTGAAACCGTAGTTCGGGTAATCCCGGGGTTGAGGCGCAAAAGATCACTCTGGAGCTGATCCCGGCTGATAAAGGTTTTGCAGTCAAGGCACACTGCACGGTCGAGGCGGCCATGAAGGTCAGTCACCTTTGCGCTTCCAGCACGCTGATGCAGCCGGTCTACGTTTTGAGTGACAATGTGGGTGATAGCGCCAATGGCTTCCATCTGTGCCAGAATTCGATGCGCGGTGGCGGGCCGGGCGTCACGCACGGCGGGCCAGCCCAGGAGAGATCGCCCCCAATAGCGCTGGCGTTGCCTTGGATCCTTGAGGAATTCCTGATGGGTGATGGGGTCACTGCGCAGCCAGGTGCCAGCCTCATTCCGGTAAGTGGGTATCCCTGTAGCCACGCTAACTCCGGCGCCAGTGAGTACCAATGCCGGTAAGGCCTCGGCAATCTCATTGAGGCACTTGCGATCCGGGTCACAAAGAAGAAGATTATCCATCGTGGCACTATACGTTGCGTTGGCTACGGTCGGATCGTCTGTCTAACTTTTGATCCAAATTGAAGCGGATAGGGTAACTATCCGCAGACACTTTTAGGGATGGCTTCATGAATATTCTGGTTACGGGCGGCACGGGATTTATTGGTGAGGCATTAATACCCGCGCTGCTGCAAAGAGGGCATGATGTCAGCGTCCTGACGCGTCAATCAGCGCCAAAGCAACTGCCGGGGGTGGAATACGTACAGACACTCCCCTCACTGAGTTCGACCATCGATGCAGTTATTAACCTCGCAGGAGCGTCGCTTGCCGGCAAGCGGTGGACCGCTGCCTATAAGCAAGAGATGATCGCCAGTCGTGTAGATTTGACGCGGGCATTGGGAGAGTACTTTCAAAGCACCACGAACCCGCCGTCGATTTGGCTCAACGCGAGTGCTATTGGTTTCTACGGTCCACAAAAGAACGAAGAGCTCACTGAGAGCTCGCCACCGGGGAAGGGCTTTGCGGCGGGACTGTGCCGGGAGTGGGAGTTGGCCGCTACCGAAGCAGCGGGAGGCGCTCGACTGTCTCTGCTGCGTCTTGGTGTGGTGCTCGATACCGGCGGTGGCGCGTACCCGCAGATGGCACAGCCCTTTCGCATGGGCGTGGCCAATTGGATAGGTGATGGGCAGCAATGGTTGAGCTGGGTCCACCGAGACGACGTCGTGTCAGCATTCTGTTTTGCTCTTCAGAGCCCGGATCTGTCTGGCGTCATAAATGTGACAGCCCCGGAGGCAGTGACAAGCCGGCAATTCTGTCAGGCAATGCGCCAGGTGCATCGCACACTGCTGGCGATCCCTATGCCCGGATTTTTGATGCGAGCAATGGTAGGAGAAATGGCCGATGAGCTCCTCATTACCGGCCAGAAGGTGTTGCCCGCTCGCTTGAGCAGTGCAGGCTTTGAGTTTTCATATCCCCGATTGGACCTAGCGCTGGAGCGCATTGAATCGACCAGCAGCTAGATCTCCACGCCATTGCATCAATGGCTCAGTTGCTCGCATCAATGTAGTCGGCAAACGCTGCGCGGATGCGCTCGTTGCCGCTGAGCTTGGTCAGCGCTGCTCTTTCCAGCTGACGTACCCACTCACGACTCACGGACATACGATCAGCGATTTCGGCGCGGGAAAGAGGCGGGCCGTCGTGCAGGCCCCAGCGAGCAATCACCACTTCGCGCTCCGCCTGATCCAGTCCCTGCATCTCGAGAATCAGCCTGTCGTGAAGGGACTCTGTTTCGGCCTCTGACTCTGAGGTGTCGAAAGGTCCGCCGCTAATGGTGTCCAGCAGTGTTCCATCCTCATCATCGTACTGGGGAGCGTCCAGTGATACACCCAGGTTACGCAGCTGCAACAGGTCTCGCGTCTTCTCCAGGGACAATCCCGCGGCCTCGGCAAGCGCTGCATCCCCGGGCTCTTCTCCAGTTCGCTGCTTTTCGGTTATGCGCAAGCGATAGAGCTTGTTGACTTGCTCCTGCACGTGGGTCGGATAACGGATCAGACCTCCGGTATCGCCTACATGACGGCGAATAGCCTGGGTTATCCAGTTAAAACAGTAGGTGCTAAAGCGAAACCCCTTGCTGTGGTCGTACTTTTCTGCGGCGCGGATCAAGCCCAAGGTGCCTTCCTGAATGAGATCCAGATAATTAACGCCCTTACCGCGATAGCGTCCGGCAATCGAGTACACAAGGCGCAGGTTGTGCATGGTTAGCGTATCCCGCGCATCGGAGTAGCGCTCGAGATAGGCGATTAGCTCGCCGCGGATCTGCGGATCCAAAGGCTCCGTCGGGCGCTTTTCGGTCTGTGACCAATACGTAGACCACTGCTGCAGCGCGTCGGCGACGCTGTCTTGTAGCTTGACACCATCAAGTCGCAAAACCACTACAGCAAGCCCGACGGCGAGACTCGCCGGCAGCTCCAACTCTTCCATTCTCTGATCCAGGGTCCGCACAGCGCGTTTTTTCTGCAGTGCGCTATGCAGAGCTTCCATGCGATCGGCCTGCTTGCCGTCAGCCATGTAGCTGGCCAGCTCTCGCCGCAAAATGAAGTGATGCTCCCGGTTTACGAAGTAGGCGATGTCCAGTGGAGTCAGCGCCGTATTTCTGCTCCACGCACGCAGGTAATGTAACGCTGCTGCATCGCGGGTCAAAAGGCGCTGGAGCTCCCTGACGGCGACCCATTTGTCGCCATCAATGGACTTTTCCTGTTCTCCTGTCAGGAGCGGATAACGACGGGCCTCAGAGAACAGGCGTTCAAGATCACGATCTTCGGTTTCTACTGCAAGCGATTCCACTTCGTCCACCTCTATAACTTGTTGTATAGGTATACGGGAGCTTGTCGTGAATTGGATAGCCTAATTGGACATTTGTCCGGGTATTGCTGCGACAAAATATAGACATAGGGGGTTGATCCCTAGATCTAGTACAGCTTTTGTCGCGTAACTACACTGAAACCACATGAGACTGACCTATGAATGCTGCCTTGTTTGAACCTCGTCCCCTTTACGGTATTGGCACAGTTGCTCGCCTCACGGGCCTCAAGCCCGACACCTTGCGGGTATGGGAGCGTCGCTACGGATTGGGCGCAAGCCACAAATCGCCAACAGGACGTCGACAGTACACGCAGTCGGATCTCGAGCATCTGCAGCTGATCGCGTCGCTCGTGGGTGATGGTGCGCGCATCGGCGAGATAGCAAAGTCCGAGCGAAAGACGCTGGAAATGCTATTGCGTCAAAGAGGCCTGCGAAACCGTGGTAGCGATACCCCGGCAAAACCTCGAGCTGTCTTTCTTGGTGTTGCTTTGTGCGACTGGCTGGACAAGCACCAGGGCTGTGTCAGTAATGTAAGTGCGCATCTTGCGCGTACCGAGCTGGCAGACATGGACGAGCAAGCCTTCGACACATTAGAAGTTAACGATGTGTTGGTGGTCGAGTGTAGCTCCTTGGGAAGTGCACAGGTCGCGAAGCTGCAACAGTTCCAAAAGGCTGGAGTAGCCTCCCGTATTATCGTCGCGTACCGCTTTGGAAATGCCCACTGGCTAGAGGAGTTGGAGAAGGCTCAAATAGCTGTCATGGAATTTCCGCCCGATGCCGGGAAGTTAGCATTTGAAATAGCGCGAGGGGTGGCGGAGTCTGCGGTACACGTGGGTGAAGGCAATCTTGGTGACTTGATGCCGGGTAAAGACCGTCAGTTCAACGCTGCTGATCTGGCCGCGGCAGCCAACCTGAAGAGCACCCTCGATTGTGAATGTCCCAAGCACATATCTGACCTCATCACCGCGCTGGTGAGTTTTGAGGAGTATTCAGCGTCCTGCTCTATCGATAATTGGCACGATGCTGCGGTGCACTCCTGTATTTATGCTTACACCGGTCAGGCCAGGCATTTGATGGAGAAAGCGTTACAGGCAGTATTGGAAGAACGCGGTGCCGAGTTCCAGGCGGAGCTCAATCGTCAGGCAACAAACAAAGGAGCACTAAGCAATGTCGGGTGATACCTCAAGGCTACCGTGCCGCGGCTGTACCAAGGATTGCACCAACTATGCGACTTGCGGCGGCAAGCCCTGGTTGCTGCGCGATCAGATATTGCTGTCTTTGTCTTGGGCGGGTTTTAAAGAATCCGGTAGCAAGCCGATGAAAGCCGGCGAGTCCTTGGCGGTGTAGGCCCACAAAAGCACAGGTGCCAAAGGCGGCACCATCAGAGTAGAAAACTGGTAGAGCAAGGCGATGGCATCGGTTGGTGGCACTGCCTCGTGACCCATGAACACTGCGCCCAAACCGAGCATCAGATCCTTCAGCGTGGTGCTGATGAGCCCAATCGCCAGAAGTAACCACAATCCCAGCAGGCACCATGCAAACCGTTCCCAGCTGGCACGCATGGGGGTGGCAATGTGCAGGGCCGTAAAAAAGGGTATGGAGTAGGACAGTGTCCTTGTGTTGACGGGATAGGCGAGTTGGTTGCCAGCTTCTGTGTGAGACATGATCAGGCCACCGGTTTCGCCATAATGAGTCATCACCAGCATGTCTGTGCCGCGCAGGCCCACGCTGGCAATGGTATCGCCTAACCATCCAAGCAACACAGGCTCTATGAGCACTACCGCGGGAGCGGCGATGAAGTTACCGAGGTAATACCAGATTAAGAAACAAACGGGCAAAAGAGCGAACACCGTTAGCGTGAACCGCAGCAAAGGGCGATTGCCCAGCCAGTCAATCATGTCTCGGCCGTCGGATTCTGGGATAGATAGCGCAGATAGAGCATGAACACGACGAGCACATCAAGCATGATGAGCACAGGCCACAAATAGAGGTGGGTCCAGGTAAAAGCGTCCATGTTCCATTGGCCAAGATAAAACAGGCTGATGATTCTGGCGATGTTCATCACCTGAATAGCGAGAAATCCAAGGGTGATCGCCACAAGTTTTCGACGCCAGTGCGCAGGAAACGCCAGAACGCCTGCGATGAGGACTATGGCTGCTTCTACGCCGTTACAACCGGCCTCTATGGACACCGCGAATCCTGTTTGTGTGTGACTGATAACACGCCCGCTGGCATACACGTTTTCGTCAAACGGAATGATGATGGCGGCGCTGATATCAGCGAGCCAACCGGTGAAGGGCTGGATCACGGCAGCCTGTATCGGGCCAAGTAGTTCCAGCGTAAACAGCCCAAGAAGAATTGCCGAGAACAATACGATGAAGCGGTGCACGATTTGCTGCCTACACAGAGGTCAAAGTTGTTAGCGTAAAGACTGCACGAAAATCAGCAGGATGATTGCGGGGCACACAAGACGCAGATGCCATGGCCAAATCTTCCAGAACAGTCCATGGGCTATATCGGGAGCTCCCTTCTTAAGTTCGCCCAGCACCGAGTCTCGGTGCCAGATCCAGCCCACATAAATGCAGAACACAAAACCTAACAATGGCTGGCTGTAGCGCGTAGTGAATGCGATCACCAATCCAAATAACGAAGCGAAGTTAAGCAAGATCACGAGGCTGACCAGAGCAATGAGTATCCCGATAACCAGTACGGCTTTGTGACGCTCAACCCCGTGGTTTTCGATGGTGTAGGCTACCGGCACTTCGAGCATGGATATGGACGAGGTGAGAGCGGCGATACTCATCAGGAAAAAGAAAGTCAGCGACACTACGCCGCCCGCCATTCCCATATTGGAAAACAACTCTGGCAAAACGGTAAATATCAGCGTGTCCTCTGATAGCAGACTTCCGTCAGCGGCAAAGATTTCTACGCCGTTGTTCAACGCTACATACATTGCGGGGAGCACCAAAAAACCCGCGAGTACGGCGATGCCAATATCTACTGCCGTTACCAGGCCGCCAGCGACCGGAAGGTTTTCTTTGTCGCTTATGTAGGAGCCATAGATCAACATGGTGCCGACACCCAAAGATAGAGAGAAAAATGCAGAACCCAAGGCCTTGATTATGAGCTGGGGAGAAAACGCACTCTCAAAGTCAGGCATGAGGTAAACCTTTAAACCCTCAGTTGCACCGTCAAGGGTTAAAACGTAAGCCACCAGGGAGAACAGCGTGATTAGCAGCAGCGGCATGAGTCGGCTAGACCAGCGCTCGATGCCATCGCGCACCCCGGCTGAAATGATGGCAATAGTTAGCCCCATAAATAGCGTCATAAACAAAACGTTACGCGGGAGCGAGAAACCTACCAGCCAGCCTGCCAGGTCGTCGGCGCCCACGAGCGCAGCGAGTGACGAAAGACAGTGCGCGATCATCCATCCCGCGACGATAGCGTAAAAACTTAAAATTAAACTCGCAACGATGAACCCGACAATGCCCGCTGTCGCGCCGATGTTTCTCAAAAGGGGCCTGGTACTGGTGCCCTTTAATGCGGTGACGGCATTGGCGTGGGCGTGTCTCCCGAGCACCAGTTCGGCCATGAGTGCGGGATAGGCAAGGACGAAGGCCAGGATGAGGTATACGATAAGAAACGCAGCGCCACCGTTACTGGCGGCCTGAGTTGGAAAGCCCCAGATATTCCCAAGTCCCACAGCACTGCCGGCTGCGGCCATGATAAATCCAAAGCGTGAAGAAAATTCGCCCCGAGCTTGCGCCATTTTTATGTTGAGTTCCTAGCTTGGAGCGGGCGAGTGTAGCACGCTGTATGTGCGTCGTAATGCCTAGGGAGACTCGGTTTCGCAGGGTCTGTAGGGGTTATCAGGGCCGTCTAAACCAAACAGTTTCAGTGTAAGGCTAGGAAGCAATAGCAGCGCCTGTGCTGAAAGGTCTGCGCTTGCCTGCAGTGGCGACACACGAAGCTGGGGGTCGCTCACTGGACCCTTGATATGGACAGCGCTGGGGAACTGAAACGCACGCGTCTTTGAGCGCGGTTCGATGCGCACGTCGAGCTTGTCTTGGGCAAGATCAATCGATGCCTTGCCCGTGGCCAGCATGCGCGGAGTTTCTATGTAGATGCTGTCACTGCGAGCAACGCCTGCAGTAATATCAAACTGTGCCATGGTGCAGCTAAACGTCGTGGTTTTTTCGCCGGCGCCTCTCACTAGCCAGGCCAGGAGGTTGCTCATCAACAGGTCGTAGGCTGCGCCACTGACTGTTACATCGTTAAGGGCTGTGGACACGCGACCCTGAAGGTTGCCGCGCCAATCAGGGGCATTCGAACCTCGGGTCACAAGACCACCCTGAAAACTCAAAGCGCCACTCACATCCTCTTGTAAACCCAGGTCTTCGGTAAGTGCGCCAAGAGGTACGCGAATCCCTCTACCTGCGAGGCTGATGGCGGTAGGAGTAAGGCGGTAGTCGATATTGCCACGCATCATCAATTCGCCACCGGCGTAACGTGTGTCGAGTTCTTTTAGGGTGATACGACCCGGTTCCGTGTCGATCGCAAGACTCAGGTCTTGTAGAAGGCTCAAGGGACCAGTGACTTGTCCGCTTCTCAGGCTAAAGTGGACGGGGTAGGCGGGTAGAGATTGGTTGAGCGCTTGAATGCTCCAGGGCTCATCGCTAATGGCCGGGCTGGCTGGGGTGCTTCTAAAATCGTCCAGGTGCAACTGCGCTGTGTACAGATCGAGGGACAGTCTATCTACCGCATTGCGGTCAATGTCTGCCGTCGCAACGGCCTGTATTTTTGTGTCACCAAGCTGAATATCAGACAGGAGCGTGGCGTAATTGGGTCGTAAACGCAGACGCGCCTGCATTGTCTCAGGCACCGTCGAGAGTGACGTTTTGGCGTGCCAGGTGTCGGTCCCTAATTGCTCAAGGCTGATGTTTAGATCGGCGCTAAGTTCATCATTAATCAGACTTCCATTGCCGGTGATACCAAACGTCGTATCCAAGCTTGGCTTAATGCTTAGATCCACGTCGCGCAGACGCAGCGTGTCGCTGGCTCGTGTAAGCAGAGCAGTGCCCTGAGCACTGCCAAGAGTGGGTGGCGAGGTCACATCAAGCAGTGTAAGCAACGGTTCGAGTTCAAACTCATCCAGAGTTAGATACATAGCCAGCCCTTTGGCTGTAGCAAGCTCTGCGATGGTTCCCTTGGCGCCGATACTCCCGTGACCCTGCCTCTGGGCGAGAGTAAGCTCGATCAACGGCGCAGATAATAACTTCTCGTGCCAGAGCACACTCGTGGTTCCCGTTAAGCGGTACAGCGGATGTAGCGTCTCAATGTTAGACAGGTCTACCTGCAGATCATCGACTGTGCCGTGGACCTCGCCGGTAAACCTGCCCGTGACTCCCTTGAGTTGGCTTTGTATCAGCTCGCCACCTAAGTCGGCGCCACTCGCCATCAGGAACGCGCTCAGATCGCCGACAGTCCCGGTAAGATCTGCGTGCATGATTTGCTCGGGCGAAAGGGCCGACAGTTCTGTTAGTTGAAGTGTCTGTGACTGGTTTGAGAGGCTGATACGGCTCTGGCCAACGCCATGAAGCACGAGGGAAGTTCGCTTTAATAGTGGGGCGGCCAGAGTGCCGGCAACTTCGAGTTCGAGCTCGCTGCGCAGGAGTAGATCGGCGAGCACCCCGTCACTGGGTATGAGGCCATCCATCTGCCGGGCGAACCCGTTTGCCTGCAGGTTCATGGTCACCTCATCGCTCCCTTGGCGAGCGATGGTGCCAGAGGCCGTAAAGTCGAAAGCGCTTTGCTTTTTGAGTCCGAGTTCGTCGAGCGTCAATGCATACCCATTGAGATCTCCACTGAGTGTCCCCCGGATGGTGAGGTTGCCGCCGAATTGATACGCCTCGGCATCAAGTGCGCGTAAAAAGTCGCTCACACGCTCATAGTGACCTTCAACAGCCAGCTCGTAGCTAAGGTCTGCCCCCGATGCATCGACATATCCCTGGGCGCGCAGTTCGGAGTCTTCAGTGAGTCCCGAGATAATGGCGCTCACATTCAATCGGTGGGCTTGGCTGTTCAAGATCTGCCAGTCAGCCTTGGCGGCCAAGGATACAGAGCGTTGAGCGACATCTGCGTGCGCGGCGATGTCCCAGCTTCCTTCTGTGCTTCTCGTGGCAGCAAGCCCATAGAGTGGAAAGATCCAGATGTTGTCTGTTCGGGAAATGAGGTGAAGGGAGCTCACCGAAATTTCCATGGGTAGACGAGAAATCGGGGCGAGGAGTCCCTCGATATTGATCGCTTGGTTGCTGGACTCATCGTCCAGGTAGTAAGTCACGTTATTGGCACTGAAATGCCCGCGACTGATATTACCCAGGAGTAGCTCCCGGGCAGACATGTCTAGGTCCACCGCTTGCAAAGCGATCAGGGGAGGACCCTGCTGCTCGCGATAGTTAACCAACATCAGATCGGCCTGAAAAGTAAACGGCGACCAGTGGAGGCGCGGATTTGTGAGTTGCAACTGGTAAGGGGTGAACTGCCTCACGGCAAGGTCGATCACGCGAAGCGTGAGTGGTGGTGATATCCACAATGCCAGTAGTGCCGATAGCAAAGGTAGCAGTATAAAAAGTGCAGCGATCAGCGATAAGCGAAGAGGCTTTGACATCACAACGGCGATATAGGGTGAGCACTGAGTTTAGCACTTAATATCGAAAAACCGCCTGGATTGCTGAGGCTGCCTGGCTGTCCTCAGTGCGGAAAAAACTTGAAGTTATGTGCGGACGAGGGCTGTTTTGCGTTCCCATACACTCAGTAGAGTGGGTACAATATAGCCCCATGCGGGTGTGGTGAAATCGGTAAACACAGCGGACTTAAAATCCGCCGCCCTAAACAGGCTTGACGGTTCAAGTCCGTCCACCCGCACCATTTTAAGCCTGTGCGCAGGAACCACTAGCAGTAAAACGGATTCGTAGGGCATTAGAGCCAAGCAAAGGGCTCAATTACCTATGGGACTCCCGATGACCGACCGCCGCTGATTTTCGATAGTTACGGTCTGTGAATTCTCTCGGATTCGATCTTTCTGAGACTTCCTCATACACACTTTGTGCCCGATACGTGTGCCCGATGGAATTATAGTCTCACAAATCAGGGGGTCCTCTTCTGTCTGCGCAACGGCACCTGCAGTACTACCAGTGACATTACTGCTTGTGTCGGCGGTTGAGGAGCAGGCTGTGACAAACAGTAAAAGTGCCAGTGCACAAAGGCGTCCGCTAGAGTCTGTTGATAGTTGCATATCAAGTCCTGATCGATTAATGGCGCTTAGTATCGCCTAATCCCGCTCATGCATTCAACTCACTGGCAGCTTGCGGTGGGCCCGGTATCAGTGTCGCCCTATTCGGCGAGTTATTCAGGCCCAAGGGAACGATCGGCGGGTTTGCTGGGTCCAAGGTCACTGTGAACACATTGCTTTACGACTCCCTGGACTCAACAGGTCTGAACCGCTGGGCGTGGTCCCCGGTAGTTTGGCCCCTCGTGCTGTCTGTGCTGATACATCTCATACTGCTGATGTTCCTTTGGGAGCGCTGGGATAAAGGCGGCTCGACTTCAGCTGCGCGCCTGGAGTCCGTAAGACACCATTTTAAGTTGATGCCACAAACACCATCTGCGCGCTCGGCATCCTCAGGTGAAGCTGTGGAACAGAAGACGCAATCCGCTGAACTAGCGTCTCCACAGATCCCGTCTCAGCTTAAAACTATGAACAGATCTGCTGATTATGCGGAACGTGCTGTGCGCCCGGTCCAAAAAAGAGCTGCTCGTAAGCTTGACCTGAGCTTGCCAGAAGCAATCGCGTCAAGTGTGGACACTCTGCCCTTGGAACGCGCTGCAACCGTGTTCGACCCGCAGTTAACACAAGCAATAAAAGACGCTAAAAGGCGACCTCGGGGCTTATCCTTAGCCGTACCAGAGGAGCAACCAGCAGAGGCTTTTGTTGGTGGCCAGTGGCGTTCTCTGAGCAGAATTGGCGATCTGTGTTTCGAGGTCATTGCCGCCGACCCTCTCGATAGCTTTGGCACAGATCAATGGTATCGCCGAAGCTGCGATTGAGACCTGGGCGTCAGGGCCTGGACGAACATCACTGGATCTGTTGTAGCCTCTCTAGCTGACTATTGCTTCCAAGTGACAGTATCGAATGCGACGGGGTAGGTTTACTGTCAGTCTTGGCGACTAATCTGCGCTAAAATCAGCCACTTTATTGTGCTGGTCGTAACAGCAAATAGGGAGATTTATGCAAGAGGCACTCACTACGATGTTGCGTATGCAAGATCGCATGAACACTCGGGTTCATCCGCAGTGGATTAGTCAGAACTTTGCCTGGCACAGAGCCATTTGGGTGGAGTGTGCAGAGCTTGTTGATCATCATGGCTACAAGTGGTGGAAACATCAGGAGCCCGATCTGGAGCAGGTTCAACTGGAGGTTATTGATATCTGGCACTTTGGGATGTCCGCTTATTTTCGCCAGGGCGCTGATGCAGAGCAACTTGCCGTCGAGATCATGGCGCTTTGGCCTGAAACACCCAAGGCGCTTGGAGTGCTGGAAGCGTCCGAGGCTCTTGCGGCAGTGGCGGCAGGAGAGAGTCGATTTTGCGTGACTACCTTCGCTTCCCTGCTGGCAGCGTCCTCATTGGATTTTGCAGGTTTATATCGTCAGTACCTTGGCAAGAACGTACTTAACTTCTTTCGCCAGGATCACGGCTACAAGGATGGCAGCTATAGGAAGTTGTGGAGTGGGCGCGAGGACAATGAGCACCTAATGGAACTGCTGTCAGACATTGATACCTCGTCTGCGGATGCAGAAAGCCAGCTCTACAGTGCATTGGCCGCGCGCTATGCAAAGACTGCCTAGGGTATGACTGGCTCTGACGACAATCGTTTATCGACGTCCGCGCTGGCAAAGCGCTTAAAGCTGCCGATACAGCAGCTTTTTGTCACCTTGCGCGACTACGGCTGGATTGATCGGCGCGGCAAGAGTTGGGCGCTCACGGGGAAGGGAGAGCTGCAGGGTGGCTCCTACCAGGAAAGCCAGCGTTTTGGTCGCTACATAGTCTGGCCCGACTCTTTGCTGGAGCATCCATTGCTTAGTGCTATTGAGACGAATCAGCGAATCACACCCGGCGGAATGCGCCGTTACTATCCACATCTTGGTGTACGCCAGATCAACCGCAATTTTGCAGAGCTGGGCATGTTGAGCATTACTCGGCGTGGCTTGGAGTTGACAAGTCTGGGGGAGCATTTTGGCGGGCGACAAGAGCATGACGAAGACAATGGCTTGCTGTTGATTAGCTGGCCTCATGAGATCGTGGATAACCCTGTGATTCACCGCGAACTTAATCGGCTGGTCTCAGATGGCTTTTCCAGTGAGAGCCCAATAGCCACGGCCGCGTCCACGGACCCAAAACCCGATCTGGATTCTGGTGCCATTGCTCCAGATCTTTTTGCGACACCGGCGAATGAGCCGCTACAAGTTCCAAGGGAAACAGTTCATGCGCGCTGCGGTCTTGATGGGCATGCGGTGGATAGCCTGTTACAACTCAGGGTTTGCGATTGGCTTTACGAGGCGCAGCTGGCGCACGCTCGAGATCGAAGCTTGCCAGTTGAAGAGCCGCTTACGGCGGATTTCTACGTGCCGGCTGTGGGGTTATACATCGAATGTTGGGAGCGCGATGTACCGACATCTGCGTTGTCGAGGCGCTTACGCACCCGGGAAGTATGTCGCGAGTTGAAACTGGCTTATCAGGAAATCGCAGCGACCGACATAGAGCGTGTTGACGATCTACTGACCAAGCGCGTCGCCGAGCTGTCCAGAAAACACTAGACGCCTAGTGTTTTGCTTGCGTTAGCGCGAGTTACGCACGCCGCAGTATCACAGCACTTTCGATATGATGCGTATAGGGGAACTGATCGAATAGAGCAAAGCTTTCGGCGCTGTGCGTATCCTTCAAGGCGTGGATGTTTTCTTTGAGTGTCTCCGGGTTACAAGACACATAGATAATAGTTTCAAACTGTCGGACGCACTCCAGAGTCGTCGAATCCAGTCCCGCCCGCGGAGGATCCACAAACACCGTTCGTAGATCATACTCATTCAGTGACTTGGGGAGAGACGCCAGACGTCGAAACTCTCGAACACCGGCCATCGCCTGACTGACTTCCTCAGCACTCAAACGCACGACTTCGACGTTCTCAATGGTGTTCTCGCGAAGGTTCTCTAAAGCGGCGCGCGTGCCACTCTTTGACAGCTCAGTGGCGATCACGCTGGGGTACTGAGACGCCAGGGGCAGCGTGAAATTGCCGTTTCCGCAATACAGCTCTAGCAAGTCCCCGGAGCATTCGGCTGATTGCTGCCACGCCCAGTTCAACATCTTTTGATTGACCGGCGCGTTGGGCTGCACAAAAGATTGCTCGTATTGACGGTAGCGGTAGCGTCGATCATTCACCAGAAACTCGTCGTTAATAAAGTCCGTACCGATCACTCGCTTTTGTTTGCGGCTACGGCCAACCAGCGATACTCCAAACTCCTTGGCAAGCAGTGTCCCATCTTCCTCCCACTGATCGTCTAATGCTCTGTGGTAGATCAAGGTAACAAGCAACTCACCGGTAGTGCTGGCCATGAACTCCGCTTGAAACAATTTTCTGCGCAGTGTCGGCCGAGATTTAAGATAATCCCGTAGCGACGGCATTAACTGGCGTATGGGCGTAAGCGCAGGGGCAAATTCGGTGATTGTGACCGGAGTGCGGGGGCTCGCCGGGTCAAACATCACATAGTTGAGGTCTTCTTCATCATGCCAGATACGAAATTCCGCTCGAACCCGATAGGACTCCGGTGGTGAACTAAAACATTGCGCAGCAGGCAGCGAGACCGAAAGCATGTCGTTTTCGACCCGCGCGCATTTTTGCGCAAATAGCTCCGCGTAGTTTTCCGGGGAGGTCTGCCAGGGCAGCAAGTTCATAGACAATTCGCGGGTTTTGGGAGGCCGGCAATCTTACTCGCGATTTTCGCCGGGGAGCCAGGAAATAGCTTCAGTAAGTAAATACTGCGGCCTTTTTCATCCCCAAGCCGCAATTTGCAGAATTTCACCAAAGCACGCATGGCCGGTGATGAATCGAAGGTCACGTAATACTCCCGAAGCAACTCAATAATTTCCCAGTGCGCGGGGGACAAAGCAATGGATTCTTGCGTCGCTATTTGCGTCGCAACCGTGGTGTTCCAATCGTGGTAATTGACCAGAAAACCTTCATCGTTGACTTTGGGGAGCAGGGCGTTGGGCATTAGTGATTCAGCGCCACAAGGTCTGGGTTGGGCAGCGCTCGCTCAGCAAAACCCAGTCTGCATAGCTTGTTCGAGTGATGGCTGCGTGCACATTAGTCACGGCATAGGCCTGCAGGTCCTCGTCCAGCGCGTAAATCACAGCCCCTGAAGTTATCCACCGGGGTACTTGTGGATGTGATGCGTCCGCAAGAAGCACAGCCTTGGAGAGCAATAACACCGGCTCCCTCGGTGCTATCTGTGCCAGTAAGCGAAGCGCCGCGCCTGAGTTGGGCGACGCATAGAGGCAATGCAGTGTGGACTCAGAGGCTAATGACATGACTTGCCTCATTGATCAGGGCTCGTACTTGCGCGCTGTTTACGCACACTGCAAACGCAGGAAAGCCATCAGAGCTGAGGCCATGTTGCTCTAGCGACGACTCGTCAACATATACACGCTCAATGTCGTAAAGGGGTAGGGAGTCGATGGTTTTCCTAAGCGATTTTCGACCCACAGCTTCGGCGTGCTGTTCAGCTCTCAGGCACAGCACAGCGTCACCAGAAAAAAGCAGCACGGGACTTTGCGAAAATACGGCAAAGGCCAACGCAAGATCCACAGAGGACCGCGCCAGAGAGCCAAGGTAGGGCGCACTTTGCACCAGGATAAGCGGCCCACCTGCTTCATCGGTTGCTGTCATGGCAGGCTCAGTCCGCAAAAGTGAGAAAGCGCTGGGACGTACTGGAAGACTCAATGAGCGCTCCGAGACCGGCAATGGTGAATTCCGGGAGGCAGCGATCGGTGTGCGTTTGACCATCGCCAAGACCAAAGCGAACGGCGGAGGCAACGCAGGCTACCAATGGAGTGCCCGTGCTCTGGGCAAAGCTCTGCCAGCCACTACGAAGATCGTCCTCGTCAGCCGGTGGTTCGCAGTGAGACAGCGCGGTAAGAACGCCGGCGTCATAAAAGAACACGCAGGCCACTTCATGCCCGCCCTGGCAGACGGCTTTGGCGAACTCCAGAGCGTGACGCGCACTTGGGCCAATGTCGGGAGGACTGAGAACAAGAAGGGTATAGCGCATAGAGACGCAGTATAAACCGCGGTATAAACAATGTGCCCATAAAAAAGCCCCGAACATTGTCGGGGCTTTGGGTCTATCTATTGCTGATCAGTCGTCGCCGGAAAGGGCAGTCAGTAGATGCAGAATATGGATAAACAGGTTGTAGATGTTCAGGTACAGACTCACGGTCGCGCGGATATAGTTAGTCTCTCCGCCGTTGATGATTCTGCTTGTATCAAACAAGATCAAACCTGACATGATCATGATCACAGCCGCAGAGATGGTCAGTGACAGCGCGGGGATCGCAAGGAAGATGTTGGCGATCATTGCGACTACCGCAACGATCAGACCAACCATCAAAAAACCGCCCATAAAAGAGAAGTCCTTGCGGGTTGTCAGCGCGTAGGCGGACAAACCGAAGAACACAACGGCAGTCCCGGCAAGCGCCTGCAATACCAAAGCGGGGCCACCGGGCATCGCCAGGTAGAAGTTGAGCATGGGACCTAGCGCCGCGCCCATAACACCGGTGAAGGCAAAGATCGCCAGCAGTCCCTTTGAACTGTCTGCGGTTTTGTTAACTACAAACAAAAGGCCAAAGCCCACCAGACTGAGAATCAAGGCTGCGCCCTGCGGAAGCCCCATAACCATCGAGATGCCAGCGGTAATTGCGCTGAACAAAAGGGTGATGCCCAGCAGCATGTAGGTATTTCTCAGGACCTTGTTGGTGCTGACCGCGGCACCTAGTGCGGCATCGACGTCATACACTCTTGGATTAGCCATTATTTCTTGCCTCGCTTTTAGCTCAGTTGTGAACAATCAAACATTTGGAGTCGGATCTTATCTAAAAGTTCCTTAAATAAAGATCTGATTTTGTTCAATAAAACACCTCAAGGTGTTGATAATTCGACACTTAATCAAAAGATTCGCTTCGAACGCCAACGACCTATCGAGAGTGCAGTATAGCGGTAGATCGATGGGCAACAAACCGTTAATGAACAGATTACATATAGCCCTGTGTTATCAGCAGCAGGGCCATTATTACGGCAAATCCTGCCAACAGCGCGGCGCGGGTGCTGCGCGGCGGATTCGCCTCTCTGAGGGTCTGGAGCGCCCGGGGCAAAGCCGATGGACCGCTACCCATAGCTGCCATGGCGAGCGTCACAAGGCATCCGGCCAGATTCCACCACAACCAGGAGATGCTCGGGGCAAGCTGCCACAGTAAGAGGTTGGCGACGACACCGCAAAGGAACGCCGCTACTGCGTTGCGAGAACTCGTGCCCGGGAGAAGGATCGCAATAGTAAACAAACCCAGCAACGGACCATTGACTAAGGAGCCGACTTTATTGATGGATTCCAGGAGTGTGCTGGCGATATGTTCAACGCCAAAAGAAAAACCCACCGTAAACACACCCCAGCAAAGGGTTACGAGTTTTGATTGCACGAAGCGACTCCGTTGGGAGGCACTGTCAGGGGCGGGAAAGAAATCTTCTAATGTGCTTGCCGAAAGACTGTTTAAGGCTGAATCGATAGAAGACATGGCGGCCGCAAACAGACCGACGATCGCAAGCCCCGCAAGACCTGGCGCAAACTCCCGCAATACAAAGGCTGGGAAGACAAGGTTAAGGTTCGGTGCACCTGATGCGGTAAGCGGAAGATCACTCAGGAACTCTGGGCGCTCCAGTGCATATGCGGCAAGACCAAGGCCCAGTAAGCAATAGGCAAGCACGATCGGAAAGCGCATCAGGCCATTAAGCATGAGGATTTTGTGAAGGTCTTTATCGCTTCTTGCCGCCAGTAGGCGTTGGGCCTGGCTTTGGTCGCAACCGTAGTACGCCATGTACAAGAAGAGCCCGCCAAACAGCATGGGCCAAAAGCCGTAGTTGCTCGTGCCGCTTACGCCCCAGTCGTTCATTAAGGGCCGGCTTCTTTGGGATAAATCATCCAGATGCGACCATAGATCCGGCGCCAGCCAGCATAAAGACAGTATAACCGCGCTTACCAGCAACAACATTTGTAGCACGTCAGAGACGACAACTGCTCGCATGCCACCCATAACGTCGTAAGTCACCGTGACGCCCATGAGCAAAGCAACCGCCGGGACATAGCCAATGCCGGTGATTAGAGCCAATACCGATGCAACACCATAAACAGTCACGCCGGTAGCAACACCACGAAAAAACAAAAAGCAGCCGCTGGCGGCCAGGCGTGCGCCTCGCCCAACACGCTGTTCCAAAAATGCGTAGATCGAAATCACACCACTGCGATGCACGGCGGGAAACAGGAATGCCAGGCCTAGCATTGCCAGGGGAACGGCGAGCTCGTATTGCAGCCAGAGCAGACCACCGCCAGCTGCAAAACCCACAAAGGCCGGCGCGCCAAGCAGGCTGTTGGTGGAACACTGCGTTGCGAGGATCGATGTGGCCAGAGCGGGCGCAGGCAATCCTCCACCCAGATAGTATTCCCGTTCCGTCTGTTGGGGGCGGCCCAAGTAAACGGCGAGAACAAGCATAGCGAATAGATATCCACCAATAATCCACCAATCGAGAGTGGTCAAACCGCTTGCCTCCAGCGTGCGTAAACGTCGATCATAAAGGATTGAACAAATCATGAGAGAAAAGACGCGATGAATACGATGAAATTCATGGGTTTGGGTTTGCTGGCCTTGGGCGCACTAGCGCAGCAGACTGCGTTTGCTGGCGAAGCTGTTGAATACGAAGTGGCAGGCAAGCGCTACGAAGGCTATTTCGAGCCGGCGACAGATAGCCGAGGTTTGGTCGTCATCATTCATGACTGGGATGGTTTAACGGATTACGAAGTAAAGCGTGCTGAAATGTTATCGGCGATGGGCTACAGCGTTTTTGCCGCCGACCTCTTTGGCGCAGGCATTCGTCCAACCGAGACAAAGGATAAAGTCGCACTTACCGGTGAGCTTTATCAGGATCGAGAGAAAATGCGCTCGCTCATGCGCGGCGCTTTGGCGGCAGCTAGCGATAGCGGGGCGGATATATCCGAGGCTGTTGTCGTGGGTTACTGCTTCGGCGGCACGGCGGTCCTTGAGTTGGCGAGATCCGGTGAGCCTCTCAAGGGATTTGCGAGTTTTCACGGAGGTTTGACGACACCCGAGGGGCAGAGTTTTGCCAAGACGCAGGCGCCGGTGATGGTGTATCACGGTAGCGCAGATACCGCGGTGACTATGTCTGACTTCGCTTCGTTGGCTGAGCAACTGGAAGCTGCTGGCGTTCCTCACGAAATGACTACCTACAGCGGCGCACCACACGCCTTCAGTGTGTTTGGCAGTCCCCGGTATAGAGAGAAAGCTGATCAGCAATCATGGGCTTCTTTTACTAACTTTCTCGATACAACCTTTAGCCAATAACCCACAACCTTCGGAGATCAGCTTTGATCAATACTCCAAGCTTAACCCTGCGTTTCTCTAGAACAACTGGCAAACAAGCTTTGGCAGCGGCGCTGGGCGGTCTTCTTTGCTTGTCCTCCTTTGCGGCGCATGCCCAAACGGCCCCGCCGGGTGAGGTAATGGATCTTTATGATATTGCCACGGCGCCGTCCCCAGAGCGGGTGATGAGCGACATAGAGACCTTGGTTAACTTTGGAACAAGACACACGGCATCTGATGCTTCGAGCGACGGTCGCGGTATTGGCGCTGCCCGGCGCTGGATTTTTGCCGAGTTTGAGCAAATCTCTAAAAATTGCGGTGGCTGTCTCGAGCTTATGTACATTGGCGAGACCATAGAAGGGGAGCGTCGGGTTCCCGATCCTGTAGAGATAGTATCGGTGCTGGCAATTCAAAGAGGCGACCTGGACCCTGATCGCATGGTGCTTATGTCGGGCGACATCGACAGCCGTGTGTCAGATGTTATGAACGCCAGTTCGGACAGCCCGGGGGCCAATGACAATGCCTCGGGGGTTGCCGGAGTACTGGAGGCGGCGCGAGTGCTCAGTCAGTACAAGTTCGATGGAAGCATCGTCTATGCCGCGTTGGCGGGTGAAGAGCAGGGACTGATCGGTGGCCGTATTGTGGCCGCACATGCCTTGAAGCAAGGCTGGCAGATAAAAGCAGTGCTCAACAACGATATGATCTCCAACATTTCCGGCATTGATGGCGTGATCGATAATAGTGTCGCGCGAGTGTTTTCTGAAGGCACGCGCGCGGTGGAGACCGATGAAGAAGCCCGCGCCCGGCGATTCACCGGCGGGGAAGTCGATAGTCCCTCGCGGAATCTGGCTCGCTATATCGATGCCATGGCAGACCGCTACATGACTAATCTAAACGTCGAGATGGTTTACCGTCTGGATCGCTTTGGGCGTGGGGGGCATCACCGACCTTTTAATGCCGTGGGCATTCCGGGCGTCCGCATCATGGAGACCCATGAGCATTATGATCGACAGCATCAGGATCTGAGGGTAGAAGACGGGCGCGAATATGGCGATACCCTGGATGGCGTCAATGCGCCCTACGCTGCAAAACTCACCGCGCTCAATGCCATCACCATGGCAGGGATTGCTGGAGCTCCGCCGTTCCCCAGAGAGGTAAAAGCATCAGGAGCAGTGCGCGCGTCCGCAACACTCAGCTGGTCACCGGGTGGTGACGAAAAGGCCCGGAAAAACCTGGCGGGTTACCGTGTATGGTGGAGAAAAACCACAGCGCCGCAGTGGACCCACTCCCGCTTTGTCGGCAATGTTGGCGAATGGGAATTCACCAATCTGGTGATCGACAATTACTTCTTTGGTGTGTCTGCTGTTGCCACCGATGGCAGCGAAACTCCCGTGGTGTTCCCCGGGCCGGCGGGCGCGTTTTAGGCTCGGCGACGCGCTCCCCGAGCGTTATTGCACCCAAAGCGCGTCTGTTTCAGCGGCGAGCGTCGTGAATAGTCTGTAACTCAGCGCGTAGCAGTTCCAGAGACTCGCGCTTGCTTTCAAGAACGTATCTGCCCACAGAGTCTTTTGATATCGATTGGCGTAGATAAAACTGCAGTCTGGGGTGCGTCCTTAGTTCACTGAGAACTTTTTCAGCCTCTTCTGCCGATATATCGATAGTGCAATCATCGCTCAGCTCTTCAACCAGAAGCCCGCTTCCTACCAGCCGTGAGCAGTTCGCGCGCACAGCTTGCTGTACGCTATTGGGTAGCACCCCTCGCACTTCCATACGATAGGGAACGTCGGCAACGAGCGAATTGAGATCCTGTGAGTAATAGGCCGATACTTTTGATCCGAACTCTGGACCGCCCACCAGGCCCATTAAACCCTTGGAGGAGAGCGCGTCGTAGCTACCGCGCACGGAGGCCCGCGGCGTAACATTCGATGCCTGGTAGAACGCGATGACCAACTCTTCGGCAGAAACGTCCTGCGCCTCTTGCCACGCGGTGAGTGCCGTCATCCCGAAGGCTAGTACCTGCTCGTGATAGTTCATTTGCATTTCTATGTCCTGTAACTCAATGGACATATCGTCCAGCAATTGAATGCTGTACTCGTTAGCCTCTTGCTGTTGCAGGCGTCCTTCGTTCCAGCGATCAAACTGAAAGCCAAGAAAAATACCTACTACGAGTAGAATGAATTCGATAGTTGAACTCATCCAGTCATGTTTTAACGTTGATTGCGTAAGGCGTCGTAATAGCACTTTTGATCTCCTGACGCTGCGCTTATTAGCGTTGGGCGCGCTGCAACAAAAAAGGGCTGCCTTGCGGGCAGCCCTTTTGCATTGTGTGGCGGTGGGCTAAGGATTCGAACCTTAGGAAGGGATAAACCTTCAACGGTTTTCAAGACCGCCGCTTTCGACCACTCAGCCAGCCCACCGGATTCTGGCCGTGCAGCCAGAGGACGGGATTATACCTACTGATCGCAGCGAGGCAACGGTAGTCTTCACCTTCAATGCCTCAGCAGGGGTTTTTTACGTTTGCGGGCTTCGAATCACTCGAAAGCAGAGCCATCATCCGAGTAGATAACCCATATCTTCTTGTAGCCTTCGGTCTCCCAGATCCCTGTCCATTCCTTAGGGATGGTGACCGCTTCGCCAGCAGTGATTGTCGTTACCGAGCCATCGCTGGAAGTGAGTGTCACGCCACCTTCCAAGAAATACATGAATTCATCCACACCGTAGGGCTCTTCGATAACCCAGCGGGATTTTCCCGCCAGATACATGCCGCTGGCAAAGCGGCCGTCGGACGACATCAGAGAGGTGATGTCCTTTACCGTGTCGGCTCCCTCACCTTTTACAAGAGTATCCGGCCGATCAAAGATGGCACCGGCGATATCGGCAGTGCTCATTTCAGCTGGATGCACAACATCCTGAGCGGACACTGACTGCAGGGGAGCGGCCATTAGACTCGCGAGCAGGCTTATAGCGGCGATTTTCTTCGAGGGAAATAGATTCATTGTATTACTCCAGTTGAGTGATAAAGCGCCTGGCGCTTCGTGAGTAGCGTCAGTCAAACAAGGTACCCCACCGCTAGATAGCCTGCTCCGGCAATCGCAGCGGCAATAAGCGCGTAGGGTAATTGTGTGAGTGCATGCTGCATGGGTGTGCAGCCCGTCGCCTGAGCCGTCAGAACAGTCGCGTCGGAATAGAAGCACGCGTGACTGCCAAAGGTGCTCGCAGATAGCGTGGCGCCGATTAATAAGGTCATGTCGGCGTTCAGATTTTGTCCCAAAGCAGCAACAATAGGCAAAATGATGACAAACACGCCCCAGTTCGAGCCCGTTAGAAAAGACACCAGACCCATGGCAATAAAAATCGCAAAAGGCAGCAGCTCTGCGCTCAATAGGGGCTCAAGATTTGCAACGACATAAGTGGCGAGGCCGAGATCATCGTTGACCTCTTTGAGGATGAAGGCAGCGACCAGCACTGCCAGCGGCTCAATCATGGTTTTAAAGCCATCAAGTACAGTGTCGAAAGTATCGTGTAGGTCCAGAATACGCAGCGCCAGGATCACCACCGTAGTCGCTCCCAGAGCGATGTAGATCCCCACAAGAAAGTCGTTCCCCGAGGCTATGGTAGCGGCCACAAGCAGGACCATAGGTGCCACAAACAACCACAGACGCGGTTTTACACCTTCTTTGGGTTCAATGGAGCGATTAGCCGCTTCGATGTGCGCAGCTTCTGGAGGCACGGTAACCCCCGTTCTAAGTGCGCGCTCGTCCGCTGCACGCATACTGCCAAGTGACGGGATCCAGCCCGCGATGACCAGAGGCACAATGAGTACGGCGGCCCACGCGTAAAACATGTAGGGAATCGCACTGATGTAAACCTGGAGCCCTTGTCCGTCTTCGGCCAATCCGTTGGCTACAATCAATCCGGCGAAGAAGGCTCCCCAGGTAGAGTAGGGAATGATCACACTGATGGGTGCTGCCGTAGAGTCCACTACATAGGCGAGCTTCTCCCGTGAAATTCGGAACTTATCGGTGATATCGCGCATTGCTGCGCCCACAGCGAGTGAGTTGAGATAGTCGTCGACGAACATGGCGATACCCATGATCCAGGTCGCCAACAATGCCCGGCGAGGATTGGCGACGCGATCACCCAGAAAATGTGTGAATGCGCTGGTCCCGCCGCTGCGCATAAGTAGCGCGATCAAGCCGCCCATAAGACCACACACAAGTATCACCCAGGCGACGTCAGGGTCAGTAAGGACAGCCACCGACGCTTCGGCCATGCCGGTAACAAAGCCACTGCCAAACAGCATCACCAAGCCCAGCAGAGAGCCGCACAATAGCGACTCGATGGGGCGCCGGGTCCAAACGGCAAGCGCGAAAACAAGGGCGGTTGGAAGCAGGCTTAGCGCTCCGGAATTGCTGGCGTCCATGGTCTAGGCTATCTGTTCGCGGGTGGCGCGATGAGCCGCATCGATGGCTCCATTAACAAACGCGTAGGCAGAGGCGTCTGAGTTGGCGATCGATATACGTCCCATCTGTCGTGCGCCGAGTATGTGCGGGCCTTTGTTGGGTCCCCAATCAGCCGGATCAGAATAATCGTTGTATTCGTAGGCGTAGCCATGCGGCCAACGGTTAGCAGTAATAGCTGCGATATCACGCTGGGGATCAAAATCGGTGCTGCGCAGCGCTCCGCCAAGTTGCCCGATGATCCGTCCCTCCATATCGTTCCAACTCATGTCGTAAATAAAGCGCCGCCCAATCACATGTTGTTCCCGCGCGCTCAATCCCTGGTCCGGCGCACAAGGCACCACGCTTCCATGAACGATCATGGGCTGGTCTGGACTCTGGGGGTAGTGCACGCCGCCCATGCTCACGGGAAAGTCCATGCCAAAAGAATGCATAAAGTCGGTTTGCATGACGTTAATACTGTGCATGCCCAGATCTGCAAAGGGCTGCCAGTTGCGCATGGCCACGCTGACATAGATGAGCGGCACTTTGGTGGCGTAATTGATCGCGTCGCGCTGATCCTCGGGAAGCTCCGGGCAGATATGCGGAATGATGGCGTTGTAGCACGCCAGAACTGCATGCTTGCTGCGAACGCGATAGGTCTTACCGTCGCGAACGTAGCTGACGTTCACCATGGACTCATCACTGCTATGGCGCACATCGACGGCGGTGCTATCCAGACGCAGGCGACAGGGGCTTCTACTCATATCAAGCTTTGTATAGTCCGTGTCGGCCCGCACAAGATCTTCCATGGTTGACCCGGGCACAGCCGCAGGAATCAACTTACGAAGAATGGCTCTTGCAACACCTGCGTTACCATCGGGAAAGTGGAAAATATACGGTTCATCGCGCGCAGGCTCATCTGATGCGTCCTCAGGGAGATCAAGATGGAGTGTTCCGGGCATACCCATGCTGGCCGCCGCGAGGGCCGAAATTGCATCGCAGCCAGCACCCCACCAGCCTCGGGCACCGTCTCGAAAGAGGTAATACACATCCTCAGGGACCCCTACAGTCTTGATTAAAAAGTCACGGTAACTTTGCTTTTGAAGCCACTCGGCACGATCTTCAGCTGCAATATGCGCCGCGTAGTTTGTCGTGCTATTCATCAAATTCAGTAGAGCGCTCCGCGCCGCCGGAGGAATCGGGTAATCCTTGACGTCCTCTTCACTAAGGGGGGCATCACCAGCGCCTCGCCAGCTTCTTATACCGGGGAGGGTTCGATCCTGTCCATAGACCTCTTTTGGAAAGTAGCTACCCCGACCAAGTTTATGTCGTGAAAAGAAGTCCTGATCGAAGTAGTCGTAGAACCTTTCGGTAAACACACCGACATCTCGAAGCAGCTGTTGAGCGGCAGGTGAGAAGCTTCCGGGCGTGTCTATGGATTGACTGCCTCCGTAGCCGATTAGCCCTTTACCATCCACCGTGAATTCGTTGCGCCTGGCGTGACCGCCAAAATCGTCATGATTATCGAGGATCAATATACGGCTGTCCGGACCGTTGTGTTGTTGCCAGTAAAAGGCGGCTGCGAGACCAGAAATACCAGCGCCAACCACAACGAGATCGTAGTCGCTGTCAGTTTGTTCCTTGGGGACCGCAAACTTTTTGCCGCCCCAGGCCATGGCGTGGGCTACATCAAAGGAGCCCGGTTGACTGCCGCGCATGCCAGTGAGAGCCGGAGGATAGGAGCTTGAGTTACCTTGCTGAGCGAGAAGCTCAAGCGGAGTCAATGCCCCCGCAGTCGTGCCGAGGGCAATGCCACCGAGAAAGTCTCGGCGGCTGATCTTTAACCGGGAAGGCACTTTGGCCGTTATAGGTTCCAGGTAAAGCGCATACCTACAGTGCGGGGCCGGCTGGGGCCAAATCCAAACTGTACGTAGGGTGAACCTGGCAGCGTGATGCCCACGCCCTGATCAAAGTACTCATCGTCTAAGAGGTTCTCGACGTAGAGCGCCAAGGCCCAACCGGTGTCGGAGCGATACCCACCCAGACCCTGGACTTCGGTGAAGCTACCGATAGAACGTTGCCCTGCGGCCACAGTAATAGGATTGAACGGTTCCCAGTCAGTGGGAGAGTCGTCTTCCCAGCTAGCTGACAGGTTGCCAAAGAGTTCACCACTTCCCAGGGGCATGACTGCATCCAGGGTGCCAAAGGCGGTCCACTCGGGGATGTAGGGGATTGGTGATCCCTCGCAGGCGTTAGCATCGCCAAGAAGCACGTCACCACCACCACAGAAGTCCTGGATACCCGTCGCCTCGCTATCGAACCAGGACATTCCCAGGCCAAAGCTCAAAATGCTGTTGATAGCGAAGTTCCACGTACCTTCAAAGCCCGTGCCATCTACCTGACCGGTATTACACACAATAACCACTGGTGTGCCGGGGACGCCACAAGTCGCCTGCAGGTCCTCGTATTCGTACATGTACAGCGAAGCAGCCACTTGGCTTCGCCCATCCAAATGCGTCGCTTTGTAGCCAACCTCGTAGGAGATGACGGTTTCCGAGTCAAAGGAGGAGGGGCGATGGACGCCTTGCACAGCCTCGACACCACTGAAGGGGCCGCCGGGATCTACAGAGAAACTGTTAAATCCACCTTGTTTATAGCCTGTAGTGACGCTGGCGTAGAAAAGCGTGTCGTCCATAGGGCGCCAGTTCACGACGCCTCGCCAGGTAAATTCATCCCAGCTTTGCGTATCCGACACAGGACCTTCTGGGGTGGTAAATCCAGTCTGCACCACCTGGCCCAGTAGGCTCTGGTTCCTGTCGGTAAGCACTTCCTGCGACATAGTCTTTTCATCGTCGTTGTAGCGCACACCAAAGCTGGCATCGAGTTGCTCGGTTAACTGGAACTGCAAATCCACATAGGCGGCCCAGCCGCTGTAATCACCGATGGTGCGATTCCAGTCATCAATCAGACCGTCGTTACCGCTGGGCGTCCAATCGTAAGTGCCCCAATAATCGTAGAGCACGTAGGCGTACGCGCCATCATAATAGGTATTGTAAAAGTCGAAGACGCCCTGGCAGTTGTCACCCCAGTAAACATTACAGTAGAGATCCTCGTCCTGTTGGCCCAGAAACTCGGTTTCGATATCTTCCTGGTAATAGGAAACACCGGCATACCAATTGAACATGCCTTCGTTGTCTGAGGTTAGACGGAGTTCCTGCTCAAAATATTCGCCTTCCTGAAACTGCTCATAGTTGAAGATCGTGATAGTGGTTGCGTCGAAATCTTCGGTGTAGCCGTAATCATGTTCTTTGTAGCCAGTCAGCGAGGTCAAGGTTGCCCAGCCCAAATCGTAGTTCAATTCAAAGCCGACCTGAAAAACCTCACCGCCATCGAACAGACCGTTGCGGGGGCCGTCAATGCGGACGTTCCTGGGATCTGAGGGGAGGGGGATGTCGCCATAAATGCTTTCAAGTGTCGCAAAAGCCGGCCCATCTCCAGTGGCGCGATAAATAGTGCCTGATTGATCCCGGTCCTCCCATTCTACAAACAGGTTTGCCGTCAGTGCGCCGCCCGCATCGTAGCTTCCTGTGAAGCGCAACGCCGACTTTTCGTGCTGGATGAAATCTTCACCCGTGATTTCGTTCGTCGAATAACCATCTTCCTGAGAGTGCAGACCGGCAATGCGTACCGTGATTGAGTCGCTCACATCGAAGTTTGTGCCACCCTCGATTCGAAAGATGCCGCGCTCTCCAACACGCACATCGACGTAGCTGTCTGACTCTCCCTGGGTGGGACGTCGGCTGATGATATTCATCGCTCCGGCGATGGAGTTACGCCCAAACAGGAAGCCCTGAGGCCCCCGGAGAATTTCTGAGCGCTCTAGGTCGAACACACTGGTCACGGCAGCGCCGTTTCGCCCTTGATAAAAGCCATTCTTGTAAACGCCCAGAGAGGGGTCTCCGCCGTTACCGAAATCGTTCGTGGTGATGCCACGCACGGCAATGGTGTCTAGGAAGCTGTCTTTGGAGTTGCCGCTGACTCCCGGGGTGAAGTTGGCCAGGTCCTTGATGTCATCGGTATTAATTTTACGCAGAAAATCTCCTGACAGAGCCTGCACCGACAGAGGCACATCCATCACTGACTCGGCACGCTTGGTTGCCGTCACGATGACTTCTTCTAACTGCTGTGCATGCACAGTCCCCGCAGCCAACGCTGCTGATACAGCCAGCGCAAGACGACGTTTGGAGGTGCTTGGCGTGAATGGCTTGGAAAGCCGCGAGGGAGTGGGTGTGACTTTGTTCATGGTGACCCCTTTTTTTTGCGTGATGGCAAAGCCATTTGTTAAGGCCTCGAAGTTACAGTCTGCACTCGGTCAACGAGTCCTTCATTTAACTCCTGTTCACATCAGTTACTGATGCAAAGCTGGGCCTTTCTTGTCACGGGCGTATCACAATCGATCTTGTTGAATCAGCATTACGCTGACTTCAAGCGTCTCCACCATCATTGCTTGCTCATCAGCTCAAGCGAGAACGCACCGTCGATATTAGCTCTAGACTACGAAACTACACAGAAACAGACAAGCACCAGCGGCGCAAAAAACCACCCAGTTAGGGTAGGTTGTTAGTGCTCCAGGGGGATATTGAGACTCTGGAGGGATGTTCGCATAGGCTCAAGCTGCGCCTCGTAGCGTCGCCAGCGGCCCACTGAGCGAGTGTGCGCTGCTTCTCGAACCTGAACGACGCTGGCGGTAGTTACCGCGCCCTCTTGCTGATAAAAGTTCAGGCACTGGTCTTCCCAGGGAAGGTCCAGAAAGTTTATGAGGCTGCGGGCGTGAGGCTCGGGGTCAGCCGCCACTTTTTCATAATCCACTTCGGCAAAGCGCTCACCAAAACGTTCTCTCCAGTTCTGCATAAGCTCGTAATAGCGGGCGTGGTGGCGGGCCATTTCGGTTTGTTCGTAAGAATGCGGGTAAGCGTCGGCAAACAATTGCTTAAAGCTGGCAAAGCAGGCATCCATGGGGCTGCGACGAACGTGGATGATTTTTGCATTGGGGAGTGCAGCGAGGATCAGCGGTACAAGTCGGAAGTTCATCGGTAGCTTGTCGACAAACCGCTCCTGCTGGCCTTGCATCGGCTGTGTAAGCGTCATGTAAGCGTTGCCCAGCTGTTTTGGGTCCAGGTCTGCAGCCGAGCGAAAAACTGCTTCTGTACTCCCGTCGCCTGTTGCACCCAGTAGGCGTCGGCAGGCGCCTTCGAACTGACGTAATTCCCCAGCCGAATGCACGGCACTATGACTACTGATAATTCGTTCAATCAATGTTGTGCCGGTTCGCGGCTGCCCCACGATAAAAATGGGTGCATTACTCTCGTTGCCTGGCGCACGCGTCTGCAGCCACTCCCTTGTGTAGGTGTCCGAGAGCATCTTGAAGAAAGCAACCTCCGCGGTCTCGTCGTACTGCATCGTTCGGCGTCGAGCTGCGGCCCCTCGTGCAAACGCTTCGAAGGCGTTGGGCCAGTCTTTGAGGTCCTCTAGCTCTTTACCCAGGGCATAGGACAAATAGGCGAGCTCCTGGTCCTTGAGGTTCTTATCCGCAAGTATCGCGGTCATTTCGTCAATATGCTTTCGGTCTACCACTTTCTCGAGGCTCGAAATCAACCAATGCGTGTTGGCATGGTGAGGATTAAGAGCTATCGCAGCCTCGAGATGTGACCGTGCTCCCTTAAAGTCACCCATAAACATTTGGTTGTTTGCCCGATTGATGAGAAAGCCAATGTTCTTTGGCTGCCTTGCCAGCGCTTTTTCCTGCCACCGCGAGGCAGCCTCAGCATTTCCCAGCAAGGTGTACACAGTGGCAATCGTGTCTTGCACCATAGGGTTGTCGTCGGCGTGAGCCACAGCCTTCACCAAAGCATCCTCGGCGCGATTGACCTGGCCGCGGCGCATAAACAGTCGCGCCAGCTGCGCCCAGGCACCGCTGTGATCAGGCTGGAGCTTGGTGACAGAACCAAAACCCTGGATTGCCGTTCTGGAGTCATCGGCATTAAGAGCAATCATGCCCACCAGGAAATGGCCTTCGGCAAGATCTGGTTTGCGCTCAAGAACCTGGCGGCAGCAGTTAGCTGCGCCAGCTTTATCGCCGCGTTGGAGACGATCAAAACCTTCTCTTAGGGTGGCTCGTAACCAGTTGGCCTGGTCAGCGCTGTGCTGCGCCATTGCGCTTCCTTCTTGTTGACACGGGACGGGCGGTGGAACTCAGTGACCTGCTTGGACTAGGCTTGTGGGACAAAGGTTCTGCCGCCATAGTACCGACTGGCGCAGTGTGAGTCAGCTCTGACGAATGTTTACTGTGCGAAACCTCTTTTAGATTGGGAGTGTCATTGATGCGTATTTATTCTCGTCTGGGTTCATTATTTCTGGTGTTTTTATGCGCCACGCAAAGCATCGCGCAGGAAGATCCGGCTGACCAGGTGTTTACCGGAGGCAAGGTGTACACCCTTGATGAGACTGCTCCGTGGGCCGAGGCGGTGGCTGTCCGAGGGGATACGATCGTTTACGTCGGAAGCGACGCAGGCGTTGAGGCGTTTATTGGTTCAAAAACCCAGCGTCATGAGCTTTCGGGGAATCTGCTTTTGCCGGGTTTTATCGACGGACATATTCATGTGGGCTCAACATTGCCTTACCTTTTTGCCGCCACGCTTTCGCCTGCAATGAGCGCTGATGAGGCTCTTGCAGCGATCGCCCGGCACGCCACAGACAACCCTGATCAAAGTCCGCTGGTGGGCGTTGGCTTCTTGGGTGCGGCCTTTGGTCCCGAAGGTCCCACGGCCAAAATGCTCGATAGCGTCGTAGCGGATCGTCCGGCGATTGTTTTTGATGAGGGCTTTCACTCAGCCTGGATTAATACGCTCGCCATGGAAATGGTTGGTCTTACCGCAGACACCAAAGACCCCAAGCCCGGTGCGCATTTTTATCGTCGATATCCCGATGGCAGTCCCACCGGTTGGCTGATTGAGGGAGAGGCTTTTGGATGGGTGGCAGAAGAGCTCGGCGTCATCGATACGAAACTTCTTGATAAAGCTGCAGACATGTTTCTTGCAAGTATGTCTTCTATGGGGATCACTGCAGCCTTTGACGCTGGAATGATCGAGGGCGATGGCAGCTTGTTTCGCTTTATGGGAGAAAGAGCAGCGCAGGGCGATCTGCCCTTGCGCATTGTAGGCTCGCATTACGTGAACAGCGACCGGGGGCTCGCCACGGCGCTTGAGGATTTGGACAGACTGTCCCGGGCGCATGAGCATGAGTTCTTCGATGTCGAGGTCTTAAAGATATCGCTGGACGGAACAGTCGAGGCGCAAACCGCTTACACCATTGATCCCTATCTACAGCCACCGGGGCACCGGGCAGAGCCTTTGGTTTCTTTGGAAAAGACCAAGACGGTGGTGGCCGCTGCTGCCGAAAAGAAAATCGATATCCATCTGCACGCCATAGGTGATGGCGCTGTTCGAATGGCCCTTGACCTTGTGGAGTATGCCCGGGCCCAACAACCAGATAGCACCAGCCGATTTACCATTTGCCATGCTCAGTTGGTCAACCCCGCGGACGTGCCGCGCTTTGGCGAGTTGGATGTCATGGTCCAGTCAACGCCCACCTGGTATGCCTATGACGACATCGTGTTGGCTTATCTGGGCGAAGAACGGCTTGCCCAGATGTATCCCTTGAACTCCATCGCTGCTGCTGGGGGGAGAGTGACACTGGGTAGCGACTTTCCGGCGAGTTGGATCGGCCTTGATGGAATGAATCCGGTGTTCAATATCGAGATGGGGCTTACGCGTCAGCCACCGGGCGACGAAGACTATATTGTGCAGCCACCGGTTAATGAACGCATAACTCTCGAGCAGGCTATCCGCGGCTATACCATTGACGCAGCCTATCAATTGGGTCTGGAGAACGAGATTGGCTCGATTACGCCCGGCAAGCAGGCTGATATGGTGATTTTAGATCAAGACCTTTTTAAGCTGAGCCCCTATGCGATTCACAAGACCAAAGTGCTTATGACCATCATGGATGGCAAGGTGGTTTTCGAAGCACCATAAAAAAACGCCGGGCCCTTTGTTAAGGACTCGGCGTTACATTGAGAGCTAAACCCGGCAACGTTAACCGGGGCAGGTTCTTCTAACCTTCTGCGCTGCTGGCAGTCTTGGAACCCCGAGGATCGTTGCTGGCTCTGGGGACTTGCCGATCCGGTGCCTCGACAGCGGGGGCGGGGGTCTCAGAGAACAGCACCATTTGCCCGGTCTCAATTTTCAATTCCTGAATCGGAGCCGGGGCAACACGAGGATCATTCACCGCGCGTCCCTGCTCAGTTAAGCCAGTGCCAGATGCGTTGGCTGCTTCCGCTTCAACTTGTAGCGAAGTCACGGGAGCTGTGTCTGGTGATTCAACTTCAGGAGCTGCCTCTGCCGTGATTGCTGGCGCAGCGGCATCCGAAGCCTCTGCGGACTTATCCACGTCGTGAGCCTCGTTACCCCGAGTTTCTGGCTCCGGCGCTTCCTGTACAGGCGATTGTGCAGCCAGGCCCATGGCAGCTTCGATACTGCTGCTGGCTGTTGGCTCTTCAGCTTCCGGAGTGCTCGCTGGTTCCTCAGTGAGGTTTGCCAGCTCGCTTGGAACGGGCTCTGCTGCTAACACTTCATCGGATACTGGAACGACCGCGGGAGCTGCTTCGGCTTCCGGTGATTGGGGTGTCTCTACGTGCGGCTCACTAACCTCAGCCACTACGACTTGTTCGCTTGGGCCATCCGTAGATGGTGAGTCTGTCTCTGCAGTCGTCGCTTGCGTTTCTGGCGCTGCATCTGCATCTGCATCTGTAGCTACAGCCGCTGGACGACGGCGACGACGGGGTTCACCGCGACGCTGACCGCTGGGACGCTTGCGGGGCTTGTTTTCTGCCTCGCTACCATCATCCCTATCCTGTGCAACTTCAACTACTGCGTCATCAGAGTCCAGGGCATCAGCGTCGTTTGTTTCCGCCGATGATTCCTGGTCCTCTGCACCTGGGCGACGTCCACCGCGAGACCGACGACGGCGGCGACGAGGTTTGTCGTCTTCGGACCGTTGGCTGGCCTCACCGTCGGCGTCGCTAACCGCTGTTTCTGCTTCTGCTTCTACTTCTGCATCAGCATCCGCGGCAGTTGACTCGGTGATTTGCTCGCCATCGTCGACAGCGCGATTCTGATTGCGGCCTTGTCCGCCGCGACGTCGGCGACCGCGGGTTCGCTTGGGACGATCCTCATCCGAGGCCTTGCTGTCAGAGCTGGCTCCATCGGGACTTGTGGTCTTTGCGGATTCATCGGAGGCAACTTCCGCGGACGCTTCACTAGCGTTGGGGTCGCCAAAAAAACTGACCCATAAACGTTGTGCCAATCCAGGCTTTGCTGCAACCGCTGCGGTGGCTGCAACGGCAGTTGCAGTGGCGGCGACGGTTGCTGCCTCAGGTTCAGTAACTGGTGCTGCTTCCGCGGGTGCGGGAGCGGCAGTAGGGGCGATTCTTTGCACTACCGCCTCCTGACTTGGCAGGCTGTGATCATGGGCATCCGAAATGCTGTCAGCATCGGGGACAGCTATCTCGACTTTGTAGCTAGTCTCTTGATCGCCATCAACTTCATCATCCCGCAAGCGCGTTACTTCAAAGTGCGGTGTCTCCAGATTTGGATTGGGTATGACAAGTACCCGCACGCGAGTGAGGCTTTCGATCTCGCTCAGAGCAACACGTTTTTCGTTTAGCAGATAAGCCGCCACATCTACTGGCACAATCGCGCGTACTTCAGCGGTACGCTCCTTGATGGCTTCCTCCTCAAGCAGGCGCAGAATAGAAAGCGAGAGCGACTTGGTATCACGAATAGTGCCTTGACCTGTGCAACGTGGGCAAACAATGGCACTGGTCTCACCCAGAGACGGACGCAAACGCTGGCGTGACATTTCCAGAAGACCAAAGCGCGAAATTCGGCCCACCTGCACTCTGGCTCTATCGATGGCCAGGGCGTCGCGCATGCGGGTCTCAACGGCACGCTGATTACGAGCAGCAAGCATGTCGATAAAATCGATAACAATCAGTCCGCCCATATCGCGCAATCGAAGCTGTCGCGCCACTTCGTCAGCCGCTTCAAGGTTAGTCTGCAGGGCAGTTTCTTCGATGTTGACGCCCTTGGTTGCCCGCGCGGAGTTGATGTCAATGGACACCAGCGCTTCCGTGGGGTCGATAACAATCGATCCACCGGAGGGTAAGCGCACTTCGCGCTGGAACGCAGACTCTATCTGGCTTTCGATTTGAAATCGGTTGAAGAGGGGGATGTTGTCTTCGTAGAGCTTGATGCGTTGCTCGTACTTGGGCATGACCATGCTGACAAAGTCCATAGCCTGCTTAAAGGCGTCTGGAGAGTCGATAAGCACCTGATCAACGTCGTCGCGCAGATAGTCTCGCACCGCACGGATAAGGACGTTGCTCTCTTGATACAACAGCACGGGGGAGCGATTCTCTTCGCCCGCCTTGCTCACGGCTTCCCAAAGCTGCAGCAGATAGTTCAGGTCCCACTGGAGTTCTTCGGCAGATCGACCCACACCGGCGGTGCGAATGATGACGCCCATACCATCGGGAATATCCAGTGCGCTGAGCGCTTCGCGAAGCTCTGCTCGATCATCACCCTCTATGCGGCGAGAGATTCCTCCAGCCCGGGGATTGTTTGGCATCAGGACCATGTAGCGACCGGGAAGGCTGATGAATGTAGTTAGCGCAGCCCCCTTGTTCCCACGCTCTTCCTTGTCTACCTGAACGATCAGGCGTGTGCCTTCTTTTACAACATCTCGGATGGAGAATTTCCCGTCGATGTCTTTGGGGTCGCGATAGAAATATTCCCGGGCGATTTCTTTAACCGATAAAAATCCGTGACGCTCAGCACCGAAGTCCACAAAGGCGGCTTCGAGGCTGGGTTCTACCCGGGTGATTTTACCAACGTAGATGTTGGCTTTCTTTTGCAGGCGTGTTCTGTTTTCGATATCCAGGTCGTAGAGCTTCTGACCATCGACAAGTGCTACGCGCATTTCTTCTGCATGCGTAGCATTGATTAGCATTTTCTTCATGTGTAACTAAACCTCTCGTGGGGTTTAGCCGGCGCACGCCAGTGCACACATTCATCATTCGTGACATCGCGAAAACGCAAATCCACGAAAACTTAGTGCGCTGCAGTAAACCCGTTCCACTTAATCGCGGCGGTCTCGCTGCACTAGTTGTTATCTCTGAGCAGACTACGTACCGTCGCTCATCGCTAATTCTGGTCTTGCCCCGGCAACCCTGTTTGTTGGTGTTGCGATCGGGTGCTTTTTTTCAGTTCTTTAGCAGGGCCCTGGAGTGTTAACTCCCGTACCTATGGGCCAATACTGCGCTCATCACATAGGTGCCGGTCACTGCTGTGCGTCTCATGGAGCAAGTTGTAGGTCTTGCCGATGTTACGGCGCCTGACTCAGAACTTGTTCTGTGGTGTGCGAACTGATCAAAAAACGTGTTCTGTAACTCTGTGTTCTTCCAATATTCCAATAGCGCGAGCCGGGTTTTTCCACAAACTCGCCTAGCATCGTATGCTTTCGACCAAGGACTCTCATGGCTGTCCTGGTCGCGTTACGCCTGATAAGTCTCAGACTCACTGTTCTAGCTGACTGCCCATTGCTAACTGCGGGGAAGTCCCGGGCTCAGTCTTGATCGATCATAATTGGCCGACCCCGGGTTGCTTACTGAATAGAGTAGTAGTGCGCCGAGGCGAGATTTATGCGTCAATTCATTCGCCAGCGCGGCATACTAGCAGCTAGCGTGACTCTGCTCAAATAAAAGAAGGACGACCAACAACCCTATGCTGCCTTGGCTCTCAGACAAATTCTGGTACTCGCTGTGAGCGGTGTGCGCTTCCTCACCGTTGATGAGCGTGGCGATGGCCAGCGCCTGGATAACTTCATTCTGCGAGAGTGCCCGGGGGTTCCCAAGACGCGTTTGTACCGGGCAATGCGCAAGGGCGAGATCAGGGTGAATAAGGGGAGGGCCAAGCCTGATCAACGCCTGATCTTGGGCGATACAGTGCGGTTACCTCCGCTGAGCGCCCCCCCGGCTCGAGAACCGGGCGCAGCGCCCCCGGGGTGGCAGGAGCGTCTGGCGGCTAGCGTAGTGTTTGAAGATGATCAGTTGTTAGCAATCGACAAGCCTTCAGGTATCGCTGTGCACGGAGGTAGCGGGCTGCAGTTTGGCCTGATTGAAACACTCCGCAGCATGCGGCCAGAGGCGCGATTTCTTGAGTTGGTACATCGCCTCGATCGTGAGACCTCCGGTCTGGTCCTCATTGCCAAGAAACCTGCGGCGCTGCGAGCGCTGCACGAGCAATTACGTGCTCAGGGCAAGATCGACAAGCGCTACCTGGCGCTTGCAGAAGGCGCATGGCCGCGGCACTTACGCGTTGTAGAGGCTCCGCTAAAGCGCTTCGAACGCAAATCAGGGGAGCGAATGGTGAAAGTGGCTAAAGATGGTAAGCCATCGACCACGGAGTTCAGGATCCGGGAGAGCTTTGCCCAGGTAACGCTGGTTGAAGCAAGGCCGCTGACAGGTCGCACGCATCAGATTAGAGTCCATGCACTGCATGCGGGGCATACGCTGTTGGGAGATGGGAAGTATCAAAGTCCCGGTAGCGAGGCTTACGCCCGTAAGCTGCAGCTGAAGCGCTTATTCCTGCATGCTGAATCGCTGTCATTTACGCTTAACGAGCAGCGTTATGAGCTTCAGGCACCGCTCGGCGAAGAGCTAACTAGCGTATTAAAAAGATGCGCTAAATAGTTGTTTTTAAGATATTTATGTTAGTTGACTTCAGCATATCGCAGGTGGCAATCAGAGGGAGCCCCTCCAGTGCCGTGGGGTCATCGCTCTCAAGTGCGGTGAACAGGCATATGCCCAGTCCCTCCCAGCGAAAACTCCCAGCACAGTCCAGGGGCTCCTCCCGGCGCACATAGTCTGCAACTTCAGCGTCACTCAAAGTCCTGAACCTCACCCTGGTAACAACGCAGCGCGAAGCGATAGTGACGCCCTGGTGGGCCAGGCTAACGGCTGTAAAAAACCTCACGGACTGGCCGCTGCAGCGTCGAAGCTGCTCCTCGGCCTTTACAATGCTGCCTGGTTTGCCAAGAATCGCAGACGATAGAGAGGCAACCTGATCACTCCCAAGGACATACGAGTCAGGGAACTGCGCGGATACAGCCAGGGCTTTGGCGTCGCCAAGGCGCCGGGCAAGGGCATCAGGAGCCTCTCCAGGTAGCGGTGTTTCGTCGGTCTCGGGTGCTATACAGCTAAAGGCAATCTCCAGCCGTTCGAGAAGGCGCCGTCGGTAAGGCGATGTCGAAGCCAGAATTAGTGTGTGGTGCGAAAGATCAGTCATCGGACTATGCTTAAGCTAACGTTCGGGATTGTAAAGATTTTTTTGACAAGTGGGGGGGTGATCACTATAGTGCGCCGCCATGTCGGCAGCCCCCCTCCCGAACCGCGTCAATATACGCAAAGCCGTGACTCGGTGTGCGAAGTATTCTGGCTGTCTTGGATCCGAGCAATTGCCGCAGTTTGCGGCGCTGCTGGATCCAGCCAAGCCGTTTGTTGATGTCGACGTGGAGTTTGGCTCGAACGAGGAAGGCCAGCAATTCGCCGCTGTGGAGATGGGAGCGCGAGTTGTGTTGGAATGCCAGCGCTGTTTGCAGCCAGTGCACTGTGAACTTAGAGCGTCAAGCCGTCTTGGTTTGGTGCCGGGTGACGAACAGGCGCAACAGTTACCTGCAGACCTCGAACCGTTGATAGCGGTGGACGAGGTGGATCTATGGGAGCTGGCCGGAGAGGAATTGGCGCTCGCATTGCCCGTGGTGGCTTATCACCCAGAGGGCGAATGCGAGCCACCGAAGAGTGGTCGACTTGATCGATCAGATAATGAAGAACGGGATTCTACTGACCAAGCGTCGGAGAATCCTTTTAGTGTTTTGTCGGCGCTCTTAGATAGCGGCGATACGAAGGAGAAGTAGCCCATGGCTGTTCAGAAGAGCAAAAAGACCCGCTCGCGACGCGGTATGCGTCGTTCGCATGATTCCTTGAGTGGACCCACATTGAACGTGGATCAGACCACGGGCGAGACGCACCGACGTCACCATATTACTGCGGACGGTTTCTACCGTGGTAAGAAAGTGGTTGATACCGGTACCGACGATTAAATCCTCCCGCTCAATGTGAAAGCATGGGGCGGTCAGGTAGGTAACCAGCGGCACCTTCGAATAAGCAACGGTCTGTAAATGCAGTCTGTTGCTTGATCGCGGTGCCGCAGTTCGTTGCTATACCCGTTTTCATGAACACTATGCGCTCTTGCGTGTAATCGTTACACCTAAGAGTCAGGCCTCCCAGAGCTGATAGGAGTTAGTGTATGCGTCAAGATCTCGCTTTTTTGTTTCCCGGGCAGGGTAGCCAACGCGTTGGCATGCTCGCTGAAGCTGCGACCGAGTTTCCCGAAGTGGCTGCGGTTTTTGACGAGTCCTCCGAAGCTCTGGGTTTTGACCTGTTGGCTTTAGTGCTCGAAGGCGACCCCGAGCAGCTCAATCTGACCGAATACACCCAGCCGGCCCTGTTGGCATCCTCCGTTGCACTCTGGCGTGCCTGGCTTGCTCGCGGTGGCGTAAAGCCTGCGGCGATGGCCGGGCACAGTCTTGGTGAGTTTTCCGCCTTGTGTTGTGCAGGCGCCTTAAGTCTTAGTGATGCGATTACCCTGGTTCGCGAGCGTGGGCGTTTCATGCAAACAGCTGTGCCTGTGGGCGTCGGTTCCATGGCGGCGGTGCTGGGCCTTGACGATGATGCGGTAACACAGATCTGCGAACAGGTGTCTGCCGCTCACGAGGGTGTCGTTGAAGCTGTGAACTTTAATGCACCCGGGCAGGTCGTGATTGCCGGTAATTGCGCAGCCGTGGATGCGGCGATTACGGCATTGAAAGACGCCGGCGCCAAGCGTGCCATGCCGCTGGCGGTAAGCGCACCGTTCCACACTTCATTGATGCTGCCCGCGGGAGAGAAACTTGCCCGAGTGCTCGCAGACATTGAGATCTCGACGCCGGAGATTCCCGTCGTTCACAACGTGCATGCGCAAACAGAGCAGGATCCGGAGAAAATTCGAGAGCTACTGGTACAGCAGATATCCTCGGCGGTGCGCTGGACCGACTGCGTTGCTAAGCTGCAGAACATGGGTGCAGCGCAATTTCTTGAGTGCGGTGCTGGCAACGTCCTGGGTGGACTGCTACGGCGTATTGATAAGGGCGTTTCCTGTGCTTACCTTGAAAAGCCCGAGGATCTCCACGCTGCTGTGAATTCGCTGAGCGATTAAGCAGTAAAAAAATAAAAGGGATAGAACGATGACAGAAGATACGCAGGATACTGGATCCCGGGTCGCCTTGGTGACCGGGGCAAGCCGTGGTATCGGGCAGGCTATCGCTGACGCTTTGGCGGCCAATGGACACACGGTCATCGGCACTGCCACCACTGAAAACGGGGCGCAGGCGATTGATGATCGCCTAAGTGGCAACGGCGGAGCCGGCCTGTGCCTGGACGTTGCAGATCCCGAGAGCGTTGCCTCGGTCCTTGCGACGATCAACGAGCGTTTCGGCGCGCCGCTGATCCTCGTCAACAATGCAGGGATCACCCGCGACAATATTCTTTTGCGCATGAAAGATGATGAGTGGCAGGGAGTGTTAGATACAAATCTCACTGCGCTGTTTAAAACATCAAAAGCGGCCCTGCGTGGGATGACCAAGGCGCGCTGGGGCCGTATTGTGAATATCACTTCGGTAGTAGGCTCTATGGGGAACGCCGGCCAGAGCAACTACGCAGCGAGTAAAGCTGGTGCAGAAGGGTTTTCCCGGGCACTGGCGAGAGAAATAGGTGCACGAAACATCACGGTCAACGCGGTTGCGCCGGGTTTTATCGACACCGATATGACGGCGGCGCTTAGCGACGATCAACGTTCTGCAATGTTGTCTCAGATTCCTCTGGCACGTTTGGGGGAAGCAAAAGAAATCGGTGCCCTTGTTGCATTTTTGTGCAGCGACGCGGCAGCGTATATTACGGGCGAAACAATTCACATTAACGGTGGTATGTACATGGCCTAATGATCGGGATGGGGTGTATGCCGGATAGCAAAAAGACGGTAGACTTCGCACCAACCCGGTAACGTTAGGGGTGTAGGCTTTCCTTCAGCAGGAGTATTCGAGGATCATGAGCAGCATTGAAGAACGCGTAAAAAAAATCGTCGCTGAGCAGCTCGGCGTCAAAGAAGAAGAAGTACAGACCGAGGCTTCGTTCGTTGAAGATCTTGGTGCAGACTCGCTTGACACGGTAGAGCTTGTCATGGCCCTTGAGGAGGAATTTGAAACTGAAATTCCTGACGAGGAAGCTGAGAAGATTACAACCGTCAAGTTGGCAATCGACTATATCAACGAGCACCTCTCCTGAGGGCATCGCTAGCGCGTTTACGCGTTTAGCACGTGAAGAGCCGTGACTACCGCCAGGTATCACGGCTTTTCTGTTTGTGTATACACGGTAAGTTGACGGTGAATCGTCATCGAAGGGAGATCAATGGTGAAGGGAAGACGGGTAGTTGTGACGGGGATGGGCTTGGTCACTCCCGTGGGGCACGATGTGGAGTCAAGTTGGACATCGATACTTGCGGGACGTAGCGGCGCTGCCCCCATAGAGACCTTTGATGTCGACGCTTACAGCACACGGTTTAGCTCGAGCGTTCGGGACTTTGATATCGAAGCGTACCTGCCAGCCAAAGACGCGCGAAAGATGGATACCTTTGTGCAGTACGGCATGGCCGCAGGTATTCAGGCATTCGACCACTCTGGCTTCACCATAAGCGAGGAAAATGCCGGCCGTGTAGGCTGTGCGATTGGCTCGGGTATTGGTGGCATCGGCCAGATAGAGAAAAACTCGGAGATTGTGAATAGCGCCGGTCCACGACGCATTTCGCCGTTTTTTGTACCCGGATCGATTATCAATATGATCGCGGGCAACCTGTCGGTTCGCTATGGTCTGCGTGGCCCCAATATTGCCATCGTCACGGCATGTACCAGTGGCACTCACAATATTGGCCTTGCCGCGCGTATGATTTCTCAGGGTGATGCTGACGCGATGTTAGCCGGTGGCGCCGAAATGGCGACCACAAAAGTCGGCCTGGGTGGCTTTGCCGCCGCACGTGCGTTGTCCACTCGCAATGATGACCCGCAGGCGGCCTCTCGTCCCTGGGATGCGGATCGCGATGGCTTTGTGCTGGGCGACGGTGCGGGAATGATGTTTCTGGAAGAATACGAAAGTGCC
Source organism: Congregibacter variabilis (assembly GCF_045689235.1). Lineage (GTDB taxonomy): Bacteria > Pseudomonadota > Gammaproteobacteria > Pseudomonadales > Halieaceae > Congregibacter > Congregibacter variabilis. The sequence goes on along the minus strand of NZ_CP136864.1, from coordinate 687,207 downwards.
AAGGCTCGCGGTGCGCATATTTTTGCCGAGGTATGTGGCTTTGGTATGAGCGGCGATGCCTATCACATGACACTTCCTCCTGAAGATGGTCGCGGTGCAGCGGACGCTATGCGCAACGCGATGCTGGACGCACAACTAGACCCCGCAAGCATCGAGTATGTGAACGCCCACGGCACATCTACACTTGCTGGTGATGTTGCTGAGAGCCGCGCAGTGGAGTCGGTGTTCGGCACTGCTGCCGAGACCGTTGCGGTGAGTTCTACAAAATCCATGATCGGACACCTCCTTGGAGCCGCCGGTGCGGTAGAGGCGGTGTTTGCGGTGCTTGCCGTTCGTGATCAGGTGGCTCCACCGACGATTAATCTGGATAAGCCAGGCGAGGGTTGCGTGTTGGATTATGTTCCCCACACCGCGCGGGAAATGACCATCACTCACAGCCTCTCTAACTCTTTCGGTTTTGGTGGCACCAACGGCTCCTTGATATTCGGTCGCGTTTAAGCGGCGAGTTGACACCTGGGATGACCGAGCAATGCACGGCATCGGTGCCCGCCACGGACCGTGCGTTTCTTTACGGTGATGGGCTTTTTGAAACTCTACTGGTTGTTGGCGGCACCCCTCTCTGGCCAGAGCTGCATCTGGATAGACTGAAGCTTGGAGGCGAGCGTCTGGGCATCGAGGTGTGTATTGCAGACATCCAAACAGCCATCGTTGAGGCACTCGGCAACTGTGTTGGCAATGCCGGCGTTCTTCGCATTACGGTTAGTCGCAGGGGAGGCCGAAGAGGATACGCCCCTACAAAGAATGCTGGTGTAAACATAAGCACCATGTATTCGGAGCTGGGTCGCGAACCTTTTCAGGTGGCGCAAGCTGCGACTGTGCTGACCTCGTCGATACGCATGGGCGAGCAACCCCTGCTGGCGGGCCTCAAGCATTGCAATCGTCTGGAGCAGGTCATGGCAGCTGCAGAGGCGCAGGAGAAAAATGTTGACGACGTACTGCTACGCCTTGCCGATGGATCTTACCAATGCTCCAGTAATGCCAATGTATTTGCGATTTACGGCGGAACCTTGCTGACTCCCGATTGCAATCGCAGCGGTGTGCTCGGTACCCGACGGCGACTGATCCTGGAGCAACTTTCCGGGCAACTGGGATTGTCTGCTGAAGAGGGCACTTTGAAGGCGGCGCAGCTGGAGGCTGCTGATGCCATGTTTATCTGCAACACCGTCGTAGGTATTCGCGAAGTGGCGCAGTGGGATGAGCACAGCTTTGAGCCATCGGCCGTAGTGAGAGAGCTTCAGCGTACTTACAAGCGAGAGGCTCAGTTTTGCTGCGCAATCTAAGCCTGGCGGTGGTCCTGCTTTTGGTAGCGCTTGTCGCCAGCGCAGTGTTGTTGCGCGACTGGTGGGAGCGACCCCTCACACTACCTGCAGAAGGCATTGTTCTGCAGGTAGAGCCAGGCGACAGCTTGAGCCGGTTGTCACGGCATCTCGCAAAAAGAGGCGTCCTAGATCACGAACGACTGCTCAATATCATGGGCCGATTGCTGGGAGCAGACAGTCGAATTCTACGTGGGGAATATCGTTTAAATCAGGGGATAACCCCCGAGGGACTCCTCACATTGCTGCAAAGCGGGGACACTGTTCGCTACCTGGTGACCTTGCCGGAGGGCATTACCCTGTCTGATGCCCTGGCACTTATTCAGGCCAGCCAAGGAATTCGGAGCACCCTTGCAGGGGCAAACGACAGTCGCTTGCTGGATCTGGTGGCTCCCGCAGCGAGCGCTGAAGGGTACTTCTTGCCAGAGACCTATCAATACGAGCGCGGCGACAGTGATTTCAAGTTGTTGTCTGAGGCTCATCGTTTGATGGAAGAAGCGCTTGCACATGCTTGGCAGCAACGGCGAGCAGAATTGCCTTACAGTGAGCCTTATGAAGCTCTGATCATGGCGTCCATCATAGAAAAAGAAACCGGGCTAGCGCAGGAAAGACCAGCCATTGGCGGTGTCTTTGTCCGCCGACTTGAGCTGGGCATGCGCTTACAAACGGATCCCGCCGTGATCTACGGACTTGGTGACGCATTTCAGGGTAATCTGCAGCGCAAGCATTTGAACGACGCGAGTAATGCTTACAACAGTTATCGTCATCACGGCCTGCCCCCGGGTCCTATTGCCCTGCCAGGAAGGGACGCGCTGATGGCGGCGGTGGACCCGGCACCGGGTGATGCCCTTTATTTTGTGGCCCGGGGTGATGGTAGCCATGAGTTCAGCGCAACTCTAAAAGAGCACGAAGATGCCGTGCGTCGTTTTCAATTATCGCGACGAGCCAACTATCGATCATCACCGGAGAACAAGTAGCAGTGAGTCAGCGAGGCTTATTTATCACCCTGGAGGGTGGCGAGGGGGCGGGCAAGAGTACGGCAATGGCCTATGTCGAAAAACGCTTGCGTGAAGCCAACGTCGACATTGTCTGTACGCGTGAGCCCGGTGGGACCCGACTTGGGGAGCAATTGCGTGAGACTTTATTGGCGCCGTCAGAGATTGATATCGATCCTCTTGCGGAGTTACTGATGATGTTTGCCGCTCGCGCCCAGCATCTTAGTGAATGCATCGTGCCAGCGTTGCAACGAGGGCAATGGGTGCTGTGTGATCGATTTACCGATGCAAGTTATGCCTACCAGGGTGCTGGGCGCGGTTTGGGAGAGGCGCCCGTGAGTGCTCTGGAGGAGTTGGTGCAGAACGGACTGCGTCCCGATCTGACTTTATTACTTGATGTGCCGGCAGAGATCGGTCTGTCGCGGGCCAGGGGCAGGGGAGCGCTGGACAGATTTGAGCAAGAGGATCATGCGTTTTTTGAGCGCGTAAGACAGTCTTATCTATCCCGGGCCCGGCGCAGTAGCGGGCGCTATCAGATCATCGATGCGTCCGCAGAGCTCTTTGAAGTAGAGTCTTCTCTGCAGGCCGTGGTCGAGGACTTGCTAGCGTGCCCCCCATTGGTAGATAGCTGATGCTGGAATTACCGCCGCTGATCATCCCCCCAGCCCAGTCTCGATGTCTTCCCTGGCATACAGAGATCTGGAGTAGCCTGACTACCCAGTACGCAAACGGGCGACTGCCCCACGCAATGCTCCTGGAAGGCCAGCCAGGAACAGGCAGAAATCGACTAGCCCTGTCTCTAGCGCGGCATTTGCTGTGCAGTGAAAGGGGTTGCGATGGGAATTGCGGGAACTGTAAAACCTGCACCCTGAGTGCGAGCGGAGCGCATCCGGACCTGCTGACTGTTGTGCCGGTAGAGACCGGTAAGGCCATCGGCATCGATGCGGTGCGGGAGGTAATTCGCTTTGCCGCTGGCACGCCCACGCTGGGCCGCTCCAAGGTAATGCTGATTTCCCCCGCAGAATCACTGACACAAGCGGCATTTAATGCTTTTCTGAAATGCCTGGAAGAGCCGTCGTCGGAAACGTTTATTATTTTGGTGTGTGCCAGCGGTTATCCATTGCCGGCCACAATACGCTCCCGCTGTCAGCGATGGCAGCTGCCGTCACCCAGCATGCTGCATAGTCGAGAGTGGTTGCTGGATGCGCTTGACGGTGAGACATCCAGTAGTCAGCCCATAGATGAAATGCTTGAACTGTGTGCTGGAAGGCCATTGGATGCGATGGAAAAACTGCAAAGTGACGAGTCAGATGCACTCATCGGTTTGTATAGTACGGCCAAGGCTATCTTGACAGATGGTCGCCCGTCGCCCGCGCTTGAGCAAGCAGTCGCAAAGGTTCAGCCCGATAGCGCTCTTGATGTACTGGAAAGCAACCTGCAAGGGTGGCTGCGAGAATTGCCAGCGGGCAAACTTCGATCCGGGGAGGCTCAAAGGGGCTTCGCAGCACTTGAAACCATCGCAGGGCTGCGGGCGGCAAAGCGTAGCGGGACCAACCCCAACGTAGATCTTCTCAGGTTTAGTGCAACGTCTGTGATCAATAGGCTTTGGGACAGATAAACGCGATGCTACACTCAAGGCTCTCAAAAGCGTGTCTCCGTTATCATGAGTGATCAATCGTCAGGCCATCAGGGAATTCTTTCTCTGACCATAAAGGACAAAGCAGTCCTTTATTCTGCATATATGCCGTTTATCAAGAACGGCGGACTCTTTGTCCCTACCAATAAAAGCTACGAAATTGGCGATGAAGTTTTTATGCTACTGACCTTGATGGAGGAGCCCGACAAGATTCCTATTGCCGGGAAGGTGGTCTGGGTTACTCCGAGGGGCGCTCAGGGGAATCGTACCTCTGGTATTGGCGTGCAGTTTTCCGAGCAGGACGCCGCAGCGAACTCCAAAATAGAAGAGCACCTTGCAGGCATGCTCGCCTCGGATCGGCCTACTCATACGATGTAGCATCCAAGCCTTGGATGCCGTCACGCCTAAGGTTTTTACTCTAATCGCTTGAAAAATATCGTAAAACCATTTTTGCACTAGGAGAGAGTGCATGGTCCTCAGTCAATACTGAGGGGTAACGCATGAGATATCTTAGGATGACAAATTACGGTAAGAACCGACCATAACGTATTGATAGTTAGGTTTTTTTGATAAAAAAGTGGGCTCCAAGAGGAGCCCAATAAGACCATTAGGAGTGAAACATAAAGGAAGTTAATCCTCTACAACGGAACATTGGGTTTGTTCCGGTGACATACCATCCCTGCGAGGAAATGGGGTCATGGCTATAGTAAAGCGATTAATCGGGAATATTCCATACTTTGTTCATGAAAAATTAGTTCGTTTAAGCATATAGCAATGCTTTTTTAATAGCCCTAGGGAGTTAAAAAGAGAGATATGACGGCTGATAAACCCATGCTGGGTGTTTTGGAGGGCTTTTATGGTCGGCCATGGTCAGAAGCCTCCAGACTGTTGATGGCCTGGTGGCTACCTGCTATCGGCATCGACGCTTACCTGTACGCGCCGAAAGCAGACGCCTATCTGCGCAAGGCCTGGCAGCGATCCTGGCCGCGATCCGAGCGAGAGCATCTTATGGCGGTTGGTCGGCGCTGCGCACAAAGTAAACTCTCATTCCAGGTCGGCCTGTCGCCTTTTGAGCTTTACCTGGATTACAACCGGGCGACGCAGCGCGCCTTAAAGACCAAGGTCGGTGAGATAAGGGACTTAGGGGTGACAGGTCTGGCGGTTCTTTTTGACGATATGCCGGGCGATCTTGACAGCCTTGCGGCCCGTCAGGCAGAGATTTGTGCTGATATTCGTCATTGGGTCAGCGATACCGACATGGCCTTACGCGTTTGCCCCAGCTATTACAGCGATGACCCGGTCCTTGATGAGATATTTGGCCAAAGACCCGAAGGCTATGTAAAGTCACTTTACGAGCAATTAGATAGTGCCTATGAAGTCTTCTGGACAGGTCCGGCGGTATGTTCGGAGTCCATCAGCCCGGCAGACCTCGAAGCAGTACACAGGGACTGCGGGGGACAGGTCGCAATTTGGGACAATTACCCTGTCAATGACAGCCGCGCGCGGTCGCCGCATCTCTATGTGCAACAGTTGAGTGGGCGATCTGCAGACATTGGCGATTTGATTGCCAGCCACTGGTGTAATGCGATGAATCAGCCTGCGCTGTCACTTCCGGCCCTGTCTTCTTTGCCCGCGCTCTACTCCCGGCTGTCCGAGTTGGCCCCTGAGGCGCTAGGGGAGGCTGGTATAAACGATCAGTTAATAGATGCTTGTCGTGCGCTCGGGGAACGACGTCTCGATGAGCTGAGCTCAGAGCAGCGCAAGGAATTGGATTCTCTGGCAACTGCCGAGAGTGTGGCAGCTCAGGAATTGCGCGATTGGCTCTCAGGGGGCTATGAATTCGACCCAGAGTGCCTTACCTGTTGAAAGCATGTTGCCGCCAACGGACGCCTGTGGCAAAATCGCGCCCCTCGGAGGTACCCGGCTGCGGCCCTGCTTTCGATAAATTTCCAGAAATATCAATGTTTTGCGGGTGTATTTAAGGGTTCCCGAAGGTCCTTTGAGTCGCCTGGTCAGTTATGCGGGAGTGGCGGAATTGGTAGACGCGCTGGATTTAGGTTCCAGTGCCTTATGGCGTGAGAGTTCGAGTCTCTCCTTCCGCACCAATCAGGGGCTATGCAAGGCCCCGCCAAAGAATGAGTTACTAGGGATCACCAGATTATGCAGGTTTCTATAGAAACAACGTCAAAGCTGGAGCGCCGGCTGACCGTTGGAGTACCGGCCGAAACCGTCGACACACAAGTCGATGAGCGCCTCCGTCAGGCCGTCAAGAACGTGCGTTTGCCAGGCTTTAGACCCGGGAAAGTACCCTTGAAGGTGATGCGTCAGCGCTTTGGGCCCGGCGTTCGGCAGGAAGTACTGGGTGAAGTAATGAGCCGCAGCTTCCAGGAAGCTGTGACTCAAGAAAAATTAAAGCCAGCGGGTCAGCCGACCATCGAGCCTCGCAGTATGGACGCCGGTAAGGACCTTGAGTACATCGCCACCTTTGAGGTGTTTCCCGATGTTGAGGTTGTCGAGCTCAAGGATTACCCGGTAGAAAAGCCGGTCGCCGAAGTTTCCGACGAGGATGTGGACAACATCATCGAAGTATTCCGAAAGCAGCGCGGAAGCTGGGTAGAAGCCGAGCGTCCCGCAGCGGATGGCGATCGCGTGAATATCGACTTTGAGGGTACTCGTGATGGCGAGGCATTCGAAGGCGGCAGCGCCGAAGGCAGCGATCTCGAGCTTGGCTCAGGACAGATGATTCCTGGTTTCGAAGACGGCGTTGTAGGCATGAGCGCGGGGGACGTGAAGGTCCTGTCACTTAGTTTTCCAGAGGATTACCACGCAGAGGAACTCAAAGGTGCTGCGGTGGAGTTCAAGGTCACCTTAAACAAAGTTGAGGAGATGCAGTTAGCACCTCTGGATGCAGAGCTTTATGCCGCCTACGGCCTTGAAGGTGACGATGAGGCGGAGTTTCGCGCGGAAGTTAAGCAAAATATGGCTCGGGAACTGCGTAATGCAGTAGACGCTCGAGTGAAGAAGCAGGTTATGGACGCGGTAGTAGAAGCCTACGCCGACCTGGAAGTGCCCTCAGCGTTGATTGCTCAAGAGTCCGATGCCTTACGCAATCAGATGTTCCAGCAGTTCGGTGGTTCCGCGCCCGAGGGCATGGACCTTAAGTCGATTCTGCCGGACGATATGTTTGCCGAAAATGCCGCCCGGCGCGTGAAGTTGGGTCTGGTACTTGCGGAACTCATTGCGCATTACGAACTGAAAGCCGACGAAGAAGCGCTGCGCAGCGCAGTGGAAGAGATTGCTTCGACTTATCAGGATCCGGAAGAAGTCGTTAACTGGTATTTTTCAAACCAGGAGCAGCTCGCTGCCGTACAGTCTAAGGTCCTGGAAGACAAAGTAGTCGAGCGTCTGCTTGAATCTGCTGCCGTCAGTGATTCCCAGTGTAGTTATCAAGAAGCTATTGCTCTGGGTCAACAGGCTAATCAATAGTCACAGCAAGAACGTCAGGAGCTAACAAGGTATGTCGAGACACATCGAAGGAATGGCCCCCTCAGTGCAATCACTGGGCCTCGTGCCCATGGTGGTTGAACAGACCTCGCGGGGCGAGCGTTCCTACGACATCTATTCGCGGCTGTTAAAAGAGCGCGTAGTGTTCGTGGTGGGGCAGGTTGAAGACCACATGGCAAACCTTATCGTGGCGCAGTTGCTGTTTTTAGAGTCCGAGAACCCCGACAAAGATATACATCTGTACATCAACTCACCGGGCGGGTCCGTCACCGCGGGTTTATCGATTTACGACACCATGGAGTTCATTAAGCCCGATGTCAGCACCATGTGCATTGGGCAGGCCGCGTCTATGGGCGCCTTCTTGCTCTCTGGTGGTGCAAAGGGTAAGCGATACTGCCTTCCCAATGCCCGCACCATGATTCACCAGCCCAGCGGCGGTGCTCAGGGCCAGGCTACGGATATCGATATCCAGGCTAAAGAGATTCTCATCATTCGGGAGCGCTTGAATCGCCTGATGGCGGAGCATACTGGTCAGCCACTGGAGGTGATCGAGCGTGATACCGAGCGGGATCGCTTCATGGATGCAGAGCAAAGCAAAGAGTATGGCCTGATTGATGAGGTCGTTACTGCCCGGAGCACCGGTAGCAGCGAGTGATCCAGTACTGCTTTTGTCATGCTGATATTGCCCTTCGACTTGCATTAGGAGACGAAAAACATCAACCTAAAACCGCTGGCAGTATCGTGGGAGGCGAAGTGAGCCAATGAATAAGGATTCATCCGGATCAGATGACGGCGGCAAGCTTTTATATTGTTCTTTCTGCGGCAAGAGCCAGCACGAAGTTCGAAAGCTGATTGCCGGCCCCTCGGTCTTTATTTGCGACGAATGCGTCGATCTTTGCAATGACATTATTCGTGAAGAGGTGCAGGAGAGCGCGGCAGAGGAGGGCGAAGAGAAGCTTCCCGTCCCCGAGGAAATCAACGGCATTCTCGACGAGTATGTGATTGGTCAACAGCGTGCCAAGAAGGTGCTGTCCGTCGCCGTGTACAACCATTACAAGCGTCTGCGTCACGGTAGTTCAAAAAGTGATGACGTAGAGCTTGGAAAGAGCAATATTCTTCTCGTGGGCCCAACAGGTTCAGGTAAGACTCTGCTTGCAGAGACTCTGGCGAGGCTCCTTGACGTCCCGTTTACCATTGCCGACGCGACGACGCTGACTGAGGCGGGGTATGTAGGGGAAGATGTCGAGAACATCATCCAGAAGCTTCTGCAAAAATGCGATTACGACGTAGAGAAGGCCCAGGTGGGCATCGTCTACATCGATGAGATCGACAAAATCTCTCGCAAGTCAGACAACCCCTCGATCACCCGGGACGTGTCCGGAGAGGGAGTTCAGCAGGCGCTCCTGAAGCTTATCGAAGGCACCGTGGCGTCGGTACCACCTCAGGGCGGCCGCAAGCATCCGCAGCAGGAGTTTCTTCAGGTAGATACCTCAAGCATTCTGTTTATCTGTGGCGGCGCGTTTGCCGGGCTCGATAAGGTGATTCGCGATCGCTCTGAAAAAGGCGGTATCGGCTTTGGCGCTGAAGTCCACAGTAAGGACGCGAAGCGTAATGTGGGCGAGGTCCTGTTCGATCTGGAGCCCGAAGATCTGGTGCAGTACGGACTGATTCCCGAGTTCGTCGGCCGCCTGCCGGTGATAGCAACATTGGAAGAACTTGACGTTCCGGCACTGGTGCAAATACTCACCGAACCACGCAATTCTCTGACCAAGCAATACAGCAAGCTCTTCGATATGGAAGGTGTTGAAATAGACTTCCGAGAAGACGGTTTGCGTGCAGTGGCAGAGAAGGCAATGGAGCGTAAGACAGGTGCTCGCGGTCTACGATCGATCCTTGAAGGCGTATTGCTGGACACTATGTACAGCATCCCCTCCAGAGACGATGTGGCTAAAGTGGTAGTGGACGAGTCCGTGATTCGCGGAGATTCCGAGCCGCTGCTGGTTTACCAGAACAAAGAGCCCGTTCGCGCCGCCGCTCCAGAAGAGTAAACTCGGTGACGGGCCTTGTGTCCGTCGAACGACGACCTGCATTCGACCTGCACGTGCCTTGTAATTTTCGCGTTCGGCCCCATTATTCATGGGTCTGAAATACCATACCTGACTTCTGGTTAGACCTGGAGAACACGATGGGCGAGCACCCCGTACTAGAACTTCCCCTCCTGCCGCTGCGCGACGTAGTGGTGTACCCGCATATGGTCTTACCCTTGTTTGTGGGTCGAGAGCGCTCCATTGAAGCCCTCGAGCATGCCATGGCGAATGACAAACAAGTACTGTTAGTCGCACAACGAAATGCCTCTGACGATGATCCACGCGCCGACGACATCTATCAGGTTGGCACCGTGTCAAATATCCTGCAATTACTGAAGCTTCCCGATGGCACCATCAAAGTGTTGGTAGAGGGTGGCTTCAGAGCGGCTGTTGATTTCGTGAACGACGATGGCGAATTTACCGTTGCCGGGGTGCGCGAAATTGAGGCCGACGAACCCGACGAGGACGAAGCAGAAGGTTTGTTGCGCACGACGTCGAGCAATTTTGAAAAGTACGTGACGCTGAGCAAAAAGGTGCCTGCGGAGGTACTGACCTCGCTTACGGGTATTGATGAGCCGGGAAGGCTTGCCGATACTATCGCCGCGCACATGGGCGTGGAGCTTGACCAGAAGCAGAAGATCCTTGAAATCTCGTCGGTGAAAGCCCGCCTGGAATACCTCATGGGTCTTATGGAAGCGGAAATCGACGTCTTTCAAGTGGAAAAGCGCATCCGTGGTCGCGTCAAAAAGCAGATGGAAAAAAGCCAGCGTGAGTACTACCTGAATGAGCAGATGAAGGCTATTCAGAAAGAGCTGGGTGAAATGGACGAAGCGCCCAACGAAGCTGATGAACTGGAGCAGCGCATTGCCGACGCCAAGATGCCCGAGGAAGCCCGGGACAAGACGTTGGCGGAGCTTGGCAAGCTGAAGATGATGTCGCCTATGTCCGCCGAGGCATCGGTGCTTCGTAGCTATATTGACTGGATGGTAAGTGTTCCCTGGTCCAAGCGCAGTAAGGTCAAGCATGATCTTAAGCGGGCCACCGATATTCTCGATGCAGACCACTATGGTCTTGAGGAGGTCAAAGAACGGATCCTCGAGTATCTCGCGGTGCAAAAACGCGTGCGCAAGGTCAAAGGCCCCGTATTGTGCCTGGTAGGCCCTCCAGGCGTTGGTAAAACGTCTCTGGGCGAGTCTATTGCGCGAGCAACCAATCGCAAGTTTGTGCGCATGGCCCTCGGTGGCGTGCGAGACGAAGCCGAAATACGCGGTCATCGCAGGACCTATATTGGTTCCATGCCGGGTAAGTTGCTTCAGAAAATGTCCAAAGCGGGCGTTCGCAACCCTCTATTTCTGCTAGACGAAATTGACAAAATGGGCATGGATCACCGCGGCGATCCGGCATCAGCGCTGTTAGAGGTTTTGGATCCTGAGCAAAACCACCAGTTCAACGACCATTATCTGGAAGTGGACTACGATCTTTCGGACGTTATGTTTGTCTGCACATCTAACACCATGAACATTCCCGGGCCCTTGCTCGATCGCATGGAGGTAATACGTCTTCCCGGGTACACCGAAGATGAAAAGCTGAACATTGCCCAGCGTTATCTGATCCCCAAGCAGGTGAAGCGCAATGGCCTGAAGGAAGACGAACTGACTATTTCTGAAGCTGCCCTCATTGACGTAATTCGTTATTACTCACGCGAGGCCGGTGTGCGCGCACTGGAGCGAGAAATCGCCAAAATCTGTCGCAAGATGGTTAAGGCCATCACGCTCAAAGAAAGCGAATACGGTTCCACCGTGACGCCTGAGATGCTCTCAACTCTGTTGGGAGTGAGGAAGTTTAATTACGGTGTTGCCGAAGAAGAGAACAAGATCGGGCAAGTCACGGGTCTGGCATGGACATCGGTTGGCGGAGAGCTACTGACGATTGAGACTGCGGCGGTGGCCGGTAAGGGTCGTTACGTTAAGACCGGGTCCCTTGGTGATGTCATGCAGGAGTCTATTCAGGCTGCAAGCACGGTGGTTCGTAGCCGTTCCCAGATGCTGGGTATACCGGCGAGTTACCATGACAGCCACGACATGCACATCCACGTTCCCGAGGGGGCGACCCCCAAGGACGGTCCTAGCGCCGGTGTCGCTATGTGTACTGCCCTGGTGTCGGTATCGACGGAGATTCCTGTCCGTGCAGATGTGGCCATGACCGGTGAAATCACGCTCCGAGGTGAAGTGCTGCCCATCGGGGGTTTAAAAGAGAAGCTCCTTGCCGCCCGTCGGGGCGGCATCAAGACGGTCATTATCCCCAAGGAGAACGAGCGCGATCTTCAGGAGGTCCCTGACAATATTAAGGAGGATCTGGATATTGTGGCCGTGAAGTGGATCGATGAGGTGCTGGCAATTGCTTTGGAAACCCCACCGGTGCCCTTAAGCGACGAGGAGTATCTGGCCGGAACCGAGCAGTCACAGGCGGAACAGGGCCGTGATGGCGATAAAAATCGCATAAACACCCATTAAAACGGTGATTTATCAAGCCTGCAGTTGACCCGTTAGAGTGCGCTGGTATAGAGTCTCGCAGCTGTGAGGTGCTTCATTACAGACTTACCTGCGCCGCCTTTTAGTCTCTTGGATGGCTGATAGTGGCAGCCGCTGAATTGCGGGGAATTAGGTCTGATTGACCCATCAGGGAACGGTAAACCACGTCTCCATAAGGCCGTGTTATCCGGTTCACTTGGCCGTAACAGACTTGATACAAGATTTGCGCCCACGCGCGATTTAATAACTAAACAGTACGATTTTACGATTCGTCTTTTATTGGCGATGAAAAATTCAAAAGGGGACCTTAGTGAACAAATCAGACCTTATCGATGCGATCGCGTCAGCTGCAGACATCAACAAGTCCGATGCCGGGCGTGCACTGGACGCAGTAGTAGACAGCATTACAGATACCTTGAAGCGCGGTGACCAAGTGTCTCTCGTTGGCTTCGGTACGTTTTCAGTGAAACACCGTGCCGCGCGCGACGGACGTAACCCTCAGACCGGCGAGACGATCAAGATCAAAGCGTCTAACGTGCCTGGTTTCAAGGCTGGCAAAGCCCTGAAGGATGCCGTAAACCAGTAAGGTGTCGCGTAGCGAGTGTCCGAAGCACGTTAACTGATCGTGCACAGAAAGGCAGGCGTTCAAATAGCGAAACTCATACAAGGCGCACCTCGGTGCGCCTTGTGCGTAGAGGCTTAGACTTCGCGCGATAAATTAGTAGTTTCAGTTTTCACATCATCACCTCAGGGTCGAATTGCAATGCTGCAGGATATCCGGGCCAATGCTCAGGGAACGGTCGCCAAAGTTATCATTGGGCTGATCGTAATTTCATTTTCCATCTTTGGTATAGAGTCACTGCTGTTTAGCGGTGGCTCTAACGGCGTTGCAGAGGTGAATGGAGAGGAGATTTCGCCCTTTGCGTTACAACAGGAGCTGTCCGTCCAGCAGCGGCGCTTGCTGTCTATTTTGGGTGACGATGCCGATCCAGCTTTACTTGACCAGGCGCAGCTGACTCAGCAAGCGCTCGAAACGCTTATCCAACGAGAAATCATCAAGCAAGCCGCAAAAGATATGGGTCTCAATACATCCGATCAAGCGATTGGTGACATCGTTGCGTCTATGCAACAGTTTCAGATCGATGGTCAATTTTCGCCTGATCTCTTTCAGGGCGCGCTGGCAAGTGCCGGATTCACTCCCGCACTGTTTCGCGAGCGTCTGGCTGAGGATATCGAGATTGGCCAACTACGTGCAGGAATCGCGGGCAGTGATTTCGGGACCGATGCGGAGCTCCAGTTGGCCTCATCTATCGCCCTTGAGGGCCGTGACGTTCGCTATATCAGTCTACCCTTGTTTGATTTTATCGCCTCCGTAGAGCTCAGCGATGCCGCTGTGGAGGCATTTTACGACGAAAACCCAGACCGTTTTCAAAGTGAAGAAAGCGTGATTCTCGAATATCTGGAGCTGGGACTTGATGCCTACCGCAAAGAGGTTGATGAAGCGCGTTTGCGCGAAGAGTTCGAGTTAGTCAGAGATGAGTTTGAGCTCGCAACCGAAGCGCGCGTGTCACACATTCTCATTGAGGGCTCCGACGAGGATCGCGCAGACCGTATTGCGCAGGCTCAGGCGGCACTCAAAGAGGGTATGTCCTTCGCCGATGTGGCTGCTGAGTTCTCAGACGATATTGGATCTGCGCAGGACGGTGGAGACTTGGGTTACACCGCAGGCGACACCTTCCCTGAGGCCATGGAGGACGCTATTGCCGCTCTGGCTGTGGGTGAGCAATCCGATGCCGTGGAAACCGAAGCAGGGACGCATATCATTTTGCTTACTGATCGACGCGAGGGGAGTAGCGTCAGTTTTGAAGATGTCGCGGCAGAGCTCGAAGATCGTATTCAGACCAGGGACGCAGCGGCGGATCTGCTGGCCGACGTAGAGCGGCTGCGCGATATCGCATTTAACGCGGCGGATCTGGACGACCCCGCTGAAGCGTTAGGGCTGGATGTTCAAACGTCTGAGCCCATCAGTCGCACACAGCAAGAGGGGCTTTTTAGCCGTCCCTCAGTCTTGCAGGCGGCATTTTCAGACGATGTGCTGGAGGCGGGTCACAATAGCGAGGTTATTGAGTTAAGCCCGGAGCAGTTTGTCTTGTTACGCGTGGCCGAACGACGCCCTTCAGCTCTCAGGCCATTGGCTGAGGTTCGCTCAGCGATAGAGGTGGAGTTACGCGAGCGTCTCGCAAAAGAGGCTGCCGCGGCGCAAGCTATGGAGCTCTTGGCTGCCTTGAATGAAGGCAGTACGGTCGAGGAAGCTGCGAATGCAGCGGGCTTACAGTGGCAAGTCGAGCTGGGCGCACGCCGGGACAGCAGAAGCCTGCCGGCGGTCGTGCGTGAGAGGTTGTTCGCGATGCCCGCGCCCGCAGAGGGAAGCGCCACACGAGAAATAGTGGATGCTGATCCCGACGCAACGTACCTTGTCGAGTTGGCCCGCGTTAGCAGTGGCAATCCCGACGGCCTTGCGGCTCAGGAGCGCGACAGTCTGCGTCAGCGCATCGCTGGTGAAGCCGGTGGCACTGTGCAGCAGCAGTTTGAAAACAGTCTCCGCGAGCGCGCTGAGATCGTTGTCTACTAGGAGGTCTCTTGGCTAAGACACTTCAGGGTCTGGTCAATACCATAGTCTCCTCTACTTCTGGATTGCCAGAGCCGGGCGCTCTGGCGTCCTGGTCCCCCGAGCTAAGCGGCGATATAGATATACGCATCCTTGCCGACGGTAGCTGGACTCATGAGGGATCATTGATCCAGCGAGAAGGGCTCGTGAGAGTTTTTGCGTCCCTGTTGCGCCGTGAAAGCGACGGCCATTACTACCTGGTGACGCCGGCAGAAAAATGGCGAATACAGGTTGAGCGCCACGCTCTTGTGGCGGTCGACTGTGAGCGGACGGGTGAGAATGGTGACGGCGTCTGGCAGGTGCTGTTGAACACAGGGGGACGCTGCCGCATCGGCGGAGAGTACGCGCTTCACGGTGCAGGCGAGCATGGCGAGCCTTTTGTGCAGCTACCCAACGGCCTTAGCGCGCAAATAAGTCGGGCGGCCTGGTATCGCCTTCTGGATGCGGCCGTGATCGAAGACGGTCGTGCCTACATCATCAGCGGTGGCGAAGAGGTCACCCTCGGCGCCACCGACTGACGGCATTACATATTGGGGTAGGTTGGACCACCAAAGCCTTCTGGCGTTACCCAGGTGATGTTTTGCGCAGGATCCTTGATATCGCAGGTTTTACAGTGAACGCAGTTCTGTGCGTTGATCTGAAACCGCTTGCCGTCGGCATCTTCGACAATCTCATACACCCCTGCCGGGCAGTAGCGTTGCGCAGGCTCATCAAACAGAGGCAGGTTCGATTCGATGGGGATACTGCTGTCTGCCAAGGTTAAGTGACAGGGTTGATCTTCTTCATGATTCGTATTCGAGAGGAAGACCGATGAGAGTCGATCGAAGCTAACGACATTGTCAGGCTTTGGATAATCAATTTTTGCACAGTCGGCCGCCGGCTTTAAAACTGCGTAGTCGGGCTTGCTGTCATGCAGTGTAAACGGCACCTTACCGCCAAAGATGTTTTGATCTATCCACACCATTGCCGCTCCGAGCATAAAGCCAAACTTGTGCATATAACCCGAGAAATTACGCGTGCTATGGAGCTCGTCAAATAACCAGGAGTCGCGCATCTTGGTTTCAAAGCTGTCTAGCTGAGCCGGTGGCGCATCGGACATTAGAGCCTCGACTACGGCTTCTGCGGCTATGAGGCCGCTCTTCATGGCTGTGTGATTGCCCTTAATCTTCACAGCGTTGAGAGTGCCGGCGTCGCAGCCAATCAATAAGCCGCCCGGGAACTGCATCTGTGGAAGGGAATTGATCCCGCCTTTGGCGATCGCTCGAGCGCCATAGCTAAGCCTGGTGCCGCCGTCGAGGTACTTCAAGGTCTCAGGATGATGCTTCCAGCGTTGAAACTCCTCGTAAGGTGATACATGAGGGTTGCTGTAGTTAAGATCGGTAATAAGGCCGATGTAAACCTGGTTGTCATCGGCGTGATACAGAAAAGCGCCGCCACTGGAGCCGCTTTCTTTCAATGGCCAGCCAAGGCCGTGTACCACGAGCCCCGGTTGGTGCTTGTCAGCTGGAATCTCCCAGATCTCTTTGATGCCGATACCGTAATGCTGTGGGTCTTTGCCATCGTCAAGGCCAAACTTGCTGATAATCTGCTTTCCGAGATGTCCTCGACAGCCTTCGGCAAACAGGGTGTAACGCGCGTGCAACTCCATACCGCGCATGTAGCTATCTTTTTGCTCACCTGCTGCGCTGATGCCCATATCGCCCGTAGCGATGCCCTTGACTGATCCATCGTCGCCGTACAGTACTTCTGACGCGGCAAAGCCCGGGTATACCTCTACACCAAGGTTCTCGGCCTGCTCTGCCAGCCAGCGGCAGACATTGCCCATAGAGACGATGTAGTTTCCATCATTATGGGTAGGTTTTGGGATAGCGAAATTCGGTAGCTTAGTCGCCGACTTCTCGCTTGTGTAAAAGTAAAAATGATCTTCGGTGACTTTTGTCTTTAGAGGTGCTCCCATTTCTTCCCAGGTCGGGAACAGCTCGTTTAAAGCATGGGGCTCCAGCACGGCACCAGAGAGGATATGTGCGCCAACCTCCGAGCCTTTTTCCACCACGCAGACAGTAATTTCGCGGTCGTTTTCCTGTGCCAACTGCATAATTCGGCACGCCGCAGAGAGCCCTGACGGACCTGCGCCCACGATAACAACATCGAATTCCATGGATTCGCGTTCCACTGTATTACCCCTCTTGCTGTGGTGTAGCGCCCGGGACCGGACGCCGAGTCAATTAGGCGCTAATTATAGAGTTTTGAGGCCCTTTAAGGCCACAGGCATATCATCAGGGGGTTAATAGGAATCACGACACAGGTCAAGTCTCTATTTCCGCTATCATTACGGTCTGCGTTTGCAAGAAAGGTCGCTATTGACCTGCGCAGGCAATGTCGGCACCATTTGCCCCCGCTTTTCCAAGGGGCAGCACTTCTGCCGTCCCTCAACATTACCAACCCATTCACGGGAGACAATATGAAGGTTCTCGTCGCAGTCAAGCGTGTCGTCGACTACAACGTTAAGGTACGCGCCAAGGCTGACGGTTCAGATGTCGATCTGAACAACGTCAAGATGTCGATCAACCCTTTCTGCGAAATCGCAGTAGAAGAGGCTGTGCGGCTTAAAGAGGCAGGCGTCGCCACGGAAGTGATTGCCGTTTCTGTGGGAGAGAAAAGCTGTCAGGAGCAGATCCGGACGGCTCTGGCACTGGGTGCTGACCGAGGCATTCAGGTTGAAGTAGAAGGCAGCCCTGAGCCTATCGTCGTAGCGAAACTTCTCAAGGGTATCGTCGACAAAGAATCACCGGACCTGGTGATACTGGGCAAGCAGTCTATTGATGGTGATAACAACCAGACCGGGCAAATGCTGGGCGCACTGGCAGGTATGCCGCAGGGAACCTTCGCCTCGGAGATCAAGGTTGAAGATGGAAAACTTAATGTGATTCGGGAAGTTGACGGGGGCATGCAAACCGTCAGCCTGAATCTACCGGCCATCGTCACGACAGATTTGCGCTTGAATGAACCACGGTACGCATCGTTGCCTAACATCATGAAAGCCAAAAAGAAGCAGCTCGACGTGCTCACGCCCGAGGAACTGGGGGTGGCAGTCACCTCTCACCTGAGTCTGGTAAAGGTCGAGCCACCACCCGAGCGCTCTGCGGGTATCAAAGTGGAGTCGGTTGAGCAACTGGTCGACAAATTGAAAAATGAAGCGAAGGTGATCTGATGAGTACTCTCGTTGTAGCAGAACACGACAATAGCAGTTTGAACGTAGCCACCCTTAACGCCGTTGCGGCAGCGCAGGCCTTGGGCTCAGACATTGATATTCTGGTTGCAGGAGCGGACTGCGCAGGCGCAGCATCTGCAGCTCAGGCCGTGGCTGGCATCCGCAAGGTGCTTTGCGCGGATAACGCCGCCTATGCAACGCAGCTCGCAGAGAACGTGAGCCTCCTTATCGCAGACGTGGGTGCAAACTACGACAATATTTTGGCTGCATCGACAAGTAACGGCAAAAACATCATGCCGCGTGTTGCAGCGTTGCTGGATGTGGCACAGATCAGCGACATCATTAGCGTGGAATCACCCGACACCTTCAAGCGCCCCATTTATGCAGGCAACGTGATCGCTACTGTACAGAGTGCAGACGCCAAGAAAGTAATCACTGTGCGTACTACAGCGTTCGACGCTGCGTCCGCAGAGGGTGGCAATGCGGAGTTGGAAGCGGTGGATGCCTCTCACGATGCAGGTATTTCAAGCTTTGTGAGTCAGGAGATTGCCCAGTCAGACCGTCCCGAACTCACCGCAGCGGCGGTGGTTATATCGGGCGGGCGCGGCATGCAAAATGGCGACAACTTCAAACTGCTAGATGGCATCGCAGATAAGCTGGGAGCTGCCATTGGCGCCTCACGTGCTGCCGTTGACGCGGGTTTTGTTCCCAATGATATGCAGGTAGGGCAAACCGGTAAGATCGTTGCTCCTGATCTGTACATCGCGGTAGGTATTTCCGGCGCTATCCAGCACCTGGCGGGTATGAAGGATTCCAAAGTGATTGTTGCGATCAACAAGGATGAGGACGCACCGATTTTTCAGGTTGCTGATTACGGCTTGGTTGCAGACCTTTTTGATGCCCTACCTGAGTTGGAAGCCCAACTATAGGTCTTATTACAGAACGATCACTGAGCCGGCGAAAGCCGGCTTTTTTGTGGGTGCTTTTTGCTTGGAACAGCTCTGGTGCTGAGGCGGGACGACAAGCCTGACGGTGGGCGTTTTAGTCCCGGCGCAAGCGATCGCTAATGGCGATGGGTGTTGGATAGTTCAATACGACGATGTAGGACGACACCAAAAGAGTGATGATGGTGGTTGCCTGAATAGTGAGGGAGGCCTTGAGACCAAGCAGGCCGGCATCAAAGGCGATATAGGCGATAAGCAGCGAGAACTCACTGGCCTGCCCAAGCCGAAACCCCAGATCCCAGGCGAGGCTGCGACGCTCACTCATGCCTTTGAGTAGTAAACGATAGGTAACGGGCTTCATCGTGAGTACAAGTGCCGCAAGGCATACCGCGGGGAGCCACACCTGCTCAAGCATCGCCAGATCGAAACGAGCCCCCACCGCAAAGAAAAACAGAATCAGAAAAAAATCCCGCAAGGGCTTCAGGTTTACCGCTATGTATTGTGAAATTGGGCTTGTCGCAATACTCACTCCAGCCACAAAAGCGCCAATCTCAGCGGACAGCCCCAGGACCTGGGCTGACTCGGCCATACCCAGGCACCAGCCAATGGCCAGCAAAAATATGTACTCATGAAAACGATCGAAGCGCTGAATCAGCCGCAGGAGCACAAAATGCACTACCGCCCAGGCGATAAGACCGAGCAAGGGAAGAGCGAGCAGAACCTTAGCGATATGCCAAGCAGCCTCACCTTCTTCTGCACTACCGCTGGCCATAATCAAAACCAACACGATGATTGCCAGTAAGTCCTGCAGCAGCAGCAGGCCGATCATCATCTCACCGATGTGGCGGTGATGCAGAATTGTCGTGGGCAGCAGTTTTATGCCGATGATGGTTGAAGAGAACATCATCGCCACTGCGACTATGGCGGTTTCACCAGGGCCTTCAAAAAACAGGCTGGCCAGCAACCAGGACAGCACAAAGAATATAGCGGAGCTGGCAAGACCCACCACGGTGGATTTGCGTATGGTGGAAAACAGGGCCTGAGGCTGCATATCGAGGCCAAGAAGAAACAGCAGAAAAATAATACCTATATGCCCAATATCCGATAACTGCTTTAAATCGGTTACGAGACTAAAACCGGATGGGCCTATGAGGGCGCCCAGAGCTATATACGCAATGATCAGAGGTTGACGGGTATACAGCGCGATAGACGCCAACACTGCAGCACCGCTGAAGATCAAAAAGAAAGCAAAAGTGACTGAGCTCGGATCCATAGCACGCCGTTTGATGAACCGGGCATTGAGTGTAGCAGGCACTCGGGGTCACCGAGCACACAAAGCTGATTAAGCGCTACGTTTGCGCCGAAACAGCGGATCCAACTCCCGTGCATCGGCTTGATAGCGCTCAGTGAAACCGGGGAGGGCGTGGGCGCTGGACGCGACTTCGCCGCCGCGTATTGCATCAAAGCCGCAGCGCTCCAGAAACACCCACTGATCAGGCAGCACATCACCATCGGCAAAAAGCTCACCGGTAAATCCCAGCTGACGCAGCTTTCCTGCGTGACTAAAACCCCGACCGTCCATGAAACCGGCGAAGTAGATAGTTATTCGAGATACGAGCACGAGGGCAGGGTAATGCGGTGCCAGATCATCTTCTCCCGCGACCTCTACTGCACAGGAGGCGGGCTTTCCGGCCTCTACCCAGTGCTGCAGCGTGTAGCTTTGCAAAGCATCTGAAGTTGTCCGGAGCGTTGCTCCCGGGCCTTGCTCAAGATTTTCCATAAACGGCATCCTTAAAGGGCTCTATGCCACATCGCTCATAAACCCTCAGAAACTGCTCCTGATCTGACTCTCGAAGCTCCAGATAACGCTCCAGTAGTTTTTCTATGACAGAAGGTAGGTCAGCACGGCTGAAAGAGGGGCCCAGGATGCGCGCCACGCTGGCGTTACCGGCCTGAGATCCACCAATGCACACCTGGTAAAACTCCTGACCTTTCTTGTCCACCCCCAAAATGCCAATGTGTCCCACATGGTGGTGACCACAGGCGTTCATACAACCACTGATGTTCAGCTCTATCGGCCCAAGATCATATTGATAATCCATGGCTTCAAATCGCTCCTGAAGTGCCTGCGCCACAGGGATCGACTTTGCGTTGGCCAAAGAACAAAAGTCCCCGCCGGGGCAGCAAATCATGTCTGTAATATGACCGGCGTTGGAGGCGGCCAACCCCAAAGGTTGCAGCGCCTGCCACAGGGCCATGAGTTCACTTTCCCGAACATCCGCCAGCACAATATTTTGTTCATGCGTGGTGCGAAGTTCGCCATAGGAAAACTGATCTGCAAGTTCTGCCAGGGCGTCCATCTGAGCCGCACTCACATCGCCCGGTGCTTGCCCGGTTGCCTTCAGTGTCACCGTGACCGCGCGATAACCCGGCTGCTTATGGGCCGTGGTGTTACGTTTGACCCATCCGGAAAAAAGCGGCTCTCTGGCACAGGCCTTGGCTAGAAACGCTGACTCCTGCGCGCCGTCAGCAACCGTATATTCAGGCGCAGTGAAGTGCGCAGCCACCGCCGC
Source organism: Congregibacter variabilis (assembly GCF_045689235.1). GTDB lineage: Bacteria > Pseudomonadota > Gammaproteobacteria > Pseudomonadales > Halieaceae > Congregibacter > Congregibacter variabilis. The sequence goes on along the minus strand of NZ_CP136864.1, from coordinate 665,682 downwards.
AAGTGCAGCGTCTGTCAGCGTGTTAGGTCCGTCGCGATTAGTCGCCCATTCTGTCTCCACCGCTGCCCGAAATGCCTCTATACCCATGGCTTTTACGAGGATTTTGATGCGTGCTTTGTATTTGTTATCTCGACGACCGTGGAGGTTGTAAATCCGCAGGATCGCTTCGAGATAGGTCAGCAAATGCTCGGTAGCGACATCATCCCTGATTACTGATCCAACCACCGGGGTTCGGCCAAGCCCGCCACCGACAAGAAACTTCAAGCGCACGGCTCCGTGCATGTTCCGATAAAGCTCTATGCCAATATCGTGGAAATGTATGGCGGCTCGATCTTCCTCTGCACCATTAACCGCGATTTTGAATTTTCGCGGCAAGAACGCGAATTCGGGGTGCAAGGTAGACCACTGACGAATGATTTCGCAGTAGGGTCGTGGATCGACAACTTCATCAGCAGCAACGCCGGCAAATTGGTCTGTCGTGGTGTTGCGAATGCAGTTCCCGCTGGTCTGAATAGCGTGCATTTGCACCGCAGCCAGGTCGCAAAGAATATCCGGAACATCTTCAAGCTGCGGCCAATTGAGCTGGATGTTTTGACGCGTACTGATGTGAGCATAGCCCTTATCGTAGCGGCGACTAATGTCAGCAATGGCCCGTAACTGCGCACTGCTGATAAGTCCATAAGGCACTGCGATCCGCAACATCGGCGCCAAACGCTGCACATACAGGCCATTTTGCAAACGCAAGGGCAGGTACTGGGCGTCAGACAGATCACCGCGCAGGTATCGCTCAGTCTGGTCTCGAAACTGGATTACGCGCTCGTTGACAATGGTTTGATCTAGTTTGTCGTATTGATACATGGGAGCTGTGTTTGCAAATGAGCGCGCACTCTACCAAAGCTGCAGAGACGCCACTATTTTAGTTTTTTATAAGCTTGGACGATTTGGTTATGGCCACAGTCACGGCTTCCTTGACAGGGATAAAGAATGCTCCAGACTTCCTCACGATCAGTCATCAGGGCGAAGTGGATATGAAAGAACAATTGGACAGCGTTCTCAGGCAGGGAGTAGCCCAAGGTGCAGCTCCCGGTGTAACGGCGATCGTTGTGGATCGCGAGGGCATCCGCTACGAAGGCGGATTCGGCGAGCGTCAGCTAGGCGGCGGAGTCGCGATGAGCACTGACACCGTAGGCAAGATATTCTCCATGACCAAAGCCTTGACTGCTGCGGCGGCCATGCAACTGGTAGAGCAGGGCAGGCTCTCCCTGGACGCCCCCGCGGGAGAGGTTTGTGCGGATATAGCTGCGGCGCAAGTACTCAGTGGGTTTGATGACAATGGCGAGCCTGTGACCCGTGCGCCAAGCACTGCGGTGACGCTGCGACACCTCCTCACGCATACCTCTGGCTACAGTTATCACATGTGGGATACAGCATGTACTCGCTGGTTGGAAACCACCGGTTCGCCGGACATTACAAGCCAGCAAAAAGCCGCACTGCGACAACCCTTGATGTTCGACCCGGGAAGCCAGTGGCGCTATGGCATTGGTATTGATTGGGTAGGGCAGATGGTTGAAGCCGTCAGTGGAATGCGTTTGGGCGATTATTTTGATGAATTCCTTTGCGGTCCCATGGGTATGAGCGATACGCATTTTGACTACAACGATTCGATGTTTGAGCGCGCCGCGCATTTGCACGCTCGCCTGCCTGACGGCTCTTTGGCGCCCTTGCCGCTGGAGCAAACAGACCAACGAGAGTTCGATGAAGGGGGCGGTGGTCTCAAGGGCACCATGCACGACTATGGCCGCTTTCTTCGCATGCTGTTGAACAAAGGGGAGCTCGATGGCACCCGTATTTTGGCTGCCAATACAGTGGCCGAGATGTGCACTAACCAGATTGGCGAGCTGCGCGTGCAAGCAATGCGGTCTTGTGCCCCAAACATGAGCAATGACGGAGAGTTTTTCCCCGGGGACCCAAAGAGCTGGGGCTTGAGCTTTCAAATCAATGAAGTTGCAGGGTTTACCGGGCGACCTGCGGGCACATTAATGTGGGCAGGACTGGCCAACAGTTACTATTGGATTGACCCGGTGAACGGAATAGGCGGGGCCTATATGAGCCAGATACTGCCCTTCGCGGACGCCGCGTCTTCAGCTTTGTTTTTCGAGTTTGAAAGCGCCGTCTACAAAGCGCTCGGGGCTTAGCGCGTAAAGTAAGGCCGTCAATGAGCAAAGTACCCTGCGGCGAGATTAATACTTGGGGCCAGGCGCGCGCAGTGCTAAAATCGCGCCGCGTTATTCGCCAGATACCAATCAGATACCAACCAGATACAAAAAGGGATCAAAGCCATGGCCGCAAGCGGACCAGAGAAATCGAATAGCACAGCAGACGCTGTTGCCACTGTAGTAATTATGACCGTCATCATTGCGGCAGTTTCTTTTTGGCTTGCGGGCATGCCCAGCTAGGGACGCGCTGACTCACCAGGTCTGTCGGCGCTTCAGCGGCTACTCAAGACCATACTGACCACGGTGTAGACCGTGCCAATAAACAGCGCAGTAAACAGCAGGCCTGCAACAATAAATGTTGCAGCACGGCCCTGCTTAAAATCGCGCTCGCGATTTTTACTGCTCTGCACGCCCAAGCCAGCGGCGAATACGCTACCGATTACCTGAAACGGATTTAATGTCTCCCGCTTATTCTCCAGTCCCGGAGCCGGCTTTTCGCAAGACCTGCCCTCAACGTCAGTTTCGAGTTCATCGTTGCTGGATTGTCTGTCACTGGTCATATGATTCTCTAAGTGAGCGTGCGTTGCCTTAGTCGAGGTTGGGAGCCAGCCAGCGAGCCAGTGCGGCCGTCTTCACACCCTTACGCGTCGCGATCGATTCAAGCTGATCTTCGCCAATTTTCCCTACGGCAAAGTATCGTGCATCCGGGTGTGAGAAGTACCAACCGCTCACCGACGATGCCGGCTCCATGGCGTAGTTATCAGACAGCGTCACCCCGCAGCGCTCTTCAGCGTCCAGCAAGTTGAACAAAGCTCGCTTCTCGGTGTGATCAGGACAGGCAGGGTAACCAGGAGCAGGGCGTATGCCCCGATAGCGCTCCCTGATCAAATCCTCGTTTGATAGCTGTTCATTCGCTGCATAGCCCCAGAATTCCTGGCGAACACGCAGGTGCATATGTTCAGCCAGTGACTCTGCCAATCGATCGGCCAAGGCCTTGAGCATGATCGAATTGTAGTCATCATGGTTCGCTTCAAAGGCAGCAGCACGCTGGGAAACACCGTGACCCGTCGTAACACAGAAACCACCGATGTAATCATTTGCCGGGGCCACATAGTCACTGAGACTCAGATTCGGTTGATCGTTGGCTTTTTCGGTTTGTTGTCGCAGATGATGCAAGCGTAGCGGAGCAGTCTCGTCCCCGGTATCTACCAGAACGTCTTCGCCATCGCTGTGAGCAGGCCAGAAGCCGACGACTGCACAAGCCTCCAGCCAGTCCTCTTCAACAATTTTCTTGAGCATGGCCTGTGCGTCTGCAAACAGGTCTCTGGCTTGTTCACCGACTACATCATCCTCGAGTATCTTGGGGTATTTGCCCGCAAGCTCCCAGGTGATGAAGAAGGGAGTCCAGTCAATAGTGTCGACCAGATCCTGTAAGGGAATATTCTTAAACACCCGGACACCGGTAAAGCTCGGCGTGGGTGGTTGGTAGCTCTCCCAATCAAATACAGCGCGGTTGGCCAGGGCTTTGTCATAGGGCAGGCGCTTGGCCTTTGGCTTGCGGTTAGCGATACGCTCTCGAACCTGCACGTATTCTTCTCGTCGCTCGCTGACGAATCCAGCCTTTTGCTCACCCAGTAACAGGGACGCCACCGATACACTTCGGGATGCATCCGGCACGTACACCACCAGGTCATTTTGATAGTTGGGCTCGATCTTGACCGCGGTGTGCGCCTTGGAAGTGGTGGCGCCACCGATCATTAGCGGGACCGAGAAACCCGTGCGCTGCATTTCGCTGGCAACATGCATCATTTCGTCAAGGGACGGAGTGATGAGACCGCTCAGACCAATAATATCGACGTTTTTCTCTTTGGCGACACGCAGTATTTCCTCGCAATGCACCATTACCCCCAGATCAATAACCTCATAGTTATTGCACTGAAGCACGACGCCGACAATGTTTTTGCCAATGTCATGGACATCGCCCTTAACCGTGGCCATGAGGATTCTGCCGTTGGTGCTGCCCTCGGCTTTTTCTTCTTCGATATACGGCTGCAGGTAAGCCACAGCTTGCTTCATCACCCGCGCGCTTTTAACTACCTGGGGAAGAAACATTTTGCCCTGACCAAAAAGATCACCGACGACATTCATGCCGTCCATGAGCGGACCTTCGATAACTTCAATGGGGCGTGTGGCCTGTTGCCGGGCTTCTTCCGCATCTTCTTCGATATAGCTATTGATGCCCTTGACCAGGGCGTATTCGAGGCGCTTCGTCACCGGCTCGTCGCGCCAGGCAAGATCTTCGACACGCACCGTAGCGGGCCCGTCTGCGTGATATTTGCTGGCGATATCGAGTAGGCGTTCCGTGCTGTCGTCCCGGCGGTTCAGTACAACGTCTTCTACAGCCTCACGCAATTCCTCGGGGAGCTCGTCATAAACCGCCAGCTGCCCAGCGTTGACGATTCCCATGTCCATGCCGGCACGAATCGCGTGATACAGAAACACCGAGTGAATAGCCTCGCGCACGGGGTTGTTCCCCCGGAAGGAGAAAGACACGTTGGATACACCGCCCGATACTTTGGCCCCGGGAAGGTTTTCCTTAATCCAGCGAGTTGCCTCGATAAAATCTACGGCGTAGGTGTTATGAAGCTCGATACCCGTGGCAACCGCGAAAATATTCGGGTCAAAAATAATATCATCAGGATTGAAGTCCAAACGCTCAAGCAGCAAGTCCCAGCTTCGCTGACAGATTTCCTGTCGGCGGGCGATGGTGTCGGCCTGGCCGTCTTCATCGAAGGCCATGACTACTACGGCTGCGCCATAGCGCTGACACAGTCTTGCCTGCTCCAGAAACTCCTCTTCACCGGCTTTAAGGCTAATCGAGTTCACAACAGCCTTACCCTGCACGCAGCGCAAACCCGCTTCGATCACTTCCCAGCGCGAAGAGTCAATCATGATCGGTACGCGGGAAATGTCCGGCTCTGATGCAATCAGATTGAGAAAAGTCACCATGGCTTCTTTGGCATCGAGCATGCCTTCGTCCATGTTGATATCGATGATTTGAGCGCCGTCCTCAACCTGGGTGCGCGCGACATCCAGCGCGGTTTCGTAATCTCCGGACAACACGAGCTTTTTGAAGCGGGCAGAGCCGGTGACATTGCAGCGCTCACCGACATTTACAAATAGACTGTCTGCATTAAAGGTAAAAGGCTCGAGTCCACTGAGCTGACAGGCCCGGGGGTTTTCTGGAAGCACTCTCGGAGCAATTCCTTCAACCGCGTGGGCAATAGCGCGGATGTGCGCAGGCGTAGTGCCACAACAGCCACCGACAAGATTTACAAATCCCCGCTCCGCGAAGTCTCTGAATTCCCCAGCCATAACTTCTGGCGCTTCGTCGTACTCTCCAAAGGCATTGGGAAGTCCCGCATTGAGATGGGCGCTGAAATAACCTTCGGTGGCTTTGGAGAGTTCTTCAAGAAACGGGCGCACTTCAAGGAATCGTCTGCCGCAGTTACTTCCCACGACCAAAGGCCGCGCGTGTGCAACGGAGTACCAAAATGCCGTGGGACTCTGTCCCGACAGATTCCTGCCGCTAACATCCGGGAAAGTGACGGAAATCATCACAGGAAGACGAATACCGCGTTCCTCGAACACGCTCTCGATAGCAAAGATAGCCGCCTTGGCATTCAGTGTGTCGAAGATGGTTTCGATCATTAAAAGATCAACGCCACCGTCTAGGAGGCCCCCAACGGCTTCTGAGTAATCCTCGCTCAGACGGGCGAAATCAACATTTCGAGCACCCGGATCGTTTACGTCCGGTGAAATAGATGCGGTACGCGGTGTGGGCCCAAGTACGCCGGCTACAAAGCGTGGCTTTTCGGGGGTCTCTGCGCTCATGGCATCGGCAGCGCGTCGGGCGATACGTGCCGATGTCTCGTTCAATTCTCGGGCAATGGCCTGCAAGCCGTAATCTTCCAGCGCTACAGCTGTGGCGTTAAAGGTGTTGGTTTCGATAATGTCAGCGCCGGCCTGCAGGTAGGCTGTATGAATGCCTTCAATGACCTCCGGACGGGTTATCGAGAGCAGGTCATTATTGCCTTTGAGGTCGCCAGGGTGATCGGCAAAGCGCTCGCCGCGATAGTCTGCTTCCTGCAGGCCTTCCGCCTGGATCATGGTCCCCATGGCCCCGTCTATCACAAGAATTCGATCGCGAAGAGCGTCCGCAAGGGGACCGGGTACTGGGCTAAAGGAGTTCATGATTCCTGCTTCATCGTTAGTTGACTATCGCCCGGGATGGGGCGGTGAGAGCGCTAAATTTGCGGCCGAATAATAGCAGATATTGAAGTCAAGAGCCTTAAGAGCACTGAGGCGGTGGGCTGAGACACAGGAGCCGATTCATATGAAGGAGTGACGGTCTGCAACAGTCTCGCTATAATACCCGACTAATTTACTCGGGAAGTGTGGTTATTACGCCGATGCTCACGATAACGGAAAGTGCCCAGGAATATCTTGCAGAACTGCTGGCCAAGCAGGAGGACGCTCTCGGTGTGAGAGTGTTTATTAATGAGCCTGGAACTGCGCGAGCGGAGACCTGCATCGCTTATTGTCGAGAGGGTGATATTGCGGAAGATGACGTAAAGCATCCCTTCGAAAAAATCACTGCCTGGTTTGACGGTCGCAGTGTGCCGTTCCTCGAGGACGCCCTGGTGGATTACTCCACGGATCGCATGGGTGGGCAGCTAACGATCAAGGCCCCTAATGCCAAGATGCCCCGCGTCAGCGATGATTCTCCCATCGAGGATCGCATTAACTATCTTCTCTATAACGAAGTGAATCCGTCCCTGGCTGCCCATGGAGGAGAAGTCTCTTTGGTGGAGGTCACTGAGGATGATTACGCCGTTCTACGTTTTGGCGGCGGCTGCCAGGGTTGCAGTGCCGTTGATATGACGCTCAAGGACGGTGTAGAAAAAACGCTTCTGGATCAACTTCCGCAGCTCAAAGGCGTGCGGGATATGACCGATCATTCGGACCGTAGCAACGCTTTCTATTGATGCATTAGCGTTTTACCTTCGGCGCTTAGCTCAGGAAAATGTTGCTGTGCCGGGGAACGCCCAACGATCCACACTCGCTCCGGGTGCACTCAGGAGCTGGCGTCACCATGAGAGGCGAGCCGCGTGGGAAGCACATCTTTGAGTTTTTCGTGGAGCGAGCGTAAGCAGGCCTCGGTATCTTCCCAACTGATGCAGCCATCGGTAATGGATACTCCGTACTGCAAGTCATCTGGATTGGCTGTCATAGATTGATTTCCTGCATGCAGGTGACTTTCGATCATGAGCCCGATAACGGACTGATTCCCCGCAGCAATCTGATTAGCAACGTTGTCAGCGACCAGGGTTTGCAATGATGGATCCTTGTTGGAGTTGGCATGACTGCAGTCGACCATAATGTTCTGCGGCATTTGGGCTTTATCCAGGGCCTGCTCACAGAGCTTAACGTTCACTGAGTCATAGTTGGGTCCCGCGCTTCCCCCGCGCAACACCACATGCCCATAGCGATTACCCCGGGTGGTAAATACGGAAACCTGTCCCTGGCTGTTAATGCCCAAAAAGCGGTGGGATTGAGACGCGGCGCCCATGGCGTTTACCGCAACAGTCAACCCGCCGTCGGTCCCATTCTTAAATCCCACAGCACATGAGAGACCGCTGGCTAATTCGCGATGGGTCTGGGATTCCGTGGTACGGGCACCAATCGCCGACCAGGAAATCAAGTCCTGAATATACTGCGGAGAAATGGGGTCGAGTGCTTCAGTAGATACCGGCAGACCCATAGTGACTATATCGGCCAGCAGTGTCCTGGCGATAGTCAACCCTTCTTCGATGCGGAATGAGTCATCAAGACACGGATCGTTGATAAGTCCCTTCCAGCCGACCGTGGTTCGAGGTTTTTCAAAGTACGCCCGCATAACAATAAGCAAACTGTCGTCTAACTCGCCTGCCAGACTGCTTAACCGCTCGGCGTATTCCAGCGCCGCCTTGGTGTCGTGGATAGAGCAGGGGCCCACGACGACCAAAAGTCGATGGTCCTTGCGATCGAGGATGTCAAAAACACTTTGTCGACTGGCAGTGACCACCTGCTCCAGTTTGTCTGTCAAGGGTACAAGCTGCTTTAAAGCGGCTGGGGTCGGTAATATGTCTTGTGAGGCGACATTGATGTTATGGACATTGTTGCTCATGAAAACGGTCCTGCTAGAGTGCGAGTTTGCGTGGTGCGTATTCGAGGCGCGGCAGTGTAATGCAGAGGCGCAACAATGAATAGACAGCTTTACCCCGCGATTTTGAGTATTGACGCATGAGCTTGCGCCCATTATTTGCAGGCATAGAGGATATCGCCGAGCTGCTGGAAAGCGGTACCGCTGTGCTTACGCCTAATCGTCGTCTTAGTCGGGCAGTGGGCGATGCCCAGCATCAGTATCGCCTGACAAAGGGGGATCAGGTGTGGCCCAGCAGCAGCATACTTCCGCTTCGGCAATTCTGGATCGAGCGTTGGCGGCACGCTGTCACGCGGGGACTGATAGAACCCAAGGTACTGGTAGATGCCGCAGCGCAGAGATTGATCTGGCGAAAGGTGATCGACGCCGACGAGGCTGTCCCGTTTTCACTGCTCAGTCCCTCGCGAGCAGCAAATCTGTGTCAGGAAGCGAGCGAGACTCTGGCACTATGGCGCATCAACCTCGACGATAAGGCAGTGCGTCAGTCCTTTAGCTTTGACGAAGATTCTCGCGCGTTCCTTCGTTGGGAAAGCCGGTTTCGTGAGGTGCTTTTAGATCTGGATGCGGTCACGCCCGAGCAAGCGCTGGAAGAACTACTGACCTGTCCTGACGCTCTGGGGCAATCGGTAGCCCTGCTTAGCCAAGATGATTTACCGCCTCTACACCAAGCGCTTTGCGAAGCCTCACCGACTTGGCAGCAACTGACGCTTCCTCACCGAACAGCTCAGCTTTTGCCCACGCGAGCATTCAGTGATCCGGCAGCAGAGCTGCAAATGGCTGCTCGCTGGTGTCGGGAGCAACACGAGCGAGATCCTTTGGGACGCTATGCGGTTGTGCTGTCTGATATGCACAGTGATCGGGATCGCCTCGAATACTATCTCCGCAAGGAATTCGACTGTCTGACGCAGGATTACGCGAGCTTGCCGGTGAACTTCGCGACGGGTTTTACGCTTGATCGCGTGCCTTTAGTACGCGATGCACTGCGAATACTCGAGTTCAGTCTGCCGGAAGTTGCCGTAGAGAGCGTGATCGCAGTTCTTCAGTCACGTTTTATAAAACCGCTGACGTACCGTAAGACCCACAGAGAGCGATGCATCAGGCGTCTTAGGGATCTTGCCAAAGAGCGAATCCCCCAGCGTGTGATGCGCAGTGTACTGGACGACTTGCTTGATAAAGAGGCGTGTGAGCTTCCCTGGGACGTGGTTCTGCAACTGGAGACGAATGGCAGCTGGCACCGTCGCCCGCGCACGCCGTCGCAGTGGCTGGAACCGTTTAGAGCGATTTTAAGCGCCTGGGGTTGGTCCAGGGGCGCGACTCTTGATTCTCTGGAGTATCAGCAGGCTGTGCAATGGCAGGAAGCGCTGGATAGCTTTGCGACACAGGATCTCTTCGCTGGTGCACTGACACTCCCTGAAGCTATTCAAAGTCTCCGAGAGTTATTGAGCGAGCAGCAATTTCAGCCGCGGACTGAAGATCAAGCTATACAAGTGCTGGGCCCCCTCGAGACGACTGGACTTCGCTTTGACGCCATGTGGATTACCGGGATGAGTGCGGAACGTTGGCCAGCAGCAGCGCAGCCAAACCCCTACCTACCCCACGGTCTTCAGAGGGAACAGGGTATGCCCCATGCCGATGCTGGCTGGGAGCGACGCTGGGCAAAGGCTCGCTGGGACCATTGGCTGGCCGGCGCGGGAGAAATTCAAGCCAGTTACGTTAACCAGCGCGATGGCGCCGAAGCCCTGCCGAGCCCGCTGATTGTAGAAGTTCCAAGCAAGCTTGAGAGCGAAGACTGGACAGTGGATGAGCGCTGGCTGGTTCAGGCATCAAAGGCCGCTTTTGATAGGGTAGTTTTGAATTCAGTGCCTCTGGCCAAGGACGAGCGTGCATTTCAGGGGGTTGGAGCGAGCGTTTTAGAGCAACAATCGGCGTGCCCCTTTCAAGCCTTTTCCGCGACCAGACTGCAGGCAACGCAAACACCGGCGCTGACTGCAGGCCTCCTGGCGTCTGAACGAGGCACGCTTCTACACCGCGCGCTATACGACGTTTGGGGCAGTCTGCGCGATAGCACCCAACTGGCTTCGATCACCGACGCAGAGCTTACCCCCGTCATCCAGCGCGCACTGGACTATGCGCAGCTTGGCCTGCTTAAGGAACGCCTCGATGTTATCGGTGGTGACATGATTGCACTGGAGCGACAACGATTGGATGTTGTTCTTCGGCGCTGGTTGGCACTGGAGCGGGAACGTACTGAGGAGTTTGTGGTTACGGGTCGCGAAGAGCCTCGAGAACACCAGCTCGGGGATCTGCGATTACGCCTGCGTATAGACAGGGTCGACCGACTCAGTGATGGTCGTGAGCTGATTATTGATTACAAGAGCGGGGCCATTGGCAGCATCAAGCAATGGTTGGGGGAGCGTCCTGCGCGCCCCCAGCTTCCGCTATATGCCCTACTTGAACCTCCTGCGGCAGGCATCACCTACGCATCCCTAAAACCGGGCTCAGAGGGTTTTAAGGGCATCGGCGAGCAAGAGTTCATCAAGGGAATAGAGAGCGCCGATAAACAGCTGGAGGATGAGCAAAGTGGCGGGATGGAAGCACTGCGACATGGCTGGATTGAAGAACTGACCTTGCTCGCGAATGAGTTCGTTTCGGGGCACAGCCCAGTGGACCCCAGAATTGACGCCTGTCGGTATTGCCAGCGCTTTTCGCTGTGCCGTCTGGGTGAGGAGCTCGCATGATTCCCGTCGATATCAATGCGCGAGAACGGTCCGTGGATCCGCAGGAGTCGTTTTGCGTAAGCGCACCGGCCGGTTCGGGAAAAACTGCTCTACTGGTGCGACGCTTTTTGGGCTTGCTGGCACGTGTCAGCGAACCCGAGCGTGTGGTGGCAATCACTTTTACCCGTAAAGCCGCAGCAGAAATGCGTGCCCGAGTGGTCAATGCCCTGCGGGACGCAGAGCAAGGAGTGACCGCAAACAATCCTCATGAAGAGGCACTTCTAGCTGCGGCGCATACAGTGCGGGAGCACGACGCCACTCTGGATTGGGGTCTGCTTGCCAACCCTTCGCGCCTGCGCATACAAACCATTGACAGCTTCTGTGGCTATCTTACGCGACAAATGCCAGTGCTCAGTGGCTGCGGCGGGCAGGTTGCCACCACCGATGACAGCAGACCTTTATTCCGGGAAGCCATAGAACGGTTTCTCCATCGCGAACTGGCGCGGGGAGGGGATGGGCAAACACGGGACATCGAAACCTTACTGCTTCATCTGGACAACGACTGGGAGACCGCAGTAGAGCTTTTATCGGGTCTTTTACAGCGCCGCGAGCAGTGGCAACCCGTTTTTGGTGGCGCCGGCCTTCGCGATGCGGACCGGCGCAGTTTGCTGGAAATCACCCAAGCCCTGGTGCTTTACCGCATCGAGGAATTGCGGCGTGGTTTCCATGAGCACCTGAGCGAGCTCGAGACCCTAATGCGTTATCAGTCAGAGCAGCTAGGCACGGCTGTTGTGTTCTCGCCCAAGAGCCAGGATCTGGGTGCCTGGAGAACGGTGGCCACGCTGTTACTCACTGGAAAGGGAGAATGGCGAAAAGCAGTCAACAAAAACAATGGCTTTCCGCCCGGCGCGGGAGAACCCACCGAGCGAAAACAGCAAATGCTTGCTCTGCTTGCTGCTCTGGCGGCAGACGGTCAACCGTCACTAATGTCAGACCTGCGGCAAGTGTTGCTCCTGCCGGATGTCGACGAAGAACCCGAGCACTGGGACGTCTTGGCCGCACTCACCCGGCTCCTGCCACGACTGGGGGCCGAACTCCTGCTTGTCTTTCAGCAATCAGGAGAAGTGGATCACGCACAGATAGCTTTGGCGGCACTCACAGCACTGGGTAGTGATGACGAGCCTACGGATATTGCCCTGCGCCTTGATCACGCCATAGATCATTTGCTGGTCGACGAATTCCAGGACACATCATCCGTGCAGTTTGAGTTGATTCGTCGCCTGACGCGCGGTTGGCAGGAACACAACACCGAAAATCCCGAGAATCCTCGAACACTTCTTTTGGTTGGCGATGCCATGCAGTCGATCTACGGTTTTCGCGAAGCCAACGTCGGCCTGTTCATCAAGGCGCGCAACGAGGGCATTGGCGACCTCAATTTAACGGCGCTGGATCTGAGCGTAAATTTTCGTAGCCAGCAGGGCCTGGTGGAATGGACCAACAGTCATTTTGAGGCGGGTTTTCCCGCAGCTGACGATGCCCAGTTAGGCGCCGTGCAGTACCGTCCGGCGACGGCGGCAAGAGAACCCGGTACTGAGCCAGAGATTGCGCTCTTTACCGGCGAGGGGGCTGGCGAAGCAGAAATCGCAGCGCTTTGTGCACGACTCGAAGAGGGCGTTGCCGATGAGCGGGTGAGGAGCATAGCGATACTTGGCCGCTCTAGAAGTCAACTCCGTCCGATTTTGTTGGCACTGCGCGAGCGGGGTATAGACGCAGCAGCCAAGGATCTGGATACCTTGGCTCAACGACCACTTATCCGTGACCTGCTCACACTGAGTACCGTTTTGTGTGACCGCTTTGACCGTTACTCATGGTTAGCGCTTCTGCGCTGTCCGTCCATCGCGCTGGATAATGCCGATCTACTGTTGATGTCGATGATTTGCCCCACCGCGGCAGATTTAACGGATTCGGACCTTACTCGCTCACCGGATTACGCTCGTTTGTCCATGGGCGCGCAGGAGCGCATAGCTCAGCTTTTGAATATGCTCAACTGGGCTGATCATTACCGTGACCGTCTTGCCCTGCGCGTGTGGGTCGAACAGTGCTGGTTGCTTCTTCACGGCGCAGGGTGCCTGAATACGCAGGCAGATATTCGCGACGCTGAGCGATTTTTCCAGTGCCTTGAGGAACTGGAAGTCCAGCAACAAGCTCTCAATGGACGAGTGCTCAGCGAAGCCATGGAAACGCTGTATGCATCCCCCGGAGATGAGCGCTGCAAGGTTCAAGTGATGACCCTGCACAAGGCAAAAGGCCTGGAGTTTGATTGGGTCTTTATTCCGGCCTTGGCGAAAAACACGGCGGGACAGGATCGCGAATTACTGCTTTGGGATGAGTTCGTACTTCCCGGTGCACCTCCGGCTTTTCTGCTGGACATACGGGCAAACGCCGAAGGCGGACAGCGTCCGCGCCTATACGATTATCTCAAAGCTCAGGCCAAGCAAAAACGCGAATGTGAAGCTACTCGTTTGTTTTACGTCGGCTGCACCCGAGCTGCAGATTATCTGTGGTTAGGTGCGACGCTCAGTTACGACGAAGCAAAAGAAGAGCACCGCGTACCGGGCGCCGGTTCACTCCTTAGCGTTATCTGGCCGACCATCGAGTCGAGGGTCGATGTGTCCGTTGTTTTCGTCGAGGAGCCTGCGAGCGATACAGCAAGTTCTGGCTATCGCCGCCTTCGAGAGCTTCCGCTGATCCCGGCAACGCCGCAGGATTCGCTCGCGCAAAGTTTGCAGCTGTCGCAAAACTATTCCGCCCGGGCTTTCGGTACCGCAGTGCACCGCTGTCTCGAAGCTTTGGTCTATCGCGATCAATTGCCCGAGCAATGCGACTCGGCACTTAGTGCCTTACTTAGGGTCGCTTTGCTGGATGCAGGGGTAGACAGCAGCTCTTTGGGGCAGATGGAAACACAGGGCCGTGCGATGATTGACCGCGTTCTGGCCGACCCCTGGGCGCAATGGATGCTATCGCCTGAGCGGCCAGAGCGTGCGGCAGAACTGGCTCTCACAACATCCGGCGAAGGCGGTGCACAACAACTGGTCCTGGACTACAGCTTTGTGGACGAGGCACGGCAAGAGCGCTGGGTTGTGGACTATAAAACCAGTACACCCACTGCGGGACAGTCCCTGGAGCAGTTTTTCGCCGCAGAGCTGGCATGCTACGCACCACAGTTAGCTGCCTACGCCGAAGCGCTTGCGGCGCGTTTCTCAGAACCTGTTCGCAGTGCATTGTACTTCCCGGCACTGGGCAAGTACGTCGAATCCGTGGCGTGAGCCTAAAGTTGTTGCAGCACAAACAGATGTTCCTGCGATCTGGCACAACTGGGCAATGCCGACGCTTGCCTCTTATAATGCCCAAGGTTAAACCAACGAGCACCGTACAGCATGAAACAGCCACGATTTTTCAATGCCCGCCTGAATTTTCGCTTGCGTACGGTCAGGGTATTAAGACCTGAGACAGCCATTAGCGCGCTCTTGGTACTGGCCTTGAGCTTGAGCGGGTGCTCTGAGCCCCCGGCTCCCGAGCAAACCGCTAGCTCCCGTCCGGTAAAGCTGTTTACGGTTGATACAAGTCTTGGCGCGGAGATTCGCCAGTTTCCCGCAACTATCGAGGCTGCCACGCAAGCGGAGCTATCGTTTCGCGTGTCGGGCCAGCTCGAATCACTTCCTATCCGCGAGGGTGAGGTTGTAGAAGCACAGCAGATACTTGCTCAGCTCGATGCTACGGACTTTAAAAACACCTTGGAGGACCGCGAAGCGGTCTTTGAAAACACCGAGCGCAACTTCCGCCGCGCCGGCGAACTTATTGGTTCAGGCAGTATTTCCCAATTGGACTACGATCGTATGGAGGCTGACTTTCGCTCCGCACGGGCAGCTTTGGCGCAGGCAAAAGCTGATCTGAGCTACGCAACACTGCGCGCTCCGTTTAGGGGCCGAATAGCCCGGCGTTATGTCGATAACTTTGAGGAGATTCGCGCCAAACAGAGCATCGTTTATCTACAGGACACTGAACTGCTCGATGTGATTATTGCAATGCCCGAGTCAGTTATCCGCAGTGTCAGTAGTGGTGGTGAAGATGAGCTTTCCAGCGGGCCCCTCCAGGAGAGTCGTGCGGCGGAAGTGATCGCCATGGCATCCTTTGATAACCGTCCGAATATCAGTTACGCACTGGAGTTAAAAGAGGTTGCGACAAGGGCTGACCCCGACACCCAGACTTTCCCCGTCACCTTTAGCATGCGTCAGCCCGACGAGTTCACGGTATTACCGGGCATGACTGCGCAGGTAGAGGTTGATTTTAGCGACCTCCTGTCGAGCGAAGTCGCCACCTGGGTTCCCGCAAGAGCCGTGCAGGCTGACGCGACACTGTCGCCCCGAGTATTCGTGTTGGACCCAGAAACCATGCAGGTACAAAGCCTCAGCGTCGAAACGGGCAGGGTCTCTGGAGACATGATCGAGGTGCTTTCAGGACTCACAGGCGGTGAAGAGATTGTCGCGGTTGGCGCGAGCTACCTGTCTGATGGGATGCAGGTCACGCGCATGGCCGGTGGTGAGCAGGCCGTTCCTCGCGAGGCCATTTCAAGCGACAGCAGTAATTTATGAGTATTGGCGCCTATTCGGTTCGCACACCGGTGATCTCGTGGCTGGTCGTTGTGATTATGGTGGCTGGAGGCATTTTCGGCTTTCAGAAGATGGGCAAACTCGAAGATCCTGCCTTCACCATCAAAATGGCGAAGATCATCACCCAATACCCCGGTGCCTCTGCGCAGGAGGTCCACGATGAGGTGACCTATCACCTGGAGGACGCAATCCAGAAACTGCCCCAGTTAAAGCGCCTCAAAATGTCAGTGTCGAGGCCGGGCTTGTCCGACATCACTATCGAATTCAAGGACGAGTACGGTGCTGCGGATCTGCCAAATGTTTTTGACGAACTTCGCCGCAAGATAACTGACGTGCGTCCCAAGCTTCCGCCCGGGGCGCAGGCTCCCATAGTCATTGATGATTTTGGTGACGTATACGGCGTCTACCTGATGCTCACGGGAGAGGGCTACACCTGGCGTGACCTTTATGACGTCGCTGACGACGTGAAACGTCAGCTGGTGTTGGTTAAGGGTGTTCGCAAGGTTTCCATAGACGGAGAACAACAAGAGGTCGTTTACCTCGATATGTCACGCGCGCGCCTGGCCGAACTGGGCATTGACCCGGCTGCCATTGCCAGCGTGCTCGGCTCCCAGAACTCTGTTGTCGATGCGGGTAACGCGCGTGTAGGTGATGATTACCTGCGGATCAAACCCACCGGGGAGTTCGACTCGGTTCAGGAGATTGGCGACGTTCTCATCTCCTCGCAAGACCGCAGCCTCGTGCGCCTTCGGGATATCGCCACTATTACGCGGGCCTATGAAGCCGTCCCCGTGAAACTGTACTACCACAACGGTCAACCAGCGCTCAGCGTTGGAATCAGCATGGCACAGGGCGAAAACGTGGTGGAAGTGGGTAAACGTTTAAACGCGCGAATCAGCGAATTACAAACGCTCATCCCCGTAGGCATGTCCCTGGAGGCGGTCTACGATCAACCGGCTGAAGTCGAGAAGTCAGTGGGAGGATTCATCATTAGCGTTGCCCAGGCCGTGGCCATCGTTATCGCCGTTCTACTGGTATTCATGGGGCTGCGCTCGGGACTGATCATCGGCTCGGTGCTACTGATAACCGTCGCCGGTACGCTATTGCTGATGTATTTGTTTGGTATCGAGCTGCAGCGCATCTCACTGGGGGCGCTGGTGATTGCCTTAGGCATGCTCGTGGATAACGCCATTGTGGTGGCCGAGGGCATGCAGGTCCGCATGCAGTCGGGTATGAAGGCATTGGAAGCGGCTACCGAGGCAGTGGGCAAAACCTTATGGGCGCTATTAGGCGGCACTGCCATTGGAATTCTCGCCTTTTCAGCCATCGGGCTGTCACCGGATAACACCGGAGAGTTTGCCGGCTCCCTGTTTTACGTAATCCTGATTTCCTTGTCGCTCAGCTGGATAACTGCGGTCAGCACCACGCCACTACTATGCGCGCTGTTGCTGAAGCCCGGTGGCCCCGAGCAGGACCTGGATCCCTACGCTGGCGCCGTTTTTCGCGGCTACCGGCGTGTAGTAGCCCTGGCCGTGGATTATCGAAAAGTGACCTTGGCGCTTGTTGTCGGACTATTTGTCCTGGGCGTCATCGGCTTTGGGCAGGTCAAAAGTGGGTTTTTCCCCGCATCCAGCACACCACTGTTTTTTGTTGATGTCTATGAGCCAGAAGGATCTGATATTCGCAAAACCCGGGATGACACTCTGGCTTTGGCCGCATACCTCAGAGAGCAACCCGGGGTGGTGCAGACAACGACAGTTGTGGGCGGGGCCCACCAGCGTTTTACATTGGTTTATGACGCGCGGGAACCCACCCCGGCGTACAGCCAGATTATCGTGCGCACCGACGATCCCGATCAGGTACATTCCCTGCAGGTTTTGATCTCAGAGAAACTTCGCACTGAGGCACCCTGGATTGATCCTATAGTCAAATCCCTGCGCATAGGGCCCGGCCGTGATGCAAAAATTGAGGCGCGCTTTTCCGGGCCTGATGCAACAGTGCTGAGGCAGCTATCAGAGCAGGCCGAGAAGATCATGCGCAATGATTACGAAGCCGTGGATATTCGTAACGACTGGCGCTCGCCCGTGAAGTTAGTGACGCCTGTGTTTAATGAGCAAGTTGGCCGGCAGTTGGGCATCAGTCGAGAAGATCTTGGCGATGCCATGAAGTTCGCTTTTGACGGTATGCCGGCAGGCAGCTATCGAGACGGCAATCGGGTGCTCCCTCTAAAGATGCGTGCCACCGAGAGCGAGAGAGTTGATGTAGATGCCATGCGTGATGTGCAGATTTGGAGCGCGGTACTTGGAAAAACAGTGCCCGCTTCGTCAGTGATATCGGGGTATCGCACCGACTGGGAAAATGCGCTGCTGCGCGGGCGTAATCGCATTCAGACGATTATTGCCTCCTGCAACCCCAAGGGCGAATTGGCGACGCCGCTCTTTGAACGTATACGGCCGCAAATTGAAAACATCGAGTTGCCTCCGGGCTACTCTCTGTCCTGGGGTGGAGAGTACGAAGATAATGCCAACGCGCAGCAGGGCTTAGGGCGTTCACTGCCGGTCGGTATTTTGCTGATGATACTCACTAGCATTGTGCTCTTTGGCAAGCTGCGCCAGCCACTGATTATCTGGCTGACGGTGCCTCTGGCAGTAGTGGGGATCAGCGCGGGCTTGTTGGCCACCAACGGCGCATTCGACTTTATGTCCATGCTCGGTGCCCTGTCCTTGATAGGCCTGCTAATCAAGAATGCCATCGTGCTGATTGAGGAGATTGACCAGCAGATAGCTGAAGGAAACGACCCCTACAATGCGATCCTGGACTCGGCAGTGTCTCGTGCCCGGCCCGTTGTTTTGGCCGCCGGTACGACTATTCTGGGGCTTATTCCATTATTGTCCGACGTGTTCTTTACAAATATGTCGGTCACGATCATGGCCGGTCTCGGATTTGCGTCGGTGTTGACCTTGACCGTGGTACCTACGCTTTACGCCCTGTTTTTCAATATCAAAAAAGAGCAAAGTCACTAGGGGCTCGACGCTTTTGCACCGCGCGACCTTAGTCGCCGGCCAGATACAGCGTCAACGACTGTCCCGGTTGTAGATAGCGGCCCGGGTCCAATTTGTTCCAGCTAATGATATCTACGATGGTGACATCGAAACGCAGTGCGATCTCGTAAAGCGAGTCACCACGACGCACGGTGTAACCCCGGCGCACGCCTGTGCTGCCGCTTTCAGCCAATGCCAGACTCTGCTGCCAGGCCGCGCTATCGGGAATCATTAAAGTATCACCGGCACGAATGAGATTGCCGTTAAGGTTGTTGACCTCGCGCAGTAAGCCCACTTGCGTGTCAAAGTTTTTGGCAATGCGTATAAGACTGTCGCCGCGACGTATCCGGTAATGCTGCCAGGTGACCCGTTGGGAATCCGGAAGCTCGGCAAGTGTCGTTGCAAGGGACTCCGCGATGGAGACGGGCACAAGCAACTTTCCATCCCCGTTGGGTGCAGTCGCCCAGCGCAGCTGCCCCGGATTAAAACTGCGCAGCTCCACAAGTTCCAATCCTGCAAGTTCCGCCGCGCGGAGCATTTCTACCTGCCCAGCAGTATCAATGGCCGCAAAAGCGGGGGCATTAGGGATTTGTGGCAGACTGACTTCCAAGGCTTGGTCGAAAGCGACGATGGTACTTAGAGCAATCAATCGAGGCACGTAACGACGTGTTTCTCGAGGCAAATCCAGGGACCAGTAATCCACAGGCTTTCCCTGACTCTTGTTTCGTTTGATAGCCCGCTGAACGCGACCCTTACCGGAGTTGTACGCGGCAAGAGTGAGAAGCCAGTCTCCGTCAAAGTCTTCGTTCATGGACTCCAGGTAGTTCAGAGCGTGAGTCGTGGAATCGCGAACATCCAGGCGACCGTCGAACCACCAGTCCCGGCGGACGCCAAGATCATCTGCCGTTCCCGGCATTATCTGCCAAAGCCCTGCCGCGCGTTGGTTCGAAATAGCAAACGGATTCATTGCACTCTCGACAAAGGGCAGCAGGGCAATTTCGATAGGCATGTCGCGTGCTTCTACCTCGTTCACCAGATGGAAGAGATAACGCTCTGCCCGAGGACCTACCAACTCGAAGTAGCGAGCTTGTTTGAGGTAATACTCCCGCGCACTGCCGATGCGGGCGTTGTGGAGGGTATGGAACTCCAGCTGACGTCGAATTCTGTCCCACAGATCTACCGGCGGACCCAAATCTACAAGCTCTTTGTGATGGGGCCTCGGCGGCAGCAGCTCCGCCGCAGACGAGGTCGACACCTGCGTCTCCAAGGCTTTATCGCTTTGCATGGTGGTACAAGCGCTCAGCACAAACATGGCTATCAATGTACTCGCGCGTAGCAGCTGCATGCTCAGAACTGGTCCTTCCATGCACGAAGGCCCGCAAAGACCTCCACGGGTTTCGCGCCTGCTTCACGGCCTGCAGCTTCTAGCCCCAGGGCCAGCTCAGGGGCCGCGCTCCGCAGGAAGGGGTTAGTCGCCAGTTCAAGGCCAATGGTGGAGGGAACCGTAGCTTCCCCTCGCGTTCGCAGCGCCTGGGCATTGCGCTGACGCTCTTTTAAGGCCGCATTATCTGGATCGGCGGCCAGGGCAAAGGCAAGATTCGCCAAGGTATATTCATGGGCGCAATATACTGCAGTAGCTGCGGGGAGGGCGGCAAGCTTACACAGAGACTCATGCATCATCGGAGGATCCCCCTCAAAAATACGGCCGCAGCCACCGGCAAAAAGCGTGTCACCGCAAAACAGCACTGGGTTCTCTCCAGCCTGATAGTAAGCAATGTGATCGAGGGTATGTCCTGGCACACTGATGATCTCAAAGGAGTAGTCGCCCACATTCAGATGATCGCCGGCGACCAGCACCTGATCGATACCGTCAATGGCGGGGTTGGCGGGTCCGTACACCCGACAGCGGTGCTTGTCTTTCAGTGCTTTTAGCCCACCGACGTGATCAAAGTGGTGATGTGTAATGAGAATGCCTTCAAGAGAAAGCTTGCGCTCTTTCAGGGCCCGCTCCACCGGCGCCGCATCGCCTGGATCCACCACATACGCGCTATCATCACTGTTCTGAAGTAGCCAGATGTAATTATCAGTAAAGGCCGGGATGCCGTTGATAGTGGTCATAAACGCAGACTCTCAGAGTGCTTCAGGGCAAAATCAAGAACGCTCTATATTAGAGGTAGTCGGGCGTTGCATGCAGGCAGCGCACTGGCTACTCTCCTAATCGTGAAGAGCGTCGCGAACATGCAGTCTATCGAGATTTCCCGGGCTCTGGAATCCTGGTACGCCAGAGAGTCTGGAGAGGAGCTCTGCGAGCTTATACAAGCTCGGCTTGAACCCGTGTTGGGTCTGTCTTTCGGTTACCATATTTTACAGATGGGCCCTTTACCGACACGCAGTCTGGTGGGCGCAAGCCCTATTAATCATCAGATCTTTGCCTGTGCAGCAGCCGATGGTAAAGCCTCCATGTTGTGTCACGGCGATGAGTTACCCCTGGAGAGCGACAGCGTGGACACCGTGGTCGCTTTTCACGCGCTGGAGTTTGACGAGCATCCCCATGGCAGTCTGCGCGAGATGCAGCGGGTTTTGCGGCCCCATGGTCACTTGATAATTGTCGGCTTCAATCCCCTGAGCCTCCTGGGGGGAGCACATTATTTGCAAGGATTAAAAAAGAGCAGTTTGTGGAATAGACAGCGATATCGTCCGGTGAGCCTGCACCGTCTCACTGACTGGTTACGCCTGCTCGATTGTGAACTGGAAAGCGCGCAACATTTGTTCCCTATCCCGGTGGCCGGGAGTGTTCGACTGCGCAACTTTATAGGCCGTGTGGACGAATGGGCCAGTGACAGCAGCCTGCCCGGTGGGGGCGTCTACATTGCTCATGCTATCAAGCATATTGGAGGCGTTCGCAGGCCCAGAAGCCTCCGGGCACGCGCTCGAGAGAGCTTTAGAGGCCTTAGTGTGGCGGGAACTCCTGCTCCTACACCACGACAGCCACGGTCAGACAGTAATGATTTAGCTGCCTGAGCTCGTCATCAAAATTTTTGGAACCTTATGAAACGCATTGAACTGTTCACGGACGGCGCTTGTCGTGGAAACCCCGGGCCCGGTGGTTGGGGAGCCTTGCTGCGCTACGCCGGCAAGGAGCGAGAGCTTTATGGCGCCGAGGAGAATACGACCAATAATCGCATGGAACTCAGCGCGGCTATTGAAGGATTAGCGACCCTGCGTGAATCTTGCGCAGTAAGACTGGTCACCGATTCCACGTATGTCATGAAAGGTATCACCGAGTGGCTACCCAACTGGAAGCAACGAGGATGGAAAACATCTGCCAGAAAACCTGTGGCGAATGCCGACCTGTGGCAGTTGCTGGACGAGCAGAATCAGCGACACACTGTCACCTGGGAATGGGTAAAGGGGCACAGCGGCCACCCGGGTAACGAGCGCGCCGACGCGCTGGCTAACCGCGCGATTGATGAAATGCTCTCTTAGTTTTTAAGGATCAACGACAGTTATGCGACAAATTGTTCTCGATACAGAAACCACCGGCCTGGAAGTGAGTCAGGGGCACCGGATTATCGAAATTGGCTGCGTGGAGTTGGAGAATCGTCAGCTCACCGGCAGGCACTTTCATCGCTATATCAATCCCGAACGTGATATCGATGCCGGAGCGATAGAGGTTCACGGTATCACCGCCACCTTTCTTGCGGATAAGCCTGTGTTTTCTGCGGTAGCAAAGGACTTTATTGATTTTGTCGATGGCGCAGAACTGGTTATCCACAATGCCCCTTTTGATATCGGGTTTCTCGATAGCGAATTGAGCCGCCTGGATTCTGGGGCAGTGCCTCTGGCACAGCGCTGTGAGATCACCGACACTCTGGTCATGGCGCGAAGCCGTCACCCGGGTCAGCGTAACAGTCTGGATGCGCTGTGCCAGCGTTATGCGGTCGACAATTCCAGCAGGGACCTCCACGGTGCGCTGCTGGACGCTGAAATACTGGCTGACGTTTACCTGACGATGACCGGCGGGCAGACCGCTTTGGCATTGGGAGGAGATGATGGTGACAGCCAGGGCCGGTCCCGACCCAGAGGACTGCGAAGGCTTCCCGCAAGCCGTCAAAGACTACCGGTTATTGAGGCTACTGACAGTGAACTTGCGGCTCACGAGGCGCAGCTGGATAGCATTGCGGCCGCTGGAAAAGAGCCGCTGTGGAGAACACTCCACAGCGGCAGTTGAGCACAGTCCCTAGATAAACAGGGTTACGCAGGCGAGGCCAACGCCGCCCATGACTACGGTGTAGGGCAGCGCCATGATCACCATTCGTCCGTAGGACAAGCGAATCAAGGGCGCCAACGCCGAGGTCAGCAGGAACAGAAAAGCCGCCTGTCCATTAGGCGTCGCAACACTGGGCAGGTTGGTACCAGTGTTAATTGCTACCGCCAACTGATCAAATTCCCCTCTGGTGATAGCCCCCGCATCAAGGGCAGCTTTGACTTCATTGATGTAGACCGTAGCGACAAACACGTTGTCGCTGATCATTGACAACACACCATTGGCGATAAAGAACATTCCAGGGCGAATATCTGAATTCATTGCCAAAACCGCGTCGATGACAGGCGTAAACAGATGTTGATCATGTATAACCGCAACGATGGCAAAGAACACAACCAGCAGCGCTGTAAAGGGCAGAGCTTCTTCAAAAGAGTGTCCGATCTGATGCTCTTCGACGATACCGTTGAAGGCCGTAAGCAGCACAATAACCATAAGACCTATGAGGCCCACAGCGGCCAGGTGCATTGCAAGACCCACAACAAGTATCACCGCGACCAGGGCTTGAACCACAAGTCGCGCCACATCCCTGGAGTTTCGGTTTGCATCAGCTTTATCCTGAAACTCGTTGAGCACCAGACGAACGGAGTCTGGCAGCTTGGCACCGTAGCCAAACTTTCCTGTGACCTCCAGCAGTGCGCAGGTCATCAAGCCACAAGCTAAAACCGGCATGGTTACCGGTGCCATAACGGTAACGAACTTAACAAAGTCCCAGTCTGCTACGGATGCAATGAGCAGGTTCTGAGGTTCGCCCACGAGGGTGCACACACCGCCGAGCGCAGTTCCTACAGCTCCATGCATGAGCAGCGAGCGCAGGAACGAGCGGAAATCCTCCAGATCTTCCCGGTGGTTGTCTTGGACACCTGCGTCATCACCGTGATCGTGACTGTCATGGTGAGTACCTTTACCGGAGGCGACCTTGTGATAGACCGAATAAAAACCGACACCCACGCTGATCAATACCGCTGTAACGGTCAGCGCATCCAGAAATGCCGACAGAAACGCCGCCACCAGACTAAAAAGCAGGGACAGCACAACCTTGGATCGTACTTTGAGAAGAATTCGTGTGAATACAAACAGCAGGAGCTCCTTCATAAAATAGATGCCCGCAACCATAAACATCAACAGAAGAATGACCTCGAAATTGGCCGCTGTTTCGTGAAACACCGAATCTGCACTGGTCATGCCAAGAGCTACAGCCTCGATCGCCAGTAGGCCGCCTGGTTGCAAGGGGTAACAACGCAAAGCCAGTGCCAGCGTGAAGATAAACTCACCAATGAGTACCCAGCCGGTAACGAAAGGTCCTACGGTGTAGAGCAGGACAGGGTTGATCAACAAAAAGCCGATAATCGCTTTTTTGTACCAGTCTGGCGACGGCCCGAGAAAATTGTGCCAAAGCGCGTGTGATGCTGATTCGCTCATAAGGATTCCTCTAAATTTGTGCCGCAAGTGTACGGTATTGCTTGAGTTCGCGTAAGCGGGTGATCAAGGATCTTTGGGGCGTAATCGGGTCATTATTACGCCCATTGCACTTGCGACGGGGACCTGTGGTGCATAGGATAGCGGCCCCATTTATTTATCCCGCCTGTGGTTACATCCGCCTCATCGCGCCAGGAGCATTTGATCTATGCTGGATCTCGGTCAGTCAGCACCCGCTCATCGAAATGACGCTCTGCATATCGTTTTTCAGCGCGGTAAGTTGATTATGGACATGCAATCGCGACAGCCTTGTGTTTTGACTGACAGCGATCTTAGTCAGAACGGCTGGCAAGTTGCTCGAGAGAAGTACATCGGACACTGGGCAGGTCAGGCCTGCTTTGCAGTCGAAATCGATGACATCGTCGATGTCGATGCCATGCGTTATCAGGTGGGTAATCTTTATCACTTACTTGGCCGGGTAGAAGACAGCCTGTTTGCGCTTGCGGGCCGCGCAGCACAGCTACTTGATTGGGAGCGGGATCATCGATTCTGTGGCCGTTGCGGTGAGCCTATGCAAGCTGCTGACGGAGATCGCGCCATGGGCTGCGGCGCCTGCAAAACCATGCTTTACCCGAGGATTTCGCCTTGTGTGATAGTCCTCATAACCCGGGGAGAAGAAATGCTGCTGGCCCGGAACGCGCGTTTTCCCAGGCCGATGTACAGCTCACTCGCCGGCTTTATAGAAGCGGGGGAGAGTGCCGAGGATACGCTGCGCCGAGAAGTTCGCGAGGAGGTCGGCGTGGAAGTCGGCGAGATCGAATACTTCGGATCACAGTCCTGGCCGTTTCCAAATCAATTGATGCTGGGATACTTTGCCGAATATGCCTCTGGTGACGTTACTCCAGACCTTGATGAAATCGCCGAAGCCAACTGGTATCACCCTCAGGATTTACCCCCCGTGCCGCCACCATCATCAATTGCGGGGCAACTCATTCAATACCACTGTCGACGCAGTCAATCACGCTAGTTCTTCGACAGCTACACAACACTCAGGAAACTTTATGGAATTTCTCTCTGAATACGGTCTATTTCTCGCGCAGGCCGTTACCATCGTCATCTCGGTCGGCCTGATCATTTTATTGATTGCCGCGGCATCTCAACGTCATCGTGGAGAAAGCAGCGGACACATCGAAGTGCACAAACTCAACGACCGCTACAAGGAGCTTCGCGAGACGCTTCGCGATGCCACTCTGGATCCTGCGATGCGCAAGGAGTCTCACAAGGCTGAAAAGAAAGCAGAAAAAAAGAAAGCCAAAGAAGAATCCAAGGCAGCTAAGAAGCAGATAAAAGCGGGGAATGAAACCCCGGCGGAGAAACCACGTCTGTACGTTCTGGATTTTGACGGTGACATTCGTGCTTCGGCCGTGGAGCAGCTGCGCGAGGAAGTGTCGACCCTACTGGGAGAGCTTCGAGATAGCGACGAAGTTCTTTTGCGTCTGGAAAGCGGCGGGGGAATGGTCCACAGCTACGGACTGGCATCCAGCCAGCTTCAGCGCATTCGCAATAAAGGGGTGAAGCTCACGGTTGCCGTAGATAAGGTGGCGGCCAGCGGCGGCTACATGATGGCTTGTGTTGCTAACGAGATAATCGCGGCCCCCTTTGCCATTATCGGCTCCATCGGGGTAATAGCGCAGTTACCGAACTTTCACCGTGTGCTCAAGAAGAATGACATTGATGTGGAAATTCTTACCGCCGGTGAGTACAAACGCACGCTAACGGTGTTTGGGGAGAACACAGACAAAGGCCGGGAGAAGTTCAAAGAAGAGCTGGAAGACACCCATGTTCTGTTCAAGCAGTTTGTGAAAGAAAACAGGCAAATAGTTGATATTGATAGTGTTTCCACGGGAGAAACCTGGTACGGACAACGCGCACGGGATGTCCACTTAGTGGATGCGCTACAGACTTCTGACGAATACATTCAGGACAAACTTGAGACTCATGGTGTGTTCGAGCTGACCTTTGTGCCCCGTAAGAACTGGCAACAGAAGCTCGGAATCGCCGCAGAAAATGCGCTTGAACGCAGCTTTTTGAAGCTGTGGCAGGCGTCATTGACGCGGCCCAAGCAGTAACCCAGCCCCTGGCATGAGCCGCCGGGGCTTTTTATGCCCCGACCCAGACGCTTTATTTGCTACTGCGGTTGTTCCTCGCGACGCTTTTCGCAGAGTTTGCGCTGAAGCATCGCGCGATTTGCGAGCGCATCCTGGTCAGTGTCTTCCCCAAGGATGGCCGCGCTAATATCGTTTTGTGGGGTGAGGCAGGGATCTTCTTGGGATGGATCGCTGGTTACAAGGTAAATCACCACCCCAATGCCTACTATCACTAACAGCGATATAAACCGCAGGATACGGCTCATGACTCAGTCACAGGCTTTAGAGCTTCACAAGCCTGATGCTGTGACAGAAAAACCTGCCCGGATAAATGCTCTAAAAAATCTGTTCGCTCCAATGCATCCATTACCGGTCCCTTCACCTCACTCAGATGAAGCATTATCCCCTGTTCTTTGAGCCGTTGTGTGACCGCTTCAAGAGCTTCAAGGGCACTTAAATCGATTGCGTTGACGGCAGTGCACTGCAGAATGATGTGCTTAAGGCGCTCGTCGCGCTCCGCGATCACCGCATAAATAGCGCTTTCCATGTAACCGGCATTCGCAAAATACAGACTCTCATCAATGCGCAACGATACGATGCTCGGGTAAGTGATCACATCGTGTCGATTAATATTGCGAAAATGCTCGGTGCCGGGCACCTCTCCGACTATAGCGATGTGTGGTTGGGATGTTTTATGTAGGTGAAGGCTAATAGAAGCCAGAATCCCACAAAGGACACCCAGCTCAACGCCAAAAAACAGGGTCGACAAAATAGTAACCATCACGGCAATAAAGTCCGTCCGCGAGTAACGCCAGGCGAGCTTGATCAGGCTGAAGTCGATCAATGAAGTCACCGCTACAATAATTGTCGCCGCCAGTGTCGCCTTGGGCAGAAAATACAGCACCGGAGTCAGGAGGAGGGCGGCCCCGGCAATGCCACCGGCCGTGAGCACGCTTGCCAGCTGAGTTTGTGCGCCTGCGTCAAAGTTGACCACGGAGCGCGAGAATCCTCCGGTGACTGGAAAGCCGCCGGAAACTGCTGATGCGACGTTCGCTGCACCCAGAGCCACCAACTCCTGATTGGCATCGACTCGCTGGCGACGCTTTGCTGCAAGTGTTTTACCCACAGACACTGATTCCACAAAGCCTATGACACTAATTAGTAGTGCCGATACGGCAAGTTCGGACCACAGCGCAAAATCCATCGTGGGAATGCTAAAAGCGGGGAGCCCCCGGGGTACGGTACCCACCAAGGCAACACCCAGGGTTTGATAGTCCAGAGCGATGCTCGCAAGCGTGGTAACGATAATTACCAACACCGGTCCGGCCTTGGCAAGCATGCCGGCCGCACTGGCGCTGAAGCCGACTCGACACAAAAGCGGTGCAAGCCCTGAGCGTACCCAAAACAAGAAAATTAACGCTGCCGTGCCCGTTATCAGGGTCACTCCGTTGAACGCCCAGAGCTGCATCCAAAGCGTACTGATTAGCGTCGGTAGGGTTTCGCCGTGGGCTTGGATACCTAGTATGTGGCGCAGCTGCGACAAGGCAATGATTATTCCTGACGCGGTAATAAACCCTGAAACAACCGGGTGCGACAATAAATTTGCCAAATAGCCGAAGCGCAAAAGCCCCATGCCAATGAGCATAGCCCCTGACAGCAGCGCCATGGCAATAGCGGCACTAGCGTAGCCAAGACTCCCCGTGGCCGCGACCTTACCTACGGCCGTGGCGGTCATAAGGGATACAACTGCCACAGGCCCGACGGACAAAGTCCGACTACTTCCGAATATTGCGTAAGCCAGCAGGGGCAAAATGCTGGCGTAAAGCCCCATTTCTGCCGGCAGACCGGCAAGAAGGGCGTAAGCCAGAGACTGTGGAATCAGCATGATCGTAACGATTACCGCAGCGAGCGTGTCGCTCGCCAGCGCATTGCGGTTATAACCGCGTAACCACTCCAGAGGCGGCAGTAAGCCGCGGAGCCACTGGCTCATTGGTCTGCCTTGCTACGCTCCGGATTAACCATCCATTCCTTGCCTTTGAGCATGGCTTTCCAGTAAATCGGCGGGAGAATCTGTTCTTTTAGAATCCAGGCCAATCTCGACGGCCGCTGCCCATTGATTAACCAACGGGGAAAACTCGGCAGGAGCTTCCCGCCATAGCCAAACTCTGCAAGGACGATCTTGCCGCGCTCCACAGTCAGCGGACAGGAACCATAGCCGTTGTAATGCGCGACGCCGGATACACGCCCCAGGTCATGAAGAAGATTGTTCGCAACAATTGGCGCCTGCATCCGGGCAGCTGCAGCTGTCTTTGCGTTGGGCGCGTTCATCGCATCTCCCAGACCCCAGATGTTCGCGTAGCGTTTGTGCTGCAAAGTATTCTGATCCACATCGATCCATCCGGCATCATCTGCCAGTGGACTTTGCTTTACAAAGTCCGGAGCCGTCTGAGGAGGGCAGACGTGGATCATGTCAAAGTCCGAGCTGACTTCAACGGTAGCGCCGGACTCATCCTGGGTCTCAAACCAGGCGGTCTGCGTGTCGCCGTCGATGCGGCTCAAACGATGCCCGAATTTAAGCTCAGCCTGATACCGTTCAATATATTGCATCAGAGCAGGCACATACTCTTTGACACCAAACAGTACCGGCCCTGCGTTGTAAAAGCTGATATCAATGTTGCTAAGAACACCATTCCGACGCCAATGATCACCGGAAAGATAAAGAGCCTTTTGAGGCGCACCGGCACACTTGATCGGCATGGGTGGCTGGGTAAACAGAGCCTTACCTTTTTGCATACTGCTCACGAGCTTCCAGGTATAGGGCGCCAGGTCGTAGCGATAATTAGACGTCACTCCATTGCGCCCCAGGGTCTCTACAAGTCCGTCTACGCCATGCCAGTCCAACTTGATCCCGGGCGCCACGATAAGTCGATCGTAGTGAATCGGATGACTGTCTTCCAATAGCACACGGTTGTCTTCGGGTTCGAAGCTGCCTACGGCGGACTTTATCCAGCGGACGCCGTCGGGAATCAAGGAGGCCATGGTTTTGACCGTATCCTCCTGTCGAAAGATGCCTCCGCCGACCATGGTCCAGCCAGGCTGGTAGTAGTGCACTTCTGCTGGGTCAATAATCGCGATTGATAAAGTCTGCATACGTGTCATCAAACTGGAAGCAACTGCGATACCGGCGGCTCCCGCACCTACGATGACAATATCAAAGTGATCCTCGGAAGCAGCACTGCCTGACACTTTTGAGGCTGCGACGGGGATACTCCGCAGTGCGTCGCTTAAGTCGTAACCGCAGTCCCTGGCTTGGGCCAGCAATTGCGCATCAGCAACACCCTTAGCGCGCTGACAAAGACTCCACAGCGTCATTGAGCGCGTGCCGGTTCTGCAAAAAGCGTGTACCGGCGACTCCATCTTATCCAGTGCAGTAGAAAAGTCCTTTATGTCATTGCTGCTGATCGCACCCGACACAATAGGAATGTAAGCAATGCTCAGTCCAGCTGCCTCTGCGGCGGTACGAATTTCCGTGATCGTCGGCTGATCATTGCCTTCGCCATCTGGTCGGTTACATATCAGGGACTTTACGCCCGCTTCTACCAGCATGGGTATATCAGCGGCGGTGATCTGGCGGGAGACAGAAAAGGACTCGGTTACCGAGATTAACTCTACGCTCATAGTCTTATTCCTTCGCAGCAAGATCAGAGAGGTCCGGGCCACCAAAGGCATTGAGTGGCAGCTTCAAAAAGAAGCGCTCACCGCTTTCCGGGGGAGGAACGTGTCCCGCGCGCATGTTGACCTGCAGCGAGGGAAGGATGAGGTTTGGCATGCCGAGGGTTTTGTCCCGGGCTTCGCGCATAGATACGAACTCGCCTTCGTTAATCCCCGCTCGCACGTGAACGTTCGCGTCAATTTCAGCGCCGACGCTTGTTTCAAATGCCAACTCCCGATCGTTGGGCATGTAATCGTGGCAAACAAAAATGCGGGTTTCTCTTGGAAGCGCCAGAATTCTCTGTATGGAACGAAAGAGGGTGCTGGCATCGCCTCCCGGAAAGTCACAGCGCGCCGTACCATAATCGGGCATAAACAGGGTGTCACCCACAAACACAGCGTCACCAAATACGTAGGTCATACAGGCTGGCGTGTGTCCCGGCGTGTGCATCGCATAGCCTTCGAGGGAGCCGATCTTAAGAGCATCCCCGTCGTTCAATAAGACATCGAATTGAGAACCATCGCGAAGAAAACCATCATCTTCATTGAACACCTCAGCGAAGACTGACTGGACTGTGGTGATAGCAGAACCGATGGCGATCTTGCCGCCTATACGCTGTTGCAAATAGGGTGCAGCCGACAGGTGATCAGCATGCACATGCGTCTCGAGAATCCAATCAACACTCAGTTTATTATCGTTGATGTAAGCAATGATGCGATCGGCGCCTTCATAGCTGATGGTCCCAGAGGGATAATCAAGGTTCAATACGCTGTCGACGATCGCGCAGGCCGAACTATCCGGGTCCTTAACGACATAAGATAGAGTGTTCGTGGGTTCGTCGAAAAAGTGCGTAACCTCGGCTCGATTCGCCATTGGGTGCCTCCGGGCATTACATATAACTAAATAGAATATTGATATAACAATAAGTATAGTCGAATTCGGCAGTGAAATGTTTGATTTCTGTCATCAAAATACTCACATCACCTTATGATCAATTGCGACATTCACGTATGCTGCGCGCAAAGTTAAGAAGCGCAGAGTCGCTGCCGGAGACACAACATGAACGCGCCTGAGGCGGTCCACAGCGATACTTCGCTCGCCATTTATCAACGCATAGGGATAGTGACCGGACCAGCCGCTTGCGCACTCATGCTTCTTTTGGGTGAAAATCAGGAAACCATGCCCGATGTCGCCTGGAGAGTTGCCGCGGTGGGAATGTGGATGGCGATTTGGTGGGCTACAGAGGCTATCCCGGTTCCAGCGACAGGCTTTATTCCACTGGTGGTGTTCGACCTCTTTGGCATTGCGCCCATGAAGGAGGCCGCTCAAAGCTATGCCCATCCGATTATCTATCTTTTTCTCGGTGCCTTTGTTCTGGCTTTAGCCGTTGAGAAATGGTCGCTGCATCGACGCATAGCGCTGTGGATCCTTTCTAGAACCGGTACCGACGGCAAAAGGTTGATTCTAGGATTTATGGTAGTGGCCGCCTTGTTATCAATGTGGATGACAAACACTTCAACCACCATGATGCTTTTGCCCATAGCAGTTTCGGTAGCGGGTCTGATCGCTGACCAGACCTTGCGTGTTAACGATGCCGATGCCAGGCAGTTTCAAATCGCGCTGATGTTGGCTCTTGCATACTCCACCACGATTGGTGGGCTCTCTACCCTGGTTGGCACACCGCCGAACATACTTCTGGCAGCCTTCCTTGAGGACAGCTACGGAATCACTATTGCCTTTGCAGACTGGATGATGATCGGCGTTCCGCTCACTGTAGTATTACTGCCCCTGGGATGGTGGCTACTCACCTCGATCGTTTTTAAAGTGAACATTCCTGCAAGCGAGCAGGCACAACAAATGATCGTCGCGATGCGCGAAGACCTGGGGGAGATGAGCAAAGCTGAAAAGCGAGTGGGCATGGTGTTTTTGCTCGTCGTTCTACTATGGATGTCGCGCAGTATGCTTGCAGAGCTGCCCGGGCTA
Organism: Congregibacter variabilis; assembly: GCF_045689235.1. Lineage (GTDB taxonomy): Bacteria > Pseudomonadota > Gammaproteobacteria > Pseudomonadales > Halieaceae > Congregibacter > Congregibacter variabilis. The sequence goes on along the minus strand of NZ_CP136864.1, from coordinate 633,188 downwards.
TCGGGGCTGAGCGATACCGGCATCGTTATGGCTGCAGCCTTACTCCTGTTTGTAGTGCCTAATGGCGACATTAAAGGGGGTGCACTGATGAGTTGGCCAGATGTTGCTCGCTTGCCCTGGGGCGTACTTGTTTTATTTGGTGGCGGCCTAAGTCTTGCGGCACAGGTATCTGACTCAGGGCTTGCCAACTGGTTAGGGGAGGGCCTGGCACCGCTGGCATCGTTGGGCACATTGGTTCTGGTGCTGGCCTCTGCGGGGCTGGTTGTTTTTCTTACCGAACTCACCAGTAACCTTGCTACAGCCGCAACGTTCTTACCGGTAGTGGGGGCGATTGCCCTGCAAATGGGCATAGATCCGCTGGTACTGTGCGTGCCCGTTACTTTAGCCGCCAGTTGCGCTTTTATGCTTCCGGTAGCAACGCCACCTAACGCCATTGTCTTTGCCTCTGGCGTACTTCGAATCTCAGACATGATCCGAGCCGGCTTCGTAATGAATATTGTGTCGTTATGTTTGCTTACGGCTGCCGCTGTATGGCTGGTGCCTTTAGTGCTCGGTTAAGGGGCTATTACAATCTGGACGCAATCACTGATTACGCTTCCGCCGTTTGAACCCGGCTTTCATCTCATCACAGAATTCATCGAGAGCAGGGTGCAGGGCATTGAGCGCTGCGAAGTAGGGCTGCTGCATCTGTTCATACAACATAGCTCGGCGTCATTAGCTATTAATGAAAACGCTGACCCTGATGTGCGCCGCGACCTGCAGCGACACTTTGAAACGCTCGCACCCCGCAACGCGCCTTACTATCGGCACGTTCTTGAGGGCGATGACGATATGCCGGCGCACATAAAAAGTGTCCTTATTGGCATCGATCTGACCATTCCTATACGCCAGGGACATTTGGCGCTGGGAACCTGGCAGGGGGTATATCTGGCGGAGCATCGTGATCGGGCCGGATCACGATCTATTGTAGCGACGCTACAGGGAACGCAAGACACCCAAGGAGTAATTTAAGTGACTATTAACTGGGAAGCCGTCGCGGCGGTTGTCGAGCTCTTGGGCCTGGCGCTGATTGTGGTCTCACTGGTGTATCTTGCGATTCAAACCCGCAGCATTAACAAACAAGCTCAGTCCGAAGCTCGCTATGCATTTGTGGACGCTGCGGGACAGATCAACATGGTGATCGCTCAGGACCTGCAAGCGGCGTCGGTGTTCCGGCGAGGACTTGCCTCGGTGGACGATCTAAACGAAGACGAACGCATGCAGTTTTTTATGTTCGTTGGCCAGTACGCAAACCTCTGGTCGGTGATGCACCAATCCTATGCTGACGATGTACTGCCGGACACGCAATGGGCCATTGTACAAAACGACATACGCAGTATTCTGGGGTCACCGGGCGGGCGCGCTTTTTGGTCCACTGCAGGTGCAGCAGCCTATGATCAGGCTTTTGTAGATTCGGTAAATGCAGAATTAGCTAAAACCGACGCCGGCTACGATATGGTCAAGATGACGGCGCAGGCTGAATGAGCACGCCGTGGCTTGCACAGAACGAGTTAGCTCGCCTGATTGGCGGGCGCAGGGCGCCAGGGCCGTATACCCATAACTGCGTATAATACATATTATGTTAAATAGACCGCATGGATAACAATACAGTAGCCATCAGAAACCGCTAAACCCCTCCGCCTAAGGTAACCGCACTCCTTGGATTCACCCCTCAGCATATTGCTCACTGCCCTTGCTGTATCCGGACCTACATTCTGCTGGGTTCTTGCGGGCGTGGCGGCACGCCGCCTTGGCTGGTTATCCGAGCAGATGGTCGACGCCATCTCTCAATTTGGCTTCAGATATGCACTGCCTTTTCTTTTGTTTGCCAGTGCTGCGCAGCTGGACCTTCGCCGATCCGGTAACGTCGATCACCTTTTCGCCGCCATCGTCGCCACCGGGATTACTGTGGTGCTCGCCTGGTCCTATGGAGTGTGGCGCGGTTTTGCCCGACGCGAACTGGGTATCTTTGTCCAGGGCGCCTATCGTTCAAACCTGGCCATCGTGGGCATTGCGCTTTGCGCTGCCGCCTTCGGGGAGTCCGGCCTTAGACTGGCAGCATTGCCGATCGCTGTGCTCACAGCGCTATATAACGTCATCGCCGTGTGGTTGTTAAACACGACACTTGGGTCGCGCCAATCGGCGGTCACCTTGATCTTGAGCATGGCCAGAAATCCACTGATCATCGGCATTTTCCTGGGCTTGCTCGTCAGTGCATTGGGGGTTCCGCTTCCGGCCTTGGTGCCACAGCTAGCGCGGGGCGTTTCCAACTACTTTTTACCTATCGCGCTGCTGTGTATTGGCGGCGCCATGAAGCTGTCTCTCCTGCGCTCCGCGGCCACCCTCACCCGCGAAGCTACGATCTGGCGCCTGTGTCTTGCACCCGTTCTGGCAGTTCTAATTGGACTGGCGATGGGTGTGCGCGGCGAAGCTCTGGGCGTGCTATTTCTTTTACTCGCCTCGCCGACGGCAGCGGCGAGCTTCGTCATGGTGGTGGCCGCGGGCGGCAACGGCGGCCTCGCAGCCAACATTGTAGTACTCACCACACTGTTATCGGCGCTGACGGTCACCCTTGGGTTTTTCCTGTTGTCGCTTGCCCATTTAGTCTAGGCACCGTCGGGTCGGTTAGCTGTCAGCGCTTGTCTCGAGCCTTTGCAAACGCATCGGCAAAAGCGTTATTAGGCTTTACTGCGCCGTGGTTTGAGGACTGCTTTGCAGTTCCTTGAGGACCCCTACGCGGCCGAGTCGGCTGTGCATTCTCGCGCTTACCCTGAGCTGGACGGTGATTCCTCTTCTTGGGCTCTGCCCCCGGCTCTTGTGCACTGTCTGTCAGGCGCATACTCAAGCCCACGCGTTTGCGCGGCACATCAATGGCCATGACTTTCACTTTAACGATGTCACCGGCTTTGGCTGCTTCGCGTGGATCTTTAATAAACTTATCCGACATCGCTGATATATGCACCAAGCCGTCCTGGTGTACGCCTACGTCTACAAAAGCGCCAAAACTGGTGACGTTAGTCACAGTGCCCTCAAGCACCATATCCAACCGCAGGTCCGTGATTTTCTCGATACCATCTTGCAGCTTGGCCGTCTTAAACTCGGGACGTGGATCCCGTCCCGGTTTTTCCAGCTCACTGAGGATGTCAGTCACCGTTGGCAGTCCAACGTCTTTGGAAACATAGTCCCTGGCGTTTACCGCGCGCAGAAACGGGCTATCACCAATGAGTCCTCGCAGTTCCCGACCATTTTCCGTTGCGATTTTCTCGACCAGGGAATACGACTCTGGGTGCACCGCAGATGCATCCAGAGGGTTGTCGCCATCCATGACCCGTAAAAAGCCAGCGGCCTGCTGAAAGGTCTTGGCGCCCATGCCAACGACGTCCAGCAAGGCTTTACGATTCTCAAAGCGCCCCTTGGTGTCACGCATGGACACAATGTTTTCGGCAATGCGTGGGCTCAATCCGGATACCCGGGTTAACAATGGCGAGGACGCCGTATTGATATCTACGCCTACCGCATTCACGCAATCCTCTACCACGGCGTTAAGTTGGCGTCCCAGCTGCACCTGACTGACATCGTGTTGGTACTGCCCTACCCCTATGGATTGCGGATCTATCTTCACCAGCTCGGCAAGCGGATCCTGTAAGCGTCTGGCAATAGATACCGCGCCGCGAATCGTGACGTCAACATCCGGGAACTCCTTTGCAGCAAGCTCAGAGGCCGAGTAAATGGAAGCGCCCGCTTCATTAACCACAACCCGGCGTACCGATAATTCCGCATGTGCTGCAAGCGCCTCGGCCACAAAGCGATCGGTCTCTCTACTGCCGGTGCCGTTACCTATGCTTATTAATTGAACGCCATGCTTCTTGATCATGGTGACAAGTGTCGCGGCCGCCTCACGGATTTTATTCTGCGGTGGTGTTGGATAAATCGTCGCCTGATCGACCAGCTTGCCCGTGGCATCTACCGCAGCAACTTTCACCCCGGTACGTAAACCTGGATCCAGACCAATAGTCACCTGTGGCCCCGCCGGAGCTGCCAGCAGCAAGTCCTTTAGATTACTTGCAAAAACGCGAATTGCCTCAGCTTCGGATTGCTCGCGCAAAGCCATAAGTAGATCACTCTGAATATGCAGTGGCATTTTGACTGACCAGGTCCAACGAACGACTTCGGCGAGCCACTTGTCCGCAGCCCTGCCCTTATCTTCAATGCTCCAGTGTGCGGCAATCATGCCTTGGCAGGGATGCGTATCAGCGCTGGACTCTTCAGAAGTAAGCCGTAAATCCAGCATCAAAAACCCTTCATTGCGCCCTCTGAACATCGCTAGAGCACGGTGAGACGGTACCGACTTAAGAGGTTCAGTATGCTCAAAGTAGTCACTGAACTTGGCACCCTCCTCCTCTTTACCCGTCACCACACGGGATGCCAGAAGCCCGTCAGACTTAAGAAAGCTCCGCAGCCGATGCAGCAACTCCGCGTCCTCGGCAAATCGTTCCATCAGGATTTGCTTAGCACCGTCCAGCACGGCCTTATTACTATCAAAACCTGCTTCTACATTTAAATAGTCTGCGGCAAGCACCTCAGGATCGAGGTTTGGATCGCCATATAAAGCATCCGCGAGGGGCTCCAAGCCTGCCTCTCGGGCAATCATCGCCTTAGTCCTTCGCTTGGGCTTGTAAGGCAGGTACAGGTCTTCCAGGCGGCTTTTTGTCTCGGCATCTTTGATCGCCGCCTCTAACTCCGGTGTCAACTTATCCTGCTCGTCTATGCTCTTGAGAATCGCATCCCGACGCTCCGCCATCTCGCGAAGGTATCGCAGGCGCTCCTCTAAAAGCCGCATTTGCGTATCGTCCAATCCACCGGTTACCTCCTTTCGGTAGCGAGATATAAAAGGCACTGTGGCGCCCTCATCCAGAAGGGCTACAGCGGCAATGGCCTGTTTAACGTCAATAGCAAGCTCTGCCGCCAGGAGTGCGGCGATGGATTGAGTCATGATTTAGAGAGGACCTTTGAGATAGGAGGCGAGTGGCAGGCGCATATTATGATGGTGGACTGACAAAGCTGCCAGCACTAGATGCATTTCGGGCCTGCGACCTAAAGCCTGTCGATCAAATATCGCGCTATCCGCTCATTTGAAGCGTAGAGCACACCGCCTTGATTCATAAAAGTCGAGCCCGGTGGGTTTAGTACCAGCGTTTGCCCGAGAGCATCGCTAGCCCAGCCCCCAGCCTCCCTGACAATGCACGCTGTGGCAGCAAAATCCCAAATACTGCCGCCACCATCCTGCGTCTTGGGCGTTTTGAGATAGCAAGCAGCGGGGTAGTCCAAAACCTGGCAGGCGTTCTTTACCGCGCCACTACCATAAATCATTTCTATGCCACCCAAGCCCAGGTTCGTTGCACAGTCATTTAAGGCACCCGATACCTCAGCGTAACGTTTGTCAACTCGAAAGCTTTCGTCGGCAAAAACCTTCAGTGATGTGGATGAAAACTCTGCCCCGCTGATCCGAGCTCGATCTTCATAGGCACCCTGCCCTTTGATGGCGTGCAGTAGTTTCGAGTGTACGGGGTCGTAGACAACGCCTATGAGCGGCTCACCTGACTGAGCGACCAGGGCGATGGAAACCGCATATCCCGGTTTGCCCTGCACAAATGGCAGGGTGCCATCCAATGGATCTACACACCAGTAATAAGGCTTCAACAAACGTGCCGGCGTAAGGTCCGCAACGGTCTGCGAAGACTCCTCCCCCACAAAGGCAATGTCCCATTGTTCAGACGCCGCCTCGAGGCTCTGTCGAATGAGGGCCTCGCTCTCTAAATCCACCTCGGTAACAATCTGTGATGCCGAACTGCTGCCAGCTTCTTTATACCGTTGCCGTAATTGATCGCGGTCGGCGCTGTGCACAAACCGCCCCGCCTTTTGCGCAGCGTGCCTAGCAGTTGCACACAATTGCTGCAGCGGCAGGGGGTGACTATTCATGCTTGCAGTCGCTCGATGACCCGGCGGGTCAGCTTTTCGCTATAGCTGTTGATTTTCCAGTGACCCGGGCTCCAACCCTTCAGGAAACGATGAAAATCTGCCCAAGCGACATCATATAATTCTCGCCACTCGGCCTCCAAGTCATCGGCATCGAAGCCAGGTTTTTTTTGCGCGAGCTGCTCTTGCAGCGTGCAGAAATAGTGGTCCAGCAGCGCGTCCTCTAAAGCTTCGCAATCATCCTCACGCAAACAGCTACCGACAAAATAGGCCACATCTTTCATACCACAGCCTCGGCCCACATACTGGAAGTCTACAGCCGCCACGCGGGGCTTAGACGTGTCGCCGGTGAAACAAAAGTTAGCGAGCTTGGCATCACCGTGAATCAAGGTTTGATAGCGACAGCTGCGCAGCTGCCCGTCGATCAGCGAGGCTGATTCGCGAAGACGGACATCTTCAAGTGCAGCCAATTCATCCGGCCGTGTGTCCAGGTGCCAGTAGCTGCCGCACTCCCAAAGGCCTTCGACTGAACTACCGAGAAATGTCGCATGAAAGCTCGCCAGCCAGTCCAGGCATGCATGCATGTCGTCGATGCTGACAGACTCTTTTCTAGTGTCAAAGCCCGCTGCGTCCAGATCCGTCAGTAGCAGGATAGTTTCGTCGACGTCCACCTTCACCGCCAAACAATCAGGCACGGGGCAACTGCTATCGCAGCGATGCGCATAGTTTTGATACCAGCAGGCTTCCACCTGATAGGAGCGTACTTTCCTATCATGCGAAATATCCGTATTCCAACCCCGCGGATGCACAGCTGCTTTAGGCGGTTTGATGTGCTTGAGAATCACCGATGGATGGACTGCCCCTGCCAACTCCAGTCGCAGGATCTCACCGTAGCCACTCCACAGCGACTGAATCACAGTGGAGCTGGCAATCGCCTGCGCTGTGGTTGTTGACAGTACTGTGTTGCTTAAGTCTCTATGCATGGCAACAATATAACGCTGAATCAATAATAGCCCCAGGAGCCTTCGGGAATGAGAAAAAAACCTTTTATTCATAAAAGCTCCTGCGCGCGTGTGGGCTGCACCGGATGAGCGGCTCTGACGACACCTATGACCTCATTGTTCTGGGCACCGGTGGTATCGGTAGCGCGGCTTTGTTTAGCGCTGCGAGCCGGGGACTCAAGTGTCTGGGTATCGACCGCTTCCCCCCCGCCCATGATCGAGGAAGCTCTCACGGTGAGTCACGATTGATACGTCTGTCTTACTTTGAGCATACTGATTATGTGCCCATGTTGCGCCGCAGCTACGAACTTTGGGATGAGCTGGACACGACGCTTTTGCATAAAACCGGCGGTGTCTACATGGGTCCTAAGGATGGCGAGATCATCTCGGGTGTTCTCACATCTGCTGCTCAACACAAACTTCGCATCGACAAGCTGCATACCAGCGACATCCCGCAATACAAGGTTCCCGATGACTCCATCGCTATTTTTGAGCCCGATGCAGGCTGGTTGCCTGTGGAGCGCTGCATACAAGCGCACCTTGATCAAGCACGGAGCGCCGGCGCAAAGCATCGGCATGGACTCAACATTTCAGGCTGGGAGCCCCAAGGCGATGCCGTAGTGGTGAAGACCGACGCTGGGGACTTCAGTGCTGCTGCATTGGTGATCACTGCGGGCCCCTGGAGTAGCGGGTTTCTCCCACGGCTAAATGTTCCGCTTCGCGTAGAGCGCAAACATCTTCACTGGTTTCGCTGCCGTGATAAGCGTTACCGGAATGGCTTTTTTTATGAACTTCCCCAGGGTGCTTTCTATGGCTTTCCTGCGAGCAATGGGCGACTGAAGGTGGCGGAGCACTCCGGCGGAGAATTAGTGACAAACCCCTTGAGCGCGCATCGAAACCCTTCTCCACAGGACAACGAGCGTATTGAAGATTTTGTCGACAAGTATCTCCCCGGGGTAGAGCTTGAACGTCTGGAGCATCGGAGTTGTTTTTATACTCGCTCGCCAGACGATGATTTTATTTTGGATCTTTATCCGGGATTGCATAATGTTGCATACACGGCGGGACTGTCGGGGCATGGCTATAAATTCGCTCCGGCACTGGGCGAAATATTGGTAGACTTGGCCACCGGGAAGGGCTCCAGTTTTAAAATCAAGTTCTTGTCGGGATCACGATTCAAGTAATCAACAACGTGCAAGACCCCTCAACATTTTTGGCCCGGAAACTAGCAATGAGTGAACTTAGAACATTGGGATGGCGCGAGTGGATCGGATTCCCTGATATCGGAATCGCTCAGATAAAAGCGAAGGTGGATACCGGGGCACGCACTTCCTGCCTGCATGCATTCAAAGTCGAGCCCTTTGAACACGAAGGTGCTAGCTGGGTTAGCTTTGATATTCATCCCAGCCAAACAGACGGGACAGAAGTCATTCAGTGCAAGGCGCCCGTACTTGAACAGCGTGTTGTGAGGGATTCCGGCGGGCACGAAGAACTGCGTTACGTGATAGAAACCACGATGACTATTGGCGACCACGAACAGACAGCGGAAGTCACGCTCACCGACAGGGACACCATGAAATTTCGAGTCTTACTGGGGCGCACCGCCATTCAGGGAACGTTCACTGTAGATCCCGCACGCTCCTACCTGGTTGGCAAACGCAGAAAAAAGCAATTTGCAAAGACATAAGCTTGCTCAGAGCCATTTCACTTTCTTAAACACGACTAACATCGATACGGCCATCACCCCCATGAGCCCCAGCAGACTGAAATAGGCGTAGCGCCAGCCCAGTTCCGGCATATGCTCAAAATTCATTCCATAGATGCCGGCCATGAATGTCATGGGAACAAATATTGCCGAGATGATCGTGAGAATTTTCATAGTCACGTTGAGGTTGTGGGAGCTGAGTGATATGTGACCTTCCACCAGGTCACTGCAAAGTTCGTAGTACATACTACAAAGGCTATAAACCCGCTCGCAGCGGTCGTAGACATCGCGTCGCATATGCGCCAACGCATCGTCTCCATTGCCAAGATAAGGCCCCCCTTGGCGCCAAATAGATTCTGCCAGTACCTTGTGATAACTAAAAATGCGCCGCAACTTACGCAGGCGCGTGCGGTAAGCGACGAGTTCCTTCATGTCCAGCTCTGAAATATCCGAGAGAAGTCCGTCTTCCAGGGCGGATAGACGTTCCTCAAAGTCAAGCAGTGTGGTCAGGTAGCGTCCTGATGCGTAGTGAATGATACGCAGGGCCAGCCGACCAGGTTCGGCAAGTGACTTTTGCTTGGTAGCCCGTTCCCAAAAATAGTCCACACTCACAGACTCTCCACGGTGAACAGTGATGAGGCATCGATCTCCCACCCAAATGCCCAGTTGCTGAGGCTCGAGCTCGAGGTCCGCTCCCAAGCTTGAAATCCCCCGGAACAAGACAAATGTATTGTGCTCAAAGTGCTCTACTTTTGGCGGATGTCGCACCCTGGAAGAGTCGGTAATCGCTAGCGGGTCGCAGCCCATTTCTTTCAGCAGGTTCTTGAAATCGGGAGTTATGCTTCCCTCAAAATCCAACCATAAATAAGTGTCAGTTGAAGCTTGCCACTTCGCAACAATCTCTTCTTTACCACTATGGGCCTCCCCGTCATCGCCCAGCCACATTGCCTTGATCACGCATCACCCCATCTTTGAAATATATCAGCCATGTGATTTACCCAAGGCTCTCCGGCTTACCGCCCATCAACGGCAGATCCTCAGCCGACGTTTTGCCAAACACACTGCGAACATGCAGATCTCGCTGGGGAAACGGAACCTCGATGGCATACTCCCTCAGCTTGTCGTCAATGGCCCAAAGATAACTTGCATGCACATGACCCGGACGCTTCACCGCATCCGGCTCAAGCCACACCACGAGTTCAAAATTGAGACTGCTGTCACCAAACTCGACGAACCACAATTGGGGCTTACGGGATTTATTTTTCTGGTGCGTCAGCGGTACGTTATTGGCCGCTTCCAACGCGGCTTTTTTCACAAGCTCTTTATCGGTGCCGTAGGCCACTCCAAAAGGAATGCGAACACGCCGATAAACTTCACGCATGGTCCAGTTGGTAACCTGACCGTTAACAAACTCGGAGTTCGGAACAACGATGTCGATATTGTCATTTGTCGTAACCAGAGTGCTGCGCATATTGATTTCGCGCACCTCGCCGGTGACACCCGACTCAAGCTCCACAAAATCACCGATCTTGAGGCTTCGCTCAAACAATATGATCAATCCGGCGACAAAGTTGCCCACCAGGGTCTGCAGGCCAAAGCCAATACCGACTCCCAAAGCGCTTGCGAAAAGAGCGAACTTTGTAAAGTCGATGCCAATGGAGGACAGCGCGACCATAATGCCGACGGCAAGAATGATGTAGTGCAGTATTCGGCTAAGTGTATAAATTGAGCCGTCATTCACGGTGTTGCGCGCTGCTGCGATCCTCACCAGGGTTTTGGATAAAATCTTCGAGATCCACCAAGCCGCGGTAAGGATGATGAACATCCTGAAGATATCAAGGGTAGTTACCGGTGCCCCACCGAGTTCAAATAAGCTGGTGCTCAAAAGACGCAGCACTTTCTCCCAACTTAAATCCGCGAGGTGTTCAGCAAACTGCACACTGCGGGTGACACGACCCTCGCCCTGAGCCAAAAGTGAGTCAAAGAGATTCCCAAGCTGGAATCCGCCGATCAGCTCCTCATCTAAACCGCGCAGCTCTCGCTCGGTCGAGTCCGACAGCCGCGCGCGTTGTTCCAGCAGCGTCTGCAGCTGTTTGCTATTGTCATCAGACATGCCAGCCATAGCAGTCTCTCTGCTTCGGGCCGTCTCTCTACGCCACTTGGCCAAGCTGTCTTCTAATTTGCTGAGCTCCTCGATATACGTCGACAGATAGCTACGATCTGCCTCCCCAGGTGGCGTCTTGCCTTGCCCGATACGAATCAGGATTCGCTGGATCAGAGCGTACTCACTGGCCACTAGCTCCTGTCTCGTCGCCTGCACATCCAGCTCGATCATCGATTGACTGGCAAGTCGATCTCGAGCCTGTTCAAGCGGCGTCAATGCCAGTGCGCCGCTCTGGGCCAACTGCACTCGCAAAAGTTTCATGCGTAACTCTTTGGCAGTGTTTAATGCCGACGCTCGAGCGTTCTCTGCTGCAGCAACGTCCTCTTCTGAGGTGGTCAAGCGCTTTGCCGCATCCTCTACCAGAGCCTGAAGGTCATCGATTTGTTGTCCCAGGGACTTACTGTTCGTTCTACGCCAGAGCAATTCAAGTCTGGCCAATTCCAGCTGTAATCTGGACTGCATTAACAGCAAGCCCTCCTCCATTCGATCCGGGGAGGTCTCAGCTGATGCGCGGTACCGAACTTTTTGCTCGTTTAAATCATTCTGTCCAGCGGAGATGGCGTTCTCTAGCTGCACAATCTCCTGATCTTCTTCCGAGCGCTGTACACCGGTCTTACGAAGCTCCTCGATAAGTGCGCGTATTTCAGCAACGGTATAGCTGTCCTGCGCGACTTTAGCGACAGGGGGTAGTGGAAAGGGCCGAGCCTTAAACTGCTGATATCGACTTAAATCTTTGAGTACGGTGTCTGCTAAAGCAGCCTGACTTGCCAATCCTTCCGCTGCTAATTGCTCTTTGAGTTCTGACAGACGTACAGCGCCTGTTTCAAATCGCTGCTCCACGGCCTCGGGGGTATCGTCCTGCCCTGCAACAAAGTAATCCCACCAGTTCACATCGAGACGAGACGGGTCAGGGGGCAAATCAAAATCAACTGCAAACACCCATGAACCCCACGCGAGCAGGGACATACATATTAGTAAGCGGAGGATCCTCAAAGTCATTCGGCACGGGCTCGCGTATTGAGTCAAAACTGATAGCTAAAAAAACGTCGACGGCCGAGACCGACGAACAACCCATCGTTGTAGCCAAGATGGGGTTTGATGGAGCTCAACAACGGTCCGACTATAGCCGATACGTCCGCTCGAGGCATCTGAAGGTATTACAAGCCTGGCGTGCTGACGGCACACACTTATTCAGGCTTGGAGATACGACCCCACCCAGGGGGCGCGCAAGGTATCCCTAGGCCGAAGGTTGGCAGGCACGTTGATAGGTCAGGCAGGCAAGCTTAAGATTGCGCCCCCACCATCCACGATAAAAGTTTTTATGAATAAGCCTAACGGTAAAGGCCCTGGTCGCATCCTGAAAGCGGCGCTTTGTACCTACAAGGGTTTTGGGGCTGCACTTCGCCACGAGGCTGCATTTCGGCAGGAACTATTTCTGGTCACTGTGCTGTGTCCACTGGCGTTTTACATCGCCGAAACTGGCACGCAACTATTGATGTTACTACTCAGCCTCATACTCTTATTACTGACCGAATTGGTCAATTCCGCCTTGGAGGCGTTGGCTGACGCTATCAGTCTTGAGCATAACGAGCTTTTGGGCAGAGCTAAGGATATGGGTTCTGCAGCCGTGTTTTTGGCGATGCTGTTCACTACCCTGGTGTTTGGCGATGCTATTCACCGCTGTTTCTTCGCCCAATAGATTGTATTTTTTGAAGGCTCCGAGCTACGCCATCTGGGTTTGCGCTTTCGCTCTCGCGGCTTCTTTTGACAAGGCCTTTTCGGCGTACATTTTTTGATCTGCATGTGCCAGCAAGGCTTCTGGCGTGGTGCCATCGTCAGGATACAACGCAACGCCGATACTTACGCTGGTTTGATACTCACCATGATCCAGTTTCAGCGGTTTTTGCATTCGAGCGGCGATACTCATGGCCGCTACCCGAGCGTCGGCGCGACCGGCAAGCTCCCATAGAATCACCGCAAACTCATCGCCACCTAATCGCGCTGCAACATCAGAGTTGCGGCAGGACTTCACAAGTCGATCACCGATGGCAATCAACACTTTATCCCCGGAAGCATGACCATGGGTGTCGTTAAGTGTTTTGAACTCATTGACGTCAATGTAAACAACACCCATTGGGCGCTTATTACGCTGTGCCAGGCTAATGGCTCGAAACAGGTTTCGATCAAACTCGCCTCGATTCACAAGTCCTGTGAGGTCGTCCGACCGAGCAGCACTGGTGAGACTCAGGATGCGCACACGGTTGCCCGAAAACTGCAGCGCAACAAGCCAGGCGCTCAAAAGAACCATCCCGCCTAGTAGAACCTTGGCCGATCTGGGCAGCATCTGATTTGCTGCCAGGATGCTGTTTATTTGCTCTGTGGGGATATGCGACAAAACGATCCAGCCGCCCTCCCCGTCGCTACCCCGCTTGGGGACTGTCCAAGAGACCCGACGCACAGAAGAACTTTCACCCAAGCTCGAGGGCAAAAGTACCCGGTAACTGTAGAGCCCGTTTTCCGTGTGAAAAACCCCCTCGGTGCTTTGACTGATTGACCGCCACTCTTGTGGGTAGCGTTCGATAAAACTCATATCCTCGATGGGATTCATCTGGTAGTTGGCCGGCTCAAATCCTTGTGTCTCCATGAGCCAGCGCCCCTGAACGCTGAGAATATTCGGATTACCCCTGGCGACTTTCCCTGCAGCAAAAAGCCGCTTGAGTAAAACCGTCGCCTTGTAGTTAATGATCGCTACGCCCACTTTTTTGTCGTCTGGGCCAAAGACCGGCATGGCCACTCGAATCACAGGCTTCAGGGGATACTCAATGACACCCCGCTCCTGATTGAATTCTACCGGGAAGACAATCACCTTACCTCTGGACAGCGCCACTCCGCGCTGAAAGTAGCTTCGAGCGGATTTATCCTGTAGCTGGCTTGACGCCACGATCTTAGAATCCTCGATCTCAGCATCAATACGAACCACTTCATAACCTTCATTATTTAAATAGCGAAGCTGATCGAACATCGGGTGAGCTCTGGAAAAATCCAGAATCGTCTGCGCAACGTCCTCTACCGGCGACGCCTCAGCAAGATTGCGCTCAATGAGCGCCACCAGATATTGAAGGCTTGCGGTTGTGGTAAACAGGGCCTGTTGCACTACCAACGACATGGAGGCCGATGCCTGGCGCTCCTCTTTTTGAAGAGACTCCATTACCGCCTTTTCTGCCCGCTGATCGCCATAACGAATCACGGCAACCACAAGCAGCCCCAGCACGAAGAGTGCTGCAGGGAAGACCTTGATGAATACGCGCGCAGAGCGGCGGTCCGGTAGTAGGTATCGGCTGAAGTTATCGCTAGTGTCTGTGATCACTGTTTTTTTATGTTGACTTGCCAGGCGCCCATGATAACCAAATTCAGCCGTGTTTAACGCAATCGGTACAACGACTAGATCACGAATACAACAGCGTGGGGTTGTAACGAGGTGCGGGAGACTTATCCGGGCAGCAACACCAAAAGTAAACGCAACAAACTAAGCAAGGTGATACAGTCTGACCCGATGCAAAGTTTTTAAATCCCATTTTTAAGTAAGGATGCGACAGTCGCCTTTGTTGAATTCGAAACACAGTTTAAACGCGAAAGTATTCAAGAAGCGCGTCCTCGCAGGCTGCACACTGATTATGGCAGCCGGCCTAATAGAAATTAGCGCCGCGCAAAACCCTGTCGAGATCGACGATGGGGCTTCTCAGACCACGCAAATCAGTGACGCGAAATCACTTTCCCCAAGGGCTAAGCCTGCTAAAAACGTTGATTTAAAAGAGGTCGTTAGCGATCCGGCGGATCTTGCACCTGCTCCGGCTGAAGCTGAGCCTCAGGAGACCCTGCTTGAGCTTCCTGACATAAGCACTGAAACCGTGAACGAAAGTCTGGAGTCGACACAAGACCTGGCGCCGGAGGCTCCTGATGATGACGTCGGTGCCAGTCTGAACACTGGCGCTAGTACTCAGCAGTTCCAGGATACAGAAACCGGGAGTCCCGGAAGCGACCCGGGCAAACGACAATTGATTTTACTGGGAGCAGAGGTGTTACCGGGTACAACCACGCGCCTGGCCTGGTCTCCCAGCGTGAGCTTTTTAGGTATTTCGGCGCCTACGTCTGTGCTTGTCGTAAACGGAGCAAAGCCCGGGCCACAGCTCTGCCTCACGGCCGCCTTACATGGTGACGAAATAAACGGAATAGAAACCGTGCGACGGGTGCTTTACGAGATCGACGCAGAGGACTTATCCGGCGCCATTATTGGAGTTCCTATTGTCAATTTGCAGGGCTTTCGCGCGGGTTCACGTTATCTGGCTGATCGTCGTGACCTGAATCGCTTCTTCCCCGGCAACTTAAACGGCAGTGCAGCCTCACGTATAGCGTTTTCTTTTTTTCAGGAAATTATCAGTCAGTGCGACATGCTTATCGATTTACATACCGGATCTTTTCGCCGAACCAATCTGCCACAGTTACGCGCTGATCTAAGTTATCCCGCGATCCAAAGCCTTGCCGACACTATGGGACGGATCGTTGTGCTGCAGAGCAAGGGCGCGAAAGGCAGTCTCCGCAGGGCTGCCAGCGAGTCGGGTATTCCATCAGTAACCCTGGAGGCCGGAGCGCCTAATGAGTTGAACGAGAACGCTGTAGAAGACAGCGTCGCCAGCGTGCGTGCCGCCTTACGTGGATTGGGAATGACCGACACGCTCAAGTCGCGTAAACGATCAGACGCGCCCATCTATTATCAGTCTACCTGGGTGCGAGCCAGCGAGGGCGGCATTCTTATCAGCGAAGTCAAGCTGGGCGCAAAAGTAAAGCTGGACCAGGTGTTAGGCGCCGTCATCAACCCTATCACCAACCAAAATAGTAAAATCATTAGCCCGGCAAACGGGCGTGTCATTGGTATGGCACTGAATCAGGTTATGCATCCGGGGTTTGCTGCCTATCATTTGGGCATTGATCCCACTGCTGAGCTGGCAGCTATACCCAACAGCTCTGTGCAAGCGTCTGACATACTAATAGAACCCGCAGACGACGAGGACCCGGACAATGACCAAAACGTTGTTCCTAATAGTGCCGAGCAAACGACCTTAAAAAACACTGACCATCTTCTGATCAATGAGATTCTCGAAGAGGGTGAGTCCGGGCGCTAGGCAAAGGCAGGAGCAAGCGATGCTTTAGTCAAGGCACTAAAGCGCTCTTTGGCTAAAGCGATCCGTTCACTCGGATCATCGGTACTCTCGACAATCTCCTGAGCGATTACCATTCGGTGGCGCAAGCCTGCCTGATTGGCAACCTGAATGGCTAAGCCGGGCCGCGCGTTGAGCTCAAGTAACATTGGACCGTGCTGTCGGTCCAATACTACGTCAGCACCGATGTAGCCAAGTCCTGTCATCTCATTGCAACTGGCCGCAAGCTCAAGAATTCTATCCCAAAGTGGCACCTGCAATGTGGTCAAGACGGCCCCGGTGTCCGGGTGCTCGGTGACTAGCTGGCCATTTTGCACAGCGCAGACGCTTTGACCTGTTGCGATATCCAAGCCCACCCCTACGGCGCCCTGATGAAGGTTCGCCTTGCCGTCGGACTTGTGTGTCGCGCAACGCATCATCGCCATCAAGGGAACACCGTGAAAGACGATGACGCGGATATCAGGCACACCCTCATAGCTATAGGCCTTCAGGGTGGGGTCGAAATCGATGAGCCCCTCGACCATAGCTTTGTCGGTTCTACCGCCAAGGCTATAGAGGCCCGCCAGGGTATTGATAATGTGGTGGCGTATGTCTGAATCTTCTATGCGGCTACCGCTGGATTTTATATAACCATCCCCATCGCGGCCAACGACGACCAGAATGCCCTTTCCTCCGCTCCCTTGGGCGGGCTTTATAACAAAGCTCTGCCGTTCTCGAATCTTGTCAAGAAAGCTCTCGATTTCAAACAGATAACTTACTACCCCATACAACTCCGGTACGGGTATGCCCCCTTTATCGAGTGCAATCTGCTTGGTAAGCAGCTTGTCGTCAACGAGCCGGTAATTTTTGCGCTGGTTGTTCTTGCCGATAAAACTGATATTGCGCTGATTCATTCCTACGATGCCTAAGGAACGAAGTGTTTTTGGTGACACGAGGTGAATCATAGGAGCTTCTTCATTTCTCGAAAGCGATACAACTCAGAAAGACGATAGCCCGTGTATTTACCCATGAGCAAAATAACCCCCAGCAGGGTGAGCAACAGCTCTGGGAAGTTAAACGTCAAGTGTTCGATATATCGGTTGGACATCACCAGATAAGCGAGCACCGCGACCATCAGGCTCCCTCCTCCTTGAATGAACACTTCGTGACCGCCTTCTTCTTCCCAAAGAATAGACATGCGCTCGATGGTCCAGGCCAAAATGATCGTCGGGAAGAAAGTCACCGTCAGAGCCTGATCAATCCCCAGCTTATAACTAACGATCGCTATCGCGGCCATAAGCAGTATCACAACAATCACCACGGAGGCGACCCGCGAAACCAACAGAAGGTTCATATGACTGAGATAGGAGCGAATCCAAAGCCCTACCCCCACAACCGCCAGAAAAATTGCCAATCCCACAAGTAGCGTCGTCTGGATTAGTGCAAGCGCGATGAGAATAGGCATAAAAGTGCCAGAGGTACTAAGTCCCACGACGATTCGCATGAACACAACCACCAGGGCGGCCACGGGTATCAGCAGGAGTCCTTTAAAAATCCCCTGTTGTTCCACCGGCAATGCGTAAATCGAGAAATCCAATAGCGCAAATTCCTCAGAGCGCTGCTCCATGCTCACTACCGTACGAATTGGAACACTGTTTTTAACCAGAGCGAACTCCAAGCTGGACTTCTCACCCCCGAACACGGTGAGCACAGCGTCTTCCCCGCGTTTCCAAAGATAAAAATCTTCGGGCATCCCTGCAGT
Source organism: Congregibacter variabilis (assembly GCF_045689235.1). GTDB lineage: Bacteria > Pseudomonadota > Gammaproteobacteria > Pseudomonadales > Halieaceae > Congregibacter > Congregibacter variabilis. Next base: position 615,346 of record NZ_CP136864.1, on the reverse strand, counting down.
GCCATCTGTAGGATTGAGCACCAGCCATTTGCCGTCGACATAAGCCTCCAACAGTGTACTGAGCACCTGACGTCGGCGACCATCTTCCAGCTGTATACCGCGGACAAAGTGTGAGGGTATGCCTGCATAGGTCAACAGATAGCGAATAGCGTCAACTTTGCTTTCATGTAAATCGCTGAGAATGAACTCCACATCCTGATTAGTGTTGCTGGCAAACTCCTTCAGCATCAAGGAAACAAACGTTGATTCATTGTTGGATTTCTCTCTAAGCTGCCCCACAAATAGCTCGAAAGCTTTGCTCTGCGTCTCGCTCAGTCTTGGAAGATCTGTCAGATCGGTAGACAGATTTTGCGGCGTACGCCCACCGTCCTGATTATAAACCTGCGCTTTGTAGTAAACCGTCGTGAAATCGCTCACGTTTTGCTTGGTCCACTGAGCATCGCGGGCCTGTTCAGTAGTTGCCACGGTAAAACCAAAGCCTGACGACGCGAAATTCTCATTCAGCGTCACCCAGCCATTGTTCTTTGCAGGCAGGCTCAGACTTACCTCTGCCGGCCCCTCCGTGGGGTAAAAACTGATCTTTGACTCGATGGTCCAAACGTCTTGATACTTTTCCGGCACCAGGGGCAGTCCGAGAGAGATAGACTTATATAGCGTCAAACCCAGGCCGAAAATCATCAGGCCTCCAGCAATGATCCCAATCTGCGTTCGTGATGCAAGCATTACTGTGGGTCCTGTTTAGATGCAGAAGGTGCAGGCTTTGGCAACGTGTGATGCTGACTGACATCCACCGCGAAGGCATCCATCAGCATATTGCGTCCAATGAGCAGGGGAAAATCGAAGTCGTCCCGGTCCGATAGGCTGACATCAAGCCAGGTGCGCGTGTCGCCAAGTGTGATCCACATGCGCACTACATAGCGACGATCATAGTCATCGCTCCCCGTCTGCTTGACCAAAATACGCCGATGTAAACGACGTTCCAACTGGATTTCGCGATCGCTGTCGGGGTCTTTTACGGTAAAGCGCACCCAGCGCTTGCTGTCTTTTTCCAGCAGCTGAATGTTCTCGGCGTGGATAGATGATGTTTCCGCCCCGGTGTCGATGCGCGCCTCAAGAACCAGATCTCCCGGCTCCACCAGCGCCCATTCCTGTTCACCGATCAGCGGGTATCTTGAGCGCAAGCCGTCTTCTACAGCACAGGTGTTTTGAGGTATCGCAGGACAAACCACCGGCGACAACTCCGGCGGCGCCTGATCCGGGCACTGTTGTACCTCGCATACGGGGCACTCTGCAGGCTCCACTATCGGGCATTCGGGTGCGGCTGGCGCCTCTTCAATGGGTGCAGCTGTCTGGCATGCTGCAAGAAAGACCAAAGAGGACCCAAGTAATAGGTTGCGATAGCGGATCATCATGCAAGCGGCTCTGTATATCTGTCATTATTCGGTAAGCATACATCGTACGTGCGCAACATTAGCGAGTACAGCAACGAGCATCGTCGGTCTTCTGGCACGCTTGGGCTACTCGCATCTCGTGCGGTCGATACGATCCTAACGGTAAAAGACAATGATTTGTCGTGAAAATTGCGGTGCCTGCTGCATCGCTGCATCAATAGCCAGTCCAATCCCCGGTATGCCCCAGGGCAAGCCCGCGGGAGTGGTCTGTGTCAATTTGAACTCCGCCGCCAACAACTACCGCTGCAAAATCTGGGGCACTGCGGATTATCCGGCCGTCTGTGCGAAGTTTGCGCCCCAAATCGATACCTGCGGCGCCTCGCGAGATGAAGCAATACAACTACTATCGCTAATGGAATTGCATACGTCCTGACTGAGTGTGCTCCGTGTCTCGCCGCGCTTGCGCCGCTCCATAAGTCACTGCATTATCAGAAACGCTAATCGATCGGGATCCGACAAGCCATGTTAGATAACGCTCCTCCGAAAGGCCTGGTTCATGCCCTGCTCCTTGATGGATCTGGCTCAGCCATCCCCTACCAATGGTCAAAGGTCGATTCCTGGAAGGCCGATGAAGGTTGCCTGTGGCTGCACTTTGATTTTGAAGATGAAGACACACAAAGGTGGTTGCGCGAAGAAAGCGGACTCAACGATATTGCCTTTGGATCTCTTACCAACACGGAGACCCGGCCCAGGGCTCTGAACCGCGGCGACAATCTTCTCTTGACGCTACGTGGCATCAACATGAACCCCGGAGCAGATCCAGATGACATGGTCTCTTTACGTATCTGGACCGATGGCAGCCGACTGATCAGCACCCGTCGCCGCCGTCTGCTTTCTACCGAGGATGTGCTTGATGAACTCGCTGCCGGTAATGGTCCGAAGAACACCGTGGAACTCCTGGTCATTTGGACGGAGCGTATTACCGCACGAATGACAGACACCATCGAGAGCTTCGAGGATCGCGTACTCGCCATAGAAGAACGCCTGCTCAACGAAGAGACTGCGGGCATTCGCATGGAACTGGCCAACCTTCGAAAACAAATCATCTCGCTGCGTCGCTACCTGTCGCCGCAGCGGGAGGCCATGAATCGTCTCGTCGCAGAAAATCTCAGTTGGCTTGACGACCTCAATCGCTTGCGCCTCAGAGAGATTAACGATCGACTAATTCGACATATCGAAGACATGGATGAAGTGCGGGATCGGGCGGTCTTGGCGCAGGAGGAGCACAGCAGTCGCATAGCGGAGCAGATGAATGCCAGAAGCTACTTGTTCACCATCGCTGCAGTGATATTTTTGCCCCTGGGCTTTCTAACCGGTCTGATGGGAATCAACGTTGGGGGTATGCCCGGAATCGATAATGAATATGCATTTTGGATTGTCGTTGTGCTGTGCGTTTTTGCGGGGCTGGGTCTTACCTTGATATTTAAAATGCGGCGCTGGTTTTAAACAGTGCCGCGATAAATCCTACAAACTTACAGAGCCCCCGCGCCGATGGTGGTCCGATGAAGCAAACGGTCATGACCGTCATATCCACCGGTCGCGCGATGCAGCAGGCAGCGGTTATCCCACATGATCAACATGCCCTCTTCCCACTGGTGGGTGTAAACATTCTCTTCGCGAGTCTGCCAACCGTATAACTCCATCAAAAGCTCCACGGCTTCCTCGTCTGGCATGCCCTCAATACCAACGATGTATCCGAGGCAGCTGTATAGCGATGCTCGGCCTGTCTCACTATGGCGACGAATCAATGGGTGGGATTGCACAGCCTGTGCCTCAGGCGATGGGCGAATATCCATGCTCCGATCACTTGCTGCATCTGCCGCGCCATAGAGGCCATCGGGCGCGTAACCTACTTTGGCCGAATGCATTGCCATAAGACCCTCTATTCGACCACGAAGCGCTGGAGGCAATGTATCCAGTGCCTTGTGCTGATTGGCGAAAAGTGTGTCTCCACCCGTGGGCGGAATGGTGATGCCGTGAAGACAGGTACCAATGGGTGGTGTCGCCTGAAAACTCCAGTCGCTGTGCCAGGCCTCGGCAAACAGGGGCGCTTGCTCCTGGGCGCGGCGCTCCACCGCGATCACATGATCCCGTCCAGGGACCGGCGCGATAAATGGGTCGTCGCCAAACGGACCGAAATAGCCGGTAAATCGCTCCAAATCGTCATCGTTAAGCGTCTGATCCGGGAATGCCAGTACGTGATGCTCAAGCCAGGCTGCGCGAATGGCTTGCACGGTCTCAGGATTGAGAGGCTGCGACAGATCCAGTCCCAGCACTTTGGCCCCACAGGCTTGTCCCGACGCTTCTACTTGAATACTCATGGCTTACTATCCTTATTATCTGCCGAAACGCTAAGTCTAGCAGCCTCCTGAGCAGGCCGCCTGCGCCGCAGCTGAGGCTAAAAAGACCGCGACAGCGCCAAGCGAAAACTGATGTCCGGCGCCGTTCCCACGGCCAGGTCCTCCAAAAACTGTGCATCAATGATCCAACGGTTTACCGGCGTCCAACGCAAACCCAAGGTTCCCCAGACGGCGACACCATTGGCGGAAAGGACTTTGGCTTGATAAACGGCATCGTGTGCATCCAACTGGGCAACCAGCGCAAGGGAATCACCTAGCTGCCAGCCCAAAGACACTCCCGCAAATGGCACCCATGTGTCGGCATTCGGATCAAACGCATTCTCGCCGACTTCACTCAAGCCTCCCTGAAGATGACAGCTCAGCTGCGCAAACATGCAGCTTTGGCGGCTCCAGCGTGCACCCAGAGACACGCCATCCTCGCCGCTTCCGCTAAAGTCGATCACACTTCCGGTGGCAAACTTGTACTGCGCGAAAACACCCACCGTCCATTGCTCTGTGGCAACCAGGGCCAGACTTGCAGCAATTTCGATATCCCCAATCCCCGAACGCGTTGAATTCAACTCAAAGCCGGGCGACCCGCTGTAGCTAAACCCCAGATTATCTGTCGGCTGAAGCGCTCGGGGGCCATCAGGCATTCCCCAAAAGGCATGCCAGTCGTCGATAAAAGTATCGAGCTGACCGCCGCTGTGACTGATGTAAGGAACGTTTAAAGAAAGCATAATGCCTTTGCCCAGGCCCGCTTGAACGCGTAAGTCCTGCCGACGTGTTTCACCGTCCAGCGACAGAAACTCGTTATTTTCACGCTCAAAAACTGAGTGACTGGCCCAGTGCAAGGTCCATTGGAGGTCGAACGCACCTCGTTCCAAAGGTTCTGCGCTAGTCATTACGGGAATTCCCAGATTGGCATAAAGCGGCGATAAATTTCGACTGGCCACCGGAGCGCCAAGTGCTGAGTCATTAGCCATGGCCGGGAGACTGAGGCAGAGCATGGAACTTAGTGGGGCCACTGCACGCCACAAGCGGGGGCAATGCGTTAAGGTAGACATCATGCTTTTCGAAACCCTTGAACTCACAGCGGAGTCTAGCAAGCCCCTTCGCCGGTGGCGCGCCCAGCTGGACCTTTCTTTTAGAGAAAGCGACGGCCGCACGCGCTTTGATCACTGTCTGCACGAAGGCCCCTTGAGGGTACAGCGTCTCTTCTATCCCGAGCCCGGCGGCAAAGCGCACTGCTACCTTTTGCACCCTCCTGGAGGGGTGGTGCTGGGCGATGAGCTAGAAATCAATATCGCGCTTAATACCGGGGAAGCGCTGATAACAACGCCCTCAGCCGGCAGGTTCTACACGGTAGACAAGCATCAAGAGACTCAGCGACAGACGGTCAACCTTGCGGTCCGTAAGGGCCGACTCGAATGGCTTCCGCAAGAGACCATCCTATTTAACGGCGTAAATGCGCAATTGGAGACACGTATCGACCTTGAGGAGTCTTCACAGCTGGCGTTTTGGGATGTTGTTGTGCTGGGGCGGCCTGCCTGCGGCGAGACTTTTACTTGCGGTCGACTCAAGCAGACGCTGGAGATCTATCGCCAGGGTGAGCCATTGCTTGTCGAACGGCTCGCTTTTGAGGCGGGAGATCGCGTTAGCCAATCGCGTATGGGGATGCAGCAACAGAGCACGGTAGGCATTATGGTGCTTACCGAAGTACCCGGTATGCCCCTGCTCGACCAGTGGTTGGAAGCAGTTAACAGCGACGCTAATTGTGGCGCTTTTACTGTGACCCAACGCGGCAGCCTAATGATTGCGCGCTATTTAGGTGACGATGCCCAGCGCTGCCGGGAGGGGTTCGCCAGTCTCTGGAGTACTGCCGTTCGTGAACTACGCGGGCATGTTCCCGCAACTCCCCGCATCTGGCATACATGATGCTTGCTCACCATAGACCCTGTGCCTATGCTCATACACAGGAACAGCCAGTAAGGAACTGAAGTGGAACTCAGCCCCAGAGAAAAAGACAAATTACTTTTATTCACCGCTGCGCTGGTAGCCGAACGCAGACGGGATCGCGGCCTAAAGCTTAACTATCCAGAGGCCCAGGCATTGATCAGTGCAGCGATCATGGAAGGCGCGAGAGACGGCAGAACGGTCGCTGAACTAATGAGCTTTGGCCGCACCATTTTGACGCGCGATGAGGTAATGGAGGGCGTCCCCGAAATGATCCAGGAAGTACAGGTCGAGGCAACTTTCCCTGATGGCACCAAACTCGTCACCGTCCATGATCCCATTACCGGGGGCGCATCATGATCCCGGGCGAAGTCATTACCGCCGACGGCGAACTGACCCTCAATGATGACCGCGAGCGCGTCAGCGTTTGTGTGGTCAACAGCGGCGACCGCCCTGTTCAGGTGGGATCGCACTATCATTTTGCGGAGACCAACCCCGCGCTAACATTCGACCGCGTCGCCGCGCGAGGGTTTCGCCTGGATATTGCGGCGGGTACTGCCGTGCGTTTCGAACCAGGCCAGAAACGAGATGTACAGCTGGTCGCTTTGGCCGGAGACCGTCGAGTCTATGGGTTTCGCGGCGACGTGATGGGAGAGCTCTGATGCGCAAGATCAGTCGCAGTGACTATGCGAGCATGTTTGGCCCGACGACCGGCGATCGCGTGCGACTCGCGGACTCGGAGCTGTTCATCGAGGTAGAAAAAGACCATACGATTTACGGCGAAGAAGTGAAATTCGGTGGCGGCAAGGTGATTCGCGACGGTATGGGGCAGTCTCAGGTGAGCTGCTCAGAATCGCCCGATACCGTGATTACCAACGCATTGATTCTCGATTACTGGGGCATCGTTAAGGCCGATGTTGCCATTAAAAATGGGCGCATTAGTGGCATAGGCAAGGCAGGCAATCCGGATATCCAGTCCGGCGTGGACTTTCCTATAGGACCGGGCACCGAAATCATTGCAGGCGAAGGCCAGATTCTTACCGCCGGCGGCATCGACGCGCATATCCACTTTATTTGTCCTCAACAGATTGAGGAGGCCCTAATGAGCGGTGTCACCACAATGATTGGGGGCGGCACGGGTCCGGCAACGGGTACCAATGCAACAACGTGCACACCAGGCCCCTGGCACATCGGAAAAATGCTGCAAAGCGCCGAATCCTTCCCTATGAACCTTGGCTTTCTAGGCAAAGGTAATGCCAGTCTGCCTGTGGCGCTGGAGGAGCAGCTGCGCGCCGGTGCACTGGGTCTAAAGCTTCACGAGGACTGGGGAACCACCCCCGCCTCCATAGATAATTGCCTCAGTGTGGCCGAGCGATTTGATGTTCAGGTGGCGATTCATACCGACACGCTCAACGAGTCGGGTTTTGTTGAAGACACGATCGCTGCTTTTAAGGGACGAACGATTCACACGTATCACACCGAGGGGGCCGGCGGTGGCCATGCACCAGATATCATCAAAGCCTGCGGCCTGCCCAACGTGCTGCCCTCATCGACCAACCCTACCCGCCCCTACACCATAAACACCGTAGACGAGCATTTGGACATGCTCATGGTTTGCCACCATTTGGACCCCTCAATACCCGAGGACGTTGCATTTGCGGACTCGCGCATACGCAAAGAGACCATCGCGGCCGAGGACATTCTTCATGATCTTGGCGCATTTTCGATTATTTCTTCTGATTCCCAGGCCATGGGCCGTGTGGGCGAAGTCATCTGTCGAACGTGGCAAACGGCGAGCAAAATGAAGTCGCAACGCGGCGCTCTTGGCTCTGGTGCTTCGGACAATTTCCGGGCCAAGCGCTACATCGCTAAATACACAATCAATCCTGCCCTCGCCCATGGAATAGCCCATGAGGTAGGTTCTGTGGAGGTCGGAAAGCTCGCCGACCTCTGTCTGTGGAAACCGGCCTTTTTTGGCGTCAAACCATCGCTAATCATCAAAGGGGGAGCAATTGCGGCAGCGCCCATGGGTGATCCGAACGCCTCGATTCCTACGCCTCAACCTGTACATTACCGCCCCATGTTTGGTGCCTTTGGTAAAGCCAGTCGCGCCACCAGTGTCAGTTTTGTGAGCGCAGCCTCTATCGACGCAGGTATTGGAGAGACCCTGGGGCTGGATAGGCGCCTGGTGGCGGTACAAGGTTGTCGCAGTGTGACTAAAGCGGATATGCGTCTTAACGATTACCAGCCCGTCATGGAGGTGGACCCGCAAACCTACGAAGTACGCGCCGACGGGCAGCTACTGACTTGTGAGCCGGCAACCGTGCTACCCATGGCACAGCGTTATTTTTTATTTTAGGACCTGTACATGGATGAATTAATGCTTGAGGCCTACCATCACGCCACTGCTTTTGACGGGGCCTGGCAGGATGAAGTGCACCTGGTTTTTTCCGAACGCGAGAAATCCCGTTACCGTACAACCACAGAGCGCGGTCAGGAACTGGGCTGGTTCCTGCCCAGGGGTATCGTTTTGAGCGACGGTGATGCCTTGCTTTGCGACAACAAGGAGATTGTATTGATACGTGCTGCGAACGAGTCCCTCACCGAGGCTTATAGCGATGATCCGCATCTTCTCCTGAGGGCGGCGTATCACCTGGGTAACCGCCACGTGAACCTGCAGATCCTTGCGGGCGCCTTGCGCTTTCCTCGGGACCACGTTTTAGAAGACATGCTCAAGGGATTGGGAATCGGTGTTCGAGCTATTGACGACGCGTTCACACCAGAGTCTGGAGCCTATGCCAGCGTCCCCAGGGAACATGCTGATGCACACTCACACGGTCATACTCACAGTCATTCCCATAGCCACACCCACAGCTGAACTTATTGCCAGAGATTGATTGACCCCACCATGATGCATTCGCAATTACACCTATTGCACTTATCCAGCCCTGCATTGCCCATCGGCGCCTATGCTTATTCTCAGGGCTTGGAGTACGCCATCGAGGCCGGATGGCTGGAGAACGAAGAGCTTTCTGCCTGGTTACGCGACGGACTTCAGCTCGGAGTGGCGCAATTGGACCTGCCGATTTTGCTGCGAGCCTGCGAGGCCTTAGCTGAAAATGACACGGATTCACTCAACGACTGGAACAGTCAGCTGTTGGCGAGTCGCGAAACGGCAGAGTTGCTCCTGGAGGATCAGCAGGTTGGGGCTGCGCTGCTTAGGCTACTCACAAGCCTTGAGACAACAGGCCTCCCTACCTTCAGACAAAAACCTGCCTATGCCATAGCCTTTGCCGTTGCCTGTCATCGCTGGGGCATCGAAACTGATGCGGCACTTCAGGGCTACGCCTATAGTTGGCTGGAAAACCAAATAACCGCAGCAACTAAACTGGTACCACTGGGGCAAACCGCGGCACAAAAAATGTTGTTAGCGCTTTTGAAAGAGATCCCGGAGGCCTGCGCTCACGCGATGACTGTCGATGACTCACAGATTGGCCTTAGTCTACCGGGCCTTGCGATGGCGTCTAGCCGTCACGAGCGGCAGCACACGAGACTTTTTAGGTCATGAATCACGCATGATCCAATGCTTGGATATCATAGAAGGAATTAAAGGATGAGTAAACCCGCATTGCGTGTCGGTATAGGCGGCCCGGTTGGTTCCGGAAAAACCGCGCTGGTACGTTTGCTGTGCCAGCATCTTAGGGACCGTTACAGCATCGGCGTGATCACCAATGACATTTATACCCGCGAAGACGCCGAGTTTTTATTGCGTCACGAAGCGCTTGAGGGCGAGCGGATTCTCGGCGTCGAAACCGGAGGATGCCCCCACACAGCCATACGTGAGGATGCGTCTATGAACCTTGCAGCGGTAGATGAACTGCAGGGCCGATTCACCGACCTGGATGTGTTGTTTATCGAGAGTGGTGGAGACAATCTTGCAGCCACCTTCAGCCCGGAGCTGTCTGACCTTACCCTCTACGTAATTGATGTCTCTGCGGGCGATAAAATACCGCGCAAAGGTGGGCCCGGGATCACCAAATCGGACTTACTCATCATCAACAAGATCGATCTGGCGCCTCTGGTCGGTGCTGATCTTGATGTCATGGATCGTGACGCAAAAAAAATGCGGCTGGATCGCCCTTTCGAGTTCACTAATCTTAAAAGTGAGCAGGGCCTTGCGGCTGTTATCGACTTCATAGAAAGCCGCGGAATGCTCGGCAAGAGCAAGTCGGCGTGATCCGGTTTTTACATCAGGAGCGCGAGGTCGCTATTGAGGATGTACCTGCCGATACAACCGTCCTGGATTACCTTCGCGAGCACCGAGGGCTAATCGGTACCAAGGAAGGCTGTGCCTCCGGTGACTGCGGCGCCTGCACCGTCGTCCTCGCCAAAGCCACCGAACAAGGACTGCAGTATGTTCCGATAAATGCCTGCATCGCCCCCCTGGGAAGCATTCACGGCACACAGCTTATTAGCGTAGAGGACATTAAGGAGGGCGCCACCTGGCACCCGGTACAGCGCGCCATGATCGAATGCCACGCATCGCAATGCGGTTTTTGCACGCCCGGATTTGTGATGTCACTCTTCGCTCTGTATCACGCTGACATCAAAGGCGAACGTGAGGAGATTCTTGAAGCGCTGGGCGGAAACCTGTGCCGTTGCACTGGCTACCGCCCCATTATTGATGCGGCGGAGCAAGCTCTTGCTCACGTCGAAGATGACAAGTTTTCTCGTCGCGCTCAGGCCACCCTCGATCAGCTACGCGCCCTGAAGGACACAGAAAGTGAGACGGCTGCATTGGAATCGACCCACAGCCACTACTTTCGACCCGGCAACGCAGATCATGTTGCGCAGCTGCTAGCGCAACACCCTGAGGCACGCCTGGTGGCGGGCGGTACAGACCTGTTTTTAGAAAACACCCAGTCGCTCACCCCGCTGCCTGTTCTTATCGACGTCAGCGCAGCATCGGATCTCCATCACATTGACTGTGACACAGAGCATATGCGGTTCGGTGCCGCGGTAACTCACCGAGCTTGTCAGGCAGCCGTAATCACAGACTATCCGGAACTTACCGAACTGATTGAGCGCTTTGGCTCATTGCAGATTCGCTCTCAGGGGACGCTTGCAGGAAACATCGCCAATGCCTCTCCCATCGGTGACTGGCCTCCCGTGCTTTTGGCTCTGGGTGGCGCCATAGAACTGCGCAGCAGTGCAGGAACACGGTTAGTTCCGCTGGACGATTTTTTCCTGGAGTACCGCAAGACCGAGCAGCAAGCGGGCGAGTTTGTTGCCACCGTTATATTGCCCCGGCGCAAGAAAAACCTATTCCTGCGTGCTTACAAAATCAGTAAGCGTTTCGAAGACGACATATCTTCGGTCTGCGGCGTATTCGCACTTGGGCTAGAGGGCGACCGAGTAACAGAAGCCAAAGTCGCCTTTGGGGGTATGGCAGCAATACCCAAACGCGGAACATCGGTCGAGTTGGCGCTAACTGGCCTTGATTTAGTCAGTGACAGTATCGATGCAGCTGCCGCTGCGATCGCAAACGACTTTGAGCCCATCGATGATGCACGGGCGTCAGCACAATACCGACTTACAGTAGCCGCTCGCCTACTCACGCGCTTGCAACAGGAATACATAGGAGACTCAGCTACTCGAGTACACCCCCTAGGCATTAGTCAGGCCGGAGTCTCGTCCCATGGGTAAGTCAGCTAGCGAGAACACTCCACCGGTCGGTGCAGCTGGCCAGGTGATAGCGCACGAGAGCGCAGCCAAGCACGTGTCCGGCGAAGCCGTTTACATCGATGACATGATGGCTCCCCAGGGAACCCTGCATGCATATGTAGGCCTATCGAGCGTTGCTCACGGCGTAGTGTCGAGCATGTCCCTGGCGGCAGTTCGCAATGCGCCCGGAGTGGTCGATGTAATTACTCGAGACGACGTACCCGGCATCATCGACATTGGTCCGGTGTTCCCCGGAGATCCGCTGATGGTCGGATTGGGCGACACGGTTGAATTTCACGGCCAGGTGCTTTTTGCCGTCGCCGCGACCAGCTACGCAGAAGCTCGCCGCGCCGCACGTCTTGCCAAAATTGAGTACACACAGCTGCCTGCGTGTTTAAGTATCGAAGACGGTCTGGCAGCCAAGAACTTTGTCCGCCCTGCGCATTACCAGCGCCGCGGAGATGCCAGGAGCGCTTTGCCTAAAGCACCGCATCGCCTGCAAGGCGAGTTGCAGATCGGCGGCCAGGAACAGATGTATCTGGAAGGACAGGCATCGCTGTGCATCCCCGAAGAAGACGGAGGCATGCTGGTTTACTCATCAACTCAGAACCCCACCGAGGGTCAAAAGCTTGTCGCTGAAGTCCTCGGCGTAGACCTACATCAGGTCACAGTCGATACCCGGCGCATGGGTGGCGCGTTTGGCGGCAAAGAAACCAATGCCAATCAATGGGCCTGTATCGCCGCTATTTTGGCTCGGCGGACGGGCCGCGCGGTGAAGCTTCGACTTGCCCGCGCTGACGACATGCGAGCCACGGGCAAGCGCCATCATTTTCTCAGCCGTTACGACGTCGGCTTTGATGATAAGGGCCAAATTGAGGCTTTGGATCTCATGCTCGCTGGTGGCTGTGGTATGTCTCCGGACTTATCTGACGCCATAGTGGATCGGGCCATGTTTCACAGCGACAACGCCTACTTTTTGCCCGAGGTCGAGATCGCAGGACATAGGGTTAAAACCCATACCGTCTCTAACACGGCCTTCCGTGGATTCGGCGGGCCGCAGGGCATGGTCGCGATTGAAGACATTATTGACGCTATTGCCCGCGACCGGGGCCTGGACCCTCTCGATGTCCGCAAACACAATCTCTACACTGCCAAAGGTAATAGAAACACCACGCACTACGGACAGCTGTTAGAGCAGGAAGTCCTGCCGCTGTTAATCGAGCGCCTTGAGAAGACCTCGGACTATCGAGCTCGACGAAAGTCGATCTGCGCTTTTAATGCCAGTAATCAGGTGTTGCGACGAGGTCTTGCATTGACCCCCGTAAAGTTCGGTATATCTTTTACCGTGCAACATCTGAATCAGGCGGGCGCGCTTATTCATGTGTACACCGATGGCAGTATCCAGCTTAATCATGGTGGCACAGAAATGGGCCAGGGCTTGTATACCAAAGTCGCCCAGGTCGTTGCCGAAGAACTACAGGTTGATATTGAACACATTCGCTGCACCGCCACGCGCACGGACAAGGTACCTAACACCTCGCCAACCGCCGCATCATCGGGTAGTGACATTAACGGTATGGCCGCGCTAGCGGCGGCGCGTAAGATTCGCAGGCGACTCACAAACTTTGCCTGCGAGCACTTTGCTGTTAGCCAAGAGGCTATACAGTTCTCTCGAAACTGCATCACGGTAGGAGACCGTAAATTCAGTTTTGCCGACTTTGTGAATCTTGCGTACCACCAGCGGATCTCACTGTCTGCCACGGGCTTCTATCGTACGCCGAAGATTCATTACGACCGCGAAACCGCAACCGGTCGACCTTTTTACTACTTTGCCAATGGCGCTGCGGTGTCCGAAGTGTTGGTAGACACGCTGACCGGGGAATACCGGGTAGAACGCGTTGATATTTGCCATGATGTAGGCAAGTCCTTAAATCCTGCCATCGACATTGGTCAAATTGAGGGCGGGTTCATTCAAGGCATGGGCTGGCTCACCAGCGAAGAACTCGCCTGGGATGACAGTGGACGCTTGGCCACCGTAGGCCCCGCGACCTACAAAATCCCTGCCATCGGCGACACACCGCCAATTTTTAATGTAGAGCTTCTTCCCGACAGTCCTAACGCAGAAGCGACCATTTTTCGCTCGAAGGCCGTCGGCGAGCCTCCATTGATGCTGGCGATATCTGTCTGGTCGGCAATTTCAGATGCGGTGGCCAGTCTCGCTGACTACCGGGTTCATCCAAAGCTGGATACGCCTGCAACCCCCGAGCGCGTTCTTATGGCCTGCGAAGCGCTTCGCCAAGGGTCCACGTGATGCTCAGTTCAAACGCACATTGGAGCGAGTGGGTCCGTGAGTACGAGTCACTGGACCGCGCCTATGTCATTATTACAATGCTGGGTGCTCGCGGATCTACGCCGCGGGACTCGGGCACCAAGATGGTCGTAGGAAAAAATGATTTCCATGGCACCATCGGCGGCGGTGAATTGGAGTTTCAGGCTCTAAAGCGCGCACAGACGATGCTCAGCGATGCACAGTCCGGTCAATGGGTAGAGAACTTTCCCCTGGGTGAAAAACTCGGGCAATGCTGCGGCGGCAGTACAAGCCTGCTCTTTGAGCACTTTGTTCCCGTATCACAAACAGTCTATCTCTTTGGAGCTGGCCATGTGGGTCGCGCTCTGGCTCCCCTGCTCGCCTCCCTGCCCCTGAAGATTCACTGGGTTGATACTCGTAGCCAGGAGTTCCCCCAGACACTCCCCCAGGGGGTTCATGCACTGCATCCTGAGGAGCCCCAGGACATCATCAGGGACTCCGCGCCCGGCAGCTACTACCTGATCATGACCCACCAACATCCATTGGACTATGCGCTCATGGAGAGCGCACTGAAACGAGAAGATGCGGCGTACATCGGCGTCATTGGTTCCAATAGCAAATGGCGTCGTTTTGAGCTGCGGCTTCAGCACCGGGGCTTTGCACAGAGCGCTATTGCGAGCATCCACTGCCCCATTGGATTATCTGCAGTGCCGGGCAAGCGCCCTGCGGAGATCGCCGTAGCGGTGGCGGCTGAGTTGATCGCGCACTATCATGCGCGCCGCGACGCGACTCCTGAGATTCAAGGCCCTGGCTGGAAGCAATTACAAGAGCAATTAAGCGCGTCAGACACCACATTCGACAATCCCAGCGATGCAAACATCGATGGCTTAATGGTAGAACCGAAATGAACGAAGACTTTGATCGGGACGCGATGGATGATTTCCAGTTCCGTTACATCAACTTACTGGCGGAACGCGTAGGTGGCCGTGCAATTAACTGCAGTGACCAATGGTTTGCCAGTTGTGACAATCTCATAAAACCCGGTCGGGGCGTATTCAAGGCCGGCGAGTTTACCGATAAAGGCCAATGGATGGATGGCTGGGAGTCTCGCCGAAGCTTCGGACGGCAGTTCCGCATGAGCCAACTGGACCACGACTGGTGCGTCCTGCGTTTAGGTTTTGCGGGGCGTATTCACGGAGTCGACGTTGATACACACCACTTTCGCGGCAATGCTCCCCTGCAGGTCGCGGTGGACGGTACCCACGTAAAGCTGGATCCCGAAGCCGATACCCAGTGGACAGAAATCATACCGTTGACAGACGTACTACCCGATGAGCAAAACCCTATTCCCTGTGATAGCGCTGAGCGCTGGACCCACCTGCGGCTCCGTATTTACCCCGATGGCGGAGTTGCACGCTTTCGTGCCTACGGTGAAGTCATGCCCGACCCGCAAGACTATCTCGAGAACGAGACGGTGGATTTGGCCGCAGTAGGCATTGGAGGCCGCGGCGTGGCGGCTTCGGATCAGTTCTTTAGCTCCACAGATAATCTGGTGATGCCGGGACGCGGCGTTAATATGGGCGATGGCTGGGAAACTCGCCGCCGTCGTGATGAATTCAATGACTGGGCGATTCTCAAGCTTGGCAAGCAGGGTACCGTGCGCAAAGTGATTCTTGATACAGCCCACCTGCGAGGCAACTTTCCGGATCGCTTTAGCCTGGAGGGCTGCTTCGAACCAGAGGCACAAGTGCCATCAGAAAGCGTGGTCTGGACTCCCATCATCAATCAGCAAAGTCTTTGCCCCGATCGTGAACATACCTATACGCGTGAAGTTGTGTGTCCCGAGGAGCAAAAGTTCAGTCATGTGCGTCTGAACATTTTCCCTGATGGTGGCGTAAGCAGATTACGGGTATTTGGTATCGCAGACTGGAACGCTCAGTGACTTTGGATGAATTCAATACACTGGACGCGCACGAGGCCTCACAGGCACTTCAACTGTGCTGCGTAAGTAAACAGTGGATAAACGGAGTACTACTTCAGCGGCCCTACAAGGATTTGGCGTCTTTGCGCCGCACCGCGAACAGCGTCTGGTCAAACCTCGCGCGCGAGGACTATCTGGAAGCGTTTGAAGGACATCCCAAGATTGGCGACGTCAATTCGCTTAAAGCCAAATATGCAAACAGCGGCGATCTGGCCGCGCATGAACAGTCAGGCGTTGCACAAGCCAGCCAATCATTGATTGAGCGACTGGCAAGCGGTAATCAGCGCTATGAGGAACGCTTCGGTTATATATTTATCGTTTGCGCCACAGGGAAGTCGGCACTGGAAATGTGTGAACTGCTGGAGCAACGTCTGAAGAATGATCCTGAGACAGAGCTGCAGATCGCGGCAGAAGAGCAACGAAAAATCCTGCAGATCCGGCTGGAGCAATGGCAATGAGTCAAATTACCACCCACATTTTGGATACCGCGCGCGGACAGCCTGCCGAGGGAGTGCCTTTGGCGTTGTATCAACAAGATGGAGAGCAGTGGACCCAACTCGGTGCGGGGGTCACCAATAGTGACGGGCGTGTTGCGGCTCTGTTGGACCCCAACAATAAGTTGCCTGCGGGTACTTATCGTATGCATTTCTCCACCGATGAATACTTTTCCACCCTGGGTCTGAGTGTTTTTTACCCCTATGTTGATGTGGTCTTCAATCTGGGCGACAGCGGAGAGCATTACCACATACCCTTATTGTTATCGCCTTTTGCTTACTCAACCTACCGAGGTAGCTAGCGCCTTGAAAGAGTTACAACTACAAGCTCTGTCGGCAGACGCCTTCGCACCTTTCGGCGAGGTGATCGATGGGCAGACGCCCTGCGAGCAGTACCCCATTAACGAAGGACTGACTCAGCGTCATCACGCACTGGCAGCTGTCGATTGTGCTCGCGAAGGCGGCGCTCCAGCCCTGAGCTTGTTTCGCGCTCAGGCCATAGCACCCGACTTCGTCCTGCGCAGTATGGAGCGTCACCCTCTGGGATCTCAGGCGTTTATCAATACCAGCGGCAACTCCTATGCCATCGTTGTCGCTCGTCCCGGCGCACTTGAAGAAGACGCCATAGAGGGGTTTTTAGCAACTGGCAGCCAAAGTATCAGTTATCACCGGGGCACCTGGCACCACTTTTTATTGGCGCTGGACTGTGCTTCTGACTTTGTTGTTGTGGATCGCATAGGCCCAGGCAATAACTGCGACGAGACCGAGTTGAAGCTACCCCTGCGACTCGCCCTACCCCGATGAGCCGGGTACTCCACCGTGGCAGCTTGCTGCATTTTCTCGATGATCCCCAGAAGGGGCTCAAAGAGAGCTACCAGTATTTTATTGATGGTGCACTTCTGGTAGAAAACGGCCACGTCACCGCCATTGGCGATGCACAGCAGCTTATAGAATCACTACCCAGCGACACTCAAATCCAGGAACATAAAAACGCATTGCTGGTGCCAGGGTTTGTGGATACGCACATTCACTACCCGCAGATGGACATCATTGGCGCGCACGGCGAGCAACTGCTGGAATGGTTAGATACCTATGTATTTCCTGTTGAAGCGAAATTTGCTGATATCGAGTACGCCCAGCAGGTCGCTCGACGTTTTCTCAAAGAGCTGTTGCGCAACGGCACCACCACAGCATTGGTTTTTGGCACCGTACATCCGCAATCGGTTGACGCATTCTTCAGTGA
Source organism: Congregibacter variabilis (assembly GCF_045689235.1). GTDB lineage: Bacteria > Pseudomonadota > Gammaproteobacteria > Pseudomonadales > Halieaceae > Congregibacter > Congregibacter variabilis. The sequence goes on along the minus strand of NZ_CP136864.1, from coordinate 597,850 downwards.
AGCACAGTCCCTCAATCTCAGAATGATTGCGGGCAAAGTCATGATGGACCGCAACGCGCCTGACAATCTTAAAGACACAGCCGAGAGTAGCTATCGGGACAGCAAAGCGCTTATCCAGCGCTGGCACGATCGCGGGCGCCTGCGCTATGCCGTCACCCCCCGCTTTGCGCCGACCTCGACGCCGGAGCAGCTAAAAGCAGCCGGTCAATTGCTTCGTGAGCATCCCGGCGTTTATCTGCACACCCACATGTCTGAGAACCTCAACGAAGTAGCTTGGGTAGAAGAGCTGTTCCCGCACTTGGATCACTATCTGCACAGCTATGACGATGCGGGGTTACTGGGTCGGCGCAGCGTGTTTGCGCACTGCGTCCACTTGAGCGAAGTTGAGTGGCAGCGAATGGCAGAGACACAGTCGAACATCGCTTTTTGTCCTACCTCAAACTTATTCCTGGGCTCCGGCTTATTCCCCCTGGCAAAAGCAGAGAGCTGCGGTGTTAATGTAGGTCTCGGCACGGACATTGGTGCGGGAACGAGCTTTTCGCTTCTAGAGACTATGGATGCAGCCTACAAAGTCCAGCAACTGCAGGGACATTCGCTGACTCCCTTTAAGAGCTTTTATCTAGCGACTCTGGGCGGCGCTCGAACCCTCGATCTTGAGTCCAAAATTGGAAACTTCATTCCTGGCAAAGAAGCGGACTTTCTGGTCCTCGATCTGGCTGCCACCCCGCTTCTCGAGCAACGAATGCAGCACTGTGAGGACCTCTTCGAAACACTCTTTGTACTATCAACGCTTGGCGACGATCGTTGCATACGGGAGAGCTGGATAATGGGCGAATGCAAACATCGCCGAGATGACTCGGCACTTTCAGAACCACAGCCGGCCCACACACACGATCAAAGCGATGGCAGTCAGAGCGCTGCGACAGGAACGAAGTAGCCATGGAAATCTACATTGTCGACTGGATTAGCCTCATTGTTCGCTGGCTGCACGTAATTACCGGAATAGCCTGGATAGGCGCATCGTTTTACTTCATGTGGCTGGACAACAGTCTGGAAGAGCCGCCCCAGTGGAAGAAAGACAAAGGCATTAAGGGTGATCTATGGGCGGTGCACGGCGGCGGCATCTACGAAGTTGCCAAGTACCAGGGCGCCCCCGAAAAAATGCCCGAGCACCTTCATTGGTTCAAATGGGAGGCCTACAGCACCTGGCTCACGGGCATGGTCCTGTTAGCGGTTATTTATTATCTGGGTGCAGAGTCCTATCTCATTGATCGTCGCGTTGCAGATCTGAATCAATTGCAGGCCATCGGTCTGGGGCTGGGCTTTCTTCTGGGAAGCTGGATAGCCTACACCGTGCTATGCATCAGCCCGTTAGCAAAGAACGGCTGGCTTCTTGCTGCAGTGCTGCTCACCCTGGGCGGCGCACTTGCCTGGGGCCTGTCCCAGTTCTTCAGTGGTCGGGGGGCATATATTCACTTTGGTGCGATTATCGGCACCATTATGGTGGGCAATGTCTTTCAGGTCATCATGCCGGGTCAACGCAAACTGGTAGGCGCCCTGGAGTCAGGAGAAACACCCAACCCGGACTGGGGAGCCCGGGCAAAACTACGCTCGACACACAACACATATCTCACTCTGCCGCTGCTGTTTATCATGATCAGCAACCACTACCCCATGACTTACGGGCACGCCTTTAACTGGGCAGTTCTCTTGGCGATAGTGGTGATTACTGCGGTATCCAGGCAGTACTTTGTACTCAGGCACGTGCATATCCATCGCCCTGCAATACTCGGTGCTGCTATCGCTGCGACGGTCATACTGGCGGTGTGGATAGCGCCGAAGCCTGCTGTCACCACGGGCAGCGCTTTAGCCGCTGACAAACTGGCCATGCGGGCTCAGAGCATCATTGGAGAGCGCTGTAGCAGCTGTCACGCTGCCATGCCTACAGACGAGGTATTCACCACGCCTCCCGGGGGAGTCATGCTCGATAGCGTGGAGCAGATGCAGCAATGGGCGCCACGTATAAAGGCACGAAGCATCGATAGCCATGACATGCCGTTCATGAACAAAACCAATATGACGGATGAAGAGCGCGCCATCGTGGCGCAGTGGATTAGCGCGGGAAGCCCAGCTACCTAATTGCCCGAAGGGTAGCTTTTCACGAGGCGCGTTGGCCGTTCGCCAGGCGCTCAGCCATCCCCCTATGCACCTCCAGTAGAGGCATCAGGTCGATACCACCGAGCACCCCTTGATCAACAAGCACATCGCCGCCGACCACCGTGTAGGCCGCCACTGAGCTGTAGCACAGCAACAGACTCGCTACGGGGTCATGAACAGCCCCGGCATGCCAGAGGTCGTTTACGGCGAAAGCTGCGCAGTCAGCCTGGTATCCGATACTCAGCTGACCAATTTCGCCCTCACGCCCCAACGCGCGAGCGCCACCTCGCGTAGCGACGTTGAGCATGTCACGAACTGCACAGCCGTCTGCGCCCTCTTTGAGGCGTTGTAGCAGCATCGCCTGCCGCGCTTCGGAAAGAAAATGACCACTATCGTTAGACGAGGAGCCATCTACACCAATACCCACATTGACACCGGCGCGAAGCATGGGCATTACCGGGGCGATTCCCGAAGCCAAGCGCATATTAGAGCAGGGGCAGTGGGCTACGCTGGTGCCGGTACTGGCGAAACGCTGTATGTCTTGGTCATCAAGCTGGACACAATGCGCATGCCAGACATCGTGACCCAGCCAACCAAGGTCTTCGGCATATTCCCCGGGCGTCATGTTAAACCGCTCCCGACTATAGGCGACGTCTTCAACATTTTCGGCTAGATGCGTGTGCAGACGAACGCCATGGGTACGTGCCATATCCGCCGACTCACGCATCAGTTCACGACTCACAGAGAATGGCGAACACGGCGCTAAGGCCACCTGAACCCGTGAGCTGGCGCAGGCATCATGATGAGCATTGATCAATCGCTCGCTGTCAGCAAGGATACGGTCTTCGCTCTCCACCAGGCTGTCCGGTGGAAGACCACCAGCCGATTGGCCAAGGCTCATGCTGCCGCGCAGGGCGTGAAAGCGGATACCGGTCTCCCCCGCCGCCGCTATGCTGTCGTCTAATCGACTGCCATTAGGAAATATGTATTGATGATCAGAGCTGGTGGTACATCCAGAGAGCAGTAACTCCGAAAGCCCGATAATTGCCGACACCCTAAATGCCTCCGGTGTCAGGCGCTCCCATACCGGGTACAAGGCCTGCAACCAGCCAAACAAGGGCGCATTTTGGGCGTGCGGCATCAAACGAGTCAGGTTCTGATAGAGATGATGGTGCGTATTGACCATGCCGGGCATCAGTACGTGTCCCTTGAGGTCAATAACCCGGTCCGCGGTGTCCGGTAGCGAATCACTAGGGCCCACGGCCTCAATGACACCGTCTCGTGCAAACAGGCCTCCGTCAGCAATTTCTCGCTGTGCGTCATCCATGCACACCAAGACGTCAGCGTGTCGCATCAAAAGCGTTGTCACATTTATCCTCCCCGGCCCAATTGTGCATTATGTGGGTAGTGCCTGAGCGCTACCAGCCCCACTACCGCTATAGATAAAATGCCAGACAGACCATGGAACCCCTATCCCTCCATGGGGTCTCATGAAAGAACCGAATACAGGAAAATCCTCTTATGCAAACAGCTCGATCTTTTTTTATCACTGCCTTTACCGCTGTGTTGTTTCTGGCGCTTGCGACACCACTGACCGGCTTTGCGGATGACTACCAGCGCCGCATTGAAGTGATGGGTAAGTCAGAAATTCGTGTAGCTCCGGATATGGCCATGCTGCAGTTGGATGTTGTTACCGAGGATCAGAACGCAGCAGTCGCGCGGCGCGAAGCCGACGCCATCACTGCAAAAGCCCTGAAAGTTTTGCGAGAGGCTGGCCTGGCGGATGCGGATATCGATACCACCGGACTGTCCATAGCACCCCAGTATCGCTGGTTGAAGGACGAGCGTACCCAACAGCTCACGGGATACCGGGTATCAAGGAACATTTCAGTGCGCCTGCTGGAGCTAGATAGCCTTGGCGAACTCGTCACCAGCCTGAGCGACACCGGGATCAATCGTATGCAAGCCCCACATCTGGGACTGCAGGATGAAGAGAGCGTCTACCGCGGAGTTCTGGCGGCAGCAGCGGAAAATGCCAGAGAAAGGGCCAGTGTTATCGCAAGCTCCCTGGGCGAGGAGTTGGGCCCGGTGATGTCCGCCAGCACTCAGCGTGAATCCACCCCCCGCCCCATGCTCGTAGAACGCGCCATGATGGCTGCGGACTCCGCAGCTGCGTCTTCTGGCGAGAGCTATTCCGCGGGATATTTAAGCTATGCGGTGAGTATTCACGCGACCTTTGCATTGAAGTGACGAGCAAAACAGCGTCGAAGTTGTCTTAAATCGTGCTGATCAAGCGCTTTGACCTCACAAAGCATCACGCTACACTCGAAGCACCAACGAATCAGGTAACAATAAGGCAAGCTATCGTGCGCAAAGCAATCCTGAATACTGCGGCAGTTCTTACCCTGACAACGGGTCTCGGACTATCCCCTTCGAGCTCTGCACTCATTGAGTACAGCAAAGCCCAGCAGGAAACCGCCACCGAACTGGTAGAGCAGCTCGAGCAACGTCACTACGCCAAGCTGAAGTACAACGATGAGCTATCGTCAGCACACCTGGATAACTATCTAGACAATCTGGATGGCAGCAAGATGTTCTTTACCGCGGCCGATATCGCCAGCTTTGAACGTTTTCGCACCCAGATGGACGACGAGCTGTCCAATGGACGCCTCGATGCCGGATTCACCATTTTTAATCGTTTTCATGATCATCTGAGCACTCGCCTGGAAGCCCTGGTAGAAACGCTGCCGCAGATGATTGACGCAATGGATTTCACTATCGACGAGCGCTACCAGCTGGATATCGATACCCTTGCCTGGGCTCAGGATCAGGCGGAGTTGGATGAGCGCTGGCGCCTGCAGATCAAAAACCAGGTACTGAACCTGCGTCTTGCAGACAAGCCCCAGGAAGAGATTGCCAAGACACTGGTAAAACGCTACACAAACCAATTGAGCCGGGTAAATCAGTACAATTCTCAGGATGCCTTCCAGATTTACGCGAACGCGCTGACTGAGTTGTATGATCCCCATACAAATTACTTTTCGCCTCGACGCTCCGAAAACTTCAATATCAATATGCGCCTCTCTCTGGAGGGTATCGGCGCAGTCCTGTCCCCGGAAGACGAATACACACGCGTGGCCCGCATCGTGCCCGCCGGCCCCGCGGACAAACAGGGCGAGCTCAAACCCTCTGACCGTATCGTTGCCGTGGGACAAGACGAGGATGGTCCCTTCGAAGACGTCATAGGCTGGCGCCTGGATGAAGTCGTTGAACTCATACGAGGACCCAAAGGTTCCACGGTCCGCCTCCAGGTGCTCCCCGCCAAAGGCGGCACCGATGCGGAGCGCAAGACCATCAAAATCGTGCGTAACAAAGTGAAGCTTGAAGAACAGTCTGCCCAGAAGCGCATACTTGAGCTCCCCAAAGGCAACGGCGAGACCATCCGCGTCGGTGTCATCGATATTCCAACCTTTTACATAGATTTTGAAGCTATGCGCCGGGGCGACGAAAACTATAAAAGCACCACACGAGACGTAAAGAAGCTCATAGCGGAACTAGAAGAAGAAAACGTAGAAGGCATGATCGTGGACCTTCGACGGAACGGGGGCGGCTCCTTGCAGGAAGCAAACGATCTGACAGGCCTGTTTATCGAATACGGACCCACTGTTCAGATCCGGCACTCTTCCAGACGTGTATGGAGAGACGGCAAGCGTCTGCGCAGCACCTACTATGACGGCCCGCTGGTGGTATTGATCAACCGCCTCAGCGCATCGGCCTCAGAAATCTTCGCCGGCGCCATACAGGATTATGATCGCGGACTGATTGTTGGGGATCGCTCCTATGGTAAGGGCACAGTGCAGACCATGGTGCCACTCACCGAGGGGCAGTTAAAAATCACCGAGAGCAAGTTCTATCGAATTTCTGGCGACAGCACGCAACATCGCGGCGTAGTGCCGGACATCAGCTTCCCTTCACTTTACGACCCCGAAGAGATCGGAGAGTCAGCCCTCGATAATGCCTTGGACTGGGATCAAATCAATCCCGTTCGCCATCGTCGTTACAGTAATGTCGACTCACTAGTGCCGCAGCTCACAGAGATTTTTGAAACACGCAGCAGCAGCAATCCCGAGTTTCTATACCTTCAGGACCAACTCGCGGTGGCCGAAGAAAATCGTGCCATCACCAGTGTGTCCTTGAATGAAACAGTGCGCCGAGAGGAGCGCAAGCAACGTGAGGAGCGCGCTCTGACCATCGAGAATCGACGCCGAGCGGCTCGCGGCGAAGAGCCATTGGCATCACTGGATGAACTGGATGAGTCCGACGATGAAGCGGCTGATGACGCTGTTGCAGACGCAGACGTTGATGCGGACACTGAGGCAGAAAACACCAACGGCTCAAGTGCCGTTGCCTCGAGCGATGATAGCGCCGACGAAGAAACGCCGGAGGCTGAGGATTCCACGCCCGAGAAAGTGATTGTATCTGCCGAAGAAATTGCCAGTGAGGACGTTCTTCTGTCCGAAGCCGGCAATATTCTGGTCGATGCCCTAGTACTTCAGGAACGTGCGTACGCGCTGACTGCGGCGAAGCAGGACAACTAGCAGCAGCGCCAGAGCCACACCGCACCAGTCCACCAGCATATCTCGCGTACCGGGGCCCCGCCCCGGCACAAAGAGCTGCATGGTTTCTGTCATGGGCGCCAGCATTACCATATCCCACCAGGCATGGCGCCGCGCCAAGCCCAGGAAGAATGTAGCGCCGCAAAAGAGCACTGCGTGTAAAAACGTAAATATAGAGAACCCGCCCAGGGGAAACTGCGTTTGCAAAAGCGCCTGCATACTGACCTTGGCATCGATACTTCGCCCTCCGGTCAGCAGCGCATAAATATCAGCCTTCAAACTGACACTTACACAGCAACCAAAGAGAATCCCCAGCACGGTAATCAAGCCAGCCCCCGCAAGCAGTCTCGGACGAGCGTGACGATAATCCTTAAACAGCAGCGCAAGAAGCACCACTCCCAGCACTAACATGGCCATACGGCTTAGGCGCCAGACGGGATTCTCCCTCAGTGCGCCGACCTCCAAAGCACTCAGGGACAAAGCCGCAGGCGCACTGAGTAACTGAATCTGCAGAACGGCCGGACCGTCTCCGGTGCGCCGGGGAATCGGCTCATCAAAGCACTCACCCGCCAAACCACTGTAAAAACTGTTAACGCGGTACTGCCGATTAAAGTCCAGCCGGCCCTCGCGCACGGAGGCCAAGAGAACCGCTGCAGTGTCTGGCGGTGCATCACCGGCGAGACAAAAGCTTACGCGAACAAACTCCGCGGCATCTGGCACGGCCAGGGCTCTCGATGCCCAGTGCTCGCCGGGCCGCTGGGCCTCCCAGAACAGTTTATCGCCGTCGAGATTGGCGCTGATGCCTGGCGATAGCGCCCAGGCAATTGGCTGTCCCCCTAAAGATTCCGCCGGCGCCATCGGAAGATAGCTTGGGATCTGCGCCGCCAGGCCCCAGGCAATGAACAGATAGCCCAAAATCCATCGCCAGCGCCATAGGCTCGCCTTGAAGCCTGGATCTGTAAGAGCGTCTGCTTCAGCCACTGCCGTACCAGCGTAATCGGTCTGCAAGATCTACGACCTTCCCGACAATAATCAAGGTGGGTGCCTGGGGGCTGGCGCTTTCTACCAGAGACTCGATAGTCCCGAGTGTTCCTGTCAGGAGACGCTGACTAGGCAAGGTGGCGCGCTCTATCAGAGCAACCGCAGTATCTCCGGGCCGTCCATGCGCAATGAGTTCCCTGCAGATGATAGGCAGGCCTACGAGCCCCATATAAAACACCAATGTTTCGGTCTCGCTGAGAAACTCTTCCCAGCGATGCTGTAGTTTTCCGTCCTTGGTATGCCCGGTGACAAAGCGAACGGACTGCGCATAGTCGCGGTGCGTCAAAGGGATGCCAGCGTAACAGGCTGCGGCATTACCGGCGGTGATTCCCGGCACCACCTGAAATGGAATTTTTTCCTGAGCCAGCAGTTCGATTTCTTCGCCACCGCGACCAAACACAAAAGGATCACCGCCTTTTAGCCGCGCCACCCGGTTCCCCTGCTGGGCCAATTCCACCAACAGTTCATTGATACGATCTTGAGGAACGCTGTGGTCCGACCGCTGCTTGCCGACATACAGCTTATCGGCATCCCGCCGTGCCATGGCGACGATATCCGGGTTCACCAGACGGTCGTGCAAAACAATATCGGCACGCTGCAAGAGCCGCAGAGCCTTAAAGGTCATTAATTCCGGATCACCCGGCCCCGCGCCAATAAGATAGACCTCTCCGACGGGCGATGTCCTGTGGCTCTCCAGGAGTTCTGCCAGTGCCTGTTCTGCCGCCTGCCATCGATTGCTCAGAATGAGTTGCGCGACGGGACCATCAATCACCTGTTCCCAAATATGCCGCCGCTCGTCCTCAGTATCACCCGCTGCGCGAATTCTATCGCGGTGCAGCCTGGCAAATCGGGCGATATCCGCTGTGGCCGCGGGCAACATGGCCTCTATTCGACTGCGCACTGAACGGGCAAGGACCGGGCTTGCGCCACTGCTACTGATAGCCACGGTAAGCGGCGAGCGGTCCACAATAGCGGGAAAAATAAAACTGCAAAGATTGGGAGAGTCCACGACGTTGACGGGAATGCCCCGCGACTTTGCTTCTGCGTACACCGCTGCGTTAACCTCTCGATCCGGTGTGGCTGCGATCACCATAATGGCACCACCCAGATCGCCCGGCGCATATTCGCGAGCATGCCAGACTAGTTCATGGGTCTCGGCCAGAGCGCGGAACTGGGAGTCCTGCTCCGGTGCAACGACTGTTAGCTGCGCACCGGCGCCCAAGAGGAACCTCGCTTTTCGTGCCGCCACAACGCCGGCGCCAATCAACACCACGGGCTGATCACGCAAGCGCAGATTGATAGGCAAAAAATCCATGGGGTCGCGCCCTAGGCGCAGGGAATCTCAGTTTGCCCGCCCATGTAAGCCTGCAGCGCCCAGGGGATAGCGATACTGCCATCGGCCTGCTGATAGTTCTCCATGACCGCAACCATCGTGCGGCCCACAGCGAGCGCAGAACCGTTAAGGGTGTGAAGTAATTCCGGCTTGCCGGTCGCTGGATTGCGCCAGCGCGCCTGCATACGTCGCGCCTGGTAATCGCCAAAGCTGCTGCAGGAAGATATTTCTCGGTACTTGCCCTGCCCCGGTAGCCAGACCTCAAGGTCGTAGGTTTTGCGCGCCGAAAAGCCCATATCACCGCCACACAAAAGCATCTTGCGGTAGGGAAGTTCTAATCGACGCAGTACTTCTTCGGCTTGCGAGGTGAGTTGCTCAAGGGCGGCGTTGGATTGATCGGGTCTTACCAGGTAGACCAATTCGACTTTCTCAAATTGATGCTGCCGAATCATCCCTCGGGTGTCGCGGCCATAACTGCCGGCCTCACTGCGGAAACAGGGGCTATGACACGCAAAACGTACGCCCTCTTCCCCTAACTCGGCATCGTCAAAAATTCGATCCCGGGCGATGTTGGTAACGGGCACCTCTGCGGTGGGAATCAGATAGTAGCCGTGATCTCCCTCCAGCCGAAAAAGATCCTCGGCAAACTTGGGAAGGTTGCCGGTTCCGCGCAAGGAATCGCTGTTGACGATGTAGGGTACATTCAGTTCTGTGCAGCCATGCTCGCGGGTATGAAGATCGAGCATGAACTGTATGAGCGCTCGATGAAGATGCGCCAGAGGACCGCTGATAACCGTGAATCTGGAGCCGGTAATCTTGCCTCCCAGTTCACTATCGAGACCACCCAATCTCTCGCCAAGATCCACATGGTCACTGACCTCAAAGTCGAAGCTGGGAACCTCGCCCCAATGCGCCACGGCAACGTTGTCATCTTCGCTGGCTCCGGCGGGCACTTCGGCGACAGGCATGTTGGGAACACCCTCCATGAGCGTGTCTAATTCGGCCTGCACCAGCCGGGCTTCTTCTTCGGCTTGATCCAGACGCGCGGCAATTTCTTTGAGTGTTTCGTCCACCGAGGCCTTGGCCTCGTCAACACTCATGCCCCCGCCCACCAACTGGCCAATTTTCTTGCTAGCGCTTTTGCGTTCAGCCTGTAGTTGCTGGCTGGTCACGTCTGCGCTTTTACGTCGCGCATCAAGTGCTTCAAAGACAGCGACATCAAAAACAAAGCCACGCTTGCCAAGCGCTTCAACGACGGCTTCGGGCTGTTTCCTGACTTCTTTAATATCGAGCATTGTCCTGCCTAATTCCTATTGTTTGAAGCTCAACCAAGGAGGCTTCGAGTGAAATAAATCCCAAGAGCTGCCGCCGCGACACAGCAAAATACGCTGGCTAATGCATAAACGGCCGCCATACCTGGCTGGCCCTGCAACCACAACTCTACCGTCTCCAGCGAGAAGGTAGAGAAGGTAGTAAATGCACCAAGAAACCCCACCATTAACACGCTACGCCAATCCGGGTGCAAAGCAGCGCGTTCAAGCATCACGAAGACAATTCCTATTAGCAATGAGCCGCTGGCATTGATCACCAAGGTGCCCAGTGGCCAGGCACTGCCCCATAAGTTGTGGGCGTGCGAAGACAGCCCGTAGCGAGCCAAGGCCCCGCAGGCGCCACCGACTGCGATAAAAACCAAATGCTGCATTATCGTAGCTCGCTAAAAAGCGCGGATTGTAAAGCCTTTAGGGGTTTGCGTTAAGCGCTGGCCGCAGCAGCGCCGGTACATTAGCGGTAGCGTCGCCGCTCTGAGCGTCGGTCTCGCTCCCTCAGGTCATCCAACCTCGCCCGAATGCGCCCCTCCAGACCGCGATCAGTAGGCTCATAGAAGTGCGATCCATCCAGAGATTCTGGAAAATAGCTCTCTCCCGCAGCGAAGGCATCAGGCTCATCGTGGGCGTAGCGATATTCAGCCCCATGCCCCTCAGACTTTGCCAAAGCAGTGGGCGCGTTACGCAGGTGAACAGGTACTTCATCTGAACCGCCTTCGGCAACCGCACGCTGAGCGGCCTTAAACGCAACGTACACCGCATTACTCTTGGGTACCGAGGCTATATAGGTAATAGCCTGGGCGAGCGCCAGCTCCCCCTCAGGACTCCCCAGGCGCTCTAAGGTCTGCCAGGCATCCAAAGATAAGCTCAAGGCTCTGGGGTCTGCGTTACCAATGTCCTCGCTCGCCATACGAATCACACGGCGCGCCAAATAGAGTGGATCACAGCCGCCATCGAGCATCCGGCAATACCAATACAGCGCGGCGTCCGGAGAGCTTCCCCGCACAGCTTTGTGCAAGGCAGATATCTGGTCATAGAAATTGTCGCCATTCTTGTCAAAGCGTCGCGGTGAACCTTGCAAGACCTCTTCGAATCCGGCGTCATCCAAACGCCCGCTGTCAGCCTTGAGACTCGCAGCAAGCTCAAGAAGATTCAGTACCCGCCGGGCATCGCCGTCGGCGGCCAGCGCCAGTCTCTCACGCTGGGGCTCGCTCAAGGTCAATCCAACCTCTATCTCGCCGCGGCGCAAAATCATCACCAGCTCATCCACGCTCAGAGACTTTAAGCGATAGACGCGGGCCCGGGACAAAAGCGCGGAGTTCAATTCAAAAGCGGGATTTTCGGTGGTGGCCCCGATGAGGGTCAGGGTGCCATTCTCAACAAAGGGTAAAAACGCATCCTGCTGCGACTTATTAAACCGATGTACTTCATCAACAAACAAGACACACTGTCGGCCGCTGGCGCGTTCTGCCTCGCCCATGGCAACCGCTTCTCGTATGGCCTTCACGCCATCCATCACTGCTGAGAGCTTGAGCATACGACTGTCACTGGCATCACACAGCAGCTGGGCCAGTGTCGTTTTACCCACGCCGGGAGGACCCCAGAGAATCATGGAGTGCAGAGGCTCCCCCTGAAGACAGCGCGACAGGGGCTTACCGTCTGCCAGAAGGTGCGTCTGACCAATAACATCGCTGGCCCTTGCGGGCCTAAGTGCTGAAGCCAGAGGCTGTGCACCGGCCGGGCTGGCAAAAAGGTCGTCGTTCACAGAGGCGTTCTAATAGTCGCTAGGCTCATAGACGTCCACGCCCGCGGGCGCCACGAACTCAAAGTCTTTTGCGGTAAGTTGGGCAGGATTCGGATCCGGCGATAAATCCAACTTGATCATTTGTCCACTGCGGTCCTGAACATCCATGGCGATCACAGCGTCACCCTCCCAGGCGATATCCACCGATGCAAAGCCTGCCTGCGGAAAAGTAGGAATCAGTCGCACCCGCGCCGGCCCCAGCCGCTGAGCCTCAAAACGACCACGCAGCTCGTCGCTATCGCCTGCCAACAGTTCCAGTGGCGTAAACTCATTGCTTTGCGAGGTGTCGCGCCGCGTAGCCGCTGCCAGGTCAATATCGTAGTGCCAGAGCTGCGTGCCGGACACGACTATCATTTGTTGATCCGGATCTTCAATTTCCCAGCGGAAAAAACCCGGACGCAGTACCGCATAGCGACCACTGGAGCGCTCCAGAAGCTCTTCGCTCTCGTCAAACAACTCCTGCACAAATCCCCCGCTCGCCTGGGACTGCGCTGCAAGCAAGATCCACACCTCTTCTGTTTCGTTTTGCGCCAGCGCTGCAGTGCCCCACAACAGAACCATGACCCAAGCAGCAGTGAACCCAGTTTTTAACACGCTCTGTTAATCCTCTATGGGGGGTGGCGCGATCACTTCGCGCTGGCCGTTAGTGCCCATTTCGGTGACCACACCGGCAGCCTCCATGGACTCGATCAAACGTGCTGCCCGGTTATATCCAATACGTAGCTTACGCTGCACGCTGGAGATCGATGCGCGACGGCTTTTAGTAACAAAATGTACTGCTTCGTCGTAAAGCGCATCCGCATCTTCATCGCCTTCAGAAGCTTCAGACTGAAGTTCCCCCGGGGTCACAGCCGTGCTACTCCCCTCGTCAAGCAGTCCTTCGATGTAAGCCGGTTCGCCACGACGCTTCCAGTCCGCGACCACGCGATGCACCTCATCGTCAGAGACAAAGGCGCCGTGAACCCGCGTACTAAGGCTGCTGCCCGGTGGCATATACAACATGTCTCCGTGACCCAGTAACTGCTCTGCTCCGCCTTGATCCAGGATGGTTCGCGAGTCGACCTTAGAGCTCACCTGAAAGGCAATACGGGTGGGAATATTGGCTTTGATCAAACCGGTGATCACATCTACTGATGGCCGCTGCGTCGCCAGAATCAAGTGAATACCCGCTGCGCGAGCCTTTTGCGCAATACGTGCAATGAGCTGCTCAACCTTCTTGCCCACAATCATCATCATGTCGGCAAACTCGTCAATAACCACGACGATGGCTGGCAGCACGTCAAGCTCCGGAGCGCTCTGCTCTTCTACTGGTGTCATCGACAGCTGATCTGGCACCCAAAGAGGGTCTACAAGCGGCGCGCCCGCCTTCGCCGCGTCTTGAATTTTCCGGTTATAGCCCGCCAAATTACGCACCCCCAGAGAGGCCATTAATTTATAGCGCCGCTCCATTTCTGCTACGCACCAACGGAGGCCATTAGAGGCATCCTTCATGTCGGTAATTACCGGCGTCAGCAAATGCGGAATGCCGTCGTACACAGACAGCTCAAGCATCTTGGGATCGACGAGAATGAGACGTACATCCGCAGGTGTCGATTTATACAGCAGGCTAATCAACATCGCGTTTACGCCCACAGACTTACCTGAGCCTGTAGTACCCGCTACCAACAAGTGCGGCATTCGGGCCAGGTCTGCAACCACAGGTTGACCGGAAATATCGTGACCCAATGCCAGTGTTAATGCAGACTTTGATTGGTCAAAGGTCTTGGAAGACAGTACTTCTCGGAAATTGACAATTTCCCGATGCTCATTAGGTATCTCAATACCCACCACGCTCTTACCCGGGATCACTTCAACAACGCGCACCGAAATCACGGCAAGGGATCGCGCGAGGTCCTTGGCTAAATTAGATATCCGCGACACTTTTACGCCCGCGGCAGGCTGGATTTCAAAACGTGTAATCACAGGCCCGGGATACACTGCGGTCACTTCAGCGGTGATGCCAAAATCCGCAAGTTTGAGTTCCAGCAGCTTCGACAGTTGTGCCAGAGCCTCCGGGGAATAGCCTTCGCCGGAGTCTGCTTCAGCGGGGTCAAGCAGTTCCAGCGGAGGCACTTCGCCGGTTATCGGCGCGTCAAAGAGCGGGACCTGCTTTTCGCGTTCCACGCGCTCAGACTTCTCCGGAGGGGGTTTGAGCGGCTTAATCTTGGGGGGTGTACGCTTCTTCTCTTTCTCGACATGCTGGTCAATGACCTGGCGCCGGGCAGCGAGCTGCTTTTCTCTGGCCTTGCGGTCACGTATTTCGTCTCTGAAAAGCACCAGGCGGCCCCGGGCATCACCCAGGCCGGTAATAGCGATGGCGCCCAAACGGTCCATCAAACGCAGCCAGCTCAGGTCGGTGAAAATGGTCATACCAAACAGAAACACGGCCACTAGAATCAGGCGCGCCCCAAACGCATTAAAGGCGGTATCCATCGCAGAACCCAGGGCTAAACCGATGATTCCCCCAGCGCCCTGAGGAAGCGGTCCCACCGCTCCGACATTCAGCGCTGCCAGGCCCGTACCGGAGGCCATCACAAGCACCAGGCCCAAGGCACGAACGCTTAGCACCGTTCCAGAAAAAGCCCGAGGCCGTTGACGCTCGGCAAACAGCAATGCGGCGCGGTAGGCCAGCATCAAGGGAAACAGGTAAGCCAGGTAACCCACTAACGAGAAACACACATCAGCTAACCAGGCGCCGGTAGGGCCACCAAGGTTGCTCACCTGCCCTCCAGAACCCGTACCAGACCAACCCGGATCTGCCTGAGAGTAGCTCACCAGACTCACCAACAGATAGGCGCAAATCGCCGCCACCGCGATAAGCAGTCCCTCGCGCAAACGCGGGGACGCGGAATCCTGAGCCTCTGTCTGTTGCCGGGCCATCTTAATAACCTCTGTCACGAGGGGCTAGTTTCACGATGTTTTCTAATTTATTCAATAGCTTAAAGTAATTTCCTGATATTAATTTGATCTTTGATCGCAGCGCGGGCATCAATTACCATGGGCGCCTTTTATTTGAGACCACAACATAATGTCTGACGTTCAACACCATAAACTGATCATACTGGGTTCCGGGCCTGCAGGTTACACCGCTGCGGTCTATGCTGCGCGCGCAAATCTGGAACCGGTCGTTATTACCGGCATGCAGCAAGGTGGCCAGTTAACGACAACCACCGAGGTCGAAAACTGGCCCGGCGGCGCCCATGATCTCCAGGGACCCGGTCTCATGCAGGACATGTTGAGCCATGTAGAGCGCTTTGGCACCTCTGTTGTCTTTGATCATATCGACTCCGTCGACCTTGCCGCGCGCCCCATTCGCCTCAAAGGTTCTGGCCAGTACAGCTGTGACGCGCTGATCATCGCCACAGGCGCTTCGGCGCAGTATCTGGGTCTACCCAGCGAAGAGAAATTTTTGGGCAAAGGCGTTAGCGCCTGCGCCACCTGCGACGGTTTCTTTTATCGTAACAAGCGCGTAGCCGTCGTTGGCGGCGGGAATACCGCCGTAGAAGAAGCACTGTACCTGTCCAATCTGGCAGACAAGGTCATTCTTGTGCATCGCCGAGATAGCCTGCGCGCAGAAAAAGTCCTTCAGGACCGTCTGTTTGCCCGAGAAGCAGAAGGCAAAGTTGAGTTTCGCTGGAATCACACTCTCGAAGAGGTACTGGGCGACGATAGTGGCGTGACCGGCATGCGTATTGCTCCCACCGACGGTAGCACCAGCGAAGACGTCGAGCTTGCCGGAGTATTTATTGCCATTGGCCATAAACCGAATACCGATATCTTCGAAGGCCAGCTGGACATGAACGGTGGCTACATCAAAGTTCACAGCGGTATCGAAGGCAACGCCACGGCCACCAGCGCGCCCGGCGTGTTTGCAGCGGGCGATGTGGGCGACCACATTTACCGTCAAGCGGTCACTTCTGCCGGATTCGGTTGCATGGCGGCGCTGGATGCTGAAAAGTATCTCGACGAAGTGGCCTCTTCTACAGCCTGAGTGGGCAATGCCCCTTCTTAACTATCTAGAACCCGGTGAGGCCTTTCCGCCCAGCAGCGAAGCCCTGAGCTACCCCAACGGCCTGCTGGCCGCCGGCGGAAGCCTGGATTCTCATACGCTCCTCGCTGCTTATCGGCGAGGGATTTTTCCATGGTATGAGGCTCCCCAGCCTCTCCTTTGGTGGGCGCCCGATCCCCGCTCTGTCCTGTTTGTGGACGAGTTGCACATCTCCCGCTCCCTGCGCAAAACCCTGCGTAGGGGGAAATTCACGCTCAGAGTCGATCACGGCTTTAGAGACGTAATGCAGGCTTGTGCGGCTCCCAGAGATGCTCAGCTGGGAACCTGGATCGATCCAGCCATGATAGATGCCTATAGCGCGTTGAATGCGCAAGGCTTGGCACATTCCATAGAGGCATGGCAAGACGACGCTCTGGTGGGCGGACTCTACGGGGTATGCATAGGCGGCGTGTTTTTTGGAGAGAGCATGTTTTCGCTGACCGACAACGCATCCAAGGTCGCACTGGTTACTTTGGTCTGGCTGCTAAAAAGGCGTGGCGCTGTGTTTATCGACTGCCAGATAGAGAGCGAACACCTGAACAGTCTTGGGGCAAGGAACATCTCGCGAGTGGACTTTGAGAATCGACTTCAGCAAACTATTGCTATGACTCCAGAGCAAGACACATGGACACCTCCGGCGAACTGCGGTGAGCTGATTTGAGGCATAGCGCATTCTCAAGCGGTAGAGCGCAGATATGACTTCATCCCTACGCGATCTGAAGGTGTATACCACCTATCCCCATCGCTGCAGCTATCTGGAGGCTGAAGAAGCTACGACGCTCTTTATTGATCCCCGGCAAGCCGTCGACCAAACCCTCTATAGCAATCTGTCAATGCTGGGATTTCGCCGCAGTGGAAACCACATCTATCGTCCTCACTGTAGCCACTGTAACGCCTGCATCCCGGCGCGAGTGCCGGTGAATGATTTTCAGCCCAACCGCACGCAAAAGCGCTGCATAAAACGAAATTCCGATTTACAGGTAACGGTGCGCAGCTCGGTTTCCAGTGACGAAAGCTATGCTTTATACGACCGCTATATCCGTGCGCGGCATGCTGATGGCGATATGTATCCCCCTGACAGGGACCAATTTGAGTCCTTTCTCAATAATCCCTGGGATTGCACTGAGTACTGCGAATTTCGCAAGGACGGCCGTCTGCTGGCAGTGGCTGTGGTCGATCTCATGCTGGATGGCCTCTCCGCGATCTATACCTTCTTTGATCCCTCAGAAGACTCGCGCAGCCTGGGTCGCTATGCGGTGCTTTGGCAGATAGAGCGAAGTAAAGAGCTCGGTCTTCCCTTTGTTTATCTGGGATACTGGATTCGTAACTGCAGCAAAATGTCTTACAAATCCGATTATCAGCCGCTGGAAACGCTCATTAACAATCAATGGACGCGCTCAACAGAGGGCTTGATCGAGACCTTCTAGGGCAGTTCTTCACCAGGAACTCAGAAGATGGCGTACAGATTGAATTGTTAAAGGCAATTAAGGCTCAGTTTTCACACCCTTTTACGGTGGCTCTTGGGGGGCTTTTCGGGCAGAATGCGCGCTGATTTTTTACAGTAGTACTAAGTGAATGGCCAAAGAAGACCAAATCGAAATGGAAGGCGAAGTGGTAGACACCTTGCCCAACACCACGTTCCGAGTGAAACTCGAGAACGATCACGTGGTAACAGCCCATATATCAGGGAAGATGCGCAAGAACTACATTCGCATTCTGACCGGTGACAAGGTTCGTGTGGAGCTCACTCCTTACGACCTGACTAAAGGCCGTATCACCTATCGCGAGCGCTAAGCGACACGCAGATTAAAGCTGCGGCACATGGACATCGCTGCAGCGGAGATAATTTCAAGCTGCAGCTCATTAAGCCTGCAGCTGACTCCAACCTCCCCGCCGCGTTCTAGGACATCGCCAGTTCGTCTTCCGGCGAGTCCTCAGACTCCGGCACAGTGACTTCCAGACCATCTCCTGCGGCATTAAGCCGAACCAGAGCAGTGCCTCCGGTGTTCGCCAGAGCGCCGAACAAGACCATTTCTGCAAGCGGCTTTTTAATGTGATCCTGGATGACACGATCCATGGGGCGCGCGCCCATATGTTGATCGTAGCCTTTCTCTACCAGCCACAAACGTGCATCTTCGTCGACATCCAGGGTGATACGCTTTTCATCAAGCTGCCCCTGAAGCTCCGCAAGAAACTTATCTACAACGGTAAGAATGACATCCTCACCCAGGGGCTGGAACTGCACGATGCTATCCAGACGATTACGAAACTCTGGCGTAAACATACGACTGATCGCTTCCATACCATCGGTACTATGATCCTGCGCGGTAAAGCCGATGGATCGTCGGCTGATAGTTTCGGCACCGGCATTAGTCGTCATCACTAAGATGATGTTTCGAAAGTCTGCCTTGCGGCCGTTATTATCGGTGAGCGTGCCATGATCCATCACCTGCAGCAGCAGGTTGAAAACTTCCGGGTGCGCCTTTTCAATTTCGTCCAGCAGAACCACCGCATGCGGGTGCTTTGTAGCAGCGTCAGTCAACAGGCCGCCCTGATCAAAGCCTACATAACCCGGAGGCGCACCGATGAGCCGAGACACTGTATGACGCTCCATGTACTCGGACATATCAAAACGAATGAGCTCCAAGCCCAAGATTTTGGCCAGCTGGCGGGTGACTTCGGTTTTTCCGACCCCGGTGGGACCGGCCAGCAAGAAGGAACCAATGGGCTTGTCTCCACCGCGTAAACCCGCCCTCGCCATCTTGATGGATGTAGCGAGACTGCTCACGGCATCGTCCTGACCAAAAACAACCATCTTAAGATTGCTCTCAAGTTTCAACAGAACGTCTTTGTCATTGCGATTAACCGACTTTGGCGGAATGCGGGCAATTTTTGCGACTACCGCCTCCACGTCATGCTTTCCGATCACTTTTTTGCGCTTGGAAGGTGACTGTAGCTGCTGATAGGCGCCCGCCTCGTCAATAACATCAATGGCTTTGTCCGGTAAGAAGCGATCCGTAATGTAACGGGCAGACAAATCAGTCGCTACACGCAGAGCCTGATCGGTATAGCGCAGGCCGTGATGCTCCTCGAAACGCGACTTGAGACCTTTGAGGATCTTGTAGGCGTCATCAGGACTCGGCTCCATGACGTCAATTTTCTGGAACCGACGACTGAGCGCCTTATCCTTATCAAAAATGCCGCGATACTCCTGAAAAGTAGTACTACCAATACAGCGCAGGCGTCCGGAAGTGAGCAGCGGCTTGAGTAGATTACTCGCATCCATTACACCGCCACTGGCGGCCCCCGCACCTATGATGGTGTGAATTTCATCGATGAACAGCACCGCGCCTTCGCGACGCTTCAGCTCAGCCAGCAGGCCCTTAAAGCGTTTCTCAAAATCGCCCCGGTACTTTGTCCCGGCTAGCAATGAGCCCAAATCCAAAGAGTACACTTCTGCGCCCTTGAGCATCTCGGGCACTTCGCCATCCTCGATTAGCTTGGCCAGGCCCTCGGCGATGGCTGTCTTACCTACACCGGACTCACCCACCAGCAAGGGATTATTTTTTCGACGACGCGCCAAAACCTGAATAACCCGTTCCACTTCTGCCGAGCGGCCAATAAGGGGATCGATACGACCCTGTCGAGCTTCTTCGTTTAGGTTTGTCGCGAAGCTATCCAGGGGATTGCTCTCCCCCTCTTCAGCAGCACCTTCACTGCGTTCGGCTTCTGGCTCACCGGCGCTAGGCTCTTCGCCGTCTTCAACCTTGGAGATGCCGTGAGTGATGTAGTTCACCACATCTAGTCGCGACACACTTTGGGTTTTTAAAAAGTAAACTGCCTGGGATTCCTGCTCGGAAAAAATCGCCACCAGTACATTAGCGCCGGTAACTTCGCTGCGCCCGGAGCTCTGAACGTGAAAAACCGCTCGTTGAAGAACGCGCTGAAAACCCAGTGTTGGCTGCGTCTCTCTCTCCTGCTCCTCTTCCGGGATCAGGGGCGTGGTCGAGTCGATAAACTCAACCAGATCACCTCGCAAGCCGCTTAGCTGCGCCCCGCAGGCCTTGAGCACGCGGATCGCATCGTTATTATCCAGCAGTGCGAGTAACAGGTGCTCCACAGTCATGAACTCGTGTCGCCGGGAGCGCGCCGCGCGAAAAGCGTCGTTTAGCGTTTGCTCTAGTTCCTTGCTCAGCATGCACTGTCTCCTTCGATGAGCTAGTCCTCGGATGCCTCGATCTCACACAGCAACGGATGCTGGTGGTCTCGGGCAAATTGATTGACCTGGGCAGATTTGGTCTCTGCGATATCTTTTGTGTAGATCCCACACACGCCCTTGCCCTGAGTATGCACCGCCAGCATGACCTGAGTCGCCTGCTCACGATTCATTTTGAAAAAAACTTCCAGAACCTCGACGACAAACTCCATGGGCGTGTAGTCATCGTTAAGCAGCACCACTTTAAACAAGGGGGGACGCTTAAGCTTTGGCTTGGCTTCCTGTAGGGCGAGACCGCCATCGTCGTCTCTACCGTGCTCCTCGTCTTCAGACGACAAGCGCCATGCGCCGCCACGCGATGCTTGCTCCGGGCCTTTTTGAGCCTTTGGTTCAAGGATGCGTGGATCTGGCACTGGAGCCCGGAGCATTGTCAGGACTGCCAGGTCGGATAATTTAAAATGGCTATTGAATTGCATTGTTTCGATTATAAGGCTTTTGAAAGCGAGCGCGAGACCCATCGATATATCAAGTCCTGCGCTGAACTCGCACAGGGCGCAGCTGCGAGGGAGTGCTGCAAAAAAAAACCCACCTGATCTCTCAGGCGGGCTTATTTATGGACGCCTAATCGCGTCAAATCCCCCAAGGGGAAGAAGTAACTGCGTTACATGGATTCGATAATCTTTTGACCGAAACCGGAGCAGCTGACGAGAGTCGCTCCATCCATGAGTCGCTCGAAGTCATAGGTCACAGTGCCATTTTGAATGGCGCCGTTCATGCCATCGATAATACGATCCGCAGCCTCATTCCAACCCATGTGGCGAAGCATCATCTCTGCCGACAGGATTAATGAACCGGGGTTCACTTTGTCTTGACCAGCGTACTTGGGTGCAGTGCCGTGAGTGGCCTCAAACAGCGCAATCTTATCCGACAGGTTCGCACCTGGCGCAATACCAATACCACCGACCTGTGCCGCCAGTGCGTCTGAGAGGTAATCACCATTGAGGTTCAGGGTAGCCACAACGGAGTAGTCCTTGGGACGGGTCAGAATCTGCTGCAACATGGCATCAGCGATCACGTCTTTAACGATAATCTCTTTGCCGCTCACAGGGTTCTTCAGTGACACCCAGGGACCACCATCGAGAAGCTCACCGCCAAACTCTTCCATGGCAAGCTCGTAGCCCCAATCACGGAAGGCACCTTCGGTAAACTTCATGATGTTGCCCTTGTGAACCAAAGTCACTGATGGCAAATCCTGATCGATGGCGTACTGGATAGCTTTGCGCACCAGACGCTTGGTGCCTTCTTCAGACACTGGCTTGATACCGATACCCACATTGGTTGGGAAGCGAATCTTGGTAGCGCCCATTTCGTTGATTATGAAATCGACGACCTTCTTGGCCTCGTCAGTACCGGCTTCGTATTCGATACCCGCGTAAATATCTTCGGAATTCTCACGAAAGATCACCATATTGCAGTCGCCAGGGTTCTTCACTGGCGAAGGCACGCCTTCGAACCAGCGCACCGGGCGTAAGCAGGTATAAAGATCCAGTTCCTGACGCAAGGCTACGTTGAGCGAGCGGAAGCCGCCGCCAACGGGGGTTGTTAACGGACCCTTGATACCCACGGAGTACTCCTTGATGGCATCCAGAGTTTCTTCGGGAAACCAGTCGCCCTCGTAAAGCTCGGCCGCCTTTTCACCGGTATAAATTTCCATCCAGGAGATTTTCTTGCTGCCGCCATAAGCTTTGTCCACGGCCGCATCAACCACATCTATCATCACCGGGCTAATATCGACGCCGATGCCATCTCCTTCAATGTACGGAATGATCGGGTTGTCCGGTACATTGAGGCTGTTGTCGTCGTTTACGGTAATGCGTGCGCCGCTTTCTGGCACCTTGATATGCTGATAACCCATAGATTCGCTCCAGGCATGGTTTGACTTCCGCTTGTACTTTCGCGCTCACGCACTCCATGACGACATGTAGAAGTTACAGTGTGTCGTGGCTTATGCTGATTGCGTCCGTAGCTTCAGTTCGACCTTTATTAAATTGACTAAAATTGCTTAGATCTCAGAACACACCATTTTGTAAAGGCCGTCCTGACATCAAAGATCCGTTTTATAAACGATGTACGCCCCAGGAGCTTGATCATTAGACACCACTCCGGCAACGGCACACTTACGATTAACGGGAGGCACTGCGGGTCCATGCAAAGCCGGTATTGCGAACTGGCTATACCCCCAAAAATCGCGACTAATGTTATCAGATCGGAGTGCTCCTTGGCTGCTTTTTCCTTGAAATTCCGCTAATGGCTGACCTAATTCTGCTCAACAAACCCTATCAGGTCCTCAGCCAGTTTACGGACGACGCGGGGCGGGACACTCTGGCGAAGTTTGTTCGCACACCGGGCTTTTATCCTGCAGGCCGCCTTGATTACGACTCCGAAGGGCTCCTGCTGCTGTGTAACGATGGGCGCTTACAGCAGCGAATTTCGGACCCTCGCTTCAAATTATGGAAAACCTACTGGGTACAGTTGGAGGGCCAAATCACCATGGAGGCCCAGCTAGCTCTAAAGAACGGTGTGCTGTTAAAAGATGGCCCGACACGGCCTGCAAAGGTGAAAGCTATAGACCAACCGCCGCTGTGGGAGCGCAATCCCCCCATTCGTCAACGCAAGCAGCAGGCAACGAGCTGGATCGAAATCTCAATTAACGAGGGGAAGAACCGCCAGGTTCGGCGGATGTGCGCTGAAGTAGGCTTCCCGGTGCTGCGTTTGGTACGCACACGCATCGGGGACTGGGCGCTCGATGGTTTGCTCCCGGGGCAGCATCGGCGACAAAGCGTCCATCTGCCTGACAAGCCCCCTCGCCCCGCAGAAAAACGTCGTTCGCGCAGGTCTTGAGCTGCTCAGCAGGCCCGCTTCAGTCTGCTAGAATGCAGCGCCTTGTAAACAGCGACTCGGAACCTATAGAGAACTCATGGCAGCACCACAAAAAGTCATCGTAGGCATGTCAGGAGGCGTCGATTCCTCAGTGGCAGCGCTTATGCTGTTAGAACAGGGATACGACGTCGAAGGCCTGTTCATGAAGAACTGGGACGAAGACGATGGCACCGAGTACTGTACCGCCAAGGCCGACTTTGCTGACGCTCAAGCAGTTGCCGAGAAGCTTAAGATCACCCTGCACTCGGCAAACTTTGCGGCGGAGTATTGGGACAACGTATTTGAGCACTTTCTTGCCGAGTATAAGGCCGGCCGCACGCCTAATCCCGACATCCTGTGCAACCGCGAGATCAAGTTTAAAGCCTTTCTCGACTACGCGCTCGAACTGGGAGCTGATCACATAGCCACGGGGCACTACGCCCGGCGTGGGCTTCTTGACGATCGCCCTGCACTGCTAAAAGGCCTTGATACCAACAAGGACCAAAGCTATTTCCTGCATGCAGTAGGACACGCAGAACTGGCCAAAACACTGTTCCCCTTGGGAGAAATTTCAAAGCCCGAAGTCCGCGCCCGTGCTGCGGCCGCCGACCTGCGGACACACGACAAGAAAGACTCCACCGGTATTTGCTTTATTGGCGAACGTCGCTTCAAGGACTTTTTGCAGCGCTACCTGCCGGCACAGCCAGGCATCATCAAGACCCTGGACGGAGATACCATTGGAGAGCATAGCGGTTTGATGTATCACACTATTGGCCAACGCCAGGGCTTGGGCATCGGCGGGCTCGCTTCGCATGACGACGCCCCCTGGTATGTCGCAGGCAAAGACCTGGCCAACAACGTATTGCTGGTCGTTCAGGGTAATGATCATCCGGCGCTATTCTCAAATGAGCTATGGGCTGACGACCTGTTCTGGATAAACGGACAGACACCAACGCTTCCGCTGCAATGCAGAGCCAAAGTCAGGTATCGTCAGCCGGACCAGGACTGCGTGGTTAGTCAAGACGGCGGTCGCTATCGAGTTGCCTTTAATCAGCCTCAACGAGCTATCACACCAGGACAGTCTGTGGTTCTTTATCAGGATAACGTTTGTTTGGGTGGCGGCGTAATAACTGACACCGCAGCTGCTTTGGCGCTAGCCGCATGAGCAGCCTACGAGAGCAAACCATAGCTCTGGCAGGTGTTGCACAGGCAGCGCGCATGGTCGACCAGATCTCCAAGACGGGCAGTTATCCGCTGGAATTTCTGGAAAGCTCGGTAAACAGCCTCTTTGTCTTCGATTTGGAGCACGCCGAAGACATATTCAAAGGACTCCCGGGAGTTCGTCTAGGGCTACAAAATCTCTGTGCATTGCTTGCCAATCAGCGTGACATGGAACAACGCGACGTAGTCCGTTACTTCTTTAACATGCTGCATTTAGAGCGCCGCTTTGCCGCCGACGAGCAGTTGCGCGAAGTAGTGCGCTCGCGACTGGAGCATGCCAGTTTCAGGGCCGAGCACTTTGCCGGTCATGTGGGTGATATTTGTCATAGTGTATCCGGTGTTTATCAGGATACTTTTAGTAAGCTGCCCCAGCGCATCAAGGTTATGGGTAGTGCTCAGCACCTCGAGAACAACCAGAACGCCGATATCGTTCGCAGCCTGCTTCTGGCTGGCATACGCTCCGCCTATCTCTGGCGCCAGCTCGGCGGGCGGCGCTGGAAACTTGCGATGCAAAGAAAGGCAATGCTCAAAAGCGCTCAGGAATTATCTCGAGGCCTCGGCCTCGTGTGAGATAGAAAAAAGGAAAACTCATGTCCAACGAAGACCTCTCCCTCAGCCCCCTTACCGCTGTCACACCGCTGGATGGTCGCTACGCCAGCAAGACCCGCCCTCTGGCTGGTATTTTCAGCGAGTACGGGCTCATTCGCCGCCGGGTCGTTGTCGAGGTTAGCTGGGTTCTTGCTCTGTCTCGAGATCCCGGCATCACGGAAGTACCACCGCTGTCACCGCAAGCAGTACAGGCGCTGCAAGCCATCGCAGATGATTTTTCTGTTGATGATGCCGCAACGATCAAAAGCATCGAGGCAACGACTAACCATGACGTGAAAGCGGTTGAATACTTTATCAAGCAACGCTTTGAATCAAACGCTGAGCTTCAGCGCATCAGTGAGTTCGTGCACTTCGCCTGCACCTCTGAGGACATAAACAATCTCGCCCATGCGCTCATGCTGCGCGATGGACTAGGCCAAAGCCTTGTGCCGGGGCTTGAGCAACTCATCACGACCTTAACGGATATTGCGCACACCCTTGCTGACCAGCCCATGCTGTCTCGCACCCATGGCCAAACTGCAAGCCCCACAACACTGGGCAAGGAAGTCGCCAATAGCGTTGCAAGGTTGAAGCGTCAGCTAGCGAGAATTACCAGCGTGCCTATCCTGGGCAAAATGAACGGTGCGGTGGGCAACTACAACGCACATCTGGCGAGCTATCCCAATGTTGATTGGCAAGCATTCAGCGCGGCTTTTATCAACGAACTGGGCCTGGAACAAAACCCCTACACTACGCAAATAGAACCGCATGATTACATGGCTGAGCTTTTCGATGCGATCGGTGGAGCTAACACGGTGTTACTGGATTTTTCCCGGGACATTTGGGGATACATTTCGCTGGGCTACTTCAAACAAAAAACGATTGCTGGAGAGATCGGATCTTCCACCATGCCGCATAAGGTTAATCCCATCGACTTCGAAAATGCGGAAGGTAATCTGGGGCTCGCCAACGCGGTCTTTACCCACCTCAGCGACAAACTTCCCGTCAGCCGCTGGCAGCGAGACCTCAGCGACTCCACGGTGCTTCGTAATATGGGCGTGGGCTTTGCGTACACCCTGATTGCTGTGGAATCTCTCATCAAAGGCATAGGCAAACTAGAGAGCAATCCATCGCGAATGGATGACGATCTTGATGCCAGCTGGGAGGTTCTTGCGGAGCCTATTCAAACAGTCATGCGCCGCTACGGAGTAGATGAGCCTTACGAGAAGCTCAAGGCATTGACACGTGGGCAGCGAGTCACCGCCCAGCGCATTCGAGATTTTATCGACACACTGGATATTCCTGAAGAAGCTCGGGAAGCCCTTCGCGAACTCACCCCTGCCAACTACGTAGGAAACGCCGCGCAGCAAGCTAAGAGTATCTAGGGTCGTGCAGGACTATCGTCTGAAACTGGATATTGACAGCTTCCTTAGCAGGCACTGGCAAAGGCAACATTTATTTTTACCCGGTGGATTTCAAGAGTTCGCTGTGCCTGCAGATGGTGACGAGCTTGCGGGACTCGCCATGGAGGAAGGCCTGGATTGCAGAATAGTCTTCGCCCAGGGACAACACTGGCATCAGGAGCGAGGCCCGTTCACCCAAGACAGCTACCAACGCAGGGGCGGCTGGACTTTGCTGGTACAGGGCGTCGATCAACATTGGGATGAGGCGGCCGCACTGCTCAGTGCCGTGCGCTTCCTACCTGATTGGCGTCTCGACGACATCATGATGAGCTATGCCACCGACGGCGGCAGTGCGGGCCCACACTACGACAATTACGATGTGTTCATTATTCAGGGTGAAGGTCAGCGCCGTTGGCAAGTTGGAGGCCTGTGCGATGCCTCCAGCGCACTCATGGATAACACAGACCTGCGGCTTTTGGCGGACTTTGAGCCCACGAGCGAGTACCTCATGAATACCGGGGACGTGCTTTACATTCCACCAGGCATTGCGCATTACGGCATCAGTGTCGGCGAATCCACTAGCTTTTCCATTGGCTTTCGGGCTCCGCGCAAGAGCGACCTCCTGGCCCGCTGGGCAGACAATCTTCTTGGCACCATGGAAGACGACGCGCTTTTTAGCGACCCGAACCGAGAGCCCGCGTCGCGCAGTGGTGAGATCACCGCAGCTGATCTAAACCGGGCCCGGGCACAATTGCTTCAGGTATTCGATGACAAAGACCCTCGCTGGTTTGGTGAGGCGATCACCGACAGCGCGCCGGTCTTGCAAAACACTGGCGATGCAGAAGCGACGATAGAGGAGCAAGGAAATTGGATAGCCAGAGCGCCGGGGAGTCGTCTGGCATGGCATATTAGTGATGATGAGCTTTTGGTGTTTGCACATGGCAACACGCATATCGCACCGCTGGCGTTGCAGAGCATATTGGAAACCCTGTGTGATCATCAGGACGTGGAGGTAAGCCACGCGATGCACACACATGACGCTGCCGAGGGGCTTTTGAGCTGGCTGTTTGATGAGGGGGCAATCATCTTTTATGACTGAGCACAGCGACTTACTCATTCGGCAGGCGCAGTGGCCAGAAGACTCATCAGAACTTGAGCGCCTGCGCAGCGCTGTATTTGTTTTGGAGCAAGGCGTCCCTAGAGACATCGAATGGGATGGTCGTGATGCCGAGGCTCAACATGTGATTGCAGAGCTCGCTGGCGCGGCAGTCGGCTGTGGCCGATTGCTTCCCGACGGACGTATCGGGCGACTCGCGGTACTGGCTCAGTACCGAGGGCAAGGTATTGGCGCAAAACTCCTCACTGCCATTGTGGAAATTGCAAGGCAGCGTGGCCAACAGACGCTCTATCTGCATGCGCAGGCCAAGGCAGTGAGCTTTTACCAGCGAGCGGGATTTACCGTGCGTGGAGAACCTTTTGACGAGGCTGGGATTTTGCATTTGGACATGCACAGCACATTGGACTATCGCGACTGGGATGAGCCAGTAACACAGCTACGCTATCCCCAGCCCTTCGCAGAACTTGTGATTGCCCAAGCAACGCTTGCGCGACGAGAGCTGCGTATTTTAAGCCCACGACTCGACCCGCGGGTATTTGACAACGAAGATCTTGAATCTGCGATACGTTCGTTTTTGCGCGGCGGTAGTTTGTGCAATGTACAAATTCTGGTTCAGGATGCCCGCGCCATTGTTCAGCGGGGACATCGCTTGCTCGCTTTGAGTCGCCGTCTTCCCAGTCGCGTAGAAATACGAAGGCTGGCAGAGCATCCCCAATGGAATGGCGAAACCCTGGTAATGCGCGATCGCGGCAGCTTACTGGAAATGCCCGGCACCGATACCGACTATGGCTTTTATCGACCTAAGGATCGTGCCAGGACCGAAGCAGCTATCAATCACTTTGCGGAGCTCTGGCGCCTGGGACATGTGGATCCGGAGTTTCGTGCCCTTTCCATCTAATGCGTCGACGACGAATCCTCCAAAAGACAATCTTAAAAGGGCAATCCAAGCGTGAATTCCATCAAGACAATTAACGACCGCTACCTGCAAATGCTCGCAGCAGATCCCAACGCCTGCGTTGAACTGGGTCTTGAGAAAAATCTTGATCAATTACCTGATCCATCGCTGAAAGAGCTAGCGCGGACCGAGCAACAGGCCAGCGAGCTCCACAAGGAGGCGACGCTGCTGGCCGGCGATGTGACGGACTTTCATCAGCAACTGGATATGCAGCTAATCGCACTGAGCGCAGCTCAGCAGTCTCTGCATTGCGCACTACGCTTTAATGGCAAGCTGCAGGCGCAGCAGTTACCCGATGCCGGTGACGAGATAAGTGCCGGCATATTTTACCTGGTGACCAATGATCCGCGGCCCGCAGAAGCACGCCTGGAGAATATTCTCGCCAGGTTGCGTCACGTGCCAACTTATCTGCAAAAAATGCTCGCACGCCTGGACACCCCCGTAGCCCGATGGGTGGACATCGATCTTGAAACGGTCGCTGGTCTACCCGACTTTTTCGAAACCATTCTCGCCTGGGCAGACGAAGAAGGCTTTTCGCGCCGCGATGAGCTTGAAGCGGCGATCAAGCAGGCTAATGCGGCGATGACTGAATATGCAACAAGCCTTTCAGCAATGCCCACAACAAATGCTTTTTCGATTGGTGCCGAGCAAGCTCAGGCTCTGGTTTCAAGCAAAGGTATTGAACTAACGCTGGCAGAAATCCATCAAATAGCCTGTGATTTTGTGACACGAACCCAGCGACAAATCGAAGAACTGCGCGGGGTTTTAGTGGCAAGACATGGGCTTGCGGCGAGCACCACGGCCAGTGAGCTGCAAGAGTTCCTGGAGCGCGAGCATGCCGTGGAGGTAACAGAGAATAATCTGGGGCAAGTCATTGAACGCTATCAAAACATCTCAACAGAGCTGGAGATTTTTGTAAAAGAGCGCGCCCTGTTTCCAATCCCTGATCAACAAACAATGAAAATCATGCAAACGCCCGCATTTATGGCACCGATGATACCTGCCGGCGCCATGATGCCGCCGCCTGCTATGCGAACCGGCATACGCACCAGCATGGTGTATCTCACCCTTAGTCCAGAGCTCCTTAAAGAGCATACGGAGCTTGGAATACCGCTGATGATGGTGCATGAAGGCATTCCCGGGCATCACCTGCAGCTTTCTACGGCTGCCATGCATTCTTCGGTAATTCGCAGAACCTTTTCTGCGAACGAGCATGCCGAAGGCTGGACTACGATGCTTGAAGATTACATGCTTGATCAAAATCTCATGGGCGATCTCACTGACGAAGCGCGCTTCGTTACAAAGCTGGATCTGAGTCGTATTGGTGCAAGAGTAGCCATCGACCTGTACTTTATGACCGGTGATACCCGCTATCTCGATATCGGCTACGAGCTTGAGTTCGACGGCGATGACCCCTTCGCCAATGCGGCAAAGCTACTTATTGCTGCTACCGGATTTTCCGCTGGCCGAGCCGAGGCTGAGCTCAATTGGTATTCTCAGGAACGCGCATACCCACTCAGTTATCTCGTAGGCAACCATTTGGTATGGCAGTTGAAGAGTGACTTTCAGCGAGCCACCGCAGAAACAATGACACCCGATGAACAAGATCGCGGGTTTCACCGCATATACCTTGAGTCAGGCAATATGCCGGTGGCATATCTTAGGAAGGTGTTTGAGCACGAGCTTCAGGACCCCTTATGAACGAGCAGACCATGACAGCCTGATGGGACTGCGCTAGTAACGGTCCAGTATTTCTATGGGTAGCGCTCTATTGACCCACAGCTTTGATCCTGTCTTGTGCTGCATCCTCTAAGCTTTGTTCAAGTGACTCCGCTTTATTCATGGGCTCTTGATAGCTCTCGGGGAGAACCCCCCTGTCCGAACCCCCACCTGAAGCGCTTAGCAATACCCAGGCGATCGCCCCAAGCGCTAGAACCATACCGAGAAGTCGCATCGCACATCCTTAAGTTTATGGAAACACAAATACTACACCGGAATCACGACCGCACGGCGATCTGCGTACACCGCCATAAGCGAGGATAGATTGGACTCACACCAACCTCGTACGATCAAGCGTACCGTGCCGACTAACTACCCCCATCAGGGCAGTCACTTTGCGCGCAAGCCCTTGGAACGGAGCCTTAAGCGCCCAACAGAAATCAGTAGCACGATCAGACCTAAAACAGTCGTCATTGTAATAGGTAGCGGTACGGCTCTCGGCACTGCGAAAGGGGGTAGCACTGTTACGGGGTCATCACTCTGGCCTGCCAAAGGCAAGCCATAGGTCGCCACCGGATCATTCGTTGCCGGGATGATCAGCGTGCCCGTGGTCAAGCCTCCATGATCAGGGGTAAATATCACTTCCACGGTACAGCTTGCCTCTGGCGTTAATGTTGTGGACGAGCAATTGTCGTTAGCCAATGCAAATCGAGCACCCACCGTGAGCAGCCCCAGGGGCTGATCGACCGAGCCATCATTTTCAATGGTGACCAACACCGGTGAGCTGCTGGAGCCCGCTACTACAAGGCCAAAATCCACAGACAAGGGCGACGCAGTGAGACTGAAGTTTGGAGAAAGTGCAAGCTGCTCCGCCACAAATTGAACCTTGGGAAAGAAGCGTCGAACAATTGGACCGCCACAGTTCCAACTAATGGTGACAAAATCATTGGCCCGAGTTCCCACGCATTTGTTCACCAGATTCGCACTGTCATCACCGGTGGTATCGGTACCGAATTGATATATCGGCGCTGGCGCGGCATCCGTACCATTACCGTCGATGGTATCCAGCTGTATTTGCGAGCCTCCATTTCGGATTCCCAATACCAAAAAATACGAAGTGTTAGGCAGCAGGCTAAGCGACCCCGTATAGGAGCTTAAGCCGGAAGGTGCGCTGGGCCCTGCAAGCGTCGCCACTACGTTAGCCGGCTGCGCGAAGGCATCAACGCCCCAAATCTCTACAAAGAATAGTCCCGGCCCAAAGAGGGTCGTGGCCGTGAGCATCACGCCGTCAAATTCCGTGTAGGACCCATCGGTGACAAATGGAATGGCGATTAGCTCACTTACGCCCAGCCGTTGAACCACGCCCGAAGAAACTTGGTTGAAGTTGCTCAGCACCTGCGTCCCCAGGGCGTGGGAACCGGCAGAACTCATGCAACAGCACAACAAAAAAACACGCGTTAACAGACAACTACGTCGCGCGGCAAAAAGCCTCACATTTGTTAAGTTGATCCTCGTAAACGGCTCTCCCATCATTCTTCAATCCCAACGCTATTACCCTCATATGCTAGCTTATACACGCCAAGCCCTCCACAGGCGCCACCGCTCGGCCGACCATCTCGTGTAGAAAATTGCATGAGATGTTTGGGGCAAGTAAGAAGTTCGCCCTCTACTTTGGCCTGGTCCAACACCTGGCCGGCATGAGGGCAATGACGATCGATGAGGTGCAGTTCGCCGTTTTCCTGAAGTAGCAACAGTTGGCGCCCCTGAAAAGCCACAATCTTGCGATACCCATCGTGGAGGTTCATCAGTTTCTCAAGTTGCCGATACGCCATAGCTAGCTTTTATCCAATAGCTCAATCACTCGCCGTGCAGCCACGTAGGGCGTCATACGCTGCGCTTCGACCTCGGACTCCAGCAGCGGAAGCTCCCGGGTCACCGCGTCGCTGTCTTTCAGGCGCTGCAGGAGCATTGCCTGCACCAACTGCTGCATCCATTCCCGATTCTGCGTAGCGCGCTGTCGTTCAAAAAAACCACTTTCTCGCGTCGCATCAACGTAGGACTGGATAGTCGTCCACACCTCTTCCAAACCCGTTTTTGCGAGCGCCGAGCAGCGCATGACCACGGGGGTCCAATGTGCATCGTTGCGCAGCAGGCTAAACGCCGATTGATACTGAGACTGAGTAACCGCTGCGATGCGCTCACCGTCTCCATCTGACTTGTTGATCACCATGGCGTCAGCGAGCTCGACAATGCCTTTCTTGATACCTTGAAGCTCATCGCCTCCGCCGGGAAGCATCAACAGCATAAAAAAGTCCACCATGCCGGCAACCTGAAATTCGGACTGCCCTACCCCCACAGTTTCTACAATAATTACGTCGTACCCCGCAGCTTCACACAGCAACATAGTTTCCCGCGTTTTTTGTGCAACACCTCCGAGCGTTCCCCCAGAGGGTGTGGGTCGAATAAACACGTTTTCTTCTCGCGACAGCTGTTCCATGCGGGTCTTGTCACCCATGATGGAGCCACCGGCGACGGGAGAACTGGGATCAACTGCTAGCACAGCAACCCTGTGACCGGCTGCGAGGAGCAGTTGGCCGAAGGACTCAATAAATGTGGATTTACCCACCCCTGGGACGCCGCTGATGCCGATACGAACGCTATTGCCCGTGTGCGGCAACAGTTTCTCTAGAAGCTCCTGCGCCTGCTCTCGATGCGCCGGCAGTGAACTCTCAGTGAGCGTTATCGCCTTAGCCAGCGCACGACGGTTTCCTGTTCGAACGCTGTGAGCATCAATTTGCGACACCTGAGTCAGCCGCTGACCGAGTTAACAGCCTCAAGGACTTCGCGTGCGGCCTCAGGAATAGCGGTACCGGGACCAAATATGCAGCGCACGCCGGCTTCTTTTAAAGCTGGATAGTCCTGCTCAGGAATCACACCTCCGGCAATCACGACAATCTCGCTCGCCCCTAATTTATCCAACTCGGCTATCAATTGTGGAACGAGGGTCTTGTGCCCTGCAGCCAAACTGGATGCACCAACACAATGAACATCGTTTTCTACTGCCTGCCTGGCAACTTCTGCCGGGGTAGAAAACATCGGGGACAAGTCGACATCAAAACCCACGTCAGCAAAAGCTGTGGCGACTACTTTCGCACCCCGGTCGTGTCCGTCCTGGCCCATCTTGCAAACCAGCATTCGCGGCCTGCGGCCATGGCGTTCTACAAACTTATCGATATCAGCACTGATCATTTGCCAGCCCTCGTCATTCTCAAACGCTGCGCCGTACACACCCGATACTGTTTGGGCTTGTGCCGTGAAGCGCCCAAACTCTGCTTCCATCGCGTCAGAAATTTCGCCAACGGTAGCGCGTAATCGCACGGCATCAATAGCCAGTGCCAGCAGATTACCCTCAGCTCCCCCAGCACACGCTGTAATCTTGGACAAAATGCTATCAACCGCTGCCTGATCGCGGCTCCCGCGGATTTTGTTCAAGCGGTCGATCTGTGATTCACGAACAGCAGCGTTATCAATATCAAGAATGTCGATAGGATCATCTTCAGGCGGTGGATACTTATTAACCCCGACGATGACATCCTCGCCACGATCGATGCGGGCTTGTTTGCGTGCAGCTGCCTCCTCTATGCGCAACTTAGGCATACCGGTTTCGATGGCCTTGGCCATTCCACCAGCCTCTTCGACCTCGGCAATTAGCTCTCGTGCTTTGTCCGCAATCTCCTGGGTGAGCGACTCCATCATGTAAGAGCCGCCCCAGGGGTCGACAACCTTGGTAATGCCGGTCTCTTCCTGAAGGATCAACTGCGTGTTGCGGGCGATACGTGCAGCAAACTCAGAAGGCAAAGCAATAGCTTCATCCAAGGCGTTGGTATGCAGCGACTGCGTACCCCCAAAAACCGCTGCCATGGCTTCGATAGTCGTGCGAACAACGTTGTTATAAGGGTCCTGCGCAGTTAGCGACCAACCGGAAGTCTGACTGTGCGTACGCAACATGGAACTCTTGGGGTTTTGCGGCGAAAACTCCGCAACGATATCGTTCCAGAGCATCCGTGCCGCTCGCATTTTCGCAATTTCCATATAAAAGTTCATGCTCACGCCCCAGAAGAACGACAGGCGTGGCGCGAACTCATCGATGTCGAGACCCGCAGCGATCGCGGTGCGAATGTACTCTTTGCCATCCGCCAAGGTGTACGCCAGCTCCAAAGCCGCATTCGCTCCTGCTTCCTGAATGTGATAGCCGGAAATAGAGATCGTATTGAACCGCGGCATGTTCTTGGAGCAATAAGCGATGATGTCACCGATGATTCGCATGCTCGGCGCTGGCGGATAGATATAGGTATTGCGAACCATGAACTCTTTGAGAATATCGTTCTGTATTGTGCCGGCCAGCTGTTCCTGGGCCACGCCCTGCTCTTCTGCAGCGACGATGTAACCCGCTAAAACAGGCAATACGGCGCCGTTCATGGTCATAGAGACCGACACCTTATCCAGAGGGATCTCATCAAAGAGTATTTTCATATCTTCGATGGAATCGATCGCCACTCCCGCTTTACCTACGTCACCGGTCACACGCTCGTGGTCAGAGTCGTATCCTCGATGTGTGGCCAGATCAAATGCCACGGAGATCCCCTGCCCGCCCGCCGCAAGAGCTTTACGGTAGAACGCGTTGGACTCTTCCGCTGTGCTGAACCCGGCATATTGGCGAATGGTCCATGGACGTCCGGCATACATCGTGGCCTGAGGGCCGCGCACATAGGGCGCCATACCGGGCAGCGTGTCGGCGTGCTCAAGGCCATCAAGGTCCGCCGCAGTGTAAAGCGGCTTCACCGGTATTCCCTCGGGCGTGTCCCAAATCAAATCCTTGGGGCTTCGTCCCTTCATCTGCTTTGTTGCCAAGGCATCCCAGGCAGCAAGGTCCTCGGCTGAAGCTTTATTACTGTCGTTCATGACTCGCTCTCAGTGCTCGTCGGTGGGCTGACTGAGTTCGACGAGAACCCCATCGCAGCTTCGCGGGTGAATAAAAATGGTTAAGGAGTTGTGCGCTCCCGGGGCAGGTGCATCAGCAAGAAACTCATAGCCCTTCTTTCGAAGCCTCTCCACATCGGCGTGAATGTCGTCGGAACGAAAACACAGGTGATGCAGGCCCCCGCCGCGCTTTTCGAGGTATTTCGCAATAGGCCCCTCGCCATTCAAGGGATGCACCAACTCTATGTTTGTGGGCGGCAGAGGAATGAAGGCAGTAGATGTTTTTGCCGCCTCAACATCATCGCGGCCATCAAACGGGAGACCAAAGTCCTCGCAAAAACGCTTAATCGCTTTTTCTAAATCGGGTACAGCTACGGCTATGTGGTCCAGCGCGGTAATCATGATGTGCTACTCCTGGTGTCGGCCAACTCAGATAAATCTAGAGCTGAGCGAGATAACGGGCGGTTGCCGTGCGGCGGCGCTCGGCGATTTCTTCAGGCGATTCAATGATGATCTTTTCGTCCGGAGTAATCCGAAATACAGCTTGCCCCTTGCTGATAATCATGCCGTCTCCTTCCACCAAAACCTCTTCTACAGTACCTGCAAAGGGCGCATAGACCTTGTTGAACATCTTCATGACTTCAACGATATACAATGGATCACCCGCTTCAAAGTGGTCGCCCTTCTGCACGTAGAGCTCTGATTCCGGGGTTTCCCTTCCGTAAAACATGCCGCCACTGCCAGCGATGATTTCATCGGACTTGGCAAGCGGTGGAGGCACGAGCACTTTGGCCATGGCTGTCTGCAGATCTGAATCATTCAAACGCTCGGGGATGTTAATGGTCAGGTCATCATTCACGCACAGGGAGAAAAACCCTGTGGCCTCGGCGATAGCCGGAAGAATGCTCATAATTGAGCAGCCCGACTGATAACCACGATGCGCGGCCTGCACTGCAGCCCACTCCTGCTGAGTGAGAGCCACGCCCTGTGGAGGAGCGGCTTCGTCCAGCTGAGTCTGCATGGCCAGCCAGTCTTCTGCGGGCAACAGGTCATCCAGCTTGGTGTAGAACGCCTGGGCATCTTTCAGAATGTGATGGTCATGTGACCAGATCATTCCCGCCGCTGGCGCGCCCGGGAGATAATCCATATTCAGAAAGTGATAAAGATCTGCGAGCAATTCCATGGGATTATCGTTCCAGCTAACACGCCCATTAATCATGGTGTAGCTATCTCGATGAACGCTGAGCCAACCGCTCAATAGATGGGGCTGCTCCAGTAACACACCCAGCGGCCTCAACAGGAGTGTATGCTTGAGGTCCAGCGCAGAAGCTAAAGATGCCTCCGGGGCCCCGGGGACCGCAGCTATTTCCAACGCACTCACCTGCTGCCAGGCATGTTCAAGATCAATGTTCAGTGCTTCTCTCTTTAACTCCCCCACTGCCGTAAGGTAGGGAACAATGAACCGCGTGGTTGGCCGCGCATTAATGTTCTGCCCCAAAAACCAGTTCACGAGGCCGTAGTGAAACTCAAGATTGGTAGCCAGGTCTTTGCCGCGCATTTGCGTTTGGCGAATTGTCTCAGCCATGCGCTGGTAGCAATCAAGCCGGGTATCGCCAACGGTCAAAAGCAAGGCAATGTTCGAATCATAAGCCCCGGCCAAGGTGTACTTCATGAATACATCGGTATCGGGGTTATGCAGACTAATACCCTGATCGTCGCGGATCTCACCATCAATCGCATCCGACCAATACTCAATTACGCCACCGGCACTGGGCTGAAGCGCCTGGTTCGTGGCATTTAGGCGGGCTTCGACACTATCGTTATGTCGCGGTACACGATGAGGCATTGGCAGCTTTGGACCATGCGCCGCCAAAAGCACCATGGCCTCGACCAGAGACTCGACCACAAAGTGATCTTCCGAATTTTCGGGGTTAGCAAAACGCAGGGCATAACATAGCTCGGTCACCCTGTGCTCTACCTGAATGCGAGTATTCATTTCCATAAAGAAATGCTTGTCGCGATCTACGATGCACTCAAAGGTCGATACGGAATCCAGCCCCACTGCCTCGCCAAATCGTGCAGCCTCATCCTCCATCTGCGAGAGCGTACGAATATCCTGCTCCAGCACCGCCGCCTCAATGCTATTGCCTTGTGCCTCGGCCTCGGCGAGCGATAGTGCCAGTGAATCGAGTGTCACGGACACCTCGAGCAACTTTTGTTCGTGCATCTGCAAGGAGCAGTCTCGACCACCCAGACTCATACTCCAGATTCCGTTGCCGATAACCTGGATTTCCTGATGGCGCGTGGTTTCGATATTAAGTTCAACCAGTACGTTCTTATTGTCTCCAACGCCGGTTGTCTTCACTTCATTGAGGATTTCGCGAACCATCTCGCCCGCGCGATGCGATTCACCGATCCCCAAAATACGCTGCCCTTTACCGCCACCGCCGCTGATCGCTTTGAGTCGCACCCGGTTACTGGGGTACTCATCACTCATGCGCAGAACGGCTTCGGTAATGGTTTGACTGAGTTCTTCGACGGTATACAGGTCGACGCCTTTTGCGTAGCTCGCCGCGAGGACCTGATCAGCAGCAGTCTCCAACTCTGGATCCAAAGCTGCCGGATCAAGCGGCAGCCCCTCACGCTGAATCAAGGCGGCCAAAGCATCGTGATCGGGATGGCGTTTGATCAATGTCAGCGCCGTAGCGTTATCAATACCCGGGGTTACGGAAACTCCAGTCTTTAATGCGGTGCGCTTGGCTTCATCCTTAAGGCCTGCGTCATGCACAGTACGCGAGCAGGGTCCAATAAAATTCAGCCCGGCGGATTCCATGGCTGCCACCATGGTTTCGTCTTCGGCCATGAAGCCGTAGCCGGCAAAGATGGAGTTGTATCCATTGTCTTTGGCGATGCCGATTATCTGCTCGATCCTCTGATCGCGCTCCTCTTTGTTCGCGCCCGTGTAATCTGGCACGCGATGAATACGCTCAGGGTCTGGCATAACACGCAGCTCTGGCGCCAGGGCATTCTGGTACACGATGGAGTCTTTTTCAGAGAGTAAAATTCCGATGTGCTGGATACCCATCTCTCGAAAAACGTCAATCGCTTCTTTGCGAATAGGGCCACGACAGATAATAAGTGGTCGCATATGCGAGCAATCAAATTGACTCACCCAGGCGCTGCTCTGCCGACCAAGTCTTCGGTCACGGTGTATCAAAGGATTTTTTAAATAGTGTTCGTTAGACACGATAACGGGTCCTTAGCAAATGAGTTTGAATCAATGAAATTCCCGCTGTACACCTTCCATTGGTGCTGGCTCGTAGTTTCGAAGACAAAATTCCATGTGCTGGGCAAGCACCTGCCGTAAATCGGACGGCATCACAATTTGCGAGATCGATCCGAGGCTCAGGGCCTCATTCGGGTTCATGAGCTCGCGCTCATAGCGCTGCGCCAACAGCTGCTCCTCGGACTTGACCCACCCGTCAACCAGAACCTTTGCGGCACTGGCTGCTTCTGTCTCACTCAGTCCCGCAGCTTGCTGGGCCTGTGTTTCCTTGGTAAGACGGTTACGCGCCTCTGCTCGCAACTTTTTAAGCTCATCTTTATAAACGTACTCAACACCCGCTGGCCCCATTACCGCAACCCGGGTTGTTGGCAATGCGACCACAAAGTCTGCACCGGTTGCATAGTTGTTGTAAGAGGCATAAGCACCTCCAAAGGCATTTCGCACCAGCACCAAAAATCGCGGTGTACGCAGGTCCACGATCGCATCCAGCATCGCACGACCCGCTTGCACAATACCCCGGGACTCTTGCTCACGCCCGGGTAGGAACCCCGTAGTGTCCTCAAGAAAAACAATGGGGATGTTGTACAAATTACAAAAGCGGATAAAACGGGCGTTCTTATAGGCTGCACCTATATCAATCTGACCTGAGGCTACCGCGGAGTTATTGGCAACAAAGCCAATCACATTGCCACCCATGCGCCCCAGCGCCGTTATGGTGTTACGCGAACGTTCAGCCTGCACCTCCAGAAAATCACCGTGATCGCAAAGCTGTTGAATCAAAACTGTAATGTCGATAGGCGTATTAAATCCCGTCGGCGAGTTAAAGGCCTTTTTCAAAAGAACATCAATATCCCAGGTCTTACGGGTAATAGGGTCAGACGACGGCTGATGAGGTGCTGCCACCCCGTTATGACTCGGTAAATAGTTGAGAAGCTCACGAACCTTACGAAGCGCCGCAACTTCATCCGGGACCACAAAGTCTGTGACTCCTGTCTGGCTGTGAACGCCGGGACCACCGAGCTCATCAGGCGTGACGTCTTCTCCAAGTACCGACTTCACAACGCCCGGGCCGGTGAGACCAAAGAACGTGTCATTGGGCTGGATGAGAAAACTGCCCTGTCGCGGCAAGTAGGAACCGCCGCCGGCATTAAAACCAAACATGCACATAATGCTGGGAACGATTCCGCTAATCTTCCGCAATGCCGTAAAAGCATCGGCGTATCCATCAAGTCCCCCGACACCGGCTGGGATGTACGCTCCCGCCGAATCATTAAGGCCTACCAACGGTATCTTTTGCTTGGCAGCGAGCTCGAACAATCGCGCCAGTTTCTCGCCATTGGTCGCATCCATAGAGCCTGCGCGGACGGTAAAGTCGTGGCCGTAGATCGCGACATCCCGGCCTCCTACGCGAATCAGCGCAGTTACCAGAGATGCTCCATCCAGATTCGGGCCCCAATTCTGGTAGAGCACCCGCGGGGGCTCATCAGCAAGACAGTCAATGCGTTCCCACACTGTCATGCGCTTCTTCAGGTGCTGACGCTGTATACTTCGCACGCCCGCCGCAGTGTGCGGTAGGAGCTGCAAAGCCGCACCGGCTTTCATGGTTTCTTCGAACAGACCCGGCGCGCTGTGAATTTGCCCGGGCACTTCGAACTGCTGCTCCTGCGCCGCCGCAAAAGGGTTACCTAGCGTGGCATAAAGGGCATCTGGGTCTTTGGCATTGTCCTGCGATGGATCACTCATAAATACGAACAACTCTCTTGCGAAATGTTTGTTTTCTATGGGTTTTCTATTAACTTTTTATTTACTTATTGCCTGCCCGACGGGCCTCGGCCAAGAGACGCGTTGCTACCGACTGCGTATCAACGCATTGCGTAGCAGCCGCAAAAAAGCGGTGGCTCAGGTTAGTTCTCAGCCCACTGAAAGTCAATTTAAACAAGAGCTTATGCCAACTATCGGCATGAGGTATGAGCTACCAGAACATGACAGTTAGGGCTTCAAAAATCTCGCATGAGGCACTGCCGCTGCCCTACTTTGACAACCCCTGCGCTGTGTATCGGCGCCTGCGGCACCTAGGGCAGGCCGTACTCCTGGACAGCGGCAGCGACTCGGCACGGGCGCGCTTTGATATCGTCGCAGCCCAGGCCGACAGCTCAAGAAGCGTTTACCTTGCGGCCGACACGGGCGAAGAGGAGCTTGGCAATGCACTGCAACGCTGGCAGGCCATAGCCGAAGATCAGATCACCAATGACTCGGGCGTTGGCGCCCTACCGTTCTACGGGGGTTACATTGGCCATATCAGTTACGAACTAGGCCGGCGCCTGCAAAGCTTGCCCGCGACAAGAGACGCTACGCTCCCCATTGTCGTGGCTCACTATTATCCCTGGGCAATCGTGCAAGATCGAAAAGAGCAGCGGAGCTGGCTGGTGGGCGAAACAGTCACGATAAACGCCGTGCGAGCGGACCTGGAAAGTCTTTTAAGTCCACGTCTGGCCCCGCCAGCGCCTTCACGTTTTCAGTTACTGCAAAAATTTGCGCATCGCTGGTCCTTATCGGACTACCGCAACCGATTCGAGAGGGTAAAAGACTACATCGCGGCGGGGGATTGCTATCAAATCAACATTGGGCAACCCTTTACAGCCCCCTTTGCTGGAGACCTGTTCGGCGCCTATGAGACCCTTCGCTCTATCGCCAAAGCTCCGTTCAGTGGATTCTTTCCTCTCAACGAAGACCAATCTCTGCTGTGTTTATCACCCGAGCGGTTTTTAACCGTAGACCAGGGGGCCGTAGAGACTCGTCCTATCAAAGGGACTCGCCCGAGGCATAAAGATCCACAACAGGATGAACTCGCAGCCCAGGCGCTTATAGCATCGGACAAGGAGCGAGCTGAAAACCTGATGATTGTGGACCTGCTGCGCAACGACCTGGGTCGATTTTGCGAACCCGGAAGCGTTCGGGCACAGGAGATGTTTGCACTGGAAAGCTATTCAACAGTTCATCACCTGGTCAGCGTAGTTACTGCCCGTCTATCCCCAAAATACAGTGTGCTGGATCTCTTGCTGGGCTGTATGCCCGGGGGCTCAATTACCGGAGCCCCCAAACATCGCGCCATGCAAATCATTGATGAACTTGAACCCGCCGCGAGACAGGCATGGTGTGGCAGCCTATTCTACCTCTCTCGTCATGGACGACTCGACAGTAACATTGCTATCCGCACTTTGTTTAACGAGGGCACGCAGCTGCATTGCTGGGCCGGCGGCGGGCTTGTCTATGATTCGCAGCTGGAGGCTGAATATCAGGAACAGTCAGACAAAGTGGGCGCTTTTCTTCGGGGCCTGGAAGCTGTGAGCAAGCTCACCCAATGACAGCCCCCTAGTACTCGGGTAGCTCAAGATCACCAAAGAGCTCATCGAGTTCCGATCGGGTTTTGCGCTGAAAAGCATCGGTCACCAAATCACGCGTTAGATGCGGCGCAAAATCGGAAATAAAGTCATACATATAACCGCGAAGGAATGTGCCTTTGCGACACCCGATGCTGGTAACACTGCTCGCGAACAGGTGCCTGGCATCAAGCGCCACCAAATCGTCATCAATCTCTTCGTTATGCGCCATGTCTGCAACGATCCCAATTCCAAGCCCAAGACGCACGTAAGTCTTGATCACGTCTGCGTCTGCGGCGGTAAACACCACTCTGGGCGTCAATCCTGCGCTAACAAAGGCATCATCAAGACGTGATCGACCGGTAAACCCGAACACATAGGTCACAATCGGATGCGCAGCTACATCCTCGAGGGTCAGCTTGGAGACTTGGGCTAATGCGTGATCTCTGGGCACAATCACGCAACGATTCCAGCGATAACAAGGCATCATGATCAGATCGCTAAACAACTCCATCGCCTCCGTCGCGATGGCAAAATCCACTGTTCCATCTGCAGCCATTTCCGAAATCTGCATGGGCGTGCCCTGATTCATGTGCAGAGACACATCGGGATACTTGCCAATAAAGCTACTGATAACGTCCGGAAGGACATAGCGCGCCTGGGTATGCGTCGTAGCAATGGACAATGCGCCGCGCTTTTCGTCGGAGTATTCCTGCGCGACGTGCTTAATGCTTTCG
The DNA here is from genome assembly GCF_045689235.1 of Congregibacter variabilis. Taxonomy (GTDB): domain Bacteria; phylum Pseudomonadota; class Gammaproteobacteria; order Pseudomonadales; family Halieaceae; genus Congregibacter; species Congregibacter variabilis. The sequence continues at coordinate 554,966 of NZ_CP136864.1, read as the reverse complement.
ACCTTGCGCAAGACCTCGCCAGCCGTCTCCAGAATCACCTGGCCCGCAGGGGTTACATGAGTTAGATGCTTACCACTTCGAGAAAAGATCTCAACGCCCAGTTCATCCTCTAAAAGACGTATCTGCTTACTGATACCAGGCTGTGAGGTAAAGAGGCTTTGAGCGGTTGCCGATACGTTGAGGTCGTGATGTGCGACCTCCCAGATGTAACGGAGTTGCTGAAGCTTCATGGCGTGGGTGCCTCGTACGTCGGAAAACTGAGCGTGTCGGTCTGACGTTAGAAAGAATAGCCATTAGATGCAAGTCCTTTCAAGCCTTTTGGGTATAAGGCGTGAAATTCATGCATCCCGCTCGTTAGCCACCCCATGAGGAACGTGTCCAGTCGCGATGTGTGGACTTGCCGACGCGCAATGCGCCGGCTGATCATCAAAAAATACGTCTGCTTCGTAGGCCCGAAGAAAATCCGTCTTATCCAAACCGCCAAGAAATATAGATTCATCGATTCGAATATTCCAGGCACGCAGTGTTCGAATCACACGTTCGTGCGCGGGTGCCGAACGTGCCGTTACCAATGCTGTACGAATCGGCGGATCTTCGGCCGGAAGCGCCTGCTGTATGTCGTGTAATGCCGACAGGAACAGCTTAAAGGGTCCACCGGACAAGGGCGTGCGGGCCGAAGCCTGCTCGCTGGCGGTAAAGGCATCCAGGCCCTGAGCCTTGTACACACGCTCAGCCTCATCCGAAAACAAAACAGCATCACCATCGAAAGCAAAGCGCAGCTGGTCCGATCCGCGATTGGCGCCCTTGTTGGACACGAGCGTCGCCGCCGCTATGCCGCACTCCAAGGCGTTGCGCACGTCTTCTGCTTCACTGGAGAGAAAAAGCTGGCAGCCAAAAGCGTTGATGTAACGCCAGGGGCTTTCGCCGCCGCAAAATGCCGCGCGGCTAATTGTCAGACCATAGTGCTGTATGGAATTGAATACTCGCAGCCCCGTGTCGGCGCTATTGCGCGACAAGAGCACAACCTCCACACCCTTATCGCCGCCCTTATCTTCACGTAAGCGAGCATTGATTCTTAGCATTTTCTCTACGAGGGGGAAGGCCTCACCGGGCTCAAGAGGCTGCTCTTCATGCTCTATTTGATATGCAGAGTAAGCCGCGAGACCTTCCTCTTCATACACCCGATGACTTTCACTTAAGTCAAAGAGCGCACGCGATGAAATCGCGATGACGAGTTTTTTATCGAGTGAAACGCTCATAGCGCGAGCATACCCTGCAAAGTCCTTGCTACAAAATACGGAGCATTAACAAGCCAACTACTCCGCTACCCGGCTAAAAGGTAAATCCTCTGATACAAGCCCCTAGCGCCGGAAGTACTCCCGGCTCAGTCGAAAAACGAGAGGCCCCAAAAGCAACAACGCGATGAGGTTGGGAACCGCCATAAACGCATTCAGCGTGTCGGCGATGAGCCAAATCAGATCCAGTTGTACGACAGTTCCAATGGGGATCGCCAGTACCCAGGCGACTCGAAAAGGCATGATGCCCTTGGTTCCGACCAGAAACACGACACATCGCTCCCCGTAAAAGGACCAGCCGATCATGGTGGTAAAGGCAAAAATACACAGCCCCAAAGTCACGATAATGTCTCCCCCGGGAAAGGCGTTACCAAAAGCCATGCTGGTGAGGCTCGCGCCGCTCACGCCGCTGGGAAGCACGTCCATGATAACGATCACGAGTCCCGTAATACTGCAAACAACCAGGGTATCGATGAACGTACCAAGCATCGCAATCATGCCCTGCTCTACAGGCTCATTGGTTTTTGCCGCCGCGTGGGCAATCGGCGCGCTTCCAAGACCCGCTTCGTTGGAAAATATCCCCCGCGCCACACCAAAACGTATGGCTGCCCAAATTGAGGCTCCGGCAAAGCCGCCCAAGGCCGCCGAACCGGTAAAGGCTGACTCGACAATAGTAACCACAGCGCCGGGTACCGCAGAAGCGTTCATAGTGATGACGATAACGCCCATGAGCAAATAGCTGCTGGCCATAAGTGGCACCAGATAACTCGCGACACTGGAAATTCGTTTTATACCTCCCAAGACCACGGCACCAACAAGCACCATTAGGGTAAGACCGGTAAAGAGTGGCTTGATGGCATAACTGTCATTCAACACCTGCGCAACAGAATTCGACTGCACTGTGTTGGCAATACCAAAACCTGCAAGACTGCCGAAGATTGCAAAAGCAAAAGCAAGCCAATGCCAATGCGCGGCAAGGCCGTTGCGAATGTAATACATGGGGCCGCCGCTGTACTGACCGTTGCTGTCCTGCTCACGAAAATGCACAGCGCACACGGCTTCCGCATACTTGGTCGCCATTCCAAAGAGTGCGGTAATCCACATCCAGAACAGCGCCCCGGGACCACCGAGGGTGATTGCAGTCGCCACTCCGGCGATATTGCCCGTTCCGATGGTTGCAGACAGAGATGTCATCAAGGCACTAAACGGAGAAATATCCCCCGCGCCCGCGCCAGCACGACCGCGAAACAGCAGTCCAAAACCGGCAGGCAACTTCCGCAGGGTAAGGAACCCCAGTCCCAGAGTTAGATAAATACCCGTGCCAAGCAGCAAAACAAGCATTACCGGACCCCAGGCAATACTGTTGATGGTGCTAATCAGCTCAACCATGTTCTTACTGCCCTCATATCACCGGTGTTTTGACTATCACTCACTAGCCAATGCTTTTTAGTGTGCCTTTGGGCAGCACGGCGTGAATGTGCACACGCTGAAACTTGAGCTCGACCTTTTCACTAACACTGAGCACAACGTAGTTATCGTCGAGACTCACGATCTTGCCAAGAATGCCCGAGCTGGTCACAACCTCATCACCCTTACCCAGTGCCGCAACCATCGCGGAGTGCTCTTTTTGACGCTTGCGCTGAGGGCGGATGGCGATGAAGTAAAAAAGTACAAAAAGGCCAACCAGGAAAATAATCTGGAAAAGCTCGCCTCCGGCGGGTGCACCTGCGGGGGCGGCTGTCTGAGCTTGGGCTGATGCAATAAACACGGTAACTCCTTAGGGGATAACTCAATAATGGAAAAAGGCTATGTGGCGAGCAAAGTACAACTACACCCGCCTGTCAGTGGCGATGGAATGTAACGGTTTTACCCATCCCCAGCAAACTGCCAATCGATCTAGGACTTAATTTCCAGCTCGTACTCCATAATTTGCGGAGCATGATCAGAAAAACGCTCATCGGTATAGATAGATGCGCCGCTGACAGCGGGGACAAGCTTTGGGGTAATCATCTGATAATCCAATCGCCAACCTACGTTGTTGGCCCAGGCCTGTCCTCGATTGGACCACCAGGTATATCGATCCGGCTCTTCATCAACCACACGAAAGGAATCCACGAAACCAATTTCATCATAGATCCGATCAAGCCAGGCTCGCTCCTCGGGAAGGAACCCCGAGTTCTTTCGATTAGCGCGCCAATTGCGTAAATCAATATTCTGATGGCAGGTATTCCAGTCAGCGCAGATAATGAACTCTCGGCGCTTGCGTTTCAGAACCCGCAGATGCTCCAAGAACAGCTCCATAAAGATGAACTTCTTTTCAAGCGCGGCCTCACTGCTTGATCCCGAAGGCACGTAGAGCGATATCACCGACAGTCCTGCATAGTCGCACTGCAAATACCGCCCTTCCCCGTCCACTGGCTCCCAGCCAAGTCGAGTGGTTACTGATCGAGGTTTCACCCGGGAGTAAATCGCAGTTCCGCTGTAACCTTTTTTCTCGGCATCGTTGTAGACACAGTGGTAACCCTGAGGATGAAAAGCCTCATCGGTGAGCTGATGCACCTGAGCCTTTGTCTCCTGCACGCAGACAACATCTGGAGATTCCTGCGCCATCCATTCGAAAAACCCTTTGCGTTGAGCTGCACGTATACCGTTTGCATTGAAGCTGACAACGCGTGTTGTTGGAGAAACCCCGGAACCCATAACGCTACAGTCCCAGCTCTTTAATCAAAGCCAAAACATCATCGTGATGCGTCTTAGTCTTCACTTTGTCCATGACGTGCTTGAGCCGACCGTCCTTGCCAATCACAAAGGTGGTTCGCAAAATTCCCATGAATTCACGGCCCATAAACTTTTTCAGGCCCCAGCAGCCGTACTTTTCAGCGATGGCATGATCCTCATCGGACAGCAAACTGAAGTTCAACTCCTGCTTCTCGATAAAACGGCCAAGACGCTGCACAGGATCGGGACTAACGCCAAGCACGACGGTATCCAGTTTTTTGAGGGCACTCTGGCTATCCCGTAAACCACAGGCCTGAGTAGTACAGCCGGGCGTCATTGCCTTGGGGTAGAAATACAAAACAACATTTTTCTTGTCGCGAAAATCTTTGAGACTTACCTTTTTGCCGTCTTGATCAAGCAGTGAGAAAGCCGGAGCAAGATTGCCTACCTTGGGGAACGCCATAGAGGTCTCCTTTCAAATTGTAAATTGATTATTGTGATACTCAGTCGCCGAAGTGCCCTAGCACCGTCAAAGGCACAGTGCCTAGTTTTTCTGAGGAGGTTTTCGATACCGAATAGCATCGACGACAACGGGGTAATTATCCCGGCGTCGGTCGTCGAAATAAGCTTTTAGCGTCTCCCGTACTACTGGGAACGCAATTTCTTCCCAGGGGACATCTTGCTCTGTATACAAGGCTGTCTCGAGGCTCTCTGGCCCCACACCAAAGAGCCCTTCATCCAAAGCACATCGATAAAACATATACACCTGGCTGATGTAAGGCACGTCAAACACCCGATACAAGTGCATATTGCTCACCCGTGCACGCGCCTCCTCCCAGGTCTCTCGGGCAGCACCTTCTTCTGTGGTTTCGCCATTTTCCATGAACCCCGCTGGCAGAGTCCAAAAGCCATAGCGCGGCTCGATAGCACGTTTGCACAGAAGCACTTTGTCTTCATACACCGGAAGACAACCGACAATAACCCGGGGGTTGATGTAATGTATGTGGTCACAGTCATCGCAAATGTATCGATCTCGATCATCCCCTTTGGGAATACGCAGCTCAATAGATCCTCCACATTCGCTGCAGAATTTCATTTCAACTCCCGGTACTGGCCGCCAAAAAACACCAGAGGCGGCTGTGCATTGGTCTCAGAAACGCGCGTTACCCTACCGAGCAAAATCGTGTGGTCACCGCCATCCAGAGCTCGCTCCAAACTACATTCAAAATTAACCACGGCGTTATGAATCAATGGAGCGCCATTGGTTCCTGGTTCAAAGTCCTGTGCAGCCAGTCGATGCCCCCCTTTTTGCGCATAGCCAGAGGAATGCCCCTGCTGGTCTTGGGCAAGGACGGCGATACAAAAATTTGGAGCCGACTCATAGAGCGCATAAATCTCCGCATCTCTTTGCAGACTCCAAAGAACCAGAGGCGGGTCTAGAGATACCGACGCAAATGAATTCACTGTTAAAGCATGGGCCACACCGTCATCGTCCATGACCGTCACCAGGCAGACCCCTGTTGCAAACTGGCCCAGCGCATCGCGCAACTGTCGAGAATCAATAGTCATGCGATTGCGCCCCTGCCCCATCGTTTTGCGCGATCCTGATCGGTGCTCTTGGCATCAACCCAGTGCCAGTTGCCCTGAAGATCACGCTCGCGCTTCCATAGGGGTGCAGAAACTTTTAGATAGTCCATGACAAATTCGCAGGCGCTAAATGCCGCCGCGCGATGCCCAGACCCCACAGCCACCCATACAATGGGATCGCCGGCAGCCAGCTCTCCCACTCTGTGCTCTACCTGAACAGCCTGAACCGGCCAACGCCGCGCCGCACTGTGGATCGAATCCAAAATGGACTGCTCCGTCATGCCCGGGTAATGCTCCAGGGTCAAAGCGCTAATACCATCGCCGCGAACAAAGCCGGTAAATGTCGCTACAGCACCTGTCTCATCAGCACTGCGAGGAAAATTCTGCATCAAACTGGATACATCCAAAGGCTCTTTTGAAATATTGACCGAAAACATATTCAGCCTCCGGTCATCGGCGGAAAAAATGCAACTTCATCTGAACTTGCCAGAGGATGATCCTCACTCACAACCTTTTGGTTCACGGCACAAAAGACGTTGGGGTCAGCCAAAGATTCAGCTAGCTCCGTATTCACGGACAGACGCAGCAGGGCGCGCAACGCTGCTACGTCTGCAGGGCAGTCCGCATCAGCAATCTCAAAACTGTCGCTGCCTAGCAGTTCCCTGAGCCGGGCAAAAAACATGATTTTCACTGTGAGCTATTCCTCGTTTTGCGTGTCTTGATGCCCATCCGGCGAATTTGCTCGTTCCCACACCCCGGAACGCCCTCCCTCTTTACGCACAAGACACAGTTTGTCGATCATCATGCCCTTGTCGACAGCCTTACACATATCGTAAATCGTGAGCGCGGCAACGGAAGCTGCCGTGAGCGCTTCCATCTCAACTCCCGTGCGCGATTGTACCGAGGCACTGGCCGTGACAAGCACGCCCGGTAAGGCATCATCAAGCTCAAAGTCCACACTCACTGCATCCAAAGGCAGACTGTGACAAAGGGGGATCAGCTCATCACAGCGTTTGGCAGCCTGAATACCGGCAATCCTTGCTACAGCCAAGACGTCGCCTTTTGACAGACTGTTAGAACGAACCTGTTCAAGCGTCTCTGGCCGCATGACAATCTGCGCCGAAGCAACAGCTCGTCGGGCAGTGATTGCTTTGTCGCCAACATTGACCATGCGGGCGCGTCCCTGGGCATCCAGATGCGTAAGCGTCGTCATATTCTTGGAGTACTTGCGGAAAGCGCTCAGTCTAGCCAAAGGCCTCTGCGCATACCAGCGTGAAAGCAATGTTTCACGCTGGGCCTTGATTGTCCGCGCACAAAAAAAAGCCCCTATAGCAACTCAAAAACCGGCTCGTTAGGATCTCCCAGTCCAGACTCAATATTGAGTGATAGAGCAACTTCACGCGCAGCACGTTCACCACTGTTATACGCACCATGCACAGTGCCGACCGTCTCTGGGTCGGCAGTCGCCTCACCAGCAAAAAACAAGGTCTCACCCATACTCGACGCGATCTCGATATGCGTCAACGTACTACCGGGCTGCGTTGCCGCGCCAAGGCTAAATGGATCAGCCAGCCAGTCAGCCGCGCCTATCCAGCTCGCATCACTCAAAGACGGCAAGGCCTCAAACCCCGAGTCAAAAGCACGAATTGCCAGAGACAAGCGCAGTGACTCTGGTTGCTCAGCCAACACAGCCGCCCGGGAGCCTCGAAACTGAGCCTCCAACAGCACATCGCCTTCCACGCTTGCAGGAAATGTGCGCAAACGCGTCGTGGCGTCTTCAAAAAGCCAGGGCCGGCTGGGGTCTTTCAACTTTGCAGCCGCTACTGGAAACAGAGCCGCGACACTTATTGCCGGCTGCATAGCCAGAGAGTGTAAGGCATTCATTTTGGAGGACGTCAATGCAGGCGTGATGGTCAGAGCATTACTGCGCAACACCCCCGGAGGTAACGCAATAATAAGTCGCCGACCGGTGACGGCACTGCTGAGCCCGCGATTTGTGTAATTCACCCCCACCAGTCCCTGACGCCAGAACACCTCTCGCACCTCGCTATCGAGTTGCACCCGTCCCGTAGAGGACTCTGCAAGAGCCCGCACCAATGCTGCCATGCCGGGATACAAGCTGAGGCTGTTATCGGGCAATTCATCAATGCTTAATCCCAGGCGCTCAATCACCGGCCAGTCACGCCCTTCGGCCTGCGTGAGAGATAAGGCGCCGAGTTCCGCATCGCGGCTGCTGTTCTGATGACGAACCGAGTGAACGCGCCCTCCGATACGGTCGCGCGCCTCAAGTACCAATACCTTTAGATCGCTGTCGAAACTCACAAGACGTTCGGCCGCAGCAAGACCGGCAACACCCGCGCCTAACACAATGACATCGTAATCAGTTCCCAACCCCTGCGCGGCCGCCTTATGGCCAAGCAGTGAACTCAGGGCCGGAAGACCGGCAGAAAGCTGCAAAATTTTTCTACGAGAAATCACAATAATGATCCAATCCCATATACCGTCGCGGGAGTCGGAGCATAACGCAGAGCTGTCGCAAACATGCAGCTTGACATCCCGCGCTTGTGCGCCTGGTCTCAATTGCCTATCGTGCCTTTGCGAGCGACGTCCCGCTGGCGCGCTCATGCAATACGCCGCCCACTAGCTGTTCTTTGGAGAACGATAACAATGCAACAAAAATCTCTTGTGAGCGCGCTCTTCGCGTGCCTGATCAGTGCTTGCCTGCTCGTCGCGCAAGTCGTTATCGCAGATGGCAGCCCCCAGCCTATGGCGATTCCAAGTGCATCACCAGCGCGGGAGGGCTTCTCCGGCGAACGCCTTGCGCGTATTAACGACCGTATGGAAGAAGCCGTAAGTGAGGGGATCATGGTGGGCGCCCATGGCGTAATCGCCCGCAACGGTACTATTGTATTTGACGAAACCTGGGGCATGGCAGATAGAGAGGCCGGCAAGCCCATGACCGATGACGCACTGTTTCGTATTTACTCTATGAGTAAACCCATAACCGCCGTCGCCCTGATGATGCTTTATGAAGAAGGCCACTTTCTGCTCGAAGACCCGGTCAGTAAATATATACCCGAGTTGCAGGGGCTGGTTCTTGCACAAGAAGACCAAAATGGTGATGTGCTAAACAAGGCGCCTTACCGGCAGCCGAGTATTGGCGACGTTCTGAGTCACACGGCGGGCATGACTTATGGAATATTTGGCAATACGGCCGTGGACAAACTTTACCGCGAAGCTGACTTGCTCCGGGCGCCAGATCTCACCGAATTCTCCAAGCGCCTGGGCACCCTGCCCCTGCTCTTTCAACCCGGTTCCCGCTGGCATTACAGTGTATCGGTGGATGTACAGGGTTATCTCGTTGAAGTACTCAGCGGCCAACCCTTTGGCGACTTCCTTCAAGAGCGCATATTCGGACCTCTGGGCATGACGGATACTTTTTTCGTCGTGCCAGAAGCAAAGCAGTCCCGCCTTGCAACACTCTATTCACCCAAAGGCACAGTAATGGACTGGAACACGCCCTGGCAGTTTACCGCCGAGACGGAGTTAGTACCTGCCGATCCTGAACTCACCCGGCCGTACCTGGATGGAAGTCTGTTTCAAAGCGGCGGAGGCGGACTCGTATCAAGTACAGCCGATTATCTACGCTTTGCCCTGATGCTTGCCAATGGCGGCAGCTTAAATGGCGCTCAGCTTCTGTCACCAAAGACCGTCGAGCACATGCGCAAAAATCACCTTGGAGACGCTGACTCCTCTGGCCTTTGGGGTATGGATGGCTTTGGCCTGGGCGTAGGCATCATCGAAAGCACGGCGGGCAAAAGCGGCGAACTGGGCGCCGACAACGCCTATGGCTGGGGTGGCGCGGCAGGCACCAATTTCTGGGTGGACCCCGAAGACAACATCGTAGGGCTGTTTATGGTTCAGAGCGTCCCTCACCAAACCCCCTTGGCCAAGAAGTTTCGAGTACTCACGTATCAGGCACTGATGGACTAAAACAACAGATAAGTATCTGTTATCGAGCGTCCGGTGAAAGTACAACTCTATCTCCCGTGGGCAACAAACCGTCGGGGCTTTTGTTACGGGAGTTCCCGACAGAGCGACTGACAGGCACCAGGTGCAGTGATTCACGTAACTGCGGCCTGAAAATCGGGTCGTCCACAGCGATGGGGGCCTGATTATCCAGCCATCGCTCTCGATCGCCGCTGGCCAACATCACCGGCATACGTGAATGCCAGGGCTTAAACGCTTCAGCCGCAGCAGTAGTCACCAAAGTGCAGGAAAGCAGCGGCTCACTGTCACTGACATTTTTATCAAACCAAAGGTCCCATAGCGCAGCGACCGCCAGGGCCTCGGCTTCGTTACTGATAAGCCAGGGCAGCTTGTCTCCCGCGCTACCTCGCCACTCAATGAAAGATGACATGGGCACGATGCCCCGCTGACTCGCAAAGGGCTTTCGAAATGCCGGGCTCTTACTGAGACCTTCGCTGCGCGCATTAAACATTGCGTACTTTTGGCTGGGCTCCTTTGCCCAGGAGGGCGTCAACCACCAACGTGCCTGCTCTGAACTGCATGCAGTCCCCGCATCATGTCGCAATAAAATTACAGACTCGGTAGGTGCAACGTTGTAGTGGGGAGCAGTAAGCTTCAGATCGGCACCCAGACCGTCCAGCAGCACCTGCAAGCCTGGAGTGCTAATAATGTTAAAACGACCGCACATGGGTAACTAAAAACCTATCGCCAAGCGAAAACGGTCTTCATTGGTCCTTAGGCTTACGGTAAATCTTGGCAACACTCTGCGTTGTGGCCAGCAGGGTACCCTCGGCATTGAACAGTTGACCATCAAGAAATCCGGTTTTGTGGGAGAGCCGCACAATTCGACCCACGGCAGTGAGGCTTCCTGCGCGAGTCGCCTCAAGGTAACGCGTGCTGATCTCCAGAGATGACAGATTGCCCACGGTATCGTCATAGGCGAAAACCGCGTGACTCATCGCCGCATCGAGCATGGCGGTGACAAAGCCACCTTGCACCACATCACCCGAGTGGCAGAAATTCTCGTCCACCGTAAAGGTGAGCGTCGCGGTACCCTCCTTGGCATCACACTCCGACACCTTACCGTCGAAAAGCTTCATGAACACCGGAAGATTGGCGTTAAGACGCTCGAGTTCGCGGGGTTTACGCATGCTGATTCCTAATGGGCTGAAAAATGAGCCGCGACTTTACCCATCAGCTGCACGCCATTCAACATTGAGTTTCTTGGCTAAGGGACTGTTTTTACTGTTTATAACTTTCTGTTCGACCTGCTATTCTACGCTAGGCTTCTTACGCAAATTCTTGTTTTTGCTAGTTATATCTTTACTTTTCAGGCGCCTCTCCTTGGATGCGCGCGTAGGGCGGGTTGCTCTTCGGGACTTGGGCACAAAGCTGGCCTCCCGGAGCAGCTCTACCAGACGATTTATGGCATCTTCACGGTTCTTACCCTGGGTCCTGTGGCGCTGAGCCTTCAGCACGAGCACCCCATCCTCAGTGACCCTCCGGTCGCGACTACTCAGCAGGCGCTCTCTAACGCGCTCCGGAAGCCTTGCGCGGTGCAGATCAAAGCGTAAATGCACTGCCGTAGAGACCTTGTTGACGTTTTGACCCCCTGCACCACTGGCGCGCACGGCATCCATCTGCACATCGTCGAGATACAGGTCAAACTCCGGCGTCACGGGGATTTTGTTGGAGGATTCGCTCACAGGGCAAGCATACACGGCTCGCGATCGCGGTCACAGGTGGCCTGGCAGATAAGTAAGTGCTCAGTTATTTACTTTCAATATACTTGATAGATCAAGTATATATCATGTAGTATGCATCTATTAGTAAGGAGTTCATATGAAAACACTCAATCCCAGAGCCAAAACTCTCGTTGATCTGTGGCTGGCCAGCGAACGCATCTCCGCCCGAATAGATCACAATCTGGGCGCTGTGCATGGCGTTGGCTACGTAGAATTTATGGTGTTGTACCAGCTCGCCCGCTCCCCTGACCTGCGCATGCGTCGCGTGGACCTTGCAACCGCGATTGGCAGAACGGCATCAGGAGTGACAAGGCTGTTAAAGCCCATGGAAAAAATCGGCTTGATTGCCCGTGACTCTAGCGACAGAGACGCGCGGGTAAGCCTGGTTACACTCACCCCGTCGGGAAGAGATCGCCTTGAAGACACCCTCTCCACGATGAACGAGCTAGGCCAGCGGCTTACCCAGGCAGTTGGCGACAGCCAGCTCGACAGCGCCGCCGCAGCATTGGCGATCCTTCGCGATTAAGCGGTCGGTCTTCAGCGATGTCATCAGCGCAAGGGAGTTGACGCGTATCCGACACAGCCAAAGACCGTCTTGTTGTCACTTCACAGCACGAGCTCGCCGCTTTCAATGAGCTGAAGACAAGCGGTAGCCACCTCGGGGTCGTACCGGGTGCCGGCCCCATCGGCAATCTCTTTGACCGCCGCATCAATACCAAGCGCCGAACGATAGGGCCGGTGCGTTGCCATGGCCTGTAGTGTGTCGGCGACCCCGATTATGCGCGCCTCAATAAGAATAGACTGCCCCGACAGCTGATTTGGGTATCCGCTACCGTCGAACCGCTCATGATGTTGTTCGATGATGTCTGCGATCGGCCAATCGAAGTCAAGGTTGCGAGTAAAATCCGCACCAATGGTGGGGTGCTCTCTTATCATTTGATACTCGGCATCCGTCAATTTAGTCGGCTTACAAAGAATCTCTGCGGGAATTTGTATTTTACCTATGTCATGAAGCGCAGACGCCACCCCAAGACCTCGGAGCTGAAACTCCTCTAGCTCTAGTTTTTCACCAATCATGACGGCAACTCTAGTTACCCGTTTATCGTGGTCGGCTGTATACGGATCACGCGCCTCAAGCACATTCGAGAGTGTTTTTATCACCTGATCCAGAGTGTTGGCGACCGAGGCCGCGGACAGCTGCTCTCTCTCCCTCGCACGCTCCGCCTCCTCCCGTGCGTTAATGAGTTCGCTGATATCCTTGCCCGTTGAAATAAAGTACTCGCCGACCGGATAACTTGTCATCAAAAGATGCTGCCCAAGATCTGCGAAGTAGTGCTGCCACGTATGAGCTGCCCTGTCTTGGAATATCTTTTTTACTATGGGCGCAAAAAGTTCTTTTGCGTCAGTCGAAAAAATTTCTTCGGTTGTTTTTCCGATGACGTCTTCAGCTTTTTTGCCCCAGGACTGTTGTGCAGCTGGGTTGAGATCCACCAACCGCCAGGTGAGAATCTCGCCTGCGGCATCGCGAACCACTTTCCATAAGTGAACTTCGTCCAACATATTTGTGATGAGCTGGCGGAAGTCGAATTCATTTTCACCAACAAGTTCCTTGATATTGATTCTCTCAAGGCCACTGACGGACTGCTTACCAATGTGGTTGTGACGATCAGTCAAAATAAGCCACCTCCTACTACTTACCCGCAGCATACATCAACAGATTAAACAATAGGGGGTTTTACTAGGGTGGAGACATGCTGATGTGGGTTTTGTGCGACCTACCTTGAACCAAGCTTATGTCGCTTACACGGTGAGGATGGGCCTTGTCGCCCCCTATCAGGCTTGCTCTTCCAACCAGAGCAAGGTGTCGAGATAACTGACCAGAAACTCCAAATAATTGGGTGCCCGCTGATCCAATGCGAGCAATGCTTTTACAACCAGCCCCTGAGAATTCAACGGTCCTGCTGCCTCAGGCAGAGTAGCCATAGCTTGCTCTATTCGCGCCTCAACATCGCGTTTCCAGGTGCGCTGGCGCACTACATCGAGCGCCTTTAGCTCAGTCCGCTGGCCCAGGAGTGTCCTCAATGCGTCCAGCGCTTCCAATGTTGGGACGAACGACGACTCCGGCCTCTTAGAACCCTGGGCCAACGCCCCGTTTTCTGCTGAGTCAGCCATTGGGAGAACGTGTGCTTGAGGGGATGGTACGGGGCACGGGCGCCATTTCAACGCGTCTATTCAATGCGCGACCTGACTCATCACGATTTGGTGCAACGGGCTGCTGGTCGCCAAATGCCGCTGCGAATACGCGATCGGCGGGCAGCCCCGCTGCGACAAGCTCACGTGTCACGGTCAACGCGCGCTGAGCCGACAACTCCCAGTTATCAGCAAAGTTGAGGTTGCCTGACTGAATCGGCAGGTCATCGGTGAATCCGCTGATCATCAATAATTGGTCATTTTCTTCGAGAAAAACGCCGAGGGGATCAGCCAGTGTGACCAAGAGTTCTCGACCCTCATCTTGCAATCGGTCAGAGTTCAGAGCGAATAACACACTGCCACTAATTCCGATACGACCGTCGCTAATTGTGATTCGCCCAGTGGACAAAGGCCCAGCCAGGGCTTGCTCGAGTAACTGGCGACGCGCCTGCTCCCGCTCCCGCTCCGCCTCTGCCTGCTCAAGGTCTTTTGCCAGCTCCAATTGAAAGCCCAGTGTCCAGATCAGGATGAGCACAAACACACCGACCAGGCCCGTCATTAGATCACCGAAGATTGCCCAAATGGGGGGCGCATCGTTCAGACCATCATCCAGAAACTCTTTCACGCTTACGCTGCCTCAACCTGCAAAGCTGCCGTCACCGATTCGAGCCGTTCGAGTATGGTTTGTTGCGTAATCAGGTTATGGTCAATTATCTCCCTCGCTTGATCTACGTAATATCCCATCTGCTGATCGCTGCGCGACCCCGCAGCCATCAACACTTCGGTGATAGTCGTCAGCGATGTGTTAACTGCCTCGCTACTTGTTTTGAAGGCCGCCACAGAATCGGCAAAGCCACCACTCAACGCTGCTAATTCGACTGCAGTGCTGGCAATTTGTTGCCCGGACGCGCCCAATTGCTCACCCAGATTCCCGGCCAGAAGGTCCAGGGCTTCACCGTTGCGCGCCAGCAACTGATCCAGCTCAACACCGAGCTTGCTCGACAACTGCTGCCAATGCTGTTCGTTGCTATCAATCGTTGATGCCATCTTCTTCGAAAGACTGTCAGACACCTGGGTCAACTGCTGCGCGCTCTGCACCATGAGCTGATCCAGGTTATCGGCTGTGGCGCTGGATTGCCGCTCGATGTGTTCCTTAAATTGAGAGGTCATCGTCTCTAGCGCGGCCTGCTGTTCTTCGCCGCGCTCCTTCAGGTTCGCAATAAGCACCAACTGCTGCTCCAGCACGGTCGATCGCTCCTCCATCAGCAACTTATCGCGCTCAAGCGATCGATCGGCATTGTCCTTGAGGGTGTTAATCAAATCACTGCCGGTGCCAATCGACTGTCGGCCAACTGACTCCATCGTGGCAACGGATTGATTAAGGCTGCTGGTCATTGCTTGAAGCTGCTCGCCAAGCGACTCCTGCAACTGCGTAATTTGCGCCCCACTGCTATCGAGCCGCTGGCGTTCCAGCGACTCAATTGTCTGGAGCTGACTACCCAGCTCTGCAACAAAGGTGTCGGCGCGTTCGCTCATTGTGCTCTGCCAATGCGCCTCAGCAACCCGGCGCGCTTCCAGCTCCTCGGCCTGCTGGGCATGCAAGGCCGTGTGTAACTCCTGGTCTACCTCTCTGCGCGCCGCAGCCTCGCTGGCAAGCTGCGCAGAAGCCTGCTCTAACAGCTGCCCTACAAATGGCTGCAAAGTCTCTGCGGTCTCTTTGCCCGTATTGGCCAGGTTGTCCTTGACCTCGCTAGCAAGCGCCGCCGTCAGCGCCTGAAAGTCTCCACGCACCGCTGTTTCAAACTCGCGCTGCTGGGTCACAAGCTGCTCACCCGAGCGCTCACTCCAGGAGGCCAGCTGCTCTCCAAGCTGCCCCAACTGCTGACCCAAGGCCACAAGACTGGCTACCGCATCAGGTAAAGCTCTGGCCTGCTGCTGCAGCGCATTGTAGGCTTGCGTACGTTGATGGCTGAGCGAATGATCCCGAAAAAATTCATCCCGATGACGATCCAGCACTTTGGACACTCGGAGTCGCTCCCGCTGACTGAGCGTTGCAATCAATCCCAGCATGGCGGATGCCGCAACACCGGCGACCGAGGTGCCAAAGGCTATCCCCAGTCCCTGAATCGGTGCGGCCAAACCTTGCCGAATCGCCGTTAGCTCGGTACCACCCTCGAGTGCCAGAGCCGCGCCCCCAAGTGTGGCGACCATACCTACGAAGGTACCCATCAAGCCCAGCATGACCAACAGCCCTACCAGATACGGAGTCAGGATCGGCGCAGGTAGCCCCTGAAAGTGACCCACAATACGCTGGTGTACAGCATGGCGTAATGTTTCGGGAACAGTGGACAGCCATGCATCCAAGCTTGGAGTATCGGCGGGCGATGACGGGTCTGAGTCTAAGCTGTTCAAGGCCAACCCCAGGCCTTCGGTATGCCGCTGATAACGCCAGAGCTCTGCAGCGCCGACGCCGTAGGCCGTGACGATCAGTAACATGACCAGCAGGGTCAACCGGTCATCGACAGCTACTAATCGAGCCATCAGAACAATTAATGCCATGCCAGTGATAAAGGCCGCGTAGGAAAGAACTCGAGTCATGGATTTTCTCGGATAGGATCTTCAGAAGTCAGGCAAGACAACATGCCCTGAAGGGGTTGAAGCCTGAGTGTTAGTTCTGCGTGCAGCAGCTGCTGCAATTCATCGTGGAACCGCGCCAACCAACCACCCTCCTGAAGCCAAAGCTTGGGTTCACCAGCGACCCAATCTTGCTGGTGTTGGTGGAGACGCAGATGCTCAAACCGCTTAGCTACCAGCTTGGGCAGCGTTGCCAAACAACGGCGGCTGTACTTCACGAATATGGGTCCCAAAGCAACCTCTATCGCCGCGACTTGTGCCAGCGCATCACTTTTACATTGCAACTGCGCTAGTAGTGCTTTTCTGAGCTGAGCCACACGCCGCTCAAGCTCGCTTTGGTGCAGACTGTAAAACCGCTCATAACTGACGGCCGCCTCGGGTGCGTTTAAGGTGTTATCGCTTGCAGCGGGCAGGCGAAACGCTTTTTTGCCTGCAATGATTGGCTCGTCCTCTTGGGTCATAAAACTCGCATCAATTGATGCCCGTATCGCGGCCCTATGCTGGTCAAAAAGTGAATCGCTCGCATCGGTGTTAGCAGGCTCAGGGCACGCGCGCACGCTGTCGAGCGTGGTAAAAAAATCGGACAAGGTGATGGCGTGGGAGATGTCGATCAAATCGGCCAATCGATTGGCAAAAACCCGTTTGCTGGGCAGTGAAGACACCAAGTCCAGATCAGTCAGACGACGTACCAAGGGTGCCTGCCCCAAAGACGATGATGTTGCCTTGGACATAATTGTGAACAGAACGCCTTATGTAGCGGAGGCGCTCGGCCCGCGTACAACGTGTTTAGGAAGTGGCAGTCAGCGGATACTGACCGTTGGGCGCGATGGACAACGCTGCGAACGCTTTTGCGCCGCCGAGTATGCCAACCGCGTGCGGCGCGCAGGGTAGCGCAGATTAGCGGTGGGATTAAAGGGCTAAAAGTGGTGTGCAGCTACTGAACGCTGCTTATTTTGGTTCTGTCTCTGTTTGCGGTTGCTTAAAAGGAGTCCGGCAATGGGCATACGGAGTCTGTAAACCCCTCAATCAATAAACCATCACCGATAGTGCCGGGAAATATCACTGAGACACATGCAGAGAGGCTTTCAGCAGCCTAGGACTGCAAGGCTCCACGTAGGCAAAGGTTTGCGCCATTCGTGCCCCTTTAAAAAATGCTCCGATTGGACCTATTGGGGCTGCCCGGAGGGCTCAGGAAGAGGCAATATCAGCAAGCGAAGGGTTGGCAATCCAAATCAGACCGCCTCGACGAGGATTATTATCGACCGCTTTCGCGTAGCAGCGCGAAGTTGCCCATCGGCATATCTTCGTTCAACATAGCAAACAGACCAATAATCAAGCCAATGGAGTGACCAAGTGCCATACCCAAAAGCGATCATCTGGCTTGGACTCACTTTGCTCACAATTATTTGGGGGTTCTGGCAGTCGTACTTTGCGACTCAGAAGCCAATTCCTGCCGCTTTCCACGTTCATGCCGTGTCCGCACTCCTATGGGTCGGCCTCCTAATGTTCCAACATTGGTCGATACACGGAAAGCGACGAGCGATCCATAGAGCAGCCGGACAACTTAGTCTCGGATTGTTCCCATTTCTGCTGGCAGGCTTCGCCATGATTGTGAATGTCTCCGCCAAGGGTTATGCAACAGGTGAATCAGAATTCATGCAGGTTGCAGGGCCTAGCTTTGGCATATCTATGGTCATGGCAATGGCTGCTTATATTGTTCTTTTCTACTCAGCCTTGAAGTACCGTCGGAACGTGAGGCTCCACGCTGGCTACATGCTGGCCACCGCTATAGTGTTATTTGAGTCGCCATTTTCCAGAGTCATTCCTGACTACTTTCCGTTTTTGATGTTCGCCAACAGGCCCTATCCGGTTGGCGTCTTGGACACCATAGCGCTCGCAATGCTGATCTCGGCGCTTTTTTCTTTCGTGGTGTACTGGCGCGTAAAAAAAGATGGCTTCCCGTTTTTGCTTGTAGGAGTTTTGCTTGTTATAGAAGCTTTCCTTATGGGTTTTGGTACGTCAATCGAGCCTGTGCGCCAGCTGTTCGCTCGATATGCGGAGCTGCCAGAGTGGCTAACAGTTTCAACTGCATTTGCTCTCGGCGTTGCGACAGTCTGGGCTGGCTGGACTGCACCAAATCGCCAGGGACCCTCCACGCAGATTCAGCCAGCGTAATCACAAGTAAAACCCGATATTGAAGAGCAGTGGATAATCCGGTGGTGGTCAAATGGCCGCTATGAGGTTTTATGAGGCATCACCAGGGGCCGCTTTCGCCAAAAAGCAGAGGTCGCTAAGTGCGATGCCCTGTATTATCGTCGGAATACCCGGGCGGATAAGGAACCTAAGACCCAGTGATTTTAAAGAGGCTGGCAGGCTCAATCTCCAGGCAAGACTGGTTTTCAGTATGCCTTGAAATCCTGATCGTGGTAGTTGGCATCTACCTTGGCTTACAGGCGAGTGAATGGAGCCAGAATCGAGATGACCGCCAAGCCGAGATTGCTTATCTCGAAAGGATCGTCGTTGACCTTCGTTCCTCCGAAACCCAGACTCGAAAAGATGCTAATTTTCAAAGCCGTCATGCAGTCTACGGCGGGTTGATCGTGGACTCGCTCGATGCATGCGAGTTGAGTCCGGGGAATAGAGACGAGTTTGCAAGCGGCATTTATTTGGCTGGAAAGTACATAAACGCCACGTTTGTAAAGGCGACAATCGAGGAGTTGTTGTCGTCGGGTCGCACCACGCTCATTCGTAACGCAGAGCTGCGACAAAAAATTATTGAATTGCTGAGGTTCTATGATGAACATCTTTTCTACATGAGTGATGTCCAGCTTCGAACGGTCCCCCACATTAACTATATTGACAGCGTAGTCCCGGTTACGATTCGTGGAGCAATCGGCGGTGGCGCGAATATCACCTGGGACCGCCTCCGCACGAGTTTTGAGGACATGTGTAAAGACAAAAGACTGTTATCAGCGGTAATCGTAACCACAAACTACACTTGGGATTCCACCCATTCGCTATACAAATGGGCTGACCAGCTATCGGGGCTGGGCAGTGAGGTTGAGACTGAGCTAAGAGCCCTGCTTAAATAAAAGGTACCCCGCACACTCACACGCTCCTGTTAAGGTCAAAGCACAATCGGGCCTTGATGCACTTGATGAACTCCAGCGGGGCGTTCCGCCCCTCCACATAGGCAGAGGCACATAAACTCCGCTGACGCCTACTTAAAGCCTTTTTCAATGTGCTTATTGTCCCGCCCTAATTACCGATCAGACCCGTAAGCACCTTACGCGCCTTGGCAAAGCGCGCATCAAGTTTGGGGGTATCGCCCCGCTTGTAAGCACTGATAAATCGGCTCTGAGAAAAATCGAGCAAGTCCATCAAGTCGCGGGCAGCGCTCTTGGCAGCTTCCGGTTCTGTACTGCCAATCTCGTTAATCCAGATCGGCGCCGAGTGGGCAAAATGGGTTGGTGACATGGAAGGCCAGCCGTCCGGGCCACCATGGGCCCGTGCAGCAATCCAACCGCCACTCGGAAGAACGCTCTCACCTGAATAGACCTTGGTCTCGCCTGCACTAATGCCTTCGAATGTTGCGACCACCTCCCCGTTCACAATGATGTCAACCTTCTCGACGGGCTTTACGCTGGCAAGTTCAAGGGACCATCTCTGCTTGCCGCTTTTGACCGCGCCGCCGGGTTTGGTGCCATCCACGGAGAACAGAAGAGCCGGGCCCGTCGTCAGGAAGCCTTTGCCAGCCAGAGTGGTCTGCACGGCCTCGTCAAATGTGGCTGCGCCTCCGGCTGCAGGCAGGTAGGCACGGGCAGTTCCCATTGCCGGCGTGCGGTAAAAGTTTGCCATCATATCCGTGCCTGAGGTTGCTGGCATGGGCTGGCCGATATTGAGGAACCGATACCAGGTTTCCGCAGTTCCCAGCGGGCTTGTCCACATACAGACGAGCTCGATTCCAACGCCTTCACTCAGCACTCCGTCAAGAATTAACTCATAAGGCGGTGCATTCGCAGTGAGGTCATCAAAGGGGTCCTCATGGCCAGCGACCGGATGGACGTAAGTGGGCAGGAAACCATTTGCCTGAGCAAAGGCGACGGCGTCACCATTCGAGTGGTCACGGGTATCAAAGAGCGGGGAACCGGGCTCAAAGAACCAAGGCGCAAAGGCCTTGTCAGCCCCAATGAGCCCGACATGGCCATGGAACCCTGATCGTACTTCCTGTGAGAGGACGGCCTCTGCGCTACCCTCGCCCCTGACTCTATTTCCAAGGCGGTCTGTGTCTACGAACCGGTTGTATTGGTTCCACGCCATGGGCGCGACATGGTCCAGTTGCTCACCTGCCATCAGTGGCAGGAGGTCCGAAATCGCAAGGTCATGAACACCGCTGGCGTTAAGGTGGATGTGATGATCGGCCGAGACATAGCCGGCCGCTTTCGAATCCCAGACAAATTCAAGCGCAAGTGCGACCTTGGCGGTTTGCCCGGCGCGCACCGTAAAACTCGCCTCTGTCGGGGTCGAGAACGGTCCGTTGACCGCCTTTACGGTGTACTTAGCTGGAGGCAGGTCAAGTGAAAGCCTGCCATCAGTATAGAAAAATGCTCCGCCGTTCTGGATGTCAGAATAGGTTGGTCCGTCAGGCGATACCACAGGATGGCCATCTGCGCGAAGAATGGAAACACGCGCAGGTAGCGGGCCATCTACGCCAGACACAGTCAAACTGACTTTGCCCAGGGGCGTCCCATGATCAAAGCTGGTTACTTCTATGTCTGAGATTGCGCCGCCTGCCGTCGGCACTGACATCAAATGGAATTGCTGAGCCCCATCAGAACGGCTGAAATAGACTGTGGAGCCGTCCGCCGAGAAGGCCGGTGTGAGCGCGCGCATGCCAGGTCCCGTCAGCCAGCGATACAGATCCGGGCGGTCTCGGTCCATCACGGCAATCCGGTTGCTATTTCCATCACCAATGCCAAAGACGACCGCCTGGCCATTCGGGTGGGCGTCAGGCGTAATGTGGGGATGCCAGCCCTGCTCATTTAGAAGCACATCTGTGCCTTCGAGCGGATTGCGATAGCGGATTGTTCGCGATGGTCCGCTCTGCCCCATATAGATAAACCCGCCCGAGGAAACGGACCGTGCCCCGCGTGTCATGCGGCGGTTGTCCGTCAGACGTTCCTCCACTCCGGTAGCGATATGCCGCTTCCAGATATCTGGCGTGCCGGACTTAGCGGAGGTGTAATAGATTGAGTCGCCATCCTGGGTGAATTCTGGATCGAGATCGATGGCGGGCGAGTTTATGAGTATCTCCGAGCCATCGGGCAGCGCCTTGATAACGATTTGCGTATCAAGGCCCGTGTCTCTGACGAATACAATTCGGTCGGCCGAAGGTGACCAGCGGGGCCGTCCGTCAACATCGGCACCGCTCGTCAAACGTGTTGCCTTTCCGGTCTCAAGGTCCATGAGCCAGATCCACCCCTGATGGGCAAAGGCGAGCGATTGACCATCGGGCGATGGCGCAGGATCAATGGGCCCGGAACTCACAATAGGCAGGTCTTCCTGTTCGAGATAAGTGTGATGCCCATAGGTGTCGACTTTGGGATAACGGTGTTCCCATTGCGCATACCCTGGAAAGGCGATGGTCAGGAGAGCGGCACAAGCGGTGAGACGAGTGAGATTCATGAATGGCCTCAATGGTTTAACTTCAGACCACTACTTTCCATGATTATCCTGCAACTTGAAAGGACCGTGGAAGAATCAACAGTCTGATCTGGCTATTGATCCGCAGTCGTTTGTGCTGAGACTGTATGAGCGGCCTTAGCCAGGTCCTCCACTTGCTCTTCTGATATCTCGAATTCACCCATAATTGGCACCCAGCGCTGGGTAACAAACTCACTAAAAGACAGCAATACGGCCCGCGTTTGCTTCTCTAGCAGCTGCAAAAACTTGTGATCGTTAGCTGTGAGTTTTTCATAGGGCGAATGCGTGTAGTAAAACGCTTTGCTCAAACGATGCGATAGTTTTTTTGAGTCGCTAATCACTCCCTGGAACTCGCGAAACTCTATGCGCGCCCATAGCTCATCAATAAGTCTGCGCAATTCATCCGCGTCTTCTTGTGGCATTGTCGCAGCGGCCTGATCTAACTTTTCCTCCATATCGGCCAGCACCCGCGTAACGCTCTTCGATTGCTTCTGCAGGCTCTCTATGGTCTGCCGGTAGGCCAGATTCTCGGCATAGTGACTCGCCTTAAAATCGACCCGCGGGTCTGCAAGCAATATCAAGTCCTGAGTTTGGCTTAGCCCCCCTACCTTTACCGTTAGCTGGTAACTTCCTGGCGCTGCGAGGGGGCGCTCTAACACAGGACTCATGAGCGGTCCGTAGATGTCCTGACCCTGCCATTGCAGATCCCAGCTTGTGCGATTCATGCCCTGTGACACTGGCGCGTCCCACTCTCGCACAAGCTTCCCGTCAGCTAGAATCGTAATCGTCACAGATTCAATGTCAGCATCATTGATCCAAAAACTGATCAGCGCCTGTCGCGCATTGTTATCACCAGAGAACAGATTGTCCGGAGACAAGCGCTGCCCAACGGCCTGGTCGATCACTGGCTGATAGGTATTCGGTGGAGCGAACAGGTGAATCGGTTTTGCTGTGACCGCCGGCGTTGCTGCCAGTTCTCTCCAGGGCGTCAGATCATCCAGTATCCAGATACTTCGTCCAAAGCTTGCCAGCACCAGGTCCCCTTCTCGGTCATGGATTTTGAGATCCATGGTTGAGGCCGAAGGGTAGCCCTGGGTCCACTGCTGCCAGGTTTCGCCTGCATCGAGGGATGCGTAAAGACCAAACTCTGTGCCCAAAAACATCAGGCGCGGTTCTTTAGGATCCTGAACAAAGGACAGCGCATAGGACGGTAGCTTCTGCCCCTCTAATACATTGCGCCAGCTCTTGCCGTAATCACGGGTATGCAAGAGATAAGGCGTCCAGTCACCCAGAAGATGATTATCAATTACGACAAAGGCTTCGCCCGCTTGATAAGTAGAGGGAATGATCTGCTTAATCCAGCCATGTGCCGGCGCTCCGACCAGATTCGCTGTGAGATCGATCCAGCGCCTGCCGCCATTGCGCGTGAGATGAACCTTGCCGTCGTCAGAGCCCACCCATATCAAGCCCTTTTTTAGCGAACTTGGCGCTATCACAGTGAGTGTCGTGTGGTTTTCGGCAGTGGTCGCATCAATCGAAAGCCCGCCAGACTGATGTTGGCGCTGTTTATCTGGGTCATTAGTCGTAAGGTCCGGACTGATGATCTCCCAGGATGCTCCGTGGTCCGCGCTTTTATGCACAAACTGGCTACCGATATACAGTGTGCCAGAGGCAAACGGATCGCCAGCAATCGCCGTGTTCCAATTAAAGCGCAAATCCTTGTCGGCCTCGACGGGAGCAATAGTCTTACGTTGCCCCGTCTGTGTATTAACGCGAACGAGCATGCCGCCTTGCCACAATGCGTAAAGCCAATGGCTGGGTTCTCGCTCTAAAACGACGTCAAAGCCATCATTAAACGCAAGCTCCTGCCAATAACTATTGCGGATGCCAGACCGGTTCCATACTTCGCTCGGCCCATACCATGTCCCGTTATCCTGCAAGCCACCGTAGACCTTGTAAGGCACCGCATCATCCAGTGTGACGTGATAAAACTGGCCTAGGGGTAAGTTCTCTGCAAATCGCCAATGCTCACCTCGGTCCCGCGTCCAGTACAGACCACCGTCGGTGCCGTCGATAATAAAGTCGGCATTATCGGGATCGATCCAAAAGGCGTGATGATCAGCATGGACCTCCATCCCCCAGTCTTCGATCACTTCAAAGTCTTCTCCGGCATTCTCGGATCGAGCCAGACGCGAATACAGGTTGTACACACGATCCGGGTTCTGGGTGTCGACATGCATTTCGGCAAAGTAAAACGGACGACTGCCAATACTTTCGGTATTCACCATCTCCCAGGAGCTGCCGCCATCATTCGAACGATAGAGTGCGTTCTTTTGGGACTCGACCAGGGCGTACACTCGATCGGTGTCAGAGGCTGCTATAGCAAGACCAATTCGGCCATAGGGCTTGGCCGGCAGCCCCGAGGCTTGCTCCGGCTCAAGCCAGGTCTCACCACCGTCATGACTGACAAACAAACCCGACCCCATGCCACCGGATGATGAATCCCAGGGGCTACGCTCAAACTCCCACAGCGCTGCCATTAATTTATCCGGATTGCCCGGATCAATCACCAGGTCCGCAATACCACTGCGGTCATTACTGTGGAGAACCCGCTTCCAACTCTCTCCCCCATCAACAGATTTGTACACGCCTCGAGTGTCGCTGGGCTTGAAGGGATCACCAAGCACACCAGCCCATACAATCTGTGCGTTTTTAGGATGGACGATAAGCCGATGTACGTTGCGACTTGCTTCAAGACCGAGATACATCCAGCTGATGCCGCCGTCCTCACTTTTATAAATCCCGTTACCGCTTGATTGAGAGTTGCGCGGATTCCCCTCCCCCGTCCCTACATAGATCACATCGGGATCAGAGGGCGATACCGCAACAGCCCCTATGGACTGCACTGCTTGAGCATCAAACACCGGTTCAAAAGTCGTGCCGGCATTTACCGTCTTCCACAATCCCCCGGATGCGGATCCGATATACCAAACATCTTTATCAGAGGGGACCACGGCAATAGAGGTGATTCGGCCACTCATGCCTGCGGGTCCAATACTGCGCGGCGCTAACTGGATATTCGGTTGCGCCATGAGCTGCGGGCTCAGGCACAGCACTAGCAAAAAGAGAAGACGGATTTTCACGACGAGAGCATTCCTTTAGTAAGACAAATCAACAACTTCTTAGCACGACCTGGCAGACACTCGAGCGTTTTCGAATAGCTATACGCGCAAGGCAGATTAAACCGAAGTGCGAAGAGTGTCGAAGACAGCGGCGCGCGGTTAAAATAGCAGACGAATCACGACCAAGGCTCCTACGCGCGTTAAACCCAGAGAAGGCACATAGCAGTGAGATCACTATTATTATCCGCTCTTTTAATCTACACGGGACTCAGCATGGCAGCCGATGAGCCAAGCTATACCCTGCTGGAGAAATCAGGTGACTTTGAGCTGCGTATCTACGACCCCATGATCATAGCTGAGACCCTGGTATCCGGAGAGATGGATAGCGCATCCAATCAGGGGTTTCGCCTTATTGCCGGCTATATCTTCGGCAAGAACAGCTCTCGCACCGGCGAGGCCCAAAAAATCAGCATGACCACGCCAGTCACCATGCAAGCCGCTCCCGAAAAAATCAACATGACCTCGCCCGTCACCACAGAAAGAGTGGGTGAGCGTTGGCGGATTCACTTTGTGATGCCCAGCGAGTACAGCATGGAGACGCTGCCGATACCCGACAATCCAGCGGTTACGCTGCGTGAAGTCCCCGCCACTCACTATGCCGTATTGCGTTTTTCGGGGCTTGTTGGTGAAAAGAAACGCGCAGTAAAAATCGCAGAGTTACAACAATGGCTTGCCAAGAAGAACATCAGCCCGACCGGTTCGCCAGAATTGGCTCGCTACGATCCGCCATGGACACTCCCCTTTTTACGCCGCAACGAGATACTGATTCAGTATCAAGGCCGGTGATACGTGAGCAGACAGATATAAAGCTATGTTTTTTCGGCGCATAAAAAAGCCCACATAAGTGGGCTTTTAATCGTCAGGCGACTATTTTTGTCGCGCAACTTGCAAGTCACAAATCACAAACTTAGGCACCCGGCAGGATGACAGAGTCGATGACGTGAATGACGCCGTTTGACGCTTCAATGTCAGTGACTACGACCATCGCATTATCCACAGACACACCATCTTCTCCTGCCGAGATGCTTACTGACTCACCTTGCACAGTAACGGCTGAATCCAATGTCACTACATCTGCCGCCATCACCTTGCCTGCCACTACGTGGTAGGTCAGTACCGCAACCAACTGGTCTTTGTTTTCGGGCTTGAGTAGCGTTTCTACCGTTCCGGCTGGCAGTTTCGCAAAAGCGGCGTTTGTCGGCGCGAATACAGTAAAGGGGCCTTCGCCAGTAAGTACATCCACGAGGCCCGCAGCTTTGACTGCTGCCACAAGCGTAGAGAAGTCATCATTACCCGCGGCGATTTCTACGATATTGCCTTTCTCCATATCATCGTGACCGCCCTCGTGATGTGCGGCTTGTGCGAACGCTGCAGTCAATAAAAGAACAGCAGCCACCTGAATCGTTCTTAGTAATTTCATGAGTTGGATCCTTTCCGCGTTACGGATATCAAAGAATAATTGGGCATATGCCGCCGATCAGGCGGCAATAAAACAACGTCAGCATGTTGCTTGTAATTAGTTACGGCTTCGGACTACGACTGGCCTCGTCCTGTACAGGCTTTGTCGTACCTAACTCAAAACCGCCCTGATTCGCCTACAAGAACCAGTGTGAGCATGGAAGCTCAAAACAGGTATGCTGCACGAATCAATGTTTAATTCCCTTTCAGCCATGAAACGCCTGCTCTTAACCCCCGCGCTGCTGATCACGCTGCTGCTAGGCAGCTGCGCGAACCCTTCGCAGACTGTGATTGATGCGACATTGAGCGGCGACCCCGAGCGCATAGCTCGCGCGGTACTCGAAGATCAACTTCAACGCCAGGGAATCCCAACAGACATTGAAGGGCTACCTGAACTTATTGCTGCAGTAAGCAAAATACTCGTTGATGTTTGGGGAGAAAAAGAGCCGGAAGTCGCTTCAGAGCACCGCTATGTCAAATACAGCAACGCCTTTGAGGCTCGGGCTATCGTGGACTTTGACGAGGGTTGGCTCCAGGTAGAAACCATTGCGACTGAAGACCCCCTGGGAAAGCTCCGCCAGGCCATCATCAATACATTGCTAACAACTCGCGATATGAGCATCGAGGACATCTTCACCGACGCGACACCTCCCGTAGACGGAGAGCCGTTTCTCCTGGGACAGGTGCTCGATACAGAAGGCCAGGCCATTCGCTGGCAATGGCGAGCCGAACGCTTTGCTGATCATCTCATCAAAGAGCAGCTGCGCCGAACGCAGCAAAACGGCAAAGAATTGCGCAGCGTTCGCGTGAGCCTTGTGGATGACCACCTACACCTTCGCGAACTCGAATATGCCAACTACGTGCTGGCGGCTTCTCGTCGCTACGGCGTAGCACCATCATTGATATATGCAGTTATAGAGGTAGAGAGCGCTTTTAATCCCTATGCAGTCAGCTTGGCCAACGCTTATGGCCTGATGCAGGTTGTGCCATCGTCGGCGGGACGAGACGTGTATGAACGCATAAAAAAGCAAGGTGGCGAGCCCACGAAGCAACAGCTTTTTAACGCCGACTTCAATATCGATATTGGGAGCGCGTACCTGCACCTCCTGAGTGACAGCTATCTGTCGGGGATCAATAACTCCAGCAGTCGCCAATTCACAACGGTATCCGCCTACAACGGTGGCGCGGGCAGCGCGCTTCGAACCTTTAGCCCCAATAACACCACAGCGCTGCGGCGCATCAACGAAATGTCCTCGGGCGAAGTCTACGAGCAGCTCACCAAGAAGCACCCTTTTGCGGAAACACGCCGCTACCTGGAGAAAGTACGCGCCGCGGAACGAAAGTACCTGTGAGGCCCTAGCTTCAGAAAACCCCTAAACAGTTTTTCACTCATGTACCCTACCTTCTTAATCCCGAGACGAGTTTGACTCTACGGCAATGGCGCATATAGGCAAAGCAGGCGATACAAGAATTACAGTGGCAGCTTTACTGCGCTTTTTGATTCCCTCAATAGCCGGGCTACTCATATTCCTGGTCCCCCTACCCCTGGAGGACGGCCTGACGGTTCTCTTCAGCCTGTATTCAGATTGGGTGAACCAGCATCTTGGCTTCGTGCTGGTCGAAGCAATGGTTCTTATCGCGGTCATCGGGGCGCTAATCGCTCTATACCACTCCATCGCAAAACCTCAATGGCGCCAGAACAAGCCTATGCTGTACGCCATCGCGGAGGCGGGACCTATCTGGATAGCACTGCGCATTGTGGGGGCTGCTATAGCCTTGATGGTGTACTTCAAAGTAGGCCCCGAAGTGTTACGCCTGGAGGATACCGGCATCATTCTGGTAGAAGAACTGGCCATCGCGTTTTCGATCGTTTTACTCCCTGCCTGCTTCTTTATGCCGCTACTGACGGAATTCGGTGCCATGGATTTCTTTGGAACATTAGTGGCGCCGGTATTTCGGCGTCTGTTTCGCCTCCCGGGTCGGGCGGCCGTGGATGCCACTGCTTCTTTCATTTCGGCCAGTACGATTGGCATTTTGGTCACGGGGCAGCAGTACCAACGAGGCTTTTACACGGGTCGTGAAGCAGTGAGCGTGGCCACCAATTTCTCGGTGGTATCGCTGCCCTTCGCGCTGGTGATCGCGAACGTCAGCGGTGTTGGTGACTATTTTATCGAATGGTATTTGTGCAGCGTGATGGCCTGTATTGTTTGCGCCGCAATAGTGCCTCGCTTACCGCCCGTAAGTCGCATCGCAGATAGCTACATTGATGGGTCACCCAATACCACCCAGAGCAACGACTCCCACCACGGGCCATTGCTACGTCAGTGTCTGAATAACGCTATATCGTCGGCGAGCGCCGCGCCGTCGCTCCCTACAATGGCGCGCTCCGCGACAATAATGATGCTTGAACAGCTGTTTGGTTTGATGGGCCCACTCATCGCTTTGGGAACACTAACCGCCGTGGTGGCGTTTCACAGCTCCATTGCCCAATGGATTTCTATGCCAATTACCGGGGTTCTGACACTGCTAGATGTGCATGATGCGGCCCGCATCGCCCCAGGGTTTTTGTTTGGCTTTATGGATCAGTACATACCGACGATTGTCGCTAGCGAGATATCAAGTGATCGCATGCGCTTTGTGCTGGCGGGCTTGTCCCTGTGCCAGTTAATCTACATGACCGAAACGGGCCTCGTCGTTCTTAAAGTCGGATTGCCCGTATCAGTACTGCAGCTATTTCAAATCTTCGTTATTCGTACTGTAATAGTCACCCCGGTGCTGGCAGGCACGGCGTGGCTACTGTTTCCGGCGTGAGAATCCCAGTCCTATAAGTGCCAGCCCAGGAGCGGGGCTCACCCCTGCGGAGCAGCGTCGTACAGCAGCGCCTTGTTCTGTTCTATCATCGAGATCACTTCCTGGACATAGGGCTCGCCACGCTCAGAATAGGCCGTGAGCCCAGGAGCCAGCGCCACTCCGGTGACCCCCTGATCCTGCGAGCGTCGCTCCTGCCGCAATAGACGCATGGGCGCATAGCGATCGTGAGTATTGAGATTGTTCATGTAGCGGCGGACTGATTCGGAGACGCTATCAAAGGCTGCCACTTCGTGGCCAGCACCGGCGGAACGTCGATTGGGAACGACGCCACAGCCAGGCTCGTAGCACCAATGACCAAACAGATTGTTGACCTCCACGGCAAAGCGCGAACGCCCCCAGCCCGACTCTTTTGCCGCCTGTACCAGCGCCAGCTCTGCCGGAATCACATCGACACGACGCCAGAGAGCTTTAGTAACCCCCGCAACATTGTCGCGCTCCCATTCCACTTCATATTCCTTTGCAAGAGCCTTTAATGCCCGGCGCTGCAACCAACCGGGCTCCTGGCCGGTGTCGAACACTTCGCGGATTGTTCCCACCGTGTCACGCTGCTCCAAAATACGAGCGTTTTCTTCCGCCACGATCGGATACAGGTAGCTGTAAAAGCTTTGCTTCATTAACGACACATCTTCGATCGCCGCAAAATCCGGCAATTTGCCGCCGCGAGAGCCGCAACCGACAAGGACAACCGCCAGCGCAATAATGGTAAGAAACTTCTGTATGTCGCAATGCATCTTCATGGCGTTAAGGCAGCGCAACTGCGCCAAGCGTCTCCAAGGTTGTGGCGTTTGGGTAGCCGTCGGCCGGTAGACCGTGATCCAACTGGAAGGCGCGCAGCGCCGCCCGCGTGCGGCTTCCCAGCACGCCATCCGCTTCTCCCGCGTCATGACCCAATGCATTCAGTGCGCGCTGTGCGTCTTCAATTTTTGAGCTCAGCAAGCGAGCCGATGTCTCCTCGGGCAACAACTGTGGCCCAGCACCTGCCAGCCGATCGGCAAGTAGCCCCACCGACAGGGCATAGGATTGCGAGTGGTTCCAGCGCATGATCACGCGGAAATTTTCATACACCAGGAAAGCAGGACCCAGATACCCCGCAGGCAGCAGCAGCGAAGCATCCACATCCAGAGCGGGCACCGTCGCACCGTCGAGCTGCCTTACTCCAAGGGAGGCCCAGGCATGCAGACTGCGTGCTTCGCCTAGTGAAGCCAGTTCATAGGGGAAGTCTGCAGGCAAAACCACAGGTCGACCCCAGCGCAGCTCGGGTGTCCAGCCAAGACTGCGCAGAAAGTTGGCACCTGAAGCCAGCGCATCACGCTCGCTCGACCAAAGGTCGACGCTCCCGTCGCCGTCACCATCGACCGCATAACGCAGATAGGATGATGGCATGAATTGCGTATGACCCACTGCGCCAGCCCAGGAGCCGCGGAGGGTCTCCTGCGACAGCGCTTCGCGCTGCATGATTTGCAGAGCATTGACAAACTGAGCGGCAAAAAACTCACTGCGACGCGGATCGCAGGCTAGTGTCGCGAGCGCGTTCAGCGTGGGCACGTTCCCAAGGTAGCTACCATAGTTGGTCTCCAGTCCCCAGAAAGCGACCAGATACCTGGGCGGCACACCATATCGCTGCGACAACTCCTGAAAAAAAGTCTGGTACTTTTTTAACAGTGCGCGACCGCGTTCCACCCTGCCTGGGGTGACACGCCCGTGAACGTACTCACCAAAAGTCTGCACAAATTCAGGCTGCTTAGCATCGAGCTCCAAGACCCGCTCCAGCGGCGCCAGCTCAGGCAGCACACGCTGAATGAGTGCCGTGTCCACACCGGCAAGCTGGGCACGCTCACCAAGACTCGTCACGCAGCCTTCAAAAGAAACCGGATCGGACGCCGCGGAAAACCCCGGGCAAAGGAACAAGGCGCTTAGCACAGCAAAAAGTAAACGTCGCACTTGCATCTCTAAAACAATGCCTTGGCAAACCACTGCTCTACTCATTACCTAGACACCATGAAGCGGATAGAGCTCAAACCACTGTAATCTGTGCGAAGGAAATCTGAATTTGGCGGAGAAGGAGGGATTCGAACCCTCGAACGGTTACCCGTTACACACTTTCCAGGCGTGCGCCTTCGACCACTCGGCCACCTCTCCGTAAGGGCGCGAATAATACAGAAACCTGTACCCCGGCGCTAGGCATCTCTGTTGCTTGTTAACGCATCGTAGTATCTTTCCACGATCTATCGACAAGGACACAACATGCCGCTCTTCAACACTCTACCTGCTCCTCTATTGCTGGCGCTCGCACCCCTGCTACTCACCGCTGCCATGCCAAGCACCGCAGCCGATACCGACGCGCTGAGAAGCGCCGTGCAATCACACATCAGCGAACATGGGGGAGAGATCCTGGGGGACTTTCGTGAATTGCTCAGCATGCCGAATGTGTCGACGGTTACTGAGGATATGCAAAAAAATGCTCAATGGATCTCCCAATACATTGGCGAACGAGGCTTTACCTCCAAAATTGTGAGTGCAGGTGGGGCGCCCTACATCCTGGCCGAACGAAAGACGCCAAATGCAAAGAAAACCGTATTGATTTATGCGCACTACGACGGACAGCCCGTAGAGCCAGCCAATTGGGATACACCGCCGTTTGAGCCAACGCTTAAGAATGCGGCGGAGACTCTCGACTGGGACGAAGCACGTAAGCAAGCTATAGACCCCGAATGGCGGGTCTACGCACGCTCTGCCGGGGACGACAAAGCGCCGGTTATCGCCCTAATGCACGCCATTGACGCGATGGATAGCGCCGGCCTGAACGCCAGCGTCAACGTAAAGCTTATTCTGGACGGTGAAGAGGAATTCGGAAGTCCAACGGTAGAAGATATTCTCAAAGAGCATGCTGATTACCTCAGCGCTGACGTGCTGCTGTTCTGTGACGGCCCTATGCATCAAAGCGGCCTGCGGCAGCTGGTTTTTGGCGTGCGCGGTGACATGGGCGTCAATCTAACGATGTACGGGCCCTCACGGCCGCTGCACTCAGGTCATTACGGTAATTGGGCGCCCCACCCCACCGATGCACTCATGCGCCTCCTAGCCACCATGAAGGACATGGACGGGAACATTCAGGTCGCGGGTTATCTCGACGAGGTTACCCCCATAAGCGAAGCGGAACAGGTCGCCATCGCCGCGATACCTTCGGTGGATGCACAGCTGCAGGATGAGTTGTCTTTGGGACGTGTCGAGGGCGGCGGCAAACGCATTGAGCTGACCATTATGCAACCGGCAATCAACATCGTGGGTTTTCAGGCCGGCGGAGTGGATGACCAGGCACGTAATATCATCATGTCAAAAGCACGGGCGTCTTTAGACCTGCGTCTGGTGCCGGTACAAACCATTGAGCATGTTCGCAAGACCCTGGAGGACCATTTCACGAATCAGGGCTTTTACGTCACCCATGACGAGCCGACCGCCGAGGTACTGCGAGCCCATCCCGGTGTGATCAAGGTCGACTGGACCAGCGGTTATCCCGCCTATCGCAGCAGCCTTGACGGCGAAGCGGCCCAGCGGCTTACCCGCATACTCACCGACTACGACGGCACGGCACCGCTGTTGACACCTACCTTGGGAGGAAGTCTTCCGGTGCACCTGTTCGATCAGGAGTTGGATATGCCGATTGTGCTGCTACCCATTGCCAACCACGACAATAACCAACATGGGCGCAACGAGAACATGCGTCTGGGCAATCTGCTCTCAGCAATCGGAGTCTATGCCGCGGTGCTGCAAAACTTTGGTCTGGACTAATCCATAAAAAAGCGCCCCTGCCGGGCGCTTCTACACGACCTTAACAATCCGTCCTAGCTGGATTTTTCCATGGTCTTGCGCGACATCCACAAAATGCTTTTACGCGGCAGAAACGGGAGCACACCCTCCAGGAGTACGCGGATCTTGCGGTCATTGACTGCCAACAGCTCGCCTCGTTCCATGGCGCGATAGCCGCACAAGGCCACAGACCTTGCGTCGGCAGCCAAATCGAAACCTTTCACGCCATCCAAGTCCCCGGCCTCCTGAAACTCCGTAGCCACAGGCCCGGGGCAAAGCACCGTCACCGTCACACCGGTGCCCTGAAGTTCATTGGCGATCGCCTGAGAAAAGGAGTTCACATACGCCTTACTGGCGTAGTACACCGCTTGTAATGGTCCCGGGAGAAAGCCAGCGGTCGACCCCACGTTCAATATTTTGCCTGAGCCGCGTTCTACCATGCCCTGCGCGAAGTAATACGCCAACTCGGTCAGGGCAACCATATTGAGCTGCATCATGCGCTGGTCACGCTCCAGACCACTTTCGTGGAACTTGCCATGCCCACCAAAGCCGGCGTTGTTGATCAAAACATCAACCTCAGCGCCCAGGGCATCTACATCTGCCATGAGTTTTTTGGCAGCGCCACTTTTGGCAAGATCAGCGGCTAACACCTGCACCTGCACACCGTGTTCTGCGCGTATGTCTTTGGCAATGGACTCAAGGCGATCTTTGCGCCGGGCCACCAAAATAAGATCACCCCCTTTTTCGGCGTGTACTCGGGCGAGTTCTTCGCCTATGCCGGCAGAGGCCCCGGTGATTAATGCGGTGTTAGTCATAACAATTAGTCCTGCAGGTTGAGAAAAGCTGGCATCAGGAACTTCGAAATAGTGATGCCGAATGTTTTTACTGTCGGTTCATACGCCCGCGAGGAGCCGGCTGTGACTCGGAACACCGCCAGGGACAGATATCCAAGCCACCCCGCCGCGTGTACAGGGCCTGCACGGACAAATAATCAGGGCCAAGCTTTGCCCACAAATCCGTATAGATCCGCTCAACGCACTGCTCGTGAAACTCCTGATGGTTGCGATAAGCCAGCAAGTAGCTCAGCAGCTGCTCTCGCTTTGCCGAGACTCCCCGGGTTTCAATGATCACAGTGGCCCAATCCGGCTGGGCGGTTACGGGACACAAGGAGCGCATCAAATGCGTATAGACCCTGGCATTACCGGCGGCAGCCTCTAGCAGCTGCACATCAGGCTTCTCAGGCACGCTCACCTCAAGCCCATCAAGACAGTCACCCCGAAGGCAAACCCCCTCATAAACGCCATCGTCGACGCCATGAAGGGTCAGCGATACGCGTGCTTTGGCCACCTCAGACAGATCTCGCTCAATGGTCTGACTGGCAAGCTCTTCACTGTCAAACGCGTGACCATTTAGGGAGTTGAGATACAGTTTAAAAGACTTGGACTCGATAATATTCTCGGAGTTTGCCGGAATGCTGAAGGTCCCCAAAAACGCCTGCGGCATGCCCTTGGCGTTCAGCCAGCTGAGCTCATAGGCATGCCAGATATCCTCACCGAAGCCAGCGAAAATATTTTGAGGAAGGCTCGCTCGCGCATTCGCCCGAGGCACAGGAAACAACAGACTCGGGTCGTAATGTTCACTTCCCCCAACCTGCTGCCCCAGTAAAGGACCCTTGTCGTGTGAATAATCCGGCGATCCTCTGTGAGGAGCATTCTTTCCTGATTCGTTTGAGCCACTCATTCCTAAATATTACTGGCGCAGCCGCGTTCCGCTATTGAGCAGATACATACTGTAGGCAAAGGCCGCCACGGTAAAACCACCAAGCATGGCAAAAGCAAATCCAACACTCACATCGGCAACGCCCAGAACGCCGTAGCGAAACGCATTGACCACATAGACCAACGGGTTGAGCTTGGACACCGATGCCCAAAAACTGGGAAGCAAATCCAGCGAGTAAAACACCCCTCCCAGGTAAATCAGTGGCGTCAACACAAAGGTCGGAATGATAGAGATGTCATCGAAACTGTTGGCATACACCGCATTGATAAAACCAGCCAGGGCAAACAGCAGCGACGTCAGCACCACTCCGGCAACAACA
The DNA here is from genome assembly GCF_045689235.1 of Congregibacter variabilis. Lineage (GTDB taxonomy): Bacteria > Pseudomonadota > Gammaproteobacteria > Pseudomonadales > Halieaceae > Congregibacter > Congregibacter variabilis. The sequence continues at coordinate 519,649 of NZ_CP136864.1, read as the reverse complement.
ACGCCAAAGCTATGGATATGCAGTCGAGTAAAAAACATCGATACCGTGGTAACGATCGTCGCAACCAACAAACCCCGAATGACGCCTCCGCTGACAAAGCCCAAAAGAATCACGTAATTCGGCGTTGGCGAGACCAGTAACTCTTCTACACTGTGATTGAACTTGGCCCCAAAAAATGACGAGACCACGTTCGAATAGGAATTCGTCACGATAGCCATCATGATCAAACCGGGCACCACGAATTCCATGTAACTGAATCCACCCATCTCACCGATACGCGAGCCGATGAGCGAACCAAAAATAACAAAGTACAGACTCATAGTGATTGCAGACGGCAGCAATGTTTGTGGCCAGATGCGGATAAACCTGCGTACCTCTTTGCGCAGGATCGTTTTAAAGGCGATCAACTTCTCCTGGGTATTCATGCGCCTGTCTCCAGCAGGTTGACAAACATCTCTTCGAGGCGATTGGCGCGGTTACGCAAGCTCACAACATTAACCCCCGCATGATCCAGTGCGCTAAAGACATCATTGAGGTGCTGACCTTTTTCAACTTCAATTTCCAGTGTCCGTTCATCCGCGCGGCGAAACTCAAAATTCTCGATGCTCAATTCCTCAGGCAAGGGATCCGCGCTATCGACGATAAAGACTTCTCGTTGCAAACGACGCAGAAGATCCTTGATGGACGTGTTTTCGACAATTGCGCCATGATTGATGATCGCTATGTTTCGACACAGCGCCTCGGCCTCTTCGAGATAGTGCGTGGTCAAAATAATCGTAGTGCCATCGGCATTGAGTTTTTGTAAGAACTCCCACATGCCCCGGCGCATTTCAATATCTACACCAGCGGTTGGCTCATCAAGGATCAACAGCTTGGGATCATGAACCAAAGCCCGGGCGATCATAAGTCGACGCTTCATGCCGCCAGACAGCATGCGCCCTGTAACGTCCCGTTTATCCCAAAGCCCCAGCTCTCTCAGATACTTTTCTGCACGCTCACTGGCCAGTGCTCGAGGCAAGCCATAAAAGCCTGCTTGATTCGTGACGATATCAAAGACTTTTTCGAACATATTGAAGTTGAATTCCTGCGGAACAATACCAATAAACTTCTTGGCCGCTGGAAAGTCCTCGTCAATATCCACACCATGCACCGCCACTTTGCCACCGGACTTGCTCACCAAGGAGCAAATAATGCCAATAGTTGTGGATTTACCGGCGCCATTGGGACCAAGCAGCGCAAAGAAATCGCCCTGCGCCACCTCCAGACTGATGCCTTTGAGTGCAACAAAGCCATTGTCGTAGGACTTCTCTAGGTTTTCGATTCTTAAAGCTGGCGTGCTCCCAGCGGTGGACTCTGGCATCCTGCCCTCGTTAATCTAATTAGTATGAAGCTGTAGGTGATACGTTCTCTAGCGCAGTAAGCCATCAGTATGGATGGCTTTACTGCGATAATTGACCAGTGACTCACCAGCGCGGGTTTTAAGGACCGGCTGCTGAGACGCGCTATTGTAAACGCAACAGGCTCAGCGAGAAACGACAATGAACGATGTGGACTTCCATGAAGAACAAATGGCGTTGTTTGACGCCTTTAATAAGCGACTTCAGGCCTACGCTGCAGCACCCGAGGGAGAAGGTTTTAGCGAATTGGCCCAGCAGTGTGCTGCGTTGGCCGCAGACTCTGGACAAATAATGGACGAAGCTCCGGCCCTTATCTACCGGATGCTCACCATCGCCCCCCAATTCGCCCAAGAGTTCCCTCGGGACCTTCTTTGGTACCTTGGCCAGGAGTGCCTGCACTTTATGCCCGATGAGGAGATTGAACGTTTCGCCCTGCTCGATGAACAACGTCGCGCTGCCGACAGTCAGGGACAGCGCTTTGACTGGTCTCAGGCCTGCGCGATGATGCGCAGCTTACAAAGTGAAGAGCAGAATGCCCAAACGCGTCACTAACAGCGGCGAAAACCGATCAGGCACCCCCAACTACCAACTTCAGGGCCCCAAATCTCCTTCAACAAATAAGCTTTCCCTTTTTGCTTGACGATTATGGGCAGTCTCCATACAATGCGCGCCTCCTGACGAGGAGCACCACGTCCCCTTCGTCTAGTGGCCTAGGACACCGCCCTTTCACGGCGGTAACAGGGGTTCGAACCCCCTAGGGGACGCCATTTTCTTTGTCGGGAAACTGTATTTTTAGGGGTTTTCGAAGTTTGTAGGGAGTCTCTCCTCAATCTTCTCCCCAACTACATACAGCTAGCGTTTCGCGGGTGTAGCTCAGGGGTAGAGCATCTCGTTGCCAACGAGAATGTCGACAGTTCAAATCTGTTCACCCGCTCCAAATTTAGAAAGGCCAATCAAGCGATTGGCCTTTTTTTTGGACAAAGTAAAAGTCGACCGCGGCGCGCTATCAAGCCGAACACATACGCTAGAGAGCTATCGTCTGCCTACTCCAGCCCTACCCTAAGCAGTAGCGTCCAAAGCCCTACCCTAAGCAGTAGCGTCCAATTCAGTCCTTTGCTCCCGGAGCGAGATACCCAGCGCCGCACAAATACCTGAAAGTTCCCGGGACGCGATAAACCGAGGCTGGATAAGTTCAGAGCCTCTTAGCTCACGACGCTGCCTGTAGGTCCTGCGCAAAGCGTCGAAACCCGCAGCCCGCTGGGCTCCCAGGGAAGTTAGCTGGCGAAACAGCAGATCATCCTCTTTGATGCTGTAACGCTGGCTGATGAGCTGCCGTGCAAGATCGCTACCAGTGCCAGAGACTGCAGCTAGTGATTCACTCGAACTAAGGCCCTCTGGCAATGGCGTTCGCAATAATTGCGCATCCAGCAAGCTGGAATACAGCATACGCGTGGCTTGCCACTTGGCATCCCAGCTATATCCAGCAATGTGTGCGGTAGCAAATTTTAGTGCGGGCGAAGCAAGAAGCGCTGTATTGAATGCAGGCTCCCCTTCCCACACATCCAATACGCAGTTAACCGGATCCTCGCCGCTTAGATGCTCAAGCAGAGCGCTGTTATCAATCACCGACCCCCGGGCAGCATTAATCAGCCATTGCGACCCGTTGAGCGCCGCAAGCGCAGGGGCATCGAACAGATGGTAACTCGGCCAGGGTTGCTCGCGAGTCAGGGAGCAATGCAGACTTATCACACGGCATTGAAGAATCTCAGCAAACGATGCCCAGTCCGGGCTGCAATTTCCCTGTGCCAGCCAGGGATCATGCACTTTAACGTTCCAACCCAGAGCCTGCGCTACTGACGCGAACAAACGTCCCACAGATCCACAGCCTACGATCCCCAGAGTCTCGCCCCCTTCAAGTCGCTCCCAGGGCTCCTGAAGCTCGGCTAATGCCGCCAGAACGTATTCTACGACTGAGTTGGCGTTGGCACCGGGAGCCGCAGAAAAGCCGATGCCACGTTTTTTAAGGGCCTCCTGATCGATGTGCTCAAGTCCCGCCGTCGCCGTACCCACAAAACGCAGTTTGCTGCCGTCGACGAGCGCCTCACTGACTTGGGTAACCGAACGCACCCACAGCACATCTACGCCGTCTAAATCGCGTTTGGATATTGTGCGACCAGGCACCGTGTGAATGTCCATCTCATCCTTCGGCAGTAAATCCAGACCCACCATGTTTTCATCGGCGAGTACTCGAATCACAGCAAATCACCTTCGAAGAACCGCAGTGAAGCGGCCTCCAGACGCGCGCCTGTGCACCGGCCTAACTCGCCAAACATTAGCTGCGCGCGGGGAGGAAGACCTCGCTGCGCAAAGTTATGGGCCTGTGCCAGAACTGCATTGGCAAACGCCTGCTTCATTGCAGGATCAGGAGGTGCATCAAGATTGTCCATACTCAGCCTAAAGGGAACACCGCTGGCCTTCGAAAAACACCACTCCAGAGCCTGGGGCCGCGCTTCAGCCTTCATGAAGTCGATCTGTGCATCTTCACTGCGTCCATCCGGGTCATACCAGTATCCGTAATCAATACGCGTGCGGCGCGCCGCCCCAGCGATGCACCAGTGCGCGACCTCATGGAGGGCGCTGGAGACATAATCTTCTCTAAAAAAAATTTGTGCAGGGGTGCCGTCGCGCGCCGGCTCATAGAGAGGCTCATCTGCCCCGCCCAGCAGGCAAGTGCGGTAGCTATGCCGAAATAGATCGTTAAAAACCTTAACGATCGCGTCGGCGCTAAGAGCCTTTGATGAGGATAAAGCGGAATTCATCGTCTTGCTCTTGGCTTTGCGCAAGCTCGTGTCCCAGGAACCGACAAAACTGGGGTATATCGCGCTGCGTCGTCGGATCGGTTGCGAGAACCAACAGACGATCACCGACGGACAGCTCTGCCATAGCCTTGTGCAACAACATCACCGGCTCTGGGCAGCGAAGTCCCCGGGCGTCCAAGGTGCTATCTGACGCCGGGGCACTCATAAACATGTTGCTCTACTGTCGCTCATCAAACCCCTGGCGCAACGCTAGGCATCTTCACCGTCGCCCAGAAGCCGCTGTGCATCTTCTGCGGACACGATATCCCATTGCTGTGAATCAACGTCGAATAGCAGCTGCAGCTTCGCTGAACGCAGTTGCGACTGCAATTGCGTCACCCGGTCGCTCAGGCTTGTTTCTTCAGACCCATAATCAGTTCCATCGCGACTGGCGTACTCCTCAAGGAGCGCTTCCAGCTGCTCCTGGGGAACACGCTCAAGCGGGACTCGTACAAGCTGCGCCAAATCAGCTCGCTGGCTTTACAAACTTCAGGGTCATGCGGTCGCTCTCACCTACGGCCATGCGCGCCTCGCGATTTTCATCGGCGGTGCGCAGCGAAGGCGGGAGCTCCCATACGCCGTCAGCGTAGTCGCCCGTATCCTTCGGGTTCGCATTGACGTCGGACCGGGCGTCCAGCTCAAAACCAACGCTGCGAGCTGCCGCAATAATATAGTCTTCGCTAACGTAACCCGTCGCCTTCATGCGCTCAGGATCCCGCCCATCTTTGGCGCGATGCTGCACCACACCAAATACGCCACCGGGCTTGAGTGCATCGTAGGCCACCAACAAAGTGTTAGCTAAAGTACCTGCACGCATCCAGCTATGAATGTTTCTAAATGCCAGGACCATATCAGCGCTGCCTGCCGGGGCTATGACTACCGAGTCTGCGGGCCCCAGCGTCGTCACGGTGACCGCGCCGTATATGTCGTCTTCTTCACCGAGCTTCTTTAAGTAACTGCCCAGGGATCGGCGGGAATACGCCCCTCCGTTGGGGCTGTTATGCGCAGCGTAGTAGCTGCCACTTTCTCGCAGGAGAGGCGCCAGAACTTCGGTGTACCAACCACCACCCGGAGACAACTCGACCACGGTCATATCTTCTGCAAGACCAAAGAACTCCAGAGTCTCTCGGGGATGCCGAAATTCATCGCGCGCGGCGTTCTTCTCGCTGCGATGCTTCCCCTTTAATGCAGTGTCCCAATCAAGAGCGGCAGAGGCGGGTGCCGACATAAGAATCGCGGGGGCGAGAACCAAACTTGAAACAATGGCCATAACCTTTTGCACTGATAAACTCCTTCGATAAATTAAATCACGGGTAATATACTCGCCCGACACAGCAAAGTGGAGCATCTGATAGTGACGACCCGCGTTTTGATCAGTTTTTTTTGTGACGACCGCCCTGGCGTTGTTGAGCAACTCAGCGGATTGATCTCTGAGCATGACGGTAACTGGCTGGACTCGCAGCTCAGTCGCCTGGGAGGTCGCTTTGCGGGTGTCCTGCAGGCTCAAATCCCCAACTCACAACACGCAGCGCTCAGTGAGGCCCTCAGTGAGCTCGAAAGCGTGGGCATCACCACCAGCCTCACTGACGCCGGTGATCCCGTTTCGGATATCCTGTCCACCCAGCGCGTCACGCTTTTGGGACCGGATCGGCCAGGCATTGTTCGAGAGCTAACCCGCGCTCTGCGCAGTGCAGGCTTTAATGTCCGCTCCCTGGAGACCGCTGTAGAAACTGCGCCCATGAGCGGAGAGCCTCTATTTAGGGCTGAGGCACGCATTGAGCTCGATAACAACAGCAGACTCGATGAGCTGGAGTGGAAACTTGATGCCATGGCCGAGGCCATGACATTGGAAATTGATTTAATCGCGGACTAAAGATTTAACCTTCTAGCGACGACGGCGCAACAGACCTAAAAGAACAGCGACTAAAGCCGCGAGGCCTATTAAAAGCAAAAAGGCTCCCAGTAAGACGAGAAACTGTGCGAGCAGGCTGTTAACGCCTAAACCCAGCTGAGCCGTGGCAGCCCAGAGCAATGCTCCCAGAGCCGCTACGCCAAGCAGAGTAGTTCTTGCTACCGAGCGACGCCATTTGGGGAACTTCACAGTTTGTCAGGTGCCTCGGCAGGCAGCACCGGCGTCGGTGACTGAACGTCACCGTTCTGAGCCCGCTGACGCAAGAAGTGGTCCATGAGCACCAGCGCCAGCATGGCTTCAGCGATGGGCGTAGCACGAATACCCACACAGGGGTCATGGCGCCCCGTAGTCACAACTTCGATGGGCTCCCCGGCATGATTAATACTTGCTCCCGGCTGTCGGATACTCGACGTGGGCTTTAAGGCCATGCTCACCGTGATGTCCTGTCCACTACTGATACCACCGAGAACTCCACCGGCGTTGTTACTCAAAAAGCCTTCTGGCGTCATGAGATCTCTATGCTCACTGCCATAATGAGCAACGCTGTCAAAGCCCGCGCCTATCTCTACCGCTTTTACTGCATTAATGCTCATCATCGCAGCGGCAATGTCTGCGTCCAGCCGATCGAACACCGGCTCACCCAGACCCGGTGGTACACCCTCTGCTACTACGTTAATTCGCGCGCCTATGGAGTCGCCACTTTTATTGAGCGCTGCCATAAAGGTCTCCATTTCTGGCACCTTTGCAGGATCCGGGCAAAAAAACGGATTGGTTTCGACGCAACTCCAGTCAAGCACCTCTGCGGCTATGGGCCCCAACTGTTGCAGGTATCCTCGAATTCGTATGCCCTGCCCCGCAAGAAACTTCTTCGCGATTGCACCGGCTGCCACACGCATCGCTGTTTCCCGCGCCGAAGAGCGCCCCCCGCCGCGGTAATCTCGCATACCGAACTTATGCATGTAACTGTAATCCGCATGCGCCGGGCGGATGCGATCAGCAATGTCCGCGTAATCTCTGCTGCGCTGATCTTCATTTTCTATAAGCAAACCAATGGGGGTGCCCGTGGTCACGCCTTCGAATACTCCGGACAGAATCCGCACTTCGTCTGATTCCCGACGCTGCGTGGTAAACCTGGAGGTGCCTGGCTTGCGACGATCAAGATCGGGCTGCATGTCAGAGCTATCAAGCGCCAACCCCGGAGGACAGCCATCTACAATAGCGCCCAGTGCGGGACCGTGGCTCTCGCCAAACGTCGTCACGGTAAAAAGCGTGCCAAAGGTGTTGCCAGCCATGCTAAGGATCCAAACTACAAAAACGGCGATTATACGCGTTGTGAGAGATGCTGCAGGGCATCACGCTCAATTTCACAAGGCCAAATGCTTCACAATATCGGGAAGCTCCTGGGCCCGCACAAGCAGTACCCCATGCCCTCCTTCGCTAAACTCTAACCAGGTCAGCGCAACTCCAGAAAGCTCGTCATCTAATGCAGCCCAGGAATTGCCCAACTCAAGAAACAGCAGCCCCTGAGGACTTAGGTGCTGCGAAGCACCTCGCAAAATCCGCCTTGCCAGATCAAGACCGTCATCACCGGATCCAAGTCCACGCGGAGGCTCGCACTGATACTCCTGGGGCATCGACGCCAGGTCAGCCGCATCCACGTAAGGGGGGTTGCACAGAATAATATCGAAGCGCTCATCACCGATGGAGTCCATAAGATCGGACTGCAAGGCTCTAACCCGGCCGCCCATCTCGTGAAGCGCAATGTTTTCTTGCGCCAGCGCCAGGGCGTCATGGTCGATATCGGCAAGCAGCACCTCTAAACCAGGCTGATAAACCGCTGCAGCAATACCGATACATCCGCCCCCACAACACAAATCCAGTAGCCTGTTTGGAACACCTTCGGAGTACCAGGGGCGGTATTCATTGCGGATAACTTCGGCCAGGGGCGAGCGCGGCACCAGAGCACGCTTGTCGCAGTGAAACTCCAAACCTGCAAACCAGGCGCGACCCGTCAGATAGGGCAAAGGCTGACGATCTTCTATGCGCCCCCGCAGCCAGCGTAGGGCGGTTTCCCAAACATCGTGGCTTAAGTGCTGCGTCAGCACCTTGTCGTCAGAGCTGAGTGATAGCCCGGCTGCACTCAGGACCAAAAACACAGCCTCATCCCAGGCGCTGTCACTGCCATGACCATAAAATAGCTCCGCATTGTTCAAAGCACGATGCGTCTGCTCCAGAGCATCGCCAAGGGTGTCGGGTGTGACTACATCAAGTCCGTGTTCCCTACAAAACGCTACATTGCTGTGCCCCGATGAGGTTGCTACCATCGATGTTCTCCTTCAAATCTGAGTAACCACAGGCATGGAATCGCATTGGGCGAGCATTATCGCGGGCATCGGTGAAGATCTCGACCGCCCGGGACTTAAAGACACACCTAAGCGCGCGGCAAAAGCTTTCGAGTTTCTGACTCGAGGCTACAAGCAAAGCGTCGACGAAGTCGTCAATAACGCTTTGTTTCCGTCCGACAGCAACGAAATGGTGCTGGTACAAAATATAGAAATGTACTCGCTGTGCGAGCATCACATGCTACCGTTTATTGGCAAATGTCATGTAGCCTACATACCTACCGGCAAAGTACTGGGCTTATCCAAAATTGCCCGACTGGTAGATATGTATGCCCGTCGCCTACAAATACAGGAATCCCTCACTACCCAGATCGCCGAGACCATTTTAGACGTTACCGAGGCCCAAGGCGTAGGCGTCATCGTAGAAGCCCAGCATATGTGCATGATGATGCGGGGCGTAGAAAAGCAAAATTCCCTGATGAAAACATCAGCTATGCTGGGAAGCTTCCGGTCTGACCAAAAGACGCGGGACGAATTTCTCTCGCTGCTACAACTGCGTCAATAGCTAGGGCGCTATCCTCAGCGCCTCTACGTGAAGGTACTGGCGGTCACTGCTACGAGCCGAACCATAAACCAGTAAGCGATAGCTGTCGCCCTCGAGGTCAATGCTGTACACGCGATAGCGCTGGGACACCTCCGTGCCGTAAAGCAGCCGCTGCTGAAATATCCGATTTGCCCACTGCACACTGCTCCCACAGGCCCTCGCGTCACAGCTAAAGCTTCTACTGGCTGCCTCATTAAGGGCCAGACGCCCGTCGAGTTCAGCCACCATCTCCTCAGCGGTATAGCCGTCAAGCACGCGCCAGGTGTAACCGTCGAGCGTGCCACTGAGGCGCTCGCTTCTTCTGGGCGCCCAGACACCACGAATCTTTTCGATCGCACCCAAGGGGACCAGATAGTCACGAACGCTGCGTTCAGACTGCGAGTCGATGCGCTCCAAGTGAGTGTATTCGTCTAACGCAGTCAGATATTGTGCAGGCGGCAAGACTTCCGCCGCCGCCAGCTGGCTGACAAGGACTGAGACTAAAACAATACTGTGAGCAATTCGCATACCTAGACTATAGCGCCAACCGCCCCGAAATACCGGAGCCGTTAGCGCCATCTCACTCAGCCTTTACTCAACTGTAGCAACAAGCTGTTCAAGCGTTCGACATAGCCAGCGGGATCATCAAGCTGCCCACCCTCTGCCAGATTTGCTTGATCGAAGATAATTCTGGACAGATCGGCAAAACGCGCTTCGTCGCTTTCCGTATCCAGGCGGTTGATCAGAGGATGCGTAGGGTTTATCTCCAAAATCGGCTTGGACTCTGGCACTGCCTGACCAGCAGCCTCCATAATTCGGCGCATCTGCGCGCCCATGTCCATTTCGCCCACCACAAGGCACGCCGGAGAGTCCGTGAGACGAGTCGTTACGCGAACCTCTTCGACATCATCACCCAGCACGGCTTTAAGGCGCTCAACCAACGCTTCGCTTTCCTTTTCCGCCGCTTCCCGCGCCTGCTTTTCTTCCTCACTCTCATCATCAAGATCAAGACGACCGCGAGCGACATCCTGCAGCTGCTTTCCATCAAACTCCTGCAGGTGATTCATGAGCCAGTCGTCAACGCGATCCGACAGTAACAGGACCTCGATGCCACGCTTGCGGAAAACTTCCAGCTGCGGGCTACGGCGGGCGGTATTGAAGTTCTCGGCGACCACGTAAAAAATCTTGTCCTGACCTTCTTGCATTCGCTCGATGTAATCTCGAAGCGACTGGTCCTGAACTTCTTTATCTGTGTGTGTGCTACTGAAACGCAGCAGCTCGGCAATCTTATCTTTGTTGGCCGTATCCTCTGCAGGGCCTTCTTTGAGAACCTGCCCAAATTCTTTCCAGAACACCGCATACTTTTCGGCATCATTCTTGGACAGCTTGGAAAGCATATCCAGCACACGCTTGCTCAAGGCACTGCGAAGTGCATCTACTGTCTTATCCTGCTGAAGAATTTCCCGCGAAACATTCAACGAAAGATCGTTGGAATCGAGCACACCCTTGACGAAGCGCAGATACATGGGAAGAAATTGTTCCGCATCATCCATGATGAAGGTGCGCTGAACGTAGAGCTTAACGCCACGATTAGCATCGCGATTCCACATATCAAACGGTGCACGCGCCGGTATGTACAGCAAACTCGTGTACTCAAGCTTGCCTTCGACTCGATTGTGACTCCAGCTCAGAGGATCCTCAAAGTCGTGGGATACATGCTTGTAGAAAGCTGCATATTCTTCGTCTGAGATTTCGCTGCGACTGCGTGTCCACAGTGCCGTCGCCTCGTTAACGGGCTTGTACTGCGCTTGGGCAGGCTCACTGGCCTCTTTGCCTTCGCCTTCGGCTTCGTCTGCCGCGGGCACAGGTGCCTCTTTCATCAGCACCGGCACTGAAATATGATCCGAGTACTTCTTGATAACACTCCGCACGCGCCAGTCGTCAGCAAAGTCCTTGCAATCATCGCGTAAAAACAAGGTGATGCTGGTACCGCGATCAGCCTTTTCTTTAGGCTCGATGGTGAATTCAGATTCGCCGTGCGACTCCCACAGGACGCCCTCATTGGCCGCCGTGCCCGCTTTACGGGTATGTACTTCAACACGATCCGCCACAATAAACGACGAGTAGAAACCTACGCCAAACTGACCAATAAGCTGCGAGTCTTTCTGTTGGTCGCCAGACAGCTGCTCTAGAAAGGCTGCAGTGCCGGATTTTGCGATAGTGCCCAGATGGTCAATGACCTCTTCACGATTCATACCGATGCCATTATCGCTAATGGTCACCGTTCCAGCGTCCTGATCGACGTCAACGCGTACCGCATATTCTCCATCGCCTTCCAGCAGAGAATCATCAGAAAGCGCTGCGAAGCGCAACTTATCTACAGCGTCTGACGCATTGGAGATGAGTTCGCGAAGGAAAATCTCCTTGTTGGAATACAAAGAGTGAATCATCAAGTGCAGCAGCTGCCGCGCCTCGGTCTGAAATCCCAATGTTTCTTTATTTACTTCTGCGGTCATGGTGTCCTCTAAACATTAAAAAGGCTGACGGGTTGATAGCAGGTGATATGGGGGCAACGCCTCGGGTTTCAAGGCAGCCAGGTCGAATGAAGGGCATAAAAAAACCCGCCATCACTGGCGGGTTCTCAAAGTACTCAGCTTAGCGCTGTTACCAACCGGTTATCTCGGCCAGACCTGCGCCTATATCAGCCAGTGAGCGAACCGTCTTGACACCCGCATCCTCGAGCGCTGCGAACTTCTCGTCAGCCGTACCCTTACCACCTGAAATAATGGCTCCTGCATGCCCCATACGCTTACCTTTAGGTGCAGTGACACCAGCAATGTAGGACACCACCGGCTTGGATACATTGGCCTTGATATATGCTGCCGCTTCTTCTTCAGCGGTACCACCAATCTCACCGATCATAACAATCGCTTCCGTGGCGGGATCCGCCTCGAACATCGCTAGAATGTCGATAAAGTTGGAACCAGGAATCGGATCTCCGCCAATACCAACACAGGTCGACTGACCAAAACCTGCATCTGAAGTCTGCTTTACCGCTTCGTAGGTGAGGGTTCCAGATCGGGATACGATGCCCACCTTACCCGGAAGGTGAATATGCCCGGGCATAATGCCGATCTTGCACTCACCAGGAGTAATGACGCCGGGACAGTTGGGCCCCACCAGACGCACGCCCAGCTCATCGCACTTAACCTTGGCCTCAAGCATATCAAGCGTAGGAATACCCTCGGTAATGCATACGACCAGCTTTACGCCACCATTAGCGGCCTCAAGGATTGAATCTTTACAAAAAGGCGCCGGTACATAGATAACGGAAGCATCTGCGCCCGTTGCCTCTACCGCTTCGGCCACGGTATTGAATACCGGTAAGCCCAGATGTTCCTGACCACCCTTACCAGGCGTTACACCGCCGACCATCTTGGTGCCGTACTCAATAGCCTGCTCTGAATGGAACGTGCCCTGGGAGCCCGTAAACCCCTGGCAAATGACCTTGGTGTCCTTATTAATCAGGATACTCATCAGGCGTTGCCTCCCGCTGCTTTAACTGCCTGCTGCGCCGCGTCGGTAAGACTGGTCGCTGCGATAATGTTTAGACCGCTGTCCGCTAGTACTTTGCGGCCCAGCTCTGCGTTGTTGCCTTCAAGGCGAACGACCACCGGCACTGCCACTCCAATCTCTTCTACAGCGCCGATAACGCCCTCAGCGATCAGGTCACAGCGAACGATGCCGCCGAAAATATTAATGAGAACCGCCTTCACCTTGTCATCCGAAAGGATGATCTTGAAGGCCTCAGATACACGCTCCTTGGTAGCACCGCCCCCGACATCGAGGAAGTTAGCGGGATCGCCGCCGTGGAGTTTAACGATATCCATCGTGCCCATGGCCAGACCTGCGCCATTGACCATGCAGCCGATGTTACCGTCCAATGCGACGTAGTTAAGTTCCCACTGCGCTGCGTGAGACTCTCGCTCATCTTCCTGAGAGGGATCATGCATTTCGCGTAAATCTGCCTGGCGATAAAGCGCGTTACCGTCAACGCCAAGCTTCGCATCCAGACAGTGCAAATTGCCTTCGCTGGTAATCACTAAGGGATTGATCTCGATAAGCGCGAGATCCTTTTCCTGAAACATTTTGGCAAGCCCCAGGAAAATCTTAACGAACTGCTTGATCTGCTCGCCCTTGAGTCCCAGCTTGAACGCCAGCTCGCGTCCCTGATAGGGCTGAGCACCCGTCAGAGGATCAATCACCGCGCGGAGAATCTTCTCGGGAGTTTCTTCGGCGACCTTCTCGATCTCCACACCGCCTTCGGTAGATGCCATGAAGACAATGCGCCGAGAGGCGCGATCAACTACGGCGCCCAGATACAGCTCATCGGCAATATCCGTGCAGGTCTCCACAAGAATCTTGGAAACCGGCTGACCGTTTGCGTCAGTCTGATAGGTAACCAGGTTTTTGCCTAGCCAATGGCTCGCGAAGTCCGCAATCTCATCCTTGGTCTTGACCAGCTTGACGCCGCCGGCCTTACCTCGGCCCCCGGCATGTACCTGAGCCTTAACGACCCACATATCGCCGCCGATTAAGTCAGCCGCTTCCACTGCGGCCTGAGGAGAGTCAACTGCGTGACCCGTGGAAACCGGTAAGCCGTACTCAGCGAAGAGGCGCTTACCTTGGTATTCATGAAGATTCATGTGAAGTCCCGTTAATGTTCAAGGAAACAAGTGCGCCCTAGACCCCTTGCCCAGAACGCTTTTTCTGATCGCCACGTCATACGTGACGTATCAAGTTCTTTAGCGGCGCTTACGATTCGCCACGTGAATAGCATGCCCGTCAACCGCAAGCGCGGCTTCGTGTACGGCTTCTGAAAGTGTGGGATGACCGAACACCATCAGGGCCAGATCTTCAGTACTTGAACCGAATTCCATAGCGATCAGTACCTGCTGCGCAAGATCGGCCGCCGATGGCCCAACGATATGGCAGCCAAGTATACGGTCGGTCTCTGCGTGCGAAATGATCTTGACCATACCGTCAGAGTCATTAGCAGCCAGGGCACGACCCGACGCCACAAAGGGAAAAGTGCCCGCTTTATAGGGAATTCCATCCGACTTTAATTCTTGCTCCGTGCGGCCCACCGCGGCGATCTCCGGATGCGTATAAATGATGGAAGGTATGCAATCGTAGTTCACCTGAGCTGGCTTACCGGCGATACGTTCCGCCACCATCACACCCTCTTCTGAACCTTTGTGCGCCAGCATGGGTCCGCGGACAACATCACCCACTGCGTAGACATTAGGCGCTTCAGTTGCGCACTGGTCGTTCACAAAAATGAAGCCGCGCTCGTCCAGCGTTACGCCAGAGTCATCTGCCAGAAGATCAACGGTACGTGGACGACGGCCAACGGACACAATCAATTTGTCAAAAACCTCGGTGTGCTCACCCTCGGGAGAGTCATAAAGCACGTGCACCTTGCCGTCTTTAACTTTTGCATCGGTGACACGACTGCTCAGACGGATATCCAAATGCTGTTTTTTGAAGATCTTGGCCGCCTCTTTGGCTATCTGCGTATCCATCATCGCCAAAAACTCATCCAGCGCCTCAAGAAGGACTACCTCAGACCCAAGGCGACCCCAGACACTACCAAGCTCCAGGCCAATAACGCCGGCACCAATCACACCGAGACGACCCGGCACTTCCGTAAATTCAAGAGCACCAGTGGAATCCACGATGTATTCATCATCCACAGGTGCGGGGGGAATCTTTACCGGCTCAGATCCAGCGGCGATGATCACGCTGCCGGCCTCAACCACAGTTACCGTACCGTCCGCCGCAGTGACCTCAACGTTAGCGCCTGCAAGCACTTTTCCGCGTCCTTGAATCACCGTGACGCCGTTGTGCTTAAACAAACCGCCAATGCCGCCGGTTAACTGCCCGACAATCTTGTTTTTGCGCTCAAGCATAGCCGGTACGTCAATGGTCGGGTTCTCAAGACCAATACCGTGCACCGACAAGGTTTCCTTGGCGTCATGAAACTTCTGGCTCGAATCAAGCAGTGCTTTAGAAGGAATACAGCCAACGTTGAGGCAGGTTCCACCCAAGGTCGCCGCACCTTTTTCGTCCGTCCATTCTTCTACCACTGCGGTGCTAAGGCCCAATTGCGCTGCACGGATTGCCCCTACGTACCCAGCAGGTCCCGAACCGATCACTACTACATCAAAACTATTTGCCATCGTGAAATTCCCCGTCAGGCTATTAAAAAGTGTCTACGGCTCTTTAAAGCTGCAGCAGGATCCGCGCGGGGTCCTCAATCAAGTCCTTCACGGCAACCAAAAACTGCACAGCCGTTTTTCCATCAATCAAACGGTGGTCATAAGACAGTGCCAGATACATCATCGGCAAAACCACGACCTCACCATTGACCACCATGGGACGCTCCTGAATCTTGTGCATCCCGAGAATACCCGTCTGCGGTGGATTCAAAATTGGCGTACTCAGAAGCGACCCGAAGACTCCACCGTTAGTCACTGTGAAGGTGCCACCGGTCATATCATCGATAGTTAGTTTGTTGGCTTTCGCACGTGTTCCCAGGTCAACGATTGCTGCCTCGACATCTGCAAGGCTCATAAAATCAGCATCGCGTAGCACGGGAACCACCAGGCCGCCCTCGGTAGAAACCGCCACACCGATATCCTGGTAACCGTGATAAACCACGTCATTACCGTCAATAGAAGCATTCACCGCCGGGTAGCGCTTGAGCGCCTCGCACGCTGCTTTTACAAAGAAGCCCATAAAACCCAGTCGCGTCCCGTTGTGGGTTTTTTCAAACTGATCTTTGTACTTCTTGCGCAGCGCCATCACCGGTGCCATGTTGACTTCGTTAAAGGTCGTCAACATCGCTGTGGAAGTAGTCGCTTCAAGCAGACGCTCGGCAATCCGCGCACGCATACGCGTCATGGGGACCCGCGTCTCGATACGTTCGCCAGACGGACCGCTGGGCACGTCGACGATAGCAGAAGCCTCGGATGCTGCCGGCTTCGCAGGTGCCGCTACAGGCCGATCTTTGAGGTACGCAGACACGTCTTCCTTGGTGATACGCCCACCCTTTCCTGTACCGGGAATCTCTGCAGGATTCAGACCGTGCTCTTCAACCATTTGCCGCGCCGCAGGGCCCATTTCGGCCGCCGCCGACGCAGTGCCTGCTTCGCTGGAATCTGTCTCGACTGCAGCGGCACTAGCCGCTGGAGCTGTCGCTACAGCACCCTCCTCGATCTCAGCAAGGAGCGCCTCGCTTTCAATGGTTTCGCCCACCGCGACGTGAATCTTTTTCACCACGCCATCAGCCGGAGCAACAACCTCCATAACCACTTTGTCGGTCTCAATTTCAACGATGAGTTCGTCTCGCTGTACCGAGTCACCCTCCTCCTTGTGCCAGGCAGCGACCTCTCCGTCGGCAACTGACTCTGGGAATGCGGGAGCTTTGATTTGGATAGCCATGAGTTTTCCTTGTAGAGAAGCTGTTAGGCGTTATCGCTATTGAGCGTCAGGGCCTGATTAATAAAGGCCTCTTGTTGCTCAAGGTGCAGGGCCATGTAGCCCGCCGCGGGTGCGGCAGAGGCTTCACGACCGGCGTAAGCGAGATAAATATTGTTGTTGTGCGACGCAAACACACGACGCATATGGTGTTGACTTGAGTACCAGGCCCCTTGATTCATTGGCTCTTCCTGACACCAGACGGCATCCTTCAAATTGGGATAACCACTGAGCACCTGCAACATTTCTGCTTCAGGGAAGGGATAAAGCTGCTCCAGGCGAATCAAGGCAATATTCTCTATGCCCCGCTCACGACGGGCGGCTCGCAAGTCGTAAAAAACCTTACCGGAACACACGACCACGCGCTGCACCGCAGACTTGTCCAGATCATCGGTTTCATCAAGCACATTGTAGAAACGACCATTGGCGAGATCTTCCAACGTCGATACCGCCTCTTTGTGTCTCAGCAAGCTCTTTGGTGACATGACAACCAAGGGCTTACGTAAGGGGCGGATTGCCTGCCGCCGCAGCATATGAAACACCTGTGCTGGCGTTGTAGGTATACAGACTTGGATATTGTGCTCTGCGCAAAGCTGCATAAAGCGTTCGAGACGCGCCGAACTATGCTCCGGCCCCTGTCCTTCATACCCGTGGGGGAGCAGCATAGTCAAACCGCAAAGACGACTCCACTTATGCTCTCCACTGGTAATAAATTGATCGATCACCACCTGAGCGCCATTGGCAAAGTCGCCAAACTGTGCCTCCCAAATAACCAGGCCTGTCGGCGATGTCGTGGAATAACCGTACTCGAAGGCAAGCACGGCCTCTTCAGACAACAATGAGTCGTGAATCACGAAATCGGCTTGATCATCCTTGATGTGCTGAAGTGGCAAATACGTGCCTTCATCACGTTGATTGTGCAGCACCGCATGACGATGGGAGAACGTTCCGCGGCCCACGTCCTGACCCGTCAGGCGGATCGGATACCCAGCTTCCAGCAACGAAGCGTAGGCCAGGTTTTCTGCAAACCCCCAGTTCAGCGGTAAAGCACCCGCCCCCATCTTGCGTCGATCCTCGAGAATCTTTGCAACCTGTCGCTGTAGAGGAAAATTGTCGGGTGGCTGATTGCTGCTATGTGCCAAGGTCTGGAGATGGTGCAGGTCCATACCGGTCTCGCAATGCAAGGTCCACTCGTGCCCGAGGTAGGGAGCCCAGTCTACGAACAACTCCACGTTGGGCTCGTTAACCAAGCTGGACACCATAGGCTCATTACGGTCCAGGGAGCCACGATAGCCGTCTACCAGAGCCTGGTCTTCGGTTTCGGTAAGAACCCCGGCTTCGATAAGGCGACGCGCATAGATGTCACGGGTCGTTGGGTGCTTGCGAATGGCCTCATACATCTGCGGCTGAGTAACCGCTGGCTCGTCGGCTTCGTTGTGTCCTCTGCGTCGATAGCACACAAGATCAATCACCACATCCCGCTTGAACTCGTTGCGATAGTCGATCGCCATTTGCGTCACAAACAGCACAGCCTCGGGATCGTCCGCATTGACGTGGAAAATCGGTGCCTGAACCATTTTAGCAACGTCGGTACAGTATTCCGTGGACCGCGAATCTTCCCTGACACTGGTGGTAAAACCCACCTGGTTATTCAGCACGATGTGCACCGTACCGCCCGTTTTATAGGCGCGTGTCTGGGACATCTGGAAGGTTTCCATCACCACGCCCTGCCCGGCGAACGCCGCATCACCGTGAAGTACGATAGGCCATACGCTGGAACCGTCAGGATCATCGCGACGATCCTGACGAGCTCGCACAGAGCCCTCTACTACCGGCGACACGATTTCCAAATGCGAGGGGTTAAACGCCAGCGCGAGGTGCACCTCGCCGCCCGAGGTCATCATGTTCGACGAGAAGCCCTGGTGATATTTAACGTCGCCGGAACTTTCGTAAATCGCGCGCCCTTCAAATTCCGCGAACAACTCCGAGGGGTTTTTACCCAGAATGTTTACCAGAACGTTAAGGCGGCCGCGGTGCGCCATGCCGATAACAATTTCTTTTGCCCCGTAACCGCCAATACGCTGAATCATTTCAGCCATCATGGGGATCAGGCTCTCGCCACCTTCTAAACCAAAACGTTTTGTACCCGGGAACTTGGAGCCGAGAGATTTCTCAAGACCATCCGCCTTGATCAGGCGCCGCAGAATCTGCCGCTGCACATCGGGCCCAAAATCAGGAGCGGAGCGCACAGACTCCATGCGCGACATAATCCACTGCCGCTGCTCGGTATCCACAATGTGCATGAATTCTGCACCCACGGTGTGGCAGTAAGTGCGTTCCAGCGCGTCAATAATATCTTTGAGTGTTGTTCCATCGGCTCCCATCTTGAGCGTGCCCACCTGAAAGCTCGTATCAAGGTCTGCAATGGAAAGTTCGTGAAAATTGAGCTCCAGGTCGGGAACATGTTCGCGCGCTGCAAGACCAAGAGGATCAAGCTGGGCCTTCTGGTGACCGCGCTGCCGGTAAGCCGATATGAGCGCGAGCACTTTGACCTGCTTTCTTTCGTATTGAGTTGCCTGGCTGTCGTGAGCGACCGTGGCTTCCGTGCGCACACGCATCTTGCTGATGCGCGCAAAGCGCTCGCGCACCGCACTGTGTGGTACGTCATCGATGAGGGAGGTTTTGCTTTCGACTCGCGGTAACTTATCGAAATAGTCGCGCCACTGCTCCGGCACGGCGTTCGGATCGATCAGATAACTTTCGTACAGATCTTCAACGTAAGTGGCATTGCCACCCGCGATGTGCGAGCTGCGACGAAACAGCTCCATCGTGTTTTCTTGCATGCTGCCCCCTAGACGAACAACACATCGGTGTTAAGACGACAACCAATGTGTGCCGGGGCAAGATGATTCCACGGTCCCCCCGGCCCCGCGGGCGCCACCGAATCACCGGTAACGCGATGGCGCAATTATGCCAGCAAAGCGGGTGGTCTAGAAGGTGTAAAAAGAAGAAATGGGCGGACTTTTCGCGTAAAAAGCCGCCCGGAACGTCTTAGGCGGCTCGTTTGAGCAACATACTGCGGATATGGCCGATTGCGCGCGTAGGATTCAAGCCCTTCGGACAGACGTTCACGCAATTCTGAATGCCATGACAGCGAAAAACACTGAAAGGGTCGTCCAGCCGCGAGAGCCGTTCTTCAGTAGCCGTATCCCTGCTGTCCGCCAAAAAGCGGTAGGACTGCAATAATCCTGCAGGGCCAATAAAGCGATCCGGGTTCCACCAGAAAGACGGACAACTGGTTGAGCAGCACGCACAAAGAATGCACTCATACAGACCATCCAGCTTGGCCCGGTCTTCGGGAGACTGCAGCCGCTCAATAGCCGGCGCTGGTGTTTCATTCTGCAGGTACGGCTGCACCTTCTCGTACTGGGCATAAAACATGCTCATATCCACGACGAGATCTCGAATAACCGGCAAACCGGGCAGCGGCCTGATAACCAGTCGGTTGTTTTTTACGGATTCTGACAGCGGCGTGATGCACGCCAGACCGTTCTTACCGTTCATATTGAGCCCATCAGAGCCACACACGCCCTCGCGACAAGAGCGACGATAGGTCACTGAAGCGTCCTGTCGCGCCTTGATTTCTTCGAGGACGTCCAGAACCATCACATCCTTGCCGCCGGTGTCGACCTCGAAGGTCTGCATCGATGGCTCGGCGTCCTGTTCCGGGTTATAGCGATATACACTGACCTGCAACATGCAAAAAAACTCCGTTTCGTTCTCTGGGCGAAAGAATCAGTAAGTACGAGCCATGGGCTCCATGGTGTCCATGATCTTGGGCGCGAAGTTCACATCACGCTTGCCGACACGCTTCTCACCTGGGAAGTACAGTGAGTGGCAAAGCCAGTTCTCATCATCGCGCTCCTGGTAATCATCCCGAGCGTGTGCGCCGCGGCTCTCAGTCCTCTGTTCAGCAGAAATGGCTGTAGCCTCCGCCACTTCGAACAGATTCTGCAGCTCCAGCGCTTCGATTCGGGCGGTATTAAAAGCCTGAGTCTTGTCCTCAACTCCAACGCTCTCGATGCGGGGGCGCAAAGATGCCAGACGTTCGATACCGTCGCGCATAAAGTCGCCCTTGCGGAACACGCCAAAGTAATTCTGCATGGTATTTTGCAGTTCTTTGCGCAGGTCCGCGACGTTTTCACCCATGGGCGCCGCTTCGAGCTTCGCCAGGCGCTGATTGCCTTCTTCAATATCAGTAGGAGATGCATCCCGCGCTTCGATACCCGAGCGCAATGATTCCTCTATGAACAGACCAGCTGCCCTGCCAAAGACCACGAGATCAAGAAGTGAGTTACCCCCCAGACGGTTAGCACCGTGTACGGATACACAGGCGGCTTCGCCGCAAGCGTAAAGACCAGGAATAACATGGTCCTGCCCCTGCGCATCGATAGTCAGCGCCTGTCCGTTCACATTCGTGGGAATACCGCCCATCATGTAATGACAGGTTGGCACAACAGGAATAGGTTCTTTCACGGGGTCGGCGTGCGCAAAGGTCCGCGACAATTCGAGAATACCCGGCAGGCGGCTTTCGAGGACCTCTTCACCCAGGTGGTCCAGCTTAAGGAACACATGATCTGCCTCAGGCCCACAACCGCGACCCTCCAGAATCTCCAACACCATGGACCGAGCGACTACATCTCGGCCTGCAAGATCCTTGGCATTGGGAGCATAGCGCTCCATAAATCGTTCGCCGTCTTTGTTAACGAGGTAGCCGCCTTCACCGCGACAGCCCTCAGTAACCAAAGTACCCGCGCCATAAATACCTGTAGGGTGAAACTGCCACATTTCCATGTCCTGCATGGGAAAGCCAGCACGTAATGCCATTCCGATGCCATCACCCGTATTGATGTGAGCGTTAGTCGTTGAGGCATAAATTCGTCCAGCACCGCCCGTGGCAAAGACCGTCGCTTTGGACTTTACGTAAACGACTTCGCCAGTTTCGATGCAAATGGCGATAACACCGACTACGACACCATCCTGGTTCTTCACCAGGTCTGTGGCAAACCATTCGTTAAAGAAGACCGTTTTGTTCTTTATGTTGTTCTGGTACAGCGTGTGCAACAAGGCGTGCCCGGTGCGATCTGCTGCAGCGCAGGTACGCGCAGCCTGACCACCCTTGCCAAAGTCCTTGGACTGACCACCAAAGGGCCGCTGATAAATGCGACCGTCTTCTGTACGGGAGAAAGGCAGCCCCATGTGCTCAAGCTCAAAGATCGCCTCTGGACCCACTGAGGTCATGTACTCGATAGCATCCTGATCGCCGATGTAATCAGAGCCCTTGACGGTGTCATACATGTGCCACCGCCAATCATCCTGGGGGTCAGCGCTGGCGATCGCACAAGTAATACCACCTTGGGCTGACACCGTGTGTGAGCGTGTGGGAAAGACTTTGCTAATTACCGCCGTCTTGTAGCCGGACTGCGCCAACTGAAGCGCAGCGCGCATACCAGCTCCGCCGCCGCCTACAATCACACCGTCAAAAGAAATTGTGCGCATTCGTAACTATGCTCCTGTTGAAGGAATCACTGCCAAACTTTAGGCCCAGACTATCTGGATGCCCCAAATTACATAAATGACCAGTGACAGCGATGTAAGCAGCTGTAAACCGATCCGTAAAACATTGCCCCGAGAACCCATAAGGCGTTCCGTGAGGTAATCCGTAAACACTCCCCACATCCCTATCCAGGCGTGGGCGGCAAGCGACAGAATCGCAAGCAGTGTGAATATCTTCATCCATGTCTGAGAAAACAGCGCTGTCCATTCGGCGTAGCTAACGCCGGCAGCGATCTGCACACCAACAAACACGAAAAACGCCAGAAGGATAACGGCAGTGACACGCTGCACCAACCAATCCGATAAACCGGAGCGAGAAAGACTCGTAACAGCGGTTACCATAATGCGACTCCTACCAGTACGGCGCTAACAGCGGTGAGAACAAAAACCAGGCGAGCGCCCAAAACACCGCCTTCCATGGTTTCCCCAACACCAAAATCCATGATGAGATGCTTTACGCCCGCCAAGCTGTGATAAATCAGCGCGGTGACGATACCCCACACGACGAACTTGGCCAGCGGACTAGAAAACAACTCGCCAAGACTCGCAAAGCCCTCGGGACTGGCAAGACTCTGCTCCAGCGCCCACAGCAACAGGAAGGAAGCTACAACCATTATCACACCGGAAATCCGATGCAAAATTGAGGCGTAAGCAGTGATAGGTAATCGGATGGTTCCGATGTCGAGATTGACCGGACGGTTGTCTTTCACAGACGGACAGCTCCTAACTCTGGAATGGTCCTAAAGTAGCGTGGCACCCGAAAAGCAACTACCGGGTAACAATTCGCCACTCGCTTCGTGTCGCCGCAGCAAAGAAGTGCAAAATATAGCTTCTGTGCGCTAACACCCTAAAAACCGCGCGAGTATAGAGATTCGCCAAGTTCATTACAATTGATCCGAGTCAATCTCGATCCCGTTAAGATTACACTGCAGCAAGAACATTTTACGCCGTCAATTGACAAACGTTTAGCACTGTCTATAGTTGGCGACCCCACTGAAAACACGCGGGATTTCCCCATGAGTCAAAAGAAAGCAACCCTCCACATTGATGGCATCGAGGGGTCTGTAGATCTGCCTGTTTACTCAGGATCTATTGGACCGGATGTCATAGACGTTGGCGGCCTCACAAGCAAGGGGATGTTCACCTACGACCCCGGTTTCGTTTCTACGGCGGCCTGTGAATCAGAAATAACCTATATCGACGGTGGCAAAGGCGTCCTGCTCCATCGCGGCTACCCCATCGATCAATTAGCCGCGCAATCGGATTACCTGGAAACCTGCTACCTGCTGCTGTACGGCGAGTTGCCCAACGCAGAGCAGAAGCAACAGTTCGTCAGTACCGTCCACAACCATACGATGGTGCACGAACAAATCCGTACCTTCTTCAATGGCTTCCGTCGCGATGCCCACCCCATGGCGATCATGTGTGGCGTTGTAGGCGCCCTATCGGCGTTTTATCACGACTCTCTGGACATATCCGATGAGCACCATCGTCAGGTGGCAGCGTTCAGACTTATCGCGAAAATGCCGACTCTGGCTGCAATGAGTTACAAGTTCTCCATTGGCCAACCCTTTATGTATCCGGACAACAACCTCGGTTATGCCGAGAATTTCCTGCATATGATGTTCGGAACACCATGCGAGCCAAGCAACGTCTCTCCGGTGCTGGCAAAAGCTATGGACCGTGTATTTTTGCTGCACGCAGACCATGAACAGAACGCGTCAACATCTACAGTACGCCTGGCAGGATCGTCCGGAGCCAATCCGTTTGCCTGCATAGCAGCGGGCATTGCCGCACTGTGGGGGCCATCCCATGGCGGAGCCAATGAGGCCGTGCTCAATATGCTCGAGGAAATCGGCGATGTTTCACGCATTGACGAATACGTTGCTCGAGCCAAGGACAAAGAAGACCCCTTCCGCCTTATGGGCTTTGGACACCGCGTCTACAAGAACTTTGACCCTCGCGCCAAAGTCATGAAAGAAGCAGCGGACGAAGTACTCGCGGAATTGGGCATCGAGAACGATCCACTGCTGGCTATCGCAAAGCGCCTCGAAGAAATCGCTCTGGAAGATGAGTACTTCATTGAGAAGAAACTCTACCCCAACGTGGACTTTTATTCGGGCATCATTCTCAAGGCCATCGGCATTCCCACCAGTATGTTCACAGTGATTTTCGCCGTGGGTCGTACCGTAGGCTGGATTGCTCACTGGAACGAAATGATTTCTGGCAGCTACCGCATTGGCAGACCCCGTCAGCTTTACACCGGTCACGCGCAGCGTGATTTTGTAAGCATCGACGAGCGTAGTTAATAGTCTTCAAGCAGCGCGATGGCGTGGATTGAGGTTGCGTAAACGCAGCCTTCCTCCGCGCTTTTCGGGCGCTGGAAGCATCGCCAGGCCCATACACCATCGAACAATAAGCAGAGGCGCACATGCCCGAATCGTCGGTTTCAGCAGATTCAAAAGAGGTCTTCCTGACCGGCACAGGTCTATACACGCCTCCCAATTCCATCAGTAATGAAGAACTCGTTGAGAGCTTCAATCAGTTTGTGGACATTCATAACGCCGAGCATGCCGAGGCCATAGCCGCCGGAGAAATGCCTGCACTTGCACACTCATCGGCTGAGTTTATCGAGAAGGCCTCCGGAATACGCTCTCGTTACGTGGTCAACAAAGAAGGCGTTCTGGACCCTCATCGTATGGCCCCACACATCAGTGACCGCTCCAACGACGAGCCATCTGTGATGTGTGAAATGGCGCTGGTAGCGGCACGTCAGGCTCTGGAGACCGCGGGTCTTCAGGCATCGGAGCTGGACGCGGTAATCTGCGCAGCGTCGAATATGCAACGCGCATACCCCGCTATGGCTGTAGAAGTTCAATCGGCCCTGGGCGCCGGTGGCTACGCCTTCGACATGAACGTGGCCTGCTCCTCAGCGACCTTTGGTCTTCAGCAGGCCCGCGACGCCATCCGAAGTGGAAGCGCCAAAAACGTTCTGGTGGTCAATCCAGAGATCTGCACCGGGCATTTGAACTTTCGGGACCGCGACTCGCATTTCATTTTTGGTGACGTTTGCACCGCTATGATCATCAGTGACCGTCCGGGCGCGTCCCAAAGCAACTTCAAGGTGCTCGACAGCCGATTGCAGACGATGTTTTCCAACAATATTCGCAATAACTTTGGATTCCTCAATCGCGGCGACGAAGAAGGAATAGGCAAAGCGGATAAACTCTTTGTTCAGGAAGGTCGAAAAGTATTCAAGGAAGTGTGTCCCGCGGTAGCCGCACAGATTAGTGAGCAACTGTCTTCTTTGGACATGCTGCCCTCTGATCTCAAGCGCATGTGGCTGCACCAGGCCAACCTCAATATGAATGTGCTTATCGCCAAACGGGTATTAGGACGAGACGCCAGCACCGAAGAGGCGCCGGTAATCCTCGATGAGTATGCAAACACCAGCTCCGCAGGCTCGGTGATTGCATTTCACAAGTATCACGAAGACCTCGTGCCGGGCGAACTGGGCGTCCTATGTTCTTTTGGCGCCGGATATAGCATTGGCAGCGTGGTGCTTGAGCGCTGCTAAAGTATGGCTCTGGGACCCGTCCTAGCCCTTAGCCTTAAGAACAGCCAGCACAGATTCCAGTGTCGTAAGGAGACCGGCACATTGCTCCCCGGTTCCCACACTTATTCTCAGATATTCGCTGATCCGGGGCTTATCCCAGCGGCGCACAATGACCCCCTGCTCCCGCAGCGCCTCAAATATCTCCTTGCCCGACACAGAAGCGTGCTTTACAAACACAAAGTTTGCTGAGGACGGCAGCACCTCAAACCCCAGAGCTGCCAGGTTACGAGACAGGCTTTCCCGACTCTCCACTACCTTGCGGCAGCACTGGGCAAACCATGCCGTATCGCGATAGGCCTCTACCCCGGCACGCTGAGCAACCACGTCCAAGGGGTAAGAATTAAAACTGTCTTTGATTCGCACCAGGCCTTCGATCAACTCCGGGCTGCCAAAAGCCAGCCCAATGCGCAAACCAGCCAGTGCACGAGATTTGGATAAGGTTTGTACCACTAATAAATTATCGTACTGGGCCAGTAAAGGGATAGCAGACTGCCCACCAAAATCAATATAGGCCTCGTCAACCACGAGCAAACGGTCCGGCGCCGCGTCCAGAAACTGTCGAATGCCCTCCAGCGGCAGTAAGAGCCCCGTAGGCGCATTAGGGTTTGGCAATATAACCGCCGCCGCTGAGCTGTCGTAGTCATCCGGATGTAGGCTGAAGTCTTCTCGAAGGGGTATTTGACGATAAAGCACATCATGCAACTGGCACCAAACCGGATAGAAGCTATAACTGATATCCGGAAACAGCAGCTCTCTTTGCTGCTTCAACAGACCCTGAAAAACGTGCGACAGTACTTCGTCTGAACCATTTCCGACAAATACTGAATCAACGTGGATTCCGTGGTGATCCGCCACGGTCTGTCTGAGCTCCTTAGACGCAGGATC
Source organism: Congregibacter variabilis (assembly GCF_045689235.1). Classification (GTDB taxonomy): domain Bacteria; phylum Pseudomonadota; class Gammaproteobacteria; order Pseudomonadales; family Halieaceae; genus Congregibacter; species Congregibacter variabilis. Next base: position 492,898 of record NZ_CP136864.1, on the reverse strand, counting down.
TGGATAGCGCAACAAATCATCACCATCGACCGCTCTAAGCGCATCTAAAACGCGCGGGGAAGGCGGATAAGGGCTTTCGTTGGTATTAAGCTTGAGCAGCTTTTCTATCTGCGGCTGCTCCCCGGGGGTATAGGGCTCCAACCTGGTCGTCAGTTCATTCCAAAAACGCCGGCTCATTTTTCGTCACTCTTTAATAATGTCTGCAGCTCTCCCGGCTTCATGTGTCGAACATCCCGCCCCAGCACGAGATAAATAACCTGCTCCGCAATATTCGTCGCATGGTCTCCTACCCGCTCAAGCCCTCTCAGGGCCCACATTTCATGCACTGCGCCACTGATCGAATTGGGGTCTCTTTTCATCAAACGCACATAACTACCCATCGCGGCGTCATATTCCAAATCCACAGCCCCATCGTCCAGCACCACATCGATCGCTTTTGACACATCCAGCCTGGCGAAGCTATCGAGCGCCTCTCTGAGCATTAATGCCACGTATTTGCTGATCTGTCGTAACTCCACCGAGGTGCCTGTTGATGGCGGCAACTCCGAGAGCTTGGTCGCCTGCTTTGCGATACGCGTGGCTTCGTCACCAATACGCTCTAAATCCGTGGTGGCCTTCGCCACCGCGAGCACTAAACGAAGATCGCTTGCTGCGGGCTGTCTACGCGCAAGAATTCTCGAACACTCTTCATCGATCTGCAGTTCCATTTCGTTGATTTGCCGGTCCGCTCGCACGACCAACTCCGCCTGCCCGCTGTCGCGTGACAGCAGCGATGCCATGGCCCGACTAAGCTGTTGCTCGACCAACCCTCCCATCTCAAGAAGATGGTTCTTCATCGCATCCAGCTCAGCATTGAACTGCCCGGATATGTGCTGCTTATGCTGATCGCCTTGCAAGAATTCTCCTTCATTCATTTACATGCACACTGGGTCTGGAATACACCAGAGCCGCCTCAGGGCTGCTTATCCCCAGGAACCTAGCCGTAACGTCCGGTAATGTAATCCTCGGTCTGGGACTCTCGGGGATTGGTGAAGAGTGTATCTGTTTCGCCGAACTCGACCAATCGACCAAGGTTCATAAAGGCCGTCATATCCGAAACACGCGCTGCCTGCTGCATGTTGTGCGTAACAATAACAATGGTGTATCGCGTTTTGAGCTCATAGATTAGCTCCTCGATACGGAGCGTCGAAATAGGATCCAGGGACGAGGCGGGTTCATCCAGAAGTAGCACCTCCGGCTCTACAGCAATTGCTCTGGCGATAACCAGACGTTGCTGTTGTCCCCCGGATAAGACCAAAGCATTCTCATTCAGGCGATCTTTTACCTCATCCCAAAGGGCCGCGGAGCGCAGTGCACGCTCGATGAGTTCGTCCAAAAGACGCTTCTTTTTAAAACCCTGAATACGCAAGCCAAAGGCCACGTTTTCGTAGATACTTTTAGGAAACGGGTTCGGCGACTGAAACACCATACCTACCCGGCGACGCAAAGTCGCAACGTCAACACCCTTTGCGTAAACATCCTCACCGTCCAGCCACACATGACCGCTGATAATGCTTCCTTCGATAAGGTCATTCATACGGTTAAAACAGCGCAAAAGACTCGACTTCCCGCAGCCCGAGGGACCAATAAAAGCGGTGACCCGCTGTCTGGGTATTTCGAGACTCACGTCGTGCAGAGCGACATTCTGGCTCCGCAAGTAATGCAGACTCAAGTTTTCTACCTGCAAACAGACATCTGAATTGGGTGAAGGCGCTGGCGCGCGCTTCAAAGCTTTTACATCAATACTGTGGTTTTTCATCTAAATCGCTTCTTGTGGTTTAAATGCGTTGCGCAAACGACTGCGCAGCACAACTGCAGCAATATTCAATAGCAAAGCAATAACAACGAGCAATAAGGCAGTCGCAAAAACCAGTCCTTCAACAGTTTCGAGATGCGTACTCTGAAATCCCAGGTCATACACATAAAAGCCCAGGTGCATGAATTGACGATCCAGGTGTAAGTAGGGGTACTCTGCGCTCACGGGAAGTCCGGGCGCATACTTTGCCACTCCCACCAGAAGCAACGGCGCCACCTCTCCAGTTGCTCTGGCAACCGCCAGAATCAGGCCTGTAAGCACCGCAGGAGATGCCGCAGGTAAGACAACATGCCACAGTGTCTCTGCGCGGGTTGCACCCAATGCCAGGCTCCCCTCGCGCAGACTTGAAGGTACACGAGCCAGGCCCTCCTCCGTCGATACGATCACCACAGGCAGCGTCAGTAGTGCCATGGTCAAAGCCGCCCAGAGCATACCTGGCGTTCCCAGGGTCGGCGCAGGAAGCCGATCTTCGAACAACAGCGTATCCAAAGATCCCCCGACTGCGTAGACAAAAAAGCCCAGTCCAAAGACGCCGTACACAATCGAGGGGACGCCCGCCAAGTTGTTAACAGCAATACGCACCAATCGAGTAAGGGGCCCTCGCTGGGCATACTCCTGCAGATAAATCGCCGCTAACACCCCCAGAGGCGAAACGATCACAGCCATAAGCAGCACAAGAATCACCGTTCCAAGAATCGCGGGAAACACCCCTCCCTGCACATTACTGCGGCGCGGCGACTCGCTCAAAAATCGGCCTAGAGCGCTGGCAAAGTGGGCGATCTTTTCATGCATGAGCATAGCGTTGGGCGCATAGGCTGCCTTCACATCGGCAAGCGGCACATTAACTATCCCCCCGGACGCCAAGCGAACTCCAAAAATACTGGCAGCACCACGGCGCAACGCGGCTGAATCCGCGTCTGTAGCATCGCGTAGCACGGCCAGCTGATCCTCCAAAGACAGCTCCCCCAGCGAGCGGGTCTGTTCTCCAATTTGCAGTGAGTGCAAAAAGCCGTATATCGGCCCAAGACTAATTCGCTCTATCACAAGCGCATTTTTTGGCACACTCCGCTGCAAGGCAGCTGACTCGTCAACCCATAGCAAAGGGGAATCGAAGAAATCTTCACCACCGCGGTGTAAAAGCACCCTACTTAAATTGAGAGATTGCTCAGTCTCCCGATCAAGAATCACGCCGAGCTGTGCCGGATGCCCCGACTGAATGCTCTGAATAAAATGCAGAGGCTGCGGCCAAAAGTGCGTCAAGCCTCGAATAGAGAGCAAAGACAACAGACCGATTAACACCAGCAACGCAAACACCACAGCGCCGGCACTCAACCACACCATCGGCTCCGCTCGTCGGACTCCCGACTGCAGATTCGACACGGTCAGTATGCGCTTAGCGGTAGGCATAGACGTAACGCAATCGCTGACGAAACAGCTCAGCAATTGTATTGAGAATAAAGGTAAGCCCGAAAAGCACCAGGGCAGCCAGGAATAGCAAACGGAACTGCACGCTCTGCGTGCCCGCCTCTGGCAGCTCCACCACAATACTGGCACTGAAACTGCGAAGGCCTGAGAACGCACCGGGATCCATAAGCGGTGTATTACCGGTTGCCAGCAAAACAATCATGGTCTCACCCAAACCACGAGCCAAACCGATCAGTAAAGCTGACAAAATTGCAGGCGATGCAGCAGGCAGTACTACTCGCGAAAGCGATTGCCAGCGCGTTGCACCCAGGGCAAGACTTCCGTCTGAGAGGCTTCGCGGTACCGCAAAAATCGAATCTTCCACAATTGAGAACATCACAGGTGTTATGGCGATCCCCATAGCCATGCCAACAAGCAATGCGTTTCGCTGCTCATAAGCTATGCCCCACTCGCTCCACAACCAGTCGCGCAAAGACTCGTCAAACAACCAGCTTTCAAGACTGTCGCCATTCATCATAAGCACAACCAAAGCACCCAGGTAAGCGACAAACACCAGTGCCACGCGCGGTGGTCGACGTTGAAAACGCGGCGAGAGCAGCTGTAGGAACAGATGGCCCAGCGCCAGCAAGATCGGCAATCCCAGCAGTACCAAGGGAAGTAATAAAATGGGTAAAAGGTAATCCAACAACAGCGGTGCCAGCCACAACCCCGCAACAAAACCCAGGACCACCGTTGGAAATGCCTCCAACATTTCGATGCTCGGTTTAATTCGATTGCGAATACGCGGAGGCAGAAAATATCCGGTGTATACGGCCGCTCCTAACGAGAGAGGAACCGCTAGCAACATGCCATAGAGCGCTGCTTTGAATGTGCCGTAAAGCAAGGGAGACAAACTAAGTTTGGACAATGCTCCGATGGCGCCGCCATCCGGATGCCAATATTGGCCCGGCTCGTCGTAGCCACCAAACCACTGGGGCAACCACAGGCTCCTCCATCCCGTCTCCGGAAAGGAGTTTTGCACGTTTACCCGGACCAGAGTGTCCTTCGTAAGACGGTAAACAAATCGACCGTCTGTACCAATACCCAGATGCCCCGGCCCCGCAAGCTCCGGCACTTGCTGCCGCAAAAGCAGTTCCCTACTGCTCGGCACCTGGATAACAAGCTCGCCACCGGCACCCACCAGGTAGGTCACTCGTCGACCGGATTCGCTACCGAGCCAGAGTACGTCCATAGCCATGCGTTGAGGATCACCCAGTCGGGGCATGGCCGCCCGGGCCACATCGAAGCGATGCAATTGGTTATCAAAATCGACCAGCAATAAGGTTTCGTGATCGGGCCCCCAGGCCATCAGCTTGGTTTTGCTGTTAACGCCCAACAGCGATCCTTGCTGCACGACTTGACTGCCCCTTCGCTCCGGATGCCATCGAAGATAGGAACCCCCATTCACCAGCAGGACCTGCCCCGACGCAGCGTCAACCAGAAGACCTCCGCCCAACAACTCACCGACAGGCCGCGACCAGCGGGTGAGAAGAGGCTCTTGGTCCACGCTATAGCTGAGAACTCCGGCATGTAGGAGGCCATTTTTGTCAGCGTAAGAGAACATGAGACGCTGAGCATCGCTATCGATACTCATGCTGTCCAGGACCGCATCCGGCGCGGACACTCGCGCGCGCAGCCGCGCCTCACCAAGCTCGCTCCCCGATTGAGCACGGGGGAGCACAAGATCAAAAACCTGCAAGACATCGCCGCTCAGATACGCAGCGCGCTCACCACTGCTGAGCAGTGTTCCGGGCCGTGCCGAAACGGAATCTGGAATCTTTAGAATTACGTCACCGGTCATGACGGCTAAATCACCGTCGAAGGCCAACTCCTGAGTCGATGAAGATTGCAACTTCGCCGGCGCAGCCAGCGGCAACGCCACGTAGAGCAAATACGCCAGAATCAACAGAATGAGAACGATAACCGCGCCGCCCGCAGCGCCAATGGCAAGGCTTGCCAAACGGTCCCGGATCTTACGAGCCGCTGAAATCTGTCGCGAAGACTCAAGCATCGCCAAGACCCAGGTCCTGGCGCAGTTTCACAAGCTCGGCTTTATCCAAAGCTCCGTAGCCCAGACGGGACACTTCCCTTTGCCCCTCAACGCTAAACACCATATCCAGAAATGCCGCAGTGACTTCATCGATAGACGTTTGCGGGGGACGATTGATATAAACGAACAGGCGCCGCGCTAATACGGCCTCTTCCACGCCGTCATCGTGAACCACCCGAAGTCTCTTCACGCTGTCGTTCAAATAACCTGCACTGGCGTATCCAATACCGTTTTCATCCATCGCAACAGCCCTCACCACCGCAGAGGAGCCTACAAGACGATTAAGATAGACAGCAAAATCGCCGGAACATAAGACCTGGCGACGAAACACACTATAGGTCCCGGACGCGGCGCTACGACCATATACGCTGATTACTCGATGCGACCAGTGTTCCGCTAAGCCCAGACTACCCCAGTCACGGATCGCTCGTGGGTACCCACAGCGACGCGTTCCAGAAAATATTGCGTCAAGTTGTGCGGTGCTAATTACTTCCAGTGGATTGTCGCGATGCACAAAAACCGCGAGCGCATCCTCGGCTACCGGCACCGCCGTAGGTTGATAACCAAATTTACGCGTAAACGCGCTGATTTCAGCCGGTGACATGGGTCGACTCATAGGCCCAATATCAGCAGTGCCTTGAATCAAAGCCGTAGGTGCTGCGCCGGAACCAATTGCCCGGACCTGCATAGAAACGCGAGGATGCCTCGCCGTTAACATCTCCGCCCAAATAGACGTTAGCGCGCCGAGCGTGTCCGAGCCCGTGCTAACCAACTTACCCACAAGCGGCTCATCGGCGCTTGCGGAGGCAAAACAAAGCATCAGGCTACTGGCGAGAAGCGCAGAAAGCAGAGATCGACGTTTCACGGTAATGGAAAGTGCAAAGAAAACCGGCTGCCGCGCCCTGGCTCACTATCAATCGTAAGCTCTGCGCGGTGCGATGCTGCGACGTGCTTGACAATCGCCAGCCCCAAGCCCGTACCGCCGGTGCGAGCGTTGCGACTTTCATCAACCCGATAAAAGCGTTCTGTAATCCGACTGAGGTGCCGCTCTTCGATGCCCACACCCGAATCCACTATGTGCAACACTAAGGTGTCGTCTTCGCGCACCCAACTGACCCGGACCGGATCTTCGTCTCCACTGTACTTCAGGGCATTGATTACCAGGTTAGATACGGCACTCCGCAGTTCCCGATAGTTACCCAGAACCTTGTCCCGTGTTTCTATCTCAAGAACCACCAGCCGGTCCGGGTAACTGGAACCAAGTTCCTCACGCAGTTCTTCAAGCATGGCCACCATGTCGACCGCATTTGTCTCGCGATCTTCGCTAACAGTTTCAATACGACTCAACCACAACAAATCCGTAAGCAGGTTCTCCATGCGTTGAACCTGCTGATCCATCTGCCCCGCAGCTTTTTTGAAGCGCGGCTCATCAAACAACTCGCTCGACGAAAGCGTATCAAGATAGCCTTTAAATACAGTCAAGGGCGTACGCAGTTCGTGAGATACATTACCCACAAAATCACGGCGCATTTGCTCCATCTGAACGATACGAGTCACATCACGAAAGAATAATAAAAAATCACCTCCAGCAAATGTCGTGATTTCTACCTGGAGTATTTGCCTACTGTCGCTAGCACTAGGGAGCTGTAAAGGCTGCTGAAAATCACCCTTCAAAAAATAGTCGTGAAAAACAGGCCAACGCAGAAGGTTCAATACAGGCTGGCCTCGGTCCCGGGGGTAATCCAAACCCAGCAGGCCCTGCGCAGCGTCGTTGGACCATTCGATCGCGCCACTTTGCGTAAGAATCAACACCCCATCGCGCATAGACGCAAAAGAGCTTCTCAAATAATCCACTGTTGACTGTAGACGACCTCTGGCTTCGCGGTTTTCCCGCTGCAAGCCGTAAATCGTGTCGTAGACCAGACCCCAGATTCCGGCACTCTCCGGTGGCGCTTTATTGGGGTCCTCCAGCCAGCGACGCATCAGCCAGAGCTGCCAAAGCCAAATACCTGTGAGTACAAAAAGCCCCAGGCACAACATTTCCAGCGTATAACCCGTGGCCCATCCAAGCAGCCCCGAAGCGGCAAGGACCAGCAGCAGTTTACGAAGTTCGGCGCGCCAACTGCCCGCAAGACTCAATCCGTGGGTACTCCTCGAGAGGAAAAGCGATAACCCGTGCCGCGTACCGTTTGAATCACCCCGCTGTAGTCTTTACCGTCTATTTGTAGCGCTTTACGCAAACGCCGGATGTGCACATCTACTGTTCGCTCTTCTACATAGACATTGGCACCCCAGACCTGGTCCAGCATTTGATTACGGCTATAAGCACGCTCGGGATGCGACATAAAAAACTGCAGTAAATTGAACTCTGTGGGACCCATATCCAAAGGCTGTTCCGCAAGAAACACTCGACGACTCTTACCGTCCAGAATCAGCTCCGAAACCTGCATGCGATCAGTGCTCTCACCCACTCCCGAGCGGCGCAACAGCGCCTTAATCCGCGCGATCAGTTCCCGGGGCGCGAAGGGTTTGGTTATGTAGTCGTCGGCACCGACCTCGAGGCCCTGAATCACATTATCCTCGGCAGTCTTTGCAGTAAGCATGATCACAGGGATTTCTTGAGTGGTTTCGTCGCGCTTCAGTCGTCGCAGTAGCTCGATACCACTGCCTCCGGGCAACATCCAATCAAGAAGCACGATGTCCGGGCGCTGATCGACCACGATTGCGTGGGCATCCTGAATGTTGTCTGCTTCAAGACATCGGTAATCAACAATCTCCAATGCCATCCTCAGCATATCTCGAATGGCAAACTCATCATCAACAACCAGAACCGTACGCTCGCTCATCCCCAATACTCTCCAAAAGGACTGCCAAAGTCGTGAATCTTGCAGCCCGCGTGTGACACAAAGATGACAGACCACGGATGATCGAGCAAAGAACTGTTCGTATTAGAACCAGTCAAACCAGCCTCTACCCTTCTCTAACTCAGCTCTGCAGCCTCCCAACTGTCGGTCGTACAGCGCAGAGCGATCAGACACCTTACGCGCAACCGCTAACAGCCAGTCTTTGGATCCATAAGTTCCCCGCTCATAACCTCCATGACCTTCGTGATAGGCCAGATAAAGACGATACGCGTCGTTCTTGGCAATACCATTGCGACGATAGGACTGATGGTTATACCAGCCCACAAAATCCAGGGCGTCGCCAAAGTCATCGCGATCGGCGCCGTAGCGCCCCGCCGAGCGTTGATAGCCCTCCCAGGTCGATTCAAGAGCCTGACTATAGCCATAGGAATCCGACGGGCGAGGCCCAGGAATGAATCCGAGAATTTTCTTCCGCGGCGGCTTTGCATTGGCAACGAACCGCGATTCCTGATGAACAATAGCCATCAATACCGGAATCGAAGTGCCCCAGGCTTTTTCTGCATCGCGGGCGTCTGCGTACCAACCTCGTTTATCATCAAATATTCCGCAAATATTATTCACGTCTTTAGGTGGTGAAGTCGCGCAGCCCCCGAGCGCCAAAGCGATCAAGAACGCCACAGACAGCGGCAACAGTCGAGACGCGGGGATCACCCTGAGGCCTCCGCAACACGGGCCAGAAAGTCCTGCTCGTCAATAATTTCGATGCCCAGAGACTGAGCCTTCGTCAGTTTGCTCCCAGCACCGGGGCCAGCTAGCAAAACACTGGTCTTGGCCGATACGGACTTGGCAGTGCGCGCCCCAAGACTTCGAAGCGTCTCTTCGGCTTCCTCACGGGATTGGCTCTCAAGTTTTCCGCTTACGACCCAGGTCTGACCCTCCAGCGGTCCCGACACATCCTCTGTAGTAGCAATTACCGGCCACACCACGCCTGCGCCCAAAAGTCGCTCAAGTACCTGCTGATTGGCATGAGAGCTAAAAAACGCAAGCAGGTGCTCTGCAACAACAGGGCCTACGTCCGGCACTTCCAAGAGACTATCGAGGTCCGCAGACGCTATGGCCTCGATGCTGCCGAAATGCTTTGCGAGCGCCAGAGCCGTAGCTTCACCAACCTCACGAATGCCCAGCGCAAACACAAATCGCGGAAGCGTGGTCTTGCGACTGGATTCAATCGCCCTCAGCAGCTTCGCTGCGGATTTTTGTCCCACACGATCAAGCTTAAGAAGCGCCTCAGGCTCCAGCTTGAACAGGTCTGAAACGTCCCGCACCAGCCCAGCATCCACCATCTGCTCGATCAGCTTCTCTCCGAGACCATCGATATCCATCGCTCGACGACTTGCAAAATGTCGTATGGCCGCTTTGAGTTGTGCCGGACACCCCAAGCCGCCGGAACAGCGCAACGTGGCCTCGCCTGCAACACGCTCAACCCCGGACGCGCATACCGGGCAAGCGTTTGGCGCCTCGATGCGCGTAGCACCCGCAGACCGTCGCTCCTCAATCACCGAAACAACCTGAGGAATTACATCACCCGCCCGCCGCACTACCACGGTATCGCCGTGATGGAGCTCCAAACGCCCTATTTCATCCATGTTGTGCAAAGTCGCATTACTTACGGTAACGCCGCCGACAAACACCGGCTCAAGTCTGGCTACCGGTGTAATTGCACCCGTTCGCCCCACCTGAAACTCTACCCCTGTCACCCTGGTAACCGCCTCCTGAGCAGGAAACTTTCTGGCAATAGACCAGCGCGGCGCACGCGCAACGAAACCCAGCTTACGCTGCGCCTCAAAGTCATTTACTTTGTACACGATCCCGTCGATATCAAAACTCAAGCTATCGCGTTGCTCACCCAGACGTTGGTAGTAATCAACGCAGTCTTCCAAACTGGACAGCCGTTCTGCGTAACGACTGATGGGAACCCCCCAGGAACAAAAGAGTTGCAGCACATCCCAGTGGGATTTGGGCCAATCATCCTCGGGATGCTGACCCGATGCATAGGCACAGAACGCCAAAGGTCTCCGCGCCGTAATTCGAGAATCCAGCTGACGCAAAGAGCCAGCAGCCGCATTCCGTGGATTTACAAAGGGTTTCTCGCCATCACGCCGTGCTTGCTCATTGAAAGCCTCAAACCCCGCTCGAGGCATGAATATTTCACCGCGAATTTCCACCAGCTCGGGCCACTTATCTCCCCGAAGTTTCAAGGGAACTGAACCAATAGTGCGCACGTTAAGGGTGATGTCTTCTCCGTGGGTACCATCCCCGCGGGTGGCAGCTCGCGCAAGAACCCCTTGACGGTAGATCAAACTCACCGCGATCCCGTCAAGCTTGGGCTCCGCTACTAACTCCGGGAGCGTCTCTACATCCAGTCGGTCAACAACACGTTGTAAAAAAGCACTAAGCTCCTCGTCGCTAAACGCATTGTCCAATGACAGCATTGGCATCGGATGCGCCACGCTTTCAAAGGCACCAAGAGGAGCCGCGCCCACACGTTGTGTCGGAGAAGAAGGATCCTTGAGCTCAGGATATTGGGCTTCGAGCTCCTGCAACTCTCGGAGCGCTTTGTCGTAGTCCTGATCAGGGACCTTAGGATCATCCAGAACGTAGTACTGATGGCTCCAGCGCTCAAGCTGAGCACGCAGAGCCTCAACCTTGGCTTGGACATCGTCGGGCTGAGACATGTCTATTCCTAGCCCCGCTGGGCAAGTAGTCGACGTTCAAGCTCACGAATTTGCTGCCGGGAGTGCTCTACCGCTTGCTGCGTCAATACACTTCGGGACTCATCCAGCAGGTCTCCGCCAAGATTTCGGGCGACCACGCGAGCGGTCTCCAGCATGTAATCAAAGGCCTGGATCATGTCTTCGGGACCGGGGAGTGTCACAAAAAACACCAGCCCCCTGGTGAACATTCCGTCCATATTATCGATATCAAAAACGCCCGGCTGGAGCATATTTGCGACGCTGAACTGAATGGGACCACGACCTGCCTGCTGCTCGTGACGATGAAAAAAGTTCATGTCACCAAAACGCAGATCGCAGGCCAGCAGAATCTCCAGAATGTCTTTACCAGCAAAGCCTTCGGAGTTGCGGGACATCACGTGAAGAATAATAACTTCAGTCTGGACAGCGCTCTGGGCTTCGTCATCGCTGAGCTCGCGAGGGACGTCCGGCTCCGGGATGTCGTCGAGCCAGTCGAGATTCGTAGGCTCATTGCTATCGGCACGCATACCCTCAAAAGACACAGACTCCGAGTGCGCCTGTGGCGGCGCAGTACTTGGGTCTTTCTCAGGGGCTGCACGGGTCGCCTTCCCGGATGCTCCTTCCAGGGATCCACCTTCCAATGCGTCCGCCAGCTCTTCATCGGCTAAAATCCGGGGCTTATCGCTGGAGGGACCCAGTCCATCGCTACCCAGCAGATCTTCGCGACTAACTATGCGCGCGCCGCCATTAGGCAGCTCACGAAAAACAGTAAGATCCTCGGCCGGCACATCCGGAGGCAGCTCTGGCGCCAGTTTGACGCGCAGCCGCTCCCTCTGCTGACTGCGCATCCTGCGCCAGGCATCGATCATCACTGCGAGAATCAAAAGACTCCCGACGAGCACCATTCCATCGCGTAAAGTCAGTTCAGGCACGGGCTTTTATACTCCTCCCCAGACAACAGCGAACAAGATGTCCCATGACCGCGACGCACTATCAGCTCGCTGCCAGTTCTGCGGCTTCTTCTACATCGACGGTCACCAGACGGGAAACGCCAGGCTCATGCATTGTCACACCCATGAGCTGATCGGCCATTTCCATAGTGATCTTATTGTGGGTAATGAACACAAACTGCACCTTCTCTGACATTTCTTTAACCATCCGCGCGTACCGCCCAACGTTGGCATCATCCAATGGCGCATCGACCTCGTCGAGCATACAAAACGGCGCAGGATTAAGCTGGAAAATTGAGAACACCAATGCGATCGCCGTGAGAGCCTTCTCGCCACCGGACAACAAATGAATGGTGCTGTTCTTCTTGCCTGGAGGCTGGGCCAGAATTGACACACCGGTATCCAGCAAGTCATCGCCCGTCATCTCCAGGCTTGCCGCACCGCCGCCGAACACCCGCGGGAAGAGTTCCTGCAGGCCAGCGTTCACCTGATCAAAGGTGTCTTTGAAACGATTGCGGGTCTCTTTGTCAATTTTTCGAATCGCTGCCTCGAGAGTATCCAAGGCTGATTCCAGGTCTTCGTTCTGGGCATCAAGGTATCGCTTGCGCTCTGACTGCTGCTGATACTCCTCAACGGCTGCAAGATTGATCGGGCCCAATCGCGCGATACGGTTTGCGTAACGCTCAAGCTCCGCCTGCCAGGCTGACATATCCACTTCCTCTGGCAAGGCTTCGAGGAGACTGTCCAGATTGCCTCCCAATTCTTCCAACTGACCCTGCATGGTGTTTTGCTGGTGCTCAAGCCCCTGCACGGCGAAACGACGCGATTCGAGCTTCTCTCGCAGGCCCGCAGCGCGCTGTTCAATCTGGATTCGCTCCTGCTCTGCTTCACGTAAGGTGTGCTCGATGTCAGCCAGGGCCTGTCGGGCGGCCGTCAGGTGGGTCTCGGACTCCAGCCGCAAAGCGAGTTGCGACTCCAGGTCCAACTTCAATCCTTCCAGTGGTTCATCGTTCTCCAGGCGAGAACTTTGCAAAATCTCCAGGCGCTCACCAAGGCGTTCAACCTGCTCGCGACTTCTCACCAGAGCAGAGCGGATCGTCTCGCTCTGAGTCACCAAAGACTGATGTCGAAGAGCCGCCTGATGTGCAGAATCGCGGCTTTGATGTGCCTGACTTCTTGCCGAATCCAAAGCGCTGCGAAGACCATCACGAAGAGACAACCGCGCCTCTCTGTCGGCGGTATCGCCATCCATGGATTCAATGGCTGCGGCGAGCTTGCTACGCGCTTCACCGATTGCTGATTGCTCTTGCTCAAACTGGGAACGCAACTCTTTGACTTCGTGGTCCAAGCGCTCACGTCGCGCAAGCACCTGCTCCTGCTTGGCTTCTTCAGCCCGCACCTGAGACAAGACATCCGATCGCTTAACCGCCGCCGAATCGGCTTCAGCGCGCGACGCTTTTAACTGCTGCTCCGCCGTGGCAAGTCGCTCATCGCTGTCAGCCAAGGCATTCTTGGCTTCGGCCTCAGCATCCGTAAGCTGCGCAATCTCCTGGCCTAAGGCCTCCAACTCCTGCTGCCGCCCAATAAGACCTGACTCAGTTTCGCCGCCATTGAGCGTTCGCAGCCAATTTCGGCCGAACCAAAGCCCCTCAGGCGTAATCAATGACTCTCCAGGCGCCAGGCTTGACCGCTTAGCTCGGGCATCCGCACTATTCTCGGCACAGCGCACTGCGGCTAACAACGATTGCGCGGGACTCTCGCCCTGCAGCTTGCGCGCGAGAGAGTCCTCGGCATGAGAACCCTCTGCGCCGGTCTCAAACAGGGTGAGATCGCCGCTGGCCAGTTCGCCCAGCGCCTCATCAAGCGTATCCACGCTATCAACGCATACACCCTGCAAAGCTCCGCCCAGTACAACTTCTACCGCGCTCTGCCAGCGGGCCTCGACTTGAAGCTCATCCAATAAGCGGGGGTTTTGTGACAGTCCGCGCTGGCGAAGCCAATCACCCACTTTTCCGCCTTCTGCACGCTCCTTTGCCGCCTGCTGCAAGGCATCAAGTGACGCCTCCCGGCCTCGCTGAATTTGCAGCTTTGAGCGCATATCGTTGAGCTTTTCCTGTCGCTCTCTACGCTCAAGACGCAAACGGGTAACATCACCTTCAAGACTTTGGAGCTTTTCGGACAGGACTTCACTGGCATCGTTAGCCAGTTCCAGCTCCTCCCGCAGTGAGGCCAAAGCTTCCATCGCTTCGTCATCGTTCTGTGACTCGCGCTCGTGGCCCAGCTGCTCCAAACGCTTTTGCAGGCGTGCCAGGGAGTGTTCCAGATGCTGAATGCGCGACTGCTGTACTTCAGTTTGCTGGCGCGGGACAGCAGCCTTTTGGTTGAACTCATCCCAATCTGTTTGCCACGACTGCATTTTTGTCTCTGCGTCCGCCAATGCGGCGCTGGCGCTTGCCGCAGCAGCCCGCTGTGACTCCAGAGCTGGCCCAAGAGATGCGAGCTCCTCTTCCCACCCAGATAATCGGTCACCATCTTCTTCCAGGTGCTGATTAGCCTGTGCAAGCCCTACCTCGGTGCTGCGAAGGTCGTCATTAATCTGCTGAGCCTTCTCGCCCTGATAGCGGATCTCCTGTTCGATGCGGCTGACCTCAGAACCAATAGCGTAAAAGCGACCCTGAACCTCGACCAGCTCATCGTTGCGCTCACTGTGGGTCACCCGATGCTGCTCAAGGGAGGTGTCCACTCGCTGTTGATCGGCATAAACCGACTCCAGGCGGACCTCGTGCTCTCCCACCTCATGCGCTGCAGCGGCGAGCTTTGACTGCAACTCTCGCAACTGTGCTGCCATCAGTTGTTGGCGCAGGGCTCGCTCTTCAGCTTTGAGATTTTTGTACTTTTCTGCCGCCTGGGACTGGCGCTGCAGGTGTTGCAGCTGACGCTCCAGCTCATCACGCAGGTCCGTCAAACGCTCAAGGTTTTCCAGTGTTCGACGCATCCGGGATTCGGTCTCCCGTCGACGCTCTTTGTACTTGGAAATGCCCGCCGCTTCCTCGATAAAAATGCGAAGCTCTTCGGGTTTGGATTCGATAAGCCGGGAAATCATGCCCTGCTCGATAATCGCGTAGCTCCGAGGACCTAAGCCGGTTCCCAAAAAGATGTCAGTGATATCGCGTCGCCGACACTTCGTGCCGTTTAAGAAATACTCAGACTGACCATCACGGGTGACCTGCCGACGGATGCCGATCTCTGCATAACTGGCGTACTCGCCACCAACACCACCGTCACTGTTATCGAAAACCAGCTCAATAGACGCCTGGCCCACAGGCTGGCGGTTGCCCGAGCCATTAAAAATGACATCAGCCATGGATTCGCCGCGCAGGTTCTTGGCAGAGCTCTCACCCATGACCCAACGCACAGCGTCAATAATATTGGATTTACCGCAACCATTGGGCCCGACAACGGCGCTCATATTGGTGGGAAAGTGCACAGCAGTGGGATCCACGAAGGACTTGAAGCCTGCCAGCTTAATCGACTTTAGACGCATCTAGCTTTAACTATCCTTCATAAATTCTTGTTTTCTATGGAGAATTTTTATTATTTTTGTGTGGCGCCCAGATATTGACCACAAGATATAGTGTATCTGCTTTGTGCCAATAACACTATGCCCGACCAACATTCGGCTTAACCGCGTTGATCTCGTCCCTGAAGCTGTATTTGCACGGCAACCTCGCTGCCGCCCGCAGAAACGGGACCTCCCACACCACTTAGGGACGCGTTTGCTGCCCCTGGCTGACCATTAGCTGAAAGCTGGGCGGACACCAGCACGGCCCCTGCTTCACTGAGGAGCTGACCGGCCATGGAGTCTCCATCGCTCAACCTCAGGGTGAGCGGCAGCTGCGCCGCCTGTAAGCGCCGCACCGCGATGGGCATACCGCCCTGCGCCTCGGCTCTGCGAGCAAACACAAACACCACTGCCTCGGGATCCACCTGATGGCCCTCTGGTAGGGCCAGCGATACGGAAATCCCCCTTACGTCATCGTCCACTTGTGGCGCCGCAGCGAGTTCAGAACTCAGTCCACCGCGCTCCATGGCAACCGCGATCACCTGCTCGAGCATATCGTATCCCGGAGACCCGGGAGCCTCCTGCTCCTGAAGCCGCCCCCAATAATTAACAGCCGCGCTATAGGCGCCGTTTTCAAAGGAGGCCATGCCCAACAGTCCGAGAGCGGTACGCTGAGTCGGGTCAACGGCCAGTGCCCGCTCGGCCAGTAACTGTGCTTGTTCATCGAGTTGCCGGTCGGCAGCCAAAAACCTTGCCTGCGCGGCCATCGCCAACGCCTGTGGATCTTCCGGTGCTTTCTCGGCCAGGCGCCCAAAGCTCCGGCTTGCCGACGCGTAGTCTTCCCCGGCCATATACAACTGCCCAAGCAAACCCAGGTACTGCAAGTTATCTTCTTTGACACGACTTCGAGCCGCAATGCGGTCTAATAGCGCGGTCCGGGTCGCCTCACTATCTTCTGGCGTTAACTGCGCCAACTCTTCATAAATGAGTACATCCTCAATCGACCCCGTCTGCAGATAGAGCCCCGCAGATACCAACAACACGAGCACCAGTAAGACCAGGCCAAGGCCGCGGCCAGCAACCGGCGAAGCGATCGGTCCCGCAGGCTCGTTGTTTGAATCCTCGAGAAGGCGCAGACGAGCATCATCCAAAAGCTGAGCATCCTGGCCTTCGAGCTCGGCCTGACGCTGGGTATACCAGCCCAGATTGGGGTCACTGGCATCGGCCGCTCGTGGCGCGCCGGGCTTGCGGGCCAGCAACAGGCCCGCCGCCAGCAGACATAAGGCGGCTACCCCGATTAAAAAACCGATCATGATTTTGAGGCCTTATCGTTGATAAGCCGATCCAGGCGAGCACGCTCCTCCGACGTAAGCTCAAGCTCTCCGGCTGTGGAAGCGCCTGCGGTGCGCCTTAGAAGCACAATCAACAGCACAATACCGGCGCCGAGCATGAGCGCCGGCGCCAGCCACAGCCACAGCGCCGCACCGCGGGTGTCCGGTCGGTAGCGAACGAACTCGCCATAGCGAGCTACCATATCCTCAAGAATGACTTCATCACTGGCGCCCTTCTCTAGTTTTTCAAACAACAAAGCCCGCAGGTCTTGCGATATTGGCGCATTGGAATCGGCAATATTCTGGTTTTGACATTTCGGGCAGCGCAGTTCCTGACTCAGTGCCCGGTAACGCTCTTCAAGCTCCGGTGTCGAAAACTCATAGGTCTCGATTACCGCTACTGCCGACAGGCTCCAGACAAGACCCAGAAACACAGCGAGACGTTTAACACGCGCTTTTAATAAGATTGAGAACATCAGGAATCTGTCGCTGCTGCGAGCGCGTCGTACACCGCTTTCAGGCGCCCAGTCCAGATACGCTCATCAATTACGCCTACGTGGCGATAGCGAATAACGCCATTGGCATCAATGAAGTAGGTCTCCGGCGCACCGTAAACCCCCAGATCAAGCCCCAGGGTACCGTCTGCATCGACGACACTCGCACGGTAGGGATCGCCCAGGCTATCCAACCAGCTGCGCGCAGCAACGGAATCATCCTTGTAGTTAAGCCCGTAAATGAGCACGCCTTCGTCGGCCAGACGCTGCAGATAGGGATGCTCCACTCGACAGGAAATGCACCAGGTAGCCCACACATTCAACAGCGCGGGCTTACCCACCAGATCCGCATCACTTAACATTTCCTGAGTTTGCAAAGCCGGCAACTTAAATCCGGGCAAGGGTTTGTCGATAAGCGCCGAGGGTAGCTCCTGAGGATCCAGGGATAGACCACGAAAGAGCAACACCGCAAGCAGTACAAATAAACCCAGCGGGACAAAAAGCTTAAGCCTGGACGACATCGGCACCCCCGGCCTGCAGGGCGCTGCGGCTTGGCTGTCGACGATAGCGACGATCGGTCACGGTAAGTAAGCCGCCAGCTCCCATAAATATCGCGCCCAACCACATCCAGCGCACCATAGGCTTGTAATGCAGGCGAATCGCCCAAGCTCCAGCGTCGCCCACAGGCTCACCCATGGCCACGTACAAATCACGAAACAAGCCGCCGTCGATTGCTGCTTCGGTCATCACTGAACCTGAAGCCAGATAGCGTCGTTTCTCTGCCAGCATGGTGCTGACCAACTTGTCGCCCTGGTACACCTCAAAGCGTGCGCCATCAGCAAGATAATTCGCTCCACGGAGGCGGACTGTTTCAATAAACTCGAAGCGATAGCCCGCCAGCGTCTGGCTTTCACCAGGAGCCATGCGCAGGTCCCGCTCGATATTGTATTGCGACGTGGCAACCACACCTATGATCGCCAGGGCAAAACCGCAATGGGCCATAACCATGCCCCAATAGCTGGGAGTTTGACGACGAATACTGCGCATCAGACTCGGACTATTGCTGGTGCGATCGCGAAAGTCCTGCACCAGTCCCGCGACAAGCCAGCCTGCGAGCACCACAGCAAGCGCCACCCAGATATTAAAGGCCTGGTCGCTCAAAAACGGAAAACTTACGCCACAGGCAAGCACCACAAGCGCTGGCACCGCCATGCGGCTGCGCCAGCGATAAACGCTGTCATCTCGCCACTTGGATATAGGCCCTATGCCCATAAACGGCACGAGACAAGCCATAAGAGGTACAAACACTGCGTTGAAATACGGCGCACCCACGGAGTACTTGCCCTGCCCCAATGCATCCATAAGTAGAGGAAACAAAGTACCAAAGAGCACAGTAAGCGTGGCAACCAGGAATACCACGTTGTTAACAAGCAGCAATGATTCCCGAGACACCGTGCCAAAACCGATACGGCTGCGCACCGAAGGAGCACGCAGGGCGTAAAGCGTCAGTGAACCGCCTACCACCATTGCCAAAAACACCAGGATAAACAGACCACGCTCGGGGTCCGCCGCAAAAGCATGCACCGACGTCAATACACCCGAGCGCACCAGGAACGTCCCCAGCAGGCTCAAAGAGAACGCAAATATTGCCAGCAATACGGTCCAGCTTTTGAAGAGGCCGCGCTTCTCAGTGGCCGCCAAGGAATGGATCAGGGCAGTGCCCGCAAGCCAGGGCATGAACGATGCGTTTTCTACGGGGTCCCAGAACCACCAGCCGCCCCAGCCAAGCTCGTAGTAAGCCCACCAGCTACCCAGCATGATCCCCAGGGTGAGGAACGCCCAGGCAACATTGGTCCAGGGTCGTGACCAGCGCGCCCAGGCTGCATCAAGTCGCCCACCCATGAGCGCTGCCACGGCAAAGGAAAATGCCACGCTGAAACCGACATACCCCATATACAGCAAAGGTGGATGAATAATCAGACCTGGATCCTGCAGTAGAGGATTAAGGTCGTTACCGTCTGCGGGAACACCGGGTAACAGACGCTCAAAGGGGTTGGAAGTAAACAAAGAGAATGACATGAAGCCCACGCCGATGAACCCCATCACCGACAGCACCCGAGCGAGCATGACCGTAGGGAGACCCCGGCTAAAGGTTGCTACCGCCGCCAACCAGAATGACAGTATGAGCACCCATAGCAAAAGCGATCCCTCGTGGTTTCCCCACACCGCAGAGAACTTATATATCGACGGCAGAAGACTATTGCTGTTGGATGCCACAACCTTTACCGAAAAATCGTCCTGTAAAAAGGCGATAGCCAGACACACGAAACTGATCAGGCAAAACACCGTGACCGCCGCCGCAAGTGTGGGCGCAAGTCGCATGGCCGCATAGTTACCGCGCCAGCTTCCCCACAAAGGAACCACAGTCAAAGCCACTGCCATTACCAGCGCTATAACCAGAGCAAAGTGACCGATCTCGGGGATCATGGGTTGACTCCAGCGGTTGCGCTGTTTTTCAACGCTTCGGCTACTTCAGGTGGCATGTAGTTTTCGTCGTGCTTCGCCAGCACCTCGTCTGCCTGTAGCACCCCGTTTGCATCAAGACGACCGGAAGCGACAACGCCTTCTCCCTCGGCGAATAAATCAGGAAGAATGCCTTCGTAAACAATCTCAACGTTCGCCTGATAATCCGTGACGGTAAAGCGTGTCTCCAAGTTGGTGTCAGAACGCGTGACACTACCTTCAACAACCATGCCTCCCACACGAATCGGCGTCGCCAACGGCGCCTTGCCGGCTGCCACGTCTACGGGCGGATAAAACAGATTGATATTGCCCCGCAAAGCGTAGGCGGCCAGACCGATTGCCACCGACGAGAAAAGCACAATACTTAAGACCACCCAAAGGCGTTGTTTGCGGACAGGATGCATTAGTTCAGGACAACTCCACGCTGGAGCGAGTTTCAGACTGGCGATTGCGGCGGTGTTCCCCGCGCAGCTCGCGCAGTAAACGCCGCTTGCGAATCAAAGGTGACAAAATCAGAAGACTCATCACTGCGAGCGTGATGGCGTAAGCGGACCAGACATAAGGCCCATGCCCGTCCATAGTAAGGGCCGCGGCAACACTATCAAAGTACATCAGGCCACTCCTCCTACCAATCGACGCACCCAGCCGGTTCTGCGTTCGCGGTGCAAAATTTCCACGCGCATATTGGCAAGCAAGGCACAGGTAAACATCAGATAAAACGCCACGATGCACAGCAGCAATGGGTAAAGCATACTCGGATCGATAGTGCTTTCACCGCTGAACTTTATCGACGCAGGCTGGTGAAGGCTGTACCACCAATCTACCGACTTGTAGATGATGGGGATGTTAACGGTACCCACCAAAGCCAGAATCGCGCAGGCGCGGGCGGCTGCCACTTTATTATCATAAGCCTCGTAAAGCGCCATAACACCCAGATACAGGAACAGCAGAATCACCATCGAGGTTATACGGGCATCCCAGACCCACCAGGTTCCCCAGGTTGGTTTACCCCAGATCGAACCCGTCACCAATGCCACAAAGGTAAGCGCCGCACCTACAGGAGCCGCAGCCAGCATCGCGATATCGGCCATCTTCATCTTCCAGATCAGGCTCACTGCCCCAGCGATAGCCATCACGTAATAACCCGCTAATGCCACAACAGAGGCCGGCACATGGATGTAAATAATCCGATAGCTGTTGCCTTGGCGGAAATCAGGAGAGGTATACAGCAGTCCCCACACCACCCCGGTACCCAGAGCGATCAAAGCAATCGGCAACAACCAGCGCAAAATCGTGCCGGCAATACCGTACAACCAGGGCGGGGAACCCAATTTATGAAAGAACGTCCACATCAGCGAATTATACTCGGGCCAAAGAGCGGGAACAAAGCAATCGACCGGCGCTAAAAACGCTCGGCATCAGCAAGTCATCAGGCATCAGCTGAGATCCTCAGGGCCGCAGCGATCGCCACAGGACCCAAGGCGATGGCCAAAGAGAACATAGCTCCGAGCACCGCCAGATAAGGTGCAAAAGCCAATCCGTCCACAGCTGCGCTCACCGCTCCCGACCCAAAAATCAGTACGGGCATGTAAAAGGGAGTGACCAGAAGCCCGATCAACATTCCGCCGCGGCGCAAACCCACAGTAAGCGCTGCACCTATCGCCCCTAACACGCTCATAACGCCAGAACCCAGAGCCAAGGACGCCATCAGCACAACAACTCCCTGCTGGGGCAGACCCAACATCAGAGCAAACACAGGGGACAAAAAAGCCAGGAGCAGCCCGCTTAGCAACCACTGCACCAATAGGTAGGGCATCACCAAAAAGTACAGGGGCTGCTGTGCAATGAGCAGTTGATCCAGCGACCCGTCGTCGTAATCGCTTTGAAACAGCGTTTCGGCACCTAACATGTTTGCCAATAGCGCGACGATCCACAAGATGCCCCCGGCAAACATGGACAAAGTATCCGGTGCCGGTCCCAGCCCCAGGGGAAACAGCACGATAACGATCGCGAAAAAAAGCGCCGGATTGAGCAATTGTACGGGCCGACGCAGGGCCAGCGTTAACTGGCGTCGCAACATTGCCAGATACACAGTCGATGCCATACCCGAGCTCACGAGCGTCTGCCTGTTGGCAGGTCAAGCAGTTGGGCGTTTACTGAGGGATCCAGCGCCTGGTGAGAGCTCAGTAGCACCGCCCCACCGGCGGCAGCGTGCTCTACGAAACGCTGTTGCAAGCGCGCCATGCCCTTGGTGTCGATGGCGGTGAATGGCTCATCGAGCAGCCACAAGGGTTTTTGGCTCAAATACAGACGTGCCAGGTCCACGCGCCGCTGTTGCCCTGCTGACAACTGTGCCGCGGGAACATCTTCATAGCCGTACAAGCCGACCTGGGCCAGTGCTTCATCTATGGCTTGATCTTCCGAAAAGCTTTCCCCCGACGGATGCCAGTGCAGGTTTTCCCGGGGACTTAACAGCCCCTTCACGGCGCTTTGGTGTCCCAAGAACAAACAGGCACTGTGTCTGTGCACAACACCGTCAAAACCGTAACGGGACAATCCCGCCAACATACGCAGCAAGGTTGTCTTTCCTGCACCGTTCTCACCGCGCAGATGCACTATGTCGCCGGGACTAAGACTGAAAGAAAAACCAGAAAATAGCTGCCTGCCTCCGCGTTCGATCCCAAGATCAATCGCTTCGAGAATAGATGAGCCGCTCATGCGCTAAAGATTAACCGCGTTGATCCGCGAAAATTGTGCCGCTGCAACCGGCTCCGCAGCATTCAAACTGAAAAAATCAAAGAGATCCCGGTCTGCCAACTGTGACGGAGAGATATTACCTATGGCCTTAAAGATGGTCTCCGTTCGACCGGGATACTGCTTTTCCCAATCCACCAGCATTTTTTTGATGGCCTGGCGCTGGAGATTGTCTTGCGACCCGCACAAGTTGCAGGGAATGATCGGAAACTCCATTGCCTGAGCGTAACGCTCAAGGTCCGCCTCTTTACAGTAGGCCATGGGCCGAATTACCACGTTTTTGCCGTCATCGGACAACAGCTTGGGCGGCATCGCCTTGAGACTCCCGCCAAAAAACATATTCAAAAACAGCGTTTCCACAATATCGTCCCGGTGATGTCCCAGGGCTATCCGCGTTGCGCCAATTTCTTCGGCAAAGCCATAGAGCGTGCCGCGCCTCAGGCGAGAGCACAAACCGCAGGTCGTCTTGCCCTCAGGAATAACTGATTTGACGACGCTGTAGGTGTCTTTTTCGAGGATGTGATATTCGACGTTCTGTTTGTCGAGATATGCCGGAAGAATCTCCGGCGGGTAGCCTGGCTGCTTCTGGTCCATATGCACAACAATGAGTTCAAAACTCACGGGGGCGCTGCGCTGTAAGGACTGCAGGACATCCAACATAGCGTAGGAATCCTTCCCGCCAGACAGGCACACCATAATCCGCTCGCCGTCGCGAATCATGTCGAAATCCACGATGGCCTGGCCAACCTGGCGTCGCAATCGCTTGTGCAGCTTGTTGAACTCGGTTTTTGAGCGCCGAGGGTCGCGATTCATTACGCTGTAAGCCCCTGTTTGAACACGCGCGCATGGTACTCGCGAGGCGCTGGGCAGGTCCAGCGCTCCTTCAGCGCAGACCTTGTCTTTTTGGGGCGTAATGCCGACAATGCGCGGCGTATTTTTTACACCCAAGTCCCGACATCAGAGGTCTCCTATGAAAGCACCCGTTCGCGTTACAGTCACCGGCGCCGCTGGCCAAATCGGCTACGCACTCCTTTTTCGTATCGCGTCTGGAGCCATGCTCGGCGACGATCAGCCGGTTATTTTGCACCTACTGGACATCACCCCGGCAATGGACGCTTTAGAAGGTGTCCGCATGGAACTGGATGATTGTGCCTTCCCGTTGCTGGCCGGTATTGTCTGCACCGATGATCCCAACGTAGGCTTCAAAGACGCCGATTATGCATTGCTGGTGGGCGCTCGTCCTCGTGGTCCAGGCATGGAGCGTAAAGACCTACTCGAAGCCAACGCAGCGATTTTCTCGGTACAGGGCAAAGCGATTAACGATAACGCCAGCCGTAATATCCGTGTATTGGTAGTAGGCAACCCCGCCAACACTAACGCTCTTATTACTCAGCGAAACGCGCCGGACATTGACCCACGCAACTTCACAGCGATGATGAGACTTGATCACAATCGCGCCAAGACGCAAATTGCTCAGAAACTGGCTGCGCCGGTTACCGCCGTGAGTAATATGACGGTTTGGGGGAATCACTCCGCCACACAGTATCCAGATCTGCATCACACAACAGTTGCCGGGAAAGTTGCTGTCGACCAGGTGGAGCAGCAGTGGTACGAAGACGACTTCATACCCACCGTGCAGCAGCGTGGCGCGGCAATCATTAAAGCTCGGGGCGCCTCATCAGCTGCTTCCGCGGCCAATGCAGCGATCGATCACATGCGCGACTGGGCTTTGGGCACGGCTGAGGGCGATTGGGTATCCATGGGCGTTTACTCTGACGGCTCCTATGGCATCGCCGAAGGACTGATCTACTCCTTCCCCTGCCGTTGCAGTGGCGGCGACTGGACTATTGTCCAGGACTTGGAAGTCAATGCGTTTAGCCGCGGTCGTATGCAAGCTACAGAGCAGGAACTCACAGAAGAGCGCGACGCCGTCGCCGACTTGCTTCCCTGATCTTCAGTCTTAGCAAGCCATGACCCAGGCCGCTAGTCAGCGGGCATACCACCACGGGAACCTGCGTGCGGAGCTGCTCGAACAAGCTGTTGAGCAGCTTCGCTCCACACCGGCGGAGCAGTTAAGTCTGAGAGCCGTCGCCCGGGCCTTGGGCGTATCACAGACTGCGCCTTATCGTCACTTTAGTGATAAAGAAGCCCTGTTAGCCGCTATCGCGACGCGGGGTTACCGTGAACTACTCGAGCAGCTCGCAACTGCGCGAGACGCGGGCGGTGATAGCGCCGCGCAACAACTGAGGCTGGTCGCGCGGGCTTACGTCGACTTTGCCGGACGCCAGGAACAGCTGTTTAAGCTCATGTTCGGCCCCTTGGTGCAGCCCGGTGATGATTACCCTGAGCTAAGAGAGGTGAGTCGCGAAACGCTGCTGCTAGTGCAAGCAATACTGCAGCACGGTATGCACAGTGGTGAGTTTGAAGAGCAGGATATTATCTATCTGGCTAACGCCTCCTGGGCTGGAATCCATGGTGTCGCCACCCTGCGGGTCGATACCCCCGGCCTTTACAGCAAACACATCGATCTACTACGCCAGATTGATGTCGCGGTAAACGCCTTTATCAATGGGATTCGACGGCGAGACACCTGATTTGAGGCTCGAGCTCAAGCGTCTCTTAGAACCTCCGCAGGCGCGACAGAAACAACGCGCCGACAGTTCCACAAGCCCAGGCCACCGATGAGAATTGCCGCCGCCATCAATGTTGGCAGCCACAAGCTCGGCGTAGGCGTATAAGGCAGCTCCAGCACGAATCGCTGCAAGGCCCAAAATGCGGCCTCGGCTGCAGTTATTGCCAGCACGCCGGCCATGAAACCCAGCGTCAAAAACTCAATAGCCACAGCGCCTAAAATATGTGATCGCCCCGCTCCCAAGGCGCGCAACAAGGCGCTCTCGCGAAGGCGCGAGTCTGCCGTGGCCTGAACCCCTGCGATAAGAACAAGCACCCCTGCCAACAGCACCAAACCCAACACCAGCTCAATGGCAGAGGAAACCTGCGAAAGTGTACTGCGCAGCTGTGCCATGATCGCGTCGATTTCAAGCACAGTGGCCGTGGGATGCGCACGCAGCAACTCGTTCAATAAAGACTTTTGCTCGGGCGGCAAATAGAAACTCGTCATGTAGGTGACGGGATAACTGTCCAGCAGACCAGGCGGAAACACCATAAAGAAGTTGGGCTTGAATGATTCCCAATCGAGACTACGTAAACTGGTCACAGTAACCGCAAATTCCGCCGCACCAATACGCACTTGCACTTGATCCCCCACGTTCATGCCATAGCGCTGTGCAAACTCATGCTCCACCGACACAGCGGCGGTCTGGCCCGGCTGCCACCAGCTACCATCGAGAAGCTCGTTACCGTCTGGCAACTCAGCTGACCAAGTGAAATTCACTTCCCGCTGGGTCGGCGCATCATCGTCTTCTGCTTCGATTGGCAAGGCTTCTCCGGCAACGCCCATCAAACGTCCGCGCAACATTGGATACAGCTTCTCCCGGCGCACCTGTTGATCATCAAGCAAGGTACTGACAGAGCCTAATTCGTCGGGCGCAAGATTCAACAAGAAGTGATTGGGAGCACCATCGGGTAACTGCTGCTGCCATCCCTCAAGAAGAGACGTTCTCAGCAAACCCAAAAGCAGCAACAACATGATCGCCACGGCGAACACCACCAGCTGTAAAGCATTACCCAAACCATGGCGCTGTAAACTCGCAAGAGCCAAACGCCAGACACTCCCGGCCTGCATTCCCAAGACACGCCCACCCCGGAGTAAGAACAGCGCCACTAATCCACCGAGCACAGTCACTGCGAGGAGTCCGCCGAGTACGATCAGTGTTAGCTGTAGATCAGCGCTGTACCACCACATCAGCAAAACCATGGCCAGCAGACCCAAAAGATAGTCTCTGGGCTCTCGGGTATCATGGAGCGGCATGTCACTGCGCAGCACTCTCAATGGACTGATCGCAGTAAGCCGACCCAGCGAGGGCCAGGCAAACACGCTTACGCACACCAGTGCGGTGACCGCGCCGATAAAGTACGGCCTTGGCTGAAACAGGGACGGCATTACCGTGAGCTGATCAGCAAAACTTTGCAAAGCCAATACCTGGAGTACCCAGGCAAGTAGCCAACCCAAAAGCAGCGCAATGAACCAGCTGATTGCCAGTGTCGCTGCATAGAGACCCTTCACCCTTGAGGAGTCAGCCCCCAGGCTTTTCAGAAGCGCAACATAGTTCTGGTGTCGCTCGGCGTAACGCCGGGCGGCCAGACCTACCGCCACGCTGGCTAGAATGACGGCCAGACTACCCGCAAGCAAAAGAAAACGCTCGGCGCGAGCAAGAGCCCGCCCTACAGCGGGCTGGGACGTTTCTACACTTTGCAATCTCTGCCCCGGCTCCACCGCCGCTTCCAACCAGAGTGTGAACTCTTCGGCGGCTTCAGGATCTCCGGCGTACAACTGTCGATAACTTACCCGACTTCCCGGTTGCACAACTTGCGTCGCAGGGATGTCACCGGCATTGAGCATCACCCGAGGACCTACTCCCAAAAAACCTCCCGCTCGATCGGGCTCCCCCCGAATAGCCGCGGCAACCTTAAACTCAGCCTCACCAATACCTACGGTGTCACCCACCGCAATATCCAGTAGCGCGAAGAGCCGTGGCTCTATCCACACCGAGCCCCTCGGCGGCGCTCCCCGGTGCTCGCGAAGCTCGCCATAGGGCGCATCACTCAAGCGCAAGGCACCGCGCAAAGGGTAGCCATCGCTAACGGCTTTTACCGATGCGAGCACCATTCCATCTTCGCCTGCATAGAGCATGGACGTAAAATTGAGCGTTTCCGCTGACTCAAGACCCCGTTGGGCCGCTTCAGAAAGCCAGATTGTGGGGAGCGGGCGCGCATCACGCACCACCAGATCTGCCGCAAGAAAACTGTGACTTTCCTGGCGGAGCGCGGACTTTAGCGCCGCAGCAAAACCGCTGATACCAGAGATCATGGTTACCGCCAGAACCAAAGCCCCCAGCAGAACGCCCAGTTCACCACCGCGCCAGTCGCGAACCAACATTCGCAGTAAAAGAGTCATGTCAGGCAGACTCTACTTCGTAAAGCTCACCGCTATCCATTTGCAGCTGCCTCTCGCAGCGTTTCGCGAGTTGCAGGTCATGGGTAACAAGTACCAGTGTCGTGCCCTCCTCGCGATTGAGGCCGAATAACAGGTCGGTAATGCGTTCTCCGGTGGCACGGTCAAGGTTCCCGGTGGGCTCATCCGCAAAGAGAATCCGCGGGGAACCAGCGAAAGCCCGGGCGATAGCAACGCGCTGCTGCTCACCTCCCGATAGCTGCCGTGGATAATGATCCCGGCGATCGGCAAGCCCCACACGCTCCAGATAGCCCGCAGCACGCTCGCTGGCGTTGCCATCGCCTTTTAACTCCAGTGGGAGCATTACGTTCTCAAGAGCAGTGAGCGCCGGGAGTAATTGAAAGGACTGAAACACAAAACCCACGTCACGACCCCGCAAAGCAGCCCGACCATCCTCAGTCAAGGCCTGAAGGTCCGTGCCATCGATGCACACCTGGCCATCGCTTGCCGTATCCAGACCTGCCAGCAACCCCAGCAGTGTCGACTTACCGGAACCTGAGGCACCAATAATCGCAACACTCTCGCCCGACTTGATTTCGAGGTTAATCCCTTTCAGTATCGCAAGCTCCCCTTCTGCCATGGGTACCCGCTTGCCGAGATTTTCTGCAGTAATCATTTGTGCTCCTGTTGTGCAGGCTTTACGCGTATGGCTGCTAATCGGATTGACCTGCCTGCCCGTGAGCTGGCCCGTCAGTGCGACTGACGCGTCTGAGATAACGCCGCGTGTGCTGGTGCTGGGCGATAGTATCAGTGCCGCCTACGGAATGTCCCTCGAACAGGGGTGGACCGCTATTCTGGAGCGACAGTTGCGCGGTCGCTGGTCAAATAGTTTCGTTATCAACGCGAGCATCAGTGGAGACACCTCTGCCGGAGGGCTGAGGCGTCTTCCGAGTTTACTCACCGAACATGCCCCCGATCTACTGGTGATCGAGCTGGGTGGCAATGACGGACTCAGGGGTTATCCCACCACCAAGCTGGAGAGCAACCTGACACGCATGGCAGAGCTGGCTAAGGCGGCTGGCGCAGCGGTCTTGATTTTACCCATGGAAATCCCGCCGAACTACGGTCCGAGGTATACAAGAGCTTTTAGAGAAAGCTTTAGGCGGGCCGCCGATGCAACGGGCTCCACGCTGGGTCCGTTCATCCTCGATGGGATTGCAACCGACCCAAGCCTCATGCAACAAGATGGCATTCATCCGACCGTCGAAGCCCAACCACTGATTAAAGATATCCTGCTCCCGGTCATCGAGTCCCTTTTGGCCCGGAGTGAGCTCTCATGAGCCAACGAGAGCAAACGCCGCTGCAGGCGCATCTTTACAAGATTATCTTTGGCACAGATACGCCATCGGGCAAGTGGTTCGACCTCATATTGATTTTTGCGATTCTCATCAGTGTTAGCGTAATCGTTGCCGACTCCCTGACCAACATCCACCGCGACTATGGCGTTTTGCTGCAGCGAATTGAGTGGGGGTTCACTTTTTTGTTCACCCTCGAGTACATGGTCCGCATCTGGATAGCGCGGAATCGCAGAGCCTACCTGTTTAGCATATATGGGATCATCGATTTCCTGGCAATTCTGCCCAGCTACCTCGCCATACTCATACCCCAGACTGCGCCATTGCTGATTATTCGCTTGCTGCGCGTATTGCGTGTATTCAGGGTTCTGCGCTTGGTAGGGTATCTCCATGAGGCGAATCAGATCGCCGGCGTTATGCGCAATTCCTGGCGACAAATCTTTGTTTTCTTCTTGATTGTCATAACCATCATCGTGGTATTCGGCTGCCTGATCTACGTGCTCGAAGGACCCAACAACGGCTTTGACAACATACCCGTCAGCGTCTACTGGGCTATTGTCACTGTCACCACCGTCGGCTACGGCGATGTAGTGCCGGTCACCGTCGCCGGCCGCACAATTTCAGCGCTGGCTATGCTGGTAGGCTACGCGATCATTGCCGTACCTACGGGAATCTTTACCGCCAATATCATTGAGAAGCGACAGACCAAACGTACACCACTTAACTGCCCTCAATGCGCCCGGGCGGGCCACGAAGACGACGCCCGATACTGTCGCCACTGTGGCAGCTATCTGCGTACCGACGACGAAGAAAACAAGCCGGTATAGAACAATCCTGCCACTGCGCGATGCGCTCGCCTAGGAGGCCTGGCGCGCGATTATGTAGTCTCCTAAAAGACGAAACTCAGCTTGTCTTGGCGTTTTTTTACGCCACATCAGGCCGATATCACGCTTGACTGAAGCATCGGCGAAGGGTGTGACGATCACGTCCGGTGAAGCCAATGCTCCCGCAGTAACCGCCATACCGGGAACCAAGGTAACCCCTATGCCGCTGGCGACCATCTGCACCACTGTGGTCAGGCTCGTCGCCTGATAGGGCACTGTATATTGACTGCCCCGCAGCTTGCACGCTTCCAGAGCGTGATCTCTCAAACAGTGGCCATCCTCGAGGAGGAGCAGCTCCTGGCCTTCCAGACTATCTGTAGACAGATCAGGCTGGGACGCCAGCGGATGATCCAGTGGTGAAGCCAGATAAAAGGGGTCGTCGAAAAGGTGCATACTCTCAACGCCCTCGGCCATAACCGGCAGCGCAAGCAGCAACAGATCCAACTCGCCTCGATGCAGGGCTTCGATAAGGGGTTCAGTCAGGTCCTCGCGGATAAAGGGCGTAAAATCCGGATAATCGTTGCGCAGGGATTTCAGCAGACCCGGGAGTAAAAAAGGCGCGATAGTGGGAATCACTCCCAAACGCAGACGGCCACTGAGCGGCTCAGCGGAAGCCTGACACAGGGCCACCAAATCCTCCACATCGAGGAGCAAGCCCCGAGCGCGCTCGACCACCTCCTCCCCAAGGCTCGTCAGTACCAAACTACGGTTATTACGTTCAAGCAAAGACGCACCCAGCACTTCTTCCAGTTCGAGAATCCCGGCGCTGAGAGTCGACTGAGAAACATGGCAGGCTCGCGCGGCCCTCCCGAAATGGCCGTGCTCTACCACCGCGCAGAGATAGCGAAGCTGTTTGATCGTTGGATGTCTGCTCATATCTCAGGAATTCCGATTTGAAACGAAAAGATAACAGACTTCCGCGTAAATGCGTCGATCACAGGAAGCCTCCCCGATGCAATGGCGCTATAATCCCCGCCATGGACCTCATCGTATTTGACCTCGACGGCACGCTTCTTAATAAGTCGTCCAAAATTTCCGCTTATACCCGGGAAACACTTCGTCGCCTTACCGACCGGGGGATTGCCTACACGGTAGCCACGGGCCGGGCCTTGCACGGAGCCATAGACATTCTCGACGGTCACGGGTTTTTGCTGCCGCAAATTTACAAGAACGGCGTAATGATCTGGAATCCGGAACTGGGCGACTACAGCACGAGTCATGTTCTGACCCTGGATGAGATTGGTCACGTGGCCGACGCGTTTATCGAAAAGGATGTGACGCCGTTTTTCTTTACGCTTGAGCCGGGCAACCGTCACGCTGTCTACCATCCACCGCTGCGCCAAAAAGCAGAGTACAAACTCGTCAAAAGCTTTCAAAGGGAACGCAATTTGCCTGTACTCCCCGTGGCTGACTTACCTGCGGATGCAGACATCACCAACATCAGTGCCATAGGGCCCGACACCGCCATCAATGCGGTGGCCGATATGATTCAAAATGAAGAGCAATTAGTGGCCTACATGGGTATTGCCATAGAGGACCGCAAACTCAACTGGATCGACATCCATCATCATTCGGGCAGCAAAGGTGGTGCGGTAGAGAGTCTGAAGCAAGAACTTGGTTTTAGCCGGGTAATTTGCTTTGGTGACAGTGACAACGATCTGAGCATGTTTGAAACAGCCGACGAAGCCTACGCACCAGAAAACGCCAAAGATAGTATCAAAGCTGCCGCTACCGCAGTCATCGGACATCACGACGCCGACGGGATCGCACGGTTCCTTCGCGAGCGCTTCGAACTGTAAGCATCTACCACAGATATTTAACCGCGATTTGAGTCTACAATGTCTGTAGGGTCCTGATTCCAATAGATGAGGTTGCGGCTATGAGCCTTCTGATCGCTGGTATTTTACTATTCACTGGAACACATCTTTTTTTGAGTCTGGCTCCCGGTAAGGTCGAGCTTGCGAAACAACGTATCGGAGCAGGCGGTGTAAAAGCCCTGCTTAGTGTTCTCAGCATCGCGGGGCTTGCGCTACTGGTGTTCGGTTGGCGTTCCAGCGACCCCACCTGGTTATACAGCGCGCCAGCGAATGTCCGTAGCTTCGCCCTGGGATTGATCGTTCTGGCGCTCTACCTTTTTGTCGTTTCGAATCGCCCTTCCGCAGTAAAACGCATAGTGCGTCACCCGCAGCTTAGCGGTGTTCTGCTGTGGGCAACTGCGCACTTGCTGCTCAATGGGGACACGCGATCATTACTTCTCTTTGGCGGCATGGCTTTTTGGGCGGTGCTGGAGATCCTGCTCATCAATCGTCGGGAAGGTGCCTGGGAAAAGCCGCCGGCACCGAGCCTGGTAACAGAGCTCATGACTGTCATTGCCGCACTGGTCTTCGTCGCTTTCGTTGCCTGGGCACATCCCTGGCTGGCAGGCGTACCGGCAATCGCAGGGCTCTGAAACCGGAAGTGGTAATAGTTGATGGCTTATCATTAGCAAGAGCGCGATATACTCCGAGCTTCCAGACTATTCTCTTTCTCCAGGGCAGCAGCCATGGCCGTGAAAACGCCACTATCGCGAGACAGTAATCCACTGTCCGAAGAACAAGCTTTGCGCGAGCATATTAATCGAGCGCTTGCCACGGAGCCGCCCCGCGGCCTGGAAGAAAAACTCATCTACAGGTTTTCCAAGCTGTGGTTCAGGCCTGAGCTGCACAATACAGATCGCTTGCCCGATAGACCCTGCCTGTTTATTGGCAACCACGCGCTATTTGGTCTGGATGGCTTTGTGATACTGCCCGTACTTCTGGAGGAACATGGCCGTTTTCTCCGCCCCATGGGTGACAAGTTTCTGTTCTCTCAGCCTGGCGTTGCCAAAACGCTAATGCGGCGTGGAGCAACAATGGGGCACCCTGAGGTAGCTCGCGCACTCATGGCCCACGATCAGGACATACTGGTGTTTCCCGGGGGAGCGCACGAAGCGGTAAAGCCCAGCCGTGAGCGCTATCAACTGCAGTGGAAAGAGCGTCTTGGTTT
The DNA here is from genome assembly GCF_045689235.1 of Congregibacter variabilis. Classification (GTDB taxonomy): domain Bacteria; phylum Pseudomonadota; class Gammaproteobacteria; order Pseudomonadales; family Halieaceae; genus Congregibacter; species Congregibacter variabilis. Next base: position 459,961 of record NZ_CP136864.1, on the reverse strand, counting down.
TATCCGTTTGGCTGCGGAATTTGGTTACACCATTGTGCCCTTTGGACTGGTGGGGCCTGATGAATTTTACGAATACCTGTTAGACAGCGAGCAAATCGTAAAGCTGCTAAAGCAATTTGGGTTTTGGTCCGACAACATGCGCCCGGATGCAGTACCGCCACTATTGCGTGGTGCCCTTGGGACTGTGATGCCCCGGCCCCAGGCCAGCTATCTGAGCTTTGGTGAGCCATTGGAACTCCCTTCTCCCGGAGCGCGAGCACCGAGCGTACAAAAGCTCAAAGCCTGGCGATCCACTGTGGCAGAACGCATTGATACCGAGATCGCCGACATGTTACTTCGACGAGAACAGTCACGGCACACGCTTGGCCTTCTGCGCCGCATAGCGAGCGTTTAAACAGCTGGGTGTCGATCGCTGGTGAAACGGCCTCCCCGGCCACTACTCACTCAAGCATCACTCGAGCGAGCCTCTCCGGGTGCCGCCATCGAGAGCCCATAACCCTCCAAAGATACAGCAGTGCGTTGGTTATGAGCATGGCAACAAACACATACCAGCTGACTAGGGAACCAAGTTGCCACACACGAATGACAAACACCTGAACGATCAGGGTGAGGATGTGAATCGATACCGACGCCACCATTAACCAACGAGTATCCCCCGCTCCCCGAAGGACCCCGCTGCAGACTAAAATGAGTCCATCGGCCACAACGTAGGTCGCCATACCAATCATCATGGGTGCCCCCACGGCGAGAATCGGTGAAAAATCCATGCCCGGGGTGGCAAACATCCGCAGCAGTGACTCTCGAAAGACCACAAAACACAAACCCATCACGCCCGCGTAGCTCACCGCCATAACAAAGCCCGCGGATATCACTTCATTTGTTCTGGACATGTCGCCGGCACCCACCGTGCGTCCAATCATACTCATCAGTGCGATGTTTAAGCCCATGAGAGGAACAAACGACAACATGTCCCAATTAAATACTATCGCCATAGCCGCGCCTTCGGCGACACCGTAGGACTGAAACATGAGCAGAAACACATTGAACGTACCCATACCAATAAGCACCTCAAACCCCGAAGGTAAACCGAGCCTGAGATAGCGACGCATAATGCCCGGCATGAACACGAAGGACTTACGCAAATGAAAACGTCGAGCGTGAATCGGGTTGAAATAGAAAAGCAGATAGATGGCGATGGACAAAATACAGGCGATCACAGTTCCCAGCGCCGCACCGACAATCCCCAGCTCCGGCAAGCCAAGACGCCCAAAGATCAAAACGTAACTCAGGGGTATATTCAAAAAAACACCGATGAGATCGGCAATCATCACCACGCGCGGACGAGCGATCCCAGAGAAATAGGAAGCAAGAACAGTTTTTACAAGAAAGAAAAACCCACCGCTCATGAAGGTAAGAAAATAGGGTTTTTCCAAAGCCACCAGCTCCGGTGCATGCCCCATCCACTCAAACAGTGACAGCATGGGCCACGCCAGCAGCAACAGCAGCGGCATGGCTACCACTGCCAGCATGATGCCCTGGGTGACAACACGAGGGCAGCTGCGCATATCTCTGCGTCCAAAATACTGCGCAACCAGCGCATTGCCATAAGCCGCAATACCGTTGAAGAAACACAGACACACCCAGAAGGACACCCCGCCACCTAAGGAGGCAGCGACATGTACAGGGCTAATGCGCGATAAAAAGAACCGATCGGCGAAGGACATCAGGGCGAGCGCACCCTGAGACACCACCATGGGAAGTGCCAGTAAGAAAAGCCTGTTGAGCGTTGCTCGAGAGAACCACATAGCGCCCTGCCAATTGCTGGGCGCGTATTCTACGCCTCTAACTCGGCCACCGGCGGAAAATTCCCAGGCCTTTTGACGGACTTAGGAATCCGTTTTCGAGACGCCGAGTTTTTCAAGATTGGCGATCATATCCTCGGCCGAGGTACTGGGCTTCACCGCACTGTCTATGTGCGAAATCACGCCATTAACATCGATGTAGTACGTATAACGACGGGCAAACCCCATGGTAAAAACGCCGTAGGCCGTGGCCACCTTTCCGTCGGGGTCGCTCAAAAGCGGGAAATCCGCCCCGGTGTCTTGTGCAAACTCAGCGTTCTTCTCCACCGGATCGGTGCTCGCCATAAAGTAGCTCACATCAAACTTACGAATCTGCTCACCATTTTCCGCGAGGCTTTTGCACTCAACAGTGCACCCTGAGGTAAAAGCGCGGGGAAACCAAGCCAGCACCACGGCCTGCTTACCGCGGTAATCGGACAAGTTGTATGTTTGACCATCTGACGCGGCCAAACTGAAATCCGGCGCCATATCGCCTACCTTGAGCTCCGCATGAGCAAAGGCGGCGAGCAGACTTAATGCTGCAATGAAGAGCATACGAAGCGAAGCGATAGCGAAATACTGCATAGTAAAGTGACTCCCGAAGAGGGTTTGACGAAGTATAAAGAGCTTAGCGCATCTCCCGGTAAAGACGATGCTTGAGCTATTGTTACGTAGCGGGGATCACCCAGATCACTGATCAAGACAGATCAATGCGCGAATTTCTTGGCTTTGCGTCGCAAACTTACACAAAGATCAAAGTGATAAAGCCTTTACCTGCGGGTCGCTTGCCATTAAGTTCTAGCCTGCGTAACGTACCGGCGCGAATAACTGTTGGTCTGACGCCCTGTTCTTGTCTCATGTTTTTAGAACGGCAGTAGCCAATATCCCGGGTAAACCCAAACCAACTCATCAACAAAAAGGAAATATCATGCGAACTAAAGCGATCATTGGCGTAGTTGCCACCTCTGCCCTCCTCCTCACACTGGGCGGCTGCAGTAAAGAAGACATGGATAAAGCCAAGAGCACCGCAGAAGAAGCTGCCGAATCTGCCTCAGAAATGGCTGAGGGAGCTATGGATAAGGCAGGCGACATGGCTGAAGGCGCAGTTGATGCTACTGGTGATGCCATGGAATCTATGGGCGACGCTGCCGAAGATGCTATGGAATCAGTTGGAGACGCGGCTGATGGCGCCATGGAATCTGCAGGCGAGATGGCTGAAGCGGCCACGGACAAAGCCGGTGAAATGATGAACGACGGCAAGGACGCTGCCAAAGGCATGATGGATGATGCTGAAACAGAAGCCAAAGATATGATGGATGATGCCGAAGCCGGTGCTGCTGACGCCATGAAGAAAATGGGCGAAAGCTGAGTAGCTGAACAGCTCTACCTATCGCTCTGAGGCGCAAGTTTGCCACCGCGCCTCAGAGCGTCTTCCCTGCGGGACTCAACGGGACGGCGGCTAAAGATTTACATCCTCAAAAACACCACTGAAATACCACCCCGGGAGTGACCTATGGACCTGTGGCCATATCGCTGGGACCATCTCCTCAGGTACCGTTATATTGAAATCATAAGTTTGTGGGAAGGCCGTCTGACCACCGGGCATCTTACCCGCTGCTTTGGTATCGGCCGCCAACAGGCCAGCAAAGACATTAATTTTTACCTTCGAGAAATTGCACCGGGCAATATTGCCTACGACAAGTTTCTCAAAGGTTACCGGCCCACCGATGAATTCCAGCCGCGAGTGACTCGCGGAACGGCCGACGAATATCTGCACTTGATGACTCGGGACGAACAACTCATGGGGGTGTTCGAAGCACTGCCATTGGCCACCGCCAATGTAGAACAGCTAACGCCTCCGGGACGCGATGTTTCGCCCCGCATTCTTCGTCCTATGATTCAGGCTGCCAGAGCCCAAAAGCGCCTGGAGGTTGACTACGTGTCCCTGCAGCATCCCGATCGGGAGGGCCGTATTATTGTGCCGCACACCCTGGTGTTTACGGGATACCGCTGGCATGTCCGCGCCTGGTGTGAAAAGAATCAGAGCTTTCGAGATTTTGTTTTAAGCCGTTTTCGCGGCGAGGCCGATATGCTGGACGCGTCACCCTATGGCGAAGACCAGGACAATGACTGGCAAAATCGCATTGAACTTGTGATCGTGCCGGACGCGAGGCTATCCCCCGCGCAGCAGGAAGTCATAGCCCATGATTACGGTATGCAGGACGGCCAGCTATGCCTGAATACCCGAGCCACTCTCGTCAACTACCAACTGCAGTTATTACAATTGGATCCGGGCAAGCAGCAAGATAATCCCCTGGCGCAACAGGTAGTGCTACAAAATCGCGAGGCGCTTTCTCCCTGGCTTTTCGGATGATTTAGCTATCCACTCAAATACACCTGACAGCTTGATTATTATCACCGAAACCTCGGGAGCAAAGTACGCTTGCCACGCAAACTCATCTCATCGCGCAATCACTAATTAAGGAGACCCCCGTGTCACGTGCGGCGTTTTTTATTGTGCATATCCTGCTGGCCGGTATTCCCTTCTTTGCCGGGCTCCATAGCTTACTTAGCTGGCTGTTTTTTCTTCTGGTTCTGATCAGCTTCTGCATTGGCATCTACGACATGCAGCAGACAGAACACAGTATCAGGCGTAATTTCCCGCTCATCGGCCGGGGACGCTGGCTCCTTGAATCCGTGCGACCTTTTGTACAGCAGTATCTCCTGGAGTCGGACGTCGGCGGGGCGCCCATCAACCGTATGTTTCGGGCGATCGTCTACCAGCGTGCAAAGGGGGACTTAGCCAGTGTGCCTTTTGGCACTAAGGTCGATACCTATCATGATGGCTACGAATGGATGGGACACTCCATTGCCGCGCGCGATATCAGTGCATTGGATCAGAATCCTCGAGTCAGTGTTGGCGGTGCAGATTGTACGCAGCCCTACAGCGCGGCCTTGCTTAATATCTCAGCGATGAGCTTCGGCTCATTAAGCAATAACGCCGTTCGCGCCCTCAATCGGGGAGCGGCATTAGGAAACTTTTATCACAACACCGGTGAAGGTGGCGTTTCAGAATTTCATTGTGAATATGAGGGGGATTTGGTCTGGCAGATCGGCACGGGTTACTTCGGATGCAGAAGCGAAGATGGACGGTTTTCTGCCACAAGATTTGCCGAGACCGCCATGCGTGACAACATCAAGATGATTGAGATCAAACTCTCTCAAGGCGCAAAACCCGGACACGGTGGAATACTCCCCGCCAGCAAAAACACGGATCTCATTGCGCGTATTCGACAGGTCCCCGTGGGGACAGAAGTCGTTTCACCCTCGGCCCACAGCGCATTCTCCAGCCCTCGGGGTCTTCTTGAGTTCGTCAAGCAACTACGCGAACTCTCTGGCGGAAAACCCGTTGGCTTTAAACTCTGCGTTGGCCGCGAAAGCGAGTTCATCGCCATCTGCAAAGCTATGCTTGAGACGCAGATCATGCCCGACTTTATCACCGTCGATGGCGGTGAAGGTGGCACGGGAGCGGCGCCTTTGGAATACAGCAATTCCGTAGGAATGCCGCTGCGCGATGGACTGGCTTTTGTCGTCAATACCCTCGCGGGGTTCGGTCTGCGAGAGCAAATCCGTATCATCGCTTCCGGAAAAATTATCACTGCTTTTCATGTAGCAAAAGCCCTGGCTTTGGGGGCCGACCTTTGCAACAGCGCAAGAGGAATGATGTTGGCCCTGGGCTGCGTGCAGTCGCTGGAGTGCAACACTAACCGCTGCCCCACGGGCATCACAACGCAAGATCCACGGCTCATACGAGGTCTGGACGTCAGCGACAAGGGGACGCGAGTAGCGAGATTTCACAGCGAGACCATGCATGCACTGTTAGACCTCGCATCCTCCGCCGGACTGGATTCACCCAAGCAACTAGACCGAACACACATCTATCGCCGAGTCGATCAGATGACGATCCGGCGCTACGACCAGCTATTTCCCCTTCCACAAAATGGCGCCTATCTAACCGCCACGGCGGCCGACGCTGTGTTCGTTCACCTCAATGAGGCAGACAGTGACAGTTTTTCTGTGCGAAGCGACAAAGCCAAACATTAAATTTAAAGGTGTTCGAGGTGTAATAGCCGAGCAGCAAAAACCACTGCCCGGCTTTGTCCAAACAAGATTACTTGGGAGTGGTTAACTCGCGAATGATCACGGACCAGTGATCCAAAGCGTCGTAGAAGGCCTTGATGGGCACCCGCTCGTTGAGTCCGTGAGCGTACATCTCGTCCGGGTTCATAAACACGCCGGAAATACCCCAGGTGGGAATGCCCGCCGATCGATAATGCATCCCGTCGGTACCACCTGACTCCATGTAGGTAATCATATCCAGACCCGGATGCCGGCTATGCACTGATTTGCTCACCGCTGCGAGAACGTCTGCGCGAATCTCAGAGATCGGACTCTCTGTGGGATCCCCCAACAGAACAAACTCCGCCTCTTCGTTGCCAACCACTCCCCGCAGTTCGGCTTCGATATCAGCTACCGAGACGCCGGGGAAAATACGACAGTTAACCGTTGCGGTCGCAGATTGCGGTAAGGCGTTCTCGGCATGTCCTGCCTGCAGCATGGTTACTACACAGGTTGTACGGGTAGTTCCCACATAGGACGGTTGGCTGCGCAGGGTTTCCGCCGCTTCGGCATCTTCAGGGTCATAGGCAAAGCGCACCATGGCGTCGCCCAGCTCACCCCCAATCTTCTCGCCGATTTTTTGGAAATACGACAGCGTCATCTCACTCCACATCACAGGAAAACGATGGGCTTCAATAGCTTTTACCGCACCAGCAAGGTCGTAAATGGCGTTGTCATCCCGAGGACGACTACTGTGTCCACCGGGATTACGTACTGTAATTTCCCAGGTGGCGTAGGTCTTTTCAGCAGCCTGCACGCGGTAACTAACAGCCACACCGTCAGCCGTGAGACTACCGCCGCCAGCATCTGAGTTCAGCGCGTACTCTGCCTCTGCAAGCTCCGGCATTTCATAGGCCATCATTCGTGTTGTGGTCATGCCACTTTCTTCGTCGCCGGAGAAAGCAAGGATCAGGTCGCGATCAGGCACGAAACCCTCTTTCTTTAGGCGGATCATGGTCCCGGTCAATTGCGCGACGCCGAATTTGTTATCGATAGTGCCCCGGGCGTAAAAATTCACCTCGTCCTGTGTCAACTCAAAGGGAGGACGCACCCAGTCTTCGGCCAAGGCTTCGACCACATCCATATGCCCCAAGAGCAAAATTGGCTTAGCTGAGGCACTACCGTCGCCGCGGTAGGTTGCGATCAAGGTGCCAAAGTCATCTTTTGGTACGATGCGCACATCTTCTTTTGCAAAACCGGCAGCGATTAACTCATCAGCCAGATATTGGGCTACTCGTATCGTATTGCCCTTGGTCTTGGAGGTATCAACCTCCACAATGGTCCTGTAGATCTCCAGTGTCTTTTGCGCGTGCTCACTTTGTATCTGAGCCTGCGACGCCACACTGAGCGATAACAGGATTAAAGCCGTCCAGAAACTTCGACGCATTCACGTTCTCCTGATTTACGTGGTTGGGTTGAGCAGTGTAGTGTTGTCACAGCCCCGCGTCATGGGAGCCGCTTACATCACTGACGCAAAGCTTATAGGATTCGTCCACCAGTAAGGGATAAAAATCATGCGTAGAATCGATCTTACCAGTGCCGGCTTTCTTCTCCTGGAAAAGCGAGAGACTCCAATGCACGTCGGCGGTGTCAACCTGTTTACCTTACCTGATGGCGCGGATGAACAAGAATTCTTAAGCGCGCTTCGAACCCAGCTTCGAGACTGCACGGAATTTCGAAAGCCCTTTGGCGACTACGTGGTAACAGGAAAGACGGGGCTGTTCTGGGAGAAGGACGAACACATCGACATGGACTACCACGTCAGGCACTCCGCGCTCCCCAGTCCCGGGCGTTATCGCGAACTCTTTGCCCTCGCGTCGAGGCTGCACACCACCTTACTGGATCGCACACGACCCTTATGGGAGTTGCACATTATCGAGGGCCTGCAGGATCGCCAGTTCGCGGTGTATAACAAGATTCATCACGCGGCCATCGATGGTGTGGGCGCTATGCACATCACGCAGGCTATGTGCACCGAAGAGCCCAGTGCCCCCCTTGGCTACGCCCCCTACTCCCAGGAAGCCTACGAGGTTTACAAGCAACAGCGCTTTGGAGGTTCCAAGAGTGCGCCGGAACCCAACAAGCGCGACATGCGCAATGTCTTGGAAGCCCTGAAGCAGCAGTACGACTCCAGCATGAATCTGGCAACCGCCATGCGCCGCTTTGGACTGGCATTTGTCGGGCGCAGCGGCAACCTTGCCGTGCCTTGGCACAACGTACCAAAAACCTCAATTAACACTCGCGTGTCCGGTGCCCGGCGCTTCGTCGCCCAGACCTTTGCTTTTGAGCGCGTCAAGAATGTTTGCAAGTCCATGGATGCGACCGTCAACGATGTTGTTCTAGCCATGTGCGCCGGCGCACTGCGTCGATATCTTCTGTCCCGCGACGAGCTCCCCCTGCACTCCCTCAAGGCTATGGCGCCGGTATCTCTACGTGAAGAAGGCGACTTAGATTCCAGTAATGCTATTGGCTTTATAACTGCCGATATGGCTACTAATGTCTACGACCCGGAAAAGCGCCTGCGTACGATTCAGAAATCCATGCGTGCGGGCAAGGACCTGCTAAAGGAGCTCTCACCGGCAGAGGCAGCCCTGTTTATGCAGCTCACGCAGTTGCCTGCACTCCTGACGTCTATTTTAGGCTTGGGCTCAAAGTTCCCCGCTTTTAGCACCGTCGTATCCAATGTGCCGGGACCGCGCAAACCTTTATATTGGAATGGCGCGCGACTGGATGGCATGTATCCGGCGTCCATCGTCTTTGATGGCTTCGCTATGAACATGACGCTGGTGAGCTACCACGACCAACTCGACTTTGGCATTGTGGCCTGCCGGCGTTCCATGCCTCAGATCCAGCGGATCATCGATCACCTTGAGGATGCTCTGGTGGAGTTGGAATTGGTCGCAGGAGTGAGCGGCTCTGGTCGTCGGGCAGGGGACACGCGAAAGACGGCGGCAGCGCCGGCAAAACGCAAGCGCAAAGCGCCAGCAAGCAAAACCAAAGCAAAAGCAAAGCCGAAGGCAAAAGCCAAAACCAAAACCACTGCGCGCAAAACCGCAGTCAAACCTAAACTCGCCAAAAAGTAACAGGTAGCGCATGAGCACAGACCAAGACAGCCCCGGCATTCTTATTGGAGGCTCCGACGCGGGGCAGGTATTTCTTAACCCCAAATATGCGAACCGGCACGGCTTGATCGCTGGCGCCACGGGTACCGGCAAGACCGTAACCTTACAATGCCTCGCTGAAGGATTTGCTGCGCAGGGAGTCCCGGTGTTTCTTGCCGATGTTAAAGGCGACATCTCCGGGCTGAGCCAAGCTGGCAATCCTCATCCAAAAGTGGATGAGCGCGTCACAAAAATTGGCATATCAGACTATGTACAGGAGGCCTACCCAGTCGCTTTCTGGGACTTGTTTGGAAAAAAGGGCACGCCTATCCGCACAACGCTGAGCGAAATGGGCCCGCAGCTCATGTCGCGTCTACTGGACCTGAATGACACCCAGGAAGGCGTACTCACGCTGGTATTCCAGTTCGCGGACGATAATGGCCTGCTCATGCTCGACCTGGCTGACCTTCGCACAACGCTCCAGCATTTGGCCGACAACCGTCAGACCCTGGGAACCAACTACCGCGTTTCTGCTGCCTCGGTAAACGCCATTCTTCGGCGCCTGCTCATGCTCGAGCGCGAGGGCGGCAAACATTTCTTTGGGGAGCCTGCATTGGAGCTTGGCGATCTCATGCAGCGCACTCGCGATGGTCGGGGCGTAATCAATGTTCTTGCGGCCGACACTCTCATCCGCAGTCCCAGGGTGTACAGCACATTCTTGCTTTGGTTGCTCTCTGAATTATTCGAGCAAATGCCCGAGGTCGGTGATCCGGACAAACCAGAACTGGTGTTCTTCTTTGACGAGGCCCACCTGCTGTTTCAGGACGCGCCAAAGGTCCTACTACAAACTATCGAGCAAGTAGTACGACTCATTCGCTCCAAAGGTGTGGGGATCTATTTCGTCACTCAAAGCCCTGCTGACATTCCCGATAGCGTTTTGGGTCAACTGGGAAATCGCGTCCAGCATGCATTACGGGCATATACCCCTAAGGAACAAAAGGCGGTGAGAGTGGCGGCTCAAAGCTTCCGTGCGAATCCTGCACTGGATACGGAAACTGTGATCAGTGAGCTTGGAGTCGGCGAAGCGCTCGTCTCAACGCTGCAAAAAAAGGGTGTTCCTTCAATGGTTCAGCGGACGCTTATCAGGCCGCCCTCCTCCCGAATGGGCAAGGCAACTATGGCAGAGCGCACCGAAGTCTTAAAGAACGACCCCAACGGACGGCGCTACGCTAACGGTATTGACCGAGAGAGTGCCCACGAGCAACTTCTGGCGCGAGCAACAGCACAGCAGGCAGATCGAGACGAAAAGGAGCTCAAAAAGCGCGAGAAAACTGCACAAAAACGCAGTGGGCGGAAGACCCAAAGTAGCAGCGACGCTTTTGTCAAAAGCATGGCCCGCAGCCTTGGCTCCGCCGCAGGGCGCTCGTTAGGTCAAAAGCTTTTTCGCGGCATACTCGGCTCATTGCTGCGATAGACAGACGTGCCCCAGTAGCGTTTCTGGCTAGGTCGACTTAAACGGTCTCAGTACAACGCTTAGCAGCAGTAGAACAATGGCCCCGGCCAATACACCAAGGCTCGCTGAAAACACCTGGGGGGCCAGCGCAGTAACCACTGCGTTATCCCCCAAACCCTGCTGACTTATGCGCAGAAATTGCTCAGCAAGGTGATGGAGCTGTGCAATGCCATGCACCAAAATACCGCCCCCAACTAAAAACATTGCAGCGGTACCCACAACGGTTAGTACGCGCATCAAACGCGGCGCAAGCGCTAACAGCCCCCGGCCCGTCCCTCGCAGTAAAGCACCTAACGGCCCCTCGCGTTCGCTTTGCACCCAGTACAAGCCCAAGTCATCTATTTTCACAATGGCTGCAACCAGGCCATAGACGCCCAAGGTCATCAACAAGGCAATGCTACCCAACACGCTTGCACGAACAATCAGACTTGCGTCGCCAACAATCCCCAAGGTAATAACAATGATCTCTGCGGAAAGAATAAAGTCCGTGCGAATAGCTCCCTTGATGCGCTTTTTTTCCAGCTTCAAGGGGTCGGTCGCTGGATCTTCAAGCTTGCGGCGCAGATCTTCCTGTTCTTTATGCCGCTCTTCTGCGCTGTGGCTAAAGTGGTGCCAGAGCTTTTCAAAGCCCTCGTAGCAAAGAAACAAGCCGCCTGCGATGAGTAAGGGAGTGATCAACCACCCAGCAACCGCTGCAATCACGATAGCCGCCGGCACTAACATAGCTTTGTTCAGTAATGAGCCCTTGAACACCGCATAAACCACCGGTAATTCCCGGTCTGCGGCTACACCGGTTACCTTCTCGGCGTTCACGGCCAGATCATCGCCAAGTACCCCGGCGGTCTTACGTGCAGCAACTTTCGTCATCACCGATACGTCATCAAGTAGCACGGCAATGTCATCGAGTAATGCGAGCAGGCTAGCGCCAGCCATAAAATTAGTCCTTTTTACCCTTCTTGCGCTGCTTAGCCGGCAAGAGCATATTTGAGCGAGGAATTCGCGGCTTCTTCCCGGTGCTCAAATAGTTATGAATAGACTCCTGTGAGCGAATCATCGCCGACTTCCCTGTTCGCTCAACGGCCACATTATTCTGCTCTCTATCAAGGATCCGTGCCTTCACATTGTCATGCCACTGCATATCCAGAATATCCTGAATCATCACCCGCGCGTCGGGGTCGTATACAGGACATAAAACCTCCACACGGTAATCGAGGTTTCGCGTCATCAAATCCGCAGACCCAATGTAATAACGTGGCTTTCCTGCGTTGTAAAAAACGTAGACCCGAGGATGCTCAAGATAGCGATCCACGATACTGATCGCCTCAATGTTTTCTGATATGCCGTTCACACCGGGCTGAAGCGAGCACATGCCGCGGATAATAAGACGGATCTCTACTCCCGCATCGCTGGCTTCATAGAGTTTCATCGCCAGCTCGCGATCGACCAGATTGTTACACTTGAGCGTCATGGCCGCACGCAAGCCCTTGCGCGCATTGGCGATCTCGGCATCGATCATCTGCTCGAGTCCCGGCCTGGAACTGTGGGGAGATACCAGCAAATGCTTGTACTGGGGACGACGATAGTTGTACTGCAAAAAATCAAACACATCGTAGACTTCACGCCCCAAGTCCTGGTCATAGGTCATGAGAGAAAAATCTGTATATAAGCGTGCCGTCTTTTCGTTGAAATTACCGGAGCCTACGTGAGTGTAAAATCGCTGATGCCCGTCTTCGCGACGCTGAATCAGCAATAACTTACTGTGTACCTTAAGGCCGGGAACCCCAAACTTAACCTCAATACCCCCCTCTGTAAGACGCTGCGCCCAATGAATATTGGCCTGCTCATCAAAGCGTGCGGCCAGCTCAACCACCGCAAGCACGCGCTTGCCGTTGTGCACCGCGTTGAGCAGCGCATCGACTACTCGCGACTCCGTTGCTACGCGGTACAAACAGATTTTTATACTGTCGACATCAGGGTCAACTGCAGCGGTTTTCAGTAAATCAATAAGATAGTCAAAGGAATGATAGGGGTAGTACAGCAAAACATCTTTTGCACGAATCGCCGACAAAATGTTGTCTGCCTCGTCAATGCAAGAAACAGGAACTCTGGGCAGAGGACGCAGCTCAAGGTACCGCGGCCCTACACTGGGAAAGGCCATAAAATCTTTGGAGTTGTGATACCGACCGCCGGGGATCAGGCTGTCGTACTTCCCAAGAGAAAACTTGGAGGCCAGAAAATCCAGCAAAGACGCGGGCATCTGTGCGTCATAAACAAAACGCACCGCATCAGCTTTCTGTCGCTGTTTGAGGCTGCTGGCCATTTTCTCGATCAGGCTCTCCATAATGCCGACGTCGAGCTCTAATTCAGCGTCCCGGGAGAATTTAAAACAGTAGGCGCTGGCCGAGTCGATGGGCAGCACACCGCGAAACATCTGTGGCAGGCAGGCGCGAATGACATTATCCAATGCAATGTAAACGCGCCCACCTTTACCCTTACGCCGGGGTATTTCGACAAACCGATTCATGCGATCTGTAGGGACTTCCACCACGGCAACGCGCTGTTTTTTCTTGGCGATTATCTCAACGGCGAGATATAGACATTCGTCATTGAGAACCGGAATCGGTGAGCCCTCTGCAAACAAAATAGGGTCGAGCTCGGGTAAGACCGTCTTGGTAAAATAGTCCTGCACAAATTCTGCCTGATTAGGCTCAAGCTGCCGCTCATTAATCATGTAGATTCTGCGCGCCTGAAGCGCTTTCATGACCGAGGCATAGACGCCTTCAAAGTCATGTTGCTGAGACACCACCTCCGCCTGAATTGCAGCAAGAAGTTCCTTGGCGCTCTGACGGGTACTTCCGCTGGACACCGAGATAATGCGACGTACCTCTGCCACTCGCACACGAAAAAACTCATCCAGGTTGTTCGAGAAAATGCCCAGATATCGCAGTCGCTGAATCTCAGGAGCTTTTTCGTCCGCCGCCTCCTGTAAAACCCGGGCGTTAAACGACAGCCAGCTCAGCTCTCGGGGAACAAAGAGGCTATCGTCCAGATCCGCCAGTCGTGTTTTGATTGGACTGCTCATGACGTCCCAGTATCCCTTAGTCGCTTAGAACCAAACTCAGCTGCTATTTCACCTGCCCGGTGTCGAATCAGGACTCGGGCTTTATTGCCAGTACGTCTGTGTGGAGATCCTGAAGTACCGTCTCTGCAGTGTTGCCGATCAATTTTGCGCTGAGCCCCTGACGCGCGACCGTTCCCATGACCACTATCTGTGCCCGCGCTTTGGCGGCCTGGGACGTTATAACCTTAGCCACCGGACCCCGCTTGGTGATGAAGGCCTTCTCAGGTATGTCGTGCTCTTTGGCCAGTGCCTTAAGGTGCGGCAACATTTCTTGGCGATGCTTTTTGGTATAGCTAATAGGATCCACAAGATCCAGATCTGCCAGCACTGACGGTATGTCGATGGCGGACATGATCTTCAACTCCACACCCAAAGCCTCTGCAAGAGCCTTGGCAGCACCCAGCACACGAGAGTTCAGCTGCTGTTTACTGCGCTTACGCGTACCCAAATCCAAAGCCGCCATCACGGGCCGCGTGCGACTCCACTTTTTCTCCGCAACCATCAGCACCGGCACCGGGCATTCCCGCAAAACATGCCAATCTGTAGAGGTGTATCCCAAACTACCCGTGCTATGGCTGGTCTTCACAACCGCGGCAAACTGACTGCTGCTACGTTTTACAATCCAGGGATGCACGATTTTCATCCACACGACTTTTAAGGCAACTTTTTGACCGCCTGTTGCGAAAGCGTCGATGCGCTCAGCCAACTGTTCACGACGCTTATCAAGCAACTGCTGTCGCACCGCAGCTTGTGCGTCCTTACCCCCCTCGATTTGATTCAGCGGTGCATATACGAAGGCAACCACCTCTGCGTCATAGCCAAGCTTTGCAGCCAGCTCCAAGCCTCGAGAAGTAGCAACGCAGGACTTGCCTTTGTCTGCAACAATTAGAATTTTGCCCATATCATCTCTCCGCGTGTCGTCCCCTAGATTATAGAGGCTGATTGTTACCGCGAAAGGGCCGGCCCGAAATTAATCGGCAAAAACATACTTTATTGCTGCATGGGCCGTGGCTTGTGGTGTCTCCAGAGGAAACAAATGCCCTCCGGGAATCTCGAGAAAGCGTGCCTGGGGTTGCCAGTGCTGCCAGCGCGCCCATATTTCGGGTCTCAAAGTGTCACTGTCTTGTCCACGCATTGCCAGTGTAGGCACCCGCATACGCTTCATCAGTGGCCGGGCACTCGGTGCGCTTCCATACACCGCGGCTTCCCAGGCGCCAGAATATCGAAGCTGCACTCCTCCACCAGGCGCGGGGGCTTTGCTGGCAAGCACGTAGTGCGATAGAGCGTCGTCGCTGAGCCCTTTGAACGCACGCTTGCCACGGTAAAACTCAAATGCAGCTGCATGGCTTTCAAAGTGTTCCGGCCGGGAGAGCGCTCGCCGCAGCATCGGCATTTGCTGTCGTTTCTTTTCCGACATCAGCCGCGCGGCGATAACAAAGCGGTCGGGAAGAAACACAGGGTCAAGTAAAATCAGTCCGGCAATTTTCTCCGGCCGCTGCCTGGCAGCGAGCGCAGCAATAACGCCTCCCATGCTATGCCCCATTAACCAAACGGGCTGCGAATACCGGCCCTCCATGGCACTGAGCAAATCATCGACAAACAGCTGCCACCTCAATCGGCGCGGCGGCTCCCGACCACCCCACAGGGGGCGGTGCTCTAAGGCGTCTATCTCGAAATGGTCTTCAAGGTGCATAAACAACTCGCGATAACTTCCCGGGGGATAACCATTCGCGTGTGCAAACAACAACGGCGCACCTTGGCCACCGATTTTTTCTAATACCCGATCCACCATGGAGCTCCACAATTCACCGGTGCCTAGCGTAGTCGAAGCACAGGACATGCAACAGCCCACTAAAGCCTCTGTTATGCTTCGCATATGGACAATGAGCATACAGAAAGAAGGGGCTTGGACTGGCGCATCCTGTTTGGACTGACAGTCACAACGCTTTGGATGAGCACCGGGATTTACTACGTTACCCGCGTCGTGGGTTGGACAGAATTTCAATCTCTGCCCACCGCTGATATTGGTAGTTTTTTTGAGGGTGCTTTCGCGCCCCTGGCCTTTTTATGGCTGGTGATTGGGCATTTCATGCAGCAAAAAGAGATCACCGCAAATACCCGCGCCACAAGTATGCAAGAACAAAGCACCCGTCGTCTGGAGCTGCATTCCCGGCGCGATTCCTACTTTAAGTTACTGGGCCTGGTGCAGGAGCAGTTAGGCAGTATCGCCGGCTTTCACTATCTCTCCGTCTTTGGACCCACTGGCAACGGTGAGGTATCGCTTGAGGAATTTGGCACCTTGCGCTCTGAGGCGAGTACCGGCGACCACTCTCTGTTTATACGCCGCATGATCGGCGCAGCCGCCAGCAATAGCGATGATGACGAATTCCTGAAAGATATGCTGTATGGCACCCAGATACGCGCGCGGCACAGTGACAATTTTAAACGCACCTTTGGACGGCTCTTGGAAGCGGCAGAATCAGTAGACACGGATGAGATGCTCCGCGAGGCCCTCCTCCAGGGTTCCGCCGCTGGACTCTACTACCGCATCATCCGACATGTCGCCGGCGAGGAAGAGATGAACCCCATATCAGGGGCGCGCGACGGCGCGTCGTAAGAGCAACAACACACGGCTATTCGAAACTTTAGTAGCGCCAGTTCAGCTGCGCAAACACGTATTCAGTATTATCTACGTTGGGAGGATTCAAAGGAGCGCCCCCCTCCCCCTTAAAGTAAGCTCCCTTATCCAGGTACGCAGCACCTAGCTCCAGAGAATACGGGGAATCAGCTGGTTTCCAGCGCCAACGCAATTCCCATTGACGCCCGATATCATCACCCGATACTCCGGTAGTATCTCGTCGAAAGCCAGTCACAAAGAAGTCCCGGGAGCTATCCAGGCTCAACCAGCGATGGGAGAGCAGCCATGTTTGACGCTGCGTAGCCTGCCAGCTTAGACGGAGCTGAGGGGATCGAATATTGCTGCGAATTGCGGCGCCGAAAATACCGCTGGGCCCAAGCTCAAACGCACGAGCGCCATATAGACGGTCGAACCGCTCATTGCGTCCATCAAAAGGGTCTCGATCGCCAGTAGCGTGGTCATAAGCCACGCTGAAGTTTACGTCGGAACCAAGGTCTATTCCTAAGTGTATGTGTGTAAACCAGGCTCGATGATCCAGTAGATCAGCCTTTGGGGCCAAAATTCCTGCCAATGACTCGCCCCACTGATAAGCCGCTTCCGCCTCCATATCCAGTCCCGCGCGTCGCCAGCTTAAACGCGAGCCAAGCGTCCACAGCTTCCGGTCAGCAACCGGCCGGCTCCCCTGTTCGCTGAGCTGACTGCGAAACACATAAGCTGCCAGCGTCGAGTTGGCCTTGGGATATTGATAGTCGTAGCTCGCCCCCCAGAAACGCTCTCCTCGACCTGCCTTGTCCAGCTTAAACTCGTTACCTCGAAGAGAGTCTCGGTCCAGAGCATCAGGCCGTCGCTGCAAAGGCATTGTGTAAAACAAATCGGTAGTGGCGTTGGCCGACGTACGTCTTAGATGCACACCCTGAAACGCATTACTGGTATTGCGAAAATTGTTGCGTGCCAGCAAACGTCGACTGCCGTAATCAAGTGTCATTCGTCCCGCAGTAAGCGACACCGCGGAGCTTGAATTCACTTGCCAGGTCTTTCGAAACTTTGCATTAATGGTCTCCAGCGTGTTGACGTCATCGGTACCTATAGGTGAAAGGGTCTTATCTCCCCAGGCACGGCTATCCTGGACCTCAAACTCAGCACTCCAGGAAGACGCCTGATAACGCAGGCCCAGCTGGCTGCGAGAAAATTGCAGATGGTCCTGCTGTGGAGCCAACAACCGAAAAGAATGCGCGAGGTACTCGGTGCGCAGCCGAACGTCTGCGCTAAAAAACCAGCCCTTATCTTCGCCGGGCTCTGATTCCGCAGCTGATCGCTGACTCGGTATAGTCAGACTTACGGGCACAAGGAAGCTCAGCAACAGGCACAAGTACTTTCGCATAAATAGAAAAACAGGCTACGAGTTCAGGGGAGTTGTGCGTTGCCGCGTCATCCGTGCTTAGGCACCAGCACCCTGGCAACTCCGCTCACACTAAACGGCTTCCAATTGTCTATGGATTGTCGCAGGCGGTCAGCGATCAAATACCAGACGGCGGGATTTAAGGTCATCCCGCAATGGCTTCCGCGGACTTGGATGTTTTGAGTGCTGGCGTGAGCAAAATCGAGGTTTTGAAAAGCCGTTCGCCAATTAACGATGCCATCTCCTTTGGAATAGACAGCCGTAGTGGGAACAGGCGGCGCTCGATGCAAGTCGTCCAGCGCTACAGGCAAATCGTCCGTGGGATTCAGCGCCTCAAATAGTCGCGCAGGGTACGACGCACTGTGACGCCCACGTCCGAAGGGACTCCCCAACGTGATTACCTGGCGAACCGTTGACGGATCTTCCCGAGCGAGCTCCCGGGCAAAAATACCTCCCAGACTATGCCCTACCAGCGATAGGGGCTCACCGTACCGGTCACGGAGCATGGCGACGCGCTCCATGAGGGTCTCCAGAGCATTGCCCCGGGGCCCAAGGTTGCGACCCTGCCCCCAACCATGGACTTTGTAGCCAAGACCAGCGAGAAAACGCCTCAGCGAAGCGTTGTAGGCGTCAGATCCCAAAAAGCCCGGGAGCACCATGACCGGATGCCCGTCTCCCGGCTCAAGATTTTCTAAGAGGCGTCTCACCGATGCCAGCGAGGCCACCTCGAGCACTACGCGCTGGGGCTCGGTGAGAGCCAACCAGGCTGCAGGTGGTGGCAGGTAATGCGGGTCAACACCATCGGTGCCGGGCATAACTACGTCGCCGAACATGGCCATACGACTCACACCCACTACCTCCTCCCCAGCGCCAAGCCCAGATGCTCATCGCTACATAATTACGCGTGGTGCAGAGGATACTCCGAGGAGGCCCGGGGGCAAACCCCGCCGCAATGGCGGACTCAGAGTTTCGAGAACTCCTTGTTGAGCTTATAGCGGCGGGATGTCACATAAGTCTCCATGTCCTCGACCCGCCGAAGTGCCGAATCCAGACGCTCTCGGGCCCGCGCCAGACGAATACTTGCGCTATCGCTATAACGAAACATTCGCTTCGGGCGATAGTCGTGAAAGCGCTCGTCATATTCCATCTCGGGACCGAAGGCCTCCTCATTTGCAGATGCCGCTGCTGCTGATGACGCTTGCTCAGCCTCGCGTCTGCGCCGACGACCACTGCGGTCATCAGGTCGTGGGCTAAGCATCAGGCAAGCTGCGACATAGGCCCAGATTGCCAGGGTGCCGGTAAACAGAAACGCGCCGATAAACACCAAACGTACCACCCAATCGGCAACATCCCAGTAATCCGCAATTCCCGCGGCTACTCCGCAGATTTTGCCATCGCGGCGGTTACGGTACAGACCCATCCCCCACCCATGACGCTTGCGCTCCTGGTAATAACGAAATTGCTCGCTGCCGCGACGACGCCCGCGACGGCTGCGACGTCGATGGTGGCTTTCATCCGAATAGTCGCTCATGAGCTTCTCCTTGTACTACTATTGTGATTCTCCTGATCTCGCCAGTCACTGTGATCAGAGTCCAGGATCGACTCCAGCGCCGCAATGCGCTCCGTCAGACGATCCACAGTGACGAGAATCTGTTCAACGTTCTCACGATCCTCTTCATTCAAGCCACGACTCGATCGGTTAAGACTTCGGTAGTGCAGCACTATCCACGTCGGGGCAACAATCGTCATAAACAGGATAGTGGGCACGAAAAGTAATTCGTAAAGTTCCATCTATGGCTCTCCGCCTCAGAAGATCATGCTCCCATCGTGCACTATTGCACCGGGGAGCGGAATGGGTTCAGGCGTCCTTAGACGACTCGCCGCCACCCAATTCTGCTTTCAAGCGATCCAACTCTGCCGTGATTTTCTCATCTTGCTCCAGAGCGTTGATTTCAGCCGCCAGGGATGGCGCTACATCCTTACCAATATCCATGACTTCAAGCTGACTTTCGAGATTATCCATACGCCGCTCAAAATGCTCAAAGCGACCAAAGGCCTGATCAAGGGCATCGCGATTCACCTGACGCTTCACCTTGATTCTCGACTCTACCGTCTGCGTACGCATCACCAATGCCTTTTTCTTGGCCTTAGCATCGTTGAGCTTCGCCTGAAGCTTGCCTATTTCATCGTTAAGCTGGGCAATATGCTCGTCAGTGGCTGCAAGCTCGGTACTGACTGCTTCGAGTTCTTCCTCGATCTCGCGCTTTTCCTGCAATGCGGCTCTGGCAAGGTCCTCACGCCCCTTACTAATCGCAAGCTTGGCTTTGCGCTCCCAGGACTCGGCTTCTACCTGTAATTGCTCCACACGCCGGGTAGCAGCCTTACGGTCAGCAAGCACTCTCGCCGACGAGCTACGAACCTCTACCAGCGTATCTTCCATTTCCTGAATGATCAGTCGAATCAGCTTTTCAGGATCCTCTGCCTGGTCCAGCAATGCACTGATGTTCGAGTTAATAATGTCGCTCATTCGCGAAAAAATACCCATGGTTACTCTCCTTGCGAGTTGCTTGGGTTGTCGACCCGGGAGTGCGATACATCCCCCGGAGCTGAGATCAAGTTAACGGCTTCGACAACAAGTACGACCTGAAATAAGGTGATCAGTGCAGGTGACGGTCCGGTCACTGCAGCGATCCCGCAAGCAACCACTGCTAACGCGAGATAAATCGTTAAGCGGTCGGGTTCCATGCGTTACTCCTTGTTGTGTTTTACTGATGTACAACAATCCAATTAACGGGCCAGTAATAACTTAAATAGTTATAAAACAGTAATTTAACTTAAAATCCTAATGTGTATTATTAAGTCAATGACAAAATATTAGGCGAAATAAACCCATTAAACTGGTTAATTCCACCACACAATTAGTATTATCAACCAATGAATCGACAGCCTGACAATATGCTCGGGGAGTCTAATGCTTTAACAACAGCGTTAGACCACCTCTCGCAGCTCGCGACAATCCAGCGACCGGTGCTTGTATTAGGTGAACGCGGCACAGGAAAAGAACTCGCAGCGGAGCGACTTCACTTCCTGTCCAGTCGCTGGGACGCGCCTTTTATAAAGGTTAACTGTGCAGCGATGGCCGAGACACTGCTCGAAAGCGAGCTTTTCGGACACGAGGTAGGCGCATTCACGGGTGCCTCGCGCTTGCATGTGGGGCGCTTTGAGCGTGCTGAAGGCGGAACTTTACTCCTTGACGAGATAGGGACCATGTCCCCGCGCCTTCAGGAAAAGCTTTTGAGGCTCATAGAATACGGAGAATACGAGCGCGTTGGCGGCCAACGAACACTCCGCGTGGACGTCAGGGTTATCGGCTCTACCAACGCCGACCTGCGATCCATGGCTGATACGCAGACATTCCGTGCCGACCTGCTCGACCGCTTAAGCTTCGATGTCGTCCACATGCCTGCACTACGTCATCGTGACGATGACGTCATGCTTCTGGCACGCCATTTTGCGGTACAGATGAGCGCAGAGTTGACCTGGGATCAGTTCCCGGGATTTGCCCCAGCCGCACTGCTGCAACTGCGGGAATATCACTGGCCCGGCAACGTGCGCGAGCTGAAGAATGTCGTGGAACGCTCCCTACACCGTTGGGGCGCCCCGGAGACGGCTGTGGCGACACTGGTAATCGACCCCTTTAAAAGCCCCTGGAGCGACGCTCATTCACCGTCAGCCACAGCACCGGATCCACAGAAGGACGGGCAAGCCACCATCCATAACGATGTGCATCCCGCCCATACGACGCCTCGAACCTCATCCAACGAACCAGAGAATCCACAAGGCCTTCGTGACAGTGTCGATGCTTATGAAAAAACACTACTTATTGCCTCTCTGGAGCAACACGCGCTCAATCAGCGAAGAACGGCGGAGGCACTGGGCTTAAGTTATGATCAGCTTCGCGGCCTGGTGCGCAAACACCAGCTGCAGCCAAATAAAAGGGGTCGGGCTTAAGTTCGCACGACAGTGACCAAAGTAGCGCCACAGATCACTGCGGCTCCCACAACTCGATAGGATTCCCCTCGGGGTCGTACAGTCTGGCAAAGCGTCCGTTGGGATATAGCTGAGGATCCACTTTCACCTCCACACCCGCATCGCCTAACTGTGCCACCATCTTGTCGAGATCTCTGACACGGAAGTTAATCATCCAGACCTTTTTTGCATTACCAAAATAGTCTGTTTCTTTGTCAAATGGCGCGAACACCGTAGGCCCTGACTCCTGCATCCAGGGCTGCTGCTCATAATCGCTCGGAACCACAGACACGCCCAAATGCTTCTCGTACCACACGGCGAGCTCCTTTGAGCTGTCCGCACGAAAGAACAAACCGCCTATACCCGTGACCTTCTCCGTCATGCTTACTGCCTCCTGCGCCCTGTGTCGTGAAAGCCTAAAAATAAAGACCGTGCAACGTTTCCTAATGCCGCCGGTCCTTGTAACGTACGCGACCTGAAGTCGTGAAACAACAAAGGAGTTACGCATGACACTTCCGCTATCGGACATGTCCCTTCTGCGCACTGAGGCCTACATAAACGGACAATGGGTCGCTGCAGATGACGGCAAAACTTTACCCATCCTGAATCCGGCGACGGGTGCTGAGATAGTCAGCATTGCCAGCGTCGGCGCCGGGGAAACTCGCCGTGCCATAGAGGCGGCGGGCAGCGCTATGGATAGCTGGAAGCGCTTACCCGCAAAAACCCGCGCCCAAATTTTGCGCAAGTGGTTCGAGTTAATAATGTCCCACCAGGAAGATCTCGCCATTCTCATGACAGCCGAACAGGGCAAGCCACTGGCTGAGTCTCGAGGTGAGGTTGCCTACGGTGCCGCCTACGTAGAGTGGTTTGGCGAAGAAGCCAAGCGCCTCTATGGAGACGTAATACCGGGTCCTGGCGAAGACAAGCGTATCGTGTGTATAAAGCAACCAGTGGGAGTCGTAGCGGCGATCACCCCCTGGAACTTCCCCATTGCCATGATCACGCGCAAAGCAGCCCCGGCTCTCGCAGCGGGATGCACAATCGTGATTAAACCGGCGAGTGAAACGCCGCTTTGCGCGCTAGCCCTGGCAGAACTCGCACAACGCGCCGGTATTCCCGCCGGAGTTCTGAACGTTGTTGCCGGCTCTGCGAGAGAAATCGGCGGCGAACTTACAGCCAACCCCATAGTGCGAAAGCTGACCTTCACCGGATCAACCCCCATCGGCAAAGTGCTGGAAGCTCAGTGCGCGGATACGATGAAGAAAACATCCATGGAGCTCGGGGGTAATGCACCATTCATTGTCTTTGACGATGCAGATCTGGATTCCGCGGTAGCCGGAGCCATGATCTCCAAATACCGTAATGCGGGGCAAACCTGTGTCTGTTCCAATCGAATTTTTGTACAAAGCAGCGTCTATGACGCCTTTGTCGATAAGCTGGTAGCCAAAGCTGGTGAACTGTCGGTGGGTGACGGCATGCAGGATGGCGTTGCGCTGGGTCCCTTGGTGAACGCTAAAGCGGCGAGCGATGTTCACGAATTGGTGGCGGCATCGGTAGCCAGTGGCGCCAAGGTCGCCTTAGGCGGTGCCCCGCACGCATTAGGCGGCTGTTTCTATCAGCCAACGGTACTCACCGAGGTCGATAGCACCATGGCCGTGTTCCGCAATGAAATTTTTGGCCCTGTTGCCCCCATCATTCGCTTCGACACTGAAGAAGAAGTCATCGCGATGGCAAACGACACAGAATTTGGGTTGGCTTCTTACTTCTATACTCGGGATATCGGGCGAGTCTGGCGCGTTGGGGAAGCGCTGGAATACGGGATTGTAGGGATTAATGAGGGCATTATTTCTAACGAGATGGCGCCCTTTGGTGGTGTCAAGGAATCGGGGTCCGGACGCGAGGGATCGCGCTATGGCATGGATGACTACGTCGAAATCAAGTACATGCTTATGGGAGGCCTGTAAACGAGGACTTAGCGGAGCTATTTAGCGCCATGGCGGGACTCAGTCCCGCCGCTGGCAACCAGGGAAACTACATAGCATTTCGAACATCAGGTTCGCGGCCAACAAGGCCGTGTTTCCGCTTGTGTCATAGGGCGGTGAAACCTCAACGAGATCAGCACCCACAAGGTTCGTGCCGAACGCGCCGCGAATAATCTCCAGACTCTGAGAGGTCATCAGGCCAGCCGGTTCCGGAGTTCCAGTGCCCGGCGCAACTGATGGATCGAGCCCATCAATATCAAAGCTTAAATACACCGGGTGATCGCTGCCAATTTGTTCTCGCACTTCGGCCATCAGTGGATCAAGGGATTTGTACCAGCACTCTTCCGCCGAGACGACTCGTACACCCCTTTGCCGCGCCCAGTCAAAATCATCGGCTGCGTAGCCTGTCGCTCTGAGTCCGATCTGAACCATTTTCGTCGGATCGATGAGCCCCTCTTCAATAGCGCGACGAAAAATCGTGCCGTGGGTAATCGACTCACCAAACATGTGGTCATTCATGTCCGCGTGTGCATCTACATGTACCACCGCCAGAGGTCCGTGAACCTTTGCCTGCGCTCGCAGGATGGGCAAGGTAATCGTGTGATCGCCGCCCATGGCCAATGTTTTTGCGCCACTGGCTAAGACCCCGTCAAAGTGACTCTCAATAATGCCTATGGATTTTTCGAGGTTATAGGTATTCAGAGCAACGTCACCGGTATCTGCAACCTGAAACGAATCAAAGGGCGCCGCTTTTGTAGCCATGCCGTAGGGACGCACCAACACTGACTCTGCGCGTATTTGCCGGGGACCGTAGCGCGAGCCCGCACGGTTGCTTGTGCCGCAATCCAATGGCACCCCAACTATGGCAACATCCAACCCCTCTGCAGACAACTGCACAGGAAGACGGAACATACTCGCAATGCCACCAAAGCGCGGCATTTCATTGCCGGAAAGGGGCTGATTAAATTCGCTCACGCACTACTCGCTTCTTTGATGATTGGCTTTAATCCGGGATTGCCTTGACCAGAGTTTGATCGACGGCGGCCTGCCAGCTCTGCATCCTTTGGCGACGCTTCGCGGCCGAGATATCGACACTAAATTCCCGCTCCGGCTGCCAGATTCGTTTAATCTGCGCCGTATTACTCCACAAGCCCACACCGATTCCGGCGAGATAGCTCGCTCCGGCTACAGTTGTCTCGGTTATGCGTGGACGTACCAGCTTGCGGCCGAGATAGTCGGCCTGAATCTGCATCAAGAGATCGTTCGCCGCCGCGCCACCATCAACTCGCAACGGTCGCATACGCTTACCGAGGTCCGCTTCCATACAACGCAGGATATCCACGTTCTGCAAGGCCATAGCATCGAGAGTTGCCCGGGCAATATGACCACGGTCACTGCCTCGGGTAATCCCGGTAATCAAACCCCGCGCATCCGGCGCCCAATGCGGCGCACCAAGCCCCGTCAGTGCCGGAACAAACTCTACCCCACCATGATCTGGAACACTCGCAGCCAAGGCTTCAATATCAGGGGCACGCTTGATGAGCTTCAATCCATCGCGCAACCACTGTACCGCTGCGCCGCAGACAAAAGCGCCCCCCTCCAGCGCATACACCGGATCTTGCTTGTCCAATTGCCAGCCGATTGTGGTTAACAATCCGGATTTAGAGAGAATACGCTCACTGCCGGTATTCATAACGATAAATGAGCCGGTGCCATAGGTGCATTTTGCGTCACCCGCTGAGAAGCAAGCCTGGCCAAAGAGTGCCGCTTGCTGATCTCCCGCAATCCCTGCAATAGGAATTCCGTCGGGAAGACCACGCACCCCCCGGGTGTGCCCCAGCACACCACTGCTCGGGCGTATCTCAGGGAGTATGCCTTCTGGCACCTCAAACAGACGCAACAGCTCTGGATCCCAGCGCAGGTTCTTGAGGTTCATCAAGGAAGTTCGAGCTGCGTTGCTGACATCGGTAGCGTGCTGCTCGCCCGAGGTCAGGCGCCAGAGCAAAAAACTATCCACGGTTCCCGCGGCGAGCGCACCTGCCTTCAACGCACGTTTCGCAGCGGGCACTTCTCGCAACAGCCACCTGAATTTGCTGGCACTAAAATAGGGATCCAGAACCAAACCGCTACGCTCGCGTACTAAATCTTCATGTCCCTTAGCCCGCAGAGTCTCGCAAAAATCGGCGGTACGCCGGCATTGCCAGACAATGGCGTTGTGCAAGACCTCCCCGCTGCGTCGATCCCAAACTACCGAGGTCTCTCGCTGATTGGTAATGCCGATGGCCGCAATGTCGGAAGGCTTGCAGAGCTTTTTGCGCAGCAAGCGCGACAGCGCCTTCTGTACAGAGGACCAGATGGCCTCTGGCTCATGTTCTACCCAGCCAGGCTTGGGGAAAATCTGCGGGAACTCGACATTAACGCTTGCACAGAGTTGACCCTGCGAATCGACCAGGGCGACGGTACTACCTGTCGTGCCCTGGTCGATCGCAAGAATGAAGTCAGCCATCAGGCCGCAAAGCCCTCCATGGCCTTGATTTCGAGATAATCCGTGAAGCCATGCTCACCCCACTCACGACCATTTCCTGACTGCTTATAGCCGCCGAAGGGCACTTCATAGCCGCCGGAGGCACCATTGATGTGGATGTTTCCAGCTCGAATGCGCCGCCCCACGCTCCGAGCATGCTCAATGTCACCACTTTGAACGTAGCCCGCTAATCCGTAGGGCGTATCGTTGGCCATGGCAATCGCCTCTTCCTCAGTCTCGTAAGGGAGAATCGCAAGAACCGGACCAAAGATTTCTTCTCGGGCAATGGTCATATCGTTAGTCACACCGGAGAATACCGTTGGCTTAACGAAGTAGCCGGCCGTCAAACCATCCGGGCGGCCAACACCGCCAGCCACCAAGGTCGCTCCTTCATCAATCCCAGCCTGAATCAATCCCTGGATTTTGTTGAACTGTACCTCAGAGACCACCGGGCCAACCTGAGTATTTGCGTCTGCCGGATCGCCTACGACAACCGCGTCCGCAACGCCTTTGGCAATTGCTTCCACTTCAGCCAGTCGTGCCGCCGGCACAAACATCCGCGATGGTGCGTTGCAGGACTGTCCACTGTTGACGAACATGCTCATCACGCCGCGAGAAACGGCTTCCTGAAAATCCGCATCATCAAGAACAATATTCGGTGACTTGCCGCCGAGTTCCTGTGTTACGCGCTTTACCGTTGGCGCTGCGTTCATCGCAACCTGCGTGCCCGCCCGGGTTGAACCGGTAAATGACATCATATCTACATCGGGGTGCTTGGACAGCGCGGCTCCAACCGTTGGGCCGTCTCCATTGACCATGTTGAACACACCCGCTGGTACGCCCGCCTCGTGCATTATTTCCGCCCAAATCTGTGCAGACAGTGGCGCAATCTCACTGGGCTTGAGAACGATGGTGCAGCCCACCGCCAAAGCCGGGGCAACCTTGCAGGCGATCTGGTTAACCGGCCAATTCCACGGGGTAATCATGCCGCAAACGCCAATGGGCTCTTTGATAACGCGGTGCTGCCCCAGATCTTCTTCAAACTCATAATCACGCAGCACGTCCAGAGCCTGCTGCAGGTGACCCAAACCGGTGTGCGCCTGAGCGGTTTCGGCCAGGCCTTTGGGCGCGCCCATTTCAGTGCGGATAGCTTCTGCCATATCCTGGTAGCGAGACTGGTACACCTCAATACAGCGCTCGAGCAAGGCGATACGCTCTTCACGACTACTGTAGCCGTAGGTCTCGAACGCCGCTTTCGCTGCTGCCACAGCACGATCAACGTCGGCCTCAGAGCCCAGAGAAATTCGCGCACAAACGGTTTCATGTGCTGGATCGATGACATCAAAGGGCTTGGGAACGACTGGGTCAACCCACTCGCCATTGATGTAAAACTGCAGATACTCTTGCATACGACATACTCCGTTATTGTAGTTACATAGAAATTCCGAGAACGGAGTTTAGCACCGCAGCATCATAGGGAAAGTACCTCTTCAGGGTGGCCTTTCCAATGCCCCGGCCGAGTGCACGCATCGGCGCCCCGCCGGAGCCTTCCTTGCACACACCGGGGGTATCCACCACAATGTGCGTCCTTCAAATGACCACAAAAAATCGGGGACTCAGAGCATGAATATGGACATCGGTAACGATGAGATGACCCTCTTCCGCGATATGGCGCGACGCGCCTTTGAGCAGGAAATCGGACCTCATTTTGAATCTTGGGAAGAGGATCACTTGGTCCCCCGAGAGTTCTGGAACACCATGGGCGCAGCGGGGCTCCTGTGTCCCGATGTAGACGAAGCCTACGGCGGTGCTGGTACCGCGCCCCATGTGACGCTCATGCTCATCGAAGAACTCTCTCGCATGGGCTTTGGCGGCATCGCTACAGGCTATGGAATTCATTCGAATATCGTTGCGCCCTACATCAGCCGACATGGTACTGACGAGCAGAAGCAACAGTGGCTCCCAAGGATGGTCAGTGGCGACGCGTTTGGCGCTCTCGCCATGACCGAGCCCGGCGCAGGGTCCGACGTGCAGGGAATACGCACCAGCGCAGTTCGCGACGGTGACGAGTGGATACTCAACGGATCAAAAATCTTCATCACCAATGGCATCCACGCGGACATCGTTGTAGTGGCGGCAATTACCGATCCGGGAAAAGGCGCCAAGGGTACGTCGCTGTTCCTGGTAGACACGACACTTGCAGGATTTGAAAAGAGCCGCAAGATCGAGAAAATTGGGCAGCACACCTCCGACACAGCGCAGCTGTTTTTTCAGGATGTAAGACTCCCGGCCAACGCCCTCCTAGGTGAAGAAAATCGCGGTTTTGTCATCATGATGGAAGAGTTGCCTCGGGAGCGTCTGGGAATTGCGGCACAAGCCGTGGGCGCTGCAGAAGGCGCACTGGAGATCACCGTTGACTATGTGAAGGAACGCAAAGCCTTTGGCCAAAGTATCGGTGAGTTCCAGAATACGCGATTCAAACTTGCAGATGTGAAGACACAAATCGGATTGAATCGGGCACTCTACGAGCAGTGCGCTGACGAATACGCGCAGGGCGCTTTGACCGCCGATAAAGCTGCGATGCTCAAACTCGCTTCCTGTGAAATGCAGTGCAGCACTATCGATGATTGTCTGCAATTGTTCGGAGGCTACGGTTATACAGTGGAGTACCCGATTTCACGCTTTTACACCGACGCACGTATTCAGCGCATCTACGGGGGCTCCTCGGAGATCATGCGGGAGTTGGTCGCCCGCACAATGCTGGGGCGCTGAAGCCTGAAGCAAACTGTACTTCTCGCCGGCGCTACCGGCTATATCGGCTCCCGGGTAGCCCGGGAGTTGCTTGAACACGGCTTTACTTTAATTTGCCCGGTTCGAGATCCAAAAAGCAGCGCTGCTCAGACTCTCAGTCACTACGCGGCCACCGTGGCCCCTGGCAGACTCTCTGTAGTTACCGCTAAGCTTGACGATGAACGCGCGTTAACGAAAGTACTAAAGCCATTTCGAGCCGATTCGCTGGTCTCCTGTATAGCCAGCCGAAGTGGCGGCATCGCCGATAGCGAAGCGGTAGAGTATCGGGCTAATCACAATCTGCTGAGATGGGCTTCCAGCACCCAGGTCAAACACTTCACCTTGCTGTCCGCGATCTGCGTTCAAAAACCACGACTGGCTTTTCAGTTCGCCAAGCTGCGGTTTGAGACTGAACTTGCCGCCTCTGGCCTGTCTTACACAAGTGTAAGAGCAACCGCCTTTTTTAAGTCGCTCAGTGGCCAGCTTCAGCGGGTCAAACGTGGCAAACCATTTTTGATGTTTGGCGATGGCCTACTGACACGCTGCAAACCCATTGCTGAATCTGACCTTGCCCATTTCATTCGTCTAAGCCTGGAATCACCAGAGCTAAGGGGCGTGCAGGCCATTGGCGGCCCCGGACCAGAGATAACGCCATTGGGGCAAGCGCAGCTTTTGGCGCGACTCACCCAACAGCCGCTGCGCACCCAAAGCGTCAGCCCCAAGCTGTTGGTAGCCGCCGCCTCCGCGCTGTCAGTACCCGGTCGAATATCAGCAAGAATCGCTGATAAAGCCGAGTTCGCACGCATCGGACACTACTACGCCACAGAATCCATGCTC
The DNA here is from genome assembly GCF_045689235.1 of Congregibacter variabilis. Classification (GTDB taxonomy): domain Bacteria; phylum Pseudomonadota; class Gammaproteobacteria; order Pseudomonadales; family Halieaceae; genus Congregibacter; species Congregibacter variabilis. The sequence continues at coordinate 430,007 of NZ_CP136864.1, read as the reverse complement.
CTGTGGAATGGAGATCGGCAAGCCTACGATGCCGCCGCGACTCCCGAATTCGGCAGCATCACTTTGGAAGAGAGCTACCGCGCTCAGCTGGCAGGAACCGATAAGCAGAGTCTGGGCCAACAGGCCGTGTTTCGCTGACACGCAGCGAAACGCTAACGATGCCGCCAGCCTCCTCGCTTGCAGAAGCGCTCATATTCAGGTTCTATTGATAACCATTGTGTTTCGTACTGACATCACACAGGAGAAGTCGTATGTCGAAGAAGCTGCTTGCCACAGGTTTAGCTGTGCTCACTCTTGGTAGTGCCCCCATGGCGCTGTCCCACTTGGTTAAAGACGAAGCGATGCAGTCCTATCGCCAATCCTACTTCACACTTATAGCCATGAACTTTGGTCCTATGACCGCCATGGTAAAAGGTGATATGCCCTGGGACGACGCAAAAATGCTAGCTCTCGCTGAGGATTTTGCAGCAGTAGCCAGTGTGGATGTCGCCCGGGCTTTCGGCCCCGGATCGGACAAAGGCACAACGCGCGCCAAGCCTGAAATATGGGAAAACACCGAGGATTTCCTTGAGAAGTATGCGGCGCTCCAAACTGCTTCAAAAGGGCTTTTAGCTGCGGCACAAAGCGGCGACAGAGCGGCCATCGGTGGCGCAATCAAAGAAACCGGTGGTGCCTGCAAAGCCTGTCATGACGAATACAAGGCGAAGGACTATCTGTACTAGTAGTGCAGTAGTAAGCTAAACGCACTGTCACTCGCCCTCGCTTCGCGGGGCCGTTCGAGTCGCTGGCTAAGGCCTCACCAGAAATAATCAGTCGGCGGTGCTGGAGCCATTTCCAGCAGCGCAAAGAGCATCCCCGAAAGTAAAACCGCCACGATCAGCGCTTTGTAAGCGGGTTGAGCGGGGCCAGTGCCATAGCGCCCGTCGGTCTTTCCGTAAATCATAGGGCGTAACAATCGTTGACCTTTGCGGCGTTCGTAAAAAATCACCGACAGTACATGCAGGGCCACAAAACCTAATAGCACGTTGAAGATAGGCTCGTGCAGCGCCGCAAAAAAATCGCTAATGCTGCTGTCAAACACGTAGTAAAACGGCCCGGTAAACAAAACATCATCCGAGTTCACAGTACCTGTTAGAGCCTGCGCCAAAAGCAGCGCCCAAAGAATCACCGCCGACCAGCCCCCGGCCGGGTTGTGCCCCGGTGTATTGCTGGGAGTACCTCGAAAATAAGCCAGCACGGCTTTGGGGCCCCGCAGAAAGTCTCGAAATCGAGACTGAGGAGATCCAATGAATCCCCAGCATAGACGCGTCAGAACAGCGGCCAGCAAGGTTAACCCCAGGTACTGGTGAATGTCCTGATAGCCTTCTTCTGCGGTCCACCAACTTGCCGGCAGAAGGAGCAAAATCAGCCAGTGGATCACCCGCACAGGAAGATCCCAAAGCGGGTGTTTATGCTCTTGTGTAGATACGCTGGGCACGAGCTTAGTCCTGCGGAAACAAGGGTGGTTCACTCACCCCTTCGTATTCATAATGCCAACAAGCGTCACAAAGGTACGCCCGGTGACGAGGCCCCTCCTCCTGCATATTACCGGTCTCGTAGGCCACATCGCCGGGGTAAAGTGTGGCAAAACCGCCCTCGCCCTCCGTGGGTACCATTAAAGGCAAGACGCGAGGGCAAGGTGTTTCTCGCTCCCCAGCCAGTGCTGAAGACGCCGTGTCATAACGCGCAACTGCACACAGCGTGATGTAGGTCGGCGGCATCATAGGAAGCTGCCCTGCCCGGTGCTGGACCAGTGCGTCAGCAACCCCAATCCACTGGAAGTCGTGTATCTCACTACCATCAATAATGACTTCGGAATCCGGGGCCACTTCCCCTGCGAAAATCCAGGTTGAAAAGCGCTTGCGCTCCCCTACGGGGGTGGTCCAATGGCTGATTAACACCATGGCGGCCGGATCAGGAGAGACGCCTGCCTCTTCCTCGGCTTCCCGGGCCGCGGCATACCGTGCAGCTTCGTCGGGATCTTCGCCTCCAAGGGCGCGGTCCGCATCATCAACTGCACCACCGGGAAACACCCAAAAGCCACCGGCAAATGCCAGTGCGCGATTGCGGCGCACCATTAAGACTTCGAGGCCTGCCTCGCCATCGCGAAGTAGAACTACCGTGCTGGCGGGTCTAACGGCAACAGTCACTTACCCATCAACTCCAGTAAGCCGACAACGGTAGCCTCGACACCGAGCGTTACGGCGGGCTCTGGAGCTATTTTGAAGAGCGGAGAATGGTGAGAAGGCACCGGCTCGCCGCCGGCGGCTTGCACCGCAAAGGCCTCCGGAGGGGTACCACCTACCGCAAAATAGGTGCTGGGGATATACGGATCCGTAGTAAAGAACGGAAAATCCTCAGAGCCCATGCTCTTACGCTTCTCCTCCCACAGAATGTCGTCACCGAAGCGTTGCTGCCAAACGGTACGCAGACGCTGAGTCACGCCAAGATCATTTGCGGTAACAGGCACCGACTCATCAGAAACAATCACCTCCGGCAGTTTATCCTCGGGCAAACCTGCCACCCGCCCCATATTCACCGCAACGCGACGAATACCATCGAGCAGCAGTTCCCTTGTTGCCGGGTCATCATTTCGAACGGTGAGTTTTAGATGCGCGCGGTCAGAAATAATATTGTTCTTTGTGCCGGCGTGAAATGCGCCGACCGTGATGACTCCCGCATCTCGTGGTGGCAGCGTGCGACTCACAACGGTTTGCAAGGCCAGCACAATTTGTGAACCCAGCACCACCGGGTCTACGCCGGTATGCGGTGCGGCCCCGTGAGCCCCAACACCATGCACGATGATTTCAACGGTATCACCGCCGGAATACGCAGCGCCCATTGCCGCAGAGAGCTTGCCCGTGGGAATCGCAGAGGTGACGTGGAACGCCATCGCCATATCAGGTTGGCCAAAACGCTGCCACAGATCGTCTTCCATCATAGCTTCGGCGCCGGAAATACGCTCCTCGGCGGGCTGTCCGATGAGCATCAAGGTGCCAGACCAATCATCCCGCCGCGCCATCATCTGTCGCGCGGTGCCCACCAAACTCGTGATGTGCACATCGTGACCACAGGCGTGCATGACAAAAACCTCGTTGCCGTCAGGATCAATTTGCTTCGCTTTGGACGCGTAGTCCAGGCCTGTTTTCTCTTCCACGGGAAGACCATCCATGTCCGCACGCATCATAACCAGCGGCCCCGGCCCGTTCTCGAGTATGGCGACAAGCCCTGTCCCACCAACACCCTCGGTAACCTCAAAACCCGTGTCTCGTAATTCTGCAGCAAGACGCGCCGCAGTTTTGTTTTCCATGAAAGACAGTTCAGGGTTTTGGTGGAAATAAACAAAAAGCTCGCCAAGATGACTGTCGTAGTCGTCAGCGATCGATTGACTGAGTGAATCTGCCAAGAGCGCAGGGGAACACAGAAAGCTCAATGCCAAAGGCAAAGCCAGGAGTTGTCGCTTCATAAAAGTTACTCGCATTAATTAAACATTATCATCAAAGAAAGAAGATCGTGGCGTTGAGCTAGCGCAATGACATCGAAACATCAAACCCCAGTTGCTGGGCATGTTGTCGAGCCTTGTCTTGCTCCTCCAAAGAGCGGCTGTTTATCCAGAGATTACTGGAGCGGGTACCGCTTCGGCAAAAGGCAAATACAGGACGCGAACCATCAAACAGTTCCGCCATGGCGCTTATATTGCTACCCGGATAGTTAAAAGCATTTAAGGGGTAATAGTGATACTCAAGACCCGCGGCCACTGCTGCAGCGCCAATTTCTTCTGAACTTGGCTGCCCCATCGCTTCGCCGTCAGGGCGATTGTTAATGACCACCTGATATCCCGCGGCGGCGATTGCCGCCAGATCTTCCGTTTGGATCTGCGGCGCCACTGCCACCGTGTCGGTAAGTTTCACGTGGTGAACATTGTTTTGCATAGCTGCACTCAACTCATTGTCGATCACAAAGATGCCACGAAGTATATCCCGCTCCCAGCAGTCGCAACAGCGACGTTCTGGCGCCTAAGAATTCACGCCCCAAAACCCTGATAACCATCAACAATCAGTTTAATCCCGACACAAACCAGAAACAGAGAAATAATTTTGTAGTACAGGATCGGGTTAGACAACTTCACAAGCCTTCTTCCCAACAGCACGCCTATGGGGGCAATCGGCACCAAGGCTAAGGAGTACCACAAATTCTCGCCAGCAAACTGACCCAGGGCGAAGTACGCCGGAAGCTTTACCAGATTAACGACGGCGAAGTACAGCCCCGAAGTCCCTGCGTAAATAAGCGGAGGTAAACGCTTTGGCAGCAGATACATGGCAAAAGGCGGTCCTCCAGCGTGAATGCTAAAACTGGTAAAGCCGGATAATGTTCCGATAATTGTGGCGCTCCAGCGATTGTGCTGCTGCCCGAGGCTTGAAAGCCACCCCAGGAGCGTCTGCAAGCCGAACAACAACGCGACCGCTCCGACGAGGAGTCTCATCATTGCATCATTGACAAAATTGGCCAGTAGAAATCCAGCCAGCAATCCAAGCAAAGCACCGGGCAAAAGCAGACGTAGAGCAAGCGCATCAAACTGCCCGCGGTAGCTATAAACAACCACCGCATCCATCACTACAAGAATCGGCAAAAGGATAGCCGCAGCTTGTGTCGGCGGCATCATCAATGCCATAAGTGGCACTGCCAGAATTGCCACCGCCCCACCAAATCCCCCTTTAGCGACCCCATAGAGCAACACCGCCGGAACGCTCACCAGATAAAACATGGGATCTTGCAGCACGGACTAAAGAACCAGGCCAAAACTGTCCGTGAGGAGATCCAGAATCTGCTCCCTGGGCCGCTCTATGGTAGGTAGCGGCGAGCCAAGAATACCTTCGGCCTGCGCGGCATAGGTCCGGGAAAGGTCCTCAAAAAATTCATCGGGCACTGGGTTGTGCTTTGCATAGTGACTGCGTTCACTCATGCGCGTCGGATCAAGGAGCATATCCTGATCCTCGACCCAAGACAGTAGAGCCTCACGAAACTGCTCTTTGCTGTGTTCTCGTGGCTGCCCCCGCTCCCAATCATCCTTCCGCCAGATCCGCGATGAATCCGGCGTGCCCACTTCATCCATATAAATCAGCTCATCACCACCATGCAGCGCTGGCGCTATTCCAAACTCAAACTTGGTATCCACCAACAACTCGCCATGCCGAGCCAGGGCTTGCTCAATGCACTCAAAGCCTGCGCGTAATGCCGTCACACAGGCGTCTAACTGCGCTTCGGACTGCAAGCCAAATGCACTGAAATGCTTTCGCAGCGCAACTGCTGACACCGGCGCATCATCCGTCTGCGGAACGTTCGCCAGGCCGCGAACAATACCCTTGGTCGATGGCGTAAAAAGCAGCTCGGGAAATCGCTGAAACTGTGCCAAACCATCGGCGAGTTCCACACCGCCAATACTGCGTTCGCCCCGTTGATAAGCACGCCACAGAGACCCGGTGATGTAACGGCGCGCGATCGCTTCGATCATCAAAGGCTTTGCCTGACGCACGATCCAGACCATGGGGTGAGGCATTTCCAACAAATGATGGGGAGCCAGTTGTGCACTTTCGAAACATTCAAACCAATGCGCAGCAATGGCATTGAGTGCTGCCCCCTTGCCCTGAACCCCGGTAAAACTATCGCTGCGCCACAGGCAGTCGAAGGCCGATAGTCGATCGGAAATCACCATTACCGCCAGGTCACTATGCAAAGCAACAGGATAACCCCGCTCTTGAATCAGGCGACGCGAATCCTCTGGTCGTAAGAAGTACACCGACCTCACCTTTCCACTATGCACGGGGCGAGCGACTGCCAGAGGCAGATCATCGCTTACCGTCAACACAGACTGCTCACTCATGGCTTACAACATCTCCTATGTGGGACGCTCAAAGGAAAAAGGATCCACTGCCAACGCTGCCATAGCAATCCATCAAGCCAGCGACAGAAAAAAGCTGGCAATGGCTGCGCTCAGTAAATTTGCAAGAAAACCGCCCAATACAGCCCGAAGCCCCAACTGCGCGATCAAGGGGCGGCGCTGCGGCGCAAGCGTTCCGAGACCGCCAATGAGAATCGCAATAGATGAGAGATTTGCGAAACCACAGAGCGCAAAGGAAACCACCGCTTGGGAGTGTGCACTTAGCTGTGCCCTATCTTCGTAAAACGAACCAAAGGCGACAAACTCATTGAGCACAACCTTCTGGCCAATCAGGTTTCCGGCGACGGCAGCCTCCTCCCAGGGCACGCCCAGCAAATAGGCCATGGGCCTGAAGAGATTCCCCAATATGAGTTCAAGAGATAACGCTTCCCAGCCCACCAGACTGCCAACACCGGCAAGTACGCCATTCAATAAGGCAATAAGGCCCACGAAGGCCAGTAACATAGCGCCGATATTGACCGCCAAAGACAAGCCATTTGCGGCCCCGGTGGCTGCGGCGTCAAAAACATTGACACTCTTCTCGATGCTCAGATCCAAGGTATCTTCGGCTTTTGACACAGTCTGCTGCTCAGGTACTAACAGCTTAGCCATGAGTAGCCCACCGGGAGCAGCCATAAAACTCGCGGCCAACAGATAGCGCATCTCTACACCAAGAGCCACATAGCCGGCCAGCACCGAACCCGCCACGGTTGCCATCCCGCCAACCATTACTGCAAAGAGTTCTGAGCGTGTCATTGATGCGATGTAAGGCTTAATCACCAGGGGGGCTTCTGTCTGGCTGACAAATACGTTGGCCGTGGCGGACATGGACTCGGCAGGACTGGTACCAAGTAGCCGCTGCAAGGCACCTCCAAGTATCCGGATCACCCAGCCCATCACACCAAGGTGGTAAAGCACCGCAACAAGCGACGAAAAGAAGATAATTATGGGTAAGACATGGAAGGCAAACACGAAGCCGACTTCGTAGCGCCCGATGTCGCCAAAGACAAAATCAATGCCTGACTGTCCGTAGCTGATCACGCGGCCAACACCCGTGGATAACCACTCGAGAATCGCACGACCCGCAGGGAGGTAAAGCGCCAGACCGCCGATACCCACCTGCAGCAAAAAAGCCCCACCCACCGTCCTGATAGACACAGAGCGGCGATCCAGGGAGAGCCCCCAGGCAATGCCAAGAAGCACCACGATCGCCAGTAAGGCGAGTACCGCCGTAGGAAGAGAGCTCACGCCTTGGCCTCATCATTGGATACGGACAGCAACATATTACGAACGACATCCAGAGCCACGCGGTTGCGTCCCCCTCGAGTTATCACCATATCCGCATGTCGAACACTGGGGCGAATAAACTCGTGATACATCGGGCGCACTGTCTCCTGATACTGAGTGGTCACTGAATCGAGACTGCGGCCCCGCTCCTTTAGGTCCCTCGCCATGCGGCGCAGGAGGCAGATATCCAATGGGGTATCCATATAGAATTTGATATCGAAGGCCTCTCGAAGAGCAGCATCAGTCAACAACAAGATTCCCTCGACGATGATCACAGCTGCCGGCTCGATGCGCACGGTTTCGCTTTGTCGACTGTGGATGGTGTAGTCGTATAGAGGCGACTCTACCGCGTTACCCGCGCTGAGTTCACGAAGATGCCGAGCCAGGAGATCCTGCTCGATAGCGTCCGGATGATCGTAATTTACCTTTTCGCGGTCCTCAAAGGGTATCTGTCCCTGGTCGCGGTAGTAGGCGTCCTCCTTGATCAGCACCACACCGAGCTGCGGAGCGTCGCGTCTCACCTCTTCACAAAGAGTCTCGGCAAAAAGACTTTTACCCGATCCCGAAGGGCCGGCTATGGCAATGACAAAAGGCTGCACAGGAATCGTACCCACAAGCAAAACAAAGAGGCTGCCAGTCTAGCGGCTGAAGCCACACACCCCAAGCGCCGCGACACCCGGTGAGACGGCAACCGTGCGCTTTAGAAAAATACCGGGCGTCAGAGAATGCATCAGACTTGGGGCCGTGGCCATGCTCCGTTACACTGCCGCGCGACTCAACAGGACTTCAAATCACTATGCGTCTCTTTACGGCAAGAATCCTCCGACCTCTTCTGGGCATTTCGGCCCTGGTGTTCACGACGGCGTCGATGGCTCAGGACGACGGGGCAGCTGCTTCACGTATTGAGCAGGTAATTGTAAGCGCCTCTCGCGAACCGGAAATGGGCTTAAACCTGGCACTTCCCTGGTCTCGTATTGATGATGAGGCGCTTAAGCTCACCGGGGCAGTGCACATCAATCAGATTATGCAGCGAACGCCCGGCGCGTGGATATCTCGAGGTAACGGCCAGGAGAGCCTCACGGCACTTCGCTCCCCGGTACTTACCGGCAGCGGGGGCTGCGGCGCTTTTTATACGGCCTGGGACGGTATAAGCCTTCGCGCGCCGGGTTTTTGTAACGTCAATCAGCTGTTTGATGTAAATAGCGAACAAGCCGGCGCCATAGAGGTCATCCGAGGCCCGGGCACCGCCGTGTATGGGGCTAACGCCGTGCATGGTGTCATCAACACCATCACAGCCGACCCACGACGGGGCCCACAAAACGCCTTTGCCATAGAGGCTGGTCCCAATGATTACTATCGAGTACGCGGAGAATTTCGCGCCGAACATGGAGAGCATGCTTTTGGCGCCTATTTCAACGGCGCCAGCGACGGTGGCTACAAAGACAACTCTGGCTTTGACCAACAAAAACTCACCCTAAGGCATGACTTCAAGGGCGATGTCTGGCAGGTTCGAAACGCTCTGGAAGCTACCAACCTGAACCAGGAGACCTCTGGCTTTGTGGCGGGATTCGAAGCTTACAAGGACCCTGCGCAGCGGCCCGCAAACCCAAACCCCGAAGCCTACCGGGACAGCTTTGCCCTGAGAGCCTACAGCCAATGGGAACGCGAAACCAATGCAGGACAAATTAGCATCACGCCTTATTTCCGGCGTACCACCATGGAGTTTCTGCAACACTTTCTCCCTTGGCAGCCCGTAGAAAAGAACGGCCAGGAAAGTCTGGGTTTACGGGTATCTCTTAATGACGGCTCTGAAAATTTTAACTGGAGCACGGGCATTGATATTGACGTCACCCGCGGATGGCTTAGCGAGGTTCAAGCGGATGCGTTTAGCCCCAACCAACCCGCCGGCGTGCATTACGATTATGAAGTCGATGCTGTTTCTGCAGCTATTTATGGTCAGGCGAACTGGCAGCTGAGCTCTCGTATAGGGCTGGCTGCCGGGCTACGACTCGAACAGAACAGCTACGACTACAACAACCAAACGGGCGATGGGTCTGCATGTGCACCAGAGGCCAGTGCCTGTAGATTTTTTCGCCCCGCTGATCGCGAAGACGACTTTGGTAACGGCAGCCTGAATCTGGGGGTCACCTATGCCCTTAGCGATGCGCATCGCGTCTATCTTCGCGGCGCGCAGGGCTTTCGTCCGCCACAGGCTGCCGAGCTTTATCGACTCCAATCGGGACAGGAAAATGCCGACCTCGACAGTGAAACGATTAGCAGCATTGATCTGGGCCTGAGAGGCGAAATCGCAGGGTTTAGCTACGACACCTCTGTGTACAGCATGCTCAAGCGTGACGTCATTTTTCAAAATGCGGATCGACAGAATGTCAGCGGTGCAAAAACCAGCCATGAGGGTATCGAATTTAGCGTGTACTGGACCGGCGAATCTGGCTGGTACGCTGGCGTCGACGGTAACATTGCCCGGCACAAGTATGACGGTGATGCCAATCTTCTTGGGTCACGACTCGATATCCAAGGCAATGATATCGACACCGCGCCACGTCAGTTTGGCAGTGCGCGCCTGGGCCTGGATAAACCCCTCCAGAACAACCGCAGCCTGCGCACCGAGTTAGAGTGGGTGCATATGGGAAGCTACTATCTTGAGCCGGACAATCAACACGAGTATGAAGGCCACGACTTACTCAACCTGCGTATGGCACTGAGTTTAGGCAAGGGGTTCAGTACAACGCTTCGCGTAACCAATCTTCTTGACGAAGAATACGCCGAGCGTGCGGATTTCGGCTTTGGCTCCTACCGCTATTTTGTAGGCGAACCTCGCGGTGTATTTGTAGAGTTCGCCTACTCTCCTAAATGATGTGAGCCTTCGCTACTGCAGTCGCGTCAGGCCATGGGCCTGATGCCGACCGCTGAGCGGACCTTGCTCATCAAAGGCGAACTATGCTCTCTAGCGCGCTCGGCACCCTGACGCAGCACGCTCTCGATGTGACCGGGGTCGGCGATGAGTCGATCGTACTCTTCCCGGGGACCTTTCAACTCTTCATTAATCAACTCAAACAGCTGTTTTTTAGCTTCGCCCCAGGCAATACCGTCCGCAAAAGCCTTTTCCATTGAGGCGATTCCTGCCTGATCAGCAAAGGCACACCACAGTTGAAAGACCGTTGAGTCTTCCGTGCTCTTTGCCTCGCCAGGCTCCAGAAGATTAGTTTTCACTTTATTGATTGCCTTTTTCAGGCGCTTTTCAGTATCAAACAATGGAATCGTGTTGTTGTAGCTCTTACTCATTTTGCGGCCATCCAAGCCCTGCAAAACAGCCACATTGTCATCAACCTGAGCCTGAGGAAGCACAAATAGCTCTTCGTAGTGATGATTAAAACGCTGGGCAATATCCCGAGCCATCTCTACGTGCTGTATCTGATCTCGTCCTACGGGTATGTCATGGGCGCGGAACATGAGAATATCCGCGGCCATAAGCACCGGGTAACTGAATAGGCCCATGGTCACCGCAAAGTCCGGATCATCGCCGTTCTCTTCATTGGCCTGTACCGCCGCTTTGTAGGCGTGGGCTCGATTCATAAGACCCTTGGCCGCATTGCAGTTGAGGATCCATGTCAGTTCGGTAATCTCGGGAATATCTGACTGTCGATAAAACACCGCGCGCGAAGTATCCAAACCTAAAGCCAACCAGGTAGCGGCGATCTCCAATGCAGATCGCTGCACCAGCTCCGGGTCACTACACTTGATCAGCGCGTGATAGTCCGCGAGAAAGAAAAAGGATTCGTTGTCCGCCTGCTTCGCAGACTCTATGGCCGGTCGAATCGCCCCCACGTAATTGCCCAGGTGTGGAGTACCCGTCGTGGTAATTCCCGTTAGCACGCGACGCACGCTCATCATTTTCTCCCTGAAAAATTTAGTATTACCGGGCAGTCACCAGCGTCGGTATTCATTGGCTTTTGACGAACAACGGGGCCGCCTGCCGAAAATAAGCACCTAACACGCGGTGCAGAGCCCAGGCATCGTCACTGCCCGCCAACTCACGAATAGAGTGCATTGCAAAGGTAGGCACGCCGATGTCCAGGGTGGTAACTCCCAGTTCCACAGCAGTTATAGGTCCGATGGTGCTGCCACAAGCCATATCTGCTCGCATGGCAAAGCTCTGCACATCTACTCCTTCCTGTCGGGCCAGTAAGCGGAACAATGCCGCGCCGTCGCTGCTGGTAGCGTAACGTTGGCTCACGTTCACCTTGATTACGGGGCCGCCATTGATCATCGGCCCATGACGTTCGTCATGTTTGTCCGGATAACTGGGATGTACTGCATGCGCATTGTCTGCAGAAATCATCATTGATCGCTGCATGAGCAGCGGCAACGCCGCATGATCTTTTAGCACGGCCTGCAAAAACTGCTGCAGCATGGGGCCCTGAGCGCCTGTTGCAGAGCGTGAACCGACTTCTTCATGATCATTGCAAATGAGCAAGGACCATTGGGAGCCGTCAGCTGCAAGCAAAGCCTGAAGACCGGTATAACAAGACAGCAAATTGTCCAGTCTCGCTGAGGCAATAAACTCTCCGTGCAATCCAATCTGTGCCGGGGCTTGCGTGTCATAAAAACACAACTCGTAGTCCAAAACCTCACTGACCTCTATACCTTGCTCTCGCAGGTGCTCGCGTAAAAAGTCGCGCAGATTGAATTCACCGGTGTCCAAAGACAGCAGCGGTGCCATCTGTGTTTGTGCATTGACACTTCGATTCTTATTCGCCTCGCGATCAAGGTGAATCGCAAGACTGGGTATCACCGCAATGGGGTCCCTGAAATCCACCAAGGCTGTCGCGACGGATCCCGTAGCGTTCTGATAGCTAACACGACCGGCGAGCGATAGATCACGATCAAACCAGGGGTTCAACAAAGCACCGCCGTAAACCTCAATACCAAGCTGCAAATAACCAAGATCAAACTTCTCGGGCTGTGGCTTCACCATCAAACAGGGACTATCTGTGTGGGCTCCGACCATGCGCAAGCCGCTATCGAGCAGAGGCTCGCTACCGGGGAGCAATGCGATAAGCGTGCCGGCCTGCTCATAAAACACGCCGGCGCTACCAGGCCCTAAATCACTGCCGGTAGTGAAGGGCGTAAATCCTGCATCCGATAGCCGACGCGACATGGCTTTTACAGCATGGAAGGAGCTTGTGGACTGTGACAAGAACTCAAGCAAGCCCTGGTTGAACAGCTGTTTATCCATCAGTCTTTATCCTTGTCAGCAGATTGTGAATGTTTCGCCACCAGCCGCGCGAGCAGACTGCTCGTATCCCAACGCCCACCGCCCATGGCCTGCACTTCGGCATAAAAGCTATCAACGAGCTGCGTGACGGGCAGATCCAGCCCCAGTCGCTTTGACTCCGCCAACACTATCGCCAAGTCTTTACGCATCCAGTCCACGGCGAAGCCATGCTCGTACTCGCCGGCCAACATGGTCTTATAGCGATTTTGCATCTGCCAGGACTGAGCCGCCCCCTGACTGATGACCTCCACGACGGCAGCAGTATCAAGACCCGCCCGCTCTGAAAACAGCAGCGCCTCAGACAAGCCCTCCACCACCCCTGCAATACAAATCTGATTCGCCATTTTGGCTAGCTGACCAGCCCCACTGGGACCCAGTAAGCGCACACAGCGGGCGTAGCTCTCCATCACCGGCAACGCTCTTTCAAACGCCTGAGGCTCTCCCCCGGCCATCACTGTTAGCACGCCCCCTTCGGCACCCGCTTGCCCCCCGCTCACCGGTGCGTCCACAAAGCCAATCCCACGCGCCTTACACAGTACCGCGAGCTCCCTGGCGAGGGCCGCAGACGCTGTTGTGTGATCAACAATCACCGCGCCGCTGGCGATACCCTCGAGCACGCCCTCACTGCCACAAACAACCTCACGTACATCGTCATCGTTGCCCACGCAAAGCGCCACAATCTCTGCATCGGCCACGGCCTGCGCAGGCGTCGCACACGCACGTCCGCTGTGGCTCTCTAACCAACTATCCGACTTGGCCCGACTGCGGTTGTAAACGCAAACATCATGGCCTGCGCGAGACAGGTGCCCTGCCATGGGAAACCCCATAACGCCCAAACCCAAAAACGCTACCTTCATCTATCGTATTTCCTCAACATTCAGGTCCACCACAGTGCGCCCAATACAGCGCCCAGAATTAGGCGGTAGATAACAAACGGCATCATGCCCACAGCTTCTATCAAACGCAGAAAAACCGCGATGCAGGCGTAAGCACTTAGTGCCGCAACCCCGACTCCCAACAGCATTAGCGGCAAGTCCACTGCAGTCTCGGTAACCAGAAGCTCAGACACTTTCAGCAGTGCCGCGCCGAATATGATTGGAATGGACAGCAGGAAAGAAAATCGCGCGGCAGCGTGCCGGGATAGCCCCAGCAACAATCCTGCGGTAATCGTTATACCCGAGCGCGAAGTACCCGGAATAGGCGCAATCGCCTGGGCGCAACCGATAATCAACGCGACCTGCCAACTCGCCACACGGGTCTTGGCACGCGGCTCAACCCGACGATCGGCATAGCCCAGTAGCAGCGCAAAAACTATTGTCGTAGTAACGAGTACCGGCACGGTGCGCAATGAATCCATAACATCATTGAGAGCGAAACCAACGAACACCGCCGGGATAGTGGCCAGGCCCAGATAAGCGATTTCCCAGCTGCTCTCATTCATCGATCGATCGCCCAGAGCCGTCCAGGCTCCGCGCGTCAAAGCCCAGAGATCCTGACGGAAGTACACAACCACGGCGCTGAGCGTGCCAAAGTGCACTGCCACGTCAAAAGCGAGGCCTTGATCCGGCCAACCCAGCAGCATGGACGGCAGCAGGAGATGCGCAGAACTCGAAATGGGAAGAAACTCTGTGAGGCCCTGAATCAGCGCCAGTACTAATGCCTGCCACCACTCAATCATGCAACCCGACCCTGCTCAGCCAGAGTTTTCCACCCGATTCGGGTCTGCACATAATCCGGCGCCGCAAACATAGGATCTTGCACCTCCCCGGCCTCAAGCGCCTGTGCAGCCGTTAGAAACATATCCCGAGCCTCGGGCAAAACCTCCGGCCAGCAGGTCGCTTGCCCGCGTATTGTTTCGGGCATCGCCTCGAGAAAACGCAAGCCACTTCCTACCCCGAGCAAGCTGCTGTGCTGTGTGTCGGCGCCATTGGGCTGCTCAATCGCTTCGGGCACCGCAACAAAAGCCTCCCCCCTGCTGATGAGCACGCTCCCGTCCCAATCGAACCACTGACCATAAACCTGGCCAATGCGTGCATCGATACAGCTGAGTATTCGGGAGGGTCCGACACCGGGTTCGGTGCGCAAAAGTGTACGCACCTGAGTTTCGAGACTGGACACGCCGATAACGGGGATTTTAAGACTGAACGCCAGACCTTGAGCGGCACTCACCGCGATCCGCAAGCCGGTGAAGGAACCGGGACCCCGACCGTATACAATGGCCTGCAAATTCAATTCAGATAGCTTACGGCCGTGCAGAAGCTCATCCAGCAGACTGAAGAGCAGCTGCTGGTGCTGTCTGGGCATCACGCGGTGCAGGGACTCGCACCCACGTTCATCCGCGAGCGCCAGGCTCAACGCGTCAGTAGCACTATCAATGGCAAGCAGGCGATTCAAGTCAATGGGATCTAATAATGGTGAGCGATGATTATCCCACACAATCATTGTCACGGGACAAGATCAGTCCCCGGGGAAAAGATCAGCGGGACAATTTCGGCACCGTGGGATTGGTGCTCTGTGGTGGCGCAGGCCGGCGTATGGCCGGCAGGGACAAGGGACTCATGGACATCCATGGACGCCCCTCCGTCGCCTGGGCCCTGGCGCTACTACAGCCGCTCAGCGATAGCTGCTTCATCAGCGCAAACCGCAATCAAAAGCGCTATGCCCAGCTCGGCATGGGTGAGGTCATTGGCGACCTTCGACCCGGTTTTCAGGGCCCATTGGCGGGGTTGGAGGCTATTGTGCCGGCGCTGGAGGCAACTTCAGGAGCCGAGAGATTACTGCTGCTGCCCTGTGACTTACCCATGCTGTCTGCCGACGTTCCCAGGCGGCTGCTCGAAGAGCTGGACGCTCGTCTCGACACAGACATCATCTACGCACGAACCGACTCACAGTCGCATTATTTGTGTGCCGCGTTGCGTACAAGGGTCCTTGGAACCCTGGGCGAACAGCTGGATCAAGGCAATAGAGCGGTACACCGCTGGTATGCGCAGTGCTCGAGCGCTGCGCTGGAATTCAGCGGTGAGTTAGCCAAGGGATTTGTGAATATGAACAGGGCTGAGGATTTAGGACTCCAGCCCGGGCTAAGCGCAAAAGACTCTGAGGTTTAACTGCCCAGCGCGGCCACTACCTTGGCACGAATTTCCTGCACGTCTCCCACACCCGCAATGAAGTGGTACGCTGGCGCATCATCACCGCTCATACTGCTGTAGAAATCCACCAGGGGCCGCGTTTGCTCCTGATACACCGCCAGCCGCTTACGCACGGTTTCTTCAAGATCATCATCGCGTTGCACCAGTGCCTCGCCAGTCTCGTCGTCCACGCCCGGAACTTTAGGCGGATTGTGCTCAATGTGATAGATCCGCCCGGAACCGGGGTGCACGCGACGTCCGCTCAAGCGCTTGACGATCTCTTCGTCATCTACCGCGATTTCGATAACGTGATCGATAGATACACCGGCGTCAACCATCGCCTGTGCCTGAGGAATCGTGCGTGGAAAGCCATCAAATAAACAACCGCCAGCACAATCTGGCTCGGCAATACGCTCCTTGACCAGCCCGATGATAATATCGTCCGACACGAGCCCACCCGAGTCCATGATCGCCTTAGCCTTCTGACCCAGCTCTGTGCCGGCCTTTACTGCAGCTCTTAACATGTCACCAGTAGAAATCTGAGGAATGCCAAAGGCCTCGGTGATGTACTGAGCCTGTGTTCCTTTTCCGGCGCCGGGGGCTCCGAGCAGAATCAATCGCATGGATTTCCTCGTTATCTGTAGTTATCGAATGTTGTCAGCAGTTGTCGCTTCGCACGGCGTGCAGGCTGTTGCAGCACCAGAGCCGGACACCATACCGGCAGCATGGAGGGGAAACAAGCAGCCTTTGGTCTAAGATCAACGTCCTATTGGGCTTCTTTTGCCTGATCCCACAGAAGCTCCTTCGCGGCAGTATCCAGAGTCTCAAGGAGTGTATTGCGCTCTTCGCAGATACTCTCCATGCTACGAAATCGCCGTTCAAACTTGCTGCTGGCCCTCCGTAGCGCGGTTTCTGCATCCACCTTCAGATGTCGGGACAAGTTCACCACGGTGAAAAGCAGATCGCCCAGTTCGTCCTCAATCTCACTCGCATCCTGCCTGGCAATGGCTTCTCGCAACTCCTGAAGCTCTTCGTCGACTTTTGCGAACACCGGCGCAGCGTCTGGCCAATCGAAACCAACGCGGGCTGCTCGCTTTTGCAGCTTTTGTGCCCGCGGCAGCGCCGGCAGTGCCACCGGCACATCATCCAGCGCACCATGTTGAGCGCGCCCCGCGCGTTCCTGTGCTTTGATTTGCTCCCATTGTTGCTTTACCGCGCTTGTATCACCCTGCTGCGTTGCCGCTTGATGCACCACGCCTTCAATGCGCGCATCAGCAAATACATGCGGATGTCGGCGAAGGAGCTTGTCGGCCAGGCCGTGAACCACGGACTGAAAGGTAAACAGCTCGCGTTCCGCACCCAACTGAGCGTAAAACACCACCTGAAAAAGTACGTCCCCTAACTCATCGGCAAGATGTGGATAATCTCCGGCCTCAATGGCGGCAGCAAGCTCGTAACACTCCTCGAGCGTAGAGGGCACGATACTTTCGAAGTCCTGCTGCAGATCCCATGGACAGCCATGCTCCGGGTCCCTCAGGCGCTGCATAATGCGCAACAAGTCAGAGATACTATATTTGGGTTCCTGCACAACGGCTCCTGGGATGGTCGCTCAACTTTGGAATGAGCGAGGGACTGGGATTACTAATAGCAATTGCTGCTCTCGCATACAGGCTAAGTGCTCACACGCCGCGCGGAGATTACATTCTTGAGTCGATTGAGACGCTCAAGCAGCTTTGCCAAGGATCCTAAATCTCCCACTTCCACCGTCAAACGCATAGCCGCCGCATGGGCCTTGCGATTTGTCTGCGTCTCGATAGAAAGCACGTTGATCCGCGCGTTGGCGAACATAGAGGTTACATCGCGAAGAAGGCCCTGCCGATCATAGGCCTCAATGGCGATATCGACCTCGAAGCGCTCATCAGGACTACTTCCCCACTCGACGTCGATGACCCGTTCAGGATTCTGCTCTGAGATTTTTAGCACCCGGGCGCAGTCCTCGCGGTGAATACTCACGCCCCGGCCCTGAGTGATAAACCCGGTAATGTCATCACCGGGCACTGGCTTACAGCAGCCGGCAAGGTTGGTAAGAAGATTGCCCACACCCTGGACCTGCACCGCACTGCGTTTGCGTGCGCTACTCGGTCTACTGACCCGCAACTCGGGCTGCGGCTTGCTGCCGATGAGCGTTTCGGCTGCATTGACCACCTGGGAGGCCGACAGGTCACCCGAGCCTACCGCCGCATACATATCATCAACTGTCGCAACACTGAGGCGAACGGCAATCCGTTTATAGTCGACGCTGGTCAATGCCAGGCGTCGGAATTCTCTCTCCAAAAGCTGTCGACCTGCGTCGACGTTTTCTTCCCGAGCCTGACTCTTGAACCAGGCCTGGACTTTGGCGCGCGCACGAGGCGTTTTAATGAAACCCAGACCGGACTGCAGCCAGTCACGACGAGGACTGTTTTCGCGCCCGGTAAGAATTTCGACGCGGTCGCCGGTTTGTAAACTGTGCGTTAGCGGCACGATGTGGCCATTCACTTTAGCGCCGCGACAACGATGACCAACCTCGGTGTGTACGTGATACGCGAAGTCCAGGGGCGTACCACCACTGGCAAGATTCACAACATCTCCCCTGGGGGTGAATACATATACCCGGTCCTGGGCAACATTGTACTGGAGCTGCTCTTCAACGCTTACCGCATCGCCGCTCTCTTCATGCCAATCGAGAACCTGCCGCAACCAATTGATTTTTTCGTCGTAGCTTGAGCCAGAGCCCCGTCGAGTATCTGTTCCTTTATATCGCCAATGCGCACAGACGCCGAGCTCCGCTTCCTCATGCATTTCATGGGTGCGGATCTGCACTTCAAGAATCTTGCCCTCGGGGCCAATCACCGCGGTGTGCAAGGAGCGATAGCCGTTCTCCTTGGGGCTGGCAATATAGTCATCAAACTCATTGGGGATATTGCGCCACAGCCCGTGTACCAGCCCGAGCGTTGCATAACAATCTTTTAACTCGGGCACCAAAATACGCAGTGCCCGGATGTCATAGACTTGAGAAAAGCCAATACCCTTGCGCTGCATTTTTCGCCAGATACTGTAAATATGTTTGGAGCGACCACTGACTTCGAACTCAATGCCGGCACCTCCTAGCACCGAGCGAAGCTGCTCAATGACTCTGGTAATAAAGCGATCTCTCTCCAGCCGCTTACCATCGAGCAAACGCGCAATGCGTTTATAGGAATCGTTGTATAGATAGCGGAAGGACAGGTCCTCTAACTCCCACTTGAGGTGGCCGATACCCAGTCGATGTGCCAACGGGGCGTAGACATCAAAAACGTCTCTTGCCACCGCCTCCTGGCGGGTCTTATCGCTCTTTACTGCACGGATAGCGCAGGTCCGCTCCGCAAGTTTTATAAGTGCAACCTGGACATCATCGACAATCGCCACAAGCATTTGCCGGATGTTGTCCCGCTGCGTAGCCGCCTCCCCCAGACCCGCTGTACTGTCTGGGTTGCGTAAGTCGGCCATGGCGGCCATGCGCAAAACACCGCGAAGAAGATCTGCCACCTGCTTACCGAATCGCGCCTCGACATCCTGCATTCCAAGTCGCTGCTCGCGCACCGCGCGATAGAGTAAACCGGCAATGAGGCAGTCTACGCTGACCCGCAGCTCAGCAAGAATTTGCGCCGATTCAATACCGGCCCACTCGCAGTTCGCATCCCGCGCCCAATCCCCGGTATCGACCCCCGCGGTTTGAGCTGCTTCATGTAAAGCATCAAGAGCGTCGCCCAGCCGCTCGATGCTCGTGTCCGAAAGGGCCTCTCTGACTGGGAGCTGTTCAAGCCATGCCGGCGCATCGACTGCACCATCGCTTAAGAAATAACTTTGTTCGCGAACTCGGACCATAGATTCAGTTTTTGTCGAAAACCCCGGTAGAGAGATAACGATCGCCACGATCACAGATGATCATGACGATCGTTGCATTTTCTACTTCCGCCGAAACACGCAAAGCTCCAGCAACAGCACCTCCGGCGGACACACCGCAGAAAATCCCCTCTTCCCGTGCCAGCGCGCGCATCGTGTCTTGTGCTTCCTGCTGCGAAATATCCAAAACGCGGTCTACCCGAGCAGGCTCGAAAATTTTCGGCAGGTAGGCCTGAGGCCAGCGTCGAATACCCGGAATACTGGCTCCCTCCTTAGGCTGAAGCCCGACGATCTCGATCTGGGGATTTTGCGCCTTAAAGTATGCCGAACACCCCATAATCGTACCCGTGGTGCCCATAGAACTGACAAAATGCGTGATTTCTCCGGCGGTTTGCTCCCAAATTTCTGGCCCGGTCCCGCGATAGTGCGCCAGGGGATTGTCCGGATTCGCAAATTGATCAAGCACAATCCCTTCGCCAGCATCGCGCATGGCGTGTGCCAAATCCCGAGCACCCTCCATACCCTGCTCAGCGGTGACTTCGATGAGTTCTGCCCCATAGGCACGCATCGCCTGTTTCCGCTCGCTGCTGGCGCTCGCCGGCATAATCAATCGCATCTGGTACCCGCGGATGGCCGCGGCCATGGCCAAGGCAATACCAGTGTTACCACTGGTGGCTTCGATAATCGTGTCGCCGGGTGAAATTTCACCTCTGGCTTCTGCCTCGGCAATCATGCTCATCGCCGGACGATCCTTTACGGAGCCTGCGGGGTTATCCCCTTCAAGCTTGGCCAGCAGTACGTTGCTCGTCGCCCCCGGCAAGCGCTGCAGGCGCACCAGAGGCGTATTGCCAATACAGGCCTCAATAGTTGGATAATCTGGCATATCAGTCCTTAACATTCCTGGGCAGCGTGGTTACAGACAAGGATAAATCGGCGAACACCTTAAGCCAGCAACAGGGCGAACGCCACCGCATATGCACGCTCGTCAGACAGGCTTAGCATCACCGTGCTGCCGCCCTTTTTTTTAGCCAATGCACTACCCCGGGGCGACAAATGCACCACCGGCGCACCCGATGGGTGGGCACGCAGTTCAATATCCTGCCAGCTCAACTCAACTCCAATACCCGTACCAATGCTCTTGGCGACAGCCTCTTTCGCCGCGAAGCGTTTCGCCAGATAGCGCCATGGCTGCGCCTTTGCCTGACAAATCAACACTTCATCGGGCGTGAGAATTCTTTGCTCAAAACGTTCCCCATGGCGGCGCCAAACCGCCTCCACCCTATCAATCTCAACAATATCTGTGCCAATGCCTATCAAGCGCCACCTGCCTTAAGAGTTTCACCTTCCGGTGCCTGCTGCCCCCCGCTGGTTTCAAACATACTTCGCGAGCGCAACGGTGCGCTACCAAGATGCGGATGCAGCAAGATCCTCACCATCCGTTTGGCGGCCGTGCCGTTGGCACCAGCAAAATCGCCTTGGGCAATGGCTATGACTTCTGCTCCGCTAAAGCTGCTATTGGACGCTGGCGCAGCTACAGCTATCTCTCGAAGACCGAAGTCCGGGACCAGAGCATAGCTGGCATCGGCGCGTATCAAAGCCCCGCGGGACGCTTCGGTGGACAAATCCACGGCGTATCCGAGTTCTTCAAGCAGTCGAAACTCGAAGCGTCGTAGCGCAGGCTCCAGAGCCACTCGTGTACGTTCCCCGTCCGCGATGTCGGACAGGTCAGCAATAGCGGCACCGTAGGCAGTAAAAATAGCGGGCTGGACTTCAAAACGCTGTAAGAGGCGCAGCAGTAATTCGCTGAGGTAAAAGGCACTGAGCAGAGCCTCGCCATGCAGCGGCGGCAGCTCTCCGCCTGACTCGGCGCCCGTAAGGGTCAGCAATTCGCCTTTACCACTAAAGCTCAATAACAGAGGGCGAAACGGCTGTAACACCGCTCCCAAGGGGCCTCCTCGGCGGCGACGGCTAAGCCCCCGGGCAACCAGACCCAAACGCCCATGCTCAACGCTAAAAACATCAAGCAGTTCGCTATTGTCGCGAAAAGGGCGACGGTGCAAAAGATAACAAGGCTGCAGCTGGACGCGCATCAGCCAGGCTGTCTATGACGCTCAACGCCCATCGTCATAGCCCAAGCTCCGCAATGCCCGCTCATCGTCCGCCCATCCGGATCGAACCTTCACCCAGAGGTTGAGCATGACCTTGCTGTCTATGAGGCGTTCAATATCCTGACGCGCCTCGGTGCCAATCTGACGTAGCCGAGATCCCTTTTGACCGATCAAAATAGCCTTCTGGCCTTTTCTTTCCACAAGTATGACTGCGGAAATATGCACAATTGAGCCTTCATGTCCGTATTCCTCAATCTCCACGGTTGTGGAGTAAGGCAACTCATCACCAAGTTGTCTGGTGATTTTCTCTCGTACAATTTCTGCAACCAAAAAGCGTGTACTACGATCTGTTATTTCATCTTCTTCAAACAGAAAGGGAGCGCTCGGCAGCCGTTGCACAATTTCGGTTTCCAGTACGTCGAGATTTCGTCCGCGCAATGCTGACAGTGGAATCAGAGCGGCAAAATCCGCTCGATCAGCCAACGACTGCAGACTGGGGAGAATGGCATTGGGATTGTCTTCAAGGTCAACTTTATTGATCACAAGCAGCACCGGTGCATTACTCGCCACACAGCTTCGCAGCACCCGCTCGTCGTCATCTCGCCACTCGCCTCGATCCACCACCATCACAACGATATCCACCGCGGCCAATGCGGCACTCGCGGTACGATTCATAAAGCGATTTAAGGCCCGGTCCTCACCACCATGAATACCCGGCGTGTCGACAAACAACATCTGGGCCGTTTCTGTTGTCTTGATGCCAAGAACCTGATGACGGGTGGTTTGGGGTTTACGCGAGGTAATGGATAGTTTTTGTCCCAGCAGATGATTTAACAACGTAGATTTACCGACATTGGGCCGACCTACAATCGCCACGTAGCCGCAGCGCGTTTCTTCGCTCATGATTCCCCCAATTGGATCAATACCGCTGTCGCTGCAGCCTGTTCCGCAGCGCGACGGCTTTCGCCAACGCCCTCTGCCACTTCGTCGCCATCTGACAATTCACAGGCAACTGTAAATATTCGCGCATGATCTTCGCCGGCGGCCTCGCGCAGCACATAGTCGGGCAAGGGCCGTCCTCGACCCTGCAAATACTCCTGCAGGCGGGTTTTGGGATCCTTGCGCGCTTGCTCTAGCTTCAGGCCATCAAAGCGGCTTTGAAACACTTTACCGATCGCCAGTCGACAGGCGTCTATGCCCAGGTCGAGCGCGATAGCTCCCAGAAGAGCTTCAAGTGTATCTGCAAGAATTGAGTCACGGCGGCGACCACCACCGTGAACTTCTCCAGCACCGAGACGCAGTTGCTCCCCCAAGTCGAGTTCCCGAGCAACTGCCGCCAGAGCGCTACCTTTTACCAGGGACACGCGGAGGCGACTCAACTGCCCCTCATCGGCGTCAGGAAAGCGACTATAGAGTTCTTCGCTGACAACGTAACCCAGTACCGAGTCACCCAGAAACTCCAGACGCTCGTTATTACGACTGCCAACACTACGATGAGAAAGCGCCTGGGTCAGCAATGTTCCATTGCGCAGCCGACAGCCAAACTGCCGCTGCAGCCATTGCTGTGTATCCATCACTCGTCGGAATAACGCTCGCCGGCGATGAACACCAGGTCGTCGTACTTAACCACAGCATCTAAGCGCCAAAACAATGGAATACGATCTTCATAGTTGGCGTTAATCATCACCTTGCCGTCTTCGCGAGTGATCTCCACATCTCTGGGCCCAATGGTTTGTATCTGGTTCATATTGAAACTGCCCGCAAGATGGCGACGAATATCGGCGATGGTGTCTTCATCGTCGTTGAATCCTTCTGCCGCTTCGATCACCAGTTCGCGGATAGTCTGGTACTCAATCAAACCCGGTGCGATACGAATACCGGACATAACAAAAAACCCCACCATCGTAGCGATAATCAGCATGCTCAGCATGCCCATACCCTGCTGTCTACCTAGCGTTTTCATAGTCGCCCCCTTGGTGACTGTCCGCCATTAGCGGAGTTATTCGATACCGCCCACACGATCAAAGCTTGGAATACTAAACAGGGAATCCCAATGCATCCAGATCGCGAACGCTTTGCCTACTATATCGCGCTCGCTCACCTGCCCCCAAACCCGGCTGTCAGAACTATTATCGCGATTATCGCCCATCATAAAGTAGTGTCCGGGCTTTACAGTGACCGTGAAGTCCCGTCCGGGGCGCATAAGGTTAATCTGCTGAAGGTGACTCTTGCCGCCAAGCTCCGCTAACCCCATCTGATAGCGAGACCGCCCCTCTGGCACCACCGCCAGAGGCTCAAAGGGAATCGGCTCTCCGTTAACGTAAAGGCGCTTACTACGATAGCTCACCACATCACCGGGCAAACCGATAACGCGTTTGATGTAATAAGTCTTATTGAGGTGCGGCGGGAAGAACACCATGACATCGCCGCGCTTAGGTTCACTGATAGCCAGTACTTTGGTTCTCAGAACCGGAAGTCGAATACCGTAAACGAACTTGTTAACCAGTATGTAGTCTCCAACCTCCAGCGTGGGCACCATAGAAGACGACGGAATCTGAAAGGGCTCTGCCAAAAAGCTCCGGAGAACGAACACCACGGCGAGCACAGGAAAGAAAGACCGTGAATACTCTACGATCGTTGACTCCCGGGGAAGCGTCTTTGCAGCCACACTAAAACGCTTGGCATCCGTCGAGCCATCCTGACTCCATTGAGGATACTGCGCGCACAGAGCGTCAAGGCTACGCTGTCGGCCCGGGGCCCAAAGCAAGCGATCTGCCAGCCAGATGAGTCCTGTCCCAAACACGAGAATCACCAGGATCAGCGGAAAATCAAGCGACATAAACGCTCCTGTTGTTCACTTTGGAAAGGCCCATCATTAATCTACTTTGAGCACCGCAAGGAACGCTGATTGCGGAATCTCAACGCTACCAACCTGCTTCATGCGTTTTTTACCGGCTTTTTGTTTATCCAGGAGCTTACGCTTACGACTCACGTCGCCGCCGTAACACTTGGCCGTCACATTTTTACGCAGCGCTTTGACAGTCTGTCTTGCCACGACCTTACCACCCACCGCGGCCTGAATAGCGACATCAAACATCTGTCGCGGAATGAGCTCTTTCATCTTTTCCGTCAGCTGACGGCCGCGGTACTCCACTTGATCACGATGCACAATCAAAGCCAGAGCATCAACGCGGTCCCCGTTTATCAACACATCGAGCCGTGCCAATGTCGCGGTCTCAAATCGATCAAAACTGTAATCCAGCGAGGCATAGCCACGGCTGACGGACTTTAATCGGTCGAAGAAATCCAGAACCACGTCCGCCATGGGAATATCGTAGGTCAACGAGACCTGTGATCCGAGAAACTGCATATCGACTTGTACGCCGCGCTTTTCTACACACAGGGTGATTACGTTGCCCAGATAGTCCTGAGGAACAAGAATATTGCACCGCGCAATGGGTTCACGCATCTCATCAACATCTCCCATATCCGGCAGCGCCGAGGGATTGTCGACGCGCACGGTTTCACCGCGTTTGGTGAGGACTTCGTACACAACCGTTGGCGCCGTAGTTATCAGGTCAAGATCGTACTCACGCTCCAGACGTTCTTGGATGATCTCCATGTGCAGCATGCCCAGGAAACCACAGCGAAAACCAAAACCTAGAGCGTCGGATGTCTCAGGTTCGTAAAACAGTGACGCATCGTTGAGTGTCAACTTGGCCAAGGCATCGCGGAAATCTTCATAGTCGTCCGTAGACACTGTAAAAATACCTGCATACACCTGTGGCTTCACCATTTTAAAGCCGGGCAAAGACGGCACATCCGGTGTTTTTGCGTGAACCAGGGTATCGCCTACCGGTGCCCCAAGAATATCCTTGATACCGGCAACCACATAGCCCACTTCGCCGGCCTGCAGGCATTCACGCGCTTCCCGCTTGGGGGTAAAAATCCCTACTCCATCGACTTGATGCTGCTTACCCGTCGACTTGGTGATAATGCGGTCTCGCCGGGTCAGCACACCCTGTTTAACACGTACCAAAGACACCACACCGAGATAGTTATCGAACCAGCTGTCGATAATCAGTGCCTGCAGTGGCGCCTCACGATCACCCGCGGGAGGGGGAATATGCTTCACGAGATACTCAAGAGCATCTTCGATGCCCAAGCCCGACTTGGCTGAAACCAGACAGGCCTCTGTCGCATCGATACCGATAATTTCTTCTATTTCTACCCGAACCTTATCCGGGTCTGCCTGGGGCAAATCCATCTTGTTGAGAATAGGTAAAACCTCAAGACCCAACTCCAGCGCGGTGTAGCAGTTGGCCACCGATTGAGCCTCAACGCCCTGCCCGGCATCGACGACCAGCAGCGCGCCCTCACAGGCCTCAAGGGAGCGTGACACTTCATAAGAGAAGTCCACATGTCCCGGCGTATCAATAAAATTGAGTTGGTAGGTCTCACCGTTGGCCGCGAGATAATCCAGAGTTACGCTTTGCGCCTTGATAGTAATGCCGCGCTCTCGCTCGATATCCATAGAATCGAGGACCTGGGCCTGCATCTCCCGGGAGCTTAGCCCACCGCAGTGCTGGATGAAGCGATCGGCCAGCGTCGACTTCCCATGATCGATGTGGGCGATGATAGAAAAATTTCGGATGTGATCGAGGTCACTCAAGGGGCATGCTCACTAGAAAAAAGCGAAACGGGACCTCCATTGAGGTCCCGGCAAAAAGCGCGGCATTGTAGCTCAGTGAGGCCCCGCTCGCCACGAGTAACACAAGTGATCGATCGGGACCTTAGCGGCCACCGCCGGAGCATCACTCTTTGAGACGAAGGCCAATAAACATAGGAGAGCCTCTGCGAATCAGCCGCAATGGGACAGACGCGCCATCCTCTAGCTCTTCTACAATCTCCCTGAAGGTGTCCATGGAGCGCACAGGCGTGGAACCTACAGCGGTAATGACGTCCCCGGGCATCAAACCGGCTTCATCGGCCGGCGATTCAGGCTCCACACTGCGCACAACCACGCCCCCGGCCAGATCCCAACGACTGAGCATCTCTTCCGGCGCTTCTTCAACGACAATTCCCAGGCGTCCACCGCGCAAAGAATCCTCACCTGAACCGCGATAGGCCTGATCGACGCTATCATCAGCGTCCAGTCCGCCCACCTCGACCTCAACCGTTTTCTGTTTCCGGTTACGGACGATCAACACGTCAACCTCGGTTCCCGGCGCTATGAGACCCACCACGTGAGGAAGATCAGCTGACGTTTCTATGCTTTCACCGTCAAATTCAATAATGATGTCACCAGGCTCAAGTCCCGACTTGGCCGCCGGCCCGTCGCTGGCAATTTGCGATATTAGAGCGCCCCGAGGGCGATCAAGGCCAAAGGACTCTCCAAGATTACGGTCCACGTTCTGAATCGTAACGCCCAGCCAACCGCGAGTTACCGTGCCACCTTCTTTCAACTGAGTAACCACATTGCGCACGACGTTAACCGGAATGGCAAATGACAAACCAATAGAACCGCCGGCGCGAGTCGTGAATATCTGTGAGTTCACGCCTACCACCTCACCTTTGAGGTTAAACAGTGGTCCACCTGAATTACCAGGGTTAATAGCAACATCGGTTTGTATGAAGGGCACGTAGTTTTCACGGCTGCGAGTCGGGAGGCTGCGCCCTTTGGCGCTCACGATGCCCGCCGTCACAGAGTAATCCAGGCCAAAAGGAGAGCCGATGGCCAGCACCCACTCACCTACTTGCAGCCCGTCGTCCGCGCCGAGCACTAAAAACGGCAGCTTTTCAGCCTCAATACGCAGCAAAGCAAGATCCGAGCGTGGGTCGAGTCCCACTATTTCCGCCTCGTACTCACGTCGATCGGAAAGCCTTACTGTCACAACATCCGCATCTTCTACAACATGGTGATTGGTCACCACATATCCATCGTCCGAAATAATAAAGCCTGATCCGGTGGCCATGCGCTCCTGAGGACCCTGGGGGCCCTGAGGAGGATCAGGCATCTGGAAATAACGCCGGAGAAATTCGGGGATTTCTTCTTCATTGATATTTTGACCACCGCCGGACGCGCTCGCCTCAACGATAATTTTGACCACTGCGGGTGATTGCTGCGCCACAATTTTCGTAAAATCGGGCAATTCCACCGCGCGGCTAAACGAGGCCGACAGCAGCAAAGCCAAGGCTACAGTGCTCAGCAGTGTTGCCCTCAGGCCTCCAATAAGATGTCTCATGGGTCTCTCCAGGATCATGGTCGGTCTAGAAATAGGTTTGCATCAAAGATTCGCGCACAGTGCCGTTTTGGATCAGCTGACCCCGGTCACTCTCGGCTGAATATCGGGATCATGGCTCATCCGGCGACTCACGGCCCGCAGTATCAGTAAGCCCCCCGCCAAGCCGGCTATTGCAGCCAGGGTGACTCGCAGATCAGCAGCTGCCTGCGATAGCGCAGCCGATGAAAATAACTGATCAGCCACTACCGCAGCCAGGACCGTCATCAGTAACGGCATGGCATAGAGCATCCACGCCGCCCGCAAAAAACCACGTTCGGGTATAGCGATCTCCACGGTGTCGTGAAGACTCACTGTCAGGCCGCTATCCAGCGGTAACAGCGCCTTTATCAAGCCCTGAGAAACGCCGGCCTTGGCGCTGTTAATCATACCGTGACCACAGCCAGAGCGAGCCGCGCAGGCACCACAGCTGGACTGTCTCAGGGTCTCAACCCAAACGGAGTCCCCCTCCAGAGCGACAACACGAGCGGTCTCAGTGAGCATAAACCACCATCACAGTGACCGGCATCAGCGCAACCTCACAGAATCAGCCAGCATACGAGCCGTGTTTGTAGGGATCTCCCCAAGTACCGTTATCAGTACAGGTCTACGCTGGAGCAAGACTCCCCTGGTGTAGGCCACGGTGCTTCCCTGACGCTCGACACCCTCTCCGGGCTTGATAGCCACGCCCAGAGGCTCGAGGAAAACCGAGAACGACGCCAAGCCATCGGTATAGCTCTTTCGTTGGGATTCCATGGGCGCGGCATCTGTGGCCATGAAGCCATCCGGTAGCCAGGCCAGCTCCCAGGTGATACCTGCCCTCAAATGTTCAGATTCGTGTGGATGGGGGTGACTCGCCTCGTGAGCTACCACGGCTTCCTTGGGCTCGCCCGGACTCATAGAGAGACTCGCGAACTGAAACTGCTCAAGAACACGTTGATCCGCTGCCAGGGTCGATGACTTCAGTATCAGCGCCGTATCCTGATCCAGCTCAAGGACATGGCCAAAGCGATACATGTCGCGTGGCTCCACTCGCAGCCGGAGGGACTCTCGGCCAGCAATGCGATCGCCTGGTTGCACCCGAAACTTATAGACCGATGCCAGTCCGCAAAATGTCCCCCCGAGCACGTCTGCCGCACGGAGCAGTTGATGCCCCGGGTGCATGCAGCCGGTGGGGTGGCCCGATCTCTCGACTCGCGCATCCTGCCCCGTCAGACGCGCCAATTCTTCGGTGGCCTGACCATCAGAGACGCTGTGCGACAGCTCCATGATTTGCATATCACTGCCGCGCTGCAAGGTCACCACACCGCTGTAACTTACCTGCTGCGCATTGCTCGACATAGCTTGCAGCAATTGAGCCACTGCAGGATCCAGCGCTTCGCATTGCTGCTGTGCCCACGCCATCATCGGCAACATCAAAACCAGCAAACCAGGCAGCAAGGCACGCACGAACGCAGCCCTGCTCTGCTTCTCTGAATTCATAGACACCTACTGCTCGATCACCGGAACACGGGCAAAAGGCAACATCCCCTGCGGTGTATTGAGTGACGCATGTTCGGCGTGTTCCTGACTGTAGCGACGGAGCCTTTGCCTGGCGAGCTCTCGATAGGCCGTGCGATCAGCTGGCTGAAGCGTGGGCAGCGCGCGCGTTCCAAAGCTCGCTTGGACCGGCACCGCACCCGCTGTATTGACCACCCCCACAGGCAACGGGGCCACCCGAGCCACAAGATCCGCGCCGCCTCCAGCCGATGTCACTGCCAGTTGCTGACCGCCTAATACAACCACTGCCGCCACAGATGCCGCTACCGCAAAGCTGCCCAGGGCACGTCTGAGGTTTCCTGCATTACTTTGTCGCAGCGCAGGCTCAGCATCTATCGCTGCTCGCACTGATACCGCGAAACCTGACGACGGCCGCACCGTCTCACCATGCATCACCGCGCGAGCTGCATGTAAACGATACCAGTGATCGCGCAATTCGGGAGCACCGTCCAACTCGCGCAGAACTCGCCGAAGCTCCAGTTCCTGAGCTTCATTATCGGCCAGCGCCGACAAAGTCTCCTCTGGTGTTGCTCCCGGACCAATGCTCTGGGCATTACGCATACTGTATATCTCCACGACTCATTACAATTCTTGCCTTACTTTTGTGATACCGCTACCAAAAACACCCGGCTACAAGCCATCCATTTGCTGCTGCACAATTTTGTCAATCGCTTCCCGGGCGCGAAAAATCCTTGAACGCACCGTGCCTACCGGACACTCCATGACTTCCGCGATTTCCTCATAACTGAGACCGTCAAATTCCCGCAAAGTTACCGCAGTACGCAAATCATCTGGCAGCGCGTCCAGCGCTTCGTTGACTCTGGCTCTCAACTCCTCACCAAACAAAGCGTTCTCGGGCGTCTCGCGATCGCGTAAAGCGTCACCCGCCTCCAGATATTGAGCATCGTCAACATCGACATCCGAGCCCGGCGGCCTACGAGAACGCGAAACAAGGTGATTCTTGGCCGTATTGATCGCAATGCGATATAGCCAAGTATAAAAAGCGCTGTCCCCCCGAAATCCGGGTAGCGCTCGATACGCTTTGATAAACGCTTCCTGGGCCACGTCCTGCACCTCGTCTGCGTCACGCACGTAGCGGCTGATGAGGCTCATAATCTTCTGCTGGTATTTGATAACCAGCAGATCAAAGGCGCTTTTATCGCCTTTTTGAACCCGCACAACCAACTGTTTATCTGTGACCGAAGCGGTCAAACGTCGCACTCCTCCTTGATGCACGGCGTCAGCAACCGCATGCTGCCCCACCTGCAATTATGGACACCCGTAAATCCCTACAGTTCCCTGTGACTTATTTACCTTCTGAGGCAAGACCAGCCACACAGGGGAATCACTGTACCGATACTGGAATAAAACAGGCATGATACCTGTCATTCAGCTTTCTTTATAAGGACTCTTGGCGGCAAATGAGCACGCATTATCGCCACGATGTTGTAATCATCGGTCGAGGCGCCGCAGGTTTGGCGCTCGCTTTACGACTTCCAGCACACTATCGCATTGCCGTTCTCTCCAAAGGGGACGTCAAACAGAGCTCGACCTATTGGGCTCAGGGCGGAATGGCCGCCGTCCTGCACGCCCGGGACAGTGTAGACGCCCATGTGGAGGACACCCTTCGCGCTGGCGCGGGTCTATGCCACCGCGACGCGGTAGAGCTTACGGTTTCTCACAGCAGGGAGACCGTCGACTGGCTTGCGTCTCTTGGCGTCGACTTCGACCTTCGGGAGGATATAGATCAGACTCAGTCACCGGAGTATCACCTTGCTCAGGAGGGGGGACACAGCCACCGGCGTATTGTGCATGCGGCCGATCGCACCGGCGGCGCCATTGGCGAGGTCCTTGAACAGCGTGCCCGCCAGGCAGATAACATCGACTTGCTTCCGGGACGCATTGCCGTCGACCTCGTGGTCAATGACGGCCGCTGCAAAGGTATTTACGTACTGGACGAACAGAAAGACCGTGTGGATCTCTTTGAGGCCGGCGCTGTGGTACTCGCCAGTGGTGGAGCAAGCAAAGTCTATCTTTACACCAGCAATCCGGATGGTGCTAGCGGAGATGGCATCGCAATAGCCTGGCGCGCCGGGTGTCGCGTTGCCAATCTTGAGTTTAACCAGTTCCATCCCACCTGCCTTTATCACCCGGAAGCAAAATCATTTCTTATTACCGAAGCCCTGCGAGGCGAAGGTGCCCACCTGCTGCTGCCAAACGGTGAGAGGTTTATGCCGCGCTTCGATGAGCGCGCCGAACTCGCACCTCGAGATATCGTCGCTAGAGCCATAGACCATGAAATGAAGCGATTGGGCGCCGACTGCGTGTATCTGGATATTTCCCACCGCGACCCGGGTTTTGTGCGCCAGCACTTCCCCACTATTTACGAGCGCTGCCTTGAGTTCGGCATAGACATTACGCAGGACCGCATACCCGTTGTACCTGCGGCGCATTACACCTGCGGGGGTATCATGGTAGACAGTCATGGCCGCAGCGATGTAGAGGGACTGTACGCCATAGGCGAGTGCTCATTTACCGGGCTTCACGGAGCCAACCGAATGGCCAGCAACTCTCTTCTCGAATGCCTGGTGTACGCCCAGGCTGCAGCGCGACACATCAGCGAACAGGATCTGAGCAGCAGCAATGCAAAAAGCCCACCGCCCTGGGACGAAAGCCAGGTAACGAACTCGGATGAGGACGTTGTAATCTCGCACAACTGGCACGAGCTACGCCGGTTCATGTGGGACTACGTGGGGATCGTACGCACTGACAAACGACTGCAGCGCGCACTGCGGCGCGCTGACCTGCTGCAGGCAGAGATCAACGAGTATTACAGCAACTATAAAGTGACTAATGATTTGTTGGAGCTGCGTAATCTGGCCATGGTGGCGGAACTCATGATTCGCTGCGCCATAGAACGACGAGAAAGCCGCGGGCTGCATTACACACTTGACTACCCTGAGCTAAACCCCGATCCCGTGGACACGATATTGATCCCCGGCAACTATTGGCACTAGTCCCGGGCAGCATGCAATTGCAGGCGTATCTGGCGACGAAATAAGCGCCACTGCTCCTCAGACATAGCGTCATAAAAAATCAACAAGGTCTTGGCGGGCGCAGCGGCTTCCGTCGAGGGTTTTTGGAGCACGCAATGCAGCCACAGGACGCTGGCGAGCCTCCCCGTGGATTGCAGTTTGCAGGGCAGAAACTCCGAGGCGCCCCGGGCTTTAAAATGCCATTGCGAAGAAGCATGGCGGATTGATTCGCACGCCAATGTGACCCCGCAAGGATTCATTTGATTCAGCGTCGTACAAAGCAGGGCCAAACCCAGCGATGCAAACAGCAATCGCCAATCTGAGCTGTAAATACTCGCTACAACATTCACAGCGCAAAGCACGGCGGATGCGCGAACCATGTTGCGTAGCAGAGACGATTTACGGAGGCGTATCCTCAGCTCGTCGCGCACTTAAAATAGTCCTGACCATAAACTCGTGCTCAGAGTTATCCGGCACCTGCTTACGCAAAAACCAATCAAAGAGTTCCTGATCCTGGCAAGTCATTAACTCCCGGTAGCGCTTTCGACCTTCATCATCTAAGTGCGC
Organism: Congregibacter variabilis; assembly: GCF_045689235.1. Taxonomy (GTDB): domain Bacteria; phylum Pseudomonadota; class Gammaproteobacteria; order Pseudomonadales; family Halieaceae; genus Congregibacter; species Congregibacter variabilis. The sequence goes on along the minus strand of NZ_CP136864.1, from coordinate 396,865 downwards.
GTAGTGCAAACGCACAAACGGCTCAAGAATCAGGTCAAGCTCAAGCATGCCGCGGCGACTTGCCCAGCGCATGCGCTTGTGTTCTTCGTCCATGCGAGACCTCAGTTCGATTGATCGCGGGAGTATAGCCGAGTCGGTCTCCGGGTTATCATCTTCCCTTTGCACAAATCACAGCAAGCTCAATGAGCGACAAGGAGTAACCGTGAGCGGTTTTGCCTGTTTTTTACCCAGTGAAGCGATGATTCATCTTCGCGGGAACAAAATTCCTGAATTTCTCCAAGGGCAGTTGACCTGCGACACGCGAAAGCTTTCCGTTGGCAATGCCGTTATGGGAGCGCTATGTAACGTCAAAGGACGCGTCCTCAGTGACATCCTGGTTTTGCAGCTGAGCGATTCACACATTGTGCTGCGGCTTCGACAGTCCCTGGCTTCGAACGTTGCCGACACTCTGCGACGTTATGCGCAGTTTTCTCGAATCAGCGTGGATTTGGATTCACGCGAGGACGCAATAATTGGCACACGTGAATCCGGGGAGATTTCAGACTATGAGCCGCGCGCTGCGGGTAGCATGGCCACAACACTTTGCGATGGAATCCTCACGCTGCGCCGGGGATCGGCTTTCGGTGAGGTTCTGAGCATTGACCCGCACAAACCTATCGATTTAGCCGGCCGCGTTGCCCGTCAAACGCTTGATGCCGAGCCTCGCTGGGCAATGGAAACGCTACGCAACGGTCATTACGCTTTAGAACTTGAAGATCTTGGGGCCTTCACTCCTCAAGCCTTGAACTATGACCTTACGGGACTCGTGGCCTTTGACAAGGGCTGCTACACCGGGCAGGAGATAGTCGCGCGACTGCATTATAAGGGCCACAGTAAGCGACGCCTTCAGGTGCTGCAGGCAGCGCACGACCTGGACACCCCCGCCATCGCCCGAGATACGCCTTTGCTAACTCCCGAGGGCATCACTGTCGGACGTTGTCTTCGTGCCGAAAGCGCAGCCGACGCCCCCACCGTGCTGGCAGCGGAAGTTCAGAGCGAATACCTAAACACGGTTTTGTTGCTCACAAACGGCGAGCAACTCAGACCGCTTGCCCACGAAGCCACACACAATCAATAAATCGTCATGTCTAAGGCTTTGGCAACTCCGGCAAAGACCAGTCAATGGGCGCGACACCCTGCGACTTCAGAAAATCGTTAGCCTTTGAGAAGTGTCGACAGCCCAGAAAACCACGGTAAGCACTCAGAGGCGATGGATGCGAACTTGTCAGCACACAGTGCTTACTACGATCAATGGACTGACCTTTTTTTTGGGCCTGCGCACCCCAAAGCATGAACACCAGCGGCCGATCTCCATCAGACAGCAGACGAATCACGCGGTCAGTGAACTGCTCCCAGCCTTTACCCTGGTGCGACCCGGCGTGATTTTTCTCGACCGTTAGCACGGTGTTTAACAGCAACACTCCCTGATTAGCCCAGGCACCAAGGTTTCCATGGCTGGGCATACCGATACCCAAATCATCACGCAACTCGCGAAAAATATTTGCCAAAGATGGCGGGACAGGTGTACCGGAGTTCACCGAAAAACATAGACCATGGGCCTGACCAACGTTGTGGTAAGGGTCCTGCCCAAGAATCACCACACGAACGTTCTGCGGTGGCGTCTGCGCAAAGGCCGCAAACACCTGGTCAGACGGTGGATAGACCTCTACGCCACTGGCTCTGCGCTTCTCTAAAAACCCAAATAGGGCCTGCATCTGCGGTGACTCCAACTCTGCTTTAAGCAAAGGTGTCCATTCATTTTGAAAAGGCAAATTTTCCATTGTTTTCTTAATACCGATCACCTTGTAAAAATTCACAGCGCCCCCGAATGCGCCGCCAGTATTAACTTGTCCTTAAAGCGCGCACCGTACTTCAGAGTGAACGGCTTCTTCCGTATACTCTGACCCACAGCGACGCTGCCACGCAACCGTGCGTGCGCGTCACGCAAAGAGACTGCAAACTTTATGAGCAATAACAGGCTTGCGTTACCCGCTTATCTTCGGTTGCCCGATGGCCTTCGTTTTGCTGGTGTTGCAGAAATTACCGACGCCGGCTCACTGCTTTTAAAGCCCAAACAGTCAATCTCGCCTCTTCCTCCGGAGGGCTTGCCTGTTCATCTGGTTATTGCCGGACTTCCTGATGACGAAGAGGCACACATCAGCATCTCCGGGAGCATCGAGACAGTGAATTCTCGAGAAGTACTCATCGCACCGGATGAGGATTTGCCGGATCTGGTCTTAGAGGTCATGGACCCTGACTCCATACTCTGGCTACCCGGACCCGAAGAGGCTGAGAGACTCATCGGGGAGATGCTCACTCTTGGCCACGAACAGCTCAATAAAGAGATGCGGCGATTCCTGGTAGAGCTTGGCGATCGCCTGTTCGATCTCTCAACGTCATCGCGCTACGGCATTTCCGGACAACACGCCCACTACGACGCGTTAAACGTTCTTAAACGCAATAATGAAGATTTTCTTGAGGACTTTTCGAAAGGACTCGCATCGAGCGTCGAAACGCTTGAAAAAGAAAGTGATGGCCAAACCTTCGCTGACCTGGAGGCGGCTTCGGCCAGAAACCTCGATCTCGTCGCCCTGGATGAGATGGACCAGAAACTGGCCGTAGACAAAATAGTCAACAATCTTATCGAGAAGCACCGGGTCGAGCTCGAGAGCCTGACCATCCGCACAGCACTGGTCGCTGACCGGGAACCTCGACGAGCACGAACGCCCTTCCACCCAGCCTATGTTTTACAGGCGTTTATGGATGCCTTTGAGGCCATTAGCGATAGTCCGGTGGTAGTCCAAGACGCTCTAGCCATGTTTTACGAGGCTTACGCCCCGCAGTTAGAGAAACTGTATCCGGCACTCAACGCCGTGTTTATTGCCGCTGGCGTCGAGCCGGGACTGGAAGAAGATATTCGCGAGAATGGCTCTCTCTTGAATCCGGTAGAAAAGCGCATCATCAAATCCACCGTGCGAACGCGCCCGGGATCAGAGGCAGGAGCACCGAAAAACACAGATAGCCCGCCCACGCAAAGCTCACCCGTGGGAAGCATATCCAACAGTACACAGCCGGAGACGCGGGGTGAAAGCGACCGCGCTACGGGACAAGCTGACTCTGGCAACGCAACTGCCAATCACGCAGCCAGCGGATCCGGGGATGGTCGACCCGCACCCAAGGGTATTGGCAGCAAACATGATGCGATGTATGACGCAGTTATCAGCGCTCTGGATACTACTCGCGAACGATTGTCAGACGATGGCGTCCAGTCCGCTGCGGGACAGCTCATTAGCGATGGCCAGGCGCCAGCCCAGGCACGGGGAACAGCAGAAGCCAGTGGCGCCATAGCCCCGGCAGCTACCGTAGACCAAACTCAACTACTGAACGCGTTGCTCGCACTGCAGGCTTCCCAGCCGCAAAGTACCTCCCTGGAAAACCTGCAGCCGCTGGAAAGTCTGGTAAAAGACCTCGGTGGCCTGGCCGACAACTCTCAGCTGGAGAGAGACGGTGCCAACAGGCTGAGTTTTGTTGATACGGTTTTTCAAACCCTGAGCCGCAATTTTGAAGTCAGCGATGATATGGCACCGAGCCTGGCGCGACTGCGGGTTCCTCTAGCTCGTTTATCGCTGCAGGAACCGCGCTTTTTTGCCCAGCCGGAACATCCTGCACACAAGCTACTGGACAAGATTTCCAAACTGGCTAGCGCGGACCACACTTTAAATCGGTCGCTGCAAAAGAAAGTCGCTGCCATAGTCGAGCGCGTAGCTGAAAATTACAGCGATGACAGTGCAGTGTTTGCCGACGCCCAGGGCGAGCTGGATACCTTGCTGTCGCAACAGAATCGGTCGCTGGATCGAAACATTGAGCGGGTCATCAGCGGGCTACAGGGCCAGGAAAGGCTCAACAGTGCTCAACGAAGCGTCGAGCGTCTGCTAGAGCGAAATCTGGATACCGAGCACGCACCGCGCCCACTCCTTGACCTGCTCGACGGTGGCTGGCGCTCAGCACTGGTACAAATCGCACTGCGTGACGGCGAGGACAGTATCGCCTGGCAGGAGGAAGAAGCCCTCCTTCGCACTCTGGTGGAGGATTTTCGCGAGTCCAGCGAAGGTGGTGTCCCTGAGCCGGAAGTTCGCGAAGTACAGCGCCGACTTGAGGCGCTTAACCGACGACTCAATAGCTCCAACCCGGGCTCGGTAGCGCACGAGAATGCCCTGCGCAAAATAAACGCGGTGATTACGGGCAAAGCGCCTGTTGACACAACAAGCTACAGTCCGAAGACCCCTGTGCACAGGCCTCTCGATTCGCAACGCGTAGAACAGCTACCGCGCCTGCGTCGCTGGCTTCATCGCGTCGAAGCACTGGAGCCTGGCGCAAAGCTTCGCTACCGCGGCGCAGACGGGCGACAAAGAAAAATGCGTCTCGTATGGGTAAGCGAGGATCGCGATCAATTTGCCTTCGTCAACGAGCGGGGTCAAAAAATTGCCGAAATGAGCGCTATTCAACTGGCGCGGCAGCTCAGTCGCGGAGCGCAGATGCCCACCCCCGTGGACGAAATGTCAGTCCTTGACCAGAGTATGTTCGGGACTTTGGAGCAGGCACAGAAAACACTGAGCTTTGACAGAAACCGCGACAGCATCACACAACTGATTAATGGAGAATCGCTGCTTTATCAACTCCAACGCACCCTCAGACACGCTCAGGCAAAGGGCAGCGAGCACGCATTCCTGCTACTGGATATCGACAACTTTGCACTGGTTAACGATGTGTTTGACGACACCAGCGGTGACCAGGTTCTCAGCGAATTCGGGCGATTACTTGCGCAGATCAATGATCGCCGAGCACTCACCGCGCGAATGGAAGGCGATGAGTTCGGTATTCTCCTCACTTACCGGGACACCGAAGAGGCCCGGCGTATTGCCGACAAGATTCGCACGGACATTGCTTCAAGCAGCCTGACCATTAACGGTGAGATGATCTCCTTCACGGTGTCCATAGGCATCGCCAGTGTGCTGCAAACCAGTGCAAGTGCAGCGTCTATTACGGAGCAAGCACGACAGGCGCTGACCCTCGCTAAAACTCAAGGTAAGGACCAGGTCGTGGTGTTTGATATCGACCAAGAAGAGGTAATGAACTACAAACTCGAGCGCGCCAGCTCGCGTAAACAGCTTGATGATGCCATGTCCACCGACAGCCTCGTACTTCGTGCGCAACCTATTGTGCAAAGTGCCGTGGATGGGCGCGAAGGCGCAAAGCATCACTACGAAGTACTGTTATCGCTGCGTGATGACAACGGAGAGCTACAATCGCCGCAGGATTTCATTATGTCCGCAGAGCGTTTCGGTTACGTTACCTTAGTAGATCGCTGGGTACTAAAAGAGACCTTCGCGTGGATATCACAACTGATGGATACCCAAAAAGAGGTGCCGGAACTTTCCATCAACCTGTCTGGTACGAGCATTACCGATAACGACTTTCTTGACTATGTTTTGGAGCAAATTTCGGAATACGGCGTTGGCACCAGCAAATTATGCTTTGAGATCACCGAGACCGGGGCTATCGACAACTTACCCAGGGCCGCCGATTTTGTTCGCACGCTGAAGAATATTGGCTGTAAGTTCTCTTTGGATGATTTCGGCACAGGTCTTGCCAGCCACAAGTACCTCAAAGAGCTCCCTGTTGACTATGTAAAAATCGACGGCACGTTCATTACAGATATTCATAAGAGCAGCACGGATTATGCGATGACCAAATCCATTAATGATTTGGCGCATTTTCTGGGACAAAAAACCGTTGCCGAATGCGTCGAGAACATGGAAATAGTTCCCGCCCTGCGTGAGATTGGCATCGACTACCTCCAGGGCTGGGGCATAGGTATGCCCCGTGAACTTCATGAAGTGACCGACGAACTGGCTAATCTGGAAACCTAAGCTCTCGCTGTCTCTACCCACCGGTGTTGATGTGGATCAAGATCAACGCCAGCATCTCCTGCTAGCCTGCCTTTTTTTGGAATGGTAACTGGCGTAGCGCAGACAATGAATCAAATCATAGGATCCAATGGTGCACAAACACGCCGACTACCCAGAGAATGGGAGGCCGGCATGGAGATGGCTCGTAAATATGCAACCAGCGGCCCGCGCTATACGTCCTACCCGACCGCACCGCAGTTTTCACAAGACTTCGACCTAAGCCGTTACAAAAACTGGCAAAGCTACAAAGACAGTCATGCGGACCCCCTGTCACTTTACGTCCACCTGCCGTTCTGCCATGACATTTGTTACTACTGTGGCTGCAACAAAGTGGTGTCTCGCAAACAAGGTCTTGCTGCACATTACATTAAAGAGTTGACGAAAGAGCTGGATATGCAAAGTCAGCTCGTGGGCAAAGACCGCCCCGTGACGCAAATGCATTGGGGCGGAGGCACTCCCACCTACCTTAATGATGGTGAAGTCACTGAGCTCATGCACAATCTTGCGAGTCGCTTTCGCCTGTTAGACAAAGGCTATCGCGAGTACTCCATCGAGATAGATCCAAGGACCGTTTCTCCCGCCACCATTGCGCTGCTAAAAGGCGTTGGATTCAATCGTATAAGCCTTGGCGTACAGGACTTTGATCCAGCTGTGCAGAAGGCCGTGAATCGGATTCAGCCCTATGCTCAAGTGGCAGATATCGTCTCAGCTGTGCGTGCCCACGGGTTTCGGTCACTGAGCTTTGATCTGATCTACGGCCTCCCCTACCAGGACCACCTCAGCATGGACGAGACCCTGCGCAAGGTGATCAGCCTGCGTCCGGACCGCATAGCCTGTTACAACTATGCACATCTCCCGGAACGATTCTTACCTCAACGCTCCATAGATCGTCACAATCTGCCGGAACCCGAAGAGAAACTGCTTCTTGCGCAAATGATCAGCGCGACCTTACAGGACGCTGGATATAGGTACATTGGCATGGATCACTACGTGTTGCCGGATGATGACCTGGCAAAAGCACAGGAAGAAACACGCCTGCAACGCAACTTCCAAGGTTACTCACTGCAATTGGCAGACGACCTGTTGGGACTGGGGGTATCGTCAATCAGCCAAATGGGTGACTTCTATCTACAAAACGCCCGCGAACTGCCCAAGTATTATGAGCTGCTGGAGGCTGGCGAACTTCCCATTGCCAAAGGGTATCTGATTAACAGCGAAGACAAGCTGCGGCGGCGGGTAATAATGTCACTAATTTGCGACCTGAGTCTGGATATTGCCGAGGTCGAGCGAGAATTTGGCATCGACTTTCACACACATTTTAATCAGGCACTTAGCGGGCTTGAATCAGCTTTTGAGGACCGGCTTATAGAGTGGGATGGACAACGTTTGTCGGTGACCTCCGCCGGAAGACCTTTCCTTCGCAACCTTTGTATGCCCTTCGATGAGCACCTCGAGCACCACACTGAAAGCGGCAAAACAAGGTTCTCTGCCACAGTTTAATTCACCCATCAAAGTAAAGCGTAGTTGACACTTTTCACGCAGCTCGATAACTTGTGACACAGCCGGTATGGGGATGATCACAGCAGTGAATACGCGACTTATAGATGTAGGTGTTGAAGTTAATGCGGGTGTTGATAATTCGTCACCGACGCCCTGCACCCACGACTTTCAGGTCAACTGCAGCAACTGCCGACTTAGCGCTATCTGTCTGCCCTTTTCTCTGGAAGCAACAGAGATCGATGAACTCGATCGAATCGTCCAGCGCAGCAAACCCTTACAAAAAGGTCAGCATCTTTACCGCGAAAGCGATGATTTCCAGTCCGTATATGCCGTGCGAGCCGGCACCATCAAGGCTTACCGCACCACCGACGATGGTCGCGAGCAAGTTACTGGCTTTTATTTTCCGGGCGAAATCCTTGGCATGGACGGTATCAGCAATAATTCTCATGCCTCCTCGGCAAAAGCGCTGGAAACAGCATCAGTGTGTGAAATCCCCTTCAGCTCTTTGGAAAAACTCAGTGCAGTAATGCCGCATCTGCAGCGGCACTTCTTTCAACTCATGAGCCGTGAGATTACCGAAGACCAACAGCTGATCACCCTTCTATCCAAAAGCTCCGCCGACGAGCGCGTGGCCGCCCTACTCCTTAGCGTTTCCACACGAAACGCGCGCAGACAACTGAGTGCGACTCAGTTCAGACTCAGTATGTCGCGTGTTGATATCGGGAATTACCTCGGCCTCACCGTCGAGACGGTCAGCCGCGTCTTCAGCCGATTACAAAAACTCAAGGTTTTGGATGTGGAGAATAAAGAAATACAAATTCTCGACATTGAAGCCCTACGTAAAGTCGCAGACGCACGCTAGGCCTCACGGTCCGCACGCAAGCCTCAATTAGGGCGCTTGCGTTGCTTATTGATGTAAGTCAAAGAATACTGCGGCAACTCAATTAGAATGCCGCCTGTCACAGGGTTCACCAGGGGATAAAAAAACAATGATCCAGCACACTTTTGGACTGCTGTTCAAACCAAGACAGCAATGGCAAAGCATCGCTGATCTACCCGAAAGCTCGCAAAATCTGCTGGTTATCTATCCTTTCGTTTTCGCCTTGCTCCCTGCCATCGCCTGGTATTGGGGTACCAGCCATGTGGGCTGGACCGTGGGCAGCTACGAGCAAGTCATAAAACTAACCGACGATAGCGCTATGCAGGTCAACATCCTGTTCTATTGCGTAATGGTGGCCAGCGTCGCAGCGATTGGTTACGCCATACATTGGATGTCCAGCACCTATGGTGCCGAGAACTCCACCATTGCCAAAGGGATTATGATCGCAGGTCTGACCGCCACGCCTCTTTTTATTGCGGGTCTCGTAGGTTTTTATCCCTTGCTTTGGGTGGACTTACTCATCGGCGTTGTTGCCGTTAGCTGGGCTGTGTATCTCATGTACCTTGGTATCCCCATCGTGATGAAGATTCCTGAGGAGCGCGGGTTCCTGTTTTCCAGCGCCATTTTAGCCATTGGGCTTGTGTTGCTGGTCTCGATCATGGTCGTTTCAATTCTGGCCTGGGACTTTGGCGCCGCTCCAGCCTTTATTGACGGCTAAGGGTACCGACAGCCAAGAAAAACCGCTATTAATTAGAGACGAATAAATTTACGCGCGTTGCAGAAGACGTGCGAAAAACCAATACGACACCACTGCGATAGCCTCGTCTATCAAAGATTCACAGGGCCTAACAGGGACTACAGGTAACAAGCATGAGCGAACTGAACGCAGCACTGGAACACCCTGTCTACAACTACAAAGTTGTACGACAATTCGCGATCATGACCGTGGTCTGGGGCATCGTGGGTATGTTTGTAGGCGTTTACATCGCCGCAGAAATGGTCTGGCCAGCACTAAACCTTGGCTTACCCTGGACCAGCTTTGGACGTTTACGCCCCCTGCACACTAACGCAGTGATTTTTGCCTTTGGCGGCTGTGCGCTGTTTGCCACGTCCTACTACGTGGTTCAACGAACAACTCAGGCTCGACTCATATCCGATAAACTCGCCGCATTTACATTCTGGGGCTGGCAGCTGGTGATTCTCTGCGCAGCCATAACACTGCCGCTTGGCTTTACCAGTGGCAAGGAATATGCCGAACTCGAGTGGCCGATCGACATCCTCATTACCGTTGTTTGGGTGTCTTATGCGGTAGTGTTCTTTGGCACGCTGGTAAAGCGTAAAACCAGTCATATCTACGTAGCAAACTGGTTCTTTGGCGCGTTTATCGTCACCGTCGCGGTGTTGCATCTGCTCAATAGCGCTGCCCTCCCCGTGGGCGCAACACTCAAGTCGTATTCAGCCTATGCGGGTACGGTGGACGCTATGGTGCAGTGGTGGTACGGCCACAATGCCGTTGGCTTTTTCCTCACCGCAGGTTTCCTCGGCATGATGTACTACTTTGTGCCGAAGCAAGCTGAGCGCCCCGTTTACTCTTACCGACTTTCCATCGTGCACTTCTGGGCATTGGTATCTGTCTATATCTGGGCGGGACCTCACCATCTCCACTACACAACCCTGCCGGATTGGGCGCAGAGCCTCGGCATGGTCATGAGCCTGATCCTGCTTGCTCCTTCCTGGGGCGGCATGATCAACGGCATCATGACTCTGTCCGGGGCCTGGCATAAGTTGCGCCACGACCCCATTCTACGATTCATGGTCGTAAGCCTCTCCTTCTACGGTATGTCGACCTTCGAAGGTCCCATGATGTCCATCAAGACCGTTAATTCTCTGTCGCACTACACCGACTGGACCATCGGTCACGTTCACTCCGGCGCCCTGGGCTGGGTTGCGATGATCTCCATTGGCTGCCTTTATCACTTGATTCCCAAGCTTTACGGCAAAGAGGACATGTACAGCACCAACCTGATCAACGTGCACTTTTGGATGTCCACCATTGGGACCGTCCTCTACATCGCAGCACTGTGGGTCAATGGCATCATGCAGGGTCTTATGTGGCGTGCCTATAACCAGGACGGAACGCTCACCTACGCTTTTGTCGAGTCCGTAGTCGCCAGTTATCCAGGCTGGATTGTGAGAGTTCTGGGTGGTGCAATCTTCCTGGGAGGCATGCTCATCATGGCCTATAACGTCTATATGACAATTCGCAAAGATGCGCCTGTAGCGGCGCCTGCAGCCGCCGCGGCATAAGGAGCGAACCCCATGTCATCTCACGAGAAAATTGAAAAAAGTGTTCCACTGCTCATCGTACTGGTCATCGTAGCGATTAGCTTTGGAACATTAGTAGAGCTTGTTCCCATGATATTTTCGAAAAAACTCTCCGAACCTGTAGACGGGCTGAAGCCCTACACAGCGATGGCTTTGGAGGGCCGGGACATCTATATACGCGAGGGATGTAATAACTGTCACTCGCAGATGATCCGTCCTTTGCGTGCAGAAACGGAGCGTTATGGCCACTACTCGGTAGCCGGGGAGTCGGTTTACGATCACCCCTTCCTCTTTGGCTCAAAGCGTACAGGGCCCGATTTGGCACGCGTTGGACAGCGCTACTCCGATGCCTGGCATCGCGCGCATCTCTACAACCCAAGAGATGTAGTTCCTGAGTCCAATATGCCCGCTTACCCTTACCTCTTCGCAAATGATCTGAACGGCGAACTTACCCCTGTGAAAATGAACACCCTCAAAAAGCTCGGAGTTCCCTACACAGAAGCCGACATCGCAGGCGCGACAAGCGCAGTAGCTGGGAAGAAAGAAATCGATGCACTGGTCGTTTACTTACAACAGCTAGGCACACTGATCCAGACGCGACGCTAGACGATGGATATCAATGACCTTAGAGGTATCAGTACCGCATTTTTGTTGTTTGCTTTTATCGGGCTCGTAATTTGGGCCTACAGCAGCAAGCAAAAAAAAGAGTTTGACGAAGCCGCCAACCTACCCTTTGCCGATGACACACCGTCGCAAGGTGGCAACAAAGAAGGAACCGAACAATGACTAGCTTCTGGAGTGGCTGGGTAATCGTATTAACAATTGTCACCTTGATATTGGTGACCTGGCTGTTGTTTGCCAATCGCAAACGACATGCCGTCGACGAAAAAACCACGGGGCACGTTTACGACGGCATCGAAGAGTGGGACAACCCTCTCCCAGGCTGGTGGTTTGCGATGTTCGTCATTACCATTATTTGGGGTATTGGCTATCTGATAGCGTATCCCGGTATGGGCAATTTCCCGGGCGTGCTGGGTTGGAGTTCCGTGACTCAGCATGAGCAGGAAGTCGCTGTCGCTGACGAAAAATTTCGAGCGATGCGCGATAAGTATCTTGCGATGTCCATCGAGGAAATTTACCAGGACCCCAAGGTGCGCAAGATGGGTATGCGCATCTACGGCAATAACTGCTCCCAGTGCCATGGACTGGATGCGGCGGGCGCCCTGGGCTTCCCCAATCTGGCAGATGATGACTGGCTCTATGGCGGTTCCGCCGATGCCATCAAGCACACCCTCGTTAACGGGCGTCGAGCTGCCATGCCTCCCTGGGAGAGTATTCTAGGTGAAGACGGCATTGCCGAAGCCACCGCCTACGTACTGTCACTGAACAGCCGGGAAGCAGACCCTAAGCTGGTCCAAGCCGGTGAAAAGCATTACCAAACCTACTGTGTTGCTTGCCACGGCCCCGAAGCCAAGGGCAACACGCTCATGGGAGCCCCCAACCTCACCAACGGCATTTGGCTCTACGGCGGCAGCCAGGAGCAGATCGCTCACAGTCTGCGTGTGGGAAGGAATGGCGTAATGCCCGCCTTTGCAAATACACTCAGTGAAGACAAGATTCACCTCGTCGCGGCCTACATCTACGGCCTCAGCAAGTAACGCCATCATTAAAATAAATACCGAAGGCAAACGCCCCGGCTTCACCGGGGTTTAACGCCACGGCAGTGGCCACTCATTACAAGCAGTGGTAAATATTATGTCCGAACCGGATCTCATCAACGTCCAGGAGATCGCACCGGCAGAGGTCGCTGAACTTGACCTCTATCAAAAGCGCGAAAAAATTTACACCAGAAAGATCGAAGGCTTTTACCAGCGCCTTCGCATGTTTACGGGTTGGCCCATGCTGCTGGGGTATTACTGCATCCCGTGGATCAACATCAACGGCCGACAAGCGGTTTGGTTCGATCTTCCAGAAAGAGAGTTTCACATCCTGGGCATCACTTTTTGGCCTCAGGATTTTTCTCTGCTGGCTTTCTTGCTGATTATTGCGGCTTTTTTGCTGTTTGCCATTACCGTATCTGCAGGACGTATCTGGTGCGGCTACACCTGCCCTCAAACCGTATGGACAAGCATGTTCATGTGGGTTGAACAAAAGGTTGAGGGAACGCGAAACCAGCGTATAAAGCTCGATAAACAGCCCTGGTCAATGAACAAGCTTGCGCGAAAACTCACCAAGCACGGCGCCTGGCTATTCATCGCATTCATGACCGGCATGACATTCGTCGGCTACTTTTATCCCGTGCGCGAACTGGTTTACGAACTAGCCACTGCGGAAACTGGGAAGTGGCCGCTGCTCTGGACGGTCTTTTTCACCCTCGCCACTTACACGAATGCCGGTTGGATGCGCGAGCAGGTCTGCAAATACATGTGCCCCTATGCGCGATTTCAGTCCGTGATGTTCGACGCGGACACACTGATTGTTTCCTATGACAGCGGGCGAGGAGAACCCCGCGGATCTCGCAAAAAGTCTCTGGACCACCAAGAAGCAGGCCTCGGTGACTGTATAGATTGTGAATTATGCGTCCAGGTGTGTCCCACCGGCATCGATATTCGCGATGGACTGCAGTACGAGTGCATTGGTTGTGCACTGTGCATTGATGCCTGCGACTCTGTTATGCGAAAAATGGATTACGAGCCCGGGCTCGTTCGCTACACAAGCGAGCGCGAACTTGAGGGCGGAAAAACGCATTGGCTGCGTCCTCGGATAATCGGCTATATCGTCATGCTCTGCCTGATGGTCGGGGTATTTAGCTACAATATTGCGTCGCGAATTCCGCTGGAACTAACGGTAATACGCGACAGGAATAACCTTTACGTCGAAACCGCCGATGGCGGTATCGAGAACATTTACCGTCTACACATTGTCAATATGGATACATCACCCCATCAGTACATGCTCAGCATCAGCGGTATAGACGGCGCCCAGATTAAAGGGGATAAAAGTTACAAGCTGGATGCAAGTGAGGATAGGGAGATCACTCTGCGGGTAGCTGCTGAGGCTTCCGCGCTGACGTTGCCAAGCACGGCATTCAGGTTTGAGATCCTTGCCCAGGATATGCCTTCGATCCGGGCAAGTACCGAATCGCGCTTCATGAAACCGCTATAGTGATTTACTCAGGGACTATCGATGCGAACCGTAATCATGCCTAAACCCCAAAGAAATTCACGCTGGCAAGAAGACGAAGAGCCCTGGTATCAGCAGTTCTGGCCCTGGTTTCTCATTGCCCTTCCAGGCTCAGTGGTCATCGCTGGGCTAAGCACGCTCTATATTGCCAACCGTTACTCCGATGACCTCGTGGTGGATAACTACTACAAAGACGGGCTCGCGATAAACAAGGAACTGGGCAAGCAGGCAATTGCCCAGGAACTGGGTATCTCAGCACAAATCAAAGTACTCGATCGGCGCGCGCAGGTTCGCCTCAGTGGGAAGCTTAGCCCGGAGAACTTCGTGTTACGCTTTTCCCATCCTCTGGAAGCAGACCGAGACTTTACTGTGACACTATCGGAGGTAGCGCCCGGACTCTACCAAACAGAGCTTCCCGCTGAACTCTCGCCCAATTGGCACTGGACAATGGAAGCAAGCGATAGCCAGTGGCGACTTGATGGCTCTCTGGCTGCCGAAGACTTCATTAGCAGCGCCCCCTCGCGGCCCTAGATATCGGGCGAGGGACAACCGAAATCACCTATGAGTCCGCATTGAACAGCGCTGAAACCCTTTCCACGGTGCAAAACCTCGCCTGCTTCCATTGCGGCGATGATGTTCCGGCTGGATCAAACTTCGCCATCGAGATCGGCGGAGAATCCAGGCCAATGTGCTGCCCCGGCTGCAGCGCCGTAGCAAGCATGATTTCCCAAAGCGGGCTGGAACGGTTTTACGAGCAACGCACCGCATTTAATGACCGGCCAGCTGCCGATTTCGAATCGCAGCAGCAGAGTTTTGCTATCTACGATGATCCTGTGCTCGCAGCCCAATTTTCGCATACAGACGGTACAGGACTGAGTAATGCCCGACTGCTACTGGGCGGCGTGAGCTGCGCCGCCTGCACATGGCTCATAGAAACCACGCTTCAACGTATGAAAGGCGTGCACCAAGCCACGCTAAATCTCGGCCAAAGTCGTCTCGATATCTGCTTTGACCCCAAGCAGCTGTCCATGAGCGATATTTTCGCGCGCGTCGCAAGTCTTGGCTATCGAGTACAACCCTGGCAAAGCAGCCTGCAACAGGACCAGGCAAAACAAGAGTACCGGGAAGACCTTCGACGACTGGCAGTGGCTGGCATAGGCATGATGCAGGTAGGCATGTTTGCCATTGCGCTGCATGCCGGTGACATTCAAGGTATCAGCGCTGAATATCAGGGGCTCATGCGTCTTTTTAGCTTACTCGTGACAACATTCGTCGTTGTTTACTCCGCGCGAGGTTTTTTCGAAAGCGCCTGGCGTCATCTGAAGTTCGGCGCACTGGTCATGGACCTACCGGTAGCCCTGGCCATTGGACTGGCCTACGGTGCAAGTGCCTATGCCAGCCTTCTTGGCAAAGGTGAGGTCTACTTTGACTCAGTAGTGATGTTCACATTTTTGTTGCTACTCGCGCGATTTCTGGAAAAACGCCTGCGCTACCACGACGCCCTGGCCTGGCAAGACGCAGAACAGACCCTGCCCGATGTTGCCCAGGTATGGATTGACGATGCCTGGGAGCGCGTTCCTCGCCGCCAGGTAAAGGCCGGCGATCGTCTGTTACTCAGAGCAGGCGACATCATCCCTATTGACGCAAAAATACGCCGGGGTAACAGTGCGGTTCGAGAGGACAGCTTTAGCGGCGAGGCGCTTCCCAGGACTGTGAATACGGGTGACACCGTGTATGCAGGGACCATCAACATAGACGACTCTTTGGAGGTTTGTGCCACCGGAAGCTACGCAGATACGCGACTGGCGGCGCTACAAAAATCTATCGATGCCGCGC
Organism: Congregibacter variabilis; assembly: GCF_045689235.1. Lineage (GTDB taxonomy): Bacteria > Pseudomonadota > Gammaproteobacteria > Pseudomonadales > Halieaceae > Congregibacter > Congregibacter variabilis. Next base: position 381,133 of record NZ_CP136864.1, on the reverse strand, counting down.
GACACGACAAACCGGCGGTCGCAAAGCTGGCGGATCGCATAGCCACAGGTTTTATCGCTGGAATCCTACTAATCGCTTCTGTCACGGCTCTGATCTGGTGGCAAATCGATCCATCCCGAGCGTTCTGGATAGCGCTGTCCGTGCTGGTCATTAGTTGTCCCTGTGCCTTATCGCTGGCGACGCCAGCGAGTCTTGCCAATGCCGCAAGTTTACTGCGCCGCCAAGGCGTGATCGTCAATGGCGAGAATGCTCTTGAAGCCCTCTCGACACTGGATGTCGCATTGTTCGACAAGACTGGCACGCTAACCAGCGGCGACTTCTCGTTGCTCAGTGTCGCAGTGCTAAGCGACAAATATGATGAGCGCAGCGTTCGCGCTATGGCGACCGCCTTACAGCGTCATTCCAACCACCCCCTGGCCAGCGCTTTCACATCCTCCAGCGAAATTGCAGATGTTCGGGACGTTCGCTACATCGTCGGGGAAGGACTCGAAGGCTTCGTTGACAATCGCAGGATACGCTTGGGGTCGCTGCGCTTCTGTCAAGAGATCGTGCCCAATTTAACCCCTCCCCCTCAAGAGCCCTTGTACTGGATAAGCCTATGTAGGGACGGAGAGGCACTGGCATGGCTGGGCCTCACCGACGAGGTCAATAAAGAAGCGACTCCAGTGCTCGAGGGACTCCGACAGCGCGGAATCGCTACGGAACTGTTAAGCGGAGATGCCTCACCCAGAGCGACGCAACTCGGCAAGGCATTGGAATTTGACCGAGTCGCTACCGGCCTGTCGCCTCAGGACAAGCTTCACAGAGTTGCCAGTTTGCAAGATTCCGGGGCCACGGTACTGATGGTCGGTGATGGACTGAACGATGCGCCGGTATTAAAGCGCGCCGATGTATCTATCGCGGTTGCCGGCGCTACGGATCTGGCCAAGGCTCAGGCTGATTTTGTAATCATGAGCGGTAATCTTGAAAAAATCACGCTACTACTGACGGTCGCGGACCAAACGCGGCGGGTGATTATCCAGAATTTTAGCTGGGCGCTGGGCTACAACGCTTTGGGCATACCCCTGGCGGCCCTTGGCTGGGTACCGCCCTGGGCCGCTGCTATTGGTATGTCTCTTAGTTCTCTTCTGGTAGTTGGCAACTCCATGCGACTGCGCCGCTGCGCGCCGACCCTGGAGTCTTAAGCGTGGAAAGCCTGTATCTACTGATTCCCGTTGCATTGATATTCTGTGTAATCGTCATTCGTCTCTTACTGTGGGCCATCGACAATGGCCAGTACGACGACCTGGACAAAGAGAGTTGGCGAATTCTCGCTGACGAAGACTTTGACGATCACGAGGAGCCACCAACAGACTCCCATGATTAACACTGATCTTATCGCTGCCGCAGGCATTGGGCTCGCAGGCGCGGGACACTGCCTGGGAATGTGCGGGGGCATTGCCGCCGCAATCAACCTGGGTGGCAACCGAGGGATTCCCACGACGCTCGCGTATCACATAGGCCGTCTAAGCAGCTACGCCGCTTTAGGGGCATTGCTGGGTGCCTTGGCCGGCAGCATTAACTTCGCCCAGTGGACAATGGTGCTGCGCTACGTTGCTGCCTTATTGTTGATCGGTATGGGTCTGTCTATTGCAGACTGGTGGCGAGGCATGAGCATACTGGAGCGCTTCGGCGCGAGGCTCTGGAAGCCCGTGCAACGACTCTCTTCGACGCTTCTGCCCGTGCAGCACTGGACTCAGAGTTACCTGCTGGGATTGTGCTGGGGGCTTATGCCCTGCGGTTTGATATACAGCGCTTTGGCCTGGTCAGCGACAGCACAAGATGCTGTTCGCTCAGGAGCGCTCATGCTGGCCTTTGGAGTGGGTACATTACCCGCCATGCTCAGCACCAGTTTGGGTGCCGCCCAGGTACAAGCGCTACTTCGCCGCCGCGGCCTGAAGATCATCATTGCTATCTTTCTTATTGCGTCCGGACTGTGGTCATTGATGATGACCTGGAATCACGGAGCACACCTGAATCGGCCTGTGGGAGCAGAAGCAGCCACCCCCAGCGTCGATCACTCCCAGATGAACATTCACAGTGACAATACAGATCCCGTAATGGAGCATTCCCAACACTAGCCGGGGTCAGACTCCCTGCGCAGTGCTTCTTCGCGCTCTTGCTTTCGCTGAGCTTGCTTCTTGCGGATCGGCCCGAGGGTCGACATCAACCAAAAAACCGTGCCCACAACAAAGATAATAAAAAAGATTGTCAGCCCTAGAAGAATCCAGTTCATGTCGCGCCTTTAGGGTTTTCGTGGCTTTCTGTGACGTTTAAATTATCATAAAAAAACCCCGCGAGAAGCGGGGAATCACAGGGACGATGCCGCTTGCACAGCACCGCAATCAAACAGTCAGAACTTGTAAGCCACACCTACGTTGTAAACCCAGGGATCGATATCTACGTCGAAGCTCACCCTGGCATTGGCTCCGCTGCCAGTAGTTACGTCTATGTCTGCAGTGGTGCCGATATCGATGTACCAAACGCCAAGGTTCAACGCCCACTTATCGCTCAGCGGTATATCCACGCCCGCCTGAGCTGCCAGGCCGAAAGAGTCATCCAGGGACAACTTTGCGGAGGTCACATCCAACAAGCCACCCAATACCGCCCCGAGTTCACTGTCGACTTTTTCGCTAAAAAATGTCGTGTAGTTCGCACCAAGGCCTAAATAGGGCTGCCAGCCCTCCATGCCACCCCGGGGGTACCACTGAAGACTAACAGTAGGGGGAAGATGCTTGGTAGAGCCGGCTGCCACAGGTAAATCTGCAAGATCAATGTCATGCTTAAAAGGTGTAGCGGCCAATAACTCTACACCCCAGTTATCAGACATCATCCAGGTTGCAATCAAACTGATGGCAGTTCCATTATCAACATCAACACCACCGGGTAAAATCGTTGGAGGATCCGTTGGCAACTCAATTGCATCACTGTCGCCACCAGGTACGACCGTCGCGATACCTGCGCGAAATACAATATCGCCCTGCTCGTAGGCTGCTGCACCCAGAGACACGAGGCTAATACCTGCCGCAGCGACTGCAATGACAAGCTCTTTCTTCATAACGACTCCACTCCTTTCCCATAATTTATGCCCTCAGGCACTGTATGGGGGCATAGTAAGAGCCCCTGGCTGTGATGGCATTGATGTCAATCAAGGTTATGACTCGGCCCTGTATAGTGATCGGGTTTTACGGCAAAAAGTCGGAGAGAAAGTTGTGCATCCTAATCATCGTCCAGCAGTGATCAGCAATCATAGTTGCGTTTGCACTCGCCCTACAGTGAGTCTGTAAATCGGCTATGCGACGTTTAAAACAAATGCTGCTTGCACTGCTACTGTGCTCCACCGCAGTAGCTCCAAGCTATGCGCAAGTCGCGCCTCGCGGGTCTGCAGTACCCTTATCCAGCGTTGGCAAACTCCATGTTCCAGGGCAGCGCTATGAGAACGGCTACGCGAAACACTTCGATGAGAGCTGTTCTGCAACGCTGATCACTGATAGTCCCCTAGCCCAGTCGTCCGAACTGATTATCAGTGCCTGGCACTGCCTGGAATTTTATCGGGATACCAGCAAAGCGCTCACCTTTCAAACATCAAACGGTGAAACCAGGAAAGCGAACCTCTTAAGTAGCGGCGGTAGTATGTACAGTGACTGGGCGCTCCTGCGACTGGATGCTCCCCTGCCGTCTCCCGCGGTGCTGACTTCCCCGAACAGCACACATACCAACACCGTACGTATGGCGGGTTACCCTCGCTTAGCTGCCCCCCAGATCAGGCTCAAGCTCACCGTGTCGGATTGTCAGGTCACAGGATCTGATGACGCGGATACCCGCAGTGATTGCGTGTTGCAAAAAGGCGCCTCAGGGGGCGCGGTGTTTTCCCGAAACAATGAGGAAAGATATCTAGGCGTAATCTCGCGCGGGGACGGCGAGTCTCTGAGTATTTATGTACCACTTGCGCGATTTCGCGCAAACATCAGCGGGTATCTGGAGAACTATCAGCTGCCCTAGCTGGCTGAGTATCGGCCTGATCAGTTTGAGGCACATCGACCTGGGACTCATCTTGCGACCCCTGATAACTGCGAGCCGCGCGCTCTCGAGTACGCGTCCTGCTTGCAGAGCCGTCGCCCTTTGCGGCTTTTAGTATGTCCTCCACTTCATCCACCGCACGGTCAATGGTTAGCTCTCCACTATCAGCATGATCATCAAACAAATTGATCATACGGTCCGAGCGGCGACCCAATACCATGAGTCGAAGATAGAGGCTTTTATCTACCTTGGGCTTTCGAACAACGTCAATAGCGAAAGCAAAAATGCTCAGGGGACTCAAAAGAAAATCTCGCAGCGCATCGGCTGCAAGCTTTAACTGGAAGACCATCACATGGCGCAATGCGGTAGACGTGCGAACGCGGCCGTCATCGTCACCCTCGTCATCACTAAACATACTGCGTCTCCCGCAATTCTCGACTGAGTCTAATACCAGCCGTCAACTGGACCCGACAAAAAGCTGTCTTCAGGCAATTCAAGCAGCGTGGGACGGTCTCTTCCGTTTGCCACTGACAGCGCCGCGGCCAGCGAGGCCAGGGAATCAACCTGCTGGGCATGACATCCCAGAGCAGTCGCTGCCGCGACAAAGTCCGGCGCATCGATGTCCACGCCTACGGGTTTTATACCGCTGGCAAGCATGCCTTCGCGAATCTCCCGATAACCATTGTTATTCCAAAGCAGCACTATAATCGGCAACTGCTCCTGCACGGCGGACGCAAGTTCCATAAACGTAAATTGCGCTGCTCCATCACCGATCAGAGCCAGCACCGGCACGTCTGACGGCAGAGCTCTGCGAGCGCCCATGGCAGCTGGGAGCGCATAACCCAGAGTCCCGCCCCCAGTCGCCGAATGGAAATATCGTCGCGCCGAAGAAGCCTCGTACTGCCACACAGCGTAGTAAGTCGGCAGGGTACTGTCGCCTACCAGGCATAAACCGGGAAGCGTCGAATGCAATAAATCGAACAGCGCCTGAATATCTTGATTCCAATGCCGCTCCTCTCTAATGGCAATCCTCGTCTGAGCCACCCGCGAGGCCCCACCGGAGTCCCCCCGATAACCGTCCAGAATACCCAGCAACGACGCAACGCTCTCCCGGGCATCCCCGCATAGCGCCAAATCCGACCGTTGGTTTCGACACAACTGAGCAGGATCTATATCGATTCTTGCCAACCAGGCAGGTTCAGGCATATCACCCAGGAACAGCATGTCGTAATCGGTCTCACCAAATTCTGTTCCAATGGCGAGCACGAGGTCGGACTCCGCGACGAGCGCACGTACGGCTGACAAACTCGGGCTACCACCGACCAGCAATGGATGTCCTGGCGGCAAAATTCCTTTTGCATTAACTGTATTCACCACGGGCGCAGCCAAAGTCTCTGCTAAGACCTGCATCTGCGGCGCCGCAGCGACCGCCCCGCCCCCCAGCAACAAAACTGGCTTGCGTGCCTGACGTAATTTATCCGCCAGTTCTTCCAGGCCACCGGCATTCGCAGCCGGCGGGCAAACCCGCGGCCAGGGCCTGGGCGACACATGAGCCGCATCCTGAACAATGACATCCATGGGGATTTGAATATGCACAGGCCCGGGTCTGGCACTGTCAAACACGGCAAATGCTCGAGCCAGCACTTTAGGTAACTCATCAGGGCGCATAAGCGTATGACTGAAACGACTGCATTGACGTGCCATTGCGCTCTGATCCGGTACTTCGTGCAGACGCCCCTCTCCCATACCCAGCTCCGCCCGGGCGGCAACAGCCGTGACAACCAGCATGGGAATCGAGTCGGCCAGCGCCTGAATCATGGGCGTTATGGCATTTCCAAGGCCCGGGCCAGAGATCAAAAAACAGGCCGCTGGTTTTCCGCTCGCTCTAGCGTAGCCGTCTGCCATAAATGCTGCCCCTTGCTCGTGGCGCGGCGAAATATGTCGAATACGGCTATTGCCCAGTCCTCGATAAAGCTGCACAGTGTGATTGCCCGGGATACCAAATACGGTATCAATACCGTAAGCCTCCAGAATCTGGACCAGGCGTTCTCCACAACTTACCGCGCCATCATTACTCATCTCAAAGCCCTTCGGCCTGTTCGGGGTGAGGCTGAATCACAGGGGCATCTCCAATGTGTTTTTCGCCGCGAGCTTTTGCCAGCTCCACTTGACGCTGCCTCTCTGCAAAGCGTTCACGCTGCTCATCGGATTGCAGTTCGATACAGTGAGGACAACTTACGCCTTTGACATAATCGGGCGACTGCAGGTCATCCTTACTGATGGGATGTCGACAGGCAAAACACTGGTCGTAACTCCCTCGCTCCAGAGCGTGATTCACCGCCACCCGCTCATCAAACACAAAGCACTCACCCTCCCAGCTGCTCGCCTTTTCGGGCACCTCTTCGAGGTATTTCAAAATCCCACCCTTGAGATGGAAAACCGAGTCAAAGCCCTGTTCCAAAAGGTACGACGAAGCCTTTTCGCAACGTATCCCGCCGGTACAAAACATTGCCACCTTGGAATTCTTGCTGGGATCGAGATTCTTCTCAACCCAGTCAGGAAAATCACGGAAGCTGGTAATGCCCGGATCAACTGCGCCTCGAAAGCTTCCTATGGCACATTCGTAATCATTACGGGTATCGATAAGCGTGACTTCGGGGTCTGCCAGTAGAGAGTCCCAGTCACCGGGAGAGACATAGGTCCCCACGACTCGATTGGGATCCACTTGAGGAACACCCATGGTGACAATCTCTCGCTTAAGTTTTACTTTCATGCGCAAGAAAGGTTGCTCGTCGTGCTGAGACTCCTTGTGCTCAAGGTCCGACAATCGGGGATCGGCGCGCAGCCACAGAAGAATCGCATCAAGGGCTTCCCGGCTTCCTGCTACGGTTCCGTTGATGCCTTCCTCGGCCAATAACAATGTTCCACGCAGACCCTGCGCTCGGCACTGCTCAAGCAGAGGCTCTCGCATGGCCTTGTAATCCGGGAGGGCAACAAACTTGTACAAAGCGGCAACGACCACAGTCATCAGGAGAGACCTCCTGCATCCGCTTTACTACCCCCTAGACAGTTCGGCGACGCAGGAGCCTCGCGTGTCTTCTGTGACCATTCCTGGGGGTCATAAAGATGCATCGCCAAAGCGTGGATAGGCCCGGCAAGTAAATCGGCCAGCTCCGCATAGACCGACTGATGCCGGGCTACCGCCCGCTTACCCTCGAACGACTGGGACACCATCACCAATCTAAAATGTGTTTCTGAATTTGCTGGCACGCTGTGTTGATGGCTTTCGTTGTCTAACTCCAGCCAATCCGGTGCAAATGCCTCGCTCAGACGGGCCTGCAACTGATCTTCGACGCTCATAAGTTCTCCTAAGCTAAGCGCGCAATTATACGCCTGCGGTGCGCGGGTTTCAGCCGACTCAGGTAAAGGTTTTCTCGGGGCCCGATGAAGCTCTATACTCAGACCATGGCTACCGACAATAACGAACGTTACGACATTGCCTTCGCCGGAGAGTGCCTCGAGGGTCACGACCCCGCGGCCGTGCGAGAAGCAATGGGCAAATTGTTCAAGGCGGACGACGCCACGCTGGAGCGTCTATTTTGCGGCACACGTCAGCGCATTAAACGAAACTGCGACAAGGCTACCGCTCTTAAGTACCAAAAAAGTCTGGCTGCCGCCGGCGCAAAGGCAATTATCACCCTGGCCACAGCTGCAAGCCCCGCGCTTGAGCCGGTGGCAAGTCCGGCGCCTGAGCAAGTTGTCAGCGAAGAGTCTGACGACGGTGATTTGACCCTATTACCCGGCGGCAGCGATATCCTTCGCCCCGATGAACGCACACAGCACCAGGAAGCAGCATTGGACCTGAGTCATATCTCTCTTGCAGAAACAGGGGATAGACTCAGTGAAGAAACCGTCGACAAGGGGCCCGCGGTCAATGCGCCGAACTTCGATGTCGCTGAGCCAGGGGCACAGATCGGGCCTGAACTTGCTCAAACACCCAGCGTTGCGCCAGACACATCAGCGCTGGACATCGCTCCCGTGGGCGAGGATCTGGGAGCGCACAGCTCACAGACAAGCCCGCCGGTATCGGTCAGCACCGAGCATCTCGCTCTTGCCGACACCGGCAGTGATTTGCTCAAGGCCGAGGAACGCAAGGTAAGTAATGAACAAGCCCCGGATACCAGTCATCTGGCGCTGGAACCCTCCGAGAACGAACCTAAAACCTGAGCAGGACCGTGAATACACAGACCCCCCCCGCGCCGGCGCTTCCACGCCGCCTAGCTGCCATCGTGTATGACACGCTACTGGTAGTCCCCCTCATCATGGTTTGCGTAGCCGTAGGCCTGGGCATACGCCAACTTCTGGGAAGCGCCGCTGACAGCTTGCTGCCAGCGACGCTCGTACAAATTATTGCCGTTTTCAGTTGTATCGGATTTTTTGGAACATTTTGGCTAAAAAGCGGCCAGACGCTTGGCATGCAGGCCTGGCGCATAAAACTGGTTCCCATGCCGGGCAATGAAATGACTTTTGGACGCGTAGTAACGCGCTGCGTGTCGGCACTGCTCTCCGCGGTCTGTTTGGGCCTGGGTTATTGGTGGTGCCTCTTCGACCGTCGCAAGCGCTGCTGGCACGACTATTTGTCCGGAACAGAGCTAGTGCTGCTGCCCAAAGTACCGAAAAAATCCGCAAAAAACCCAACGACGCATAAAGCATCAGATACTGAAAAAATCTGAGCGAAGTACTATCGCGGCTCAGGCCTTACGTAAAAGATAAAGCCCCACGAGCACGCAGGCCAAAACGGGTGCCAGAGCCGCATATAAGGGAGGGAACCCAAACACCAAACTTGCCGGCCCCAATAAGTCCTGGCTGAGCTGAAACAGTATTCCCACCATGACACCGGCGAAAATCCGAAATCCCAGAGTGCCATCTCGCAGCGGGCCGAATACGAATGAAATCGCAATCAAAACCAGGGCCGCCACGGCAGCCGGTTGCATGAGCTTTCGCCAGGTCGCCAGCTCAAAATCGGCAACGTCTTCCCCTTGGGTACGCAGAAACTCGGCGTAGTCCACCAGGTCAACCAGAGGTAGTTGCGAAGGTGCCACGTTTTCAAGCGACAGGATCTTCGGCGTGATATTGCTCGCCAGGAATATTTGAGCTTCTGTGCTGGTCTCAATGCTGTCTTTTAAAAACGTGGTGATCAGCACGTCTCGCAGCCTCCAACCCTCGCCGTCATACATACCGCTGTCGGCAAACAAGGCGCGACGCATCCAACCGTTAAGCTCGAACTCATAGACAGTGACACCAAATACTTCGTCGTCTCCCGAAACCGCCTGCACATGCAGAAAGACGTCTGCATCCCTGCGCCAAATACCTTGCCCGCTATCCACCTGCTTACCGGCGTAGCGAGCCAGCGCACGGCCGCTCTGCGCCTGTTGTTCTGCAGCAGGCGCCACATACTCTCCCAACAGAAATCCAAGCACAGCGATCACCAGCGCCTGCTTCAGAACCATCCAGGCTAGACGCGCATTTGAAATACCCGCGGCGCGCATCACCACAAGTTCGCTGGTTGAGGCCAACTGCCCCAGACCAATCAAGGCGCCAATTAAGGCGGCAAAGGGAATAAACTCATAAACCCTGCGGGGCATAGTCAACATGACGTAGCGCCCTATTTCCGCAAAACCGTAGCTATCGCTGCGACTATCCGACTCATCAATAAACGCCGAGAGCCCATCGATGCCAACAATCACGAGCAAGACCAGAAGAATAGAGAGCCAGACCGTGCGAGCAACATAACGATTAAGACGGCCCACCTACGACCTCCGTAAGCGACGAATGCGGTCTGGTCCGAACAGCAGAACCATAGCCAGACTAAAGAACGCCAGATGCAGGAGATACATTTGACTGATTTCCGCCTCACCTTCGGCGACACTGGTTCTAACACTCGCCAGCAAAAACAAATAGCAAAGGTGCAGCAACAATGCCGGAGCCAGTTTTATATAGCGTCCACGGCGATGGTTCGTTTTGCTCAGACTTAGGGCAAGCAGCGCAACAATGGGCACCATGAGCGCAACGGATAATCGCCAATGCAAAGCCGCTCGGTCCTCGTTATCGGCTGAATAAAGCAGCTGCAGTGTTGGCCTCGCATCTACCGGTTCGCTGCGGGCCAGCGAAGGTTCCTCGGGCAAGAGTTGTCCAAACTGTCCAAAACGAACAACCCTGTAGTCTGCTCGACCGGGGGTGCCATTGAATCGATAGCCGTCGCTTAGCTCCAGATAGCGTGCTCCGGTGGCTTCATCCACCACCACCGAACCGCGACGCGCCACGGTCACGTCGGCAACTGTCCGGTCATCTTCAGAACGCCCGGGGGCATAAAGAAACACCTGCCGAAGATCTCCGGCGTCCGGATCGATATCGGCAGCGTAGCTGACCGTGCCGTCGTCTCCGCGAGGCTGAAAGCGTCCCGCAGCCAACAACTGTAAGCCCTGTAAAGCCTGAGGATCGTTGAGCAGAGCCTCAGAGCGGGCAGCGCCTTGAGGTGTCACAAAGAGCGACAATCCAGCAACAACCAACATAACTAAAAACGCTGGGGCCAGGGTGAAGCGCGCCAGCTTTGCGGGGCCCACCCCACAAGCACTGAGAATCACCATCTCGCTCTCGACATAGAGCCGTCCATAGGACATCAAAATGCCAATGAACAGGCCCAGAGGCAGCAAAAGCTCCATAAATCCCGGCAAACGATAGAACATAACGGGCAAGAGAATTTCTGCTGCGAGCTTGCCTGACGCGGCTTCAGCGAGATACTTCACGAATCGTCCGGTAAGAATAATAGCCAACAAGACTGAGCTCACCGCCAGGGTGTGTCCCAGTACATCACTAGCTAAATAGCCGCGCAGCTTCATGCCGACCCAGAATTAAGGGAATGAAGGAGATGAATGAAGTGTCTGGAGAGTTCAGTTTGCACGCTGTTCATCTTACACTAGGGGCACTGACCTTTAAGAGAGAAATACCATGGCAGCTCTTCGCTTTTCCGTTAGCGATCCACAAAAAGTATCTGGCAAGCGCACAGAGTGCGCAATTCTTCCCCTGGGTAGCAAACTCAAACTCGATGACGCCGGTCGAGCGCTGTCCAAAGACAGTGCGGGTGTCGTCGCCGCAGCTCTCAAGGCGGGTGAGTTTAATGGGCAGGTTGGCGAGACCCTTTTAATTCATAGTCCGGGAACGGCCGCGCGTATTTTGATGGTGGGTGTTGGTGACGGCAAGCTCGAGCGCGGTGATTACCTCAAGCTCAGTAGCTCCCTGGCTCGTGCAGTTCTTGCGAGCAAGGCGAGCGAAGCGCAAATGCATATGGGTGCTCTAAAAGTCCGCAGCGCTGACTGGGAGTGGTTTTGCCAGCGAATCGCCACCGATATGGTGTACCAGAGCTATCGTTACGCACTGACCCTATCCAAGCCGAAGGCCGCGCCTACGCTTAGCCGCTTTGTATTGCTCAGCGATGATGCTGCTTTGGGTCGGCAGGCCAAGTCCGCCCTGAATCGCGGCGCTAAGGCAGGCGCAGGCATTAACCTCGCAAGAGAGCTGGCCAACACTCCCGCAAATTACTGCACACCGGAGCACCTGGCCAAAGAAGCCAGAAGATTGGCCCGAGGTAGTGACAAGGCGAGCTGCAAGGTTCTCAACGAAAAGGCGATGGCGGAGCTTGGGATGAATTCTCTGCTATCGGTTACCGCAGGGACTGCCACGCCAGCAAAGCTCATCGTCCTTGAATACAAAGGCGGTAAGCGCGGTGATGCACCCCACGTGCTTGTGGGTAAAGGCATAACTTTTGATAGTGGCGGCATCTCTCTCAAGCCCGGCGCAAAAATGGACGAAATGAAGTTTGATATGGGCGGAGCCGCAAGCGTTCTGGGCACCATGCAAGCCGTGATGGACATGGGCCTGCCCCTGAACATCGTTGCGATTATCGCCGCAGCAGAAAACATGCCCAGCGGCACGGCAACCAAGCCAGGGGACGTCGTAACATCCATGGCAGGCATTACCATTGAGGTACTCAACACCGATGCTGAAGGCCGTCTGGTCCTCTGTGATGCTCTTACCTACGCCGAGCGCTTCAAGCCGGCAAGCGTCGTAGACATCGCGACTCTCACGGGCGCCTGTGTGGTCGCCCTGGGAAGCCATGCCTCGGGTTTGTACGCCAACGATGAAGATCTCGCCAAGCAGCTACTGGATGCTGGCACAGCGAGTCATGATCGGGCCTGGCGCATGCCGCTGTGGGATGACTATCAAAAGCAGCTGGACAGCAACTTTGCCGATATGGGCAATATCGGCGGTCCCGGTGGTGGCAGTATCACGGCCGCCTGCTTCCTGGCGCGCTTTGCCACCAAATACAACTGGGCGCACCTCGATATTGCAGGCTCGGCCTGGGACTCCTCGCCCAAGGGAGCCACGGGGCGACCAGTGGGACTGCTTACGCAATATTTGTGCGATCGGGCAGCCGGCGGTTGACCCGCGTCGGTTTCTATATTGTTGAGAATACGGACGCCGAAAGTCGAACGCGACTGGCCCTTCGCCTCACGGAGAAGGCCCACAAGCGCGGGCACAGGATCTTTATTCACAGTGAGAACGAACAGCAGGCCAGGCAGCTCGACGAGCTGCTTTGGACCTTTCGACCTGCCAGTTTTCTGCCCCATGCCCTATGCAGCGACAACGCTACAGAACAGATTTGCATTGGCTGGGGTCAGGAACCCCAGGGTCACGATGACCTACTGATCAATTTGCAGACCAGCGTGCCCGATTTCATCGGCCGCTTTCAGCGAGTGGCGGAGCTTGTCAATCAGGAACCCGCCAGACTAGAGGCTTTGCGTCACTCCTGGCGGCACTATCGCGAGCGAGGTTATGCGTTGGAAGAACACAGGCTCCCCAGCGTATAATCTGGCGCTTGGTGTTTAGGCATTTCTGTTTAAATTTTCTGATCACACTCAAAACGCGCAAGCGAATCCAAGCTTTGCCTCAGCTTGGGCCTCGAACCTCGCGAGACTGATAAATCATTTATGGACAAGACATTCCAACCCGCAGACATTGAACAGCGCTGGTACCAGAGCTGGGAAGCTGCCGGCTATTTTGCTCCCAAAGGCGGCGACGAGCCCTACTGCGTAATGATTCCGCCGCCGAATGTTACCGGCAGCCTGCACATGGGCCACGGCTTTCAGGAAACCATCATCGATGCCTTGGTGCGCTATCACCGCATGGCCGGCTACGACACGCTTTGGCAGGTGGGTACCGATCATGCAGGGATCGCCACACAAATGGTCGTTGAGCGTCAGCTGGCGGCAGAGGGTAAAGACCGGCACGAGATGGGCCGCGAAGCCTTTATCGAAAAAATCTGGGATTGGAAGGCAACATCCGGCGGCACAATCACACAGCAGCTGCGTCGTTTGGGTGCATCTCCTGATTGGTCGCGAGAGCGTTTCACCATGGATGAGGGTCTGTCCCAGGCCGTCCAGGAGACGTTCATCCGCCTGTACCGCGAAGGTCTGATCTATCGCGGTCAGCGCCTCGTCAACTGGGATCCGGCACTACACACCGCCATCTCAGACCTCGAGGTCGTATCTGAGGAAGAACAGGGCAAACTCTGGCACTTCCGCTACCCCTTGTCGGACGGTTCAGGACACCTCACGGTAGCCACAACCCGTCCAGAAACGATGCTCGGTGATGCGGCTGTTGCGGTGCACCCTGACGACGAGCGCTATGCACATCTGGTCGGCAAGGAGATTGACCTGCCGCTGTGTGATCGACGAATACCTATCATCGCGGATGACTATGTAGATCCAGAGTTTGGTACAGGTTGCGTCAAGATCACCCCCGCCCATGATTTTAACGACTACGAAGTGGGTCAACGCCACGACTTACCACTTTTGAATGTCTTTGACGATGATGCAGCGATTAACGATCACGCGCCAGAATTCTATCGAGGTATGGATCGTTTCACCGCGCGCGAAAAGATTATCGACGACTTGCGTCATCTGGGGCTTCTGGAAAAAACAGACGACCACACTCTGAAGGTTCCCCGGGGCGATCGAAGCGGCGTCGTTATCGAGCCGTATCTCACTCAGCAGTGGTATGTGGATGCCAAAGCCCTCGCCGGGCCTGCAATCCACGCTGTGGAGAGCGGACAAATCGAATTCGTACCCAAGCAGTGGGAAAACACCTATTTTGCATGGATGCGCGACATACAGGATTGGTGTATCAGTCGTCAGCTGTGGTGGGGTCACCGAATCCCTGCGTGGTTTGATGCCGAGGGCAATATTTACGTCGGCGCCGACGAGTCCAGTGTTCGCGCGGAGCACGGTCTTGACGATGCCCTCCCCCTGCATCAGGACGAGGACGTCCTGGATACCTGGTTTTCCTCGGCGCTATGGACCTTCAGCACTCTGGGATGGCCCGAAGACACCGAAATGCTCCAACGCTATCACCCCACCAGTGTCCTTGTTACCGGCTTTGACATCATCTTTTTCTGGGTCGCTCGCATGATAATGATGACTCTGCATCTTCGCGGCGAGGTCCCGTTCAAGCAGGTCTATGTGCACGGCCTCGTGCGCGACGCCGAAGGCCAGAAGATGTCCAAATCCAAGGGCAACGTGCTTGACCCTATCGATCTTATCGACGGCATTGATCTGCCAGGCCTCATGGAAAAACGCACCGCGGGGCTCATGCAACCAAAACAGGCGGAACGTATTCGTGAGGCCACGCAACGCCAGTTCCCCGATGGCATTAACGCCTACGGCACAGACGCTCTGCGGTTTACCTTCTACTCGCTTGCAGCTACCGGTCGCGACATCAAGTTCGACATCGGCCGTATCGAAGGCTTTCGAAATTTTTGTAACAAAATATGGAACGCAGCGCGCTACGTACTCATGAACTGCGAGGGAAAAGACTGCGGCCTTGACCCTCAACTGCCAGTGACTTTGGGAACCTCAGAGCTGTGGATCGAAAGTGAATTGCAGCGGGTACTGGAGCGGTTTCGACATTCTATTACCAGCTATCGATTCGACCTTGCGTCCCAGGGACTTTATGACTTCATATGGAACGAGTATTGCGACTGGTATTTGGAGTTGTCAAAAGTATCGCTCAGAGACGAGAGCGACCCGGCAGCAGCAAGAGGGACGCGAAGAACATTGATTCGTACCCTAGAAAAAAGCCTGCGGGCACTACATCCATTAATGCCATACATTACCGAAGAGATCTGGCAAAGCGTCGCCCCACTGGCGGGAGCATCCGGCCCAACAATCATGCTTCAGGAATTCCCTCGGGAAGATGCCACTCTGATCAACGAGCCTGCGATAGCCAACATTGAATGGCTAAAAAACTTTGCCTTGGCAGTGCGCACAATCCGCGGTGAGATGAATATACCACCGGGCAAGCGTCTGCCCGTTCTACTAAGAGAGGGAAGCCCAGAGGACCCCGAGCGAATCGAGGCGCTGAAGGCACAGCTGAAACAACTCGCCGGACTCGCCTCCATCGAATGGTTAACGGGAGATGCACCCGCCAGTGCTACCGGACTGTGCGGCAAACTGGAGATACTTGTCCCTCTTGCAGATCTCATTGACCGGGACGCGGAGCTCGCACGCCTGGACAAAGAGATCGAAAAACTTAAGGGAGAGTTGAAGCGCATAGAAGGAAAACTCAATAATGCGGGCTTTGTAGCCAAGGCACCCGCAGAAGTAGTAGCAAAAGAAGAAGAGAAACTGCGTTTTCAGCAAACATCTCTCGAAAAACTACTGCTGCAACGAGAGCAGTTGGGTAATATCCCCTCATAGACTGACCGTAGAGTCAGCTTAAAAAAATGTAATACCGAGGAATGTTCGATGAGCGAAAGGATTAACGGCACTGTTAAGTGGTTTAACAACGCCAAAGGATTTGGATTTATTACCGGCGAAGGTTTCGACGGCGATGTCTTCGTGCATTTTCGCTCAATTCAGGGGGACGGTTTCCGGACTCTGAATGAAGGCGAAGACGTCGAGTTCACGTTAACTGATGGCCCGAAAGGTCTGCAGGCCGAAGACGTCGCCAAAATTTAGTTATTCGCCCCTATGGGGCGGCCACCATCACTTTAAGGAGTCTCATGTCTATTCCAGGCAAACTGCTGATCGCCCTGCTTTCAGCACTGGCAGCGTCAGCTGCCGCAGCAACGTTCTACGAGAGCCACACCATCGGCAGCCTTTTCCCCGCAGCAGCGATAGCAGCAATACTCGCAGTGGTACTCAGTCATCGCGCGCTACCCATGCCCGCAAGCCTCAGCACCGGGGGCAAACCCGCGCAGTCAAAGCCCACTTCAAAGAAGGCAAAAGCAAGCAAAAAGCCGAAAGTCGATAAGAAGGCCGACAAGAAGCCCGAGAAAAAGGCCGATAAAGCGGTAACAAAATCTACGGGAAAACCTGAACAGGGCACGGTGAAGTGGTTTAACGGCACCAAGGGCTTTGGTTTCATCATTCGCGACAATGGCGAAGAAATATTTGTACATCATCGGTCCATTGTCGGCGAAGGTCGGCGCAGCCTGCGTGATGGTGCCGCCGTGAAGTACCGCGTAGTTACCACTGACAAGGGCCCACAGGCCGAAGAAGTAGAGGCTATCGATTAAGCGTGGCGGTCATCAGGCAACACCGCTTTCGAGGCGTAGTACTCCCTACATCCAGCCACCCGGAAATTCGCAGAACCAAGCGAGAGCAGGATGCGCCCTCTATTCATGGCAACAAGCTCTGGAAGTCGAGCTGCCTGGTAATTGATTATCTTCACAAGAACCCTGATCCCGCTCCTGAGCGGGTTTTAGACGCTGGCTGTGGCTGGGGTATCGCCGGTATTTGGTGCGCCAAGCAGTATGGAGCACAGGTGACGTCGGTGGACGCCGACCCCAACGTGTTCCCTTTTTTGGACGTGACAGCCACGCTCAATGGAGTCAGCACTGAATCTCGCGTCGCGCGCTTTGAGGGGCTCAACGGCAAATTCCTCAGTGGCTTTGACACGCTCATCGCTGCTGATGTCTGCTTCTGGGATGAACTCGTGGGCCCCGTGAGTAACCTGGTCAATCGCGCTATCAAGGCCGGCGTAAAGCGCATCATCATCGGTGACCCGGAGCGTCCTACTTTTCACGAGATGGCGCTGCGCTGCGTTGACCGCCACGGAGGCGAGGTTCTGGAATGGCAGACCAAGGGTAGTCTTGCAGCAAGCGGTGCCCTGCTGGTCATCAACAACTATTAGCTATTGGGCGCCCTCTCCGCTGATGTTCGCCGCAACGGGCTCTCAACTCAGGGGCTGAAGAGCCAGTAGCTAACCGGGATGTTCTCTGCGGCCGATACTTGGCCGTTTTTAATAACAGGTCTAAAGCGGGTCGCTGCAATATAGCGCTGGAGCTGTATGGCCGATCGCTGCCACCGCGGCGCAAGCGGTGCTGTATCTGCCGAGGCCCGGCCGTTTTCCCTAACGCTTAAGCGAACTGCCATCGGCCCTTCGCCTTCCTCCAAACCCCGTTCGAAAAACACACCGTTGTCCGGAAGCGCTACCGGCTGGGAAAACCACCGCTGTGCGAGTTCATGTAAACCCTCAGTGCGCAGCTCAGTCCAAAGGTCCTCGTAGAAGCCCCGCGCTTCGCGAGTGGCACCATGCCACTGCAGCCAATCGGCCAGCGCCAGTACCGCTTCTGCGCGAGCCTTGGATTCCTGCGGTGGAATGACCGCCAGCAACTCCTCAATGAGGCCGCGACCGGTCCCGCGAACCATTCGTTGCAGACTCTCCAACCTCTCCTGTTGCAGGTTAAAATCTCGGGGGTCTTGTGAGCGGTAAAAACCATTGCGTTGCTTCCCAAGCAAGGGCTGGGGCTGGGGCCGTATCATGTCTTCTATGAGATAGAGGGTTTTCAGCTGACTAAACGTAGCGTCCGCCAACCGTCGAAAATCCAGATCATCCACCTGCAAAACGAGACTAGCAAGTAGGTCCTCATGCAAACCATGCAAGCGCAACAATCTAGGCATTGGATCGCTATCCAAACCACGGCGCAGCGCCTCCCGCTGCCAGCGCAGGTATTCCATCACTGCACTCCAGCGCAAGCCGTCCCAAGGCGGCCGGCCCGAGCCATACAGGCGAAAAAAGTAATCGTACCGCTCATCCAGCGCGGCGAAATCCCCGTCGCGACGCAGGCTGTCCAAAATTGCGCGAAGAATCGGCCTTTGTGCTGTGCTGTATAGCCCATCGTTAACCCGAATCAGGTGCAGGGCTCTGTCCCGGCTGTGTCTGGCATCCTCCCGAGCCCCCACTGCTTCCTGCGCTCTTGCAAGCTCGTCCAGTGTTTCTGCTAAACCCACTGCGTAAGGCCCGTCGCGGAACTCCTGCTGCGTCAGCCGCTCGCTGATTGCACGAACCAGCTCGGTCATCTCTGGCTTGGCCATCGGCGCCGGGGCGAGCACCATGGCTGGGCCCTCTTCTTCCGCCCAAGTCGCGTCCAGTTGAACAAAGTTTTTACCATAGGGCTGCGCGGCCCCCACGGCATGGGCCGTAAAAAGCAGAAGCTTCAGAAAGATGAGTGTCGGTAATAGACGCATAGAGTCGATATAATGACGCAACTTTATGTCCGACACACCTTCTGAACTCCTATGAGCAAAAAACAACGCCGGGATATCCCGCGCTTCGCGCATCCTATTATCGAGACACACTGCCACCTTGATTACTTGGACGCCGATGCCCTTGCCGAAGAACTGCAGGCTGCACGCGAAGTTGGGGTCGAGCGCATAATCACCATCGCGGTAAGCCCCGGCAATCTTGCGACAGTGCAAGCTATGGCGCAGAGCCAAGACCGAGTTTTTTGTACTCAGGGTGTACATCCCCACGAGGCAGAAAGCTATGCCGACGAGGTAGACGAGCGCATACGCAACGGAGCTGCAAACCCGAAGGTAGTAGCTATTGGCGAAATAGGCCTCGATTATTTTTACGATCACGCGGATAGGGCCGTGCAACGCAAGGTCTTCGCCGATCAACTGGCTATTGCCGCGGACTGCCAGCTTCCCGTGGTTATCCATAGCCGGGACGCCGACGACGATATGCAGGCCATATTGAGCGAGCATTTAGACGCGCTTCCCAAACGTGGGGTCATCCACAGTTTCAGCTCCGGGCTATCCCTGGCCGAATTCGCTATCGAAGCTGACTTCATGCTCGGCTTTAACGGAATGGTCACTTTTAATAGCGCTGACAATGTCAGGGATGCGGTCGCGCTGACCCCGGTAAGCCAAATACTCCTGGAAACGGACGCCCCCTACCTCACACCAGTGCCATATCGGGGACGCAGTAATGGCCCCAGATACATTCCATTTGTCGCCGAAAAAATAGCAGAGATTAAAGATTTGCCCATCGAGAACCTCCTCATCGAGTGTTATGCCAACAGCGAACGTTTGTTTTTCCCAAAGCCACAGGAGGAAGCCGCGCAATGAGCTACGCCATTGGACAGCGCTGGCTGAGCCACGCAGACAGTGAATTAGGCTTGGGCATTATTGTGGAGCTGGATGGACGCAGGGTCAGCGTGCACTTTCCGGCGGTAGAAGAAGAGCGTACCTACGCTACAGAAAACGCCCCGCTCACCCGAGTAAAACTTCGCGAGGGGGATTCTTTGCACACCCGCGATGGACGCAAGCTTCAAGTGCTTGCGGTCCACGAGGAGCAGGAGTTGCTAATTTACGAGGTAGCCAGTGACGGCCAGCGTGAACTGGTAGCCGAGCTGGACCTTGACGATCACATAGATCTGGCAACCCCCCGGCAGCGCCTCTTGGCCAGCCAAATTGACAGCCATTCAGCCTTTGCCCTGCGTATGCAGACCTGCACACACATCCACGAACTTCAGCAAAGCGGACTCCGAGGGCTTCTGGGCACGCGCACCGCGCTTCTCCCACACCAGCTGTTCGTTGCTAACGAAGTCGGTAAACGTCATGCACCCCGAGTTCTCCTCGCTGACGAAGTTGGTCTTGGAAAAACCATCGAAGCAGGGATGATTCTTCATCGCCAGTTACTCAGCGGAGACAGTCGCCGCGTCCTCATCATGGTTCCCGAGTCCCTGCAGTTTCAATGGTTAGTGGAGATGCGCCGTCGCTTCAACCTTCAATTTGCTTTGTTTGATGAATCACGTCTTGCAGAGGGCGACGAAGGTCTTAATCCTTTCGAAGAGGAGCAGTTGGTGCTTTGCGCGAGCACGCTGTTTCTGGACCCCAATGCACGGGCTCTGGCGCTAGACGCTGATTGGGACATGCTCATCGTTGACGAAGTGCACCGTCTGGCCTGGAGCGCAGATGCACCGAGCGAGGAATTCCTGTTCTTAGAAACTATGGCCGCACAGGTCCCGGGACTATTGCTACTTACCGCTACGCCGGAGCAAGTGGGACAGGAGGCTCACTTCGCACGACTCTCGCTGCTTGATCCGGAGCGATTCCATGACTTTCCGGCATTTGTTGAGGAAGAGTCTCAATATAAGCGCTGGAGCACTCTTATCGATGCGCTTGATAAAGGTGAGCCAGCACAAGGATTGCCTGCGGACATCGATCCCAATGCGTCCGCAGAAAGCCAGATTGCCGCCCTCTTGGACCGTTATGGAACCGGTCGGGTATTGTTTCGCAACGCCCGGGCAAGCGTCGGCGGCTTTCCGGCGCGAGAAATGCACCCTCACCCGTTGCCCGCGGTAGACAATCCAATCTACCAGGATCTCTACCCAGACCTACACATTGACACTGAGCAGTGGCTACAGGAAGACCCACGTGTGGCTTGGCTCGTAGGGCAGCTCAAGTCACTACGTCCCGAAAAGGTTCTGGTGATCTGTGCCAAAGCAGAAACGGCACTGGCGCTGGAGAGTTATCTGCAGCTTCGCGCAGGCATTCGCTCAGCAGCTTTCCACGAGCAGCTAAGTCTTATTGAGCGTGACCGAGCCGCAGCGTATTTTGCTGAACAGGAACAAGGGGCTCAGGCCCTCATATGCTCAGAGATTGGTGGTGAGGGTCGAAATTTTCAGTTCGCGCAGCACCTGATATTGTTTGATCTTCCTGAGCATCCAGATCAATTAGAGCAGCGAATCGGACGTTTGGATCGCATCGGCCAGCGGGATCGTATTTTCATTCACGTTCCCTACATACAAGGCAGCGCTCAGGAAACACTCATGCGCTGGTATCACGAAGGCATCGACTTGTTCCGGGCCAGCTGCTCAGCCGGCGACATGATCCTCACAAAATTCAAGATTGAGCTGGAAAAACAACTTCGCCAGCGCGGCCCGGACTTTGATCAACTCCTGGAGCAGACTGCCACTTTCACGGCGCGCACGAGAAAAGAGTTAAGCGAGGGTCGCGATAAGCTTTTGGAGCGAAGCTCTTGCAATGCTGAGCAAGGCCTTGCCCTGGGCAAGGCCATTAGCGACATCGAAGATCCGGTAAGTTTGGGGGAATACCTCGAGACGCTTTGTGCCGTAACCGGTATCGAGCACGAAGAACACGGCGAGCACAGCAGTATCTTACGTCGGGGCGAACAGGAATTACTCGAGGTTTTCCCGGAGGTGCCTGAGGACGGTTGCACGGTGACAGTGTCCCGGGATCTGGCGCTTCAACGGGAAGACTGGATATTCCTGGGCTGGGAGCATCCCTGGATGGAGAATGCCATGACAACAGTGTTGGGCAGCTCACTGGGGCAGGCCAGCGTCGGTGCAATGACCCTCAAAGGCGTTCCCGGAGGATCAAGGCTGTACGAGCTGTTGTTCACGGTATCGCTAAGCGCGCCGCGAGCACTCGGCTTACAACGTTACCTCCCTTTGGCACCCCGGCGTCTGCTCCTTGATGCCAACGGCCGTGACTTAAGCAAGCTCTTAAGTCACGAACGCCTGAACGAGCGCGTCGAAAAGCTTCCGCGAGGAACGGTGAGCAAGATTGTTCGCCAGCTTCGCGAGGAGATCGAAGCCCGAATCGATGACGCCGAGAAGAGTTTCGCCAGCGAACTGGAGGCCCGTCAAGCCGAAGCCGCAGCACAATACGGTAAAAAGCTGGACGAAGAGATTGCGCGATTGAGTTCCTTAAGAGAGGTCAACCCAGCTATCCGCCGCGAGGAGATCGACGACCTGCGAGATCGCCGTGCTGCGGGACTCGCGGCGCTCGGCACCGCACGAGCCACACTTCAGGGCGTGCGACTAGTGCTAAGCCGCTGAGAGAACGGATTTAAACCAGCTTTGGAACGGTCTACATCAGCCGGAGACGTCCTGCCCGCCATCAAGAACAAGAATATGGCCCGTAACAAATGCCGATGCTCGAGAGCAGAGGTAGATAGCGGTTCCTGCAGCATCTTCCGGTGTGCCAATACGTCCCCGGGGGATTGCTTTAGCCATCTCAGCTTCGTGCTCCAGTAAGTGCGCAGTCATTTTGCTGGGAAAGAATCCAGGTGCGATGGCATTCACATTCACATTCGAGGAAGCCAGATCTACAGCGAGCTGTCGCGTTAAATGATGCACAGCTGCCTTGCTCGCCGTATACGAATAGTTTTGCAGCGGGGCATAGGACAAACCATTAATTGATCCAATATTGACAACCCGTGCCGGATCTTCCGCTGTCCCCGAGGCCCTTAGTTGCGACAGCAGGGCCTGAGTAAGAAAGAACACAGACTTCACATTCAGATCCATGACCTTGTCCCAGCCACTTTCTGGGAACTCATCCAACGGCGCGCCCCAGGACGCTCCGGCGTTATTGATCAAAATATCAACTTTTGACTCTCGCGCAGCAATCTCCTTTGCAAACGCTGCGACTCCCTCTGACTCGGCTAAATTTCCGGGCACCGCAATACACTCCCCGATCCTGGAAAGCTCATCGGCGGTTGCCTGAAGTTCATCGGCACGTCTTGCAGTTATGTAGGTCTTCACCCCGCTCTGAACAAAACCTCGCGCGATCATTGCACCAATGCCCCGAGAACCACCGGTTACTACGGCTACTTTGCCCTGAAGTTTAAAAAGGTCTTTCATAGTCGAACAACTCCTGATTTCTTTGCCGAGGGAGGTCTCGTTTTCGAACTCCCTCGATGCCTGCCTATTTACATGAGCGCTGATAAAGAGCGTTTATCAACTGATCACGGGTGTCTGCCGGGTCAATCACGGCATCTATCTCAAGATGAGCTGCAGCTTCCAGGGCCTTACCCTTTTCGTAGAGCTCGGCTAAAAGCCTGTCGAACAAATGTTGTCGTTGCTCAGGATCCGACACTGCCTCTAGCTCTTTGCGATATCCCAGTCGCACGGCGCCCTCCAGTCCCATGCCTCCAAATTCACCGGTAGGCCAGGCGGCGGCAAAATGAGGTACCGCAAAACTCCCTCCGACCAATGCCATGGCACCAAGTCCGTAAGCCTTACGTAAAAACACCGCCAAAATAGGCACCGTCAGGGATGCAGCACTTTCGAACAAGCCGGACATACGATGCACCGCGCCCGCCGTTTCGCTGTCCGGCCCCACCATAAACCCCGGCGTATCTACCAGCGACACTACCGGCAGACCCGTGCGATTGCACAGATTCAGAAATCTCGAAGCCTTATCAGATGCATCGCTATCCACAGCGCCGCCCAATTGCTGACAGTCGCTGGCCAAAACGCCTACGGCACGCCCCCCGAGTCGGGCAAACCCGGTAATAACACTACGCCCATAGACTCTACGCAGTTCGGTAAAACTCTTCACATCAAATAGGCGCTCGATAATATCGCGTACCGGATAACTCCAACGACGATCTTCGGGCAGGGCGTCTCGCAGCGGTTTTTGGTCCTGTGCGACCCCCGGAGGAACATCGCCCTGGAAATACCAGAGAACACGCCGGGCCATGGCAGTAGCTCCCGCTTCGTCGTCCACCAGGATATCAATCACACCATTTCGCCACTGGACCTCTGACGGCCCGATTTCATCGGGACGAAAACTACCGAGCCCACCGCCTTCGATCATTGCCGGACCGGCCATACCAATGCTCGATGCGCGGGTGGCAATGCGAACATCGCCCGCGCCAAAAAGCGCTGCGTTCCCCGCAAAGCAGTACCCATTGTTTACGACAATCCTGGGCATCCCGGTATTCAGTGCTGCCCAGCTGGCGAAGGTATCGACATTGAGACCCGCTATTTGGGTCGTAACATCCGTGTCCCCCGGACGGCCCCCACCGCCCTCGGTGTACATGATCACCGGCAAGCGCTGGCGCGCAGCTATGCAAAGCATTCGATCAATCTTGGCGTGGTGAAAAAAGCCCTGGGTCCCGGCCAACACACTGTAGTCATATATGACCAGCGCCGTACGCGACTCGGCAGAGGCAAAGTACTCGCCGTTTACTGAGCCTACCCCAGTGATTACACCGTCAGCCGGTGTCTCTCTTTGCAGTTCTTCATAGTCGCGACGCTGTCGCTGGGCGGCCACGGCGAGGGCGCCGTATTCTACAAAGGGCCCATCGCGAAGTAAGTCGGCAAGATTCTCTCGCGCAGTGCGAAAACCCTTCTTGCGTCTTCGCTCTACAGCCCCGGGCCGTCCCGCATCGCTGCCGCGAGCTATTCGCTCGCGCAGTTCCCTCAGCTCTTGGCGATCCTTGGAACTCACAACTAGCTCTCCTGCTGGAACAGTATCGTTAGCGGCCCTTAAAGACCGGTGGACGCTTCTCGAAGAACGCGGTTACACCCTCGGTTGAATCCTCGCTCGAAATACAAATACTTTGCATGGCGGCCTCCTGCGAAATCATTTCCGCGAAATTCATCTCAGCAGCCATAGACAAGGCCTTCTTGCTGAACTGCACGGCAAGCGGAGCCTTCTTTGCCAAGTCAGCCGCCCACTCCAGCGTCGCTTGCGTTTCCTCGCCTTCTTCCACGACTCGATTACACAAGCCCAACTCAAGGCAGCGCTCAGCGTATAGCCGTTCACCACCAATGATGACCTCTAGTGCACGTTTGCGTCCCAGAGCGCGCAGCAGTTGCCAGGTTGCCCCACCATCGGGAATTAGGCCGATAGCAGCAAAAGCCTGATACAGATACGCGCCCTTAGTCATCACAACCAGATCGCAGGCCATCATATAAGCGCTGCCGATGCCCGCTGCAGGACCGCTCACCTCGGCAATCCACAGTTTCTGGGATTCAGTAATCCCAAGGATGCTCGGCTTATACTCGCTTTTGAGCAAGTGCTCGGTCATGGGGCCTACTTGTGAGGCGTCACCTGCGAATCCATCCTCCAGATCAGCACCTGCACTAAACGCCCGACCGGCGCCAGCCAGAATAATGACCCTCAACTGTGGATCAGCATTCAGCGCATTCACCGCCGACATCATTTCCTGACGCAGAGCTGTGGAAAAAGTGTTCAGTTTCTCTGGACGATTCATCACCAGACGGGCAACTGGTCCGTGCTTTTCTATTAACAATGTATCGTAGGTCAAGTCGCTCATCGTATGTTCCCTAACTGTTCTGTAATTATGCGGCGCAGGAGCGTCAACCTAGCTTATCGCGCCAGCCTCGCGCAGAGCGGCGATTTCCTGCGCTTCAAACCCCATTGCGCCCAGCACCGATTGCGTGTCCGCGCCATTGGCATGAGCCCCGTGCTCCACCTTGGATGGTGTGCGGGAAAACCGCGGTGCGGGTGCGGGCTGTACGACACCATCAAGTTCAATGTAGCTATCCCGGGCGATAGCTGCACTGTGTTGCGGTGCCTCGGTGAATCGCAGCACCGGTGCAAAACAAACGTCAGTACCCTCCATCAACTCGCACCATTCGTCTCGAGTCTTGCGCCGAATCACTTCCCCAAGGGCCTGTTTTTGCTCCGGCCAACGCTGGGCATTGTTCTGTTCTGCAAAATCCGCATCGGACAGCCCGGCCTTCTCCATAAGAAGCGCATAAAACTGCGGTTCAATAGACCCGATAGAGACATACTCGCCGTCGGAACACTCGTAGGTATTGTAGAAGTGAGTGCCGCCATCAAGCATATTCGCTTCACGTTGCTCGGCATTCCAAAGTCCCGCTGCCTCAAAGGTATGAAACATCCACATCAGCTGCGCAGCGCCGTCCACCATTGCTACATCAATGACCTGCCCCTGCCCAGAACTTGCTGTTTCAAGTAAGGCTGCCAGAACACCATTGACCAATAACATACCCCCACCGCCCATATCGCCAACCAGATTCAATGGCGGCATGGGGCGACCCGCTGCTTCGCCATTGGCATACAAAGCCCCTGTGAGTGCGATGTAATTTATGTCGTGACCTGCTGCCGCAGCCAAAGGCCCGTCTTGCCCCCAACCGGTCATGCGGGCAAAAATCAGTTTGGGATTCCGCGCCAGACAAGTCTCGGGACCCACGCCCAGTTTTTCACAGACACCGGGGCGAAAGGGATCTATGACTACATCGGCGTTTTCCACCATGCGCAGAAGCGCTTCGACGCCCTGCGCTGACTTGAGATTCAAAACTACTGACTTCTTACCCCGACCGCTGACACTCTCCAGCGGTGACGGCGCGTTTGCGGCCGCCCGATCGACACGAATTACTTCAGCACCCAGATCGGCAAGCATCATGCCCCCCATGGGCGCCGGCCCAATGCCCGCCAATTCGATAACGGTATATCCGTTGAGTGGTCCCATTGACGCTGTCTCCTGACTCAAAAGTTGCGAGTGTTAAAAGGCTGGTAACTGTCACCCAGGCAATCACGACTCACAATAATCTTCATTACCTCGGAACTACCCGCGTAAACAGTCGCAATCTTTGCGTCGGTAAACTGTCGACTAATGGGGTACTCATCCATGTAACCCGCACCGCCATGCAACTGCACACCAATATCAGCAACCTTGACCTGCAGCTCGCTGGTAACCAGCTTGGCTTTTGCTGCGTCAACCGCGGTGAGTTCGCCTGCGTTAAACGCTGCAACACACTGGTCCACATAGTTCTGGGCGATATCAAGGTCCGTACGCAACTCTGCAAGCTTGAATTGCGTATTCTGAAATGCTGCCAGTGGCTTTCCAAAAGCTTTACGCTCCTTGACATAGGCACAGGTTAAATCCCAGGACAGCTGTGCCGCCGCCAGATAACCACAGGCACCTATCAAACGCTCTTCTGCAAGCCCTTCCATGAGGTAAATAAAGCCTTTATGCGGCTCGCCAAGAACATTCGCCTTGGGCACTCGGACGTCGTTAAAAAACAGCTCCGCGGTATCCTGCGCTTTCATACCCATCTTCTCGAGATTACGACCTCGTTCAAATCCAGGCATACCGCGCTCCACAACAAACAGTGTCATGGCATGGGGGTTGTTATCAGGGTCAGTCTTGGCCGCTACGATGACGACGTCGGCGTTGATACCGTTGGAAATATAAGTCTTTGATCCATTGAGGACCCAGTGGTCACCATCCTCTACGGCAGTGCTTCGCATGCCGGCAAGATCACTGCCCGCATCGGGTTCGGTCATAGCAATAGCCAATATGATATCGCCGCTGGCGCAACCTGGCAGAAAACGCTGGCACTGTTCTTCGCTACCAAACCGCGTGAAATAAGGCCCTACCAACCGACTGTGCAAAGTGCTGTACCAGTCGCCCACGCGCGCGTAGGCCGTTTCCTCGATAATCACCTGCTCAAAGCGAAAGTCTGGATCACCCATACCGCCGTACTTTTCGTCAGGCCAGACCATGAGGAACCCTCGCTCGCCAGCCTTACGGAAAGCCTCGCGATCAACGATCCCCGCATCTCGCCAAGATTCCATATGTGGCACAATCTCGGTACTGAGGAACTTGCGATAAGCATCGCGAAACATGACCTGCTCTTCGGTAAACGCGCGGGGCAGCATTAGACTCTCCTTTCCATCAACTAATAGATCCAGCGGCGCAGTATGGTTTTCGCTTCAAAAGGCAACAATGACTGCCATTAACAGAGAAATTGACCCCAAATGACAGGGCGTTTCGTACAGTCAACGACCGCACAGTGGATACAGCTGTGAGCGGCGCAAACAACAAAGTCTCTGTGTCGGTGCACTTCGTGCAAGCGATTCTGAAACACTGTCTGGACGCAGGCATTGATACTCAGGCCCTGCTGCGGCGTCAGCGAATACCCCCGCGACTAGTGCTCGAACCACAGGCGAGAATTAGCGTCCAGCAGCTCGCCGACCTGCAAACCAGTGCGATGCAGGCGTTGGGCGACGAAAGTCTCGGTTACGCCGAACGCGCCATACCCCTGGGCACCTGGGACATGATGTGTCACGCCGTGATCACCTCGCAGACGCTGGGCCAAGCGCTCAATAGACACTGTCGGTTTTTTGAGCTGATGGCCAATGGAATACCCCTGAAGCTGGCTATCGAAGGCGATGAGGCCCGGGTGGAACTGGCCCCCTCCGCGAGCGCTCACGGCGCGTACTTTTCGGAGCTATGTTTACTGAACACCCACCGGTTTGCCTGTTGGCTGGTGCAAGAGGAACTGCCACTACGCGAAGTGCACTTTGAGCACTCGCCGAGTACCCGGGCAATCGACTATCGATTGATGTTTGTAGGCAACCCAGTGAGCTTTGAGCAAAACGACACCAGCCTTATTTTTGGCGCCTCTTTGCTGGAAAAACCCGTTATGCAGACGCCGGAATCGCTGCGGCGCTACCTACGCCATCCGGTCCTGACAATGCTCACAACAAGTTACGACTTTAGCTGGACCGCCAAAGTCAGGGCGCAGCTTCGCCAAAATCTGCTGTTCATGCCCGAACTCCCGGACGTCGCCGCTGCGCTGGACTTACATCCCCAGACCTTGCGCCGGCGCCTCGCGGCTGAAGGCAATACCTTCAAACAGATAAAAAGTGACATTCGCCGCGATACCGCGCTACATTTTTTGGGCAAACGGTCTCTGAGCGTCGAGGAAGTGGCCCATAGAGCGGGTTTCTCGGAAGCCAGTGCGTTTATCAGAGCTTTTAAAGGCTGGACCGGCCTTACTCCCTACTCTTACCGAAAAGGGCTATAACATGTATTGGCCGGCGTCCTCCCTGGACCTGTATAACCCCAAAACTAGCACAAGGAACTGAACAGTCTATGCCCTTAGCCCTCAACACCGTCATTCGCTGGAGTCTACGGTTTTACCTGGGCTACCTGTTGCTGTGTTTGCTGGTGCTCATGCCTGCCCTGAATATTCTGGCACCTCGCATTGTTGATTCAACACTGAACCGGGAACTGCGTAGCGAACTGCTGCTGTTCAACCCCTTCACACTGACGCTGGAAGCGCGAGATGTGACGATTGTTGAATCCGGTGGTCATGAGCCTCTGGGTTTTGAGTCACTGCGCATCAACCTATCGCTGGAAAGCCTCTGGAATCCTGGGGTTGTTCTTGACGCCTTCATTATTGAAGCATTGGACGTGCATGTTCTGCGTGGTGCTGACGGCGTATTCCATTTTGCTGATCTAAGCAGTCCTCCACAGGAACCTGAGACCGAAGCCTCATCCGCAGCTATCGGGCTAACCATTCACAAGTTGTTGGTCGAAGCCCACACCCTGCGTTTTACAGACGAAACGCGAGCCGGTCCTTACACCACAGCACAAAGTGATTTTCGCGTACGGACAGAAAACCTCACTACAGTACCGGACCGCCAAAGTAATGGAGATCTGGTTGTCACAGGCGATGGCGGTGGAACCCTGCGCTGGCGCGGACTACTTGAGGTCCATGCAGGAAACAGCAATGGCCAGATCACCTTGGAAGACATCGATCTCACGCCGCTATGGCGCTATGAGGCCGAAACGCTGCCCTTTGTGGTTAATGGCGCCAAGTTCAGCGCCGTATTGAATTACCAGGTAGATTGGAACGACGAGCTGCAAGCCACCTTAAGCGATAGCCAACTTCGCTTTCACGATGCAAGTATCAGCCCCAATGATACGGACGCCCTACCCAATACATCGGTGGAACTGGCCGAACTTGGGGTCACGGGCATTGACGTCGATCTAAGTAAAAGTGCCATCGCGGTTACAGCGCTTGACTTAGCTGGACTTCGTGTCAGCGGTTTTGACGAGGAAGGCCGGCCTAGTCTGATGGCGATGTTCGGTCTCGATCCGGCTTCCCAAAACGACCAAGAGCAAAGCCCAACCACCCAACAAAGCGCCCCTGACACTCCGGCAGACGCCCAAGCGCCCTGGCAAATAAATTTAGAGTCTTTCTCGCTCAGCGAGAGCGAGCTACTCTGGAGAACCGCTTATCTATCGCCTGAGGTGCTGAGCGTCTCACCGATAAATGTGCAGGCCAAACAGATCAAATGGCCCGCACAGGCCAATAGCCCCTTCAGTCTTAAGTTAGCCATTAACGACGTCACCCGTCTGGGCATTACCGGAGATTTCAACATCGCCAGGGGCGACGGTGAGGCTAACGTTGATCTCCAGCAATGGCCACTGCCCTGGCTTAATCCTGTACTGAGCGAGCAGGCGCACGCCAAATTTGGTCGCGGGGACTTATCGCTGCAATCAAATGTGCAACTGCTAGATTTTTCTCCGAGCAAGCTTAGGGCCGGCATTAAGATAGAAGACTACAGCACCGTTCTCGATGCGACCGGCGAAGAGGCTTTCACCTTCCAAACATTGCAGCTCGATGGGATCGATGTCGATCTAAAAGCCCAGGCACTCATTGTTGACAGCATCCTCCTCCAGCGTCCATCTGGCTCACTGCACATTCGCGAAGATGGCACCATCAACGTCAACGGCATAGTCAGAAGCACTCCCGACGACCCTACGCCCTCGGAACCGCAAGAGAGCGCTGAGCAAAGTACTCCCTGGCGAGTACAGCTTGCCAATATTGCGCTTCGAGAAGGCCGCCTGGACTTTGCTGATGCATCGCTTCCACTGCATTTTAAAACGCTCATCGACGGTATCGAAGCCGATATCAAAGATGTCGATACTGCATCTGAAAAACCGCTGAATCTTGAATTCAAGGGCTCGGTCGATGGCTATGCGCCCGTTGTCATTCTTGGTAGTGGCAAGCCCTTTGCGCAGCAGCGCGACGGTGAACTGCGCTTCACCTTCCGCGGCATGGATATTGCCACCATGTCTCCCTATGCCGGCACCTACGCGGGTTACACCCTGGACAGTGGCACGCTGAGTTTAGACCTTCGCTATGCCCTGGACGGTCAGTCTCTCGAAGGGGACAACCGTATCGTTATATCCCAAATGGAGCTCGGTGAGCCGGTAGAGAGCGAACTTGCCATCGATGCCCCACTAAAACTGGGTATCGCCCTACTGACCGATAGCGATGGCGTCATTGATCTCTCTGTACCGATAAGTGGCGATGTGGATTCACCAGACTTTTCCCTGGGACCCATCATTGGTAGAGCCATCACCAACATAATCGTCAAGGCGGTCACCGCTCCCTTTAGCCTCCTCGCTGGTCTGGTAGGGAGCGATGATGACCTTGAGAACGTCGCCTTCAAGGCGGGAAGCAGTTCGCTGGACGCGGACGCTCGACGAGCGATAGATGCGCTTGGCAAAGCCTTAGCTGAACGGCCTCAGCTAAGTCTGCAAATTGCCGGCGGCGCTGACCCTGTCAATGACGTGAGCGCACTCAAAGAAAGCCGGCTACGAACACAGTTTTCAGAGCAAGGTTTTGATGAGGCGATGGTTGAGGGGCAGACCGGAGCGTTTTTAGAAGCCCTCAAAGCGCGCTACGACGCTCTGGGCATACAAGGTGATACCGGCAGCAACGAAGATGCCGTCAGCAAGAGCATAGATGCCACGATGATGTGGCGCGCTCTAGTGGACAACACAGCCCTGCCATCGGGAGCGCTACAAGACCTCGCGACATCGAGAGCGGCAGCAGCGAAACGCGAACTGGTCACTATCGGAGGAATCGATCCTGCACGCGTCTCCATTAGCTTTGGAACCGATCTAGCTAAAAGTGGCGTGCAAATGATCGTCGACAGTTAAGGCCTAAACAGCGTCCGCAAGAGCCAGAGAGTCCTGCAGCGCGCGTTTTACGAACTTGCCGTTTGCATTGCGCGGCAGCGGCTCTGAGAGCAGCCACAGATAGCGTGGGACTTTGAAGGGTGCAACATACTGCTTGCAGTGTTCACGCAGTGCCCCGGCATCAAGGGTTTCTCCGGGCGCGACGTAAACCGCGGCACCGACCTCCTCGCCCAGACGCTCATCAGGCACGGCAAAAGCAACACACTCAGCCACGGCATCATGGTGGAAAAGCGCATTCTCGACTTCTGCGCAGTACACATTTTCGCCACCGCGAAGAACCATGTCTTTGGCTCGGTCAACGAGATAAATAAAGCCGTCATCATCGATGTAAGCAATGTCGCCCGTACGCAACCATCCATCGACGATACTCTCTGCAGTGGCATCTGGCCGATTGAGGTAACCCTTGACCACCGGTGCGCCGCGTACCACCAGCTCACCGATTTCATTGGGTGGTAAATCAGCGCCATTCGCGTCGATACACTTGGCTTCCAAGGTCGGCATCGCCGGTCCGACGCTGGTGGGTCGATCAAGGAAAAACTCCAGCGCGAGGGCGGCAATGATTCCGCAGGTTTCGGTCATACCGTAACCGGTGTTTGGACGCGTGCCGGGCATTGCTTGTGGCACTTTGCCCACAAGGTCCGGTTGCATAGCCGCGCCACCGCCGCCAATAGTCTTCAGAGACGATACATCCCGGGTGGCGAAATCCGGATGCATGATGATCTCCCGTGTCATCATTGGAACAGCGCTAAAGGCCGAAACTTTTTCTTGCTCAATGAGCCGCAAAGCTTCCGCCGCGTCCCATTTATACATGTGAACCAGGCAGCCACCCACCAGCGTCGCCACATGAGCCACACAGTTGTTTGCGGTAACGTGAAAAAGCGGCGTCGCCACCAATGCTCGAATCGGCGTATCACTCCCCGGGGCAGCAGGCTCCTGCCCGGCAGCATAGGCCAGTGCTCTTGGCTGCACGGAATTAATAAAGGCAACATTCATCACGTTGTTAACACAGCCCCGATGCGTCAGCTGCGCGCCCTTTGGTCGCCCGGTAGTACCTGAGGTATAAAAAATACAGGCATCCGCATCAGCGTCGATCTGAACCTCTGGCAGCTCGGGTTCAGCTGCCAGAAGAGAGTCCCAGCTCTCTGCCCAGGCGGGCACTTCGGATTTGGGCCGTACCGCGACTACGCGGATCTCAGGAAACTTTTCGCGTATCTCGTCAAATCTCTGAAGGCGTTCCTCATCTGCGATCAATACCCTGGGCTCTGAGTCCTGCAGCGCGTACTCCATTTCGTGGGGAACCCACCAGGCATTCATACCTACAACCACTGCACCCATACTGGTAATCGCCCAGTAAGCAAGCATCCACTCGGGATAATTGCGCATGGCTATAGCTACGCGATCACCAGGCTTAACCCCCAAGCCCGCCAAAGCATTGGCAATGGACGCAACGCGCCGATGCGCTTCGCTATAGCTGATTCGCTCATCCTGATAAATGAGATAGTCGTTGTCTCCATGTCCGGCCGACGCAAGCCAGAGGTCTCGCAGAGAATTCGGCGCATGTACGTAACTCAGGATCTCTACGCCGTTAACAGGCACTCGATGGACTTCAAACATTTGACCCGGCGCCGTGAATTCGCCCCAAGCCTTCTTTAACTCTGCGTACATATTGGGTTCCTGTTTTATCTTATTTTTCTGATGACGGAGAAACTCTGACGCCACCTCGTTCGGCCAGCGAGCATAGCTTCCCCGCCGCGCAGTGACAACTTTTCTCAACTCAGTGCTAACACGACGCCCGTTAACCGGTTGGCAATGAATTGCAAGCGAGGGCAAGCTGCTGCAAACTCGCCCGCTCGCACGATAGTCAGAGCCGAATATGAGCACACAAACTCTCAACATCGAAGCACTACAAAACTACCTGCAAGACAAGCTGCCGGGTTTCTCGGGCCAGTTGCACGCCGAGAAATTTGCCGGCGGTCAGTCCAATCCCACATTTCTACTGAGCGATGACACGCAAAAGTGGGTACTGCGAAGAAAGCCACCGGGTGAGCTATTGGCCTCGGCGCACGCAGTAGATCGCGAATATCGCGTCCTCAGTGCGCTCTGGGACACCGATGTACCGGTAGCAAAAACATACCTTCTGTGCGAAGACGAGAGCATTATCGGATCCATGTTCTACATCATGGAATATCTGGACGGTCGGGTATTTTGGGATCCAGAGTTGCCCGAGGTCTCCTCAAATAAAGAGCGCACTGCAATTTATGAGGATATGAACCGGGTACTTGCTGCACTTCATTCCGTTGATCCCCTGGCCGTTGGGCTTGAAGATTTCGGTAGGCCCGGCAATTATTTTGAACGTCAGGTGAGCCGCTGGACCAAGCAATATCGAGCATCAGAAACAGAGCATAGTCCGGCAATGGAACGCTTGATTGAGTGGCTTCCCGCCAACATGCCCCAGGACGATGGTTCCGTAAGCCTGGTACACGGTGATTTTCGCTTGGACAATCTGATGTTTCATCCCACGGAGCCCCGCATCATCGGTATTCTTGACTGGGAACTATCTACGCTTGGCCATCCTTTGGCGGACCTGTCCTATCAGGTTATGGCATGGCAGATGCCTGCCGGTGACGGCCTACGAGGCCTGGCAGGCTGTGATCGAGCGGCATTGGGTATCCCCTCCGATGAGGAATACATTGCAAGTTACTGCCAGCGCACTGGTCGTGCGGATATTGCGCATTGGAGTTTTTATCTGGTGTTTTGTTTCTTCCGTCTCGCAGCTATTTTGCAAGGCGTCAAAAAACGCTCTCTCATCGGCACTGCCTCAAGTGCAGAAGCCACAGCCAAGGGCGCTTTAGTAGAGCCCCTGGCTGAGATGGGTGTCAGCTACATCGACAGGTAATCACGCAGCGTCACTCACCGGCTCATCCTTTTTTGAGGTTTTACCCGCTGAGGGCGCGCTGTGCGCCCTCCCCTTAAGGGATTTTTTCGGCGCTCGCTTCACGGCTTTCTTGCGCACCGGCTTTGTCGTCGGTGCAGATGCTGTTTTTTCAAGGCGCTGAGACCCGGTCTCACGCATTGCCTCTCTATCGGAGCGCGTAGGCGCGGGCCGGCGACGGGACGCTCTCGGCCGCTGATACTTATCACCCTCGGGACGCAAGTCGCCGTATTCAAAGCGGTGCAAAATTTCCTCCATGGTGCGGGATATTTTGGTGCAGGTGCGGATCGACTCCACCGCCGGAAAAGACGAACGCTCACCGGCTTCCATGAGTTCCATAAGTTCCTTTTCAGAGAGATGCGCAAGGATCTTGCCCGGGTTATACCAGCGGAAACTCGGCACGATATTTATATCCCCGCTGTACTCCTGGTCCATAAGTGCATGCACACCATTAAGCAACAGGTTAAACCGTGGCCAGGTGTCCCCTTGCCGCTGAGCGACACCACGATAGAAGTTGAGCATTTCTCGCCCCATCCCCACGCCCAGGGATCCCAGAGCCCGAGTTAGCTGGCTACGCTCTTTACCGCCGTTGAGAAACGGTGTGGCGATAGGGTTCACCATGCTCACAATGTAGTGGTTGGTGCTGTACAGACGGGACAGACGCTTGGCAGGCAGGTCGTCGGCAATACTGCCGTCTACCCAGCGACGCGTAGGCAAATAGGGTTGAGCCTCATCATGAACATTTCTGGCCATGAGCGTTACCGGTGGAAAAACACCGGGCACGGCACAGGAAGCCATAACAGCCGAGCGCACAAATACGTTGGGTGACGTGATCGCATTCAGTAGTCGCGAACGCTGGTGCGGCTCTGCCGGGGCGACGGTAATGCTGATTTGCCGCCCAGTCTTCTCGTAGGCTTCCTGAAACGTCAGATCCGGCACCAGCCGCGCGATAATCTGTTCGAGGTCCCCTACATCAATCTGAGTATTGCTGCCAAAAAACATGCGCGAAAACGCAGTCGCTTCCCGCTCTGCCTCAAAGTGCACATTTGCCGGATCAT
Organism: Congregibacter variabilis; assembly: GCF_045689235.1. Classification (GTDB taxonomy): domain Bacteria; phylum Pseudomonadota; class Gammaproteobacteria; order Pseudomonadales; family Halieaceae; genus Congregibacter; species Congregibacter variabilis. The sequence goes on along the minus strand of NZ_CP136864.1, from coordinate 345,148 downwards.
AGAATCTCTTGAGTTCTTTGTCCGTATGCGTGCCCACGACTCCAGCCACCAAAGAGCCGGCACTGGCACCAGAAATCACCCGCGGCAGTAAATTCTGTTCCAGAAGCGTCTTCACCACACCCAGATGGTAAAAGCCCAGCACCCCACCGCCGCTGAGCATGAGGGCCGAGCGACCAAAACATATGTTCGCCCGGTAGAAGAAATCCATCTTCTGCTGAATGTCTATTTCCTTGACGTCCAGGTCAGCGAGGTAGCGCAGGGCATCATCAATCTCGTCGATGTATTGCTCTATCAGTTGCTTGGTCCCAAATTTGGCCCGGCGATACAAAGAACTGCGCCCCATACCCCCCATATTCCCGTGAATACCTTCATTGAGCGTAAACAGCAGTCCCTGATAGTCATTGCGGACCCGCAAGCTGCGCAAACGGTCCAGGCGCAGGCGAATCTGTGCGTAATCGTACTGACGACTCTGGTCCACATCGCGCCAACGTTTCGCGCCGCTCGTTTCGTCATGTAGCTTCGCAGCGTCAGCCCAATCATCATAATTCAGGGCGGAATCCATAGTCTTTTCAATCTTCTTGAGCTTTCGCGACGACATTGCTTCTCCTAGTGCGCAAGCTGGGAACCCACGCAGCATAACTCACCTTCGGCCTCTGTAAACATTACCAAAAGTAACAAACAAGCGGGACAGCTGATAAGTTATAAATACGAAAGTGGATGTTTTTCAGTCACATAGACTCTAAACTGCGTGCCCATCGAACGGCCATCGCCCTAAAAGGACTCTGTTTTGCGCGCCTACCTCGTCGCAGCCGCCCTGCTTCTGGCACTCCTCGGAGGCACTGCCCTGTACATTCAGCAGCGATCGGCCTCCGGGACATCTGGGGACTACAGACCACCTCCGGCAACCATCGCAGCGGGTGTCGCGGTAGAACGCCAATGGCGGGAAACAATTGACGCCGTGGGTACCATTCGGGCGGCCCGGGGCATATTGCTCACCGCCGAGACCAGCGGCGACATTACCGCCATTCACGTCGAGTCCGGCGACAACGTAGACGTCGGGCAAGCCTTAATCGGCATTGACGAAGAGTTCGAGGTCGCCACACGAAAAAGACTCGAGGCCCGCTTACTGCTCGCTGATCAGTTGTACCAGCGCGACGCACGCTTGATCAAAGAAAACTCCATCCCCCAAAGCCAGTTGGATCAATCGCGCGCGGACCTGCAGTCAGCGCAGGCAGAGCTTGCAGAAATAGATGCCACCTTAAAGAACAAACGCATCAGCGCACCTTTCCCCGGACGTCTGGGAATCTTTCAGGTGCGGGTCGGCGACTACGTGGAGGCCGGCACGCCGCTGGTGACATTGCAGGATGTGTCGCAGTTGGAAGTGGATTTTTCTGTGCCAGACCGGTATGCCCCCTTGATGAAGCCGGGATTAAGCATCAGTCTGCGTACCGCTGCCTATCCGGACCGTGTCTTTTGGGCGACACTGCGGGCCGTAGATTCTCAAATTGATGAGAACACTCGAAACCTGCAGATCCGAGCAAGTATCGATAAAGGCGAGGGCTTACTGCCCGGCATGTTTGCCGGGCTGATTATTGATCTAAACCGCGAAACCACGCGGGTATTCGTGCCTGAAACAGCCGTGAGCTATTCCCTGCAAGGTAACCTTGTGTACGTGATTGAAGAGGATGATCAGGGCCTTTTTGTGAGCCCCAGGATCGTAAAAACTCTTGCGGCCAACAATGGCGAGGTTGCCATTGCCAGCGGTATTTCTGATGGAGAACGGGTGGTCACGGCGGGACAGAATAAACTGTATCGCGACGCCCGGGTCCAGATTGCTGCAGATGCAGGCATCTAGGCTATGCGCTTTACAGACATATTCATCCAGCGACCGGTTCTGTCCCTTGTTCTGAGCGCGCTGATCCTCATTGCAGGGCTCGCCTCTCTTAGCAAGATAACGCTCCGGGAATTTCCAGAGCTGGAGCGAAGCGTTATCTCTGTCACTACGGTTTATCCGGGCGCGAACTCTCGAACCATCCAGGGCTTTGTTACAACGCCACTGCAAGTCAACATAGCTGGCGCGCGTGGCGTCGAGTACATCAGTTCCTCGAGCAATCCGGGCATTTCTTCCATTACCGTTCACGTTCGCCTCGGCGTGAACACCTCACAGGTACTCACCGAAGTCATTGCCAAGGTCAATGAAGCACGAGACGAACTTCCCGATGACGTGCTCGATCCCGTGATATCCACCGCAAGTGGCGGTGACGCAATGATGTATCTCGCATTTGTCAGTGAACAGATGACGCCGTTTCAAGTCACTGACTATCTGCTGCGCAGTGTGCAGCCGGAACTGGCCACCATCGAAGGCGTGGGCAAAGCCGGCATTTTCGGCCGCTATCTGGCCATGCGTATTTGGCTGGACCCGGTGCGGATGGCGGCGCTGAATGTTACGGCCAATGATATCAACGCGGCTATACGGCGTGACAATGTGATCAGCACCGCCGGGGCGACCGAGGGCCAATGGGTCCGCGTCACCGTGGATGCACTCACGGGCATGCGCACTGAGCAGGAGTTTAGAGCGCTCGTAGTTCGCCAGGATGAAGATAGACAGGTACGCCTCGGTGATGTGGCCGAAGTGGAGCTTGCCGCTGAAAATAACCAAACGCGCAGTTCTACCAGCGGAAGAGACGCCGTCTTTATGTCAATCACGCCGGCTCCAGACGCCAATCCTTTGGCCGTATCCAGCGCCGTGCATGCAATTCTCCCCTCCATCGAAGCAAACCTCCCCGCCGACATCGAAATGATTATGGATTGGGATAGCTCCGTCGCCATTGATGACGCGCTTGGGGAAGTCATGAGCACACTTCTTGAAGCCGGGCTCATTGTGATCTTCGTAATCTTTCTCTTCTTAGGCTCTTTACGAGTCGTACTGATTCCTTTGGTCGCTATCCCGCTATCTCTTATCGGCGTGGTGTTCATCATGCTCAGCATGGGATTTTCCTTGAATCTTTTGACCTTGCTGGCAATGGTGATTGCTATCGGGCTTGTCGTCGACGACGCCATTGTGGTGGTAGAAAATGTGCACCGTCATATCGAAGAAGGTTCCGCGCCGATGCGGGCCGCCATCGACGGCGCTAGAGAAGTAGCACTCCCGGTAATTGCGATGACGCTAACACTGGCCGCTGTTTATGCCCCCATTGCGTTTATCGGAGGTCTCACCGGTGCGCTGTTCAGTGAGTTCGCGCTGACCCTCGCCGGCGCGGTACTCGTTTCTGGAGTCGTGGCGCTCACCCTGAGCCCCATGATGGCTTCCCGTTTTTTGCAGGGCCACGATGAGCAGGGACGTTTTGCCGATAGTCTTGACCGCTTTTTCCATCGGATGAACCTTGCTTATCAGCGATTACTTGATCACTGCCTGAACAATCGCGGCGCGGTTCTAATGTTTACCGCCGGCATTTTGCTAAGCATTCCCGTTTTGTTTTTCATCAGCCAGCGTGAGTTAGCACCGGAGGAAGATACGGGGTCACTCTACGTCGTAGGCTCCGCGCCAAGTTACGCCAACCTCGATTACGTTTCGCTGTTTCTCGATCAGGTCGTAGACATCTGGAAGGAGATCCCCGAGATAAATTCTTCCTGGCAGGTCGCCCAGCCCGACAGCAATTTTGGCGGACTTAACATGACGCCCTGGAAAGAGCGCAGCCGCACTCAACAGGAGGTACAACGGGAGCTACAGGCAAAGCTTGGCAGCGTCTCAGGCATGGAAATGTTCAGCTTCGGCACCCCTGCACTTCCGGGATCAGATTCGGGTTTACCCCTGAGCTTCGTCATCGCATCCACCGCCGGCTATGAGCAGGTAGAACGTGTGGGCGAGGAACTAGTTACCGCCGCGCGAGAATCGGGCCTGTTCACTTTCATCAATCAAAGTCTTGATTTCAATCGACCGGAAATCAGCGTAGATATCGATCGAGAACTCGCTGCAAGACTCGGCATATCCATGCAGGACATCGCAAACACGCTTGCGGTCATGCTTGGAGAGGCCGAGGTAAATCGATTCACTCGAGAAGGGCGCAGTTACAAGGTCATTCCTCAGGCGGGAAGAAACTTCAGGCTGACGCAATCAGAGCTGGAGAAGTATTACCTGCGCACAAGCGGCGGAGATCTGGTGCCATTATCCAGTGTCATCAGCCTGCGAACCCGTGTAGAGCCGAACAGCCTTTCACAGTATCAACAGCTCAATAGCAGCACGCTGCAGGGCATGATGATGCCGCCCAACACCTTGGGAGACGGTCTGAGCTTTTTAGAGGCGCGCCTACAGGAAATAGCGCCCAGGGGCTTTCGCGTGGGCTATACCGGCACATCCCGGCGCTATGTTCAGGAAAGTGCGACTTTTCCAATACTGTTTGGAATGTCACTGCTGTTGATTTTTCTTGTGCTCGCCGCGCAGTTCAACAGTTTTCGCGATCCTCTGGTGGTCCTGATAGCGGTACCTCTATCAATTTTTGGCGCAATGCTACCCATAGCGATGGGGGCGATGACTCTAAACATTTACACACAAATTGGATTACTGACGCTTATCGGCCTCATCGCCAAACACGGCATCTTAATTGTGGAGTTTGCCAATCAGCTAGCCCAGCAAGGCGTTGATCGTCGCAGCGCGGTGCTCCAGGCGGCAACGCTGCGTTTGCGCCCCATTCTGATGACCACCTTTGCAACGGTGCTTGGGGTGCTGCCCTTAGTCCTGGCGAGCGGACCCGGTGCAAATGCGCGCTTTGGTATAGGCCTTACAATCACCGCCGGCATGCTCATTGGGACGGTATTCACCCTGTTTGTGCTGCCTGTCTTCTACCTGCCCTGGGTACAAGACGTGATGGCCACTGAAGACACCGTGGTAGTCCCCGAGCCTTCCCAGGGCGCGGGATAAGTAAGATCGAGACTTTTTAGTCCGTTTACTCTTTTGCCGAGTCGTCACGAGCAGCGGCTCGATACTCCTCCACCAGATGGCGTTTATACAATTTGCCATTATCGAGGCGCGGAAGGTTCTCGTTAAAATCGATAGAGCGAGGAATCTTGATGTGCGACAAACGCTCCCGAAGCCACTCCATCAATTCGATAGCAACCTCGTCCGTGGCATCCACCCAGTTTTGCGGCTGAATGACTGCCTTTACTTCCTCGCCAAACTCCTCGTGAGGAACACCGAACACTGCCACATCGGCTACTTTATCGTGGGTAATAAGTAAGTTTTCAACTTCCTGAGGGTAAATATTGACCCCGCCGCTAATGATCATGAAGTGCTTGCGATCGGTCAGATAAAGATAATCTTCCTCATCGAGATACCCCACATCTCCCGTGGTTGCCCAACCACGTTCGTTATAGGAAGCCGCCGTTTTTTCTGGCTCATTGTGGTACTCAAAAGTCGCCTGAGGACCGCTGAAGTAAATTGTCCCCACCTCTCCAGGCGGTACCTCTTTGCCCTCATCATCCACGACGTGCACTTTGCCCATTATGGCGCGGCCCACCGATCCCTTGTGCGATAGCCACTGCGGCGAATCAATGAGTGTCGCGCCCGCTGCTTCGCTGGCCGCGTAGTACTCCACAATCACCGGTCCCCACCAGTCAATCATCCGCTCTTTGGTTTCAATGGGACACGGCGCTGCAGCATGAATCGCGAACTGCATGGAACTCACATCGTATTTGCTGCGCACCTCCTCGGGAAGTTTCAGCATCCGCACAAACATAATCGGCACCCACTGGCTGTGGGTAGCGCGGTGCTCTTCAATAAGCGCCAGGGCCCGCTCAGGGTCAAAGTGCTCCATTACGACGGTGGTTCCGCCCATGTAGAGTGTCAGCATGTTGTAGTGCAAAGGAGCTGCGTGGTACAGCGGTGCCGGAGACAGATAAACCGTTTCGTCACTAAACCCAAAGGCCGCGCCCAGAGTGCCCGCCAGCATATGTGGCGCATGCACATCATCAGACTCTGGAGGCACGAAAACGCCCTTTGGCTGGCCTGTGGTCCCCGATGAGTAAAGCATGGGAACGCCGTTTGCCTGATCTTCAATAGGCGTTTCTGGCTGACTGTCTACGGCCTCCTCCCAGGATTCGAAACCCGGGCGAATGCCCCCCACCATGAGCCGGTGACTCACACTTGAGGCAGCCGCCACTGCATCCTGTGCAACCTTGGCCACCGCAGGAGAAGCGATAAACAGGCGGGCCCCACAATTCTCCAAAATGTAGGCAGTTTCGTCAGCCTGTAAATGACTGCTGATAGGTGTGTAGATAAGCCCCGCCCGCTGAGCACCCCAACAGATCTCAAGGTACTCCCGCCGATTCTCCATCATCAGGGCGATGTGGTCGCCTTTATCGAGCCCCAGAGACCGAAACAGCTGGGCTGCCTGATTCGAACGCTCGTCGAGTTCACGATAGGTCACCATCGCCCCGCTATCGCCCATAATGATGGCAGGCTTGTGTGGATAGAGTATGGCAGTCTCGCTGGGGTGCGGCATCACGGATTCCTTCGATTTTTATTTTGCACGTATGCAGATACTATAGAAAATGCTGCCTCTCAGGTACTCTCCCAAGCGCTGATTTTAAGTTTCACCGGACGGTCAATTTCGTGAAAGAACTTACAAACATCTCTCCCTCAGAACTTCGAGAACACATTCGAACCGGCGGCTTCACGGGTAACACTTCCGGCTTCGCTCCGGGCTTCGTGCAATGTAATCTCGTAATTCTTCCGTCAAAGTGGGCGGCTGACTTTCTGCGTTTTTGTCAGGCCAATCCAAAACCCTGCCCGCTCATTGCCTGCAGTGCGACACCCGGGGACCCGGGGCTAGCAACACTTGGCGATATCGATATTCGCCGCGACATCCCGTCCTACCGCATCTTTCGCGATGGCGTACTAGCCGAGGAGCGTTCGGATATTGTGGAGCTGTGGAACGACGATCTCATGACCTTTGCCCTGGGCTGTTCCTTCTCTTTTGAAGAGGCTCTCATCGGCGCAGGCCTTGATGTGCGCAACATTACTGAAGGCGTTAACGTACCGATGTACAGGACTAACATTCCCTGTGAATCTGCAGGACCGTTTAGCGGCAACATGGTGGTCAGTATGCGGCCTTTTTCTCCGGCCAATGCGATACGCGCCATTCAAATTTGCAGTCGCTTTCCTGCGGTACATGGCGCGCCCGTGCACATAGGCGACCCCGCGGCCATCGGCATTGCCGATATCAACACGCCGGATTACGGTGATGCGGTGAGCATTCTGGACGGCGAAATACCGCTGTACTGGGCCTGCGGCGTCACTCCACAGGTCGCATTGGAAAATGCGGCACCTCCGCTGGCCATAACCCACACTCCGGGTTGCATGCTGGTCACCGACAAACGAAATTCTGAACTGGCTGTATTTTAGGAGAGCTGCAAGTGTTGCTTAACTGCGATTTGGGCGAAAGCTATGGTAACTGGCGTATGGGTCTGGACGAAGAAGTCATGCCCTTTCTCGATCAAGCTAACGTGGCCTGTGGCTTTCATGGCGGTGATCCCCTCACCATGGAAAAAACACTCAAGCTCGCTGCTGAGCACAATGTTTGTGTGGGCGCTCACCCCGCCTATCCCGATCTTGTCGGTTTTGGCCGGCGCAGTATGGCGCTCTCTTGTGAGGAGCTTCGCAGCACTTTGCTCTATCAAATTGCAGCTCTGGATGGCATGGCCCAAACCATGGGTGTTCGTATCGAATACGTGAAGCCCCACGGCGCCCTGTACAACGACATGATGGCCGACGGCGCGGTTCGCGAAACGGTTATGCAAACCGTCGCGGAGTATGTAAAGCCGCTGCGCTTAATGCTTCAGGCCACCGCTGAAAGCGACCAACATCAGAAAGAAGCGGCGGCTCTGGGACTACCTCTTTGGTTCGAGGCTTTTGCGGATCGCTGTTATGACGATGATGGTCGCCTCCTCTCCCGACGCAAGCCAGGTGCGGTGCACGATCGCGCTCGCATGCTCGCTCAGGTTGAACAACTGGCGCGCGAGGCAAGTGTTACGACCGTATCGGGCAAGACGCTGGCTCTAGAGGTAGACACTCTGTGCGTGCATGGCGATAACGCTGAAGGCGTGCAGGCCATTCGGGAAATCAGGCAACTGTTAGCCCATGCCTAAGTCTGCACATATCCAGTGCGCGGGCGAAGCAGCGCTGATCGTTTATCTGGGCGACGAGAGTTCCCCCGAGGTGGCAGCCCGCGTGCAGGCACTGGGCGATTCCCTTCGCCAATCCCTAGGCACGATTCTCGTTGACCTGATCCCCTCGTATGCGTCCTTACTGGTTCTCTACGACCCATTGCGCAGCGATCGCTATCACGTAAGCCAACGCATCAGGGCCAGTCTGGAAGATCTACCGGTGATCACCGCCAGTAACGGCCGACTGGTTGAGATTCCCGTGTATTACTCCCCCGAGAGTGGAGAAGACCTTGAGAGTCTGGCCATCAGCAAAGGACTCTCAACACAGGAAGTCATCGACATACACAGCGAGCAGGAATACCGCGTGTATGCCATTGGTTTTGCCCCCGGGTTTGCCTACCTCGGCGATGTCGATACCCGTATTGCCGCGCCGCGTCTGAGCACCCCAAGGCAAAGCGTTCCCCGGGGCGCGGTGGCAATTGCTGATCGACAGACAGCGGTATACCCGGCGTCCTCGCCCGGTGGCTGGAATCTTATTGGACGCTCGCCACTGAAAATGTTCGATCCTCTGGCTAAAGAACCCATGCCGGTTCACGTAGGTGATCGCGTGCGCTTTACACCGATAGGTCGTGCTGATTTTCTGGCAGCTGGCGGCAGCCTATGACCGCTCTGGAAGTCATTCAACCAGGACTTCTTAGTCTGCTTCAGGATCGTGGGCGCTTTGCGCAGGCGGCCATTGGCCTGACCACCGGCGGCCCCATGGATCCCCTTGCTGCTTCTCTTGCCAACAGGCTGCTGCAGAACTCTGCCAATGCCACCCTGATCGAAGTAAGTTTTGGCGGACTTGTACTTCGAGCGAGGACTAAAACGCAGATCGCCGTCACCGGAGCGACCTTGCCACTGGGTATTGATGGCAAAGAACAGGCAATGTGGTCTGTGATCGAGGTCGCCGAGGGAGAAGAAATTAACCTGGGTTTTAGCGAGACCGGCTGCCGCAGTTACCTGGCGGTGCGCGGTGGCTTTGATATTCCCGACAGCTTCGGCAGTAGCTCGACGGTGGTACGTGAAGGTATTGGCGGACTCAATGGACAACGGCTGACTGTCGGCGATGAGCTGCCTATTCATGCCGTGGATGCTGCACAAGAACTATGGCTGCCACCGAGGATGCGGCCCCGGTATCATCATCGCGCAACCGTGCGCGTGATACCGGGTTACCAGTACGCGCATTTTCCGCGCCTGGAACAGCGACGATTCTTCGGCAGCGAATACACCGTAACGGACCGCTGTGATCGCATGGGTTACCGATTGGAAGGTCCCGCCATCGCCTGCGACATTCAGGGGATTCTTTCCGAAGGAATCGCACCGGGGGCCATACAAATTCCTGCAGACGGCCAACCTATAGCGCTGCTCAATGACCGGCAGACCATCGGTGGCTACCCAAAAATCGGCTGCGCTCTGTCTCTGGATTGTGCCGCTTTAGGACAATTACGTCCTGGGGATACCGTGATATTTACACCCATATCAGAACACTACGCGCACAATGCCCTGCATTTAGCCGACGCTTTTGAGCGCTCCAGACATCTGGAGCCTACACCCAGATGACCCTGTCTGATCTGACTGAAGCCGTTGAGCACCTGTTGGTAGCGAGAAACCTCAGGCGCATGGCAGAGCTGCGACCGGCTCTCAATCCTGGTTACGCGCTGCGGGCGGCAAGAATGCTCGATAGCGCTCAAACCGTGCTCATTGGAACCGGCTTTCCGGTAGACGAAACCTTCGAGACCGATGGTCCCCTGGGTGCCATCGCGCTTTATCAGGCGTTGGAACTCCTCGGAAAGACCTGCCATCTTGCCTGCGCAGACCCCCTGGCCAGCGCCTTATCAAAAGATTTTCGCGTGCTTAAACTTCAGGCGTTCAATGTTGCACAAGGACGCGCCGAAGCGCAGACCAACCTCGATTTACTCAAACCGGATGTTGTCCTCTCCATAGAGAGACCTGGGCTGGCCGAGGACAACCGCTACTACAATATGCGTGGGGAGGACATCTCGCCACGCTGTGCCGTATTTGATTACTATCTGACCCTGGCTTCCTGCCCCAGCATTGCCATTGGGGACGGTGGGAATGAGATAGGTATGGGGAAACTCAGCGCAGAAGTCAGTGCATTGGATATACATGCTGCAGCAACGAGCTGCGACGAATTACTGGTTGCTGATGTCTCAAATTGGGGCGGCTATGCATTGATTGCAGTACTGGAAGCAATTACCGAAACACCATTGCTGCCGCATGTTACTCATCATGAAACGCTTGGCTACCTTTCCCAACTCGGTAGCGTTGACGGTGTAACGCGAGAAAACACCATGACAGAAGATGGCTTGCCTGCAGCGGCGGGCGCAGATTTATTGGATCAGCTCAGCCACTTGGTGGCGCAGCTGGATCCTCAGAAGGAGTACCCAGCACCATGAACCAGGTTTATTTGAATGGCGAATTCATGCCCATGAGTGAGGCCAAAATATCGCCCATGGACCGGGGGTTTCTTTTTGGTGACGGCATCTATGAAGTCATCCCATCCTACAGTGGTAAAAGCGTCGGCCTTGGCCCACATCTTTCGCGGATGCAAGAGGGACTGAATGCTATTGAGTTATCGATGACCGTCGATCACGCCGAGTGGCGAGACATTTGTGAAAAGTTAGCCCGGTCCAATGATGGCGATAACCTGGGTATCTATATTCAGGTTAGTCGCGGGGCAGACAGCAAACGCAATCACGCGATGCCCGTGGGCATTGAGGCAACGCGTTTTGCTTTTGCCTTTGAGATTCCGCCGCCGCCTAAAGCCGATAAAGCTACTGCCACACGCTACGAAGTGTCGGCAACCCGGGATTTACGCTGGCAGCGATGCAACATCAAATCTACGTCGCTGCTAGGCAACGTTATGCACTATCAGCACGGTCACTCCCGAGGCCATCACGAGACAATTCTGTTTAACGCCAACGACGAACTCACGGAAGCTGCTGCCTGCAACGTTTTCATCGTCAAGGACGGAGTCATCGCGACGCCTCTGCTTGACCATCAAAAACTTCCGGGCATCACCCGACTGATGCTTTTGGACATGCTCAAGAAGCACTCTGCGCGCAGCGTTGAAGAGCGCGTAATCCACCGCCAGGAGGTCTTCGATGCCGATGAAGTGTGGCTCACCAGTTCCAGCAAGGAAGTAGCCCCGGTCGTCTCTATCGAAGGCTGCCCGGTGGGCACCGGAGAAGTCGGCGACGTGTGGCTCGAAGCAGAGACTCTATTCAGCCAGCACCGTTACGAGTACTAAGGTGACCCGGCCGACACACGCCCAAATTTTTCCTGAAAATATCGCGCATAACGCCCGGCGCGTTCGCGAGCTGGCACCCAACTCTCGCATCATGGCCTGCGTTAAGGCAGATGCCTATGGTCATGATATTGGCGCAAGCAGTGACGCACTCGCTAATTACGTGGACGGCTTTGCCGTGGCATGCATCGAAGAAGCACTCACTCTGCGCAGCCAGCACATCGATAAGCCCATCTTAATGCTCGAGGGACCGCAAAGCGCCGATGAGATTGCTGAGGCTTTGAATAAAAACCTGACGCTGTGCATTAACGACTGGCATCAGCTGGAATGGCTCGAAGAAGCCGGCGTGAACGATGCCCTCCCCTGCTGGCTCAAGATTGACACAGGAATGCATCGCCTGGGTTTCCAACCGCAGTCGATCCCAGAAGCGCTCAAGCGACTTGCGCCGCACATCAAAGTCTCGGAGCTCGTGCTGTGCACTCATTTTTCCAGCGCTGATCTTCCGGGCGCTAACGGCGTCAGTGAACAACTAAAGTGTTTTGATGACTCGGTCTCTCATACGGGGTTCTTCCAAAGCACTGCTAATTCGGCCGCAATCATTCGCGCGCCCTTGAGCCACCGTGATTGGGTCCGTCCGGGTTACATGCTCTATGGGGGCTCCCCGCTGGCAGACACCCCGCCCGGTGATCTAAACCTCAAGCCGGCGATGGAGTTTAGCGCTCAAGTCATCAGTGTAAGAGATGTGCCCCAGGGCGAGCGCGTAGGTTATAGCGGTCGCTGGGAGGCGCGGCGCCCTTCCAGAATTGCCACCATCGCCGCAGGCTACGGCGACGGCTACCCACGTCATGCCCCGGACGGAACCCCCGTATTTATCGATGGCCAGCGTCTACCGCTCGCGGGCCGGGTGTCTATGGATATGATTACTGTAGATGTAACGGACCATACAGCGGTTCAGATCGGCTCCCGCGCTGTCCTTTGGGGATTCCAGCCGGGCGTTGACGAGGTCGCAAGGCACAGCGACACCATTGGTTATGAGCTGCTTGCGGGAATGCCCAAGCGCGTACCGCGTGTTGTAGAAAAGCGGTAAATTCAAACGCCGCATGAGTCCTTTGGCACAGGCCCGTGAATCCTTTACCCCGTTTCCTACGTAAATCTCTGTAACGTTTTCCCAGGAAGCACTCTAATCGTGTTCGGTTTATTCAAGTCAAATCCGCTAAAAAAACTACAAACACAGCATGAAGCGTTGCTCAGCGAGGCCTTTCAGGCCCAGCGCAACGGTAATATCCGCCTGTATTCCACACTCACAGCCGAAGCCGAGGCGATTCGCGAGCAGATAGAAGCCCTGAAAGCAGAATCTGTCGGCTAAATAACACCGCCGAAAGACATATTTTCAGTGCGGCTGGAGACGCTCTTGGATAAACTGCCATTTGCGAATTCAGTGCAGTGAAAACAGCTCTTGGAAGAATCCCAGTCAAAGCCAGAAGAACGTGTGGACCAGCAAGAGAACCCTGAGGCCCTCCGCGACGGGAGCTTGTTAGCCGCCGTAGATTTGGGCAGCAACTCCTTCCATCTGCTAATCGCCCGCATTGAACAAGGAGAGATTCGTCCGGCACAGGCACTGTCAGAGAAGGTGCAGCTCGCAGCCGGCCTCGAGGGAGATCTGCTCTCACAGGAAGCCATCGATCGCGGTCTGGAATGTCTCAGTCGATTTGCACAGCTACTCCAGAGCGTAGAACCTCAGCGTATCCGCGTTGTGGGTACAAGTGCTCTACGCCGGGCAAGTAATCGACGCTCTTTTACGGAGCCGGCCCGACGCATTCTGGGCGCACCTATCGACGTCATCTATGGCCGCGAAGAAGCCCGACTGGTTTATCTTGGGGTCGCGCACACTCTTGCGGATGACACACAGTCGCGATTGGTGGTTGATATTGGTGGCGGCAGTACGGAGTTTGCCATCGGTGAGCGATTCGAGCCCCGCCGACTGGAGAGCCTGCAGTTGGGTTGTGTTACCTATAGTCGGGATTGCTTCAAAGACGGACTGCTGAGCAAATCAAATTACAAATCAGCTTATGACCGCGCCTGTGTCGAGGTGTCTCACATCCGAAAGCAGTTTCGCAGTAAGCATTGGGTAGAAGCCGTAGGCTCATCGGGAACCCTACAGGCGATCGAGGGTATTCTCACGGCCCAGCAATGGGCCGATGGCGTGATCACCCGCAAGGGAATCCAGCGCATGCGCAAGACGCTCCTTGATTTCAAGCATTTTGACGATATCGCTCTTGAGGGACTGAGTGAGGTCCGGCGATCGGTGATCGCTGCCGGTGTAGCCATTACCGAAGCTATCTTCGATGTTCTGGAAATAGACGAGATGCGCAGCTCTCGAGGCGCCCTTCGCGAGGGCGTGGTTTATGATCTGGTGGGAAGACTGAGCCATGAAGATGTGCGTGAGCGCAGTATCATGGCGTTGATGCAGCGCTATCACGTAGACGAGGAGGCGTCCCAGCTGGTGGCACAGCGGGCTCGCATGTTGTTCGACGCCACCTACAAACCCTGGGACTTGCAAGCCAGCGATCGCGAGCTACTTGTCTGGGCTGCGCTTTCCCAGGAGATAGGCAAGGCCATCGCACATAAGCACTATCACCGCCACGGCGCTTATCTACTGCGCAATTCAGATCTCCCGGGCTTCCCGCAGCACGAACAGGAAGACATGGCGATACTCGTAGAAGGTCAGCACGGCAAGATACGCCAGGGCCTTTTTGGTGATAGCGACGACCTTGCGTTGCTGCGACTCCAACGCCTGGTGGCGCTATTGCGTCTGGCAACGTTATTTAAGTACGTAGAGCCGCTGGAAAAACTGCCGGACTTTACAATCAAGGCGTCCCCAAAGAGCTTGCGACTGGATTTCCCCAGTGACTGGTTAGAGCAACACCCTCTTACTGCTCAGGAATTAGCTCAGCAACAGGAGGCTTTCAAACGCATGGATTTGCGGCTTGAGGTCAACTAGAACTTTAAGGCTTCCACCCCGGGCGCAATTTAGCTTTAAAGATTGACCCAACTGTTTAACGATTTTAATCGAAAGTCCGTATCCTCAAAACGTAATATCACCGAGTCAGCAAGTATCTCGCGCACTTCCACGCCTCGACTGCGCTGCCGTAGCGTCAGCGTCTCACCATTGATCACTACGCTTGAGCGCCCCGCCGAATTAAAGTCGTGCGCGGAGTACATAAGCGTAGGAACCCGATCTCGAAACTGCTTGGTCAAATCTTCCAAAAGCGGCGCTGGATGCGGCACCAGAGTCCCGGGATCCGCCTTGGCGCGCATTTGCCGAAGCACCTGCTCGATATCGATAAGTTCTTCGGCTACCGACTGCTCTGCAGAAGTTCTGTCAGCTATGGACTCGTCTTTTTTTGCGGCCGACTCAGTGGCTTGTGGCGCAGACTCCGCCACCTCTTTTGCAGACATTGCGTACAGCGCTGCCACGGCATCAACGCGCTGCACCTGGTCGATGTCTGACGCTGGAGCTAATTCGCTCGCCGGCGCTGCACTCGTCTGTGGAGCCGCGCGGACATTGACTTGCCTCTGCGCCTGCTCGCTGCGCTGCTCTGGCGAAGACTCAACATTGCGAATTGCTAACGGCTGTGGTGTTTTGTCGCGCATAAAATAGATCAAGGAAGCGGCTATCAAAAGCAGAATACTTAGCGCGGCGGCCACAGAAAGGGCAGTCCCGCGCCCGCTCTTTTCGGGCCCGGATGGTGCAAGTTCCTGAGAGAGAATACTGGGCGCAGGATTCGCTTGCTCGCGTTTTTCGCGCTCTGCACGGCTCAGTGCGTCCAGTATCAATGACATACGAAGATCCAGGCACAGGGAAGGTTCATAGGGATCGACTGACTCATGGTGTGACCGGAACCCGCGCTGCGTTAGCGGAGGCCCAGCTTAGTGCGTCGGAAAAACCCAGATCGTCACCCACAGCTAAAGACAATGCGCGGAGCGTGTTCTCACCCAACACGCCATCGGCACGTAAGCTATGCTGCTGCTGAAACAACTTCACGCGCTGCTCCAGGCGCGCATCGAACAGCGACTCGGTCAATGCTTGTTGTTGCCCATCAAGCCGGGCAAACAGCGCTGCAATCCGAGCGACATCCTCTCCGCTATCCCCCAGCTCAAGCGTGCGTGCAACTCCCGGTGATGGACGCCACAGCTGCCAGACTGTGCCAGTCCACTGGGCAGCTAAGGTTTGCAAGTCGACACGTTGAACCCCAGCTTGCGTGTCCAGCACCGCGGTCTCCTCTTCAATGGCCAGCAGTAGAGCTCGCCCTTCAAAGCGGCGCTCATCAACAAGACCGAGCAGTGCGGGCCTGCCTTCGTTGACAAGCTGATTCCAGCTTTGCAGCTGGCGTTGCTCGCAGCGTAGATCAAGGCTTAAGACTGCGGCACAGGGATTGTCGGGCATGGACTGCTGTGCACCGTAGAGCATTCCCAGGCGCAAAGCGCCTTCCTTGGGACTTAGGCGCCATTTCAGCTCCTCGGTAGCCTCAGATGCTGATGAAGATGGGCCTCCTTGGCTCTCTTGGGCCGAGGGTGCCTGAGGGCGCAATTCGCCGGTCGCCAGCGCGTTCGTCGACGCCAGCCGTGGGGGCGATGAGGTAGGGCTTACAGCTACCCAGACCGCGACTGCCCCGAGCAGCAGTAGCACGCCGACGATGACCATGGGGCGCAGTAAGGCGCTTTGGGATGGCCGCAGGCTATCGTCGCCGCCCAATACCTCTTTGACGGCCTGCTTCAAAAGACCGCGGTCCAATTGATCGCTATCGCGACCATAGGCACCCAAGAGCATACGATCACACAAGAGGTTGATCAGCCGGGGGATACCACGGCTCTCGCGGTGTATCGCTCGCACCAGCCCAGAAGAGAAAAGCTCGCGTCCCGCCGGCATTCCGCCCACATGTAAGCGGTGACGAATATAGGCCGACGTCTCTGCCAGGGTCAGTGGCTGGAGGTCAAATCGCGCGGTAATACGTTGATTAAGTTGCCGTAGTTCCGGGCGTGCCAGCTTGACCGCAAGCTCCGGCTGACCAATCAATATGATGTGCAGAAGCTTCTCATCACTAGTCTCAAGATTAGTTAAGAGACGGATCTGCTCCAGAACGTCAAAGCTCAGATGCTGAGCTTCATCGATCATCAGCACGGTCTTTCGGCCCTTAGCGTGATTTTTCAGCAAAAAGCGGTGGAGGCTGTCGGTAAGCTCTTTCAAGCCCGGACGAGCCTCGGTAAAGGTTATATGCAGCTCTTCGCAGACGGTCGCCAGCATATCGCGGGAATCCAGCGCCGGATTCAACACAATAGCGATGTCCGCGTTCTCCGGTAATTGCTCGATCAAACAACGATTGATCGTCGTTTTACCGGTACCTACCTCCCCGGTGAGCAGTATAAATCCACCGCCCGATCCCACACCGTAGAGCAGATGTGCCAGTGCATCACGATGCCTAGGGCTCATGTACAGATAACGCGGGTTAACCGCGATAGAAAATGGAGCTTCGCTTAAACCGAAATACTGGTAATACATGTCCGGCTCTGTCTGGAACGAGTCTCCAAAGGAGACCAAGACCGCATTATGCCGTATCCGACTTTGCTGGCGAAGCGGTGTTCTCGCCTTCCGTCGCGCTGGAGAGGAGCGACAGTGCATCATCACACCAGGCGAGGTACTGTTTGCCGCCGCTGATGCCACCCAGCAAGGCGAGGTAGACACCCTTGCGACGCAAAGGAAGTGTCTTTGGATCGGCGTAATGTCGTCGGCGAATCCGCTCATAGAGATATAAACGCTTCATCATTGCCTCGCGGCGCTCCAAGAACCGAGTCTGTAAGTATTCAATATTTGACTCAGACAGGTTGTAGAGCTTGATGTAGAGCTCGTCTTTTGTTTCCTGCAGACGCATTCTGTCCTTCGTCAGAACCCACTCGTCCAGCGCCTCTCGACCCGAATCCGTCAGGGCATAGAGAATCCGATCAGGGCGCCCTTTCTGGCTCTCCGTGCGACGGGTCACCCAGGCCAACTCACTGAGCTTACCCAACTCGCGATAAATCTGCTGATGGGATGCGTGCCAGAAAAATCCCAGGGATTTATCAAAGGAACCGGCCAGGTCGTAGCCCGATAGCTCGTCTTCAATAAGTGCCGTCATGATCGCGTAGCGCAGAGCCATGCGTATTCCTAAGATTCAGGGTAACAGTGCGATTGTGCACCGAATGCAAACTGTATGCAAAATGTTGCATATCTGTGCTTCATCCTCTAGTCTGCCCTCCGGTTTGTAAATGACTATTCACCCTCGCTAAGGAGCCCTCTATGGCTTTGCCAGAATCACTCAAGTCGCGTCTGCGTTTACCCGCCGTTGCCGCACCGCTATTTATTATTTCCAACCCGGATCTCGTCATAGAGCAATGCAAGGCCGGCATCGTGGGTTCGTTCCCATCGCTTAATGCTCGCCCGCTGGAGGAACTGGATCGCTGGATGCAGCGAATAACTTCAGAACTGGCCGCCTATGACGAAGCCAATCCCGACGCGCCATCGGCGCCCTACGCGGTGAATCTAATCGTTCACGGATCCAACAACCGCCTCCAGGAAGATCTGGAAATGTGCGTGAAGTACAAAGCGCCTATCGTGATCACTTCTCTTGGCGCCAAGGAATTCGTCAACGAGGCGATTCACTCCTACGGTGGCATCGTTCTGCATGACATCATCAACAATCGCTTTGCGAAAAAAGCCGTCGAAAAAGGCGCTGATGGCCTTATCGCCGTGGCTGCGGGCGCTGGTGGGCACGCCGGTACAACTTCGCCATTTGCCCTGGTGCAGGAAATCCGCGAGTGGTTTGATGGACCTCTTTTACTGTCTGGCTCTATCGCCAGCGGTGACGCCATCCTTGGCGCCCAAGCCATGGGTGCAGATCTGGGCTATATCGGATCTGCGTTTATTGCCACGGAAGAAGCCAATGCCGAAGAAGCCTATAAGCAGGCGATTGTTGATTACAATTCCTCGGATATCATCTATAGCAACCTCTTCACCGGTGTACACGGGAACTATCTTGCACCGTCTGTTGAAGCTGCCGGACTGGATCCTGCAAACCTTCCAGACAGCGACCCCTCGGCAATGGACTTCGGTTCTGGCGGCAACACCGACGCCAAAGCATGGAAGAACATATGGGGCTGTGGGCAAGGCATTGGCGCAGTGAAGAGCATCGGCCCAACCGCTGCTCTGGTAGAGCGTCTGAGAGTCGAATACGCGGCCGCCCGGGCACGTTTGTTGGACGCAGCCTGAACAAAGCAACGGCGCCGGGAACCTAATCCCGGCGCCGTTGCCAAAACAGGCAGTCCACTAGATACGAGATCCTTATGCATCACGAAGCTGCCAGACAAATGTTCCGAAATACCCTAGGCGTCCTCAAAAGACTGCCTTTGCTTGCCTCCTTTGTACTGCTTTCGGCGGCCAGCCTGGCTGACGAACGTAGCGCTAGTTTTGCCGGCGGTTGCTTCTGGTGCGTTGAGGCTGATTTTCAAAAGCTCGACGGCGTAATTGACGTGGTCTCTGGCTTTACTGGAGGCACCTTGCAAAACCCCACCTACCGAGGCAATCACGAGGGCCACTACGAAGCGGCCAAAGTGACCTACGACAGCGAAAAGATCAGTTACGAAGAACTTCTCACTCACTTTTGGCGCACCGTCGACCCGCTGGATGCTGGCGGGCAGTTCTGCGACCGAGGCTTCAGTTACAAGACAGCCATTTTTGTCGCTAACGAAGCTGAGCGCGCAGCAGCTGAACATTCACTGGCAGAGGTTGATGCCCTGTTTCCCAACGACCCGGTCGCCACTGTGATCCTGCCCGCCGGTCGCTTTTGGCCCGTGGAGGAATACCACCAGGACTACGCCGAAAAAAATCCGTTGCGATACAAGTACTATCGCTTCGGTTGCGGAAGAGACAAGCGAGTAAGTGAACTCTGGGACGACAAGGACTGGGGAATGACTGAAAAGGCCGCGATGCCTTAGGGCAACCCTGGAAGTTTCACAGTAGCTGGCGCAATGTAAGATCTGGGCCTCGTCGGGCAACATGCGCCAACAAGAGCTCTGCAGTCGCCAGCGCATCGGCCAGGGCGTTATGAGCCTCGTGTGAGATCAAGCCATAACGATCCCGGCATGCACCCAATCGCAAATCGCCTTGCCCAATGGGCCGCTCCTGGCGCTGCAATAGACGCTGCTCAAGCAGCAAAGTATCAACGGTGGGCAGCAGCAGGGGCGTACCGAAGACACGCTTTGCTGCGCGATCCAAAAACGCCGTATCCAAAGCGGCATTGTGAAAAACCAACACACATCCTCTTGCGGCCTTCAAAAATGCATGCAGCACCTCACTGACATCATCCGCTGCACTCAGCTCGCAGTCCCGCAACTGATGGATGGCCGCACTTTGCCCCACGGATCGTCGGTTACGAATGAGATGGTGCCCCGCAGTTCCCAAAGCAATCTCAAGACCGTCGACCCGCACCCACCCCAAGCTCAACAACTCTGCCTGGGCGGGATCAAGGCCAGACATTTCTGCATCACAGACCAGAAAACTAAGGTCTCGGAGCGAGCTTGAAGTACCGGGCAGCGGAGCGTCCCAGACGGCCGCAATGTCCGGCGGCAGTTGTACGCGCCTGGACCAGCGCCAGCGACGGAGCTTAAGACGCCACATCAGCCCATGCCGGCACGATAGTTTTGCCGCACCGACGCCTGGGCTTCGTCGATGATGGTAAAGGCATCGCGCAACTGCTCTTTCGCAAGTCTGGGTAGCGCCCGAGGATTGATGTAGTTATCAACCGCCTCCCCGCGCTGAATTTGTCCGCACTGGTGATCCATTCTCAGGCCCTGAATAAAATGCAGCGCGTCGGTGAGGTTTCTTGAATCAACCATCGCCATTCGACCCGCGTCTACCAACGCTTGTAAACGCGCTGCGGTGTTCACCTCGGGCAACTTAGCGGCCAGGGCATGCAGCCGGGCAATTTCAGTCACCGGCAGTACGCCGCGTTTTTTGATGTTCAGACTGTCACGATGATCACCATTGCGATCAACCACAAAACGCCGAAAGACACCCAAAGGCGGCCGGTTGTCGAGAACGTTACCGGCAAGTGCAGCCAGGAATATGGAATTGCTACTGGCGATATCTAACATCAGCGTCTGAATTGATTCTGCAAGACTGCGGGCGCCATACAAAGCACGGATATCGAAGAATATGCTGACGCGCATTACAGCGTCCCCGGTCGGGGTTCTTGCCCAGCCACGCACGGTATCGTGCCAGTCTGATAAACGCAGGCGCCAGAGATCGTTACTCGCCATAATCCCGCCGGGGCAATATTTGTACCCACAAAGCGCAAGCCCGTCACAGACTTTTTCTGCGAGGGCACGATACCAACCCAGGTCGTGATCATCCACGCTATCGGCTATCACGATGCCATTATCCTGATCCGCACCGAGCAACTGCTCTCCACGAGCCTGAGAGCCAAAACCCAACCAGGCCCAGGGTCCCGGCGCATCGCCTAATTCTTCCTCTGCCAACTGAATGAGACGTACTGCCACCGCATCTGAAATCGCCGTCAAAATTTGCGATACCTGCGCGGCCCGCATCCCTCCATTCACCCACTCCACCATGAGATTTCCCATGGAGGATACGAGCTCCTGTATGCCCGAAACGCTATCCTGTCTTGAAATATGCTGCACCAGATACACAGGATCATTTTTACGCGCCACGATGAGATCCGAGGTTGTAACAATTCCCACAAGACAACCACTCTCGAGCACCGGTAAATGATGAAAGCTCCGCTGAGTCATCATCAAGGTCGTAGCAAAAAGTGATTCATCGGCAGAGATGGACTCAGGATTTGTAGTCATGACCTCGCTGACCATTAACTGATTACTCAGGCCGGCCGCTAGAACCCGCGTGCGCAGATCACGATCGGTGACTATGCCCAGTAAATCCTCCCCATCCACTACGAACACCGAAGAAACTCGCCGCTGAGCCATAGCCTGGGCTGCCTGCTGAACCGTTGCCCGGGGGGGCACGGTCAGGATGTTACGAGTCATCACCGAACTCACCGGGGCAAGCATTGCATTTGGCTCAGGTTGATACCGCGCGGCACGGCGCAATCGGCGACTGCGCTGACCACTAAAATAACGATCAAAAGCTCTGTTAGCGCTGCGCAGCGATTGGTAAACAAGGTCCGGCAGGCGGTAAATGAGGGCATCCTCAATTACCAGGGCAAACACATTGCCACGCTCGGCATTCAAACCCGCGATGTGAAAACTCTCTCCCTCGCCAAGCCGATCCAGTAACTTATTATCTGCATCACGAATGTCAGCCGCACCACTGCGCAATATTCGTAGCCCCGAATGCTCGCTTTCCATACTGAAACGTTCACCATGAGCGTGATAAGACACCTGCATCGCTGCCAGAGCTGTTTCCAGTTGCGCATCGTCTAATTCATTAAACGGCAGGGAACCACGAAGAAAATCTCGCACTGCTGCGAGTTCAGATGCGTCACCCGAGATTGCAGTATTCGTCAAATGCTATTCCTCCGCCTGCAGGAAGCGCGTAGAAGCATCCGCAAAATAGGCGCTGTCGGCAACCGAGATCACCACACGAATGCGCTCATCAACCGAGGGAACATCCGAAAGTGGCAGGCGCCAGCGTAAACCCGTGGCGTCACCCGCCTGCATTGCCCTGGGGCCCGGATCACGATCAGGATGCGATACGGACATGAGCGCCGCCTCAAGAGGATGTGAAGCGGTCAGCTCAATAGCAACGCCCACTGTCTCATCAAGCTTTAGTGTGAGCTTGACGTCCTGATTCTCCAACTCGCACAGGCCACTGCTGTAGCGACAATTGCTTTTTTCCACTAAGGGATAAGCCTCACCTGGTTGCGCAGGCGCGGCTTTTTCGCCAATCAGATTACCGACTGCAAACCAGGCAAGAATGGACAAGACGGGAGCCACCAGTAACGCCACCACCACATGTTTGTTCGTAAACATTCCGACCCCTTAACGCCAGCCAATCAGCGTAAGTCTACAGATATGAAAGAAAAAAGGAGGCGCTGTCTCCAGCACCTCCCCAAGGCATCAATACAGACATCAGCACTCTATGGCCTAGTGATCCAAGGCAGCCTCGGCGCCTGCCGGTACGCGGATACTTTCGACCATCTCCTGTACTTCCAAGGGCGGTGCTGCAGTAACTTTCGATACCGCAATAGCGACGGCGAAGTTCACAATCGCTCCCACAACGCCGAAGGCATTGGGTTCAATTCCCAGGAACCAGTTGGGCGACATGTCACCCAGAAACGCCGTAGAAGCAATAAACATGATGCCCTTGTGCTGAAACACATAGAACAAAGTTATGCCAATGCCCGCAAGCATGCCGGCAATAGCGCCCTCTTTTGTAACCCTGTTGCTGAAAATCCCCATCATGAGCGCCGGAAAGATCGACGATGCAGCCAGACCAAAGGCCAGTGCAACGGTACCGGCGGCGAAATCGGGAGGGTTGAATCCGAGATATCCTGCTCCAGCAATGGCGAGTGCCATCGCAACACGGCTTGCGCGAAGCTCCTGCTTTTCGCTGATGTTGGGCGCGATAATGCCCTTCAGTAGATCATGAGAAATAGCACTTGCTATTGCCAGCAGCAATCCCGCAGCCGTTGAGAGAGCCGCGGCCAATCCTCCCGCAGCGACAAGGGCGATCACCCAATTCGGTAGCTGTGCAATTTCCGGATTAGCCAGCACGATGATGTCCCGGTCGACCTTTACGAGCTCATTCACCGACTCATCCGCGCTGTATTGCATGAGTCCATCAGCATTCTTATCTTCAAAGGCGAGCAACCCCGTCTTCTCCCAGTTCTTGAACCACTGGGGACGCTCTTCGTACGCAAGATAGTTACCCGCCTCGGGCTCAATAGTTTGCATAAGATTCAAGCGCGCCATAGCCGCCACCGCAGGTGCAGTCGTGTAAAGAATGGCGATAAAGATCAAAGCCCAACCTGCAGATGAACGAGCGTCACGTACCTTTGGCACGGTAAAGAACCGGATGATTACGTGAGGCAGTCCCGCTGTACCAAACATCAGTGATGCTGTGTAGGCAAACATATTGATACCGGAGATACGAACATCCGTGGTGTATTCTCGAAACCCAAGATCCACGACCACCTGATCAAGCTTGTCGAGAAGAAAGGTATCTGTGCCTGTTAACGTACCACCAAGTCCGAGCTGGGGAATGGGATTACCGGTAAGCTGTAGACTGATAAAAATAGCGGGGATGGTGTAGGCCAGGATTAACACGCAGTATTGCGCTATCTGGGTATAGGTGATGCCTTTCATGCCCCCAAGCACGGCGTAGAAGAAAACGATACACATGCCTACGATCAGACCGGTATCGTAATCCACTTCCAGAAAGCGAGAGAACGACACGCCAATACCCTTCATCTGCCCGATGACATAAGTCACAGAACAGATGATCAGACAGACCACGGCCACCACGCGTGCAGTTTGTGAGTAGAAACGATCTCCAATAAATTCAGGCACAGTGAACTTGCCGTATTTACGCAGGTACGGTGCGAGCAGCATTGCCAGAATCACAAATCCACCGGTCCAGCCCATCAGGAATACTGAGCCACCATATCCCATATAGGCGATCAGTCCGGCCATCCCGATAAAGGAGGCAGCGGACATCCAGTCCGCCGCAGTGGCCATGCCATTTGCAATAGGATGAACGCCGCCGCCGGCGACATAAAAATCTTTGGTGGACCCTGCGCGAGCCCAGATAGCAATACCGATATAAATCGCAAAGGTAATGCCAACAACAATATAAGTAAGTGTTTGAAGTTCCATGACGAGGCCTCTTATTCTTCTTCTACGCCGAATTCGCGGTCAAGCGCTTCCATGCGTGAGCGGTAAATAAAGATCAAAACGACAAATACGTAGATCGCCCCCTGCTGTGCAAACCAGAATCCAAGCTTGTAGCCACCGATTTGAATTTGGTTAAGCGCGTCAACAAACATGATTCCGCAGCCGTAACTGACGGCGAACCACACCACCAAAAGTTTCACCATCAGCGATAGATTGCGCCGCCAATACTGCTTGGCCTGCTCCTCTGTCATTTTCTTAGCCATCTCACACCTCCCCGGTGCTGTTATGTATTTATTACCCGCGACTCTAACAAAGCCCGAGACAGGTTCCTCTTGAACTTTGGTCTATATCCCTAAAAGGCGTACTTGGCGGCAAACTGCAGTCGATACATATCACCATCAAGACCGTTTTCGAGTTCTTTGACCCCATACATCAACTCGCCGCCCAGCTGCAGCTTTGGTGCAGGGAGATAGTTAAGATTGACATGCATGGAGCGATAGGACTTTGCGAGAGTCCCCGTCGCTGCAAAATCCGCCGAGCTTGGATTGCTCGCCTGCGATGCCGAAATTGAAACATTGCTACGCCATTGATCGGTCCAGTAGTGCCGATAGGCTATAAATCCGCCCCATTGATCAATCGTACTGATCTTACCGTTGGTATCGATGTAGCCATCATTAAAGGCGTTCAAGCCCATGTACCGTCCCAAGGCGTCGCCGTAGCTGGCCATAAAGCGAAGGTCATTGCGCCCCAGGTTCCATTTTCCCGCCAGGGACAAACCATAGCCGAACTGTTCATCACTCCCGCCTTCGATGCTCGCCGAAGGTCGCTCTTCGTAACTTAACTGGCGTCCGATGGCAGCAAGTGACCAGCTTAAGTCTGAGAGTTTGCCATCGTAACGGGCCACCAGATCAGGCATGAGTTGTGCGTCACCGATACGGGAACCACCTTGGGGCAGATTGACCCGCGTTGTTTGGTTTTCTACAGCCAACTGCCAGGGGCCATTTGTCCACCGAATCATGGGCTGACGCTCAAAGACCGTCCCTACCGGACCCACAAAATCAAGCAGATCCGGTAATGCACCCACATTAAAAAAGGTGGACCAGGCCTGTCCCGCTAGCAAGCTTTGTTCGGGCGCGTAGTCCCACTTCAGATAGGCATGACGAATACGCGAACTGAAGGAATTGGATACCCTTTCGTCCCCTTGCCCAGAGAGAATAAAATCCAATTCGATATGCGACGAAATCTTGCCCGCATCAGTGTTGGTTTGGGTGCCAAAGTAAAAGCGTGAAGACTTGGCATGTATATTCGTGCTGGTATAGGAATCCCCTGCGCCCACCAGGGACTCCACAGGTATAAGGGACGGCACAAAGAGATCATCCATCACCGATGCCGGCTTACCTTCGCTGTAATTGCTGGCTATAGCATCAAGCTGCACGTAGCCACCGTACCGAAAGCGCGTGCCCTTTTTCATAGGCCGAGCCTCGTCAATGTCCCTGGCCTGCACTGACAGCGTTTCAAGATTGTCACTGATACCCGTGCTGTTGCTGACGATCAGGGATTTTAACTCCGCAATTTGTCGCTCAAGATCAGCAATACGTTCATCCACTTCTGCCGCGGGCACACCTGCCGCTGCAAAACTTGATCCGATCAGTGCGAGCGCGACCCCCAGAGTCTTCATCCTAAACATCCCTGCTCCTCCCATTAGTATTATTGAGCAGAGACGTTTTAGCGTTCGCTAGAGGCGATGCATATTGGACCTTGGTCAAATCCCGGGGTTTTCTTAGACCAAAGTCTATGTCTTTACCCGGGAATGAGGCCCCTTCGACCCTGAGGCTACGCTTTACTTCGCCCGCAAAATCTCCACAATGCCCCCATAAAAAGAAATCAGGGTATGCCTCAATGAAATGCGTAATTGCCGACGACCACCCCCTTTTCAGGGAAGCGTTGTCGATATTGATTTCGGGAAAGAGTATCGGGGCCGACGTGATTCACGCCGAATGCGTTGCCGACCTTCACAGCACTGTTGAGTCGGACGGTGCGCCCGACCTACTATTACTCGACCTACATATGCCGGGCGCAAGCGGTTTTTCTGCCTTGGGGTGGTATGTAGGAAATCACCCTGACAAACCCGTCATTGTGATCTCTGCTAATACTCACGCTGATACCGTGCGACGTGCTATCGATCATGGCGCCGCAGCATTTCTCTCCAAGTCATCAAGTACCGACGTGATGACTCATTGCATTAAACAGGTTCTGGCCGGTGAGCGTGGACTGCATCCCGGCCTGGAGGTAAGTACTAATGGGGCCAGCCTTAAAGCATTGGATGTTGCCGATGCACTCGCCAGCCTTACGCCACAGCAGTTTCGAGTTGCTTCAATGCTGGTGGAAGGATTGCTGAATAAGCAGATTGCCTACGAACTGGGTGTAAAAGAAGCGACGATAAAAGCGCATATGACAGAGGTTTTTCGTAAGCTCGGCGTTCAATCGCGCACTCAAGCGGTATTGGCAATAGGCAACCTGACAGTCACTCCGGCACAAGACACCGACCTGATAGCGTAATCGTCGCGGTAGACACGCAATGTTGAACCAGATCTAGTCGCTTGTCTGATCGGATTCCTTAGCCAGCGCAAGAATCAATGCCTTTAGCCGCTGGGGATTAACTGGTTTGGCTAAGGCGCGATACCCCGCCAGGCGCGCCTGATCTCTGACACTCGCCCCATCATCGGCGCTTACCATGATGCAGGGACAACTCCAGCCCAGTTTTTCGAAGACCCACTGGAGGGCCACAATCCCGGTATCACCGTCATCCAGATGAAAATCCGCTACCACCACATGCGCCTCAAAGCCGCGTAATGCGTCCAACAACTCCATACGCGTCGCGACCGTATTCACTTCACAACCATCCGCAGTCAGCATTGCGCTCATCGCTTCGCGGATACGTAAATCGTTATCGATGCACACCACCTTCACACCATCAAGACGACCGACCGCAGCGTCTGAATCCGCTGCGGTGCCCTGTGACAGGACAGCCTCTACCCGCTGAACCGTTAAAGAAAACAGGCTTCCGCGGCTCAGCTCAGAACTCAGACGAAGAGGTAAGTCGAGCAAGTTTGCGTAGCGGCTCACTATTGCCAGGCCCAGACCCAATCCCTCTTCGTTACCGGCTGCCGAACCGGGCAGCCTTTCAAACTCCGAAAAGACCCGGGCCTGCTCAGCTGCAGGTATGCCTGGCCCCTGATCTAAAATCTGAATTTCGGCCCCATTCATCCGACGGCGCACACCTAATAGCACTGTGCCGCGCGGACTATACTTAATGGCGTTGGAAAGTAAGTTCTGCAAGGCTCGATACAGTAGGTTTGGATCGCTGCGCAACCACAATGAAGAGTTTCGGAGGCGCAAATTCAAATTTGCGCGCTGCGCGGCGGGTCCAAACTCTGCATGCAGATCTTTTAACAGCTTGTGCACCGGAAATGTTTCTAAGGTAATTTGCTGCTTACCCGAATCGAGACGCGCAACTTCTCTCAATTCCGAAATCAGTTGCTCTGCTCGCCCCAAAGACTGATCTATCTTGTCGACCAACAATGCGCTGTCCTGTGCATCTTTGGTATGCGGTTTTAGCGCAGCCACAAAGAGTCTGGCGGCGCTGATGGGTTGGAGTAGATCATGGCTCGTCGCCGACATGAATCGCGACTTGGACAGACCTGTATCACGAAGCTTGGCTTCCGCTTCGGCGC
Organism: Congregibacter variabilis; assembly: GCF_045689235.1. Taxonomy (GTDB): domain Bacteria; phylum Pseudomonadota; class Gammaproteobacteria; order Pseudomonadales; family Halieaceae; genus Congregibacter; species Congregibacter variabilis. The sequence goes on along the minus strand of NZ_CP136864.1, from coordinate 317,041 downwards.
GCAAACGGTTTTCCTGACGTAACTGGGCATTTGCGTCCGATAAACTCTGACTCCCCGTCGCAACCCGGTCTTCGAGCTCCAGGCGCACCTCCTCGAGGTGCGTCACCATTTCGCGGTAATCGCTGATATCTATATATGTGGTGACGAACCCACCGCGGGGCAAAGGAACTCCATGGATATCAATAACCCGTCCATCGGGAAGGCGTCGCTCCAGGCGATGTGGATGCCCCTGGCGCAGCCACTCCAACCGTTTTTCTACCTCGTGCTCGATAGAAGTGTTCTCTACCCCAAGCACCCCACGCTCGGCGTTAAAACGATACAGTCGCGCAATAGGCATGCCCACGTAGAGAAGTCGTTGGGGGTAGGCAAACATCGTCTCGTAGCGACTATTCCAGGCGACCAGGCGTAACTGGGAATCAACAACCGATACGCCCTGCAACATGGACTCTACGGTCGTTTCCAAAAGGTCCCGATTAAAGGTCTGTTGCCGCCCTGCCTCAGACACCAAAGAAGCAAGACCGGCAAAATCGACCTGCCGGCTTTCGGTCAACTCCGTAAACACCCGACTAGACGATGCCGCACCAATAACACTGGCTAACAGCGACTCCGCTTCGCGCACCGCAAAAAGAGGCAAACGATCAGCGGGCAAAAGGCGCTGCTGATAGCGATCTTCAAAAGAATGCCACAGCTGCTGCAAACGAGATTCCTCGAGAAACGGAGGTAGCAGCGCACGAAGCTGTCCTGCTCTTACAACCGAGAGGTTAAAGTCATCTCCCTGCAGTTCACTCGGGTTATCTGCATCCATAAAAACCGCCGCTTGGCGTGCATCCGCCAACGATGGCTTAAAGAGCCACGACAAACTAAGAACCAGGAAGGTATTGACGCCCAAACTCCATAGGGCGGCATAGCTCAATGGACCGGGACCCTCCCAACTCAGCAACGATTGGGGGCGCAGCCACGCTTGGCCAAACAGGCCAGCTGCGCTAAGAACGTGGTCTTCAGTAAGCACTTGCGGTAACACCAAACAGTAAAACCAGAGCGCCAGGCCCGCGGCCAAACCGGCGGTGATCGCAACCCCATGCGCCCGTCGCCAGTACAGGCCGGCCAGCAGACCCGGCGCAAGCTGGGCTGCCGCCAGAAAGGACATAAACCCTATCTCCGTTAGCCAGGATATGCTGTGCAGCTGTGTCGATACGAGCCACGCCGCCGCCAATATCAGGAGAATAGTGATCTGACGCACGACCCGCAGACGATTCCCCAAAGACAGCAAGGATGCACCCTGGTCAGATTTTCCGCGGATCATTGCAGGCACTGCCACCTCGTTGGTAAGCATGATCGCGAGGCTCACGGTCGCAACAATGACCATTCCAGTAGCCGCAGAAAGGCCTCCCACAAAAGCGATCAAAGAGATCCATGAAACATCTAACGCCGCTGGCAGCATCTGCACATAGGTGTCCGGACTAACACTCTGTGTCGACGCGCCGAAAAGATGACTTCCCGCGAGGCTCACAGGCACAACCAGCAGCATGAACAAGATCAGATAAAGTGGCAGTAGCCAACGCGAAGAGCGCGTAGTCGCCTCGTCCTGTGCTTCCACCACCATGACGTGGAACTGGCGGGGAAGACAGAATATCGCAAAGGCACTAATCAAAATTTGTGTATAAAAATCTGCTGAGAGCTCTACCTTAGCCAGGGATTGAGTCCCCCAGCCCGCAGATGGTGCGATGTCCGGACGTCGCAGATAGGCCAGGGCGAGCATCGCCACGCAAAGGAAAGCAACAAGCTTAACGACGGACTCAAGAGCAATGGCGCTCATCATTCCTCGATGTCGTTCACGCCCGTCAAGTCTCCTCGCTCCGAAGAGCACCGTGAAACCGCCAAGCACAATAGCGATAGCCAAACCTGAATCAGTGTTACTCAGGGAGGGACCCCCAGCGTCGCCAGCAACGATCGACCACGCCTGCGCAAGGGCACGAAACTGCAGGGCGATATAGGGAAGGACTGCGGCTGTAGCGACAACAGTGACTAACATAGACAGCTGCTGACGCTTACCAAAGCGTGCGCCGAAGTAATCGGCAATCGATGTTACGCGATGACGGGTCCCCAGATTCACCAACCGCCGGAGCAGCGGCCAGGCAAGCAAAAAAACCAATATCGGACCGAGAAAAATCGGGACATGGCTCCAGGGAGAGGACGTTGCGCTACCCACCGCGCCGTAGAATGTCCATGAGCTGCAATACACACCGAGAGACATGGCATAGACCAATCCCTGGCGGCGCGAAAACCCGGGGGAGACAGCGACACTTGCGCGTCGATCAACAATCCAGGCCACCGCAAACAGAGCGCAGATGTAAAGCACCGCGAGGCTGAGTATGTAGGATGGCGAATTCAAGGTTGCGGTGCCCCAGACCTGCTCTTAGGCGTTAGATTGACCCTACCACAGCCACTGCAGCGTGCGCCTGAGCTAACTAGGCCAGATTTCTGCGTTCGCGAACGGCCATGGCCAACTTATCAAAGACCGACTCGGTAGCCGCCCAATCAATGCAAGCGTCAGTAATACTCTGTCCATAGACCAGCGGCTGGCCAGGCACTACGTTCTGCCGCCCTTCCACCAGATTGCTTTCAATCATGATGCCAAAAATGCTGCGACTGCCCCGGGCGACCTGACTGGCGATATCATTCGCCACATCTACTTGCCGCGAGGGAATCTTGCGGCTATTCGCGTGACTTGCGTCGATCATAATGCGCGCCGGCAGTCCCGCCTTGCTCAACATGGCGCTCGCGTCATCCACAGAGAACATGTCGTAGTTAGGGTGTTTGCCGCCACGCAGAATAATATGACAGTCCTCATTACCCGTTGTCTGAAAAATGGCGGAATGCCCTTTCTTTGTTACCGAAAGGAAGCGGTGTGGCTGCGATGCAGAGTTAATGGCATCAATCGCAACCTGAACGTCACCGTCAGTTGCATTTTTAAAACCCACCGGGCAAGACAAACCTGAGGCGAGTTCTCGGTGAGTCTGGCTTTCCGTCGTTCGTGCACCAATAGCACCCCAGGAAACCAGATCCGCAACATACTGAGGACTGATAAGGTCGAGATACTCGGTACCCGAGGGGAGTCCCATCTCGGCAAGGTCCAGTAACAGCTTGCGGGCAAGGTGCAGGCCTTTGTTAATCTGAAAGGTATCGTTAAGGTCGGGATCGTTAATCAAGCCCTTCCAGCCCACAGTGGTTCTAGGCTTTTCGAAATACACGCGCATGACAATTTGCAGATCTGCGCTGTAGGCCTCTGCGGCTTGCTTCAGTCCCTGGGCATAATCCCGGGCTGCATTGGGATCGTGGATAGAACAGGGACCCACGACGACTAACAATCGATCGTCGTCCCCGCGGAGGATCGACGAAATCGCTCCTCGAGCATTGGCAACGGTTTGAGCCGCCGCATCACTCAGGGGGACATCGTCGACCAGAGACTCTGGGGAGATCAGCTCGTTGGTTTTCTGGATTCTTAGGTCATCAGTCACAGAAGGCATGATTTGTCGCTACATACAGTTAAAAAAGGCGCGCAATTCTATCATGCCAAGCCACTGACTTTGAATTTCACAGGTTTATGTCGGCAATTCATCAGGGGCGGGCAGGCCCGACTCAAAACAAGACCTTGTGCAGCTTATGTTTGTACTGAGTCCGGTCTGGTACTCGTCACCCAGCGAATGATGTGCTCTTCAAAATCATCCTCCGCCACTTGGGTTTCACTTATTGAGCGACCACGCACCGACATGCCCGCAAGATGCACCGAGTTCGGGTCACCCGTTACCAATGGGTGCCACTCGGGAAGCGGCTGTCCCTGATCGACCAGACGGTAGGCACAGGTATCCGGGAGCCAAGCCAGATTTTCTCGTTGATCCGGTGTGAGCACCACGCAATCCGGCACCAGCTCTTGGCGCGTTTCGTAGCGCGTGCACTGGCACTTGGTTTCATCAAGCAAGTGACAGGCGACATCGGTGTAGTAAATTCCCCCGCTATAGGCGTCTTCGAGCTTATGCAGACAGCAGCGGGCGCATCCATCACACAGTGACTCCCACTGCTCCCGAGACATATCCTTCGGCGCAACGGACTCCCAAAACGCTTGCGTGGTCATCAACCCATGCCTAAAAATGACAGAACTCGACGGCTAACTCTTGGGGTCACGAACAAGCATCCTTGATTCTTGATGATCTATTTTAAAAAACTCTGTCGCTTTCAATAAGTCACTAAGCCTTCGGTAACCGTAGTTTACCGGAGAGAACGAGGGGTTATTGTTGGAGATATAACTACCCACCCTGGACATATCAGCCCAGCCGTCATCATTGACGGTTTGATCTACTGCCGTGCGCAGAAGTTTGACCAGCCTTGCGTCCTGTCGCAACTTTGCTCGGGGAACCCGTGCAGTAACCGGTGCACTTTCGTCATCGCCCTTCTTTGCCGGAAGGAGGTTCTCAATAAAAATAAACGGTGAGCAAGAATCCACAAATGGCTGTGGCGTTTTCTTTTCGCCGAAACCGTAAACGGGAAATCCGCTTTCGAGTATGCGCAACACCAGCGGAGTAAAGTCACTATCACTGGTCATCAATGCAAAAGCGTCGACGTTACCGCTATACAGCAGGTCCATGGCATCAATGATCATCGCTGAGTCTGTGGCGTTTTTGCCTTTGGTGTAGGCAAACTGCTGCATAGGTCTAATGGCGTGAGGGTGAAGCTTGTCGGCCCAAGCCGACAGCGAGGGATTGTTCCAATCCCCGTGGGCATGACGCACATTTACCGTGCCGTGCGTTGCCAGTTCTTCAAGCACACCCTCAATGGCCGTTGCCCTCACATTATCGCAATCAATCAGCAGCGCTATACGCTTAGTCTCAGACAAACCTTTGGTCCTTTTGGCTGCAAAGAATCATGTCTTTCACTTTAGCGGCTTTGGGTGCAGAACTCGAACAGAAACTGATATTCATCCCGTGTCCTTTAAAGCCTCGGTCCCGCCATAACGTCGATAAAAAAGCTTTAACCAAAAAGGCGAGAACACAGTGGTATAAACAATCACAAGAACCACCGCCGCATACACTTCGCCTTGCAAAACCCCCGCGACTCGGCCCAGCTCAGCAAAGACAAGCCCCACCTCGGCGCGAGGCACCATAGCCATGCCAATAGCCTGACGAATCAGCCGCGGCTCACGAAACAGCAGATGCCCCGCCATCACCTTGCCCGCAATCGCCACCACGGCGAGCGACAGAGAGAACATCCATACAAAAGGCGATTCCCAATTCACTATACGCAGATCCAGAGACAGACCTACGCCCACAAAAAATATGGGCGTGAAAAGCTGGACGATGGGACGCATTTCACTGCGGACTTGATCTGTGAAAGCAGCGTCCGGCGCCATTCTCTGCCCAAAGGGTAGAAAAAAACGTCGTGACAGCGCTAGTCCCACCACAAAGCCACCGAGTAATTCCGGAGCACCCACCGCATGCGCTACCCAGGCAAAAAACAGCACCAGGGAAACAATCAACGTAGCTACCAGGCCGGGCAGTTCGGTCACGTGGCCGTAGCGGCTCAATACCGCGGAAATCAATTCTGCAACAATGGGCGATATCACGAAAAAGAGACCGATAAATGCCACGAGATTGAGCAAAACCCCGTAGCCAACCGTATTAGCGATAGACAGCTGAAAAAGAAAGGCCAGAATTAATACGCCCAGAAGATCGTCAAGCACTGCCGCGCCCAGCACCACCTGCCCTTCCCGGCTGTTCTCGCGGCCCACATCTTTCAGGATGCGCACAGTGACACCGATGCTTGTCGCGGTCATGGCGCCGCCCACAAACAGGGACACAAGAACTGGCATCTCGAAAACTTCACGGCACAAAAAATAGCTGCCCAGCATGGGAATGATCACACCCCCCAAGGCCACCGCACTCGCCTCGCCCCCCGCCGCAGTAAGTCGACGAATGTTTGTTTCCAGCCCCACCTGAAACAGCAGCAAAATGATGCCGATATCAGCCATTAGACGCAGAAATTCGTTTGGATGAACCCAACCCAGTTGGCTTGGGCCAAGGACCACACCGACCAGCAGTTCGCCGATAACTGAAGGCGCCCCCAGATGCATTACGATTTCGCCGGCAATACGTGCGGCCGCAAGAATAATCGCCAGTTGCAACAGAACTTCAGCGCCTTCCATGATTCAGCCCACCTGTCAGATACCGCATTAGACCCTTGAGATAATGGCAGCGAGCGCAAATAACAGCAAATCTCGTGACCAGGCACCAAAATCTGCTGCATTGAACGCCATAGCCCAACTGATTTCCCCCGTTGAACTGTGTATCCTTCGCGCCCACATTAGCTCACACAATCATAGGAACCTTCTTCCGTGTTCGACACCCTCCGTCAGGACTGGCTTGGCAATGTTCGCAATGACCTTTTAGCCGGACTGGTTGTTGCTCTGGCTCTGATTCCCGAAGCCATTGCTTTCTCGATTATTGCGGGCGTCGACCCTAAAGTCGGGCTCTACGCATCCTTTTGCATCGCCGTTGTTATAGCCTTCGCCGGGGGTCGTCCCGGTATGATTTCAGCAGCCACAGGAGCCATGGCCCTGGTTATGGTGGTACTGGTGCGAGAACACGGTTTGCAGTACCTCCTTGCCGCCACAGTACTCACTGGAATTTTGCAAATCATTGCGGGCTGGGTACGTTTGGGAAGCCTCATGCGATTTGTTTCGCGGTCGGTGGTCACAGGATTTGTAAATGCTCTGGCTATTCTGATTTTCATGGCGCAGTTACCGGAACTCATCGACGTAAGCTGGCACGTGTATGCTATGACGGCCGCGGGGCTGGGCATCATTTACGGTCTGCCCTACATCACGCGGGCGGTTCCCTCCCCTCTCATTACCATTGTAGTGCTCACCATTGTGGCCATCTGGATGGATCTGGACATTCGCCGCGTAGGTGATATGGGCGAGCTTCCCGATAGTCTGCCTATATTTCTCATCCCCGAGGTGCCCCTGAACTTGGAAACGCTGGGCATCATCTTTCCCTATGCGCTCACGCTAATGGTGGTTGGACTTCTAGAATCTCTCATGACGGCCACCATCGTCGATGATCTTACGGACACCAAGAGCAACAAGAATCGTGAATGTGTGGGCCAGGGTATCGCCAACATCGCCAGTGGATTCATAGGGGGTATGGCAGGCTGCGCGATGATCGGACAATCGGTCATCAATGTGAAGTCAGGTGGCCGGGGACGACTATCTACGCTTGTCGCCGGCGTGTTCCTACTTATCATGGTGGTCTTCGCCGACGCCTGGGTCAGCCAGATTCCTATGGCTGCCCTGGTCGCGGTCATGATCATGGTTTCTATTGGTACATTCAGTTGGTCTTCGATTCGCGACCTAAAAGATCACCCACGCAGTTCCAGTGTCGTAATGCTGGCGACCGTCGCCGTGACCGTCGCAACACACGATCTTGCCCGGGGTGTCCTTACCGGCGTTTTGCTGTCTGGTTTTTTCTTTGCGCACAAGGTCGGCCAAATCCTGTACCTGCGATCAATGGTTGACGACGATGGTAGAGCCAGGACTTACCGGGTCTTCGGACAGGTGTTCTTTGCCAGCGCAGACCGTTTCATCGCTGCTTTTGATTATCAGGAAGTCATTGAGCGCGTCCGCATCGATGTCAGTAGAGCCCACTTTTGGGACATCACTGCGATCAGTGCGCTGGATAAGGTGATTTTGAAATTTCGCCGGGAAGGGACAGAAGTTGAAGTTATCGGTTTGAACGAAGCAAGCGCCACCATGGTGGACCGGTTTGCCGTGCACGACAAAGATGGCGCCGACGACCTGCTGATGGAGCACTAACACGATGGCAGTGAACAATCAGGAAAAAATCCTCGCCTGTGTCGACCAGTCTCAGTTCGCGGACTATGTCACGGACTATGCGGCCTGGGCAGCGCGTCGTATCCATGCACCCTTGGAGCTGATGCACATCATCGATACCCACCAGACACCCCCCTCAGGCGAGGATCACAGCGGCACCATTGGTTTTGACGCCCAAGAGCAGCTACTCACCAAGCTGACTGAAGAAGACGAGGCCAGAACCCGCGCGCTTCGAGAGGCCGGTCGAATGTTTTTGAACAAGCTTCGCGAACGCGCCAGCAATCAGGGAGCGCCAGAGGTCGACACACGTCAACGCTATGGCGAGTTGGTAGAAACGCTTCAGGAGCAAGAGGACGGCGTACAGCTAATGGTCCTTGGTAGACGTGGCGAGTCCGCTGAAACCACCCAAAGAGACCTGGGTCGCAATGTAGAGCGAGTGGTCCGGGCAGTAAGTAAGCCGATTCTGACGGTGACCGAAGGCTTTCGTGAACCACAACGCCTGATGTTTGCCTTTGACGGCAGCGCGGTCACCCGTCGTGGCGTTGAGATGATCGCCAGCAGTGCATTATTCAGAGGGCTACCCATTCTTTTACTCATGTCCGGCAAGGTAAACCCTGACGGCTCCAAGAAACTGGACTGGGCAGAGAAAACCCTGAGTGCTGCAGGCTATACGGTGAGCAAAAAACTTATACCCGGTGATGCCGAATCAGTGATCGCCAAGACTGTTAATGACGAGTCCATCGATCTACTGATTATGGGGGCATTTAGCCATTCGCCCTTACGCACGCTATTGTTCGGTAGTAAGACTGCTGACCTTTTACGTTCCTCGGGAATACCCACATTACTTCTTGGCTAAGCTTCATTTGGCTTACTGCATAAAGGGAATGAAACCCATGCTGCACCTTCCTAGCAACTGCTGGTCCCAACGCTTCATCAAGAACTGTATCGCAGCGCTGTGCCTTTGTCTGGGTGGAGCGACGTCAGCACAGACACTGGAGCCTGTTGAAGGTTCTTTTACTATTGCGAACTTCGGCTACGAAGACGGTAGCACTGAAGCACTGACACAGCACTACAGAACATTGGGAACACCCCGTCGTAACGCTGAAGGAAAAGTGACTAACGCTGTACTCATCATGCACGGCACCACCGGCAGCGGCGGGGGGTTTCTGCGTGAGAAGTTCGCTGGCGTACTGTTTGAAAACGGCGGAATCCTCGATGCCCGACGCTACTTCATCGTTCTGACTGATGCTATAGGTCACGGTCAGTCCAGCAAACCCAGCACAAGCTCGGCGGGCGACTTCCCCCTGTACAGCTACAACGACATGGTGCACGCGCAGTACCGATTACTCACGGAACACCTGGGGGTAAATCACCTTCGGCTTGTAACCGGCACGTCTATGGGAGGCATGCTGAGTTGGGTTTGGGGGTACGAGTATCCACAGTTCATGGACGCACTCATGCCTCTGGCGAGCCTTCCTGTGGAGATCGCTGGACGCAACCGTATGCTGCGCAAAATGATTATTGATGCTGTGAAGAACGATCCCGATTACCAAAACGGTTTTTACAAGACTCAGCCAGCGGGGCTTCGCGAGGCGCTCTACCCGTTAATCTTTATGGTATCGAGCCCGCTGCATTATCAGGAGCTTGCACCTACGCGAGTGGCAGCTGAGGCTATGCTCAATGCCAGCCTGGATCGCTACAGTGGGATGATGGATGCGAACGATCTAATTTACGCCTTTGACGCGTCCAGGGACTACAACCCTGCTCCAAGGCTTTCAGAAATTCGTGCGCCTTTGTTGGCCATCAATTCCGCTGATGATCAGGTCAATCCTCCGGAGCTTATGCTGCTGGAATCGCATATAGCAAAAGTACCTCGGGGAGAGGCGGTCACCCTGGATATTTCCCCGCTGACCCGGGGACACGGCACGCACTCCCTTCCCAGCATTTGGGGGCCCTACCTGGCTCGCTTTCTTGAAGCAACGGAAACCAGCGACCCGGATGGTCGTGACTACAGCGCGCTCAAGAACCCGGATGCAGCGATCTGGAACACCCCGGCACCCGACAGCTTTATCGCGAACTTTGACACTACCGAGGGCCGGTTCAGCATTGCGGTGGAGCGACGCCTAGCCCCACTGGGCGCTGATCGCTTCTATCAGTTGATCAGTGCCGGCTACTACGACGGTGTGCATTTCAATCGAGTGGTGCCGGGCTTCATTGCACAGTTTGGTGTCCACGGAGAGCCCGAGATCAATGCTGTGTGGAAAGACCAAATGATCCACGATGACCCTGTTACTGGGAGCAACCTTCGCGGCAACATTGCCTTTGCCATGACGGGGCCAAACACCCGAAGCACGCAGATTTTCATCAACACCGTAGACAACTCAAGACTCGATGCCGGCGGGTTTTCCAGCTTTGGCAAAGTCATCACCGGCATGGACGTTGTGGATCGCTTATACGGACTGCACGGCGAGAACGCTGGAGGCGGTCTTCGCGGTGGCAAGCAAGGCCCGCTGGAGGTTGGGGGCAGCAAATACCTGCACAGCAGCTACCCACTACTGGATTTCATTCGCAGTGCGACAATCCAGTAATGTGCTTGGTCATCCCCGGGGGCTAAGCAGGCTTTTTTGCAATGCAGGTCTCCCAAAACCCTCAGTCTGAACTATGAATAGTCACGCGCCCTACTCGATTACTACTGCTTTGGTGAATAAGTAGCTCTCCTTTGTGCGTCACCCACACGTGCCGCACGATACCCACACCCGAAGGTATAGCCCAGCTCTGAAAATGCTCACTAGCAGGATCAAAACGCACCAGTGCATCCGGACGCATACCCGACTCGTTGTACCAGATCACATCATCGATAACGGCAATAGCATAGGGATGAGACCTGGGACCACTGGGTGACGGCCACTCCCTGGTCCGCCCTGTACTTGGATCGAGAACGCCGATCCGTCCCAGCGTTGAATTGACGTACCAGACTCGCCCATCGCTCGCGATATCCAGTCGACGAATGCGCGTCTTTTCATCCGGGATCTCGAAAAACTCGATTTCCATACTGACAGGATCCATTGCGCCGATCGCATTAGTACCGTTGTGGGCAATCCACAACCGCCCAGCTGGCCCCACCTTGATGCCGTAGGGACGCGCTCGGGTCTTAACTTCTGTAAGTTCGCCCGTCTGTGGGTTTAGTCGACCCAACATGCCCGCCTGCTGCGCCGTAAAGTAGAGCATGCCATTGGGGTGAAAAGCCGCTGTATGAGGATCAATTGCTTCGGTGGGGTACTCAGCAATAAGACCAGTAGCAGGATCAAGCCTCCCGATCGTTGCATTGCCGTTCCCGGTGTACCAGATAGAGCCGTCTGCATTGGGAACAATACTGTGAGGGCGTGCTGCGGGCGGCAAGTGAAACTCCTGCATCGCTCCAGTTTGAGGATCAAGACGGCCAACAAGACTTGCCCACATGCCAGTCCACCAGATACTACCGTCTGTCGCCTCAACAGGATCTCGAGATCGCTGACCCAACGTCGGCGCGATCCACTCTTCGATGGTGATTTTGACAGGCCCTGAAATCAGCGTCGGCTTGCGCTCTTGCTTCGCAGGAAAGTTCGCAGCCAAATACTGCGAAATAGTCTCTGCCTGAGGATCGGCTAACTCAATCATGCTGTTGATCAACATGCGCCACTGTTCAGCACTATCAAAACCCGCAGAGTTCACGATTCGGGAAATGCTGTGGCAACTCACACAAAGCTTGGAGACCAGATCTTTGCCGTCTCCCTCAGGGAGATCCTGTCCTTGCACGGGTAGAACAAAAAACAGCACCAGTAGTGCCTTCGCCGCAACGGTATTACTAGAAAACATCGACATGACTGGTTTAACCGACTGCAATCAATGAATGCCAAGATTAGCAGCTTTTATCTTAGCTAATCCTGACTCAGAAGACGCTGAGAAAATTCGGCACCAGCACTCTCAAGAAGCACTCTTAAAGGCGATTGCAGGCTCTGTGCCGCAGTCGCCGAACCCCGAAGTGATGCGCCGAGGCCAGTGGCGAGCATTCGCTGATAGTAAGGGAGTTCGCGTCGATAACCCGGTAAGTGATCATCAAGCGCGTCGTCGCTTTGCAAACTGGTCATAAAGGCATCAACAAGTTCTGCCAGCGATTCCTGCAGCTTGGGTTTTTCTGCCATGCCTTCATCTGCCGCTATGGACCAGGTCATGTCCTGACGTAACTCACAGGTTCCCAGACAGTCTCCCACATCCCGATCGCCCCACTCGCCGGGACCAACCAGGGACAACTGCCAATCACCCCCGCGGGTGTAAAGGTAATAAATGCTCCCCACCGCCGGCTTGAACTGAAACTTCGCAGACAGCACCAGCACCGAAGCAAACCAGTCAAACAATAACTCCGCAGGTGCTTTTGCATTGATGGTGGAGGGTCGTGTTTCACCCCAGTGTGCAAGAACCGGAACGAGGCCTTTGCCCTGGGGATTCGGATTTTTATGCGGATTGCGTGACATGCTTACCTTACGTACACATTCGCCACACGGTTCTTCAAACGGAGAACTTTAAGCGAAGTTCGGTCCGTAAATCAGGGCTCCTCACAGCTAGCCCAATGCTCATCCAGCATCTGGCCCACGGTATTGGGCTCTACCAGGTGAGCGGCATACCAGGTATGCAAACAACGAATACGCGTAAAATCAGCGATTCCGCCAATTCCCCGATGCGCCAAAGCACTCCACTGTCCACGACTTTCGAGTAGCTCTCGCTCGCCGCTTGCCAGATACGACTCTCTCAATTCGATGTGACGTTGATGATCATGCTCCATGGCTTGCTGTAACTCTGGTGAATCATTAATACGAGTCTGGAATGCATGGATCCTACCGGAAGCTTCTTCACGATCGATACGAAGATTAAGCGCCGGATCTATCAACCAAAAGAGTGTAGGAAAGGGCTTTTCTTCCACAACCGATGCAACGCGAATGACAGAAGGTTGGCCCGCATCATCCAGAACCATTACCTGTCTCAAGCCCCGGGGGCGGCGACCAAGACGTGACTCGACGCGATGAAGCATAGCCTCGTTCAGGGAAACATTCTGTGCACTGCCAGTCATAGCGCAACAATACCTGTTCTCGGTGTCTCATGTCATCGCGGGACGGATCCTTGTAGTGCTTGGAGCGAGCTCCAAGCCCAGTAGACTGTTTGACAAGATCGGGACAGGCACCTACTCTCCATCCCGCCTTAGGTGCCTGCCAACGCCACAGCGTTGGGTCAGGTTAAAAGGGAAGCAGGTCCACTGTCATCGCGAGCTCAGGCTCCTGAACGACTCATTCCTGCGCTGCCCCCGCAACGGTAGGTAGTGTGCAAACACTGCGAGCCCGATACCTGCCTTGGCAATAGCACCCGATGGAGCGGAGGGCTTCACGAAAGGTCGCTAAATGCAGTCCTCGCATGAGTATGCACAGCGCAGGCAGTGTTTTGTTCCCTTGATCCCCTCCCTCAATCGCCCTATGGCAATTGAGGAAAATTAGATGTTTGATAGCAAAGAACTCGCCACGCAACGGCGATACCTGCCCCTGGCAATTAGAACAGCGCTCGCTTGCGGGCTGCTGACACCCACTGCGCAGCTTGCTGCCCAAAGTGTTTTAGAGGAAACCGTCGTGAGCTCATCCCGGGTGGAGATGCCGCTACGCGACGTGGGCACATCTGTGACGGTGCTAACTCAGGACGAGATTGTCCAACGCGGCTTCCTTTCTCTCCCCGACCTCCTTCGCACCCAGCCATCGATCGCCGCGACGAACAACGGCGGACCCGGGAAAGCAACCAGCCTGCGCGTTCGCGGCGAAGAAGGCTATCGAACCATGGTTATTATCGATGGGATCGATATTAGCGATACCTCTAGTCCCCAAGTGAGCCCCCGTCTCGAGCAGTTACTGACTACGGGCATCTCTCGAGTGGAAATACTCCGAGGCCCCCAAGGTTTGAGCTACGGCGCAGACGCCGGCGGTGTCATCAACATTCGCACCAACTCACCCAGCGAGGGTTTGGGTGGCGGTGTCACCGCGGAACAAGGCCGCTACAACACCCAGCAACTGAGTGGACGCATTGGCGGCAGCTTTGACAGCGTCGACTTTTTGATCAGTGGCGCGGATATGTCCACCGATGGGTTCAATGCTCGAGACACAGACACAGACCGTGTTGACGATGATGGTTACGATAATCAAACCATCCACGCCCGCGCCGGCTGGGATCTAAACGACAGCCTGCGATTGGAAGCCGTTGCCCGGCAGGTCGAAGGTGAAAATGCCTTTGATGGGTGCTTTAACGCTTCGTTTTCACCAAGCAATGATTGCGAAGATAGTTTTGCCCAGGACAGCTGGCGAGTATCAGCGGAACTCACCCAAGGGCGCTTCTCTCATGAGCTAGCCTACAGCGACAATGTCACCGAGCGAGAGTTTTTCGCCGAAAACTCAGCGTTCTTTAGCGCTGAAGGCGGGTTGGAACGACTGAGTTACATTGGGCAGTGGCGTCAATCAGAGAAAATGTCTCTGGTGTACGGCGTGGATCGCGAAGAAGAGTCCATCGACGACGGCAGCTTTGATCGCTCCCGAAGTCAGACAGGTATATACGGCGAGTATCAAGGTCGACTCAGTGATTCGCTCACCATTACCGCTGGCGCACGACACGATGACAATGACGACTTTGGCGACTACCTGAGCTATCGCTTGAGCGGCGCCTGGGTTACTGACCTGGCCGCAGGAGAACTAAAACTGAAAGGTGCCTACGGCACAGGTTTTCGCGCCCCCAGTCTTTACGAAATCAGCTACAACAACGGTCCCTTTGCAGCACCTCCTGCATCAAACACAGTACTACAAGAAGAGACCAGCGGTGGTTATGATCTGGGTGTGGCCTGGGCATCACCCAACGGCTCCTATCTCGAAGTCACCTGGTTTGATCAGGAAATTGACGACCTGATCACCTTCGACGTCGTTAGCTTTTCGGGCTATGTACAACAGTCGGGCCGCTCTGACTCTCAGGGCATAGAGCTGATCGCAGACTTACCTCTTGCTATGGGCTTTCGTATAAATGGCAATTACACCTGGAACGAAACAACGGCGCCCGATGGCCAACAACGAGCCTTTAGACCCGAGCACCTAGCAAACCTGGGTATCGCCTACCAGAATCCCGAGGGTCGACTAAGACTCGGTGTTAATCTGCGCTCCTCGGCAAGCTCAGTGGACACCTCCGGCGCTGAGTTAGATGATTACGTACTGATGGATGTAAATGCGAGCTACGAGCTTGTTACCGGATTGACCGTCTACGGTCGGCTCGAGAACGCTCTGGACGAGGATTACATGGAAATTCCAAGCTACAACACCGCGGGTCAAGCGGCGTATGCAGGAGTCCGTTATGAGTTCTGATGCGAAAAAAGATGCCCGTCACAAGGCGGCTATGGAGAAGCAAAAGGAGTCTGTCGATGCGTCTATTGCCGCGGCAGATCTGGAGCAAGGCGTAGCGATTCTCCTCACCGGCAACGGTAAAGGAAAAACCAGCTCTGCGTTTGGAATGATCATGCGCGCCCTGGGCTATGGCCACAAGGTCGGCGTCGTTCAGTTCATCAAGGGGCAGCAGCTATCCGGCGAAGAAATCTATCTGCGCGATCGCTGCCCAGATGTGGCATTTTATCAAATGGGTACCGGCTTTACCTGGGACACTCAGGACCGCAGCGCGGATATGGCGGCCGCCCGAGCAACCTGGGATCAGGCCTTACCCATGCTCAAAGACCCAAGCTTTGATCTGGTAGTCCTGGACGAACTGACTTATATGCTTTCCTTCGATTATCTCAGCGAAGATGAAGTCATCGAAGCCATCCAAAACCGCCCCCCCGAACAAAGCGTGGTAGTTACCGGCCGTGGTGGCGGCTCGCGTCTCAGGGACGTCATGGACACCGTGTCGGAAGTCAAAGACGTCAAACACGCCTACAACGCGGGCATCAAAGCTCGTCGCGGCGTTGACTACTGAGCGTGTCCTTTAGAGGACTGGGTACTCCCGCGTCGCTGACGGTGCTGTTAGTGGTGGCCATCTGCGCCGCGCTTTCACTGGGCGCGGTGCCTCTGGCCCCTAAGGAACTTATTGCTGTGTTGAGCGGTGATGGTGACGCGCTGCACCGCACGGTGTTGCTTCAATTGCGATTACCCAGGGTACTGCAGGCGGCCAGCATTGGCGGATTGCTGGCCCTCACCGGCGCCCTATCCCAGGGTATGTTTCGCAATCCTCTCGCCGACCCCTCGCTAATAGGGGTTACCGGCGGTGCCTCTCTTGGCGGCGCACTGATTCTTGCGCTGGGCATAGGTGCAGGCCTCAGTGGCGATATCTACGTGTCTTTGGGGGCCTTTGTCGGCGGACTGCTAGCGACCTGGCTTGTTTATCAGATCGCGCGCACTGCACAAGGGACCTCAGTGTCAACCTTGCTGCTGGCAGGCGTTGCTATCACTGCCCTTGCAGGAGCACTCGTGAATGTCCTGGAGATGAGTATCGACAACAGCACCCTGAGGCGCGTTGCCCTGTGGCGACTAGGATCACTGGCGGGAGCCAATTACCAAACTCTGATGATAGCCAGCACCGCACTGGGGATACTGGTAATGGCATCAATGCCGCTTCGCAATGTGCTCAATGCACTGTTGCTGGGCGAGGCTGAAGCGGGCCATCTGGGCTACCGCAGTGGTACAAGCAAAGCCCTACTGACAGCTCTCATTGCTGCCGGCATGGGGGTCAGTGTGGCCCTTGCGGGAGCCATTGCCTTCGTTGGGCTTGTGGTTCCGCATATGGTTCGCCTGTATTCTGGCCCTGAGCATCACGCATTGCTACCGCGCTGTACCTTGCTGGGCGCTCTGGTTCTCGTGCTTGCGGACTTACTATCGCGCATTTTACTGGCACCTGGCGAGATTCCTCTGGGGATTGTTACAGCACTACTTGGCGTACCCTACTTTCTTGTTCTGCTGCGGCGTTACCAAGCCCGGCTGGTGTTCTCGTGAGTCCCCCGCTGCTGGATGTACACAATGCAGGACTGCGTTTTGCTGCAAGCACTCTGCTGAGCGAGATCAGTTTTTCCCTCGGCTCCGGCGAAGTCATTGGCATTGCCGGCAGTAACGGTGCAGGTAAAAGCAGCCTGCTGCGACTCGCTTGCGCCGAGTATTCATGCAGTAGCGGAAGTGTGTCTCTTGACGGTACGGACATCGGATCTATAGAGCCCCGCACTCGCGCTAAGCGTATTGCTGTTCTTCCTCAAAGCATGGGTCTGCAGTTTGATTTTACCGTCAGGCAAGTCAGCGAACTTGGGCGTTCTCCCCATGGAGATCTCGGTGGAGCCGGGTCGCAGGTGGTTGATCAGGTCCTGGACAGCTGCGAGCTGACGAGCCTTGCTCACCGACTTTATCCATCGTTGAGTGGCGGAGAAAAACAACGAACACAATTTGCCAGAGTACTGGCTCAGCTTTTACCTAAGGCGTGCTCCAGCGATCTCAGTGGCCAGATTCTGATTCTTGACGAGCCCACCTCGGCGATGGATGTTCGCCATCAGGAACGATTCCTGCGCCTCGTTGCAAAGCTACGGGATCTTGGCTGTGCAGTGTTGTTAGTCATGCATGACATTAATCTTCTCAGTCGCTGCTCAGATCGTCTGCTATATCTAAAGCACGGGCGCATGTTGTCTCTGGGGCCCACGGCAGAGCAACTCAATGAGCAAGCCCTGAGTGAGCTTTACGAATATCCGCTAAGGATAAGATCCATGTCCGACGGTACTCCGCCCTTCGTATACCCTGCCTCTCACGCACCCAATGCTTAAGCGATACGGCAACTGCTTGTGCCTGTTCACACTATTTGCCGTGCACGCTGCGTATGCCACAGTAGATGCCAGGGACGCGGAGGGCCGTGTTGTGAGTCTGCACAAGCCTGCACAGCGCGTCATTGCCCTGGCTCCGCACATCGTCGAAAACCTCTACAGCATTGACGCCCAGAGCAGCATCGTGGGAGCCGTGCAATACAGCGACTACCCCGAGCCAGCGCGAGAAATCCCGCGAGTCGGCGGTGTAGGATCAATGAGCCTTGAAAAAATTGTCGCCTTGCAGCCTGACCTCGTCATTCTGTGGGGATCAGGAACACCCCCCGGTTTACGCTCAGGTATTGAGCGACTCGGGCTTCCCTATTTTATTGATGAGGTTCGCTCGCTTGCAGACCTGAAGCGCAGCCTCCAGGCGCTGGGCAAATTGACGGGCCGCATATCCCAAGCAGAACAAATCACGGCAGAGCTGCAATCATCGATCGCCCAGGTAACCGCCAACGCCCGAACGGAGGGCAAAGCGGAGCGTCCGAAGGTATTTTTGCAGCTCTGGAATCAACCATTACAAAGTATTGGTAAAGATCACCTGCTTAATGAGGTCATTGAACGATGCGGAGGAAGAAGCATCACTGACTCCATCATCGGGCTCGCCCCGTTAGTGAGTATGGAGCGTGTACTGGCGGATGATCCAGAGCTGATCATCGTAGAAAACCAACAGCAGTCGCTGCACTGGAATAGTTACCCGCAACTTCACGCCATACAAAGCGACAACGTTGTAGTGATTAACCCTGACTTGCTCCACCGCCCCACCCTGCGTTTGCTTCAAGGCATGCAAATCATCTGTGAGCGCGTGAGCGCCAGTCGCAGGGACCTCAACGACTAGCTATCGCCGATGCGTGCATGTTCCGCGGCATAGGTGTACACCACATCCGTGCTCGAATTGAGCGCTGTTTCTGCCGAGTCTTGAATCACACTGATAATGAAGCCTACTGCAACCACCTGCATGGCGATGTCCAGAGGGATGCCGAACAATCCACAGGCTAATGGTATTAACAGTAAACTACCCGAAGGCACACCCGAGGCACCGCAGGCAGCCAATGACGAGACAATGCACAGCATTAGGGCCTGAGCAAACGACACTTCGACACCAAGGGTATGTGCGGCGGCCACCGAAAGCGTTGTAATAGTGATCGCAGCACCGGCCATATTTACCGTTGCCCCTACCGGAATCGTGACCGAGTAAAGCTCCTCACTAATCCCCAAACGCTTCGCCAGCGCCAAATTGACCGGAATATTGGCCGCTGAGCTGCGCGTAAAGAATGCGGTTACCCCAGACTCTTCCAAACAACGAAACACTACTGGATAAGGGTTTTTCCTCGTCAACAGCCAGACGTAAAGTGGATTGACCAAGAGCGCGACGATCAGCATCGCAGCAACCAAAAGTCCCGCCACACCCACATAATCTGCCAGCACCTCGACACCGATGGTGGCCACCGTGAAGCAAACTAAACCAAAAATTCCGATAGGCGCTAAAGCAATGACATAGCGAACAACGTCGGCGACACCATCCGCCAGAGTTTGCAGGTTCTGACGAAACGTTTCTGAGGCCCGGCGAAAACTTAGTCCCAGTAAAATAGCCCAGCTCAAACACCCCAGAAAGTTGCCAGTGAGCAGCGCATTAATGGGGTTGTCGACGAGCTTGAACAACACATCGCGCAGCACATTACCCACAGCAGCCGGCGGCGCACCGTCGGCAGCACCGGTGAGGGTCAGAGTCTGGGGGAACGCGGTCGACAGCAGCAAGGCCACCAGAGCCGCTGTCATAGTGCCGACAAAATATAGAATGAGCGTAATCAGTATTCGTCGGGAATCAGCCGGTTTCTCGTGCCGGTTCGCGATAGCCGACATCACAAGCAACATCACCAGCAGTGGCGCTACGGCCTTGAGCATGGCCACAAACAGTTGACCAAGCAGACCAAGATCAACAGCCATACTGGGCCAAAACATACCCATTGCCGCGCCTGCGATAACACCAATGACAATACGCGGGACAAGCCCGATGTCTGAAAGAGCCACAATCACACCCCTGTTAGAAAACAGACGCATTGTACGCGACAGATAAAAACTTTATGCGCCCTACACAATGAAAAAGCCCGGCGCTTGGCCGGGCTTCTATGAACATCGCCTTGAGGACAATGCGCCAGGTTTTAGTCGAGCAGATCCGGCTGCTCCGCAACGATCACATCATAAAGGGGCTGAAAGCTAAACCATCCGGCCAGATGTGAACCCACCTGCTCTGCTGTACTCGCCGCCACATCGTGGGGAATCGGCTTAGGTGTGCCGGCCGCTTCGGCCATAAGCTGTGCCTGACAGCTGCGCTCCATAGTAACAAACCACCAGCAAGCCTCATCGACACTCTCACCAACGGTTAGCAGCCCATGGTTTTGCAAAATCACGGCCTTATTGTCGCCCAGGGCATTGGCAATACGATCACCCTCGGAGACATCAAGTACTACCCCCGTGAAGTCTTCAAACACGGCGTGGCTGTCATAAAAAGCACAGGAGTCCTGTGTCAGCGGATCCAACTTACGACCCAGACTCGACCATGACTTGCCGTACACGGAGTGTGAATGCGCGGCTGCAGTGATTTCTGGATGATTCATGTGGATTCGAGAATGGATGGCGAACGCGGCGCCGTTGAGCAGTCCCTCGCCTTCTACAACGTTTCCGGCGTGATCAACTTTCAGAAGGTCGCTTACACGCATTTGCTTGAAAGAGCGGCCCATAGGGTTCACCCAAAAGTGATCCGTATGCTCGGGGTCCCGCACAGTAATATGCCCCGCCACCCCCTCATCAAAGCCGAATTTACCAAATATGCGCAGCGAAGCTGCCAGTCGCTGCTTGCGCTTTAAACGCTCTGCGGCAACATCTTCTAGTACGGTATTCATCGTGACTGTGTCGCCCTGGTTCATCACCAGGTCTGCGGCTGCTTCACCCATTGTTTTTCTCCTTCAATGTTGAGAGATCGTTATTTGCT
Source organism: Congregibacter variabilis (assembly GCF_045689235.1). Classification (GTDB taxonomy): domain Bacteria; phylum Pseudomonadota; class Gammaproteobacteria; order Pseudomonadales; family Halieaceae; genus Congregibacter; species Congregibacter variabilis. The sequence goes on along the minus strand of NZ_CP136864.1, from coordinate 296,293 downwards.
TAATGCTAGCGCAAGACTGCGCAAAATTCTCTAACTGCCTTCACGCTCCAGGTGTGGAAAGGCCGGCAGCGAGGTCTCGCCCACGCGCACGCCTTTGACATGAGTCGCCAGCGCCGGGCCAACCATGGGTGTAACATGCTGTGGACGTAAATCCTCGTGGCATTCGCTGCAGGTCATTACCGGCAAGGTCTTTTTGCCGCAACTTTGATGGAAGTACTCGACTGGAGCACCATCGCCACGGTCCATCCATTCGTCACCCCAGCGACCCAGCATCATGAGTACCGGATACAAGCCCAGACCTTTGCGCGTTAAACGATACTCGTGCCGCGGCGGCTTTTGGCTGTATTGGACGCGCGTCAAAACGCCTTGGTCAACCAGCTTGCTCAAACGTTCCGACAAGCGATGACGGGTTATTCCAAGGTTTGACTGAAACTGATCAAAACGCCGTGTACCAAAAAACGCGTCACGCAAGATAAGCAGAGTCCAACGCTCGCCTACGACAGACAGTGCCCGCGCCACGGAACAGACCTGAAGATCTATGTCATCCCAACGCATTGTTTACTCCCCAAAAGGCCGTGAGTTCTCGGCTGAATTTTCTCGCAGGCATAAAAAAAGGCAAGCCATTACTGGCTTGCCTTTCCGAAAACTCTGCGCTTTAAACGGCGACAATGTTCTCGGCTTGAGGACCTTTTTGGCCCTGTGTAATAGTGAACTCTACTGCTTGGCCTTCGGCCAGAGTCTTGAATCCAGAGCCAGTGATCGCGCTGAAGTGTGCGAATACATCTGGGCCGCTCTTCTGCTCGATAAAGCCGAAGCCCTTAGACTCATTAAACCACTTCACGGTACCGGTAACTGTTTCGGACATAACGTCATTTTCCTGTAAAAAAATAATAAAAGACGCCTCTCGTGAGGCATCTATAAATATAGCCGCAAAAAAGACTGAAATTTAGAACTTACAGGACGACGAACTACTTAGAGAACACGTAATGAAGAGCTTAAACACGAGACTTACTTTTAGCTGGGAGCACCGTACAGCTCGCCTACCATTAAGTCAATGAAAATCTGCTGCCGTAAAAAACACACGGCGGTGCGTATCCCGTCATTTTAACGTGACGAGGTGACATTCACATAGCCCGAAACTAGGCTGCGCGCGTTCCTTACCTTAGACTTTATCCTCTTTGGTTCTTGCGGACTCTCCCCCGTGCCACAAACAGCTTCTCGTCGTCGAGCCTCGACCTTGTCCCAGCAAAACTTTCTGCTTGTGGCCGCTTTCATCATGCCGCTGACTTTTTCGGTCTGGCAGGCTCTTCTGAATAATTTTGTGGTCGAGCGCGCCGCCTTTAGCGGAGCTGAGATCGGCATGCTGCAAAGCCTGCGAGAAGTGCCAGGATTTCTCGCATTCAGCGCCGTCTTCGTGCTTTTGATCGTGCGCGAACAACGCTTTGCTCTGGCGTCACTATTAGTGATGTCCATTGGGGTGGCTTTAACGCCCTACTTCCCCACGACCTATGGCTTGTATGCCACCACTGTGGTGATGTCACTGGGTTTCCACTATTTCGAAACGATTAACAAATCCCTCACTTTGCAGTGGATAGCTAAAGATGAGGCAGCGCATTTCATGGGCCGCGCCATGGCGGTCAAGGCGGCTGGCGCGCTGCTGGCCTACAGCAGCATTTGGCTGCTCATGAAGTGGTTTGGCGTGGACTTCAAAGGTATGTACCTGCTGGCGGGGGCTATGGGGGTTTTGATCACCCTAACCCTGTGGACAGTGTTCCCCAACTATCCTGACGGCGTAGAGCAGCACAAGAAACTGATTATTCGTCGTCGTTACTGGCTGTACTACGCACTGACTTTCCTAAGTGGGGCTCGCCGACAGATATTCATGGTGTTTGCGGGGTTCATGATGGTAGAAAAGTTTGGCTATTCGGCGGCCGATATCAGCCTTCTTTATCTTGCGAACTACGTTTTTAACCTGTTCTTCGCTCCACGCATTGGCGCCTGGGTAGGAAAGGCAGGCGAGCGCAAGGCGCTTCGTATTGAGTACCTTGGTCTCGTTGTCGTATTTACCAGCTATGCGTTTGTAGAAAATGCAACTATGGCCGCCGGACTGTACATCGTCGATCACCTGTTCTTTGCGTTATCTATCGCCATTAATACCTACTTCCAGAAAATCGCAGATCCGAAAGACATCGCTGCGACATCGAGTGTCAGCTTCACTATTAATCACATTGCTGCGGTAGTCATACCTGCGCTGCTTGGGATTTTGTGGCTCACGTCGCCGACAGCGGTTTTCCTGGTGGGCTCGGGAATCGCCTTAGCGTCTCTGCTTATCTGTGGCTTGATACCGGACAAACCACAAGCAGGAGACGAAACCCGCGGCTTCCCAATATGGGGTGTCGGGGCCAAGGCGTAGCAGCACCTCAGGCGATCGCTTTCGGGTAGGATCAAGCTTCCGATTGCCTCGACCCGTAGCCGCTGTCACTGCGGCGCGTGGTTTACGGGTGATACAGATAACGGTCAACGATGATCTCGATAGCTTGTAGAGATGGAGCCTATATTGATGAAAAGATTTGGTCTTGCTGAATGGGCACATGTGGCGGAAATAGTGGGGGGAGTAGCTGTGATCGTTTCCCTGCTGTTCGTGGGATTTCAAGTACGAGAGAACACAATTGAGATAAAGGCAGCCAGCAGGAATCAACTTATCGGGAGGGCCCACGAGGCTACCAAAAGCTTCGCCACTAATCTCGAGCTTGCGCAAACCATGGCAAAAGTGTCGGACAAGGCGCCGCTGACCAAGGCAGAACGGGTGCAATATAGCTATGTGCTGAAAGTCGTCCTGTATGACGTTCAAGAGGCTTTTGTTCTAAACCAAGAGGGGCGTCTTGGACCGGAATTCTGGGCAACAAGAGCAAACCTGGTTCAGGCTTATTTGAATAATCCGATCGCGTTAGACATGTACCGGGACCACCGCGCTGATGGCACATTACTCCCAGCGTTCACGCACTGGATCGATACAGAAGTACTTAAGGTCGATTTCACTCCCTGATCCGGCCGATCCTGAACCAGGCAATTTGCCTTTCCTTTGAGTGCGCGGTCCGCTGATAGGCTCACAGAAGCGGTCGACATTACCAGGCGCTTCAGTCAGGATCTTTGCCATGAGGATTTTGATGTCTAGCAGATCTGTTACTTGGCCGGCCCCAGCGTGGTCCACCGCGGTGCTGGCCGGCGTCGCAATCCCGGTTCTGGCTATGCTGGTGCTTTTAGCAACATCCTCACCTCTGGCTTTGGCGAGCGGCCCAATATTCACCTTAGGCCTTATGGGCATTGGTATCATTGCAACTGCAACTGTCGGACATTTTTGGATCGGCGTCGCTTTGGCATTGATGAATGCAGCGTGCTTACTAATGTTGGCACTTGCTCTAGGCATGCCAGCACTACCGCACCCTGTCTCAACCACATTGGCCTTGGTCATCGCCAGCGGCAGTTTCGCCGCGCGAGGCGCTTTGTTTGCGAAAACCTTATCTCACAGAGGATGGTTGATGGCCTTATTTGTCGTCGCGGGCGAGGGATCTGTTCTGCTCCTCGCCTCGGTTTGGCCGGGCGCGCTGCCGCAATGGTTTCTAGCGCTCCTGCCGGCACAATGGGCCAGCATTGCCATTCAGACGGCGCTCACAGGGACTGGCACATATGCGGCAATGTCGGTCTTGATCGCCCTGGCTGGGACCGCGGCGACCACTTTGTTGGCGGCAAGACTTTGGCTACACCGCTGGCCTTATTTACTCATGTTCACAACTTGGCTCGGCCTGTCTGCATTGGTCTATTTCTGGTCTGCGCCGACGACGCCCAACGCCGATCTCACCGTCGTTGCCTCGGCTGCCACGCGGGCGGCTCCTATCGTTATCGGGCAGCACTCAAAGAAACGAACGCCACCTATGTCGGCGCTTGGCCGATAGCGGCCGCATAGGTCTTTAGCGCTGCGCGAACGTGCGCAACGAGGTGGGAGCGAAGTTATCCGAAAAACCGCTACTACCTCGTGGCAAACCCGTATTTTGCGACGACCACAGTTATGATTGACTTGCCCACACCATCCATTGTTTGAGCTGTCAGGCACGAACTCGATTCGTGCTATCCGGAGAATCACTTGCCAGAGAAGACTAGTAATAAAGAAGGGGCTCCAGCAGTCTCTCTTGGACAATGGATCAAATTAGTCTTCGTGTATCTTCTAATTCCACTGATCTTACTTATATGCGGTGGGGACATCGGCTGGTGGCAGGCCTGGTTATATGGCGTGTTGATCTTGGCCGTTGGCATTGGTGGGCGCATGTGGGCTGAACGGCGACATCCCGGATTAACCGCTGAAAGACAAAATACTGAAATCCTCCAAAGCGCAAAGGCCTGGGATAAAGCGCTCGCTCCCATGATGGCACTGAGTATTGGATATCCTATGGTCCTGGTAGCTGGGTTGGACCATCGCTTCAACTGGTCCCCTGAGTTTCCGCTATGGCTTACCTTGATGGGCTTTGTTTTGACCTCACTTGGGTATGCTTTCGCCGCATGGGCATTGATAGAAAATCGTTTTTTTTACAGCGTTGTGTCCATTCAGGTGGATCGAGGACATGTGGTCTGTGATAGCGGTCCTTATGAGCTCGTGAGGCACCCGGGTTATGCCGGGAATATTCTTGGGCTGTTCGGTGTGGTTCTTGCACTGGGCTCAATATGGGCGCTAATTCCTGCGACGGTGGCATCAATCATCACGGTAATTAGAACTGCACTTGAGGACCGGACTTTACAGGCTGAGTTACCTGACTATCCAGACTATACGCAACGTGTCCGGTATCGCTTGATTCCTGCGATTTACTGAGAGTTTCAATAGAGCGTCGTGGGGTGTTGATGGAAGTTACTGGAGTGCCTGGTTTCGCTTCGGCGCAGACTTCGGGCTATCCTTGTTTTGTATTTATTCAACAAGGATGGTGAGCGATGAACGAGGCCGATCTCTACCAAATCGCGATGGAAATGAACCATGGGTTACAGACTGAGGAGCAAACATTCCTTACTGTGCTATCAGGGTATCTGATCGCAGCGTATGTCATTGGAGCCAAAGTGACTCGCAGTCAAATTGTAATATTTAACGCGATTTACGTGGTCGTCGCCTGCGGCCTGCTTTACAACATGCACGATTATTGGGCCAACATAACTCACTGGTTTACAAAAGCGCAGACCGCTGAATTTGGCAAGGTGATGGTCGATCTAACTTTACGCGGAGAGTTAACAGTGCTTGCTTGCGCCAGCATGGTAGTGGGATCACTCTACTTTATGTGGAGTATCCGGCATTCAGAGCCTGAATAACTGATGTGAAATGTTTGCGCCGAAAAAGCCCTCAACCTACTTTCGACCCAGAAAGGACACTCGACAGGTAGCATTACTTCGTCTCGACGCAGGAATCGGCCTTTTGGTCGCAATGGGGAAACATGATGCCTGGGCTACGCTAGTCTTCTGTTTGTTCGCGCAGACTGGGAGGCGGCATGGCTTTTTCAGATATGAGCTGGTGGTATAGGGTCTCGTCTGCAAGTGCGGTTGCATTGCCGTTTCTGCTGTCGACCACGGGGCTGATGACAGCAGTCCTGTACGGCGTAGAGCTCAGCGTCTTGCCGGAGGCGGCTGTGCTCATTGGTCTCTTCGGCCCTGCCATGTTTGCGATTGCTTTCGTCGCGGCTGAAAAAAATGCGAGTTTGAAAGCACTACTAGAGCAGTATGTCCGAGTAAAATCTCCGCTGCAGGTTTACCTCGTCGCTTTGTTTACAGTTCCAATTCTCTTACTTATCACGCAGCAAGTTGCCCCGTTTGTACTTCCGGGCCTGTCCTGGCCCCCCTTCGCCGCTCTATCAATTCCACAAATGGTTTTCGTCCCATTGATCAGCATCGGCGAGGAACTAGGATGGCGAGGCTATTTGCAGCCTCGGATGAGAGAACACTTTTCGTTACCAACTGCGTCCGTGATCGTAGGAGTTATTTGGGCGATGTGGCACGTGCCGGGTTATATCTTCAATACAGGAGTTGTGGAGGGCGTTTCGTTTTTCTGGTTTTGCGCCTGGGTGGTGAGTGGTGCCGTGATTATGGGATGGCTATACGAGCGGAGCGGTAGTGTATTCGTAGCTATTGTTTTCCATACTAGCGCCAATGCTAGCTTCAACATGATCTTGGTTGTGCCGAATGAGACTGGATCTCCAATACCGTTCCAAGTCTTCGTGGTTCTGGCAGCGATGTCGGCCACGGCGTTAATGCTGTCTCGGAGTCGTAGCTCGCCAATGCCAGCAGTCATGACTCGATAACTATGAGTCAGCGCGAACGGAATCGACTTATCCGGCACTATCGTAAGCGTTGAGACTTATACCCGAAATCCCCACTATCCAAAGAGCGTAACTCGGGGCTAGAACGTCGTGCAAGGTAGTGCCGAAGGGAGATGGGCGCAGGCAATAGGCTTTCTTGGCGTCATAGCATCCCTTCTGTTCGTTGCCTATGAACTCTAGCAGGCCAGAGACATTGGCGAAGTTCTACGATTCTGCGCCTAACACCACTCTATGACTGGCGATTGACAGGGGTGGACCGGAATAGGAAGTGAAGCGAGTAACAGCTATCAGTCGTCCAGCGAATGCACTCGTTAGGCGTCGTCTGACTCGCTGAGAGGCTTGTACACCTGCCACTCTAGAATACCTGGATAACTCTTAAGCAGATCAAAAAGGACTGTAGTAAGTGCAGGGTATCTAGACAGCTCATTTTCTAAGTCCGCGACATAGATTTTAATCATTAATTCGGGAATTAGTCCTTGGTCATGAGAAGCCTGTACTGATGCGTAGAGGTTCATCTTACGGTAGGCATATGCCTCTAGTTGAACCATCTGTAATTCGTTTAGCTGCTCATACGGAGTCTTTCGCATTTCTACAAGGAACTCCGCTGCCTTTTCTGAGCTTAGCGTCACATCCTGATTTAAAGACGCACGATTCAGGATACCCATCTGGAAATTCGCGTTCGCAACTCGGTTTGCCTGCTTTTGTTGTTTCGCGAGATATGCGAGTGTAGCAACCACTGCAATAGCTCCGATGATCTCTCCAATGGCTCCTATTGCCTCCCAATCCATGATGATCTACTCCTTCCGTCTAACACCTGTACATATGGACCCTGTATCGAGATCTCCAGGGTATCCTTATCTATGTTTAATTTTCATTTACTAACGTTATCAGCTATTTGCAGGCTGAAGCTAGGCGCGAGGTTCCCGGACAAAACCGACCGGTGGGGCACGATCTAAATAGACATCAGAATCTAGATAAATGTAGAGCCAGCGAACGTCTCTTCGTCGGCCGACTTCAGCCGTCCAGACCGCTTAATCGCGATGTAACAGAAGGTCCACATAGAGGTGCTAGGCGACATCGCCAGGGGCCGCTTTCGCCTACGAACGCCCTTTCGCATGGCCGACTCCAAACAAATGATAGGCTTGGTTACAAATACTTTCGGGAGAAAAACCGTGGCTCGTTTTAATGATGTTATTTCGACAAGAGAGCAATTTCGCTCAATCATGGGCGAGCCCAGTGACTTGGTGACTCGAAAGTCGCTTTCTGCACTAGATCGACATTGCGGCGTATTCATTGGCAAAGCCCCGTTCTTGTTAATAGCTTCCGCTGACGCCGATGGCCATACTGATGTGTCACCCAAGGGCGATCCGATTGGCTTCATAAAAATTCTTGACGAGAACACTCTCGTGATTCCTGACAGACTGGGAAACAGGAGAGCCGACACGATAGAAAATATTCTGCAAAATCCCAATGTTGGCTTGATATTCCTGATTCCAGGGAAGACAGAGACGTTGCGCGTTAGTGGCAAAGCCGAGGTTGTTAAGGATGCGGCTCTGCTTCAATCCATGGCCGTGGGAGGAAAGAGTCCGGACTTCGCAATTGTTGTTACTGTGCAGGAGGCTTTTTTCCACTGCTCCAAATGTATGATTCGTTCGAAGCTATGGGAGACAGACCACTGGCCTGATTTAAACGGGCTACCTCGTCTTGCCCAGACCATGGTTGATGCAGGAAAGCTCGAACTGACCGAGAACGAGATGCACGACATTGTCGTAAATGACGAGAAGGTGCGACTGTACTAGGGCGCGCCACCCCGATTTTACGGCCTTGAAGGTTCAGAACTTATGGGTCATTCGAATGACCGCCTTGAGGTAGATGCTGCAGGTGAGAAAAGTCCGGCTCATGCTCAGCGGTTGGGCCAGACGGCTGCAAGCCCACTGCCGCCGGTAAGTCGCAGCGCGCCGTAGCCACTGGCTCCACTTTACGCTCGCAGTGAGTTTCCAAAGTAAGCTGGCGTTTGGCAGTGGTTTTTTGTCGATTAATGGAAGTGAGGGTGTTTATCCATCCATTACTCGTGTTACAAACTGTAGTCGATGCGCTGGAAGGAGGAATTTCATGGCAACCACTCTCAGAGCCCTGCCTCGCTGGTCGCAGCAATGGTGGATCTGGTTCACTGCAATCTTCGCGATCACATTTCTGTCGTTCTGGCCTAGTTTCTTTTCAGCAATAGTCAACATAGAAACGCACATTATTATTCATGGAATCAGCGCGATAGCTTGGATGTTGCTGGCGATTATCCAAGCATGGTTGATCAAAAGCGGTTGGCGAAAATATCACCGCACGGTAGGTTACATCTCTCTCATTCTTGCCGCGGTATTGGTAATTAGTGGGTTGCAGGTGCTCCAGACCATGATCTTGAAGGGAGGCGGCATGGTGGACGGGGTCCCGTCAACGGCGGTTAAGTTCTTCTACATCGATATGACTGCTCTGGCGTTGTTTTGCGTGTTCCTTTGGCTGGCGATCAAAGCTGCACGGAAGCGCGATATTGCGCTTCACTTGCGGTTGATGGCCTGCACCGCAATCATTCCTCTGGAAGCTGCGTTAGAGAGAACTTATATTTATGGAACGCCCAGTTTTGTGCCTAATTTCGACGTCGCCCTCTATGCATCCGTCGTCACTCTCATTGTGCTCTGTGCGGCGCTTGTAGCAGGCGAATGGTGGTATCAACGATTACGCTGGCCTTTTCCTGTGCTGTTGGCCTACTACGGCGTCACGCTACTTACAACAGATGTGATCGCACGGACAGAGTGGTTCAATTCTGTGGCAATTAGTTACGCCAATCTATGACCTCACAGTGCCGGTAAATCGCCACCGGGAATCAGGGTACCGAACACCACGTGGTCCGAGCCTGGAAAGTCCATATCGCCCCCAAACCATTTGCATCAGACTGTCTCGTTGGAGGTGTTAGCGGAAGTTAACAGTATGACCGCTGCCAACTACTTTGAGACCTTTCCGGAAACTTTTTAGCCATGATCGCCTTGCCTCTGATTCGTATGCACTGGACGACAATTCGTTTGGCTCCTCTCAAGGCTTCGCACGAGCTAGAACCTTTACTCACTTGGCTTTATCCTCGACGCTTACTTCATTATAGGAATGCATGGTAATGACTGAAGCAGCGTTGATTGAGAGTTTGGCGATGTACCAAGGCCTGTTCATGGGCTGGCTTTCACTCTACTTCACGGCGCTTACAGCTTACTTGGTTACCGCGTACATAGCAGGCTCCAAGTTGACTACGGTTCAAACGGCATTCATAAGTGCTGGATTCTTGGTCCTCACTAGCCTTTTCGCGCTTGGAGCGTACGGCACAGGCATACATGTGGTGGTTTTTGCAGACGAAATGAAAGCGCTAAACGCATCCCGCAAGTCTGCCGCTAGTTTTCCAGTTATCTATACGACGATCGTCCTACTGATCTGCGGAATTCTTGGCAGCCCAAAGTTCATGTGGGACGTCAGGCATCCCCGAACTGAGTAATGATCACTTTCCACCGATTGCGGCCGCCGATTCTGTTAAATCTTGGGCTGCGCAAGGGACTGCTTTGTGGTGTCAAGCGACATCGTCAGACGACCGCTTTCGCCTACGAGCGGAAGTTTGGACTGGCCGGGATTAAACGGCAGCTAACGACCCCAAGCCAACGAATCGCGAAAATTTCAGATACACTAGAATTTGGCGATTACGCCTGAAGAGCATAACAAACTATCCGTGTCTCAATTTGAGTTTATCTTCGTTCTGATTTCTATCATCGCGGGTCTTGCGTTGGCTCAGCTTATGTCTGGTCTGACGCGCCCCCCGAAAAATTCCGAAGGCAAGATAGACACTACTCACGTGGCATTCTCGGCCAGCACTACCGTCCTTCTAATAACGGTCTGGTGGTCGACTTTTCGCTGGCAGTCTTACGAGACATGGACGGTGGCTGAGTTCCTGCTCTTATGCTTTTACGTATCGCTATTCTACGTCAAAGCAGTAATTCTCAGCCCACTGGGCGCATCACAGATGCCCCCGTTCGAGCAGATTCGGGTTCGATTCTATGCTGTGTTTGCCCTCTACAGCGCGGTAGAACCATTGGTTATGCTACTGCGCGATGGAGAGCTGGCGCCATGGTTCTACTTGCCAATGATGCTGCTGTTTATCGTTTTAGCAGGCCTAGGCATTTTCTTGCGTAACGCCATGTTCGATCGGCTCTGTTCTTTGTGGTTCTGCCTCGTTAACGTCGCATGGATATTTCTTGCACGCTTCACGGGGTAGTCAGCAACCGCCTCTGGCCCGAAAGCGGCCCTAGAAATCACCCGATCTAGCCTCCACTTACCGGCCGCTTTGAGGTGGGAGCGGAAGTTACCAGCATGACCGCTTTCGCCTACTTTGAGGCGCTCCGACTGTGCTCTAATTGCCATCAAAGCAAGCGAAAAGCCTATAAGGACCAAGCAGTCTATGATTCTCCGCAGTCTGACAAAACACGTAAAAGATCAGAATTGGTTTGCTGTCGTAATCGACTTCGGCATTGTTGTCGTTGGTGTGTTCATTGGTATTCAAGTCGCAAACTGGAACGACGAGCGCTCAGAACAACGGAGGGACACCGCTTTACTAGTTCGCTTGCAGACTGACTTTGAGCGAATCGTCGAGTTCGGCGAACGTATAACGCCTAGGGTGACTGCGCAACCGGTGTCTACTCACAAATTAATTAACGCGATTCGTAGCGATGCGAAATTTGCTCTTGATGAGGACGGCACCGGGTCGCTGATCAGCGCGGTCGAGGCATGGGCCCCATATGACAACTCACTTGCCTATCAGGAAATGACCGAAGCAGGAACACTTTCAAGAATTACTAATCCAGAACTTCGTGAAGCATTGAACTCATATAGAAGGGCAATGCATGCAGATAATCAGCTGAGTCGCTACCAGCGGGAGCTAAGCAGCAAAGGGGTGATTGAGCGTGCGGTGCAGTTTAATAACCCACCATCATCTTTGACAAGAGAGGTAGTGTCCTTCGATTGGGAAGCATTGAAAGAGACAGAAGCTCATTTGCAAGTCGTCTTGAATCTCCAAAATCTGCGATCAACCTGGAGTCAACGCTCGTTGGTCAGCGCGCAAAGGGTGCTAAAGCTTGTCAATCGAGAGCTCGTGTCAGAGGCGCTTTGAGCTTCACCAGAGACCGCTCTCGCCTATGAGCGGTCCCTGGATGACTGTTTATTTGAGAGCCTCTTAGCGACCCAAAGCGGCCCTTCGTCATAATTGAGTCCTACAATCACGAGACTCTGCAGACAGTGCGTGCGGCATTTCAGATGGTTGCGTTACTCAGCGCATGAGAGATAAGGGCACGGATGTAGGCTAGGCGTTAGTGCTAGTTGATCGGCTCGACCAAGCCTGAATCCGATGAACTTGCCTTCTGCCGTATTCGGTCATTGCGACCATTGATGAAGGCTATGGTGCCCTCGTTGTAGATCATGTAGTCCTCCACACTTGCCGGGTATGGAGAGGTCTGAAATTCTGTGAAAGGGAGATAGAATTTCACTGCGCTAAAGTCTTCAGTGACCAAATCTTGGAGAAGAAAATACTCAACATAGCCCTGAAAGCTTTCGAACAGTTTGAAGTAATCCCCATACCTCGCAAGAACTTCTGCCAGCGGGCTTTCGATTCCAAAGTAATGGCGCCGTATGCACTCTAGCGTGAGGTCAAAGCGGTCTCCGATTTTTGCGTTGCAGCCTCTTGCGCCGTTGATATTCATCTTCCCACCTATTTTTTTGCCGGGGAAAACAATGTAGCTACCAATCGTGCAACCACGCGAAAAAAGCGACTCCACATAATCTAGTGGCAATGCACCGATAATATGCTGCATGCGCTTTACGTACTTGTATGAATGGGTGATTGCATCGCTGGTCAGAGAAAACTCGCCGATCGAGGAGCGATCCAGCAAGTAGTGACCTCGGATGGAATCATCCAGTTCGAAGACCTGCCCACAGGGCAGTGTCTTGCTCCATAGGAGCTTATGGTAAGTCCGCAGCGTTCGGCTATGAGCGTCTGGGTCCTTACCAGTCGGGGTGTCTGTGCGGAAATCAAAGTTGGTATCAATCATGAACGAGACTATCGCTCTGTTCCGTCATAAACGCCACCCTGCTGTAGCGGATAAGTGACCGCTCCCGGCCGATGGCAACCGTTAATTCCGGTTTATCTGACCGTCGCCTAAGGTCTCCTTTGAGGTGTTAGGCGACATCACCGTAAACCGCCGCGCACCTAATCCGGGGCTTTGGGCTACACTGCCTTTGTCCAACGCTTGAATCGTTTAACTAGGAGTCTTACAAATGCCAAGATATGTAATAGAAAGAGAAATCCCTGGGGCAGGAAGTCTCTCGGCCGATGAACTTCATGGTATCTCCCAGACATCATGTGGCGTGTTAAAAGACCTCGGACCACAAATTCAGTGGCTTCAGAGCTATGTGACGGATGATAAAATCTACTGTGTGTACATCGCGCCGAACGAAGAGCTTGTTAGGGAGCATGCCAGTCAGGGTGGATTTCCAGCTAACAGCGTCGCAGAAGTAAAGGCCGTTATCGATCCGACTACAGCTGAATGAGTTTGCCCGGTAGTTCACTGTGCACTGCAGGATTTTCCCTTTGAGGTGGATGCGGAAGCAAGGAAGCTAGCCGCTCGGTGAATTATAGAAAGCTTGATTTTACCGTTGAGGCAGTATGATGATTTTGGAGCGGCATCCTAACCAAATAATGAGCGACCTTAAGATGAACAAAATTACTGTGTTTTGGGGGTTCGCAATCTGGGCCTCAATGATGACTTTTGTCGGCGCGACCTTCGCGGACCATACGGTAGACGATGACATAACCAATGTTGGTTTCGTGCTGTATACCAAGAGCCACGCCCCGGGAACTCTGAACGCACGTTGGCTTTATTCAACACAGTATCGGGGCGCTGGTATCGCAACTGGTGGACCAGCCCAAGGCTACGCCGGTCAATACCACGTGCGTTATTACTTTGAAGATGGAGCGGTTGGAGACGAGTACGACTTGCATATCGAAAAAGTGGGGCCTATCTATCACGTTGATTGGCTGGCAGACGGCCAACGGAAGGCCACTGGGGTGGGCATGGAGACGGCCGAGGGCTTATCAGTTGGGTGGATGCACGTTTCAGACGGCAGTTAATTGCCAACAGCGGCCCTCTGAATAACTTAAATAGACTGATTCTCTACGGCCGGAATGAGGTGTTAAGCGACATTGCCAGGTGCCGCTTCCGCCTACTTTTAGGCGCTCCGACTGTGCTCTAATTGCCATCAAAGCAAGCGAAAAGCCTATAAGGACCAAGCAGTCTATGATTCTCCGCAGCCTGACAAAACACTTGAAAGAGCAAAATTGGTTTGCTGTTGGCTTAGACTTCTCCATCGTTGTCATCGGTGTGTTTATCGGTATTCAGGTGGCGAATTGGAACGAGGCCAGAGCGGAATATAAGAAAGAGACCGAGGCGTTGATCGAGCTTAGGAACGAACTACGATCATCGATCCTCCTAACCCGGGCAAAAGGCGAGGCGTACGATCAGGCGGCTGAAGCGGGTCGGCGCTCGTTGGCATTCCTGGATACTAATAACGAATGCATAACGGCATGCTGGGATCGGCTCGTGGACTTCATGCATGCATCCCAGTGGCAGAGTTTGGAAATTAATCATTCTAGCTACCGGAACATGCGCGACCAGGGGTTTCCAACGAGCGCCTTGATAACTAAGGCAGTTGAAGCATACCTTGCGCAAGTTGACGGCAACGTTAACGGATTTGATGTATTACCAGTCTATCGGTCTTTAGTCAGGCAAGTGATCAACATTGAGGCTCAGGAATACTACTGGGAGAAATGTTGGTCGCTTGTGGATGGCATCGAAAAATACAATCTTAATTGCCCGGAAGGAATTCCGCCAGGTGAGGCGACGATGCTAGTCAATGAGGTCATTGATGATCCGAGCATTGAGCGGCATCTAACTGAGTGGGTCGGCGCCATTGTTTCGTTGCCTCTAACACTCCGTGATCAAAACTTGGCTGCTCAAAGAGCGGTCGATCTCATAAGTGAGGAAATCGAGAGACGTTAAGTCTCGGCTGGTGCCGACCTTGACTGTCCCCTTCTGGCCGCCGGCCGCCAGATTTATCGCTCAGCCAATGGCAGCTATGAGGCCAGACTGTGTGAAAACTCTTCGACGAGATATGATCTGACTTTCTCGCTGAAGAGTTGCTGCCATGAGTGGATTCATCGAGGGCGAAAGCCGATCACAGGCGACGCTGTTCCCTGAACGCATTGATGATTACATCGCAGAAGAGAACGCGGTTCGCGTTATCGACGTGTTCGTCAATGATTTAGATCTTTCCGGTTTGGGTTTCAAAACAGTGCCCGCAGTCACAGGTCGGCCCGCTTACCACCCGGCCATGATGTTGAAGCTCTATATCTACGGCTACCTCAATCGCATCCAGTCTTCCCGGCGATTGGAGCGTGAAGTCGGGCGTAATGTGGAGCTGATGTGGCTGACCGGCAGACTGACGCCGGACTTCAAAACCATTGCTGACTTTCGCAAGAATAACGGCGAAGCGATTCGTCTGGTGTGCCGGGAGTTCGTCATGCTGTGCCGCAAGCTCAATTTGTTTAGCGATGCCTTTGTGGCCATTGATGGCAGCAAGTTCAAAGCGGTGAACAACCGTAATCGCAACTTCAGCAAAGCCAAGATCAAGAAACGCCTGGAGCAGATCGATGACAGCATTGCCCGCTATCTGGGGCAGATCGCCAGCGCCGACCGGCGCGATAGTGAAGCAAGTCATACCAAGACCGATCGACTAGAACATAAAATCGCAGCCCTTAAAGAGGAGATTCAGGCACTAAAAAAGCTGGAGGTCCGGATGCTGGCAACACCGGACCAACAAATCTCCCTGACTGATCCCGACGCCCGGGTGATGTCCACCGCAGCGCGCAGCAAAGCGATTGTCGGCTACAACGTACAGGCCGCTGTCGACACCGAGCACCACTTGATCGTGGCGCACGAAGTGACGAACATCGGCCACGATCGCTCGCAACTGGCTAACATGGCAATCCAAGCCAAAGAAGCGCTCGACAGCGAAGACCTGTCAGTGCTGGCGGACCGTGGTTACTTTAGTGGGGCTGAGATACTGGCTTGTGCGAACGCGGGCATTACGGCCTACGTGCCCAAGACCCAAACCTCGAACAACCAGGCGAAAGGATTATTTGATCGAGCAGACTTTGTTTATCGGCCGGAAGATGACGAGTACGAATGCCCGGCGGGCCAACGATTGATCTATCGGTTCACGGATGACTCCACAGATAAAGCGATGCGTCGTTACTGGTCGTCAGCCTGTCCACAATGCGAGTTAAGACCAAAGTGCACGACGGGCAAGCAGCGCCGCATGGGTCGCTGGGAACATGAAGAAATATTAGAGGCCATGGAAGATCGGGTGGACCGACTGTCGAACTGCATGCGCATTCGCGGCAGCACAGTGGAACATCCCTTTGGCACGATCAAATCCTGGCTCGGGCCGACGCACTTCCAGATGAAGACGCTCAAACACGTCAGCACGGAGATGAGCCTGCATGTCCTGTCCTACAATCTCAAACGGATGTTGCAGATGTTTGGGGTTGTGCCGCTGATGGCAGCGATAAGAGGCTAAGCAGCCTCATTTTGCTTCTCGAAACCCATGATCTGAGGCCGCGTGTGCGCGATCCAGAGCGACGCACTTTGAAACCCCAATAATTGCCAAGGAAATCTACGATGCTGCAAGGGCTGCTCATTGAGTCGAGCGGATCTGCTGTGCGCAGTAAATCAGTGCGAGAAGTGGCGAAGCGAGTTTTGACACAGTCTGAGGTGGAAGCGGAAGTTACCAGCATGACCGCTTTCGCCTATTCTGAGACGTTCGGTTCGGGCCAAGCGCGGTGACAGCTTCCGACCCGAAGCAGATGGCGGTTTAGGTTTCAGCAACCCCGTCTCACCTGAGGGGCATCACTCAATCGTCGTGGCCATCTCATCTATCTGCTTGAATACGTCGGTCCTGTTTTTCGGCGGATGTTTCTCAAGCACACGACCTACCACTTCCGAAACTCGCGGCACCATCGACGCCCCTTCCTGATAAAACCACGCCCTCGACCAGGCACTGCTAAATATTACCGGGACGGCACGCTCCACGTGTTGGTCATATAAGCGGCGTTCCTCCTCTAGATTCACACCCAATGCATCTATCTGACTGTATTCGTTGGCAAAGGCCCGCAGATGCGATTTTAACCAAACACTAACAGCCATCTTTTCTTCTGGCGTGAGAGCTTCCGGCTGAGTCTCTGCCTTGATTAATGGACCAGAGATTCCGGATTCGAGGCCAATCAAGAGCATGTTGACGGAATTTAAGTTACCGTCGCGATAGGACTCAGCCAAAGCAATACGAGTCGACTGCCGTATTTCATAGGCTACGAGTAACAGTCCGGCGATTGCACCGATCGTCGCTAACGTCTGTACGTAGTCGTTGAGTTGGGAAAGCTTCATTACGTCCTCCAGCGATGGGTTTCACTTGGAGAGTATCCCGGCAGCCTTCATATCAAAAGCTGTATCCGAGCTAGGTGTGAGAAGCGGACGATCTGGGCCGCCGATTGCAGCCATTGTTCCGGTTCATCTAACCGTCGCCTAAGGTCTCCTTTGAGGTGTTAGCGGAAGTTACCAGCATGACCGCTTTCGCCTAGGAAGAGACACTGATAGGCTGGAACTTCAAAGGTCCGCTCCCGACCCGTAGCGGCTGCTGCTTTAGTGGATGCGGACTTGTGAGTTATCGTTTCGTCTCTGCGCCAAACAACCAATGAAGGAGACTAAATGCTCTTGAGGCGGCTCGCGAAGCACGTCCGTAATCAGGATTGGGTTCTGGTCTGCATAGAAGTTCTGATAGTCGTAGTGGGTATCTTCATTGCGCTGCAGGTGGAAGGGTGGAATCAGCAGCGTGAGAATATCGCGCTGGAGCGCCAGTACCTGGCGCGCCTGCAGAATGACTTCGAATGCCTGCTGGAGACCGAGGAATCAGGCTTGCGCTGGAATGATGTGCGCCTCGCGCACGGCAGACTGCTGCGGGAGGTGATCGATAACGGACATCTGCCCGAAGACGCCAGGCGGAGCTTTGAATACGGGCTGTACTTCCTGGGAGTAGTCAATCGGGCGCGACTGTCCTGGGGTACGGTAGAGGAACTCCGTGCAACCGGTAATATTCAGCTGATACGCGACTGGTCATTGCGTCAGCATTTGACTGACGTAGAAAATGAATTCAAATGGAATGAACGGTACGAAGACGAGGCTGCAGAGATGGCGCTGCACTACCGCGAGGAGCTCAACAAACACTACAGGGTAGTTGCCACCCCGGAGCCAAGTCCCGACAAGCCGCTCGTGATCGATTACGACGAAAGCGTCTTCTGGTCGAATTCGGTCCTGGCGAACATGATTCTCAGGCTGGTCGAACACCAGGAGCGGGCGGACCAGAATTTTCGCAAAAATATCGCTCGGCTGGAAGGTTTGCGAGACCACATCGCGAATATCCGGAAGGACCAGTTTGGCGGTATCGTCGAGGTTGAGGGTCGGCAGGCGGCATCGTGTATACCTTACGTCCGCCAGTCTTGAGTGAGTCGCTTTACTAGACCCGCTAAGATCGAAAAGGCCGCTATTGGCCGATTGCTGCCCTAAAAACCACCTGATTTGATATTCACCGTCCGGCCGCTCCGAGGTGTTTGCGGAAGTTTTCAGCGCAACCACTTTCGCCTAGCAGCGGTCGGTTGGCTTATGATCTTAAGGGGACCGCTGTCGACCCAGAGTTGCCGCTCATTCGGTTCTGGATCGGTGTTCGGTTTCGAAAAGGTGTTACGAATCTTCGACTTGCGGATTAGGCGGCACGAAACGCCCTCTGCAGAGGTCCGGAATACGTTCGGTCGGTTGCTTGATGGGACCAACGAGCCAGAAAAACTCGTTGCTTTTCATCGGCTTTCGACGCGCTGTTTCGCCTCTCCGAGGTCTTACAAATCAGCTGCTCTACCTACTGAGCTACGCCAGCGTCGCGAAGGGCCGCGAGGATAGACAATGGGGGGGCGGGGATTCAACGGGCGAGTATCTGCCACACGGGCTTTCGACCCGGGAATATCCATGATGGACAAACGGTCTTTTACGTACTATAGGTTCCTAATCCGCACCCGTTAAGCCGGTGCCCCGGAAAGGCCATAAATATGAAGCTCATAATTGCATCCATCACATCCATCGCAATTGGCGCCCTCTTATCCATGAGCGTCAACGCCAAGAAAGATAGCGAATGCGCAAGCATGGATGGACGCCTGTATGGCCTTTGTAATGCCTACTGTGAATCCCTCGATTGTGATGGCAGCCCGAGCGCGCCTGCTCAAGCGTGCGCTTCGTTGAAGGAGAACTTTGTCAAAGCTTCAGGCGGAGAACCGCTCCCCTGTGAAACCCCCGTACCAGTAGATAGCGACGGCGATGGCGTTCCGGACAGCGCAGATAATTGCGTTGCCACGCCGAACGCTGATCAATTGGATACGGACGGTGACGGCGTGGGAGACGCTTGCGACAACTGCGCGTCGCAGCCAAATCCAGATCAGGCAGATGCCGATAGCGACGGCGTTGGAGACTTCTGCGACAACTGCGTCTCTACAGCGAACCCCGACCAGACAGACAACAATCTCAATGGCTTTGGCGATGTCTGCGAGCCCGTCGCGTGTACGCCGGATTGCAGCGGAAAGGCCTGCGGTTCAGATGGATGCGGTGGGTCGTGCGGAAGCTGCGGCGCGGGCCAGGTTTGCACATCGGACTTCATGTGCGCAGTCGAGCCCGTCATAGAAACGTGCGACGGTGTAGACAACGATGGCGATGGGGCGATCGACGAAGGAGTGATCGAGCCTTCAGAAGCCTGCGAATTCACCAATCAGTACGGGACTTGTACTGGTGCATGGCAGTGCGGCGGAGAAATTGGCTGGTCTTGTAATGCACAGCCAGCGACGCCTGAAGGATGCACAAGCGCATGCGTCGGCATTACCTACTACCCCGACTTTGATGGCGACGGATTTGGAGATCCCGCAGGCTCTGTTGAGCAAGATTCCTGCTTCGCACCCGATGGCTACGTGACCAATGGTGATGATTGCGACGATGGAGCCCCCGGGGTGACAAACGAGTGCACCGCAGGCTGAGTTAAGCGGATACGCCAAAGCCGCGAGGGTCCGAGAGGATTTAGGAAGGGGTCGGGGGATTCAATGGGTTCGGCGACCGTGTCTCAACACGCCCGCCAAGAACGGCCGGGTAAATCGACAGCTGGCTACTCGGGCTGGCGCCTGGCACTTAGCATGAACCACATCGCGGTGGCCACACCCACACAGAGCACCGCCGTCATCACGAGCAGCACGGGACGATTCAGGAAAAACACCCGCTCAGGGTTCATCCGCATGATCTCCTCGTAGAGACCCACGCATTGCTAGGTCGAACGGATTGTTATCACACAGGCCGCTCCTAGCTGCGAACTCAACCGGTCGATGCAACACACGCATTAAATCTAGCAGCCGGCGTTTCATACTCCAACGTCTTTCTTGGACGCTCATTTAACTGCCTCGCTACCCAGTCCAGCTCAGCCTGTGAGTAAATCGATAGGTCTGTATATTTGGGCAGGTATTCGCGCAGCAGACGATTGGTGTTTTCGTTGGAGCCACGTTGCCATGGACTCTTCGGATCACAGAAGTAGACTTTGATATTCGTCTCGAGCGTGAATTGAAGATGCCTCGTCATTTCTGATCCGCGGTCCCAGGTCAGTGACTTGTACAACTCGCTCGGCAGCTTTCTGGACTGCTTGATCAGCGCATTAACAACGGTCTCACTATTCTTCCTATCGATTTTTGCCAGCATCACGTAGCGTGAGTGGCGCTCAACAAGTGTCGCTACACAGGTTTTGTTTGAGCCTTCGATAAGATCGCCTTCCCAATGACCAGGAACAGCGCGATCTTCTATCGAAGCCGGTCTCTCACTGATGGAGATAGCACCGGGAATGCCACCGAGGCCGTCATCTTTAAGGGTAGAGGTTCGTGCCCGCCGGATATGGCGCTTCGAGCGCAGATATTCTTGAAGCTCCTTTTTCAGTGCTCCACGCGCCTGAATGAAGAGGCTGCGATAAATCGTCTCGTGCGACACTTGGTTCCAATCGTCTCCTGGATACTCTCGCTTTAACCACCCCGCTATCTGCTGAGGCGACCATTTGATCCGAAGCTTGGTCTCGACTTGCTGACAAAGCATTCGGTTCAAAACCAGTCTACAGGCTTTGGGGCGAAGCGCTCGAGTCCATGCATTCTTGTCGGCGAGAGTGGCTCGATACTCGTCTGCGCCGCCATTCCTGTTGATCTCTCGGCTAATTGTTGAAGGGGCGCGTCCTAGATCTTTGGTGATCGTTCTAATGGGTAGCCCGGCAACGATACCTCTGGAGATCTCCTCTCGTTCAGACAGCGAAAGGGATCGATCGGGTCGCTTTCTTACCGGTGGACGAATGCCGCCAGTGCGCGAAAGGTATCCATGAATAGACGATGAGGTTCGATGATGTGATCGGGCAATCGACTTAACCGAATCACCCACTTTGTATCGATCCCAAATTTTGGATCTCTCTTCATCGGTGTACTTTCGCTTGATCCTTCGAGGCATATCGCAACACTCCCAGTTTTACTGAAAATAACAGGGTGTTGCATTGATCAGTTGAATTCGCACCTAGTAGCGGAATTTAGCTTATGTTCTTTAAAAGGAGCTCGTGTCGACCCAAAGCGGATCCTACCCACTGCTCCTTAGCTGAGAGACTTCTTTAGACAACAGGGCCTGCACCCGTCGGGCGTCGAGTAAGGCGGAGTCCAATATACCTATAAGATCGGTCGCAATATCCCATTTCACAGCCACGACATTCCGAAATTTTCTAGACCGTAACTCGCTGGCGATTATTTCGGAACTAAATCCCGCAGCCGGTAGAACACTGCGGTTATCGGGTAGAAGACTGACGTAGTCAAGGTTTGCGATCGCATAGGGTTGGAAAATATTCACCAGCTGTAACTCATGCGTAGTGGCGACTAGCTTTACCACTTCGTAGCGGGCAAAAAACGACGCCATTGAGGTCTTGATCTCTCGACTTCGAATGATGGCCAAGTCGCCTGATCCAGTGAGGTTGGAGTAAGTATCAGAAACGATCTCGGTGCCGACCATGCTGACCAGCTTTTTTGCTGCCAGGGTCAAGTCTTCGGACGAGAAGACTGATTTGACTTTACGGGATTCAGCGAGTAGGAACGACATCGCTTCTACAATGCCATCATACGCGGCGATGTCGCTCTCCAGTTCCTCTACGATTTTTCTAAAATCCTCTTGAAGCTCAGCTAGGTAAACCGTTTCTTGATTCATTTCAGCGCGGTCATTGCTCCAATTGCTGACTTGTATACCGATGAATACGCCGATCACCACAATTATCAAGTCGATACCGACTGCGAACCAGTTTTGGTCATAGATGTGTTTTGTAATTCTGCTAAGACGCATTTTTCAAGCCACTTTGAAACATTCGGAGGGGATCATGGGTTAGCGAGGTCTTTTTGGAAAGCGCTGAGTGCAGTTCTGGCCGAAAGCGGCGGTCGAGTCAGAGCCAGGTATCGCAGGCCGAATGACTGGCTTGAGGTGTTAGGCGACATCACCATAAACCGCCGCGCACCTAATCCGGGACTTTGGACTACACTGTCTTTGTGCAACGTTTGAATCGTTTAACTAGGAGTCTTACAAATGCCAAGATATGTAATAGAAAGAGAAATCCCTGGGGCAGGAAATCTTTCGGCCGATGAGCTTCATGGTATCTCCCAGACATCATGTGGCGTGTTAAAAGACCTCGGACCACAAATTCAGTGGCTTCAGAGCTATGTGACGGATGATAAAATCTACTGTGTGTACATCGCGCCGAACGAAGAGCTTGTCAGGGAGCATGCCAGCCAGGGTGGATTTCCAGCTAACAGCGTCGCAGAAGTAAAGGCCGTTATCGATCCGACTACAGCTGAATGAGTTTGCCCGGTAGTTCACTGTGCACTGCAGGGTTTCCCCTTTGAGGTCAGACTGTGTGAAAACTCTTCGACGAGATATGATCTGACTTTCTCGCTGAAGAGTTGCTGCCATGAGTGGATTCATCGAGGGCGAAAGCCGATCACAGGCGACGCTGTTCCCTGAACGCATTGATGATTACATCGCAGAAGAGAACGCGGTTCGCGTTATCGACGTGTTCGTCAATGATTTAGATCTTTCCGGTTTGGGTTTCAAAACAGTGCCCGCAGTCACAGGTCGGCCCGCTTACCACCCGGCCATGATGTTGAAGCTCTATATCTACGGCTACCTCAATCGCATCCAGTCTTCCCGGCGATTGGAGCGTGAAGTCGGGCGTAATGTGGAGCTGATGTGGCTGACCGGCAGACTGACGCCGGACTTCAAAACCATTGCTGACTTTCGCAAGAATAACGGCGAAGCGATTCGTCTGGTGTGCCGGGAGTTCGTCATGCTGTGCCGCAAGCTCAATTTGTTTAGCGATGCCTTTGTGGCCATTGATGGCAGCAAGTTCAAAGCGGTGAACAACCGTAATCGCAACTTCAGCAAAGCCAAGATCAAGAAACGCCTGGAGCAGATCGATGACAGCATTGCCCGCTATCTGGGGCAGATCGCCAGCGCCGACCGGCGCGATAGTGAAGCAAGTCATACCAAGACCGATCGACTGGAACATAAAATCGCAGCCCTTAAAGAGGAGATTCAGGCACTAAAAAAGCTGGAGGTCCGGATGCTGGCAACACCGGACCAACAAATCTCCCTGACTGATCCCGACGCCCGGGTGATGTCCACCGCAGCGCGCAGCAAAGCGATTGTCGGCTACAACGTACAGGCCGCTGTCGACACCGAGCACCACTTGATCGTGGCGCACGAAGTGACGAACATCGGCCACGATCGCTCGCAACTGGCTAACATGGCAATCCAAGCCAAAGAAGCGCTCGACAGCGAAGACCTGTCAGTGCTGGCGGACCGTGGTTACTTTAGTGGGGCTGAGATACTGGCTTGTGCGAACGCGGGCATTACGGCCTACGTGCCCAAGACCCAAACCTCGAACAACCAGGCGAAAGGATTATTTGATCGAGCAGACTTTGTTTATCGGCCGGAAGATGACGAGTACGAATGCCCGGCGGGCCAACGATTGATCTATCGGTTCACGGATGACTCCACAGATAAAGCGATGCGTCGTTACTGGTCGTCAGCCTGTCCACAATGCGAGTTAAGACCAAAGTGCACGACGGGCAAGCAGCGCCGCATGGGTCGCTGGGAACATGAAGAAATATTAGAGGCCATGGAAGATCGGGTGGACCGACTGTCGAACTGCATGCGCATTCGCGGCAGCACAGTGGAACATCCCTTTGGCACGATCAAATCCTGGCTCGGGCCGACGCACTTCCAGATGAAGACGCTCAAACACGTCAGCACGGAGATGAGCCTGCATGTCCTGTCCTACAATCTCAAACGGATGTTGCAGATGTTTGGGGTTGTGCCGCTGATGGCAGCGATAAGAGGCTAAGCAGCCTCATTTTGCTTCTCGAAACCCATGATCTGAGGCCGCGTGTGCGCGATCCTGAGCGACGCACTTTGAAACCCCAATAATTGCCAAGGAAATCTACGATGCTGCAAGGGCTGCTCATTGAGTCGAGCGGATCTGCTGTGCGCAGTAAATCAGTGCGAGAAGTGGCGAAGCGAGTTTTGACACAGTCTGAGGTGTCAGGCGACCTCGCCAGTGACCGCTTTCGCACCTAACTACCGTCGCTAACCTCTGATTACGCGGTTTGACTGTCGAACGCGGGCCTATTGCAGTTCATCGAGCATTTTTTTAACACTGCAGCTTCGACCCACTTCCTCGGCAATAGCGTCGCACATAGCTTGTGCTCGGATAAGCACCCATTCTCGGTTTTTGTTGATCACGATTTGATTTCGCAATTTCGCGACAAACAGACCCCTCAACCTCGTATCGGCGCGCAGCCCCGGCCAGTCAAAAACATACCGGCGACCTACTTCACTGTCTGGATCATACTCGGCTTGCACGAACTCATGCGCCGCAAGAATCGGGTTAGCACCCGCCGAAAAAGAGCCTTGTCTGAAATAGTTTAGCTGGGACACAAAGTTCGCGAGTGTCTCATGATAGCGTGATATGGATTCGCGCACCGACTGCGAGCGAATCAAAGCTAGGCCCCCTGTCGCTTCTAGCTCGTCGTATACCGTCCGTGGCGGGGTGACTGCCATCATAAAGTTGAGCGTCGCAAATCCCCACTCGGCGGGCGCAGTGTTGGCTGGCAGCGGATCATCACCGGACATGATCTCGAGCAACTTTCGTTGTGAACCGATTATAGAATCCGCTTCTTCGGTGACGTACTGGATGTGGCCGACGGACATTTCGGCCTCTTCCAACAACCGGTCGAGACTGACCTGCTCTTGGGCTCGATCCAGTCGATTTTCGTTCCAGCCGTTGACTTGTAAGCCAACGAAAATACCGAAGACAACGATTACAAATTCAATCCAAACCGTAAACCAATCCTGATTCCTAAAAGCGTCAGCGAGTCGTCGAAAAAGCATAAGTCGAATGATGAAGAAGAAAGCCTGAACGCATAGTACAGCAACAACACTTCATGCAAGCCACGAGCGCTTGACTGCACCTGGTAGCGAGGGGCTAATACATGGCTTGCCGACTACAAAAAAGCGACGAAACTGTGTCCTAGGGTTGCACAGACAAAAAAGGCCTAGCCAATAAAACGGCTACGCTTTATCTGACAGGTATTGTTGAAATGAATCAAAAGCAGACATTCCCGATAAGCTTTGCAAGCGGTTTTTGACGAATTAGCGAATACCGCGCCCGAACACTATTGAAGGACCGCTTTCGCCTGCGAATTCAACTGATCAGTGCAACACCCTGTTATTTTCAATAAAACTGGGAGTGTTGCGATATGCCTCGAAGGATCAAGCGAAAGTACACCGATGAAGAGAGATCCAAAATTTGGGATCGATACAAAGTGGGTGATTCGGTTAAGTCGATTGCCCGATCACATCATCGAACCTCATCGTCTATTCATGGATACCTTTCGCGCACTGGCGGCATTCGTCCACCGGTAAGAAAACGACCTGATCGATCCCTTTCGCTGTCTGAACGAGAGGAGATCTCCAGAGGTATCGTTGCCGGGCTACCCATTAGAACGATCGCCAAAGATCTAGGACGCGCCCCTTCAACCATTAGCCGAGAGATCAACAGGAATGGCGGCGCAGACGAGTATCGAGCCACTCTCGCCGACAAGAATGCGTGGACTCGAGCGCTTCGACCCAAAGCCTGTAGACTGGTTTTGAACCGAACGCTTTGTCAGCAAGTCGAGACCAAGCTTCGGATCAAATGGTCGCCGCAGCAAATTGCAGGGTGGTTAAAGCGAGAGTATCCAGGAGACGATTGGAACCAGGTGTCGCACGAGACGATTTATCGCAGCCTCTTCATTCAGGCGCGTGGAGCACTGAAAAAGGAGCTTCAAGAATATCTGCGCTCGAAGCGCCATATCCGGCGGGCACGAACCTCTACCCTTAAAGATGACGGCCTCGGTGGGATTCCCGGTGCTATCTCCATCAGTGAGAGACCGGCTGGAGTAGAAGATCGCGCTGTTCCTGGTCATTGGGAAGGCGATCTTATCGAAGGCTCAAACAAGACCTGTGTAGCGACACTTGTTGAGCGCCACTCACGTTACGTGATGCTGGCAAAAATCGATAAGAAGAATAGTGAGACCGTTGTTAATGCGCTGATCAAGCAGTCCAGAAAGCTGCCGAGCGAGTTGTACAAGTCACTGACCTGGGACCGCGGATCAGAAATGACGAGGCATCTTCAATTCACGCTCGAGACGAATATCAAAGTCTACTTCTGTGATCCGAAGAGTCCATGGCAACGTGGCTCCAACGAAAACACCAATCGTCTGCTGCGCGAATACCTGCCCAAATATACAGACCTATCGATTTACTCACAGGCTGAGCTGGACTGGGTAGCGAGGCAGTTAAATGAGCGTCCAAGAAAGACGTTGGAGTATGAAACGCCGGCTGCTAGATTTAATGCGTGTGTTGCATCGACCAGTTGAATTCGCACCTACTTTGGGTCATTAGCACCGCTGAATTTTATGCAATGAAAAGCTCACCGAAGTGGGCTTAAATATTTGGAGTTCCGTTTAGGCCTACTTGCGACACTTCCAGGCAAGCCCAAGTATACCAAGGCCAAGTAGTGCCAGGATCGGTGGCGCTGGGACCTCTGTGATGCGGATGACCTGCACTATGGGGCTGCCTCCACTAAATGTGGCCAACAGGATTCCCTGTCTGCAGAAACATCAGAAAACGTTAAGCCGGTGCGAGGCGCGAAACATCAAAAAATAGACCATGCTGATCCGCAGTTGGAAGCTAGCCCTGAATCGATTTACGATTGAATTTGAAGACCGCTTGACTCACTACATTTAACCCTGCCAGTTACACAGAAATATTTACAGGGTCCAGCCGTGATGCCCCGATTGAATTATCGACAGCTAAATTCTGAGCTAATGGTTTGACTCGCTCCACTTCCTAATATCATCTCGTACGATCGGTAACGGCCTTGCTCCTGCCGCAAGCACAACATCATGAAAGGCTCTTACATCAAAGGCAGTGCCCATCTGCTCACGGGCTCGTTGGCGTTCACTTAGAAGCAGATTTGCGCCCAAAATATAGCTAAGCGACTGTCCCGGCATTGCTATATACCGATCGACCTCCAACTCTATTTCTGTTCGAGACATTAGGGTGTTTTCGAGCATAAAGGAGACTGCCTGTTCGCGGGACCAGCCACGCAAATGTAAGCCGGGCTCCACGACAAGGCGACTTGCCGCCCAGAGATGTTTTGCCATCATGCCCTGCCTATCATAGGTGGATGAATACAATCCCATTTCGTCGGCCACATACTCTGAGTAGATGGCCCAGCCTTCGGTGATACCTGAGAGACCTGAAGTGTATTTTTCGACAGGAGTATCGCGAGGATAAGCCGCCCATAGATGATGACCCGGAATGGCTTCGTGAAAGGCAATGACCTCCGCCATCAACCGACGCTCATTGGGTCTTGATGGATTGATTACATATTGCGCTGGAGCGTGCTCAGACGCCGCCAGATAACGACCAGCTGGAAAGGACGATTGCATATGTAGCGGCAGTTTAGTCACTGCGATTTCATGGGTCGCTTGTTTTGAGAACGCCAGCTGCGT
Organism: Congregibacter variabilis; assembly: GCF_045689235.1. Lineage (GTDB taxonomy): Bacteria > Pseudomonadota > Gammaproteobacteria > Pseudomonadales > Halieaceae > Congregibacter > Congregibacter variabilis. Next base: position 268,564 of record NZ_CP136864.1, on the reverse strand, counting down.
GTTCGCGTGGGCTCGCGCTAACGCCGATTCCGAAACATCTAGAAGTTCATCGATGGTCGTTTCATCATTTTTTTCCGACTGCCTTAATCGGCTAAGTATTGCCTTTAGTGATTCTCCGTTACTACCGGTTTTGACAAGTTCGGCGCGCGTTTCGTTAATGTACTTCCAGCCAAGCCTCTCTATCTCATCCTGCGAAATCACGAGGCTCGTCCACCACGTCACCGCGTTGGCGAAGCATGTTTCGCCGCCCTTGATCGCGGAGAGGCTGGGAGACACCTGTGCTTCAGGTAAATACTCGTCTTGAAGGAACGCTTCAAAGTCGGCTACGGCAGGCGCTACGCTCTTGCGAATCAGCTTATTCCAGGCCTGAGCATTTTCGTGATCACTATTGGGAAAAGTGTATTTTGAGTTCGTTTGCGAAAGTTCATTCGAGAGATCGGCTACTTGTTGATGAATTCGAAGCACAACCGCCCGGGGGGCCGTTTCTTCACGTCTAACGCCCTGCCTCAAGCGGGCCTTCGAGTCGGCAAGCGCTCTGGATGCAGAGGACCAGTACTCAATGAACTCATCGGCGTTATCAGGCCCAGCCGCGACTATCCCTTGCCACCGAGAAGGCCACGCACCCTGCCAGCCGGCGACTTGATTCAAATATCGTAAGTCGGTGTTGCAATGCTCAATAGCCGGCATGGCGAATCCACTATCGGCCACGAGAGGGTTGTCCTGATCCGATGCGCACGATGCGAATAGTGCGGCAATTGGCAGGGCCAGGAGTATTTTCAATGTTTGTATCCTCTCAATTAGTGACCAAGTTTTTTTTAGCTGTGTGCGGATCGCTCCTCGGGAGCTCTCACGCCCATCACGGTCAGCCACAACGACACGCTCAGTTCTACCACAAAGCACTGCAGCATGAAGTTCTGATTGCGCCTAAGATTAGCCGGCTTGTTTGCAGGTCATTGACTTAGCCATCTGCCGAAGTCAGATAGCTTACGTTGCATCAGATTCATCGGGATAATCTTAAGACGGGACAATTCGATCTGATTAGCTTTTGGCGACTGCTGCAACTCAGCATTAATTATCGCAAGGATGTCTGATTCCATAGGCAATGGCGCTTCAGCCGGCTGGTACACGGTTCCTACTGCATAGTACTCGCCGGGTCTATCTGTGGCTTCAATGTGGGCACCGAGCACCGCGCTGACATCGTGCTCTTCTGCAAACCTGGCCAAGCGCGCAATACTGTCTCGGTAGTTGTTCCAATTTTTCACATAAATAAGTCCCGGGTAGACCGTGTCTCCAGTGAGCAGCCATTGGGTTTGGGGATCGTAGAGCGAGATCGCCTCTTCTTGATGCCCTGAACTTGGAATAACAACCAGTTCCCGGCCCCCAAGATCAATCAAACCCCGCCCGTCAGGCCATTGGCTTATGGACAGCGCATTGATCAATGCTGTCTTCTGTAGGCCAACAAGTGTTACCCCCACTGCACCTTGAAACTGAATGTCCGCACTACGGTGATCTTGATGTCCATGTGAGTGCACGACCAGCAAATCTTTCTCTCCGATCAATGAGCGCACTGTCTGATACAGCGGAAAGACTGATGCGTCTTTGGTAGCACCCGAGTCAAACAACAGCGCAAGTTTCTCTCCGACCAATATATACATGAAGGGGGCTTCGTAATTCAGACACTTACTTTGCCGAAGAATAAAACTAGTGGGCGAATGCGAGTAGACTTCGATTGCTGGCTCAGCATCGGTCAGGCAGTTTGCGGAGCCATGATTCCATTGCTTGTCCTTCAACATCGGTTCGGCCAGAGAACTGGCGGTCGCTACGAGGATAATAAACCAAACGAATGTCATGGAAGTTCGACTGGCGCCATAAGATTTCACTGGGACATTCACCATTTGTGGTTCGATATGCAGTTTGACAAGTTTAAGGTCGGCCGGGAGCTCAATAAGGCGAAACTCCCAAAAGCCAAGTCTAAGAGCCAAAGAGTCTGCAGAAGGCAGTCACTTAGCTTATTGTTACAGACCTGCCACTGTTAGACGCGCCCTCGTATCGGCACAGCTTTTCAACCCACAACTTTTGAATTGAGACATACGTGAAAATATCCAGAAAAGTGATTGCCCTGATCGCGCTGTGGTTAAGTACGACCCGATCCGCGCAAATGGCTTGAGCTCTATTCTTGCCCGACAATAACAGGAAAACGATAGACCATGAAAAGGTCCGCGGCTGCAAGTGATGCAGCAACGACAATGCAATCCTTGGATGCTGAGTTTCGCGAGGCAGTTACAACAGCAATTGTGGGTGTAAAGCATCTTCCTGGCATGGACCGCTACTGGAGGCGGCGAAGGGGTTTCTTTCACACTGGATTCGCTGAGTACGTCGATGAGCTATTGACCAGAGATACCGCCCCAACTGTCGATATTTACAGGCTTCCAGAAGTAGCGTCGGAGCAATGATTTAAAGCTTCGCCTTATTAATACGCGCTTCCAGCAGCCTATAGTCATAATTGGTAGCTTGGCTATCATCAGCGGGAGGTGAACGTATGTCCAGTCACGGTATCAGTGCTAAAGAATCAATGATCGAGATTCGAAGGTTTTACCTTGCTTTGAGTCTGCTCATGGCAGTACTGGCCACTATCGGATTTTGGCCGCAGTACTTTCGTCCGTTGATGAGCGGAGGCGTTGCAGCCGATACGGCCATTCACATTCACGCCGCTGTTTATGTTGGGTGGCTTGGTCTCTTCATTTTTCAGTGCTTACTAGTCGCCGTGGGAAACATTAGGCTCCACAGAAGGATCGGCAACCTCGGATTCCTGTACGGTATTGGCGTGGTCGTCATGGGCCTTTCGATAACGATAGCGAGATTTACTGCAAAGCTGAACGATGGCGGTATTGCGGCGGTGGAGCATACTTCGCTGGCTCCGGCCACTGACATGATCCTCTTCTCGGTTTTCTTTGCGGCGGCCGCTTACAGTAGGTTCAATCCAGAGCGGCATAAAAGGCTGATGATTGTTGCCGCGACCTCTCTGTTAATTCCCTCAATAGCTCGGTTCGTTGGAAGCTTTGAACTCGAGCCCGCGATACGGCACACGGTGCGTTTGCTGCTTTGGTTATCTCCGATTTATCTAGCATTCGGATACGACATTTATAGTCGAAGGCTCGCTCATCCAACTTATATTATCGGAGCTATTGTAATTACGTTGTTCAATTTTCGTTCCCCCCTTCAATACACTGATACTTGGGTAAGCATTACCCATTGGTTAGCATCAATTGTTGACTAGGCGTTGCGCGAGAATCTAATAAGCGCTCGATGTGAGCCAACTGTTAATCGCCGCGCGAGCTTGATCCTTTCGACTCGTAATGCCTGCTGCGAGGTTTTAGCGGAAGTTCGTCAGACGACCGCTTTCACCTGTCTTGAGATGTTCGTTTTCCACCAACCGCGATTTCTACTTCCGAACTGACTCAGACGTTCCTGCATCAGCGATCGTATGCTAGTTTGCTGTAGCGAATGGCATTGGAGGCTATACAAATGACGCTAGAGGAATGGTCCTACGTGTCGCAAATTCTTGGGGTAGTATTAGTTGTCATCACCCTGATTTACTTGGCACTACAAGTGAGACAAGGGACTCAGTTATTGCTATCGGAGGCACGTCAGGTGGCACTCGCTACCGATCAGGGAGGGGTTTACAAATTTATTGATTTCCCAGCACTGGGTCGCTCCATGTCAGGACCCGACACGCCAACCTTTGAAGAAAAAACACAGTTAATGTTCTGGATCATTTCGCAGATGCGCGCACGCGAGCACGAATGGTTGCAGTACGAGGCTGGCGCTCTCGATGGCGATACCTGGCTTAGCTACCGGGACGTCATCTTCTTCGTTCTTGGGACTCCTCGAAACCGCGAACTCTGGACACTTTGCAGTAGCTACTTCAACAAAGGCTTCGTAAAAATGGTCAATGAAATGACCAATGAGGTAGGCCACACGGACTTTTGGCAGCGTTTGGAAGCGGTAAGCTGAACCTCAACAATTAGGATGGCCGTTCCTGGCTGATTAAGGTCGTCCAACGAGTTGAGCCCCCCCAAACGCCAATGACCGCCGTGAGTTAAAAACGGTCATTTTTTATCTGCTTGGCAAAAGGCCAATAACTACTATCCTAAATACGTAAGCTGGGGGTATAGGCCTCCAGCCATTATCAAGGACGAATTCACTATGAAGTTACTCGCTGGCCTGCTACTTGCCGCCGTTCTACCCGTACTCCTCCCGATATCAGTCAATGCGCAAACTTGCATTGATACAGATGGAGATGGCTTCTGCGATTCTGAGGATGTTTGTCCGCTCGACAACCCTAACGATACAGATAGTGACGGGGTATGTGATAGCAATGATGCTTGCCCTTTGGATAATCCCGATGATGCTAATGGTGATGGCGTATGTGACACCCCTGCTCCTGCCGGTGATTGCTCCTCACTAGAGCCAGGAAGACTTAGAGGTCTATGCACTGCGTACTGTGAGGCAACAAACTGTGACGGGGAACATAAGGCTTCAGATAGGGCTTGCAACACATTGATGGGCCGCTATCTTGTTGCCTCTGATGGCACAATGCCACCATGCGCAGAAGGTTCGGAACCTTAGGCTAAGTGATCAGCAAAGTAGGTCAACGTCCGCCTTGAGATGTTAGACGACATCGCCAGGGACCGCTTTCGCCTGGCAGCGGACATGACTCTATTCTTATTCAGACCCGCTTCCGGTTTGGCGCAGCCAGTTCACCCCAAAAAAAACCAAGATGTCACTGCGTGAGATAGCAAGCTCAAGACCCGGAGTGAGAAAACGAAGATGAATACAACACGCTATCGACAAAAACTACCCCAAATGACAGGTGAATTTTTCCTAACCGACGCAGGGCTGGAGACGGACCTGATTTTTAATCAAGGGATAGATATTCGTGAATTTGCCGCGCACACACTTCTGCCAGATACAAATGGCAGAAGCGCTCTGGCTGACTACTTCAGGGGCTTTCTAAGACTTGCCAATGACTGTAACGCAGGCATGATTTTGGACAGCCAAACTTGGAAGGCACACGCTCATTGGGCTTCGGACCTTGGCGCATCACACTCGGAATTAAAAGAAGCAAATCATGAAGCAATCCGATTCATCGCCTCGTTAAGAGAAGAGTTTAAGACTAACAGTAAGCCCATTGTGCTCAATGGTTTGATCGGTCCTCGTGGAGACGCCTATGCTCCTGAGGCCAGAGTGGCGGCAAACGAAGCTGAGGAGTATCACTCACAGCAAGTTGGGTGGCTTGCTCAAACTGAAGTAGACATGATAACCGGACTTACATTCACACAGTCTGATGAGGCTATTGGCCTTGTGCGTGCCAGCCAAAAAGCAGGGTTACCCGTCATCATTTCTTTTACGGTTGAGACCGATGGCTGCCTCCCGACCGGGCAAGCGCTGAGCGATGCGATATGCCATGTCGATGATGCGACTGACAACGGCGCCGGCTATTTTATGGTGAACTGCGCCCATCCCGAACACTTTTTTACTCGACTAACCGATGCGGACTGGAGTCGCAGAATCCGCGGCTTTCGCTGCAATGCATCTCGTCTCAGTCACGCAGAACTGGATGAATGCGAAGAGTTAGGCCCAGGTGATCCAGAAGAACTCGCACGCCAGTATGAGGGCCTATTATCGGCAATGCCATGGATCAACGTATTTGGCGGCTGCTGCGGCACCGATCTGCGTCACGTCAGCAAAATTGCACACTCGCTAGAGAATAGATTCAATTAGTGTGACATGCCCGCAATGTAGGTAGTCACAAGCTAACTAAGGCACAAGAGGAAATCGCCAATCGCCTGGGCCACTTCTAGCGGTCCGCAAGCGCTAAATCAATTGCGTCGATTGCGGATTTACCGTACGTGATTAGGTCCTCGAAAATCGGCATGTAAAAAAAGTGCATGCCAACCCAATAATTCAGCTCATCCTCAATTGCGCTATCTTCTCGAATCTTCTCCACAAGAATGACGACCTCTTGCTCGCTTATACCCAGCGGGCAGTCAGCGACCAGGTATTCAATCACGCCGTCCATGCGGTGGCAGGTCTGCCAAAAAGATTTATGCGCTCGCGCAGATATCATCTTTCTAAAGCGTTGCCTGTATGCCGGCGATGAATCAAGGCCCGATAGCAATGTCTCGCTCAGCACGTAGAATGGTTCGACTACGCCTTTCACACTTTTCGAACGCATCAGGCCAAGCCGCTGCATCTCTTCGTAGACAGTTTTGGTTACCGGGGAAAAGAGCACCTGCGACGCGTTAAAAAAATCAACGAAAATCGGCCAACATTCTGCATCACATTGCTCATCCGCTTCGAGGAACGCGATTGCCCGCTCACCCGATTCCAATACGTGGGTCATTGTTTCTAAACGCCCCCTGAACAAAGAGACATTCAGAGTAATCTCTTCGCGAAGCTCGCTGAGGTACTCAGTTTTTTGCTGCTCAAGCTGTCTATTCGACGCCCACTCCTGAACCTGTAGGCCCATGAAGACACCGATCACTACGATGACAAAGTCCAGCACGACAGCAAACCAATTTTGATCGGTTACGTGTTGAGTAAAACGACGCAATAACACCAGGCACTTACCCTGAGAAAAGAATGTGATTATCTTGGCTGAATCTCAATATTTTGAACAGGGCTAATTCAAGCCGCAGCTGATTGCACCCAGGTCAGCGACAGAACTGCGCCTAATGCTATGGTCTGCACTGTTGCGTTCTGAGACATCTCTGGTGCCGCTTTCGCCTAGAAACGGACTCTGGGGTTTCTTAATTGCTTGTTTGAGTGTTTTTAGCTTGTCGAAACAACGTGGGGCGATATGCCATCTAGATCAGATATGGAGAGCTAAGTGAGCGATACCGTGTACTTTTTTAAGTGTTCCGTTTCCGAAGACCTTTATGGGGCCTGCTTGGACTCAAGTGGATCGCTGCTCCCCACACCGGGCGGTGGGAAGTGGTTACCTTTGAATGAAAAATCCGACCTCGGCGATGCAGAGCTTGGGTACGATGAGGATGCCAGCAAAGACGACTTAAAAAAATTGGGCTGTCACTGGTTCACCTCTAATGGTCCGACGAAGGTCATTTGGGATTAACTGCCGGTCAAATGGAATTTGACTAGGCAATCGGAATAAGTCGGGCAACCTAAATGCGGTTTACGCCGCGGCCTGTAATTCATCGGTGCGTAGCTGAGACTCTGCTTCCAGCCCTAAAGCATCCGTTTAAGGCGTAGGATTCGTCTGTGGACTAAAGGCGGCTTTCAGGTTGAAGCGGAAGTTAGATTAAAGACCGCTTTGCCTGTTTAGAGTCTATCCTTGTGACAGTATTAGTGATGAGAGTGGGTACTTCGATGCGCAAGTTGACCTTATCAGAATGGGCGAATATCGCGGAGATACTCGGTTCAGCGGTCGTCGTTCTGTCACTGATCTTTATCGGCCTTGAACTCCGTCAGAATACTAACGCCCTCTACACCAATTCATGGCAGCAAGTGATCGACAAAATGATTGACCTCGATTTATCCGAGGCATCTGATGAGACGCTTGGTCGGGTGATGATTGAAGGTGAGACGAATCTCGGTGCGCTATCAAAGGAAGAACAGTGGCGTTTCTATCGAGTCGCACAGGCCAGACTTGGGCAACTCGAGTTTGCTTACCTAGCCAAAATTAATGGCACCCTCGATGAGTTTCATTGGGGCGCAATGGAGGGCTACCTCAGGCATATGCTATGTATGCCAGGATATGTCGATTTCTGGGAAGATATGGGCTCTACCGTTTATCATCCCCAGCTCTACGCTTACGTAGAAGGCGATATCCTCAATTCTTGCTCAAAAGAGAAATGACCCCTGTGAGGTATTAGGGGAAGTCACCAACTCGACCGCTTCCGACCACCAGAAAGAGTCGGTGAAGCTCCAGATATTCTTCGAGTAAATGTTGGAAGTATCCGCTATATTTCCTCTCATGTTACTTAGAAGCGTTACACAACACGTGAAGAATCAGAATTGGTTCGCAATTTGGATTGATCTGATTATCGTAATTGTGGGTGTATTCATCGGCATGGAGATTGCCAATTGGTATCAAGATCAATCTGATCGAGTCGGCGCTCAGAGACTTATTACAAGGCTTGAAGAGGACTTTGAGGACAGGAAGGCGGAACTAAATCGATTGTCAGAGATTCACTACGAAGCGACAGTCGCGGTTGATTCGTTGCTGACGACCCTTGAAAGTGGCGACGCCTTATCCAAGGATGCAGCGCTGACCAAGCTGCAAAGCGGGTTATATATAGAGTCTCCGCCGTCTTTGCCCATCAGTTTCTTGGAAATGGTTTCATCTGGTCGCCTTGATCTGCTCGATGAAACACGACTGAGAGCCACATTGCGACGGGTACAAGCCCTCGTCACAGCGTACGAGAGCGTGCCATTCTCGGTTAATTTTACGGATATTCATGCGGCGATACGGCCACACTACAGGCTCACCAGACAGCCCAGTCAACAACCATCTGCTGAGTCATTGGAGCAATTCGATGTCGAAGGCTTGTGGGCAGACAAGCAGGCCAAGAATGCTTTGTACGAACTTTACGATATGCAGCGTCTTGCGCAAATCTGGATTCAGGCCGATTTAAAGCTATCCCAACGAGTTCTTGAAGAAATCACGGTCTCAAGGTCCGAGTAGCCTTACCCACAGACATCAAAGCGAAACTATCGAATTGAAGCATCATCTCTAAGGCAACGTCCCCTCCGAGGTGTTCTGAGACATTGCGAAAGGTTGCTTTCTCCTCGGCGCTGTCTCTCTTATGATTGAGCGAGTCGGTTGTCGTCTGCCGGAAGCGTCCACACGGCCAAAACTGGCAAAGGAAACTCCTTATGACTAATCGCAGTCTAACTACGTGGGTCGCGGTCGCTGAAATCATCTCGGCTGTGGCGGTCGTGTTATCGCTTATCTACGTGGGGCTGGAGATACGACAGACTACGTTGGAGTCTGACGCGGACATCCAAGCAGAACTCTTGACCTACACCCTCCAACGTCGAATCCTGGTGATTGAGAATGAAGGGCTTTCGCGTATTTTGACCACAGGCTATGGCGATCCGAGCAAACTCACCGCCGAAGAGCTTCTTCGATTTCAGTACTATGTAGATCTTCTCTTCATTGCTTGGGAGCGCGCCCACCTTGCGAGGCAAGCAGGCGTGTTTTCTCAAGAAATATACGATGACTGGAAGGATTGGTTTACATCCGTGGCAATGCGAGACCCTGCGTTTGTTTGGCCGATGGTTCGCGATTCACAGTCATTTCCCGAATCATTTGTCGAAGAGGTCAATGAGAGCTTGCAAAAGCCTAGGTGAGCGAAACAGCCAGTTCGCAACGAATCCACCGAATGATGAATACTGTGGATTGCTCACTTCAGAACTTAGCGGTCTGGGAGTCGCTCAAAGACCAGCTTGAGATGTTTTGGGACACTGCTAGGGGCCGCTTCCGCTACCCCAACGGCAGCTTCCGGCGTCGTAAAGAGCTATGACTCATGCCGCAGACCTGTCGAGAGCACGTGATCGCTCATCAGCGCTCGGAGTACTTCTGGCGGATTTTCACCTTGTCTACCTTGCCCACCGGGGTCAGCGGAATGGCCTCCACGAAGCTAATCGATTTCGGCAGTTTGTAGCCTGCAATGTATTCGCGGCAGTGCGTAATCAGCGCTTCTTCAGTTGTGGACGCGCTGGGACACAACACCACATCCGCGTGAACCACCTCGCCCCATTTCTCATGGGGCAGGCCAACCACAGCGCAGCTCTGCACCGCCTGGTGACGCGCGAGGGCGTTCTCTACCTCTGCGGAGTACACGTTCTCGCCGCCAGAGATAATCATGTCCTTGATCCGGTCGACGATGTATAGAAAGTCGTCCTCGTTAACGTAGCCGGCATCGCCGGTGTGCAGCCAGCCATCCTGAAGGGCGGCGGCGCTCTGCACCGGCATATTCAAGTAGCCCTTCATCAGCGATGGCCCGCGCATGCAAATCTCTCCGACCTCGCCGCGCGGCAGTGATGCGCCGTTAACGTCGATGATCTTGAGCTCCATCCCCAGGGGCGGGATGCCCGCTGAGCGGGTGCGGCCGGAGGCAAACCCGGCCTCGCGATGGTCGGCGTCAAACATCAGTGAGGCAGGCAGGCCTTCGGTTTGGCCATAGATCTGCATGAAGCTGACTCCGGGTAGTTGCTCGCGCGCCCTCAGAAGTAGTGCCTCATCGATGGACGAGGCTCCATAGGTAATGTATTCCCAAGAGGCGATATCGAAACTGGAGAACTCGGGGTGATCCAGCACCATCTTGATCATGGTCGGTACTATAAACGTGTACTCGATGGCTGCGTTCTGCACTAACTGAAGAAACTTACCAGGATCGAATGCCGGTAACATGTAAAGGGTGTTACCCATCATCAAGGAGGCGTTGGAGACTGCAATACCACTTATATGGAACAGCGGCGTGACCATGGCGCAGGTTCCGCGCTGGAAGAAGCCCTCAGCCATACAGGTCATTAGCGCCGCCATATGGGTGTTATGGGTGTGTATCACGCCTTTGCTTTTTCCGGTGGTGCCACCGGTGTAGTTCAGGAATGCCATTTCGTCATTCCCGACGGCGCTGTCGACCAGCGGCGCGGCTGCGGCTATCGATCCCACCCAGTGCAGTGTCTTTTCCGGCGCCGCAGGCTGCTCGCCAATGTAGATCAGTGACTTCACCGAGTCACAACGCTTCAGCATTTCTCGGCCTACCTCCAAGAACGCGTCATCCACCATCAGGACCGATGGCTCGAAATCGTCGATCGACTGGCTGAGTTCGAAGGCGGCCCAGCGAATGTTTAAGTAATTGGGTACACGGCCCGCCCAGATTGCTGCGTGGAAGGCCAGAATCGCCCGGTCCGAGTTTAGGGAGAGGATTCCCACCCGCGCGGCGGGCGAAGAATCCAGCGACTGCAGGACCGCTGCACCGCGAGACACAAGATCGTGCACCTCGCCATAGTTGACGGTACGGTCACCGCAAACCAGCGCCGGCTTTTCGGGGTAGAGATGTTTACCGCGGTGAATGGCTTGCGTGATCGACATGGTGCTGATTTCCTCTTCTGGCATGTATCCCTGCGAATAGAGCGCGATTCCTAAATGTCTAGCTATCGCCCTTCTTTGGGAGCACCCTTATTGGAAGTCTAACTATAGGGAAAAATATGGAATCTCTCGACATACTAATACTAGGAGTTGAAGCAGCTATTGCTCTAGCGGGATTCGCTGGCATTATCTCGACCTTTCAAATTGCTGGCTCGAAAGCGGCTAGCAGAGCCGATGCAGTTGGTTTGACTATGGTTCTCCAATTCTCCCTGCTGGCGGCACTTATGTCTGCCCTCCCTTTTGTTCTCTACACTTTTGGCGTCAAGGAAACAACATTGTGGGCTGTATGTAGCGTGCTTGAAGCCATTATCTATATCGTGTCACTGTATGCCATACAAAGGAACCTTAAGGGTTCTGTTCGGACAAAATCTTTTAAGAGGTTGATCTTAGCAATCCAATGTCAAACCCTGTTTATCGTCTTAATTAACGTTTTGAACACGGCGGATATATTCTTTCATAGGGAAGCTGGCCCTGTTATTGCTGCCATCGCCTGGTCACTGTGTCTTGCCGGTTATATGTTTTCTCGCTTGCTGCTCCGACCCATATGGAGGGATGTTCACAGACAAGAGGCAGCTAAACTGACGGATGCTACGTCGGGTTGAACGACTGCGTTGTAGCATGAAGCGATATCGTTAAGGACCGCTTTCGCCTGCGAATTCAACTGATCAGTGCAACACCCTGTTATTTTCAATAAAACTGGGAGTGTTGCGATATGCCTCGAAGGATCAAGCGAAAGTACACCGATGAAGAGAGATCCAAAATTTGGGATCGATACAAAGTGGGTGATTCGGTTAAGTCGATTGCCCGATCACATCATCGAACCTCATCGTCTATTCATGGATACCTTTCGCGCACTGGCGGCATTCGTCCACCGGTAAGAAAACGACCTGATCGATCCCTTTCGCTGTCTGAACGAGAGGAGATCTCCAGAGGTATCGTTGCCGGGCTACCCATTAGAACGATCGCCAAAGATCTAGGACGCGCCCCTTCAACCATTAGCCGAGAGATCAACAGGAATGGCGGCGCAGACGAGTATCGAGCCACTCTCGCCGACAAGAATGCGTGGACTCGAGCGCTTCGACCCAAAGCCTGTAGACTGGTTTTGAACCGAACGCTTTGTCAGCAAGTCGAGACCAAGCTTCGGATCAAATGGTCGCCGCAGCAAATTGCAGGGTGGTTAAAGCGAGAGTATCCAGGAGACGATTGGAACCAGGTGTCGCACGAGACGATTTATCGCAGCCTCTTCATTCAGGCGCGTGGAGCACTGAAAAAGGAGCTTCAAGAATATCTGCGCTCGAAGCGCCATATCCGGCGGGCACGAACCTCTACCCTTAAAGATGACGGCCTCGGTGGGATTCCCGGTGCTATCTCCATCAGTGAGAGACCGGCTGGAGTAGAAGATCGCGCTGTTCCTGGTCATTGGGAAGGCGATCTTATCGAAGGCTCAAACAAGACCTGTGTAGCGACACTTGTTGAGCGCCACTCACGTTACGTGATGCTGGCAAAAATCGATAAGAAGAATAGTGAGACCGTTGTTAATGCGCTGATCAAGCAGTCCAGAAAGCTGCCGAGCGAGTTGTACAAGTCACTGACCTGGGACCGCGGATCAGAAATGACGAGGCATCTTCAATTCACGCTCGAGACGAATATCAAAGTCTACTTCTGTGATCCGAAGAGTCCATGGCAACGTGGCTCCAACGAAAACACCAATCGTCTGCTGCGCGAATACCTGCCCAAATATACAGACCTATCGATTTACTCACAGGCTGAGCTGGACTGGGTAGCGAGGCAGTTAAATGAGCGTCCAAGAAAGACGTTGGAGTATGAAACGCCGGCTGCTAGATTTAATGCGTGTGTTGCATCGACCAGTTGAATTCGCAGCCAGGAGCGGGCGGTTGGTGGTGGGCCGTCAGCTATCCGGGTCTCAGAGAGTCGCCGGCAAGAAAACAGGAGATGATTGATCGAAACCTCGTCGACCACTGGCGCCGGCATGGCTTCCCTGAGCAGTGCCGACCGATCGGCACCGGCGATTTCGAGTGTAACTAATCGCAGTGAGAGATGGATCGACCGGCCGATGGCGAGAGAAGTGGTGTGCTCGCGACCTTTATGAACAGAGCTGGTGAACAGCATCCGCCGCGTCGGCCTAGCCACCACGCGAACCCTTCAATACCCATTCCCAACCGGTCCGTACTTGAGGACCGCCTGACCTCGTATGAGTTGCCCGCTGAAGCTCTGGTGACGGCAGCCTCGTCAGACCATTCCTGACGTGGTGATGAGTGAAGCGAGGTATGCCCAGCGCCGCCGGTCGCTGCCGATCTCAGGCTTCGGCGCCCGTAACCAGAGCGGTTCACAAGTGACAATCGATGTGTTCACCTCTCGGCCACGGCCATGTTCCATCGAGCTTTGAGCTCTCGAGCAATTAGTGGCACAAATTCGTTGTAACGCGCGCGAATCTGACGATACGCCTCGATCCTCTCCAGCGTATCGAAGCTGATTCCAGAAATGGCGTTTGCGGTCTCTGGGTTCTGGCACAGTGTCTGGATATCATAGTCAACGCCTCCCTTGAAATCCTTGACGAAGGGGTTTTCGTAAGCCGTTTCAAGGGTATGACGCAGTTGACGACGTATTTCGTCGGTCGTCGATTTCATGGATGCTTGGAGAGAGCCGTAAGCCCAAGTCCTCCATTCCACTAAGGCAACTATCTGATCAAGTTCCTCAGCAATCGTACGATTCTGAATGATGTCAGTGCGGCCGGACGCCGATATTTCATCAATCGTTCGCCTATAAAGTCGCGGCGGGTTGAGAAAACCTAGGGTGGCCAAGCCGCGCTGGAAGACATCCTCCATTCCAGCGTCGACAGAACATGAATCGAGGAACTCAATCACAACTCTCTGGTCACTCACCTGCTGCTCTAGAAAACGAATGTCTCTGTCAATGCCGGTGACACTGAGTTGAAAGTCCTTATATAGACGCTGCAGCAATTCACGCTCAATAGAGCGCTCATTCAGAAAGTCATTCCAGTTCGCCACCTGTATACCAATAAACACACCAATCACGACAATTGCGAAGTCAATCCAGACCGCAAGCCAGTTTTGATCTTTCACGTGTTTGGTCAGGCTACGGAGAAGCACAGGCGGTGTATTCCTATTGATCTGTCTGATTTTCTTTAGTTATTGTGATTAGAGCATAGTCTGAAGGACCCTTCATAGGCGAGAGCGGTCCCTGGCGATGTCGCTTAACACCTCATTAGAGACATTGAACCGAGGGAGTTTCTGCTGCCGATTCTGTCCGCTCTGGCCATCAAAAGCCATACGAGTTATCCCGCGCTATAGGCGAATCGCGATAGTCTCCGAGACCTCAGAAGGGGCTAGATTGTAGAAGCTGCTACCGCCATTCAATTTCGGATCAAACAGGGGGCGGGTGCCGGGACGGCTGTTGTGATTGTTATGGGTGCCTCGACCCGTACATCAGAAGTCGATATTAAAAAGAAAGCCTATAGCACTTAGTCGCTCAGGCCTTTTCCTCTGATGGCTGCGCTGCCTCTGAAGCAGCAACCTCTTCGTCTTGCTCAGAGAATACTCTAGCCACATCTCGCTTGAATGACTCACGAAATTCATCCCCCAACGGTAATATCCCAAATTCTTCCCAGCTTTTCCTTTGCCCCCTCAGAAGTGCCGGAAACGCTTCCAAGTATTCAGGCGCTAATCCTTTTTCCATAGCGTAATGGCGAGCGGTCACATCTGCCACCTGACTTAATATCGTCATCCGCATACAATAACGCTCAGTTGAATCAAGGGCGTCATAGCCTAACTCACGGTATTTTAGGCGAGTCGACAACATTGGTGACTCAGACAGCCTCACCAAATAGTCGCTTTTTCTAAACAAGTTTGCTTGATACGTCTGTACTAATGCTAGATTCCTACTCTCCTCCAATGATCGGGTATTGGCCTCGGTAGCCTCCTTACTGTGCTTGACCTGTATTGCCAAATAAAACAGGGTCACCACCACCGCGATAGCCCCGATGATCTCACCTAAGTTACTCAGTACAGCCGTTATCTCTATGAATGACACGATCTACCCCCTGCTATTGGTACAATGCGGATCATACCGTGTGAATGCCGTTTAATAGGCGAAAGCGGTCCCTGGCTAGGTCTCTTGACACCTCAGGTCCGTCTTTAGCCTATAGAAGAATCCTACGACTTTAACGGATGCTTTCGGCCAAAGAGACCACCGAGGAGCTGGTGCGCAGACGCTGTGTGTCACCGTAGGAAAGAAGACGGCAGGTAACTCCGCCACGGGGCTCCGAACCAAATTTTTCACCGTCTAAACTAGGCCCTGCAATACGCGCTACCATCCCTTGCCCAGATCTTGATGTTTTGCAGGGAGAATGGAACATGGCCGAACCCAAGTGGAAGCAAGCTGCAGATATAGTCGGAATGACCGCTATAGTGATATCCCTCGTCTTAGTCGGCGTGGAGGTGAGAGAGACGAGAAAGGCGATGCAATCGTAGTACTATCAGCAGCGAGCGTTTAGGGCGATGGATGGCTCTTTAATGAGGCAAGAAAACTTGGTTCTCTCAACGGAAATTCGTGAAGCCTTCCGAGATTTTTCTGAGGGCAAGGATCTTTCGGATAGTAACAAATCCCGCGTCGGTCTTGAGCTTCACAGAATTAATCGGGACGTTGATAACGATCACTACCAGTACATGAACGGCTTTCTGGATGAGGATTTCTATCAGACTACGACCATTGATGAGATTCGACACTATGCACCCCTGTGGCGAAAACTCGGTATCAACGAAACCCGAGAGGCGTTCACCGCTGAAGTGAACCGGATTTTGGCGGGGGCGGCGACTCTAAAGTCACACTAGTTGTGAATTAATACTCTAGCCACCTGACTTTTTAGTTCGCACGGTAGCGACAGACGTCGATCGGTAAATGCAGACGTAGGCACGTGAGAACTGGGGCAAACCACATAACTGAGCTAATCCCAGAGCACTAGCCGGACCGAGGATGTTTAAGCTTCCACTTTGGGTCTTTCATAGGCTCCCAAATAACCAGTCATTCTAGGACCGCTCATAGGCCAGACTGTGTGAAAACTCTTCGACGAGATATGATCTGACTTTCTCGCTGAAGAGTTGCTGCCATGAGTGGATTCATCGAGGGCGAAAGCCGATCACAGGCGACGCTGTTCCCTGAACGCATTGATGATTACATCGCAGAAGAGAACGCGGTTCGCGTTATCGACGTGTTCGTCAATGATTTAGATCTTTCCGGTTTGGGTTTCAAAACAGTGCCCGCAGTCACAGGTCGGCCCGCTTACCACCCGGCCATGATGTTGAAGCTCTATATCTACGGCTACCTCAATCGCATCCAGTCTTCCCGGCGATTGGAGCGTGAAGTCGGGCGTAATGTGGAGCTGATGTGGCTGACCGGCAGACTGACGCCGGACTTCAAAACCATTGCTGACTTTCGCAAGAATAACGGCGAAGCGATTCGTCTGGTGTGCCGGGAGTTCGTCATGCTGTGCCGCAAGCTCAATTTGTTTAGCGATGCCTTTGTGGCCATTGATGGCAGCAAGTTCAAAGCGGTGAACAACCGTAATCGCAACTTCAGCAAAGCCAAGATCAAGAAACGCCTGGAGCAGATCGATGACAGCATTGCCCGCTATCTGGGGCAGATCGCCAGCGCCGACCGGCGCGATAGTGAAGCAAGTCATACCAAGACCGATCGACTAGAACATAAAATCGCAGCCCTTAAAGAGGAGATTCAGGCACTAAAAAAGCTGGAGGTCCGGATGCTGGCAACACCGGACCAACAAATCTCCCTGACTGATCCCGACGCCCGGGTGATGTCCACCGCAGCGCGCAGCAAAGCGATTGTCGGCTACAACGTACAGGCCGCTGTCGACACCGAGCACCACTTGATCGTGGCGCACGAAGTGACGAACATCGGCCACGATCGCTCGCAACTGGCTAACATGGCAATCCAAGCCAAAGAAGCGCTCGACAGCGAAGACCTGTCAGTGCTGGCGGACCGTGGTTACTTTAGTGGGGCTGAGATACTGGCTTGTGCGAACGCGGGCATTACGGCCTACGTGCCCAAGACCCAAACCTCGAACAACCAGGCGAAAGGATTATTTGATCGAGCAGACTTTGTTTATCGGCCGGAAGATGACGAGTACGAATGCCCGGCGGGCCAACGATTGATCTATCGGTTCACGGATGACTCCACAGATAAAGCGATGCGTCGTTACTGGTCGTCAGCCTGTCCACAATGCGAGTTAAGACCAAAGTGCACGACGGGCAAGCAGCGCCGCATGGGTCGCTGGGAACATGAAGAAATATTAGAGGCCATGGAAGATCGGGTGGACCGACTGTCGAACTGCATGCGCATTCGCGGCAGCACAGTGGAACATCCCTTTGGCACGATCAAATCCTGGCTCGGGCCGACGCACTTCCAGATGAAGACGCTCAAACACGTCAGCACGGAGATGAGCCTGCATGTCCTGTCCTACAATCTCAAACGGATGTTGCAGATGTTTGGGGTTGTGCCGCTGATGGCAGCGATAAGAGGCTAAGCAGCCTCATTTTGCTTCTCGAAACCCATGATCTGAGGCCGCGTGTGCGCGATCCAGAGCGACGCACTTTGAAACCCCAATAATTGCCAAGGAAATCTACGATGCTGCAAGGGCTGCTCATTGAGTCGAGCGGATCTGCTGTGCGCAGTAAATCAGTGCGAGAAGTGGCGAAGCGAGTTTTGACACAGTCTGAGGCGAAAGCGGCCCCCGGCGAGGTCTCTTAACACCTCAAGGCGGTCTTCTCGGTAAAGCCAATCATGAGCGAATGATTGACCTTTGAGCATGCCATGACATGAGGGCAAGTCACTTGCAAATATCAGCAATCTGTTTATTCTCAAAAAGTGCCGAAAAATTGCGGCAGCTGCCGAGTGTATTTGCTCTGCCGTGTAGTCAGTCGAATCTGTCTAATAAATGAGAATGCTTATGATGATTCAAACAGTAAAGCGGTGTGTTGGAATACTGAGCTTAATTATTGCGAGTAGTGCATCAGCTGCGCCACCAGCAGAGGCCCCAGCAGCTATAACAATTGAATTTGACGGACGAGAAACTACAGCGCATTCATTAACTATGGGGGTAGAGAACAATATAAATATAGGCTCTATTAGTGCCGGAGGTGGTGGCGGGCAGGCCACTTTTAAGGAGCTCGTTATCACAAAAAGTCCCAACGACATTTCCGAAGAGTTGTTTTCCAGAGCAACGACTGGAGATAGCTATAACATTGTGAGAATTACGACATCAAGCATGTTTATAGATCTCAAGCTCGTGGTGATTCAAGAGGTAAACTTCCAAGCGAATGAATGTGATCCAAAGGATAAGAATCCGTGCATCCCAGAATTAGAAGAGGTGGTAATACAATTCGGTGAGGCAAGCTACACTCTGAGGTAGGGGTAAAAGCTCGGATCTTTGAAACCCCGCCAAGTGCGGGGTTTTTATTGCCCGAGATTTGAGAATGCTAACGTCTCACAATAGGCGAAAGCGGTCATGGTGCTAACTTCCTCTTCCCCCTCAAAGGAGACCTTAGGCGACGGCCCGATTAACCGAAAACATCGGCTGCAATGGGCCAGAAGCGTACATCAACGTCTGCGATAAGTGCGTTATCCCGGAGCTTCAGTTACTCTGATCTCAATCACCCCCGGGACGAGGTGCCAAGATTGAACTGGAAAGGTTACGTTGAAGCGATAGGCATCGTGGCGGTGGTTTTGTCATTGCTATTGGTGACCTACGAGTTACGACAGAACACGTTAGCGACTCAGCAGGCGGCGGCCTCCACGTACGCAGAGACCTGGCGAAATATCGAGTTATTTGTCGCTGGGAACTACGAGTTTTCAGAAATACTTGTAAAGAGCATCCGAGGCGCTGAGCTTACGCCCCACGAACAATTTCGCATCGAGGTGTTTTATCGGAGCATTTTCCGCGGATGGCAGAATTCATTCCTTCAGTATCAAGTCGGGATGCTCAGTGACGAATTGTGGGAGGCAGAGCGGTCCAATCTAGAAGGCATTCTGCTTGGCGACCAAGGCATGATTCCCTACTGGCGTTTGGAACGTGACACCTACACCGAGTCCTTTCGGATACTGGTGGATGGGATGCTACCAACCGAAGGCTAGATCCAGTTAATCCGACGGTTCTTTCTGGTGCTCGAAAGCGGTCGTGTTGGTAGCAGCCGCTTCCATCTCAAAGCGGTCATTTTCACTCAGGTATTTTTTCAGACAACTTATTGACTACGGCGCGCGCGCACTCGCTAAGGAACTTGGTATCCGTGAGTCCAGCGGCATCAGCGAGGCCGAGCAGAATTAACGCCCGTTTCAACTCCACTTCGTTGGTAAGGGCGATTTCAAACGCCTCCGCTAACGGGAGGTGTCTAGTATCCAGTGCGAGCCTAATTGCCGGTAACGCGAGGTCACGCACTTGATCCGCTCGTCCACGCGTATTTATCTGCTCGGCTTGAATGCCAGCATCACAGGCTATCAACGTTTCGATAAGCGACTCATCGTCTAAGATATCAAGCTTGCTTCCCTCCAGCATTTCAATGAAGGTCGCCGAACGAGAGACCGGTACGCCCACGTACAGCAGCTCATCGACTAGTCTTTTGCCGCGCACTAAGGTCTCGTCGCTCGGGGGTAATTCGAGGACGGTTTGCAGTTGTTCGCCAGCTCCAATTCTTCTTGCGAAATTCTCTTCCAGCGCCTTTAGACTCCGACTGATATGCATAAAGTCGCTTTCGAGCCTCGCTCTGAACAATTCAGCTGCTGCGTAAGCCTTTCTTTGCTCATTCCAGTTGTCTACTTGAAGTGCAAGAAAAACCCCGAGGATCACAACAAGCAACTCCATAGAGAATGTCTTGAGATCTAGGTCGTTCAGCGCATTTACAAGTCTTTTAAGCATCAGACGCCTCTGGTCATGGCTGTTTTATGCACGACGGAGAATAACATTGGCTGCGCTGCAGGAGTGTCGATTCTGGGTCGGCAGCAGACTCTCAAATAACCAACTACCCGAGGGCTGCTCTTAGGCAAATGCAATAAAGCTGGTTACTTCTGCTAACACTTCATTGAAGTCCTTAGCATGAGTAAGATCCCATGGCGCCAACGGCAACTTCCCGCCAGGAGCGGCCATTGAACGATGAGCGTCGTGTGGTATTCGTTAATGCTGTACGCCAAGTGACGTGCCTATTTCTAAGTGGAGCTTACTCAGCTCAAAACAAAGGTGGCCGACGCTGATGCCAGTCGGTTGCCGCTTCATAAGCCCGGCCTATACGACAAAGCACAGCCTCTGACAGTGCATTGCCAACGAGCTGCATGGCGTGGGGAAAGCCGTTTTTATCCTGTCCGCAGGGCAGCGTGAGTGTTGGCGTGCCGGCTAAGTCGTCAGGGATAGTGAACTGCATTTGCACCTGGTCAAACAGTGGGGCCAGGGTTTCCGCTCCACCATATTGATCTGCACTAGCAGGGATTATCACTCCACCGGCCGGGGACAACATTGCATCTACCGTGGCCAGTACAGATTCATAGCGTTCACTGAAGTTGCGCCGGGCTGCCATGGCCTCTTTATATTGTGCATCAGTAACAGAGGCACCAGTTTCGAGAAAATCTCTAAAGTAGTTGCCATACTCTGCGCGACGGGAAGGGTAGTAAGACGCATGTGCTTTGTGGGCTTCATAGGTGCAGATGGGGAACCAGAGTTCTCCCAGGGTAAGTATCTCCGCCGGAACCTTCACTTTCACCACACTGGCACCAAGGGATTCCAACAATGCCAAGGCAGCTTCAATGGATGCAACAAGCCCGGGGTCTGTACCCTGGCTGGCGAATTCGGAATCGTAACCGATTCGCAAACCGGCGACACCGGCGCTGATACCGGAAAGGTCAGGCAATGGCGCCGACAGGGAGGTCGAGTCGGCTGTATCCTCACCTGAGATGGCAGCCAAAACCAGGCCCGCATCCTCAACGCCCCGGGTAAGGGGCCCCACATGGTCGAGTGTTTCGCCAAGGTCCAGCACACCGTGACGACTTACTCTGCCGTACGTGGGCTTTAGACCCACCACGCCATTAGCCATTGCAGGAAAACGAATGGATCCACCGGTATCCGATCCCAGGGCGGCGAAACACAGACCCGCGGCGGTAGCAACACCGGAACCACTGGAAGAGGCGCCAGGCCACAGGTCGCTGCCCCATGGGTTCACCGGGATCTTGAAATCCGGATGGTAGCCCACCATCGCCCCCTCGGTCATGTTGAGTTTTCCTAGCAGGATGGCTCCCGCGGATTCAAGGCGCTGAACGACGGTCGCATCATAGTCCGGGACGAAATCCCTCAGCACTGCCAACCCGCCCCTTGTAGGCACTCCGCGTGTAAAGCAAAGATCTTTTACCGCCACCGGAATGCCGTGCAACGCTCCGCGGTAGTGGCCTGATACGATCTCCGACTCGGCTTTCGCCGCGGCTTCCATTGCCCGCTCTGCCACCACTGTCTGATAACTGTTGAGCTGGCTATCCAGCGTCGAAATACGCTCTAGCATATGCTCCGTTAACTCTACCGGCGAAAGCTCCCGGCGCTCCAGGAGTCCTGCGATATCGGTGATACGGGCGTAGTGCAGGTCATTTCTATTCATGTAAAGTTTTCCCTGGGAAAAATACCAATGGTTTCCTTGTTGAACGTACAGTGCAATGCGGTGTACTCACAAGTGTTATGAGAGTGGCCAATTGCCGGTTAATCAAAAGTGCCACGACGCCAAATATAAGGCCCATCAACCATTTGCATCTGGCTGAGGTATGGGGTGGCAGCTTTGTGCCAGAAGCGGCCCCTCGGCACGGCGTAGCCAAAAAAGGACCACTGCGAGGTGCGAATTCAACTGGTCGATGCAACACACGCATTAAATCTAGCAGCCGGCGTTTCATACTCCAACGTCTTTCTTGGACGCTCATTTAACTGCCTCGCTACCCAGTCCAGCTCAGCCTGTGAGTAAATCGATAGGTCTGTATATTTGGGCAGGTATTCGCGCAGCAGACGATTGGTGTTTTCGTTGGAGCCACGTTGCCATGGACTCTTCGGATCACAGAAGTAGACTTTGATATTCGTCTCGAGCGTGAATTGAAGATGCCTCGTCATTTCTGATCCGCGGTCCCAGGTCAGTGACTTGTACAACTCGCTCGGCAGCTTTCTGGACTGCTTGATCAGCGCATTAACAACGGTCTCACTATTCTTCTTATCGATTTTTGCCAGCATCACGTAACGTGAGTGGCGCTCAACAAGTGTCGCTACACAGGTCTTGTTTGAGCCTTCGATAAGATCGCCTTCCCAATGACCAGGAACAGCGCGATCTTCTACTCCAGCCGGTCTCTCACTGATGGAGATAGCACCGGGAATCCCACCGAGGCCGTCATCTTTAAGGGTAGAGGTTCGTGCCCGCCGGATATGGCGCTTCGAGCGCAGATATTCTTGAAGCTCCTTTTTCAGTGCTCCACGCGCCTGAATGAAGAGGCTGCGATAAATCGTCTCGTGCGACACCTGGTTCCAATCGTCTCCTGGATACTCTCGCTTTAACCACCCTGCAATTTGCTGCGGCGACCATTTGATCCGAAGCTTGGTCTCGACTTGCTGACAAAGCGTTCGGTTCAAAACCAGTCTACAGGCTTTGGGTCGAAGCGCTCGAGTCCACGCATTCTTGTCGGCGAGAGTGGCTCGATACTCGTCTGCGCCGCCATTCCTGTTGATCTCTCGGCTAATGGTTGAAGGGGCGCGTCCTAGATCTTTGGCGATCGTTCTAATGGGTAGCCCGGCAACGATACCTCTGGAGATCTCCTCTCGTTCAGACAGCGAAAGGGATCGATCAGGTCGTTTTCTTACCGGTGGACGAATGCCGCCAGTGCGCGAAAGGTATCCATGAATAGACGATGAGGTTCGATGATGTGATCGGGCAATCGACTTAACCGAATCACCCACTTTGTATCGATCCCAAATTTTGGATCTCTCTTCATCGGTGTACTTTCGCTTGATCCTTCGAGGCATATCGCAACACTCCCAGTTTTATTGAAAATAACAGGGTGTTGCACTGATCAGTTGAATTCGCAGCCGAAAGCGGTCCTAAAAACCACCTCATTTCGCCTTTAGCGACCGGCCGCTATGAGGTGTTTTGAGCCATTGCTAGAGACCGCTTTCGCCTACCTTGAGACGTTCGGTTTCAACTAGGCGCAACGACTACTTCCGACACGGAGCTGCCCTAGAGCTAAAGCTGCTCGTCAATTATCTGAATGATTTCACGAATCTGTTGCTCTAACTGCGCGTAGTAGTCAGTCCCCAAATACCGACTGGTGGCGATAAACCTGTTTAGGAGATTGTCGAATTTTCTGGACTGCAGCAAGCGAAGGTTGCTATCGAGAAACCTGCCGCGGTCAACCTGATCGCCACGCACGTCTGCCCGCATTCGCCTCAAGCTGACCGAACTATCGGCTAAATCGAAAAGAGCACGCCTTGCAGGCGCGACTTCCTCGCTTTCTTGAAATCTGACTTTAAGCATCATCCCATCTAGCGACGCCAAAGCTTTCTTCAGTCTAGGATTGCTGATTATGCTAAGGCTGCCGGAGCTAATTACCTCGTTGATGATTCCAGTGCCGGGTCGATATTGTACTTCGTTGTCCAGAGCACCGAAGAACAGACCAGCAAACTCCTCGTCGCTGATAGCAGGCTGATCTGGGCCCGTATGCTTTGCCATCTCGATAGCCGCAGCCAGGTTCGATAGGTTCCGTCTCTTCATTCCCTCTAGGCGTTCAAGGTTGCTCGAAAACTCCTCCTTGAGCGCAAGTAAGTATTGCATCTCGAGTTCCAGCTGCTGTCGCTGCTCGTTCCAGTTGTTGATGTAAAGCGCAATCAAAATTCCTGTTACGACAAGAAGAATCTCGCCTACGGCGTACCGCATATAGCGAGAGATGCGTTCAACCGGCACACCAGCTTCCGCATCCATCAGTAGCTTCCACCTATTGAGTTGAAAAAATCTGAGCATTTTGAGAAGTCCACAATATCGGCTGCGCGCAGCCAAGGAAGGTTTGACTTCGAATGTATCAGGATTCGCTGCATCCAACCGCCTCCCATCCTGTAGGAGCAAGCATCCATACTCCAAATGTAAGAGCAACCGAGCAACGTTCTTGCTTGGCCGATTGCGCGGCTAAAAACCAACTGATTTAGCCTTCAGCCACCGGCCGCTTTGAGGTGGAAGCGGAAGTTACCAGCACGACCGCTTTCGCCTATTTTGAGCCTTTCTGGCAGGATTGCACCGATGTCCGCTTTCGACCCGAATCCGCCGGTGGTTAGAACTCTTTGTAATGGTAATGACTTTAGGCGTAAGGCGAAGAGCGGCAGCCATATTTAAGCGGCTAGCATGGTGACCGGTGGCTTGAATAATTTTGAGCCAATCTAACCGAGTTTATAGAAGCATCATCCTGTGCCAGCATAGCTAACATCGCTTATCTGCACAGGTTGGGAACTGATAATGAAAGTCAAAGATTTTTTGGACATCGGTGCTAATGTCGGAATAATTGCAGGGTTGATACTGGTTGGTGTCCAGATGCAGCAAAATTCAGATCTATTGAAGACACAACTGCTGTTTGAGGAAGGGCTTTCTTACGTACAGTTGGAACAAACGTTCATCGGGGAAAACGCCGCTGCAATTTGGGCTAAATCAATGGGGTCTCCTGTTGACTTAACTCTAGAAGAGCGCCGAGTGATAGAGGGGTATCTTTGGAGCTACCTAGAGAGCTGGAAGACGCTGTATCGGCTGCACGAACTGGGGCTGATAGGAAATGAGTGGCGAACGAGGGTTGAAAGTGACGCGGCCTTCGTTTTTGGAAGCATTTATGGGAGGGGGTGGTGGATAAGGTACGCTGCAAACAATACAAACCCTCGTGAACTCAATGAGCTGATTAGTGAATCAGTTCAGCGTAGCCCGAACGGAACGATGGACTACTTTGATTCAGTAACGAAAGAGGTGGTGCTAGAGAATACCAAGACACACCCAGAGGAACGTACAGAGTAGGCGATGAGGCAGTACTTCCGTCGGTTTGGTAGAAGTAATCGGATGGCCATGCGCTTGTAGACTCAAATTCAAATTTACGTCCTCAAAAACCCACATTTTAGCCGCGTTCAGGCGATGACGGGTGTAGGGCTCCCCTAAAGATCAACTGCGAAACCGAGCGTCGAATGGCAGCAGTTGGCCGATTACTGTCGTGCAGACCGCCGGATTTCTAGCTCAGACAATGACCGCCTTGAGGTGTTAAGCGACATCGCCAGAGGCCGCTTTCGCCTAGAAGCGGCCATCGATAGCCTGATTACGCCAATGACCACTTCCGACCCAGAGCGGTGATTCACTGTCACCGTTGCGGGTGTCCGCGCAGCAAGGATCGTGCTTACGACTAATCAATTGTGAACAACGCAGGATTCCAGAGCGGCGATCTTGTTATCGTGGAAAGTCAGTCTTCAGAATCCAATTGCGAATCGATCTGGCTGATCAGCGCCTTCGCCTCGTCCCGGACCCCACCGAAGATTTCGATCATCGCCGTTCTTCGCAAGTAGTTCTGTTTGACGAAGTTCCTACCTGCAACCGTCTGGGCATACCCAATCAGGATTTCGTTCTGCTCATTCTCGGACACGCGCAAAGGGAAGTTGGGCAGCGGCACCTCAAAGGTTTGGCGCAGAACGTCGAGCGTGTCGAACTCGCCGAGGAAATCTTCTTCCTGCCGATTATACCAATCCATCAGGAATCGCTGGTCGGTGTAGTAGTAAGTCAATTGGTTCTGAAGCTCCGGGAAGCCGGCCATGGTCGGATTCGGCGAGTTCTGCAGCTGCTTGAACGTTCTATCCTGGATGAATTCCTGATGAACCGTGGTCAGGAACACTCGGCGAAGAATTTCCGCATCCGCTTGCGAGTAGTCCACATCGCGCAGCACAGCAGCCTCCATTTCGGTACTTTTTTGCAGCAGTAACACGACTCGCTCGATGCCGCCGACATCCGTCGCCAGATCCTTTCGGAACTCCGACAGCAGTGTCCGCGAGTTTTCGACGGCCTTGCGGGTTTCGTTCCAGTTGTTGATCTGCAGCGCGATGAGAATGCCGAGGATGACCAGCAGAACTTCACCGGCCGCATAGCCGAGATACTGGCTCGCCCTACCCTCGTCGATGAGCCGGTACCTAATAGTGGAGAAAAATCTAATCATTGTGATCGCCGTTCATGTTGGTCCCGACCAAGGATACGTCAGCATGCCCGAAAGCGTGCAAGAATACCTCGTGGGCGTAGCCAAGGTGACTCTCGAATTAATAGCAGATACCCTGCTTAGCAATTCAGCCTCTGGAGTCAACGATGAACTGGGACGCGATCGGGGCAACCGGTGAGTTGATTGGAGCGATCACCGTGATGGTGACGCTCATCTATTTGGTAATTCAACTCAAACAGAATACGAGAGCGCTAAAGTCATCCACCTTTCAACAGGTCAGCAACGTGATGGCTCAGAACTGGGAAGTGATTATCGCCAACCCAGATATGGCCGCACTCTTTCTCAAAGCCGCCTCGGGGCTCAAAGCGCTAGATGAGAAAGAAAGGTTTCTTTTCGGGGCCATCGCGACAATGTTGTTTCGGCGGGTGGAGACTGTATATACACAGGAAGCCCTTGGAGCAATCGACGCGCGCCTGACCGCAGGATTCAAGCAGTCTTGTATATCAAGTCTTTCACACGCCGGAATGAGAGAGTGGTGGCAGCAATCACAAGCGGCGTTTAGTTCGGAGTTCGTGCTATGGGTGAACAAAGAACTGGAGGCTGGAGTCCAGCCGATACACATGGGGATAGGCCGATAGCTGTTCGTCCGCTCCTGGCCGGAAGAGGTCGTTGGCAGCACAGGATTCTTGCCCGTTTTAAGGACTGCATTGAGTGTTAGGGGAAGTTAGCTGGGAGACCGCGTTGCCCCAGGAAGAGTCCTTCCGCCTATGCTCCAATCACCAGCAAAGTCGGATGAGTTCGGTTCAAACAGTTAATAACGTCGATGTACGAATCGCCCGCCTCAATAAGCCACTTGATGAGATATGCAACGATCAGTCATTCGTGAACCTGTTTTGTTGGTGGAAGCGCACCAATATGTATCAGCTAGAACTTGCGCAGTCGGTACAGAACACTGTGACCGCGATGGGGTCAGACGCCGGCGCCACTGGACCATCTCCCGGTTACCTCTAATGACACAAAAAAGCCCGACTATCGCTAGCCGGGCTTTCGACACTAGAAGCAGTCAGACTTAGCCAAACTGGTTCATTGTATTGTCATCACCAGCAGCCTTAAGCGCTGCATCACCGGCGAAGTATTCCTTGTGGTCATCGCCCATGTCCGAACCAGCCATGTTCTGATGCTTCACACAGGCAATACCCTGGCGTATCTCCTGACGCTGAACACCTTTCACGTAACCCAGCATCCCTGCTTCGCCGAAGTACTCTTTGGCTAGGTTGTCAGTCGACAATGCCGCAGTATGGTAAGTCGGCAGCGTGATGAGGTGGTGAAAGATACCGGCTTCGCGTGCGGCATCAGCCTGGAAGGTACGAATACGCTCGTCAGCTTCGGTTGCAAGCTCCGTATCGTCGTAGCTGACGTCCATGAGCTTGTCGCGATCGTAAGCAGATACATCTGTGCCGGCTTCACTCCAGGCATCAAATACCTGCTGTCGGAAGTTCAAGGTCCAGTTAAAGGACGGCGAGTTGTTATACACCAGCTTGGCGCTGGGCACGGTCTCGCGAATCTCATTTACCATTTCGGCAATCTGGCCAACATGCGGCTTCTCGGTCTCAATCCAAAGAAGGTCGGCGCCATTTTGCAGTGATGTGATGCAGTCCAGTACCACTCGCTCAACACCGGTATCCTTGCGGAACTGATACAGATTGGAAGGCAGACGCTTGGGACGCAGAAGCTTGCCTTCGCGATTGATAACCACATCACCGCTAGCGAGCTCTGAGGGCTCAATTTCATCGCAATCAAGAAAGCTGTTGTATTGATCACCCAAGTCGCCCGGCGCATGAGTCACGGCAATCTGCTTGGTAAGGCCAGCACCCAGTGAGTCTGTACGAGCAACGATGATGCCATCGTTTACGCCAAGCTCAAGAAACGCATAGCGCACTGCGCGGATCTTCGCGAGGAAGTCTTCATGAGGCACAGTTACTTTGCCGTCCTGATGACCACACTGCTTTTCGTCAGATACCTGGTTCTCGATCTGAATTGCACAGGCGCCCGCCTCGATCATCTTCTTGGCCAGCAGGTAAGTCGCTTCTGCGTTACCAAAACCGGCATCGATGTCTGCAATGATGGGGACTACGTGTGTCTGATAATTATCGACCTTTTGCTCGATGGCCTTGGCAGCCACCTCGTCACCGGCTTTGCGCGCAGCATCCAGCTCACGGAAAATTCCACCCAGTTCCCGTGCATCAGCCTGACGCAAGAACGTGTATAACTCTTCAATCAATCCAGAGACCGACGTCTTCTCGTGCATGGACTGATCAGGCAGCGGACCAAACTCGCTGCGCAAAGCTGCAATCATCCAACCCGACAGATACAGATAACGCTTGTTGGTATCACCGAAGTGCTTCTTGATCGCGATAAGCTTTTGCTGCCCGATAAAGCCGTGCCAGCAACCCAGCGACTGCGTGTATTGCGCGGTATCGGCATCGTATTCCGCCATGTCCTTGCGCATGATCGCTGCGGTGTACCGCGCGATATCAAGGCCTGTCTGAAAGCGGTTCTGGAGACGCATACGCGCCGCGTGCTCCGGATTGATGTCTTTCCAGCTGTCGCCATTGGTAGAAACAATGTCCGCCGCCGTCTGGATTTCCTGTTGGTAGGTCATGAGTCCCATCCCTTGTATGAAGTTCAAAAAGTTCAGCCGCCAAGGCGGCATCAACAACGGGGAGGAGTCTAGGTCATCAGACCACTATCAAGCTAATCGATGTTTTCTATTTGTGATATTCATTTCATGAATTAAGGCGGCGGGAGCGACCGCTAATTCAATTGAGCTCCCAGCGATGCTCTCGAAGCCACACCGCCGCTGTCAGCGCGGCCCCGGCGAATACCAGGCCCGCGGCCACACTGAGCAGGTCAAGGGCCATCCAATCGGGGCCAAACAAGTAAAAGCCTACAGCGGTGCTGTCAGAGACATGCGGCAAGTGCCGACCCACCGCATTGCCCACGATCTCCGTACCAAAAAACAACCATTCAGCAAAAAATATGCCGATAATCGGCGTAATCGCCATGAGAAATGGTGAGCGACGAGCAAGCGCCGAGGCGCAAAGCAACCAGGCATACACCGGTGCGATCAGTAGCGCCGTCATTACCCAGCCGCTAATGGGATCTACCATGAGGGCAATGAAATCAATATTGCTTAACACCACCTCAAAGGGGTCCTGGCCCAGGCGCCAAACGAGCAACATCATGAGTAATACGTAGCTCAGCTGTAGCAGCAGACTTATGGCAATGTACAGCAGCGGCGCAGCTATCAGGGCGACCACGAACTTGGAGAGCACGACCTGCCACTCGGTAACAGGCATAGAACGCCAGAACAGCACGCTGCGGTCCTTGCGGTCGTCATACAAAGAGCTGAGCAAGTAATTCGTAGTAGTGAGAAGCAATATGAGCAGCAGAATCCCATGCACAACACTGAGCATTACGTTGAGCTCACGCCCGCTCATCTCATCTAGCCCATCGTCGCCGTCATCGCCTGCAACAGCTTTATCGCTCTTGGGATTAAAGCTCCACTCCCTGGAGAAGTTCCACTGATCCTCAGCGCCCTCCTCCTCTACAATGACCTCGTAGGTCGGGGGCTTTGCAACTGCAGGAGGCGCGGGCACATCGACAGGATTTGACACCTCCACGACGGTAATCTCCTCCTCTCCATCTTCGCCGATGGAGATCGAGATGTTTACGTTGTCATTGCCCTTGCGCATCATCGCTTCAAGAATGGTGTCTCCCACCACGCTGATACGGTTGGCCAGCACAACACTTCCAAGCATCAGGACACAAAGCACTACAGCAGTGATCACCGGCGTCCACAGCAGCGAGTTCTTATACTCTCGAAACTCCCGCTGGAGCAAAGTCATAAATTGCGAAGTTTGGGTGGTTCCCATGGCTCTATCCCCCCACCTTGGCAACAAATAGGTCTGACACCGACGGTGTCCTTAACTCGCCAAGCCCCGCGAGCCCCCCGGAACCCAGGCCTTCAAAAATGAAGGCCTTGCCGCCAAGAATGTTTCGTTTGCCGATATAGGGCATCTCCTCGGCACGCGCGACGGCATCTCCCAGAGCATGCACCTCGAAAAAACGCTCTTCGATATCCATGATCGACTCGTGAAGAATAAGTTTGCCGTGATGCATAAACATCACATGCGTCAGGATATTTTGAATTTCTTCGACCTGATGGGTAGACACAAGAATCGTTCGCTCGCCATCAAAGTAGTCATTAATCAACTGCTCGTAAAAGCGTTTGCGAAACAGAATATCCAGCCCCAGTGTGGGCTCATCGAGTATTAGCAGTCGCGCATCAATCGCCATCACGATAGCCAGATGCAGCTGCACCGTCATACCCTTGGAGAGATCACCCACCCGCCGCTTAGGTTCGATATCCGTAGTGGCCAGGAAGGCTTCCGCCTGCTCCCGCTTAAAGCGACGGTGCGTACCAGTGACGTAGTCCAGCAATTCATACACGCGCATCCAACGCGGTAAGACTGCGGTATCGGCAATAAAGCAGACCTCTTCCATCATACGTCCGCGATCGGCAACGGGAGAGAACCCCAGTACCGAAAGATCACCCTCGCAACTCGTCAGCCCCAGCAGAGCCTTCAACAATGTGGTTTTGCCTGCTCCGTTGGGACCAATCAAACCAATGACATTGCCCGATGAAATCGACAAATCCACGCCATCAACCGCGCGAAGATCACCGAAGCTGCGCCGAAGATTCTGCGCCTCAATGATGGTCTGCATTTAAATTCCCCTGCACTATCATTAGTTGTTCAATCACTTCATCCATCGCCAGGCCTAGCATCCGAACTCGAGAAACAAAGGCCGGAAGCTCCTCGTCCAAGAATCGCTGCTGCTCATCATTTGTCAGCGAGCCACGAGCCCCTGACGCCACAAACATTCCAAGGCCACGACGCGTCTCCAGCAAACCCATCTCCACCAGTTCCTGATAGGCCTTACTAACAGTCAGATGGTTGATTCGATAATCCGTAGCTACCTGGCGAACTGATGGAATGGCCTCTCCCTCGGGAAAGCTGCCGTCCATAACACGCTGGATAACCAGATCGCGCAGCTGACGGTAAATCGGTTGTCCGTCTGTCCACTCCATAGTTGATTCCGTCGCGCGACTCAGTCGCGGCGACGAACCTCCCCGCTGCCTAATTCAACACTGTCAACTTCAGGCGATCCGCTGTACACAACATCGCCACTGCCCAGAATCGATGCATTTAGCTGCTCTTCGACCTCGCCAATAGATGCCGAGCCCGAGCCCACTATGTTGGTTTCTGCGCGTCGGCTATGGACCGCTTGCATGCGAATATCGCCGGATCCAACGACGGTGGCCTCCAGTTCTTCGACAAAGCCGGTTCCGGTTACCCGCAAATCGCCAGATCCTGTGACCACGAACTCACCGCTCTTGGCTGTGACGGTCTCAAGAAACAAGTTACCGCTACCTGCAACAACGCATTCCAGATCATCCACCTCAACACTGACAGCGCGAAACTCACCGGAACCTTCGACGCGAATCTCAAGCTCCCGGCCACGCAAATCAAAGGCGTTAATTTCCCCTGAACCATCCACCTCCATAATCGGCGCGGACTTTAAGCCGGGCGAATTCAAATCGAAGGGTTTTACATACACTGTGCCGGACCCTTTGACATTCAGCTCCCGAAGCTCAGGCAGCACCACGCGAAAGGCCAGTTGTTTGATTTTGGAGCTACCCTTGGTACCGCCGTAGCTCTTACGTGAACCCAGCACCAAAGTGTCGCTCTTGACGTAGAAGGGCTCCAGATCGAGGTACTTGGCCGGCCCCCGCAATTGCAGTTCGATATCATCGCCTTGGCTCACTTCCACCTCAGCCGCACCAAGAACAACAACCTTGTTGAACTCCAAGCCCTCGAAACGGCGTGTCTCTTCATCAGCAAGTAGCCCAGGGGATACCAGCGTAAGGACAAACAAGCCCGAGAGAGCTGTCGCTGTAAATGACTTACGCATCCTGAACCCCCTTCGCGGGATCCTTACGATCACCACCGCGAGCAGCATCAATAACCAGGCCTGCCGGTACCAGACACAGCGCCGCAATGGCGCCACCGCCAGCTGCACTAAGCGATGCACAGGCAAAGAAGACCAATGCAGGCAAAAGCATGCGTCGGGACCTCGAGCTAGTCATTCCTTTGCGTAGGCTAATCATGATTCTGATCCGTATATCCGTGGGTGTTATGGTGGACTATAGCACCCAAACGGGCTTCTGCAAGCGACCCGAATTTCAGAAATTTAGACTAATAAGGCTATATATAACAATGATTTACAGAGTAAATTTAATATAAATATTAGATTTAGGCTCGAAAGCGCTTCAGATTCTGCCGCATATTCCCTGCAACTCGTCGCGCAAGCTCAGAAGCCGAGTCTGTTTTTACTCCCAGAGGGTGTTTTGCGAGGGTTTCTTCAAAGAGGAACAACCAGCGTTGATAGTGCTCGTCGGCGAACACCTGGCGTGCATCCACTTCGCGGTGCTTACGCATCATATGCCGCTGGTATTCGCTGTCGCCCAAAAGCATCTTTCGCCAATAGGCTTTGATGCGGGGCAAATGCTCCGCAAGCTCAATCCGAGCCACCTCGATAAACAACGGCGCGAGCAGCGGATCAGCAAGCATACGCTCGTAGAAAGCATCCACGAAGGCGTCAATTTGCTCCCGCACATCCGGATCGGTTCGTTGCATAGGTGTTCTTACTTGCGCTTTTTCTGCTGCTTGCTCTTCTTCGCCTGCTTCACGTGAGCCATCAAACGCCGTTTTCGGTTGATCTGCCGATTGGTGAGCTTGTTGCGCTGCCCGGCAAAAGGGTTGTCACTGCTACGAAACTCTATACGCAGCGGCGTGCCGGTAAGCTCAAGGCAGCGACTGAAGGTTTTCTCCAGATAACGTTGATAGCTACTGGGCACCTTATCGGTCTGGTTTCCATGCACGACCACCCGTGGTGGATTACGGCCCCCAGCGTGGGCGTAACGCAGCTTGATGCGCCGCCCATTAACCAATGGCGGAGGATGATCCGACACTGCGTCTTCAAGAATACGTGTAAGACGGCTCGTACCCATGGGCTGCATGGCCGCCGTATAGGCCGCATCAATGGACCCAAACAATGTGCCCACGCCAGAGCCATGCAACGCCGAAATAAAATGCATGTCAGCAAAGTCTACAAATCTAAGACGCCGATCCAGTTCAGACCGAATAGCGTCTTTTTGATCCGCGTCCAATCCATCCCACTTGTTCACTGCCAGCACCAGCGCTCGCCCAGCCTCAAGGCAGTTGCCCAGGAGATGCAGATCCTGATCAACCAACCCCTCCTGGCCATCAACCAGCAGCACTACTACGTTGGCATCGCTGATGGCACTCAGGGTCTTGATGATCGAAAACTTCTCTACCGCCTCGCGAACGTTTTTGCGCCGACGCACGCCAGCCGTATCAATCAAGGTGTATGGCCGGCCTTCCCGAGAAAAATTTATATAGACGCTGTCGCGAGTCGTACCTGGCTGGTCGTAAACAACAACCCGCTCTTCGCCAAGAATACGGTTAACCAGCGTTGATTTACCGACGTTGGGACGACCCACCACGGCCACCCGGGTACCACCCTGCTCTTCGTCAGCGCCCTCGTCTACTTCAGGAAGAGGCACTGTTTGAAGCACGTCCTCAATCATCTGGCGCACACCACGCCCATGTGACGCCGCAATAGCGTGCATGGAAGCAATACCCAGAGAATGGAAGTCACTTATAGCTACATCAGGGTCGCGACCGTCAATCTTGTTGACTACAAGGTGAAAGTCACGGCTCTTTTGGCGGAGATACTGCACCAGCTGCTCATCAACGGGATTGAGACCGTCTTTTGCGTCTACCAGAAGCAGCACAACATCAGCTTCGTCAATGGCGAGCAGTGACTGCTCCGCCATCGCCGCATCAATACCCTCTTCATCGCCACTGACACCGCCGGTGTCAATCACAATAAAGGCACGATCCTCGCTGCGTCCCTCACCGTACTTTCGATCGCGCGTAAGACCCGATAAGTTTGCGACCAGTGCATCTCGGGAGCGCGTGAGCTGATTAAACAGCGTCGACTTACCAACATTCGGGCGCCCTACTAATGCGATTGACGGCAACACGCGGATCAGGACCTCGCCCGAATGTCATAGGCGATGAGCTTGCCGCCGTTGGTGTATACGTACAACACGTTACCGTCCGCCAACATGTCAGCTCGAGCACCTTCACTGTCTGGACGAATCCGCGCCAAAAATTCACCGTCCACCTGTGACAGTAAATGCAGATAACCTTCGTAATCTTCTACCGCCAGATAACTGCTCACGGGCACCGGCTTGGATAAACCTCGCCAGGCAAGCGCGGGCTGCTCCCAGCGCACACCCTGGCCGTTACGTAAGAACGCGGTGATCGTTCCTGTTTCTTCCGTGATATAGACGTTTCCAAACCCCTGCGAGACCCCGTAGAACGAAGACACATTGCGCTGCCAGATCTTACGTCCCGTACGAGTATCCAAAGCAGCAATGCGACCCTGATAACTCGCCACATACAACTCAGTGCCAGCAAGAGCCATAGTGCCGTCCACGTCTACAATTCTCTCGATTTCAGACCGGCCCTGGGGAATCGCCACACGAGCCTCCCAACGAATCGTTCCATCCATCACATCAAAAGCCGCGACACGTCCACTGGCGAAACCTGCGTAAACTACTGCACCGTCAATGATGGGTGTGCTGGTCCCACGGATAGTCAACACAGGTACACTGCTGTCATAGCGCCACAAGCGCTCTCCGGTCTCGAAGTCAAAGCCGTAAAGCCGACCGTCATAGGTCTGCGCTACCACAACCCGGCCATTGCCCTGCGGCGCGGCTAGAACCTCACCGCTGACCTCGCTCGTCCACAGGGTCTCGCCGGTGTTCGCATCGAGGCGCATCACCAAACCGTCGCTACCCCCTAGAAACAGGGAATCCTCATAAAGACCGACTCCACCGGACAAGCCAATCTCAAGCTCCTGACGCCAGATCGTGGAACCATTCTTACGCGCCACGGCACGCACTTCGCCTTCCGCGGCTGCCGCGTAAATAACATCGCCGTCGATAATCGGTTGCAGCTTGTACAGCCCATCGCCTTGACCGTCACCCACGCCCACAGACCACAACTTGCGGACAGTAAGCTGCTGCTCGATATCGAGTAGCTCGGCAGGCTGCTGCGGATCCTCGTCATCACCCATCTCAAAAAAGTCCGACACGGTCTCACACGCAGTGAGCGTCGCCAGAAGCAGCAGCAGGCCGGAAAGTCGAAGGAAGCTCACCTTAGCTAGCCTCCGCGACCGCTGATTGCAGACGTGCACCCAGGTACTCCAACTTGTCCTGCAAAGTTTGAGGTATCGGCGCAGATGCATCCATCGCCTCCATGGCGCTCTCGTAAGCGGCAAAGGCCTCCGCCTCCATTCCCTGACTCAGTAAAATATCGCCTCGAGCAATGGCATAGGATGCTGCGAAATCCGAATTGGCGCCTTCTAACAGGCCCAACGCCTCGTCGTGCTTGTCCAGCGACGCGAGGATCCGAGCCAAACGCAACTGCGCGACTTGCTGTATGTCGGCGTTTCCATCGGCCATAGCCAGGGCCCAGCGTAGCTCCTGCTCGGCAGCCTGTGGCTGCCCATCATTCACGGCAAGGCGAGCAAGATGCAGCGCTGCAAACTGCGCATAAACGGTACCGCGATGGTTATCCTTTAGTTCCTGCGCTATCTGGCGACCAATGGTCGTGGTCTGGTCTTCTTCCGCAGACAGGGCCTGAAGCATTTGCTGGTAAAGATTTGACGCGTTCTGGGCCGCCAACTCCTGGTTTTTCTGCCAGGCTTGCCAACCGAAACCCAGACCAAGCGCTAATGCGATACCGAGCATGGTGCTGCGACCGTTTTCCTTCCACCAGCGCTTCAGTGCTTCGACTTGTTCTTCTTCACTACGATAACTTTCCACGTACAAATTCCTGCTTAATGCGTATGTTGTTGTAAAAGCGATGGAATAGTCTCTGCAAGAGAAGCTACCGACAAGCGCAGTTGCTCCTGCCCATCACGTAAGGGTTTAACAGTTACTTCGCCAGCCGCCACTTCGTCTTCTCCCCAAAGAAGGGCAAGAGTCGCGCCGCTGCGATCGGCTTTCTTCATCTGACTACGAAAACTTCCACCACCGAGTTGCTGCACGATGCTTAAGCTCGGTTGTGCATCTCTCAACTGCTCCACTGCAGCTATTGCTGCGTGAAGCGCATCCGTACCGCTGGTAACAACGAAGATGTCCGGCGATCTGGCATCAGGCAGCTTCCCACAGGCCTCAAGCATCAATAACAAACGCTCCATACCCATGGCGAACCCAACCCCTGGCGTTGAACGCCCGCCAAGCTGTTGCACGAGTCCATCATAACGCCCACCGGCACACACTGTGCCCTGGGCCCCTAGCTTGTCAGTCACCCACTCGAACACGGTTTTATTGTAGTAATCCAACCCGCGCACCAGCCGTGGGTTCACGGTATAGCTCACGCCCGCAGTATCAAGATAGGCCCGTAGCGTCGCAAAGTGTTCTACGGATTCTTCGTCCAGATACTCTTCCAAAGCCGGCGCGTCATTAAGCAGAGCCTGCGTGTCTGGATTTTTGCTATCCAGAATTCGCAGGGGGTTGCTCAACAAGCGGCGCTGGCTATCCTCATCCAGAGCTTCTTGATGCTGCTCCAAATACGCCACCAACGCAGCGCGATAGGCAGCTCGCGCCTCAGAGCTGCCAATACTGTTGATTTCCAGCGTGACCGCATCCGCAATTCCGAGAATACGCCACAGGCGCGCCAACAAGATAATCAACTCTGCATCTGCATCCGGCGTCGCGTAGCCAAAAATCTCTGCGCCAATCTGGTGAAACTGCCGTTGACGCCCCTTCTGAGGACGCTCGTAGCGGAACATGGGACCGCTGTACCAAAGCCTGCAGGGATTGGCGATCAAATTATTCTGGATCGCCGCGCGCACGCAGCCTGCCGTACCTTCGGGACGCAAGCTCATGCTATCGCCATTGCGATCCTCAAAACTGTACATCTCCTTCTCGACGATGTCCGTCACTTCACCGATGGAGCGGCTAAACAAGGCGGTAGGCTCAACAAGTGGCAGGCGCAGTTCACCGTAACCGTAGCGCTCAAGCAGCTCGGCGACACTTTTTTCCAAAAACTGCCAATGAGTCGCGTCCGTCGGCAGAATATCGTTCATGCCGCGAATCGATCGCAGTGCGTCCATGCTGGTCTGTTGATCCTGTCAGTAAAGTAAGAAGGCTAGTGCTGAAAAGGCGACGTTAGGACACCGATCTAGCGATGAGTTTGGCGTCGGCTTCGGCTCTTTCGTCCTCAAGCTTTGCCGCCCGGGCACGAATCACGCTTTCCAGGTGGTCCACAAAGTCCGAGTTACTCACCTTATGGTCGGGCTCGCCGTCCACATAGATCAAATTGCTCGGCGTGGCGCCAGTAAGACCCACATCGGCTTCCCGCGCCTCTCCGGGACCGTTGACGATGCATCCGATGACCGCCACATCCATGGGAGTGCGGATATCATCCAATCGCGATTCCAGCGCGTTCATGGTGCCGATTACGTCGAAATTCTGTCGCGAACAGCTCGGGCAGGCAATAAAGTTAATGCCATTGCTGCGCAGCTTCAGACTCTTGAGAATATCAAAGCCTACTTTGACCTCCTCAACGGGGTCTGCTGCCAAAGAGATTCGGATGGTGTCACCGATACCCTCGTAAAGCAGCATTCCAAGACCAATCGCTGACTTAACGGTGCCTCCGCGAAGTCCCCCTGCTTCGGTAATGCCCAGATGCAAAGGCTGATCAATTTCTTTGGCCAGCAAACGATAAGCATCCACGGCCATAAATATCTCGGAGGCTTTTACACTGACTTTAAAATCTGGATAGTCGTGCTTATCGAGGATATCAACATGATGCATCGCAGATTCTACCAGCGCCTCGGCTGTGGGTTCGCCGTATTTACGCTGCAGATCCTTACCGATAGACCCGGCGTTCACGCCGATTCGAATAGGTATTCCCTTGTCCCGGGCCGAAGCTATTACCTCTCGAACCTTGTCGTCCCGGCCGATATTGCCTGGATTGATGCGCAGACAATCCACACCGTACTCAGCGACTTTGAGTGCTATGCGATGGTCAAAGTGGATGTCGGCGACCAGCGGTACGTTTGACTGGGCGCGAATCTCACGAAACGCCTCCGCGGCCTCCATACTGGGCACCGACACGCGCACAATATCGGCACCGGCGGCCTCCAGAGCAGCAATCTGACCAACCGTTGCCGCGACATCGCAGGTTTCGGTATTGGTCATGCTCTGCACACTGATGGGAGCGTCACCGCCAACGGCAACGTTACCCACATGAATTTGACGACTCTTTCGTCGTTTAATCGGTGAGTGCTTATTCATAACTGCTACTCTCCTGCTGATCTGCTTTGAAGCGCCCCTATGAGGGCAGCACCTGAGCAGTTTATCGAAGTCGCCCGGCGACTCGACAAAAATCCCACAAAACTAACTCTGCTTGTCGCCGCTGCTGGAGCGTCGATAAGCCTCGTAATCCGGTGAATCCGGGTAAATATTTCTAAGGGCCAATGCGTAGCTGCTCTCGGCATCGGTATCACCGGTCAAGCGCGCCAGACGAATCCCCAGCCACAATCCCCGGGAGCTTTGCTGCCGCACAAGCTCTCGGTACTTATCATAGTAGAGGCTCGCGTTGCGACCATCATTCGCATCAACCCGCAACTGGGCGACTTCCAGCAAAGCCGTGGTGTTGGATGGCTGCATGGCGAGCGTTCGAAGAAAAGCCTCTTCGGCTCCTCTTTCATCAAACAGTTTCAGTCTGCACAGGCCCAGATTCAAAAAGGCCCTGGGTCTGGCGCTATAAAGCGAGTCTTTTACAACCTCACGAAGCTGAGCTTCTGCTTCGCGATAACGCTCCTGACTATAAAGGAACGCCGCATAATTATTCCTTGCCCGGGAGAAGTTCTTATCCAGGTCGATGGCCAGCTGAAAGCTTTCTTCCGCTAACTCAAACTCCCCGGTGCTTTGATAGACCAACGCAAAGGCCTCATAGACCTCCGGGTTGCTGCTATCAAGCTCTGCAGCCTTCTTCAGATTCCGCTTGGCATCCTCCCAGTTTCCTTGGCCGATATACTGGCGAGCCAGTGACACACGGGTTTCCATCGCTTTTTGCGGCGATGGAGGGGCCGTAAAAACAGATTCCGTTTCGGTCACGCATCCCGCTAGGGTGATCGCAACCATTAATGGTATTGAGCGAATCATGCACCTGACTCCATAGCCGCTTCGGCATTCTGACGATGCCTGGCGCTGCGTCGTGTTCGATCCACGACATCACCGACAAGCTGTCCACAGGCTGCATCTATATCATCTCCGCGCGTGGTGCGCACGGTAACCACAAATCCGGCGTCCACCAGAACTTGCCAAAAACGCGAGACCGCGTTGCCACTGGGACGCTCATAACCCGAATTCGGAAAAGGATTAAAAGGAATCAAATTAATCTTGCAGGGAAAGTCAGCCAGCAACACGGCAAGTTCTCGAGCTTGATCCGGCTGGTCATTTACCCCGGCCATGAGGGTGTACTCGATGGTGACCACCCGCTTTTTGTCTTTTTGAGCATCAATATAGCGTCTGGCACTCTCGAGAAGCTGCGCAATCGGGTAGCGACGGTTCACCGGAACCAGCTGGTTACGCAGCTCATCATTAGGCGCGTGCAACGACACGGCAAGGCTCGCTTCGCTCACTTCTGCCAGCTTATCCAATGCTGGTACCACGCCTGAAGTGCTGAGGGTCACCCGACGT
This sequence comes from Congregibacter variabilis, assembly GCF_045689235.1. Classification (GTDB taxonomy): domain Bacteria; phylum Pseudomonadota; class Gammaproteobacteria; order Pseudomonadales; family Halieaceae; genus Congregibacter; species Congregibacter variabilis. The sequence goes on along the minus strand of NZ_CP136864.1, from coordinate 228,176 downwards.
TTAGAGATTCCGTAACCCAGATCATCCATCATCAGATTCATAGCGGTAACCACATTGTCAAAGTTGAGAAGGGGCTCTCCCATTCCCATCATGACGACATTAGTCACCACCCGACCATTACCCGGCTGAAACGCATCGTAGGAGTTAATGGCCAGCCAAACCTGGCCAATAATCTCTGCGGCAGTCAGGTCGCGCTGAAAACCTTGTTTACCTGTGGAGCAAAAGCTGCAGTCAAGACTGCAGCCCACCTGAGACGAGACACAGAGCGTCGCCCGCTTCCCATCGGGAATCAGCACGGTCTCTACCAGACCACCACCCTCTACTCGCACTAACCACTTCCGAGTGCCGTCACTGGAGTCATGCTGTGACTCCACCGGTGGTGGACGCACTTCTGCAATCGCCGACAAACGCTCTCTAAGCGCCTTGCCCAGATTACTCATTGCCGAAAAATCACACTCACCCTGATGATGCATCCACTTCATGAGTTGCTGGGCGCGAAAGCGCTTCTCGCCCAAACCGAGAAAAAACTCCTCGAGTTGACTGCGACTCATGCCGAGCAAATTAACTCTCTCGGCGGGCTCGGTGCTGGCAATAAGCTCGGGCACTGTGTCCTAGTCGCGCTCGCAAACTTCGCTGAATGCGAAGAAGTAGGCGATTTCTCGCGCGGCGGAGTCCGTAGAATCAGAACCGTGCACGGCATTTGCGTCAATAGACGACGCGAAATCCGCACGAATGGTGCCGGCTGCGGCTTCCTGAGGGTTAGTTGCTCCCATGAGATCACGGTTGGTCGCCACCGCATTCTCACCTTCGAGCACCTGAACCACCACGGGACCCGAGGTCATAAACTCAATAAGAGCCGGAAAAAACGGACGCTCACGGTGCTCAGCGTAAAAACCACCAGCAACCGCATCGCTCAGACGCAGCATCTTTGACGCAACAATGCGCAGGCCAGCGCCTTCAAAACGCGTATAAATCTCGCCAATGTGGTTTTTAGCGACTGCGTCGGGCTTGATAATAGAAAGGGTGCGTTCCACCGCCATGTGAGTTCTCCAGAACTAATAAAGATCAATCGAATACCGTCAGAACATGCATCGTGAATCACATTTGCTGACGGCCAAAAAGTGCGCGGGATTATACGGACTTTACGGGCCTATAGCACCCTACTTAACAGCACTTAAGTGGCTGAGTAATCTGACAATTTTCTCAGGCGGCATTCCGGCGGAGCCGCGGCACCACTTCGTGAAGACGCTCACTGAACAGCAAGACATCGTTTTGCTCGGTAAAACGACCGAGACTCACCCGCAAAGAGCTGTGGGCAAGGGCATCTGACAAGCCCAGTGCACGCAACACATAGGATGGCTCCATGCTCGCCGAGGTGCAGGCTGAGCCTGTGGACAGGGCGAACTCGGGCAAAGAGAGCAATAAAGCCTCTCCCTCGACATCGCCCACACTGATGTTCAAAGCCCCGGGCAATCGCTGATCAAGATGGCCATTCATAGTCAGGCCATCGATATCCGAAACCAGAGACCACAACTGCCGCCGAAGAGCCTTCAAACGGGCCACTTCTGCGTCGAGAGTCGCCTCGGCAATGGCCGCGGCAGCGCCCATACCCACAATTTGATGCGTGGGTAACGTGCCGGCCCGAAGTCCCCGCTCGTGCCCTCCGCCGTGCATTTGGGCCTTCACCGCAGTTCTCGGGCTTCGGCGATGATACAAAGCGCCAATGCCTTTGGGGCCGTAGAACTTGTGCGCCGACATCGACAGAAGATCAATATCCAAAGCCTGAACATCCAACGGAATTTTACCCACGGTCTGCGCGGCATCTACATGCAGTGGCACACCCGCACTGCGGCACACAGCTGCGATGCCCTGAATATCGTTGATCGTGCCAATTTCGTTATTAGCGTGCATGACACTGACAAGACAGCTATTGCTCTGAAGCGCCTCGCCTACCGCCGCCGGCTGAATAAGGCCGTGCTCATCGGGGTGCAAATAAGTCACCGAAACGCCCTGGGTCTCAAGGTGCTTACAGGTGTCCAGCACTGCCTTGTGCTCGATCGCCGATGTCACAATATGTGGCTCGGTGTTCCCCGCCTCCCGCACGGCCTCTACCACCCCTTTGAGCGCCAGGTTGTCTGATTCTGTAGCCCCGGAGGTAAAGGCAATCTCCCGCAGGTCCGCGTTGATCAAACTAGCAATCTGCTGCCGGGCTGTCTCCACGGCCATTTCTGCCTCCCAGCCGAACCGGTGAGAACGCGATGCAGGATTGCCAAAGGTGCCATCCATCGTGAGGCACCCTGTCATAGCCTCAGCGACCGCCGGATCCACCGGTGTTGTAGACAGGTAGTCGAAATACACGGGCGCGGGCATCAGGATTTACCTCCGTTTTGCTCACTCCAGTCCACGGGCTCACAGCGCTTCTGGGTTTCTGTGAGTATGCCGCGCAATATGTTCAGCTCCATCTCATCCATATCAAGCCGGTTGTACAGGCGCCTCAGACGCGGCATCAATTGCCGGGGTGCTGCGGGATTGAGAAACCCAATTTGACTCATAGTCTCTTCTAAATGCACGTAAAAGCGCTCGATGTTTTCCTGGGTGGCCAAAGGCTCGTCCCATTGCTCGTTACTACGCTCTGGCAAGCCCCCTTGGGCCTCGAGCATATGCAGCTCATAGCAGACTATCTGTACCGCCATGGCAAGATTCAAAGAGCTGTAGGCGTTGCTCGTAGGGATAGCCAGATGCAGATTGCAACGCATCAGTTCGTCGTTGGATAAACCGTTGTCCTCGCGGCCAAACAATATCGCCACCTCTCCTTGCAGCGATTTGGCAGCCATTTCTTCCGCCGCACGACGGGGATCCAGCACCGGCCACGGAAGACGCCGATCTCGAGCACAGGTGCCCACAACAAAGCCGCAGTCGGCAATGGCTTCATCCAGGGTTGCAACGACCCTTGCCGACTCCAGAACATCGTTGGCCCAAACGGCACGCCAGGTTGCCTGTTGATCGGGGAACTGCTCAGGCGCCACCAGCACCAGCTTTACCAGGCCCATGGTCTTCATCGCCCGGGCGACGGCCCCTATATTGCCGGGGTGACTGGGTTCAACGAGTACGATCCGAATTTGGTCGGCATTCATGAGTTAATCTGAGGCTTGGACAGAGAATGCGCATTGTAACAAAGCAGTGCGCTGCAAGGCCCACTCCTCTGATATACTCGCGCGCCTTTTTAATCTCTGCCTGCAGGTCTTTTTTCATGGAACCGATGACTAGTATCGCACTTCGCGCCGCGCGCAAAGCGGGCGAACTTATAGTGCGAGCATCTGACGACCTCGAGCGTATTGGCGTACGCAAGAAGAGCGCTAACGATTTCGTGTCGGATGTCGATGAACTTGCGGAACAGGAAATCATTCGCCAGCTCCAACGCGCCTACCCTGAGCACGCTTTTTTGGGTGAAGAATCCGGCAGGACCGGCCCGGAAGATGCCGACTACCTGTGGGTAATTGACCCCCTGGACGGTACAACCAACTTCATCCGGGGCATTCCCCACTACGCCGTATCCATCGGCTGCATCTATCAAGGCCGCCTGGAACACGCGGTCATAGTCGATCCCGTGCGCCGGGAGGAATTTACAGCTTCTCGTGGACGCGGCGCGCAGCTCAACGGACATCGGATTCGTGTGAGCAAACTGGCCTCTTTGGACGGAGCACTACTGGGAACAGGTATTCCCTTCAAGGGACATCATGAAGACCGTCTCCCCGCTTACGCCGAGAGTCTCGCGGTACTCGCCGGGCAATGCGCAGGTATTCGCCGCGGAGGCGCTGCATCGCTTGACCTGGCTTATGTTGCCGCTGGGCGACTGGACGCATTCTGGGAGAAAGGCCTGTCTCTGTGGGATATGGCAGCTGGCGCCCTGCTCGTGCGCGAAGCCGGCGGACTTGTTGGAGACTTTGACGGCGCGGAGAACTTTTTAGACAGCGGCGACATTGTCTGCGGCAATCCCAAGTGCTTTAAGGCCGTGCTACAAGCGACTAAAGGGCTGCGAGGCTAAAATCGCAGCGCTCGCAGCAGCGCTGACCGACCAAAGGCCGATCAGGGCATTAAGTCGTCCTGCTCGGCACCTTCTTTGATGGGAATCATCAGATCTTCCTTACTGACACCCATACTGAGCAACACGTTCGACGCCACATAGATTGACGAGTAAGTACCAATCATCACGCCCACAAGCAGGGCCACGGCAAAGCCGAAGATCATCTCTCCGCCGTAGAGAGCCAGAGCTAACAACACCAGCAAAGTGGTCAAAGACGTAACCAGAGTCCGGCCCAGGGTTTCGCTCAGAGAGATGTTCACCACTTCCAGCGGGTCCGCCCGACGCAACTTGCGAAAGTTTTCCCGGATACGATCCGAAACAACAATGGTGTCGTTCAAGGAGTAGCCGATCACCGCAAGTAAGGCTGCGAGAACCGTAAGGTCAAATTCCAAACCGCTGATGGAGAAGAACCCAAGGGTCACGATAACGTCGTGGATCAAGGCGACCACCGCACCGACAGCAAACTTGAACTGAAAGCGAAAAGCGATGTAGAGCATCACCAGACCCAATGCCAGGAGCATCGCCAAACCGCCCTGCTCCCGCAGCTCATCTCCTACCTGAGGTCCCACAAACTCGATGCGCCTAAGCTCAACACCCACACCAGATGACGCTTGAAGCGTTTGGAGCATTTCGGTGCCCTGGGCGTCCGAATAGCCATCGGGCAAGCGAATCAATACATCTTTGTCAGTACCAAAGCTCACCACGATTGCTCCGGCATAGCCAGATTCGGCCAGCGAGCTGCGAATTTCGTTCAGATTCGCAGATTCTTCATAGTGAACTTCAACCAGGGTTCCACCAGTAAAGTCGAGCCCCCAATTGAGTTGCTTGAAGACCAATGATCCAATCGCAGTCAAGATCAGAAGCGCTGAAAATGCCGCTGCCAGCCGACGCTTACCCATAAAGTTGATGGTTTTCATGCGACTTCCTCCATCTTGGGCACACTACCAATGGACAGCGTGCCCACCCGGCGTCCGCCGTAGATGAGATTCACCAGAGAGCGAGTACCCATGATTGCCGTAAACATGGATGTGATGATGCCGACGGACAATGTTACGGCGAAGCCTTTTACCGGTCCGGTACCCACGGCGTAAAGAATCACGGCTACAATCAGGGTCGTAATATTGGCATCAAGAATGGTTGCCACCGCGCGCTCAAAACCTGAATGAATAGCCATCTGCGGCGACAATCCATTGCCAAGCTCTTCTCGAATCCTCGAGAAAATGAGTACGTTCGCATCTACCGCCATACCCACGGTCAACACAATACCGGCAATACCCGGCAGGGTCAGCGTTGCCCCAAGGAGCGACATAATCGCTACCAAGAGCACAAGGTTAGCGGTCAGTGCCGTAACTGCGCATAGGCCGAACACGCGGTAGTAAAAAATCATGAACAGCACAACCAGCGTCAGGCCATACTGCACAGACTTAACACCCAGACGAATATTCTCGGCGCCCAAAGATGGCCCCACAGTCCGCTCTTCGACAAAGGTGATGGGCGCAGCCAATGCTCCGGCGCGCAGCATCAACGCAAGCTCTGAAGATTCCAGGGGATTATCCAGCCCTGTAATCTGAAACTGCGCACCCAAAGCGCTTTGAATAACCGGCGCCGTGAGCAATTTTTTCTCGTCGTAGGGCACCTTAATGGCAACTTCCTGCCCATTTTCATCCATCTCGTAACGGGTTCGGTACTTGCGCTCAATAAACAGCACGCCCATTCGCCGCTTCACGTTGTTGCGGGTAGCCCGGGACATCAATGAGCCACCTTCGCTGTCCAGGCTGATTTGCACATTCGGCATGCCATTTTGATCAAAACTGGCCTGTGCGTTAGATACCCGCTCACCGGTAATGATGATGTCTCGCTCGAGGTACTCCGTGGCGCCCTGTCGATCAGCACTGCGATACTCAAAACGCTGTCGATCTGCCGCTGCGGCGTCTGGCGTCGCGACCAAACGAAACTCGAGGTTTGCAACCTTGCCAAGAATCCGCTTTGCTTCTGCGGTGTCCTGGATACCCGGCAACTCCACCACAATCCGGTTTCGGCCCTGGCGCTGCACCAGGGGCTCCGAAACGCCGAGCTCGTTCACACGATTACGCAAGGTGGTGAGGTTCTGACTAACCGAATAATCGATGATTTCATCGACGGTTGGATCGGTCATACGCGCAAAGATCATGAACTCATCGTTTTCATCCACACGATCAAGGAGCAGCTCTGGGAACGCGTCGCCAATCAGACTGCGGGCCTGCTCACGAAGATCCTCGGAGCGAAAACGCCCCACAACGGCCCTATCGCCATCCAGACCGACAAAACCGCGAACGCGCTCTTCTCGCAGCGCGCGTTTTGTAGCGTTCAGGTAGTACTCCATACGACGCTCAACCGCCGCGACAGTATCCACCTCCAGCTTAAAATGCACGCCTCCGGAGAGATCAAGCCCAAGCTTCATGGGCTGCCCACCAAGACCTGTGAGCCATTCGGGCGTTGTTTCTGCGAGGTTTAACGCGATGATATAGCCATCACCTAAAGCACGGGACACCACCGCTTGGGCACGTAGCTGCACATCCTGATCTCGAAGCCGGATAAGCGCACTGCGCCCCGATGCCTCCAGCTCTTCGCCAAAGTGCTCGATACCCGCCTCTGTGAGGGCATCTGTAGCGCGCGTCAACAGGCGATCGTCAATGACTGTCCCGCTGCTTTCCCCCGCGACTTGCAGCGCTGGATCCGGCGCGTAAAGGTTCGGTGCCGCATAGAGCGCACCACCAAGAACAATGATCAAAACGATCAGATATTTCCAAATTGGATAACGATTGAGCATGCCATGGTCTGCAGTAGTGGGGAGCTGCGTCAAACGAACATCGTTTGAGCCTGGAACCCCCGAGAATAAAGGTGGCGCATTATAGACGCTGACCGCTGAGGCTCAAGGGCTGACGGTACAACTGTCTGGACGCGCTCGGCGCATTTCTCAGCCGATATGCTTCCGCGCGTTTTGAAAGAGTCGCAGCCAGGGTGAATCATTGGCCATATCATCCGGCGCCCAGGAGAACTGACGTCGGCGAATTACCCGCTCCGGATGCGGCATCATGATCGTGACCCGCCCATTCTCGCTGCACACCCCGGTTATCCCATTGGGGGACCCATTGGGGTTTGCCGGGTAGCGGTGTGCGATTTCGCCACTGTTCTCTATATAGCGTAGCCCCACCAGCTGCGCCGCCTCGCAGCGCTCCTGAGCGGCAGGATCGGCAAACACCGCTCGTCCTTCGCCATGTGCCACGGCGATAGGCAGACGAGACCCGGCCATGCCACTCAAAAACACCGAAGGTGAGTCAGCGACTTCCACCATAGAAAGCCGCGCCTCGAACTGCTCCGAGCGATTGCGCCGAAACCAGGGCCAGTGCTCGCTCCCGGGAATCAACTCTCGTAGTACCGATAACATCTGGCAGCCATTACAGACCCCCAGAGTAAAACTTTCAGGCTGGGCAAAAAACTCGCTGAAACTGTCTCTTAAATGAGAATTGAACAGTATGGATTTTGCCCAGCCTTCGCCCGCACCGAGCACATCACCGAAAGAAAAACCTCCGCAGGCCACAAGACCATGAAATTCCGCAAGATGTGCATCACCGGCAACCAGATCACTCATGGTCACATCAACCGCAGTGAATCCTGCTCGATCAAAGGCAGCAGCCATCTCTACCTGCCCATTCACACCCTGCTCTCGAAGAACCGCCACTCGGGGCCGGGCGCCGATATTAATCATTGAGCCGACGATATCCTCATGAATATCAAAACCCACATGCGTCGATAAACCGGGGTCCACTGCACTGATTCGCGCAAATTCTTCATCCGCACAATCCGGATTATCGCGAAGCCGCTGCAGCGCATGACTACATTGACTCCAGCGCTCCTCCAGCGCTCCGCGCATGGTATCTATGAGCAGTTCGCTCCCAGACCAGACTCTCACCTGCTCATCGGCACGGGCATGTCCCAGTACCTGCAGGCACTGACCTATACCCAGTCGCTCAGCTTGAGCGGACCAATCGGCCAGCTGTGATTTTGGCAGCTGCAAAAGAACGCCTGGCTCTTCATTAAAAAGCATGGACAACGCGTCTCGACCTTCGGGCAGCTCAAGCTCAAGGCCGCAGCGACCAGCAAAGGCCATTTCTACGAGGCTCACTATCAAGCCACCATCGGAACGATCGTGGTAAGCGATGACGTCGCCACGCTCTTTTCCCCAGAACAACAAGTCAAACAAGGCCAAAAGGTCAGCGGGACTATCCAGATCAGCAGGCTCGGTTCCGAGCTCTCCATAAACCTGTGCCAAGGCTGACGCCCCGAGCCGATCCTTGCTCCGACCGAGGTCCACGAGCATCAACACCAACTCTGGCTCGGTCTTGAGCATCGGCGTCAAGGTTTTTGCAGTGTCTCCAACCGGTGCAAACGCAGACACAACTAAAGACATAGGAGCGGTGACAGTTTCGGTGCTGCCATTTTGCGCCCAGCGGGTTTGCATGGACATGGAGTCTTTGCCCACAGGAATCGCGATACCCAGGGCCGGGCACAACTCTTCGCCAATGGCGTGAACCGCATCAAAGAGCGCGGCGCCCTCGCCGGGTGTATCCGCTGCACACATCCAGTTTGCAGACAGTCTAATGTCACTCATACGCGCTACCGGTGCAGCGCAGATGTTGGTAATTGCCTCGGTGACTGCCATTCTGGCAGACGCCGCACTGCTCAGAAGCGCCGTGGGCGTGCGCTCGCCCATGGCCATTGCTTCTCCCTGATCGGAGTCGTAGCTCACCAGGCAAACCGCACAATCGGCTACCGGCACCTGCCAGGGCCCTACCATCTGATCCCGCGCGACCAGGCCTGTCACCGTACGATCACCGATAGTTATTAAAAAACGCTTGCTAGCCACCGCCGGCAGCCCCAATACGCGATGCAGCGCCTCGTCCACTGATGGCGCACTGGACAGGGGAATTGCCGGAGCCGCTCGCCGGTGATCCTCACGATGCATCTTCGGCGGCTTACCAAAGAGCACCGACATGGGCATATCCACAGGCTTGTCATCAAAGTGCACATCGCTGACGGTAAGCTGTTTGTCTGCGATGGCCTCACCCACGACTGCCACGGGGCAGCGCTCGCGCTCACAGATAGCCATAAACTGCGGCAGATCATCTGTGGCGACGGCGAGTACATAACGCTCCTGGCTCTCGTTGCACCAGATCTCCAGGGGTGACATACCCGGATCATCACAGGGCACATCGCGCAACGAGAACAATCCACCGCAACCACCGTCTTTGACGAGTTCTGGCAGCGCATTGGAGAGCCCCCCGGCCCCGACATCGTGAATAAACGCTATGGGATTCTTGTCAGCCAGCTGCCAGCAACGATCAATCACCTCCTGACAACGACGCTCCATCTCGGGGTTTTGTCGCTGTACCGACGCAAAATCGAGAGATTCCTGACCGTCGGCACTCGCCATACTGGAAGCCGCCCCGCCGCCGAGCCCTATGAGCATCGCGGGGCCGCCCAATACCAGAAGCGCGGCACCTGGGGCGAATTCCGGTTTTTCTACGTGCTCCGGGGCGATGTTTCCAAAGCCTCCGGCGATCATGATCGGTTTGTGATAACCCCGCAGAGATAGTCCATCAGGAGCTCCGGCAATACGCTGCTCATAGCTTCGAAAATAACCGCAGATGTTGGGACGACCAAACTCATTGTTAAACGCCGCGCCACCAATTGGTGCCTCCAGCATGATGTCCAGTGCAGAAGCGATGCGGGACGGCTTGCCATTGTCCTTTTCCCACGGCTCCGGCAAGTTGGGAATACGCAAATTGGATACGCTGAAACCCGTAAGTCCCGCTTTGGGCTTGGATCCGCGCCCCACGGCACCCTCGTCGCGAATTTCGCCGCCCACACCGGTGCCAGCACCCGGGAAAGGCGCAATAGCCGTAGGATGGTTATGGGTCTCTACCTTCATTAACAAATGTACCGGCTGAGACTGAGCGCTGTACTCTCTGGTATCACCTGCCGGCGTAAAACGACTCGCTTCGTGCCCGGCGACAACGGCCGCATTATCCGAATAGGCGGACAGCACGCCATCGGGCGCATGCGCATGGGTATTACGGATCATTGCGAAGAGGCTCTTGGCCTGCTCATCGCCATCAATAGTCCAACTCGCATTAAAAATCTTATGGCGGCAGTGTTCGGAGTTGGCCTGGGCGAACATCATTAACTCAACATCCCGGGGGTTCCGCCCGAGACCGCCAAAACTCTCGCAAAGATAGTCCACTTCGTCTTCGGCCAGTGCCAGACCCAGCGTTTGATTCGCCTTTTCCAAGGCTTCGCGACCCTCGCCAAGTACATCCACGAACAAACTCTCGGCGGGGGCGAGCTGCGAAAACAAACCCTGCAGACCACCGAGACTGTCCGTCGTGGATTCGACCATACGGTCGTGAAGCGTCAACGCCACCGCCTGCCAGGCCGCTGAGCCCGGCTCGACGCCTTCAAGTTCATAGGCGCAGATTCTCTCGATGCGCCGAACCCCGGCAAAGCCACAGCCGTGGGCAATATCCGTGGCCTTACTGGACCAGGGTGAGATGGTGCCTGGGCGAGGCAACACGAACAGCCAACGGCCATTATCGAGAGACTCAAGGCTGCAAAAGTCATCGGTCGCAGCCTGAGCAAGCAAACCGTGCAGGCGTGAGGACTGCGCCTCAGGCAGTGGCTCGCCGTCCACGAGGTGCACGAATCCGCTGCGAAGAACCGCAATGTCGGGCCATTGCGCGCGCAAACGTTGCTCCAGCGCTTGCTGCCTAAAAGGTGACAGGGCCGATGCGCCGGGGATCACTAGCATTGGAGGTGGTCTCGTTATGGCAACAAAGGCGCGAATTGTACCGCTACGGCCAAGCGGCGTTAAGCCAAAAGCAAGTCTTTCGGTCTGTTTCAGGATGGTTACAATCAAACGATGGCTCGCTCTTTACATCTACTACATATCCTCGCGCTGTTACCGGCATTGTTTCTGGGCGCCTGTGATAATCAGAGCAAAACGTCTGAGGAGATAAAAACGCGGGGAGAGTTGAGGTTTATTACTCGCAACAGCCCTACCACGTACTATTTAGGCCGCTCCGGCCCACGGGGTTTCGAATACGAACTGGCTTCTCTCCTGGCAGAAGAATTGGAAGTCGACCTGGTGGTTACCACGGCATTTTCGCTGGACGAGTTGTTCAATGCCCTGGAGCGCGGCGAAGCGGATATTGCCGGCGCCGGCCTCACACTCACCGAGGCACGCAACAAGCACTTTGCCAGCTCCCAAAGCTATGCCAAGCAGATACCGCAGGTGGTCTATAAAGTGGGCCGTAAAAAGCCGCGAAAAATTGAGGACCTCGCCGGTCAGACCCTGGCTGTGCTCGCTGACAGTAGTCATGAGGAATTGCTGGAGAAACTAAGGGACGAAGGCCTGAATTGGCTCGAATGGGAAAGCGTTGAGGGTAGCGATACGGGAGAACTACTCTCTCGGGTTAATGAAGATCGCAGCGATTTAGCGATTGTCGACTCCCGTGACTTTTTTATTCAGCAAAACCTTGTGCCTCGTCTCGAGGTCGCTTTTGACCTGGCAGTGGAGGAAGACATTGTCTGGTACCTACACAGTTCAGTCAGAGACACATCGCTTCTGGAAACAATCAACGACTTTTTACATCGCCGCCTGACAGACGAGAGCATCGCTCAGATTGAACGTCGCTACTTTGATCGTGACGAAGACATTTCCCGAATCGACTCACAGACTTTTGTGGGCAAAGTACGCCGAGACCTGAGCAGCTACCAACAACTCATCGAAATTGTGGCGCGGGAGCAAAAAATACCCTGGGAGCTTCTCGCAGCGATCAGTTATCAGGAGTCTCACTGGGATCCCAAGGCCACATCGCGCACCGGTGTTCGAGGCATGATGATGTTGACCCTGGCCACGGCAGAAGAAATGGACGTGGACGACCGCACGGATCCTGCACAGAGTCTTCGCGGCGGAGCTCGGTACTTTAAGAAACTGCGCCGGCGCCTCCCCGACGATATTCTGGAGCCCGACCGCAGTTGGCTCGCACTTGCCGCTTACAACATAGGCATGGGGCATCTGGAGGACGCGCGGGTGCTTACCGAGCGTCGCGGCGGTGATCCGCATTTGTGGACTGACATCATGGATACCTTGCCGCTTTTGGAAGAGCCCAAGCACTACAGAACTCTGCGTTACGGCTACGCCCGAGGACTGGAGGCGGTACGCTATGTTCAGAACATTCGGCATTACTACAACATCCTGCGCTGGCAGACAGCCCGTGCCGAACGACCGGAAGCACCGAGAGACGCGGAGCCTCTGGTACCGGAGTTCCTACGCAACCTCAAACTCAGAGCCCTTTAGTACATTTGGCTGCCCCCAGGCTCCGGCGAAATTAACAAAGAATACAAAGCGAAACTCTCTTAGCGTCGCTCTCGGAAGAAGCTGCGTAGCATTGTCGCGCTGGCCGGCGCATGCTCGACAGCCTCTACCCAGGCTACACGGTGATTAAACGCAGACTCATCAAGCAGATTCCGGGCACTCACCACGGCGCCCGCGCGAGGCTCCCGTGCCGCAAAAACCAGCGTTTCAATTCTTGCATGCACCAGAGCACCACAGCACATACTGCATGGCTCTAATGTGACATACAGCGTAGCGCCAGGCATTCGGTAGTTGGCAAGCGTTGCAGCAGCGACGCGCAAAGCGTTAATTTCTGCATGCGCTGTGGGATCCATAGAGCCTATCTGTGCATTGCGACCCTCGCCGATAATGCGTCCACCATCAACGACAACCGCCCCCACAGGGACTTCACCGTCATCAGCGGCTTGCTGTGCCAACTCCAGCGCTCGCAACATAAAGGCATCATTTAGGGTCATCGCGCAGACACTAGCAAAACAACAGACACCCCTAACGCCCCGCTAAACCAAAGCGTTTTTCGAAAGCGTAAAACAGCGCACCCACTACCAGAAGTAACGAGACCGCCAACCAGGATTCTGCCTGTGACTGCATTAACAACCACAGGCAAATGACCAGCCCCAAAACCGGGATGAGGTATCCACCCTTAAGTCGAAACGCACCGTTACGGACCGCTTTAGTGACATTGTTGCGAATAGCTGGCAACGAGGCGATACAAATAACGTAGCCCAGAAGACGAGCTACAGAACTGGCGACCGCAAGCTTTACAAAAGACCCCGACAAAGCGAGCGCCAACGCGAGCATCCCCATCAGCATGATGCAACGGTCAGGCGTCGCGTAACGGGGATGCACATGGGCAAACCACGGTGGCAACTGGCGATTCTCAGCCAGGGAAAAAACAAGCCTGGGGGCAGCGAGCATTGAGCCGGCCAGATTTCCGCCGATCGAAAAAACTGCGGCGAGGGTGATGGCAAAGGCGCCTGCGGTCCCGGCGAGAGATCGACCCACATCAACAAGCGTTGCCTTATCGTACTGCAAGGGCTCTATTACCGACACGAACACCAGCACAATCAGGAAGTACAGAATACCCGTCGCAACAACCGTTGCCAGCAACACCCGGGGCAGAGTACGACGAGGCTGGGCGGTCTCGCCCGCGGTGACTGCAAGGGTTTCAAAACCCACGAACGCATAGATCATCAAGAGCGTTGTACTGCCCAAATCATCAACGAGTAGGCTTGCTGAAGGAAGAAGCGTGCTTTGCGATACATATTGCAGCCCCAGCAGCACCAATATCAGTAACGGCGTCACCTTGAGCACTGTAAAGATACCCATAGCGCGCACGCCATTACGTACACCTACAATATTTGCCCAGGTAAGTCCCACCGCCACAGTGGTAATAATGATCGCGCGGGGCAACTCTCCCGCCAGCACCTCGAACAAGGAGCCCAGGTATGCAGCCATGACCGTCGCGTTAGCCGCAAAAGAAGTCGTTCTTGCCAAGAACAAAAGCCAGCCAGTACCAAAGCCCGCAAGCGGACCAAAGGCCTCCGTGGCGTACAAAACGGGGCCACCGGTCTCGTCGTAGTAACTGGCCAATTCAGCGAATGTAAGAACAACCGTAAGAAACAAGGCACCCACTACAAGAAACAACCACGGACTGAGCAATCCGGCGTTCACCGCGACTTTACCGGGAAGCGCAAAGATTCCGGCGCCGATCAGAGCATTAAGCACAAGAAACGCTGCACCAAAGCTACCGATATCGCGCCGCAGACGATTTTCTGGGTGATTCAGCATGAGGCGATGTTAGCAGACTAGCAGACAGCAAGAGTGTCGGTGTGGTCTATATCCACTACCAATCAACGACTTTCCAATTACCGCAGAAGCGGTAAGATTAGCCATCGTTGATCCCTGCCACAGTCACTCAAGGTCCCTGCCTGCAATGAACGTCATCACCAGCAGCGAAAGTAACGACGCACACTTATGAGAACCACCCACATCGACGACTTTCATTACAGCTGCGCAGAGGTTTTTTGTGCGCTTTACTCGGCTTTTCCGGTGCGCTACCTGCTGTTAGTAGAGGATATTACGGGGCCGATAAAGTGGGATATGACCGGCCTTCCTGATCGTCGATCCCAGGCCTGCTTCGAAACCTTTGTATGGCTGGCTGAGCACGATCTGCTCAGCTTCCGCACTGTGGAACCGCGGGATATTGGGGTCGAAGGCGCAGTACTGACTCAAAAGGCATTCGTCCTGCTCACCGGACACATCACCTGGGAGACAGGAGACAGTATCAGTCGTATCAACGCCCTGCTCGATGCCAGGCGAAGTCGCGCCTACGGGGACCTGGGGCTTATTGTGAATGATCTTTTTCAGGCTAACTGTCAGTGGGTTGCACCCAAGGCATCCGAGCCTATTGCCAAGTCAGAGCCTCTGATTCTGGGCGACTAAAGAGCGTCGTGTTCTAATTTTTTCACACTCGTTCAAGCGCCTCGGAAAAATCCTCCGCCAGAGAAAAGGCATTCGTTGAGTGAGGAATACTGTCAGAACTCCATATTTGGCGCACACCAACTGCGCGCAGTTTCCCAAGCGCATCAGCGGCGAATAGCGCATGGGTAATCAATACGTCCACGCGCGCCGCACCAGCGGCAAAAAGCGCACCCGCAGCCTCAATCAAGGTATGCCCGCTACTCGCTACATCGTCTATCAGCACCAACTCACGACCCGAGTAATCCCCGGCCGGAAGCGCAACCCGCACATCGCGATCACCGAGGCGCGTCTTCGTGGCGACCACGAAGTCCAGTCCTGCAATATCTGCAACCACGCGCACCCATTGCATAGACTCTTCATCAGGTCCTAGCAACAACGGCTTTACGCCTCGGCTTTTTAAAAACTCTCCCATGCGCACAGCGGCGCTAATAGTGTGCGCCGAGGACGCCGGCACTGCATCTTCCAACGTGGCGACGCGGTGCAAATGTGGGTCTGCTGTAATCAGTGTGTCGACAAGACTGGCCAGAAAAGCGCCTACGATTTGCTGACTAACCGCCTCGCCCGGATTGAACGCCATATCCTGGCGCATGTAACAAAGATAGGGCGCGATCAGCGTAATGTGTCGAGCCCCCAGGTCTCGCGCGCAGCGCGCCGCCAACATTAGCTCCACCAGCTTGTCATTGGGTTGATCAAGACTGCGACACAGCACCACGTTCTGAGGAAGCTCCGCCGGTAATCGCACCCGGCTCTCGCCATCCGGAAAACGATGTATTTCTATCTGCGCGTGCGCACAGTCCCGCCGGTTGGCGATATCGGACGTCAGCTTTGCGGATTCGGGAAAGCCCAGAAGCAGCATCAGAATTCTGCGAAGGTTTTTGCCAGCTGCTCCGCCGCGCCCAGACGGTAGCCGCAGTCTTGCGCAATCAGGTCGTTGGCAAACCGGAAATCCGCGTCGAAGCAGGCATGTACGCGGTATAGCGGCTCGCCCTCCCGTACCGTATCACCGAGCTTCCTTAAAAGGTCTACGCCTGCGCCTTTATCCATGGGAGCCCCGGCTTGCCGCGCTATACGCGCCATCTGAAGATTGTCGATTTCGATAACAGTGCCCGCGCTCTCTGCGCAGACATCTTGCACCAGACTTCCGGGCACAAGTACTTCCTCACGCCGTCCCTGCGCTTTGATCACGTTTTCCATAGCCGCCAGTGCTCGTCCAGAGTCCAGTATGTCCCGGGCGATAACAAAGCCGTCGCCGCCGCGAACGTCCGGGTCGAATTCAATAACGCGGCCGGCTAGTCGCAGGGACTTTTGACGCAAATCTGCCGGGGCATCGGGATCGTTCTGCAATACTTGCATCACATCACGCGCCTCCAACACCGGACCGATGCCTCGGCCTATGGGTTGACGCCCGTCGGTCACCACAACCTCAGCAAACAATCCAAGGGCATCGGACACATATTCAAAGAGTTTGCGCAAAGCCAGCGCGTCGCGCATTCGACGAACTTTGGCGCTAGGACCTACCGGAATATCTATCACCAGGTGTGTCGAACCAGCCGCCATTTTTTTTGAAAGGATAGATGCCACCATCTGGCCCGGGTAGTCGACTCCCAAGGGCCTCTCAACGGAAATAAGAATATCGTCAACCGGTGCCAGGTTAGCCGTGCCTCCCCAGATAAGCGCCCCGTTGTGGCGCCGTATTACCTCGTGAAACCGTTCCCGCGACAGCTGTACTTCTGCCAGAACTTCCATCGTGTCTGCGGTGCCAGACGGCGATGTGATGGCGCGGCTGGATGTTTTGGGAATGAGCATTCCATGTGCAGCCACGATGGGCACCACCAACATAGAAGTGCGATTGCCGGGAATACCACCGATACAGTGTTTATCGGCCACCAGATCCCTATGCCATTTCAGGCGCTCGCCCTGAGCCACCATGGCACGGGTGAGGGCCACAATCTCGTCCCGATCCAGCCCTGTTTGCCCGGAAGACACCAGAAATGCAGCAATCTCCATCTTGGCGTAGCGCCGCTCTGCTATATCCTGTGCGATTGCCAGAAACTCTGCAGGACTCAGGCGCTCACCTGCAATTTTTCGGCGCACCGAATCCATGGATGCAGGTGGTTCCGCGTGACGTATTTCTACCGCAGAACCCTCTTGGAGGCCCATCGCAGCAAACGCCTCTTCCGAAAGCCCCAGACCGTCCAGCGGTACCAGCGCGCTGTCATCGACCACGTTGAGCACGGCCATGATACGAACGCCATCTTTGCCATGGACCTCTACCTTGGACAGCGCCTGAAAGCCTTCCGCTCGATAAATTTCGCACTGTCGATGCAGGTAAGCAACGTTCTCGCGATAAGTATCTATTGCGAGGCGATGAAGCCTGAGGGTTGCATTGCGCTGCTTAGGCTTAGGCTTGGATTTTTTCATCGGGCAAGCTGTGCGCCACTTGATGGCTCGTCGGTGGATTGATTTAGTGACTTGGACAGCCGCAGCGCGACGTGTTTCAGAGCAGGACCGAATAGCACCGGGATACAACTCGCTGTGACAATAAGCAACCAGCCGCTGGCACCGGGTGCGCTTAACGAAAGTACCGAAGCCAAGGGTGGCAGATAAACAGCAGCAGCAAGAAGGATGAGACAGAGTAACAAAGCCACCCATACCCATGGGTTTCCAGTAATCTCGTTGTTGAGCCACCGAGCAGAGTCGTCGCGCATATTAAACACAT
This sequence comes from Congregibacter variabilis, assembly GCF_045689235.1. Classification (GTDB taxonomy): domain Bacteria; phylum Pseudomonadota; class Gammaproteobacteria; order Pseudomonadales; family Halieaceae; genus Congregibacter; species Congregibacter variabilis. The sequence goes on along the minus strand of NZ_CP136864.1, from coordinate 210,437 downwards.
GCCACATTTGCCCAAGCGCCAATGTAAGGAAGGAAACTGTAACCGCCCGCTGTGTACCGAAATCCAGAAATAGCACCGCTATCGCCATGGCCCCCAGAACTGATACTGCAATCAAACTTCCATAAACTATTATCATTAACCAATGCACACGCATGAGTATGCGTTCTGACGCAGGTCTGGGAGGCTCTAACATAGCTCCCGGAGGGCCACTGCCAACACCCAAAGCCAACGCTGGAAAAACATCAGTCACTAGATTAAGAAAAAGTATTTGCAGCGGAAGCAGAGGCAGAGGCGCTCCCGCGACCATCGCGATGACAACAACGAGAACCTCGCTGATATTGCATGAAAGAAGGTAGAGCACGAACTTGCGGATATTTGTGAAAATCGCCCGACCATGCTCAACAGCAGCAACAATGGTTCCGAACTCATCATCCTGAAGCACCATTGCTGCAGCCTCACGCGCAACGGCTGTTCCACGAATACCCATGGCTACACCGATATCCGCTTTTTTGAGAGCTGGGGCGTCGTTGACCCCATCGCCAGTCATAGCCACCACGCGCCCCGCATTCTGGTGCAGGTCGATAAGACACAGTTTCTGTTCTGGTGTGACCCGCGCGAACACCCGAGCATCTAACAAAGTATTGCTGGTAGATGATTCAAGCAATTTCTGGAGCTGCGCTCCGACAATAACTTCACCAGGATCCTGAGCACTGAGAATACCGGTTTCCAAGGCAATGCTTCTCGCCGTAGCAGGATGGTCCCCGGTAACCATTACCACCTCCATACCTGCGCGATGGCAGTGTTCAATCGCCTCCCGGACACCCTCGCGTGCCGGGTCTTCCATTGACAGGATGCCCAAAAGCTGGAGATTTTCGTAAGGAGAGTCCTCAGCAGAACTCAATTTGCACTGCGCAACAGCCAAGGTCCGCAGACCGAGCGAAGCAAGCGCTTCGGCTCGCGTAAGCCATCGCGCGCGATCAGCCTCCTGCAGCGCCCTCTCACCGCTTGTCGTCAGCTCTGTATTGCAAAGGGGTAGCAAGGCCTCGGGAGCGCCCTTTACCGCAGCAAAAACCCCCTCATCGCTTCGATGTATCGTCGCCATACGCTTGCCTTTGGAATCAAAAGGCTCCTCACGCTGCCGTGGCATTTTGTCAAGCAGCGCCGGCCGATCGAGGCCAGCCTGCGCTGCGGCGACAAGCAAGGCGATCTCGGTTGGATCACCGGTTGCGCTGGCCGCCGGATCATCACCCTCACCCAGCGTCGCATTACAACAAAGCGCTGCGTTTAGAAGCAGCTGCCCCAACGGCTCGGCAGAGTTAATCTCAGCAGTTTCCTGCAGAACAACATCTGAATCGGACAACAATATACGAGTCACCGTCATGCGACTCTCGGTAAGGGTTCCCGTTTTATCGGTAAGAATTATGCTGGTTGCTCCCAGCGTTTCTACCGCTGACAAGCGCGTAATTAGCGCATTACGTCTCGCCATACGCCACATCCCCCGCGCAAGGGCGATGGTGGCCACAACCGGTAGACCTTCCGGGATCGCTGCGATGCATAAAGCTATGGCGACCTCGATAGCGAGGAATAGTTCGCGACCGGAGATAACGCCGACGATCGCCAACAGCAGCGCCATTACCAACGCAGCCCACGCCAAGCGTTGACCCAAGGCGTCCAAACGCTTTTCGAGCGGCGTTTGCCGTGGCTCTGCTGCGCTGACTTGTGCAAAAATTCGACCGAACTCGGTCTGCATGCCGGTTTCCACGACAAGACCACGACCAGAGCCTCGAGTTATGGTGGTTCCGCGGTAAGCGATATTGCTTCGCTCAAGAAGCGTTGCGGCCTCAGAAATGACTTCGGTGTGTTTGCGTATAGGCAGCGACTCGCCGGTGAGCGCAGATTCGTTTATCTGCAAATCGGCGACATCCACGAGGCGAAGGTCTGCAGGAACGGCATCACCAGCTTTGAGCATGACGATGTCACCGGGAACCAGATCTGCGGCGAACACACCGCTGGCATGCCCATTGCGGACTACTGTTGCCTTGCTACGCGCAAAGCGCCGCAAGGCCTCCATGGACCGGGTAGCTCTCCACTCTGTCACGAAACCAATGAGTGCATTGATTGCAATTACTGCGGCGATTGCCATGGCTTCAACGACCTCACCCATTGCAGCCGAAAGTCCTACTGCAATGCACAAAAGCAATACAACGACACTGCGAAATTGCGCAAAAAGCATGGCTATGCGTGATCTGGGTTTTGTCTCACGCAAGACATTGGGCCCGCTGATTCGACGCCGTTGCAGCACCTGTAAATCTGACAGCCCGTTTTCTAAATTCAGTCCCTGCGCGCCAGCAAGCTCAGCAGCCTCATGCGCCCACGGTGTCTTCCAGCGGGGATCATCAGTAAGTTTGGCTGGCAAGGTCTTCAGCTCTTGAAGTCTTTTGCGTCGCCAGTGCTTGGTCGGCGGTGGCGAAAAAAAACATGTGATTTTTTATGACTAACTCCCATGGCGCAGGCTGTGGTCCGTCGACGCATTTTGATAGCTGCACTTAGGTTAGATGTTCCAACGATCATTGTTTCGATGGTGGAAATTTACGCAAAATGGCGTTGACGGCTGCACTAATCGACTCAGTGGCATGCTCCGTATCCGCATTGGTGATACGTTTACTTGCTATGCCGTGCCACGCAGGACGACCCGAAACTCTATCGTATACATCAATCGCCAGTGTTCCCTCTGCGTAGCTATGCACGGTTACCGAATCCCAATAGTATGGCCAATGCCGGACCCACCGTTCTTGATAAGCGACGGGATACCTATCGATATCCAACTTATCTCGGACACCGACAGTAAACGCAATTAAAAAATCAGCTTGCTCGCGCCTGTCTGCTTTCTGAAACCCTTTGCTCATTAACTCATTGACGATCGCGTTTTCTATACGCTGCAGATTCAGTGCACTAATAATGTGGTCGCCGACATTTCTTGCCTGAACCCATTGACGATCCTCAGCCCAGGTAAAGTACTGGTAATCGCTAAACGTTATCTGTGGATCGAAATCGCTATGGGTGTCAAAGCTAGCGCACCCCACAAGAGCTAGCGATACACCAAGGAAAAGTATGATTTTTTGGCTTTGGTTCAACGTAACCATCATGATGATTCCCTTGAATAACCGCTAAATACCAGAACGACTTCGTCAATATCGCTTGCGTTTTGCGCGTCTTAGGTCAACTCACGCTTCGAATTGGCAAAGTTTTTGCGGCTAAAATCGTGTGTACTGGTAAACACGTCCAGGGACGACCATTTCATATTCAGACTGTAAGAACTCAACGATGTCGACCAACTGCTGAACCGTCATAACATCGTTATACAGTTGCATGTTCGACTCACCGTCCTCGGCAACCATTGCGCCAAGATAGGAACGCGCGATCCGATGCGACGGATTAATGACGGATGTGACAAGCTCGCCATAAGTCTTTAAACGCGTCACAGCTCCACCCAGAGGAATCTGGACGTCACCCTCAGTCTCTGCACCCAACCACGGCACATCCGCGATGCTATGGCACTGATTGCAGGCCAAATCCTTGTAGCTCTGTTTGCCACGGGCAATATCGCCATCAGGAAGCACGAAACCCCGCGAATCCACCTCACATCCAAACAAGAAAATGAGCATGGGTAACAAAACAAGAATTTTCTTCATGACATAAGCCTCTTCTGTGCCAAATAACATTGTTTGATACAGCGCAATGCATCCGCCCTGTTCAATTTGCATGCCCACGCAAACGCAGTAACCGACCCGCGGCTCAAACCGGCACTGGCGCATTAGCGCGCCTGATAAACGCGGCATGCAATCACCCACGATTTTTAAACTACTCCTGACACCTGCGTACTGACATTGGTACTTCCCGCAGTTGTACGGGGAATTCCACAGAGGCCGCTAAGCGCGACGGTTAGGCGCTTACGGAGCAATCAGGAAGGTTTGGACCAAGGTTATTGAGAAGAGAAGCGATTTGCGGGCAACTGAACAAAAACAGACCTAAGCCCTGTTAAGCTTGCTAAGTGGGCTCATTCCAAAAGGAGACGAATAACTGATGGACCTGTTGGACCGCGAAACGCTTGACGCCATGCCAGATGCCATTGTGATCAGTGATGACCATGGAAAAATCCTTCTGGCAAATCACTTGGCTGAGCAGCTGTTCGAGTACGTCGAGGGGAGCCTTACCCATAAAAATGTCGAAGCGCTGTTACCCGAGCGTTTTCGCAATGCGCATGTACATCATCGACAGACGTTTTTAGAAAACCGGCAGGTCCGACGGCTGGGCGGTGGACGCGCGCTTTGTGGAAGAGCAAGAGACGGTCGAGAGTTTCCGCTCGACATTAGCCTACGTCCCATCAGCGTAGATAAAAAGACCCTGATCATTAGCGTTCTGCGCGATATCAGCAAGCGAACCGCTATGAGCGAGAACCGGTTTCGGGCGATCTTCCAACAAACCCACCAGCTTTTAGGCATTGTGGACCTGGACGGTACTTTGTTGGACGTAAATAAGATGGCATTGCGCTATTCGGGCTTGCGCTACGAAGACGAAATAGGCCTGAAGTACTGGAAAACCAACTGGTGGGTCCACTCAGAGCCTTTGCAGCAACAACTTAAACGCGCTATTGAACGTGCAGTCACTGGTGACACGGTGCGCTTTGAGGCGACCCATCCTCGTCCCGATGGTAGTCATGGAAACGTCGAGTTCTCTATCAGACCTGTGCGTTGCGTGGATGATCAGGTCGATTTTTTGGTGGCAGAAAGTCATGATGTATCAGCACAAAAAAAGGCCGAACAACGAGCTAATCAAACTCAGGCCTACGCAGATGAGCTTCGAAAGGCATTCGGGCTTGCAGAATCTGCGACAGCGGCAAAGACCCGGTTTCTGGCTGCAGCGAGTCATGACCTGCGCCAGCCTCTGCAGTCACTGAACCTCTACTTGTCGGTGATGGATCGCCATCTTGAACAAGAGGATCACGATACCCGACAAAAGTTGCACGAGATAAACTCAAAAATGAGGCAGTCCGTTGACAGCATGAGCGAAGTACTCGATAGCTTGCTCAACACCTCGGTGATTGATCATGGAATGATCGCACCACACAAAAGCGACTTTTGCTTGCAGGAGGTTATGGACCGCGTGCTCGCTGACAACCTGCAGCAGGCCGAGCAAAAGAGCCTGCGACTGAGCTACTCAGGTGGAGACTGTGTTGTTCATAGTGATCCATCGCTGTTGACGCGAATTATTGAAAACCTGGTGTCCAATGCGATTAACTTCACCGATGTCGGGGAGGTTTCCATCGAGTGTCGCTATAAAGACGACCTCGTCGAAATCGTTGTTCGTGACTCGGGCATCGGAATACCGGACAGTAAACTGTGCAAGATTTTTGACGAGTATTACCAACTTGAACAGCCGACATCTAACCGACGCAAAGGTAACGGGCTTGGCCTTTCAATTGCCAAGCACATCGCACAGATACTCGAACACCCCCTCAGTGCTGAGTCGATTCCAGGTCAGGGATCTTCATTCACATTACTAGTGTCATCGGGACGCTCCTTAAGGGAGGCTCCCAGTGACCCTGAAAATGCCGACCCTATGGGCTAGGTCTATACCTGTCGTAGTCATGGTCAAAGTGGTCGAAGCTCAGTCGAGCACTCTGGGCGTCACCCAATTCTTACTCGAATCGTCCTCTCTGCGGTGAACCACAGTCGACTATGCGACTTCCACAGTACAGATATACGGTGTCAGCTTGCCACGCTGCTTGACGGAGCGTCGCCAAGAGATTTGAATTGACGAGACGCGAGGCTTCGCGAAACAACCTATATGGAAATAGCAGTCTTACTGCTGCCTGGCTGCCCGAGCCCGATACACTGGATTGCGAGTAAAGGTGATTAATGACCTTGCATCATGTCTATCGGAATAGCCCTAAGCGTGCGCGATAAACATCGAGGTTTGGAGGAACAAGTCCAGCATGGAATTCAAAGATTACTACAAGATACTGGGTGTCGACCCCAAGGCTGATTCCAAGGAGATAAAAGCGGCTTATCGAAAGTTGGCACGTAAAACCCACCCTGACCTCAACCCTGGCCCCGAAGCAGAGAATGAATTCAAGGCTATTTCGGAAGCATACGAAGTACTCAAAAGTGCCGAACGGCGCGCCGAGTATGATGAGCTTCGTGAATATGGTGGTGGCAGAGCTGATGGTGGATTTCAAGCGCCCCCAGGCTGGGAGTCACGGGGACGCGATGGCGGCGAGGCATTTGGTGGTGACTTCTCGGAATTCTTTAACTCCATGTTTGGCGGCGGGTTTCGTTCCGCGGGAGATGCACGCAGCAGTGATTTTGGCATTCGCGGACGGGACCTTGAGATTGACATGCCAATTTTTCTTGAAGAGACACTCGCTGATACAAAAAAACCGGTCGTCTACGAAATTCCTGTGCGCGAAGGCGAGCAAATTCGCAGACATCGCAAGTCTTTGAACGTAACTATTCCCGCCGGCACCACTGATGGCGCTCGTGTTCGGGTCAAAGGTCAGGGTGCACCCGGCGCGGGTGGCGCGCCGGCAGGTGATCTCTACCTTCATGTACATCTGGTACCCCACCCGCTTTTTGATGTAGAGGGCCACAATCTCGTCTTGACCCTTCCAATCGCACCTTGGGAAGCAGTGCTCGGTGCGAAGATCACAGTCCCCACACTGGACGGCAAGATCAATCTCACCATAAAACCTAATAGTCAGGCAGGACAAAAATTGCGTATTAAAAGCAAAGGGCTGCCCAAGCGCGGGGGCCGCGGCGACCTCTATGCGCTGTTAAAAATAGTTGTACCTGCAGCGGACGATCAACAATCAAAAGAGGCCTGGCAAAAACTGGCGGACAATACACGCTTTGATCCCCGGGCCGAGTGGGAGACATCCCTATGAGCACTGATAATTATCACGTCACTATCCGAGAGCTTTGCGAATACGAGGATATCAGCGAGTCGATCATCGTAAGCGCGGTAGATCATGAGATTGCTATGCCAGTGGCAGGTCATATGACTGAAGAATGGGTGTTTGAGGAAAGCCAACTCGTTTGGATTCGCAGAGCCATACGCCTACACGAGGATCTGGACCTGGATTGGGTCGCCACCGCGATGCTGATTGATTTACTTCGCGAAAAAGAGCGTCTGGAGTCAGAAAACCAGGCTCTCCGCCAACGTTTAAATCGATTCATTGTTGAGTAACGGTCGCTTATGTACACATAATGAGCGATTAGTGACCAATAACAACAACAGCGCGCCAACTCACGTAGTCGCAATCGGAGCCTCCGCTGGGGGACTTGCGGCATTAAAGCTTATGCTGCCCACGATGCCTGTGGGACTCGGGATCGCCTATGTGTTGGTCCAGCATACGGACCCTGCCTACCCCAGCTTGCTTGATCAGATCCTACAACGGGTGACCACGCTCAAGGTCAAGACAGCAAGCAACCGTGAAGCAATAACGTCAGATTACTTGTATATCATTCCAGCCGGCATGGATGTCAACCTCAGGAATGGCATGGTGCAACTGCAACCCAGCGAACACCTGCAGGGTTCTCGACATAGCGTGGACCAACTGTTTCTGTCGGTTGCTAATCAGTATGGTGAAAATGCGATCGCAATTGTGTTGTCGGGCACCGGAAGCGACGGATTACAGGGCGTTCGCGCGATTAAGGCAGCGCAAGGCATGGCAATTGCCCAGGAACCAGCATCAGCTGAATATCCTGATATGCCACAGACGATAATCCGTGAAAGACTCACCGATGTGATTACCGCCCCAGAAAAGATCGGTCAGGAGGTGGCTTATCTTCTTGAATGGTCCAAGCGTTCAGAACCGGTTCCAGATAATGATAGCGACGCATTTCAAGCATTGATCCGCACGCTCGTGCGTAAAACCGGCTTCGCCTTTGATCAGTACAAGGAAACAACACTTAGGCGGCGTATGGAGCGGCGACGGATTGTAACCAAACAACCCGACCTCGGCGCTTATCTGAAACTGGTCAAGACATCGAATTCAGAGGCTGAGCTACTTTTACAGGATACGCTTATTTCTGTGACCGATTTTTTTCGCGACGCCAAAACTTTCGAAACCATTCGTGGGATTCTTCGATCGATTATTGCCCGCAAGAAAAACGACGAGTCCATCCGCATCTGGATACCAGGCTGTGCAACCGGCGAGGAAGCGTTTTCTGTAGCCATACTCCTGGCGGAAGAGTTGGACGATGCTGCCCAGAAACGCGAGGTGCAAATTTTTGCTACCGATATAGACGAGCACGCCATCAAAGTTGCACGAAAAAGCGTCTACTTGAGACCGACGCTTCAGCACGTACCTGCAGCTTTAAGAGACAAGTATTTTGTTGCTACGGATGGAAGCTATAAGGTTTCTCCGTCTATTCGTGACATGGTGGTTTTTGCAAAGCACGATCTATTGCACAACCCACCCTTTAGCCGTTTAGATCTCGTGAGTTGTCGAAATGTATTGATTTACTTTAAGCGCCCAACCCAGGAACGACTCATCAGTACTTTTCACTATGCTCTGAACCCCGGCGCCTACCTGGTCCTCGGACCTTCTGAAAGTGTCGGAAAACTTGCTGAGTTGTTCGATACCATTGACGAAAGCGGCAAGGTCTTTGTACGCCGAGATCTGGAGGGTTTTCCTCCGGTACTGATGCGCCGAGAGCCACGAACACCGAAGACCCAAGAAAAAGAAACATTCGTGAGTGACGCCGGACGTCAGGAAGAGCGAATTCGAGATTTGGTTTTTGACAAGTACGCTCCGCCGGGCGTGCTGATTGATCAGCGGTTTAACGTGCTGCATCTGCACGGTGACCTCAGCAGGTTTATCAAACTGCCAGACGGCAATGTCAGTATAAATTTGTTGGACATGGTAATTCTGCCCCTGCGCGTTGAGCTGCGCTTAACTTTACAAAAAGCCCAACGAGAACAAGACACGGTGCGCAGCAAACCCGTGATATTTGTAGATAAGGCCGGCAAATCAGAATTGGTATTGATAGCAACTCCCACCACCAGTGCCGTCGGGCATTCGAGCCAAACACTCGTTCTCTTTGAAGCTCGCGCAGTGCCCGAATACCGCGCCGAAACTGCCGTTGATGACAACGCGGCGTTTCGCGTTCGAGAGCTTGAGCAGGAACTGTCCGCCACCCGCGATCACTTGCAAACTAATATTGAACAACTCGAAGCCTCTAACGAGGAATTGCAGTCCGTTAACGAAGAGTATCAATCGACTACAGAAGAGCTTCAATCTGCGCATGAGGAACTGCAGACTACAAATGAAGAGGCACAATCCGTCAACGAAGAGCTCAGCACCGCGAATGAAGAGCTGCGCGTTCAATCGAAGGCTTTAGAGACGGCCAAGCGGGATATCGAGAACATTCTCAATTCGGCGCTGGCCGGAATCGTCGTACTCGATAGCGAGATGCAGGTCATACGTTACTCAGCAGCCAGCTGTGAGTTTTTTGACCTGATACCAGACAGCATCGGAAGGCCGTTAATAGCGATTGGTGGGGCTGTGGATTTAACCCCGTTGCTGCAAGAACTACATAGAGCGATTAATACTGGCAAAACTGTTAGTCGAGAACTCGAATTGGGCGAGAAAAGCTACCTAATACGCCTGACACCCATCAATACCGCGGCCGGCGATCGGGGACTCATTATTACAATTTTTGACGCAAGCGAGTCTCTGGCAGATGCACGTGATGCCAAGCGTTTGGCTGCGGTGTTAAAACACTCTAACGACGCAATCACTGTGCAGACTGCCGATGGCCAATTTTTGGCATGGAACACCGGCGCAGAGACTCTATATGGCTATAGCGAAGCAGAGGCATTAGGGATGCAAGTCTGCGATATCGAACCAGACCGCGAACAAGCCGCTTCACAAATGATCCGTAGTAACGTCTTTGCCGGTAAAACAACAGCCGTCTCAGAAATGCTTAGGCGCCGCAAAGATGGCAAGCTTGTAAGCGTATCTGTTGCCATCACGCCTTTGCTGGACACGCAAGGGCATCCTTACGCGCTGGCCACTATTGAACGCGATCTGACGTTATTAAAGCTGGCAGAACGACAAGCCAGGCAAGCAGAGATAGCCCTGGAAGCTCGAATTATCACGGCCGGTGAGATGGCCGCCGGGCTTGCTCACGAGTTGAATCAACCTATTACATCGATTGTACATTTTTGTGACGCGGCACTTTCCATTGCACGGGACTTTGATCCCGCCCGGCAGGAAGACCTGCTTCAGACTCTCAAAGATGCAACGGCGCAGTCGCAACGCGCCGGAAAAATTATTCATAATTTGCGAAGATTCCTCGGCCATAGAGAGTCCATTCGTGAGTCAATTGACATGAACAGCATCGTCAGAGAGGCGGTTGAGTTTATTCGCATGGACGGTGAGCAACACGATGTGACTGTGCATCTGAACCTGGCGGATGAGCTCCCGCCCGTGTGGGGAGACCCCATTCAGATAAGTCAGGTATTGGTAAACCTAACCAAAAACAGCATAGAAGCCTTACAGACCGTGGACAGCCGTCCACGATGCATAGAAATTAGCAGCCAGTTGGATACCGACAAGGCTCACAGCGTTCGGGTAACGGTAGAAGACACAGGTCCTGGTATTGACAAAGCCAGTGGAGAGCATCTTTTTGAACCCTTTCAGACGAATAAGGCCGAGGGACTGGGCATGGGCCTATGGATATGCCGCTCGATTATACAAAGCCATGGGGGCAAAATCTGGGTAGATTCACCCACAGGCACGGGGGCGCGATTTCACTTTTTGCTGCCTATTTCAAGTGAAGATGATCACCGATGATAGATGAGCCAACAATTTTCGTAGTAGACGACGATGCTGCGATTCGCAAAGGACTGTCTGTGTCGCTTCGCGAGCGCGGACTGTATGTCGAATGCTTTTCCTCGGCGGAGGATTTTCTCGATGCCCCGAACAATGATCGCCCCGGATGCCTGTTACTCGATTTACTTATGCCGAACATGACCGGACTTGAGCTCCAGGATCGACTGCTGGATAGTGGCCTTGATATCCCCATCATATTTTTGACGGCATACGGCGATATACCAATAGCAGCGCGCGCCATGCGCAACGGCGCCGTTGACTTTCTGGAAAAGCCCTATGAATTATCTCTGCTGATAAAGCGTATTGATGAAGCACTGGACCAGGATCGGCGACAGCGCATTGCAAGGGAGAAACGGGATGATGTCCGAACACGCTTTGCGCGCCTGAGCGAACGGGAGCGCGAGGTCATGGGCCTATTGGTCGCAGGGGCAGCCAACACCTCGAATCGAGCAATTGCCGAAACACTGAACATCAGCCACCGCACTGTTGAGACGTATCGAGCGCGCTTAATGGAGAAAATGCAGGCGCGTTCCTTACCTGAGCTGGTCAGCATGTCAGAAAACTGTGACCTTGCGTAAAACCTCCGTAATACGTCAGTAACACGTCAGTAACTACACGTACGGGCTTACACGCATTACCTACAGTCAGCGTTACCGTTTTAATGATAGGTAATTGCCTTGTGATGTGAGCGGTACGGGTGACAACAGTTAGTGAAGGCTTGCTTGCGCGGAAGTTCCTGGACGCCGCGCCAGACGCCATGATCGTGGTGGATCAACTAGGAAAAATCGTGCTCTGTAATCAGCAGATAGAGGCGCTATTTGCCTACTCGCGCGATGAGCTCATTAACCAACCACTGGATATACTCCTTCCCAAACGATTTCGCGATGACCATCTCAAACGTCGGCAACACTACGCGCATGCAGCAACACGAAAAGTTATGGGTATTGGACTTAATCCCTATGGCCGACGAAAGGACGGGCTTGAATTACCTATAGAGATCACTCTCAGTCCAGTGCAATCCGATGAGGGCTCTTTTGTCATTGCGGTGATTCGAGAGGCGACTCTTAAAAAATCTTCACTTTTTGACAAACCACCAACTGACAATTTATCTGTAACTCTAGAAAACGCAGAAGCTACGGATAATACACACCATCGAGCCGGCACCACCGCTTGTACATCCACAAACGGCAACTCCCCCGCCCTGGCATCGGCGAGTGACGACCTCCGACGACCCCTGAACTCCCTCGATTCCTGCCTCTCAGCCATTACCCGTGAATTGACTGACCCGCAGCTACTGAGCCTGACCGATGAAATGCAACGATCCGTGAGTACGCTAGGGGCTCTTGTAGATAGCCTGGACAGTCAAAGCCAACAATATCAGGACAGCGACGAGCGCCATGAAGAGTCGATTATCAAGGACTCAGGAAACACCGTAAACGCACCCACAATACTGTTGATTGATGATGATCCGGCCATCGTCGATGCGACAACTATGTTGTTTGAATCCATCGGTTCGAAAGTGCACAGCGCACGCTGCGGTGATGACGCGATGGCACAGCTTGACGCAGGTGCCAGGCCGGACATCTTGTTGTTCGATTACCAACTGCCCGGAGACAACGGTGTCGAACTGATTAAAAGAGTCCGCAGGATCACTGATAGTCAACTGCCATCAATTCTGTTGACCGGCGATACGACCGGCGATGAAATCCGAGCGGCCAATTTGTGCAACTGCGCAATACTGACCAAACCCATCGATCCAGAACAACTCCTTGCCCTGGCAAGAAACCCGGAAAACATCTGAACACCACTGGCCGGTCTGTAGACACCATCCGGGCGTCCGCGGTCTCCTCATGAAAATGAGTGTTTTCCTGATTTTTTAGTGCCGCTGTGCATAAGCAGCCACGGGTAATCCACAATACTTGCCTACAAGAGCGTTGGTTTACATTGCTATGTCGTGATCAGGAAAGAGGATGGATGCTGATGTTTCTGCAAAGTGACGAAGACCGGGTGGCTGATGGCTTAACAAGATTTCGTGAGCATTTTGTTTTAAACAGAAATAGTGAAGAGAAGCTCAACGAGCTGACCGCATGGCTCGAACGGAGCAGACATGCCTTACCCAAAAAATACTCTCATGATGACTTTGTGGAGTTAGTGATGGGCAACAACGACCCTGATGAATTGGTCGCAGCACTACATGCAGCCTTTACATCCAGAGAGAATTTCACAGAAACACTGTTAGAGAAACTAATCGATTTTCGCGACTCTCTCACTCTGGGGCAGCGCACTGAGCTCGCCGAAGAACTCAAGCGTCCCGATATTGAGGGTAACGGATGGACTATCTTGCGTAAGCTCCCGCTGACTGTGCATCGCCGGTTAGTCAATCAGTAGCGCCTATTGAGCATCCGCTGAAGCGGTGACAGGCTCATGCAAGGGCCTCTCGGCCTCCAGACGTATACGCACCAGTTCAGCCACGGAACGCACTCCGAGCTTTTTCATTACCTGGGCACGATGAACTTCGACTGTTCGCTCACTGACCGTCAGATCAAAGGCTATCACCTTGTTGGCAAGTCCATCTGTCACACGTTCAAACACCTGATGCTCGCGAGGCGTAAGTGAGGAAATTCGCTTTGTTCGCTCATAGTGGTCGTACATCAGCTGTCGGTTGCTGGCGTCCTGGGCAAGCGCCTCATGAATCCGATCGAGTAGCGCTTGCTCATGGTATGGCTTGGTCACAAAATCTAATGCCCCGAGCCGCATTGCTTTCACCGCCATACTGATGTCGCCATGCCCGGTAATAAAAATAATCGGTAGCGGCAGCTCACGGTGACGAAGCTCTTCTTGCAGCTCCAGCCCACTCATCCCCGGCATTCGTATATCCAGCACGATACAACCCACCGGAACATTTTCCACATCATCCAGAAATGCCTGAGCCGTGGCGTAGAGACTATACGGCAAGTCGACAGACTCCAGCAGCATACCAAGGGAGTCACGCACATCGGGGTCATCATCCACAACAAACACACGCTGAGCACTATCAGTCGTCTTCTGCATCACTTTCTTCCTTTACACAGAGGAAGCGTCACGTAAAACGTTGCTCCTTGCGTAGGGTTTTGACAATAGTTGAGCTGGCCGTGATGCGCTTCAGCAATGGAACGCGCCACCGCAAGCCCCAGCTTGATCCGCGATCCTTGATCTGTACCAAAAGGCCTAAACAGTCCTTCGGCCTGCACCGCGCTTAGCCCTCGACCGCTGTCGATCACCGAAAGCCGAATCCCATGACCATCTTCCACACTTGTTCTCAACAGAATCTCTGGGCGCTGAAAGTCGGCCTGCCGCTCGGTAGCATCCATGGCATTGCGCACAAGATTGAGCATCAACTGTTCCAGCTGCACTGGATCACCCCAGACACTGCTATCAGCGTCTGTCAGATCAAGACCGATATGATTTCGTTTCATACGAGCTCTTGGTTCAATGAGGTCGCGAATGCGCGTTAATAGAGCATTGCAATCGACGCGTTCATTGCGCTGTAAGCCGGTCTGAGCAAGATCTCGAATACGCTCGACAACGGCCGACGCACGCTGAGTCTGCCCCTTGATCTTTATCAGCGCATCTTGGATGCGGTCACGTTTAAACTCTTCCATATCCACAAAATGCAGAGCTGATTGGGCGTAGCTGGATATGGCTGCCAGCGGCTGATTAATCTCGTGTGCAATACCGGTCATTATCTCTTTAAGTGATTCCAGGCGATTTATCTCAGCAAGCTGCACCTGCTGAGCACGGAGCTGTCCCTGCGCTTCCAGCTCCTGTGTAAAGTCCATTAAAAAGCCCTCGATTCTAGACACCTCGTGATTGGAGGAAACTCGACAACCACGATCACAAACCCACCTCAGCGCCCCGTTCGGTGTCTGTATGCGGTAAAAGACCTCGAAAGATTTGTCCTGAGCGACTGCTTCTTGCACAGTTCGCCATGTGCGCTCCCTGTCCTCAACATGTATGATATCGCCCCAATCAGGACGTCCCTCAAGCAACGCCGACGCGGGATATCCACAAAGTCGATATACGCCTGCGCTGGCGTACTCCATTGACCAGTCCCGGTTGTTTACACAGCGATACACGGTACCCGGCAGGTTTGCCAGCAGCGCTTCCATTTCGTCTATCTCGCTGCGCTTTTGATTAATCGCCATGTGCTAAGCACCCGACGGCTAGACCGCAATCCCGGTGATCGTTTTGCCAAGAGGTCTGGATTAAAACCATAGTCTTGTACTTAAGCTTTTCCCCGTGTCATAAAACATTACTCCGACACACAACAATTTTTGCCTACCCGATAATAAAACTGATCATGGATATTTAACATACGCGATCCAAACACCCGAGTTGGGACATTCACCATAGGATTGTAAAGAGCAGCCACAACAACAGTGGTCCTAATCGAGCAACTCCATATTCTGTTCGTAGGCCCCCAAAAGCGCCTTACCATTGAGTTTCGCGCGGCGAACTAATGCCGACTGCAATGCCTCCTCATTGGCAGCATCACCGCGCCAGGCGTCCAAGGCCGGCTCCTGCAGCGCGCGCCCAAAAGAGAAGGTCAACGCCCATGGTTGTTTAGAGAGCGAATTTAGCGCGTTCAGATTAGCTGTAGCCTGAATCGGGGTTTGCCCACCCGACAGAAAGTTGATACTGGGAACGGCAGCCGGCACAACCCGCCGAAAGCAACGAATCGTGTATGTTGCTACTTCCTCAGGCGTTGAAGGCGTCAGATGGTCCTTGCCCGCAATAACCATGTTCGGTTTGAGGAGCATGTATTCCAGGGCGACGCCATGTCTGTGCAATGCATGGAAAACCTCATGAACAACGGCTTCAGTAATCTCCGCGCAACGGTCGATAGAATGATCGCCATCCATAAGGACCTCGGGCTCAACGATAGGTACCATGCCCTGAGCCTGACAGATCGCCGCGTAACGCGCCAAAACTTCTGCATTGCTGGCAATGGCCAATCTACTGGGCGAAGTCGCGGTGACATGGTAAACATTACGCCACTTGGCAAACCGCGCGCCATGTCTTTGGTACTGGGTAAGACGATGGGCCAATCCATCCAGACCCTGAGTAATTTCATCGCCGACCGTGCCAGACAGCGGCAACTTTCCCTTATCGACTTTTACGCCAGCAACAATGCCGTTGTGCGCCGCTAAAGCAGGTAGTAGCGTGCCATCATCAGCACGCTGTGTAAGCGTTTCTTCAAAAAATATGATGCCGCTTACTATGTCACCAAGACCGGGGGCTGCAATTATCGAACTACGGTACCACCGTCGATTATCAACAGTGGAGCCAACGCCCACCGACTGAAATCTTTTTGCGATCGTTTTTTCGCTTTCGTCTGCGGCAAGAATTCCTTTGCCCGGTTGAACAAGTGCCTCAATCGTTGCTTGCAGAGTATTCTCATTATTGGCTTGTCCGGTAGACATGATTTCACTCCGGCTCGGGCATCGGAAAAGTGGATCGCCAATTTGCCTCACAAACCCGCAAGACAGACTCAGACGCCAGAAATACAAGTCGAGATTTTGTTGACTCTTTTGCCACGCTTATCAAAGCGAAGGAGTTACCATCCCAACTCAGCTTTAAATCTCAGCTCTCAAGCAAAGAGCATGAACTGCTTACAAGGATTTACCTATTGTGGATGACCACAGGGGATTTATCTCGGCGCGTGACATCGTGCTCGGCGTCTTCTCGACCGTGCAGGCACCTGCACGCCGAGGTGACCTTAACTTACTCCCACTCGATAGTGGCAGGCGGTTTGGAGCTTATATCGTAGGTAACTCGAGACACACCGCTAATTTCATTGATGATGCGATTTGAAACCTTTTCAAGTAGCTCGTAAGGCAGATGCGCCCAGCGGGCTGTCATAAAGTCCACGGTCTCTACCGCACGCAGCGCGATCACATATTCGTAACGCCGCGCATCGCCCACTACGCCCACAGACTTTACTGGCAGAAAAACAGCAAAAGCCTGACTGGTTTTTTCATACCAGCCCGAAGCATGCAGTTCTTCAATATAAATAGCATCAGCGCGCCGGAGAATTTCTGCATAGGCATGACGAACTTCGCCTAATATGCGCACGCCCAAACCGGGACCGGGGAATGGGTGTCTGAACACCATGTCGTGAGGCAGCCCCAATTCCAGTCCGATTTTTCGCACTTCATCTTTAAAGAGCTCGCGCAGCGGTTCTACCAATGACAGCGCCATATCTTCGGGCAGTCCGCCGACGTTGTGATGAGACTTTATGACATGGGCTTTGCCCGTTTTGGCACCCGCAGATTCGATAACATCCGGGTAGATCGTGCCTTGAGCAAGCCAGCGTACGCCTTCAATGCTCGATGCCTCTTGATCAAATACCTCAATAAAGGTGTTGCCGATAATTTTGCGTTTTTTCTCGGGGTCACTCTCACCCGCGAGACGATCGAGAAACAACTTCTCGGAATCGCTGCGAATCACCTTCACGCCCATGTTTTGCGCGAACATTTCCATGACCTGATCGCCTTCGTGCAGTCGCAACAAGCCATTGTCGACAAACACACAAGTCAGTTGATCACCGATAGCACGATGCAACAGTGCGGCAACTACCGACGAATCAACACCTCCGGACAGCCCCAGGAGGACATGATCACCGCCTACGGTGTCTTTTACCCGAGCAATGGCGTCTTCAACGATGCGCGCAGGCGTCCACAGCGCTTCACAGCCACATATATCGATAACAAAACGCTGGAGGATACGCGTACCCTGTAGCGTGTGCGTGACCTCCGGGTGAAACTGAATACCAAACCAGGGGCGCTCGTTGTGCGCCATCGCCGCAATGGGGCAAGAATCAGTGGATGCCACACAGCGGAAATCATTAGGCAGCGCAGTGACTTTGTCACCGTGGCTCATCCAAACATCCAGGAGTCCGTCACCGTGGTCCGTCATGTGATCGCGGATATCGTGTAACAGGTCGTTATCGCCAGCGCTGCGAATTTGCGCATAGCCGAACTCGCTGGTGTCGGAACCTTCTACGTCTCCGCCAAGCTGCGCAGCCATGGTCTGCATGCCGTAGCAAATTCCCAGCAGTGGCCACTCACCGCCAAACAGACAATCGGGAGCTCGCGGCGAGCCCTCCGCGGTAACCGACTCTGGCCCCCCAGAGAGAATCACACCACTGGGGGCGAATTCCCGGAGCTCCGCTTCGCTGATGTCCCAGGCGCGTATCTCGGAATACACGCCAACCTCGCGCACGCGTCGTGCAATCAGCTGGGTGTACTGGGAGCCAAAATCGAGAATCAGAATCCGGCTGGCATGAATATCAGTCATAGAGAGCTTCGCTGTTTAAAGGGCCCGCGCTGGTCAGTCGCAGCCACGGCCGCGACCTCAGGCACGAAGTTAACTAACGGGATAATTAGGTGCTTCTTTGGTAATCGACACATCGTGAACATGGGACTCGGACATACCTGCCGCCGTCACGCGCACAAAACGCGGTCGGCTGCGCATGGTCTCTATATCCGGACTACCGGTATAGCCCATCGAGGAGCGAACGCCGCCCATAAGCTGATGAATAATCGCTGTAGCGGAGCCCTTATAGGGCACCCTGCCCTCGATACCCTCGGGAACCAGCTTCTCGGCACCTTTACTGGCGTCCTGAAAATAGCGATCCGAAGACCCCTGATTCCCGGCCATGGCCCCCAAGGAACCCATACCTCGATACGATTTATAGGTTCGCCCCTGATAGAGCTCGACTTCGCCCGGCGCCTCTTCGGTGCCGGCAAGCATGCTACCCATCATCACCGCATGTGCACCTGCAGCAATGGCTTTGGCAATATCGCCGGAAAAGCGAATACCGCCATCGGCGATTACCGGAATATCGTAGGCGCCTTTTAGTGCCGCCACCGCGTCGGCAATCGCCGTAACCTGAGGTACGCCAATACCAGTAACAATTCGCGTGGTACAAATGGAACCAGGTCCAATCCCCACCTTTACCGCATCAGCGCCAGCTTCGGCCAGAGCCAGGGCAGCCTCACCGGTCGCGATGTTACCGCCGATGATCTGAACACCTGGGTAGTCGGCCTTTATCATGCGAATTCGCTGCAACACGTTGCGAGAGTGTCCATGTGCTGTATCGACCACCAGGACGTCCACACCGGCTTCAATCAGGGCAGCAACGCGCTCGTCCGTATCTGCGCTGGTACCTACTGAGGCACCCACACGCAACCGACCAAAGCCGTCTTTGCAGGCCCGGGGATAATTTTCGGCCTTATCGAAGTCCTTCACTGTGATCATGCCCCGCAGATCAAACTTGTCATCCACCACCAGGATCTTCTCGATACGATGTTGATGCAGAAGCCGCTGTACCTCAGCCGAATCGGCACCTTCATTGACGGTCACAAGCTTCTCTCGGGGTGTCATCAGTGATGCAACAGGCTTATCCATCTCGGTTTCAAAGCGCATATCGCGCCGCGTCACGATACCCACCAGATCCTCGCCAGCCAGAACCGGCACTCCAGAAATGCCGTTTGCCGAGGTCAATTCGATGAGTTGAGCCAGCGTGGCGTCCTGCTGAATGGTGATAGGGTCTTTAACAACACCGCTTTCGTATTTTTTAACGCGCAGAACTTCCGCGGCCTGCTCGGCAATACTCATACTTTTATGGATGATGCCGATACCGCCCTCTTGGGCCATCGCGATCGCTAGGCGGGCTTCGGTGACTGTATCCATGGCGGCAGACACCAGTGGCAGATTCAGGCTAATCTCTTTGGTCAGCCGGGT
This sequence comes from Congregibacter variabilis, assembly GCF_045689235.1. Lineage (GTDB taxonomy): Bacteria > Pseudomonadota > Gammaproteobacteria > Pseudomonadales > Halieaceae > Congregibacter > Congregibacter variabilis. Next base: position 190,750 of record NZ_CP136864.1, on the reverse strand, counting down.
CTGAAGCGAAACATCGGTCGCCACCACCTCAGAATAACCGGGCAGCAGGAGTACATCATCGAAAGTCAGCGCTTCCTGATCGATACGCAACATAATGTGTCCTCCAGACGCAGTTTGGTCAAGTAAACTCGCTATTATAAAACCTTAGAGCCCTCGGCGTAATACCACAGAGGCAAGCAAGTGCAAATAGTTGTAACAAGCTGTAACGTTTCATGACTGAGACTGACGCGACTACGCTCACCCCCAGTCAGCTCAATCGACAGGTACGCAGCCTGTTGGAGAGCCACTTTAGCTATGTATGGGTCGAAGGCGAGCTATCGAACCTCGCTCGCCCATCCTCCGGACACTGGTATTTCACTTTAAAGGACGATAAGGCGCAGGTTCGCTGCGCCATGTTCAAAAACTACAATCAGCGGCTGCGGTTTAACCCTGGCAACGGTGATCAGGTCCGATTGCGAGCGCGGGTGTCCTTGTACGAGGGTCGCGGAGAATTTCAGCTGATAGGCGAGTTCATGGAGCCCGCCGGCGCCGGGGCGCTGCAGGCGCGTTTTGAAGCCCTTCGAAATCAACTTCACAAGGAAGGGCTCTTCGATGCCGCGATTAAGAAGCCCCTACCCCGCTCTACCGCGCATCTCGCAGTCATAACATCCCCCACCGGCGCGGCTTTACAGGACATCCTTCACGTCCTGGCGCGACGCAACCCCGCAATACGCGTCACAGTGCTTCCGGTATCTGTTCAGGGTGCAAACGCTGCCCCGGAGATCTGTCAGGCCTTGCTCGACGCCAATACATACGCGTTATCCAGGGATGACTGTGACTTTGACGCGGTGATTTTGGCCCGCGGCGGAGGCTCTTTAGAAGATTTGTGGGCTTTCAATGACGAGGCGCTGGCCAGGGCAATCGTTGCAAGTGAGCTACCCGTGGTGTGCGGAGTCGGCCACGAGGTGGATGTCACCATCGCCGACTTCGCCGCCGATGCCCGAGCGCCTACACCCAGCGCAGCCGCGGAGTTGCTCAGTGAGGATCGAGAAGAGTTACTTGCACAGCTGGAGCAGGCGCACAGACGTCTTCGCCGGGCGATGCAGCACCGTCTGGAGCGCGCCAGCCTGCAGCTTAAGCAACTGCGGGTACGCCTGAGACACCCCGGTGACCGACTTCGCGAACAGTCTCAGCGTCTTGACGACCTTGAGAGGCGATTGCACCGGACCATACGTCTTCGTTTGGACCAACTTCGCCGAGAACATCATGTGCTTCGCGAGCGCTTGCAGGCGAATTCACCACGACGCCGAATAGAGCAACACCAAGAGCGCCTGGAGCGGCAGCAAGGCGCTCTAAAAGTCGCCATGGGGCAAAAAATTGCCTGGACCAAGCAGGCGCTGGAGCGCAGGGAACAGGTGCTTGCAAGTCTCAACCCCCTGGCGATTTTAGAGCGCGGCTACTCCATACTCAGTGATGAACAAGGCGCGGTTGTACGCAGCAGTACTGATGTAACGGCACAGCAAAAGCTCTACGCGCGGCTGGCCACGGGCAGTCTGGAGTTGCGCGTTGAAGCGCTGAGAGCGAAGGACAGCAAAAAGAAAAAAGCGTAAGCAGTAAAAAGCCAGAAAAAGCCCAAGCGGCTGAGCAGAAAAACAGACGGCGTCCACGACGCCTCACCACCGCTCGGTCAGTATTTGGCTGGCAATCGCGTGTTAATAATAATGTGGCGGCCCTCGAAGCGAATGTACTCGCCAATGGTGAGGTCCTTCAGAATACGCGCCACCATCTCTCGAGATGCGCCGACGCGGTCAGCAATATCCTGCTGAGTGAGCTTCTCACCGATGTATAGCGTGCCGTCGCCCCGCTCTTCGGACAGATCCATCAGCACATTCGCAACCCGGCCATAAACATCCTGCAGTGCAAGACTCTTAACATCCGCCGTCAATTTACGTACCCGGGACGCAAGATTAGCAATCAATTTGCGAGAAATGCTCGGGTGCTCTTCAAGCACTCGGTTAAAGTCTTCTTTATAAATGATGCAAAAATTGCACTTTTCGACCGTCCTTACGGACGCTGATCGCGTTGAGTCGTCCAGCAGTGCAAGTTCACCAAAATAATCACCCTCACCCTGGGTGTTCATGATGAACTCTTTGCCATTCTTGTCGCTGCAGTAAACCTTCACCTTTCCGGCTTCGATAACGAACAGCGAATCCGCCGGGTCATTCTCATGAATGACCACAGTGTTCTTTGGGAAGGACCGACTAGTACTGCTATCGGCAAGCGCCGTCAGCTCGTCGTCTGAGAGACCCTGAAATATTTCTACTTGCTGCAACATGGACTACGCTTCGGCCACCCGTGCTTGTCTGCTTTCGCGATACGCTCATGTTACCTCAAATTTTCGACAGTGCGCATCTACTACGTTGAACTCTCTTCCCCGAAGATTGCCACGGTCGCTATACTCGACAAAACGAGAACGACAGGCATTGATATGCATGCACAACATGCTCGGCCAACTTACGGGCGCCCCGCGTGAGTGATAACAGCCATCTGGGCGACGCTGAAGCGATCGAAATCGCCGTGCAGTCCGCAACCTCGACCCAGAGCATACGCACTGCGCTACGCTCGGCGGTCCTTGAGATTGGCGCGCTGTCCTCTTCAGACCTGCCCAAGCTCGATGAAGATGCCGAGCAGGACTGGTCTGCCCTTGTCGCCTGCGCAGCCAATATAGCCCCACTCCTTGAGCAGGAGACCGAAGATACTCATGAGCTGCGCAATCTAGCGGGGGCCCTGCGGGGCTATGCTGAGATGCTTGGCGAAAGCGTCCCTGAACCCACAGCAGCCTTGCAAAGCGCCATTACCAGTGTGCTTGAGGGCACCAACGAGAGCGCTCTTTCTGGCGCTACAGGAAACGCCGAGGCTGTGGAACAGATCGCCGGACTGACCGGCGAACCAGGATTCATCCTCGCTGTAGATGATCGTGAAGAGAACCGGGAATTATTGGCGCGCTACCTGACTCGCAGCGGTCATTTTGTAGTTACAGCCCCCGGTGGCGCCGAGGCGCTGGAAATGCTCGCCAACGCAGATGTTGATGTGGTTCTACTAGACCGAATGATGCCCGGCATGGATGGCCGAGAGGTACTTCGGCGTATAAAAGCAGAGCCCAAACTGCGTGCGACCCCGGTCATCATGATCTCCGGGGAACAGGACATGCAGGGTATTATCGAGTGCATTGAAGCGGGCGCAGACGATTATCTGTTCAAGCCGTTTAATCCCGTCTTGCTCCAGGCCAGAATCAAGGCCGGCATTGAACGCAAACAATGGCACGATCGTGAGCAGTTGTATCGAGATCAGCTGGAACGTAATGAGCGCTTCATTCGCGCGACTTTCGGGCGCTATCTCTCGGATGACATCGTCACTGAAATTCTCGAACGTCCTGAGGGCCTTGAGCTCGGCGGCGACCTTAGGGAGGTCACGATCATGATGTCCGATATCCGGGGCTTCACAACCATCAGCGAGCAACTACCACCGGACCGGGTGGTGAGCATGCTTAATCGCTACCTGGGCGCGATGACTGACATCATTCTTGAGTATGGCGGGACTATCGACGAGTTTCTTGGCGATGCCATTCTCGCCGTTTTTGGAGCCCCCCGGCGCCACGATGATGACCCGGATCGCGCCGCGCGCTGTGCACTGGCCATGCAGGCCGCAATGGCAGAAATCAACGTCGCAAATCGCAAAGACGGCCTGCCGGAGCTCGAAATGGGCATCGCTTTGAATACCGGCAACGTCATCGCCGGTAACATCGGCTCGGAGCGTCGAAGCAAGTACGGCTTTGTCGGACATGCCATGAATGTGACCTCCCGTATAGAGGACGTTGCGCAACGCGGCGAGATACTCATAGCCGACTCCACCCGTCAGGCATTGGGTGCCGCTTACGCTTTAGGCCCAAGTCGCGAAGTACAGGCCCCGGGACTGGACGAGCCCCTTGTAGTTCATCCGCTGGAGCGTGAACTCCTGTGACTGAGAAACAACTGCTTTTAGTCGAAGACAACGAGCTCAATCGGGACATGCTCAGCCGCCGGCTCAAGCGTGCTGGTTTTCATGCACAGATAGCCGAAGACGGCGCAAAAGCTCTCGCACTCATTGAGTCTGAACGCCCGGCTCTAGTGCTATTGGATATGAACCTGCCGGTGATCGACGGATGGTCTGTCTGCCGTCAGGTACGCGCAAACCCGGAACTGGCAGACACACCTATTATTGCCCTCACCGCACACGCTATGTCAGAAGACAGAGACAGGGCGTTGGAAGCAGGTTGTGATGATTATGCAACCAAGCCTGTGGACTTCCCGGCTCTGCTAGAAAAAATCGCCCGGTTACTGGAACGATGAGTCTTCGCCGGCGCCTCACACTCTCGCTGTTTACGATTCTGATTCTGTTCGCCATCAACGTCGGCACGCATTTCTGGGGTAGCTACGCGCGAAGCGAAAGTATGGTGGCCTATCGACAGGCAGTCACCGCCGGACAGCTATCCACGGAGTTGGCCAAGCAACTGGAAGACCAGAGACAGAAAATCCTCGTTCTGTCGACACTTCGGGAGAATACTGATGACCGGCTAGCTGACGCAGATCAGCGCAGTGCCTTAAACAGTATCGCTGCCACACGAAGCACCGTGGAAGCCCTCGGCGGCATGGGTAGCGATGTCACCGCTTTGCAATTCAATCTTTTACGCGAAAGCAGCGCACGACTGTTGAGCCGCTGGCGGGCGTTTTACGACAACTACAACGACCCCCAGTGGCAGTCCGATGTTGATGACCCTATCCCCTATCTCGAAGCCAGCCAACGGCTGAAGGAACTTGAGCAGCGTCAGGCTTTTATCGCCGTGCAACGTGCTAACGTTATCGACCGCACCATCGCGCTTACCGACCGCATAACGGTGCTGGGGTTTATTGCTTCCATATTCCTGACTGCGACCCTGGGCTTCTTTTTGGTTCGCTATACCAACGACAATCTGAAACGCCTAAAACGCGGCACTCAGCGCCTGGGCGCCGGAGAGTTGGACTACCGTATCGAAGACATTGATGATGATGGGGAACTGGGTGATCTAGCGACGGCATTCAACAGCATGACGGATAAGCTTAGGCGAGCCATTGATGAAGAAAAAGATGCCAAGCTCAGCGCAGACGAAGCCAATGCAGCAAAGTCACGATTTCTGGCCAACGTTAGTCACGAACTGAGAACACCGCTTAATGCCATCATAGGCTATAGCGAAATGCTGCATGACGAATTGGATGATCAAACGCCCATTGACCGTAATCAGTACCAGAATGACCTCGACAAGATAGTGCTCTCGGGACGCCAATTACTCGGTTTGATCGACGATATTTTGGATCTTTCCAAAATTGAAACAGGAAAAATGACACTGGTGCGAGAACAGTTTCATCCAGGCGAAGCGCTCACCATGGCCGTAGATGCTCTGGCTCCGCTACTGCGAAGAAACGGCAATGTATTGCAGTGCGGGGACTTTAGTGGTCTTCCCACGATCAACAATGACGCGGTGAAATTTCGCCAGATTATCGTCAATCTGCTGAGTAACGCCGCCAAGTTTACCCAGCAGGGTGTCATCAAGGTGAGTGCATCATTTTCTCAGGCAACTGAGCGGTTAGAAATTGCGGTGAGCGATACCGGCATCGGCATGACCACGGAGCAACAGGCGCTAGTCTTTGAAGCTTTTGTGCAAGCTGAAGATACTACCAGTAACCTCTATGGGGGAACCGGATTAGGGCTGGCGATCTGTCGGGATTTTTGCGCGTTGATGGGCGGTGAAATCCGCGTCGCCAGCGAGCCCGGTGAGGGCTCAACCTTTACCGTCAGTCTTCCGGTTGGCCCAGAGTTAACTCCCGAAGACGCTTGAGGGCCTGCTCCCGCTTATCGAGGTCCTCCTGCAACATCCCCGCCCGGCTTTCCAGATCCCAGATGTGGCGCTCCATCAACACAAAGGACTCTAGGGCCTGCTGCATCAGTACAATGCTGTGATGTTTGTGGCCATCGGGCTCTCGAGACTGGAGATCTGTGTACGCTTGCAGCGCCGCATCCACATCGTAAAAAGGACTACTGGGTAGCATACTCACATAGGCTATAGCGAGGTCGCCTTCCCATTGCGCCATGGGTGCTTGCTCGAGCCGCTGATAGCGCTGGAAGTACTGCACAGATTCAATGTAGTCGCCATCGGCAAGTGTCTCCATGCCGCGCTCAAGAAAAGTTCGGTCGTTCTCTGGCGCTGCCTGACAAACACAGCTGTCCGATTCTTCCGGCAAGTTGAGTGTGAGCTTAACGTCTTCTGGCGACCGCTCTTCCGGGGGAGCCGGCTCCGGGGGCGCGGCCGCGCAAGCCGCAAGTACTGCGCTTAAGGCAAGAATAATGAGCTTTTTAGACATATCATTAAGTTCGTAATAGGTCGTTATCCGAGTGTAGCACCAGCACGCGATGGAAAATCACTCCGGGCGCATATGGGGGAACAGCAACACATCGCGGATAGAGGCAGAATCCGTGAGTAGCATCACCAGTCGATCAATACCTATACCCTCTCCGGCGGTAGGCGGCATACCGTATTCCAGAGCTCGAACATAGTCCGCATCAAAGTGCATGGCCTCTTCGTCGCCTGCATCCTTCTGCTCCACCTGCTCCTTAAAACGCTGGGCCTGATCTTCGGCATCATTTAATTCACTAAAACCATTGGCGAGCTCCCTTCCGGCCACGAAGAACTCAAAGCGATCGGTTACAAAAGGATCGTCATCATTACGACGTGCCAAGGGGGATACCTCCGTAGGATAGGCGGTAATAAACGTCGGCTGCTCCAGGCGGTGTTCAGCGGTCTTTTCAAAAATTTCAATCTGAATTTTTCCAAGGCCCCAGGCTTTGTGAACTTCTATACCTAAATCTTTGGCGACGCTTTTAGCTAATTCACGCTCGCAAATATCAGACAGGCTGAGTGAAGGATTGTAGGCAAGAATCGCCTCGGTAACCGTCATACGAGCAAAAGGCTTTGAAAAATCGAAAACCTGTCCCTGGTAAGCCACCTGCTGGGAGCCCAAAACCTCTTCGGTGAGGCCTCGGAGCATGCTCTCTGTCAGGTCCATAGCATCCTGGTAATCGGCATATGCCCAGTAATATTCCAGCATGGTGAACTCGGGGTTGTGTCGCGTAGACAAGCCCTCGTTTCTAAAGTTTCGATTGATTTCGTACACGCGCTCGAAGCCGCCCACCGTCAGGCGCTTGAGATACAACTCCGGAGCGATACGCAGATACATGGTTAGATCCAGCGCATTATGGTGTGTCACAAACGGCTTTGCTGCCGCACCACCGGGAATCGGTTGCATCATGGGGGTTTCAACTTCCATGAAATCCCTAGCATCCATAAACTTTCGAATGTAGCTGATTACTCTCGAACGTATGCGAAACACTTCCCGAGAACGCTCATTAACAATCAGGTCGACGTAGCGTTGGCGGTATCTTAGCTCTTGATCAGCAAGACCGTGATACTTATCCGGCAGGGGTCTGAGGGCTTTCGTGAGCAAGCGTGCCTCTTGCATATTGATGTACAAATCCCCTTTGCCGGAACGGTGCAAAGGCCCCCGGGCAGCGACGATATCGCCAAGATCCCAGCTCTTGATGCTGGCAAGCGTTTCTTGGCTGAGGCCTTTGCGATCCACATACAATTGGATCTGACCCTCACCATCCTGAATCAACAAAAATGCGCCTCGATTGCGGATCAGGCGACCTGCCACCGCGAACTCCTCGTTGCGCTCCTCCAGAGCGGCCTTCTCTTGTTCAGCGAAATCCTGCTGCAACTGTCCCGCTGTGGCAGTGCGTCGAAAATCGTTGGGAAAGGGGTTGCCCAATTCGCGCAAACCATCGAGCTTGCCGCGACGCTCTGCGATCAGCTTGTTCTCGTCCTCAGGTGCAGGCGCCACTTTGTTGTCTTTGTCACTCATAGTCTCTTTCCGGTCACAGACCGCTCTTCAGCGAAGCTTCGATAAATTGATCGATGGCGCCGTCAAGCACCGCCTGAGTATTACTGGTTTCTACATTGGTGCGTAAGTCCTTGATCCGTGAAGCATCCAGAACATAGCTGCGAATCTGGCTACCCCAGCCAATGTCGGCCTTATTGTCTTCCATGACCTGCTTCTCGGCATTGCGTTTGAGAATCTCCATCTCATACAGCTTGCCTCTGAGCAGTTTCATCGCGTTATCTCGGTTCTGATGCTGCGATCGCTCTGTCTGACATTGCACGACGATCCCCGAGGGGTTGTGGGTTAAACGCACCGCCGAGTCGGTCTTGTTGACGTGCTGCCCGCCCGCACCGCTGGCTCGGTAAGTATCTACCCGAAGATCGGCTGGATTGATTTCGATTTCAATATTGTCATCGATCTCTGGCGCTACAAATACCGACGCAAAAGACGTATGCCGGCGATTACCCGAATCGAAAGGCGACTTTCGAACAAGGCGATGCACACCTGTCTCAGTGCGCAGCCACCCAAAGGCGTACTCGCCAGTGAACTTGATAGTCGCGCTTTTGATCCCCGCAACGTCACCGCCAGATGCCTCTATGAGCTCCGTGTTGAATCCCCGGGACTCGCCCCAGCGAAGATACATGCGCAGAAGCATCTCTGCCCAGTCTTGGGCCTCGGTCCCGCCAGAGCCAGACTGGATATCAAGAAAGGCGTTGTTCGCATCCATCTCGCCATTGAACATCCGGCGAAACTCAAGCTTCTCCAAAACTTTAAGCAGCTCCTGAATCTCCTGCTCGAGATCACTCACTGCCGCCTCGTCATCTTCCTCTGAAGCCATCTCCAGTAGATCGAGCGTGTCAGCAGCGCCGGTATCCAGCGCATCGATAGAGCTTACGATAGCCTCAAGAGACGAACGCTCACGGCCAAGCTCCTGAGCTCGCTCAGGATCGTCCCAAACGCTGGGTTCGGCGAGCTCCAGCTCTACTTCTGAGAGACGTTCGCGACGTTGGTCAACGTCAAAGATACCCCCTAAGCACGTCAGTACGCGCCTCGATATCCTTGAGACTTTGAATGAGGGGGTTAATTTCCAGCATGGGAATAGCTCTTCAAAAAAGGGCGTTATTCTAACCTGCAAGCTCCCAAAGAGACATCCTCAGGCAGCTTCGATTTGCTCCACCAACAGCTGCAGGCGACGCTCACCGCGAAATTGATTGACGTCCAGGCGATATGCCAACCGCACCTGAGTCACCGAAGGGTCCGGCCAACGTTCGGTATCCACGCCAAAAGCAATCGCCTCCAAAGGCGTGCCATCGCCTGGCTTGGCGAGACTCATTTTGAGATGCCGCTCACCAACGATACGCTGACTACGCAGCTCGAAGACACCGTCGAATAACGGCTCAGGGAAAAGCTGCCCCCAGGGACCAGCGCTGCGGAGCATCTGGGCGGTGGCAAGATCAAAGTCAGTGGAGGCCAATTCGCCGTCACTATCGATCACGGGATCAAGGTTTAAACCGCCGGATGTTTCGACGGCGTCGGTGAACGCCTGGGCAAAATCATCATAATGAGCTTCGGGTAAAGAAAGCCCCGCCGCCATCGCATGTCCGCCAAAACGATCGATAAGACCCGGGTGCCGAGTCGCCACTAAATCCAGGAGATCTCGAAGGTGCATGCCGGGGATTCCCCGGCCAGAACCCTTTAGCTCTCCTTCATCACTGCGCGCAAAGGCGATCACCGGCCGATGAAATCGATCCTTGATCCGGGAGGCCAAAATACCAACCACACCCTGATGCCAACCCGGGTCATGGAGAACCAATGCTGCAGGCAAATCGCTGTCTCGCAAATCCAGGGCAGCCAATGCCAAAAGGGCTTCCTGCTCCATGCCACGCTCAATGCGCTGGCGCTCTCGATTCATGCTATCCAACTGCAATGCGATATTGCGCGCCTGTCGGGGGTCCTCGCAAAGCAGGCACTCTATTCCCAGAGACATATCATCAAGTCGCCCCGCCGCATTGAGCCTGGGGCCTGCGGCAAAGCCCAGATCACTCGCCACTACTACCGAAGGGTCTCGCCCGGCCACGCTTAGCAGCGCAGCGATCCCCGGACGGGCACGACCACTGCGCATGCGCAGTAGCCCACCTTCCACCAAAATGCGGTTATTGTGATCAAGAGGCACCACATCAGCCACCGTGCCAAGAGCCACCAGGTCAAGAAAGGACCCCAGATGTGGCTCCTCCAAATCCCGCGTTACAAACCAGCCCTGGGCTCGCAGTCGCGTGCGTAGCGCAAGGAGCAGATAAAACATGACCCCAACCCCAGCCAGCGCTTTGCTCGGAAAGCGGCAACCGGCCTGATTGGGGTTCACAATTACTGCAGCGTCAGGAAGCTGCTCACCGGGAAGATGATGGTCGGTGATAAGAACCTCGATTCCCGCAGCATTCGCAGCGGCAACCCCATCAATAGACGAAATGCCATTATCTACCGTGACAATTAGATCGGGTTTTTTTTCCTTTGCAAGAGCGACGATACCTGGAGTCAGTCCATAGCCAAATTCAAAGCGGTTTGGCACTAGATAATCAACGGCTGTAGCGCCAAACTGGCGCAGAGCGGCGATTGCCAGGGCGGTGCTCGTTGCCCCATCAGCATCAAAATCTCCCACGATGAGGATTCGCTCTTGTTTCTCCAGAGCCCGCTGCAGGCGCTCGGTCGCCGCATCAAGACCTGCCAACAACTCGGGCGGATGAAGTGCGGCGAGACTGAGGTTCAGCTCTTCGGAGTCCCTGACACCTCGAGCGGCATAGACGCGTGCAAGAATGGGCGACAAATCGCTAAGACCATGGCCCCCGGCGCTCTCACGCCGCCGAATAGTGCGAGTCGGGCGCGACAATCAAGCGCCCAAGTGCGCGGACATAAATCGATGTACTTCAGCCATATCGTTGGGAAGCACATCAAAATGTTCATCCAGATCAAAAAGATCTGACAAATGTGCCGGCAGCGTTGGCACAGCAGCCACCCCAGAGCGCTCAATCGCGCCGGGAAACTTGGCCGGATGTGCCGTCGCCAAGGTCACCCAGGGCACACCGGACTTTGCATCGGCAAGCGTAGCCGCAGCGTAACCAATGGCGCTGTGCGGATCGAGGAGATATCCAGTCTTCTCCCAGACATTGGAAATACATGCCAGCGTTTCGGCATCATCAACCCGGTGACTTGCAAACATCGCTCGGGCATTGGACATTGCCGCCTCTGAAAGAGCGATATCACCATCGTCAAACGCCGCCATAAGCGCAGCAATTGCCGACGGATCCCGATCATAAAGATCAAACATCAGACGCTCAAAGTTGCTCGACACTGTAATATCCATACTCGGCGACAAGGTGTGCTCCAGAGCCTGACGCGCATAGTCACCACTGCTCAACAAACGATGCAACACATCGTTTCGGTTGGTGGCGATCATCAGTTGGGCAATGGGCAATCCCATTTTTGCAGCGAGATAACCAGCGAAAATGTCGCCGAAGTTGCCCGTTGGCACCGAGTAAGCTGCTGCGCGATGCGGAGCGCCCAAAGCGAGCCCCGCATAAAAGTAATACACGATCTGAGCCATGATGCGCGCCCAGTTAATCGAGTTAACCGCTACAAGGCTGCGGCCATCGGGTAGAAAGCTTTGATCCCGAAAACTTGCTTTGACCATCGCCTGGCAATCATCAAAATTACCTTCGATCGCCAGGTTGTGAATCGTAGGCCCACTGAGAGTCGTCATTTGCCGACGCTGCACATCAGAGACCCTGTTGTGGGGGTGCAAAATAAAGATATCGATGTTCTCGCAGCGCTGACAGCCTGCAATCGCCGCAGAGCCGGTATCGCCAGAGGTTGCCCCCATGATCACGACTTTTTCGCCGCGACGTTTCAGCGTGGCGTCCAGCAGTCGACCCAGAAGCTGCAAAGCAAAGTCCTTGAAGGCCAGAGTCGGGCCGTGAAACAGCTCAAGCACCCATTGGTTATGTTCAAGTTGAACCAGAGGAGCCACAGCCGAATGACGAAACACCGAATAAGTGTCATCAATGATTTCTCGCAACTCCTCACTGCTAAAGGCTTCATCCACAAAGGGAAGGAGAATGCGATGCGCAAGGGACGGGTAATCCAGCGATGCCATTTCCTCAAGTTGTTCTGCACTAAAGCTTGGGAGACTTTCGGGCACATACAGACCCCCATCGCTGGCAAGTCCGGTCAGTAAAACCTCTTCAAAGCTCAGTGCAGGCGCAGTGCCGCGGGTACTGATGTAGCGCACAGGATTCCCCCTAGTTCTGCGATTCGATACGAATGCAGTGTGGCGTTTGAGTGACCGCGGGAAGCGCCGCAATTGCGGTCACTGCCCGACGCAGGGCGTCTTCACGCGCACTATTAGTCAACACAACCACCGGTACAGTCGCCGCAGCGCCCTTTGGCGGCTTTTGAATAAGCGCCTCAATGCTAATGCCCTCAGCACCCAAACAATTGGCCAGCTGCGACATAACACCGGGGCGATCTTCGGCTTGCAAGCGCAGGTACCAAGCAGTGCACACTGAATCCATCGGCATTACGGGCTTAGCGCGTAGCGCCCCCACCGGAACACCCAAGCAGTGCACAGAACCGCCCTCGGCGCGAGCAATGTCGACCAGATCCGCCACCACCGCAGAGGCTGTAGGTAAGCGCCCGGCACCTGCACCGGAGTAAACCGTCTCACCGGCAGCGTGGCCGTGCAGGCACACGGCGTTAAGCACTCCATCTACGCTGGCCAGCAGGGTGTCCTTGGGAAGCAAGGTTGGATGCACGCGAAGCTCCACAGCATCGGCATGCTCCTTGGCGATACCCAGATGCTTGATTCGATAGCCCAACTCGTCGGCAAACTGAATATCCGCAGGAGTCACCCCACTGATACCCTCGCAGAACACTTCAGAGAAGTTAAGGGGCGTTGCAAAAGCCATGGCAGCCAGGATGCTGAGCTTATGGGCCGCATCAACTCCCTCTACATCGAAGGTCGGGTCTGCCTCGGCATAGCCCAAATCCTGGGCCTCAGCCAAGACCTCATCGAAGGGTCGCTGATGCGCGCCCATTTCGGTGAGAATAAAGTTACCCGTGCCGTTAATAATGCCTGACAGCTCTGTGACCGCATTGGCCGCCATACCATCACGCAAGGCTTTGAGGATTGGTACACCGCCTGCTACCGCCGCCTCGCACAGCAAGCTCTGGCCGTATTCTTCAGCAAGTGCCAGCAGCTCGTTTCCGTGCTCGGCGATCAGGGCCTTGTTTGCGGTCACGACCGATTTACCCGATCGCAATGCCGTTTCGACAATCTCTTTGGCCAGCGTCGTACCACCGATACTCTCTACGACCACATCCACGTCATCTGCGCGTGCCACTTCCAGAAGATCGCGGTGCACCGGTACATCGCCGGTGGGGCAGTCATCCCGATCACGGCGCGCACCAACCCGCGTTAAACGAAGCTCTCGTCCCGCCCGGGAGCTGAGAAGGTCGGACTGACTGTGCAGCAGCTCGATGGTGCCACCACCGACCGTGCCATTTCCGCAGACCCCAATACGCAATGCGCTCATGCTCTTCTATTTCCCCGAAAAATTTTGTTTTGCCTGCCTTGCCCGCAACACCGATAAAACCTGCCGTTAACTGGCTCTCAGATTTTCAGCCTGCGACTGTGAAGCCATCCTCACGAAACATTCGCTTGATATTACGCACCGCCTGCCGCGTTCTGTGCTCGTTCTCGATCAGACCAAAGCGCACGAACCCCTCGCCATATTCGCCAAAGCCAATGCCGGGTGAGACTGCAACCTTCGCGTCCTTAAGAAGCTTCTTACTGAATTCCAAAGACCCCAGTGCTCGATACGCTTGTGGAATCTGCGCCCATACAAACATGGTCGCCTTTGGAGGCGTGACCGGCCAGCCCGTCGCATTCAAGCCTTCGCACAGCACATCGCGACGCGAACGGTACATGGTATTAATCTCTGACACACAGCTCTGATCGCCCTCCAGGGCGGCGATGGCAGCCACCTGAATCGGCGTAAACATGCCGTAATCCAGATAGGATTTCATCCTCGCCAATGCACCTACCAAGGTGGGGTTACCACAGCAAAAACCAATGCGCCAACCCGGCATATTATAGCTCTTGGACATGCTGAAAAACTCCACAGCAACGTCCCGGGCGCCCTCCACCTGCAGGATCGAGGGTGCCACGTATCCGTCAAAACACAGGTCAGCGTAGGCTAGATCCTGAACCACCCAAATCTGGTGTTCCTGGGCAATTTCCACGACCTTCTCAAAAAAGGGTAGCTCTACGCAGTGGGTCGTGGGATTCGACGGAAAATTGAGCACCAGCATTTTGGGTTTGGGCCAACTGTTGCGGATCGCGTTTTCCAGCTCCTGGAAAAACTCTTGCTCATTTCCCATCGGCACGTGGCGGATATCGGCACCGGAAATAACAAATCCATAAGGATGAATGGGATACGATGGATTGGGCACCAGAATCGCGTCCCCTGGCCCGGTCGTCGCCAAAGCAAGATGCGCGAGCCCCTCTTTAGAACCCAGGGTGACAATCGCTTCAGTTTCAGGGTCCAGTTCGACGTCGTAGCGATTGCGATACCAGTCACAAATCGCCTTGCGCAAGCGCGGGATACCCTTGGACTGTGAGTATCTGTGGGTATCCGGGCGTCGGGCGGCCTCTACCATTTTATCGACAATATGCGCTGGCGTAGGCTGATCAGGGTTACCCATCCCAAAATCGATGATGTCTTCTCCCGCAGCACGCGCGGCCTGCTTCAAATCACCAACGATGCTAAATACATAGGGAGGGAGGCGCTGAATGCGCTGAAATTGATCTTCCACGAGAACTCACTGTGCTGGGCTAAAAGCCGCCTAACTGGAGACGGCGCGAACGAGACGCGACACTAAAGCTCACGCTCGATACTGTCAAACAAGCCATGGCTCGTTCTCGAGCCATGCATTACAAATAGTTAAAAAGCCTTACTGAAGGCCCAGCAGTGCTGCTATGTCGTCAGCGCTACGATAGCCGGGAATCATCTCACCATCGGGGGTCACTATTGCCGGGGTTCCTCGAACACCTAACTGCTGCCCCAAGGCAAACTGTTCGGCAATGGGATTACCGGGGCACACGTTTTCTTCGAGCTCTTCACGATTTTTAAATGCCGTCAGCGTCGCCTGGCGATCATCAGAACACCATGCACTGGCAAGCTGACGAAATCCTGGTGAGCCTATACCCTGGCGCGGGTACGCCAGATAGCGCACTTCGATCCCTCGACGATTTAACTCAGGCACCTCTTTGTGAAGCTTCTGGCAGTAGAAGCAGGAAACATCCGTAAATACCGTGATATGGCTCTGAGTGGCGCCCTCGGCGGGGAACACAATAGTGTTAGCTTCAGGCACCGCTGCAATCGCTTCTTTACGATCATTAGATCGCTGCTGCTCCCCGAGATTCACAAGCCCGGTAACACCCACGTTGTAGAGATCACCCACAATAAAGTAATCCCCATCTGCCGTTGAGTAGATGGTGGGACCCTGCACAATGTTCACGCGATAAAGCCCGGGCAACTGACTGAGCTCAACACTTTGCACTTCCAGACCGATTTGTGGAGCTCCCAAACGCAAACGCAGCTGCTTTTCGATCTTCGGATCGACGCTCTCCTTTGCATAACTTGCCTGTGCGAAAAAAAGCAGGCTCACTCCCCAGAAGGCCAACAATCGAAGGCCCGAGCGGCTAATGAAGGTACGGCTTGAATACATGACAACATTCCCGTTAATTGCACCGCCAAAGGCGATCTAATAAGTGCTACTACGATGTTTTGATCATACCAGTCTTGGATAGTTCACTGGGCAACAGATCTTGGAGCAATTGTTCACAGCACTGACAAAACTCACCCCCTGGGGTGGTGTTTAGCGTGGAGTGTTTGCAGACGCTGGCGAGCAACATGCGTATATATCTGCGTTGTACTCAGGTCGCTGTGCCCCAGGAGCAACTGCACCACCCGTAAGTCAGCGCCGTGATTTACAAGGTGTGTCGCAAAAGCGTGCCTAAGAACATGCGGCGATATGGGCTTGTGAATTCCAGCGGTCATCGCATGCTGTTTAATGCGATGCCAGAACGTCTGCCGGGTCATCATCTGGCCCCGGCGACTGGGGAACAGAACATCAGACGAAGCCTGACCTAAAAGCTCTGGCCGCACTTCTCGAAGATAACGCTGCAACCAATGCAAAGCCTCCTCGCCGATAGGCACCAGACGTTCCTTTCCGCCCTTCCCACTGACCCGCACTACACCCTGATTAAGGCTGAGCTGAGATAAGGTCAAACCCGTTAACTCAGACACCCGCAAACCGCAGGCATAGAGCAACTCAAGCATGCAGCGATCCCGAAACCCGATAAGTTCGTCAAGCTTGGGGGCCTTGAGTAGTGCATCTACATCTGCCTCGGATAGCGTCTTTGGCAATGGCCGTCCCAGACGGGGACTATCAAGACCCAGCGTGGGGTCATCAGCAAGGTGGCCGCTGCGCAGTAAATAGCGATAGTAACCACGCAAACAGGACAGGGCTCTCGCGGCCGAACGCGGAGAGCGCTTATGGGCGAGCAAATACGCAAGATAAGCCTCGATATCCCCACGAGTAACTGCCGTGGTGCTGCGATCTCGTGTTAAGCCCCAGCGTGCAAACGCCTGCAGGTCTCGGCGGTAGGCTGCAAGCGTGTTTTCACTCAAGCCCTTCTCCATCCAGATAGCATCGAGATAGGTCTCAAGAAGCTGAAAATCGGTACTCGTAGGGGACATAGCCATAGTCAGAGCTTAACAAACGCCGGACACAAAAAAGCGGCCATCCCGCAAGGAAGGCCGCTCTTAAGGTCAAAGGAGCCGCGGTAGCGGCTCGACAATCAACCCAACTTTTCTTTGATTCGCGCAGAACGACCGGAACGCTCACGCAAATAGTAAAGCTTCGCCTGACGAACGTCACCGCGGCGCTTCACCGTGATGGACTCGAGCAAACGGGAGTACGTCTGGAAAGTTCGCTCAACGCCCACGCCATGGGAAATTTTGCGCACTGTGAAGGCAGAATTGAGGCCGCGATTGCGCTTACCCAGCACAACACCCTCAAAAGCCTGGAGACGCTCCCGGGTGCCCTCTTTTACTTTAACCTGAACAACTACGGTGTCACCGGGCGCGAACTCGGGCAACTCCTTGTCCATCTGCTCAGCATTAAGCTGAGAAATTATTGCATTGGTGTTCATTTTCTTGCTCCCAAACTACCTTCGATCATCCAGGGGATGAACCTGTATTAAATTCTCTTTTCAGGGGTCGCGTCTCGATGCTTACTGACTCAACCACTCTGCTCCCACGCATACTACTGCGCGTCACTCTTGTACTCTGCCAGAAGCTTTTGCTCCTCAGCCGTCAGCGCTCTGGTGCGCTGTAAATCCTCGAGCAGATCCGGACGCCGCTCCCAAGTCCTGCCCAAAGACTGCTTCAATCTCCAACGCCGGATCGCAGCGTGGTCTCCGCTCAGCAACACCGCAGGAACGTCCTCCCCCGCGTAGTGCTCTGGCCGCGTAAAGTGCGGGCAGTCCAACAATCCCTGTGCAAACGAATCTTCGCTCGCCGAGTCTTCATGACCCAAAACTCCCGGCAGGAGGCGCGAAACAGCGTCTACTACTACCAGTGCGGCCAACTCTCCACCGCTCAACACATAATCTCCAATGGACAACTCCTCATCCACCGCAGACCTCACAAGTCTCTCGTCTACACCCTCGTAGCGCCCTGCAAGCAGTACCATCCCCGGCAGCGACGCCAGTTCTCTCGCTCTGGCGTGGTCAAATCTGCGACCCTGGGGCGACAAATATATAACCGGCGCACCAGCACCTGCGTAATCCTTCCCTGCCTCAAGGGCAGCGGCGAGAGGCTCAGGCCGCATCACCATTCCGGGACCGCCCCCGTAGGGCCGATCGTCAACACTGCGATGACGATCTTCGGTGTAGTCCCGAGGGTTTATCGCTGTGATGTTCAATCGCTCATCACGCACCGCGCGCCCGGTCACTCCTATTTCACTCACCAAGCCGAGCGTCTCCGGAAAAAGAGTAACCAGCGCAACCCGCATTAATCTTCCGGGTGCCAAACTACAGTCATAGTTCCCGCTTCCTTATCTATCTCCAACACAACATCGTCAGGAAGATAAGGGATAAGCCGCTCTCGCTTATCGATACTGCCATCACAGGGACGCAGTACCAGTACATCATTTGCCCCGGTCTCAAGGAGGTGGTCTACCACGCCGAGCAGTAAAGTCTGCCCCTCGTGCTCCGTCCACACCTGCAATCCCTGCAACTGGTGCCAGTAGTAGTCTTGGGGACCCAAAACCGGTAACTCCGCTTTGGGAACCCAGACTTCCGTGCCTCTGAGTAGCTCGGCGTCTGTTCGGGTATCCACCCCAACGACTCTGGCTATCAAACCTTTTCCCTGAGTGCGTCCATCCTCAAACTGGATGGCCTCGGGCTGCCCTCGCCGAACTACCTGGTGCCGACTGAAGGCAAAAAAATTCTCGGGTGGGTCAGTAAAAGCGTGCAGCTTGACCCATCCCTTAATGCCATACGCGCCGGTGATCTTGCCGGCGAGTAGCATTTCTTCCTCGGGCGAACTCATGCCCGAGAGGCCTTAAGCCGCGTCGGCGGTTTCGCTGCTTGTCTCAGCAACGCTGAGGAGCTTCGCTACGCGAGCAGACAACTGCGCGCCCTGGCCCTGCCAGTACTCAATGCGTGTGCGATCAACGCGCAGACGCTCTTCCTGGCCACGAGCTACAGGGTTGAAAAACCCTACACGCTCGATAAACCGACCATCGCGTGATCTGCGGCTATCGGTCACCGTCAGGTGATAAAAAGGACGTTTTTTTGCGCCACTGCGTGACAGTCGAATAGTAACCATTGCCTTGCCAACTCACTCCTGCGAAAACCTGCGGCCGGTCGCCATAATCGGCGTTTTGGCGCAGATTATCGACAAATACTCGATAATTTCGGGTAACCGTCAAGCTAGTGCTATCTGGACCCCTGCGAAAGGTGGCGCATCATACAGAATATGAGGGCCCGATGAAAGCCCTCTGAAAAGTGATTTTTCCAGTATCTGCGGGCGCTTAGAGAAACTTTGGGGCCTCAGCGCATAGGCGGAAAGCCGCCTCCGCCGGGAGGCATCATCCCGCCCATGCCACGCATCATTTTTTCCATGCCTCCGCCCTTCATTTTCTTCATCATTTTGGCCATCTGCTTGTGCTGCTTCAAAAGGCGGTTAAGGTCCTGCACCTGCGTGCCCGACCCCCGGGTAATCCGCCGTTTGCGAGTCCCCTGAATCAACTCCGGATTGCGACGCTCCCGGGGAGTCATGGAGTTAATCATCGCCTCCATACGGGAAAAGGCCTTGTTGTCGATCTGGGACTGAGCAGCCTGGGCCATGCCCGACATGCCAGGCATTTTGTCCAACATGCTAGCCATGCCGCCCATATTGTTCATCTGCTGCAGCTGATCTCGGAGGTCTTCGAGATCGAATTTTTTGCCTTTTTTGACCTTTCGGGCGAGCTTTTCGGCTTTTACCCGGTCAACCTTCTGCTCGACCTCCTCAATGAGGGACAGCACATCACCCATACCGAGGATTCGCGAAGCCAACCGGTCCGGATGAAAGGGATCCAGCGCCTCGGTCTTTTCGCCCACTCCCAGAAACTTAATAGGCTTTCCTGTGACCTGACGTACCGAGAGCGCCGCACCGCCACGGCTATCGGCATCTACCTTGGTGAGGATCACGCCGGTCAGGGGCAGCGCCTCTCCAAAGGCCTTGGCCGTATTGGCAGCATCCTGCCCGGTCATTGCGTCAACGACGAAGAGTGTCTCTACCGGAGTCACCGCCTTTTCGAGCTCCGCAATCTCCGCCATCATGGCTTCGTCTATGGCTAAACGCCCTGCCGTATCCACAATCAGCACATCGCTGAACTGAATTCGAGCGTGCTCACGCGCCGCCAAAGCAATGTCTACGGGCTTTTGATCGACGGTTGAGGGAAAGAAATCGACACCGATTTCTGCCGCGAGCGTCTCGAGCTGCTTGATCGCAGCGGGACGATAAACGTCAGCAGACACGACAGTGACTTTCTTTTTATCGCGCTCCTTAAGTAGCTTTGCAAGCTTCGCAGCAGAGGTGGTTTTACCTGCACCCTGAAGACCGGCCAACAAAATCACCGCGGGGGGCTGGGTTGTAAGATTCAGGCCCTCATTGGCTGAGCCCATCACCGACTCCAGCTCAGCCTGCACAATCTTCAGGAAGGCCTGCCCCGGGCTAAGGCTACTCATCACCTCCTGCCCCAGGGCTCGCTGCTTCACGGATTCAACAAATTGCACAACCACGGGCAGGGCAACGTCCGCCTCGAGCAATGCCATGCGCACTTCTCTCAAAGTGCCCTGAATATTCTCTTCGCTGAGGCGTGCCTTGCCGGTGACGGCTCGCAGGCTTTGGGTCAATCGCTCGGAAAGATTCTGGAACATGTAGTAAAACGTCCTCTTAGGGCGCGCACTCAAGTCAAGCGCGCTATTGATTACGCAGTAACAAGTAGGTACAAGGGTGCGCAAGTATACGCGCCGCGGAGCCGGCCCCCAAACCCATGTCCATAGCTTTTATAGCCGTTATTGCTGCACTGCTCTATCTCGCCGCTGCGGGCCTTCAGCTAGCAAGCGCTCTACAGCACCGCGGCAGCCTCAGCCGAAGCCTCGTGGTAATTGGCGTTTTCGCCCTTTGCTGCCACGCCTATCTGACCTGGCACAATATTTACGACCACAGTGGTATGAACTTCGGTTTCTTTCGAATCTTCTCGCTTATCTTTCTCGGTATCAACTCCATCTGTATGCTCGCCCTCATTAAACGGCCTTTGCAGAACCTTTTGGTAATTCTTTTTCCGTTATCGGCGGTTGCCATACTCATTGCCACCCTGGGCCCGGACACTGGCTCTCGGGATCACGCCTTTCCCCTGGGAGTTGCCGCGCATATCGGCAGCTCGGTAGTCGCCTACTCTTTACTTACACTGGCAGCCATTCAGGCGGCACTGCTTGCGGCCCAGGATGCGCAGCTTAAAAGACGTCAAATGGGCGGACTGCTGGGTATCCTCCCTCCGCTGCAGTTGATGGAAAGCATGCTCTTTGAGCTCATCTGGGTCGGCTTCATCGGTCTTACGTTGTCTATCGGCACTGGCGTGATATTCATGGAAGACATTTTCGCCCAGAACCTCGTGCATAAAACAGTTCTGAGCATTGCAGCCTGGGTACTCTTTGCGGTACTCCTTTGCGGTCGCCATTGGCTTGGTTGGCGGAGTCAAACAGCCGTGAGACTGACGGTGACCGGCTCCACGATCCTGATGCTTGCCTTCCTTGGCTCCAAGCTTGTGCTTGAACTGGTTCTAGAGAGAGGCTGACTTGAACGACGCACCTCTGGGCCTGCTGTTTGCCGTGCTGGCGGCTTTGATCCTTCTGTCTGGTTTCTTCTCGAGCTCCGAGACAGGCATGATGTCCCTCAACCGCTATCGCCTGAAACACCTTCGCAAACAAAAGCACAAGGGCGCTTTGAGAGCGAGCAAGCTGCTGGAGCGCCCGGATCGACTCATCGGTTTGATTCTCATCGGCAACAACCTGGTGAATATCGCCGCTTCGGCCATCGCAACGGTGATCGCTATTAGACTCTACGGGGATGCAGGCATCGTTATTGCGACGATCCTTCTCACTCTGGTGATATTGATTTTTGCCGAGGTAACACCCAAAACTATCGCGGCACTTTACCCAGAAAAAGTCGCATTTCCGGCCAGTCTGATTTTGTTACCACTCATGCGTTTACTCATACCACTGGTTGCCACAGTCAACTGGGTGACTAATGGTCTGCTGCGCCTGCTCGGCGTAAATATGAATGAGGCAGGCGAAGACAAGGTGTCTCGGGAGGAGCTGCGCACTATTGTCTCGGACCCCGGCGCTATGATCCCGCAGCGCCACCGGGGCATGCTGGTCAATATTCTGGATCTGGAAGGCGTCACTGTCGACGACATCATGGTTCCACGAAATGAGTTCTACGGCATAGACCTGGATGCAAGCGACGACAGCATTTTAGAAACCATTCACCGCAGCAGTCATACTTTGCTGCCGGTCTGGCGCGAAGACAGCAACAACATCGAGGGCGTCCTGCACTTGCGCAATGTGAGCCGCATCGTCGACCGAGATGGCCTGTCTCGCAGCGGCTTGTTAAACGTGTTGGACAAGCCTTACTTCATACCCGAGAGCACGCCACTACATACCCAGTTGCGTAACTTCCAGCAGAAAAAGTTTCGTTTAGCACTGGTTGTTGACGAATACGGCGATGTGATTGGCTTGGTGGCCGTGGCCGATATTTTGGAAGAGATTGTCGGCGAATTTACATCCAATCTGAACGACAATTCAGACGAAATCTATCCGCAACGCGACGGCAGTTATGTCTTTGACGGCGGCGCAAGTGTGCGAGACATCAACAAAGCCCTGAAGTGGGAGCTGCCTACCGATGGCCCCAAAACCTTATCTGGCCTTGTGCTTGAATACCTTGAGTCATTTCCGGACGCTAACGCAGGGCTGCGTATCGGCGGGTACTGCTTCGAAATTCTGGAGCTTGAGGGCAATGTAGTTCGTGCCGTTCGAGGCCGACCCTCGGATTAGATCTTAAAGGCCATGCGCTTTAACTCTACAAAAGCCTGATGGGGTTGTCGGCCTCACGCCGGGCTCTGGCGAGTGCCAGCATGGCTCGCTTGTCGTCGGCACTGGCCATAAACCAGTCGGTAATTTCCTGAGCACTGCGATAACAACCCATGCAAATGTCATTCTCGTCCAACGCACATATCGATATGCAGGGCGAGGCAGGATCGGCCTGCGCCGCATCAATGGACCGATTACTATCATCCATTACAAAAGCGCCTCAAGCTCGCTATTGAAGCGTGCGGCATTGCTCGAGTAGTGATCGGCATTGAGGGCGAGCATCGCCTGCTGATCAGGACTCAAGGTTTTACGCACGACTGCTGGTGAACCCATTACTAAAGAGCCATCGGGAATATCCATGCCCTCGGTGACCAAGGCATTGGCCCCTATGAGACAACTCTTGCCGACGGTCGCACCGTTGAGGATCACTGCGTTAATGCCAATCAAAGTTCCGTCGCCAATGGTGCAGCCATGAATCATTGCATTATGCCCAACGGTGACATTGTCGCCGATGCGGGCAGGAAACCCCGGGTCCGCATGCACGACAGTGCCATCCTGAATATTGCTCCCCGAACCGACTTCTATGGATTCCACATCGGCGCGCAGTACACAGGAAAACCACACGCTGCTTTTGTCGCCTAGAGTCACGCTGCCAATCACAGCGGCATTTGGCGCAATGAAATGGCCTTCGCCCTCCAGTACTGGACTGGCATCTCCAAGCTTGTACAACATGCTATGACTCTCCCTGAAACTGATTAATCACTAGTTAGCGCGGGACGATCTCTTGCGCATCGTAGAACCGGGCTGCGAACTCATCGAGGCGCTGCCCCTCGATCGCCTCCCGAATGCCCCGCATGTGGTCCTGATAGTAGTGCAAATTGTGCAGTGTATTGAGCTGAGAGCCGAGTATCTCGTTGCACTTATCCAGATGATGCAGGTAAGCCCGACTAAAGTTGGCACAGGTGTGGCAGCCACATTTGTCATCCAGGGGCGCTGTACTATGGCGGTGTTTTGCGTTGCGAATCTTGATCACGCCGCTGGAAGTAAACAAATGTCCATTGCGCGCGTTTCGTGTGGGCATCACACAGTCAAACATGTCGATCCCCCGACGAACACCCTCCAAGAGATCTGCAGGCGTACCTACCCCCATCAAGTACCGGGGATGACTCTCTGGAAGTAAAGGCTGCAGCCCCTCCAACACCTTGAGCATTTCATCTTTGGGTTCGCCCACCGAGAGTCCACCGATGGCGTAACCGTCAAAACCAATGTCGACCAGGCCTTCGAGAGAGCGCGCTCGCAGGTCCTGATACATACCGCCCTGAACTATGCCGAATAAGGCTGACTCGCTGTCGCCGTGCGCCCTGCGACTGCGCTTGGCCCAGCGTAAAGACAACTCCATGGAACGCTCAGCTTCATCATAGGTAGCAGGATACGGCGTACATTCATCAAAGATCATGACGATATCGCTACCCAGAGCCCGCTGGATCGCCATGGACTTTTCTGGATCCAAAAACACTTTGGCACCATCAACCGGCGACTGAAAAGACACACCCTCCTCAGTGATTTTACGCATCGCTCCCAAGCTAAAAACCTGAAAGCCGCCGGAGTCCGTAAGGATGGGACGTTGCCACTGCATGAAATCGTGTAAGTCACCATGGGCTGCGATGACCTCCGTCCCCGGACGCAGCCAAAGATGAAATGTATTGCCAAGGATAATCTGCGCGCCCAGAGCCTCCACATCCCTGGGAAGCATGCCCTTCACGGTCCCATAAGTACCCACGGGCATAAACGCGGGCGTATCCACAACGCCTCGAGCAAAATGCAAACGAGAGCGCCGAGCGGCGCCATCGCTCGCAAGACGTTCAAACTTCATTGGGGACGAGCCTCAGGCGTTGGAGTAAGAAACATTGCATCGCCATAACTAAAGAAGCGATAGCGCTCAGCCACCGCCGCCTTGTAAGCATCCAGCATAAGATCTCGGCCACAAAATGCACTCACGAGCATCAGCAGCGTGGACTCCGGGAGATGAAAATTGGTGATCATGGCGTCAACACACTGAAAAGCGTAGCCCGGATAAATAAACAAACGCGTGTCGCCGACATAGGGGGCAAGCCGCCCCGAGGCCGCAGCGGTCTCTAGACTTCGAACAGCGGTGGTACCGACGGCGACAACCCGCCCTCCACGCTCACGTGTTGCTGCAATAGCATCACACACTGACTGGTCTACTTCGAGGTATTCAGCATGCATCTGGTGCTCCCGAATATCATCACTGCGCACAGGCTGAAATGTGCCAGCCCCCACATGCAGAGTCACCTGCGCGCGCCTCACACCCATATTATCCAGCGTATCAAGCAGCGCATGATCAAAGTGCAGCCCGGCCGTGGGCGCCGCAACAGCCCCTTCGCGTTTGGCATATACCGTTTGGTAGCGCTCTCGATCCTCTATGGCATCAGCGCGATCAATATAGGGGGGCAAAGGCATATGCCCGATTTTCGCCAACATGGGCCCAAGCGCTGCCGTGCTGCTAATCTGGAACAGTTCGCCCTCACGGCCATCAACGCTGACCGTCAACTCTGTTGCTGGCGAATCGGCTTGCTCTGCAAGGGCTATGGTCTGCCCGGCACGCGGCGTTTTACTGGCCCTGATATGAGCTAGTGCACTGTTCTCACTTGTAAGGCGCTCTATAAGAATCTCTACCCGCCCGCCGGTTTCTTTGACGCCATACAAACGTGCGGGAAGCACTCGCGTGTTGTTAAAAACCAATAAGTCGTCAGGATTCAATAGCGAGGGTAGATTCGAAAATTGACGATGAGCCATCGTGTCAGCTCCGCCATTTACGCACAGCAATCTACTTGCCGAGCGTTCCGACAGGGGTTGCTGGGCAATTAGTTCCTGGGGCAGTTCGTAGCTAAAATCAGAGCGTTGCATGATGGGAAACGCGCGGCGCGAACCGCGCAATCCATAGGTGAATAGCGATTATTCTTTGTCTTCGCCGTCTTCCTCTGCAGCTGCCTCAGCTTCTTCAGCGGGCGCTTCCTCTGCAGCGGCTTCTTCTGCCGGCGCTTCTTCGACAACAGCTTCCACAGCAGCAGGCTCAGCAACCTTGATCAGGCCTTCCTCGAGGAGGATCCGTACCTTCTCTTCGCCGTTTACAGGCTTCTTGGCTGCATCCTTAACTGCATAGCGCTCATCGCCGCGCTGAAAGATACTGTAATCGTCTGTCTTTTTGACTAATTTCATGGTCATATTTCTTTTCTCTCTGTCGGCGCACCTTACGGTACGGGGGCGGATACTCAGTTAGCGCGCTGGTCGCGGCGCGAGCGAAGTGTACAGAATCATCCAGCAGTCGGACAGCCTGAAGAATGATGAATATCACGATTTGTAGACAAGTTATGGCGAGACGGCTTTGTCCGCTGTTATACTCGCGCCCGCCCCGTAAGTGGGCGGCGAAACCTTTCTGTGCCGAAGTGGTGAAATTGGTAGACACAGGGGATTCAAAATCCCCCGCCTTAACAGGTGTGCCGGTTCGAGTCCGGCCTTCGGTACCATTATTTCCCTTTATTTCAATGGTTTATGGCTGAGCCCTTTCGGGCGGCGCTCACCACCCCTGCGCTCGCATTTATCATGCACACACCATGCACACCTGCGCAATAAGCTGACTCGCCCAATACACAGCTTAAGCTGGCAATGAACACCCCTCCCCGCCCGCCATTCAATCGGGTGTATATATGTGGGTACGACAATCCCCGTAACGCCCTCCAATTCCAGGCCGCCCAGCCCACCAGATGTGTAAACCCGATAACCCTGAACCTTCGGCAATGCCTTTCTTGGGGGTGGGGGTCTTTCTGTTCTGATTTCTCGACTGCGAACCCAAAGAAACTGCCAGTCACCCATGATGTCCTCGCATAAGAAAAGCGATAGCCTCACCCTTGGTTCTTTCAGCTGGCGCTTACCAATGACCGACGAACGTGATTACCCCGAAGTAATCTCTGAAGAAGAGCAGGAACATGGCAGCCGAATCGGAGCCAAGATGCACCTATTCCTAGAGCGCATGATTACCGCCGCAAAGGAAGAGGAATGCATTGATGATGAGCGTGCTACAGACCTCATGCTGTGCGCCGCAGTTCAACTACACGCAGAGCGATTTCCCACTACGCCGAAAGACATAGCCGTATTTTGCCGGTCTATTGCCGAGGAAGTGCTTAAGGAGTCTGGCGAAGGTGATGTCCTCCACTAGCCGCACCAAGCTTGGCTAAGTCGCTGCGTCGGAGACAACGGTGGCGGATAGCAAACCTCTAGGAAAAGCATTGAAATACAACAACCGCAGTCGACATCGTTTCGCGACCTAAATTCTGCTGATTACTGTCCTCGCTTCTGCCGGGCAATACGTGATGCAAGGGGCAGTGACATGGCCAGATCGCGCTGCACGAACTGTAGATAGGTACTTCGCTAATGTTTATATGAAGGCAGCAAGCCTTCTGAATCGTGCTGACATTCAATACACATCTGATTCTTCAAATACCGCATCCAAGCCTGATACCTCACAACCGATCCCGCCAGCAGGGTTTGGTCCCACAGGCGAGATTGTTCGCGTCGTTGACGGCGACATCGTTGAGCTACAGACGAATGAAACAGTCTGTATCCGGCTTCATGGCATTGATACCCCTGAGAAGGGGCAACCATTTGGGAAAGCGGCGACTCGCGAAGTCTCACGACTCATAGCGGGTACAACTATTGGGGTCGAGGCCCAAGGAACGGATCTTTACGGAAGGACGATTGGCGTCATCTACCTGGACGGTAAGAACATCAACGTGATGATGGTCGAGAGCGGATGTGCCTGGTGGTATCGACAATACGCCCGAGATGATCTGAATCCGATGCAAGCAGAGACTAATGCAAAGGAGGCTAAGAGAGGCTTGTGGGCTGATCCAGACCAAATTGCTCCGTCGGAATGTTGGGGCAGATCAGATCAGTGAATGCATCATACTTCCTATAAAAAAGTTGTAATTAACTTGGGTGGGTCTAAAAGTTTGGCTGGATTCCGAAGAGTCCTGGCAAGCTTGTCGTTAAAATACCCAAGCCATCATCAACCACATGATTAGAAAAAAAACGCCAAACCCGGGCAGCACAAATTGGATCTCGCCGATCAGACCATCACCAGCCACCAATGTAAGCAATATCATGATTATTAAGGTGCCGAAAAACGCGAGAACCGCCGCATCTTTTAAGCCGAGCCCATCGCCTGTTGATGCGGATATAATTGAAAAAGCCTCGGGTCCAAGAATAAAGATCCCAATAGCACCAACGAGGAGTAAGACGGATATTGCAACAACAATCGTTACGGCTTCTTTTTGGTCTTTCTCCACAGGCTCAGCGCTCCCTTATCGTTAGCCGCCTTTGAGGAGCTGCCTCAGCTCCTGTGGCTTAGGCATTCCAGAAGCAACTAGCTCAGGGGAATCTCCTGCAGTGAAGACCTGAACATCCCCCGTTCCGAAGATACGCTGCCCAAACGACTGAACGAGCTTAGTTGAACGAATGTTCGAGAGCTTAAGCTCCGTCCTGTCCTTACTCAACAAACCCTTCTCAAGCATGATTTCGCCGTCCGATACACGCACTACCGTAGCTTTACACTGCAGATACCAGATAACTAAGATTGCTAATCCAAGCCCAAAAAATGGGATCAGTAATAAGCAAAGCACGAAGAGTATTGGGCGGTTCTTCACCATAGCGGGGCTTTGTACGTAAGGTTCAGACATTGTTTCTCCTAGATTTAACCGATTTGGACCGACGACACGAAACAACTGCCACAATCACACAGCCACTTTAGAAGTGCAAGTTTCAAAAAAAAAATCACAAAAAATTTGACTAATGGCAGTTGAAATGTGGTCTGCCACCAACTCAGTTCAGTAACCCACTGTTGTGGGTTGGGGCGAACTCTAGGGTTAGGCCCCATATGCGCCAGGGTCAGATTAAACTCCTCGGCGACGGTTACCAGCCCCGCCCAATCAGTAAACCATCCACGATGCTCTGGAACATCGTTTACGCCCGCGCAGAGGGGATTCTAGCAACCCAGGATCACGACGCAGTAGGTAGCGGTAGGTCAAGGTCAGACGGCGTGTTCGCAGAAGCGTTCTCTCGCATTTTAAGGTCCAGGGACGACGCTTGTAACCAGAACGTATTTTTAGCGTCGGGTGTGTAGATTACAACTGCAAATGGCGACGGCCATTTGTACTGGGGGGTGTGGCATAAGAAGCCGTGAAGCATTAACTGCGGCGCCGCACGGGCGCCAGATCCTATGGTCGTGTGGGCGTGGCCGGTAAAGGGAAAGTAAGAAGGTCCGCTTCCGCATTCACCACTCTTCTTCTTTTGACTTTTTCTTCTTTTTCTTCGCCTCAATCAGTTCCTGAATCTCCTGGTCTGATTCAACCCCCGGATTGAGAAGATCGATCCGTTCACGAAGCACATATTGCTCTACGTCAAGATTAATAGAGCCTTCCAAGCCGGCGTCAGCTGGTCGCCCATACGAAAAATTCGGCGCAACCCTGACGATTTCGACTATCCCACGGTATTGCTCAGTCCGCCCCAAGCTCTCATTAGTGTAGGGATCAATTAGCTCATCTCCATAGCTATACAACTTGAATCGATCGCCCGGACTCAGTTGTCCCTGACCTTGAGAAAACACAAGATTTCCGTTCGCCGAACTAAGTAGCATTATGGGATAGATTTGATTGACCACCCTATCTACGACTTTCGCAGCGAGACCGTCTGACAAATAGGAGACTACCTCGCTCGTAGTCATCGAACTTTCGGGGCTCAATTGCGTGGTGACTGTGTCACTAGACAGAATCTGCTGTGTTGCTGGGTTTACTAAACGATAGTCGAGCGCAGCCTTACCGCCGTAAGTCGAGTACTTTCGCCCAGTTGCTCTTGTCTCATGCATAGTCTCGGAATAACGAAAATTAGTGACCTTGGACACCAGTAAATAGTCTGCACCGAGCTGCTGACCTAGGCGAGACGTCTCGACTAGAGGCGCATCACCAGACTGCAACATGGCCCGCTCTGCCGAAGCATCGCTATCAAATTTACGATCGAGGACAGCAAACTTGTTAGCTTGTGTTAGGCGGTTAGTGAGCCTTTGATTCAGCGCATCAGCAATCTGAGATGCAGGGATAGAGCGACCCGAAATAGCATAACTTCCAACATCCGATCTGGGGTCGAGAACCGCGATCCGCGTTCTTTTGGTAGACGGATCGGGTTGGTAACGTGACAATTTGGCTTTCAATGTCACGCTCCATACCCCAGGCTCATCTTCAGTCTTCGAGAGAATCTCGTATCCACTAACCGCGCCACTACTCTTGGAATAAACCAAATCCATGTAAGTGGGGGACTGAAAGTAATTGTCGCCAAAGCTAGCCTGAATTTTAAGGTCCGTATCCGCCATAATGGAAGCTCGACCAACTTTCTTTCCTTGGTGTTGCTCAACTGCGAGCATTAAAGCCTCGTTGATAGCAATCGCAAGAGTCGGTCCAGTCCCTTCCGACTCTACTTCCACCACCTCAACCTGCCCAAAAGCGAGCAACGGAAAGAGCAGAATAATTCCAAGCATGAATCGATTCACAACAATCTTCCTCTAAAGCAGGGTGCGACTTGCTTCTAAAATCCAAAATCCAAACTTTCCAATGCGTCTGTGGCGTCATCTGGTACCGGGATTGATTGCGCGCTCGCAAAAGAAAGAAGCGATTTACTAGTGTCATACAAATCTTTGGTAAACCCAGGAACCGAAGTAAGAATATATGTACCAGCAGCAAGCTCCTTTTTCACCGAAAGCTTTTGCATCATCGGGGCCGACACTAATCTGTTTTTGGCTGCGTTTCCGAATGAACCGAAGTCATCTGAAAGTCCGGCGGTCAATGCTAAGCCTTTGAGATATGGACCGAACGCGGAAGCATATATTTGTTTTGCATCGTCAGTTAAGTCTTCGCCTTCGGCAAGTTTTTTGGCAATCGCCTCATTGGCGCGTTCACTTACTTCCGAAGCGGTTTCAAGTGCATCCTTGTCAAGAACAGTGCCCCCAGAAAGGACTTCGCTTTGCGCGCGCAATTCCGCAGCCTCATCTTTGAGCCCAAATGCGTCTGCGAGTAATATCTGTGACTGGTTTATTAGCGCGGCCGCCGAAAGGTAATTAACCACAAGAGCATCCTGCATAGACAAAGCATCCATAGGCACAGCCGCCGCCCCTGCCTCGTCAGTCACTGTTGCGGAAACATCAGCTGCATCACCTTGCGATTCCTCGACAGGCTCCTCCACCTGATCGTCATTGCCCAGCATCCCCGAAAGCTTCTTACCAAAACCGCCCAGCTGAGCGTAAGATGCCGACGCACCTAAACTCACAACCACTACCGTAAATACCGCCAAAACATTCGCAGCCATCGACTTCGAAACTCTCTTGTTTGCTTCGGACAAAACCGCCATATCAATACACTCCTTTTGCATTCATTTGATTTGTTAGCTCCTCAGCCGCTATCTGAGCCGCCTGTTTCAGCGCATTGTTCCGAGCAACAGTCTCGCTTGGACCTAGGCCAAATTGCTGGACAGGCCCTACGGCAGCTATCGTCTTCGGAAAACGACTACTTACGTCTAAAACTTTCCCTGTTACCGACACCGCAACCCTAGTCAAACCAGAAGCACTGTCGATATCTTTGACCCCAATATCTAACGTACCTAACGCTAGGTAAGGTATCTCCAGCAGCTGCAGGCCCTTAACAGCATTTCGTCGTGTCGAGCCGCCTATATCATCCCCAACACCAAAATCTTCCTGAAACTGATCAACATCAATTAATCCTTTAGACTCTTCAACAAGATACTCTGCCTCTACGACCTCATAACCAGCCGTGGAAAAAACTTCGGACATAGCGGTATTGGCACCATCAGAAGAAAAAACGTCATACATAACTACATCGCTTTTTTGAGTGCTATTGCCGCCAGACTCGCGTGTGGTACTTTGAGATTCCTCCGCTTCATACACAACGTTTGCGCCTGATCCCTGCTGTGCTTCATAGCCCTCAACGGCGCTAGATTCATCGACTCGGTCAAACTCTCTCGCTTTGTAAGACTTTACCGAAGTCTGCGCACGAGCAACAAAAACAAAAGTCATGTACGAACGCTCCCCCGATGAGACGGCCTGAACGGAGGACTTGCTGTCGAGAAAAACGTTTAATCTGGTTGCATTAATCGTGGCACGCAAAACAATTTCTAATCGTTTGGCTTTCTTGTCTGTGTCCTCCGAGATCATAACTTGATCGATAATGTAGTCTCCTAACGCTCCTTCGATCTCACTTCGATGCTGCTCAAACGTCTTGTATTTTGCTTCGCTGCTATTTGCAAGATACCGCTCCAACGCACTCATATTTGCTTGGACTACAGCCCGCTTTCGATCCTCAGCCGATGGGCCAAACCGAGAGCTATATGTGAACGATGCTATGCCCTTGGATTCAACAGTTTGGGCCGTCGACAGAGAAGGCAGGCCCAGTAGCAACATAAACGCGATTGCTAAGCTCAAAAGTCTTGTGACTACTTGCATTTGTCTAATACCCCCATAAAACTCTTTAATTGATCGATTTCCTTGCCGCCGCCAAGGTGCCTTTTGCTGAACTGCTTGGTTGGTGAAACCAACGCTAAAGACAGCTTCGAATAGCCAGCACGAATACTTTCTTCGAAGGGCGGCCAATCTTCCCAGTGACGCTGAGAACGCGGAACCACCTTTGTGACACCGTTTTTAAAAGAAAATTTGGCATAGGTTTTTTGGGACAATGGCTCGATAACCTCGAAGCTACTCAAGACGCCGTAAACCCAGGTTTGACCGGCCGCGGTGTCAGAAAAAAGCACCTTTTTTATTGCTTCCAACTGGATGGATAACTCGAAGTCCGGCTCGGGTATCGCCAAAGAGAATACCTTTCCGTCCGCAAATCGCATGGACATTTTATTGCCAATTGCATAACCCTTCTTAAACGGCAGCAGCGACACATTGTGATGTTCTACAAGGCTTTTCCCGATTGACTGTGCGAGCATCGCCTCTAGCGATCCTTGAGCCTGCAAATACTCAGGAAGAAACTCGGACACCGAATCGTCAACGATTACGTCGCCGACCCGGATCGTATTTGAGTAATTCCTTTTAGGGCTGTAACCATTCAAAGCGGCGATGTATTGGCCTAAAAGATCGATTTTCCCAGGGTTGAAATAAAGCCGCTCAACCGCCTGCTCGATCTCTCGATCGGTGTAGGGCTCTGGTTTTGCATCAACAAACTGCACATTAATCGGCTGCTCCTTTAGTATTTGCATACTCTCGAAGTCGACAAACAGTGCGCTAGCAGAAAGCTGAATGAGTAATTTGTAGTTCTCATCGATCTTCTCGACAAGGACGACTTCTCTCGTTAATGCGAGGCTAGTGACGATAGCGTCTGCATTCGGTTTGGCCAACACATCCACATCAAGTCTGTAACCTGACGGGGACACGCTCTTGAGTCTGTTGCCCAGTTCCGCGTCTATTGCTCCACGTGAGGCAGCACCTCCACGATTGGCTTTATTGCTCAATGGGAAGAGTTGATCAATATCTTGATAATCCGATATGTAAGAAAACCCAGCGAACTGCACAGAAGTTTCTGCTGCAGACATCTGAGAAAACGGCACAACCGTGATCAGGATCAACAACACAGTGCCTAACTTAATACCCTGCTTGTTGAGTGACGCCGAAACTTCAGAAGCGAAGGTTTTTATTACTTGAATTTTGTGCAAGCCGCCCACCTTAAAGACACCACCACGTGATCGTCTAAACACGAAGCCGCAAGACGAAATCACTAATGCAAACGAACGGACAATAATAAAGAAGCTGCGCGGGGATTTGTTTTTGTGACCTAGGACAGACTACACAAATTGTCCATAATTGTCACAAAAACTATGAATATAATTATCTCAATGTGATCCTCCTAAGTGTTTTTGAACTTCTTGCGGCGCCGCCCATTTACATCTAGGCACGTAACAGCGTGCTCCAACACCAGCCGCCATGCCGTGGAACATCAATTCCGCCCGCGCAGAGGGAGGGGGGGCGGCAACCTAGTAATACGAGGCAGTTTTAGGTCAAGGTGAGACTCCGCTACACCCGTGATGCACGCCCCAAGTAGGGGAGTTCCCAAAGGCAAATCGTATTCTCATAGGCAGCTTCATTTAATCTCGTATGTAGCAGCTACCGCCGTCAAAGCACTCTATATCTAGGCTCTCACCGTCGCCGCAGTCGGCAGTATAGTGTTCACTCTCGTCAGACACCTTATCTAGTCGAATAGAACTAATGCACATCATCGCTTCGGCAACAGCATCTGCCTCCGCCTGCAATACGCCTAAGGGAGTCACTTGCTGAGTCGAACCACTCGAATTGTGAACCGCAACGATGACATCCGTCTCCACGGCTACGTCCGGCTTTGATTCGCCGCCAGGCATACCATCTAGGTCGTTCAACACGCGACTGATAACTTTGTCATAGCTAGCGAGGCGCTCAGGACCCGCAGGATGAGTTGCCAAAAATCCAGTTTTCTCTCGCCCGCTCGCGGCTCCCATCTTCAGCAGCATTTGCCTGCTGGCAAAAAGGTCATACCCGGCAAGCTGCAGAATGTAGGCCGAGATCAGATCAGCCTCCTTCTCTTGTCTGACGGAATACGCGCGATCGCCAATTAACGCCCCCGCCTCAGCCATGTTACTGATAGCATTTTGACTATTTTGCTGGCACGCGTAGCTGTAGCAAGGACCTGCATTAGCCTGGACCGCTGCCATAGCGACTGCACCAAGCAGTGCCCCCACCATAGCTCGCCCCTGCGACTCACTAATGTGGTCGGCTATGTGGTGCCCCATTTCATGGGCTAACACCATAGCGATCTCTGAATCGCTTGCGGAATACGCCATAACATCGTGAAAAACGACGATTCGGTTTTCATCCGTCGCATAAGCGTTTAACTCGCGCTCGCTGTCATAATCTACGTCCCACCAGCAAACGGAATTTTCGTCGACATGACGACAAACCGATGTCGCCGCATCGCGAATTTTCTGGTTGACTCGGTACAATGAACCCTCCGCGTGAGGCTCACTTAAAACACGTTTTTTGATCGGAAGCGGATAAGACCGGATTTCACGAGCGGTTCGCTCAATATCAGCCTTCGCTAGCTCTGGAGGCTTGTTCTGCATGCTTCCGCACCCTCCCACCGAAGTGAAACCGACGGCCAATACCGACCACAGAATCAAACGATAACAAACTGACAACTGAATTTTCATCTACGCTCCCCACTCAATGAATCCCTCGACTAACAGCAGTCGCCAATTAACCGAGAATATGCATTGATAGTGAATCGCGCCCCCCTCGAAAGCCAGTGACCCATGTCAATATTATGTGAATAGATGAACTAAGTTTTTGTAAATTGTGATGTGACTCACTGTCTACAATGTCATGGAGCATCATTTCCGTACGCGTAGGGGTACTTCCAGCAACCTAGGTTCGCGAAGCAGTAGGTAGGCATAGGTCAGATGATGTATTCGTAGAAGCGTTCTCCCGCGTGCGCTACGGCCCAAGGGAGGCGCCCTTAATAGGAACGTGTTTTTGGCGTCGGGTGTGTAGGCCTGATAACTGCAAAGTCTGCTGAGCGCCTTTGTTGGGGGTGGGGCCTCAGATGCCGTAGAACGCCGATTCCGCGCCCGTTTTGGCAGATCTTTCAGACTACGTTGATTTTCTTAGGGTAGGCAATGGGTAGCGTTCTGTCCTGGAAAACGCCACTGTTTGGCCCCACTACCGACCGCGCTAAACTCTATTGATGGACGAACGCGAACAACTCATAGCCGCCCAGGATCGCCTCGACGCGATGATGGTGGAGGCTCGCAGAACACAACAACTCCTTGAGAATGAGCGGGCAGCAATACGCCGCTCAAAACGCATTCAAAAAGTTTGGTGGTTAGCTGTGTTTCTACTGGGTGTCGCACTGGGCTTTGCAGTCGCTGAGATGCTTATTGATCCCGTGACGATCTTCGTGCCCACTGATGGCATTCAGGCGTAACCTTTCATACCATGATACGTTGGAGCTGGCATTCTGATCCTTGGCAGGCTGCACACGTCAAACGAGTAATGGCGCTATGCGAGCGGGGTAACCAAAGTTACGGCGCAATTTAGTCAAGCGGGACGTGGCAGCCTTTTTTGCTTTTTGAGAAGTTACGACACGTATGACATACAAAATAGATGCACCGGTAATCGAAAACAACGACAAACATACGAAAATTTTTTACATCATGCCGTCTTCTGATGACGAGCTTCAAAGCGCCCTCGAAATTTTAGCTGGGTATTTCAAGAAAGAGTTCGGTTACGATTTCACACAGTACTGTAAGTATGAAGAAAATTCGGATCGCACTGGGTTTTTGATAACTCAGCGCGCATTGGATCTAGTGAAAGATATCGAACACTACCCTTATCGGATAATTGGTGGTGGATGCTTTCTTGCCACAGAAAATGGTAACCACAAGCTTGATTGGATATGGTTTCACCCATTCTCAAGAAACCGTGGGGAACTCAAAAAGATATGGCCCGGTTTTAAGGAAAAGTTCGGAGATTTCTCATACACCGAACCTCTGTCATCACAAATGAAGTTGTTTCTAGAGAAGCATGCATAGTCTCTCCGTGAAGCTCATTTTGGCCAACGTCAGAGACGATCTCAGGCGCAGAGATGCGTGCTATCGATCAGAAGAGACAGGGTGGCACGTTGAATAAGCTCTGACAGAGTGTAGTCTAGCCGCCTTAATTGCCGCTCCACGTTGCGTAAAGAAGCCGGCAAGCCGACAAAGCCTTGTTGGCCATTTAACGCTTATTCCTCGTCCCAGAACGAGATACTCTTCTTTGACAAAAAATCGTTTTCTCGCTCTTTTGCGTTTTCAAAGAGCTCTTCGCTGATCGCCCCTGCGTCCATCGCTTCTTCCATACCACTCAATATTTGACTATTGAGTTTAAGCGAGAGCCTTCGCTTTTCTATCGCGCTTAACATAATTGAGAAGCCCAATTTATATTCATCTATAGACTCTTGCATTTTATCGAACACGGCCTCCAGCTCTTCCGTCACCTCTTCCCAGTCTTCTTGGCAGTCACAAGCCCTGTCGAAATCTGCTGGAATCGTTTTGCTAGGAGCCTTTCCACCAAGGATTTTCACGCCTGCCTTTCGATAGATCTTCGCTACCAATTCAGAACAAAAAGAAGAATGTTCCGTTTCAATATGGAAGTACTTGGAATTGTACGCTTGATGAAAATAATAAATGGCTGCCTTCATTACCTCTTCTTGCTCAGACTCGCTAAGGACTTTTAAACGGACAGCACGCCATGAAGGCTCGATCTTTGGTAGCACCTCGTCGAAAAATACAATCTCAACCCCACCATCCATGGTTGCGTGCACGAAACTTCCCTCTGCAAGGCTAACCAAAACATGGCTGGACTTTACACCTGAGTAGAATGGCTTCTGCGCCGTGGTGAGGAGTGTTGAAAACCTCCCATTACCGCGAACTAAGAGTACGTCCCCAGGATTCATCTCATCTCCTGTGAAAAATCAAACCCAAGTGACTAGTGGGTGCTACTTTTAACACAGAGCGCCAACCTTTGCTTACAGCGTGACTCTGCCAATGTCGCGAATAAAGACGATCTCGACCGGCCGATAATCAGCTGTCGCTCGCACGAGGCTCGGTAACGCTAGCGACATACTTTGAGGGTGACCTTTCCCCCAAGTTAAAACCAATACTTGGATGAGATCTCCAGAATTTATGCTGCTTGTCTCGCAAAGGCAACCGGCGGTAAATAGTTCAGCGAGCTGTGCGGTCGAACGTTGTTGTATTGGTGTTGCCACAGCATGATTTCGGTCTCTGCGTCGTCGAGTGAGCGGAACCAGTGACGGTTCAGACACTCATTCCTGAACTTGCCGTTAAGGCTTTCCACAAATGCGTTTTGTGTTGGTTTTCCTGGTTGGATAAATCCGAGCTTCACTCCGGACTCTTGGCTCCAGAAGAACATCGCTTTGCTGGTAAATTCCGTGCCATTGTCGCAAATAATCGTCCGCGGCTTCGCACGACCTTCGAATAGCTCGTTTAAAAAACGAGCAACCTGCGAGCCAGTGATCGACACTGAAACAAGTTGCCCGACCATTTCACGAGAGAAGTCATCAACGACATTTAGTACACGGAATCTTCTGCCGCTACTGAGCTGATCTGACACAAAATCCATCGACCATCGCTGATTGACGCGCGAGGGCACTTCCATTGGCTGCCTGGGTCTCTGTAGCTTCTTGCGCTTCTTTGTGCGCACCTGAAGCCCTTCTTCGGTGTAAAGGCGATAGGTGTGCTTCTTATTCACGACAAGACCTTCGTTCTTCAAAATCCCGTGTAACAGCAGGTAGCCGTAGGCTGACTGCTCCACCGCCAGTGCCTTCAATCGAGACCTCAATGTATCGTCACGAGCCGGCTTCGACGCGTACCGATAACCAGTTCTGCTGACGCCCGCCAAATTGCATGCTGTGCGCTCGCTCAAATGGCCGGCTTCAATCATATGAGTAGCAACATGCTTTCGAGTGGCAGGCGTTACCACTTTTTTTGGAGCACATCCCTCATCGCCTCGTTCTCAAGCAGCTTCTCCGCCAGAAGCTTCTTTAGCTTGCTGTTCTCGGACTCTAGTTCTCTAAGGCGCTTGGCTTCGTTTACCTCAAGCCCGGCGTAGTTACTTCGCCAGTTGTAGAACGTGCCCGTCGAGATGCTGAGCGAGCAGCAGATATCGTCAACCTTGGCTCCTGCTTCATGCTCTTTGATGGCACCAATAATCTGTTCTTCGGTGTATCGCTTCTTCATCGTGAAATCTCCATCGTGCTAGGTTAGCTGGAAATCTCATCCTGTTCATGGCGTTAATATCGGGGGATAGGTCAATGGCAGCGGCCTGTACGAATGCCCCGTGGGGCTGACGGTGGAGGCTAGCTAGCAACGCAGGGTTAGTAGGCCACTCCGCGCCATATCTGAGAACATCCGAAGTGGCTGGCTTCGCCTATTCTTAGACGTTAGCCTCCTCAAGTCGGAGGCAATGGAAAGTCTAATAAGGCCGAATATGGTGTTGGCCAATATCTCCAGCTTGAATGCATCATCCGCGATTCTGCTTCTTCAATAGCTTATAACCTTCTCGAGTTAAATGCGGGTTGGCGGTCCTCGTAAGACGAAACGCAATTTCGCCATATATAGCCCTAAGCACGAAAAACCCCACTACTAATCCTATTACTATTTCCATTTTTATTTTCCCTAGTTTGCAGATGCTATCGAGAGGCTGAAGCCCAGAAACATCATTGCGAGTATCAAAACGAATATAACCACTCCGCCCTTACATAAACTTTGCTAGGCAGAATCTTCTCAGAGCACCAAAACTATTCGGACACCCACTCAACTAAAGTGAGGGAAGAAAAAACACGTTGCAAAAAGCGTGGGTAAGGATTTGGAGTCTCGACCTGTTCATTCAATCCCTTACTTGTAGAGCCTCCTTAGCCGGTGCTTAGCAGTATGGCTATTTGTTAATTTTTTACAACAAAAAGTCTAATGATCTGCACTTGAAGGTAGATTTTTCGACTTTAGATCATGTGCGATTTCAGTACGATGAATTGTTGCGCGCCGCTCGATTTGCACTACAAGTACGGTCGCTGCCACCATTCAAACTTGCACATAATCCGCACCCAAGACTGAGTTTATTGGTGACCCAATGACCGATAGTCAATTGAGGCTCTTGTGACAACTTTTCAATGATGTAGTCAGCGCGCTGACTTGATAGCCTTGCATTGTGATTACACGCTTGTTACGCGCACTTTCAGGGGAATACGAAGAATGAACACAGGTACCGGTAACGTAGATAAGCAAGAAAAACAAACAACACGCGCTAGAGTGCCAGGTGCCGTCGCAACATTCGCCCCCCTCGTAGGCAAGTTCGCTGACGCGAATATT
Organism: Congregibacter variabilis; assembly: GCF_045689235.1. Taxonomy (GTDB): domain Bacteria; phylum Pseudomonadota; class Gammaproteobacteria; order Pseudomonadales; family Halieaceae; genus Congregibacter; species Congregibacter variabilis. The sequence continues at coordinate 150,970 of NZ_CP136864.1, read as the reverse complement.
GAGGGACTTCACTATCTAATGGACAGCCTCAGTAAATCGCGCTTAGAGATTGGGCAGATGAGCTTCCTTCTGAGTATCGCTAAAGCTGGCGCCGAAGGCATCAATATGTCAGATCTAACAGAGCAGCTAGGCGTGGATCCAAGCTTTGTCAGTCGCAACGCTGGGGTATTCGGCCTACCCAAGATGACCAATCCGCTTGTAGAGAAGAGCATTGACTACACGAATCCGAAGAGCCGCTTGCTCAAGCTGACCGCGCATGGAGAAGAGTTGCTGGGTACCTATGTTGCAGTGTCGTGCGGGATCGCTAGATACAATCACATCAGGAAGGACGTAGAGCCGAACTGGAAGCCGCAGCCCTGTCTGCTGTGCGATAGCTAATTAGCCGTAGCCCTAAAAGCCCCCAGAACGTCTTCAGACGCGCCTAGATCGTCGAGGCACGCAAGCATAGCCGAAGCTGACAAGCCTCGGCTTAGAGGTGAGGGCGGTCTTTGGGGGTAGCGCTCGGTGGGGCAGACCAGAGGAAGCTAGCTAGCGGCGCCGGGGCATCGCACCAGAGTTCGACCAGGCGGGGGAACGTCAGAAGTGGCCGCACCTTTTAAAAAACTGGCTGGTGTTCCCTTGCAGCCAAAGAAATTTTAGTATCCCCGGTCATATCGAGTGGCGAATAGGTGCATTTGTGGATTTCAAAAGGCTTGTAGTTCGTGCGTCGATCACGATCGCGGTGTTTGTAGCTCTCGGTTCAATCGGCGGCATTCCCTCCGACTACCCCGTTAGCTTTCGCAATTATGCTATTGGATTCCGAGTCACTTGGGGCGGGTCGTCCGATATTCCGTTTATCTCACTAATTGTTTTTGCGGCTTTGACGTTCGCTTTTTTCTTCCTTTGCGAGTTTTTTACGGCGGCTTCTAATAGTGAGTCCACGCTCCGCGATCAATTTCGCAACCTGACATTGTGGTACGCGGAATTACCAAATAAACAACGATGGATAGTCCTATCCGTTAGTGTGTTTCTCTCACTTTTCCCTGTGATTGGCTGGTCTATCTTCTTATGGTGGCTACTTCCACTGACTATTTATCTTGAGTTCAAGCGTCCGTAAGCATCCGTTCCGTCGGTGTTCGTTTAGATAGCGGTTAGTTCCTCCAAAGCCTCGCGGACCAGATTGTCGAGCGTACTGTGTGCCTCGCTCGTCGACAGAGTGCCGATTAGTGGCGCGGCCTTGCTGGGTAGCGAGAGTAAATTGAGTCGACCAATGGTTGGTTCACAAATAAATACTCCAGTCTTACTATGCTAATGTTGAGTGGGATACGCCATTCTTCCAGAATGTTTTACCAGCAGGTTTTGAAACAGGAGAGTTTCAAGTTGTTTGACAAGTTCAAGCGCAGTTCTGCGGCGGCTAGGCTTTTAGAAGAAGCGCTCTATGAGCAAGTGGTTAACGAGCTTTCTCAGAGCAAAAAACGAAATGGATTATGGGCAAAAGCACTTGCTGACTCTGGCGGCTCCGAAGACAAGGCCAAATCGCTTTACATTCGATACCGGGTGCAATCCTTGAAAGATGAATCCGAAATGGCTGAAGCCATTGCAGAACAGGAAGAGCATCAACGTAGGCAGGAAGAGTGGCAGCGTAAAAATGCTCCAATAATCGAACGCAAAAAGAGAGTCGATGCAGCAGAGGCGATATTAAGGTCGAAAGGCTACAAACTTGTATCAAAAGGCACGTTTTGGGTAATCAAAGAGCCCGCGGGTGGTCGACAACGAATCGGGAGCCTAGCTGAACTTGAGGAATATGCTATCTCGCGAAAACGATGATGCCAAAGCGTACGTCTGATTTCACCAGAATGAATCCGCCCTCGAAGGTTAAGCAGTCAGAAGCCTTCAAGTTATTGCAAAGCCTCACGGACCACATTGTCCGTATGTAGTTTTAACGCTACCTAGAACGGCAACCTAAAGTAAATTTCAACTGGTGTTCTCTGGCGAGATTCGGAGACTCTGCGCCCCGTCCTGCTCAAATCTCAGCTAGGACCCGCAATCATTGCTCAGGCCGGCGGTTCAATTCCGCGTGGCTCTAGCAATTTTATCATTAGATTACAATTTTTTGGCGAGCTGCCAGAAGCCCGTGTAACCACTATGTCACCAGCGAGCTAAATCAATCAGTCAGCCACAAATCGACGCCATTTGTACTGATGCGTTTTTGGCCGTGCTTACCCGATGTGGGTCCGTTACTCAGAATCTGATCGCTTCTCCATTGCTTCAAGTAGCTCGCGATGACGGCGTTCTTCTTCTTGCTTTTGCTCATTCTCTTTTTTCGACTCCGCATACGCGTTGAGCAACCCCAGAACTACGCCTAAAGCGATTGCCGTATACATCGTATCCGAAAACGTCCAGCCGTTTGCACCAATTGATTCTCTATAACGGTCGAGGGTCGTTTTTGGAGCCTGGATGTATTCGTTGTAAAACCATAGGACAAAGGGAATGGAGATGGCTATCCAGACTGGCGATGACCAGAATAGAATGCGTTGCCACAGAGGGGCTTTTTGAGTCGTTTTTTGGCCTGGTGCTACAGCGCGATTCTCCACTCCCCATTCAATACCGTCGATGCCGAGATTGCCTGTCTGGTCTCCAGTTGTTGTCGCTGCAATGTCCGATTGTAAATACCGGACAGCCGGCTCGACGATTTTCGTGTCAACTCTCTGATCTTCCGCAATGTTAAAGGAAGAAAATTTTTTTGCGCTACTGACGCCCCCGCATTTCGGACAGACCTTTATCTTAGCAATGAGCTTCTTTCCGCACGTGTCGCACTTATATACTTTCAAAGCTTAGCCTCTTTTTTTGTCTAGCCTGGCGCGCGTCGATTGAATTGCCATTCTTAGTGAACGGCTCTAATTTTTGCTCTGAAGACGATGAGATTTCCAGCTAACCTATCACTGCTCCAGCATCGCTTAACCATCATTGGCGAGAATTCTTAACTCTTCGAGCGAAAGCGGCGGGGACTCAGAGTGAGCCAACTCGTGGCAGTTAGCGCAGAGCACAGCGAGGTCTTGGAGCGTTGTCTGCCGCTCCCCCTCAGCTAACGGAAAAAGGTGATGAACGTGCAGCTGCCGGTCCGCCGTTGGAACAAAGTCGCAGGCTTGGCATTGTTTTCCGTAGTGCCTAAGGGCTAGCTTCCTGTAGTAGCTTGATCGCTCTATCTGTGAGAGTTCAACGGTGCGTCGGCCACCCTCAGTTAGCTTAATTTTCCAATCATCTAAAAATCGTCGCGGCACAAAACCGGAGAGCTTTGACGCTCTAGGGTCCATCACATACACATGACAGACCGCATCAGGCTTACGCAACCCACGGCCTATCCCTTGCCGCATTCGCCTGACTGCTTCGTTGCGCATATTGATGTAGCTTGACTCTACGTGCTCATCTAATACAGTAGGCGCAGCATAAGGAACCCGTGGGATGACGATCGCACGCCAATGGACTGGCGTATCAAGTCCAGCCCAAGCCCCTGCCGCAATCAATAAGTCGTCATCCATACGTGAGACAGCATCAGCGGTCGTCTCTTCAGCAGTTCGTACTGTGGCTCCGTCTATCGCGAGCTCAAGAGACAGCGTGTGACTAGGGGTAATTACCAAACATGGACGTTCAACATCTAGCAAAGTCGCTTTCACTGTATCGATCCATTCATCTGAACCTACGGCATGTTCGCCATCAAACGAAAAGCGCAGCGTACCGTGACGCTCAGGCTCTATAGACGCGGATAAACGACTCTCTAATCCAATCCCAAGAGCGGACTTGAAGTCGTTGAATTTGCCAGCAATTGAAAGGGTGGCGGAGACAAAAGCAACGTTGCCTCGGTTTGCAATTTTTTTGAGCAATCTACCCGGCAAGCGATGGAATAATGCTGCAGCCCCATCATCCGTCATACCCGCCGCGTGATACCACGCGGGCTCCTCGATAGCCTCCAGTATCATCTTCGCAGCGGCGCGTATTTCGGGTGCCACAATTGCTCGCTTGGACAGGATGGCCTCAGCGACGCCCTGTGCGGTCGTCTGCTTAATTCCCAACAGGCCGATATCGTTCGCTGCGATCTCCCGGTCTGATTGTAGGGCGGCCACTCCAGGCAACTGGTCAGCTTCATCGAATAATATGTAGTCGCGTTCAATTACACCGTTGTACTCGCCCCCCAATCGCTGATCGATGATGACGCTGGCACTGGTGCACAAAAGTACTTGGGCATCTTTCGCGACGGCGCGATGCTCAAGGTATTCATTTCTATCATCAAAGAATCTAGCTGGCTTAAACGCTACAACACTGGCCTGCCCTTGAGTGGCATGAAGATCCTTCGATTCGAGTAGCTGTTGAATCAATTGGTGTGTGGGCAACACTATAGCTACACGGCGGCCCGAATCTATTAATGGCCGCAGGTAAGCACGGGTTTTACCTAGACCTGTTCCGCCCTCAAGTAACAGCGGCGCGTCGAGCTCCAGCATATGCTGCGACACGATGCGGGAAAAATTAGCCTGCTCTTTTGATCTAAACTGACTCTGCATATTCAACTTACAACCCCCGACTCTATACGTTTCTCGTGGTCTTTCCTGCACTGGTCAGCTTTTTTAGGGACACACCCGAACCAGATTTCAAGCAGATGCGATGCACCCAGATTCCAGAAGTTCATGTGTTTTTCTCATCGACACAAAAGCATCTGACTTAACAACCACCCTAAGCTGGGGTGGCTTTTCAAAGCTTGAACTAGAGTAAAAACTTGAACAGTTTTAGTAACCACCCAAATCAAGGGTGGCTTCAGCGGCTCAAGCATACGATCAATGGCTAAAGCAATTTTAGTAACCACCCAAATCAAGGGTGGCTTCAGCACTAGAGAAGAACGTACTGAGCACTCTCTAGTTTTAGTAACCACCCAAATCAAGGGTGGCTTCAGCAAAGTAATCCAATGGGTGTTCGTGCTTCTTGTTTTAGTAACCACCCAAATCAAGGGTGGCTTCAGCTAAGTTGGGTGTAGCGACCCTCCCACACCTGTTTTAGTAACCACCCAAATCAAGGGTGGCTTCAGCAGCTATTGAGTTCTGGATGAAGCTTGAGGAGTTTTAGTAACCACCCAAATCAAGGGTGGCTTCAGCTGGTCAGACGTAACCTAATGATTGCAATAACAAAACTCCGTTGCCGGCTCAAAAAAACTGCGCGGCGCCCTCCGCAATATCAAAGTCTGTGACCTTCGCAGGCTCATAGCTGCCTACGCTCACTCGCTTGAAAAGCAACCCATTACGGTAAAAATCAAACGTACCCGATATCTCACCACAGCCGCGGGCCGCCTGCGCCCCCAACTTTGGATCAAGTGATAGCGCATCGAGGCCCCGCAGTAGCAACTCGATATCTCTATCAGTGTCGCGTTCTATAACTAGCTTACCGTGCAGTTCTAAGCCCGCCGGCAACGCGTGATGCTCCAGAATCGTGCGGCTACTGTTTTGCATGTCGCCCATTAGTGCCTCGTATTTCTCTTGCAGGCGCTCAGCTGCTTCGATTTGAGTTTTGATCTCAGCGATATCGTCGCCCGCTTTTTCAGATTTTTTCAAACGCGCCTTAAGCGTCTTAACTAGCTTCGACGCTTCAGCACGCTTGTTGTTGGATTCCGATCGGTTAGCGAACGACTCTCGATCCGCCTCGTTGAGCAAGTTGAAAGCCTGTTCGCTATCGTCCAGATCTTTACGGGTGCCGCTAAAGACATCAGGCAGTACATTCACACTTGGGAGAAAGTGACTGACCCGAAGGCGGGACTTGATACCGAGGCCGCTTCCAAATAGGTCAAGAATCGGGCTGCTCGCGCGCTGCGCTTGCAACGCAACAAGATCAATGTCGCCTGATGCTTGCTCTGACGCAGCGTCTTGGCCAATCAGCTCAGCATAAGCTTTAGGCAATCGGTAAGGCGAGCCTGCCTCAGCCGCGGCCTGCATATCAGGCAGCACAGCTGCCCTTCGCAAATATCCGCGAAGTGTAGACGCCGGCAAGTACCCCGTTTGAAGTTTGTTTCCATCCTCATCCACTCCCCGCGTCATAACAGGAAACTGGCCCCACTTATTGGCGCGTCCACCCTCTGGAACGGGCATCGCTATCGATAGGGGGCCCTCAGTGTTTAATACAGCTTTAACCACCAACATTACGTCCACTCCTTCCTGTGCGTCAGGTAACTAACAAGAATCCATGCCCAAACGTTTTGGCTGTACTTCCGACGCCATGAACGAGGGCTTTGTGAAAAATATCTGGATCAATAACTTTAAGAACACCCACAAAATCAGTGCTGTCGACTGAAAAGCGACGACCTTTTCCATTGTCAATTGTCGCAATATCCGGGACACAATGGACGGTCATGACCTCAAACCCGAGCTGTGAGCCTTTACGCCTCAACCAATCATGCCGTGCGCGCCAGTCACTTAAATCAAAATACCGGTGCTTACCCTTTACTTTCTTGCTACATGAGGCGCGCAACTCGAAGGCTAAAACATCGCCTGCTTGCCGTTCGACAATAGGCCGACTGTCGGCATCGATCGCAGCTGCGGTGCGAACTATTAGCTTATCGGTCGCGTCAACGAAGATCGCGGACTCCCCATTCGTCAATCCCATTACGAGACGATGCAGCGCATATCCACCCAGCGTAGCGGGTTTACTGATCACGTACTCAAGCGGCATTTTGTTTTTTCAGCTGACTGGACATGATTCGTTGGTAAGCAGGTGAAGAGTCTCCTGGTGGCTGCGTCCAATCAAACGACTGCACGCCAGCTGGCGTACAGATCCGAACCGCACGAAGGTCTGCAGTTATAAAAAGCTTATCAATGCTTAATGGTTTTTTATCAAAGACCAGTAGCATCATCGGCTCGCCATCCCAGTTTTCCAATTCCTTTGCAAATGCTTCGTAGCGCGTTATGTCTGAATACTCCAGGCCCTCCGTCGCCAGCTTTAGCTGCACGGTACCCCTACCAGCCTTTACCACTGCCCAGCCGGAAGCGAGGCGGCCAGAGGTCCCCTTAGCTAGCTTATGACTCGATGACAGGCAGCGCTGAGCAGCTTCATGCGGCTCGCCTTGCTGCGTGACCAGGTGTCGACCAAAGTGTGCGTTAAAGAATTCATACGTATTCATAGGGGAAGCTCTGGTGCGAAGCAGATAGCGCGATTTGCGGGATGCCAATAGGCGGGCCGCCATGCGGCGTCGACCTTGATGCTTTCTTTGTCGCCCTCAAAGAGTTCCACCGGGACGGGACGCAATGGCTCACCCATAACGCCTGTGACCCCGTCCAAGTCACCCTCTTCGACCGACCAGGAATCCACTTCACCAAAACCGCTGGCCCTGCGTTTACCAATAAAGCTGACGGGTTGCAGCAGCCGGTCGATCTCTTCGCCATCGCCCTCGCAAAACCAACATATCTCGTCTGCAGAAATGACGGAATAGCTATTCATCACCGCTCCGAAATCTCTACGCCGCGTTCTACCTAACTTTGTGTGTAGATTTTTGCCGCTCTTGTTCTTGGCAATTAGGATGGGATCGAGCGCGTGATCAGCTCTTAGGTTAGCCACAAAACTAATTCGATCTTTTTCAACGGGCTCAATAATCGCTGCACTGGCGTGAAAAAGATCGTTACTCGATCGAACCGGAACAGAGGTATGCGCTAGCTCGACATTCTGACATTGATCAAAGATCACCGCCGCGAGCAGCGCGTCCAGAGTCCAGTAACTACCATTCGAAACAAACGGCGTTCGCAGCTTCGCGGTAACTGTAAGCCTGTCCATTGAGTTGTCTCGTGACAGCCCGAAAAACCAAAAGAGGCTAAAAGTGTCACAATAAATGCATGAGGGATCAGAATTACACTCGCTTTCATTATCGAATGCAAGTGGCCGTAATAAGGTGACTATCATCATCCTGCATGCCTGCCTAACCACCGCATTCCTTTAATCATCGCTCATAGAGCGGAATGCTGCGCGCACCTCTGCGCTGTGCTCGTGCGGGGGCAGACCTGCTTTCACATCTATTCAATCGTAGAGAGCAGTCAATCTCTCGGTGTGGACATCTCGATAGGGATCTGCCGCTTCTCGATGTAGCTGTCTAATCGTTGAGCAGAGCCGGCTGTAGTCCGTGGGTGCTATAACTAGGAATCCATTTGGTTGCGATTGGAGAAGACCTACTTAACTATTTACGTTGCCACTCCGATTTTCTGCATTTCTCCGAGGATGATGTGCGTCCGAAGATCATTTGACCAATAGACCTGCAGTCTTCCTACAAAGCCGGCACGTGTGCGCATCAAATGCGTTGTCGTAGGTTTTCGTCATGATCGCCTCCTAGACTTTCGCCGCCTGAATCAGCTCAATCGCTTTTGCACGGTGGGGAGCAGTCAATTCAAGAAAAAGCGCACTGTGGTCCCCGTGGCCGTCGATGTTCGGGTTTGAGTTGACTACCGGATCCGATAGGTTGGCCTGACACTCGGTCAGGAATGCCGCGCGATCGGGACTAAATACACAGTGGCGAACCACTTCTTTAACCTTGCCGTACTGTTCTGTAATGGTGTCCATAACAATCTCCTTAATGGATTGGGTATTGATAAATCAAAGCGTTCTTACCTGACCGAAAATGGGCGTAATGCACTGTCGGTCTTTTTGTTGCGATACCACGGCACCCGCAACTGCGTTTGCTAGGTCATCGTGTAAACCTGGGGGGTGATCAATCGAATCGCGGCCACTGCGTGATGTGCGCCGTTCAAGGTTGGCAAACTGACGCGCCAGCTTGTCCACCGGGGGCAATTCAACTTCGCCGGCGTTGAGCATGGCCAGCGTGTCGATGTACAACTCGCTGCGATTCTTGGCGCTGTAGTTGTAGCGCACGCCATGACGCGAAAACTCATTAGCCACCCACTGGCCGGCATACTTGTCGCCGCCCACTACCTGAATGCGGTATTGCTGCAAAATCTTGCAATACTCACTCACCACGCTGGCGGGGTTGGTTCGGGTGCGCTCTGTGACTAAATCAACAATGACGGTATCGCGCTCGCGGTGACAGATAGCCAATGAGAAGCCATCAGGGCCGCCACCAGAGGGATCAGCAAACGCGGTGTACTTGATGCCCGGTGCTGGCGGTAATACCGCAGGCTCGGAACGTGTAAGGCTGTCCAGTAGCACCGGGTCAATGAAGCTCTGAATATCACTGCGAAACTCAGCGCCGTATTCCGATGCCGCTGCTACGGGGTCACGGTCTTTTGCAGCATCAACCACACGCTGTGGTAGTCCAGGGTTCATCGTGCGTGATGGCGCCTGTGCGACCAATACAGGGCTGTCTGTGGCGAAGTGCCGGCGGTAGTTGTGCCAAAGCTCACCACGCTTTGCATACGGTGATGACAAAGCAATCAACGGGCCGTTGAGGGTTGCCAGTGCCGGGCGCAATGCTGCAATGATTTCGCTGTCTGGATTGGCTGACTCATCACTGCGCCAGAATGCAATCTCATCACACAGCACAGCACGCAAGGTGTAGCCGCGAACACTGCGGAAGGAGGCCGCTGCAATCTCAATCACGCACCGATTGGATAGCTCAAGGCTTTCACGATCCTGCCGTACAATCAGCCGCTTCAGCATGGGATTGGATTCCATCAAGCCGACGATGTACCGCATAAGGCTGCGTGATTGTTTGCGGTCTGCGGCAATGCACATCACCGTTGCCACTTCGCCCGGCGATAGCTTTGGGGCGTGGTCTCTAAAGCAAGCCTCATAGACCGCCAGAAGGGCCGCTATCTGCGTTTTACCGCCACGCCTACCGATGGCCTGCCATAGCTCATCGTGTGGACCTGCGGGCTTGTCACGGCCTGTCAGCTCATGCCACACCACAGCCTGCTCATCGGTAAGGGGTAAGCCATAAAAGCCAGCCAGTAGGACGCGCCACGCTTCAAAGGATGGCCCACGGAATTGCTTGCCGAATAGCTGCGGGTCAGTCATCAAGTCAATGATGGTGATACCGCCCATTAGGCTACCCGCGCCTTGATGAAATCGTTAAGGCTTGGAACGTCACGCGCTACGCGCTCAAGGCCCAGCTTGGCAAGGATGCCTTGCAGGCTATTGGCAGCTTGTACCCATTTGCCTACGTCAAACTCATCGCCCTGGGCTAGTGAACGCTCCTGCTCCCGTAGCCAGAACTCAAGCCACAGGGCGCGCTCGACTAGACTGCGCTGTGCATAGCTGAGCCCATCCTCACCGCCAAGATCGTCCGTCATCGTGCGCCAGCGTGTGCGCATCTCTTGGGCGATCCCGGTGCGACCATCGAGCTTCGCTATCCAGTTCGGTTCGAAGGCTGTAGTGGGCTGGGGTGCCTTGCTATTCATGGGCTATACCGCGCCTAATTGCCGTCTAGTGTGCATGATAATGTGCATGGTCTATTATACTTTCGTAAGTATATGATTTACAAACACTATATTTATTAAGGCGGGGGATTGTATATCTCTTTTTGGGACCGGATCGAAGGGTACCCCCCAAAAAAAGCCCGAAAATCGCGACGATTTCTAAGCGTGCCCCAAAGGCTCAACTACCAGCAGTTTTACAAAATCAATCACTTCAGCCGGTGACTCAAAAGCCACCACAGTCCACTCAGACAGCGCGTGCATATACACAGCGGCCTGTCGGGTCTCAGGGCACCAAAGGGCCAACATATCCGTATCGTTGACCAGGACGTTATCTAGGGCGCCTGCACTAATCTCTGACGGCAGCGTTAGGGAGTGCACAGTCATCGCCAGCCCGCCTCGTAAGCATCCATCGTGTAAAACTCCCTGTCCTCAATTACAGCGGGCTGAGTGGATCGCACCACCCGCCCAATGGCCCGCACGATCTGGCTATCCTGACGCCGCATATAACGCAGACACTCTGTTTCTTTGAACTTGTTCTGCTTTATGTTGAAGGCCAGCCAATACTTGCGCTCGTCTTTCATAATGCCGGGGCCAACCACCACAAGGTTGCGGAAATGGGTGCCATCCTTTTGCTGATCGCGCACGATGCGCCAGGGCTTGGGTAGGTTTTTCATTGTGCGCTCTCCTTGATTCTCTTCGCGTCAAGCAAGTCAACAAGCCGCTGCTGACCATCGGCAGACATGGCCATGAACTTTGTGAGCATCGAACGCACAAGCTCCGTCTGTTCGCCCCAGTCATAGCCTTTCATCAAATCGTTTGCGGTTACTGCCTGTCGGCGTTGCTGTGATGTATTGGGATTCATGCTCATGGGTCAATCTCCGTTACAGGGTTGTGGGTGGTTCTTTGTCTTGCCGCTGTCGCGGCACCCCTTCGGGGGCGTTTGCGTTTGCGCATAAACTCCCCCTTTAGGGGGCGCAAAGGCGCAAAGGCGCAAAGCACTGTTTATGCGGGTTTCAGGGGGTCGTTTTTTCTTTGCGCAAGGGCCACACGCGCAAAGGACTGTCAAACTACCTGTACCCCTTGTGTTTACTGGTTTGCGCCTTTGGATGCGCAAAGAATGCGCAAGCGCAAAGGGGGTCATTGCACCAATTCCCGGTGAATTTCTACGCCGGCTGTTTTGCTACGCCGTACACGCCAGATGCGATAAGTCTTTGCACCCACGTGGCCGATTGCAGCGGCACTGGGGTCGTAATTGTCTATATGCAGCAAGGGCAACATTTCCAGGCGCTTCCGCACTTGCTGGTCAGACTTAACGCCAAACACAGCAGCCAAGCGGCCATAGTGGTCTGTCAGCCGCAGCGGCCAGGTAGGCTCATCATCGAAGTGTTTAAGAATGTCGCTAGGGCCAATTTCTACGCCGCCATCGTCGGGGCGTTTCTGCAAATCAACAGGCATGGGCACACCCACTGATTCAAAGACTGTCGCACCATCTTCATCTGTGGCCGCAAAGGATGCTGACTGCAATCGAAACCAGCGGGCCTTGTCTGATGGCAGGCCATAGTTTTGCTTGCCGTCATCCAGCCGCACGTAGCTTGTGCGCGTGCCATCCTCAATCAGTAGGTTCTTTTCTTCCCTGGGCGTCATGCGGGTCAGTAGGGCGTTTCTGCGTGCCGCATTAATGACCGCCGTTGCCCCTCTGGATGCACCATCAACATCGCCGGCCTCTGCGCCTTTCTTTACGTGATGGGCGACCATCAACGCCAGGTTGTACTTTAAGGCTAGCCCGCGTAGATGGTCCATGACCTGCTCCATCTCGCCGTTCGCGTTTTCATTCACGTTATGCAGTGACACCAGTGGGTCGCATCCCAGCGCCGCAATGCCGTTTGCAGCGCAGTACGTGCTGACTTGATTCAAAGCATCACTGGCACTTATGTCGCCACTGGCGTCCATTAGGCACAGCTTTAGGCTAGTGTGCAGTTTGCTGATGATGTGCAGGTTCTTTGCTAGCAGTTCACGCTCTGCGCTGGTTAGCTGGTAAAGCTGAATAATGCCGCGCAGCCGCAGCTCAACCTCTAGCCGGTCATCCTCGTTATTAAGCAGCAGCACCGGCAAAGGCTTTACCGTGCGCCCATCAGCGATATCTAGCAGATCGCGTCCAATCGCCAGTGATGCAAATACCACCAACTTCCAGACTGACTTGCCAACGCCGCCAGGGCCGGTAATCACTGACACTTGCGTTCGCAGCATCCAATCGCCCAGTAGGCGTGAACGTGCACACAGCGGCCTTTGAAGCAGGTTTGATGCAGGCTGCCACACAGTGAGATTTACCGATTCAGGCTTGCCGCCCAATTGCTGCTGTTTTGAGCGCGCCTTTCTGATGGTGCGCTGCCGATAATCTGGCCGCGTTGTCCACTTGTCGCGCATACCCAGCGCGCTCTGATCAAAAATGCGCTCCATCTGTTCCGGGCGAAAGCCGCAGCCCCAACCAATAGCATCAGCCAAGCCTAAATCGGCAGCACTGTGGTCGCCGTTATAGGCGCTGATATCACCGTCATCGAATAGCTTTGCAAACTTGGCACCCTGTTTGCTTTTGCGAATGCGCGCAATCACGTGGGCATCGGATAACTCTTCGCCGGTAGGCTCTACAATCACAGCAGGGGCATCATTAGCGCCTGCCTTTGTTTGCGAATGCTTTGCCAGTTCTTCTATGAAGGACTCCATGAAAAACGGCTCAACGGTTCTGATAGCGCCCTGGGGCATCTCTGCGGCACTCATAGCGCGTGCCCCGTTACCGTCATATAGCGGGCGCTGTCGTACATCTCCAACTCTTTCATGTTCGGCGGGTGGTATTTGTTTTTTGCGCCTTCTGGCAATTGTCCACGGATAAACTGGCGAACACCGTTACCGCTGGGGGATAGCTCTGTGTAGCTGTCTGAAAAAAGCCAGGGCTTCGCCGCTTCGACAGTGCAGCCATCAAAATCAAGGGCGACCATGCCCAGCGATTGCGTTAAAACGATGCCGACACCGCTGGCCCATCCTTCGCTGTAGGCGCTGACCGCATCAGTAATGGGCGACCACGTGGCTGGATTGGTGCTGCTGGCCTTGCACCTCTGTGGCGTGTACGGCACCTTTGTCCATTTGCCTTTGTCAGTAAGTTCGTATTTCCACAGCACCCAATGGTCGGCTTGGGTTAATTCGCTGGGGAAGTTTTCAAATATTGGGCGCAGTGGCACAGGCGCGCTATTTTGCATCGGGGATAAAATCGCCATATCAATCTCTCGCAGAATTGGCCTTAAAAAACAGTGCTTTTGACCAGTATTTCTTTTGCGCAGGCTGATTTTTTGGTACAATCAAAGTTCGACCTGCATCGGTTGAAGCCTACACAGGCGCCTTTCGGGGCGCCTTTTCTTTGGGCGTTAAAAAACTAGAGCACTATCTTCTTATTCATTGGCCTGCAATGGCGCAGGGATAGCCCGGCGCTGCATCACAGCGGCAATCTCTTTTTTACTGAAGTGAGTTTCTTTCCCGCGTCGATAACGGGTCAGGGGTACGCGGCCTTTGCAGACAGCGACTGCCAGTGAGCCTGGCTTCATACCCATTAAGGCAGCGGCCTGCCGATAAGAAACGAGGTCTGCGAAAAAATCGTCGGGGGAGGTTTGCATGGTTTTGCCATCCTTTGTTTTGCGGATGGCTTTACTTGTCAGCCGTCCACGTTAATGAAGAACGACTCCAACCATATAGATATAAATTCGGTACTCAATCAAGTTAAGGGGCAAAACAGAAACTTACTAGGGTTTCGGACGCTGGCCGTCCCAATCACTCGCTGGGCGTGATTAGCGCCGCCCTTGCAGCGGATTCAGCGTTTGTTTTCATGCCCGTTGCTTCACCAATACTTTTCAGAATTTGCACAAGAAATCCGGTTTTAGACGTATTGGTTTGCAATCGGTAGGACCGCAACGTATCGGCGACAGCGCCGGCTAACGTAGTGCTATCCAAGGTAGGGCGGTCTCCGTCAAGCCCTTTGCTCAATAGCACAAACAATTCTTGCGCTTGCTGCTTTCCAAGATTCGCATAAAGGCGGTGAAGCAGTTCGGGCCTGCGTATAGCTTGCATCGCTTTTACAGCTTGCTCATCAACACGCGACGGCTTTTTTAAATGAAACCCAGCGCGGCTAAATTCACTAGCCGCCACTGCCAAGGCGATTCTTTCAAGTTTTGCCATCAACTCAGGATTTCCAGAAACGTCAGGCGGTAAGTTTTCAAGCTGTGGCGCAATGCGATGCGCGCGCCCGTATTCATCATCGACGTATATTGTGGCAGCCATATCAACCAGGTATTCAACGATGTTTTCGCCGCGACTCACTTGACCACCTCCAAGTGTTTTACGTTATCCAATGGCTGCTCTGCATGTGCATAGAAGGTGCGCTCCACCTTTGCCAGTTCTTCATGAAGGTCTGCGCTAGTGCCAACATAATCATCCAATACATCATTGAACACGCGGTTCTGCAGGCGCTTGGTGGAAGTCCCCGGCAGAACTTCAGCGCACAGTCCTGCATGAGTCCGGCGAAGGTCATGCGGTGATAATTTAATACCCATGGCTGCGGCACATTTACCGACATGTATGCGGGTCTTAACTGGGAACACCCTCCCCTCTGCCTTGCGCCTGAGCCTCAAGGGCCGCACTAGTGTCGATGGGATTGGCAGCTTCGCTGTTATGCGGTTCTTAGTATCACGCAGAGTGTATTCGCCGCTTTTCCAATCAATGTCAGACCACTCCAGGCCTTCCGCTTCGCCAGAGCGATTGCCTGTCAATAACAGCCACAGCACGGCCTCCTTATGGACGGCTTCTAACTTGTTTACCTCAGCCAGAAACGGCGGGAACTCATTATTTTTCTTGGTGTGTATCAATCTCCGGTCTTTCGGAGGGCTGACATGCAGCCCTTCATTGTAATCCGCATATTCTTTAACCGGATTGGGTGGCAGCTTGCCGCGATACTTCTGCTGTTTGTTCGTCCAGTTCCAGACGGAAGACAAGCTCCGACACCCTGTAGCGCCGACTGTCGTCGCAGAATCGTCAACGCATTTCTTAATGATTGCCTCTGTGAGTTTTATTAACGGCCCCTTGTACAACTTCTCGCCCAAAAGCCGTTTGATGGTCTTGCGGTAGTTGTCCTTTGTCCCCTCTTTGAGCGGAACCTTTTCACCCCCACGTAGTCTTCGGAGCTTGCCCTTGCAGAATGCGTCCAGTGCATCCTCAACGGTCAAGTCCTCCAGCTCATCCTTAACGCGGCTAGCCTTGCGATCCTTCACAGGGTTGCCACCGCTTGCGATGTAATCAAGCATCTTGAGCGCGGCCTTCTCTGCCGTTTCTGGCGTCATTCCGGGGAACGTGCCGTTATCAATGCCGACACGGGCTGTCTTGCCCTCGACAATGGCGCGAACGTGGTAAGTCAGCTTCCCAGACACCTGCCGAGTTACCCCAAGCTGCGGCACTTTCGTGTCGTAGTAGTAGGCAAGCTTGCCATTACTGGGAGGCACCCCACTGAGGCTGGTTTTAGTAAACCGGAAAGGCTTCGTATAATCGGTTTTGCGGGCGGTAGACATATAATCCCTTTACCCAATGATTTTGGGCCATGCACATTCTCATGCACATTGTCGGGGTAATCTGGGGTAATTGCAAACTAGAGCAAGATAATGCGTATACCACCTATTAAACTAATAAATTCAAGGAGTTATGAGAGTGCTGGCGGGAAACGGGTTAAATATCAATTGGTTAGAAAGTAACCAAAAATTAGATTCAAAATCCCCCGCCTTAACAGGTGTGCCGGTTCGAGTCCGGCCTTCGGTACCATTATTTTACTCTGACTGGCTAAGCATGAGCTGGCGGGTTAGAGACGCAGCTTCGTGCAACAGTCTCACCCCTATCCCTCGCTGGTAAAGCAACAGTAACGTAACGATCATGAAGCCTGTTTTTCAAGCTCTGGGCAACGGTGTTTACTGCATCGACGCCCTGTATACCGCCCCAAACATCGCATGCTGCTATCTCGTGGTGTCCGGGAGTGAGTGCGCTCTGATAGAAACTGGCACCGCTAACAGCCTCACCAATATTTTAGCCACGCTTCAAGCACTGGACATCGATACTGCGCAATTGCGCTACGTAATCCCTACCCACGTCCACCTGGATCATGCTGGAGGCGCGGGAGCGCTACTCCAACACTTTCCCGAGGCCCAGCTGTTGATTCATCCCAGGGGCTCAGCGCACATGATCGACCCGACCCGCCTTATCGCCAGCTCGCAGCAAGTGTATGGGGAAGCTCTATTTGCCCAGCTATATGGCGTCGTCGTCCCGGTGGAAGCCCATCGCGTACGAGTGCTCGAGGATGCCGACACAGTATTGTTGGGTGATCGCCCGCTGCACGTGAAACACACTCGGGGGCATGCAGACCATCACTTTTGTCTATTCGATGAGCAAAGTAGAGGTTGGTTTAGCGGTGACATGTTTGGCGTGAGCTATGCACGACAGCGTTATGCGCAAGGCGCCTTTGTAATGCCAGCAACAACGCCAACGCAATTCGACCCGGCGCTCTACAAAGAGTCCGTAAACGCTTTATGCGAAGCGACGCCACAACTCTTCTACCTTACCCATTTTGGCGCTTTAACCTTCGAAGCAGCGCAGCGCGAGCGCCTGCTGCGACAACTTGACGCTTACGCGCTGCTAGGCAATGCGTATGCTGGCGACCTCAATGCGCTGGAAGCCTCAGTGCTCGATGTGACTCGAAGTGAACTCGCTAAATTAGTTCCGCAAGATCAAACGATGGTTGAGGCTGAGAGCTTGGGTCAGGACGCGTCTCTCAATGCCCAGGGCATTGCCTGGTGGAGCAACAGACAGTCCGCGGCTACCAGAGCGTCCTAGTGCGGCGCACAGAGTGATTACCATTCACTCACAGATGGGCCGAATATGTGCCTGGAGCGACCTATTACGTGCTGGCTGTGACCCACCAGCAGCGGGTCTGGCTTGCGAACGAGGTGCGCGTCTTTCTCGGGGTATTCCAAACTGTGTAAAAAATGCTGCATACAGGCCAGTCGAGCGCGCTTCTTGTCTGACGACTTGATGACGGTCCAGGGGGCATCTGCGGTATCGGTGTAAAAAAACATGGCTTCTTTCGCTTCGGTGTACTCCTCCCACTTACCGAGGGAAGCCTGGTCGATCGGAGAGAGCTTCCATTGTTTTAAGGGGTCGGTTTTGCGCCGGGCAAACCGCGCGTGCTGTTCATCTTTTGTGACCGAAAACCAGTACTTAAACAAACGTACACCGCTACGCACCAGCATTCGCTCCAAGTCCGGGGTTTGGCGCATGAACTCCAGATACTCCTCGGGAGAACAAAACTCCATCACCCGCTCAACGCCAGCTCGGTTGTACCAGGAGCGATCAAACAAGACGATCTCACCATCCGATGGTAGATGCTTCATGTAGCGCTGAAAGTACCATTGCCCCCGCTCCTGATCCGATGGCTTTTCCAGAGCAACCACCCGCGCACCGCGGGGATTAAGGTGCTCCATAAAGCGCTTTATGGTGCCGCCCTTCCCTGCCGCGTCGCGCCCCTCGAACAACACCACAATTTTTTGCCCGCTGTCTTTTACCCATTGCTGAACCTTGAGTAACTCCACCTGCAGAGCCTGCTTCTTTGCTTCGTACTCGCGCCGGGGCATTTTGCTGTGGTAGGGATAATCGCCGGAGACAAATAGCTCACGAATGGCGGCGGGATCGTGGCGCATTTTCGCCAACTGTTGCAGTCGCTCTGCTCGGCCAGTTCCCTGCTGGGATTCCTCGCCGTCAATAGCACTCTCCTTCAAGGTATTAGAATTTTCTGCGAGTTGCTTACCCGACTCACTCATCACTTGCCGTTCCCTGATAATAATTGATCGGGGTATTGAGCCGCAGGCAGTATCCACCCGCAATGATTACAATCAATGAAACACGTAAAACATGCGTTTTTTGCGCGCTAGGAGTATTTGATGGGAAGCGAACCTTTGCTTTTGGGCGTTGACCTCGGCGGCACCAAGATTGAGGCAGCGCTTGTTAGCTCCAACGGTGAATTTGTGCACCGCAAGCGCTGCGCTACACCGGTCGCTGATTATCCGCTACTGCTATCGAAGATATCCGCCTTGTGTGACAGCCTGGAAAACTCAGCAGGACTGGGAGCGCCGCTCCCGCTAGGCATTTGCACGCCAGGCTCTCCCTCACCAGCCAACGGACTGATGCGCAACTGCAACAGCACCGTTTTGAACGGTCAATTACTCCAACAGGATCTCGAGAACGTATCGGGACGCGCTGTGCGTATCGCCAATGACGCTGACTGTCTTGTGCTGTCCGAGGCCATCGATGGTGCGGGACACGGCGCTCGGAGTGTTTTTGGCGTCATCATCGGTACCGGCGTCGGCGGCGGATTATTCATCAACAACGCGCTACTCCAGGGCCCCAATGCCGTAAGCGGTGAGTGGGGGCACAACGCCATGCCTCTGGAGCGAATTTCAGACCTCGCCCCTGAGCTGGTGAGGCCTCGCCCCTGTTACTGCGGCAGGCAAAACTGCATCGAGACCTGGTTAAGTGGCCCGGGACTTGCTCTTACTCATGAACAACTGCACAAACAAAGTATCAACGTCGCAATGCTGAGTAGCGAGGCCATCGATGGACCGCATAGCCAAACAATCTCGACTTACATACAAATGCTGGCTGCCGCGTTGGCAGGCGTCGTCAATGTTGTAGACCCAGAAGTTATTGTTCTCGGGGGCGGGCTCTCAAACATCGAACTCATATACAAATCAACGCCTGACCTGATCAGGTCTCAGGTGCTTTCAGATGTTTGCCGCACGAAGATTTATGCAGCACAACACGGCGACAGCAGCGGAATACGCGGAGCAGCGCGGCTTTGGCAACACGGAGAAACCCCCTCTTACATTGAAGTACCTGCATAGACAGGCTGAGCTGACTGTGCAGAATAGCCGACACGATAACGACAACAAGAGCTCTTGGAGAAACACATGCCCCGCAAAACCCGACCCCTCACTGCCAGATTGTCAGACCTTAGGGGCAATACGAATGTATCTTTAAGCCACGGCTTCAGAGTCGCGGCGTTGTTCGTCTTACCCGCACTTTTTGCCGGTAGCGCCGCAGCCAGCGTAGATCGACCAGACGCCAGCGATCTTCTGGAATATGCCCAGGATATGCAAAGCAGTCGCTTTGACTCCGTTGCGTATCAAACCTTGGCTCGTCAGATATCGACACTGCCTTATGCGCAGCAACAACGGCGAGTGTTCGACTGGGTAGACGCACAAGAGCGCTATGAGGTCACAGTGCGAAAAGGCCCTTACGGTGTCCCCCATATTCAAGCTAATGACTACGGCGCGCTCGGCTATGGCGAAGCTTACGCGGCGGCAGAAGATCACCTGTGCAACATCGCTCTGGAAATCGTCAAGGCCAGAGGCGAAAGCTCGAGGTATCTGGGACCCGGCGTAAAGCAGAGTAATATTGCTTTGGATGCGGTTGTTCGGGGACTCAATCTGCGCGGCCAGGCTCGGGTCGCTCTTGACGCCCAGGACCGCGAAGTACGCTCGTGGCTCGCAGGCTATACCGCGGGCTTTAACCGCTATCTGCGCGAGCACGCCGGCGCCCGGAACAGCTCCTGGTGCAGCGGCGCGGATTGGCTCCGTGAGGCGAGCCCTCTGGACTTAATGACTCGCATGGTCATCGCTGCTCAAACGCTGCCTCGCATGAGCGCTGCCATTGCCGGTGTCAAAGCGCCTAATGCAGATCCAGAGACAGCCTCACTGACAGACCAATCTATGCAGCTAGCTGCGCTTGATGCCGCTGCATTGGAAGGCATGGGATCTAATGGCTGGGCGCTTGGCAGCGAGTACACAGAAAACGGTCGAGGCATGCTGTTGGCTAATCCGCATTATCCCTGGTACGGCGAAAGCCGATTCTGGGAGAAGCATCTGACCATTCCTGGCAAGGTGAATATTTACGGTGCTCAGCTTTTGGGCAGCCCCGGCGTGGCGATTGGTTTTAATTCAGCATTGGGCTGGACGCACACGGTCTCCGCTAGCCAACGCCTGGTTCTGTATCGCTTAACACTCGACCCAAATAACCCGCTGCGCTATCGCTACGGTGACCAATGGCTTGATCTCGAGCCTCGATCCATTGAAATCCCCGTCGCCGGTGAGAATGGAAGCATCAACACTCATACGCACACGATCTACACGAGCATCCACGGGCCATTACTCACAATGCCCGGCATGGCCTGGGACGAAAAATACGCCTACGCCGCCCGGGATGCGAATGTCGGCAATCATTCGCTGCTGGCCCAGTGGAAGGCCATGGGTGAAGCATCCTCTTTGGATGACTTCATTGAGGCGCACCGTCAATACAACGCAATGCCCTGGGTCAACACCATCGCAACAAGCGAAGATGGGCGCGCTTTGTATCTGGACAACTCCACGGTGGGGAACTTGAGCAAAGACGCAGAGGCACAATGGCGAGACTCCCTTAAAGAGGACCCCCTCGCCGCGCAACTGTACGCGGGACGACGAATGTTGCTTCTCGATGGCAGTGACCCCGAGAACAGCTGGATTGACGATCCAAGTGTACCCATCGCAGGCACAGTCCCCTTCGAAAACCGTCCGAAGATTGAGCGCAAAGATTACGTGTTTAACTCTAACGACAGCTATTGGCTAAGCAGCCCTAGAGAGCCGCTCGCCGGCTATTCGGTACTTTATGGCCCCACCGAATCGGCCCGATCGCTGCGCACGCGCATGAATATTCGCATGCTGGAAAATCAGTACGGCGATGCCGGCGACGATGGTCGTTTCAACATCCACGAGATACAGCGGGCACTGTTTGGCAATCGGGGCCTGAGTGCAGAATTGCTACTGCCCGAGTTGATCGACAGCTGCCGTAGCGCAGGCGCAGATCTGGCAGACGCCTGTGCTGTATTAGAGGCCTATGATGGCAGCCTCAATCTGGACAGCCCGGGTGCGCCCCTTTTTCGGGAGTGGATCACCCGTTATGACCGACTCGACACAGTCAACGCCGGCAAGCTGTTTGATGAGGACTTTGACGTGGAGCGTCCCGCAATGACGCCCTCGGGCTTAGGTGAGACGGAGTTTGCTGTGCAGTCTCTGCGCGATGCCATGGCGGTACTTGAAACCGCTGGGCTACCGTTGGATGCGACACTGCGCGACTCCCAGTTTGCCTGGCGCGCTGGAAAAGCAATTCCGGTACACGGAGGAAATGGCTTCGAAGGGGTCGCGAACCTGCAAATGTCCGGCAATCCATCCGCGTCGCCCATTTCAGGCATCAAGGCAGAAAAAGTGGCTGACAGTCGGTACCTCACCAAGGATGGCTATGCGGTAGTCCACGGCAGCAGCTTTATTTACACATTGGGTTTTGACGATGAGGGTCCAGTGGCCGAAGCTCTGCTGTCTTACAGTCAGTCAGGCAACCCTAACAGTCGGCACTTTCGCGACCAGACCTCGCTTTACGCAGAGAAAAAATGGCGCCAGGTAGCATTCCAGGAGGATGACGTGGCTCAAAGTGTGAGGTCAATTCGCATTCTGCGCAGCAGCGACACCCGCTAGCCGAATCTGCTGGCAGTCACTGACTCAGGCATCAAAGCCATTGGGGTTTTGTGATTGCCAGCGCCATGCGTCTTCGCACATGCGCTCAACGCCAAAATGTGCCTCCCACCCGAGTTGCTCCCGAGCACTGCTCGGGTCCGCGTAACACTCGGCGATATCGCCCGGCCGGCGAGCCACGATCTCAAAGGGCACATCTTTGCCACTCGCCGATTCGAAGGCCTTTACAAGCTCTAAAACACTGTAACCCGTCCCAGTACCCAAATTAACGATAAGAGGCTCGGCAAGCTCTCGCTGCTCCAAGGCTGCCAATGCGCAAACGTGCCCTTGTGCCAGATCCACGACGTGGATGTAGTCGCGAACGCCGGTGCCATCTCGAGTGGGATAGTCGCCACCAAACACGCTGAGTTTTTGCCGGCGACCCACGGCTACTTGGGCGACAAAGGGCATTAGATTATTGGGAATACCTGACGGGTTTTCACCAATCAAGCCACTCTCATGCGCTCCCACAGGATTGAAGTAACGCAGCAATGCGACCTTCCAGGATGGGTCTGATGCCACAAAATCCATCAACATATCTTCCACGATAAGCTTGCTACGCCCGTAGGGATTGGTTGCGCTGCGAGGAAAACTTTCGGTAATGGGCACCGATGCAGGATCACCGTAAACGGTCGCCGACGAACTAAAAACCAACTGCTTAACATCACAGGTCTGCATGGCTCGAAGCAGCGACAGGGTGCCGGACACATTATTGTCGTAGTAGTGCAACGGCTGCTCCACAGACTCACCGACGGCCTTCAAGCCAGCAAAGTGCACCACTGCATCGGGACGGGTTACCTGCAGCACGCCTTGCACCGCCTGCTCATCACGGATATCCGCCTCATGCAGCTCTGGCCGGTATCCCAATATCTGCTCTAGACGCTCCAAAACCACCGGCGAACTGTTACAAAAATTATCCAGCAAGCTGACCTTATAGCCAGCATCGCTAAAAGCCAGGCAGCTATGCGAACCTATGTAACCGGCGCCGCCGGTAAGCAAAACGCGCTTGCTGTCGCTCATCCAACTAGTCCTCTATAAAAACCTTAAGCTAACAGTCCCAGCCGCAACTGAATAGACTCAATCTTTTCCAGGAGTCTTTGCTACCATGCCTGTCTTCTCATAGGAGTTGTTCAAATGCGTGTTCTTGTGACCGGTGCCGCCGGCTTTATCGGCTCTCATCTCAGCCAACGCTTACTCGATGATGGCCACGAGATCGTGGGCTTGGATAACCTCAATGACTATTACTCGGTGCAGCTCAAAAAAGATCGACTCGCAAGACTTACAACGCGGCAAGGCTTCACTTTCGTCCAGCTGGATCTCGAGGACCGCAAAGCCATGGAGCAGCTATTTGCTGACCACGCGCCTGACGCGGTGATTAATCTCGCCGCTCAGGCCGGAGTCCGCTACTCGCTGGAAAATCCTAGAGCCTATATCAGCAGCAATATCGACGGTTTCATGAACGTTCTGGAATGTTGTCGCCATGCCAAAACCTCACATTTGATTTACGCTTCGAGCAGCTCCGTGTATGGCATGAACACGAGCATGCCCTTCTCAGTGCATGACAATGTAGATCACCCGGTATCACTATACGCCGCGACTAAAAAATCTAATGAGCTTATGGCCCATACCTACTCGCATCTCTACGGACTACCAACCACGGGTCTTCGCTTCTTCACGGTTTATGGTCCCTGGGGCCGGCCGGACATGGCGCTTTTTTTGTTCACCAAAGCCATCCTGGCTGGAGAGCCTATCAAGGTCTTCAACCAGGGACAGATGCGACGCGACTTCACATACATCGATGACATCGTTGAGGGCGTGACGCGCTTGTTAGCCAAGCCACCGCAGGGCAACAATGAATGGAACTCAGCTCAACCAGACCCCGGCAGTAGCTCTGCGCCCTATCGCCTGTTCAATATTGGGAACAACCAGCCCGTAGCTTTAATGGATTTTATATCCGCCATCGAGGCCGCACTGGGTCAGGAGGCCCTCAAAGAGTTCCTGCCCCTTCAGGCTGGAGATGTTCCCGCCACCTACGCTGACATCGAAGCTCTAGCCGACTATGTGGATTACCGCCCGGCAACGGATACCAAGGTGGGAATTCAGAATTTTGTGGACTGGTTCCGGGACTATTACAGACAACCCGGCTGAGCTTGGATAAGCTGACGCCACTTACTTTTTCTGAGCAGGAACTACCGCGTAAATGAATGTCGTAATGATCGGAGCAGGTTATGTAGGGCTGGTATCGGGAGCCTGTTTTGCGGAATTCGGTGCCAAGGTCACCTGTGTAGATAAGCTCGAAGAACGCATTACTGCCCTGCAGCAAGGAAAGATACCGATTTACGAGCCGGGCCTTGACGACCTGGTAAGGAAAAATGCTGACGCCGGACGACTGGCCTTCACCACTGACGTGGCCGGCTCCGTGGCAAACGCTGACTTGATCTTTATTGCGGTCGGTACTCCGACCCGCCGCGGCGACGGACACGCAGACCTGAAGTATGTGTATGCCGCGGCAGAAGAAATCGCCGTTAATCTGCAGGGCTACACGGTCATCGTCGACAAATCGACGGTTCCTGTAGGCACTGCCAGAGAAGTCGCCCGCGTTGTTAAGAAGGCCAATCCAGATGCTGACTTTGATGTCGCCTCCAACCCCGAGTTTCTCCGCGAAGGCTCGGCAATCAGTGACTTCATGCGTCCTGATCGCGTGGTCCTGGGCGTGGAGGCCGAGCGTGCAGAAGAACTACTTCGAGAACTATATCGGCCGCTCAACCTCATAGAGGCGCCCATTTTTGTAACCGGACTTGAAAGTGCCGAGTTGATCAAATACGCCGCCAACGCTTTTCTGGCGACCAAAATAAGCTTTATCAATGAAATGAGTCAGCTTTGTGAGAAAACCGGTGCAGACGTTAATGCCGTTGCAAAAGGTATGGGCATGGACAAGCGCATCGGCAATAAATTCCTCCACGCGGGCCCCGGCTATGGCGGCTCCTGCTTCCCTAAGGACACCCTGGCTCTGAATCGTATGGCGCAGGAACACGGCGTGGGAAGTCGGATCGTAGAGGCTGTTGTGGAAGTCAACGCCTCACAAAAGGCCCGCATGGTGTCAAAGATTCGTGAGGCCCTGGGCGGCTCGGAGGCAGACAAGCGTATTGCGGTGCTCGGACTCACCTTCAAGCCTGAGACCGATGACATGCGCGATGCCCCGGCTCTCGCCATTCTCCCGGCTCTCATCGATCGCGGCGCAACGATTATCGCCCATGACCCCGAAGGCATGAACGAGGCACGTCCCCTTCTGCCGGACAGTGTGGAGTATGCCGAGAATATCAATGATGCAATCAAGGATGCCGACGCAGTCGTATTGATGACCGAATGGAATCTCTATCGCGGCCTGAACCTGAGTGATCTGCGCGAAGCGATGCGCGGGGATGTTTTTGTCGATCTTCGCAACGTCTATGAGCGCGGATTAATGGAACGCGCCGGACTGCGTTACACCAGCGTCGGAAGGTAAGCCCCGGGGCATCGCAAGCTTCAATATTTGCCTTGCTTCGCGGACCCAGTTGGAACAACAAGGGACCGCCTCCCAAGCGGTGTGAGACTCCATTTTCATCCAATGCTGAACTAGCCAGCAATGCTGATGCGTGATAGCGTCGCCCTTAGGCATTGTCACAAGCGCAGGGACCGCTAGGCGATGAAGATATTTGTATCAATAAGATCGTTACGGGGGCGTGCCGCCTGCGACAAATTGATAACCCCGAAAAACTGTCCCGGGACCTGGGGTTCGCCATGATTGACCAAGACGCAAACGGAGCCGAGCTCCGATCATGAATATTGCGAGTAAAATCAACCTTCTTATAGCCCTGCTTGCTATTCTGGCGGGCGTCATGCTGACTGTTTTTGTTGGGCAAAGGGACTTCAGCTACCAACGTGATGCGCTGATTCTGGCGGCGTCGAGCCTTGTTGGCAGTCAGCCACACCTTCAGTTGACCTCTTACTACCGCGAACCCGCTGACGTAAAAGCAACACTCGATGGATTTCTGGGCCTGTCTCCGGCGGTAAAGCGGGTCATCCTGTACGACACGGACGGCGGCGTTATTGGCCAACAAAGCCAGTCCTGGGTCCAAAACGACCCTCTACCGCGTTTTCTGGAACTGCGGAAAAACCTGTCACCTCTGGATCGCGGCATTGTGACGCTTTCCGGAGGTTCGGTGCCTGCCGAATTGGATGTGCTCAGCAGCCTGAGCATGGGCGAGCGCACCACATCGCTAACCTTGCCAATCATATCCGTGGTTGACCCTACCAAGAAGAATCTGGGGCGCGAAGATTTTGCCGCCGCACTCGCTTATCCCGAGTTGGTGAACAGCGTCTACGTCACCGCTTATGTCAGCGTCGACATTAGTCGCACAGTGCTCTGGAGCCTGACACTCCCGACAGTCGCCTTATCCGCCGGTATAGGCTTGGGCGTGGTTTTTCTATTCTGGATACTCACACGCATTATTACGCGCCGCATCACAGCACCTCTGGGAATGCTGGCGAGTGTTGCCGACGATATTGCGTCCGGAAAGCAAAGTGAGCCGCTGCGTATTAGAGGCAGTGGTGAGATTCGTGACATTGCTGAAGTTCTCAACGGCATCATCACCGGTTTGCATAGCTACACAACACAAATGGATACCGACCGAAAAATGCTCAGCATGAAGGTCGACGAACGCACCGAACAACTAAGCCGTCGCAACGAAGAACTCGATAGCGCAGAAAAGAAAGTCACGGAAACTCGCAGCAAACTGCGCCACGCTGCCTACTTCGACAACTTGACCTCGCTCCCTAATCGAAAACTCTTCACCGAGCAGCTGACTTTGCTGCTGCGCCTCGCCCAACGGGGTAATCAGAATGTGGGTCTGCTGCACGTAGACATAGACAACTTCAAGCGTATCAATGACTCCCTCGGTGCTACCGCAGGAGATCGACTTCTTCGAGAGGTTTCGGAACGCCTGGCCGCAGGGGTGCGCGACAGTGACGTACTTCATCGTCGTTCCGATGAGGAGAGCTCACTTATGGACCTCTCCCGCCTTGGGGGGGATGAGTTCACAGTGGTGCTCAATCAAATTGAAAGCATAGATATGGCCAAGCGTGTTGCTGATCGTTTGGCCTATGCTGTGGCAGAACCTTACCTGATCGATCGTCAGGAGATAATCGTCACATCCAGCATCGGTATCGCGCTTGCTCCGGATCATGCAGACAACGTTGAAAGCCTACTGCGCGCGGCAGGCACGGCAATGGTTAACGCCAAGAAACGCGGCCGCAATCGTGTAGTTGTTTACGACGACTCCATGGAGAGCGCTAACCGCGAACGGCTGCAGCTAGAAAACGATCTGCGTCGAGCTGTCGACCTCAACCAACTGCTTTTACATTACCAGCCCCAGGTGAACGCGCGCACCGGTGAAGTCACCGGAGCGGAATCTCTGGTTCGCTGGAACCACCCGGATGAAGGGCTGATACCACCTTTTAAATGGATCCCCATCGCGGAAGAGCTGGGTCTTATCGACGACGTGGGCGAATGGGTTTTACGCAAAGCCTGCGCAGACCTGGTGGAACTCAGGGCCTCAGGGCACACCATTCCAAAGGTATCCGTAAACGTATCGGCTTTGCAGTTTCACGATGATTTTGTGGACACTGTGCAATCAGCGCTGCAGGAGTCTGGACTCGCAGCACAATCTCTGGAGATTGAGCTTACCGAAGGGGTGATGGTGAGCAATCAGGAAAGCATTGTCACCATGGTACACAGGCTCAAGGACCTCGGGGTTCGGCTCTCCATCGACGACTTTGGAACGGGTTATTCTTCTTTGAGTTACCTCACCCGCTTTCCCCTCGATGAACTGAAGATAGACCGAAGCTTTGTTGTGGGTCTCGCCAAGGGTAAGCAAAACGTCGAGCTAGTGCGCGCGATAATAGCTATGGCCAAGAGCCTGGGCCTTGAGCTGGTGGTTGAAGGTGTTGAGCGCATGGAAGAACTCGAGTTCTTCCGTGATCAGGAGGTAGATGTCATCCAGGGCTTTTTGTTCAGCCAGCCGGTGCCGCTGGAAGCTCTTAGGGCACTGCTTGCGCCAGAGCATTTCGTTCGACAGTTAGCACTATTGAACCGCAGCACAAGCCAAGATGGGGGTGCAGATGCAGATGAAGGTGGCTTCAAGCTGGAGCAGGCTTGAAGCAGCCTCAGTTAGCCGCTTTTTTTCGCTCGTCTTCGGCCTTTTTTAGCGCCTGAATATTCGTCAGATTCTGCTTGTAGGCCTCGGCGACTTTGTCGATCCCCGAGGGATTCAAACCGCCACTGTTTCCCGTCACCGAATAGGTGGAATAGATGCCAGATGCAGTCATCAAAGCCCAGGAAACGACATTTACAGGAACAGCTTCGTCCTTCATCTCGTTGGCCAAATCGATAAAACGCTGCATGCAGTCGTCATGTTGCTGTGTCTGATCGTCGCTCACGGTTAGTCCTTAGATATCACAATGCGGAAAGCGGCGCAGTTTACCATCGGATCGCAAACACAGACAGCCACTCAGTGGCAGTCTTGAGCCGCAGGCAGGCTTTGATTAGTCTGCGCTGCCTATTCTCAAACTGAGCCCATAAGTGCCTTCAACCGCGCCCCGACAAATTCGCACACTGCTGGCAGCTCTCTGCCTGCTCTGGAGTGCGTCTATTGTCGCTCAGGAACCGACGACGGGTACGCCCAGCAAGACTCGGTGGCGCGCCGAAGTTGGCTTAGGAGGAGAATACGATACGAATGTCTCCGTCGATGAAGTAGATCTATCCAGTGGGCAAAGCGATTACGCGGCAATCATTGATCTGGAGCTAGGCGTTAAACGCACGCTCAGTGAGCGTACAGAAGCCTCCCTCAACTATAACGCCAGTCAAAGTAGCTATCAGGAGTTCTCTGCGGTGGATCGGCTGACGCATATTCTCGGCGCCGACATCAATACTGACCTGGGAAAAAGTAACGCGTCGCTTTCCGCCTACTATATTGACTCGCGACTCGATGGCGATGCCTTTCTCAAATACACCCGTATATCGCCGTCGCTGTCCGGATTTTTATCTCGTCGCTGGTTTGCCCGAGGAGCCTATGTCTACTCGGAACGTGAAATAGATAATCGCTCTTCACGCGACGCCGAAACCCAAACAGGCGAAGCAGATATTTACTTCTTTCATCGCGGCTTGCGAAGCTATTTCAATCTAGGCTACCGGTATCGGGACGAAGATGCCGTTGCCGATGAACTGGACTTCGATGCGCACTCGCTCAAGCTGCGCTACATCAGGCGTCTGGACCTGTGGGATCGCAAAGTAAAGCTAGAGGCGGCGTTGCGTTATGAGGTCCGCAACTACAGTTCGGACGAACCTACTATTAATGAGCCACGAAAAGACGACCGCATGCGTGTGAAATTCGATCTGGAGCTGCCGATGACCCAGAAACTCAATTGGCAGTGGTATCTGAGTTACGGAGATTACATTTCCAATCTGCCCCGCGCAGATTTTACCCAGACAATCTTTGGAACGCGGCTACAGTACAGCTGGTAAATCGTAGTATGCGCAAGCCACGCCCAAGCCTTGGCACCGAACAGAAACCCAAACGCTCAGAGGCTCCCGAGTGTCAGCAGTCCGTAACCATAGATCGTGTCTCGTCCGGGAGGACCAAGGTCCATCGCGCTTTCCAGCAACATCGTGATGATGTCTGACTCAGGGCTCAGTCGACTTAAACGTGCTGCGGCCGTCACTGCAAAAGGTACGGCAAACGATGTACCAGAAGATGCGGCATAGCCTCCTCCCGACTGAGCGTGGCGCAAATCCACGCCCGGTGCAGCGAGAGCAAGATATTCACCACGATTTGCGAGACGGAACACCTGCTGCGCTGAATCCACCGCAGTCACCGCCACGACACTGTCGTAGGCTGCCGGATACATAGGTCGAGCCACCGGCCCGCCATTCCCGGCAGCGGCCATCACCACCATATCCTGTGAGCTGGCACGATCCAAAGCCCTCTCCAAAAGTCTGTTGGGCGGCCCGGCCAGGCTGATGTTAACAACATCAACACCCGAGGAAATCAGCCAATCAAGCGCTCGGATCAAACTCACGGTACTGGCAATTTCTCCACGCTTACCATCAAGCTCGAACACCGAAGCAGCGTAGACCTCAGCCATGGGGGCGAGTCCCTGATACTCCGGCGAGTTTGCAGCGATTATTGATGCTATAGCGGTCCCGTGAAACTCGGGGGCCTCAGCACCCGGACGTGCAAAGGAGCGCGTATGAATACTTGAGTTAACCAGCGCCGGGTGCTGGGTATCAACGCGGCTATCAATCATGCCAACGCGGAGATCCAGAGTATCCAGGTCTGATGGAAAAGACATCGCAGCGCGAGGCATCACTCCGGTACCGGCGACCATCTCCGGGACACCCGCAGTGTATATGTGGTTTAGATCAACTTCCGCACGATCCTTACCCACTACATCAAGTACGCCGTCGCGGATCTGGGTGATATCAAAGGTTGACGGTGCTGCAACCTCCGCAAGCCGAAGCCCCAATCCGGGCAGCTCCGTTACGGTATCGAACAGGTAGCCTTGAGAGGTAAGCTCCTCAAATACGACCGGCTCGGCCATTACCAGCCACTGCTCCTTCAATATTCGGCCTTCATCAACCTCGAGGTCGCTTTCTAGACCATCAAGAATCTCATCAATTTCGTTTTCCAGGCGGCTCTCAATCGCCAGAACAACCCGCTGCTCCACATCATCCTCAACAGATGACTCGACTGTGGCCTCGACAGAATCTTCGACGCTGCCTTCAACCTCGCCTGCGACGGCGTCCGCAACGGTTTCTTCAATGCTTGCTTCTACCGACTCGGCCACTGATTCTTCTACCGAGGCCTCCACGTCGCTCTCAACGCTAGCGACAAGTTCACTCTCCACAGCCGCCTCTACACTTTCCTCCACAGTCGCGGCGACAGCTTCTTCGACGCTGACCTCAACACCCTCTTCCACGGAGGATTCAACGGCTTCTGCCACGCCCATCTCGACAGAGGATTCAACAGATTCTTCCAGACGCTCCTCGACCGTCTGCGCTACGGCGTCATCGATAGTGCCCTCGACCGAGGCATCAACTGTTTGCTCGATGGTCTCTTCGATATTGTCTTCGATGTTTTCCTGAATATTTAGCTCAGTCGCTATCTCAACAACGTTCTCGATGTTTTCCTCGACATTGTCTTCGACGCGCTTTTCCAGCTGCTGCTCCACCCGCTCGTCAATTTCTGCTTCGACAGGATCCGGACCCAAAAAGCCTCCAACGGGGAGCTGCGCTGACACATTCAGCGAGCTGAGCAAAAGAAGTGCGCCAAAAAGAATCGCGGCAATCGGCAGCGAACTGGCAGCAGATTCACCCACAAAAGTCATGGTCTTGTATGATGAGTCCACTCGTCGCGAGCGGCTCATGACCTGAAGCACTCTAAAACTTGTAAAAATATTGAATGATTTCATAGCGTTACCAATTACTTGGGTAGGAACCACCTTAATGGCAGGGCATCTCTGTATGCCGGACTCCCGCTTCCTTATACTAACGATCTCAAGCGTCTTTTAATCCCTGTTAAAAAAAAGGGAATAAAGGGCTTCCGCAAGCGTCTTAGATTCTAACAGGGAATGAATGACGTCGCTCAGTGATAGACAACTCGGCAAAAGGCAACGCCAGGAGCTTATGGCGGAGCTCAAGGGCCTCAAAAGGTTCTGCCTGTCTCTGACAGGCAGCGATGCCGACGCGGACGACTTACTTCAGTGCACGGTTGAGCGCCTGCTGGAGCGAGGCATCCCCGATGATGCACACACGGCGCGCTGGGCGTATCGGGTGTGTAAGAACCTGTGGATCGACGAGCTGCGCTCAAGAGAAGTTCGCACACGTCACGCGAACACGGTAGCGCAGACAGGTGAAGCGCGAGATCTTTCACCGTCTGCAGAGACGCAATCTGCTGGAGAGAGAAGTCTGGCAGCGGTCAACGAGGCAATGGCTAAGTTGCCCGAAGAACAAAGAATGGCCCTGACGCTTGTTGCTGTAGAGGGCAGAAGCTACGCCGAAGCCGCGGAGATCCTGGAGGTGCCCATTGGCACCATCATGAGCCGAATAGCCAGGGCGAGAAAGCAACTGCTGCCGGCTGTCGAGTAGCGGTGCGATTAGCAAGACATGGGTATAGACATAGCATGAAGGGTATAGGCATGGAACAGATATTGAGCGACCAGGACATCGAGCTGCTATCGCAGTATCTTGATGGCGAACTCGCACCCACATTGTCCCGGGCCCTTGAAGCGAGACTGCATAACGAAGCCGCACTGCAATCCGGTCTCCTGCGTATGCAGGAGCTCAATCAGCGCCTGCGTGACGCGCTTGCTGAGCATGACGCCATACCCCAAGCTGTCCAAGCACTGCTTCATGACACCTCCGCTGTGGATGGCACAGACAGTGGGGTTGCCTTTGGAGCAACGGTACTGGCATTTCCCGGACGTACACCGGCTCCTGCAGTTGCCGCAAAGGTTGCTGCAAAGCCCGTTTGGATGTACGCCTTGGCCGCATCGTTTGTCGGTGCCATCGCTCTCAGCCTGGTTACCGACTTGAGCCAATCGCCGCAGAGCCGTTTGCCAGGCAATGACGGTCTGGTCACCGCGGCGCTGGATGAACTACCCTCCGGAAACGGATGGGCGGAACTGAGCGACGGCCGAGAAATTCAGCCAGTCCTGAGCTTCCCCCATGAAGATGGTCGCTGGTGCAGAGAATATCTTCTGCGTGGCGGGGAATCCGACTGGAGAGCCGTGGCCTGTAAAGAGCAGAGCAGCTGGGTAACTCAGGCCGCCGGCCTGGAGTCATATCTGGACCCCTCCGACACCTACCGCCCCGCCGGAGCGAGCGACTCCGCACCGGTAGCCAGCTTCATCAGTCAACATGCCGGCGATATAGCCCTGGGCAGAGACGATGAGATCGCACTTATCGATCGCAACTGGCAGAACTAAAGCCCACTCGAACACCACTACCCACGCCTTCGTGGGGATTAACACTCGCCAACGCTGCTCCTTCCCAATACATCCTTACAATACAGGCGCCGTAAGGCAGGTCTTGGCGACCTGTGCCTTTGCTCTAAGGTAAGGCAGGGGACTGCGTAGCGGATGTTCGTAAAGCCGAACTAAAACTGAAATTAGAATTGCAGACTTGAGAGATGTTAGGGGTGTGAAAGGTGTGAGGCTGGCGCCGAGGGCCGCGATGCGTTCCTATGCTGGATCACTATCGCTCCCAATATACCCTTCGGCACCACCTCAAATGGGGTGTTTCACTCCACCACTGACATGATGACGCTGACGACGCCGGGTTTATTCCCTTTATTTTTATATTTTTTAGGAGCCTTTAGGGTGAACGCGCCGACGAGAGTTTTCCATTAGCGCCCATAAGACATTACTGGAGCTCACCTGCCCTACCAGCCGACCATTTTCAATTACTGGTCGTCGACGCTGTCGGGTGGCCAGCATATCGGCCGCTACCTCAACAATGGAGTCGCCGGGGGTGCAACTGACAATGGTGCTGGTCATAACATCCTGCACCAGCGCATGCTCTGGATCGCCATCATTGTAAATTGCGTTCAGAACAGACTTTATACAGTCAATTTCTGAAAGCACGCCCACCGGGTGCCCGTCGTCATCGACCACGGTTACCCCCGTTAGTTTGTATTCCACCAGCGTCTCCACTGCCTGCACCAGATTTGAGTTGCAGTTGATGGTTAATGGGTTACGGCGCATACAGTCTTTGATGGTATTGGGTGTTGGCATAGCGAGAGACTCTTGTGTTTTTAGGGTGTCAGTTAAATTGCCTGGGTTGAACTATCAACACGAGTGTCTAAGTTACCTCTTGGCTTTGTGCACGTCCACGCCCAGCGCATCGAATCACCTGCTTCCAGTATCTGTTTCGCGTTATGCTTGACGGAACCTAACTTCGGAGATCTACAACTCATGTACCCAGGCGTTCAGTTTGATGACAAAGTCGTATGGATCACCGGCGCCTCGTCGGGAATTGGAGAAGCGCTCGCTGTGCGCATGTCGGCTCGAGGCAGCGTTCTGGTGCTCTCTGCGCGCAACGAGTCAGAGTTGCAGCGGGTGGCCACGCTCTGCCGGGAAGCCGGTGCCAGCGACGTGCTCGTGCTGCCATTGGACGTGTCCAAGCACGCCACGATGGAGCCGGCGGCACAGCAGGTTCTTGCGCAGTTTGGAAAAATCGATTTACTCATCAACAATGCCGGAGTTTCACAAAGATCATTCTGCGTCGATACGGATTTCGATGTTTATCGCCAAATGATGGACATCAATGTTTTGGGACAGATCGCACTCACACAGGCCGTTCTTCCGGCCATGATCGCTCGAGGAGAAGGACACATTGCGGTTACTGCAAGTGTCGCAGGAAAGGTCGGGGCACCTATGAGAACCGGGTATTGCGCCGCAAAGCACGCCGTCATGGGCTTCTTTGATGCACTGCGTACAGAAGTCGCTGCCGACGGCTTGCAAGTCACCACTATCACTCCGGGTTTCATCCAAACCAATGTTTCTAAAAACGCCCTGTCCGGCGACGGGAGCGCTACAGGCACCACTGACGAAGATATTGCCGGTGGCATGAGTGTTGATGACTGTGCAGACGTCATAATAGCGGGCTTTGAAAGCGGTGAGCCGGAAATCGCCGTAGGCACCGGCCCTGAAATGGCCCTTCTTCCACTCAAGCGCGAAAACCCGGTGGCGGCATTTCAAGCTCTTGAACAAATGGCAGCACAACTGCGTCAAGCCACATAAACAACTCTATGACTCGCCTGGGTCGCCGTCGTTTTACCGCCCTCCTCCTGGGGTCTGCCCTGGGGGGATGCGGCGGCTATGAAGTTAAAAATCTCGTAAAGTCAGACATCGATCTTGTCACCGACGAATTCATTATCGAAACACGGCTTCTGGTAAGAGAGCTCATGAGCAAATTTTATGCTCGCAATCCAGATCAACTACTAAATGGCTCGCTCGACACCGTTGAGGCCCGTTTAAGCCAGCTACAGGACACGCCAGGGCCGCTGTCTTTTCGGGAGCTGTCCTTCGCTCAGGAAATTGCTGCGCTTGAGCTGGTGTTCCAGGAGGAGTTTACTGGAGACCGGGTGTTTGCTCTGATCGTAGGCCTGGGGGGCATGCTTCGTCGCGCCTACGGATACAACACAGAGTCCTATCTTTTCGATACCCTGGATTCTGAGATATTGAGCACCAGCGCTCGAAACATCGAGATATTGCTGTGGCGCCTCAAAAACAACCGCAAAAGTACCGGAGATCCATTTCTAATCTCCAGCGCGTACCGCGGAAAGATTGATAATCTCAGTTTCGAACGCATATTCGGAAAACTCATCGCCCTAGAGGACATGATGTCTCGCATCGCCGGAGATGCCGGCGACCGCCGCGTCACCAAGGTCGTGCACACTGCCAGCTCGGTGTTTATTCCACTGCCGATTTGATTGTGCATCGCTTAGGGATTTACAGTAACTACAGACCACGCTACTTATTGAATGATTGCAGGGATTAGCATCGAAACATCAATCGACCTCAGACTATTTTGCGGCGCAGTATTGTCGCCAGCGGACTAACACTACTCATGCTCAGCACAAGTTCAGTCGGCGCCCAAGAACCCGGGGCGGTACAAACCCGCATTGCACAGGCCATTGCTGACATTGGGCAGCTTGATGAGCAATACCATGCGGTCATCGCCATTGACCCCGACGCTACCAAGGTGGCTCGCATGCTCGACGTTCAGCGTAAAGCGCCCGGCCCAATGCATGGCGAGCCAATACTCCTCAAAGACAACATTGAATCTAAAGGTCTGCCGACCACCGCTGGCTCTTTAGCCCTTGCAGACAACAACACGGGACGGGATGCTCCCCTGGTAGCGCAATTACGACACGCCGGCGCAGTCATCCTTGGCAAGACCAATCTCAGCGAATGGGCAAACTTTCGCTCAGAATTCTCAAGTTCGGGATGGAGCGGCGTGGGCGGTCAGACACGCAATGCCCATGATCCCGATCGCACCCCCTGCGGCTCCAGCTCCGGTTCTGCGGTCGCGGTCGCCCTGGGCTACGTCGATGTCGCCATAGGCACCGAAACCTCCGGATCTATTGTCTGCCCGGCATCGATCAACGGTGTTGTGGGCTTCAAGCCCACCCAGGGCCTGGTAGCCGGCGAAGGTATCGTGCCGCTGGCGAGCACCCAGGACACGGCAGGGCCTATTGCCAACAGCGTGAGTCTTGCGGCACGCACTCTGGCCATAATCAGCAGCGAAACGG
Organism: Congregibacter variabilis; assembly: GCF_045689235.1. Taxonomy (GTDB): domain Bacteria; phylum Pseudomonadota; class Gammaproteobacteria; order Pseudomonadales; family Halieaceae; genus Congregibacter; species Congregibacter variabilis. The sequence continues at coordinate 114,580 of NZ_CP136864.1, read as the reverse complement.
CACAGAACAGTAATGCGATCCGCCAGGGCCTGATGAACCTCAATGCTATACCCGACTTGAACGGCCTCAAAATTGGCGTGTTCTCCCGCACCCAGGGCTTTGACCCCCGACGGGATGCAGAACTGGATGCGGTCCTGCAGACACTCAAGGACAACGGCGCGACACTGGTTGCGGGGCTGGATATAGAGCCTTACGAGGGTTATGGCCAGGATTCCTACGATGTGCTGCTGTATGAGTTTCGGCGCGATCTCAACGCCTATCTGGCACAGTTGCCCAATGCACTGAGTAACATGACGCTAGCATCACTCATTGCTTTTAACGAAGAGCACGCAGATCAAGAGCTTCGCTACTTTGACCAATCGATTTTTCTCAAGTCCCTAAACCTTGCCGACAGCGAAGAGGACTATCGAAAGAAACGCCTGGCCACACAAAAAGCCATGCGAGAGGATGGTCTGGATCGTCTGTTTGCAGAGCATAAGCTGGACGCCATTGTAGGGATAACCGAAGGCCCGGGGTGGATGATTGACTGGGTAAATGGCGATGCTGACTTTGGCCCGAGTATGGCCGGACCTGCCGCTGTAGCCGGCAATCCTCACATCACCCTGCCGCTGGGTAAAGTAGCGCACCTGCCCTTGGGCATATCCCTCATTGGCGAACGCTGGCAGGACCACAAGCTAGCCGCGATTGCTGTGCATCTGGAAACAGCGCACCCGCCGCAGTAAGCCGCTGGGGCCCACTGCGGCCGCGGTCATGTGCTTGCTCGAGCTGTTTTCGCCGCCGTTGCTGGCCATAGTAAAGCCCCGCACAACAACATACCCAGTGCGGTGAAGCTGACCAGCGCATCCAGTCCTTTGTACTGGACCACCTGTCCCGAAACGATAGCGGCCCAGGCAAAACCGCTGGTAATCAGCGGAGCAGCAATGCCTGCCCAGCGACCGTGCGCATCCAAAGAGCCCGAGAGTGCCAGCAAGATCGGAAAATTGAACTGCAGCGCAAACACCGCGGGCACCAGTCCCGCGAAGAACATGCCAGGGTTTGACGCATGGACGACCATCCACCATCCTCCGGCACAAGCAACAAAGGCACCGAGCAAGGGATAACGCGGACCAAAACGAGCACTACACCACCCCCCCAGCTGGCAGGCCAATGCGGAGGCCAGTAACAACAGTCCGATCTTTGAACCCGCTTCTTCATAGCCCAGGCCCAGGCGTGCGGCAAAGCTGAACATGAATGCAAAACCCAGTCCGCTGCAGGTCACAAACAAGACACCCATGCTCACTACAGCCAAGGGCCGCAAACTGAGGTCCAGGGGCTCTGGCTTATGATCATGATGAGCCATCAGCGTGGGACTTTCGCGGTAACTTGCGATAGCTAACGCGTAGGCAAAAGCCACCGCCGCCGCAAAAAAATAGCCGCCCGTGACTCCCGCTGCCGCCACGGCAATCCCCGCCCCGGCCACCATCGCTGACATCAACGCCACCGCAGACATATCTATGAATCCGAAGCTCTGATCCGGGGCATCACTCACCGCCACTAAACGGGATGTCGCTGACATAAGAGCGCCCACACAAAAGCCAGCCACAAACTGAAGGCTTAGCAAAAGCAACTGATACTCGAAAAGATAGGCGCTTAACAGCTCCAGAAGCACCAGCGTACCGCCGAACATCACGGCAAGTCGTCTGAGAGATGCCCGCGGGGGACGCACAAAAAACAACAATGATGACAGCGCAATGCCCAAAAACGGCGCCGCAACCACCACGCCCGCCATTGCAGCCCCCCAGGTGGTTTCCTCCATCAGCCGGGTAACTAATACAGGCTTGAGCGCACTGAACAATGTGGACATTCCAAATGCTCCCGCGCCGGCCATAAGAAGCCCGGGGTGAGAAAACATGCCAGAGCCGGAGTCAGCGACATCCGACTCATCAAGCATGATGGGTGGCTTCTATTTTTGCCTGAAGGTGCTCGCCGGCGGTAATGGGCAGGTGGAGCGCTGCGGCACCGGCCTCAACACAGGATGGCAAGGCTTCTACCAAGGTGTCACTATCCGGATCCACAAACAATGCAATGGAGTAACGCTCTGTAGATTGTTGCCGAGGAAGCACTCGATGACAGGTTGAGCGATAACGCCCATTACTCCAGCGCTCTAGTAAATCACCCGAGTTGATAACAATCGCATCCGGGCGTGGCGGCACATCGTGCCAGGTCCCACTTTCTGACTGAACCTGCAAACCCCCAACGGCATCCTGAAACAGCAGCGTCAGCATGCCGTAATCCGTGTGTGCGCCAGCACCCATCTGCTGGGGATCAATGGTGTCTGAGGTCACTGCGGGATAATGCAGCAACCGCAGGGTGATATTTTCGCCGCCGTGCAAATTCACAAAATAATCCGTAGGGACATCTAAGGCCAGGGCAAGAAGTCTCTGGAGCCGCTGAGCTGCTGATAAAGCATCTTGATAAAACGCTGATACCGACTGTCGAAACTCGACGGTGGGCCACCGCTCTGCGCTTACGCGCTTTGCGAGAAGGTTGCGCATCGTGAATGTTTCTTTGAGGTCGCCCGGGCGACTGGGATCCAGACTCTCTTCGCCTATACCCTGATAGCCAAAATTCTCCATCGCTGCCTCGTAGGCGCAGCGCTGTTTCGCCTGCTCGGAGCACTGGAAGAAGCTCTTCGCCGTACTGAACACATCGACAATACGCTCGGGGGTAACACCAAGATTACGCACCGCCATAAAGCCCACATTACGAAGCGCAGAGTCTATGTCTCGAGCAATTTCCAGATCGGAGCGAATACTCTGATCACAGTCTACGACAGGTACTTCCACAAAAACTTCCCATGGCCTTGGTAAAAGGTGGCGCTCACGATGGCATAGTCTCTGAAACGTCGCAATTGCCACAGCACAGAACGCCCGGCTTTCTCATCGACAGTTCGCGCAGTACAGTGCGAAGACGCTTTTACACATATTGAGAGGAAGTTGTGAACAAAAGTAATAAATAGCGATCAAAAGCCCAACAACAAAAGATGTATCTGGCGAAAAGGATTCAATGTGCGCAAGTCTAAACACCGCAAGTCAAGAACCACACTGTTTGCACAAGGCAACTCACAGTTCCCCCGGGCAGGTCATGTCGCCCTGCTCGCCTCATTGCTCTTGTTTGGCTTTAGCAGCTTCACTGGTGCTCAAAGCACACCCTTCTCACACGATAACTGGGATGCCCTTGTAAAAACCTGCGTTGTGCCTACTGTCGACCGTCACAGTACCGCCGCTGAATATGACTGCTTTGCCGAACGTCGAGACCTTCTCAACACTTACCTGAACGATTTATCAGGCGTCAGCGAAGCAATGCACCTCGGGGAATCAAGTGACCAGCAGTTAGCGTTTTTAATCAATGCTTACAACGCCTGGACCGTAGCGCTGATCCTCGACAACTGGCCGGATCTTGAATCCATTCGAGACCTGGGTAGCATCCTCCGCTCACCCTGGAAAAAACCTTTCATCCCTCTATTTGGCGACACGGTGAGTCTGGACGACATAGAACACGGCATGATCCGCGAGCCCGGTCGCTTTGACGATCCGCGCATCCACTTTGCAGTGAACTGTGCAAGCATCGGATGCCCTGCTTTACGCCAGGAGGCTTATGAGGGTGAGCGTATTGAATTACAGCTCGAAGAGCAGACTCGACGCTTTTTAGCCGACCCGAGCCGCAATCGTTTCACCGGCGAGAACTTGGAAATTTCATCAATTTTCAAGTGGTACCGCGACGACTTCGAACGGGGCTGGCGAGACAATCATTCTCTGCACCACTTCCTCAGCCGCTACAGTGATTCACTGAAGCTCACAGACAAACAAACTTCAATTCTTCGTAAAGGCGATATGAATCTGAAGTTCCTCGACTACGATTGGCGCCTGAACCAAAGCCCTTGATCAGCAGCTCAAAAGCACTATGAGCCGCTGGTTCTCGGCTAGTGGTCGTCGAGGGTGGGAAGCAAGGGAAGTATCAGCAGGGACAAGGCACCAAGCAGTGTCGCCGCAAGCGCCGCAGGCCAGAGTCCATTGGCAACAAAAGGTGAAATCAAGGCAGTGGCGCCGGCAGTGATCATCATCACGTAGAGAATCACCAGAGCGGAGGCCCGGGCATCATCGCCGTCAGAGGCCTGCAGCGAGCGATAGAAACCCGGTGGCCCGCGGAATCCAAAGCCCATATTGAACGGCAGAAACAAAACCCAAATCACCCAGGGCTCACGCCCCCCCAAGAGGCCGTAGCTCAACATCGCGATGCTTCCCAGTAGCGCAAGGATACTTCCCCCGTAGATGGTGGCCTCGGCGCCAAAGCGCTGCACAAGCCGACTGGAAAGGTTTGCCGCGATGATATAAGTGGAAATCCCCAAAAGCTGCATCACGATGAACTGACGGATGTCGCCATCAAAGGCAATCACAAAAACCGTGGGCATAGCGAACACAAAGGCGAGTAAAGACCCAAGGCTGAAACCCTGACTGAGGGCGTAGCGCTGGAACACCGGGTTTCTGAGAAGCTCCCAATATCCCAGTCGGGAAGGCTTGCCCGAGACTGCAGGAATATAGGGCTTGGAGAGAGCTACCAGTACGCTTAGCACAAGAGCCAGCACGGCGGTTACCCAAAACGATGCGGGCCAGCCATAGGAACTCAATAACCAAACCCCAATGATTGGCGCTATCGCTGGAGCAAGCGACTCGATACTGCCCAGCGCGCCTAAGGCCCGCAAAGCCCCTTGCTCATCAAACAAGGCCCGCACCATCCCCGGAGTCACCACTGCTGCACAGGATGCTGCGACCCCCTGGAGAAAGCGCAGAGCGATGAGCAACTCGAGACTACCCGCCGTCGCCGCCGCGGCCGAAAGCAGTCCGTAGGCCACCAGAGACACTACTAGCATCCGGCGATGATCCAGAATCGAACCCAGCTCTCCAAACAGGAGTAAGCCCACACCGCTGCCCGCAGCGAAGGTCGCAAGAACAAACTGCGCCTGAGCAATACTTCCACCAAGAGATTGCGGCAATCCCGGCACGGCCGGGAGCACAAGATCCGTACCGGCCAAACCCAACACGGTGCAGCAAACCAGAAGCGCTACAACAGCAATTGCTCGGAAACTGCGGGACTCAGGGGTTGCGCGCAAGGTAATCCTGAAGCTGCTTTTCTAGCAAATTCTTCTCTTCATTTTGCAAAAATGCCGCTTCGAAGGAGTTTCGAACCAACAACAAGGCCTGCTCCTTGCTCATACTCAAATCTGTCTCCAGGGCCGCAAAGTTCTCCAGCAAGTCGCCACCAAAATAAGCAGGGTCGTCCGAGTTCACCGTGACACACAGGCCGCGATCCAGCAGGTCCAAAATACGGTGCTGCGACATATCGTCATACACACAGAGGCGTACGTTCGATAGTGGACAGACAGTCAACGGTAGCCGATCAGCGGCAAGCTGATTCAGTAAATACTCATCCTCTATGGCCCGCACACCGTGATCAATGCGCGCCACCGACAGCAACTGAAGTGCATCGTGAATAAAGCTTGGGGGGCCCTCTTCTCCGGCATGCGCGGTGAGAGCGTAGCCCCGTTTGGCGGCTTCGCGGTACAGTGTCTGAAAGTTCGCCGGCGGAAAATCCCTCTCGGCGCTGGCCAGACCAATGGCGCAAAAATGCGCGCGATAAGGATCCGCAGCCGTCAGCATCTCCAAACACTCCGCCTCTGGTAAGTGCCGCAAAAAGCTCAGAATTAAACCCACAGACTGCCCCCAGCCGGACTTCGCTTCAGCAATCGCGCGGTCAAAACCCTCTAGCACAACCCCCAGATCTACCCCCTGTGGCAAATAGGTCTGCGGCTCGACCATGATCTCGCAGTGCACAATATTCTGGACTCTGCACACTTCAAGGTAGTCCTTCATGAGAAGGTAAAAGTCATCGGCGTCGCGCAATACCGATGCGCCGAGATAATACAGGTCCAGAAAGCTCTGCAAGTCACTGAAGTTATAAGCAGCTTCCACCTCTTCCACAGAGCTATAGGGAAGCGACACACCATGTTTCGCCGCTAACTGTAACAAGCGCGGTGCACGCAGACTGCCATCAATATGTAGATGAAGCTCTGCTTTGGGCATCCCCGCAAGCCATTGGGTTACCGGGCCAAACTGTTGCTCAGTCACGTGCCGCATCTCCGCTGGTCAAAGTATTCATGAATAACTCGAAAGCTGCCTCTGCATCGGTGTCACGGCAGAACAAGGTATTTTGGGGTCCGTCTCTCTCTTCGATGACACCGGCGCTTGCCGCCGCAAAGTGACGCCGGGGCGTCCCCATAGACGAGGCAGATGGCATGGTCTTATCAGAGCTGGGCCACCAGGGTTGATCGGTCTCTTTGTGTTGCACTGCAAGCCCGAGCATATCGCCTTCGCAAAAGCGCTCTCGATCCACGACTGCCAGTGCCGCAAGTACATCCCAAAAATAGTACTCGCCCGAGTCAATGAACCACTGGTTGGCATCCAGTACCTCATCCCAGAACTGCGCTGCAGGATTATCCACCCGCGCTTTAAACTGCGCGGCAAATTCCTTGGTGACCTTTACGTGATTCGTGACATCCAGACCGACAAGCTCGATCGGCAGGTCGGAACGCAGCACCTTGTCTGCAGCTAAAGCGTCCACATAAATGTTCCACTCAGCCTGAGTGTTGGGATTGTCGTCGGTAAATCCGGGAACAATGATGTTCCCCGGAGCATCCAATGCGCCGCCCATGACCACCAATCGATCCATTTTGTCGCTATCCCCGGGATAACGATCCAGCCACTGGGCAATGTTCGTGAGTGGGCCCGTGGCGATAATAGTTACCGGCGCCTTAGCCGCCGCAATAGTGTCGTGCAACAACTCAACACCATGTCGGGGGTCTGCTTCGCGCACGCTGGGTGTGATGGCTACACCTGACAAGGTGTCCATGTCCTTTTGCCATTGCACCGGAAACACAAAATAACCATCCATGGGATAAGAATCACCACAGGACACCGGCACCTGATTATGTGGATCGACCAGGTCCAATAGTGCAAGGGCATTCCGCGTGCCGGGCTCGCAGTGCGCCTCTCCGCTGGCTGAAACGGTGACCGCCAAAAGTTCAATGCGCGGATGTCTCGCCAAAAACAGTAAGGCTGACCAGTCATCAATCGCCATATCTGTATCAAATACCACGGGAATCCGAGCTTCAGCCCGTGGCAATTGATCCCGGTAAGCCGCCCAGCCTTGGATGAGAGCATCGACAACGGTCTGCCCCACTCGCTGAGCAGTATCCAGTGCCCCAAGTCCGCCATCGGGGTAATCGGCCGTAGTGCTCCAGGCAGCACTGCGCCCTTTGGGAGGCATGGTGTAGTTACTCGCTGTGCGCAGCACCAGCACCCGCTGCGGATCCACACGACCGGCACGACCCAAGCGATGAAGTGCAGTCAGTGTTCCGGAGTCCTCCATATTCGATGTCATAAAGTCCGCAGACTCACCGGCATACACTCGCAGCCAGTCGTTCGCCCACTCATTCAGTTTCTCACCATGCCAGTAGGTACTGGCTGAGAGCGTGTCACCCTTAGTCACAAAGGGCGGCCGCTGCGCCAGCGGGTAGCCCTCAAACTCTGCGCGAAAAGCCTGCATAGCCGGCGTATCCATCAAAGCAGTCGTGCGGGTGAGCTGATATGCCCACTCGGTCAAACCCCTATCAAGCTCGAAGCTAATGGTATCCAGGGTCCAGCCGGTCGACACATCCTGCGAACCATCGGCAGGTTCCGTCGCACCAAGAGGAATAAACCCATAAGGCCAGTTATCGGGGATCTCCCGAGCGTCAATTTCGTAAACAAGATCACCGTCAACCACTGCACTTGCCCAAGCGGCTGATCCCAAAGACAGGTCTTCGGGGTCAGCACCGGCAATACCTGCGATCAGCCAATAGGCGTTACTCAGGTCAAAGCGCTCATCCAGACCCAGAGCCATGGTCGAAGCCGTCGCGTTGGGTATGCCACCACCGAGACAGGCCACCAACAAGCCGCGATCGGAGTAGTACAGGGAATACTCGCCCATGGTGAACGGCATTTCTTTAAGGTCAGGATTGCGCTCCAACCACAGCTGAAGCTCCCCGGGCTTATCCCCGGTGGGCTCGCCATTTTCAAACATACTCAACACCACCACCTTCACTGGCAGTGGCTGTGCGGCCCAAACCGGTGGTACCAGCAGCGCGAGCAGAATCACAAACGAGGAGATAATGGCGCGGACAAAAGAACTTCGAGAATCGGCGTCGAACATTCAATAAACCTCAGTCGAAAAAGCAAAAACCAGGGGAAATTAGCCGCGACAGAATACCCAGCGCGACCAAGCACAGAAAGCCCACAAAGAGATCTAGGCCTGAACAAGTTCCTGGGGCATGCTCCCAAAAACGCCGTGAGCAAAGCCTGCTAGGCCGCAGGCAAACCCCGCGGCCCGGTCGGTCTTAGGGGGCAACAATGTCCTCAACTGTAGGGGTACGGTCCTGGTATACATCCCATCCGGCCACCAAAGTATCGATAACTTTTGAACCGACAATGTATGCAGACTCCAGCGATGCATCCAGACCCGCGTAACCTTCGTTTTCAGAGAGCAAGTTCGTGGCTGCATCAATTCCCGGCGGTGGCAAAGTGTAGTTGCTCCCGGTTCGCAACACCATGAGTCGATCACGGTCCGCACGACCGGCGTTGGTCAGCCAGGTCAGCGATTGCATGGTGCCGGTGTCTTCCATGGCCGATGTCACAAAATTACCCTTACCGTCACTCCAGTAGTCCACCCAGTCATTGGCCCAGTCATTCATCATGGTGCCGTGCCAGAACGTCATGGCCGCGAGGTGGTCTCCCTTGAGTACAAACGGCGCTCGCTGCGCGTTCGGATGTTCGGTGTAAAGCAAGCGTGTTTCATCCAAAGACTCAAAGTCAGGTAACTCTATGTCTTTGGTTAACTGATAGGCCCATTCAGTGAGTGCAGAATTGGTGCGAAACATTTCACCGGTTGGCTCAGGCTTGTTTTCATCAAAGGGCTTGCTGGTGTTGCGCGCGATATAGCCGTACTTCCAATCCGCAGGCATTTCCCGGGGATCAATTTCGTGGGCCAGGTCGCCATCCACCAAATACTCAGCCCAGGCAGCACTACCAATAGATGCGTCTTCGGGATCCACACCTGCGATCCCCGCTACAAGCCAGTAAGCTTTGCTGACATCAAAGCGTGGGTCCATGCCAAGCATCATTACCGACGCCGTGGATTTCGCGGTGCCAATGCCGGTAACCATCACCATGACACCGTTTTCACTGTCAAAGTGCAGGTCGTGATGTGCGCCAAATTCAAATACCTGGTCCAGATTTCGGCGTTCATTCCAGAGTTGGAATTCCGCCGCCTGATCACCGCTGTCCTCACCAATTTCAAACATGGTGACTACCACGACTTTCACCGCAATAGGCTCAGGCGCTGCTTCTGCAGCCACCTCTACTGTGGTAGGCGACTCTGCACCACAGGCGCTGAGCAATAAACTCAGCATGGGGAGACAAAATAAGGCGAGTTTAATTCGCATGAAAATCCTCTCAGTTATCGTTAAAGCGCATCAATGATTTTGACCTTACCACTTGCAGAGTTGATAGCGGTCACAGATAAATCCATAGCTTAGGGCCTCAGGAGACAGAGCGCCCAAAGGCCGAGCTGCAATCTGGCGCGCAAAATCATCAGTGCGCGCCTCAAAGCGGGCAATCAGCTCAGCTTTTTTTGTCTCTGGCAAAAATGCGTGGGTAATAGAATTTCGACTCAGTAGCAGCAACTCGTCCCAGCTCAAATTAAACGCTTTGACCGCCACATAAAACTCATCGGTAAGATTGCTATCCCACATACCCCTATCGTCCGTAGACAAAGCTACCGGGATACCAGTGCGTAAATACTCTGGAAAGGGATGCTCGCTGTAGTCGCTAACGTATTGCAACAGTAGGTTGGAAACCAGATTAATCTCTACCAGATAAGGACCACCGCGCATGAGGCGCATGGTATCCGGGTCACTGATAAGGTTCACGCCATGCCCGATTCGGTCAGCGCCAAGCAGCAAGGTATCGCGAACATGGCTGTTCGGTTCATCAACCTCACCGGCATGGATCGACAGCCGTACATTATTGTAGGAGCGACGTAGATCCCTGAGTGTGTCGAGGAATCTCAAAGGATATCCTTTGTCATTGTCTTCCCGGCCCACCATATTTACCGCGACAAACAGGTCACTGTGGCGACTCACATAGTCGTAGAGATAGCGAAGATTGTCTTCGGCCGTGGGTGAAAACCGTAAAATGGCCACCTGCAAACGCACCTCAACCCCCGTACCCAAGGCGTCATCATCGCGCAGTCGATCGCGATAGATATCTGCAACATCATCAGGAGAAATTTGTTGCCCCTGAGCGTCGATAAAGCCCAGAACCCCAATCATGCTCTCCATGTACATCAGCCCTTCAGCACCAAAGGACTGCATGTTCAGTACCAAAGCATCGGCGGCAAGATAAGGGTTCAAATACAGGTCACCCATGCGCTGCCAGTGAGTCTGGAAAAACTCATCGCGACCTTCGTAGGCCTTATCCAGTCTCAGACTGTCAAGCCAGGCAGTTTTTTCATCGGCGTTCAGTTCTTCCAGAGGCAGATACTCCTCTTTCTCGCAACTACTGAGTGCTTCGTAGGTACTTTCCTGGACGTTGGTGAAAAGCATGAGATAGGGATTCTGGGTGAAGGCATTGCCACCGAAGGGCCGACAATTATTGATTTTTACCCGGGTGTAATAGCGATAACCGCGCTCGCCCTGCGCCAGTGCCAGGTCAAAAAACCATTCGGAGCGGATTGAACCTGAAAGATGGTTATGCAGATCTCCACCTTTAGGCATGGCATAGAGAAAGCGATACAGCTCCTCATCACTGGCCTGGCGCTTAAAGGTCTCGAACCAGCCAGCGATATTGTCTGACGGAGGCGGTACGGCCGCTCGTGCTGTTCCGACGCCAATGGCCACAAACATCAGCGCAATATTAAGCAGCCTAAAGAGTCCACCGCTGAGCAAGAGCCGAGTGATGACCGAAATCAGACTTTGAATTGCAGTAAAACGCATAGCTCCCTAACTCTCATTATCGATAAGGCCCGGCATCATCCGTCAGTTTGAGTCCCTGGGCAACGCAAGTTCAGTGCCACGCCCGCTTTGTGATGCGCCTGTTTCTCGCATCAGCCCTCTGCGGGGCTTCAAACCGTGCGAACTCACCGAAGCGGACAGATTCAAACATGAACTGCTATTTTATGCGCCAATTTAGTGCAAAAAAGTGCCGCAATAGTGCGCAACATGGATGGCCCGCTGTGAAAGAGCAAAGTACGCATTGATACTTGCCGCGCCGAGGCAGCCGATGCATCCTTAGGGCTCTGTCGAGTAGCGGAAACACATTTGGAATCCAACTCCCCATATTCTCGAGACATGCGTGGCTACGGTCAGCATCCACCCAAGTTCACGCTGCCAGACGGTAAGCGTATTGCCGTTCAATTTGTCGTCAACTACGAAGAAGGCGGCGAGAACTCTGTTCTTCACGGCGACCCTGGCTCAGAAGTCTTTCTGTCAGAAATGTTTAATCCCAGCACGTTCCCCGATCGTCATATGAGCATGGAATCACTCTATGAGTACGGCAGCCGAGCGGGGTTTTGGCGACTGTATCGGCTGTTCACCGAACGCGAGGTACCCATCACAGTGTTTGGTGTCACCATGGCACTGGCCAGAAATCCTGAAGCTGTAGCTGCGATGCGCAGTGCCGACTGGGAAATCGCCTGCCACGGACTACGATGGATCAACTATCAAGAGATTCCTATCGATGTAGAGCGCGAGCATATGCAACGCGCCATTGAATGGCACACCGAGCTTACGGGTGAGCGACCGCTTGGCTGGTACACGGGTCGGGATAGCCCCAATACACGAACACTGCTTATGGAGCATGAGGGTTTTCTCTACGACTCAGACTCCTACGCTGATGATTTGCCTTACTGGGTAGACACGGCCCGCGGAGATCATCTCGTCATTCCCTATACACTGGACAGCAACGATATGCGCTTTTCGAGCGCCCAGGGTTTTGCCGAAGGAGATCAGTTTTACCGTTACCTGCGGGATACGTTCGATGTGCTTTACGCCGAGGGACTTGAGCAACCAAAATTAATGAACATTGGCCTGCACTGTCGTCTTGTGGGGCGACCCGGTCGTTTCCTCGCGCTCCAGCGCTTCCTGGACTACGTACAGCAGCACAACGATGCCTGGCTATGTCGCCGAGTCGACATCGCACGTCATTGGCACGCGCACTACCAACCCAGCTCTCAATGAGGACATCCGGCAATGAACACGGTAGCTACCGCGATAACGTTTCTGGCATCTGCTGCGAGAGGAATGACCGTGCAAACAATTTTTGCATCAGCAACGCTGCTGATCCTTGCACAAAGCACAACACTCGTGGCTGAAGAGGATCAACCCAGCGCTCGGGAACTCATTCAAAGCCTTGGCCTGGAAGGTCATGTAGAGGGCGGTTATTACCGGCGCACCTATGAGGCTACGAATCAGGCACGCATACCCAGCGAGGACGGCGAGCGCTTTAGCATGACCTCAATCTACTACTTGCTCACCGCCGGCGGACCGATTGGACACTTCCACCGCAATCGATCGGATATTGTTCATTATTTCCATCTCGGTGACCCCATCGAGTACGTGCTGATTCATCCAGACGGAGAGTTGCAAACCGTGATCATGGGGCCGGACCCGCGCAAGGGCCATCACTTACAACTCACGGTGGCCGGCGGCGTATGGAAGGCTTCCCGCCTGAATGGCGAGGGTAGGCAGGGCTACGGCCTGATCAGCGAGGCTGTGAGCCCGGGCTTTGACTACCGGGATATGACCCTTGGCATCACCTCTCAATTACTAGCGGACTTTCCTGAGCACCGCAGCTATATCGAGGCCCTCAGCAGAGAGTCCGCACCCCAGCGGTAATAATCCGCGGATTCAATAATTGACGCCCCCAGCACAGCAGCGCACCATCACGGTGCATAATTATCCGGTATAGCGTGTTTACGCGCGCCACATCGCTATGAGTGCGGTGTGAACGCTGCGTAGAGGCGACATAAGCTCCTGATAAATATAACGATTTTTTTAGTGCTGTACAGCCAGTGGATTGGCATCAATCGTGCACCTCTCTTCGGAGCAGTGCCCAAGTATTAAAAACCATTGTCCCGTAGCCCATGCCGCGGGACAGCACCATGCATTTTGAGGAGAGGTCATGAAGCAATTCACCACCCGTCGACTGCCACTGGCAGCGTCCATCGCGGCAATTCTCGCGTCTGTGCCCATCGCACATGCGCAGGAAGAACCGCTGGGAATCGAAGAAGTCGTTGTTACAGGATCACTCGGATCACTTCCGGGCGAAGACGTACAAATATTCGGCTTTGGTAAATCCCTGCTTGAGACACCCCGTTCGGCATCGACCATCAGCTCTGAGCAGTTGGACCGATTTAACATCACAGACATTGATGAGTTGGTGGCGTTCGCACCTGGTACCTTTACTCAGTCCTTCTTTGGCGTAGCGGGATCGCTGGACGTGCGAGGAACCGCCGGTGAAACCTACTTTCGCGGTGTCCGTCGAATCGACAACCCAGGTAACTACCCAACGCCTATTGGTGCCTCAGACCGCATTGATATCGTGCGGGGCCCGGCATCACCTATTTACGGTCCCTCAAAGATCGGCGGTTATTTGAACTTCAACCCAAAGTCGGCGCGTGCCGAGTCTGGGGACTACCTCACTGAGACTACAGGTGCCCTCTCCTACGAGACCGGCAGTTGGAACCGCAATGTCGTAACAGCTGAAGTCGGCGGCCCCATCAATGATCGTATGGGGTATTACATCTACGGCGAGCTCGAAGACTCAGACAGTTTCTACGACAATACCGAAACCAAGCAGAACATCCTTCAGGCCTCTTTTGACGTCGATATTAACGACAAACTTGTCATGAAGTTTGGCGGCATGTATCACGACTATGATGGAAACCAGGTGGCTGGCTGGAACCGATTGACGCAGGACCTTATTGATAACGGCACTTACATCACCGGTACAGCAACACCACTGGACACTAACGGTGACGGAAAGATTTCGCACCAGGAGTACGGTGCCACATCTGGACCACTGTCCAACTTCGTGTTCCGACCTGAGTTTGTAGACAATTCCAGCCTTATCCCTGAAATGGCGCTAGTCAACGCGGGCACCACACAGCTTGACGAAAGTAATGTGCTGGTAGACCCGAACGACACTTTGGATAACCAGGTACTTACGCTATATCTCGATTTCGTTTACGAGACCGACAATGGCTTCAGTATTACCAACCAGCTGTTTTACGAAACAATCGACAATATCAATGAGAACGCCTACGGCTTTTCTCAGTTTGGCGAAGTAGACGTCATCGAAGACAAACTCGTGTTTGCCTTTGAAAAAGACTTTGGCCCCATGACAGCGGATTTCCAGCTGTCTCCATCGATTCGTTACACCGATTTCTTGCGCGGACAGGATTTCATTAACGAATACTTCGATCGCCGGGACCTTAGCCAATCAAACTCAGAGCGTGATCCTTCACTGGACACTCGCTTGTTGGCTACGCAAATCAACGATGACTACTCCGAATACCAGAGCGGCGACTACACAATGTACGGCCTCGCCTTTTTGGGAGACTTCACCTTTGACAACGGCATCGCTGTAACTCTGGGTGTACGTCAGGATTACGTGGAAGCCGACGTAACAACCCCCCTTGAGCTACTGCTCTTCCCGGACGGCGCAATTCCAGAGGCATCTGATTCCGAAAATCTGTTGTCCTGGTCTGCCAGCATCAACTGGACCACGGAATTTGGCCTTACGCCCTACTTCACGATCGCAGAACAGGCCACGCTGATTGCCGGACAGGTAGGTGACCTTCCTACCGCACAGGTAGCCAGCGGCTCGTGGACGGATACTTCTGATCTTTGGGAAGTTGGTCTTAAGGGAAGTTTCCTTGATGACTCACTGTACTTCGCGGTTAACTACTACGAGCAGGAACGTGTAGATTTTAACGCTCAGGCGATCGTAACCAACCCAACCAGCCGTACCGAAGGTATCGAAGCGGAATTGCGCTGGGTAGTGAATCAGGACCTCGTGGTAACCGGCGGCTGGACCAACATGGAAGTGATCATTGTTGAGGCCGAAGCAAACGGCGGACAGTTCGGTTTCTATGGAGCGGATGATATCCCTCAGGTGGATCCAAGCCTGGTATTCGGTGGTCAGATTATTGGCATACCGACCTCGCCAGATGGTCGTCGAGCGGGTATCCCGGAGAACATTTACACGCTGACAGGAACTTACTCCTTTAATGACAACCTCGCGATTAGCGGAAGCGTCATTAGCGTAGACGAAACTCCATCCGGTTCTTCAGGTGCAGTAATACTCCCCTCTTATACGCTGTTGAACGCTGGCCTCGTATACGAAACAGAGTCCTGGACCTTCCAGCTGAATGCCAAAAACCTGACCGACGAGCGATACTTCCGATCTAACTTCCCTGACCTCTTCGGTTCGCAGATCGTATTGCCTGAGCTATCCAGAAACTTCCAGGCGCGCGTAGCCTACAAGTTCTGATAGCCCTTTGGAGCGCTTAACAGCCTCATAGACAAGCCCTCTTCGGAGGGCTTTTTTTTGTTCAGCGCGAATGCCAAAGATTATATTTCCTGGCCAGCAACTTCGTAGACGTTCCGGGCGATTCGATCCTGCGCTGAGTCCTGAAGTTGGCGAGGCCGCCGATGGATATGCGCGAGCAGCTCGAGTGAAGCGGGGTCGGGCAGCGCAAAGCCGCACGAAGCTATCAGCAAACAAGGACGGCCTCAGAAATCCGCGATGAACCTTTTTTTTGTCTCGAAGGTCTGTGAGACTAGCGATCTCATCTGCGTTGGATAGACAACATGAGCAGTAATCTGCACCAGGCTTTTGCACAACTCGATGCCGCCATCAATCGAGCCGTAATCGGGCAAGAGTCCGTTGTTCGAACCTTAATCATTGCCTTACTCACTAACGGCAATGTGCTTCTGGAGGGCTTACCCGGAACAGCAAAAACCCGCTCCGTCAGAACCCTGGCCCGAGTGCTGGATGCCAGCTTGGGGCGCATTCAATTCACACCAGACTTGCTCCCCTCTGATGTCACAGGAACCGAGATCTATCAGGAATTTGAGGGACGTCAGGAGCTGCGGTTTCAACAGGGCCCTATTTTTAACAACGTCGTTCTCGCGGACGAAATCAATCGCGCTCCGGCCAAGGTGCAGGCGGCCCTGCTGGAAGCCATGGAAGAGCGTACCGTCACCGTAGCGGGCAAAAGCTACGCCCTGCCCCCATTGTTTATGGTTCTGGCCACTCAAAACCCTATCGAGCAGGAAGGCACCTATCCACTGCCGGAAGCGCAGATGGACCGTTTTATCATGAAGATCACGGTGGACTACCCCGATGACAGCGCCGAGGAAGGCATTATTCGTCTGGTGCGCGGTGAAGAAAGCGATGACCCAGAGGTCGAAGAGCCGCGGCTATCTCAGGAGCTCGTTTTCGAAGCACGCAAAGCGATGTCGGCTATCAGCGTCTCACCCAATATCGACAAGTACATTGTCGCGCTGGTTATGGCGACGCGCGATCCCGCACGTTATCCCGACTCGCGTCTCAAGGATTGGATTCGCGTCGGCTCAAGCCCCCGCGCCAGTATTGCTCTGGATAAGTGCGCCCGAGCCAATGCATGGCTGGGGGGGAGAGACTACGTAGACCCCGAAGACGTTCGTGCGGTGGCTCATTCAGTGTTATGCCACCGTATGATTCTCAGCTACGACGCCCTAGCGGAGTCTATCGACAGTCATGCTGTTATCGACGAATTGCTTCGCCAGGTGGCTGCAGCCTGAGGCCGACGCGATGCCCTGGCTTTCACGCACAAACAATGCAGCGGTCGATGACAATCGCATCGCCGTAAGTCTTGCGCATCTGCGCGCGCTGGAATTCAAGGCTCGCGGGTTTTCCTTTCTGCCCCGCCAGCCCGTGCAAAGTATTCTGACAGGACGTCATGGCTCTCGCCTTCGGGGCCGGGGACTCAACTTCGAAGAGCTGAGACACTATCGGCCTGGCGATGACATTCGCAGCATGGACTGGAAAGTCACTAATCGCACAGGCAAGCCCCATGTAAGAGTCTATACCGAGGAGCGCGAACGACGCGTCCATCTGCTTGTAGATCAGCGGATAAGCATGTTCTTTGGCAGTCAGACGGCCATGAAGTCGGTCGTCGCCGCGGAAGTGGCGGCCCTGGCAGCCTGGAGGGTCTTATCCTCTGGCGACAGGCTCGGCGGCATTATCTTTGACGACCATGATTGCTACACGATCCCCCCCAGACGCAGCCGAGACAGCGTGGTCGACATGCTCTCACGATTAGTGAAGACCAACGCAGCTCTGGAGGCCGGGCAGCCGTCGAAGGGGCCGCAGCTCAATGTCGCCATGAACAATCTGGCTCGTAGTCTCTCGCATGACGCACTGGTCATCTATATAGGCGATGGCTTTGGCTGGGATGATCGCAGCGATGAGTTACTCAAGCAGATGAGCATGCACAACGATGTGATCGTTATCAATATCTTTGATCCTGCGGAGGTTGAGTTACCGCGCTTAGACGAACTCATCGTCTCGGATGGAGAAATGCAGATAGCCGTCTCGGGAAACCGTGCCCGCCTGGACGAGCGATTTCGCGCAAGCTACAACGAGCATGTAGAACACATGCACAAAGTCCTGCGTCGCTATGGACTGCCCCTGATCACCATTGACTGTGCGCAGGATCCCGTGACCCAGCTACTCAAAGCCCTGGGCTCCGGGCGATGATTGAAATCTTCGGCCCCGGCTGGGGCAACTACGCCATTCGTGGCATCGTAGAGACCAGCATCCCCGAGCAGGTGTCACTGCGTCCCACCACACCGGGGTGGTGGATACTTCTCACCCTGCTGTTGGGCGGCGCGGTCTATTTCGCCTGGACACGCTGGCAGCGGCATCTTCGAGACCGCTATCGTCGCGACGCCCAGGCAGCACTGGATGCTATCGAAGCGAACTATCGCCGTGGCGATCGTGACTGCCTTAGAGAACTCGCTCCGCTGCTTCGAGCAACCGTAATAGAAGCCTTGGGCGAGCGCGATCGCGTTGTGCGCCTCAGGGGCGCTGAATGGCAGCGAGCCCTTCAGGAGATGGCGCCGAAACTACCACCGCTTCCCGTATCTCAGCTTGAGTCCCTGGCCTATCAGTCACTCAATGACGTGGGGCCAGGGCTCGATTCGCTTTTTACACAGCTGCGAGACTGGATCGCCGCTCATGAGCTTCCCAGTGCTTGAATTTACCTTACCCTGGGCCTTTACGCTTCTGGCATTGCCTCTATTGGTGCGTTGGCTTACACCTCCCCACAGGGAGAGTCAGGACTCATTACAGGTGCCCTATTTTCAACGTTTGGTCCTGCTAAGCGGCGAGACACCCCGCTCTGGTGCCAGCGTGCTTCGCCGCAGGCGCGTGCAGGGAATCATCAGTGTTATTGGATGGTGTTTGTTGGTGATGGCCGCTGCGCGCCCCGAATGGGTTGGTGACCCCATCAACGTTCAAAAATCCGCGCGCGACCTCATGCTGGCACTCGATCTCTCCGGATCGATGGATGCCAGAGATTTCACCGACGAAAACGGACAGCAGCTGAATCGCCTCACCGCGGCCAAACACGTCCTGGAAGATTTTGCGGCACAGCGCGACGGGGACCGCCTCGGCTTAATCGTCTTCGGAAATGCTGCCTATCTTCAAGCCCCGTTTACCGACGACATAGCCACCTGGCTCACGCTGCTGGAGGAAAGCGAAGTCGCCATGGCCGGGCAAAGTACCGCCTTGGGTGATGCTATCGGTCTGGCCATATCATTGTTTCAAGCATCCCAAACCAGTAACCGCGTATTAATTGTCCTGACTGATGGCAACGACACAGGCTCACGAGTCCCTCCTGTGGACGCCGCCAGCGTCGCTGCAGCGAACGATGTCACAATCTATACCGTGGCCGTTGGAGACCCCTCGACCCTCGGTGAGGAGGCTCTGGATATAGAGACGCTCGATGCCATCGCTAACAGTACCAATGGCGCCAGCTTTCAGGCGCTGGACACGGCTGCTCTTCAAGACGCTTACGACCAAATTAATCGACTGGAACCGGCTCAGTACGACTCTTTGTCCTATCGTCCGCGAAGCAGCTTGTTTCACCTTCCTTTGGGATTGTTTGCAGTGCTATATCTCATAGCACTGCCACTCTTCGCTCTATTGGGCT
The DNA here is from genome assembly GCF_045689235.1 of Congregibacter variabilis. Lineage (GTDB taxonomy): Bacteria > Pseudomonadota > Gammaproteobacteria > Pseudomonadales > Halieaceae > Congregibacter > Congregibacter variabilis. The sequence continues at coordinate 95,188 of NZ_CP136864.1, read as the reverse complement.
GGCGTCGCCAGAAGTCCATTCATGTTTGATTGGTCTGCACTTCTGCAGTTTCATTTTTTACGGCCCTACTGGCTTCTACTATTACTACCCTTTGCACTGCTGAGTTTTCTGCAGTGGCGCCGCAGCGACTTGGGACGTCAGTGGGAACCGGTTATCGCCGCCCACTTGCTCCCCTCTATGATCGTTCGTGGCAGTCAGCGTCGTTTGTTTTCTCCGCTCTGGGTGTCGATTATTCTGGGGCCTCTGCTTGCCGTGGCCATCGCTGGACCCAGCTGGCAAAGAGGCGACTCTCCTTTTGCGCAAGACTCCGCCGCTCTGATTATTGCAGTCGATCTCTCTGAATCCATGGATGAGTCAGACCTGCAGCCCAGTCGCCTGCAACGGGCGAGAGATAAAATTCTCAAACTCGCAGAAGCCAGAGGCGATGCCTACACCGCATTGATTGCCTATTCCGGGACGCCCCACACGGTGCTGCCGTTAAGCAATGACTCCAATATGTTGCTGCACTATCTGGACGCTTTGTCAGTGGGAATGCTTCCCCGTCGCGGAAAAGCACCAGAAAATGTCCTTCCCATAGCAGACAAACTACTTGCCGCCCGCGGCAACGGCGGTAGCCTGCTGATCGTCAGCGACGGCGCCAATGATCTATCAGCCGCAGCGTTTGCTGACTGGGCAAAGCAAAGTGACACCCAATTACTGATTTGGGGCATGGGGAAAACCCAGGAGCAAATAGATGCAGACAGTGAGCGCGGATTAAACGTCAGGGCGCAACCATTGCAGGAAGCGCAACTGCGCGACATTAGTAAGGCTGGGAATGGTTCCTACGAACGCGTTAGCGTCGACGACGATGACCTGAAGAATCTATTAAAGCGCATCAATCGTCACTATCGTCTCAGCGAAGACAGCGCACGCCCCTGGCTCGATGGCGGAATCTACTTACTGCCCCTGATCATGCTGTTTTTCCTACTTTGGTTTCGCACCGGGTGGGTACTTCGATGGTAGCCTGGTTTGAGAACCTGCGACGGGGTGTGCGCCCAAGGCGAGCATTGATTGTTCTTTTGGCGATTGGCCTCGTCTGGGCCGCGACAAATCCCCAAGGATTTCTTAATTTGTGGCTCACGCCGGATCAGCAGGGTCGCCTGTGGTTCAACTACGGTGATTATCAGCGTGCGGCCCGAAGCTTCGAAAATCCCCGCTGGAAAGGCATGAGCCTATATGCGGCTCAAGACTTTATCGCTGCTGCACAATACTTTTCACAGTATCAGGATTCCGAATCTCTACTTGCGCGGGCAAACGCTCTTGCACAGGCCAGGGAGTATCTGGATGCGCGCGACGCCTATGAAGAGTTGGCACAGAGGTATCCACAGCATCGAGCTCCGTCGGTCAATATCCCCATTGTTCAGGAACTCATTGACGCCAACCGCGAGCTTTCCGAAAGCCAGGTTTCCGAATCCGGTGACATGAGTTCCGACAACGATGATGGCCCTCGATCCTCCGAAGGTGACGAACGGCTGACAATGATAGAGAGGGAGCAACTGAGTGCTGAGCAACTGTTGCAGGATCCCGGACTCACAGCAATGTGGCTTCGACAAGTGCAGAGAAATCCTTCGGAATTTTTGAGCACCAAGTTTGATCTGCAGCTGCGGCGCCGGGAAGGTGCTAGCGAATGACGAGTTTTTTGATGGCCCGATTCGCTATTGCACAGTGCCAGCTCGGCAGGCTGAAAATGCTCCTCGCCACGCTTTTTGCGACCTTGATGCTCATTACAACTGACGTCCATGCTGCGATGAGCCTGGATAAACTCGTAGCCGACAAGCAGCTCCAAGCCAGTGTCAGCATCGACACCCCCTCAGAGCTGTACCAACGCGCTCCCTTTACCCTCTCGGTCGAGGTAGCCACGGCCCGATGGTTCAGTCGTGGGACACGGGTGCGGGATTTTCGTATTCCCGGTGCCGTTGTTCGTCCCGTATCGAGCTTCGCGGACAACTCATCCCGGAGAATCGACGGTGAAACCTGGAGCGTGCAGCGCTGGCGCTTCAGGGTGTTCCCGCAAGATGCTGGGCTCCTTACCATCCCCGGAATCCGCGTTTTCGTTTCGGTAAACACAGCCACAGACGGCGCTGTTGAAGGGGAGTTGTTGCTAAACCCCATCTCCGCTCAGATCGTAGCTCCGCCGGGGTTTGAGAACCTGAGCACATGGATTGCGAGCCCGTCACTGAGCATCGAACAGCGCTGGGAAGGACTGTTAGACAACTATATGCCTGGCGATGCCATAACGCGGACCCGCAGCTTTGTCGTGCAAGACGCCCCGGGAATGATGCTTGAGGCTTCCCAACTAGTCGAAACACCAGGCTTATCCTTGTATGCAGCCCCCGCTAAAGTGGTCGATAAAAGTAATCGAGGAACACTGACGGGAACCCGAACAGAAAGCCTGGTAATCACCTTTGAAGCGCCTGGGCAGTATCGAATCCCTGGCCTTGACTATGTCTGGTTTAATACGAACACAGGAACGCTTGAAACGGTATCTCTGCCGGAACTGGAAGTAGAAGTTTTGGCTGCCGAGGCTCTACCGCATAAGCAAAAAGAGCGCTTTGACTTAACACGGCGTCCTCCTCTTATTATCGGATCAGCAAGCGCCCTACTTCTGGCCTTGCTGCTGTGGTTTAGCCGTAACAGCAGACCCTCTCGAACAATTCGTAGCGCGCTGGAGCGCAGGCTTCAGCGAAGACGGTCATGCTCGGCGTATTTGCGCGCACTGCAGTCCCAGGACACCGCCCGGTGCATTCAGTTGCTCTACCAGCAGCTGGCCGAATCGGGATCTCAACGACAACTCCTCGACGCGGTGCGCACTGTTAAACCCAACCCAGAGCGCAGCAAAAATTCACCTGATAGACCACAGTCCCCGGAACACAGTTTGCGGCTACTGTTGGATCATGCCTACGGCAAAGGCATAACACTCCCGAATAAAAAGGCTGCACGGGAGCTGTGGAACGTTGTGAGCGGCGATTCAATTCACAAAGACGACGCTTCACGACTTGAACTGAATCCCAGTGCGTCTTGAGTGGGTTATTGCTGTGGGCTTCTCACTCAAAAATACCGGCAAAGAGGTGTCGCGAAATTATCGACAAAGTGTTTTAGATGGCATACTCCTTGCGTTTATCTTGGCACTTAAGTTGAGGCCCATCGTTGGACCGCACTGAAATACACCCACGGAGAACACATGCAGGCGCCCCCTAGAGAATCCATGCTTGATTTCGTTCAGCAATTGCCCAAGGCCGAACTTCATGTTCACCTCGAAGGCACTCTGGAACCCGAACACATTTTTAGTCTTGCCAAGCGCAATGGCATCGAACTTGTGTATAAAACCCCCGAGGAGGTCGTCGCTGCCTACGACTTCCATGACCTGCCCTCTTTTCTCTCGATTTACTATGCAGCTATGGACGTACTGAGAACGGAAGACGACTTTTACGAACTCGCCATGCATTACTTCCAGCGTGCAGCTGCTCAGAACGTAGTTTATGTAGAGCCTTTCTTTGATCCCCAGGCACATACCAGTCGCGGCATCGCCTTTGACACGGTGATCAACGGTATTGCCAGAGCGCAGCAGGATGCTGCAGCGTCGCTTGGCGTAGAGAGCAACCTGATCATGTGTTTTTTGAGGGATATGAGCGCTGAATCTGCGGCAGAGCATTTGGAAATGGCCGTTGGACATCTGGATAAGCTCATCGGCGTCGGGCTCGATTCAGACGAAAAGGACAACCCTCCTTCAAAGTTTGCTGAGGTCTTCGCAAGAGCCCGTGATCTGGGTCTGAAACTCACCATGCATTGCGACGTCAATCAGAAGGATATTCTGGAGCACATTGGGGAGTGCCTGGATCTTATCGCAGTGGATCGTATCGACCATGGTGTCAACGCCCTACAAGACGACGCCTTATGCACCGAGATAGCGCGCCGTGGGCTGGGACTTACCGTGTGCCCCGTCTCTAACCGTTTTGTGGTTCAAAACCTCACTGGCAACGAGATTAGAGACATGCTCGCCCGCGGTATGAAAGCCACAATCAACTCCGACGACCCAGCCTATTTTCGGGCGTACATGAACGAGAATCTTATGGCCCTTGTTGAGGACGCAGACTTTACAAAGGACGAGCTTATGACACTGACTCGAAACGCCTTCGAAGTGAGCTGGATGAGCGATGAACGTAAAACTGACTACCTTGAACGTCTCGAACAGGTGCAATAAGCCATGTTAGCCGCCATTGATAGATTTTTTGGGCTCACAGAACACAACAGCAGCATACGTCAGGAAGTTCTCGCGGGAGTAACAACCTTCCTGGCGATGGCCTATATCACCGTGGTCAATCCCGGCATTCTGTCGGCTGCCGGCATGGACTTTGGCGCGGTATTTGTAGCCACCTGTCTAGCAGCTGCACTGGGAACAGCCATCATGGGGCTGTACGCAAACTATCCTGTGGCTCAGGCACCGGGCATGGGACAAAATGCCTTCTTTACCTACGGCGTCGTACTGGGGCTGGGGCATACATGGCAAAGCGCCCTGGGCGCTGTGTTTGTTTCCGGGCTGATTTTTATTTTGTTGTCCGTATTGCCCGTGAGGGAGTGGTTGATCAACGCAATTCCCCGATCGCTAAAGCTCGGGATATCTGCAGGCATTGGTTTGTTTCTGGGCATTATTGCCTTGACGGGAAGCGGCATCATCGTCAGTAACGATGCAACGATCGTAGGCCTGGGTGACCTCACCGAGATGCCGGCCATTTTTATGCTGCTGGGATTTGTTCTGATCGCCGCACTCTCCGCACGCCGTACCGTGGGCGCTGTCGTTATAGGAATGCTGGTGGTTACTGTCCTGGGCTGGCTCACCGGCGCAGCAGAGTTTAAAGGCGTTGTGTCCATGCCACCGCCCATGACCACTTTTCTTGAACTGGACATCGTAGGTGCCCTGGACCTATCCATGGTGACAGTCATCCTTACTCTGCTTTTGGTAGACGTATTTGACACTGCGGGTACTTTGGTAGGGGTGGCCAATCGAGCCGGCATGCTCGACGAGCGCGGCCACCTTCCTCGACTGCGTCGAGCACTCCTGTCTGATTCCAGTGCGACGGCGGTAGGTGCCGTGCTCGGCACTTCTTCCACCACGAGCTTCATCGAGAGCGCCGCAGGCGTCGAAGCCGGGGGACGCACGGGCCTCACGGCACTGACCACCGCTGCGTTGTTTCTTCTGTGTCTGTTTATGGCACCTCTTGCGCAGAGCGTGCCAGGCTTCGCCACTGGTGCCGCACTATTGTTCGTCGCCACCATCATGGCCAGAGCTCTTGAAGACCTGGAATGGGGTGATGTCGCGGAAAGTGCCCCGGCAATTGTCACCGCGATTGCGGTGCCCTTGAGCTACTCTATCGCCGACGGCATTGGCCTTGGCTTCATCACCTACGCATTGATTAAAATTGCATCAGGCAAGGCAAGCCGCTGTCCCATGGCGGTCTACGTAGTAGCTGGGATCTTTATGCTAAAGTTCGGTTTCCTTTCCTGAGCATGGCAACAAACCCCGATGGATAAAGTCTATATCTCAGCCAATGACTTGCTGCTTGATTCCTTTCGTCTTGGCGAGCAAATTTTTGCCAGCGGCTTTCGACCGGACTTCATTATTGGCGTATGGCGTGGTGGCGCGCCGGTAGGCATCGCCATTCAGGAATATCTTGCCTATGTCGGCGTCGAATCCGATCACATCGCGATCCGCACATCGTCTTACGTTGGAATCAACCAACAGGAAAAGACGGTTCGGGTGCATGGATTGGATTACATCATCGACAATGTGAACGCCAGCGACGACGTACTGCTGGTAGACGACGTTTTTGACTCAGGTCGCAGCGTGAAAGCAATCTTTGACAAGATGAACGCGAAGTGTCGACGTAATATGCCGCAAAACATGAAAGTGGCCACGCCCTGGTACAAACCCTCCAAGAACGTCACAGACATCACTCCAGATTTCTATGTGCACGAAACTGACGCCTGGCTGGTATTCCCGCATGAACTCGTGGGACTTACCCAGCAGGAGATCATTGATAACAAGGGTCCTCTGGCGAAGACCCTCGAAACACGAATGCGCAGTGTCAGTTAACGTGGCTGCATTCTGATTGCACCATCCATTCGGATAGTCTCTCCGTTGGTGTAGTCATTTTCTACAATGTACTGCGAAAGATGTGCAATCTCATCGGGTTTACCGAGTCGCTTGGGAAACACCGGCTGGGCAGCCAGGCTATCGTAAGCCTCTTTAGGGAGACTTTCGAATAGCGGCGTGTGAATAAGTCCCGGCGCGATGGTGTTCACCCGGATCCCTAAAGAGGCAAGGTCTCGGGCAATAGGCAAAGTCATACCCACGATTCCACCCTTGGACGCGCTATAAGCGGCTTGACCGATCTGCCCCTCATAGGCCGCAACTGATGCCGTATTAATAATCACGCCGCGAGCGCCGTCATCATTGATGGGGTCCTGCTTGGCCATTTGTGCAGCGGCGAGACGCAGCACATTGAAGGTGCCAATGAGATTGACATCGATAACTTTTTTGAAGCGTGCCAGTTCCACAGGCTCTCCGCGACTGACCGTCTTTGCAGCATCGCCGATACCCGCGTAGTTGTTGCAGATGTGGACTGCGCCGAAGGCTTCAACCGTAGCCGCGACAGCAGCCGCCACCTGGTCTTCATCGGCCACGTTCACCTGGCGATACAAAAGTCCCGCACCAAGCTCAGTTACCAGCGCATTTCCCCGAGCTTCGTTCATATCGAAAATCGCCACTTTGGCGCCCAGTGCATGATAGCGACGCACTGTGGCCTCACCGAGTCCCGAGGCTCCACCAGTTACGATTGCAACTTTTCCGTTAATATCCATAGTTCTACTGCTCCTGAATTAGCTCATGTTCTGTTGATCGAATGCCGTGCTTAAGCCGCCTGCTGATCGGAGTTCGCCGCGCGGTCTATAGCGATTTGCGGAGGTGCAAATCGCTCGCCATAGCTGGCTTCCAGCTCCCGGCACCGGTTCACAAAGCGCTCGTAACCGTAAGTCTCTACAAACTGGATCAGACCCCCGGTCCATACAGGCGCACCGATACCCATGATGGAGCCTATGTTGCCATCCTCGTCAGATCTCAGCACGCCTGTCTCGCGGCACTTCAGTGCCTCAATCACCTGTCGGAATAACAAACGATCTTTGATATCGGACTCAGGCAGACAAACCTCAGACTTGTAGTAAAGATCAAAAAGAGGCGGCCAAATTGCTTTACTGCCATCTTCGCTGTACTCGTAAAAACCGCCGCCGTGATGTCGGCCTCCGCGGCCATTCTCTACCACCATGGTATCGATAACCTGACGAAGCACCGTGCCGTCACCCCACTTGTCCACTACACCCATCTCTTTCCAGGTTTCCTGTGCTTTGCGAGACAGCTCCATGCTCACTTCATCAAACACAGCAAGAGGGCCCACGGGCATACCCACGCCCTTGCCCATATTATCGATGAGTACAGGGTGGACGCCCTCCGCCAGCAAACGAACGCCTTCATCCAGGTATGTACCGAAGGTTCGGGACGTGAAGAAGCCCAGGGAGTCATTGACAACGATGGGGGTCTTCTTGATTTGCTGGGTGTAGTCAAAGGCTTTCGCCAGAGCTACATCCGATGTCTTCTCACCGACGATGATTTCTACCAAGGGCATCTTGTCTACCGGGGAGAAGAAATGGATGCCCACAAAATTCTCGGGCTTTTGGGATCCTTCGGCCAGTTGTGTGATGGGCAGGGTTGAAGTGTTGGAACCCCAAATCCCCCCCTCAGCCAACTGTCCTTCGAGCTGGGCCGTAATCTGATGCTTGAGCTGTATGTTCTCGAAAACGGCTTCAATAATGAGATCGCAGCCTGCCAGATCATCATCTGTCGCCGTGGGCGTGATACGTGCCAGAACCTCATCGCGCTTCTCGGCGCTCATGCGACCGCGCTCGACGCGCTTGTCCAGCAACTTCTCGGAATACGCTTTGCCCTTTTGCGCGGCTTCAAGACTGATGTCCTTGAGAACGACGTCGATACCCGCCATCGCAGACACATAAGCGATCCCCTGCCCCATCATTCCTGCTCCGAGCACGCCAAGCTTTTCGGTCTTCTGAGGGGGCACATCTTTGGGCCGGCTGGCACCGCCATTCACTTTGTTCAGACCAAAGAAGAATGTGCTGATCATATTCTTTGCTTGCGGAGTGATAGTCAGTGCCGCCAAAGCGCGAGACTCGACCATCAGTGCTGTATCCAGATCCAAGCGCAGCGCTTGCGCCGCAACATCCAAAATCTTCGCTGGCGCTGGCAACAGGCCACGAGTCTTTTGCGTGAGCATAGCTGTCGCGCCGGTAATCGCCTGTACGATCTTGGGTGAGGTAATGCCTCCACCAGGAATCTTGTAGCCCTTTTGGTCATAAGGCTGAATCGCAGCATCAGCATTATCTTTGTTGGCAAGAATCCACTCTTTAGCCTTTGGAACAAGGTTCTCTCGATCCGCCACCAGCTCGTGGATCATTCCTGCATCCAGGGCTTGTACTGGCGGAACACGCTTGCCTTCAAGCAAAAATGGCGCGGCCTTTTCAAAGCTCAGCAGCTTGGTCAAACGAACCACACCACCACCGCCGGGAAGCAAGCCTAAAGTGACTTCCGGCAGGCCAAGCTGTACCGACTTATGATTCCAGGCAATGCGATGATTGCATACCAGACACAACTCATAACCGCCACCGAGTGCAGCGCCGTTGATCGCGGCGACAGTGGGCACTGGGAGTTTCTCAAAACGGCGCAGGGTGGCTTTCATGGCCACAATGCCTTCCATGAACTCGCCGAGGCGCTCCGGGGTTACCGCCACCAAATCATTAAGATCACCACCTGCAAAGAACACCTTTTTGGCTGAAGCAATTACCACGCCGTTCAGGCCGTCCTCTGCCTCCAGCTTATCTACAATGGCCCCGAAGTCCTGACGGAATTCAGCGTTCATAGCGTTGACCGGACCGCTCATATCCATGGTCACAGTTACGATGCCGTCAGCATCTTTTTCGTAGTGCATAGTCATATGTTAAATCCTTACAGCAACTGTGGCTTAAACGCGCTCAATGATGGTGGAGATACCCATGCCGCCGCCTACGCAAAGGCTCAACATGCCGCGGCGCAAATCACGACGCTCCAGTTCGTCGAGCATAATGCTCACGAGCATCGCTCCAGTCGCCCCAAGTGGGTGCCCCATGGCGATAGCACCGCCATTCACGTTAGTCACCTCGTGATCAATACCCAGGTCCTGCATGTAGCGCAGGGCCACAGATGCAAAGGCCTCGTTGATCTCCCAAAGATCGATGTCTTCTTTCTTCATGCCTGCTCTTTCAAGACATTTTTTGGCGGCAGGACCAGGGCCGGTGAGCATGATCACAGGATCGGTTGCCAGCACAGCTGTAGCGACAATACGGGCTCGAGGCGTCAATCCAAGATCTTTACCCGCCTTTTCACTGCCAATAAGTACCGCACTGGAGCCGTCGACGATGCCCGAGGAGTTACCCGGCGTATGTACGTGATCAATATGGTCCAACATTGGATACTTGCGCAGGATCACATCATCGAAGCCAAACTGACCGATCATCTCAAAGGAAGCATTGAGCCCCCCAAGCGTTTCGATGGTCGTACCGGGCTTAATAAAGTCATCTTTTTCAAGAATTGGCAGACCAGACTCATCGCAAACCGGGACTACGGACTTATCAAAGTAGCCGTTGTCTCTGGCGTGGGCTGCACGACGTTGAGACTCCACCGCAAAGCGGTCGACATCTTCGCGGCTCCAGCGAGCTAGCGTAGCAATCGTGTCCGCACCAATGCCCTGCGGTACAAATCCGGTTTTAGCGGCAAAAGCAGGATCGGAGCTCATGGGGCCGCCGTTAGAGCCCATGGGCACTCTGGACATGGATTCGATACCGCCGGCCACCACCAGGTCTTCCCAACCCGAAGCTACTTTTTGCGCTGCTATATTCACAGCTTCCAGACCCGATGCACAAAAGCGGTCCAACTGAACCCCCGCGACGGACTCATCCCAGTCGGCGTTCTGTACCAACATTTTTGCGATGTCTGAGCCCTGCTCACCGATGGGCGTAACACATCCCATCACCACATCATCGACGTAGCTGGTGTCCAGATCATGGCGCTTCTGCAGCGCCCGCAAGAGGCCTGCGCCCAGATCGATAGGCTTAACCTCGTGGAGGCTACCACCGGGCTTACCCTTGCTTCGAGGGGTTCGGACGGCGTCGTAGATAAAAGCGGAATGAGGCATGGTAAAACTCCTGGATAAAAAACCGGGGAACCGGATACTGACGGCGCTACCCCGGTCACTCAATGACCCGGGGATTTAGCAAAATAGACCGTAAATGACAGTGCCTCAGAGGCGTCAGGACCAGCTCTTGAAAGCACTTCTGTGAGCAGCCCCGCGAGGCCCGGGCACAGGACAGAGCGTAGGTTTCACCGCCGCTCAGCTGGGTTTTAGCTCTTGCAGTGTCCCGCGTGAAATGCGACGTGCTCATCCATAAAGCTGGCAATAAAAAAGTAACTGTGGTCGTAAGCTTCCTGCATACGAATCATCGCCGGATAGCCACTCTCGGCGCAGGCGGACTCCAAAAGCGGTGTCTTTAACTGCTCCTGAAGGAAGCTGTCTGCAGAGCCCTGATCTACCAGCATGGGTAAGTGCTGCGTGGCACCACGAACCAAAGTGCAACTATCGTGCTCTGCCCAGCGCTGACGGTCTTCGCCCAGATAACCGGCAAACGCTTTATGGCCCCAGGGACACTCCAGCGGAGCGCAGATGGGTGCAAACGCCGACATGCTGCGGTACCTCTGGGGGTTTTTCAAGGCAATGGTCAAAGCCCCATGACCACCCATGGAGTGTCCAAAAATGCTCTGCCGCGAAAGATCCACGGGGTGCTGGGCAGCGACAAGTGCAGGGAGTTCCTCAAGAACGTAATCGTACATACGGTAATGCTCAGCCCAGGGAGCCTGCGTAGCGTTGACATAAAAACCAGCACCCAAGCCCATGTCCCAGCTTCCGTCGGGATCGTCAGCAACACTCTCTCCCCGGGGACTGGTGTCAGGGGCGAGAATTGCCACGCCATGCTCGGCAGCCGCGCGTTGCGCGCAGGCTTTTTGCACAAAGTTTTCATCGGTGCAGGTCAAACCAGATAACCAGGTCAACAGCGGCACAGCGCCAGTCTCGGCCTGCGGGGGCAGATACAGCGAAAAGTGCATGTCGCAATTCAGTACTGTCGAGCGATGCTCAAAGCGCAGCTGCTGGCCAGCAAAACTCTTTATAGATGCAACTAATTGCATGTCTTGCTCAGTACAGCACGACGGAGCGTATGCTCTCGCCCGCATGCATCAAATCGAAGGCAGTGTTGATCTCGTCCAACGGCATGGTGTGGGTGATCAAATCATCGATATTTATACGACCATCCATATACCAATCAACAATACGCGGCACATCGGTTCTACCGCGAGCACCGCCAAATGCTGTACCGCGCCAACTCCGTCCTGTGACCAGTTGGAATGGCCGAGTGGAGATTTCTTTTCCTGCCCCTGCCACACCAACGATGCAGCTCTGCCCCCAGCCCTTGTGGCAACACTCCAGTGCCTGACGCATCACGTTGACGTTACCAATACATTCAAAACTGTAGTCCACACCGCCCCCGGTAATTTCTACCAGGTGACCCACAATGTCGTCGACTTCGCTGGGATTCACGAACTCTGTCATACCAAACTGACGACCCAGGGCTTCCCGGTCAGGGTTCAGATCAACACCGATGATCCGCGATGCGCCAACCATACGAGCGCCCTGCACAACATTGAGTCCAATCCCGCCCAAACCAAACACGGCGACGGTAGCTCCGGCTTCAACGTTCATGGTGAATGCTACCGCGCCAATTCCTGTAGTTACCCCACAGCCGACGTAGCAGATTTTCTCGAAAGGGGCGTCCTTGCGAACTTTTGCCAAGGCGATTTCCGGAAGCACCGTGTAGTTAGAAAACGTTGAGCAACCCATGTAGTGCAGCAAGGGCTTGCCATCTAAAGAAAAACGACTACTGCCATCCGGCATAACGCCCTGCCCTTGGGTTTCCCGGATGGCCTGGCAAAGATTCGTTTTTGGATTCAGGCAGAAGTCACATTCGCGACATTCCGGTGTATAGAGAGGAATAACATGATCACCGGGCTCCAGGCCTTTGACACCAGGGCCGGTTTCTACAACCACTCCAGCACCTTCGTGTCCAAGAATTGCAGGGAAGGCGCCCTCAGGGTCATCCCCGGACAGCGTGAAAGCATCGGTATGACACACACCGGTCGCCTTGATCTCGACCAGGACTTCTCCCGCTCGTGGGCCCTCAAGATCAACCTCCATCACTTCTAGAGGCCTGCCTGCGCCCAGCGCGACTGCCGCACGTGTCTTCATGTATTTACTCCAGTAATTAAGCAACAATCACAAAGTAAAACACATATACGAGCGCGGGAAAACTTAGCCTACGGAGCCGGTTTTTTTAGGAGTGTTGAAGCGGTGTTTCAGGGTATTGTGCGATTCATCTGCAGATCCACGACTGCGCCGAGCCATCTGCTCGGGCGCTCGACTCACCGGTGCCGTCTGGCGCTTGTCACTCGCGCCCGTGTTTCTTTGCCCTGGAGACGGCGGCGTATCGATAGGCTCAAAACCAGACACCTGGACTCGGGGTATTACCTTGCAAATCAGGCGCTCGATGCCCTTGAGCAGAGGTACATCCTCGAGAGTCAGTAAAGAGTGCGAGCGTCCGCTTGATCCCGCTCGTCCTGTACGGCCAATTCTGTGCACATAATCTTCGGGGACAGCCGGTAAATCAAAGTTCACAACTTCGGGCAGTTGATCGATGTCCAAGCCTCGGGCGGCAATATCTGTAGCGACCAACAACTGCAAGCTACCGCTCTTGAAGTCGTCCAGGGCGCGCTGCCTTGCGTTCTGACTTTTGTTTCCGTGTATAGGCGCTGCTGCAAAACCCGCCTCGAGCAACTTCTTGGAAAGTTGATTGGCCCCATGTTTAGTGCGACAAAAAACCAGTACCTGAGACCACTGTCGCTCATTGAGCAGATGAATCAGCAAGTCTGTCTTGCGGCTCGGATCTACCGGATACGCCATTTGGTCGACCAGTTCCGTTGTGCTATTGGCAGGCGCCACCTCCACGCTAACCGCATCAACCAGATACTGGCCGGCGAGCAAGCGTATTTCCTTGGAGAAGGTTGCCGAGAACATCAGCGTTTGCCGGTTTTTCGGCAGCTGCTCCACGATTCTTCGGATATCATGAATGAAGCCCATGTCCAGCATGCGGTCGGCCTCATCGAGAACCAGCACTTCCAGAGCACTGAAATCCACCGCACCGCGTTGCGCAAGATCCAGAAGTCTGCCTGGCGTCGCTACCAGGGTATCCACCCCCCGTTCCAGTGCGGCAATCTGGGGCTCGGCTCGTACACCGCCAAACACCACTGCACTGCGCAAATCCAGATAATGGCCGTAGGTCTCCACGGACTCGTGTACCTGGGATGCAAGCTCTCGGGTCGGCGTGAGAATCAAAGTCCGTACCTGCTTCCGTCGCGCTAGACCGACAAAAGCCAAACGCTGAAGAATGGGCAAAACAAAGGCCGCAGTCTTACCGGTGCCCGTTTGTGCAGCCGCGAGGATATCCTGACCGTCGAGCACCAGCGGTATCGATTTGATTTGAATGGGGGTTGGCTGGCTATAGCCGCGGTCGTTAACCGCTTTCACCAGATCCGGCAAAAGACCTAAATTGTCAAAGTTCATTGTCAGCCATCCGTCAGCACGTTTGCTTGTCATTACGTAAAGTCGTCGGGGCTTTACGATTTTTTGCTGACGATGTTGACGCACGGTCAGCCGGTGCGATCAAACAATGGTAGCTGAAAAGCCACGATAAATCAGGGGATCGGGCAAAGTACCATTTAGGCGGTTTCAGCTAGTTCAAATACTCACCATGACGCAGCAACCAATTGCCGCCGCACATCAGGGAGTCTACGCCGTGTGCCGGGTCCAGCAGCAGCAAATCGGCTCGAGTTCCTTCCCTAATTTCTCCCGCCGCATTCAGACGCAGGGCGGACGCCGGGTTGCGCGTCATTGCCGCAAGGGCCAAAGGAAAGAGATCGGCATGATCCGCAAATAAGGCCCGCAGAAGATCGCTCAAGGAGCCCGGGGATGCCGCAGTAAGGCCCACAAGTTCCCCATCGACGTACACCGGCAGAGAACCTCCAGCGTCTGAAGACATTGTAATTTTCTCTGCAGGGGCACCGGCTTCCAGCAATCGCCGCAGTGCCTGCTCGGCAGTGATATCGCCCGCAGCGATGAGCTCCTTGGTGGTCGATACCGTGATGTCGACAAAGCCACCGCGCAGCGCCCAGTCAGCCGCCTCATCCAGCAATGCAGTCGAGCGATTAACATGCGTGGGATATAAAACGGAGGGAGCAAGGTCACTGCCCTCGATAGCCTCGCGCAGCAATGCGAGCCGTGAATCGCCGGCACCGACGTGCACCAGCACCGTCCCTCCCTCTCCGCCGAGAATGCCTCCAAGCTGCGTTTCTGCAGCGAGACGGCGTAGCTCCTGAGCGGTCGGCTGTGTTCCGCGGTGATCAGCAATCGCCACCTCTCCGACACCGACTACCGGAGCCACCAGATAAATATCCCGGGCAATATCGCCGGTAAGGCTTGGCGCAGGCACCCGGTAAGCTCCGCTTAACATGAAGGCGTTTAAACCCTGGGTCCGCATCCCCATAACATTGCCGTACAACACATCCAGCGAGCGTCCAATGGAGTCGGTACCCAAAGCTCCCACTGGGGCGCTAACGCCGGCGCGAACAAATGTTTCAACATCGATCTCTGCGGTCCGATTGCCAAAGCCACCCTCGCCTCCGCCCCCGCAGGGGTGGGTGAGTGCGTCCACCAGACCCGGCACAAGTATCTTGCCCCTCGCATCGATCTGCTCGGCATCAACGTTTAAGGTGCCAGGTTCAACAATGGCAATGACTTGGCCACCGGCAACCAGAACATCGACCTGTCCTCGCGGAGATGGATCAAAGCATTCCGCTCCGCTGATCAAATACATTATGTAACTCCTTTGGAAACCCGGGACTCAAGCAGCTCCCGTGTTTTGTCGCGTTTCTCATGAGACAACAACACCACTAGATCACCTGGCTTTACCCAGCGTAAAGCCGCTCGTGTTGCATCCAGTTCTGTCTTGCTAAGGCTAATACTTCGAGGCGCGTGGCCCTGGGCAATAAATGCATCACGCATCAAAGCGGCAACCTCACCCTCAGCGCGTCCCCGGGCATGTCCATCCATACGCTTGAGCCAGATACGATCAAAGTGCAGCGTCGATGACGCATCAGCGAAGGCGCGAATATCGTCATCACCACGATCACCTGCCTGGCCGGTGATCAATGCGCGGCGCTTGGCCGGCAAACCCTCAATCATAGGCATGAGCGCTTCAAGTCCTGCTGGATTGTGCGCAAAGTCTACAAGGAAAGTAGCGCCACCAATGGAATACAGATTCGCTCGACCAGGATTATCTTCATTGCCCAGCGCACAAAGGCCCTTGGCTATAACCGAAAGATCAATCCCCAGAGCATCAGCTACTGCAGCTGCAGCCAGAGCGTTCGCAATATTATGCCGGGCGACGCCTCCGTAGCTCAGAGGTATTTTTTTGGCCGACAGGAAACCATCAATCTTTGCACCGTGAATGCGTTCCAGACGCCCGCGTCGCAAGGTAAAGCCCCGACCGCCACAGGCGACGTGTGCTTTGAATGCCGGCGCTGACGGAGACAGAGAAAAAAGACACAAAGGAGCAGGTGAAGTTGGCGCCCGGCGCATGAGCAGAGGGTCTTCGGCATTCAGGACCAGACGGGATTTTTTGTCTAGCGCCGCCGTCACTGACCATTTCACATCAGCGAGGTCCTCTACTGTCTCCACGCCAAAATCACCAAGGTGATCTGCTGCGATATTTGTGATCAATGCAACGTCAGCTCGCTCGACCGCAAGACCTCGGCGCAGCAAGCCTCCTCGAGCGGTCTCCAGCAACGCCAATTCACAGCGCCGATCCCGCAACACAATACGTGCGCCGCCGGGGCCGGCATAATCATCGCGATCCAACAACTCGTCGCCCATGGCCAGCCAATCCGTTGAACTGACCCCAGCGACCCGTCCCGCAGCCTTGGCAATAGAAGCAAGAAGACGAACGGTGGTGGTTTTGCCATTCGTGCCCGTTATCAAGGCAGTAGGCACGGCCTTAAGCGCTCCCCAACTCACATCGTCAGGGTGCGGCAACTCAAAGAGATCCCAGGTTTGACTGTAACGCCCCGTACCTAGAGTCAGGAACTCTTCATCTATCAACACGGGCGTAGCCTTCTCTTTTGCCGCAGCCAACAGGCGCTGCAGTCGAGGCCGCTCTTCGTCCCGGTATTCAGCGCGCAGGGCACGGGCTGCGCGGACCAACAAATGCCGCTGTCCTCCCTCAATCAAATCCCGCGCGGCTTCGTAGGCGGTTTCGTTGAGCTCAGTCGCCGTATAGAGACCATCAACCGGACCGGACACGGCAAGACTGACGCCACCGGAAAACGGCCGCGCTGTGAGCTCCTCATCTTCCCAATGCAGCTCCGCAAGCAAACGAAGAGCGTGTCGCTTCCAGGCAGCCACAAGGAGTTCTCGATCACCATCTGTAACCGAGATATCCAGTACCGCTCCAGGACCACAGAGCAAAAAGTTCGCGCCGGTAAGGCGTCGGGAATCAAGCAAGCGCATAGGGTAAGCCTTAGTCGTCGCTCTCCCGAGCAATGCGCACGCCGCGCTCATCACGAATCAATTCAAGATCGTCGGAGAAGGAGAAGCTGCCCATAAACTCTTCGGGGATTTCTACTGCAGGACGTTCCCCCTGGTCACTCACCACATCTTCTCCAGGCTGAAAATAAATAATCTGCTTCCAGGAACGAGTAACTTGATCAGCGAGAATCAATAGAAGATCTCCGCCTCGGGCCATATCCAGCGCCGCCTGATTGGCATCCTCCTCGCGCTCAATAATTTGGATACGGTCCTCGGGCACTCCCCCGTCAAGGAGCCCGCGCCTGAGCAAACCAGGCACCTCGCCGGGCTCTCGGCCTCGAAGGTTGTCATCGCGTCGACAGATGTAATGATCAAAGTGACCAGCAGCGATACCGGCTACCTCTACGATATCTTCATCACGACGGTCGCCGGGCATCGTCAGCACCACGATTTTGCGACCACCAATTTCGTAACGATCAACCACGTCACAAACCATTTTCACGGCCGCCGGGTTGTGCGCGTAATCAAGAATTACCTTGAACGGATGCTTGTCATAGACGTTAAGACGACCCGGAGACTGGAAGAAGGTGCTATCAAACGTTCGCAGGCCCTGTCGGATGTTCTCCAGGTCCACATGCATATGATAAGCCAGCGCGGCGGCAAACATAGCGTTCTGCACATTGTGCATTGCCCGCCCTTCCAAAGTAGCTGGGATCAGGTGAGTCCACAATAAGGGGATGTTGTGTCCCTGCTCATCGTAAAGCGTGATCATACCGCCGTTGATTCCCTGCTCGAGCACCAGCGCCGTTCCGCCTGCTTTAATGTGCTCTCGAACCAACGGGTGCGAGCGATTCATGGTGACATAGCAAAGCTTCTCGGCGGTGCAGTGATCCGCCATCTGAAGACAGTGGACGTCATCGGCGTTGAGCACCGCTGCGTCACGAGCGACTTCGACCACCACACGCTTCACCTCCGCAAGATCTTCGAGGGAGTTCACGCCTTTGAGGCCCAGATGGTCTGCGGCTATATTCAGACAGGCGGAGACATTGGAGCGCTGATAGCCCAAGCCACTGCGCAAAATACCTCCCCGGGCTGTTTCCATCACCGCTGCATTCACCGAAGGATCCCGCAAAACGATCTGCGCTGCCGTAGGACCTGTCATATCCCCCGCTACAGTAAGTCGACCATCGATATAAACACCGTCGGTACTCGTTTGACCTACAGTCAGCCCGGACATTTTCAGGATATGTGCAAGCATGCGTGAAGTGGTCGTCTTGCCGTTGGTGCCGGTAATCGCTGCGATGGGTATCGACGATGGACTTCCCTCAGGGAACAACATATCGATGACCGGACCCGCCACGTTCCTAGGCTCTCCCTGCGAAGGAGCGACGTGCATACGAAACCCCGGAGCAGCATTACACTCACAGATACCTCCGCCAACCTCACCGTAGGAGCGGGTGATATCCGTGGTAATAAAGTCCACGCCACCCACATCAAGACCCAGCGCAAGAATGGCGCGCTCCGCCATGCTCTTGTTGTCCGGGTGAATCACATCCGTGACATCCACAGACGTTCCGCCGGTACTCAGATTCGCTGTGGGCTGCAGGTAAACAATCTCACCCTCAGTAGGAACGCTTTCACTGTCCATACCTGCCTGCATCAACATGCGTTCAGCTGCGGCATCCAGCGAGATTCTCGTGAGCACTTTCTCGTGTCCCACCCCTCTGCGAGGGTCTTCGTTTACCTTGGCCACCAGTTCTTCAACAGTGGATTGACCATCACCAACGACATGGGCGGGCACCCGTTTGGCAGCGGCCACCAATTGGCCTCCGACGACCAGAAGCCGATGATCCAGGCCTTCCAGAAACGTTTCAACGATGACGCCATCACTGTGTTCTTTCGCTTTATCGTAGGCCTTCTCAACCTGCTCCTCATTTTGTATATCGGTTGTTACACCGCGACCGTGATTGGCATTCAGGGGTTTGATAACCACTGGGTAACCAATCCGTTCTGCGGCAGCAATAGCCCGACGCAAGCGATAAACAAGAGCCTGCCGGGGAACCGGTAAACCAAGGTCACCCAAAATACGGTTGGTTTCGTCTTTCTCGGACGCCAGCTCCACAGCAATGTGTGGTGTGGCACTGGTGATGGTTGCCTGCAATCGCTGTTGATAGCGTCCGTGGCCTAACTGAATCAGGCTCTGCTCGTTCAGTCGTATCCAGGGCACGCCTCGCGCCTCGGCTTCCTTCACCAGAGAGTGTGTACTTGGACCGAGCGAGCGCGACTGACAGGCACGGATAAACTGATCACGCTCCTGCGCAAAATCAAAATCCTGTGGGGCGTCTTCCGGCCGTAAATCCTTGGGCAGTAATGAGTGCAGCAAATCCAGTCCGAGTTTACCGGCCTGAATGCCCGCGAACTCTTCTTCAAACTCAAAGACCATATCGTAAACACCGGCCTCGTCTGTGGATCGCGTTTTGCCAAAAGACACTTCGTAACCTGCTATGCCCTGCAATTCAAGGACCATATGCTCCAGAACATGTCCAAGCCAAGTGCCTTCGTCCTCAAGCATTCGACGGATCAACCCTCCCGGCTCACGGTAGGAACATCCATGGTCGGCAAGGCCTGGCAATGCCGCAACGAGTGCGTCTACAAATTCACTGCCCAGCCGGGCTGTGGGCCACTCCTCCAGGACGCCAAGATCAACCCTGTGCCGGATTACCGGGAAAAGCGCGTACACATTAGGGCCACGGTACACACTGGTGTCGAGGAACTGCATGAGAAAACTCCGAATCCTTCTGGGAATCGCCTACTGTAACCGCAGACGTAGCCGCTTGAAAGCCGTCGATGTTCGCTAAATTGCCCCACATTGGTGATAATGCGGCCTTAGTTTTTTGCACTTGGCCCCTTTCAGCCCCGGTAAGTATGTCGACGCCCGAAATCACTCAATCTACCGTCCGAAGAGACCGCCAAGCCCTGGGCTCATTGGCGCTCATAGGCGGCCGTTTCGAGGCAGACAACACTCCTTTGTTTAAAGCGCTGTATCAGCGCTGCAATGGCCGTATTGCGATTTGCTCTATGGCGTCTGGTTTTCCCGAGGAAGTGGGCGCCGAGACTGTTGATGAGTTTCGATCACATGGCTTTTATGCCGAGCTGATTCCTGTCTTTTTTGAGAACCGTAAAGAGTCCGCCTACGATTCGGGTTTAATCGAACGGCTGCAAGCTTTTGGCAGCGTATTCTTTACCGGTGGCGATCAATCTCGCATCGTTGGCACACTGATTCAAGAAGGCATCGAGACGCCCGCCCTCATAGCCATTCGTGAGTTGTACCTTGCCGGTGGCCTCATCGCCGGGAGCTCCGCTGGCGCAGCAATTATGTCTGGCCCAATGATTCTGGGCGGCACATCACTGAATGCAATCAGCCGCGGCGTCGATAGTTCACCGGGTGCCAAAGATGACTTTGACGCGTTTCGACTTGGCGAAGGACTTGGATTTTTCACCTGGGGCATGGTCGACCAGCATTTTTTGCAGCGCGGACGTATAGGCCGCCTCATTAAAGCAGCCGAACTGTCGGGCGAATCAATGGCATTTGGTATCGACGAGAACAGCGCACTTATAGTTCAGGGCTCTCGCGGAGAGGTCGTCGGTGAAACGGGCATTTTGTTTATTGACCTTCGCAAAGCCACCTTCGACGACGGCGAGTTTGCCGTTCGCAGCGCCCGAGTGTCTTTTTTAGATGATGGCGACAGTATTGATTTGCAACGGGGTAAACCCATCCCGGCGGCCGACAAGCGTCGCACCCGGGTTGGACGGGCCTCCTATCGCTCTCCAGCGCCAGTTCGACGCAATGCCTTTGCAAGTTATGGACTGCATGACTTGATGCTGAGGTTGGTAGAGAGTGACCCTGCGTTCTATAGCAAAGATAGCGCCAGCGCCTTCGATGCAGCCTATGGTAATCAGGTGACGCTGCATGTGCAGCGGCGTCCGCGTCGCTCCCGAGCACTCCGTGCGGTCCGCAGCGGAGAAATTCGCTACACCGCTTTGAATTTTGATCTGGACATTCACTGCGCGGCGCTGGACGCCTGCCCGCTGAACGAAAGCACACAGGTCCTGCGCCCGGATCCTGCCCCCGAAGCACGTCTTGTAATGCTGGGCAGCACGCCTATCGATTGGCCCTATGCAGCGCGCAAAACGCTATTGGGCGAGCTTCGAGAACCCGTCGGAGTACTGGCAACGGCGTCCGGAGAACCTACTGCAATGGCCGAGCGCTATCTTGACTGGCTGGCCAGTGAAAACATTCAAGCCGAGCTCCTGCCCATATCCTTGCACAATATTGAACGGGCAAGCCGGGATCGCGCATTACTCAAAACCATCGATCGCATGGGAAGCCTATTCTTCACCGGTGGAGATCAACGGCGCGTGACAGAAGCATTGCTGCATTGCGCCGAGGCGACGCCAGTACTGCACAGTATTGTGACGGCCTATGAGCGGGGTACGCCGCTGATTGCCGTTGCCGCATCGGCAACTGCACTGGGCGCGCGCATGATCGCCGAGGGCGATAGTGTTGCTGCATGGCGCTATGGAAGCTCCGAGGATGCGAGTTTCTCTGGTGTCGTGGTTGAGCGCGGCATAGGTCTGACGCGCCTGGGACTCATTGATCAGAATTTCCTCCGTCGGCATCGCCTGGGACGTCTACTCATGGCTTGTACCGCGCAGCAGCAGCGCTTCGGCTTTGGCCTTTGCGAAGGCGCGGGCATGATCATTCATGGCAACGAACGCGAAATAGAAGCCATAGGCAGCAACGGTGTGGTGGTCGTTGAACTGGATTTGGATCGCGTACGGCTGGCCCCAAAAGTTCCTGATCCCGCAGGCGTACGACTTTACATGCTCGAGCCGGGGCAACGGGTTCGATTGGATGACCTGGCCGGAGCCACCGCCGAACGTTCAGCGGCAGCAACAGCTCTTTTACAAGAGGCGCTCGATGACCTGGCTCGGGATTACCAATTGGCCCTGGGCGAGTCAGAGCAAGTATTTAACAGCCCCCAATGGCTGCAAACCTTGGGAAGCCCACGAGCCCTCCATTAAGGATTGAACATGTCAGACAGTTTTAAGGCATTGGTCGCCAGAAAAGACGACTCTCACAGCTGCGATTATGAGACCCTGACTCTCGACGATCTGGACGTCGGTGATGTAACGGTGTCAGTGGATTACTCCACGCTCAATTTCAAAGACGGCCTGGCCATCACAGGAGCGGCACCTATTGCCCAGCGTCAACCTCTGATTCTGGGTATCGACTACTCGGGTACCGTCATCGAGTCGCAGCACACCGGTTTTAATGTGGGTGATCGCGTTGTGATGAATGGCTACGGTGCCTCTGAGTACCTCCACGGTGGCTATGCCGAGCGGGCGCGCGTCAGCGGAGACCTGCTGGTGAAGCTGCCCGACTCAATTTCTAACGCTCAGGCAATGGCCATTGGTACCGCGGGGTATACAGCGATGCTCAGCGTGATGGCACTGCAAAACAATGGACCGGCTCCCGGAGACGGCCCCATACTGGTCACCGGTGCCGCCGGTGGCGTGGGCTCGGTAGCCATCAGTCTCCTCGCTGACCTGGGATACGAAGTAGTGGCATCCACTGGCCGGATGAGCGAGGCCGAGTTTCTCAAGTCTCTGGGGGCTGCAGACACCCTGGACCGCGCCGGACTATCCGAACGCGGCAAGCCTTTGCAAAAAGAACAGTGGGCTGGCGTTGTCGATTGTGTCGGCAGCCACACCCTGGCCAATGCCATCGCTCAGACACGCTACGATGGCGTCGTCACCGCTTGCGGCCTTGCTCAGGGGGCTGACCTGCCGGCAACGGTCATGCCGTTCATTCTGCGAAACGTTCGCCTGCAGGGGGTCGATTCTGTGCAAGCGCCCATGGCACGCAGGCTAACTGCCTGGAGCCGCCTGGCCGATGAACTGGATATGCAGAAACTCGAGGCACTGTCCTTCGACCTACCGTTCAGCGAAGTCTTATCCCGCGCGCCCGACATACTCGCCGGAAAAACTCGCGGAAGAGCCGTAGTTGACCTGTCGCGATAACGTTTCAACAGTGGGGCAACTAATACGTCACTTATTGGGGACGATACTCTCGTGAGCAAAGCAACAGCTAATGATGTTGAACTCGCGCCGTTAAGCCGATTCCTTATCCCTTCACTCATTGGTGCGATTGTTTTTCTTTGCCCCATTTATCACGAAGGTGCATGGACAATACTTTTGGGCGTCGCAGCAGATGCTCTGCGTAACTCTATAGGGGATGCGATGCCCGTGTTACTGCTGGGCATTGTCACAAGCTCTGCGGTGCTTACCATTGCTGGCGCTGTGAACCCGGGAATCGAAACGCGCTTTAGTAAGCATGGCGTGACTCGGGTTTTTAGCGTTCCGCTACTGTGGCTCATCTTACGGCTGCTGGGGACACTTTGCGCCTGGCTCATTGTGTTTAAAGTAGGCCCGGAGTTCATCTGGAACGAATATACCGGCGCTGTCGCCTTGTTCTCCCTGGGCGGAACAATAGTCACAATATTTCTTTGCGCATCATTTCTTCTGCCAATGCTCACAGACTACGGATTAATGGAGTTTGTCGGCACACTACTGCAGCCGGTGTTTCGTCGATTGTTCACTCTGCCTGGTCGCGCCGCTGTTGACGCTCTGGCTAGTTGGCTGGCCGCCGCAGCAGTTGGCGTACTCATCACCATCAGTCAATACGAAAAGGGCCACTACTCTCGCCGAGAAGCCATTGTTATAGCCACCAACTTCTCGGTGACCAGCCTACCGTTTTGTCTTTTTGTGATTGAGTTTATTGGTTTGCGTGAGCATTTTTTTTCGGTGTACGCGACCATCGTGAGCATCGGTTTATGTTGCGCGATACTGCTGCCGCGCCTACCACCGCTGCGCGGCATCCAGCCACTGGCTTCTGACACAACTACCCAGGCAAAGCCGAGCGAGCAACTTCAGGATGCAAAGCTGTTTTCCAGGGCAGCTTCAGCGGCACGGCTTCGCGCGGCATCCAGTCCCAATGCGAAGGAATATCTGGCGGCATCTGCACAGCACGTAATGGATATCTGGATGGGGCTGGTTCCCTTGGTAGTGCTCATCGGAACCCTGGGACTGGCTGTTGCCGAGTTCACACCAATTATGCAGATACTTTCTGCGCCCCTAATCCCGGTGTTGGAGTGGTTTGGTTTACCAGATGCTCGCGCCGCGGCGCCCACATTTATCGTCGGATTTTTGGATATGTTTTTACCCGCCGCCATTGGGCAAGGGGTAGAAAGTGAACTGACACGCTTCGTGATTGCCGCGGTCTCACTTACTCAGCTTATTTACCTATCGGAAGTTGGCTCGCTGCTATTACGCAGCGCTTTGAAGGTCAATGTGCTCACTTTGCTGAGCATCTTCGTCATGCGCACCCTCGTTGGTTTTCCCATAGCCGTGTTCGCCGCGAAGCTATTTATGAGCTAGCGGGCCATCACTACCTAACACCCAGCGCGGCCAGCACACTTAACTCAACTTGATCAACCAGCACGGAAGGTCTTCTTATCAAAACTCATCACCATATAGTTGCCGCGACCGCAGAAGTCCCCACAACACGCCAGCGCTTGCTTACCCGCTACCTCATTGCATTGCTTGCAGACCTCATCGTCATCAACCTGTTTGCCGAGTTTTGGTCCAGGGTTTCCATCGACGGTTTCAGCACCTCACTCATCGCGGCAGTGCTTCTGCAACTGCTGCTGCAGGCAACCCTCGCTTTGGAGCATCGGGTCGGGGGATGGTTTGATCAGCGTAGCGGCAATCTATGGCGCTTTTTGCGCTACTTCAGTGCCTGGTTCATTTTATTTGGATCGAAGTTTGTCATGCTGGGTGCCGTAGACCGCGTGCTTGGCGACAGCATTCACTTTGGGGGCGCTATGCATGGCGTCCTGGCATTTATCGCCGTTGTCGCGGGCATGCTCATCGCGGAAGAATTAGTAACCCGGGTTTACCGACGTTTAGCCTGAGTCATAAGACGCAGCGCAAAGCCAGACCAGCGGTCTATCCAAGGGCACTCAAAGGCAAGACAAAAAAAACCGCCGTGCTTTCACACGGCGGCTGATTTTCAGATCCCCTAAAGGATCTTGCGTAGCTGAGCTTAGAACCCGCCAAATACCATATTGAAGCCAAGGTAAACGTAAGTTCCACGTGGGCTGGCCGGGTAGCCGCGGTTGGTAATAAACGGCTGCTCGTCAGTCAGGTTCCGCACACCACCATAGACACTCATAGTTTCCTTAATGCTAAAGGTAGCGGCGATATCATGCTGCCAGTACTCATCCTGCATCACTGAGTCGCCGTAAAGCTCCTCGAAGGTGTCAATCTCTACGAAAGCCAGCAACTGCTCATCCTGATACTGACTCTGCCACTGGACCGTAAGATCCTTCCAGTACCAGTTCAGCCAGATGTTCCCTGCGAGTTCGGGGCGGTTGACCTCTCCTAACTCCACATCTACCACAGAGGAATCCAGAGGATCCGAGAAGCGATTCAGGCTGTTCACGTAAGTGCCACCCAGAGAAGCCTTAAAGCCGTGCTCGCCGAGGGAGAAGTCGTAGCTAGCCTGGAAGTCCACACCATCAGACTCAAGATTGGCAAAGTTGATTGGCGAAACCTGCAGGAAGTTAAAGCCACCAAACTGCACCGAAGATGAGTTTGAATTACGTGAAAACTGACTACAGAAGGCCTCGTTTAGGGATGTTCCCTGATAACAGGCATCCACAATGTTTTGCGCGGTCACTTCTTCGATCGCATCCTCGATCTCGATCGACCAGTAATCGACGCTAACAGTAAGGCCGTCGAGGAAGCTTGGCTGAAACACCACACCAATGGTGTAAGTATCAGCTGTCTCTTCCTGCAGATTCTGGTTTCCGCCTTGAGTACCGCCAAAGGATGCAGACAATGGATCTGCATACACGTAGTTCCCATCAGCATCAAAAGGATTCAGCCCGAACGCTGCAAAATCCGCTACGCAGTTTGCTTGAGTCTGCGCACCGATGGAGCCAGATAGCGCTGCGAGCTGGGCCGCGTCACAGGGATCAATGGGACGGAAGTTAGTACCGGTGGTCGGCGCAAACAACTCGTTGATGTTTGGCGCACGAACCGCCTGCGAGACAGTCGCTCGGAAGCGAATATCATCGATGGGAGTCCAGGAAAGACCCGTCTTCCAGGTATAGGCCTCGCCAATGGTACTGTAATCCGATGCCCGAACAGCAGCGTCGAATACCAATGACTCAGCGAAGGGCACGCCCGACAGCAAGGGAACATTTACTTCGAAGAACACATCAGTTACGTCGTAGTCGCCGACTTCGTTACTGTTAGACAACGCCGGACGGAACAAGAGGTTGCTGTTGCCGCTGACGTCGGAAAGCTGTGTACCCGCCGCGAAGGGGGCTCCCTCGGGAATGATACCCAGAGCGTAGGAATCAAAGGATGTCTCAGACTCTTCTTTGCGGTATTCGATACCTGCAGCGAAGCCCACAGCGCCCGCGGGAAGTTCAAACCAATCCGCTGAATCGCCGGTAACCACCGCCGCAAACACCGTTTGCTCCAGGGTGGCGTCTTCGCTTGTTGCGCGCGTCACAAAGTCTACGGCCTCGGGTGTGATGCCGGTTTCTCCCGCCCAGATATTCAGGGGAACACATTGGCCATCGCCAGGGGTGAAGGAGTAATAACCAGGATCAAAGACAGGAATATCAAACGGCGTGGACACTACTGGCGCGCTGGGGTCTACCGAGGAGCGGCAGGCAGCACTGCCAGTCGCTGGATCCGTGACCGCGTCAATCGCCGCAAGGAAACGATCGACGATTACCTCGTTACTGCGTTGGATAGATTGGTCAAATTTACCGTAAGTAGCTGAGACCTCGTAGGTCCAGCCGTTAGAGAAAGTACCTTCGAGTCCACCCACAAAGCGGAAGGTCTCACGCTCAGTGATACGCTCGGTAGGTCCAAGCCCAATGGGGTCAAGGGTGATGGCAACGCCACCTAAATCATTGGCGATGGGCTGGATAAACTCGGGTAAGAACGGGTTATCCGGCGCACCAAACAGAAGGTCCCAAAATGACTGGGGTCGCACCTGGTTCGTGTTCTCCTGCCAGCCGTATTTGAATTCACCAAAGGCAGTCATATTTTCGTTGATGTCGAAATGACCAACCATGTTCAGGGTGACTTTATCTTCCGGCGTAATCAGGTAGCTGTTCGCCTGCTGAACCGCATTTAAGGAATCACCGCCAAAGCCCTGGAAGTTGCCGGCGACCCGGCCGTCTTGGACCGGCGCATAGCCGCCCGCGGAATCAACGTTCCAGCAACCACCCACCACACCAAAAGATGCGGCACCGAACGATGAGTTATAGCCGGTGAAAGAATCCAGACAATCGTTACGCCCGTTGTTGTCCAGATCGATGGGGACATCCGGGTCAAAGCCGTCGAAGGTATAGGGGTTACCTGGAATGATATATCCGTAGCCCGAGGTGAATGGGAATGTACGCCCCAGTTCCACCGCACGTTGAGGTGCATTGGCGGCCTGAGTAAACAGTGCCTGCTCTGCGTCTGTAAAAGACGGTGCCATACCAAACTCAGCCTGGTAATCGGCAATGAAGTCTTCCTGCGATGGAATCGGCAGACCAAAATCCGTTAATCCGGTGTTTTGGTAGTTAAAGTACTGCTGAAAGTTGGGAGTATCACCGGTGATATCACCCTGCTGGAATCGCAGCTCTGGGTTCACCCAGTCACGACCCGTACCAGTGAGTAAACCAGAAGCACCGCGCTCACCCGCTTTTAAGCCTTCGTCCGTACGATAGTCCAGAGTCACAGCAACGTTACCGCGCCCGTTACTAAAGTTGGCACCCCAGATAGCAGACACTGCAGACTGACTGGCATCGCCATCGCCAGACATACCGGTCTGCAAATCTATCTCAAAACCCTCGTAGTCATCTTTGAGGATAAAGTTCACAACGCCCGTGACCGCATCAGCTCCGTATACGGCGGACGCTCCACCGGTGAGGACTTCGACACGCTCAATGAGCTTCATGGGGAGTGAACCAACATCAACTGCCTGGGTGCCGGCGGCGCCCGCGACATGACGTCGACCATCAACCAGGACTAACGTTCTGGCCGCGCCCAAACCACGTAAATTCAGTGTGTTTGTGCCATCAGCAACGGATGCGTCCTGGTTTCCGTCCAAGGAGTTCTCGGATGTGTTAGACGAAAACAGAGCCGGAATATCATTGATGACATCGGTAATGCTGAATTCACCAGAAATGGCGATGTCTTCGGCGCTGACACTTGTGACCGGTTGCGAAGCGATGGCATTCGGATCCCCGGCAATACGTGATCCAGTAACAACAACCTCTTCAAGCTGAATATCCTGGTCTTGTGTTTGAGCGAAAACGCTCTGTGATGTGGCTGCGGTTAATGATGCAACCGCTGCAGCTACGCTCAAACTGAGTACGGAACGACTCTTTTGGCAGTGCTTCCTCATAATTTACCCCTCCTCCGGGAAGATAAACCTGCGCGCCCATATATTTGGGCGTCTTCAGGCTGTGAAGTGTCTTGCGGGGACTTGCTGCTAGTAAACACTATCCGAGGCGCAATGCAAAGACATCAGGAGGGTGAAAATTGCGCTCAAAACACAACTTCTCCCCGAATACTGGTATTGGTCGCACCACCCACCCACACATCGTCATGTGTGCTGCTTATAACGATGCGCCCCGCCCGTCCCAGCACGCATCCCTGGGATGCTACGTAACTAGCGGGAGCGCGACCCGAGCCAATGAGCCACTGCGCGATACTCGCATTTAAGCTCCCGGTGACCGGATCCTCAGGAACACCCATGTCCGGAACGAAGGCCCGGACTTCAAAATCGCTGTCCGAACCAGATGGATATGGCCCTACCAGCCCTAGACAGCTAGTACCCAAAGCTAAAAAATCCGGCCGCACGTCCAACACTCGCTTAGCGCTATCAAGTAACAAGGCACACCACCCTGGCCCGTTATCCACCCACTGATGATCTATCAATGCATCTGCGGGTAGGCCCAACGCGAGCATTAGATCAGCTACCAGCTCAGATTCCAAAGGACCGGTCCGCAGAAGGTCTGGCGCTGCAAAAGAGAGGCCCTGAGCATTTTTACAAATACGAACAAGCCCTACCCCACACTCCTGAATAATCTGATCTGCTTGCCCAGCAGTACCGCCCGCCTCAAGCCAGGCATGGCAACTTCCCAGGGTCGGATGTCCAGCAAAAGGCAGTTCACCGCCCGGGGTAAAAATCCTGAGACGATAATCAGCTTCGGGCGTGCTGGGCAGCAGCAGAAAGGTGGTCTCGGACAGGTTCGTCCAGCGTGCAAAGCGCGCCATTTCCTCAGTGGTGAGGGCATCGGCCTCATGCACCACCGCAACGGGATTGCCCATGTGACGCTTGCTGGCAAACACGTCGACCTGACTAAATCTCAAAACACTAGACACCCAAGACTCCTCAAGGATTCGACAGAAAATCTGCAATAGCCTGATAAGCTGGCAAAGAGACATCATCATAATTGGCGTTCGCTGCCAACGGATGTGATGCCAAACGCACGATCACCATCTCCGCCGTGGGATCTATGTAAATCGTTTGTCCGTGAACACCTCGCGCGCTGAACGCCCCGTTGGGATTATGATGAACCCACCACTGGTTTCGATAGCTAGCGCCGGGCAAAGTCACATATCCGGCCTTGGCGAATTTGTCCGGATTACCGCCACGCTGTATGTCCTGGACGATTGTGCCGGCAACCACTAGCTGCCCATTCCACTGGCCACCACGCCGAATCATCTCGCCAAAACGGCCGTGGTCTCGAAGGGTCGCATTCAATCCGCCGGCGGCCCAGCCGGTACCCAAAGAATCGATCAAAATGTAAGCGTCTTCTTCTGCGCCCAAACGGCTCCAGATGCGATCCTGAAGTACCTCCACAGCATTCTCACCCGTGACGCGAGCAATGAGCCATCCCAATACCTCAGTATTTACAGATCGATAACTGAAGGCCTCTCCGTGCTCACCCTCTTTGCTTAAGGTGGCTACATAGCCATAAAAACCCTCTGGCCCGGTGTAGTCTCCTTTAGGAAAAATGCCTCCGGCGCGGGCAAAGTCAAATACATGGGCATTGGGGTCCGCGTAATCCTCGGAGTATTCAATGGCTGTGGTCATGTCTAAAATCTGCCGCACTGTCGCGTCACCAAAACCGCTGTCGACCAACTCGGGCAAGTACTCGCCCACTAGCTTGTCTTCATGCAGTAACCCCTCCTCCAACAACATCGCCGCCACGGTGCCGTAATAGGATTTAGTCATCGAGAAGGAAATATGCGGACTGTGCGCTGATGACGCACCAAAATAGCGTTCATAGACCACCTTGCCACGGTGCAAGACCAGAGCGGCATCAGCATAAGTCGCCGCCAACATCTCTTCCCAGGTCATAGAGGGGCCACCATCCATAGGCGTAAAGCTCACCGCGCCGATGTCACTTGCCAGCTGATAAGTAAACGGAAAGGCTGGGCCAGCGCCGCGCCACACACGCTTGGTCGGCATCAACTCTCTAAAATGAGAAAAAGCCCAGCGGGACTGGGGGAAACGATAAAAACTCAGGTCGTTGTAGAGAACCAGTTTAGAAGAATCGGGAGGAGTACCCCGCATCCAGCCCATGATCTGTGGATCACTACCTTTGGCGGAGGGTAAATCTTGCGCCAGAGTTTCACAGGCAAAGCTCATGAAAAGCGTCGCGACTAATGCGCCACCGAGGGAACAACAAACAGTAAAAAATTCTCGCAAGATATTCAGACCTATTCACCATTCCCGCGGCAGCGCCGCTTCATCCGAAGACGACTTACACTGCGTCCAACAGTTCTATTTGTGGTGCTGCAGCTACCAGACTTGCCATAGCCTTATTCGCCTCCTGGAAGTACTTCGTTTGTCCGTGAGCAGCGAGGTCGGCCTCCGTGGCGTATTGCTCCAGGACTTTATATTCCTGAGGGTCTGACTTGCTGCGATGCAGGGCGTAAAACACACATCCTGACTCCTTCGCATTTACCTGTGCCGCCAGACCCTGGAACGCCTGCTCGAACTCTGCGTTCTTACCTTCCTGAATCTTTAATGTCGCTATAACGCCAATGGCCATATTGATACTCCTTTTGTTTTGATCATTAAGTTCGGGTTACCCAATTCATATTGCTTTCGACCGACAAGCCTAGAAATCTGCTTTGGCTAAAGCGAATCCAGTCTAGCGCCGAAACAGGATCTTGGCGCGGACTCCGCCGCTCTGGGCCAGCTGAAGGAGTCCTGATCAAAGCTCAAAGCTAAGACGCTTTGTCGTACTGGGCAAGAATTACATCCAGGGTTCGGCTAATCCTCGTTTGCAGGCGAATCATCTCAAGCTTGGGCCAGGTGCATCGCTCACCTGTCGCAATGAGCTGGCGCAGCTTCTTCTCGCCAGGAAAGGTCAACAGCTTGAGAGGGTTTTGGAAAGTGTAGTCCGGCAAGATATTGATATCGCCGACATAGTCCTGATTAATGATCGATCGCATCAGGCTTGCCCGCTGAGAGATCACCCCACCCTTTCGATCAAGCCTTTCCGCCAGCAGAGTAACGGCGTTAAACCACTCCCTGGCAGACCGACGACCTGCTTCCGTGATGATTCCTCGAGCACTTTGCTTACGGTGTCCGTCGGTCACAAATGGCAGCACGTGAGGATTGGTCTGACTGACGACAAAGTGATTCACACCGTACAACCTTGCGAGTCGCTTAGCTGGAAGATCGTCACTCACCGAACCATCCACCCATTTGCGAGAAGCCAAATAGTGCTTTCGTTCACCATGACTATCGAGCGCCTCGAGAGTTACCGGCGGAAAAATACCCGGCACGGAGGCCGACGCCATCACGGCGCTGCGAATCAACACACTAGGCGATGTGATGGAGTTAAGCAGCCGCGACGTCTGATGTGTCTCGGCTGGCGCTATGGAAACATTCATGGCTCTACCGGTCTTGGCAAAAGCCTGCTGAAACGTAATATCAGGGATAAACTGCTGAACTGCTGCTTCTAACTCAGCCAGGCGTGACGCGTGCTGCTCGTCTCCTTCTTTGGGAATGTACTGCATAAAATACTCAGGCTGCAGCAACTTCAGCAGTTCTTTGTCTGTGTGTGTGGACACAATGCTACCGACAATCGCCCCGCCACTGGACCCCGAGAGCACGGTGGGAAGTAATTCAGCCTCCGCCAGAGCGCGAATGACACCGACATGAAAGAACAGCAGCGACCCTGAGCCGCTCATCATAAATGCAGATCGCCCAAAGCAATGGCTGGCGCGGCGGAAAAAATCGAGTTTTTCTTCGTCGCTGATTTCCCCGCTGCTATCCTCATGGAGCATTTCGAGCGTGTCGACAATTTCTTCGATGTAATTTTCGATCAGGGTTTTGGTACCCGACAAGGCATGTCCATACAGGCCCGAGCGTCCCATACCGCCCATATTGCCGTGTATTCCCTCGTTTAGCGTATACAACAGACCGCGTATGTCGTGTCGCGCTTTCAGACTCTGCAGGGAATCGAGGCGTATACGAATCGAAACGTTATCGTACTGGCGCGTGGAGTCTTTTGCTCTCCAGCGATCAAGACCCTTACTGCGATCGTAGTCCTGTGCCGCGGACATCCATTCTTCATAGCTGCCGGCTTGACTGAGGGCTCGCTTCAGTCGGCTTTGGGTATTGATGAGCATGCATTTAACCTCGACGTAGTGAGGCCATGATAAACCCTCTGCAGGCACAAGGTGATAATTCTGCTTAAAAACTGTGCGACTTATCGCAGACCTGTAGCATTGCTGAGCGTCTCAATTGCAAGAGTTGCCCACCACCAAGGCGACTGGCAGTATGCGTCGCTCTTCTTCTTAACGTAGACAGACGCATGGAATACATCCAACAAGACAACGTGGTGATGCTGCATTTTGACGATGGTAAAGCTAACGTTGTGGGACACCAGTTTATAGACGACATGAATACAGGTCTGGACAGAGCCGAGCGTGAAAACGC
The DNA here is from genome assembly GCF_045689235.1 of Congregibacter variabilis. Taxonomy (GTDB): domain Bacteria; phylum Pseudomonadota; class Gammaproteobacteria; order Pseudomonadales; family Halieaceae; genus Congregibacter; species Congregibacter variabilis. The sequence continues at coordinate 62,203 of NZ_CP136864.1, read as the reverse complement.
CGGCGCTGTGATTATCCGCGGGCGCGATGGTATGTTCTCCGCAGGCTTTGATCTTGGCGAGTTCAAAAAAGGTATAGAGCAAGGCCAGGCAATGGTAAAGCGAGGTTTCGAGCTGCTGATCCGTTTAACAGGCTACCCGCTGCCGCTCGTTACAGCATGCACAGGCCACTGCGTCGCGATGGGGGCGTTTGTCGTTATGGCTAGCGACACGCGAGTAGCTACTCGAGGGGATTTCAAAGTCACGCTGCCAGAAACTGCGATTAGTATGGACCTCCCCCCTATCCTGGTTGCGCTTACAGCCTCACGCATCGTCAAAGAACATCTAACCCGTGTCGCACTACAGTCAGAAGTCTATAACCCGGAACAAGCTGTTTCTGCTGGGTTTTTTGATGAAGTCGTAGACGCCGAGCAGCTAGACAGTCGCTGCCTGGAACTTGCTAAACATCTGGCGCAATTACCTGCCGCTCAATACGCGGCAAACAAATTGCGGGTGCGCGACCAGACTCTTAAGTTAATGAAGGATGACCTCGCAAGCATGTCATAACCGGCACCACAGGCGCTCACTGCCATTCATCGGAGTCTAGTTAGATGTATTACGAAACAGCTACTAACGATCACGGTCTGCCTCATGACCCTCTTAAGGCTTTAGTAGCTCCAAGACCTATAGGGTGGATCAGCTCTCTCGACGCAGATGGAACTCCCAACCTGGCGCCCTATAGTTTCTTCAACTTGCTGGCCACCGGCCCGGCTATTGTGGGTTTTTCCAGCGGCTCCAAAAAAGACTCCCAACGCAATATCGAAGTCACCGGAGACTTCGTCTGTAACTTTACTTCGGTAGATTTGATCGACAAGGTGAATGCCACGGCAAAGCACGTAGCGGCTCACGTCAATGAATTTGAGCTGGCCGGACTCACGCAAGTCGAATCCCGATTAATTAAAGCGCCGCGTGTTGCGCAAGCTCGGGCCCATCTGGAATGTCGATATCTAAAAACGGTGGAGCTTCCCGGAGAAGAAGAGAGCGAGATGATCTGGAGCCTCGTCCTAGGGCAGGTTGTTGCTGTGCACATCGACGACAGCTATCTCAAAAATGGCCTCGTAGACACATTGGCGATGGAGCCTCTTACACGCATGGGCTATCTTGACTACGGTGTACTTGGCGGCATGATGACCCGAGAACGCCCCTGAATTAGCGGGCAAATTCCTTATAAACATTCACGATAACCATTGGAGAAATCCAGATGCAGTTTGACGATGTCCTGCTTGGACGCCGAAGTATTCGGGGATACAAACCCGACCCCGTACCAAAAGCGCTGATAAAAGAGATCCTGAGCATCGCCATGCGTTCACCCTCATCGATGAACACCCAGCCGTGGAACTTCACCGTCATCTCCGGTGAGGTGCTGAATCGTATTCGGGAGGGCAACACCGAACGCAACCTGGCCGGTGTGCCACATTCCCGGGAGTTCCGCATTGGCCAAGCTTTTGCAGGAGATCATCGCGAGCGCCAGGTGGGCGTGGCCAAGCAGTTGTTTTCCGCCATGGGGATCGCGCGGGAGGACAAAGAGGGACGACAGGATTGGGTGCTGCGCGGTTTTCGTCAGTTTGATGCGCCAGTGTGCATCATCGTTACCTACGACCGCGTGCTGGCAGACAGCGACGACACTGCCTTTGACTGTGGTGCGGTAACGACGGCTCTAGTGAATGCAGCCTGGTCGCGCGGCTTGGGTGCTGTCATCAACAGTCAGGGCATCATGCAGTCGCCAGTGGTACGTGAACATGCGCAGATCCCCGACGATCAGGTGATCATGAAGGCCGTAGCCCTGGGCTGGCCAGACGAGAGCTTTCCAGCAAATACTGTTGTGTCTGAGCGCAAGAGCGTAGATGAGGCCGCACGATTTCTGGGCTTTGATGAGCAACCCTGTGGATCGAATCCTGTTAATTAAGGAATATTTCCACTAGCAACAGACGACACCGAAGCAAGCGTTCTCGTGTGCGCGCGACCCACACAGCGCCCGCCATGTATCCACTGCCCCCAGAGCGAGTGCTAATTGCGACAACGTTGTCAAAGCCTTTCAAACTAAACGCAGATGACCCCTCGCGTTTGATTAGCCCCTATTTGACCACTGATAGTAGTTTTCCCTATTTTTTTTAATCACCTCTCGAGTTTCACTAGCTGTGAATTGAAATCTTCACACCAAGGCGAGTCGTAAATCATTGAGAGGACGTCTTATGGAAACCTGTGTCATCGTCGCAAATAACGCTCGCGCCCGTATCTTTGTAAGCCACAACATCTACAAGCATCTGAGCGAGCAGGAAGATTTCGTGCACTCCGAGGCGCGCCTCTCGAATCGTGAGCTGGCATCGGACGCGGCGGGCAAGTCTCGAGATCCGCATGGCTCCTATGATCCGGCGACGTCTCCAACCGCCCACGAAGCTGAAAGCTTCGCGCTTTTATTGACCCGGCGCCTGAAGGAATTGCACAACGAACGGCATTTTGAACAGTTGATACTCATCGCCCCGCCAGCGTTTCTGGGGCTGCTACGTAAAAATCTTCGCAAACCTCTGGATAAACTAATTCAGCGCAGCATCGACAAGGACCTCACCACGGCCGGCATTGAGGAACTGCTCGACTACCTACGTGATTAAGAGGCGGATCGTCTGCAAGACGCACTCGAAGCTGACAACGAGGCCCGGGCCGAGCCGCTCAGGCCCTCTACAAGTTGCATAATACCCTTGAGTACGATCATCGCATTACGCTCAGGGACTCTCAGTCAGCTCGGTGATTGAGCGTGTTGTCGGCTTTTCATCATGATGACCAACTCCTGTATGTTTAAGCCGCCATCGGCATCACGATCGAGTTTTGACCAATTGTCACCAATGCTCTTGAGCATACGATCAGGCATTTCTTCTTTACTGGCAACGCCATCCATATCGGCGTCAATGAAACCCATTAACTGCGACATTTGCGCCAGTACCGGATCATGGATGGGCTGCGCGGTGGTTTCATCTGTCCAGCTGTACCCCATTGAGCCGTAGAGCATCTCTTGCTCGGACTGAAGACCCCAGCGCACCACCTCTTGGGGATCTGGATTACCCAAATTGTTGGCTGAATTATCGTAGATCGTACGGTGCACAATGCGTGTTCCGGCGGGAACGTTCTTGGGTTCAGTGAAGTTATAGGTTCGTTGCCAGTTAAAATCGTAGTTAGGCACCGAAAGAATCACTTCCTTGCTACCGTCCGGGTATTCCAGCTCAAACTCTGAGCTCCTGCCACGATAATGTGCATGCGGGAACAAGGCATGAATGGTAGCGTCCCTGGCAAAGTCAAAGTACGCCCGCTCTTCATGTCGGTCCGCCTCCGCGGGGATTGCAATCCGCGGGTTGAAAATCACGTGCTCTCGATAGAAATTGTCCGGCGGAGTGTCCGAAAAATATAAGCCTATCTTGCTGCGATCAATGCTCTTTTTTCCATAAGGGGTGTAATGCATTTGGAACTGATAAACGCCTCCCTTTGGAACAAACACACCCGTCCCCTGAGGCATTCGCGACGCCTCGTTGCCCGGGGCATAGGTCAGGATAAAGTTTTCAAAGATGCTTTCGATGCTGTCTTCAATCACTGGCTTTTCAGATGATCCCGCCAGAATATGATGCACCGCCTTGGGGTCTCCCGGAATGATGGCTGCAGCAACCACCCAAACATCCTTGTCAGTAGGGTTGGGCACCGTTGGAAATTGGTAATCAACAATTCCTGTAGCCGGCACTTCAAAGGCGGGAATATCCAGAATCAAATCCGGCTCGCCCAATGTCCAACGATTATCCAGCGGCGCCACCGCCTTCAATGGATCCTCGCCTTCGCCACGAGGAGCCCCCGCTTCGATCCAGGCAATGAGAGTCTTGGTCTCGGCGTCGCTTAAACCGGCGTCATTCGACCAATGTCCGATCTCAGGGTCCGCATGCCAAGGCGGCATTCGTTTAGTTCGTATCACTTCGCGCATCATGGGCGCAAAGCCTTTAACCATTGTGTACTCGGACATGGCCCAGGGCGCTATGCCACCTTCGATATGACAAGCAACGCAGTTGTCTTTCAACATCGGCGCGATGGTCTTGGCGTAGCTGATCTGGGCTCCATGCATCTCTTCAAAGTTGATGATGCAGCCAGGGGCACTGACTTTCTCAAACGCCACTGACTCACCGTCTACCAGCTTTTCTAGTACATCACGCACATAGTGCTTAGACGCTTGTTTCTTTTGGCGCTCAAAGCTAACCCGATCATCCAGCGGACCTCGATATACAACTTCCCAGTTATCGGGATTGATAACGAGCACTTCGCCGGTGCGGTCCAGACCTAGGGCTCGCCCCACAATCTGCGTTCGATCATCCAAAATCGGCACATTGATCCCGTACTCGGCCGCTTCGCGGCGAATCTGGGCACGCATGTCTTGCAGGTTCGAATTGATCATCAATACCTGCACGCCTTGCGCGGCAAACTCTTCACTTAAGGCGTTATAAGCAGCGGCATTTGAGCTGACAATTTGACAGCCATTACCGTGAACAATAAGTACGATAGCTGAGGCGTCACGCTGATAATAAAGCTCATGTGCTGCGCCGTTTTGATCGAGCAACACAAAATTTTCTACTTTTTGTGCACCCTCAGCAGCATTGGCTGAGCCAAGAGCAACAAGCAAAGCACCGAGAGAAAATAAAACCCGACCCAATTGGGTTCTCTTCAAGCACAACTCTCTAAAACGCGTGATCACAAAACTCTCCTACTCTATCTATTGGGGCTTGTCGCAGACTATTGCACGTTAAGGTAAAGCAGGGCGTATAGCCACAGTCTCGGATGCACGGCACATCGCCATCTTCACGCTATATTTGGCCCATAGTTGCGAATTAGCTCGTTGTCGGTCGCGTCACACGATAAGGTTGCCTCTTGATATAGAGAGGTCGGCAAGATGAGAAAACTCCTGACGATGGTCATTGCTGCATCTTCCGTAGTATTTGCCAGCATCGTGACAGGCCAGGAGTCGAGTTCGACTCCGCCCCTGAGGCTTATCGGCAGCATTGATCGACTCGACTCAAGCCTCGACGCTATTGTTCCCCAGGATGCGCGCCTGCAGGTATTGGCGACAGGTCATAAGTGGACTGAGGGGCCCGTGTGGGTGCCGAGCCTGAATGCGCTGCTGTATTCAGATATTCCCAATAACGCAATCTATCGCTGGAGCAGTGGCGCGCCATCATCTGTCTGGCTAAAGCCCTCAGGTTATACCGGACAAGCAACCAGCGGCCCCGGATCGAACGGATTGCTCGTCGATGGCGAGGGAGGCTTGGTACTCGCTCAGCATGGAGACAGACGCGTGGCTCGGCTGATTGGATCCCTGAAAACGCCAAGGCCCGCGTTTGAAACTCTCGCCGACAAATTCGACGGAAAGCGGTTCAACTCGCCCAACGATATCGCCCGCCACAGTAACGGCGATCTTTACTTCACCGATCCTCCCTATGGACTGGGTCAGGGCATGGAAGATCCTCTAAAAGAACTCGATTTTCAGGGCGTGTATCGCCTGACAAGCGACGGCACGGTAACACTGCTCATCGATGACTTACCTCGACCTAATGGCATTGCCTTTTCGCCCGACGAACACGTGCTCTACGTCGCCGATTCAGACAAAGAACGCGGGGTAATTATGGCCTACCCCGTCCAGGCCGATGGCAACTTGGCTGAGGGTGAAGTGTTCTATGAAACCTGGGGTGACGGCATGGCCGTTGATCAGCAGGGCAATCTGTACGTAGCCGGGCCCGGTCACGGCGTGATGATCCTGAGTCCTGAAGGCACCCATCTAGGCTCTCTGAACACCACCGAGCCCACATCCAATTGTGCGTTTGGCGAAGATGGCAAAACACTGTTCATCACCTCAAACATGAACCTGCTTAGGGTTCGCTTGAATGTTAAGGGCGTTGGTTTTTAAGTGCACTGGGGCTTAAGAATGTGCCTTAACAGACAGACACAAAAAAGGCCTCAGCGGGACCTTTTTTATTTGGCGGAGAAGGAGGGATTGATTCAAACAGCCTGAAGGCTGTTTTCACCCCTTCGGGGCGGTGTCGCAAGCGACCCCGTCCAAACTGCTCCTGTTCGTCGCAGTTTGTCGAACCTAGGGTTCTCGTCTATCCGCGTTATCAGTCATCCACAAAAAAGGCCCCTATGGGGCCATTTTTATGGATGGCGGAGAAGGAGGGATTCGAACCCTCGATACGCTATTAACGTATACGCCCTTAGCAGGGGCGCGCCTTCAGCCACTCGGCCACTTCTCCGTAAGGCGCGGGATGATACCACCGTCACCTAGCGGGTCAAACCCGTTTTCGCTCAGTCGGTCGATTCATTCTCTTCCGAAAAGAAACTCGCTATGTCTTCAAGGGGCTTTTTGATCAACGATGCCGCTGGAACAGTCGCATCATCAGCAGGATGACCCACCACAATGAGCATATAGGGTCTCTCGGTGTTTGGGCGTCGGAGAATCTCGCTGAGGAACTTCATGGGGTTCGGCGTGTGAGTCAGAGTCGCCAATCCCGCAGCGTGAAGAGCATTGAGAAGAAACCCAGTAGCGATGCCGACGGACTCCGACATATAGTAGTTTTTGCGCTTTTTACCTTCGGCATCTTTGCCGGTACGCTCTACAAAAATCGCAATGAGCCAAGGCGCAGTCTCAAGAAAAGGCTTGAACTGATCCGTACCGAGCTTGCTCAGATTGTTTAACCATTCATCGCCCCCGCGACCGCCATAAAACTCGGCTTCCTCGATCTCTGCGGCTTCGCGTATCTCACGCTTGAGATTAGGGTCGCTCACACAGGCAAAGTGCCAGGGCTGATGGTTCGCGCCACTGGGCGCTGTGCCGGCAGCCCGAACACAGGCCTGGATAATGTCTTTGGGAACCGGCGTATCTTTAAAATCTCGAACAGAGTGACGCTTGCGTACGTGATCAAGGTAAGCCAACGCCTGCACGCGGGCCTCTTCGTCAGTGAGGTTGGGTACATCTGGCAGCGGCACTGCCTGATAGTCGCCGCTCATCGGCTGCTGCCCAGCATCAGTGCCCGCTAGCTCTGCGTGCCGTGGGCGCCATCGGCATCTGTTTTGGGTGCTTTCACGGCACTTTCCTCACCCTCACTGATCTTTTCGTAAATCTCTTCCCGGTGGACGGCAAGGTTTCGAGGCGCATCAATACCGATACGCACATTTCCGCCCTTTACACTGACTACCGTCACGGTAATGTCGTCACCAAGCCTGAGAGACTCACCCTCTTTTCGCGTCAGGATTAACATGAATAAAGTCCTATGCTGGCGTTCGCTGTACGCGACGCTCCAACACCTTAGGCAGCAGACTCCTCTGTGGGTTCCGCATCCAGTTCAAAGGATGAGTGCAGTGCGCGCACCGCAAGCTCCAAAAACTTTTCTTCAATGATCACCGAAATCTTGATTTCGGAGGTTGTGATCATCTGAATGTTGATTCCGACATCCGCTAAGGCTTCAAACATCTGACTTGCCACACCCGCGTGAGAGCGCATACCCACACCCACCACAGAGATTTTAGCGATGCGACTATCGGCGCGTACTTCGCGCGCCCCAAGCTCAGAAGCAGTACGCTTCAAAATCTCCTCTCCGCGAGCAAGCTCACTGCGCGATACGGTAAAGGTGAAGTCGGTGCTGTTATCCTCGGCAACGTTCTGAACAATGACATCCACTTCAATATTGGCATTGCCGATAGGTCCAAGGATTTTGAAGGCGACCCCGGGCATATCGGGTACACCCAATATGGTGAGCTTTGCTTCATCGCGATTGAATGCGATTCCCGCGATTGTCGGGGTCTCCATGGCGTCTTCCTCCTCAAAGGTGATCAGGGTGCCAGGCCCTTCCTGAAAGCTGTGCAGAACGCGCAGCGGCACATTGTATTTACCGGCAAATTCAACAGCGCGGATCTGCAGCACCTTGGATCCCATGCTGGCCATTTCCAGCATTTCTTCGAAGGTAATTTTGTCCAGACGCTTGGCACCATCCACGACCCGTGGGTCCGTTGTGTACACACCGTCGACGTCAGTATAAATCTGGCATTCGTCGGCCTTTAAGGCTGCGGCAAGCGCCACCGCCGTGGTGTCCGACCCGCCCCGGCCCAAAGTTGTGATGTTGCCCTGTTCGTCCACACCCTGAAAACCAGCCACCACAACAACATTACCCGCCTGCAGATCGGCGTGGAGCCGAGCATCGTCAATCTCGCGAATACGCGCTTTGGTGTGCGCATCGTCAGTAAGAATGCGCACCTGGGAGCCGTTGTAGCTCTTGGCCGGCTTACCACGCTTCTGTAAGGCCATTGCGAGCAGTGCAGTGGTCACCTGCTCGCCGGTGGACACCAGCACGTCCATCTCCCGAGGTAGGGGTTGCTCCTGAATCTGCTGTGCAAGTTCGATAAGGCGGTTCGTCTCCCCGCTCATCGCAGAGACAACAACCACGATGTCATGGCCGAGATCCCGAAAACCCGCAACCTTGTCGGCCACCTGCTCGATGCGCTCGACGCTACCTACCGATGTACCACCAAATTTTTGGACAATTAACGCCATGTCAAGCCTTCAGAGCCTTGGCAACCCAATCCGGAACATCCTCCAGGGCAGCAGGCAATAACGCAGGTTCAGTACCACCGCCCTGAGCCATATCCGGACGCCCTCCTCCCTTACCGCCGAGACGTCCTGCAAACTCCTTCATCAAGTCTCCCGCACGCACACGTTCAGTGAGATCTTTGGTGACACCAGCAACCAAGGCGACTTTGTCATCGTTAACGGCTGCAAGCAGGATCACTGCGCTGCCAAGTTTGTTCTTGCACTGATCCATAATGCCGCGAAGCGCACCGGGGTCGGCACCATCTATAACCGTAGCCAGAACTTTAATGCCGTCTACTTCAATGGCCGACGCCGTGATATCACTTCCAGCCGACGAGGCCAGCTTTTGCTTTAAGCGTGCGAGCTCTTTTTCCAGATCGCGGTTGTGAGTGCGCAGAGCCGCAACCTTTTCCGCCACGTTTTCTGTGGTACCCCGGACTGCGTCACATACTCCGGCAAGCGCGTTATCCACAGAACGTATTTGAGCCAGCGCCTTGGCACCGGTGACCGCTTCTATACGGCGGATACCAGAGGCTAGCCCGCCCTCTGAAGTAATGCGCAGCAGACCGATATCACCGGTGCGCTGAACGTGTGTTCCACCGCAAAGCTCTACAGAAAAATCATCCTCACCCATGCTCAGTACGCGAACCTCGTCACCGTACTTTTCACCGAACAAAGCCATGGCCCCGGCATTTTTCGCCTCGTCCATGGTCATAAGCTGTGTATGAACATCAGTGTTAGCACGGATCTGCGCGTTGACGCTGTCTTCCACTGCACGCAACTGCTGCGAAGTCATTGCCTCGGGGTTGGAGAAGTCAAAGCGCAAACGCTGCGCATCTACCAATGAACCTTTCTGGGCCACGTGATCACCCAACTCATTGCGCAAGGCGGCGTGCAACAGGTGAGTGGCGGAGTGATTGAGTCGCGTGTTCTGACGAACATCGTTATCGATACGACAATCAAGCGTATCGCCGACATTCACTGTGCCCTGAAGAACCTTCACATGGTGCAGGTGATGGCCCTGAGCCTTTGTTGTGTCAGTGACCTCAAGGTTGAGACCCTCCCCGCTAAGGTAACCCGTGTCTCCTGCCTGGCCGCCGGACTCTCCGTAAAATGGCGTTTGGTCCAGAATGGCAACCCCGGACTCACCTTCGGCAAGCTGAGAAACCCTTTCGCCGTCGCGCAGAAGTGCGACAACCTGTCCGCTGCCGGCGCTGTGCTCGTAGCCGACAAAGACCGTCTCCCCTTCAAGCGTCAGGGTGCTGTTGTAATCAACACTAAAGCCTCCGCCCTCTTTGGAGCGCTCGCGCTGAGCCTGCATCGCAGCCTCATAGCCGGGCATATCCAGGCTGAAGTTGCGCTCCCGGGCGATATCGTTGGTTAGATCCACCGGGAATCCGTAGGTGTCATAAAGCTTAAACACCACGTCACCGGGAATAACATCGCCCTGCATCTCGGCCAAAGCATCGTCAAGGATGGCCATTCCCTGCTCAAGCGTTCGCGCAAACTGCTCTTCTTCACCGCGAATAACGTCTTCGATGCGCGCCTGCTGTGCGCGCAGCTCCGGGTAGAAATCGCCCATTTGCTCCGCAAGAGGGGCAACAAGTTTATGAAAGAATAACTCTGTGGCACCCAGCTTGTTACCGTGACGAATCGCTCTGCGCATAATACGGCGCAGCACGTAGGAGCGTCCCTCGTTGCCGGGCAGCACTCCGTCAGTGATGAGAAAAGCGCTGGAACGAATATGGTCGGCAATCACGCGAAGCGACGAGGCCTGGCGATCGGAAGCGCCCACAACGTCCGCAGCCGACGCAATCAAGGCCTGAAACAGGTCTATCTCATAGTTGCTGTGCACGCCCTGGAGAATGGCGGCGATACGTTCAAGCCCCATACCAGTGTCCACCGAGGGCTTGGGCAGCGGCGCCATTTCACCATTGGCACTACGGTTGTACTGCATGAACACCAGGTTCCAGATCTCAATGTAACGATCCAGGTCATCATCGGGGCTTCCCGGGGGGCCGCCAGGGACATCTTCACCATGGTCGTAAAACACCTCCGAGCAAGGGCCACAGGGTCCGGTATCTCCCATTTGCCAAAAATTGTCTTCGTCCAGGCGCGAAATACGCTCGGCAGGAAACCCAATTTCTTCTATCCAGATTCGTTCGGCCTCATCGTCAGTAAGATGCACCGTGACCCAGAGTCGCTCTTTGGGAAGACCCAACTCCACGGTGAGAAAATTCCAGGCAAAGCGTATAGCTTCGCTCTTAAAGTAATCACCAAAGCTGAAGTTACCGAGCATCTCAAAAAACGTATGGTGTCTCGCGGTATATCCTACGTTTTCCAGATCATTGTGCTTTCCGCCAGCTCTTACACAGCGCTGAGCACTCACCGCCCGGTTATAAGAGCGAGACTCGGCACCGAGAAAAACGTCCTTAAACTGGTTCATCCCGGCGTTGGTAAACAGCAGGGTCGGATCGTCCGCCGGCACCAGAGAACTACTGGGAACGCGCTGGTGTCCGTGGGACTCAAAATAGGCGAGAAACGCCTCGCGGATTTCTCCGGTTTTCATGCCTTCATCTCTCCAGGGGCGGCCCCCGTAACCGGAAGTCGCTATTAATAAACGTTAGTTAGTAACCAGGTGATTAAATCAGGGTGGTGTCAGCCGACCATTTTACTCTCAGCGAGGCTGCCACCAGCAATGATGTGCAGATGCAAATGGAACACGGTTTGACCGGCGCCAGAACCATTATTAACAATCAGGCGAAATGCCTCAGCCACACCCAGCTGTCGGGCAACATTGCCTGCCGCCAACATCAGATGTCCTAGCAAGGCCTGGTCATCCCGCTGTGCATCGGCCAACTTCTCAATCGCCTTCTTGGGAATGAGCAGTACGTGCACCGGCGCCTGTGGGTTAATGTCGTTGATGGCGATGCAGTGCTCGTCTTCGTAGAGCTTCTCTGCGGGGATTTCGCCACTAATAATCTTTGCGAAAATACTCTCGGACATAGCGTACACCCGCCTCCTTTTAGGCTAATTTTTCATCGGTGGTGAGCTGACGGGCTTCTTCTTCAAGCATCACGGGTATGCCGTCGCGCACGGGGTAGGCCAGTCCACTGGCCTTGCAAAACAGTTCTTCGGTCTCTTCGTGATACTCAAGGGGAGCTTTACTCACGGGACACACGAGAATGCTCAGAAGTTTCTTATCGAGCACAGCTTGGAATCCTTTATGGGCAAAAGCGCAAGTATACGATTTTTTGATCCCAAACAGGTGCCCAGAAAGCCCCTTCTGTTGTATTTACTGCTCTCATGGCGGAGAATCTTGCGCCCAAAATAACGTTTACGAGTTGTCGATATGTTTTTTTCCAAGTTTCTACCCAGCCTTATGCTGGTTTCCGGCCTTGCTATTGCACCGTTTGCGGGCGCTGCTCACCACGAAGAGCCTATGTCTGATCACGCCGAGCGTGCCATGGCGATCGAAATTGACGCCGAAGTTATTGCCATAGACACCGAAACACGTGAGATGGTTTTGCAACTGCCTACGGGCGAGCAAATGACTACCGTTGTAGACCCGAAGGTACAACGCATTTCTGAAATTGCCCCCGGCGACTTTTTGGTGGTCACCTATCTCGCAGCGTTAGCCGCTGAGTTGAGAGAGCCCACAGAAGAAGAAATGGCCAACCCGTGGGTAGAAGGCGCTGATGCGGGCGTTGCTGGCGCTGAAGAAGCACCTGGCGGAGCCATGATCTCGGCAGTACGTGCAGTGTGTACCATCGAAGGCATGAATCGTCTTATCGGTACCGTCACTATTCTCGATTCTCGTGGCAAGGCCCACGTGATCGGCGACGTCACACCAGAGCGTATTGAACAACTTCGCATTGGTCAGTCAGTGGTAATGACCTTTACCCAGGCTCTGGCAGTTGGAATCGAAAAAGCAGACGCGATGTAATTTTCGCTAAGCGGCTCAACTACACGCCCGTGAACCATTCGCGGGCGCTTTACTCCTAACTTCATTTTTACTGCACCCTTACTCTGCGGCAGAAGTCTTCGTTAACACCGGCATTGGCGGGACCAGCCTCTGAGGGTCCACCCGTCGATCTCGCCAGCTCATACGCCAATCCAGATGAGGCCCGGTTGCTCTTCCGGTAGCACCCACAGCTCCTATCAAATCACCTGGCTGCAAATCGTCCCCCACCCGGGCAGACACTTCGCTCATATGCAAAAAAGACGATGACAGTCCGTAACCATGATCCAGAATGACTGTGCCACCGGAGTAGAACAAATCGGGTTCGGCTAGAGTCACTCGGCCCGCTGCGGGCGCATAAATCGGCGTTCCCTTAGGCACCGCAATATCGACCCCATAGTGCGGGCTGCCGGGCGTACCGTTGTACACCCTCTGACTACCATAAACGCCGGAAATGGGCCCCTGAACAGGCCAGACAAAGCCTCCATCGATCTGCATAAGCCAGTCTGGACGTTCCACGAGCTGTGCCTTGGCCGCCGCGACTAACTCGCGCTCCCTCTGAATGCGCGCCAACTGTTCTTTCGGCGGTGTCACTGTTTTTTGAGGGACCCCCTCTACACGCTGGATCCGATACTCCCGCTGAGCGACTTTGAGTTGATACTCGCAGTCCTCGCCAATGCGCAAGAGGCTGTTCGGGGGAGCATCTCGATGGAAAGCTGCGACGACATAGCCATTGGGAAGCACATCCAGGCTTTGCTCGTCCAGGCTCACCTTGGTGCCCGGCGCAACTTTCGCCCAGATCATTCCGCCCTCTATAGGGTCACCCTGCACGGCTACGCATTGAGCTCCTGCCTGCGAGGCAAGCATGGCTGCAAGAGCGCTGAATAAACTATTTTGTAGTGCACGCTGTATTTTCATCGCATTAGTGTAGTGCCCCATCAATGTTTCAGGCAATCACTGACGCCACTGCCAGAACCTCACCCTGCACAAGACCTGAGACCGAAGTCTCGGCAACGATTCTCGCGTTAGAATGCGCGCATGGGACGTTACAGAGCACCACGCCCGCGAGGGACACCGTTGATCACGGCTGCAGGTGAGGCTCGACTGCGCGCGGAGCTTGATCAACTGTGGCGCCAAGAGAGGCCGGTCGTAGCACTGGCGGTGCAGGATGCTGCAAAAAACGGCGACCGCTCTGAGAACGGCGACTACATTTACGGCAAAAAACGTCTGCGAGAAATTGATGGCCGAGTGAGATTCATCAGTAAGCGATTAGAAATTCTGCAGGTGGTTCGGGAAAGCCCCAGCGACATGAGTCGTATTTTTTTCGGGGCCACCGTGAAGGTTATAGACCAGCATGAGGTCACCCAGGTGGTGACGATTTTAGGTCCCGATGAATTTGAATCCTCGCGCAACGAGGTCTCTATAGATTCCCCCATCGCTCGAGCACTGCTGGGAAAGACCGTCGGAGACATCGTGCGGCTGCAAAGCCCCGGGGGAGAGCGGGAACTGGAAGTCCTCGATATCAACTATAACGGCAGCTGACCGAGTGGATCTAGTCCATGGCCGCGTAGACCAAGGCCTCAAGCTGGCCCCGAAAGTTAAAGGTGCTGGACGGAATCAATTGCGTCATGAATACGACCGCCAAGTCCTCCAGAGGGTCCACCCAAAACAAGGTGCTTGCCATGCCACCCCAGTAATAACTCCCCCGGCTGGCCGGGTAACCATTGCGAACAGGGTCGATCTTTGAAGCGAAGCCCAAACCAAAGCCCACACCCTCGTGGTGCGTTTCACTAAAACCGGCCATCGCCACGCTTGCCAGGTCAGCGTTGTTGGGCAGGTGATTAGCAACCATTAGCTCCAGCGTCTTTCGAGCGATGATGCGCGTCTCCCCCAATGCACCTTCGCCGAGGAGCATCTGGCAAAACCGCAGATAATCAGACGCGGTGGACAGTAGACCACCTCCCCCAGAGAAGAAACCTCTGCCCACATACTGCGAGGCCTGTGCATCATCCTGCAAGACCAAACGCTTCTGGGAATCCCGGGTGTAACAGGAAGCAAGGCGCTCCAGCTGGTCATCGCGGGGGCTAAAACCCGTATCCGTCATGCCCAGAGGTTCAAAAATAACCGCGCGCAAAAACTCCGGAAGACTCTGCCCGCTTATTCGCTCGATGAGATATCCCACTACATCGGAAGCTACAGAGTAATTCCAACGCTCCCCCGGAGAAAACTCCAGAGGTAGCATGGCCAGTTGCTCAATCATGTCTTGCAGCGTGTAGCCCTTCTCAGCGCGCGCAAGCTTCAACTCCCGGTAGGCCTTATCGATGTTTGTGGCATACATAAAGTCGTAGGTCAGCCCCGATTGATGCGTCAGCAGGTCACGAATACGCATAGGACGATCCACAGCCCGCGTTGCAAATTCAGGCCAGCTCCCACCCACGCGTACCTGTAAGTCTTCCCACTCGGGAATAAACCGCGATACAGGGTCATCGAGGGTGAAAAGCCCACGCTCCCAAAGGGTCATCAACGCGATGGAAGTCACTGGCTTAGTCATGGAATAAATACGAAACACGGTGTCATTGCCGACGGGAAGACTGCGCTCCCGATCGCGCTCCCCCGCCACATGTAGATAGGCTAAATTATCTTTGCGCACTACCGCGGTCAGACAACCTGCGATTTTTCCCGGTTTGACGTAGCGAGTCTCGAGGTGCTCTCCAATGCGCGCCAGACGAGCCTCGTTCATCCGAGCACCCGCAGGATTGAGCTGCTGTAGATCCAAAATCACGGCCTCCTTGTGGCTGCATTGCCAAAAGCCCCAGTTTAATCAAGGCCATCATCAAGATATACAAAACTGCCACATCAATTGCTGAGGCGGGGACCTCACTGCTAAAATTCGCGCCTTTTCCAAGGGGCTAAAAACCCCAGCCTCCGGGACCCCCGATATGAGCATGCAACGTCTTACTGAACTTGAAGGCCACGATGAATTTCTCGCCCGACACATCGGCCCTAGTGCCGCACAGCAAACCGAAATGGCCCTTGCTGTGGGTTACTCGAGCGTAGATGCGTTAATTGACGCGACGGTCCCTGCCAGCATCCGCCTAAAAAATCCCATGGCGCTGGACGGCCCGCAACGAGAAGTGGACGTGATTACCCGCCTCAAGGCTATGGCGGATAAAAACCGGATCTGTAAAAACTTTATTGGCATGGGCTATTACGGCACGCATACTCCGGCGGTTATTCAGCGCAACGTGCTCGAAAACCCCGGCTGGTATACCGCCTACACCCCGTATCAGGCCGAAATCTCGCAAGGCCGGCTTGAAGCTTTGCTGAGCTACCAACAGGTCATCATGGACCTTACGGGCATGGAACTGGCCAATGCATCCATGCTCGATGAAGCAAGCGCAGCCGCAGAAGCGATGACCCTACTGCAGCGCGTGAACAAAAAGAACAAGAGCATGCGCTTTATAGTAGACAGCGACTGCCACCCACAGACACTCGCCGTACTGAAAACTCGAGCTCAGCCACTGGGCATCGATATTGTGTACGGCGATGCAACAGAACTGCTGGATGCCGGTGACGCCTTTGGCCTGTTCCTTCAGTATCCCGGCAGTAGCGGTGAAATCGTCGATCCCAGCGCACTCATCGAGCAAGCGCACGCCAAAAACACGCTGGTTGTAGTAGCCAGCGATCTACTCGCACTTTTGCTGCTGAAGTCTCCCGGGGAGCTAGGTGCGGATGTTGTGGTGGGCAACAGCCAGCGCTTTGGCGTACCTATGGGCTATGGCGGTCCTCATGCCGCTTTTTTTGCCACGCGAGATGCTTACAAGCGCTCTACCCCGGGCCGCATCATCGGCGTATCGGTGGATCGTGACGGGCGGCCGGCGTTACGCATGGCCATGCAAACCAGAGAGCAACATATTCGTCGCGAGAAGGCCACCAGCAATATATGTACTGCGCAGGCGTTGCTCGCTGTGATGGCCGCCTTCTACGCCATGTATCACGGGCCAGAGGGATTACGCCGAATAGCTGAGCGTACCCACCTGCTCACGAGCCTTCTGGCCACGGAATTAACGAAAGCTGGTTTAAAGATCTGCAATAAGCGTTTCTTTGACACGCTGACCATTGAGCCTGGCGATCAGCGAGACGCGATTTTGACCCGCGCAACAGCACGAGAAGTAAACCTGCGCTGCGATCACAGTGAAACCCTGGCAGTGTCTCTTGACGAGACAAGCACCCGCGCTGATTTGCAGCTGTTGGTGGAAGTGATTACCGGCAAAGCTCCGGCAGCTCTGGAAGACATCACAGCAGACAGCCCCATCCCTGCAGAACTGGGCCGGGAGATCGATTATCTCCAGCACCCGCTCTTTAATGAATACCACAGCGAAACAGAAATGCTCCGCTATATGCGTCGCCTCGAAAGCAAAGATATTGCGCTCAACCGCTCGATGATTGCTTTGGGCAGCTGCACTATGAAGCTCAACGCCACAACTGAAATGCTACCCGTAACCTGGGCCTCCTTTGGCGCCATGCACCCTTTTGCTCCAGCGCAGCAGGCTCAGGGTTATCGCGAGCTTCTGGATGATCTAGAACGGATGCTTACCGAATGTACGGGCTATGACGCCATCTCTTTACAGCCGAATGCGGGCTCCCAGGGGGAGTATGCTGGCCTGCTCGTCATCAAGCGCTATCACGAGAGCCGCGGTGATACTGCGCGGGACATATGTCTGATCCCGTCCTCTGCGCATGGCACAAACCCGGCCAGTGCAGTTCTGGCCGGCATGCGCGTGGTCATCGTGGAGTGCGATGCCCAAGGAAATGTAGACATCGCAGATCTCCGTGCCAAAGCAACGCAACACAGTGACCACCTGGCAGCGATCATGGTCACCTACCCGTCAACCCACGGCGTATTTGAAGAGGGCATTGTAGAAGTCTGTGACATCGTCCATGAGCATGGCGGTCAGGTGTACGTGGACGGTGCCAACCTGAATGCCCTGGTGGGACTTGCAGCACCCGGAAAGTTCGGGGCCGATGTTTCTCACCTGAATTTGCACAAGACGTTTTGTATACCCCACGGCGGCGGCGGCCCCGGTATGGGTCCCATTGGCGTCGGCTCACACCTGCAGCCTTTTTTACCATCGCATCCGGTAACGCCGGTACCAGGACTTTCCCCGGATAATGACGTGGTAGCAGCGACACCTTACGGCAGCGCATCAATCCTGCCCATCTCCTGGGCCTACATAGCACTCATGGGTGCCCAGGGCCTGACCCAGGCCAGCAAGGTTGCGATCGTGTCGGCAAACTACATTGCCCATCGTCTCAGGGATCACTATCCGGTGCTCTATACCGGGCGAAGTGGCACCGTCGCTCACGAATGTATTATTGATATTCGTCCTATTAAGGAAGCCAGCGGCATTGGCGAAGAAGACATCGCCAAGCGACTCATGGATTTTGGTTTCCACGCACCCACCATGTCATTTCCGGTTTCCGGCACACTCATGATTGAGCCCACCGAATCCGAGTCCATAGCTGAAATCGACCGTTTTTGCGATGCGCTCATCACCATTCGCGACGAGATCCGCGAGGTAGAAAGCCAGCGCTTGCCACTGGACGATAACCCTCTGGTGAACGCGCCCCATACCCTGCATGATCTTACGGCCGAGCAGTGGCCCCACCCCTACACGCGTAGGCAGGCAGCCTTCGCTATGGACTCACTCCAGCAAGACAAATATTGGCCACCCGTGAGTCGTATCGATAATGTGTACGGTGATCGCAACCTGTTTTGTGCCTGCCCTTCCATCGACAGCTTTCGAGAGAGCATTGAAGATGAACCCAGTCTAGGGTGATGCTTCGCTGGAATTGTAGTCTTCAACGAGGCCTAGCTTAAGCACAGAAAGGTCAATACACTCGGGGTGTCTTCCAAACGCAAGGAAGCGATTGTGAATAACGACACACCCGTTCTGCCACAGAGCGAAGCAGTATTTGAGGACGCGGGTATCAGCACCTGGCGCTGGGAAGCCGAGTCCGGCGTTTTTGAATTATCCGATGATGGCATCCGGATGTTACAGGTCCGCGATGACGAACTCCCTCTGAGCTTTGACACGATCCTTGCTCAAATTGTTAATGAAGACCTGGCAGGCTTTGAATCGGCCATGGCCAGATTGATGAGCGAACCGCAGGCAGGCAGTCTGCACGTCGATTTTAGGGCCAAACTCGATTCCGGCGATCAACTTTGGTTCCGTGCAGTGGGACGCAGTTACACGGACTCGGAACTTGCTGTAACACATGCGGCCGGTGTGCTGATTGACATCACCGCGCAAAAAAACGCGGAACGCTACTACGCAATCTTTTTTCAACAGACCAACGACCTGCATCTGCTGGCAACGCCTGACGGTCTCATCAAACTAGCCAACACCGCCTGGTTACGCTTACTGGGTCATACCTCAAAGGAACTGCAAGGTCGCAACTTTCTCGAGTTGGTGCACGAAGACGATCGCGCCGCCACCATGCTCGAAATGAAAAAGCTCTCTCATGGTCTCCAAACCCTTTACTTCGAAAACCGCTATCTGCATAAAGATGGCAGTTACCGACTCATCTCCTGGTCTGCCGCTAACGCAGAGAAAGACAACATAGTGTGGGGGGTTGGCAGAGATATTACTCAGCAACACGCGGCACAGAGCCAGGCTTTCCAGGCAGCGGCAGTATTCAACAATAGTGGTGAAGGGATTCTAATCTCGGATAAAAATGGCCTTATCCGGGATGTAAACGCGGCCTTCACCCGAATCACTGGATACCAACGGGAAGAAGCCATAGGACAGCCCACCAACCTGTTGCGCTCCGGACGTCACGACGCTGACTATTACAAAAACATGTGGCATTCACTTGAACAGGATGGCATGTGGCGCGGCGAGGTGTGGAATCGACGCAAGGACGGCGCAGTTTTTCCCGAGCTACTTACCATCAGCAAAATAGACGGTGAAAGCGGCGGCTATATGGCGATTTTTACCGATATCAGTCAAATCAAAGAAACAGAGAGGCAACTGCAGAGACTCGCGCATTATGACCCACTCACACAACTGCCCAATCGTTATCTAATCAACGAACGCCTAGAGCAGAGTATCCGCCGGGCACGACGCAAAGCAGAAAGCATCGCCATATGCTTTCTGGATCTGGATGGTTTCAAAAACATCAACGACAGTCTCGGTCATCTGGCAGGCGACAAACTACTGGCAAGTACGGCGGATCGCCTGCGAACCCTGCTACGCGATGCAGACACGGTGGGACGCATTGGTGGTGACGAGTTCCTGTTGATCCTCGAAGACATCAGCTCACCTGATGACGCCACAAACATCGCCGAGAAAATCATTGGTGCTTTGCGTAAGCCAATGTCTCTGGAAGGTCGCAGTGTGTCGGTAAGTGCCAGCGTAGGGATCAGTATCTATCCAGACGACGGGCAGACAGCAGAGACCCTCATGAGCAATGCCGATGCGGCCATGTACTCCGCCAAGGAACAGGGCAGAAACACCTTTCGTTTTTATTCTGAGAACCTTACACGCAAAGCTTTTCAAAACGTCCTCATTGATTCCGCACTTCGCGAGGCCAAATCACGCAACGAGTTTCGTCTGGCTTTTCAACCGCAGATTGATATTGCCAGTAACACGTTTCTGGGTCTGGAAGTACTCTTGCGTTGGCACCACCCGACTCTGGGAACCGTCTCTCCCGCACAATTCATCCCTCAGGCAGAGCGCACCGGACTGATCCAGGACATTGGACACTGGGTTTTGGAACAAGCATGCATAGCAGGCTGCAAGTGGCTAGCCGAGGGCTTGCCCTTCGGAAGACTTGCGGTAAATGTATCGGCTCCACAATTTCGTGCCGATGACTTTGTGGATCAGGTTCAACAAGTATTGGCGCAGACGGGCTTTCCTCCAAGCAGACTTGAACTGGAACTGACAGAAAGCGTATTGGTTCACGATACCGACCAACTCATCGACAGCATGAACGAGCTTAGGGGTTTGGGAGTACAGTTTGCCATCGATGATTTCGGCACAGGTTACTCCTCCCTGTCTTATCTCAAGAAAATGCCTATCGATCGCTTAAAGCTGGATAAATCGTTTGTAGATAATATAAACACGGATGACAGTGATCGTATTATCGCCGGTGCGGTTGTCGCTCTTGGGCAGGCCATGGGTCTTGAAGTGATTGCCGAGGGCATTGAGCACGAGGACCAGGCAAGTGCTTTAAGAGATCTGGGCTGCACCCAGTTCCAGGGTTTTCTCTACGGCATGCCTATGTACACATCACGCATCGAAGCAGTACTGCGCAAAGAGGCACAAAGGAAAACGGCGCCCTGAGGCGCCGTTTTAGTCTCGATTCAGAACCTAAAAGCTATAACGGAAGTCTACTCCGTAGCTCTGCAGCGCTGATGGATGCAGGAAGCTGCCACCAAACTCCGGGGTAGGAATCACTTCCTGAAGATACTCTTCATCTGTGATGTTACGACCCCAGGCAGTAATCGCCCAGTTCTCTCCCTCAAGACCTACACGCAGATCCATAGTACTGAAGGCATCTCGCGAAGACTTGGAGAAGTTCTGGTTAAAACCAGGACCAAAAAACGCGTTCCAAATCGTCGGTGTCTCCTCGCCCTGAAGCGTGTGGAACCACATCTCGCCGGTGTACTGCCAATCCAAACGGCTCACCAGTTGCATACTACCGCCAACGGGAAAGCTCAGTTCAGCGCCAAGGTTACCGGTGAGATCCGGAGCCTGCGGAACGTCATTGCCCTCTGACAGCGGACGATGCTCGTTCTTCTCGATCTCTGAGTCCATAAGACCTACACCGCCGTAGACTGTCAGATACTCTGTTGCTACGAAGGTAAAGTCGGCCTCAACGCCCTGAATATACAATTCGTCGATCGTCGTAACCGTACGCAAGATGCCGAACGGACCCGCGTAGAACTCAAAGAACTGATTGTCTTCGACATCGGTGCGGAACGCGGCTGCGTTGAGGCGCAAGCGCCGATCCATCCATTCAGACTTAAAGCCCAACTCGAATGCCGTGGAGATCTCCTTATCGTAGTCATCCGTAACTTGCAGCTGTGCGTCCACCACTTCGCCCGGACCGCCGAAACCTGAGTTAAACCAGAAGTTAAGAAGATCCTCGGTACCAATCGCATTAAAGCCGCCACTACGGAAACCCAGTCCATAGCTTGCGTACACATTTACTGCGTCAGTCATTGCCCAGTTCCAGGTGGCCTTGGGCTGAAGCTGACTAAAGTCCCGGGCACGATCCGGAATACCGTTGGGGTTGTTGGCAAACGCCGGGTTGATAGGCAGAGGAGCACCCGTCGCAGGATCCAAAAGGTTAATGTTCAGACCCGAGTTCACAACGTTGGGCACTTTGTTACTGACTTCTCGCTCTTCGCGGTCATAGCGAAGTGCGAATGCCAATTCCATAGTGTCTGACAGATCAAATTCCAATTGACCATAGATCGCAAAGACCTCGGTATTGAATTCGTCCCAAAACAGCAGATCGGTGGGGTTGGGGCCAGTGGCATCCACATAGGGCTGCTTCAGAAAGCCTTGCCCCTGATCGGCACCGTAGCCAACCAAAGACTCGCGCTCAATATCAGCGTAGTACACGCCCGCAATCCAACGAATAGCGTCATCCTCTGGACCCACGAGACGCGCGTCGATACTAATGTCTTCCTGGTTACGCTCCTGATACTGATATCCATCACAGGTTAATGGGGTGTACGGCCCGTAAACGCCCTGAAAATCCGCCCCCGGTGGCAAGACGCCAAAGGGGTTGAATGGCTCGCCGAACAGGTCTGGCCGCGTAAAGCTGTTGAGCTCTCCCCGCCCTGCCTGGCACGACGGCGTCAACTCATACCCATAAAACGTCGCCGCCGTTCCATCTGACAGCAAGGACTCATCGAGGCTACTGTAAGCCACGTTGGCCACCAAGTCGGCGAAGTCCAGAGCCCAATCAAGTTTCACCGCAAAATCAGTCGTCGTTTGCTCATTCTCGCCTGGCGTATTGAAGGCAAAACGGAAGTCCACGTCATTGACGTCCTGATTGTAGTTCGGCGCCCCAAAGGCATCGACAAAGGCCGGGATCGCAAAGCCTGCATTAAAGTTGATCGCCCCGGCAGTAACGTCTGAATACCCACCGCGAAAATCCAAAGTCAGATTATCTGTGACATTCCACTTAAGACGACCCCGGACGCTGGTATCTTCAAGGTAGTCCACAACATCATCTTGATTCGTGAAAATGTTTTCATAGAAACCGTTGGTTTCACTGGTGCTGATTGCGATACGGCCCAGTAACTTATCCTTGATAATTGGGCCACTGAACATGGCGTTGCCGCGCAAGGTTCCCACGTTACCAACGGTGCCGCCCACACGTCCTTCAAATTCATTGGTGGGCTCTTTGGTGGTTACAAGAATCGCGCCGGCTACAGCATTACGACCGTACAAAGCGCCCTGGGGGCCTTTGAGCACTTCGATCTGCTGCACATCAAACAGCTCTTCATTAAAGCTGTTGGGGTTCGTACTCAGCACACCATCGACCACATACGCAAAGGTCGACTCGGCATCCCGCGTAGAAATAATGCCGCGAATGCTCAGCTGGGTATCACCAACGTTTGCTGAATCCACCAAGGTCACGTTGGGTATGAGGCCCACGTAATCTCCTGCACGCTGGATACCCGCGCGTTGAATTGTGTCTTCGTCAATAGCCGAGATCGCGATGGGTACTTCCTGAAGGTTCTCAGAACGCTTCCGCGCGGTCACGACGACCTCTTCGATTGCCAGGTTGTTTCCCTGGGCCATCACCCATTGTGTTGCCGGCATCAACAGCGTGGCTGCCAGAGCCTGCACTAGCGGTTTCTTCATGCTTTGCATTACCGTTCTCCTACCCTCGTGAGTATTGTTTACTTTTTTTATCGCCGGCACGCCCTGTGCCAAATCCCTCGTTCCAGTCCATTTCTTTGAGGCGTCGCCACAAAGTGGTCGGACTGATACCTAACTCCCTGCTCACTGCAGTTTTATCACCGGCGAAGCGATGCATAGCATCCGCAATCGCGCGAGCTTCCTGCTCCTTAAGTAAACCCGGAGGTATCTCCTCTCCCTGCTGTGGGGCAAGTAACTCTGGAAGTAGCTCCTCTAAACTTAGCTCTTCGATAGCAACGCCATGGGCCGCATTTACGGCCAAACGTTCGGCAAAATTCTGTAGCTCCCGCACATTCCCGGGCCATCGATACTTCATGAACGGCCCAGTAAGCTTTTGCATAAGTGCCGCCACATCCAGCTCTGCTTCGTACTGCTGCGCATATTCACGCAAGTAGTACTGTGCAATAGCTGCCACGTCCTCCGGACGCTCTCGCAGAGGTGGAAGCCGTAAAGTAAATACGTTGAGGCGGTAATAAAGATCATCACGAAAAGTGCCGGCATCTACGGCCGCCTGAAGGTTCGAATTGGTGGCCGCGATCACCTTGAAGTCCAAGGTCAGTTCTCGAGTGCTTCCCACCGGCCGCACGCTGCGCTCCTGAAGCACCCGCAACAGCTTGACCTGCTGTGATAGCGGCATCTCACCGATTTCATCGAGATACAGAACACCCCCATTGGCCTGCTCAACGAGACCGACCCGCCCGCCTCGCCGGGAGCTGGTAAACGCGCCATCAACGTACCCAAAAAGCTCACTCTCAAAGAGTTCATTGGGAATGCTTCCACAGTTAATGGCAACCAGAGCGCCGTCACGATAATCCGAAGCCTGATGCAGCTCTCTGGCGATATGCTCTTTGCCGGTGCCACTCTCTCCCTGCAGAAGCACAGCGGCATTGCCCCGGGCGTAGGTTCGCGCCAACTCCGCCACACGAGACATTTGTGGGGAGTCAATGACAAAACGTCCTGGCTGCTGCGCTTCACGCCGCTCTGCGGAACGCACTCGCGCCTGCCGCAGGGCTTCATCCAGCATCTGTCGAGCTGACTCTCTGCTGTAAAGCAGCACAGCCGGCAATCCCCGCCGGCTGGCCAGCTCACAAATGTAGCTGGGTCCCACAACGACGTCGGCACTGTCCGCCGCTGCCATCGCTAACAAACGCTCTGCCGCCTCGTCAGTGGTCGTGTAAGTTTCGTGTTTTAGGCCATCGCCAATCAAAGACGGCAAAGCAGTGAAAAGACGACTTTCGGGTTCGGGTTTTGGCGCATAGGTGAACACATGCACACGTGCCCCAATACGCCGGGCACGAGCTACTGCATCAATAATGTCGGTGTCAGTCACAGGCTGAGACAACACGGGAATTTTGAGGGAGTTCTTTAAAAATGCGGCGTTTGAACCGGCGCTGGCAACGACATCAGGTTGATGTTCTTTTACCAGAGCTTGATAGTCCACACTGCCAGAAGCAACGGACTCCACCATGATGATCTCGGCTTCATCTTTATATTCGGCAATGACCGAATTGATGAGCTCACTGAACTTGCGATAGCCAATCAACAATATGCGGGCACGATTACTCAAAGAGCGTCTCCCACTGCCGCCAAAGTATCACTCAAGGATACTACCTCAGCATACTTTGCGTGCATGTCATGCAAGTTAGCCGCATGGGCTGCTGCGTTACGATCACCTACCGCTTCTTCAGGAACCCACACGACGTAACCGTGCTGCAGACCATCCACCACTGACGCCCGAACACAGCCACTGGTCGTCAGTCCCACAATCACGAGCGAATCTGCATTTTGCGATTTGAGCCAAGCCAAGAGGCCGGTACCAAAAAACGCACTGGCATAGTGTTTCTCAAACACCGGCTCACCATCAACAGGACGAAGACGCTTGTCCACATCCACCGCTGCGCTGCCACTTTTCAGAATATTCAAAGCCGGAAGTCGCGCCCGGAATACCTTCGCCTGATTGGACTGGTCATACACAACCGATGTAAAGCATACCGGGAGGCCTTTGCGACGAAATGCCCGCTGCAACTGTCCACAGGCATCCACCACAGCGTCGCTGGGGGATCCAAGAGGACCATGCTCATCGGTAAAAGCATTGATCATATCGATCAGCACCAGCGCCGGGCGAGCGCCAAGCGCTTGTGATTGTCGAGCAAGATCAGCCATGACTCAGGCTTGATACTCCGACGGAAACTGCGGCGCCACCGGTGGCGGCAAGTGCGTCTCCTCTTCACAACGCGCCTTAATCTCTTCGATAGTACCCCCGCGATTGAACAATGGCTGATCGTCACTGCGGGCCGCGCGCAGTTGCTCACGAAGGGACTCCGTCGCTGCGGTATCCACACTGCCATCAGAAGCCATGACAACACCGTAACGTTTAGCGCCCTCTACACTGACCAGACGTCTAGCGATATCGGCGCGCACAAGCTCGGGATCACGAGCGTAAGGGTCACCCCAGCCACCACCACCCCAGGTATTGAAGTAGAGCAAATCACCGGCTTTAACCTTCACTCCCTCTACTTTTGCCGGGAGCCATTGCTCGCTGCCATCCACTCTTACCAGACGCTTCGTCGAACGCTGACCTGTATCGCCACCGAGAACGCCCCAGGGATGTGTCAACCATCGCTCGTCATGAATCCCGATCTCTCCATCAGCGAGGAATCGATAAGCGACAGAAAGACCGTTGCCACCGCGGTGAAGACCCGCACCACCAGAATCCCGAATAGTCTCGTAACGCTCTATGCGCAGCGGGAAGTAGGATTCGATGAACTCATTAGGCACATTGGTAAAACCGGGCCACAGAGAATGCCCGTCAGGACCATCGCCCACGGGACGCCCGGGAATCCCCCCAAAACCGATCTGGAACAACTGGAACCATTCGCCATCTTTGCCTGGGCGACGGTCGTAACCCGAATAGAAAAGGTGTGGTGAGTCAGAGAAACCCGCAGCGTTGAGCATTTGCTCAGGTGCACCCATGCCTAACAGGGCACCCAAAAGGTCAAAAATTCTACCTAGAGCATGCGTCCGCCCGGACAGAGCTGCAGGAAATTTCGGCTTGAGCAAGGTGCCTTCGGGAATGCGCACGTCCACCAGGTCATAGAAACCGTCGTTGAAAACGATCTGCGGATCCACGACATTGATGGTGAACGAGCCGAAGAACATTTTGAACATGTCTTCGTTGAGGAAAAAGTTCACCGAACTCTGTGCCTGGGGGTCGGTGCCATCAAAATCGAATATGGCGGTAGAACCTTCGCGCCACATGCGACACTTGATGCGATAGGGACCCATTCCCATGCCGTCATCGCAAAGATAGTCTTCGAACTCTCGGGGCTCCTCGGGAATAAACATCTCGATGATGTGCTTCATCGCCGAGTGGTTGCGCTGCAGCATAACGTCCATGGTGGACTTGAAAATATCGTCACCGAAACGCTCAGCAAGCTCGACGCAGCGCTTGGCAGCCGTATTACAAGCCGCAACCAAAGCATTGAGATCGAAGCGATTCCACTGTGGCGTGCGCACGTTGTGCAGAATCAGCTCCAGCAAATCCGTCTGCAACTCTCCCCGCTTATAGAGTTTTGTGGGGGGAATACGAATGCCTTCCTGGTAAATCGTTGTCGCTTCAATGGGGATCGAGCCGGGCACCATCCCGCCATTGTCTGACATATGGCCGAACATCGCCGACCAGGCAATGTGTCTACCGCCTTTGAAAACCGGCACAAGAACTACCCAGTCCGGAAGATGCGATACCGCTGCATTACACATGTACGGATCGTTGGTGAGGATAATATCCCCCTCCTCGATCTCGGCGTCATAGGCTTCAAGAAATGGCCCGATAAACGAACCGAACTGGCCCACAACCATCTTTCCGTCACGGTTGGCAATCATTGGAAAGCAGTCGCCCTGCTCTCGAATACCGGGCGACATGGCCGTGCGAAACAGAACCGCGTCCATTTCTTCCCGGGCATTGCGCAGAGCGTTTTCAATAATATCGACCGTTACGCCGTCGACATCCACTGACAGAAGCTGCGCTGTATTACTTTCAATAATTCTTGCAGGCATATCACGCGCCTCCGTTGCTGGGATTAATCAATAGATTACCAATGGCATCGACAGTGGCCGCGTAGCCGGGAAGCACCACCGTCGTCGAGTCCATTTCTGCGACAACGCAGGGACCAGGAACATCGAGTCCACTGTGCAAGCGATCACGGTCGTAAATCGGCGCGGAATGCCAGGCACCATCAAAGTAGAAGCGGCTATCGTGAACCTTACACTCCTCCAGAGAGTTATCGCTTTCACCGAGCTGCCGGTCAGCGATCTTGCGAGCCGCCGCTTTTACCACGGCACGAATCATCAATATCTCGTGTCCATCGCCTAGCTTGAAGGTAAACAGCTGCTGATGCTCTGCATCAAAGGCCTCGGTGAGTAGTGCAACGCCCTTCTCGCCCAGCTCCTGCTCATCAAAGTCCACGGTAATCTGGAAGGCCTGCCCTGCATAGCGAAGGTCCGCCTGATATGAGACCTCGTGTTCTTCGTCGGGAATACCATCCGCGCGCAGCGCCTCGCCTGCGCGATCGCGTAACTCATGCAGATCTTTGAGCATCTGGGCGTCACTCAGGTCACCGGCCATGGTCAGATAGGTTCGCGCCGCCTCATCCTGCACCTGTGTCGTTGCGTCACCGTAGGCGCAAAGAACGCCAGGACCCGGAGGCACTATCACTGGCCAGGCGTCAGTGAGTATCCCCAGAGCGTTAGCATGCAAAGGCCCCGCTCCGCCGAACCCCACCAGCGCGAAATCTCTGGGGTCATAACCCTGCTCCACAGACACCAGGCGCAGAGCACCGAACATGGATTCGTTAACGATCTTTATGATGCCCTCGGCCGCTTCCATGAGACCTATACCCATGGCATCAGCTACTTTCTGTACCGCTTTTTCGGAGGCGTCACGATTGATCTGCATTTTGCCGCCAAGCTGCACATCCGACGGTAAATAACCCAGCACCACGTTTGCATCACAAACTGTCGGCTCTTCGCCTCCCTTCATGTAGCAGGCCGGCCCTGGAACGGCACCGGCGGACTCTGGCCCCACGCGCAAGGCCTTGGTCAACTCTGGAACAAATGCGATGGAACCGCCGCCTGCGCCCACTGTACGCACATCCACAGAAGGCGCTCGAACGCGGACATCACCCACGATAGTCTCTCGTCGGACCCTTGCACGCGCATCCTGAATCAGCGCCACATCGGTAGACGTTCCGCCCATATCAAAAGTAAGAATGTCGCGAAATCCAGCGCGCTCACAGAAATAAATAGCGCCAGCCACGCCACCCGCCGGCCCGCTCATGAGCAGGTTCACCGGAGAATCGGCGGCAGCGCGAGCCGAGGCCAAACCACCATCAGAGCGAAGTATAGAAAGCTGCGAGCCATCGCCAAGACGCTCGTTGAGGGCTCCCTGGAGATTATTCACGTAACGCGCGACCTCAGGCCGTACATAGGAATTGACCACCGTAGTCTCTGTGCGTTCGTATTCCTGCATCTCCGGAACAACGTCACTGGAGACCGAGATCGGCGTATCACCGAAAATTTCTGCGGCAATTGCTGCAACCTGTCGCTCGTGCTCAGGATTAATGTATGCATTGATCAGACAAATGGTGAGAGCCTCGACCTCACCACTATCGTGCAGGACCTGCAGGTCACGTCGCAGTGCAGCTTCATCCACTGGCTGAACTATCTCGCCGTCGGCTCCGATCCGCTCTGTAGCACCGATGGTCAGCTCCAGAGGCGCCAGCAGCGGGCTCTTTACAAAACTCACCCAGCCGCCGAGACCCCCGGGACAGTAGGAACGTGCGACTTGCAAGGTATCTTCAAAACCGGCTGTGGTGACCAGTCCTACGCGGGCGCCTCGCCCGGTCAGTACTGCATTAGTCGCTACGGTTGTGCCGTGCATGACCAATTCGATATCCCCGGGACTGACACCGGACTCTTCGCAGATGCGTGCGATACCGTTCAGTACGCCGATGGAGGAGTCCTCCGGCGTAGAGGGAACTTTGGCCGTAAAAGTCTCTCCGCTCTCTTCATTGAGAAGCAGAAAATCTGTGAACGTACCACCTACGTCTACACCCAATCTGTAACTCATCCCTTTTCCTTCTGCTTTGTCAGGGCACCGGTATCCATCGACGCCAAAAATTATTTTTAAGCCGCGTTTTGACTCAACCAGTAATGCGCGCGTCCACCTTGAGGCTGGCCCAGCATCTCACCAATCAAATCAACGACATTGAGTAAGGCTGGCATATCAACACCCGTTGCATAGCCCAATTGCTCACAGAGCATTACCACATCTTCGGTCGCCACATTGCCCTTTGCCCCGGGAGCAAAGGGACAACCTCCAAGACCACCAACGGAAGAATCAAAACGTCGAACCCCGCTCTCAAGAGCCGCGTAAACGTTCGCCAGACCCAGGGCTCGGGTATCGTGGAAGTGGCAAGCTAGCTTGGCAGTTCCGTGCTCTTCACCCAAAGCTGCCATCAACCGCTTCACCTGCCCCGGATTAGCGGCACCGATGGTATCCGCTATCACCAACTCCGATGCGCCGTTTTCAAGCAACTGCGCGGCAAGGCCGCGTACGTAGCCCGGATCCACCAAACCCTCGAATGGACACTCAAAGGCGACCGCCAGATATGCCTGCACTCGAACACCTTCCGAATGACCCCGTTCGATCACCGCCTGCGCCACGGCCATGGTTTCGTCCATGCTCAAATTGATGTTCTTCTGATTCATGGTCTCGGTAGCAGAGACCACCACAGCCACAGTATCAACGCCCGCCTCACGGGCCAGCTCGTAACCCTTCATGTTAGGCACAAGAGCACTGAGCGCAGCACCCGCTCGGTGCCCGAGCCGGCGCGCCAGATCACCGGTGCCTGCCATCTGGGGAACCGCCTTGGGCGAAACGAAGCTACCGATCTCGATGTGGTCAAGACCCGCGCCCAGAAGCGCATCCACAAAGGCGAAACGCTGCTCGAGACTCAGCTCAACGCTCTGGCTCTGGAGCCCGTCCCGAGGACCGACTTCATTGATGATGACTTTGTCTGCTGTTTTCATCTGGCTCATGCCACCGCTCCTGCATCCTTGAGACTCGCAAGCTGCCCGTCGCTGTATCCAAGCAATTCGCGAAGTACCGTCTCTGTGTGCTGACCAAGGAGCGGCGCTGGAGAAAAGCTCTCCTCATCAGTACGCGACAACTTGATCGGATTACCCGGGCCCTTGGTACTACCGCCCTCAGGATGACTAAGTTCTACAACCATATTTCGAGACAAAACCTGCTCATCGGCGAGCGCCTCATCCAATCGATTTACCCGAGCACAGGGGATACGCTTTTCAGTCAACGCCGCAAGCCAGTGCTCAGAGCTTTCTGTGCTGAGTATTTCTCCGAGACGCCGATCGATAAACTCCTTATCCGCCAGTCTCGCCGGTTGAGTGCGGTATTTCTCGTCCCGAAACGCTGGCTCATCGATAACCTCAAGCAGGTTATCCCAGAAACTGTCAAAAATTACGGCGATGATGATGTGTCCGTCTGCGGTGGGATAGCTGTTGTAGGGAACGTGTACAAAATGACTGTTGCCAATGGGATGCGGAACATCGCCGGATAGAAAGTGCATGGTCGCCATGTAGTTGAGCATGGAGATCTGGCAATCGAGCATAGAAATATCGACATGCTGCCCCTGGCCGCTTTGCTCACGCTCGTACAGTGCTGCAAGCACACCCATTACGCCAAACATTCCACCACCGAGATCGCCAATAGGGATACCGGCCCGCGTCGGCTCTTGGGCATCCTGTCCCGTGATCGACATCCCTCCGCCAATGGCCTGTACCACCTGATCAAACGCGGGGCGCTGGTAATTGGGTCCGGCGGAGCCAAATCCAGAGATTGAGCAGGTAATAATTCGCGGGTTTACAGCACTGAGATGCTCAAAGTCGATAGCTAACTTTTTGGTAACACCCGCACTGAAGTTTTCGATAACGATATCGCTATTACGGACCAGGTCGTAGAACACCTCCAGTCCAGCCTCGCTCTTTAGATCAACAGCGACACTCTGCTTGTTTCGGTTCAAAGTGACGAAGTAAGCGCCCTGTCCCTTGAGCGAATTCTTGGGGTCATTGGCAAGCAGCTTGCGAGTGCCCTCGCCTTTGAGAGGCTCGACCTTGATGGTCTCGGCACCCAGGTCCGCAAGAATCATTGCGCCATAGGGCCCGGAGAGCATGTGGGTGAGATCCAGAATCCTCACGCCGCGAAGAGGTTTTGCCATGCGGTCACTCCTTTACGTTGAACTACATGCTGCCCTCATGCTCGCAAGCGCGCCGACCATGGAACTGCTTGGCAGAGTCATCGCAAGAATCAGTCCAATAATGGCAAAAATACCGATTTTCACTTTTTGTCTATGATTATCAACAAGTTAACGTTACATCAGGGTTGTAGTTGTGTTGCTGCGTGCCAAATCACCTCTCAATATCTATTTCAAATGGCAATAGTATTTCAATATGAAACAACATTTCAACATACAGCTGTTGCAAGCGATGCGACAAACAGAGGCGGTGTGGCGACAAACGGCGTTGCCTGCACCGGGCTATCACCAGATACTGCCCACGGTTGTTTACTCACTACATCAGGGGAATTAAATGAGGGCAAAACTGCTGAAACTGAGCGGTCCTATATTGGTACTAGGTATCGCGGTAGGGACGGTCGTGCTCCTGAAGGCTACGGCACCCGAACCTCAAACCGATGAAGCTCCGCCTCGCCCCGTAACGGTCTACACCCATCTTGCAGAAAGCAGTGATGCAGTACTCGACGTGCAAACCCAGGGAGAGGTGCGGGCACGAACAATGATCGACCTTACGGCGCAGGTGAGCGGACGCGTGATATCCGTATCCCCGGAGTACGTCGAGGGCGGACGCTTTAGCCCGGACACTGTGCTGCTGGAAATCGACGACGGAGATTACCGCTTGGCAATGCGGGAAGCCGAGGCTGCAGTGGCTGCGGCAGAGCTCTCTGTGGAGCAAGCACTGGCAGATGCAGACGTGGCGCGCAAACAGCTTCGCGACGTACCCAATGCCTCGAGCCTGTCCCTTAAGAAGCCACAGATCGCAGAAGCAAAGGCCCGTAGAGAAGCTGCGCTGGCGGCCCTGGAACTTGCCAAACTCAACCTGGAACGCACACATGTAAGGCTGCCCTTTGAGGGCCGGGTGGCACGCACCGATGTGCACATTGGAGAAGTGATCACCATGGGTTCAACGCTCGCGGAAGTTTTTTCCACTGATCGGGTTCAGGTTCGACTACCTCTCAACAACCGGCAGCTTGCGGCTCTGGGCC
This sequence comes from Congregibacter variabilis, assembly GCF_045689235.1. Taxonomy (GTDB): domain Bacteria; phylum Pseudomonadota; class Gammaproteobacteria; order Pseudomonadales; family Halieaceae; genus Congregibacter; species Congregibacter variabilis. Next base: position 29,305 of record NZ_CP136864.1, on the reverse strand, counting down.
TTCCCATAGGCTATGCCGCAGAGCCCGGCGCCGCACCCACGGTTGATTTCACCGCTGACGTTGCGGGAACCAGCCAGCACTGGACCGGACAGCTGACGCGCATTGATGCTGCCGTCGACCCGAGCACTCGTCTTATCTATGCCACGGCAGAAGTCGAAGATCCTTATGGGATCGGTCGATCTGATCAGGGTATGCCCCTGGCAGTCGGCCTATTTGTAGAAGCCCAGATTACTGGCCGAAGTCTGGAAGACACGGTAAAAATACCGAGCAAAGGCCTGCGCCCCGGAAATCAACTGTTTGTCGTGGATTCCAGCGGAATGCTCGACATCCGCACCGCACAAGTCGCCCACACCACATCTGAATACGCGATTATCAGCGAGGGTCTTCGCCCGGGTGAGCGCCTCATCGTATCCGCATTGCGCAACCCTATTTCCGGCATGGCGCTCTCAACCATCGATGAACGACAGTTCGCAGTAAGGGAACACTGAGCATGGAACGCCTTATTTCCTGGTGGGTGCATAACCCGGTAGCCTCGAACCTTTTGATGGTAGGTATCTTGCTTGCCGGCGTGATGGGCTTTATCGGCATGGAGCGCGAGGCCTTTCCGCAGGTAAAACCCTATCAGGCAAACATCGAAGTGATCTGGCCTGGCGCGGCTCCCCAGGAAGTCGAAGAACAAATCATCTCGCGTATTGAAGACCGCTTGAAGGATCTGGACCAGATCAATCACATTTACTCCACTGCGGTGGAAGGCATGGCCGAAATCACCGTGTCGACTTTCCCCGGGGTCGATATCAACGGCTTTCTCAATGATGTAAAGAATGCCGTGGACTCGGTAACCTCCCTCCCCCGGGACATTGAAAACCCCAGGGTACGACGAAGCCAATTCAAGCAAGAAATGCTTCGCGTCGCTGTGCATGGGGATGTCAGCGAACGCGAGCTTACGCGTCTTTCAGAAGACTTACGTCGCGAGGTCGCCACACTGCCGTGGGTGTCTACTATCGAGCTGTTTGGCACACGCCGCGAAGAAGTGACGGTGGAGCTCTCGGAAGCCTCCATGCGTCAATACGCTCTTTCGTTTGCCGAAGTTGCCGAAGCGATTCGTGGCAGTTCTATCAATCTGTCCTCAGGACAAGTGCGCACCGCAACCGGTGACGTTCAAATCCGTGCGCGCAATTTGGCCGACACAGAGCAGGATTTTTCGCAAATCATCATTCGCCAAAGCGCCGACGGCGGCACTATCCGTGTGGGCGACGTTGCCCGCGTCGTTGACGGATTTGAAGACAATGAAATTCTCGCGACCATGAATGGCCAACCGGCCGTGCTACTGCAGGTGCAAAGCACAGACAATATGCAGGTAGTCAAAGCCAGCGAAGCCGTTCATGCCTGGATGGAGGATCGACGGCCCAGCCTGCCCGAAGGCATAGAGTTGTCCATGTGGTTCGATACGGCCGATATTTACAGTGAGCGCATGCAACTCATTGGCAAGTCCTCCTATCTGGGACTCGCGCTGGTATTTCTTGTGCTGATTCTCTCGCTTCGCCCCCGGGTCGCATTGTGGGTCACCGCCGGGATCGGCGTCGCTTTCGTAGGGACATTCTCGATACTCCCGGTAAACGATGTATCCCTGAACATCATGTCCACCTTCGCTTTTTTACTCGTGCTTGGCATCGTCGTTGATGACGCAATTGTCGTAGGCGAAAGCATCCACCACCACGCCCACGAAATGGGTGGTGGCAGCGCCGCCGCAGTACAAGGTGCCTACGCCGTGTCGCGGCCAGTGATATTCGCCGTACTCACCACCATGATTGCCTTTGCTCCCTGGTTGTTTGTCTCCGGAGAGGCCGCGCAAGTCACGCGCCAGCTATCAATTGTCATCACCGCTGCGCTGACTATTTCTCTTATCGAGGCGTTTCTGATCCTGCCTTCTCACCTTAGAGACCTTTCGCATCGAACGAACCTCAAAGGCTTAGCGCTGCGCCAGCAGCGCATTGAGCACAGCATTACGGGATTTGCACAGCGCGTTTACCAACCGATTCTGCGCTGGGCTATCGAACGCAGATACTTAACTACCAGCGCATTCATCGGTGCCTTTATCATCGCCATAGGCCTGTTTAGCACCGGCTGGGTCAAATTCTATTTCATGCCCCAGGTTGAGAGCTCCCAAATTGTCGTAGAGGTGAAACTTCCGCCCGGAACTTCCTATGACCGAGCACTTAGCGTCCTTGATCAACTGCAAACGGCAGAGCGTACGCTCGTAGAAGAAGTCGAGGCCAATGCACTCTCAACAGGTGAAGGTACCGGGCAGCTCATTGAGGGCTGGTATACGCGGTCACGCAGAGACAACGTTATTGCCATTGTAAAACTGGCGCCACCCGAGGTCCGGGACCTCTCTGCACGAGAGACCGCGGAGCGCCTGCGCACGCTGGTAGGGGATATTCCCGATGCCAACGAAATCCAGGTGAACTACACGCTCAATGACAATGGCGCTGATATCACATACCTGCTGCGGCATCGTGATGGCGACGCGCTAACCGCTGCCTCCAAAGAGCTTCAGGCAAAAATCGGCAGCTACAACGGCGTCCTGGATGTGCGAGACAGCCAGCAAGGAGAGACTGACGAGATCGTCCTGAGTCTAAAGCCCGGCGCCGAGACGCTCGGCATTAGACTTGCTGACGTCTCTCGTCAGGTACGCCAGGCTTACTTTGGCGAAGAAGTTCAGCGTCTTCCCAGAGCAAACGGCGATGTAAAAGTCATGGTGCGCTACCCCACGGAAGCGCGGCGCACGCTATCGAGCCTCAACAACTTTAGAGTGCGCACCGCAGACGGTCGAGAGGTCCCTCTCTTTGCTATTGCCGATGTTGAATTACAAGGCGGCGTTCAACGCATTCAGCGCCGCGACGGCAATCGTGTTGTCTACGTGAGAGCCGACCTCGAACAGGATCTCATCAGCGATATTAAACGCGACATTGAGGAAGGCTATCTTGACGAACTCCAGTCGCGACATCCAGGACTGGTAATCCTCAAGGGCGGCGCTCAAGAAGAAGAAGATCAGTTTATTAACGAGATCGCCTCACTTTATGCTATTGCCCTGTTTGCCATGTATGCGCTTATCGCCATTGCCTTTCGATCCTACTGGCTTCCCTTGCTGATCATGACCGCAATACCCTTTGGCTTTATGGGCGCCATATTCGGACATCTGATTTTTGCGACACCTCTGGCACTGTTTTCTTATTTTGGAATAGGCGCGGCGGCCGGCGTGGTTGTGAACGACAATCTGGTGCTGGTGGACTACATCGGGCGATTACGCGACTCAGGTAAAGGCAGCTTCGAAGCGGTACTCGATGCCGGCGTAAATCGCTTCAGGCCGATACTGTTAACCACGGTTACCACCTTTGTGGGGCTGATTCCCATCATGGCGGAGCGCAGCACGAACGCGCAATTCCTTAAGCCGGCAGTCTTGTCTCTGTCATTCGGCGTACTCTTTGCACTGTTTGTAACCCTGCTACTGGTACCGTCTTTGTATCTGATTGGAGAAGACACCAGAAAAGCAATGCAGACAGCGAGGCAACGTTTCTGGCCGGGGGGCGATGCAAAAGCCGTGAGCGAAACCCTCTCCTGAGCTACCGAACCGCAAGACAAAAAAAGCCGCGTTTTAACGCGGCTTTTTTCTTACTCCTCAAACTTTAAATACATGTCTGTGAGCTTATCAATGGACCAGGAGTCCGGCCTTTGGCTCGGCGGATACTTCTCAAAGGTCATGAGAAACTGCTGCATTACCGCACCTCCCATATACATTTGAGCCGCTTTATCCACATACCAATCCCAATAAGTATTCGAGTTGTGATCGGCACGCTCGTAAGGGTCTCGACGTAGATGGAAGAGCTTCGGGAGCCGTAGTGTTACAAAGGGCTCTGCCCAGAGCGCCAGGGTCTTTGCACGATTTTCGGCATACACTGATTTCCAGTCGCCAAAACGCACCGCCACCGGCGCTCCAATGTCATTGATATAGATAAAGCTCTTTCGAGGACCCTGCTCCTGCTCTCCAATTAAGTAGGGTAAAAAATTATAGCCATCCAAGTGAAGTTTCGCGGTCTTAGTCCCGACTCTGGTGCCACTGAGCAACCGCTCCTTGAGATCTGTTTCTCCGGCAGCCGCGGCTAAAGTGGGCATCCAGTCGAGGTGCGACATGATCTCCGTCGACACCTGACCTGCGGCTATTTCCTTGGGCCAGCGAACCATCGCAGGGACACGATAAGCTCCCTCCCAATTGGAGTTTTTCTCGCTCCGAAAAGGCGTGATGCCTGCGTCGGGCCAAGTGTTGTAGTGCACGCCATTATCCGTTGAATACATGACGATGGTGTCGTCTGCAATGTCGAGGGCATCAAGTTGATCGAGCAAGGAACCCACGAGTTCGTCATGAGCGACCATGACGTCGTTGTAAAAGCCTTGCCCTGACTTCCCCTTATGCTTGTCGGCCCGATGCGTTCTAAAGTGCATGCCTGTAGTGTTCACCCACACAAAGAATGGCTTGTCATCCGCAACGCTGCGGTCAATAAAAGCCCTCGCTGCGTCAACAAATTCCTCATCGGCGGTTTCCATGCGCTTGCGCGTAAGTGGGCCCGTATCTTCGATACGACCGTCAGCGTAGGAACGAATCACACCTCGCGGGCTGAAGCGCTGCTGAAACCACGCCTCCTCGGGATAATCTTCATCTTCCGGCTCTTCTTCGGCATTCAAGTGATAGAGATTGCCAAAAAATTCATCAAAGCCATGATTCGTCGGCAGAAACTCATCCTTGTCACCCAGGTGGTTTTTACCGAACTGCCCCGTGGCATAGCCCTTGGTCTTCAGCACTTCAGCGATGGTGATATCGCGGTCCTGCAGACCGAGGGTTGCACCAGGCTGCCCAACCTTTGACAGGCCGGTACGCAGAGGAGATTGACCCGTGATAAAACTGGAGCGACCTGCTGTGCAACTCTGATCACCATAGTAGTCGGTAAAACGAACGCCTTCGTCGGCTATACGATCAATATTGGGGGTGCGGTAACCCATGATCCCGTCACCATAGGCGCTGATATTGGTGATACCGATATCGTCTCCCCAGATAACGAGAATATTAGGCTGATCCGCGGCCTGACCGGCGCTTGCCAAACCCATGAGGGCGGCGACTCCCAGTAAAGCGCGCAATCGCGCAAAACTATGCATAACAATCTCCTTTTTATTAGACGTTCTTGAAATCACACAAAAACCTGACTTGGAGTTCGTCGACTCCGTTAACTCCTACTGCTGCTGCGCCTGAAATTGAGCCAGTTGCTCGGGGCTCGCTTCTTTCTGATACTGCGCCTTCCACTGGGCATACGGCATTCCGTAAACACGTTCTCGCGCCGCTTCATAGTCAACGCTGACGCCCTTTTCTTCGGCCGCCGCCACATACCACTTCGATAAACAGTTGCGGCAAAAGGCCGCAAGGTTCATCAGATCAATATTTTGCACTTGTTTGTTGGCATCCAGGTGTTCCAAAAGACGCCGAAACACAGCCGCTTCAATGTCGTTAGTCAGCTCTGTGGGAATAGCATCTAAATGTTCGTCAGTGTTGCTCAATGTAATTCTCCTACGCTGTGTTTTTGATCAAAAGCAAGCTTTACCCTATCGCCCCCCAACTCCCGGCGCAATTCCTCCAGTAACTCTTCGCTGGGTGAGACACGCCATTGCTGGCCCAGCAGCAGGGATGCGCTCTGCCGGCCCTGGTGATAACGCAGGCGCACGGGGCACTGGCCGGGCGCACTGGATAAAAGCTCCCGAAGAAACTCCCGAAAACGATCGTTCACCTCAGATGCGTCCACATGCAGCGTCAGTCCGGATGCCAACCTCTCGCGTTCATCGGCAAGGCTGTGCAAAGCCGAAACCCGCATTACCGTAGCACCGCTGCGATCATCCTGAGAAAGGCGTCCTTCAGCAATAACAATCTGATCTTTGACAAGCAACTCGCGGTATTGCTGATAAACCTCCGAATAAGCCGTAGCTTCCAGTCGTGCACTGCGGTCATCCAACACAAACACCGCCATGGATCCCCGGGAGCTCTTCATGGCGCGCATACTTAAGATAAGTCCGGCTACACGACAATTACCGCGGTTATCGGGGCGCAGGTCAGCCAGTCGCTGGGGCACAAAGCGACGTATCTCCTCTTCGCAGCTGTCTATAGGATGCCCTGTTACATACAAGCCGAGCGTATCGCGCTCGCCCTGCAGTCTCTCTCGATCAGTCCAGGGCCGGATGTGCCGCAGCTCCGCATAGGGATCACCCTGCTCTCGGCTCGCCTGTACTGTCTCGCCAAACAGGTCGACCATGCCGGCATCGCGGTTAGCGGCATTTTGCTCGGCTGCGCGTAGCGCGTCGTCAATACCACCAAGCAATATCCAGCGATCTGTGCCCAGCGAGTCAAAGGCCCCGCTACGTACCAACGCCTCCAGGGCTTTGCGATTAAGTTTTCTCGGATCTGTCCTGGCACAAAAATCGAACAGATCATGAAAAGGACCGTGCTCCTCACGACTCTCAAGAAGCCCCGAGACCGGCCCTTCGCCCAAGCCCTTGATGGCACCCAGACCATAGACAATTTCGCCCGCCTCGCTAACGGTGAACATATATCGGCCCTCATTCACGTCCGGGAGGCGCACGCTAAGTCCCATGCGCCGACACTCTTCAATGAAGACCACAATCTTATCGGTGTTATCGAGTTCAGAACTCATCACCGCCGCCATAAACGCAGCGGGGTAATGACTCTTCAGCCATGCAGTCTGATATGACACCAGCGCATAGGCGGCCGAGTGCGACTTGTTAAAACCATAGCCGGCAAACTTTTCTACCAGATCAAACAGCTTGGTTGCCAAATCAGCATCCACGCCTTTGTCGGCCGCACCAGCAGCAAATACAGAGCGCTGCTTGGCCATCTCTTCGGGCTTTTTCTTGCCCATGGCCCGGCGAAGCAAGTCCGCGCCGCCCAGGGTGTAGCCGGCGAGAATCTGCGCAATCTGCATTACCTGTTCCTGATACAGAATAATGCCGTAGGTGGGCTCCAGAACCGGTTTCAGAAGTTCATGCTGATAATCCGCATCCGGATAGGACACCTTCTCCCGACCGTGCTTGCGGTCAATGAAGTTGTCAACCATCCCCGATTGCAAGGGGCCCGGTCGATACAGCGCAACGAGCGCAATAATGTCCTCAAAGCTGTCGGGTCTCAGGCGCGCGATTAGCTCTTTCATGCCCCGAGATTCGAGCTGGAAAACCGCGGTGGTCTCCGCCGAACGGAGCAACTCAAAGGACGCGTGATCATCCAGAGGAATCTGATTGACATCCAGAGGCGGCTCATCCCGCCGTGCCCGAATCTCGTTGATCATTCCCTGCGCCCAGTCGATGATCGTGAGCGTGCGCAGACCCAGGAAGTCAAACTTTACAAGCCCTGCATCTTCTACATCATTCTTGTCGAACTGGGTGACCAGTCCGGCGCCCTCACCGTCACAGTACAGCGCCGAAAAGTCCGTAAGCTCCGAGGGCGCAATAACCACACCACCGGCATGCTTGCCGACGTTTCGGGTTATGCCCTCGAGCTGAACAGCCATATCCCAGATTTCCTGGGCCTCTCCATCATCCCGAAGAAACTGCTGAAGACTCTCCTCCTGTTCAATCGCCTTTTGTAGCGTCATCCCCACTTCAAAGGGAATCATTTTGGACAACCTGTCGCCCAGGCCGTAGGACTTACCCTGCACCCGAGCAACATCACGGACCACCGCCTTGGCGGCCAAGGTGCCAAAGGTGATGATCTGGGATACCGCTTCGCGCCCGTAACGCTCAGCAACGTAATCAATCACCTCGTCCCGGCGTTCCATACAAAAATCGACGTCAAAGTCCGGCATGGAGACCCGCTCAGGGTTCAGGAATCGCTCGAACAGCAACTCGTATTCCATAGGGTCGAGGTCGGTGATGGACATTGAGTAAGCCACAAGAGAGCCGGCACCGGACCCGCGTCCAGGCCCCACGGGAATACCGCGCTCTTTAGCCCAGCGGATAAAATCCATAACAATCAGGAAGTAGCCCGGAAACCCCATGGAAATAATCGTGTCCAGTTCGAAATCCAGGCGATCTCGATATTCCTTTTCAAGCTGCTGGGCATTTTCACGATTGTGAATCTGCAGTGACAACAAACGCTCATCCAGACCTCGATGCGCACTTTCCCTGAAAAAGGTATCCATGGTCATCCCGTCAGGAACGGGATATTCCGGCAGGCATACGCGCCCTAGCTCCATCTCCATGGAACAGCGGCGCGCGATAGCCACAGTGTTTTCCAAGGCTTCCGGAATGTCCTCAAACAGCTCGAGCATCTCTTTGCTCGAACGCAGGTATTGCTCCTGACTGTAGCGGCGCTGTCGGCGAGGATCATCCAGCACGCGGCTTTCGGCGATACACACCCGCGCTTCATGGGCTTCAAACTCACTCGCATCAATAAACCGCACGTCGTTGGTTGCGACCACCGGGCAGTTGTACTGTGCAGCCAGCTCAAGAGCGGCATGCACGTGCTCCTCGTCACCCACACGACCTGTCCGATGTAACTCCAGATAGAAGCGTCCGGGAAATACCCCCAGGCAGCGCTCAATACGCTGCCTGGCAAGATCGAGTTTTTCGTTAACCAGCGCCTGTCCAACCTCCCCAGCTGCACCACAGGACAGCGCCAAAAGCCCCTCTCCCGCCTCGTCGAGCCACTCCCAGAGCACTCGCGGCCCATCAAGGGTTTGCCCCTCACGATAAGCCCGCGACAGCAGCCGCGTAAGATTGTGATAACCCGTAGGATTCATCACGAGCAAGCACAGTGGGTGAGCCTCGTCGCTCTTCAAGCTATCGGTAACCCACACGTCAGCACCGAAGATGGGCTTTACGCCGGCACTCACCGCCGCTTTGTGAAACTTGATCAGACCGTAAAAATTACAAACATCAGTGACCGCTACAGCGGGCATTTCGAGCTCTGCTACGCGCGCCGCAAGACTCTTTATTCGAACCAGACCGTCCTTCAGCGAATATTCGCTATGAACGCGTAGATGAACAAAATCGGACAAACTCTAAACTCCTTTCATCACGGCGCGCACCGGCGCAAAGCTACGACGATGCACAGGACACACACCATGCTCTTGTAGCGCCGCCAGGTGCACAGCTGTGGGATAACCCTTATGAGCAGCAAAACCATACATCGGCCACAGCTCGTGCTGCTCGCACATGTAACGATCTCGGGCCACTTTAGCAACGATAGACGCCGCGGCTATTTGAGGGACTCGCGAATCTCCTTTTATCACTGCAATGCTGGGGTAGTTCCAAGCGGGTAACTGCCTACCGTCCACCAGCACCAGATCCGGGGTCACGCCCAGAGCATCTACCGCACGCCACATCGCGAGCAAACTGGCCTGTAGTATATTGAGATCATCAATTTCCTGCGGGATGGCACGTCCCAGAGCAACACCGTGGGCCCGCAAATATAACTGCTCGGAAAGAACCTCCCGACGCTTGGCCGATAGCTTTTTGGAATCCGCCAAACCCTCAATATGATCCTCTGTATTGAGTACAGCTGCTGCGGCAACCACATCTCCAGCCAAAGGACCGCGACCCACCTCGTCTACGCCAACGATGCAGGCGTCTGCAGGCAGCTTTGCCAGTGCCCGTTCCCAGTCATCAAGCGCCATCAAACAGACTCTCGGGATTTGAGTAAGTCTGCCAGAGCTTCGCCCACAGCTGCATCAAAGTCACGTTCCAGCGAAAGCAGTGACGGCTGTAGCTCGGCGACCTGCCGCTCACCCTCCGTGAGTAGAATCTCGGCTTCCAGTGCAAGCGCAGCAGGCGACAAAGCATCCTGCAAGAGTTCTGGCACCACCGGGCCGCCAGCGAGAATGTTCGGCAGGCCCACGAAAGGCGTCAAAGCCAATCGGGACATAAGCGCCCAGGACGTTTTTGCAACACGGTAGGCAATAACCATGGGGCGCTGAAGGAGCATGGCCTCCAAGGTCGCGGTTCCAGAAGCCAGAACCACAACATCCGCCGCAATCATCGCTTCCCGGGAGCAGGCTTTAAGGAGATGCACTTCAGATTCCGCTCCCGCGCCCCGCAGGAGCTCGCGGCACTGCTCCATACGCTCATCGTTGGCAGCAGGCATAAGGAGCTGACGTGTGGAATCTCTACTGCGAAGCAAACGCCCCGCTTCAATCAGGCAGGCTCCCAATTGTGCTACTTCGCTGCCACGACTCCCCGGCAGCAACGCCACCACGACTGCTCCGGCATCAATCCCCAAATCGCGCCGCGCGGACTCTCTGCCAGGGACATCCCGAAGCTCAGCAACCAAGGGGTGCCCCACAAAGGTCGCAGAAACTGACACATCGTCATAGAGCGCAGGCTCAAAGGGAAACAAACACAGCAGACTATCTACGGACTTGGCAACAGTATGCACGCGTCCCTGACGCCACGCCCATACAGTGGGGCTCACCAACTGTGCGGTGCGCAATCCAGTCTTGCGAAGACGTCGCGCCAAACCCAGGTTAAAGTCTGGAGCATCGATGCCTAAAAAAAAAGCCGGGGGAGACTCTCTCCAGCGCTTATAGAGCTCACGACGAATACGCAGCAGTTCCGGCAATCGTCCGAGCGGCTCGATCAAACCCATGACCGCAAGGCGCTCCATGGGATATAGGCTGTGAAAACCCTCAGCCTGCATTGCCTCACCACCAATCCCTTCGATCAGCAGTTGTCGATTCGGAAACTGCGCTCGCAAAGATCGAATGACACGACTACCCAACAGGTCGCCAGAGCTTTCTCCAGCGACCATGGCGACACGCAGGATATCGCCCGGGCGTGAGAGTGAATCTGCGTCTGAACCGTTCAGGATTTTAACGAACGATGCCGCGCTCGGAAGCACGAATAGAGTCGATCAGGACTTTGACCTCCGGCGTGTCGCTCAGCATTGTCTCGAGCCGCTGGATGGCAATATCCAGTGTGAGGTTCTGACGATAAAGGATCTTGAAAGCGCGGCGTAACTGACTCACCGCAGAGTCCGAAAAGCCACGGCGACGCAAGCCTTCGGTATTAATGGTCTTTGCTTCTGCAGGAGAGCCAGACACCGTCACATAGGCAGGAACGTCCTTGCCAATCGCCGTCTGCATTCCACTGAAACTGTGCTGGCCAATACGGCAGAACTGGTGAACCAGGGTATAACCACTGAGAATGGCCCAATCGTCGACATACACGTGACCCGCCAGAGCCACGTTGTTTACCAAAATCGTGTGATTGCCGATGACGCTGTCATGGCCGATATGCGCGTAGGCCATGATCAAATTATCATTGCCAATCACGGTCTCACCACGATCCTGAACAGTCCCGCGATGAATAGTGACACCTTCGCGGATGGTATTGCGCTCACCGATAATCAAGCTTGTCGGTTCGTCGCGGTACTTAAGATCCGGGGTTGCTTCTCCAACGGAGGCGAACTGGTAGATGTGCGTTCCGGCGCCAACTTTAGTCGGCCCCTTGATCACCACGTGCGGCTCTATCACGCAACCCTGCGCTATCTCTACCTCGGCGCCAATATAAGACCAGGGGCCAATATGAACCCCCTCAGCGATTATCGCCCCAGGCTCAACGATAGCCTGCGGGTGAATCATGCGGGCCGGTCGGCGCAAAGAATGGTTGCAGAAGCACAGCGCTGGCCATCGACTTCGGCCTGCACTGCAAATTTCCAGATACCGCGCTTCTCGCCAACAATCTGGGCGTGAAGGTAAACACGATCCCCGGGCACGCAGGGCCGTTTGAAACGCAAATTATCGGCCCCCACAAACATATAAATCGAGCCGTCAGCCGGTGTCTTTTGCATGGTTTTAAAGCCGAGTATTCCCGCAGCCTGAGCCATGGCCTCCAGCATCAGTACCCCTGGGAAAACAGGGTTCCCGGGGAAATGCCCATCAAAAAACGGCTCGTTTATGCTCAGGTTTTTATAGGCAACGATCGACTCACCGGGAGTAAGCTCAACAACACGATCGACTAATAAAAATGGATAACGGTGCGGGAGGTGCTCACGGATGTCCGATATGTCCATTAGACAGTCATTATTCAAGTCCGTAATCCCTCTGTTTGAAAATTAAGCGCTAATCGTCGTCGCTGGCTGCCTCACCCAGCGCATCCAGTTTGGCCTCAAGCTTCACCAGGCGGCGATGCATGGCATCAAGCTGCCCAAAACGGACGGCATTCTTGCGCCACTGCCGTGTTGCCTCCAGTGGCGTTCCGGAGGAATAGCTGCCAGGTTCCTCGACCTTTCTGGCGACCTTAGCCTGCCCCGTGAAGTGTGCATTGTCGCAAATCTTGAGATGACCGGATACTCCGACCTGTCCGGCAAATGTACAATCTTCGCCAACTACCGTGCTGCCCGCCATACCCACGCAACCGGCGATGGCTGTACGGCGGCCGATGACACAATTGTGGGCGATATGCACCTGATCGTCGATAATCACGTCATCTGCGATCACTGTATCGTCAAGAGCACCACGATCAATCGTCACCCCGGCACCAATATCGACGCGATTACCAATACGAACACTCCCCAATTGGCTGATTTTCTCCCAACCATCAGAATGACGCGCAAAGCCAAAACCATCTGCCCCAATGACAGTGTTGGCATGCACCACACAGTCATCCCCTAAAACCACACCGTGGTAGAGCACAGCACCGGGCCAGAGGCGACAGTTGTCCCCCAACTTGGCACCACGTCCTACGTGGGCACCATGACTGAGCACCACATTCTCGCCCAGCACCACATCTGCCTCGACACAGGCACCGGGACCAATACTGGCGCTGGCAGGTATAGACGCAGAAGCATCCACAAATGCGCCGGGGTGAACACCAGCTTCGGGTGCGGGACCGAGATCAAAAAGTGCTGAGACTCTGGCGTAGGCAAGATAGGGATCAGCCACGCCAAGACTCGGAACAGGACTATCCCCTTGCCACTCAGGCTTGAGTAACACGCAGGCAGCCGTGCATGACTTCAAAGTGCTCAGGTACCGAGGCTCAGCAATAAACGCGAGTTCCCGAGGACCGGCCCGACCCAGAGGAGCTATGCGATCAAGCTCAATGCTAGTATCGACGGATCCTGGTTCACACCCTAATAGTGTTACCAATTCGCCGAGGGTTACCACGCCTGGAGTCTAGTTAGCCGCGGAGAGCTGATTAAGCTTGTCAGTCACCTTGGCGGTGATGCTGTAACCGGGGTCAGCGTGGATAACCGAGGTACGCTGGAGTAACAAGCCAATACCTTCCGTGGCAATAAGCTCGCGCAGAACTTCCTGAACCATGGGAGACATTTCCTGTAACAGAGCCTGTCCCGTTGCCTGCTCGGCTTGCTGTAACTTGCCGCCTACGTGCTCCAGATCAGCCTGCTTGCTCGCCAAACGTCGGCGCGAAGTGTCCTGCTGTTCCTGGCTCATAACGGCTGCGTCTTTCTGAAACTCACGTACGAGTTTGTCCAGCTCTTCACGGAGCCGGTCAAATTCTTCTTTGTCGGCCTTGTAGCCTTCCTCGTTACGAACACCGTCAAGACGCTGCTGCGCTGCATCGGACTGCAAGATCGCCGCCTGAAGGTCTACGACAGCAACCTTACCCTGTGCGAGCACACCCAGTGGCGTCATCGCGATACCGAGGGCAAGAATGGCTAAAGTCTTCTTGATCACAACAATTACTCCTTGGAGAAAAAAACTAGAAACTCTGTCCCAGAGTGAACTGGAATACTTCTTCACGATCGATTTCTGAAGCGTTCAAAGGCTTCGCTATAGCGAAGGTAAGCGGGCCAAACCCGCTCAACCAAGTCACACCAACACCTGCAGAATACCGCAGTTCTGCAGCGTCGAAATCAAAACAATTGGGCTGATTAATACCGCAATTATTGTTGAACACGTTACCCACATCAATAAAGAACGCCGATCGAACCCGACTGCGGTCTTTCAGGAAAGGCAGGGGAAAGAGAAGCTCGGCGCTGCCCTCGACCAGCACGTTACCGCCAAATGGCGCCGCACGACGATTTTGCTGGAAGGTCTCAAAATCTAACTTTCCGGTCTCGGAATTCAGCTGATAGCCAAACTGCCGGCCGTCCGGTCCACCAATTTCGACAGGCGAGCCATTCTCATCCACGGCCGTCGCGGGCTGATCGACGGTATAGATGCTTGGAGGCGTACTTCGAGGCCCCAGGGTGTTTACCTCAAAACCCCGGACCGAACCGAAACCGCCGGCAAAGAAGTGCTCATAAAACGGCAGTTCCGTGGTTTTTCCGTATCCATCTCCGTACCCGAATTCCGAGCGGAAGTGCAAAATCCAATCGTTCTTGATGGGATAAAACACCTCTCCACGATAGGTCAGCTTGTAGAACTCAAGATCCGAACCCGGCATGGACACTTCCAAGGCAACAGACTGCGCTGCACCTCTGGTCGCCATCTGTCCGCGGTTAAGAGTCGACTGACTCCAACTACTGGTAATCGTCCAATTCAGATAAGAATCACCATTTTCATCAAGAAACCCCAGCTCCGGCGGTATGGTCAGGGCGCTAAGGGGTAAATCTGCAAGTGGTTGAATCACCTCTGGCCCAGCATAGCTGCCATCAGCCAGCTGGGTGCTTTCGTAAAAATTCTCAACACCCTGCAACAGCCGAGGACTAGCCTTGATCTCCTGTACCGCAAAGCGGCCTGCTGTGATATCTGTTTTCGCCAAACCAAAACTGAAGCCCAGGCGCGCCGTTTCTTTAATCGGATAGCCAAAGTTAATCGCGCCGCCCCAGGTGTCTGTGGTGTAGCTGGCTACGTTCACCTCGGCCAAGTCAGTAGAACGGAAAAATACGTTGAAGCCGCGACTAACGCCGTCTTCAGTGTAATAAGGATTCGTGTAACTGAAGTTGTACAGGTCCTGGAACTGCGATGACGACAAATTAATGCCTACGCGCTTGCCCGTACCCAGGAAGTTATTCTGCTGCAAATTGAGGCTTAAAATCAGTCCCGCCTGTTGTGCAAAGCCAAGGCTTGCGCCGATGCTTCCCGAGGTCTGTTCCTCTACGGTAAATTCCACATCAATAAGATCGTCATGGCCGGCCACTTCCGGTGTTTCCACCTCAGCTTTGCTGAAAAAGCCCAAACGTTGAAGTCGAATACGTGACTGCTCGATTGCGGCGGCCGAAGCCGGAGCGCTTTCCATTTGACGCATCTCGCGCCGAAGCACGCTGTCAGCGGTGCGTGTATTTCCCTTGAAGCTGATACGCCGCACGTAGGTACGCTTTCCCGGATCTACGAAGAACTTGATGCCCACCGTATTATCTTCTTCGTTCAACTCCGGTATGCCGGTGACCTTGGCAAAGTTGTAACCTTCGTTCCCCAATCTTCGCGTCAGGTAGTCCTCTGTTGAGGTAACCAACTGCTGGGAAAAGGTCTGGCCCTCGCGCACAAGAACAAAACGACGCAAATCAGATTCAGGCAACACCAAATCGCCCGACAGATCGACCTCTTTGACTGTGAACTTCTCACCCTCGATCACGTTCGCCGTAATGTAGACCTCTTCCTTGTTAGGCGAGACCGCCACCTGCGTAGACTCTATTTCAAACTGCAGGTAGCCACGATCCATGTAGTAGGACGTCAGTTTCTCCAGATCACCCGTGAGCTTTTCACGGGAATACTTGTCATCATTGGTAAAGAAGGACAGCAAACCCGTCGTCTTGAGTTCGAAAAAGTCCTTGAGTTCCTCGTCGGTGAACACCTTATTGCCAACGACATTCACGTGCTTGATTGCAGCAACGGTGCCTTCGTCCACATTGATATTAATGGCGACCCGGTTCCGAGGCTCCGGGATTACTTCTGCCTCAATAGCGGCGTCGTAACGCCCCTGAATCACATACTGGCGCTGAAGCTCCAGCTGCATGCCTTCAAGCGTGGAGCGCTGGAACACCTGACCGACCGACAAACCAGCGCCTTTTAGGCCATCCAACAAAGCTTCAGTCTCGATTGCCTTGTTACCGTCGATGGTGATCTCACTGATGCTCGGACGCTCTGCAACCACGACCACCAAAACGCTCCCATCACGTCCAATGCGAATATCGTCAAAGTTACCGGTGGCAAACAGCGAGCGTGCGGCACTGCGAATAGACGCGCTGTTTGCAACATCGCCTACGCCAATGGGCATGGAGGCAAATACTGAGCCCGCGGCAATGCGCTGAAGACCCTCAACACGAATATCGGATACCACAAAACCCTGCGCTGACACGGCCTGAGGTGCTCCACCAGCGCCTGCCGCTGGCTCCTGCCCTGAGGCCGCGCCAGACACGAGCATTGCAAACCAGGAGAAGATGAGGATCGCAGCTCCAGCGCCAGCACTTCTGCGGGTGCGCTGGCTGGAGGCGACAAATCTATCTCCGGAAGCCACAGCCACCAAAGTCTTGTTATCTACTTTCGTCAATTTATATTTGCCACGCGCCCTGAGCGCTCAGCGAATCTCCATCTACGCACTAGGAAAGGCGCGAAAAATCGTTATATAGAGCGAATACCATGAGACTGACCACTAACAACAGTCCGACCTGATAACCCACCATCTGCACACGCTCCGGTACCGGCTTACCCACCACAAGCTCAATGCTGTAATACAGCAAATGTCCGCCATCCAGCACAGGTATAGGCAAGAGATTCAGCACGCCGAGGCTGATGCTCAGCAGCGCAAGAAAACCGATGTAGGACTCCAGACCCGACTTGGCCGAAGCGGTCGCCACTTTAGCAATGGTAATGGGGCCACTCAAGTTTTTCGGTGAGATTAAACCCTGAACCATTTTGACCATGGAGTTGACGGTAAAACTCACCATTTCGCCCGTGCGCTGCCCACCGGCCACCAGAGCCTCCAAGGGCCCCCGATGAAACTCACGACGCTGACTCTGGGGCATTTCCGGCAGTGCAACCCCCACACCCACGCGTCCGATAATCTCGCCCTCAGAGGTGGTGGATGTCTCCGGCGTCAGCATCAGCTCCAACTCACGGCCATCGCGCATAAGTAGCACCGTCATGCTCTCACCCGGGCGCGAACGCACGTAGTCTACCCAGTTCTCCCAAAGCTCCATGGGTACACCATCGGTAGACACAATCCTGTCACCGGCTTTAAGGCCGGCTCTGTCTGCGGGGCTGTCGGGCACAATCTCGTCTAAAAGCGGGACAATAGGTGGCATGTACAGAGTCAATCCGAGACCACCGAGAAGATTTGGCTCTTCATCCCCGGACAACCAGCGATTTAGCTGGCCCTGGGATTCGTAAACCACATCCGAGCCTGGATAGCGCACCGAAAACAGGATGGGACCACTATCACCGATACGCTCCAACAGGCGAAAAGACACAGCCTGCCAGGTGGGCGTTTCACGTCCATCAATAGAAACTATCTCCTGCCCGGGCTCCAGCCCAGCCACTTCCGCCACAGATCCGGTCTCTACCGCACCGATAACCGGCGCGTAGCCACTCTCACCGGCCATAAAGAGGGCCCAGTAGGCGACGATTGCCAGCACAAAATTTGCCAGAGGTCCGGCCGCGACCACAGCGATCCGTGACAACACGGGCTTTCGATTAAAGGCAAGGTGCAATTCATCGGGATCGACTTCGCCCTCGCGTTCATCGAGCATTTTTACGTAGCCGCCAAGGGGAATAGCAGCGACCGCATACTCAGTACCCAGAGAGTCACTCCAGCGCAGCAATGGCTTGCCAAAGCCGATAGAAAAGCGCAGCACCTTTACACCACAGCGACGGGCGACCCAAAAATGACCGAACTCGTGAACCGCAACAAGCACTGCGAGCGTCGCCAGGGTAATGCCCACGCTATACAGAATATCTATCAAACCTTTACTACTCCTGCACTCGCCCGAGGGCTCGCTGACTGTTGATAGCTGATCGAATGGCGATGATTCTTGACGTACTGATCCGCAAAGGCACGAGCCTGCCGATCTACTTCTTCGACCTCAGCGAGGCTCTGAGGTTCAATAAGAGGTAAACCAGCCAGGCTTGCTTCGATCACAGCGGCAATATCAATAAAACCGATCTCGCCGTCCAAAAAGGCTGCTACGGCTATCTCATTGGCGGCATTACAGACCGCCATGGCGCTGCCACCGCTGGCTATACACTCCCGAGCAATGCGCAAACAGGGAAACAAATTCATATCCGGCGGCTCAAAGTCCAGGCGCGCTGCTGCCACGAGATCCAGCGCTTTGACGCCTCCGTCAATACGCTCGGGCCACGCCAGACAACAGGCTATGGGCGTGCGCATGTCAGGTTCGCCGAGCTGCGCCAGAACCGACCCATCGGTATAGCGCACCAGCGAGTGCACAATACTCTGGGGGTGCACAACCACTTCGACCTGCTTTTCGGGTAAGCCAAACAACCAGCACGCTTCTGCCAACTCAAGTCCCTTGTTCATCAGACTCGCGGAATCTACAGAGATTTTGCGTCCCATATCCCAGTTGGGATGGGCGCAGGCCTGCTCGGGCGTAACCTTGGCCAGGAACTCGCGACTTTTGCCACGAAACGGACCACCAGAGGCGGTAAGAATGAGTCCGGAGACACCTGCAAGCTGCGGACGCGCCCGAGAGTCGGCGGGCAAACACTGAAAAATCGCGTTGTGCTCAGAATCCACGGGTAGCAATGTCGCTCCGCCGTCTTGCACCGCCCGCATCAGCAAGCTTCCAGCGGTAACGAGTGCCTCTTTATTGGCCAAAAGCAGGCGCTTGCCCGCTCGCGCCGCCGCCATAGCCGAGGCCATGCCCGCGGACCCGACGATAGCCGCCATCACAATATCTACGTCAGCGTGGGCGGCTATTTGTTCCAGTGCCGCCTGGCCCGCCAAGACTTCGGTGTCCAATGCTGCATCGGCGGCCAGGCGCTTAGCTAAGGTCGCCGCGGCCGCATCGTCCGTTAAAAGTACGTAGCGGGGATGGTATTTACGACACTGCTCAAAAACTGTGTCCACAGAGCTGCGCGCAGCGAGCGCGAAAATCTCGTATCGGTCGGGATGGCGTGACAGCACATCAAGCGTATTAACACCGATCGATCCACTGGAACCCAGCACAGCGACTCGTTGCCGCTCGGACGCACCATTATTAATCATTAAAAGCCGACCATAAGGAGGCCAAGAGCAAAAGTCGGCGTAGCAGCACAGAGGCTATCAAGCCGATCCAGAAGTCCACCATGACCCGGCAGCATGCTGCTTGAATCTTTTACACCGCCTACACGCTTGACCATGCTAACCGTTAAATCACCCAGCACTGAGGCGAATGCCGTGACCAGCGCCACCACTAAAATAGCCGTAAGGCTAAGGTGATCAAAACGCTCGGGCAGCAGACTCCAAATAAGGACGCTCAAAATAGCTACCGCTAACACGCCCCCCCAGAAACCTTCCCAGGTTTTTCCGGGACTCACCTGCGGGGACAGCGCGTGTCGACCAAAGGACTTGCCGGTAAAGTAGGCGCCGATATCTGCCGCCGCAACAATCAGCACAAGGACCACCATAACAGCACTTCGGGCTTCGATATTCAGCAGGTATACGGCGGCGAACCACGCTGGCACTAAAATCAGCACACCCATAAAAGAACGCCCCAGGCGGCTATTCCACAGCCCGGCACTGGCGGGGTAGGACTTCACCCAAAGCAGCGCAAAACACCACCACAGGCAAGCAAGCCCCACAACGGGCTGAACCAGCTCTGGCGAAAAGTCGCTGCCATCTCCCGCGTAGCGGTAAAGGGCAAAGGCGCAGGAAACAACAAGAATCACGTAAAGGGCTTTTGAGCGTGTGTGAGTCAATCCTGCAAGTTGCGCCCATTCCCAGGCGCCAAGCGCAATAATCACCACAAAAATTGCAGCCAGTGCCCACGTTGGCAACCAATACGCGCCAGCCAGAAACAATCCGGCCATAGGCACGGCAGTCAAAACCCGCTGCTTAAGCATCCAACGATCCGCCGGATACTATTCCATCAGGCTCACCCCGGCCACCGAAGCGCCGCTCACGTTTACCGTAGTCTGCCAGTGCACGGGCAAACTCGAGCTCACCAAAATCCGGCCATAGTACCGGAGTAAAGTAAAACTCGCTGTAGGCAAAATCCCACAGTAAGAAATTGCTGATACGCGCATCACCTCCGGTCCTGATACACAAATCCGGACGCGGAAAACCGCCAAGTGACAATGTGCTTTGCACGAGTTCGGTGGTTATGTCTTCGGGATTTAGCTCACCCTGCTGAGCGCGCTTCGCAAGCTCTTGTGCAGCTCGCGTGATATCCCACTGCCCGCCATAATCCACCGCGATAATCACCGTGGCTGCAGTATTATTTGCCGTCACTGTCTCAGCATGAGCTATCAGTCGCTGCAAGCCCGCGCTGAACCGGCTCCGCTTACCAATAAAACGCAGACGGACATTGTCTTCGTGGAGCTGCTTTACTTCCGTGCGCAGATATCGAGACAACAAAGCCAACAAAGCACGAACTTCGGGCAGTGGCCGCGACCAATTTTCTGAGCTAAAGGCGAACAGTGTTAGAACCTCGACACCGCTCTCACGACAGGCACGCATCACCCCGCGAACGGCTTCAACACCGGCGCGGTGCCCCGCTACCCCGGGCAGCGAGTGTTTTCGCGCCCAGCGGTTGTTGCCATCCATAATGATGGCAACGTGTCGCGGCGTCTGGGTATCCGACGATCGTGATCCGGGATCTGCTGTTTCGCTGCTAGCAACCATGGGCGCTTAGATTTCGAGAAGATCCGCTTCTTTTGCCGTCAGCATTTCATCAACGCGCGCGACAAAACTATCGGTGAGCTTTTGGATCTGATCCTGACCACGACGCTCGTCGTCCTCACCTATCTCCTTGTCTTTGACCAGTTCCTTAAGCATACCCATGGCATCACGCCGAGCATTGCGCACAGATACTCGAGCCGCCTCGGCCTCACTACGCGCCTGCTTAATGTATCCCTTGCGTGTCTCTTCGGTCAGTGCTGGCATGGGAATACGAATAACCTCTCCTGCCGTCGCCGGATTCAAACCCAGATCTGACTTCATGATCGCCCGCTCGATGTCCGGAATCATGGATCGATCCCAAGCCGTGAGAGACAAGGTTCGCGCATCCTCGACATTGACGTTAGCAACCTGACTCAGCGGTGTATCTGCGCCGTAGTAGGACACTTTAATACCGTCCAGTAGGCTCGGGTGCGCCCGGCCAGTGCGAATCTTATTGAAATTTGTGCCGAGTGCTTCCAGGCTATTCTGCATCCTGGCATCGGCTTCTTTACGAATATCTTCGAGCACTGCTGCTCCTCCAAAAAACTAATGGTCTATTCTATCAGCGTTCCATCATCGCCCCCGCGGACGATATTGAGTAAAGCACCAGCTTTATCCATCTCAAACACGCGCAGGGGAATACGGTGATCACGGCACAGACAAATAGCTGTGAGATCCATCACCTCCAACTTCCGATCAAGAACTTCGTCGTAGGTCAGGCGATCATAGCGAACGGCATCCGGATCCTTCATGGGGTCCGCGGAATACACGCCATCGACCTTTGTCGCCTTCAACACCACCTCTGCCTCTACCTCAATGCCGCGCAAACAGGCTGCGGAATCAGTAGTGAACATGGGGTTACCCGTTCCCGCACAAAAAATCACCACGTCGCCGTTGGATAACGCGCGGATCGCCTTTCTGCGATCGTAATGATCGACCACGCCACTCATGGGGATCGACGACATAACCTGAGTGGCAATATTGGAACGCTCAAGGGCATCACGCAACGCCAGGGCGTTCATTACCGTTGCCAACATTCCCATATGGTCTCCGGTAACGCGATCCAGACCTGCCGCCTGCAAGGCCGCGCCGCGAAACAGGTTGCCGCCACCGACGACAAGGCCTATTTGCACACCGATACCGACCAATTGACCGATTTCCAGAGCCATCTGATCCAATATCTTTGGATCTATGCCAAAGCGCTCACTGCCGGTTAGAGCTTCACCACTCAACTTCAGCAATATCCGCTTGTACTTCTTCTCGACGCTTGTCTTACTCATTAATGTTCCTCCCAGCGCGCAAGTCTACTAAAAATCCTGACCCGCGCGGTGCAGAATCCGCCTCGCAGATACAAAAAACGGGGCCTGAGCCCCGTTTCGATGTTCTGAATTTCAATCAGCCCTTCAGCTGCGCTGCAACTTCTGCAGCAAAATCCACAGTTTCGACCTCTATACCCTCTCCCACTTCAAAGCGAGAGAAAGACACCACCGACGCACCGGCGCTGCTGACGAGCTTACCCACTGTGACATCAGGGTCTTTTACGAAGGCCTGATCAATCAAGCTATTTTCCGCGAGGAACTTCTTGATTCGACCACCAATCATCTTTTCAACGATTTCAGCGGGCTTACCAGAATCCAGTGCCTGCGCTGTGTAGATCTCTTTTTCCTTCTCTACCAGCTCTGCGGGCATATCAGATGGCTGCACAACCTGTGGATTTACCGCGGCAACGTGCATTGCCACGTCTCGCGCCAAATCCTGATCGCCGGACTGCAACTCAACCAGAACTGCTATACGGTTGTTGCCGTGGACATAGGCACCAACAACGCCGTTGTCCGCACTGGTTAGAGCAATGCGACGCACGCCAATGTTTTCGCCGATCTTCTGAACCAAGGCTTCGCGAGCCTGCTCAAGGCCTTCGCCCATGAGCGTAGCGACATCTGTCTCACGGGTCTCAAAAGCGCGATCCACCACCTGCGAAACAAAAGCAAGGAAGCTCTCATCGCGGGCAACAAAATCGGTTTCGCTGTTTACTTCTACCAGCACGCCGTAGCTGCCGTCATCGGCAACCCGTGCAGCAACAATGCCGTCTGCTGCGGTACGACCCGCTTTCTTAGCGGCCTTCATACCACTGGACTTACGCAGTTCTTCGATAGCCGCGTCAATATCACCATTAGCGGCGCTCAGTGCTTTTTTACACTCGAGCAGGCCTAAGCCTGTGCGCTCACGGAGTTCCTTAACCTGTGAAGCTGACATGCAATATTCTCCCGATGGGGCGCCGACTAACGGCGCCCGGTTGGATATTCATTTAACGATGGATGATCTGACCGAAGCCAGAGATCAGGCGTCGGTAGCTGGAGTTTCTTCTACAGCC
Source organism: Congregibacter variabilis (assembly GCF_045689235.1). Classification (GTDB taxonomy): domain Bacteria; phylum Pseudomonadota; class Gammaproteobacteria; order Pseudomonadales; family Halieaceae; genus Congregibacter; species Congregibacter variabilis. Next base: position 6,108 of record NZ_CP136864.1, on the reverse strand, counting down.
GCAGCTGGCTCCGCAGGAGCCGCCTCTGCAGCTGCAGGCTCAGCGGCCGCAGCTTCCTCAACAAACTCATCCTTTACCACAGGCGCAGCGCCGCCAGCTTCTACCTTGCCGGCGATGCAAGCATCGGCAACCGCAGTAACGTAAAGCTTGATAGCCCGGATCGCATCGTCGTTGCCTGGAATTACGTAATCAACGCCGTCCGGATCACTGTTAGTGTCGACAACACCGATAACGGGGATACCCAGCTTGTTAGCCTCGGTGATCGCAATGCGCTCGTGGTCAACATCAATAACAAAAAGCGCATCCGGGAGACCGCCCATATCCTTGATACCGCCGATGCTGCGCTCCAGCTTCTCCATCTGACGAGCACGCATGAGGGCTTCTTTCTTGGTCAACGCCGCAAAAGTGCCGTCCGACTGCTGAGCCTCAAGTTCCCGCAAGCGCTTGATAGATGCACGGATAGTCTTGTAGTTGGTGAGCATGCCGCCCAACCAGCGGTGGCTGACATAAGGCATACCAGCTCGCTCGGCCTGTTCTTTCATGATCTTGCCCGCAGCACGCTTTGTGCCGACAAACATGATTTTGTTTTTAGATGCAGCCAATCGCTTAACCATGTCCAGCGCTTCGTTGAAGGCAGGAACGGTGTACTCAAGGTTGATAATGTGAATTTTGTTGCGGTCGCCAAAAATGTACTGACCCATCTTGGGGTTCCAGTAGCGGGTTTGGTGACCAAAGTGTGCTCCGGCCTGGAGCAGGTCGCGCATGCTTACTTGTGACATAAATTACCTGATTTTTTAACGGGTTAGTCTTCCGCACACCCCAGCTGCAAACCCCTGAAACACGCGCTTGGACGTGTCTTGAGGGCACCCTGCAGAAGGTTGTGGCATGCGGGCGTCATTAGCCGTTTGGGATACGCCCCAAATACGGCGGCGCGCTTTATAGCATAGACAGCAGCGCAACTCCAGAAAAACCGTCGTCTGGGTGTTCCCGAGCCAGAGTTAGGCTACAATGCCGCGTTTTTGCTCTCCGGCCAATTGCGCAGTCCATGGTCGTTCAACGTTAAAGAGTCATCCATGTCTGTATCGATTAAAAGCGAAGAAGAGTTCGCCAAAATGCGCGTCGCGGGCGCTATGGCAGCCGAGGTCCTGGAAATGATCCGTCCTCACGCTGTTCCCGGAGTAACCACCGGCGAGTTGGACAAGATCTGTCACGAGTACATCACCCGCAAACTGGATGCGATTCCCGCACCCCTTCATTACAACGGCTTCCCAAAGTCCATTTGCACGTCAATCAACGAAGTTGTGTGCCATGGAATACCATCGGACAGTAAAAAGCTCCGCAATGGCGACATCATCAATATCGATGTCACCGTGATTAAGGATGGCTATCACGGCGACACCAGCATCATGGTCGGCGTCGGCGACGTACCAGCGCATGCCGAGCGACTCATGCAGATAACTCAGGAATGCCTGTATAAAGCGATAGCTCTGGTGCGACCCGGTGCGCGCCTGGGTGACATCGGTAGCGTCATTCAGCAGTACGCCGAAAGCAACTATTACTCGGTGGTTCGCGAATACTGCGGCCACGGTATTGGGCAGGTTTTTCACGAAGACCCGCAGGTCTTGCACTACGGACGCCCGAATACCGGACTTGTTCTACAGCCGGGCATGACCTTTACCATAGAGCCAATGATCAATGCCGGAAAACGGCATACCAAACTGAATGCCCGGGACGGCTGGACGGTCACCACGCGGGACGGACGTCTGTCTGCTCAGTGGGAACATACCCTGGGTGTCACGGAAGATGGCTGCGAAATCTTCACTCGCCGCAGCGACGAAACTATCTGATCGCCCATGGACGCAGCAGTCGTAGAGAACCCCTCAACACTTGAGCTGACGGCGCTCCTTAAAGAGCAAGCCGAGCTAGGGCTCATCCCGGCGCTGCGTAACGCCCTGCAACAAGCATCTTTGCAATTGGACCAAGAGTTTCGCGATGGACGCGGTGCCGGGGACTTATTGCGTGCGCGCGCAGCGCTGATCGATGATGTGCTGCGCCACAGCTGGCAGGCACTTAAACTTCCAAATACCCAGATAGCGCTGGTCGCTGTGGGCGGATACGGTCGCGGTCAACTGCACCCCCACTCAGACATTGACCTGCTGATACTTCGCGACGGTGACAACGACGCGGACAGCAAACGCCTCGAAAGCTTTTTGACGCTACTTTGGGACCTCGGACTGCAAATCGGTCACAGTGTCCGCAGCGTTGACGAGTGCATTGCAGTAGCAAAAGACGATGTCACCGTGTTGACCAACCTTATAGAATCTCGACTATTACACGGTGAGCAGGCTCTCCTTGACGCTGTTGCACAAGGCACGCAGGCAACAGAGATGTGGCCACCGGAAGCGTTTTTTCGCGCCAAGCTCAGCGAGCAGGAAGCGCGTCACGCCAAGTTCGGTGACACAGAATATAGCCTGGAGCCCAACGTAAAGGGCTCTCCTGGCGGACTGCGGGATCTGCAGTTGATTGGCTGGTTGGCCCAAAGGCACTTTGGCTGGAAGTCCGCTGCAGAGCTCACCGATAACCAGTTCCTCACCGAGGCAGAAGCAACCACGATTATTCACGGGCAGGAGTTTCTGTGGCGTGTTCGCTACGCCCTGCACATGATTACCGGCCGGGAAGAAGATCGCCTGCTGTTCGACCACCAGAGGGAACTAGCGCGCATCTGGGGATTTGTAGACGGCGACAGACTCGCGGTAGAGCAATTTATGCAGCTCTACTATCGCTGGGCGCTAGCCTTATCGCAGCTCAATGAAGTCCTGATGCTCAGCTTTGACCAGGCCGTACTCCAGGCGGGAACCGCTGACGTAGTCGTCGACATCAACAACTGGTTTGAACTTAGAAATGGTTATCTGAGCGCCAAGCGCGATAGCATTTTTCAGGAATATCCCGGCGCGCTTTTGGAGGTATTCCTGCATGCGGGCAACAACCCTCAGGCGCTGGGCATAGCTGCCGAAACAATCCGACTCATTCGAGAAAACCGGCACCGCATCGACGATGATTTTCGGCGCAACACTCAGTACAAACAATTGTTCCTGGAAGTCCTGCGCTCTAACAACCGTCTGACCCGGCAGCTTCGACGGATGTCCCGCTACGGCATACTCGGACGTTATTTGCCCGCCTATGGGCAAATCATTGGCCAGATGCAGCATGACCTGTTCCACAGCTATACAGTTGACGCACATACGCTGCAGGTCATCGAAAACATACGTCGCTTTCTGAAGCCAGAAAACGACGAGCGATTTCCTGTCACCAGTCGGGTTGCTCGTCGTCTACCGAAAATAGAGTTGCTGTACATCGCCGGATTGTTCCACGACATTGGCAAGGGTCGCGGTGGAGATCACTCAGAGCTTGGCGCCGTAGACGCCAGGGTTTTTTGCGAGGAGCACGGCCTGGGTCGTCGGGACAGCAACCTTGTTGAATGGTTGGTGCGCAACCACCTGTTTATGTCTGCGGTCTCCCAACGCAAAGATATTTCGGACCCCGACGTGGTGCAGGAGTTTGCGCAACATGTGGGAGACCAAAACCGTCTTGATTACCTTTTTGCTCTAACGGTCGCTGATATTAATGGCACCAACCCTAAACTGTGGAACGCCTGGCGTGGCAGCCTACTGCGGCAACTGTATACAGAAAGCAAACGTGCACTTCGCCGGGGTCTGGAAAACCCGGTGGACAAGCAGGAATGGATTCAGGAAACCCGCGAGGCGGCCGCAAAAATTCTCGAATATCGAGGTTTTACCGACAGCGAACTCAGCTCCCTGTGGCAAGAGCGCGGCGAGGATTATTTTCTTCGAGAGAGAGCAGAGGACATCGCCTGGCACACTGAGGCCATTGCTGGCCACCAGGATCATAGCCATCCTCTGGTGCTGGTGCGCAACGGAGTTGAGTCCAGCGTAGCGAATACCACGCAGATCTTCATTTATGCCAAGTTTGACATCGGTGCATTCTCGCGCACCTGCTCGCGGCTCGAGCAACTTAATCTAAGCATTCATGATGCGCGGATTTACCACGGCCGAGATGGCATGAGTCTGGATACTTACTATGTTCTGGATTCCAGCGGTGAGTCTGTGGACGACGTTGATCGTCTGCGACACATAACGAGCTACCTAAGCGACAAACTATCACCAGAAACCGACTCCGGCAGCATCACGTCTCGACTGACTCCTCGACGCGTGCGTTCTTTCCGCCTGGAGACAGAAACCAGCATGCGCGTCGACCCCGTACGTGAAGTTTCGGTATTAGAAGTCATCTCCTTGGATCGCCCCGGTTTACTCGCGCGCATCGGCGAAGTCTTTGTGGAATTTGGAGTCATCTGCGAGGCAGCCAAAATTCAGACCCTTGGTGAACGCGTAGAAGACGTGTTCTTTGTCACCGACATGCACCAACAACCCATTCTCGACGAGGCGCTGGCAGAGCAGATCCAGAACGCAATTCGCAATACACTCGATGCCCAAGAGGCCGCTTAACGTGAATCCCGATCTGGCCTTGCTCAAGCCCTACCCTTTTGAACGTCTTGCCGTACTCCTTGATGGAGTCTCTCCACCGGCGGACCGCCAACTACTCAAACTATCCGTTGGCGAACCGCAGCATGCGCCTCCTGTAATCGTCATGCAGGCCATCACCGAAAATCTCGCCTTACTGGCAAAATATCCTGCAACCCGCGGAGACATCGCATTGCGGGAAGCGCAGGCCCTGTGGCTAAGCAAGCGCCATGGGTTGCCAGCCTTAAATGCGAATGATCAGGTACTTCCGGTTAACGGTACGCGCGAAGCTCTGTTTGCCATCGCTCAGACCTGTGTTGGACGCCAGCAAGGAGCGCTGGTGGGCTGCCCAAATCCGTTTTATCAAATCTATGAAGGCGCAGCGCTACTGGCCGGCGCACAAACTTTGCTGCTCAACACCCAGGACGAGGGTGGCTTTCTTCCCGATCCCGACGCGATTAGCGAGAAAGACTGGGATGCTATGCAGCTCCTCTATCTTTGCTCTCCGGGGAACCCTACCGGCGCAGTGATGGACAAGCCCCTATTGCAGCGCTTCATCGAGAGAGCACAGCGGCATAATGTCGTGCTGGTCTCTGACGAATGCTACTCAGAAATTTACCCCGACGAGTCGGCAGCACCAACGGGTTTGCTAGCTGCATGTGCAGACATGGGCTTAACTGATTACCGCAACTGCATCAGCATGCACTCGCTGTCAAAGCGCTCTAATCTGCCGGGTATGCGTTCGGGATTTGCCGCAGGCGACGCGCGCATCATCAGCCAATTCCTGCGCTATCGTGGTTATCACGGCTCCGCCATGCCGCCGCACCATCAGATTGCCAGCACTGTCGCCTGGGGTGACGAGAAACACGTTGTACAGAACCGTGATCGTTATCGGGAGAAGTTCGCCGCGGTGCGCAGCATTCTCGAACCGGTACTGGCATTGAACGATCCTGGCGGTGCTTTCTACCTTTGGCCCAAAGTCCCCATCGACGATGAAACCTTCACTCGCCGCCTGTATGCAGAAGCCGGCGTACTCGTTCTCCCGGGAAGCTACCTTGGACGCGATGTCGATGGAGTAAACCCCGGCAGCGGCCGAGTCCGCATGGCGCTTGTTGCCGAGCTTGGGGACTGCGTGGAAGCCGCCGAACGCATCGCCAGCTTTGTACGTACCATCTGACTTTGTAACTGTAACTTGAATCCAGTGACTCTCATCAGCACATGTTAAAAGCCGAGCGTGCCCGCTATATTCTGCAAAGGTTGCAGGAACTCTATCCCGAAACACCGGTACCTCTGGACCATAGTGACCCCTTTACCCTGCTTGTGGCGGTTCTGCTCAGCGCCCAGTGCACGGATGAGCGCGTCAATCAGGTCACCCCCGCGCTATTTGCGCGAGCAGCAACACCACAGGCCATGCTTCATCTGAGCGTAGAAGAAATTCGTGAATACATTCGTCCCTGCGGACTATCCCCGCAAAAGTCCAAAGCTATCGCGGGGCTATCGAGAATTCTCATAGACGAGCACAACGGCACAGTCCCGCAGGATATGGAGGCACTGGAGCGTTTGCCCGGCG